>CAWJOU010000005.1:0-3668645 GCA_963844575.1 uncultured Actinomycetota bacterium
ACTTCGCCCGCCCGTTCGTCGAGAACCCGGCCGACCGCAGCCACGTCGTCGGGACGATCGACTTCGTCGACGCGGTCGACGCGGCCATCGTCGCCAAGGTGCTCCGGGCCAACGGCGTCGTCGATACCGAGCCGTACCGCAAGCTCGGTCGCAACCAGCTCCGCGTCGCCATGTTCCCGGCGATCGACCCCGACGACGTCGCCGCCCTCTGCGCCTGCGTCAACCACGTCGTCGGGGCGCTCTCTGCCTGAGGCCCGTTCGGCCCCGCCCGATCTCGTCCTCGTCCACGGCCTCGGCAGCGCCAGCAGCTATTGGGACAACCTGCGTCCGGCGCTCGAGCGCGACTACCGGGTCACCGCGATCGACCTGCCCGGCCACGGCCCCGGGGCGGTCGGTCTCACCGCGGCGGAGGCCCAGCCCGAACGGCTCGCCGCCTCGGTGGCCCACGAGCTCGGGCGGCGGGGTATCGACGGTCCGGCGCACCTGGTCGGCCTGTCGCTCGGCGGTTGGGTCGTCCTCGAGATGGCCGCCCTCGGTCCGGCCGCCGGATGCCCGGCGGCCAGCGTGACCGCGTTCGCCCCGGCCGGGCTGTGGCGGGACGGCGCGACGATCCCCCTCGAGCGCGAGGAGGTCCTTCTCCACCACGTCCTCGCCGTCGTCGACCCGTTCGTCCCGCTGCTCGCCCGGCTCCGTTTCGTCCGCCAGCTCGGTCTGCGCAAGAACGTCGCCCACCCCGAACGGGCCACGCGGGCCCAGTTCACGGCGGCCGGCCGGGCGCTACGACAGGCCCGCGGCTACGGCGCCTGTGATCGGGCGGCCTGCGACGACCGCTTCGACCGGGGCGGCCGGATCCAACCCGACGTGCCGGTGACCGTCGCCTTCGGCGACGCCGACCGCACGCTGCCGCCGGGCTCCAGCCAGGAGCGGTCGCTCCTCCCGGCCCACGCCGACTGGGTCACCGTCGCCGACTGCGGCCACACGATGACGTGGGACCAGCCAGACGCCTGCGTCGAGCTCATCCGGGCGACGACCGCCCGGGTCGCTCGGCCGGCTGGCTGAGCGGCGCTCGAGCCGGACCGACGGGGCGGGGGCGGCTGCTAACCGCCAGGACGCGTCCTGGACGCGGGTCTTGCCGGCCGAGATGAACGGCATCATCCCCCGCAGCTCGGCGCCGACCTTCTCGATCGGGTGGGCCTTGCCCTCTTCCTGGAGCTGGTGGTAGTTCGGCAAACCGGCCTCGTTCTCGGCGATCCACTCGTCGGCGAACGACCCGTCCTGGATGTCGGTGAGGATCTGGCGCATCTCGTCGCGGACGTGCTGGTCGATCAGGCGCGGGCCGCGGGTCATGTCGCCGTACTCGGCGGTCGTCGAGATCGAGTACCGCATGCCGGCGATCCCCTGCTCGTACATGAGGTCGACGATCAGCTTCAGCTCGTGCAGGCACTCGAAGTAGGCCGACTCCGGCTGGTACCCGGCCTCGACGAGGGTGTCGAAGCCGGCCTTGACCAAGGACGTCACGCCGCCGCAGAGCACAGCCTGCTCACCGAAGAGGTCGGTCTCGGTCTCCTCCTTGAACGTCGTGTCGAGGACGCCGGCCCGGGTAGCGCCGAGGGCGTGGGCGTACGAGAGGGCGAGGTCGTGGGCCTTGCCGCTGGCGTCCTGTTCGACCGCGATCAGCGACGGCACGCCGCCGCCCTCGGTGTAGGTCCGACGGACGAGGTGGCCGGGGCTCTTCGGCGCGACCATCGCCACGTCGACGCCGGCCGGCGGGACGATCTGGCCGTAGCGGATGTTGAAGCCGTGGGCGAAGAAGAGGGCGTCGCCCTCCTTCAGGTTCGGGGCGATCTCGGCGTCGTAGACGGCCTTCTGCTGGGTGTCCGGCAGGAGGATCATGATGACGTCGGCCTCCGTCGCGGCCTCCGCGATCGACAGCACCCGCAGCCCGGCCTCCTCGGCCTTCTTCTTCGAGCCCGACCCGTCGCGCAGGCCGACGCGGACGTCGACGCCGGACTCCGAGAGATTGAGCGCGTGGGCGTGCCCCTGGGAGCCGTAGCCCAAGATGGCGACCTTCCGCCCCTGGATCAGCCCCGGGTCGGCGTCGGACTCGTAGTACAGCGTGGCCATGATGTCTCCGTTGTCTCTTTCGTTCGGGGTTTGTCGGGCTCGTTCGGGCTCGTTCGGGTTCGGCCGGCTCAGCCGGCGTCGCCGGCCGCCGTGGGCAGGGGTCGGTCGGACTGGGGTCGGTCGGACTGGCGCTCCAGCTTAGGCAGGGCGACACGCCCGGTCCGTTGGTACTCGACGACGTCGTACGTCTCGAGGAGCCCCTCGAAGTCGTCGATCTTCTCTGGCCGGCCGGCCAGCATGACCGTCAGCCGGTCGGAACCGACGTCGACGACCTCGCCACCGAAGACGCCGACGAGCTGGATGACCTGGGACCGCTCCGTCGGGCCGGCGGCCACGGTGGCGATGAGCAGCTCCCGCTGGACCGCATCGGCCGGGGCGAGGTGGGAGATGGCGACGACGTTGATCAGCTTGTCGAGCTGCTGGATGATCTGCTCGAGCGGCGCCGACTCGACGTCGACGACGATCGTGATCCGGCTGAACCGCTCGTCGTCGTCGGTCGGGGCGACGGCGAGCGAGAAGATGTTGAAGCCGCGACGGGAGAACAGGCCGGCCACCCGGGCGAGGACGCCGGCCTTGTTCTCGACGAGCACCGACAGGATGTGGTGACGCGGCGCGGTCGGCAGGGCGGTGAGGGAGGCGGGGCCGGCGGGGCTCATCGGCCGCCACCCTGTTCGACGATGGCCTGCTCGACGATGGCCTGCTGGGCCGGGTGGACGACGATGGCGTCGTTCGAGGCGCCGGCGGGGACCATCGGGAACACCTTCTCGAAGGCGTCGGTCCGGAAGTCGACGACGACTGGGCGGTCGTCGACGCTGTTGGCCTTCTCGATGGCCGGAGCGACCTCCTCGGGCGACTCCGCCCGGATGCCGACGCAGCCCATCGCCTCGGCCCACTTGACGTAGTCCGGCAGGTCCGGCGAGAGGTAGACCTCGGAGTACCGCTCTTCGTAGAACATCTCCTGCCACTGGCGGACCATGCCGAGGTAGGCGTTGTTCAAGATGGCGATCTTCACCGGGATCTTCTCCGCCGTCGCCGTCACCAGCTCTTGGGCGGTCATCTGGAAGCAGCCGTCGCCGTCGATCCCCCAGACCGTCCGGTCCGGTCGCCCGACCTTGGCCCCGATGGCCGCCGGCACCGAGAAGCCCATCGTCCCGGCCCCGCCGGAGTTGACCCACGTGTACGGGTGGTCGAACCGCCAGTACTGCGATGCCCACATCTGGTGCTGCCCGACCCCGGCGGCGACGATCGTGTCCTCCGGCGAGAGGTCCCGGAGGGTCTCGACGACCATCTCCGGCTTGATCGGGCCACCGTCGACGGCCGGCTCGTAGTGCAGCGGGAACTCGGCCTGCCAGCGGTGGAGCTGGTCCCACCACCGCGCCAGGGGCGCCCCGCCGGACCGCGCCAGGGGCGCCCCGCCGAGCGACGTCGGGTCGGCGGCGGGCGATGCGCCGGTGTCGGAGCCCGAGGCAGCCAGCGCCTGCAACAGCTCCTCGATGACGAGCCGGCAGTCGCCGGCGATGCCGACGTCCGGCCGGCGGACCTTGCCGAGCTCGGCCGGGTCGATGTCGACGTGGACGACCTTCGCGCCCGGCGCGAACGACGCGATGTGGCCGGTGACCCGGTCGTCGAACCGCGAGCCGAGGGCGATCAGCAGATCGGACCGCTGCATCGCCGTCACCGCGGTGTAGTTGCCGTGCATACCCGGCATGCCGAGGCAGAGCGGGTGCGAATCGGGGAAGGCGCCCCGGGCCATCAGCGTCGTCACGACCGGGATGCCCGTGCGCTCGGCCAGCGCTCGCAGCGCGTCGGCCGCCCGGGCCTTCAAGATGCCGCCGCCGGCATAGATGACCGGTCGCTCGGCCGCGGTGATCAGCTCGGCGGCCCGCCGCACCAGGGCCGGGTCGCCCTCGGTCACCGGGTGGTAGCCGGGCAGGTCGAGCTCGTCGACCGACGTCGGCCAGTACCAGTCCATCGTGGCGTTCGAGACGTCCTTCGGCACGTCGATGAGAACCGGGCCGGGCCGGCCGGTGGTGGCAACGTGGAACGCCGCGGCGACCGTCCGCGGGATGTCGGCCGCGTCCTTGATCAGCCAGTTGTGCTTCGTTATGCCCATCGTCACGCCGGTGATGTCGCACTCCTGGAAGGCGTCGGTGCCGATGGCCCCGGTCGCCACCTGGCCGGAGACGACGACCAGCGGCGTCGAGTCCATGTAGGCGTTCGACAGCGGCGTCACGATGTTCGTCGCTCCCGGGCCGCTCGTGACCATCGCCACGCCGGGCCGGCCGGTGACCATGGCGTACCCCTCCGCCATGTGGCCGGCGCCCTGCTCGTGGCGGACGAGGACGTGGCGGATCGACGAGTCGAGGATCGGGTCGTAGACCGGCAGGATCGCCCCGCCGGGCAGGCCGAACATCACCTCGACCCGCTGTTGCTCGAGGCTCCTGATGAGGGCTTGGGCCCCGGTCAGCTTCTCTGCGCTCATGTTCTCGGACCTTTCGTGGCGCCCGGTCGGGACCGGGCCGGAAATTGAAACGACCTCCCCATGGGGAGGTCGGCGAACGCACGGCGGGCTGTGCCGTGCGTTACGAGACGAGTACCAGGATGGTCTGGAAGGCGGCTCCGGCAGTCATGGTCCCGTCATTGTGCCATGCCCGGGCCCTGTCTACAACCCCCCAGGCGACAACCCCCCTGGCCGCCAATGGCGCACCCGCGGGCTCGCCGCTGGCGGCCCGACCCTCCGACCGCCGGTCAGGGCTCGGTGATCGCTCCCCGGTCGGCCCCGGTGACGAGCCGGGCGTACTTGGCCAGGACGCCGGTCGTGTACCGGGGCTCGAACGGCTTGAGCGCGGCCCGCCGGCGGTCCAGCTCCGCGTCGTCGACGAGCAGGTCGATCCGGTGGGACTCGACGTCGATGACGATGCGGTCGCCGTCGGCGACGAGGGCGATCGGGCCGCCGTCGACGGCCTCCGGGGCGACGTGGCCGACACAGAAGCCGTGGGTGCCGCCGGAGAACCGGCCGTCGGTGACGAGCGCGCAGTCCCCACCCCGCCCCGCCCCCTTCATCGCGCCGGTGACGGCGAGCATCTCGCGCATCCCCGGACCGCCCTTCGGCCCCTCGTAGCGGATGACGAGGACGGTCCCCGGCTCGATGGCGCCGGCCAGGATGGCCTCCATGGCCACCGGCTCGCCGTCGAAGACGCGGGCAGTCCCGTCGAAGTGCAGGTTGTCGAGGCCGGCCACCTTGACCACCGACCCCTTCGGGGCGAGCGAGCCGGAGAGGATGGCCAACCCGCCGGACGCGTGGATCGGGTCGGTCAGGGCGTGGACGACGGTGCCGTCGGGCGCCGGTGGGTCGAGCGCGGCCAGGTTCTCGGCCACCGTCCGCCCGGTGACGGTCAGGCAGTCGCCGTGCAGTAGGCCGGCGTCGAGCAGCTCGCGCATGACGACCGGGATGCCGCCGATCCGGTCGACGTCGGCCATGTGGAACTTACCGTGCGGCTTCGTGTCGGCCAGGTGCGGGACGCGGGCAGCTACTCGGTTGAAGTCGTCGAGCTCGAGCGGGACCCGGGCCTCGTGGGCGATGGCCATCAGGTGGAGCACCGCGTTGGTCGAGCCACCCGTGGCCATGACGATGGCGATGGCGTTCTCGAACGCCTCTTTCGTCATGATCTGGCGGGGCCGGATCCCGGCCGCCAGCAGCTCGATAACCGCCCGGCCGGACTCGTAGGCGAAGTCGTCGCGCCGCCGGTCGACGGCCGGCGGGCTGGAGCTGCCGGGCAGCGACATCCCGATCGCCTCGGCCACCGACGCCATCGTGTTGGCGGTGAACATGCCGGCGCACGACCCCTCGGTCGGGCAGGCGTTGTGCTCGATCAGGCTGAGCTCTTCGTCGCTCAGCGCGTCGACCGCGTGGGCGCCGACGGCCTCGAAGACGCTGACGATGTCGAGCGCCCGGTCGCCGAGGCGGCCGGGCAGGATCGAGCCGCCGTAGAGGAAGACGCTCGGCAGGTTGAGCCGGGCGGCGGCCATCAGCATCCCGGGCAGCGACTTGTCGCAGCCGGCGAACGTCACGAGCGCGTCGAACCGTTCGGCATGCATGACCGTCTCGACGGAGTCGGCGATGACCTCCCGGCTGACGAGCGACGCCCGCATCCCTTCGTGGCCCATCGAGATGCCGTCGGAGACGGCGATCGTGACGAACTCGAACGGGAACCCGCCGGCCGCGACGACGCCCGCCTTCGCCCGCTTGGCCAGCCGGTCCAGCGGCAGGTTGCACGGCGTGACCTCGTTCCAGCTCGACGCCACGCCGACCTGGGGCTTGTCCCAGTCGTCGTCGGTCATCCCGACCGCCCGCAGCATCGCCCGGGCCGGGGCCTTGGCCGGCCCGTCGGTCACTTCGTAGCTGCGGGGCTTCATGCCCGGTCGCTCGGCCGCCACGCTCGGTGACGGCGCCTCGACCGGGGGGCGGGGCACGTCGCTCATGGCCGCAGCGTAGTCGGGTCGACCTCCGTCCCCATATGGGGAACGACCCGGTCGAGCCACCGCGGCATCCACCAATTCGCCTTCCCGAGCAGCTCCATCACCGACGGCACGAGCACCATCCGCACCACCGTGGCGTCGATGAGCACAGCCGCCGCCATCCCGAGGCCGAACACCTTCAGGACGTGCAGCGGGTCGTTGACGACGAACGAGGCGAAGACGAGCACCATCACCGCGGCGGCGGCCGTGATGACCCGGGCCGTGCCGGCCAGGCCGTCGGCGACGGCCAACGAGCTGTCGCCGGTCCGCAGCCACTCCTCACGGATGCGGGAGAGGAGGAAGACCTCATAGTCCATCGACAGGCCGAAGAGGATCGTGAACATCGTGATCGGGATCCACGGGTCGATCGGCCCGGTGTGGCCGATGCCGAACAGGCCGCCGAGCCAGCCCCACTGGAAGACCGCGACGATGACGCCGTAGGCCGCGCCGACCGACAACAGGTTCATGACGGCCGCCTTCAGCGGGATGACGACCGAACGGAAGACGGCCATCAGCAGCAGGATGGCCAGCACGATGACCGCACCGACGACCCAGTACATCCGGCCGGACAGGAACGCCGCCGCGTCGACCCCGGCCGCCGTCTCCCCGCCGACCTCGGCGATGACGCCGGTGTCACCGACGACACCGGGGACGACCTCCGTCCGCAGCCGGCCGACCAGCCGCTGAGTGGCCGCGGACTGGGGTGACGTCGTCGGCACGGCGACGACGACCGCCCCGCGGTCGGTCCCGTCGAACCGTGGTGGCGCCACCTCGGCCACGCCCGGCGTCGAGCGCAGCGCGGTGGCCAGCCGATCGACGACCGGCACCGACGACGGGCCGTCCATGGCCACCGCGACGACGAGCGGGCCGTTGAAGCCCGGCCCGAACCCCTCGGCCAACAGGTCGTAGGCCTGGCGGGTGGTGAGCGACGTCGGGTTGTTGCCGGCGTCGGTGAACGCCAGCCGCATCGAGAACATCGGCACGGCCAGCGTGACGAGCACAACGACCGCCGCTGCCCCCGTCAGCCACGCCCGCCGCTGCACCGTCCGGCTCCACCGGAACCAGAACCCCCGGCCGGTCGGGAGGCCGCGCTGACGAAGGAACGGGACGCCGAGCCGGTCGATGGCCGGCCCGGCGAAGCCGAGCAGCGCCGGGAGGAGCGTGAGGGCCGAGAGCATGACGAAGAGGACGGCGACGATCGACGCGGTGGCCACGCCGATCATGTACGGCTGGCCGATGAGGAAGAGGCCGAGCAGCGAGATGACGACCGTCGAGCCGGCGAACAGCACCGCCCGGCCGGCCGTCGCCAGCGTCACGATCACTGCCGGCCGCGGCCCACGACCGGCCGCCAGCTCCTGGCGGAACCGGGTGACGACGAAGAGGGCGTAGTCGATGCCGACGCCCAACCCGATCATCACGGCCATCTCCGGCGAGAACGTCGGCACGACGAGCACGTGGGTGAGCAGCTCGAGCACCGAGACGCCGACCAGCAGGCCGAACAGCGCGGTGAGGATCGGCAGGCCCATCGCCACCACCGAGCCGAAGGCGATCAGCATGATCAGCATCGCCGCGGTCACCCCGATCCCCTCGCTCGGGCCCGGCGCGGCCGTGACGACGAGACCGATCGGTGTCCCGCCGAGCTGCACGTCGAACCCGGCGTGCCGGGCCGCCTCGGCCGCGTCGACCACCCGCTGGACCGCGGCCTTCGGCAGCACGTCGGTCTGCTCGTCGAACTGCACCGTCGCGTACGCGATGTGGCCGTCCCGGGCAACCTGGGCCCGACCGGCCCCCCCGACCGGCGCGGTCACCGAGGCAACGTGCGGCAGCCGGCGGAGCTGCGCCGCCAGGTCGGCGATGGCGATCTGGTTGGCCGGGGCCGCCACCGGCGCGGTCGTATCGAAGACGACCTGGGCGGCGTCACCGGCCTGCCCCGGGAACCGGGCCTGGAGGATCTCCTCGGCCCGCTGCGACGGCGTGTTGCCGGCCGAGAACTTGTCCTGGAAGTGCGTTCCGACCAGTTGACTGACGGCGATGGCGACGATCAGCAGCACCACCCAGCCGAGGAGCACCCGTCGGCGGTGGTCGTACGACCAGCCGGCGAGCCGGCCGAGCGCCCCGATCTCGGCGTCCTGGCCGGGACCGGCCGGGCGGTTCGCCGTCGCCGCCATGGCCTCGGACGCCGTCACTGCGGTCCCCGCGTCCGAGCCGGTCGCGGCGGCCCCGACATCCCCGACGCCCCAGGGCCGGCGCTACCGCTACTATTCATCACTGATGAGTTCTAACACGGCGCTCGCCGTTTGTGAACGCCGGAGCCCGAGATGACACCAGGATCGAGATGACGCCGGTCGGCCGGCGCCCCGGCCACCGCGACACCCGATCGGAGATCGTCGACGCCGCCCGCGCCGCCTTCACCGAGCGCGGCTACGAGGGGGCGAGCCTGCGAGGCATCGCCCGAGACGCCAGCGTCGACCCGTCGCTCGTCCACCACTACTTCGACGGCAAGGCCGCGCTGTTCGTCGCCGCCCTCGACCTGCCGGCCGATCCCCGGGCCATCAAGGAGCAGGTGGAGGCGGCGACGTCGGCCCGGGCGGCCGGCGGCCGCCCGGCGTCGGGAGACGGCCGCCCGACGCAGGGCGATCACAAGACAGACGGCGCACCATCGACGGGCGGTCCAGACCGTCCGATCAGCGGGGCCGTCGTCGTCGAGCTGTTCCTCGCCCAATGGGAGGACGGCGACCCGCCGGGCAGCCGGTTCCGGGCGATGGCCCAGGCGGTGAGCAGCTCGTCGTCGGTCGCCGACGCCACTCGCCAGTTCCTGGCCGAGCGCGTGTGGTCCCGGATCCCGCGGGTCACCGGCGAGGACGAAGCCGGCGCGGCTCGGCGCAGCGCGCTCGTCTCGGCCCAGCTCGTCGGGCTCGCCTGGGGCCGGTACGTCCTGCGGACCGAGCCGCTCGTCGCCGCACCGCTGGCCGAGATCGGCCGGTGGGCCGGGCCGGCGATCGACCGCTACATGACGGCCGACCTCGAGGGCTAATTCCACCACTCCAGTCGTGGCGTCTCTCGTCAGTGATCAGTGACGGGTGACGGCGAGGTAAACTACGACCGTGGTAGAGCGAGGCGTAGAGGACGCTCAAGACCTGATTAAGGCGTTGGCTGCGATCGGAGTTGACGGCGTCGTCGAACCCGCCGCCGGCAAACGTGCTCCTTCGCAAGCCGATTTCGTCGTGCGGGTCGGGGGCCGGCAGGTCGTTGGTGAGGCCAGGTCAGTCGTACGGGAGTCCGACGCCGGCGGCGTCGCCGCACAGTTGGAGGGCGAGATCGGGAGCCGCGCCTACGGCATTGTCGTAGCCGACCAGGTCTCGGAGGGCGCTCGGGCGGTGCTCCGAAAAGCCGGCATCGGCTGGCTCGACCGACGCGGGCACCTCAGGTTGTCGGTGCCCGGTGTCCTCATCGACACCGACCTCCCCAAAGAGCTGCGGGAGACGCGCGAGAAACAGGTGGACCCTTGGTCACCCATGGGACTGGACGTTGCCGTCGCGTTGCTGAAGCAACCCGACGTGTCGGCATCACCGGTGCGTATCGCCCGCTTGATCGGCGCGAGAAGTCACGGGCGAGTGTCCGCCATCTTGGCCGAGCTCGAGCGGCGGTTCTTGATCGCCGCCGACCGCAAGCCCTTGGCGAAAGAGTTGTTCTGGGAGTTGGCGGCGGTCTGGGCGCCGCGGTGGGAGCCCCTGCGTCGGAGCGTCGCGCCCGAGGAGGGTCCTTTTAAACTCTCGGGGACGATCGGCGCACTGTGGCATCGGGCTCCCGTCGCCGCCGGGGTGAATTACCCTCCCGACCTCTACGTGCCAAGTCGGCGAGCACTGCGCGAGGTGCTGCGCACCTTCGGGTTGCAGGGGGAGGACGCCGCGGTCCCGGCAGCCCGGGTGGCGGTCTGCCCCTCGCGATTCGCCTGGGGATTGTCGGGTCTCGAGGGCGACGAGTTCCCGGTGGCCGATCAGTTGGTCGTAGCCCTCGACCTTGCCCAGGACCCCCGCGGCCGGGAGATCCTCGACAGCTGGGAACCGGACAGCCGTGTCTGGTGACGTGGTCATACTCGATGGCCCGGTTGAGGGAGGTTGGGCCGCTCGCTTCGTCAAGGTGCTGAGATCGATCGTCGACGAGATCGGTCCTGAGAGCTTCGCCTTGATCGGCGGATTGGCGGTGATGACTCGCCTGGGCGGCGCCTACCGAGTGACCGATGACATCGACACGGCAACGGAACGGACGCGCGACGAACCGCACTCCCGGCTGTTCGTCCTCACCCATGACGCAGCCGGTTTGGCAAAGCCACTCTCGGGGGGAGGGAAGGTCGACTGCATCGAAGTCGAGGATGTGGCCGCCATCGATCTGGACCCAGCCGATCTCCCGGAGGAGGCCAACGAGCGAGCCTTTTGTGTCGCCCATCGCTGGGCGTTCGACAGCGCCAGTCCGGTGATCTTGAGCGCAAACATGGCTGCCGATCGTCGGATCGAGGTGCAATGCCGGGTGGCGACGCCGGCCGCGTTGGTGGCCATGAAGCTGGTGGCGATCCCGAGACGGAAAGGGGTACGCCTCGAAAAGCGCTCCACGGACCTGGCGGACCTGTTCTCCCTCCTGACCGTCGGGAACATCAGACAGATTGCCGATGACCTTCGGCGGTCTCCCCATGGGTTGGGCGATTGGTGCGCTCAGGAGATCCGAGTACTGATGGTCGGTGACGCCACGAGGTCGGCCCAGGCGATCGCCGCGGGTGGCCTGCCGGGACGGGTCGAGCCGGCTGACGTTGCCAGTGCCGGGGAACGATTCGCCGCCCTCCTCATAGGGGATACACCAGCCGGATGGACGCCAGCGTCGTGACCCGAGTCGCTCGGCCATGGCAACGACAGCAGGCGTCGAGCACTCCGAGACGGACGTAGCGATGAAAGACGATGATCTCGGCCGACCGCGACGGCCGGCCTGAGCGTCCCGCCATCAGCTCGCTTTACGACCCCGAGACCGCTTGAGCACCCGAGCAGCTTGCAGGCTCTTTTGTAGCGATTCAACGAGATCGTCAGCAGCACCGGCCTCGGAGGGCTCGGCGAGACGCTCCACCACCCAATTGCGGACGAGCTGGGTCACGCCCACTCCTTCGGCCTCGGCGCGCGCTCGTAGACGGTCGAGGTCCACCACCTCGAAGCGAACGGCCAGCGCGTTCTTCGGCTCCACCTTGCGCCGGCGGACCCGTGCGCCGGTCATCTCCGAGGGGGGATGCTCGGCCCCGTCGAACTCGTCGGCTTCCTTCTCGTACGCCCTCCGCTCAGTCATCGGCGGCCTCCTTGGTGATCATGGCGCGGCAGCCACGCGCCTCTTTGCGAGTCATCGGACGGGCCATGAGCACGTAACTCCGCCCGTCCGTCGTCGGCGTGTCGAGGAACACCACCAGAGCGCGGCCCGCGTCCGTCTCCCGAATACGGCCCGTCGGCCGGAGGCTGCCGATCCAACATGGGGCGGAGACCACGACCTCGCTGAAAACGGCTTCGCTGAGATCTTTGCTTTCCACGCCCTGTCGAGCGACGTGGGAGATGTTGTGCTCGTCCCACAGCAACTCCGTGATCTCGTTCACGACGTACCGTATCACGAATGTATGACGATAAGATCGAGCCAGGCCGCCGCAAAGGGTCGATCTGTCCCCTCGGCCCAGAGGTGTCCGGCGTCGATATCGGCGTAGAGAACGCCGGTATCGACGACGATCACGGTTGGAGCTCGGCCCGCAGGATCTCTTCGATCCGCGCCGCGGTGTCGTGGGTGCCGCTGGCTCCCGAAGCAACGAAGCTGAGCTGACGACGCGGGTGGAGGTAGGCACGTACAGCCTCCGCCGCCAGCCGCTCAGGAGTGGTCCGCTCCCGGCGGGCGCGTTCGGCAAGCTCGCTGGCGTCGTCGTCGGGAAGCTCGATCACCACCCGGCTCATGGCTCAGCCGCGCAGGCGCTCCAGCTCGGCGGCGACGGCCTTGCCGTTGGCCTTCCCAGCGGTCGCCTTCATCACCTGGCCGGTGAAGAACCCGCCGAGCTTCTTGCGGTCGTCGTCGTCGCCGTCGCGGAACCGGGCCCACTCGTCCGGATTGGCGTCGACGACCTGGCGGACGACGTCGGTGAGCGAGTCGTCGGACATGGCCTCGAACCCCTTGTCCCGGGCGATCGCCGCCGGGTCGCCACCACCGGCGGCGAGCAGGTCGCCGAGCACATCCTTGGCTTGGGTGGCCGACAGCTGGCCACCGGCCTCCAGGCCGAGGAGGGCGGCGAAGGCCGCCGGGTCGAGGGTGCGGCCGGCGTCGACGTCGGTCGCCACCTCGTTGGCCGCCCGGGCGAGCGCCAGCGTGGCCGGCGCGCCGGCGCCGGTCGCCGCGACGACGAGCTCGTCGAGCCCCTGGTCGACCGCGGAGAGGATCTGGTCCGTCTGGGCGCCGGTCGGCGACCCACCGAGCAGCTCGACCAATCGGGCCCGGCGAGCCGCCGGCAGCAACCCGATCGACCCGGCGACCCGATCGCGCCACTCGTCGTCGGGGGCGACCGGCACGAGGTCGGGCTCGGGGAAGTAGCGGTAGTCGTACGCCTCTTCCTTCGAGCGCATCGACCGGGTGCGGCCGGCTTCCTCGTCCCAGTGCCGGGTCTCTTGGACGACCGTGCTCGCCGCCTTCGAGGAGGGCGACCTGCCGGGCGGCCTCGTACTCGATCGCCCGGGCGAGCGAGCGCAGCGAGTTCAGGTTCTTGATCTCGCAGCGCGTCCCGAACGCGTCGGACCCGACCGGCCGGACCGACACGTTGGCGTCGACCCGCATCGAGCCCTCCTCCATCCGGCCGTCGGACGCGCCGGTGGCGACGAGGACAGCCCGCAGCTCGGCGACGTAGGCCCGGGCCTGTCGCGGCCGATCGCATGTCGGGCTCGCTGACGATCTCGACCAGCGGCACGCCGGCCCGGTTGTAGTCGACGAGCGAGTGGTCGGCCTCGTGGATCCGTCCGCCCGCCGCCGACGTGCGTCGTCTTGCCGGTGTCCTCCTCCATGTGGGCCCGGTCGATGCCGACCCGGGTGCCGTCGGGCAGCTCCAGCGTAGCCGTCGACGTTGATCGGCTCGTCGTACTGGCTGATCTGGTAGTCCTTCGGCATGTCCGGATAGAAGTAGTTCTTCCGGTGGAAGATCGACGGCCGGATGTCGCAGTTGAGCGCCGTGCCGATCCGCATCGCCAGCTCGACCGCCTGCTCGTTCAGCACCGGCAGCGAGCCGGGCAGCCCGAGGCAGACCGGGCAGATGTTGGTGTTCGGCTCGTCGCCGAACGCGTTGCGGCAGCCGCAGAACAGCTTCGTCGCGGTCCGCAGCTCGCAGTGCACCTCGAGCCCGACGACGGTCTCCCAGTCCTGCGCCGATGCCAGTCGGTCGCGGTCATCGCGCCGCCCTCCCCGTCGACGGCCGGCGCGGCGCCCCGGCGTCGCCGGCGGCGCCGCTGCCTCGAGGGCCGCGGCGACCCGGAACATCGCCGCTCCTCGCCGAGCGCCGGGGCGAGCACCTGGACACCGATCGGCAGGCCGTCGTCGCCGAGTGCCGAACGGGCACGCTGATCGCCGGGTGGCCGGCCAGGTTCGACGGGATCGTGCAGAGGTCGGAGAGGTACATCGCCAGCGGGTCGTCGACTCGCTCGCCGAGCGGGAAGGCGGTCGACGGGGCGGTCGGCGCCGAGCAGCACGTCGACGCTGCTCGTACGCCGCGGGCGAAGGCGCTCGATGACGAGCGTGCGGACCCGCTGGGCCTGGCCGTAGTAGGCGTCGTAGTAGCCGGCCGACAGGGCGTAGGTGCCGAGCATGATGCGGCGCTTCACCTCCGGCCCGAAGCCGGCCGTCCGGGTGGCGCGTGTTCATCGCGGCGACGTCGGCGGCGTCGACGCGCAGGCCGTAGCGGACGCCGTCGTAGCGGGCGAGGTTGGACGACGCCTCGGCCGGGGCGATCAGGTAGTACGCCGACAGGCCGTAGCGCAGCTCGGGGATCGAGACCTCGCTCGATCGTCGCCCCGGCGGCGGCGAGCGCGTCGGCGGCCTGGCGCGACCGGCTCGGCGACGTCGCGGCGCGGCGCCGTCGACGCAGCTCCGCGACAGACGCCGACCCGCAGCCCGTCGACGCCGGCACCGAGCGATCGCGGAGGCGGCCGGGGCCGGCTCGGCGAGCGAGGTGCGAGTCGCACGGGTCGTGGCCGGCGATCACCTCGAGCAGCAGCGCGGCGTCGGCGACGGTGGCGGCGAACGGGCCGATCTGGTCGAGCGAGCTGGCGAACGCGATCAGCCCGTAGCGGGAGACGGTGCCGTAGGTCGGCTTCATGCCGACGACGCCGCAGAGCGCGGCCGGCTGGCGGATCGAGCCGCCGGTGTCGGAGCCGAGGGCGAGCGGCACGAAGCCCGGCCGCGACCGCGGCGGCCGACCCGCCCGAGGAGCCGCCGGGCACCCGGCTGATGGTCCCACGGGTTGCGCGTCGGCCCGAACGCGGAGTTCTCGGTCGAGGAGCCCATGGCGAACTCGTCGAGGTTGGTCTTGCCGACGACGACCGCGCCGGCCGCCGCGCAGCCGGTCGACGACCGTCGCGTCGTACGGCGGGCGCCAGCCCTCGAGGATCCGGGAGGAGCACGTCGTCGGCACGCCCCGGGTGCAGAGGTTGTCCTTCAGCGCGACCGGCACGCCGGCCAGCGGCCCGGGGTCCTCGCCGGCGGCGACGGCGGCGTCGATCCGGTCGGCCGCGGCCAATGCGTCGTCGGCGAGAACCTCGAGGAACGCGTGGACGTCGCCGTCGCCGGCCGCGACCGCGGCCAACGACGCCTCGACGACCGACCGGGCCGACCGCTCCCCCGACCGGACGGCCGCGGCAATCGTCGTGGCCGGCCCCGCCACGGGATCGCTCATGGCGCCTCCCCGACGATGCGGGGCACCCGGAACCGGTCGTCCTCGACGTCCGGCGCGGCGGCCAGCACCGCCGCCCGGTCGAGGCTCGGCCGCGGCTCGTCGGGCCGGAGCACGTTGCGCACCGGCAACGGGTGGGCGGTCGGCGCCACGCCGGCCAGGTCGAGGGCGGCGACGTCGTCGGCGTGCTCGAGCACCTGGGCGAGCTGGCCGGTGAAGGTGTCGAGCTCCTCGTCGGTCAGGGACAAGCGGGCGAGCCGGGCCACGTGGGCCACGTCGTCCCGGCTCAGCCGCCCCGGCCGGCGGTCGACGGGCCCGCTCACGCCTCGGCCCCGGCGGTCACGCCGATGACGAACGACACGGTCCGGACCTCGACCTCGTCCCGGTCGTAGTCCAGCGTGGCGACGTGGTAGCTCCGCTCGAGCCAGACCCGCTCGCACGGCCCGGCGACGGAGGCGGCGAGCAGGTCGCCGTTGGTCGGCGGCACGACGTGGTCCTCGCGGCTCGAGAGCAGCAGTACCGGGCAGCGGATGTCGCCGAGGGCCAGCGCGACGTCCTCGACCCCTTCGAACAGCGAGAGGGCGGCGGCCAGCGGCGTGCCGTCGTAACCGAGCTCCGCCACGCCGGGCTGGGCGATGTCGGAGCCGATGCTCGGGGCGATCGGCACGCCGGCGTCGAGCATGTCGTGGATGGCCGAGCGCAGCTCGTCGCCGGGCGGCTCGACCAGCGGGTTGACGACGGCGATGCCGCTGATCTCGGGGTGGCGCTCGGCCAGCCAGCAGGTGAGCGAGCCGCCCATCGACAGGCCGACGACGGCCACCCGGGCGCTCTGGGCGGCCAGCTCCTGGTACGCGGTCTCCGCCGCCGCCGTCCAGTCGGCCCAGCGGCAGGGCACGAGATCGTCGACCGCGGTGCCGTGGCCAGGCAGCCGCGGCAGCTCGACGGTGAGGCCGGCGTCGGCCAGTTTCTCGGCGACGCCCCGCACCGAGGCCGGGCTGCCGGTGAAGCCGTGCAGCACGAGCACGCCGTCGGGGCCGCCGGTGGCGGAGAACGGCTCGGCGCCGGGCAGGAGGGGAGCGGTCACGCCAGGGCATGCTACCGACGCCGCGGGTAACGTACCGCCGGCTGCCGACCAGGGCCGGGCGGGGCCGAGAAGGAGAGCCGATCGACCATGCCGTACCCGTTCCTCAGCGACGAGTGGATCGACGAGGCCCACCGCATCCGGGCCGAGTACCGCGGCCAGGCCGAGCCGGCCGCCTTTCCGGTGCGGATGAACCTGGTCGTCACCGAGCTGCCGTTCGGCGACGGCACGCTCGACGCTCACGTCGACACGTCGGCCGGTGAGCTGGAGATCGACAAAGGCCATCTCGACGAAGCCGACCTGAAGGTCACCGTCGACTACGACACCGCCAAGGCCATCCTGGTCGACGGCAACGCCGGCGCCGGCATGCAGGCGTTCATGGCCGGCAAGGTCCGCGTCGAGGGCGACATGACCAAGCTGATGGCCCTCCAGTCCGGTCCAATCGACAACGCCCAGGAGATGGCCGCCCGCCTGCGGGCGATCACCGAGTAGGCGGTCCCGGCTCAGCCGAGAAGCCGGCCCATCTCCGTTTGCAAGTCAGTCACCGTCCAGCGGGTCGGCCGGTCGATCGACTCGGTCATCGTCCAGTTCTGGAAGGTCTGGACCGTCCCGCCCTGGACGAAGAAGACCCGCCCGGTCGCCGGGCAGTCCTCGGTGGCCAGGTAGCCGACGACCGGCGAGATGTTCGCCGGGTCCCACAAGTCGAACAGCGACCCGTCGTTCGGGGCGCTGGACGATGTCCGACAGGCCGGGCGTCGACTCGGTCATCCGGGTCCGGGCGGCCGGGGCGATGGCGTTGACGCGAACGCCGTAGCGGCTGAGCTCCTGGGCGGCAATGACCGTGAACGCGCCGATGCCGGCCTTGGCCGCGCCGTAGTTGCTCTGGCCGGGGTTGCCGAGCAGGCCGGACGTCGACGACGTGTTGATGACCGACGCTTTCACGTCTTCGCCGGCCTTGCTCTTCTCCCGCCAGTAGGCGGCGGCGTGCCGGGTGGGGACGAAGTGCCCTTTCAGGTGGACGTGGATGACGCTGTCCCAGTCCTCCTCGGTCATGTTGACAAGCACCCGGTCGCGCAGGATGCCGGCGTTGTTCACCAGGACGTGGAGGTCGCCGAAGGCGTCGATCGCCGCGTCGACGAGCCGCTTGCCGCCATCCCAGTCGGCGACGTCGTCGGCGTTGGCGATGGCCTCGCCACCGGCCTCGGTGATCTCGGCGACGACCTGCTCGGCCGGGCTCCGGTCGTCGCCCGAGCCGTCGCCCGAGCCGTCGACCGGACCGCCGAGGTCGTTGACGACGACCTTCGCCCCCTCGGCCGCGAGCAGCAGGGCGTGCTCGCGCCCGATGCCGCGACCGGCCCCGGTGATGATCGCCACCCGCCCGTCGAGTGCACCCATGTCCGCTCCTGTCGCCGGGTCGACCCTGACCGTTCAGTGGCCACAGGGTAGCGGCGCCCCCCGGACCGGCCGCCAGCCAGCCGGTTCACCCGGTCGGCTCGGTCAGCGGCGGTCGACCAGCCGCGACCACCAGTGCGGATCGCGGGCGTGGGCGTGGAAGTGGTCGGGGATCTGGCGCATCACCCGGTCGAGCGACCAGCCGTCGGGGCCGAACCGCTGGTCGGCCACCCGGGTCAGCTCGGCGACCATGTGCGCCACGTCCTCGGCCGGCGGCTCCGCCCCGTGCCGCTTCCAGACGACCATCGGCACGTCGCAGATCTCACAGTCGGCCACCCAGCAGACGTCGTCCTCCGCGTGCCACGGCGTGATGCGGGCGGCTTCGCAGAGGTCGCAGGTCACTGGGTGTACAGGTTGACCGCAGTGCCCTTCGTCACCGGCTGGCCGGCGAGCGGGACCGTCGTGAACACCTTGCCCTTGGCCGGCCCGTAGATCTGACCGACGGTCAGCCCGGCCTGCTGCAGGGCCGCCGTCGCCGCGTCCGCTGTGTCCTTGGTGACGTCGGGCACCGGGATCATCTGCGGGCCCTGGGAAACCTGGACGGTGACGGTCGTCCCCGGCGGCTCTGTCGTCCCGGCGGCCGGTGTCGTGCCGATGACCTGGCCGGCTGGCACGGTTGTCGAGTACGCCTGCACCTGCGTCGCCGTCAGCCCGGCGGCCTTGATCGTTGTCGCCGCGGCTGTGTACGACGCCGCGCCGGCGACCGTCGGGACCGGCACGGGCTTCTTGCCCTTCGACACCGCGACGGCGATCGTCGACCCGTACGGCGCGACGGTGGCGTTGAGCTTGCCGTCGTACGACCAGTTGATGATCTGGCCGGACGGCACCGTTGTTGTGTACGCCAGCAGCGCCGGGCAGGTGGCCTTGAAGTGGGCTTCGGCGAGCAGCCGGACCGCGGTGTCGCACGTCAGGCCGCCGGCGAGCGACGGGATCTGCTCCGACGGGAGGCCCTTCGACGGCACGACGTGGACGACCGACCCCTCCTTCAGCGTCGTCTTCGGCGCCGGCTGCTGGCTGATGACGGTCCCGGCGGGGACCGACGTCGAGTAGACGGCGTCGCCGACCGCCAGCGTGAAGTGGTCGGCCGTCGCTGCCTGGTGGGCGGCCGCCAGCGTCTGGCCGTCCAGTGACGGGACCGGATGGCTCGGCGTGAACGCCTGCTCGTGCGCGGCGATGAGCAGCCCGGCGGCCACCGCGGCGGCCAGCACGACGACGCCGACGATCCACGGCCACTTGCGACGGCTCCGCCGACGGATCGACGGCGGTTCGCCCGGCGCCGACGCCCCGGCCGCCGACACCCCGGCCCAGGCAGCCGCGTCCGCGGCCGCTCCGTCACCGTCACCGTCACCGGCTCCGCCGACAGTCGTCGTCGCAGTACGGGCCACCGCCTCGGCCCGTTCGACCGCCTCGACGTCGAACGGCCCCGAGCCCGGTGTTCTAGACCCCGTCGGGCCCGATGCCGCCAAGCCCGATGCCGCCAAGCCCGATGCCGCCAAACCCGCTGCCGCTAAGCCCGCTGCCCCCGAGCCAGACGTCGGCCGCTCGGGCGATGGCGGCCCGGGCGGGGGCGGCACGACGGCGGTCTCGTCCGGCCGGGCCGGGCCGCCGACCAGACCGGGAACGACCGCGGTCAGGTCCCGGGTGTCGCCGCCGGCCGCGCCGGTCGGGGCCACCCGAGTCGGCCGCTCATCGACCCGGATGGGCAGCGTGGCCGCCGGGGGCAGCGACGCGCCGACCGCCTCGAGCAGGGCGCCCATACGGGCGGCGTCGATCCGGTCCGCGACGGTCGAGCGCGGTCGCCCGGGCGAGGACGTCGTCGAGCGGACCAAGGGCCGGGTGGCGAGGCAGCGTCGCGCCGACGCGGGCCATCAGCGTGCCGACCGTCGTGTCGGTGACGAACGGGACCTCGCCGGTGAGCGACTCGTAGAGGACGAGGCCCGAGCGAGTACACGTCGGCCCGGCCGTCGACCGGGTGGCCCTCGGCCTGCTCGGGCGACGCGTACCGGGCCGTCCCGACCATGGCCCCGGCCGGCTCCGTCCAGGCCGCCTCGGCCAGGGCCCGGGCGACGCCGAAGTCGGCGATCCGGACCCGGCCCTCCTCGTCGAAGAGCAGGTTGGCCGGCTTCACGTCCCGGTGGACGAGGCCGCGGGCGTGGGCGTAGGCCAGGCCCTGCGCGGCCTCCGCGCCGATCCGGGCGGCCTGGGCGTGGGACAGCCGGAACTGGCGGTCGAGGACGTCCCGCAGGCTCCCGCCGTGCAGGTACTCGAGCACGAGGTACGGGCCGTCGGCGTCCTCGCCCCAGTCGAAGACCCGCAGGATGTGCGGGTGGTTGAGCGAGGCCACCGATCGGGCCTCGGCCCGGAACCGCTTGAGGAACGACTCGTCGTGGGCCAGCCCCGGTTGGAGGACCTTGACGGCCACGCGACGCTGCAGCGACACGTCCTCGGCCAGGAAGACGTGGGCCGACGCGCCGGTGCCCAGGGCGGAGACCAGCCGGTACCGCTTCCCGAGGACCCGGCCGATGGAATCGGAGATCAAGGGCATCGAAGCAGCTCCAGGCTACCGAGGTCCCTCCACCCTTCGGGGGACGCTACCGCACCTCGCCCGGGATCTGCCCGGTGGCGAGCAGCTCGTCGAAGTCGGCCGCGTCGACGATCGGGATGCCGAGCGCCTCGGCTTTCTTCGTCTTCGACGCACCCGGCGCGTCGCCGACGACGACCGCGTAGGTCTTCTTCGAGACCGATCCCGGCGACTTGCCGCCCGGGCGACGATCGCCGCCTCGGCCTCCTCCCGGGTGTACCCGGGAACCGTGCCGGTGACGACCACCGACCGACCGGCCAGTGGCCCGGCGTCGGCGACGGCGGCTCCCTCACCCTCATCGGCCGGGACGACACCGCCCGCCGGCACGCCGGGCTCGGCCATCGTCACCCCGGCCGCCCGCAGCCGGTCGAGGACGAGCCGGTTCGCCGGATTGGCGAGGAACGTCGACCACGCTGTCGGCGATCACCGGCCCGATGCCCTCGACCGCGGCGACCGTCTCGGTCGGCGCGGCGAGCAGCGTGTCCAGCGTGCCGACGGCCCGGGCCAGCGCCCGGGCGCCGGCCGGCCCGAGGTGGCGGATGCCGAGGGCGACGAGCAGCCGGCTGAGCGGCCGGCCCTTCGACGTCTCGATGCCGCGGACGAGGTTGGCCGCCGACAGCTCGCCCATGCGCTCGAGCGCGGCCAGCCGCTCGGGCTCGAGGCGGTAGAGGTCGGCCGGGTCGGCCACCAGGCCGTCGCGCGACGAGCTGGACGCACCCGCTCCTCCCCCAGCCCCTCGATGTCCATGGCGCCGCGGGAGGCGAAGTGGACGATGCGCTGCACCCGCTGGGCCGGGCAGTCGATGTTCGTGCAGTAGGTGTCGCTCTCACCCTCGAGGCGGACGAGCGGCGAGCCGCACGACGGGCAGGCCGTCGGGAACTTCCAGCGCGGCTTGCGGCGCTTCGGCGCCTCCGGGCCGCCGGTGACCGGACCGACGACCTCGGGGATCACGTCGCCGGCCTTGCGGACGACGACGAGGTCGCCGGGCCGGACGTCCTTCAGGCGGACCTGGTCCTCGTTGTGCAGCGTGGCCAGGCTGACGGTCGAGCCGCCGACGAAGACCGGCTCGAGGACGGCGAACGGCGTGGCCCGGCCGGTCCGGCCGATCGAGACCTGGATGGCCAGCAGCCGGGTCGTCCGCTCCTCGGGCGGGAACTTGAAGGCGATCGCCCAGCGCGGCGCCCGCGAGGTGGCGCCCAGCCGGTCGTGCAGCGCCAGGTCGTCGACCTTGACGACGACGCCGTCGATCTCGTAGCGGAGGTCGTGGCGGTGCTCGGCCAGCTCGCGGCAGCGCTCGAAGGCGGCGGTGACGCCGGTCACCGCCCGGGCGTCCGGGCTGACCGGCAGGCCGGCCGTCCGGAGCCGGTCGAGCACCTGGCTCTGCCGGGCCGGCGGCCACCGGCCGGTACCGGCCGCGTCCTCGGGTGGCGCGCCGTCGACCTCGCCGATCTGGTACGCCCAGAACGAGAGCGGGCGGGCTGCGGTCATCGCCGGGTCCTTCTGCCGCAGCGACCCGGCGGCCGAGTTGCGGGGGTTGACGAAGGCCTTCGTCCCGGCCGCCACGGCCCGCTCGTTGTAGGCGGCGAAGTCGGCCGTCGGCATGTAGATCTCGCCGCGCACCTCGACGTGCCGGGGGTACGGCCCGGCCGCCGGGTCGAGCTCGTGCGGCACGTCGCGCACGGTGGCCACGTTGGCCGTGACGTCCTCGCCGGTGACGCCGTCACCGCGGGTGGCGGCCTGCGTCAGCCGGCCGTCGACGTAGGTGATCGACATGGCGACGCCGTCGACCTTCGGCTCGCAGGAGAACGCCAGCTCGTCGAGGTCGACGTCGGGCAGGAGCCGGCGGAGCCGGTCGGCCCAGGCACCCAGCTCGGCCTCGTCGAAGGCGTTGTCGAGGCTCATCATCGGCACCCGGTGCCGGACCTCGGCGAACAGTCCCGACGCCGGGGCGCCGACCGTCTGGGTCGGCGAGTCCGCCGTGACGAGCGCGGGGTGCTCCGCCTCGAGCCGGCGCAGCTCTCGGACGAGGGCGTCGTAGTCGGCGTCGGGGATCTCCGGCGCGTCGAGCTCGTGGTAGCGGCGGTTGTGGTACTCGATCAGCTCCCGCAGCTCGACCGCCCGGGCCCGTTCGCCCCTCGTTGGCCGCCGCGTCGTCGGCCGCGCCGTCGGCCGCGTCGGCCATGTCAGGCGGCGATGCCGGCGCCGACGACCGCGTCGGGATCGCGGGCGTCGTAGAGGGCGACCGTCTGGCCCGGGGCGACCGGGCGCTGCCGCTCGTCGAACCGGACGACCGGCCCGTCGCCGCCGAGCTCGAAGGCACAGCCGGCCGGCCGGCCGTGGGCGCTCGTCTGGGCCACCGCCCGGGCGCCGGCGGCCAACGGGTCGGCCACCCAGGTCAGGCTGTCGGCGACGAGCCGGACGTCGTCGGCCACCGCGTCGTCGGCCCCGCCGACGACGACCCGCCGGCCGGGGACGTCGACGGCGACGGCGTAGCGGCGCTGGCCGTCCGTGCCGTGGCCCATCCCCCGCCGCTGGCCGACCGTCACCAGCTCGACCGCGTCGACCGACCCGACGACCGCGCCGGACGCGCCGTCGACGACGTCAGCCGCGTGCAGCGCCAGCCGGCGCCCGAGGAAGCCCTGCCGGCCGTCCGCGCCGTGGATGAAGCAGACGTCCTGGCTGTCCGGCTTGTCGGCCGTCCGCAGCCCGAGCCGGGCGGCGTGGGCGCGGACCGCGGCTTTGGTCAGCTGGCCGACCGGCAGGACGACGCGGGCCAGCTGGTCCTGGCCGAGCATCGAGAGCACGTACGACTGGTCCTTCTTCGTGTCCGCCCCCCGCCGCAGCTCGAAGCACTCCGCCGTCCGTCTCGAACCTGGGCATGGTGGCCGGTGGCCAGGACGTCGAAGCCGAGCCGGACCGACCGGTCGAGCAGGCGGTCGAACTTGACGTGCCGGTTGCACTCGATGCACGGGTTCGGCGTCCGGCCGGCTGCGTGCGCGGCGACGTACGGCTCCACGACGGCCGCACTCGAACTCGTCGGTCATGTTGAAGACGTGGTGGGCGATGCCGAGCTGCTGGGCCACCCGGCGGGCGTCGTCGACGTCGGCCACCGAGCAGCAGCCGGAGTCCGACGGGCCGCCCCACAGCTTGAGCGTCGCCCCGACGACGTCGTGGCCGGCCTCGACCAGCAGCGCGGCCGCGACCGAGGAGTCGACCCCGCCGGACATGGCCACGAGCACACGCACGACTCGGATTCTGCCAGCTTCCCCGGCCGGTCCGTCCGCTTCGCCAGTCCGCGTCGCCAACCCAGTGCCCCGGTCCGCCGTCCCGGCGCCCCGTCAGCCCCGGAGGCGGGCGATCGCCGGCGGGACGGCGGCCAGGACCCGGTCGACGTCGGCCGCGGTCGTCGAGTGGCCGAGCGTGAACCGGATGCCGGTCCGGGCCTCGGCCGGTGGGACGCCCATCGCCAGCAGGACGTGGCTCGGCTCGACCGCGCCGCTGGCGCAGGCCGAGCCGGCCGACGCGCAGATGCCGGCGTCATCGAGCAGGACGAGCAGCTCCTCCTGGTCGACGCCGTCGAAACGGACGTGGCAGTGGCCGGGCAGGACGCGGTCTCGGGCGGCGCTCTCGACCGTCCCCGGCACCGCGGCGAGGAGGCCGTCGGCCAGCCGGTCGCGCCGGTCGCCGACCCGGACCGACGCCTCGACCCGCTGGTCAGCCACGACGGCCAGGGCGGTAGCCAGGCCGACCGCGCCGGCGACGTCGTGCGTCCCGCTCCGGCGGTCGCGCTCCTGGCCGCCGCCGTGGAGCAGCGGCGCCAGCGAGACACCGGCCCGGGCCACCAGCGCGCCGGCGCCCTTCGGGCCACCGACCTTGTGGGCACTGACCGACACCAGATCGGCCCCGGCGGCGGCCGTGGCCAGGTCGAGCCACGGCGCGGCCTGGACGGCGTCGGTGTGGACGACCGCCCGCGGCGCGGCGCGGCGGACCAGCGCGACGACGTCGTCGAACGGCTGCACCGTCCCGACCTCGTTGTTGGCCAGCATCACCGAGACGAGGACGACGTCGGGACCGAGCAGTTCGGCCAGCCGGTCCAGGTCGACCGCGCCGGCCGCGTCGACCGGCGCCTCGCGGTGGCGGACCGGCGGCCACCGGCGGCCGGCCGCGGCCCGGCACGGCACGAGCACCGCGGCGTGCTCGACCGCGGAGGTCACGACCACCACCGGGTCGGTCGTCGGATCGTCGGGAGCGGCAGCCGACGGCTCCAGCGCGGCGAGGGTGCCGAGGACGGCCAGGTTGTCGGCCTCGGTGCCGCCGCTCGTGAAGATGACGTCGCCCGGCGCGGCGCCGAGCTGCTCGGCGACGACGTCCCGGGCCTCCTCCAGCGCGGTCCGGGCCTGGCGGGCCAACTGGTGGCTACCGGACGCGTTGCCGTACCGGTCGGCCGTGAACGGCGCCATCGCCTCGACCACCTCTGGCAGTACCGGCGACGTCGACGCGTGATCGAGGTACGTGATCAGGCGACCCAGACCCCCTTGGCGTTGCAGAACTCCTTGATCCCCAACGCGGAGAGCTCGCGGCCGTAGCCGGACCGCTTGATCCCGCCGAACGGCATCTCCGGCGTCGACGCCACCATGGCGTTGACGAAGACCTGGCCGGCGTCGATCTCGTCGATGCAGCGGGCCTGCTCGGCCGCATCGGCCGTCCAGACGCTCGAACCGAGGCCGAAGCTCGTCCGGTTGGCCAGCGCGATCGCTTCGTCGACGTCGGCCGCCCGCTCGACGACGGCGACCGGTCCGAACGTCTCCTCGCCGAAGACCCGCATGGCCGGCGTCACGTCGCAGAGCACCGTCGGCGGGTAGTACCAGCCCGGGCCGTCCGGCACCTCGCCGCCGCAGGCGACGACCGCGCCCTGCTGCCGGGCGTCGTCGACCTGGTCGGCGATCTCCTGGCGTTGGGCCGACGAGACGAGCGGCCCGACGTCGGTCGCCGGGTCGAACGGATCGCCGACGGTGAGGGCGGCCATCGCCTCGACGAACCGGGTCGTGAACTCGTCGTAGACCGCGTCCTCGACGATGAACCGCTTGGCCGCGATGCACGACTGGCCGTTGTTCTGGACGCGGGCCTGCACCGCGACCGGCACCGCCTGGTCGAGATCGGCCGATCGAGAGCACGACGAACGGGTCGGAGCCGCCGAGCTCGAGCACGCACTTCTTCAACGCGTCGCCGGCCGCCGCCGCCACCGACTGGCCGGCCCGCTCGCTGCCGGTCAGCGTCACCGCCACCACCCGCTCGTCGGCGATGACCTGGGCGACGTCGCCCGACCCGATCAGCAGCGTCGTGAACGCCCCTTCGGGGTAGCCGGCCCGCCGGAACAGATCCTCCAGCGCCAATGCGGTCTGCGGGACGTTCGACGCGTGCTTGAGCAGGCCGACGTTGCCGACCATGAGCGCCGGCGCGGCGAAGCGGACGACCTGCCACAGCGGGAAGTTCCACGGCATCACCGCCAGGACCGGCCCCAGCGGCTGGTACCGCACGAGGCTCCGACCGGCCGACGACTCGATCACCTCGTCGGCCAGCAGCGACTCGGCGTGCTCGGCGAACCAGCGCATCGCGTTGGCGCACTTCGACGCCTCGCCCTTCGCCGAGGCGAACGTCTTGCCCATCTCCGTCGTCAGCACCCGGGCGATGTCGGGGATCTCGCCCTCCAGCAGCTCGGCCGCGGTCACGAGCAGCCGGGCCCGCTCGGCGAACGTCGTCCGGCGGAACGTGTCGAACGTCGCCGCGGCCCGGGCCAGCCGGGCGTCGACCTCTTCGGCGGCGTGGTCGTCGAACGTCTGCTCGACCTCGCCGGTCGCCGGGTTCGTCGTCGCGAAGGCCATGCGTCGATTCTTACCTGCCCGGCGGCCGGACGCGCCGGCCGTCGGTCACGGCCCCGCCGGGGCCAGGCCGACGTGGGCCGCGACGTCGCGCCGGAGCAGCTTGCCGGTCGCCGTGTGCGGGAGATCGTCGGCCCGGACGTACGCCTTCGGCCGCTTGTACGGCGCCAGCCGCCGGGCGGCGTGCGCCCGGACGCCGTCGAGGTCCAGCTGCGGCGAGCCGACGACAGCGGCCACCACCCGCTCGCCCCACCTCTCGTCCGGCACGCCGAACACCGCCACCTCGGCGACGCCGTCGACCTCGAGCAGGGCCGCCTCGACCTCGGCCGGGTAGACGTTGACGCCGCCGCTGATGATCAGATCGTGGCGGCGGCCGGTCAGGTAGAGGTAGCCGCCGGCGTCGAGGTGGCCGACGTCGCCGACCGTGAACGCATCGCCCCGCCACGCCGCCGCGGTGGCGTCCGCGTTCCGCCAGTACGAGAACCGGGCGAACGGCGGCGCCTCGCACCAGATCGTCCCCACCGCCGGGCTCGCGCCGTCGGCCGGCGCGCCGTCGCCGTGCGGTTCGCCGTCGAGGGGACCGCCATCGAGAGGACCAATCGAGAGCGTGCGGCCGGGCCGGGCCCGCCCCACCGTCCCCGGCCGCTCGCGCCAGTCCGCCGGCGGGCAGACGGTGAACTGGCCCTCCGTCGACCCGTAGAACTCCCACAGGACGTCGTCGCCGACGCGGGCCATCGCCGCCCGCTTGAGCACCGGCGGGCACGACGAACCGGCGTGGGCGAGCAGCCGCAGCGACTCGAACCGCTCGCCGTCGTCCAGCTCGCCGGCGTCGAGGAGCCGTTGCAGATGGGTCGGCGCCATGAACGCGGTCGTCGGCCGGAGCCGGCGCAGCGCGTCCAGCGCGGCCGACGCCCCGAACCGGGGCAGGACGGCGACCGCTCCGCCCCGCAGCAGCGTCCCGGCCGCGAAACGGACCGAGACGGTGTGGTACATCGGCGAGCAGACGAGATGGACGTCGTCGGGGGAGAACCCCCACACGTCGGCCTCGTCGTCGAAGACCGCCTTCGCGGTCGCCTCGTCCCAGACGCCCGTCGTCACGCCCTTCGGCCGGCCGGTCGTCCCCGACGTGTAGTGCATCGGTCGCGTTAGTGGATAGGGGGCCAGTTCGACCGGCGCGCCGTCGCCGAGCGTGGCGAGCGCGGTCGGGTCGAGGACCGAGACGGTCGGCGCGGCGTCGGCGAGCAGGAGGTCGCGCTCGTCCGAGAGCAGCGTCGCGTTGAGCAGCACCGGGACGACCCCGGTCCGGGCCGCCCCGAGGACCGCGCAGAGCAGGTCGGCGGACGACGGCAGGCAGAACGCCACCCGGTCGCCCGGCCGGCAGCCGGCCGCGGCCAGCGCGCCGGCGGCGCGGCGCTGACGGTCCTCCGCCTCCACCGACGTGAGGATCGCCGTTCCGTCGTCCATTGACCCGCTGTCCACTGGCGGAGCGTACCTACGCCGGATCCGGATCGACCGAGGCGTCCGGCCCGACCGCCGAGCTTGGGCCGACCGGGTCCGACAGTGGCGCATTTCCACCCAGCGCCCGCAGCATCCCCGGCCAGCGGGCCGCCACGCCGGTCAGGACGACGAGCAGCCCGACCGCCGCGGCGACCGTCACCTCGCGCACGCCGACCCGGGCGCCGATCGCCCCCTGGACGATCGCGCCGATCGGGTAGACCGTGCCGAGCGAGAGCATGAAGAGGCTGAGCACCCGCCCCCGGGCCGCCGTCGGTGCCCGGAGCTGCACCACCGTGTTCAGCCCCGAGAGGACCGCGATGTACGCCAGACCGACGAACAAGAGCACGACCGCCCCGACCCAGAGGCCCGGCGCGAGCCCGTAGGCGACGAGCAGCACCGGCAGAACGAACAGCGCGACGACGACCTGCTTCGCCCGGCCGAACCGCTGCGCCAACCCCGGGAGGAGCAGCGCGCCGGTCACCGCGCCGATGCCCTGGGCCGTGACGAGGACCGACGTGCCGACGCTCCCGCGGTGCCCCGACCCGAGGTGCAGCCCCTCGATGGCCATCGCCGGGACGAGCGCGATGAACGGCGACGCCAGCAGCGCGACGACGCCGATCAGGATGATCGCCGACCGGCACGCCGGCTCCGCCGCCGCCAGCCGCACGCCCTCGGCGATGCGGTGGCCGATGCGCAACCGCTCCGCCGCCTTCGTGATCGGGGGCAGCCGGACGAAGACGAGCGCCACGACGACCGCGGCGAACGACGCCGCGTTGCACGCGAACGCCAGCGCGTACGACCCGAGCGCCAGCACGATGCCCGCCAGCGCCGGGCCGATGACCCGGCCCAGGTTGTACTGCGCCGACGACAGCGACACCGCGGCCAGCAGGTCCGCCGGGTCGTCGACCAGGTCCGGCAGCATCGCCTGGTACGCCGGCAGGCCGATCGCCGCCGCTGCGCCGCCGACGAACGCCAGCGCCACCGCCACCACCGGCGGCGCGTCCCCGATCGCCGCCAGCACGGCGAGGACCGTCGCCACCGCCATCTCCGCCACCGTCGTCGCCAGCAACCAGCGCCGCCGGTCCAACCGGTCGGCCAGCGCGCCGCCGAACGGCGCCAGCAGCCCGTTCGGCAGGAACGCGGCCGCCGCCACCAGGCCCGTCCACAGCGGGTTGTGCGTCTTCGCCGTCACCAGGATGCCGAGCGCCACCGCTTGCATCCACGACCCGACGTTCGAGATCAGCGCGGCCGACCAGAGCAGTGCGAAGTTCCGCGCCCGCAGCGGACGGAGCGACACCGGCGACATCGCCGTCGAGGCTACCGACGGGTCGGCGCCGTGCTGGCCGGTCCTTCTGGTCGGAACTACCGGTCAGGCCAGGTGCCCCGTGGTGTCACGGTAGCGCCATCGTTTACCAGCCCCACGTCCTTTGGATTCCAGCTTCGCAGGATGCCCCAATTCCAATCCCCTCGCCTACTCCATAAGTGAGTGTGAATCCTGTGCCCTCGGGACTGACCCACCCCACTGAAAAAGGTCCAGCGCTGCATGATGACTGATACGCCCAACCTGGCGTGCTTGACGCCGGCGACACGGATACTCCTAGGTTGAGGCCAGCACCGAGTCCAGCGGAAGTAGTGATACCTCCGCTGCTGAATGTGACACCTCCACAGATGACCACCAGACATCCCGATACATCGACACTGCCAGAACCAATACTAGACCCTGCATTCTCATATTGTGTGATGAGTTTTTGCTGGGCCGGACTCGCGGAGTTGTTGAGCTTTTGGGAGGCGTGGGACGCACCCTCCACGGCGGCGGCGTACTGCTCCAGCTGGTACCCGGCGGCAGCGGCGGCCAGCTGCTGCAGCTGGTATCCCTGGTAGGCATCGGCGAAGGCCTCCAGGGCTGTCGCTGTTGTCGGCCCGCCGGCGCAGGAATCACCGGTCGGGTCGGTCAGGTTGGCCGGGTCGTCCCCGGCGTACTCGTAGGGCTGATGCGTCGTCGCCACGTCGGGGTCACGGCTCAAGAACTGCCCGGTGGTCGGGTCGTAGTAGCGGTGCACTAGGGCGACGAACCCGGTCACCGGGTCGGTGTAGGCCCCGGCGTACCCGATCGGGGTGGTGTTGTTCCCGGTGTGCCCGACCACCGCCCCGTAGGCGTTGTAGCTCTCGCTGGACACCGCGTGTGTCGAGCTGATCGTCGCCACCGTCGAGCCCAGGGCGTTGTGGACCAGGTAGAGGGCGCCCTTCAGTGTGGCTGTCTCCTGCTCGATCACCTGGCCGGTCGGGCCGTAGATGAAGTAGTGGCTGCCGTCGGCGAGGAGCTCGGGCGTCGACGTCTGGGTGTCCCAGGTGAACGTCTGAGACTCGTGCGTCGACGAGTTGACCGTCTCTGTCGCCTTCGTCCGCAGGCCCTGGCCGTTGTAGCTGTAGCTGGCACTTGTGCCGGCCGTGTGCTGGCTGACGCTCTTCAGCTCGCCTGTCTGGTAGTAGCCGTAGCTGTTGCTCGCCGACCAGCCCGTTTCCTTCTCGCTCGTCCGGGCCCCGATGCTGTCGTATGTGAAGGTGGCCGCCGCCCCCGATGTCGAATGGGGTGTCGCCTTCTCGACCTCCTCGTTGGTGTTGAACGTCTGAGGGGTGGCTGTGCCGTTGGCCGGGTCGACCACCTTGGTCGGGTTGCCGCCGGCATTGTAGGTGTAGCTGCCGGTGGCCCCGGGCGTCCCGGTCATGGTCGACGAGGTGAGCTGGCCCAGGGTGTCGTAGCCGTAGGTGGCGGTGGTGGTGGTGCCGCTGGCCACCAGGGAGCTTGTCGACAACAGGTCGTTGGTCGTCCCGTAGGTGGCCGACGTACGGACGTCGTGTGTCGACTCTGTCATGACGAGCACGCCCGTTGTGCTCGACTTTCGATCGCCGGCCACGCAAAAGGTAGTCGAGGGACACGCCACACCGCCGGTGTTGACCTTGTTCGCCACTGTGTGTTCCGTCCATGTGGCGAGGTCGTACCCGTTCCCGTTGCTTGTGTAGTGCCCGACGGTCGGGGTGGTGGTCGTGAATTCGTGGCCTGTCGTCCCCGTCGCCACGCAGAAGGTGGTCGAGGGACAGGCCACGCCGTTCAGGCCGCCGCTGGGTCCTCCCAACAGGTACGAGCTCCAGGCTGAGGAGGTCGGGGCGGTGGAGGTGTAGACGTGCTGGCTCTGCGAGAAGTGGGTGAGGCTCTGTGTGGGGTCGTCTGTGGCGGTGACCGCCGCACACAATGAGGTGGAGTAACACGAGATAGCCGTGATGGCCAGTGTCGCCACCGATCCGGTCCACGGGGTCGACCAGGCGCTCGCCCCCCCGGTCGGGTTGGTCGAGGTGAGCAGCTTGCCTGTCTGCGTACCAACCACGCACAGCGTCGTCGTCGAGCAGGTGACGGCGGTGATCGTCCCCGGGGCGATCTTGGCCTTGGTCCAGGCGCTCGCCCCGCCCGTCGGGTTGGTGGAGGTGAAGATGCTCTGTCCGGCGGCGATGACACAGAGCGTCGTCGACGGGCACGAGATACGCAGGGACTTGGTGACGCCGAGTGTCGTCTTGGTCCAGGCGCTCGCCCCACCGGTCGGGTTGGTGGAGACGAACACTGTGGGCGCCCCTGTGGACGTCGCCACGCACAGCGTGGTCGACGGGCACGAGATGCTGCTCAGGACATCTCCTGTCTTCACCGCGAGCGTCGTCGACGACCACTTGCTGGTCCCGCCCGGGTGGGTCGAGGTCCAGACCTGGTCGCCTTGGACCATGGCGCAGAATGTGGTGGTCGGACAGGACGCCTGACTGGACGACCCTCCGGTCTGCGAGAGCACCGTCGTTGTCCAAGCGAGCGTTGTATTGGTGACCGACGTTGTCACCGGCTGGCCGAGGGCGTTGTCGACGGTGGTCTCCGTTTCGCCGCCGGGGGTGGTCGTCGTCATCTTGGTCCCACCGCTGGGGATGCCGGCCCCCGAGAGCGAGTAAGTGAATGTCGTCTTGTTGCCCGCCAGGTCGGTGGTGGACGTCATCTGGCCGACCCCGTTGTAGGTGCGGTGCACCGCCTTGAGGTCTGTATATGTCAGTGCCGTCACCTCGCCGTCGACGTTGTAGGTGTAGCCGACGGACTTGCTGGCCCCGTCGTCTGTCGACCGCACCCGGCCGAACCCGTCGTAGGTGGTGGTGGTGGTGCCGGTGCCGTCGGTCATCTTGGTCTGCTGGCCGCCGGCGTTGTATGTGTAGGTGATGTTGGAGGGGGCGGTGTAGCCCGAGGCGGTGCCGGAGTAGGTGGCCGACGTCAGCTCGCCGTCCTTGTTGTAAGCGTTGGTGGTCGTGCCGCCGTTCGTCTTGGTCTTAAGCACGTGGCCTGTGCCGTCGTAGGTGGCGGTGGTGATGAAGTTGCTGCCGCCCCCCATTGTCTCGATGGCCTCTGTGGCCGCGTTGAAATAGGTGGTCGACTGATAGTCGTTGTTGCCGCTGGCCGAGACCGTGCAGTTGGTGGCTGTGGCCACCCCGGCGGGACACTCGCCTGTGCTGCTGCCCAGCTTCACGTCGTAGACGGTCGTTGTCGTGACCGGTGTCGAGGTGCCGTAACCGGCCACCTTGCCCACCTGACGGCCGTCGTGGTCTTCATAGGTGACGGTCACGTCCCCCGTGGGGCTGGTGGTCACCGTGCAGTAGGCGGCGCCGGTGATGGTCGCCGTGCAGTCGCCGGTGCCGTGGGTGACGTCGTAGGCGGTCGTGGTGGCCTGTGTCAGGGCGTTGGTCTGGTCGATCACTTCGCCGTCGGCGTTGTAGGTCCACGATGTGGTCCCGGCGACGCGGGCTGTCCCCTTTGTTGTCTTTGTCAGTAGACAGTCGACGTGCTGGGCATAGGCGGCCACCGTCGTCTGGCAGATCTTTTTCCCCAGGATGTTGTAGTGGTACTCGGTGACCTCTGCCGTATTGTCTGTCTTGGCTGTGGGGTACGCGACGGTAGCGTCGGGATCGCCGTATGTGTCGTAGAGGGAGAACGTCTTGTTCCCGAGCGGGTCGACCATTGTCTCGACCTCCCCGCCGCGCCATGTGAAGAGGAAGCCCCTACAGATGACTGTGGCACAAACCTTGTAGGTGGTGGTCTGGGTGCATGTGTAAGAACAGGCCGAGTCCCCCGTCACCACCTTCTTGATCAGGTTGCCGTGTGTGTCGTAGGTGTCGTTGGTGGTGATGCCCAACGGATTGATGGTGACCAGCGGCTCGTTGAACGAGTTGTAGGTGGTCGTCGTCTTGTGGCTGAGCGGGTCGGTGGTCGCCGTGACGTCGCCTGTGGCGTTGTATGTCGTGGTGGTGGTGTAGCCGTCGGGGTCTTCCACCGACGTCTGGCCGTCGGTGGTCGCTGTGTAGGTGTAGTGCCAGGTGGCCGCCGACGAGGTGCCATAGGCGGTGACCTTGGTCACCATCTGGCCGTGTGTGAACGTCTCTTTGGTCACCGATCCGGTCGGCCCGGTGATCGTGGTCGTGCCCGAGGTGCCGTTTGTGCCGGTGTAGGCCCAGGTGGTGACCAGCCCGGTCGGGTCGGTCTGCTTTGTCACCTGGTGAGCCGAGTTGTAGTGGGTGGTGGTCACCCCGCCGGTCGGGCTCGTCTCGGTCACCATGCGGTGTGTGGTGTAGGTGAACTGGGTGATCCGGCCGGCCGGGTCGGTGACCTTGATCAGGTTTGTGGCTGTGTAGGTGTAGGTGATCGTCTTGCCGGCCGGGTTCTTGACCGACGACACCAGGCCCGAGGCGTTGTATGTGAACGTGAGGGACCGGCCGACCTGGTCGGTCACCTTGGTCAGCTGACCGGCGGTGTTGTAGCTGAGGCTGGTGGTCACCCCGTTCAGGTCGCTCTCGGCGGTCAGCCGGCCGTCGGCGTTGAAGACGTAGGTTGTCGTGTTGCGGACCCGGAAGGTGTAGCCGCCTGTGGTGTTGCGGGCCAGGCTGGCCAGCGTGCCCTTGGGGGCGACGAAGGTGCCTGTCATCGAGGTATAGAAGGTCACCGTCGACCCGTTGGCCTCGGTCACCCGGGTCGACGATGTGGGCGTCACCGCCACGCTCATCGAGTACGAGCTCGACCAGCCGTAGCCGAAGGTGCCCTTTGTGGCGGCGTCCTGGGAGTTGTAGGAGCGGGTCAGGTCCAGGTGCGGGCCGTCCCCGGGCACTGTGGCGTCGGTATCGGTCTCCCACAGGTCGCCCGACTCGCAGTTGACCGGGTCGCCGGCGCACGGCTCGGTGTAGTTGGTGACCGGGTTGCCGGCGCTCGCCACCTGCTGGGTCGCGTTCCCGGCCGGCGGCGGCGGCGGGGGGGCGGCGGCGGTGTGACGTGGGGCGGGTTTGTGGCGTAGACGGCGTTGCCGTAGGCGTACTGCTGGCCGGTTGTGTCCATGAGGACGTAGCCGCCCTGGTTTGTCGTGCCGGCGATGCCCATGATCCGCCCTGTGTGGGCGCCGACGTTGCCCAGGTAGCTGGCCCCGTAGGCGTAGGTCTGCCCGCCGTAGCGGACGGCCCAGAACCCACCGCCCGCCGGGGCGGCGGTGACGCCGGCGAACCAGTTGTACCCTGTGGCGCCGAGCCTCGAGCCTTCTGTGCTGGAGTTGTATGTGGCGTACGAGGCATCGCCGTAGGCGAACACCCGGCCGTAGTTGGTCAACAGCCAGTAGCCGTGACCGGACGGGGTGGAGGCCATGGCGACGACTTCTTCGCCGAAGTACTCATGCGTCGCCGGCAGTGTGGACGGCGACCCGCCGTAGTAGCCGGCCCCGCCGTAGGCGAAGACCTGGCCGAGGGAGTCGACCAGCCAGTAGCCGTTCGTTCCGATGTCGGCCACCACGGCCATCATTGTTCCTGTGAAATCGCCTGTGGCCCGAGAGCCGGCGGCGCCGGCGTCCCCGAAGCCGTAGATCGCACCCCGCTGTGTGCCCAGCCAGTAGCCGCCGGAGTCGCCGGTTCCGGTGATGGAGTCAACTGGGAAGTCCGGGCAGTATGTCTCGGTGTTCAACGAGCCGTAGAAGGGGACCTGGCCTGTCTTTTCGGCGAAGACGCCGCCCGAGGCGTTGGCCGACCAGGCGCCGTGGAGGCCGGCATGGTGGATGTAGGTGACCCCGACGTAGTCGGAGCCCCACGACTCACAACCGCCCTTCTCGACCCCGTCGGAGTGGACGCCGCCGTTCGTCACCGAACCGCTGCTCTTGGTGGTGCTCTTCGTCGAGGATCCGGCCGGGGGGATCCGGCCACCGCGCGGCTGGCTGGCTGTGGGCAGCGGGGTGACCGCCGCCCCGGCCTTGGTCGTCCCGCCATCGGGGACCGACAGCCCCTGGACCGCGGTGGCGGCCACCGTGACGATGGCCAACGCGCTGACGACGATCCACGACCAACGGCCGCGACGACGTCGAGACTCGGAGTGCTCGACCGTTCCCGCCATGCGCGACGGCGCGCCAAATCCCCTCACAGCGACCCCTCCTGGACCAGCTCGATGCTCGATTACGTCGTCTGATCGGGCCGCCACCCTTGGGATGGCAGGATAAAGAAAACTCGTTGTTTTTGTAAAGAAAAAACCGATAAAAAAAATCGCATTACCAGCACCGCTTCTAGGCCCCAGAGCACGCTCTCCTCGTGCGATGCTCACCCGATGGACGACGACGTCGTAGCGGCCCGATCGCTGGTTCGCGACGCCCAACGCATCGTCGCCCTGACCGGCGCCGGCATCTCGACCGACTCCGGCATCCCCGACTTCCGCGGCCCCGACGGCGTCTGGACCCGCGACCCGGCGGCCGAACGGCTGTCCACGATCGACGCCTACGTCAGCGACCCCGGCGTCCGCCGCCAGGCCTGGCGCAGTCGCGTCGACTCGCCGACGTGGTCGGCGCAGCCGAACCGTGGCCACCGAGCGCTCGTCGACCTGGAACAGCAGGGTCGGCTGCACACGCTCGTGACTCAGAACATCGACGGCCTCCACCAGGCCGCCGGCAACGACCCGACGAAGATCGTCGAGATCCACGGGACGATGCGCGACGTCATCTGCCTCGCCTGCGGCGACCGGAACCCGGCCGGTCCGACGCTGCAGCGCGTCCGTGCCGGCGAGGACGACCCGCGCTGCCGGCGCCCGGTACCAGGGGCGGCGACGTGCGGCGGCATCCTCAAGTCGGCGACGATCAGCTTCGGCCAGCACCTCCTCCCCGCCGACCTCGACCGGGCCGAGGCGGCGGCCAGGTCCTGCGACCTTCTCCTCACCGTCGGAACCAGCCTCGGCGTCTACCCGGCCGCCGGCATGGTCCCGCTGGCCGCCCAGCACGGCGCCGCTATCGTCATCGTCAACGCGGAGCCGACGCCGTTCGACGACCTGGCAGCGATCGTGCTGCGGGCGCCGATCGGCGACGTCCTCCCCGCCCTCGTCGCTCGGTAGCTTCGGTCGCGGAGCCGACGCCGGGTCGAACGGATCAGCGGGTCAGTCGCATCGCTGCCGACCGCCAGACGGCCGACGACCGCGCGTCGTCGGGCCGGCTCACGACCAAGAGCTCCGGACCGGCGCCGAGCACCAGCTGCCGTAGCCACACCGACCGGCCCTCGTCGGACAGCGCGCCGATCATCTCGTCGTACGACGCACCGGCCGCCTTGTCGTGCCACGACAGGTAAACCGTCGCTGCCGGCTGACCATCTGGGGCCTCGTCGGGGTCCGGGCCGGCCGTCCCCGTCCGGCAGGCGAACAGCGCGCCGGCGCCGTACGCCGCTCGACGGGCCGCCGAGTGATGAGCGGGCGCCAGCGGCCCCGACGGCGCGTCGGCGTTCAGCGCACCGAGCGCGGCGAAGTCGGCGACGACGTATCCATCCAGGTAGACCTCGTCCGGCCATCCGGCCAGCCACGGCGGGGCGCCGAGCCGCCACGTCCACCCACGGTGGTACCCGGGCGGCGGATGGGTGACGAGCGCGTCCTGCCAGTCGGCCAGCGCGGCCTCGTACTCCCCTCGATCGGCATCGGCCGGCGGGGCGTGCCAGAACAGGTAGCCCAGGCCGGCGCTCGACACGGCCCCGGGCTACGTCGGGTCGTTCTTGGCCTTGCGGCGGGGCTTCAACGCGAACCACCAGATGCTGGCCATCGTGCCGAGCACGCCGATCGTCGCCGCCACCGGCTTGATGACCTTTCGAGCCCCACTCTTCGCCATGACGACCGACCTTACCGTGCCCGGTCCACCGCCGGCCTCCGGCGTCGCGCCGGCTCGGTATCGGTTCAGCTCGGTCTCAGTTACCGCTCCCCGCTCGGTCGGCGGCATCAGCCATCGAGGGCACCCGCAAGCGGACGGGTGGGGCCTCGAGCGGGGTTTCGCCTCCGGCGACCGCCAGCTCGAGCAGCTTCTCGCCGACCCAGTCGGTGGTGTTGAACGCCTTGGCCTCGGCGATCTGGCGGAACCGGCCGGCCGCCGGGAAGCGGGCGTCATCGGTCGCCCGCATCGCCGCCTGCATCGCCGTGTCGACGTGGCCGGGGGTGACCGCGTGCGCCCGCAGACCGTGCCGCGCTTCCTCCTGCGCCACCGCCGCCGTCAGCGCGTCGACCGCGGCCTTCGTCGCGCTGTAGACCGCCAGCCCCGCGTACGGATGGACGGCCGCGCCCGACGAGACGTTGACGAGCACTCCTCCCCCGGCCCGACCGGCGACATGGCGGGCGAACAGCATCGTCCCGTAGGCGACACCGGTGACGTTCGTCGCCACGTGCCCGGCGACGACGTCGGCACCGGCGTCGACCAGCGGGCCCATCGGGTCGAGCACGCCCGCATTGTTGACCCACAGATCGATCCGGCCGAACCGGTCGACGACCGCGTCGGCGAACGCGGCCAACGCGTCGAAGTCGGTGACGTCCACCGCCGCCGTCACCGCCTCGCCGGCTGGCGCCGAGAACGCGACTTCGGCTCGCCCCGGTGACGAGGGCACGTCAGGGCGGTGGCGGGCGCACAGGCCGAGCCGGAGACCGGCCGACGCGAAGTGGGCGCCGACGCCGGCACCGAGACCGCGGCTCGCCCCGGTGACGACGGCCACCCGGCCGGCCAGGGCCCGGCGGCGGGTCGCCGTGTCGGCGAACCGCCGCACCGGCCACTCGTCCTGCCCGCCGCTCGTCGACGGGCCCGGATCGTCGGTCACCGGGCCGCGGCGACGAGCGCGTCGAAGAGCCGCCGGTCCCCCGACTCCTCGGGGTGCCACTGCACGCCGACGACGAACCGCCGGTCCGGCAGCTCAACCGCTTCGACGACACCGTCCAGCCCATCGACCGGCTCCACCGAGCGGGCCGCGAGGACGAGCCCGGTACCGAGCCGGTCGACGGCTTGGTGATGTGAGCACCGGACGGTGTCCTTGGCCCCGACGATTGCCGCCGTTCTCGTGCCGGGGACGGTCACGACGTCGACGTCCTCGAACTGCCCGACTGCCGGGCGGTGGCCGTCGTGGCCGACGACGTCGGGCAGGTGGGGGAAGAGCGTGCCGCCGAGCTGGACGTTCAGCAGCTGGTGGCCCCGGCAGATCGCCAGCAGCGGGAGGTCGCGGTCGAGCGCGGTCGCCAAGAGCGCGGCCTCCGACAAATCCCGGTCGGCGTCGACCCCCTCCGCCGCCGGGTAGCCGGCCTGTCCATAGGCGGCCGGGTCGACGTCGCCGCCGCCGACGAGCACGAGCGCGTCGAGGGCGTCGACGACGTCGGCTGCACCGGCGGCCGGGCCGCCGGGCGCGGACCGGGACGGTGGCAGCAAGAGCGGTCGCCCACCGGCCGCGGCGACGAGCTCGAAGTACGGCGCGGCGAGCACCGCCGCCGGCTCGTGCCACGGGCCCCAGGCCGCGTCGGCGTAGTACGTCGTCACCCCCACGAGCGGCGTCGACCGAGCCATGAACGCAGCGTACCGACCGGCCCCACGGCCAAAGGCGCTGGACGTTGCGGGAACCGGGAGCAATAGTGCGGCATGCCCGACTTGGCCACGCTGCGGGAGCTCGTCGTCGACGGCGCGGTCGACACGGTCATCCTGGCTTTCCCGGACATCCAGGGCCGGCCGGTCGGCAAGCGGGTCACCGGATCGTTCTTCGTCGACCACGCCGGCGAGCACGGGATCGAGGTGTGCGACTACCTCCTGGCGGTCGACGTCGACATGAACCCGCTTCCCGGTTACCGGTTCACGAACTGGGACACCGGCTACGGCGACCTGGTGGCCGTGCCCGACTTCTCGACGACCCGCGTCCTGCCGTGGCTGGACGGCACGGCCCTCGTCATCTGCGACCTCCTCGACCCGGCCGGTCGCCCGGTGGAGGTGTCACCTCGGCGCATCCTGCAGCGACAGATCGAGCGGGCCCACCAGCGGGGGTTCACCGTGCGGTGCGCCACCGAGCTCGAGTTCTTCTTGTTCTTGGACTCCTTCGAGCAGGCGGCCGACAAAGGCTGGCGCGGGCTCGTCCCCCACACCAGCACGATCGAGGACTACCAGCTCCTCCAGACGTCGCGCGAGGAGTACGTCCTGCGCCGCATCCGCAACGAGATGGTCCGGGCCGGCATCCCGATCGAGTCGTCCAAGGGCGAGGCCGGCCGCGGCCAGCACGAGGTCAACGTCACGTACGCCGAGGCGCTCGAGACGGCCGACCGCCATCTCGTCTTCAAGAACGGCGTGAAGGAGATCGCCGCCCAGGAGGGCCGGGCCGCCACGTTCATGGCGAAGTGGTCGATGGACGAGGTCGGATCGTCGTGCCACCTCCACACCAGCCTGTGGGACGCGGCCACCGACCGCCCGCTGATGGCCCACGCCGACGACCCGACCGTGCTGTCGGGCGCCGGCCGGCACTTCCTGGCCGGCCAGATCCACGCCGCCCGCCAGCTGGCGTGGTGCTTCGCCCCGTACGTCAACTCCTACCGGCGGTACGTGTCCGGCAGCTGGGCGCCGACGGCCGCGGTCTGGGGCGAGGACAACCGGACGTGCGGCTTCCGCGTCGTCGGTCACGGGCCGAGACGGCGGATCGAGTGCCGGATCCCCGGGGCCGACGTCAATCCGTACATCGCCCTCGCGGCGGCGATCGCCGGTGGACTCTACGGCGTCGACCACCAGCTCGAGCCGGACGAGCCGTACGCCCACAACGCGTACGCCGCCGCCGACGTGCCCCGCATCCCGACGACCCTCGTCGAGGCGATCGGCGAGCTCGAGACGAGCCTCGTCGCCGCGGAGGCGTTCGGCGACGACGTCCACCATCACCTCGTCAACACCGCCCGGCAGGAGTGGGCCGCGGCCAACCGCGTCGTCACCGACTGGGAGCTCGCCCGAAACTTCGAGCGGATCTGACGCCGGCGGCGGCATGGTCGTCGAGGGCCACCCGAGGCGGCCGAGCGAGGGTCAGCCGAGCCAGCGTCGGTTGAGCCGGCGGTGGATTCCCTTCGTCCGCTGGTACAGGCGGACGAACTCGGCAGCCATCTCGTCGTAGACGGGTGCCGTCGACCGGTCCGGCCCGTACGTCGCCCGCACGGGCACCATGCCGGGGACCTCGTCGACACGGATGCGGCCGAGGGCGAGCAGCGTCAGCAGGGCCGCCCCCCGGACGTTGGCGAGCACCGGATCGGCGACCTGGCGGATCGTCCGGCCGGTCACGTCGGCGTGCACCTGAGCCCACAGGTCGGAGCGGGCACCGCCACCGACGAAGGCCAGCGAGTCGAACGGGCGGCCGACGAACCGCTCGACCGCGCCGAGCAGCCAGCGGGAGTTGAACGCGACGCCCTCGAAAACCGCCCGGACCATCTCCGCCCGGGTGGTCGAGAGCGACAGGTTGTGGAAGCCGGCCCGGATCGTATGGTCGTCGACCGGCGACCGCTCCCCGTTGAGCCACGGCGTGAACAGGACCCCACCGGACCCGGCCGGCACCGTCGCGGCCAACCGGTTCAACCGGTCGAAGGCGTCACCCGTCTCGCCACTCGGGCGGACGGCGCCCGGCTCGCCGTCCGGATCGGGGACGGCGTCGTCGAACAGCTGGTCGCGCAGCCACGTCAGGCAGGCGCCGCCGGTCTCGTGCTCGTCGGCGACGAGGTAACGGCCGGGCAACCCGGAAGGGAGGGCGGTGACGTTGGTGGCGGCCGACGTCTTCTTGAACGGCACGTGCCCGCTGATCCACGACGACGTCCCGATGTAGAGGTGGCCCGCGAAGTCGGCCACTGCGCCCGAGCCGACGGCCGCCGAGTGCAGGTCGCCGGTGCCGGTGACCACCGGCGTGCCCGGCAGCAACCCGAGCTCGGCGGCGGGCCCGTCGGCCAGGCCGGCGAGGACCGCGCCGGTCGGCACGAGCTCGGGCAAGGTCGACCGGTCGAGGTCGGCCATCGCCAGGAGATCGGGGTCGTAGGCGACGCGGTCGATCCGCCGGTTGTCCGCCACCCAGTGGAGGGCGATCGAGCCGAACGACGCCCGGGCGAGCCCGGTGAGCCGCAGGTCGAGGTAGTCAACCGGCTCCAGGAACACCGCCGCCGGGCCGTAGATCTCCGGCCGCTCGTTCCGCAGGAACAGGATGTGGCCGACCGGGTCCTTGCCCGAAAGGCTCGGGACGCCTCCGGCCCGGTGGATCCACCGGGGGACCTTCCGCACGTCGTAGCCGTGGGCGTTGACCGGTCCCCGCACGACTCGGCGGACGGCCGCGCTGCCCCGCGAGTCCATCCAGATGATCGCCCGGCCCAGCGCCCGGCCGTCCGCGCCGACGGCGACCGTCCCGGACCACTGGGCCGTGCAACCCACGCCGATCACCTGCTCCGGCGGCACCTCGCTGTCGGCCAACGCCCGGCGGGCGGCCAGCACGACCGCCGACCACCACCCGTCCGGGTCCTGTTCGGCGCCGCCATCCGAAGTGAGCACCAGGTCGACGGGCTCGAACGCGTGGGCAACGAGCATGCCGGTCGCCGACACGACGGCCGCCTTGGCCCCGCCCGTACCGAGGTCGACGCCGATGACGCACGCTTCGGCCGGCGGCACGTTGACGACCGCCCGGGGGGCACGCGCCGGACGATCGGGCAGCACTCCCGAAGCGTAACCCCGGGCTACGGCGGGAGACGGGCCTACGGCTGGAGACCGGCCTCGACTTCCAGCTCGATCTTGACCTTGTTGCCGACGACGATCGCCCCGCCCTCGAGCACGCCGTTGAACGAGACGCCGAAGTCACGCCGGTCGATCTCCGTCGTCGCCGACAGGCCGATCACCTCGGAGCCGGGCTGGAGGCCCGGACCGGCACCGAGGAACTCGACGTCGAAGACGACCGACTTCGTCACGCCCCGGATCGTGAGGTCGGCCGTCAGCTGCCACTCGTCGCCAGCGACCTTCGTCAGCCCGGTGCTCTTGAGCGTCAGCTTCGGGTGGTTCGGCGCGTCCAGGAAGTCGTTCGTCCGGAGATGGTCGTCGCGCATGCCGACGTTCGTGTTGATGCTCGCCGCGTCCACCTCGGCCTCGACCGTCGACTGCTCGATCGGGTCGGCGATGACGATCGTTCCGCTGGCCTCGGTGAACCGGCCGCGTACCTTCGTGCCGATCAAGTGCCGGGCGACGAACCCGACCTCGGTGTGAGCCGGGTCGATGGCGTACGTGCCGGTGGTCGGAAGGGTGATCGTGCTCATGGGGAGCTCCTCTCGTCGTGGTGGGTGGTTGTCGTCACTTCGAGCGACACCGCCTTCACTCACAATCTACCTGACTACTCAGACATCTGTCAACATGATTAATGATTCAGCAGTAATTATCGAGATCCCCTGGTAGGGTGCGCTCGTGGCCACGAGCGAGGAAACCGACATCAGCCAGGAATGCGTCAGCCTGGCCAACGACGACCGCATCACGCTGATGGGCCTGCTCGTCGAGGCCCACGCCAAGCTCACCCGGGTGCTCGGCGCCGAGCTGGAGCAGGCGTGCGGCATCCCGCTCTCGTGGTACGACGCGATGGTCCGGCTCCGGCGAACGCCGGAAGGGTTCCTCACGATGACCCAGCTGGGGGCCGAGGTGTCACTGACGTCCGGCGGCATCACCCGGCTGGTCGACCGGCTGGTCGAAGCCGGCTACGTGGAGCGGCAGAACTGTCCGACCGACCGGCGGAGCGTGTTCGTCTCGCTCACGCCGCTCGGCGTCGCGAAGGTCGAAGAAGCGACGGCGGCGCATCTGGTCGGGCTCGACCGGCATCTCTTGGCCCCACTCGACGACGACGAGCGGGCCGCCCTGGCTGTCGCCCTCCGCAAGCTACGCGGCGACGGCCCAGTCTGCGGCGCCTGAACATCCGCTGTTCGATCAGCCAGCTTTACGGGCCGACGGCGAGGCAAGCCGGGCCACGATCTGATCGAAATGGTCGGAACTACCCGACGTTCAATGGGATCGCTCCCGCAGACACCAACCACTTGACTCGTTACACCTCATACAGCGAATGTTTAAGCCTGGATGAGTATCAGCTGCCCAGCGGACTAATTGTATTGCACTGGTCACTAGTGACCCTCATGATCAAAATCATAGTATTACGAATTGACTCCGCAGTAACGCCAATTTATTCACTTATCCTAAGAAGATTTGCCTAGCCAGGAGCGATGTCCCGCTATCTACTTAGTAAAGTCTCAGATACATCGTTTACCAGCCCCAGGTCCTCTGGACCCCAGCCTCGCAGGACGCCCCAATTCCGATCCCCTCGCCTACTCCATAAGTGACTGTGAATCCTGTGCCCTCGGGACTGACCCACCCCGCTTGAAATGGCCCAGCACTGCATGATGACTGATAGGCCCAGCCTGGCGTGCTTGACGCCGGCGACGCGGTTATTCCTAGGTTGAGACCAGCACCGAGTCCAGCGGAAGTAGTGATACCTCCACTGCTGAATGTGACACCTCCACAGACGACCACCAGGCATCCCGATATCCCGATACTGCCAGAACCGAGACTCGACCCTGCATTCATATATGCTGTGAGGAGTTTTTGCTGGGATGGACTCACGTGGTTGATGGGCTTTTGAGAGGCGTGGGACGCGCCGTTCACCGCGGCGGCATACGCTTCGAGTCGCTGCCCCGCCTGGTACTGCTCGACGGCGTCAGCGAACTGCTGGAGCTCGTAAGCGGCAGCGAAGGCGTCCAGCGCTGTTGCTGTTGTCGGCCCGCCGGCACAGGAATCACCGGTGGGGTCGGTCAGGTTGGCCGGGTCGTCCCCGGCGTACTCGTAGGGCTGGTGGGTGGTCGCCAGGTCGGGGTCACGGCTCAAGAACTGCCCGGTGGTCGGGTCGTAGTAGCGGTGGACCATGTGGAGGAACCCGGTCACCGGGTCGGTGTAGGTCCCGGCGTACCCGATCGGGGTGGCGTTGTTCCCGGTATGCCCGACCACTGCGCCGTAGGCGTTGTAGCTCACCGTCGACACCGCGTGTGTCGAACTGACGGTGGCCACCGTCGAACCCAGGGAGTTGTGGACCAGGTAGAGGGCGCCCTTCAGTGTGGCTGTCTCCTGCTCGATCACCTGGCCGGTCGGGCCGTAGATGAAGTAGCGGCTGCCATCAGAGAGGACCTCGGGCGTCGACGTCTGGGTGTCCCAAGTGAACGTCTGGGACTGGTGTGTCGACGAGTTGACCGTCTCTGTCGCCTTCATCCGCAGGCCCTGGCCGTTGTAGGTGTAGCTGGCGGTTGTGCCGGCCGTGTGCTGGCTGACGCTCTTCAGCTCGCCTGTCTGGTAGTAGGCGTAGCTGTTGCTCGCCGACCAGCCCGTTTCCTTCTCGCTCGTCCGGGCCCCGATGCTGTCGTATGTGAAGGTGGCGTCGGTCGCCGATGTCGAGTGGGGTGTCGCCTTCTTGACCTCCTGGTTGGTGTTGAACGTCTGGGGGGTGGCTGTGCCGTTGGACGGGTCGACCACCTTGTTCGGATCGCCGCCGGCGTCATAGGTGTAGCTGCCGGTGGCCCCGGGCGTCCCAGTCATCGTCGACGAGGTCAGCTGGCCCAGGGTGTCGTAGCCGTAGGTGGCGGTGGTGGTCGTGCCGCTGGCCACCAGGGAGCTTGTCGACACCAGGTCGTTGGTCGTCCCATAGGTGGCCGACGTACGGACGCCGTGTGTCGACCCTGTCATGACCAGCACGCCGGACGGGCTCATTTCGCCGGCCACGCAGAGGGTGGTCGACGGACAGGACACGCCACCGACGTTGGCCTTGTTCGCCACCGTATAGGACGTCCATGTGGCGATTTCGTACCCGTTCCCGTTGCTTGTGTAGTGCTCGACGGTCGGGGTGGTGGTCGTCCACTCCTTCCCTGTGCCTTCGGTGGCCACGCAGAAGGTGGCCGAGGGACACGCCACTCCGTGTACGCCGGTGCCGCCGCTGGGCCCTCCGAGTATGGCCGAGGTCCAGCTCGACGAGGTCGGGGCGGTGGAGGTGTAGACGTGTTGGGCCTTCCCCAGCTTACTCAGTGTCCCCGTCGGATCGCCTGTCGCCGTGACCGCCGCGCAGAGCGAGGTGGACACACAAGAAATGGCTGAGACGGCCACTGTCTTGACCGATGTGTTCCACGGGATCGACCAGGCGCTCGCCCCGCCGGTCGGGTTGGTCGAGGTCAGCAGCTTGCCTGTCTTCGTCCCAGCCACGCACAGTGCCGTCGTCGAGCAGGTGATGGCGGTGATGGTCCCTGGGGCGATCTGGGTCTTGGTCCAAGCGGTCGCCCCGCCAGTCGGGTTGGTCGAGGTGAAGATGCTCTGTCCGGCGGCGATGACGCAGAGCGTGGTCGACGGGCACGAGACCCGCATCGGCTTGGTGGCGCCGAGTGTCGTCTTCGTCCAGCTGCTCGCCCCGCCGGTCGGGTTGGTGGAGACGAACACTGTGCTTGCTGTTGTGGTGACGGCCACACACAGCGTGGTCGATGGGCACGAGATACTGCTCAGCGGCAGCTTTGTCTTCACCGTGAGTGTGACTGCCGACCACTTGGTGGCCCCGCCCGCCGGATGGACCGAGGTCCAGATCTGGTCACCCTGGACCATGGCACAGAATGTGCTGGTCGGGCACGACGTCGAGCTGGCATCGTTCTTGCCGGCCAGCGCGGTCGTTGTCCAGCTGAGCCCGGGGTTGGTGGCCGACGTTGTCACCGGTTGGCCGAGGGCGTTGTCGACAGTGGTCTGCGTCACGCCGTTCGGCGCCGTCGTCGTCATCTTGGTCCCGCCCCGGGGGAGCCCCGAGCCAGAGAGCGAGTAGCCGAATGTGGTCTTGTTGCCGGCCAGGTCGGTGGTCGACGTCATCTGGCCGATGGCGTTGTAGGTGCGGTAGGTCGACTTGCCTGTCTGACCGATCCTGGTCACCTCGTTGTCGGCGTCGTATGTGTAGCCCACGATCTTGCCGGCACCGTTCTGTGTGCTCGACAGCCGAGCGAAGCCGTCATATTGGCTAGTAGTGGTGCCGGTGCCGTCGGTCATCTTGGTCTGCTGGCCGTCGGCATTGTATGTGTAGGCGATGTTGGTCGGGGCGGTATAACCGGAGTTGGCGCTGAAGCTGACCGAGGTCAGCTCGCCGTCCTTGTTGTAGCCGTCGGTGGTGGTGCCACCCCCCGTCTTGCTCGTCAATACGTGGCCTGTGGCGTCGTAGGTGGCGGTGGTGATGAAGTTGCTGCCGCTACCCTCCGTCTCGATGGCCTCTGTGGCCGCGTTGAGGTAGGTGCTCGACGGTGTGCCGTTGTCGCCGGTGTAGACCGTGCAGTTGGTGGTTGTGGCCACCCCGGTGCAATAGCCTGTGCTGCTGCCCGGCTTCACGTCGTAGGCGGTCTTTGTCGTGATGACTGTCGAGGTGTCGTAGGCGGCCACCTTGCCCACCTGGCGTCCGTCCTGATCGGAGTAGGTGACCGTCACCTCACCGGTGGGGCTGGTGGTCACCGTGCAGTAGGCGGCCCCGGTGATGGTCGCCGTACAGTCGCCGGTGCCGTGAGTGACGTCGTAGCCGGTCGTGGTCGTCTGTGTCAGCTGGTTGGTCTGGCTGGTTGCCTCGCCATCGGCGTCGTAGGTCCACGATGTCGTCCCAGCCACCCGTGTTGTGCCTCCGGGACACCGGTAGCTCTGGGCATAGGCGGCCGGCGTGGCCTCGCACGTCTTCTGCCCCAAGACGTTGTAGTGGTAATCGGTGATCTCTGTCGTGCCTGTGACCGACGTCAAGGTGGCAAGGGGGTTGTTGTTTGTATCGTAAAGGTCGACCGTCTTGCGGCCCAGCGGGTCGACCGTTGTCTCGACCTGGCCGCCGTGCCACAGGAAGGGGAACTCTGTGCAGGTGACCTTGCTGCAGACGGTGTAGGTGGTGGTCTGGGTGCATGTGGATCGACAGGCTGTGTCGGCCGTCACCACCTTCTTGATCAGGTTGCCGTGTGTGTCGTAGGTGTCGTTGGTGGTGACGCCCATCGGGTTGATGGTGACCACCGGCTCGTTGAACGAGTTGTAGGTGGTCGTCATCTTGTGGCTGAGCGGGTCGGTGGTCGCGGTGACATCGCCTGTGGCGTTGTATGTCGTGGTCGTGGTGTAGCCGTCGGGGTCCTCCACCGAGGCCTGGCCGTCGGTGGTCGCTGTGTAGGTGTAGTGCCAGGTGGCAGCCGACGAGGTGCCATAGGCGGTGACCTTGGTCACCATCTGGCCCTTTGTGAACGTCTCTTTGGTCACCGATCCGGTCGGCCCGGTGATGGTGGTCGTGCCCGACGTCCCGTTTGTCCCGGTGTAGGCCCAGGTGGTGACCAGCCCGGTCGGGTCGGTCTGCTTTGTCACCTGGTGAGCCGAGTTGTAGTGGGTGGTGGTCACTCCGCTGGTCGGGCTCGTCTCGGTCACCATGCGGTGTGTGGTGTAGGTGAACTGGGTGATCCGGCCGGCCGGGTCGGTGACCTTGATCAGGTTTGTGGCTGTGTAGGTGTAGGTGATCGTCTTGCCGGCCGGGTTCTTGACCGACGACACCAGGCCCGAGGCGTTGTATGTGAACGTGAGGGACCGGCCGACCTGGTCGGTCACCTTGGTCAGCTGACCGGCGGTGTTGTAGCTGAGGCTGGTGGTCACCCCGTTCAGGTCGCTCTCGGCGGTCAGCCGGCCGTCGGCGTTGAAGACGTAGGTTGTCGTGTTGCGGACCCGGAAGGTGTAGCCGCCTGTGGTGTTGCGGGCCAGGCTGGCCAGCGTGCCCTTGGGGGCGACGAAGGTGCCTGTCATCGAGGTATAGAAGGTCACCGTCGACCCGTTGGCCTCGGTCACCCGGGTCGACGATGTGGGCGTCACCGCCACGCTCATCGAGTACGAGCTCGACCAGCCGTAGCCGAAGGTGCCCTTTGTGGCGGCGTCCTGGGAGTTGTAGGAGCGGGTCAGGTCCAGGTGCGGGCCGTCCCCGGGCACTGTGGCGTCGGTATCGGTCTCCCACAGGTCGCCCGACTCGCAGTTGACCGGGTCGCCGGCGCACGGCTCGGTGTAGTTGGTGACCGGGTTGCCGGCGCTCGCCACCTGCTGGGTCGCGTTCCCGGCCGGCGGCGGCGGCGGGGGCGGCGGCGGCGGTGTGACGTGGGGCGGGTTTGTGGCGTAGACGGCGTTGCCGTAGGCGTACTGCTGGCCGGTTGTGTCCATGAGGACGTAGCCGCCCTGGTTTGTCGTGCCGGCGATGCCCATGATCCGCCCTGTGTGGGCGCCGACGTTGCCCAGGTAGCTGGCCCCGTAGGCGTAGGTCTGCCCGCCGTAGCGGACGGCCCAGAACCCACCGCCCGCCGGGGCGGCGGTGACGCCGGCGAACCAGTTGTACCCTGTGGCGCCGAGCCTCGAGCCTTCTGTGCTGGAGTTGTATGTGGCGTACGAGGCATCGCCGTAGGCGAACACCCGGCCGTAGTTGGTCAACAGCCAGTAGCCGTGACCGGACGGGGTGGAGGCCATGGCGACGACTTCTTCGCCGAAGTACTCATGCGTCGCCGGCAGTGTGGACGGCGACCCGCCGTAGTAGCCGGCCCCGCCGTAGGCGAAGACCTGGCCGAGCGAGTCGACCAGCCAGTAGCCGCTCGTCCCGATGTCGGCGACGACGGCCATCATTGTTCCTGTGAAATCGCCTGTGGCCCGAGAGCCGGCGGAGCCGGCGTCCCCGAAGCCGTAGACCGCACCCCGCTGTGTGCCCAGCCAGTAGCCGCCGGAGTCGCCGGTCCCGGTGATGGAGTCAACTGGGAAGTCCGGGCAGTATGTCTCGGTGTTCAACGAGCCGTAGAAGGGGACCTGGCCTGTCTTTTCGGCGAAGACGCCGCCCGAGGCGTTGGCCGACCAGGCGCCGTGGAGGCCGGCATGGTGGATGTAGGTGACCCCGACGTAGTCGGAGCCCCACGACTCACAACCGCCCTTCTCGACCCCGTCGGAGTGGACGCCGCCGTTCGTCACCGAACCGCTGCTCTTGGTGGTGCTCTTCGTCGAGGATCCGGCCGGGGGGATCCGGCCACCGCGCGGCTGGCTGGCTGTGGGCAGCGGGGTGACCGCCGCCCCGGCCTTGGTCGTCCCGCCATCGGGGACCGACAGCCCCTGGACCGCGGTGGCGGCCACCGTGACGATGGCCAACGCGCTGACGACGATCCACGACCAACGGCCGCGACGACGTCGAGACTCGGAGTGCTCGACCGTTCCCGTCACCCGCGACTCCGCGCCAAATCCCCCCACCGCGACCCCTCCTGAACCAGCTCGATGCTCGATTACGTCGTCTGATCGGGCCGCCACCCTTGGGACGGCAGCATAAAGAAAACTAAGATTACTGTAAAGGGGTCAGACGACGAATTTCGTCGGAGCGCGGACGGCAGCGGGGCGACTAGTCGCCAGCCAGGCACGATGGGAGGGTCTGGCAACGGGTCGAGATACGCATCGACGGGCGGGAGCTCCGGCCCCACCCCAGCCGTGCTCGGCCGGTCAGACCTTTTCGATCCAGGCCACCGCGACGGGCCGATCGTCGAGGTCGAGCGCAGTCCCATCGCCCAGGCCGTCGCCGATGCCCTCGGACGGCGGCGCACCGGTGGTGATCTCGACGGCGAGCACCTCGCGGCCGATGGCGTCGAACAGCGGCGCGAGGTCGTCGAGACCGGTCAGCGACAGCCGGATGCGGTCGGCGACGGCGAGCCCGCTGGACTTGCGCAGATCCTGGACGAGGCGAACGACCTCACGGGCCAGGCCGCGCCGGCGGAGGTCGTCGTCGAGGGCGAGATCGAGGGCGACGACCTCGCCGCCCTCCCGCGAGACGGCGAAGCCGTCCCGGCCGAGCACGCGCAGCTCGACGTCCCCGGGTCCCAGGTCGACCGGGCCACCGGGGAGGTCGACGGCGACGGTCCCGCCGGCCTCCAGCGTGGCCGCCACGCCAGCCGCGTCGAGCGTCGGCAGCGCGGCTTTCAGCTCCTTGACCTGTGGGCCGAGCCGGGGGCCGAGCGCCTTGAAGTTCATCGCCAGGTCGTACGTGAGGACGTCACCGAGGTCGTCGACGACGTCGAGGGCGTCGACGTTCAGCTCGTCCTCGACGACGTCCCGGAGCACCGGCGGTGACCCGGGTCGGAGGTAGACGAGCGCCCGGCCCAGCGGCTGGCGCACCTTGACCCCGGCCTCGCTGCGGGCGGCCCGGCCGAGCGACGTCAGCCGGCGGGCCACGGCCATCTGCTCCTCGAGGGCCGGGTCGACGTCCGCGGCCCGATCGGTCGGGTCCGGCCAGTCGGCCAGGTGGACGGAGTCGTCGTCGGCCGCGCCGGTCAGGTCCCGCCACAGCCGGTCGGCGACGAACGGGCAGAGCGGGGCCAGGAGGAGCGAGAGCACGGTCAGCACCTCGTGCAGCGTCGCCTGGGCGGCCAGCGAGTCGCCGGGCGGTGCGTCCGGGTCGGTCCGCCAGAACCGCCGGCGGCTGCGCCGGACGTACCAGTTGGAGAGGTCGTCGACCAGGCGGGCCACCGCGGTCGCCGCGTCGAGCGGCTCGTAACCGTCGAGCGCGACGGTCACATCGGCGACGGTCGACGCCAGGCGGGACCGGGCCCAGCGGTCGAGCGCCGGTCGGTCGGCCGGCGCCGGCACGGCCGGGTCGTCGGGGTCGAAGTCGTTCAGCGACGCGTACGTCGTGAAGAAGCTGACCGTGTTCCACAGCGTCAGCAGCGTCTCGCGCAACGCGGTGTCGATGGCCGCCAGGCTCACCCGGGTCGGCGTCCACGGCGAGCCCTGGCTGAACATCCACCACCGCAGCGGGTCCGCACCGCGGCTGTCGAGGATCTCCCACGGGTCGATGACGTTGCCGACCGACTTCGACATCTTCCGGCCGTCGGCGTCGACGATGTGGCCGAGGCACATGACGTGCCGGTACGGCGCCGGCGCGCCGTGCTCCTCGGGCCGCTCGACGAGCGTGTTGACGGCCAGCAGGGAGTAGAACCAGCCACGGGTCTGGTCGATCGCCTCGGTGATGAAGTCGGCCGGGTACGACGCCTCGAACGCCTCCCGGGAACCGGGCCGCCACGGGTAGCCGACCTGCCCGGCCGGCATCGACCCGGAGTCGAACCACGCGTCGATCACCGGCTCGACCCGCCGCGCCACGGCTCGCTCCGACGACCCTCCGGCCGGGGTGCCACAGTCGGGACAGTCGAACACGACCTCGTCGATCGTCGGCCGGTGCGGGTCGACGTCGCGGACGTCCCGCCCGGCCAGTTCGGACAGCTCGTCGAGCGACCCGACACAGAAGACGTGGCCGTCCGCGCACCGCCAGATCGGCAGCGGCGTGCCCCAGAACCGGTCCCGCGAGAGCGCCCAGTCGACGTTGTTGGCCAGCCACTCGCCGAACCGGCCGTCCCGGATGTACGCCGGGTGCCATCCGATCGTCTGGTTGGCCGCGACCAGGTCGTCCTTGCGGGTCGACGTGGCGACGTACCAGCTCGGTTTGCCCCAGTAGATGAGCGGCGTCCGGCACCGCCAGCAATGCGGGTACGAGTGGACGTACGGCTGGCGCCGGAGCAGCCGGCCGGCCTCGTCGAGGTGATCGTTGACGTCGTGGTTGGCCTCCCGGACCGCCTGCCCAGCCAGCCAGCCGGCGGACGCGTCGAACCGGCCGTCCGGGCCGACCGGGTTCAGCGTCGGCAGATCGTTGGCCCGGCCGACCTGCCGGTCGATCTCGCCGAACGCCGGCGCCAGGTGGACGAGGCCGGTGCCGTCCTCGGTCGTGACGTAATCGGCCGGGACGACCCGCCAGCCGGTCGCTTCGGCGCCCGGCGGCACCGCGACGACGTCGAGCGGTCGCCGGTAGCGGAGACCGACGAGGCCGCGGCCGGCGATGCGATGGGTGACGACCGCGCCCTCGCCGAACACCGCGTCGACGAGCGCCTCGGCGACGACCATCCCGTCGACGACCGCGTACGTGAGGTCCGGGTTGACCGCGACGCCGGTGTTCGACGGGAGCGTCCACGGCGTCGTCGTCCAGACGACGAGCGCGGTCGCGCCACCGGCCGACGGATCGCCGACGACCGCCGGGTCGGGGTCGAGCAGCGGCAGGCGGACGTACGCCGACTCGTCCTCCTCGTCGCCGTAGACGTCCGGCTGGCCGAGCTCGTGGCTGGACAGCGCGGTGCCACAACGCGGGCAGTACGGGACGACCTTGAGATCCTCGTAGAGCAGGCCCTGGTCGAAGAGGTTCTTCAGGTGCCACCAGACCGACTGGACGTACGACGGATCGAACGTCCAGTACGCGCTGTCGAGGTCGACCCAGTAGCCGATGCGCTCGGTCAGCCGCTGCCAGTCGCCGACGTAGTCGAGGACCGACTCCCGGCAGAGGCGGGTGAACTCGGCAATGCCGATCTCTTCTTCGATCTGCCGCTTGCCGGTGATGCCGAGCTTCTTCTCGACCTCGACCTCGACCGGCAGGCCGTGCGTGTCCCAGCCGGCCCGGCGGGCCACCTGGTAGCCCCGCATCGTCCGGTACCGACAGAACAGGTCCTTGTACACGCGCGCCCAGACGTGGTGGAGCCCGGGCCGCCCGTTGGCCGTCGGCGGCCCCTCGTAGAACGTCCACCGCTCGGCGCCGTCCCGCCGGGCCACCGACCGCTCGAAGACGCGATGCTCGGCCCAGCGGGCCAGCTCGGCGTCCTCCAGGGCGACGAAATCGGCGTCGGGCGGCACGGGACGGAACAAGGGATCTCCTGGTCAGAGCGGTTCGAGCCGCGAGAACGGCTCAGGAAAGACTAGAGGCTCGCCCGGGCTCCTCCGGCCAGTGCCAGGCCCGGTCACCCCCCCGGGCACGTGCCGGTCATCGCCGGTACGAGGTCCACAGCCGCCGGTGCGCTCAAAGCCGGTGCGACCGATGAGACGGCGCGGGCGCAGTACCATGTCCGCCTGGTCGACCGCGGGGGGTCCGCCAGGACGACCGCAGGAGGAAGACGGCGTGCGCACCAGGCGGGGGGGAAGGGCGTTGGTGGCCGTCGGCGTCGTGGCGATCGCCGCCCTCACCGCGTCGTGCGGTGGCGCGGCGCCGGCCACGTCCACCTACATCGCGTCCGGGCAGGTCCCGAAGGCCGACCTGCCGGCCCCCGGATCCCAGGCGGCCAAGGCGCTGAGCTCGAGCGAGAACACCGTCCCGCTGACAAAGCAGAACCCGACCACCGCGCTGTTCTCCGCCCTCGGCGTCTTCCAGGGCTGCCTGGCCGGTCTCGGGGTCACTTTCATTGGTGCACCCAACCCCAAGGACCCGAGCTCGCCGGCCAACAACCCAACGTACCTCAAGAACCTGGAGACGTGCGCGACGAAGAGCAACATCCTCCAGGCCCTCAAGGCGGCGCAGACAGCCCAGAACAACCTCACGCCGAGCCAGGTGAAGACCGAGAACGAGCAGTACCTGAAATGGCGGACGTGCATGATCGCCCGCGGCTGGGGCATCCCGCAGCCGACGCCCAACGCCAAGGGCCTACTGTTCTCGTTCAGCGCATCCAGCTCCGCCGAGAGTTTCAAGCCGCCACCCGGCCAGAGCCTGCTGTCGAGCCCGGACCTGCAGGCCTGCGCGGCGAAGGCCCAGCAAGAGGTGAAGTAGCCCGACAGAAGTAGCCCGGCACCGGCCGGGCCCAGCGATCGAGTAGACCGACACCGGTCACAAGGGGGGTTGAGGGTGTCACGGAAGAAGAAGATCGTCATCGCCGCGGTGGCCGTCGTCGTCTTGGCGGCCGGCATCATCGCGGCGGTCGTCACCACCGGCAGCAGCGGCGGGGCCCAGCCGAACGAGGTCGTCGTGTTCGGCAAGGTCCAGGCACGCACGCTCCAGGACACTGTCACGCTCAACGGGACCCTCGCCCGCAAGCAGATCCGCAACGTCGACGCCGCCGGCGCGGGCGTCGTGAGCACAGTGACGGCGACGAACGGGTCGAACCCCCAGGCCGGGAAGACCCTCTTCGCCGTCAACGGCCGCCCGGCCATCACCGAGAACGGCTCCATCCAGTTCTTCCGCTCCCTCACCCTCGGCGACCAGGGCGAGGACGTGCTGCAGCTAAAAAAGATCCTGACCACCGCCGGTGACTACCCGGGCCCGATGAACAACTACTTCAACCAGCAGACGCAGTTCGCGCTGGCCCAGTGGCAGGCCCAGAACCACTACCCGAACTCGACCCCAGCCACCCAGCAGGCGGTGACGGTGTCGCTCACGCAGGGGACCGGCTACAAGCTCGCCAACCAGGACTCGGCCGGCCTCGTCATCGGTCCGCCGCCGGCCCAGACGACGGCCTGGACCGGCAGCACCGGCTCGGGGCAGGCCACTACCGGCAACGCCGTGATCGGCGAGCACGCGGGCCGCGCCACGGCCGTCCTGGCCGACCATGCCGGGGCCACGCCGGCGGCGACCGGCACACCGGTCGTCACCATCCAGTCCGTCGACCAACAGGTCGTCCAGGGGCAGCCGGCGCCATTCGTGATCACCGCGTCGGCCGCGTCGGCCACACCGATCACCGTCAACCTGACCGCCGGCGGGACAGCCGGCCAGGGCGTCGTCACCCCGCCGTCGTCGGTCACCCTGGCCGCCGGGGCCACTCAGGCGTCGGTGTCGGTACAGACGAGGGCGACGACCGCGGTGGCGCCGAACCAGACGATCGTCCTGTCCGTCGTCAGCGGCACCGGTTACACCGTCGGCACGCCGGGCTCGGCGCAGACGACGATCAAGAACGCCAACGTCCCCACCCTCACGATCACCGGCAGCACGACCGTGACCGCGGGCGGCTCGGCCACCCTGACCGTCACGGCCAACCAGGCCCCGCTGCAGAACCTGCAGGTCGAGCTGACGGCGGCCGGCAGCGCCCAGGCCGGCACGGACTACCAACCGGTGAACCCGATCGTGACCTTGGCCGCCGGCACGACGACGGCGACCGTCACCGTCCAGACGATCGCCACGACAGTGATCGCCCCGGCCAAGTACCTCGCGGTGTCGATCACCCCGTCGCCGACCACCTATACCGTGACAACGCCCGGCGCGGCCGTCGTCACCATCAGCGGCTCCACCGCGCAGCCCACGGTGACCCTGCGGTCGGCGACGACGTACCTGCAGAAGGGCCAGCCCTACCAGCTCCTCGTCGGGCTGAGCGAAGCGACGACCCAGCCGCTCACCATCCACCTCGGCTTCGGCGGCACCGCGGTCGTCGGAACCGACTACACGCCGCCGGCCGGCAACATCGTCGTACCGGCCGGGCAGACCGCGCTGCAGGTCACCGTGCCGACCGTGACGAACAACACAGTCGAGCCCGACCGCGTCCTGACCGCCTCGCTGGCCCCGTCGCCCGACTACCAGATCGGCACACCGTCGAGCACGTCGGTGACGATCACCTCGTCGGTGGTCCCGATGCTCACGCTGACCGCCAACACGACAACGATCAGCCAGGGCGGCGCGGCGTCGTTCACGATCACCGCCAACCAGGCGCCGGCCAAGAACACGTCCGTGAGCTTCGCCGTCGAAGGGACGGCTCAGCCGGGACAGAACTACGTGCCGATGGCCGGGACGGCCCTGCTGGCCGCCGGCCAGACCCAGGTGACGGTGACCCTCCAGTCGCTGCGCACCGACGTCACCTTCGAACCGACGGACATGATCGTCGGCCAGTGGCCGATCCGGATCGGCACGGTCTACGTGAAGGCCGGCGCGGCGATCGGCACCGGCGAGGCCATCCTGCAGCTGACCGAACCGGACCTGAGCGTCACACTGCAGGCGTCGGCCGCCGACCGCACCAAGCTGAAGGTCGGCCAGCACTGCACCGTGCAGCTCTCCGGCCAGAACACAGAGGGCACCGGGGTCATCACCGAGCTCGATTCGACGCCGACCGTCGTGGCCGGCAGCAGCGGCCAGTCCTCGCAGGTCTACGAGGGGCGTATCCAGGTGTCCAACTTCTCTGGCGCCGACGGCTCGCAGGTCTCGATCAACGTCGTCGACCAACAGGTGGACAACGCCCTCACCGTGCCCATCGCCGCCGTCCTGCAGAACGGCTCGGGCCAGAACGTCGTCCGGGTCATCAACCTGGCCAAGGGCGGCAAGGTGACCACCGTGCCCGTCACGACCGGGCTGACCGAAGGCTCGTACGTACAGATCACGAAGGGCCTCCATCTCGGCCAGACCGTCATCGTCCAGACGAACCAGTCCCAGTCGAAGTGACGCGATCGAGATGACCCCAGCGACCGGCTCCGGCGGCGACGCATCGACGACACCGGCTCCCACCGAGCAGGTGCCGCTCTCCCCGCCGTCGCCCACCCCGCCGTACGGCAACCCGGCCATCCGGCCCGTCGGCTCGTCGGTCGCGCCCACCGGCTCGCTCGGGTCGACTCCCTCGGTCGAACTTGCCGCCGACGGCCACGCCGACGGCCGGGTCCTGCTGGAGCTCGAGAGCGTCTCGCGCGTCTACGGCGAGGGTGTCCCGGTCTACGCGCTGCGCGAGGTCTCGCTCCAGATCCGGGCCGGCGAATTCCTCTCGATCGTCGGCCCGTCGGGCTCGGGCAAGTCGACGATGCTCGGCCTGCTCGGTGTGCTCGACCTGCCGACGTCGGGCACGGTCCGGGTGGCCGGGCACGACGTCGCCGCCCTCGACGACCCGACCCGGTCGCGACTGCGGGGCGACGCCATCGGCTTCGTCTTCCAGCAGTTCCACCTCATCCCCCACCTGACCGCGCTCGGCAATGTGGAGACCGCGCTCCTCTACCGGGACATCCGGCCGAAGGAGCGGCGGGAACGGGCGCGCCGCGCCCTCGAACGCCTCGGCCTCGGCGCCCGGGCCGACCACCGGCCGGTGCAGATGTCCGGCGGCGAGCAGCAGCGGGTGGCGCTGGCCCGCGCCATCGTGACCGACCCCCTCATGGTCCTCGCCGACGAGCCGACCGGGGCCCTCGACTCGGCCAACGCCGCCCACGTGCTCGACATCTTCTGCGGGCTGCAGTCGCCGGAGCGGGCGGTCGTGATGGTCACGCACGACCTGACGGTCGCCAACACGGCCGACCGGAAGGTGTCGATGCGCGACGGCGGGATAGTCGCCGACGAGTGGCTGGAGCGGGTGCCGTCGTGAGCCAGTGGGGCGATCTCACGAACGTCGCGTGGTCCGGCCTCAAGGCCCGCAAGGTGCGGACGGTCATGATCATGCTCGGCCCGATCATCGGCGTCGCCGCCATGGTCAGCGCCATCGGGCTGACCGAGAGCGCCAAGGGCGCCCTCCAGGCCCAGCTGGCCGAGCTCGGCACCAACCTGATCGTCGCCCAGGCCGGCAGCTCGTTCGGCTCGCAGAACCCGACCTTCCCGGCCAACGCCGTCCAGCGGGTGCAGAACGTCTCGACGGTGACGGCCGCCGCGGCCACCGCCAACCTCTCCGGCGTCATCTCGCTGCCGATCCAGGGGGCGAGCACCTACTACCAGGCGTTCCCGGTCCCGGTCCGGGCAGCCGGCGTCGACCTGCCCTCGGTCCTCGAGGTCGGCATGGTCGACGGGCGGTGGCTCGACTCGGCCGACACCAACCTCCACCTGCGCTCGGTCGTCCTCGGTGAAGGACTGGCCAAGCAGTACGGCTACCTGCCCGGCGAGACGCGGACGATCCGGCTCAACAACGTGAACTTCGGCGTCGTCGGCGTCCTCGATACAGTGCCGCTCGACCCGACACTCGACAACGCCGCCTTCGTCACCGAATGGGCGGCCAAGCACGATCTCGGCACCAACGGCCGGCCCAACCAGCTCTACATCCGCTCCTCACCGGGGACGACCCAGGACACCGCCAACGCCATCCCGACGGCCATCAACCTAGGCGGCTCCGTCCAGGTGTCGACCCAGGTACCGAGCGACGCCCTCGAGGCCCAGGCCCAGGCCAACAAGACCCTCCAGGAGGTCGCCCTGTTGGCCGGCCTGCTCGCCCTGATCGTCGGCGGCGTCGGCATCGCCAACGTCATGTCGATCTCGGTGATCCAGCGCTCGGCCGAGATCGGCATCCGCCGGGCCGTCGGCCACAGCCGGACCATCATCGGTAGCCAGTTCCTGCTCGAGTCGCTTTTCGTCGGCATCCTCGGCGGCCTCGTCGGGGCCGCGTTGGGCGTCGGCATCGTCTACGGAGTCTCCGCCATTGCCGGCTGGGTGACCGTCATCGACTACCCCGAGATCCCGCTGTGGATGGGCCTGGCCCTCTTCGTCTCCGTCGGCGCCGGGCTGTACCCGTCGATCAAGGCCGCCCGGCTCGAACCCTTGGAGACGCTCCGCCTCGGTTAGTTGGCACCGCCGGGCGCCGAACTGCCGCCCGAGCTCGCCGACCCACTACCCGAACCACCGGCCGTGCTGCCTGAGCCACCGGCGGTGCTGCCCGAGCCATTGGCGGCCCCGCTGCTCGCCGCGCCCGATCCACCTGATCCGCCAGCCGCGGCGCCTGTGCCGGCCGACCCGGCTGTGGCCGAGGCGCCGGTCGCTCCGGCCGATGCTGTCCCGCCACCACCAGCGACGGCTGTGCCACCGGCGCCGGCTGTCGCGCCGCCACCACCGCCACCACCGCCCGCCGCGCCCGCAGTTGCCCCGCCGGCCCCGGCGCCACCGGCGCCACCGGCGCCACCGGCGCCACCGGCGCCACCGGCGCCGGCCGCGCTAGCTGTAGCTCCGGCGGTCGACCCTGTGCCACCCGACCCGGTCGCCCCACCGCCGGTCGAACCGCTCGTGCCCCCGCTTGTCCCGCTCGTCGCGGCCCCGCCGGCCGAACCGGCTGTGCTGCTTGTCGCGGTGCCGTGTGTGTTCCCTGTAGGCCCGGTGGCCGAGGAGATGACGGAGCCGGAGGTGTGCCCGGGGCCTGTCGGGTTCGAGCCGACCGGGCCGCCGTAGCTGGAGGAGCCGGACGTCCCCGAGAGGACGACCGCCAGGACGACCCCGACGGCGACGAGCAGGACGACCGCTCCGCCGATCAGCCAGCCCCGGCGACGGCCGCCCGGGCCGGTCGGCTCGGTGTCGAACTCGGCGTCGATGTCGATAGGGGCGGCGACGGTCACGGGAAAATACGTTATCGGGAATCGCCGGCCAATGGCTGGCGATCCCCCGGCGTTCCGGCGCGGCTGTGCAGCGCCCCCGGTGCGGCCATCGGATCGGCCCGGTGGACCGCCGACACCCGCTGCCACATCGCCTCGTCGGCCTCTTCGAGCGAGCCGAGGACGGCGTCGGCCAGGGCGATGGCCGGGTGGTCCTGCTCGGCGGTCTCGGGGACCGCGACGCAGGCCATCCGGGCGGCCTTGGCCGCGAGCACGCCGGCCGGCGCGTCCTCCCAGACGAGACAGCGGTCGGGCGCCACCCCCAGCCGGGTGGCGGCGGTCAGGAAGACGCCAGGGTGGGGCTTACCGTACGGCTCGTCCTCGGCCGAATGGACGAGCTCGAACGCGTCGGCCCAGCCGAAGTGGTCGAGGACGAGGTCGATCAGGCGGTACTCCGACGACGACGCCACGGCCAACGGCAGGCCGTGGGCCCCGCAGAGGTCGATGGCCTGCCGGACACCCGGCTTCGGCTCGCCCTTGGCCACGACGAGCGCCATGACCCGGTCGACGACCTCGACGGCCACCTCGTCGGTCGTCGGTCCGGCCCACGGGTACCGCTCGTGCCAGTACCGCGTGACCTCGTTGACGAACATCCCCTTCGTCTGTCGGCACGCGGACGCCACCAGCGGGACGCCCAACCCGCCGAGCACGTCGATCTCGGCCTCGTGCCACAGCGGCTCGGAGTCGACGAGCAGGCCGTCCATGTCGAAGATGGACGCGCCGAAGATCGCTCGCTCTGTCGGTGCACCCTCCATCGGCGCCGGAGGGTCCGCCGGGGTGCTCAGGACGGGAGCTGGGCCTCGATGGCCCCGACGAGCGCCGGGTCGTCCGGGGTCACCGGCGGGCGGAACCGCCCGACGATCTCGCCGCCCGGCGAGACGAGGAACTTCTCGAAGTTCCAGGTGATGTCGCCGGCTTCACCGTCGGCGTCGGCGACGGCGGTGAGCTCGTCGTAGATCGGGTGCCGCTGCGCCCCGTTGACGTCGATCTTCTCGAACATCGGGAACGTGACGCCGTACGTCGTCGAGCAGAACTCCTGGATCTCCTCGGCCGTCCCCGGTTCCTGGCCCATGAACTGGTTGCACGGGAACCCGAGGACGGTGAACCCCCGGTCGCCGTACTCCTTCTGGAGCTGCTCGAGGCCCGCGTACTGCGGGGTCAGCCCGCACTTCGAGGCCACGTTGACCAGCAAGAGGGCCTTGCCCTCGTACGGGGCCAGCGACGACGGCTCGCCCTGGAGGGTGTGGATGGGGATGTCGTAGAGCGCCATGCTCGGCAGGCTAGCGGGAGGGAGGGACGACGGCGCTCCGTTGGCCGTACCTCGTTGCCGGCCACCGGTGGGGAAGGATGTGGCCGTGCGGGGGCTCGGGGCGGCAGTGCGACTCGTCGGCGCCGGCTCGGTGTTCATCCCGCTGCCGGCGGTGGCCGTCGTCGGGGTGTCAGGGGTCGCCGGGACCACGAGCGGCGGGGCGGTGACAGCGGCCCAACGATCGCCGACGGTCGCCAACCGGTGTGGCGTGACGGACCCGGCGATGCCGACGTCGACGGGAACGGCGACGCCGGCCGGGTTCACCGTCCAGATGGCCGGGGCGCCGCTGGCCCCGGCATCGAGCGCGGCCATCCTGGGAGCGGCGTACTACCAGTTCAACGAGATGACGTGCAGCCAGTACACGCACCGCTACGGCGAGGCGCCGCCGCGGTACTACTACTACGACTGCGTCGGCTTCACCGGCTACACCGTCCGGGTCGCCGACCCGGTGGCTTGGCGGTCCGTGCGGCGGGTCGTCGGCCTCCGGGCACCCGGGGTCGTGCCGACGCCGTGGGCCTTCGTTCGCTTCTTCGACCGCCTGTCGTCGGCACCCCAACCCGGATGGTCGGCTGCCCCGACCGTCCGGTCGATCCGGCCGGGCGACGTCCTCGCCTGGCAGCCGGCCCTGGCCAACGGCCGGCCGAACCTGTCGGGCGTCGGCCATTCGGTCATGCCGCTCGTCGCGCCCCAGGCGATAGCCGGCTCCGGCGGGCGGCGCTGGGAGGTCGTCGTCATGGACTCGACGGCCGGCGGGCACGGCCCCGACGACACCCGCCGCCCGTCGGACCCCTTGAGCGAGCGCAACGCGCCGATCGTCGACCGGCAGGGCCAGCCGGTGCCGTCGGGTCTCGGCATCGGAACGCTCGTCCTCGACACGGACGCCGGCGGCACCGTCACCGGCGTCGAGTGGAGCGTCGGCGCCAAGCCCGAGGCCGTCGTCTTCGGGGCCGGCCGTCCGCTCCGGTAGCCAGCCCATTCCGCTAGCACAGCCGCCCCGGTAGACGGGACCGGCGGGCGGCTCCAGTAGGTTGGCAGCCGTGCCCGAGGTGACCGTCAACGGCGTCCGGCTGGTCTACGACACCGGCGGTCCGGAGGGCGGCGAGCCGGTCGTGCTCGTCTGTGGGACCGGACAGCCGGCGATCTCCTGGCAGTTCAGCCTGGTTCCCGGCCTCGTCGCCGCCGGCTACCGGGTCGTGACGTTCGACAACCGTGGCGTCGAGCCGTCCGACGCGCCACCGCCGCCGTACACCGTCATCGAGCTGGCCGCCGACGCGGCCGGGCTGCTCGACGCGCTGGCGCTCGGGCCGGGCTGGGTAGCCGGCCTGTCGCTCGGCGCGCTCGTCACCCAGGAGCTCGCGCTCGCCCGCCCCGACCTCGTCCGCGGCGCGGTGATGATGGCGACGGTCGGGCGCAACAACACGATGCTCCGCGGCCTGGGCCGAGGCCAACCTGGCGTTGGCCCGGGCCGGCATCGTCCTCCCGCCGAGCTACGAAGCGGCGTCGACCGCGCTACAGACCATGTCGCCGGCCCACCAGCACGACGACGACTTCGTCGGGCCGTGGCTGGAGCTGATGGCGTCGGCGCCGCCGTGGGACGGCCCCGGCCGGGAGGGCCAGTTCGCGGCCGACGCGGCCTACGACGACCGGCTCGACGCGCTGGCCGGCGTGGCCGTGCGGTCGCTCGTCGTCGGGTTCGAGCACGATCTGCTGACGCCGCCGGCCCTCGGCCGGGAGGTGGCCGCGGCCATTCCGGGCGCCCGGTACGTCGAGGTGCCCGGCTGCGGCCACCTCGGCCCGATGGAGGACCCCGACGCCGTCCTCCCGGTCCTGCTCGACTTCTTCGCCGGCGGCTGACGTGCACGCGGTCGTGATCGACGGCGGCGGGCTCCGCTGGGAGGAGCGCCCGGACCCGGTGCCCGGCGACACCGAGCTGCTCGTCGACGTGCGGGCGGCCGGGCTGAACGGCGCCGACATCCTGCAGCGCCGAGGGCGCTACCCGGCGCCGCCGGGGGTGCCGGCCGACATCCCCGGCATGGAGCTGGCCGGGACGGTCGTCGCCGCCGGCCGGCAGGTGACCCGGTTCGCGATCGGCGACCGGGTGATGGGCCTCGTCGGCGGCGGCGCCCAAGCCACCCGGGCCGTCGTCGACGAGACCCACGCGCTCGCCGTCCCCGACGGCGTCGGCTGGCCCGAGGCCGGCGGGTTCCCCGAGGTCTTCGCCACCGCGTTCGACGCGCTGTTCAGCCAGGCCGAGCTGGCGATGGGCGACCGGGTGCTCGTCACCGGGGCGGCCGGCGGCGTCGGCACCGCGGCCGTCCAGCTCGCCGCGGTCGCCGGCGCCCACGTCGTCGCCTCCGTCCGCCAACCGTCGGTCCGGCCGACAGTGGCCGCGCTCGGGGCACACGAGGTGGTCGACCCGGCCGACGTCGCCGCGCACGGCCCGTACGACGTCGTCCTCGAGCTCGTCGGCGCGGCGAGCCTGCCGACCGCGCTCGGCGCGCTGGCCGCCGGTGGCCGGGTCGCGGTCATCGGCGTCGGCAGCGGTGCCAAGGTCGAGCTGAACCTGCTCCAGCTCATGGGCGCCCGCGCCCGGATCTCCGGCTCCACGCTGCGGGCCCGCGATCGCCACGGCAAGGGCACCGTGGTCGGCGCGGTCGGCGCCCACGTCCGGCCGCTGCTCGCCGCCGGCCGGCTCACCGTGCCGGTCGGCGACACGTTCCCGATGGCCGACGCCACCGCCGCCTACGACCGGTTCGCCGGCGGCGGGAAGCTCGGCAAGATCGTCCTCGTCGCCCCCGACTGAGCGGGGTCGGCGACTATGAGCCCTCCACCTCGATCAGCTCCATGGCGTCGAACTCCCAGTACGAACGGAGCGCGGCCAGCCGGCCGTCATCGGCGGCGTAGTACGTAAAGATGCAGCGCACCGCGGCGACGTGCCGGCCGCCGGCCAAGGTCGTGCGGATCGTGCCGACCGCCGCGGCTTCGCGGCCGCACGTGTACGACTCGTCGATCTCGAACTCGATCCGCTCGCTGCCGGCGATGACGTTGTCGTAGAACGCGGCGATCGCCGTCTTGCCGCGGTGGCCCTTCCCCTCGGGGTCGAACGGCGACGGACCGATCGGATCCTCGACAACCGCGTCGTCGGCGAAGAGGTCGAGCCAGCCCTCCCGGTCCTTGGCCCCCACCGCGGCTCTCGATCGCTCGCCGAGCTGCCGGGCTGTCAGCGTCTCTGCCATTCGTCCCTCCCCTTCCTCAGTCGTTGACCTTGGCGATCACCCGGTCGGCGAACCACCGGAGCTTGTCGATCTTGTCGCCGAGCGGCTCGACGTCGGGCCCCACCTCGTACGGCCAGCGGAACCCGACGATGACGTCGGTGACCCCGGCCTCCTCCAGCCGGCGGACGCCATCGACGCTGAACGCGTCCATCGAGATGACGTGGACCTCGAACGGCCGGTCGGCCGTCCCGGCCGCCGCTCGCAGCTCGGCCAGCCGCCGCAGTAGGCCCGGCAGGTGCTCCGGATCGCCGCCGCCGTGCAGCCAGCCGTCGCCCATCCGGGCGGCCCGCCGTAGCGCGGCATCGCCGTGACCGCCGATCAGGATGGGCAGCGGCTCGGTCGGTACCGGCGTCATCTTGATCGACGGGACGTCGAAGATCTCGCCGTGGTACTCGAAGAAGCCGCCGGCCGACAGGCCCTTGATGATGTCCAGCTCCTCGTCCATCCGCCGGCCCCGGCGCTCCCACGGCACGCCGAGGATGTCGTAGTCCTCCCGCCACGGGCTCGTGCCGACGCCGAGCAACAGCCGGTTGTCCGTGAGGACCGCGGTCGAGGTGGCCTGCTTGGCGATGAGCACCGGGTTGCGGATCGGCAGCTTGACGACGAACGTCGTGAACCGCAGCCGCTCGGTCACGACGCCCAGGGCCGGGATGAGCGAGAAGGGTTCCAAGAACGGCTTGTCGTCCAGGAACTCCCGGGTGCCGTCCGGGTTGAACGGGTAGACGCTGTCGGCCTCTTCCGGATAGCAGATGCTGTCCGGGATGACCATGCCGTCGTAGCCGGCCGCCTCGACCGCCTGGGCCAGCGGCCCGTAGAACGACGGGTCGGTCATCGACTCGGCGTAGGAAAAACGCACGTCACCCCCCTGGAGCGGGCCGTGCCCGCCGATTTCTCACGACCTACCATGCGGTCCGTGGCGCTCCATCCTGCCAGGCCGTCGCCGGACGCGGCCACCCCGCCGCCACCGATCGACCTCGACCTCTTGGAGCAGACCGCCCGGCTAGCCGTCGGCGAGATGGCCTACGCCTACTACGCCGGCGCGGCCGACCGGGAACGCCAGCTGGCCGACAATCGGGCCGCCTGGGACCGCTGGCGGCTGCACCCTCGCGTCCTCGTCGACGTCAGCGGCTGCACGACCGCGACCACCGTCCTCGGCCACCCGGTCCGGTCGCCGGTGCTCGTCGGGCCGACCGCCATCCAGGGCCTCGCCCACCCCGACGGCGAGCGAGCCATGGCCGCCGGCGCCGCCGGCGCCGGGACCGCGATGATCCTGTCGTCGCTGGCCACCTGCGCCCTCGAGGACGTCGCCGCGGCCGCGCCGGACGGCCTGCGCTGGATGCAGATCTACGTCTTCCGCGACCGCTCCGTCACCGCCGATCTCGTCGCCCGGGCCGTCGCCGCCGGCTACCGCGCCCTCGTCCTGACCGTCGACGCGCCGATCTCTGGCCTCCGGCTACGGGAGATCCGCGAGGGCGTCCACCTGCCCGACGACCTCGCGCTCCCAAACCTCGGCGAGGTGAGCACCCACCAGGCCCGACGCGGCGGCTTCATGGCCGTCGTCTCGTCCCAGTTCGACCCCACCCTCACCTACGACGACATCGGCCGGCTGGCCGACGCCAGTGGCCTGCCGATCGTCGTCAAGGGTGTCCTGCGCGCCGATGACGCGGCCCGTGCCGTCGACGCCGGCGCCGCCGCGGTCGTCGTCTCGAACCACGGCGCCCGCCAGCTGGACGACGGGCCGGCGACCGCCGACGTCCTCGCCGAGGTGGCCGATGCGGTCGGCGGCCAGGCCGAGATCTACGTCGACGGCGGCCTCCGCCGGCCGGCCGATGTCGCCAAGGCGCTCGCCCTCGGCGCCCGGGCCGTCTTGCTCGGTCGGCCCGTCATCTGGTCGCTCGCCACCGGCGGTCGTGACGGCGTCGCCCAGTTGCTCACCTGGTTCGAAGCGGAGCTGCGCCGCACGATGGCCCTCTGCGGTGCCCCGACCGTCGACGACCTCGACCGCTCGCTCGTCCGTCCCGCGCCGTGAGGGCGATAAGCCGCTGATGAGCACCGTCGCACAGCTGCTGGCCGCGAGGGCCGCCGACGACCACCCGGCCGTCGTCGACGCGGCCGGCCGCTGGACGTGGCGCGAGACGATCGCTGCCGGCAGCGCCCGGGGCGCACTGGCGCAGTCGCTCCGCCGCCCGGGCCCACTGCACATCGGCGTCCTGTTGCCGAACATCCCGGAGTACCTCTTCTGGCTGTGCGGCGCCGCGCTGGCCGGCGCGACGGTCGTCGGCCTCAACCCGACGCGGCGCGGCGACGCGCTGGCCGCCGACGTCCGGGCGACCGACTGCCAGCTGCTCGTCACCGACGACGACGGCGCGACGTTGCTGGCCGGGCTCGACGTCGGCGTCGAGCCGACGCGGGTCCTCGTCGTGGGGACCGAGGCCTACGCCGACCAGGTGGCCGGCTTTCACCCGGACGGGACCGACGGTGGCGCGGCCGCCGGCGCGCTGGTGGCCGGAGCCGCCGACGTGCCCGACGACGCGCTCTTCCTGCTGCTCTTCACGTCCGGGACGACCGGGCGACCGAAGGCCGTCCGCTGCACCCAGGGCCGGCTGGCCGGCATCGCCGAGCTCGCGGCCACCGGCTACGGCTACTCCCGAGCGAGCATCGGCTACTGCCCGATGCCGCTCTTCCACGGCAACGCCTTGATGGTGCTGTGGGGCCCGGCCCTCTACGCCGGCGCCACTGTCGCCCTGCGACCGCGCTTCAGCGCGTCCGCCTTCCTCGACGACGTCCGGCGGTTCGACGCCACGACGTTCAGCTACGTCGGCAAGGCCATCGCCTATATCCTCGCCACCCCCGAGCGGCCCGATGACGCCGACAACCGGCTCGTCAGCGCGTTCGGGACCGAGGCGTCCGTGCGCGACCGTCGCCGCTTCGAGGCGCGGTTCGGCTGCCGGCTCATCGAGGGCTACGGCCAGAGCGAGGGCGGCGCGGCCATCAACCCGTCCGCCGACATGCCGGTCGGCTCGCTCGGCCGGCCGGCCGCCGGCGTCGACATCGCCGTCGTCGACCCCGAGACCGGCCGCGAGTGCCCCCGGGCCCGCTTCGACGAACAGCGGCGACTGCTCAATGCCGGCGACGCGATCGGCGAGATCGTCAACCGGAGCGGCCCCGGCCGGTTCGAGGGCTACTACGGCGCGCCCGACGCCGAGGCCGAGCGGACCCGGAACGGCTGGTACTGGACCGGCGACCTCGCCTACCGCGACGCCGACGGCTTCTTCTACTACGCCGGTCGCGGCGGCGACTGGCTGCGCGTCGACTCCGAGAACTTCGCCGCCGGCCCCGTCGAGGCCGTCCTCTCCCGCCACCCCGACGTCACCGTCGCCGCCGTCTACCCCGTGCCCGACACGACCGCCGGCGCCGGCGACCAGGTGATGGCCGCCGTCGAGCTTCGGCCCGGCGCCACCTTCGACGCCGACGGCTTCGCCGCCTGGCTGGCCGCCCAGCCCGACCTCGGGACCAAGTGGGCCCCCCGCTACGTCCGCGTCAGCCCGTCACTGCCCCAGACCGCCAACGGCAAGGTCACCAAGGCCACCCTGCGCGACGACCGTTGGGACGGTCCCGATCCCGTCTGGTGGCGCCCCGACCGCACCGGTGACCGCTACCGCCGGCTGACCCCCGAGGACCGGGCCGGGCTCGATGCCGCGCTGGCTGCCCACCGGGAGCCGGAGGGATGACCACCTGGTATTATTTACCGAAATAGGAATAACGGTAAAAAACCTACGAGGATCCGAATGGAGCCAGCTGGCCACGAGGTCCCGATCGTCTGGCATGGCCGCCGCGCGAAGGCGTTCGTCCCGACCCTGCTCAGCGATCGCCACCTCACACTCGACTTCCAGGCGGCCCAGGCCACCGCGGCGGCGGCGGCCGAGGTGGGCTTCGCCGCTTCGGGCCTCGAGGCCGACTACGAGCCGTTGACCAGGCTTCTGCTCCGGGCCGAGGGCGTCGCATCGTCATACATCGAAGGCGTGCGAGCCCCCGTCGCCGACGTCGTGATGGCCGAGGAGATGCCCACGTCAGACACGGCCGCCGCTTGGGTAGCCGCCAACTTGGCCGCCCTCATCGCCGCGGTCGCCCAGGCGATGACCGGGGAGCTCTCCGTCGACCAACTCTGTGAGTGGCACCGAACCCTGATGACTGGCAGTCCGACTCCGGCGCGGTACGTGGGGGTCATCCGCAACGAGCAGGGGTGGATCGGTGGTACCGACCCGACGAACGCCGCACTGGTCACCCCACCCCCGGACATGTTGGGTCCGCTCTTGCAGGACCTGGTCGCCAACATCAACCGGACCGATATCGACCCGATCGCCCAGGCGGCCATCGCCCACGTCCAGTTCGAGATCATCCACCCCTTCGCCGACGGGAACGGGAGGATCGGACGCCTCCTCGTCTCGTGGATCCTGACCCGCCGCCTGCAGCTGGTCGTCCCGCCGCCGGTCAGCGTGGCCATGGCAACCGACGTCGGCGGCTACCTCTCCGGTCTCACGCTCTTCCGGATGGGCGACCTCAACGAATGGGTGCGCTGGTTCGCCGGGGCGGTCGCCAAGGGTTCCCGGGCTCAGACGAGCCTCATTCGAGCGGTGGGCGAGCTCCAGTCACAGTGGCGTGTCCGACTCGCCGATAGTGGACTCAAGCGGGGCGCCGGGGCGTGGCGAGTACTGGACCTGCTCCCTCGACATCTGGTGCTGACCAGTCATGTCGTCGCCCAGGAGTGCGGGCTCTCGGCCAAGGGGGCGATCGATGCCCTGAAGACGTTGGCGAGGGCCGGCGTGCTCACCGACTACGGCGTCAGACCAGAAGGCCCAGGCCGGCCTCAGCGCATCTTCGTGAGCCAGGACCTGTTGGCACTCGCCGGCTCGAGCCCCCTTCGTTGAACGGGCGGCGTGCGAGTCGTGCTCGACGCTGCCGTCAGTGCTTGGCGACCGGTTGGCCGTAACGCTGGCGGGCGGCCTCGCCGGAGGTCCCGACCATGGCCCCGATGGCGGCCCACGAGTGCCCGCGGGTCCGGGCGACGGTGACCGCGTCGCTCAGCCGGCGCTCCGCAGCGGCCCGCTCCTGGAACGCAAGGCGAACCTCCCGGAGCGGACCGGCGTCCGCCATATCGGCCGGACCGGCCTGGTGTGCCTTGAACCGGGCGGCCAGCTCATCGGCCTGGTCGAGGATCTCCTGGGTCGTTCGCGGCATCGGTGTCACCTGAGGTATCTCGACCTGACCGGCATGGCGTGCACGACCACGGGGCCGTCTTGACCTTCCAAGCTACCTTGTCAACGGACGGATAGCAAGTTAACTTGCGGATTTTCCGTCCATGACGGTCCGCACGGCGACGGAAGTGAGCCGGAGGTCGTGAGGTACAAAGTGCATGAGGGAGGGCCCACACACGGAACGGTCCATCCGATCCGGACCTCCGTACGCCCCTCCCACCTCTTTCAGACCTGAACCAGACCTGGGACGAACCTGAGAGTACGCTGAGCCGATGCGCCGCCGACGCCGAGCTCAGGTCGCCGCCGGCTCAGTCGTCGGGGGCGTCGTCCTGGCCGTCGTCGCCATCCTGGGCGTCGTCGCCATCGCCATCGGCACCGGCGCGCTGGCTGGCGGCGGGCGGGTGGCCGGGGCCGACGAATCGGGGCGGTACTACCTGGCGATCGGGGGATCGGAGTCGGTGGGCGTCCAACCCGACGCGGCCGACCCCCGGGGGGCGCCGACGGACGAGGGTTACGCCGACGACCTCACCCGATCCGAGGCGGCCCGCTGGCCCGGCCTCCAGCTCGTCGAGCTCGGCTGTCCCGGCGAGACGGCGAGCAAGGCGCTCGGCGGCGGCGGGGCGTGCCACTACGACGCCGGCTCACAGGTCGGCGAGGCACTGGCCTTCCTCCGCACCCACCCGGGAGCGGCGGTGCTGGCCACCGTCGACCTCGGCTTCAACGACCTCCGGCCGTGCCTGGCCGGCCGGGCGGTCGACGAGCACTGCGTGTCGGCCGCACTGGCCGAGGTCGGCCAGACGGTGACGACGATCGTCGACGAGCTCGAGTCGGCCGGCGGCCCGTCCCTCGACATCGTCGGCCTCGAGAAGTACGACCCGTACCTCGGCGCGTACACCGCAGGACCGGACGGCGAGACGTTCGCCGAAGCGACGCTGCCGGTCTTCGGCGAGCTCAACGCCACCCTCGCCAGTGCCTATACCGGGGCCGGCGCGACCGTGGCCGACGTCCCCGGCGCGTTCGACACCGCCGACCAGCAGCCGACCACGCTCGCCGGCTACGGGACCGTGCCGACCGACGTGGCCCGGGTCTGCACGCTCACGTGGGCCTGCGCGGACAGCCCGTTTCCCCACAACGTGCACCCGAACGCCGACGGCTATCAGGTCGTCGCCGGCGCGGTCGCGGCCACGCTCGACCGGCCTGGCTGACCGGGTCCAGCCTGACCGGCGCCGGGCTGACCGGCGTCGGACTGACGCCGGCGAAACGGCGGGAACCACGCCAGCTCGGCCCGCTCGTCCGGCCGGTCGGGGCCGGTCAGCACGAACCGCAGCGGCGTCCACCGGACGACCGTGACGAGGACGGCCGTCCCGAGCAGCGTCGCCGGGAACAGGACGATCGTGGTCACCCACCACGACGACGTGGCGATCTCCAGGCCGGCCGCGGTGAGGCCGGTCAGGACGAGCTGGAGGACGAGGATGTGCGAGAAGTAGAAGCCACCGGACACGTCGGAGCCCCACGTGACCAACCGGTCGGTCCGCGACGGCGCGGTACGCCCGGCCGCCCGGTTCGCCCAGATCCAGCCGAGCGCGTAGAGCCCGGCGATGGCCGCGACGAACCAGACGACCGCGACCGGCTGGTAGAGGTCGGACGCGTGGCCCGGCGGCTGGTGGAGCGCGAGCCCGACGACGTAGTAGCCGATCGTCAGCCCGCCGACCGCGGCGGCCCCGGCGACGATCGCCCGGTGCCGGCGGGCGACGAACCGCTGGACGTCGTCCGCGTGGTCGGCCGCCAACAGCCCGAGGATGAGGTAGAGCTGGTATCCGACGATCACCCGGGATGTCGTGAGGTTGAAGTCGTAGTGCCGGATCGTTCCGGCGACGCCGGTGTGCCACGAGAAGTAGTGCGTCACGACCATCATCGCCAGCTGGAGGACGGCGCTGACCCCGAGCACCCACCAGTGGTACCGGCGGGTGACGCGCACCAGCCAGACGAGCAACGGCAGCAGGACGTAGAACTGGATGAGGACGACCGCGTAGTAGAGCTGGTAGTAGCCCCACCACAGGTCGTGGGCGAACGAGCCCCAGGCCCCCATCGCCTGGGAGTGGGCGATCAGTGTGTACGTCCAGTAGATGACCGTCCACGCCAGGTACGGCACGACGATCTGGCTGAGCCGCCGGTACCAGAGCGGGCCGATCCCCCGCCGTCGGGTGGCCTGGGCGTAGAGGGCGACGAACGCGCTCAAGAAGAAGAACAGCTCGCGGGTGGCGTGGAGGAGCATGACCGATCCCCACCCGAACTGCGCGTTGCCGGCCACCGGCCACAGCACCGAGTGCTGGGCGACGACGGCGACGAAGGCGATCGACCGGTACAGGTCGAACTGGCGGAAGTAGAAGCCGCGCCCGCTCGTCACGGACGGCTGGTCGTCCACCGTCGAGACCTGGTCGTCCGCCGAAAGCTGGTCACTCGACGAGACCCCGGCGCTCACCGAGACGCGGGTGCTCGCCCGACCGGCTCGGGGTCGATCGGCGACGACACGGCCTCCTCGGCGGCCAGCTCGTCGGCGGTTCTCGGCCGGCTCCGCCACCGTTCGGGGATCCACGTCCGCCACTCCTGCCGCTGGCGGCCGGTGAGTGGGACCGTCGCCGGCGTGCGGGAGAGCAGGCTCGTCATCAGCACGCAGGCGAGGAAGACGACGGTGACGGTGAGGACGCTGACGACCGGCCACGACAGGTACTGGTCGAGCTGTCGCCAGCCCAGCCACGAGAGGGCGAGGATGAAGACCATCTGCCCGAGGTAGACGCCGTACGAGTTGTCGGAGCCGGACCGGACCATCGCCCGGACGGTCGTCGACCGGCGACGGTCGACGAGGTGGACGCCGACGAGGTAGATGCAAGCGATGGCGCCGATGTTGAACGGGATGACGATCGGCTGGAGCGGGTCGGACCCCGAGCCGAGCCACGGCACGTCGTGGCGCGCCGAGAGGACGTACCAGACCTCGGCGACGACCGCGGCCACGACGGTGACGGTCAGGACGGTCCAGACGTGACGAACGATCCACTGGTGGACGTCGTCCATGTGCAGGGCGACGACCATCCCGGCCAGTAGGTAGAACTGGTACGAGATCACCTCGCGACTGGCCCAGAACCCCTGCATGCCGGGCGGAAAGACCCGCCAGTGCATCAGGCTGACGATCAGCCCCTGGAGGACGAGGCTCGCCGCCAGCAGGGCGACGTGGTGGCCGGCGGTCCGCCGCACGAGGGCGAGCATCGCCGGGAACAGCACGTAGAACTGCATGATGACGAGCAGGTAGTAGAGCTGGTAGTAGCCGGTGGCGACGAGGTACCAGAAGTGCCCGAAGCCGGTGGCCAGCGTGTACGACCCGCTCGGCAGCGTGACGAAGAAGTAGATCACCGTCCAGCACAGGTACGGCAGGCAGACCGAGACGAACCGCTTCTTGTAGAACCGCCCGTAGCTGCCCCGGCGCAGCGAGTAGTAGCTGTACGTGAGCATGCACGCGGAGATGAAGAGGAACGCCTCGCGGGTGACGTGGAGGAGCATCAACGCGCCGCCGACGGCCAGGCTGGCGCCGGGGGCGAAGTAGAGGAGCGAGTGCGTCGAGACGACACCGGCTTGCTTGATCGGCCGCATGGCGTCGACGTGGTCGAGCCGCGGCTTGGCCGGCTTGGTCGTCACCGTCGTCGTCGTCGAAGGCGGCACCGCCACGTCGCCGGCGGGCACCACCGTCAACTCACGAGCAGGCTGTAGATCGCCTCCTGGCGGGCGACCATCGATCGACGAACCTTCCCGTTCGGGCCGGCCGGCAGCTGCCGGACGACGTGGAAGGCCACCGGTCGCTTCGGGCGGGAAAGGTCGCGGGCGCACCGACCGTGCAGCCGGTCGACGATCGCCTCGGCCCGTGACCGGTCGTCGTCGCCGACCACGCCCTCGGCCACCAAGAAGGCGACCGGGACCCGACCGAACACCTGGTGGTCCCAGCCAACGACCACCGCGGCGCGTACGTCGGGGTCGGCCAGGATCGTCTCTTCGATCTCCCGGGGGAAGATCTTCTCCCCGCCCCGGTTGATGACGTCGTCGGCCCGGCCCACGAGAAAAAGGTAGCCGTCCTCGTCGAGGTAGCCCAGGTCGCCACTGTCGAGCCAGCCGTCCGCATCGACGCGGTCCTCGTAGCCGGTGCCCGCGTAGGCGCCGATCACCCCCGGCCCCCGGATCTCCACCCGCCCGACCACCGGATCGTCGGTCGAGCGGACGGCCGCCGGCACCGCGGGGTCGGTGGTGGTCTCCCCGTCGGCGACGACGCGGAGCTCGACCCCGACCGGCCGGCCGGCCGAGCCCGGCTTGCGCGGGCCGTCCAGCGGGTTGGCGGTGATCTGGCTCCCGGCTTCGGTCATGCCGTACGTCTCGACGATCGGCAGGCCGGTGGCGTCCTCGAACCGGCGCCGCGTCGGCTCGGGGAGCGGCGCGGAGGCGGACCGCACGAACCGGATGCCCGCGGGCACGACCTCGCCGGCCGCCAGCGGGACGAGCCGGGCGAGGATGGCCGGCACGGCGTTGATCCACGTGACGCGGTGGCGGGCCATGTCGGCCCAGAAGGCCGTCCGGTGGAACCGGTCGTCGAGGACGACGGTCGCGCCGGCGACGAGCGAGGCGAGCAGCCCGACGACCTCGGCGTTGATGTGGAAGAGCGGGAGCGAGTTGAAGCCGCGGTCGGTGGCCGAGAGCCGGTGGTGGCGGGCGATGGCCCGGGCGGTGTGGAGCAGCTGGCGGTCCGTCAGCCGGATCAGCTTGGGCGTCCCGGTCGTCCCCGACGTCGACAGGACGAGCCCGCCGTCGGCCGGCCGGAGCGTGGCCGACATCCCCGAGGTCGACGGCGTCCCGAGGGTCGGCGCCCACCCGGGCGCACCGTCCGGCCGCTCGGCGTCGGGCAGGTCGAAGGAGCCACTACGCAGCACGATCCAGTCGGTCGCCAGGCCGGCCGGCCCGGTCCGGTCGCTCAGCACGACGGCCGGGCGCACCCGACCGCAGACGGCCGCCAGCTCCGCGTCGGGCGCCGCCGGATCGAGCGGTGCGGCGACGCGACCGGCCGCGACGACGCCGAGGAAGACCATCGAGAAGTCGACGGCGTCGGCGACGGCGATGCCGACGGTCTCGCCGGCGCCGATACCGAGGTCGTCGAGCAGCCCGGCCCACCGCGTCGTCGTCCGGCGGAGGTCGCCGAACGTCACGAAGCGCCCGGTGCGGGCGTGCTCGACGTACGGGTGGGCGGCGCCGGTCAGCGAGCGGAACCAGATGAGCTCGGCCAGATCGGTCCCGAGCGGCGTCGGCCGGCCCGCGGTCGACGGGTCGAGATCGGGGACGAACGGCCCAGGGGCGAACGGCTCAGGGGCGAACGGCACGGTCAGTACATCATCCTCGGGTCGCGGTAGTGCTTGAACTCGAGGAGGTTGTCGGACGGGTCCTGGAGGACGAACGTCCGGTGCACCTCGGCCAGGCCCTCGAACCGGGTCGCCAGGTCGGAGAAGACGGGGACCTTGCGCAGCTCGACGAGGGCGTAGAGGGCGTCGAAGTCCGAGGCGGCGCGGAAGGTCACGCCGAAGTGCCGCGGGTACAGCGACAGCGACCGGTCGCCGTTGCGCTCGTCCGGGGCTCGCTCGTCCGGCTCGCTCAGGTGGCAGACGAGCTGGTCGCCGAAGAAGTCGACCGTGATGCGGTCGCCGTACGTCCGGGCCAGCTTGCAGCCGAGGAGGTCGACGTAGAAGTGCTGGGCCTCGGCCAGGTCGAAGACCGGGATGGCGAGGTGGAAGGCGTCGCCCGGCTCCCTCAACGCTGCGGCTCCTCGAGCTCCATGAGCGTGTCCGCCCGGAGGCCGAGCCGCAGGGTCTCGAGCCCGATGACCCCGCTCGGGGACACGTTGCCGAGGTTGACGTCGCAGCCGACGCGCTTGACGAAGTAGGACTGCAGTGTCGTCGTCGGCGCCTCGAACATCAGGCGGTCGTTCGGCAGCTCGCCGCCGAGCAGCTCCTCGATCAGCCCGATGCGGAGCTGCCCGTCGGGCCGGCAGATCCCCGAGTGGCCGCTTTCGCGGGACTCCAGGGTGACGAGGGCGGCACCGGCGTCGAGGTCGTCGTGGACGTACTCGATCCACCGCTTCGGCATCAGCTTCTCCGACCGCTCGGAGTCCTTGAAACCGACCTCGGAGATGACGACGAACTCGTCGGCCAGCTTGCGGACGTAGCCGGCCTTCTCGAGGTTCGAGATGTCGATCGTCCCGTTCGAGACCTCGACGTGCCGGCAGGAGAGCTCGTGGCAAAGGGTCCGGAAGTCGTCGAACCGGTCCTGCAGGACGTGCTTCTCGAAGAGCGTGCCACCGAGGTAGTAGTCGATGCCGGCGTCGCGCAGGAGCGCCGCCTTGGCGCCGATCTGGCCGGAGACGATGGCGGTGCCCCAGCCGAACTTGACGAAGTCGAGGTACTCGCCGGCGCTGGCCACGACGTCCTCGAGGGCGCGGAGCGACAGGCCGCCGTCGACGACCATCGTGATGCCGACCCGCCGTGGCTTGGTCTCGCGTTGCGGAAGCTGCAGTGCGGTCTCGTTCACAGAAGCTCCTTTCCTCTCCTCGTCCTCATACCCGTGTGGGCACGAGTGGTCTCCTTCAGGACTCCGACATCGACGGTCGCCTCGCCGCGGCGAGCGGCCGCGACACGACGAGCCCGTTGCCGATCGACCCCCACGGCATGCCGTCCGGGTCGATCCCGTCGAGCCACGCCGCCAGCACCCGCACGACGCCGCCGTGGGCCACGACGACGACGTCGCCGCTCGTCCCCTCGGCGGCCATGGGCGCGAGCACGTCGTCGGCGAAGCCGGCGACCCGCCGGTAGAGGTCGCGGACGGACTCGCCGCCTGGGCCGGTGGCGTCGGCGTCGGTCACCTGCTCGCCGTCGATCCCGGCGACGGCGGCCGGAAGGACCCGCGACGGGGTCCCCTCGACCTCGCCGAAGCGGCGTTCCCGGAGCCGCTGGTCGCGGACGACGTCGCGGCCGAGCCGGGCGGCGAGCGGGCCCGCGGTCTGGACGGCCCGGTCGAGGTCGCTCGAGTAGAGCGCGGTAACGGGAACGCCAGCCAGCGTGGCGGCCAGCTGCTCGGCCAGCTGCTCGGCCTGGGCCCACCCGCGGGCGGTCAGCGCCGGCTCAGGCGCGTAGCCCTGGACGAGACCGAGGGCGTTCCACGTGCTCTCGCCGTGCCGGGCCAACCAGAGGGTATCGGGACGTTTTCCCACGTACCGAGCGTGCCAGGCCAACCTGGGCGGCGGGTCGGAGCGCCATGGGCTTAGCCTGAGGTTTCGCGAAAACTTTTGTAAAGAAAGAACATTCTGACGTTTTCTGCTCTCTTTCGCCCCGCTCCTGGGCCTTCCAGGCCTTGACTCAGCGGGGGTCGGGTCGGTCGAGGTTCCAGTGGCGGGCCACCGTCGGCTGCCAGTCGGTCGGCCCCTCGTCGCCGGTCGAGAGGAGCCGGAAGCGGCTGATCATCCGCTGCCCACCCTCCTGGTCGCCATAGAGGAGGTCGATCATGAGCGGCTCCCGGGCCTCGATGGCCGCCCGGACGACGTCCCGGTCGGGGTCGTCGGGCTCTCGGATCGCCCCCTGCCAGAACCCGAAGTAGCCGGCCGGGATGTAGAGATCGCGGGACAGCCGCCGGAACTCCTCGGGGGCGGCATGGTCGCTGCTGCCCGGCTGCCGGGTCGGGTCGATCGTCCAGCCGTGGAGGACGCCGATGCCGTTGCCGACGTTGTGGAGGCCCATCGTGAGGTAGATGACGCCGTCGACGACGTCGGCCGACGCCTGGCCGCCGCCGATCTCCACCGCGTACTGGTCGGCGAAGGTGATCCGCTCCGACGGGTGCTCCGGACGAGACGGGACCAGCACCGGACGGAGCCCGGAGAGCAGGGTGAGCTCGGCCACCCGGGCCGACCGGTTGGCCGAGCGAACGGACGAGAAGGTGGCGATCGCCAGGACGAGCGTCCCGGCCGCGGTGGCGAGCGACGAGACCGTCGCCCAGTCGACCGACGCGACGACGACGTTCATGCCACCGCTCCCCGCCTCGGCGATGCGGCGACGGCGGCGGCCCCGGGGATCGGCGGCCCGCCGTCTCCCCGGGGCTCACTCGCCGCCAGGAACCCCCCGACCGTGAACTGGTCGATGTCGGGGCCGGCCCAGCCGGCCCGACGGCCGAACCGACCGTAGCCGCTAGTCGAGCCGCCGACAATGGCGCCGTTGACGGTCCGGTCGGTCGGTCGGGGATCGATCGTCAGGAGATCGACCCCGTCGGCGGGCGCTCCGGTCGTCTCGGGTGCCTCCATCCGGTTCGCATCCTACGGTCCCCGCCCGGTCAGTCCCCGATCGGGACGGGGACCGGGGCGCCCACACCGCCGTCCGGCGCGGTCCGCGGGGCCGGCCGGCCCTTCGGCAAGATCAGCGCGGCGACGAGGCCGACGACGGAGACGAGGAGCACGACCCAGAACGAGTACCCGAACGAGTCGGCCAGCTTCGTCGCCACCGGCAGCGGCAACTGGCTCGTCACCGCGGTCGGCGCCCCGGTCAGGATGCCTCCCAGCTGCGGCAGCCGTCCGGCGATCTGTCGCTGCAGGACCACCGCGACCAAGGCGGTGCCGAACGAGCCGCCAACCCGCAGGACGATGTTGATCGTCGTCGACGCCCGGGGCACGAGCGCCGGGGTCAGGTTGATGTACGCCGCGGCGATGGCCGGCATCATCACCCAGCCCATCCCGAGGCCACGGACGAACAGGGAGAAGGCCAGCCAGCCGTAGCCGCTGGTCGGGCTGAGCTGGGTGAAGGCGATCGTGCCGAGGATGAAGACGGCCATCCCGACCGGGACGATCCGGCCGGCCCCGTACTTGTCGGTCAGTCGGCCACCGAGCGGCATGCACAGCATCGCCCCGATGCCCTGCGGGGCCATCAGCAGGCCGGCCACCAGCGCGCTCTCGCCCCGGACGATCTGGTAGTAGAGCGGCAGCAGGAACATGGCGCCGTAGAGACCGGCCCCGAAGATGAACGTGACGAGGTTGGCCATCGAGAAGCTGCGGTCCTTGAACAGTCGCATGTCCAGCAGCGGGCGGTCGATGTGCAGCGCGTGGAGGACGAACGCGGTCACGAGGACCGCGCCGGAGGCGAGGCAGGCGATGACCGTCGTGCTCCCGAACCCGCTGCCCCCGCCGGCCTCCGACAGCCCGTAGACGAGGAGGGCGAGGCCCGGCGAGAGGAGGGCGACGCCGAGGAAGTCGAGCCGGCCGGGGTCGGCGTGCCGCTCCTGGACGAGGAAGCGGGACGACAGCAGCAGCCCGACGATGCCGATCGGCACGTTCACGAAGAAGATCCAGCGCCACGTGACGTTGTCGACGATCAGGCCGCCGAGCACCGGCCCGAGCACCGGCGCGATCAGCGTCGGCACGCCGAGGATCGACATGACCCGGCCGATCCGCTGCGGTCCGGCCGCCCGGGCCAGGATCGTCTGGCCGACCGGCATGATCATGCCGCCGCCGAGGCCCTGGAGGATGCGGAAGAAGATCAGGCTCTCCGCCGACCACGACAGCCCGCACATCGCCGAGCCCAACGTGAACAGACCCAGCGAGATCATCCACATCCGCTTCGCCCCGAACCGCTCGACCATCCAGCCCGACAGCGGAATGACGATGGCCAGCGCGAGCAGGTACCCGGTCGTGACCCACTGGATCGTCGCCAACGACGTGTGGAAGTCGCGACTCAACGTCTCGATGGCGACGTTGACGATCGTCGTGTCGAGGATCGACATCATCGCCCCGAGGATCACGACCAGCGAGAGACGGCGCAGGACCGGGTCCTTCAGCGGGCTCTCGTCGACCACGCCGTCGCCGGACGTCCCGGAACCGGTCGGCCCAGAACCACTCGGCACCGCGGATGGGGAGCTGGAGACGTCGCTCATCGACGGCCAGCGTAACGAAAAGCTTGATAGTTGTCAACTATCGGCTATGGTTGACTATATGGCAGATGCCATAGTTGACAGGACCCACTGATGAGCCTACGTTCTCGGCCCGTGCCACCCGCTGGAGCGGCCCCGACCGCCGACGTCGACGGTGACCGTGATGAGGTCGACGCGGACGAGGCGTGGCGGTTGGTCTACTCGCTCGTCCTCGAGGGCGAAGCGCACACCCGGCTGCACGAGGTGTGCCGCGACGTCGGCCTGCCGGTGAACCTGTTCAAGGCGATGCTGACGCTCGACCGGCCGCAGCCGGCGGCCATGCGCGACCTGGCCGACTACTTCAACTTCGACGCGTCGTACTGCACGGCGCTGGTCGACGGCCTCGAAGCGCAAGGCATCGCCGAGCGCCGACCGCACCCGACGGACCGGCGGATCAAGACGGTCGTCCTGACCGACCAGGGCCGGCGAGTGCTCGCCCGGGCGAGGTCGCTGATGGGTGAGGCCCCGTCGTCCTTCCGGAGCCTCAGCCCGGCCGAGCAGCGGCGACTCCGCGCCCTGCTGGCCAAGGTGGCCGCCGCCGACCCGGTCCTGAGCGCCAAGCGCCAAGAAGAAGCGGCCCGGACCGCCGGCTGAGCCGTCAACGCAGCCCGGCGAAGAGATCGTCCTCCGGCACCGCCGCGCCGGTCCGGTCGTCGACCCGGACGAAGCTCTCCCGTCCCATGACCGTGCGGAACACGTCCTGGCCGAGCTGGAGGAAGAAGATGTTCTCGGACTGGCTGGCGTGGGCGGCCAGGCTGTCGTACTTGCGGTCGGACCAGGCCGCGCAGTCGACCGTCGTCGTGATCAGCTCGTCCGGCGTCCCGAACTCCGGGTTCTCCGCCACCGGTTCGGGCAGCTCGATCCCGTGCTCGCGGAGCACGTCGCCGAAGCCGGCGAGCGACGAGCGGGGCAGCGCGGTGTAGTAGAGCTTGGCCGGGATCCCCGTCGACCGGGCGGCCGCCAGCGTGATCCGGTTGGCCTGGATATGGTCGGGGTGGCCGTAGAAGCCGTTCTCGTCGTACGTGATGACGACGTCCGGCCGGTAGTGCTCCATCAGCTCGGCCAGCTTGGCTGCGGCGACGTCGACCGGGGTGTGCCAGAAGGCGCCGGGAGCGTCGTTCTGCGGCCAGCCCATCATCCCGGAGTCGTGGTAGCCGAGCAACTCGAGGTCGGTGACCCCCAGTATCCGGCAGCTCGCGTCGAGCTCCTGGCGACGGAGGGCGACGATCTCGCCCGCGTCGTGGTCCGCCTCCCCTGGCTTGATCCCGCCGGGGCCGTCGCCGAGCTCGCCGTTGGTGCACGTGACGAGGACCGTGCGGATCCCTTCGTCGGCGTAACGGGCCAGGACGCCGCCGGTGCCGGTCGCCTCGTCGTCAGGATGGGCGTGGACGGCCATGAGCGTGAGCGGGCGGGCGGTCATCGGGTCAGCGTAGGTGGCCATAGCTATGCCTCCGGCCGACCGTTCTGAGCATGGCCCAACGTGGATATATCTATATCTGTCTTGTATATACTGTCGTCCATGACGAAGCGGCTGGTTGACATCGACGACGAGGTGCTGAAAGTTGCCCGGGGGCGACTCGGCACGGCCACGATCAAGGACACGGTCAACGAGGCACTACGACTGGCGACGGTCGATCGGGATGCCGAGATCGAGCGGGCACTGGCCACCCTGGCCGACACGGCCATCGTCGATCGTTCCGACGCGTGGCGCTGACGCATCTCGTCGACACGAGTGTCCTCACGAGGGTCGACACCGCCGGAGTACGGGCGGTGCTGTCGGGTCACCTGAGGGGCGGATCAGCCGCTCGGGCCAGCATCTCGGATCTCGAGGTCGGGTTCTCCGCTCGCAACGCCGCCGAGTGGGACGCGCTGACGACGGCGGCAGCCGCGTTCGTACTGATCGAAACCACCGACGCCCACGTCCGACGGGCTCGCCACGTCCAGCGGCGGCTCGCCGAACGTGGGCTCCGAGGGCGCAAGGTTCCCGACTTGCTGATCGCCGCGATGGCCGAGGAGCACGGGCTCGTCGTCCTCCACTACGACGTCGACTTCGACCTCATCGGAGAAGTCACCGGGCAGCCGACCGAGTGGGTCGTGCCGGCCGGAACGATCGACTGAGGGTCCCCGACGGGCGTCAGAGGAACGACGCCAGCGGCACGTACGGCAGCCCGTGGGCTTCGGCGACGGGCTCGCAGACGACGGAGCCGTCGACGACGTTGACCCCGAGACCGAGCGCCGGGTCGACGCGGGCAGCTTCCCTCCAGCCATGGTCGGCGATCTCCAGCGTGTACGGCAGCGTGGCGTTCACGAGCGCATGGGTGGAGCTGTGCGGGACGGCACCGGGCATGTTGGCGACGCAGTAGAAGATCGACCCTTGGACCTCGAAGGTGGGGTTCGAGTGGGTGGTCGGTCGGGTCGACTCGAAGCACCCTCCCTGGTCGACCGCGATGTCGACGAGCACCGACCCGGTGGGCATGCGGGCGACCAGGTCGTCGGAGACGAGCTTCGGCGCCCGGGCACCGACGACGAGCACCGCGCCGATGACCAGGTCGGCGTCCTCGCAAACCTCTTCGATGGCGTGCGAGCTCGACGCGACGGTCTCCAACGCGCCGCGGAAATGATGGTCGACCTGGCGAAGCCGCTCGAGGTTCCGGTCGAGGATGTACACGTTGGCGTGCATGCCGACGGCGAGCGTGGCGGCGGCCATGCCGACGACGCCGGCACCGAGGATGACGACCTTCGACGCCTGGACGCCGGGAACGCCGCAGATCAGGCTGCCGCGGCCGCCGGCCGGGCGCATCAGGTGATGGGCACCCATGAACGGCGCCATCCGACCGGCCACTTCGCTCATCGGCGTCAGCAGCGGCAGGGAGCCGTCGGCCAGGCGGACCGTCTCGTAGGCGATCGCGGTGTTGCCGGCGGCCAGCAGAGCCTCGGTGCACGGGCGCGACGCGGCGAGGTGCAGGTACGTGAAGAGCACCTGGTCCCGGCGGAGGCCGAGGCGGGGGTACTCCGGCGGGACGGGCTCCTTGACCCCGAGGACCAGGTCGGCGGCGGCCCAGATCTCGTCGGCATCGCCGACGATCACCGCGCCGGTGGCGACGAGCTCGTCGTCGCCGATCGACGACCCCTCCCCCGCGCCCTTCTCGACGTGGACGACGTGCCCGTGCGAGACGAGCTCGCGGACGCCGGCCGGCGTGATCGCCACCCGGTACTCGTCGTCCTTCACTTCCTTCGGAACGCCGACGATCATTGGCCGCGCCGCCTCCTTCTCACCGGGGCGTGCTCACGCTCACCGCCGTCTGTCAGTCCCCGATATAGCTCATGACGTGCTTGACGCGGGTGTAGTCCTCGAAACCGTAGACGGAGAGGTCCTTGCCATAGCCGGAGTGCTTGAAGCCGCCGTGGGGCATCTCGGCGACGAGCGGGATGTGGGTGTTGATCCAGACGCAGCCGAAGTCGAGGTCGCGGGCCATCCGCATGGCCCGGCCGTGGTCCGTCGTCCACACGCTGGACGCCAGCCCGTACTGCACGCCGTTGGCCCACTCGAGCGCCTGGGCCTCGTCGTCGAACGCCTGCACGGTGACGACTGGCCCGAAGACCTCCTGCTGGATCATCTCGTCGTCCTGACGCAGCCCGGCGACGACGGTGGGGGCGAAGCAGTACCCGCGATCGCCGACCGCGTCGCCGCCGACCAGCACGCGGGCGTGGTCCGGGACGCGGCGTACGAAGCCCTGCACGCGGTCGAGCTGGTTGGCGTTGTTGAGCGGGCCGAAGTCGGCGTCGTCGACGTCGGTGCCGCCGACGACCTGCGACCGGGCCTGCTCGACGAGGGCATCGAGCAGGTCGCGCTGTACCCGTGGCCCGGCGAGGACACGGGTGGCGGCGGTGCAGTCTTGTCCGGCGTTGAAGTACGCCGCGCCGGCGATCCCCTCGGCGGTCGACGCGACGTCGGCGTCGTCGAAGACGATCACCGGCGCCTTGCCGCCGAGCTCGAGGTGGACCCGCTTCAGGTCGGCCGCGGCCGCCGTCGCCACCTCGGTCCCGGCCCGGACACTGCCGGTGATCGAGACCATCGCCGGTACCGGGTGCTCGACCAGGGTCCGGCCGGTGTCACGGTCCCCGCAGACGACGTTCAAGACGCCGGCCGGCACGTGCTCGCCGACGATCTCGGCCAGGAGCAACGTGCTGGCCGGCGTGGTGTCCGACGGCTTCAGCACCATCGTGTTGCCGGCGGCCAACGCCGGCGCCCACTTCCAGACGGCCATCATCATCGGGTAGTTCCACGGCGTCACCGCCCCGCAGACGCCGATGGGCTCGCGGCGGACGTACGAGGTGTGCCCGGCCAGGTACTCGCCGGCCGACCGGCCTTCGAGCAGCCGAGCCGCGCCGGCGAAGAAGCGGATCTGATCGACCATCGGCGGGATCTCCTCCGACATCGTCAGGGCGAACGGCTTCCCGGTGTTCGTGCCCTCGATCCGCGCCAGCTCGTCGGCGCGGGCCTCGATGGCGTCGGCGATCCGGAACAGGGCGAGGCTCCGCTCCGACGGCGTCGTCCGCTTCCATTCGGCGAACGCGTCGGCCGCGCTGCGGACGGCCCGGTCGACGTCGGCCGGGCCGGACACCGGGGCGTCGGCGTACGGCTCGCCGGTGCTCGGGTCGACGACCGGCGCGGTCGACCCGTCGTCGGTGTCGACGTAGCGGCCACCGACGAAATTCCGCAGCAATCCCACCCCGCCCAGGATCACAGAGAAACGCCGCCTCGACAAGCGATAACGTAGAAACGTCGGTCCAAAACGCCGAAAACCCTTGACTCCACCACCTCATATGACAGAATTCGACCAAGGAGACCCTCGCCCACGACGGACGTCGTCCCGACGGTCACGGGCCGGGGGTCCCGACGAGATCATGCCTGCCAACACCAACCGCAACGCCGACACCGACCGGGACACCGACGTGGACACCCCTGGCGATCAGGACGCCAGCCCCGACCCGGACGACGGTTTGGGCGGCGTCGATGCCGGATCGGGCCTGCCGTCGGGGCTGCTGGACGACGCCAACCGGGCGATCATCGAGGCCCTCCAGCGTGACGGTCGTCGGGCGTACGGGGCGATCGCCAACGAGGTCGGGTTGTCGGAAGCCGCGGTGCGCCGCCGGGTCCAACGGCTGCGAGAGAACGGCATCATCCAGATCGTCGCGGTGACGGACCCGCTGCAGCTCGGCTTCCACCGCCAGGCGATGGTCGGCATTCGGGTCGAAGGCGACGTCCGCCAGGTGGCGGCCAAGGTGAGCGCGCTCGAAGAAGTCGACTACGTCGTCATGTGCGCCGGGTCGTTCGACCTCCTGGCCGAGGTCGTCTGCGAGGACGACGATCGCCTGCTGCACCTCTTGAACGACTCGATCCGGTCGATCCCGGGCATCCGGTCGACCGAGACGTTCCTCTACCTGAAACTGGCCAAACAGACCTACACGTGGGGTACTCGATGACCGACATCGCACCCATCTCGGGCACCGTCGACGACAACTCGCTGAGCGAGCGGGCGCAGCGGAACCTCTGGATGCACTTCACGCGCCTCGGCGCGTACGGACCGCACCACGAGGTGCCGGTGATGGTGCGCGGGGAAGGGCCGTTCGTCTGGGACCAGAACGGCAAGCGCTACCTCGACGGTCTGGCCGGGCTCTTCACGAGCCAGATCGGTCACGGTCGGACGGAGCTGGCGGAAGCCGCGTCGAAGCAGGCGTCCGAGCTGGCGTACTTCCCGCTCTGGACGTACGCGCACCCTCGGGCGATCGAGCTGGCCGAGCGGATAGCCAGCCTGACGCCGGGCGACCTCAACCGGGTCTTCTTCACGACGGGCGGGTCCGAAGCCGTCGAGTCGGCCTGGAAGCTGGCCCGGCAGTACTTCCGGTTGACCGGCCAACCGTCGCGGACGAAGGTCGTCAGCCGCAACATCGCGTACCACGGGACGACGTTCGGCGCCCTCTCGCTCACGGGCATCCCGGAACTGAAGACGCCGTTCGAGCCGCTCGTGCCCGGCTCGATCAAGGTGCCGAACACGAACTTCTACCGGGCCGACGAGCACGGCGACGACCTCGTCGCGTTCGGACGGTGGGCAGCGGACGAGATCGAGCGGGCGATCGAGCGCGAGGGCGCGGACACGGTCGCCGCGGTCTACCTCGAGCCGGTGCAGAACGCCGGCGGCTGCTTCCCGCCGCCGCCGGGGTACTTCGCCCGGGTCCGCGAGATCTGCGACCGCCACGGCGTCCTGCTCGTCTCCGACGAGGTCATCTGTGCGTTCGGCCGGCTCGGCGAGTACTTCGGGTCGGCCAGGTACGGCTACCAACCGGACATCATCACGGTGGCCAAGGGGTTGACGAGCGGCTACGCGCCGCTCGGCGCGATGATCGCCAGTGACCGCCTGGTCGAGCCGTTCCTCCACGGCGACGCGAGCTTCGCCCACGGCTTCACGTTCGCCGGCCATCCGGTGAGCTGCGCGGTGGCGATGGCCAACCTCGACGTCTTCGAGCGCGACGGCATCCTCGACCACGTCCGGACGACCCAGGACCGGTTCCGCGCCGCCCTCGAGGGGCTGTACGACCTGCCGATCGTCGGCGAGGTGCGGGGCGACGGATTCTTCTACGGCATCGAGTTGGTCAAGGACAAAGCGACGAAGGCGACGTTCGACGACGACGAGAGCGAATCGCTCCTGCGGGGCTTCCTCTCCGGCGCGCTGTTCGACGCCGGCCTCATCTGCCGGGCCGACGACCGCGGCGACCCGGTCGTGCAGCTCTCGCCGCCGCTCATCTGCGGCGAGACGGAGATCGACCTGATCGCCGAGATCCTCCGGGACGTGCTCGCCGAGGCCTGGCGTCGCATCTGAGACCAACCCATGACGCCAGGCCGTTGAGGACAGGCCAGTGACGTCCGTCGGGCCGTACCGGCGGCTCTCGCTGTGGTGGGACGAGATCGGCGACCCGCTCGCCGACCGGCCGGCGCTCGATCGTGACCTCGAGGTCGACGTGGCGATCGTCGGTGCGGGCTTCACCGGGCTGTGGACGGCCCGCTCGCTGCTCGTCGCCGACCCGTCGCTCCGGGTGGCGGTGCTCGAACGAGAGGTGGCCGGCTTCGGCGCGTCCGGCCGCAACGGTGGGTGGTGCTCGGCGCTCTTCCCGGCGTCCGACGCCCGGATCGCCCGCGACCACGGCGAGGACGCGGCCCGGGCGATGCGCGAGGCGATGCAGGCGACCGTCGACGAGGTCGGGCAAGCGGCGGCCGCCGAGGGCATCGACTGCCACTTTGCCAAGGGCGGCACGATCGTCGTCGCCCGCAGCCGGGCCCAGGTGACACGGGCCCAGGCCGCCGTCGCCGAAGCCCGAGCGCACGGCGCGGGGGAAGAGGACCTGCGCTGGCTCGACGCCGCCGAAGCCCGACGCCGGCTCGGTGCGACCCGCGTGCTCGGCGCCACGTACACGCCGCACTGCGCGGCGCTACAGCCGGCGCGGCTCGCCCGCGGGCTGGCGGCCGCGGTCGAGCGGCGCGGCGGGACGATCTACGAACGGACCGGCGTGACCACGATCGAGGAGGGGGGACCGCCGGGGACGGCCGGCGGGTCGGCGCGGCGGCCCACGGTCCGGACCCCCGGCGGCACGGTGACCGCCGACGTCGTCGTCCGGGCGGTCGAGGGGTGGACGCCCCAGCTCCCCGGCCACGAGCGGTCGCTCGTGCCGGTGTACTCGCTGATGGTCGCCACCGAGCCGCTCGGCGACGCGTTCTGGGACGACGCCGGGCTGGCCGACCGGGCGACGTTCTCCGACCACCGGCACCTGATCGTCTACGGCCAGCGGACCGCGGACGGGCGGATCGCCTTCGGCGGTCGCGGGGCGCCGTACCACTTCGGCTCGGCGGTCCGGCTGGCCTTCGACCAGGACCCGCGCGTCCACCGGGCCCTCCGGCAGATCCTGGTCGAGCTGTTCCCGGCGCTGGCCGACGTGTCGATCACCCACACGTGGGGCGGCCCGCTCGGCGTGCCGCGCGACTGGTTCGCGTCGGTCGGCCTCGACCGGTCGACCGGGCTCGCCTGGGCTGGTGGCTACGTCGGCGACGGCGTGTCGACGGCCAACCTGGCCGGTCGGACGTTGGCCGACCTGATCCTCGGCCACGACAGCGACCTCGTGCACCTCCCGTGGGTCGGCCACCGCTCGCCGCCATGGGAACCCGAGCCGCTGCGCTGGCTCGGCGTCAACGCCGGCCGGCGGGCGGTCGAGGCGGCCGACCGGACCGAGGCCCGACACGGCCGACCGAGCCGGCTGGCTACCGCGGTCGGCCGGTTCCTCGGGAGCTGACCCGGCCGGGGCCGACACGGGCGAGCGAGATCGGGCCGCCCGTACACTCGGTCGGTGACCACCGACCGCGAAGCCATCACCGATCTCGTCTACGCCTACGCCGAACGGATCGACGTCGGGGACTTCGAGGGCGTCGCCGACCTGTTCGCGGAGGCCGAGCTCACCTTCGAGGGGTTCACCCAGGGCCGGCCGGGGCGGGAGAAGATCCTGGCCATGTACGAGGCGAGCACCCGCCGCTATGACGACGGCACGCCGAAGACCAAGCACGTCATGACCAACGTCGTCGTCGAGGTCGGCGACGACCGCCGGTCCGCCACCGCCCGGACCTACTTCACCGTGCTCCAAGCCGTCCCCGGGGTGTTCAGCCTCCAGCCGATCATCGCCGGCCGGTACCGCGACGCCTTCACCCAGGTCGACGGCGCCTGGCAGTTCAGTCACCGCCACATGCTCGTCGACCTGGTCGGCGACCTGAGCCAGCACATGCTCGGCGACGTGCCCGACCTTTCCTGACCATGCGCCGACCCTGACCAGCCAACAGCCTCGCCGATCGCGGCCATGCTCATGCTCCAGTCATGGCACAATGCTGGTATCGCCCGAGTACGAGTAAGCACGACGGTCGACGAGAAGCTCCTGGCGAGAGCCCGCCAGGTCAGATCGACGGCGACTGCCGCCGCGCTTCTCGACGAGGCCCTCGAGGCCTTGCTGGCCCGGTACCGGGCGGCCGAGATCGACGCCAGCTACTCGGCCTACGACGCCCACCCGCTCGACGAACCCGACGAGTGGGGCGACCTGGCGTCGTTCCTAAAGGCCGCCGCCGCGTCGTGATGGCGCTGCCGTCCCGCGGCGACGTCTGGTGGTGCGAGCTGGCCGACGTGGGCGGCCGGCCGGTCGTCGTCCTGTCCCGGGACACCGCCATCCCCCGGCTCCGCCGCGCCCTCGTCGCCCCGTGCACGACGACGATCCGCGACCTGGCCAGCGAGGTCGTGCTCGAGCCCGGCGACGACCCCATCCCCCGCCGGTCGGGCGTCAATCTCGACTCGGTCGGGAATGTGCCGGTGGCCGTCCTCGTCGATCGGCTCGGCCGGCTCAGCGGCGAACGGATGCGCCAGATCTGCGGCGCGCTGGCCGCGGCCGTCGACTGCGACGGCGCCGCGGTGCCCAACCCCGGAACGCTTGCTCCGGAGTAACCCGACACCGCCCGGTGGCCCGGACGCCCCCACCGATACTGGCGGGGAAGCCGACGGGCCAGTTGCCAGCTATGTCCGGTAGGTGAACAGCGCCGGGTTCGAGGTCCCGCCTGGCGTGGTGACCGTGACGTTGATCGTTGTCCCCCCTGTCGGGAGCGATGTCGGATCGGCCGGGGACAGGACCACAATTTCTGTCGAGCTCACGACGTCGATCGAGGGCGCCGGGCGGCCGGGCCCGAATGTGACCCGTGTCACCCCGACCCCGTGGGTTGTGAAATTCGTGCCATGGATCGTGACCTCGGTGCCGCCGGAACCCACGCCTGTTGTCGGGCTGAGCGAGGTGATCGTCGGGGCGGCCACATAGGTGTAGGCCCCGGTCCTGGTCACGCTGCCGTACGGGGTGGTGACGGTCACCGGCACCGGGTTCGCCTCACCCGATGTGTACGCCGGCACGACGACTGTGATCGTGGTGGTGGTCATCGTCGCGATCGTCCCGAAGGAGCCGCCTGTGCCCACGGTGGTCTGGCCGACCACGAAGTTGGTCCCGGTGATCTGGATGGTGTTCCCACCAGCGGTCGGGCCGGCGGCGGGCGAGAGTGTGGTGATGGTCGGCGGCGGGCCGTAGGTGAAGGCGTTGGAGTCGGTGGCACTGCCGAAGGGCGTGGTGACCACCACGTTGACCGTGCCGACGGCGTGGGCCGCCGTGGTCACGGTGATCGAGGTTGTGCTGGTCAACGTCAGACCGGTGGCCGCCGTCCCCCCGAAGGTCACCGAGGTGGTCGCCCCCAGGTGGGTGCCGGCGATGGTGACGGTCGTCCCGCCGGCCGTGGAGCCGGTGGACGTCGACAGGGAAGTGACCGTCGGCGGTGTGCCGTAGGTGTAGCCGTTGGTGTCGGTTACGGAACCACCGGGGGTAGTAAGGATCACGTCGACCGGTCCGGCGGAGCCCGATGGCACTGTCACCGTGAGCGACGTCGAGCTGTGGAAGAAGTAGCCGATGCCGTAGTGGCCCGCACCGAACTGGACGTTCGTTGTGGCCGTGAAGCCGGTACCGGTGATGAGCACGCTGTTGTTCCCGGCCGTCGGGCCGGCCGGCGGTGTGATGGCGCCCACCGTCGGCACCGGATCGTAGGTGTACCGGGTTGTGGAGGACGACGCGCTGGTACCGCCGGGGGTGGTGACGGTCACGTTGATGGTACCCGTACCCGGTGGCGTGATGACGGTGAGTGCTGTTGTCGATGTGGTGAATGTCGTCCCCGCAGCCGATCCGAAATTCACCGCAGTTGCTCTACCGAGATGGGCGCCGAAGACGGTGACCGCGTGCCCACCCGCGGTCGGACCTTGGTCGGGGACGATGAATGTGACCGTCGGGGCGGCGTCGTAGGTGAACTGGTCGGCGCTGGAGGTGGCCGACGTGCCGGCGGGGTTGGTGACGGTGACGTTCACCGTCCCGGCCGTCCCGATCGGCGAGGCGACGGTGATCGATGTTGTGCCGTTGACGGTGAAGAAGGCGGCGTTTGCGCCGAAGTGGACGGCCGAGGCCGAGCCGAACCCAGTGCCGGTGACGGTGACCGAAGTACCCCCGGCCAGCGGTCCGGCGGTGGGCGAGACCGAGGTGACCGCCGGTGCGGTCACGTAGGTGAACTGGTCGGCGGGGGAAATGTCCGATTCTCCGCCCGGGGTGGTGACGGTGATGTCCACCGTGCCCGCCGGGCCGCCCCGGGAGGCGGCGGTGATCATGGTGGGGCTGTTGACGGTGAAGGTGGCGGCGGCGTGCCCGAAGTCGACGAAGGTGGCCCCTGTGAACCCGGTGCCGGTGATCGTCACTGTGGTGCCGCCGAGTGTGGGCCCGGCGTTCGGTGACACCGAGGTGACCACGGGCGCCGCTATGTAGGTGAACTGGTCGGCGCTGGAGGTGGCCGAGGTGCCGCCCGGGGTGGTGACGGTGACGTCCACCGTCCCGGCCGAGACGGCCGGGGAGACGGCGCTGATTGTGGTGGAGCTGTTGACGACGAACGCGCCGGCGGCCGTGCCCCCGAAGTGGACGGCGGTGGTTCCGGTGAACCCGGTGCCGGTGATCGTCACTGTGGTACCGCCGGCGGCCGCCCCGCTGGTCACCGACAAGGAGGTGACGGTCGGCGCCGCCACGTAGGTGAACTGGTCGGCGGCGGAAATGACCGAGGTGCCGCCCGGATTGGTGACGGTGATGTCCACCACTGTCCCGACCGAGCCGGCCGGGGAGACGGCGGTGATCGACGTATTGCTGTGGACGGTGAAGGAGGTGGCCGCCGTGCCCCCGAAGTGGACGGCGGTGGTTCCGGTGAACCCGGTGCCGGTGATTGTGACCGAGGCGCCACCGGCGATCGGGCCGGCGTTCGGCGACACCGAGGTGACCGTGGGAACGGCGTCGTAGGTGAACCGGTCGGCGGCGGAGGTGGTCGATGTACCGCCCGCGTTGGTGACGGTGATGTCCACCGTCCCCGCCGAGCCGGGCGGGGAGACGGTGGTGATCGAGGCGTCACTGTTGACCGTGAAGGTGGCGGCGGCCGTGCCCCCGAAGTTGACGGCGGTGGCCGTGGTGAACCCGGTGCCGGTGACGGTGACCGAAGTGCCGCCGGCGATCGGGCCGGCGTTCGGCGACACCGAGGTGACTGTGGCCGACAGCACGTAGCTGAACTGGTCGGCGGGGGAGGTGGCCGAGGTACCGCCCGGGGTGGTGACGGTGATGTCCACCGTCCCGACCGAGCCGGCCGGGGAGCCGGCGGTGATCGAGGTGTCGCTGTTGACGCTGAAGCCGGTGGCCGCCGTGCCCCCGAAGTTGACGGCGGTGGCCCCGGTGAACCCGGTGCCGGTGATGGTGACCACGTTGGCCCCGGTCGTCCGGCCGGCGTTCGGCGACACCGAGGTGACCGTGGGAACGGCGTCGTAGGTGAACTGGTCGGCGGCGGAGGTGGCCGAGGTCGCGATCGGGTTGGTGATGGTGACGTTCACCGTCCCCGCCGAGCCGGCCGGAGAGACGGCGGTGATCGTGGTGATGCTGGTGACGCTGAAGGAGGCGGCCGGCGTGGCCCCGAAGTCAACGGCGCTGGCCGCGGTGAACCCGGTGCCGGTGATTGTCACCGAGGTGCCGCCGGCGATCGGTCCGGCGTTCGGAAACACCGAGCTGACCGTCGGAACGGTGTCGTAGGTGAACTGATCAGCCGGTGAGGTGGCCGAGGCCCCGAGCGGGGTGTAGATGGTGACGTTCACCGTCCCCGCCAAGCCGGACGGGGAGACGGCGGTGATCGAGGTATCGCCGTTGACGGTGAAGGAGGTGGCCGGCGAGCCCCCGAAGTCAACGTCGACGGCCCCGGTGAACCCGGTGCCGGTGATGGTGACCGAAGTGCCGCCGGCAGGCAGGCCGGCGTTCGGCGACAGCGAGGTGATGGCCGGGGGTGTCTCGTAGGTGAACTGGTCGGCGGCGGAAGCGACCGAGGTGCCGTCCGGGGTGGTGACGGTGATGTCCACCGTCCCGACCGAGCCGGGTGGGGAGACGGCGGTGATCGAGGCGTCGCTGTTGACGGTGAAGGAGGTGGCCGGCGTGCCCCCGAAGTTCACGGCGGTGGCCCCGGTGAACCCGGTGCCGGTGATCGTGACCGAGGTACCGCCGGCAGGCAGGCCGGCGTTCGGCGAGACCCCGCTGACTGTGGGCGCCGCGGTATAGGTGAAGGCGTTGGTGTCGGTGGCGCTGCCGAAGAGGGTGTTGACCACCACGTCGACCGGGTTGGCCACGTGGGCCGGCGTGGTGACGGTGGCCGATGTTGTGGACGTCACGTTGAGCCCGGTGGCGGCCGTCCCGCCGAAGTTCACCGAGGTGGTGGCACCCAGGTGGGCGCCGGTGATCGTCACCGAGGTGCCACCGGCGGTCGAGCCAGTCGTGGTCGAAAGCGAGGTGACGGTCGGCGGTGTGCCGTAGGTGAAGCCGTTGGTGTCGGTGGTGGCACCGTAGGAGGTCGTGACCGTCACGGGCACCAGACCGGCGGCATGGGCCGGCGTGGTGACGGTGACCGAGGTAGCCGTGTTCGCGGTAATGGTGGCGGCGGTCACGCCGAAGTCCACCGAGGTCGTGCCGGTGAGGTCCGTCCCGGTGATGGTCACCAAGGTCCCCCCGGTCGTCGACCCGGTGTCCTGGGGAATGCCGGTCACAACCGGCGCCCCTACATAGGCGAAGGCGTTGGTATCCGTGGCGCTGCCGTAGGCGGTGTTGACCACCACGTCGACCGGGTTGGCCACGTGGGCCGGGGTGGTGACGGTGACGGACGTTGTGCTGTTGACCGTGAGGCCGGTGGCCGCCGTTCCGCCGAAGTTCACCGAACTGGTGGTGCCCAGGTGGGTGCCGGTGATCGTCACCGAGGTGCCACCGCCGACGGGCCCACTGGCCGGGCTGACCTCGGTGACGGTCGGCGCCGGGACATAGGTGTACGCGGCCGGCCGGGTGGTCGATCCGTCGGGAGTGGCGACCGAGACACTGACCTGGCCGGTACCGGCCGGCGCGGTGGCGGTGATCGTCGTCGGCCCGGTCACGGTCACCGCGGTGGCCGCGGTGCTCCCGAAGGTCACCGTGGCCGGGGTGAGGAAGCCGGTACCGGTCAGGGTGACGATGTTCCCGCCGGCCGCCGGACCGTTGGTCGGGCTTACCGCGGTCAGCGCGGGGGCCGGCGCCACCGAGGCGGCGAAACCGACCACGTCACTGACACTGACGCCCTGGGCCGGCAACGAGCCTACCGACGGGGCGGCGCCGAAGGCGAAGATCCCACCGTCCTTGGCCACCTCCCAGTAGCCCCCGCCTCCCGGAGGCGTGGCGATGCCGACCACCGGCTGGTTCAACGGTTGGCCGCCCATCGAGCCGTAGAACTTGGCGTCACCGAAGGCGAAGAGGCCACCGTCGGAGGCCACCTCCCAATAGCCCCCGCCGTCGGGGGTGGCGGCGATGCCCACCACTGGCTGGTTGAGCGGCTTTCCACCCATCGAGCCGTAGAACTTGGCGTCGCCGAAGGCGAAGAGGCCGCCATCGGACGCCACCTCCCAGTAGCCCCCGCCGTCGGCGGTCGAGGCGATGCCGACCACCGGCTGGTTCAGCGGCTTCCCGCCCATCGACCCGTAGAACTTGGCGTCACCGAAGGCGAAGAGGCCGCCGTCGGACGCCACCTCCCAGTAGCCCCCGCCGTCGGCGGTCGAGGCGATGCCGACCACCGGCTGGTTCAGCGGCTTCCCGCCCATCGACCCGTAGAACTTGGCGTCACCGAAGGCGAAGAGGCCGCCGTCGGACGCCACCTCCCAGTAGCCCGCACCGTCGGGGGTGGACGCGATGCCGACGACCGGCGCGTTGAGATGCTGCCCGCCCATCGAGCCTTCGAAAGTCGCGCTGCCGAAGGTGAACACCCCACCGTCAGAACCCACCACGATGTACCCGGCAGTCGACGCCGACGCCGCGCTCGGTCGCGGGTGAGCGGTCGACGCGCCGCTCGGTGCGGCCCCCGCCAGCGCGGCCGCCAGGGCCAGGACACCGACTCCACCCAGCGAACCCGCCACGGCGACGATCGCCCGGTGGCGACGCCGCCCCCGCGAGTACCGCGCCATCCACCGTCCGCCGACTGTGCCTTCGTCCACGCTGGCGCCCTTCCTGGGTCCTGCACCACCGGCACCCCTGAACGGGTCGCCGCGTGGTCCACTACGCAGCGGGAATGGTCCCACGGCTGACTGCTGGTAGCAAGGATGCAACTTTCCAGGGCCGCGCCGAACATCTATCTACCACACGGTAACTTGAGTGACCGCTGGTGTCGGCGGTCGGTGGGCCGGCGGGAGGGAGAGCGTCATCGAACGCAACCGAGGGACCAGGCGAGGACGGGGCCCGCCAGCCGGCGATAGGGGCTCAGCCGGCTGGCGGGGGCGATCGCTCGGCACCGCCGCGCTCGCCCTCGGCCTCCTGACGACGGCCGTCGTGGTGATGCCGGTCCCCGCCGGCGCGGCCCGCGTCTCCGCTCCACCGAGCGCCAACTGGGGCGCGTCGGTGCCCGGGGCGACGGCGTGCAACCCACTCGGCGGCTCGACGTGCCTGGTCCCGTTCCCGAGCGACTACTACACGGTCGTCGACCGCTCGATGCCGTCGGGCCGCAAGGTCGTGTTCCCGGAGTCGGCCATGCCGACGAACCGGCTCGATGTGCACATCTCCCCGACCACGTACAGCCGGAACGACGGCTTCAGCCCGGGCACGTCGATCCTCGTCCACCTGGCCGGCGTCAACCTGTCCCGGTCCGGCATCCCTGGCGTCGGCGCCATCGGCGCCTCGCTCCGCCCGACCGCCGGCGTCGTCCTGCTCGACGAGACAACCGGCCAACGGCTGCCGTACTGGGGCGAGCTGGACGCCCGCGACAGCGACCCGTCGACCCAGCTGCTCATGGTCCATCCGGCGGCCAACCTGCCGGAAGGCCACCGGATCGCGGTCGCCCTGACCGGGGTGCGGACGGCGAACGGCGTCACCGTCCCACCCGACCCGGCGTTCGCGGCCGTGCTCGGCCACCGAGCCGCGCCCGCCGGCGTGACCGGCGCGTTCCTCCGTCACGAGCGGGCGCTCGTCGCGTACCTGCACGGGCGCGGCGTCCCGACCGGCTCGCTCACGACGGCGTGGGACTTCACCGTGATCAGCACGCAGAACCTGACCGGCTACGCCATCCACATGCGCGACGTCGCCATGGGCCAGCTCGGCCGCCGGGCGCCGTCGTTCACGGTGACGAAGGTCACGAACTTCACGAAAGCGGAGAACGGCAGCGACGCCCGACAGGTCACCGGCACCTTCGAGGTCCCGAGCTTCCTCGACGAGCCCGGCGGCCCATACGGGTCGACGCTCAACCTCGGTCCGACAGGGCTGCCCCAACAACTCCCCGGCAACCTGCAGACGGCCGTCTTCAGCTGCCTGATCCCCCGCTCGACGGTCGCCGACACGACACCGACCGGCCCGGCCTCGACCGGAACGACGTCGACCGGCCCGGCGTCGACCAGTACGACGGCGCCGAGCGGGGCGGCGACCGTCACGCCCGGTCGCCCCGTCCTCTACGGCGTCGGCTTGTTCAACGTGGCGACAAAGATCGGCAACGAGAACGTCTCGGTGATGGCCGACCACTACGACATGGTGCTCTGCTCGACCAACTGGGAGGGCCTGACAGGCAACGAGGAGATCCCCGACGCCGCCCTGCTGGCCGACCTGTCGAACTTCACCACGCTGCCGGACCACCTGACGCAGTCACTGATCAACGCGCTCTACCTCGGCCGGCTCATGAGCAGTCCACGGGGGTTCGACTCGAACCCGGCGTTCCGAGACGAACCAGGTAGCCCCGGGTTCATCAAGACGTCGGCGCCACTGACGTACTACGGCAACAGCGAGGGCAGCCTGGCCGGCGGCGCGCTGACGGCCATCTCCACCGAGTTCCGCCGGGCCGTGCTCGGCGTCCCGTCGATGGACTACGACATCCTGCTCGATCGGAGCTCGGACTTCGTCGCCTTCAACGACATCTTCGAGCCGGCCTACCCCGGGTCCGCCAACCAGCAGGTCGTCTTCGACCTGCTGCAGATGCTCTGGGACCGGGGCGAGACCGACGGCTACGCCGAGCAGATGACCGGCGGCCTGCCGGGCACGCCGTCCCACCAGGTGCTGCTGCAGATGGGCTTCGGCGATCACCAGGTCTCGAACTTCACGACCGTCACCGAAGCCCGGACGATCGGCGCGGCCGTCCACACGCCGACCCTCGCCGCCGGTCGCTTTCCCGGCAACCTCTTCTACGGGCTGCCGGCGATCAAACGCAACCCGTACCGCGGCTCGGCCGCGCTCTACGTCTGGGACCCCGGCGTGCCCGCGCCGACGACGGCCGACGAGCCGCCGACCGCCGGGGCCGACCCCCACCAGACCGTCCCCCGCCAGGTGCCGGCCGCCCAGTTCCAGCTGAACCAGTTCCAGCTCACCGGCCGCGTGCCGAACGTCTGTGGCCACCAGCCGTGCCGGGCCGCGGTGCACGGGCACGAGCTCACCGGGTGAGCGACCCGGTCGAGCTCGACCGGTACCCGGCCAGAGACCCCGGCCGTTCGCGAAATTCGGCTTGACGTCACGCGGTCGAGCACGCATTGTCTGTCGGACATGACCATCACGGTTGACAGCCCCGACGAGCCCGGCACCCTGCCGACCGCGGACCAGGCGTTCCACGTCGAGCAGCGAGGCATCGACTTCATCCCGGTCGCCGAGCGGTGGGCGACCCCGCGGCACATCGGCGGCATGTGGGCCGGGGCGAGCGTCCAGATCGAGTACTTCATCTACGGCGCCATCCTGATGACCTTCGGGTTCACGTTCGCCCAGGCGTTGAGCATCATCGTCATCGGCAACCTCTCGTACTTCCTGCTCGGGCTGTGCAGCCTGCAGGGCCCCCAGACGGGGACGACCGTGTTCGCCATCAACCGGGCCAGCTACGGGCCGAACGGCTCGCGGGGGATCGCCTTCTTCAACTGGATCACCCAGATCGGCTTCGAGGTCGAGGGGCTCATCCTGATCGTCGGGGCCTCGCTCGTCCTCGCCCTCAAGGCCGGGTTCTCGCCGGGCGACCCGACGAAGGTGGTCTTCGTGGTCGCCGCCGTCCTCGTCCAGGGCGTGCTGCCCTTCCTCGGCCATGCGACGATCGTCAAGACGCTGCGGGTGCTCGTCATCCCGTTCGTCATCCTCTTCGCCGTCCTGCTCGGCTTCGCCATCCCGCACGCCACCACCCACGGCGTCGCCCACGCGGCCGACTGGCAGACGTACATGGAGGGGTTGGCCTTCACGATCACCCTGGCCGGCCTCGGCTGGGTCGAGAACGGCAACGACTACACCCGCTACTGCCGGCCGGACGCGTCGAAGAGGGCCATCGTCGGCTGGGTGTTCGTCGGCACCGCGGTGCCCGAGATCCTGATCATGACGCTCGGCGCGGCCGTCGGCACCTTCCTGACCGACGTCGGCAAGGCCAGCAACGCCTTCTTGCCCTTCGCCCACCAGAGCGCCATCCCGTCGTGGTTCGTCGTCGTCTTCCTCGTCTTCTGCATCGTCCAGCTGTTCGCCGTCAACAGCCTCGACATGTACTCGTCCGGCGTGACGCTGCAGGCGATGGGCGTCCACGTCAAGCGGTACGTCGCCGTCGTCATCGACTGCATCATCGCCCTCGTCGTCACCATGTGGGCGACGTTCGACTCGTCGTTCAGTACCTACCTCAAGGACTTCGTCGACCTCGTCATCGTCTGGATCGCCCCGTGGGCGGCCATCTTCCTCGTCGACTGGGCGATGCGCCGCTACCGCTACGCGCCGCTCGAGCTCCAGCGGACGGACCGGGGCAGCCTCTACTACCGCCACGGCGGGATCGCCTGGGCGGCGATCGTCGCCCAGGTCGTCGGCATGTACGCCGCCATCTCCGCCCTCTCCGCCACGTTCGACCTGCCGCAGTGGCTGAACCCCGTCACCTACGCCACCCGGGACGCCTACGGCTACGGGGCCGACTTCAGCATCTACCTCGGCATGGGCGTCGCCGGCCTGCTCTATTTCCTGCTGGGGTGGCGGAGCGTCCGGGCCCAGGCGGACCGCCAGGACCAGCTCATCGCCGCGCTGGGCTGAACGGTATGGGGTCTAACCGGTCGGTTCCCCGCCAGTCGGTGCCGGGGTGGGGTCACCCCAGTCCTCGACCAGCGTCCCGTCGGGCCCGTCCCGGAAGAGCGGGATCGACCCGAGCGTCCGCACCCGGTCGGCGTCCGCGCCGAGGCGCGTCCGCCACTCGCCGCCCTCGGCCAAGAACGCGCCGATGACGACCGGGTCGGCGTCGACCCGGCGGAGCAGGCGCAGCGCGGCGTCCAGCGACGCGCCGGTCGAGATGACGTCGTCGACGACCGCCACCCGCCGGCCGCGGATAGCGTCGACCCGGGCCGGGTCCAGCCGGAGCGTCTGCGGCGAGCCGGTCGTGATCGAGCGCACCGGCTCGACGTAGGTGTTGCCGAGGTGGATCTTCGGCGTCTTGTGCAGGATGACGTAGTCGTCCAGCCCGAGCGCCCGCGTCACCTCGATGGCCAGCGGAATGCCCATCGTCGCCACCGAGACGACCACCTCCGGGGCCGCCGGGGCGAGCAGCTCGGCCAGCTCACGCCCGGCCCCCTCGGAAAAGGCGACGCCGTGGTCGACACAGATGAGCAGGGCGATCGTCACGTCCTCGGACATCCGGACGAGCGGCAGCTCGACCGTCCGGGAGCCGACGGTGGTGCGGTAGGTGGGCGGCTCGGCGATGGGCAGAGGATGGCGGCCCACCGCCCTTTGGTGCAAATGGGCCTGGGAGATCGGCGCTCGTCGTTGGTAGAACACGTTCCACTACAGTCCGAACCATGATCCTCGACCGGTTCCACCTGACCGACCGGGTCGCCATCGTGACCGGCGCCGGCCGCGGCATCGGGGCGGCCAGCGCGGTGGCCCTCGCCGAGGCCGGGGCCGACGTCGTCCTGGCCGCCCGGACCGACGAACAGCTCCGCGCCGTCGCGTCGCAGGTCGAGGCGGTCGGCCGCCGGGCCGTCGTCGTCGCGGCCGACCTGTCCGATCTCGACGCGGTCGCCGGCCTCGCCGACACCGCGGCCGAGGCGTTCGGCCGGCTCGACGTGCTCGTCAACAACGTCGGCGGCACGATGCCGCGACCACTGCTCGACACGTCACCCCGGTTCCTCGAAGAGGCGTTCCACTTCAACGTCGCCACCGCCCATGCCCTCGTCCGCGCGGCCACCCCGCACCTGCTGGCCAGCGGCGGCGGGTCGATCGTCAACATCTCGTCGGTCATGGGCCGGGCGGCCGGCCGCGGCTACCTCGCCTACGGGACGGTCAAGGCCGCCCTCGCCCACTACACCCGGCTGGCCGCCAAGGATCTCGCCCCGCGCATCCGCGTCAACGCCATCGGCGTCGGCTCGACCGCCACCTCCGCCCTCGACATCGTCATGCAGAGCGACGAGCTCCGGACCGCGATGGAGCAGGCCACCCCGCTCCGCCGGATCGGCGAACCCGAGGAGATCGCGGCCACCGTCCTCTTCCTGGCCTCGCCGGCCTCGTCGTTCATCACCGGCAAGGTCGTCGAGGCCGACGGCGGTCTCGACATCCCGAACCTCGACTTCGGGCTGCCGGACCTGTGAGCTCCCTGCGACCCAACGGCACCGGGCGGCCGACCGGCCCCTGGCGGGTCGTCGCCTGGAGCACCGGCAACGTCGGCCGGCACGTCCTCGCCGGGATCGACGCCCATCCCGACCTCGAGCTGGTCGGCCTCTTCGTCGCCAACCCGGCCAAGGCCGGGCGCGACGCCGGCGACCTGGCCGGCCTCGGCCGGGACCTCGGCGTGGCGGCCACCAGCGACGTCGACGCCCTGCTGGCGCTGCGGCCCGACTGCATCGTCCATTCGGCCATGGCCGACGACCGGCTGATGGAGGCTCTCGCCGACCTCGAGCGGTTCCTCCGCGCCGGCATCAACGTCGTCTCCAGCGGCCCGGTCTTCCTGCAGTACCCGGCGCCCGGTGATCCGTTGGCGGCACCCCTCCGGGAGGCGGCGGCCGCCGGCGGGGCCTCCCTCTGGGTCAACGGCGTCGACCCCGGGTTCGCCAACGACGCGCTCCCGCTCGTCCTGACCGGCGTCAGCGAACGCATCGAAGAGGTCCGCTGCCTCGAGGTGCTGAACTACGCCACCTACAACCAGGGCACCGTGCTCTTCGACATCATGGGCTTCGCCCAGCCGATGGACCACGTGCCGATGCTGCTCCAGCCCGGCGTCCTGACCATGGCCTGGGGCAGCGTCGTCCGGCAGCTCGCCGCCGGGCTCGGCATCGAGCTCGACCGGATCGACGAATGGTACGAGCGGGTGCCCGCCCCCGACGACTTCGCCGTCGATGCCGGACCGGTCCCCGCCGGCACGGCGGCCGGGCTGCACTTCGAGGTCCGCGGCATCTGGCACGACCGGCCGGTCGTCGTCCTCGAGCACGTCACCCGCCTCCGCGACGACCTCGCCCCCGACTGGCCCCAGCCGGCCGGGCAGGGCTGCTACCGCGTCGTCGTCACCGGCGAGCCGAACTACACCCTCGACCTCCAGCTGCTCGGCACCGACGGCGACCACAACACCGCCGGCCTCAAGGCCACGGCCATGCGGCTCGTCAACGGCGTCCCCGCCGTCGTCGCCGCCGAGCCCGGGTTGGTGACCGCCCTCGACCTGCCGACGATCATCGGTCGGGGCCTCGTCCGGTAGGTCCGGTCCAGCCCTGACCCGGCCGCCGGCGCCGACCTGGCCGACCGCCGATCGCGCCGCACGGCGGGCCCGCCGCCGGCCGGCACCCACGTAACCTGGCCTGATCATGTGTGGACGGTTTGCCCTGTACACGCCGCCGGACCAGCTGGGCCGGCTCTTCGACGCCGAGCTGGCGGCGGGCGTCCCGCCCGACGACGACCCCCGCTGGAACATCGCCCCGACCACCCAGGTGCTCGGGCTCCGGTTCGCCCCCCTTGACCCCGAACGGCCCGACCACCGACGGCCCGACCACGGACGGCTGGTCGTCGACCGGTTCCGGTGGGGCCTCGTCCCGCCGCAGTCCAAGGACCCCGCCGCGGGGAGCCGCCTCTTCAACGCCCGGGCCGAGACCGTCGCCACCCGGCCGTCGTTCCGGGACGCCTTCGACCACCGGCGGATGGCCGTGCTCGCCGACGGGTTCTTCGAATGGCGCAAGGGCCCCGGGAAGGGGCGGCAGCCGCACTACTTCTGTCGGGCCGACGGTCGGCCGATGGCCTTCGCCGGGTTGTGGGCCGACTGGCAGGACCCCCGGTCCGGCGCGGCCGATCGGCCGACCGTGCGGTCCTGCACCATCGTGACGACCACCGCCGGGCAGGACATGGACGGCGTCCACGACCGGATGCCCGTCGTCCTGGCCCCCGACGTCCTCGAACGATGGCTGGACCCGGCCGGCGCCGACCGGGAGGAGCTGCGGGCTCTCCTCCGACCGTCGCCGACCGGCACCCTCGTCCACCACCCCGTCGACCAGCGGGTGGGCAACGTCCGTCACGACGACCCCGGCCTGATCGCCCCCCTCCCGCCTGCCGTTGCCTCGTCGCCACCCAACTCGCCGCCCGCCGCGCCGCCAACGTCCCCACCGGCCTCGGCGCCCAGCTCGCCGCCGACCCCGGCGACGCTCTTCTGACGGGACAAGGTATGAGCACGGGGGCCGACACGAGGAGGGGTGCCGACACGGGGACCGGCACCTTCGACCGCCGACGGTTCCTCGGCGCCGCGCTCGCCGCCGGCGCCGGCGCTCTAACCGCCGGGTGGGCCGCCGACTCGCCGGCCTCGGCGGCCACCGTCCGACGGGCCGCGGCCGTCCGGCCGGCTGGGTCCGACCTCGGTGCGGTCGACCACGTGATCTTCCTCATGCAGGAGAACCGGTCCTTCGACCACTACTTCGGCACGTACGCCGGCGTCCGGGGGTTCGACGACCACCCGCGCCGCCGGCCCGGGGCCTTCTCCCAGCCGTTCCCGGCCAACACCACCCGGACGCCGACCGGGCGGCTCCTCCCCTTCCATCTCGACACCGCTACCGACCTGGCCGAGTGCACGCACGACCTCAACCACAGCTGGCTGCCGCAGCACCAGTGCCGCAACGGCGGGACGATGGACGGCTTCGTCCCGGTCCACACGTCCGCGCAGTACGAAGGCCCCGAGAACGGCGTGCTGACGATGGGCTACTACACCCGGGCCGACCTCCCCTACTACTACGCCCTCGCCGACGCGTTCACGATCTGCGACGGGTACCACTGCTCGGTCATGGGCCCGACGCACCCCAACCGGTTGATGGCCCTGTCGGGGACGATCGACCCCGACGGCACCCACGGCGGGCCGGTCCTGCTCACCAACGTCTCGCCGTCGGCCAAGTTCAGCGTCGACTGGCCGACGATGCCCGAGGTGCTGGAGGACGCCGGCATCAGCTGGAAGGTCTACACGCCCCCGGGCGACCTCTACCGGATCACCAACGACGAGGTGCTCGGCGAGACCGACGCCATCCTCCCCTACTTCTCCCAGTACGCCGACCCGGCGTCCAGCCTCTACCAGAAGGCGTTCCTCCCGCTCTATCCCACCGACTTCGCCGCCGACGTCGCCCGGGACACGCTGCCGTCGGTCAGCTGGATCATCCCGCCCCTCGGCTACGACGAGCACCCGCCGGCGCCCCCGGCGCTCGGCGAGTGGCTGACCGACCAGGTGCTCCAGACCCTCGTCCGCCACCCGAAGGTGTGGGCCAAGACCGTCCTCTTTCTCATGTACGACGAGAACGACGGCTTCTTCGACCATGTCCCCCCGCCGGTGCCCCCGCCGGGGATGCCAGGTGAGTACCTGACGATGAGCCCCCTGCCCGACACCGCCCAGACAGTGGCCGGACCGGTCGGGCTCGGCTTCCGCGTCCCGATGCTCGTCCTCTCCCCGTTCAGCCGGGGCGGCCACGTCTGCTCGGCGACGTTCGACCACACCTCGCAGCTCCGGTTCCTCGAGGCGCGGTTCGGCGTCCGGGCTCCCAACATCTCCGCCTGGCGGCGAAAGACGGTCGGCGACCTGACCGCCACCCTCCACCTAGGCCGGCCGGACACGACCACCCCTACCTTGCCGTCGACCTCCCGGGACTCGGTGGCCACGGTGACTGCGCTCGGCTGCCAGGACGGGGACCTCACCGAGACCCGGACCGACCAACCGCCGTACCCGCTGCCGTCGATCCAGGCGATGCCGTCCCAGGAACCGGCCGTTACGTAAGCGGAAGCCCTAATCCTGGGCAGTCGCCATAGGCGGTCGGAAAGCCAAAATAATATCCGTCCTGGCCCGCAACATATTGCCGGAGCGGGCAATCAGCCCCAGTCTCTGAAGGTGGTTTAGATCCCGAGACAACGTACGTGGGCCCGCCACGGCGTAGAGCTTGGCGAGCGTCGGATTGAGTCCGCTCAGGTCTGCTCGACGGACTGACTCCCACATCGGGAGGGCCAAGACCATATGCCGTTGACGCTCGTTTGCCTTGGAGCTCGCTTCGTTGCCGAAGGTTTCGTGAACGTAGTTGATCCATGCGATCTGGATCTGCTGATCCCGCACCATGTCAATGACCTCTCGGATTCCATCGACGAATCCCTCAATCGCGTATATCAAGAAGCCGAGAGCGTCTTGGGCCTCGCTGGCTCGGGCCAGTTCTCGGTAGTAGCGATCGCGGGTGAGGTTGTAGTGGTTGGAGAGAAGGTGAGCTGCTGGTAGCGGAACCAAGCCGCTGTTCGCCAAGATCACGAACTCGACTAGCCGAGCGGTTCGACCGTTGCCGTCTCCAAATGGGTGAATCCACGCTAGGTACAGGTGAGCATAGACGGCCTTAGCAAGGGTCAGTGCAAACTGAATCTCGGGGTCGTCACTCTGGAAAGTAGGGCCCTCCAGCCAATCGGCAAGCCTATGCAGCAGGTAGTCACAATCTTCAGCTGGGGCCCCCCGATAGCTGCCAACAACAACCGGATGAGTGCGAACCTCTCCTGGGATGATATCCGCGTCATCGGTCGTCGATCTCAGCACTTGCCGATTAAACTCGCAAATGAGGTCTCGGGTGATCCGGATGTTGTTGCCAGCCATGATCTGGGCTTGCACGCCATCCAACGCGTCGAGCAGGTTCCGGACCTCCTGCTCCTGGTACTGCCTCGAAGGAGGCGCCTTGTAAGTGCCCTTGAGAATTCCCATGGCTTGATCTTCGGTAAGGGTGTTCCCCTCGATCGCCGTGGTGGCCAAGGCGCCCTTGACAAGGGTCACCACGTAGAGGTTCTCAGCGAAGTCCGGCTTCAGCGGCGTGCCCGCCAGATGCTGGCACTTGGACCTAGCTTCGCCGACGAGCATCCAGTGGAGAGCCTGCACATCGTTGATCTGCGTCGCCTTGAAGGTGATCCACGGATGACTCTCCTCGTACCTTCGCATACGGCAAGTTTACTATCTATGCCCTAGGTTGTCCATCAGAATGTCCATAGGAGTGTCCCTAAGAATGTCGGGCAGGCAAACTCAGATAATCCCTGTTGAGATGCCCAATCAGCGCGCGCCACCTTCCGGTCCGCCGGCCTCATCGGTCGGGTTCACCCCAGGCCCTCGCGGGGTCGCTGGAGACGCCTGGTGGTCGCACAGCACTTGATCGGCGGAACGTGATAGCAGGTCCGGCCGGAGCACCGACCGAGGTTCGTAGTATGGCGGCGGTCCACGACCCCGGTCCGAACGGGCCGGGGGTGGCGCTCGGGGGAGAAGGGGACGTACCGACGATGACCGAAGCCCGGGTGACCGAAACGACCGACGGGGGCGGCCCGGCGCAGCGGGGCAACTGGGGCCGGTGGGGCACCGACGACGAGCGGGGGGCGCTCAACCTGATCGGATCGGCGGAGGTGCTCGCCGGCGTGGCCGCCTGCCGGACCGGTAAGACCTACCCGCTCGGGCTCCGCGTCCAGCGCAAGGGCGTCCCGATCGTCGATTTCCGACCGGCCCCCGAACGGTACGCGCTCTTCCGGGACACCGACGCGGCGACGTTCCGCAAGCTCGGCTCCGACGGCACGCTCGGCTTCAACGAGGACGTCGTCACGATCCCCACCCACAACGGCACCCACATGGACGCGCTCAGCCACTGCGCGTCGGAGGGCACGCTCTACAACGGGTTCTCCGCCGACGTCGTCGAAGCCAACCGCGGCTCGTCGCGGTGTGGCGTCGAGAAGATCGGCGCCGTCGTCGGGCGGGCCATTCTGCTCGACGTCGCCCGCCATCTCGGCGTCGACTGGTTGGAGCCCGGACAGCCGGTGGGCGCCGACCTGCTGGAGGCTTGCCGGGCCGCCGCCGGCGTGACCCTCGCCGCCGGGGACGTGCTGCTGGTCCGCACGGGATGGCTCGACCTCTTCGCCTCGCTCGGGCGCGGCGAGCCGGCGCCGTTCGCCCAGCCCGGCCTCGACCTCAGCGCGGCCGAGCTCGTCCGGGACCACGACCTGGCCGCGGTCGGCGCCGACAACGCGGCCGTCGAGGTCATCCCGTTCGACAAGGGCGGGTACCTGCCCGTCCACGTCGTCCTGCTGCACGAGCTCGGCGTCGTGCTCTTCGAGCACCTCGTCCTCTCGCCACTGGCCGCCGACGGCTGTGTCGAGGGCCTCTTCGTCGCCGCCCCGCTGCTCATCACCGGCGGGTCGGGCAGCCCGGTCAACCCGGTCGTTATCGCCTGACCGTCGTCACTGCTCGAGCACCGTCAGCGCCGGAGCACCGTCATCTTCCAAGGGCAGTGCGCACCGGCCCCAGCAGCAGCTGGAGATGTCGGAGGCTCAGGTCCTCGGGCATTCCGGCCACCGTCGCCCAGGTGTAGACGTGGACGACCGGGAGCCCGGCCGTCCGCCGGTCGAGCTCGTCGACGGCCTCGTCCACCGAGAGGACGGCCAACCGGACGGCCACCCGGGCCCCGCCGCGGGCATGGCGGTCACCGAGCTCGTCGGCGGTGAGCGGTCGACCCCCGCCGGCCTGGCGGTAGCTGTTGAGCTGGTGGAGGTAGTGCGGGACGATGCGCGGCCAGGCCTCGTCGGGGTCGTCGGCGACGATCAGGTCGACCACCCCGCCGACCCGAGCCGACGCCGGGTCGTGGCCGCCCTCGACCAGCCCGCCGACGTAGTTCTCGTACGCCTCCCGGTTCAGGCTGAGCAGACCGGCGCCGAGCCGGCCGGCCCGGCGGGCGTTGCGCGGGCCCTGGTAGCCGAGCCAGAGCGGGAACGGGCGCTGGAGCGGCGGCGGCGTCACGCCGTCCTCGTCGAGCAACCGCCGGACCTCCGCGAACGTCGCGTCGGTCGTGCCGAACCGCCCGTCGAGGTCGGCGCCGAACAACCGGTACTCGTCCTCCACGTACCCCGCGCCGAGCCCGACCTCCAACCGGCCGCCCGAGACGAGATCGACCACCGCGGCCTCCTCGGCGATATGGACCGGGTGGCGCAGCGGCGCCTGCACGATCGCCGTGCCGATGCGGATCGTCGTCGTCCGCGCCGCGATCGCCGCGGCCATCACCAGTGGCTGCGGCAGGTAGCCGTCGTCGAACCGGTGGTGCTCGGTCACCCACACGCTCCCGGCCCCCAGCCGTTCGGCCTCGGCGATCAGGTCGAGCTGCTGGCGGTAGTGGTCGGCCCACGGCCGCCGCCACGGGGCCGGATTGCGCAGGTCGAGGAAGACCCCGATCCCGCCCGGGCTCATGGCTGTAGGTCGAGCTGGAGCATGCGGATGGCGTTGCCGCGCACGATCTTGCGGATCACGTCGTCCGGGAGGCCGGCCATCATCTTCTCGGCCACCTCCTTCGTGTTCGGCCACGTCGAATCGGTGTGCGGGTAGTCCGTCTCGAACGTGATGTTGTCGACCCCCACCCGGTCGAGCGAGTCCAGCCCGTGCTGGTCGCGGAAGAAGCAGCCGTAGACCTGGCGGTAGTAGTAGCTCGACGGCGGCTCCGGCACGATATCGCGCACGCCGCCCCACGCCCGGTGCTCGCTCCACACGTCGTCGGCCCGCTCGAGGATGTACGGCAGCCAGCCGATCTGGCCCTCCGAGTAGGCCAGGCGGAGATCGGGGAAGCGGACGAGGACGCCGGAGAACAAGAAGTCGGCCAGCGACGCCATCGCGTTGCCGAACGACAGCGTCGCCGACACCGCCACCGGCGCGTCACCCGACGTCGCCGGCATCTTCGACGACGACCCGATGTGCATGCAGACGACGGTCCCCGTCTCCGAACAGGCGGCGAAGAACGGGTCCCAGTACCCGGAGTGGATGCTCGGCAGGCCGAGATGCGGCGGGATCTCGCTGAAACAGACCGCGTGCACGCCGCGCTCGGCGTTCCGTCGGACCTCGTCGGCCGCCAGCTCGGCGTCCCACAGCGGGATCAGGCAGAGCGGGATGTTGACGCCGCCGCTCTCGCCGCACCACTCGTCGACCATCCAGTCGTTGTACGCCACGATGCACGCCAGCCCGAGCTCGCGGTCGGTCGTCGCCTCGGTGAACGTCTGGCCGCAGAACCGCGGGAACGTCGGGAAGCACAGCGACGCCTCGACGTGGTTCATCGCCATGTCGGCCACCCGGGCCGCCACGTCGTAGCAACCCGGCCGCATCTCGTCGTACGTCATCGGCGTCATCGTCATCTCGTCCCGGTCGTAGCCGACCGCCGCGACGTGGCGCTTGTGCACGTAGACGAGATCCTCGAAGACCCAGCAGTCCGCCTGCGGGCCCTCGGGGTCCCACGTGATGTCGTAGACGCCACCGCCGATGTGCTTCATCGGGCCGATCCCCCGGCGCTCGATCCGGGGCGCCCGGTCGGCGAACTTCGACGGCATCCACCGCTCCCAGACGTGCGCCGGTTCCACGACGTGGTCGTCGACGCTGACGATCTTGGGCATCTCCGCCATGGGTCTCCAGTCTGATGATGCGTGAGCCGTCACGAGCCTACCGCGGGCCGTTTCGCCGGCTGGCAAGCGCTTGCTTGGTGCTACGTTCGGCTCGTGCCCGGTCAGTCCGCACCCCGGCGTGACGTCAGCGGCCGACCGGTCGAGCTGGACGACGCCGACCTCGACCGGTTCTTCCACCCGGCGACGGTCGCCGTCGTCGGCGCGTCCGACCAGGACGGCCGGCCCAACACCGGCATGACCCGCCAGCTGCACCAGTGGGCCGTCCGGATGGGCGCCACCTTCTACCCCGTCCACCCGACCCGGCAGACCGTCTTCGACGTCCCATGCGTCCCGTCCGTCGCCGGCCTGCCCGACGGCGTCGACGTCGTCGCGTTCGTCATCGCCGACCCGATCGAGGCCATCGGCCAGGCCGCCGGCAAGGGCTTCGGCTTCGCGGTCGTCTTCGCCGCCGGCTTCGCCGAGCTCGGCGAGGACGGTCGGGCGGCCCAGGCCTCGCTGGCCGACCTCGTCCGGGCCAGCGGCATGCGGCTGCTCGGGCCGAACACCAACCTCAACGCGTTCGAGACCTTCCGCACCGACCTCGACGGCCCGGCCATCGCTCTCATCTCCCAGAGCGGGCACCAGGGCCGCCCGATCTTCCAGGCCCAGGCGCTCGGCGTCCGGCTGGCCTACTGGGCGCCGACCGGGAACGAGGGCGACCTCGAGGTCGCCGACTTCGTCCGCTACTTCGCCGACCAGGACGACGTCGGCGCCATCGCCGCCTACGTCGAGGGCTTCGAGGACGGCCGACGCCTGCTGCTGGCCGCCGACCACGCGGCCGAACGCCGCGTCCCGGTCGTCATGGTCAAGGTCGGCCGCACCGACGAAGGTCGCTCGATGGCCGGTTCGCACACCGGCAAGCTCGCGGGGGCCGACGCGGTCGCCGACGCGGCCCTGCGGCAGGCCGGCATCGTCCGCGTCGAGGGCCTCGACGAGCTGTCCGACACCGCCCAACTGCTCGCCCGGGCCAAGCCGCCGACTGGCGACGGCGTCGTCATCTATTCGATCTCCGGCGGCACCGGCGCCCACATGGCCGACGTCTGTGCCAGCCGCGGCCTCAGACTCCCCCGGCTCAGTGCCGAGACCCAGGAGCGGCTCTGGGAGTGGATCCCGCGGTACCTGCGGGTCTCGAACCCGGTCGACAACGGTGGGCACCCCGTCGGCGACTGGCGGGGGCGCAAGATCCTCGACGCCCTCGTCGCCGATCCCGACGTCGACGTGCTCGTCGCTCCCATCACCGGCGCGTTCCCGCCGATGAGCGACGGGCTCGCCCAGGATCTCGTCGACGTCGCCGAGACCACCGACAAGCCGATCTGCGTGATCTGGGGCTCGCCGGTCGGCGACGAGACCGCGTACCGGTCGATCCTCCTCGGCTCCCGGCGCGTCGTCGTCTTCCGGACGTTCGCCAACTGCGCCACCGCCCTCCGCGGCTACTTCGACTACCACGGCTTCCTCGCCCGCCGGCGCTCCCCGTTCGCCGACCTCGGTGCCGAGCCGTCGCCGGCGAAGGCCGTCGCCACCAAAGTGATCGCCGAGAGCCGCACCGCCGGTCGGTCGACCTGGTCGGAGGCGGCCGGCGGCGCGGCGCTGTCGGAGGCGGCCGGCGCAGCGGCGCTGTCGGAGGCGGCCGGCGCAGCGGCGCTGTCGGAGATGGACAGCGCGGCCGTCCTCGACGCCTACGGCGTCCCGAGCGCGGCGGCCCGGCTGTGCCGTTCCGCCGCCGAGGCCGTGACCGCGGCGGACGACCTCGGGTACCCCGTCGTCCTCAAGGCCGGCGGCGGTGGCATCGCCCACAAGTCCGACGCCGGGCTCGTCCGCCTCGGCGTGGCGACCGCCGGCGACGTCGCCGCGGCCTACGACGACCTCGTCGCCCGAGCGGCCGCGGTGGCCGCCGCGGCCGGCACGGCGCCGATCGACGGGATCGTCGTCGCCGTGATGGTCCGCGGCGGCGTCGAGACGGTGGTCGGGCTGAGCCAGGACGCGGTCTTCGGCCCGACGGTGATGGTCGGCCTCGGTGGCGTCTTCGTCGAAGTCCTCGGCGACGTCGCCTTCCGGGTGCCGCCCTTCGACCGCGACGAGGCCCGGCGGATGCTCGCCGAGCTGCGCGGGCAGCCGCTGCTGGCCGGCGCCCGCGGTCGGCCCCCGGCCGACGTCGACGCGCTCCTCGACGCGGTCATGGCCATCCAATCGCTCGGCATGGAGCTGGCCGGCACCGTGCGGGAGGTCGACATCAACCCGTTGCTCGTGCGCGACGACGGCCACGGCGCGGTCGCCCTCGATGCCCTCGTCGTCCCCGAGCCGTCGAACGGCGGCCGGTGAGCCGGCCCGACGAACACCGAACCAAGGAGGAGGACACGATGACCGTCGACGGAGGTACCGACCTGGAGGCCCGGGTCAGGCAGCTCGAGTCGGTAGAGGAGATCCGCCAGCTCGTCGCCCGCTACGCCCTGGCCCTCGACAGCCGCAACGTCGAGGCGTTGGCCGCGTTGTTCGTCGCCGACGTCGAGACGCACGGTGGCGGCCGGGGACGGGCCGCGCTGGCCGAATGGTTCAACGGACCGGTGCTCCGGCAGGGCTACTCGACGACGTTCCACCTCATCGGCAACCACATCATCGACTTCGTCGACGACGACCACGCCACCGGCGCGCTCTACTGCCGGCCGGAGCACGAGGCCGGCGACCTCTGGGTGATCATGCCGGTCGTCTACGAGGACCGCTACGAACGCCAGGACGGCCACTGGTACTTCCGGAGCCGGCGGCCCCACGCGTTCTACGCGGCCGACGTCACCGAGAGCCCGCTCGAGATCGAGAACCGGTTCCACTTCCCCGACAACCCGTTCATGACCCGCCCGACGCTGCCCGAGCGGTGGGAGTCGTGGCAGCGTTTCTGGGCCGAGGACGATGGCTGACGGCGGCCGGGCGCTGGCCGCCCGCATCGACCGGCTCGAGTCGTACGGCGCCATCCGCCAGCTCGCCTGGCGCTACGGCTACGACCTCGACCGCCGCGACATCGACGCGCTGATGGCGCTCTACGCCGAGGACGTCGAGGTAGGGCACCACCACCGAGGCCGCCAGGCGCTGTACGACGAGATCGTCCCGGCGCTCCATCGCGTCCGCATCACGATCCTCCACGTCGGCACCCACGTCATCGACTTCGTCGACGACGACCACGCCACCGGCGGCGTCTACTGCCATGCCGAGGTCCAGACCGACGAGCGGACGTGGATCAACCAGGCCATCCACTACACCGATCGCTACGTCCGCCAGGACGGGCGCTGGTACTTCGCCGCCCGTCGTCGCCACGAGCTCTTCTACGGCGTCGAGCACGGCCGCAACCCGGTGGGGCTGGAGCCGGCCAACTGGCCGATCCACGACACCGGGGCCGGCACCCTGCCCGGCCGCTGGGAGAGCTGGCAGCAGTTCTGGACCACGACGCAGTGAGCCACGACGCAGTGCCGGGAGCGGCGGGTCAGACCGGGGCCGGTGACAAGAGGGCGTCGATCTGGCCCATCGCCAGGCTCATGCCTTCCTGCATCCCCATGCCAAGCATGGTCTCCATCTGGTCGACGTCGACGAACTGGACCACCGCCGTCATCCGGGTCCCACCGTCCACGGCCTCGAAGGTGACGCAGCCCGGCATCGGCTCGACACCCGGCGCCGGCTCGCCGTCGTCACCGGCCAGACCGTTGGCGAACTCCAACCGATGCGGCTTGTCGAGCACCTCCATCCGCCACCACCCCCGAGGGGTCTCCCCGGCCGGTCCGGTCATGTAATAGCGGGACTCCCCGCCGACCACGAAGTCGTGGCGAGTGAACGTGGCCGGAAACGTCGGCGGCCCCCACCAGCGCTCGAGCTTGCGGGGGTCCTCCCACACCTCCCAGACCCGGCCGGGAGCGACATCGAACTCGGCGACCACGGTGAGGGTCAGGGCGGCCGGGTCCTTGGTGCTGTTGATGACGGTCATGTACTGGTTCCTTTCTCGTCGGCGAGGATGTCGGCGATCCGTTCGGCCCGCTGTCGCCATAGCTGGTCGTAGTCGTCGAGGAGGGCGACGGCTCGGCGCAGGGTCGAGGTGTTGGTGTGGACGATCTGCTCCCGACCGCGCCGCTGCTTGGTCACCAGCGTGGCCCGCTCGAGCACGGCGACGTGCTTCTGCACGGCGGCAAAGCTCATCTCGTAGTGGCCCGCCAGAGCCGACACCGACTGCTCCTGCCGGATGGCCCGGCTCAGGATGTCTCGCCGGGTCGCATCGGCCAGGGCCTGGAAGATGCGGTCGATCTCGTCGTCCGTGAGCTGATCTACAACCATTAGGTTGTAGATTAACGGCATGGGCGGTCGGGCGCAAGGGGCCCACCCGCCCGTGGAAACAGTGAGAACCGCGGCCCCGAAGGGCCGCGGCTCTCACGACGACGTCCCGCCCATGCGGGGCGGGTGACCGCTGGCTCAGCCGGCTGTCGACCCCGGCGCGCCGAACTGGCCTGTGATCAGCTTCGACGGCTTCACGAAGCTGAACGACGAGAGCGGCACTGTGGCGAAGTGCGACGCTGTCGTGTACCCGTACGACGGGAACAGCCCGGTCGGCACCGAGTGGGCCTTCTGCTGGGCCACCACCTGCTTGGCCAGCTTGGCCGCTGTTGTCAGCGTCCCGGCCTTGCGAGCGGCGTAGACGCCCATGAGCACCGCGTCGTACTCGTAGCCGAAGAGGAGCGACGCCTTGGGCGAGCCGTTCCGCTTCATGGCGGTGAGCATCGTCTGGGTGTTCTTCGGCGTCTGGCTCGGCGGCTTGTACACGCCGGCCGTCACCGTCTGGAACTTCAGGTTCTTCAACGCCGAGGTGCCGAGGTTGCCGGTCGGCGGCGGCGTGGTGATCGGCGTCGACACGCTGAAGGAGTCGTCACCGAGGACCGGCACGGTCCAGCCGATCTTCTGCAAGTCCTCCATCATGTAACCGGCCGGGGCGCCGTAGGCGTCGGCCCACACCAGTTGCGGCTTGGACGACTGCAGGGCCGACAGTGTCGACGTGAATGTCAGCGCTGTCACCTTGTAGTTGACCGAGTCGGTCACCGTCAGCCCGTCGGCCTTGGCTTCCTTGTTCATCGACTTGCCGATCGCTGTCCCGTAGGCGTCGTTCCCGGCGAAGATGGCGACCTTCTTGACGCCTTTGGCCTTCGTGTACGCGACGAACGCTCGCACGTAGTTTGTCGTGCTCGGCGACAGGTCGAAGTTGTACGGGAAGGCCGATGCCTTGCCGGACGTTGTCGTCGGCGCCTGGTTGAAGCTCAGCACCTTGTCTTGCTTGGCGATCGGCAGCAGCGCGGAGGACTCCGCTGACGCGTTGCCGAAGATGACCATGTTCGGCTTTGTCGACCCGTTCTCCGCCGATTCGAGCTTGGTGACGGCTGTCGTCGGGGAGCTGTTTGTGTTGGCCGTCTGCAGTACGACTTTGTGGCCGTTGACCCCACCCGACTTGTTGACCACTGTGATGGCCGCCTTGGTCAGCAACGTCTCGGTCTGGGCGTTTGTCTTCAAACCCGCTGTGCTGCTGGCGGCGATCAGCAGGACCCGGAACGGCGTGCTGCTCGCTCCGGCCGTCGACACGCCGACGGCGACCCCGCTCCCCAAGGTCGCCCCCGTCACTGCAACTGCAGCTGCGGCGCAGGCCCACCGGTTCCGTCGTCGATGCATGCGCACTCCCCCTTGCATCCATTCGAGCTTGCTGAGCAAGCGCTTGGTCAGTGACATCCTACGGAAACAGAAAGTCGGCGTCCACCGATTACGGCAAATTCTTTGCGATCGAGTTACTGATCCATGTCCAATAGCACGACGTACGCCAGGAATGCATGACAAGAATGTGGGCTCTGAGCTGACCACCCTTACGGGGGAATGGCACTGGCCATGGGGTGCAGCAAGCGCTTGGTCGACACTACAGTGACCATCAGACGGCTGTTCGGCGGAGCCGGGCGTCGGGGACCGGCGCCGGTGGGCCACGCTCGCCGAGCGGTGAGGTGGCGACAAGGGGGTGCAGCGGGTGACCCTGATCTGGTCCGGGTTGACGGTGGGCGCCATCTACGCCTTGGTGGCGGTGGGCTACAACATCGTCTTCGTCTCGTCGGGCACGTTCAACTTCGCCAACGCCCAGCTCATCATGTTGGGCACGTTCATCGCCTACTGGGGCCTCGACGTGCTGAAGCTGAACGTCGGGATCGTCTTCGTGCTCGCCGCGGCGATCGTGGCCGCGGTGGCCGGGCTGGAGGAGCGGATCGCCATCCGGCCGACCCGGGGGGTCGAGGCCCAGCTGGTCACCACCGTCGGCGCCGCCACCCTGTTGAACGGGGTGACCGCGGTGATCTGGGGCGGCAACGCCCTGCAGGTGCCGTTCTTCGGCTCGTCGACCGTCAAGGACGTGCTCGGTGGTCGGGTCTTCCCGGTCCAGCTGTGGCTGATCGGGGTGGCGGTGGTTCTGACCGCGGCCCTCTGGGTGTTCAGCCGGAAGACGCTGCTGGGCACCGCCCTGCTCGCCGTGTCCGAGGACCGGGAGGCCGCCAGCCTGCGGGGCATCAACGTCCGGGCGCTCGCCCTCGGCGCGTTCTGTGTCTCCGGGGCGGTGGCCGGCGCGTTGGGACCGTTCATCGGCCCGCAGACCGATGCCGTCGCGTCGCTCGGGACGTCGTTGGCCCTGCTGGGCTTCGTCGCCCTGGCCATGGGCGGCTTCGGGTCCCTGCCGGGCGGGCTGATCGGCGGGTTCGTCATCGGCCTGATCGAGGCGTTCACCAACCGTTACCTCGGCACGCAGTACTCCAACCTGATGGTGTTCGCGGTGCTGCTCCTCATCCTGCTGTTCCGTCCCGGTGGCCTGTTCGGCACCGTGCGGGAACGGATGGTCTGACGTGGCCACCGTGCCGACCACCTGGCGGCGGTACCCCTGGGCGGCGCCGCTGCTATGCGCCGTCGTGGTGCTGATCCTGCCCCAACTGGGCGTCGGGGCCGACTTCCAACGCCAGGTCATCCTGGTGGCCCTGCTGGCCCTACTGGTCAGTGGGCTCAACCTGTCGCTCGGGTTCGCCGGCGAGCTAGCCCTTGGACAGGTGGCCATGTACGCGGCCGGCGCCTACATCTCCGGCTACATGGGCGCCCATGGCGCCACCGACATCCTGCTCCAGCTGGTCGTGTCCGGAGCGGTCGCCGTGGTGGTCGGTCTGCTGACCGGCATCCCCGGGCTCCGGTTGGGGTCGTGGTCGCTGGCGATGACGTCGTTCTTCCTGGTCCTGCTCATCCCGGACATCTTGCAGATCTTCTCTGGGCAGACCGGCGGGTCGCTGGGCCTCACGGGGATCGCGCCGCCGACCCTGTTCGGCGCCACACTCGGCCAGGACGGGTTCTACGCCGTCGTCATCGTCGTGTCGGTGGCCTGGCTGGCGGTTATGCGCAACCTCGTGACGTCGAGGCACGGCACCGCGTTCCGGGTGCTCCGCCAGTCGCCGGTACTGGCGTCCTCACTGGGCATCTCGGTGTACCGGATGAAGCTGACCGCCTACGCCGTCGGCGCCCTGCCGGCCGGGTTGGCCGGGTGCTTCTTCGCCAACCTCGACCATTTCCTCACACCGAAGTCGTTCGGGTTCACCCTGGCGATCACCATCCTGGCGGCCTCCATCCTCGGTGGGTCGATGTCGGTCTACGGGGCGGTCGTCGGGGCGGTGATCCTCCAGGTGATCCCGGAGCAGTTCACAGCGTTCAACACATACGCCCTCATCATCTTCGGCGTGTTCCTCATCCTCGGCGGGGTGCTCCTCGGCGGCGGTATCGCCGGCCTCTGTCGCCGGGGGGTCCGCCTGCTCGACCGCCGCGTCGTCGGTCCGGCGGCGCCGCCCGCCGACGGGGCCGGCGACCTGCCAGCCATCCCCGGCCAGTCGCTGTCGGTGGACGGTCTGGGGAAGTCGTTCGGCGGCCTCCGGGCCCTCGATGGCGTGACCCTGACCGCCCTACAGGGAAAGGTGACGGCGATCATCGGGCCCAACGGGTCGGGCAAGACCACGCTGTTGAACGTCGTCTGCGGCTACTACCGGCTGGACGAGGGGTCCATCGTCATCGGCGGCGAGCCCCGGCCGAGGAAGGAGCCGCCGCACCGGGTGGCCCGGGCGGGGGTGGCCCGGACGTTCCAGACGGCCAACATCCCCGAGGGTGTCTCGGTGGCCGAAGCGGTCCGGTCCGGCCGGTACACGACCGACCGGTCGTCGATGCTCTCGGCGGTCCTCCGCCTGCCGGTCTCCTACCGGGTGAAGCGCCGCGACGACGAGGCCGCGGCGGCAGTCATGGCCCAGGTGGGCATCGCCCACCTCGCCAACCAGGAAGCCGCGGCCCTGCCACTCGGCACCCGGCGGCTGCTCGAGGTGGCGCGGTCGTTGGTCCGCAACCCCGGGGTCCTGCTGCTCGACGAGGCCGCCTCCGGGCTCGACGAGAACGAAGTGGAGCAGCTGGCCGTCCTCATCCGCAAGATCCGCGACGCCGGTGGCACCGTCATCCTGGTCGAGCACAACTTCCGGCTGGTGCTGTCGCTGGCCGACGAGATCTACGTGCTCGCCGAGGGCCAGGTCATCGCCTCGGGCCCCCCGGCCGAGATCGAGTCCCACCCGAGGGTCCTCGAGGAGTACCTCGGCGTCGAGGCCCCGGTGGCCGCCGAACTGCTCGACGAGGTCGCCGCGCCACCGGCCGCTCCCGGCGAGGCGGAACCATGAGCGACGGCGCGGCGCCCCTCTTGACTGTGAGCCATCTCGCGACCGGTTACGGCGACCTGCGCGTCATCTGGGACGTCAGCGTCACCGTCGCCCCCGGCGAGCTGACCGCCCTGCTCGGCCGCAACGGCGCCGGCAAGACCACCGTGCTGCGCGCCGTCGCCGGCCTGAACAAGGTCCAGGGCGGATCGATCACGTTCAAGGGGCAGGACATCAGCCATCTGCCCGTCCACCGGCGCATCCGGGCCGGCATCGGGATGGTCCAGGAGAACAAGCGGATCTTCCGCCGCCGGACGATCGAGGAGAACCTGCTCCTCGGCGGCTACACCCTGAAGGCCCGCGGCAAGAAGCTCCGGGCCGAGCTCGACCGCATCTACGAGCTCTTCCCCGTCCTCGGCCAGCGGTCGTCGACCCTGGCCGGCTCCCTTTCGGGCGGTCAGCAACAGATGCTCGCCATCGGCCAAGCGCTCATGTCGCGCCCGTCGCTGTTGATGCTCGACGAGCCTTCCGCCGGCCTCGCCCCAGCGATCGTCGCCGAGGTCATGGACACCGTCGCCGTGCTGAAGCAGACCAACCTCGGCATCCTCCTCGTCGAGCAGGCCGTCGAGGCCGCCATGCGCGTCGCCGACCACGTGACCGTCCTCGACGTCGGCAAGGTCGTCATGGACGGGCCGGCCCGCGCCATCGACGACCTCTCCGTGATCAGGGACGCCTACTTCGGGCACACTGCCGGGAGTGGCGGCCCCGGCGGCGATCCGGCCGGGAGCGACGCGGCCGGGAGCGACGCCCCCGATGGCGGGGAGGAGTAGCTCGGAGCGGTCAACTGGCCTTTGCCAGGGGCTCGATGCCCTCCAGGGTGGTGCCCAGGCGGTCCTTCTCAACCTCCAGGTCGTAGTGCGCCTGGAGGTTCATCCAGAACCCGTCGCTCATCTGGAAATAGCGCGACAGGCGGAGCGCCGTATCGGCACTGATCCGCCGGGTCCCGTGGACGATCTCGTTGATGCGGCGAGCCGGCACGCCGATCGCCTGGGCCAGCCGGTACTGGCTGATGCCGAGCGGCTCCAAGAAGTCCTCCTGCAGCATCTCACCCGGGTGCACGGGTGCCATGAACGGTGCTTCGGTTCGTGCCATGCGTCCTCCTCAGTGGTAGTCGACGAGCTCGACGTCTGCCGGCCCGGTGACGCTCCAACGGAAGCAGATCCGGTACTGGTCGTTGACCCGGATGCTGTACTGCCCGGACCGCGAGCCCTTCAGCTTCTCCAGTTGATTCCCTGGCGGCACCGCCAGATCTCCGACTCTCTCCGCCGCATTCAGATAGGCCAGCCTCCGCCACGCCATCCGCTGTACGTCAGGACCGAATTTGCGGATCCGACGGCGCTCCCAAACGCTCCGGGTCGCCGCATCTCGGAACGACCCTTCCGTCAACACCACTCCGATATTAACGTATGGCGTTAATAACGTCAAACGTTACGTACATCGTTCCGGCAGTCAACCTCCGTCCTCCGAACCCCGTCCGGCCGTCGACTGCCTACGCCGTCAGCGGCCGGGATCAGGTCAGGGCGAGATCAGTCGGCGGCGAGCAGTCCTGGCAGTGACGCGGCCAGCCCGTCGACCGTCCAGTCCCCGTCCTCGCTGATCATCGCGCCGTAGTGCCAGCCGACGAAGTGTCGGATCTCCCCACCGCGGGCGTAGAACGTCTGCCCCGTCGCCGGGCAGTCCTCCGAGAGCAGCCACGCGACGAGCGGCGCCACGTGTGCCGGGTGGTAGACGTCGAACGTGCCCGCGTCCGTCGGCGCGGCGACCATCTCCTTCAGCGCCGGGACGTCCTCGGTCATCCGAGTCCGGGCGACCGGCGTGATCGCGTTGACCCGCACCCCGTAACGACCGAGCTCCCCCGCCAGGATGATCGACAGCGACGCGATGCCGGCCTTCGCCGCGCCATAGTTGCTCTGCCCCGCCTGGCCCAACAGGCCGGACGTCGACGAGACGTTCACCATCGACGCGGCCACCGGCTCCCCGGCCTTCGCCCGGTCACGCCAGTACCCCGCCAGCGTCCGCGCCGCGCAGAACGTCGACTTCAACTGGCCCTCGACGACGTCGTCCCACTCCTCTTCGCTCATGTTGACGAACATCCGGTCGCGGAGGATCCCCGCGTTGTTCACCAAGCCGTGCACCACGCCGAACGCGTCGACCGCGGCCTCGAGCAGCGCCTGCGCACCGGCCAGCGTCCGGACGTCGTCGGTCCGGGCCAACGCCGAGCCACCGGCCTCGCCGATCTCGTCGGCCACCGCCGCGGCCAGCGACGGGTCCGTCCCCGAGCCGTCCGGCCCGCAGCCGACGTCGTCGACGACGACCTGCGCCCCTTCGGCCGCCGCGAGCAACGCGTACTCGCGGCCCAGCCCACGGCCGGCGCCGGTGACGATCACCACCCGACCGCTCAGCGAACCCATCGCACGCCTCCTCCCCCACCCTTCCTTGAACCGGCTCCCCGCCCTGGTCTCAATTATATCAAGCGCTTGGTTGGTTTTCTGTGGATCGACCGCCGCCGGACCGGCGGCCTGGGTCATTGGGTCCGGTCGCTGCTGCGGGTGGTGGTCCGAGTGGCGGAAACCGGCGGGCGCCGACCGTGTGTCTCCCGCGCCGACGATCCGGCGCGACGGCGAGATCGAACGACCGCGGCTCGCTACCGGGGGGACCGGCGTGGCGCGTCGGCGTGGCGGGTGAACGCCGCGAGAGGTCAGCCGCGGCGCGAGGCCGGCCGGGCCGCGAAGCCCTGCAGGAAGATGTTCGCTGCGTCGTCCGCGAACCGCGTGACCGAGTAGCCCGGGCGAACCCGGTACCAGCGGACGGAGAGCCAGACCGAGTCGCGCAGCAGCCGGTAGAAGACGCGAGGGTCGACGTCCGACCGGAAGTCGCCACTCGTGACGCCGGCACCGATCACGTCCAACCACGCCTTCTGCACCTCGCCGGCGATCGTTTTCACGTACTCGAAGTGCGGGAGCGTCTGCAAGTAGCCGTAGTCGCCCTGGTAGATCTCCGCGGCGTGCGGGTGCCGGTTGACCGCCTCGAGCGACGTCCGGATGAGGCTCCGCAGCTGCTCGGCCGGCGACCCCTTCTCGCTCAACGCCGCCATGTAGCTCTTCTGTAGATCCTCGAAGTAGTCCGTGAGGATCTCCTCCACGATGTGCTGCTTCGACTTGAAGTGGTGGTACAGGCTGCCCGAGAGGATGCCGACCGCGTCGGCGATCTCCCGGACCGTCGTCGCCGCCACCCCCTTCGCGGCGAACAGTTCGGCGGCCGCGTCACGGATGACCTCCCGGCGGTCCGGCGAACCAACCACGTCGCTCACAGCCTTCTCCCTCCCGCCGAGCCCACTTCGACGACCAGTACCGGCTGCCTGTTCGAGACCGGACGCCGCCGTCATCTCGGTATCCCCGAGCAAGCATTTGCTACAATAGTGCAGAACCTGCTCACCGCCGCAGGGCGACCACGCACCATGCCGGACAAGACGATGACCGAAGCCGACGTGATCGGCGAGCTCCGCTCGGGGATGACCATCGGCATCGGCGGCTGGGGCTCACGGCGCAAGCCGATGTCGTTGGTCCGGGCCATGCTCCACTCCGATCTGCGCGATCTCACCGTCGTCACGTATGGAGGCCCGGACGCTGGTCTGCTGCTCGCTGCCGGCAAGGTAAAACGCCTAGTATATGGCTTCGTCTCCCTCGATTCCATCCCGCTCGAGCCCCATTTCCGGGCCGCCCGGCAGGCCGGCACCGTCGAAGCCGTCGAGTACGACGAGGGCATGTTCCAGTGGGGCCTCTACGCGGCGTCGCTCCGGCTGCCGTTCCTGCCGACCCGCGCCGGGCTCGGCTCCGACGTCCCCACCGTCAACCCCGGGCTGCGGACCGTCTGCTCGCCGTACGACGACCGTGAGGAGCTGCTCGCCATGCCCGCCCTCCGGCTCGACGCCGCGCTCGTCCACCTGAACCGCGCCGATCGGTTCGGCGCGGCGACGTACCTCGGCCCCGACGTCTACTTCGATGACGTCTTCTGCGCCGCCGCCGACCGCGCCTACCTCTCCTGCGAGAAGATCGTTCCCACCGACGAGCTCTCCGACGGCGTGCCGCTGCAGGCCATGCGCATCCACCGCTGGATGGTCCACGGCGTCGTCGAAGCGCCCCGCGGCGCCCACTTCACCTCCTGCGAACCCGACTACGGACGCGACGAGGCGTTCCAGCGCGCCTACGCCGACGCGGCCGCCGACCCCGAACAGTGGGCCGCGTTCACCGACCGCTTCCTCGCCGGCGACGAGGCCGCCTACCACGCCGCGGTCGACGACTTCCGAGCCGGCCTCGATCCCGGCGACCCGCTGCCGACGATGGTCCGTTGATGGTCGTCCGGTCCGTTGATCGCGGTCCGCTGGGTCGTCCGCTGATGGTGGTGGTTGGCTGATGGTCGTGGCGGTGGTTGGCTGATGGCGGCCGACGTCTCCCGAGCCGACGTCTGCGTCGTCGCCTGCGCCGACGCCTGGCGCGGTGACGGCGAGCTGCTCGCCTCGCCCATCGGGCCGATCCCGGCGATGGCCGCCCGGCTGGCCCGCGCCGTCTTCGAGCCGGACCTCCTACTGATCGACGGCGAGGCCACCCTCGTCCGCGGCACCTGGGCCGTCGGCACCGCGCCCACCGGGCCGGCCGAGGGCTGGCTCCCCTACCGCGCCGTCTTCGATCTCGTCTGGCGTGGCCGGCGGCACATCATGATGGGCCCGAGCCAGATCGACCGGTACGGCAACGCCAACATCTCCTGCATCGGTGATTTCGCCAAGCCCAAGGTGCAGCTGCTCGGCGTGCGCGGTGCCCCCGGCAACACCGTCAACCATCCCGTCAGCTACTGGGTGCCGAAGCACTCGCGGCGCGTCTTCGTCGACCGCGTCGACATGGTCTCCGGCGTCGGCTACGACCGCGCCGCCGAATCGCCGGCCGCCGGCCGCTACCTCGACCTGCGCCGCGTCGTCAGCAACCTCGGCGTCTTCGACTTCGGCGGCCCCGACCACCGCCTGCGCGTCGTCTCCGTCCACCCCGGCGTCACCGTCGACGACGTCGCCGCGGCCACCGGCTTCGAGCTCGCCGTCGACCACGACCTGATCGAGAGCCGCCTGCCGACCGCCGAAGAGATCGACGTCCTCACGACCGTGATCGACCCCGACGGGACGCGGCACCAACAGATCGCGTCGTGACCGGCCCCCCGGAGGGCCCCGCGCCCGGCGCGCCCGAGAGCACCGCCCCCGTCAGCTTCGGCTTCGCGCCCAGCGCGCTCGCCGTCGTCACCGGCGCCGGCAGCGGCATCGGCCGGGCCACCGCACTGCTCGGGGCGGCGGCCGGCCTCGACATCGCGTCGTGGGACCTCGACGCCGACTCCGCCGAGCACACCGCGGCCGAGATCACCCACGCCGGTGGCCGGGCAACGTCGGCCCAGGTCGACGTGACCGACCCGGCCGCGGTGGCCGCCGGCTTCGACGGCCTCGATCACCCGGCGCGCTACCTCGTCAACAACGCCGGCCCCGCCAGCGCGGCGGCCAGCCCCTTCGCCGACGGACTCGTCAACGGCGCCGGCAGCATGGAGCTCGTCACCCGGACGTGGCTCGACACCGAACTGCCGGCCGGCGCGTCGCTCGTCAACGTCGCCTCCGTTGCCGGCAACGTCATCGGCGCCGAGCCCGACTGGTACGCGGCCACCAAGGCCGCCGTCACCGGCTACACCCGGCATCTCGCCGTCCACCGCGCCGATCGGATCCGGGCCAACGCCGTCGCCCCCGGCATGGTCGCCACCCCCCGGTCCGCCGGCTTCGCCGGCAGCGAACCGCTCGTGCGAGCCCTCGCCCGCAACCCGCTCGGTCGGATGGCCGAGGCCGACGAGATCGCCTGGACGATCCTCTTCCTCCTCTCCCCCTTGGCCAGCTACGTGAACGGCGTACTGCTCGTCGTCGACGGCGGCTGGACCGTCGCCCCCTGAACCGTCCGCCACGGTGGCGACGCACAGCCACGTCGGCACCATCGCCGAAGCGACGGTGATGTGCACCCAACGCCTATGTTGGGTACAATGGCTCCATGGCAGTTCCCCGCAAGAAGCAGGCTCCGGAGTACGACCCCAAGCGTCGGACCTCCTTCGTCGTCGAAGTTCTCGGCAACCAGACCGTCGCGTCAGCGCTCCGTGTCAACAAGAGCCAGCCCAGCCGTTGGAAGTCCGGCGCCGAGGCTCCGAGCGACCGGGCGGCGGCGGGACTGGTCGACCTCGACTACGTGCTGGCCCGCTTGTTGCTGGTCTGGGACGAATCGGTAGCCCGTGACTGGCTGAGCACCCCCAACGGCTTCCTCGACGGGGCGTCGCCGCTCGAAGTGATCGAGCGTGAAGGACCTCTCCCGGTGGTCGAAGCCATCAACGCGGAGGCGTCCGAGGCCTACGCCTAGGCCGTGCTCCTCTACCGCGTCTTTCCCCACCTCCCAAGCGTCGAAGAGGACAAGCCCGGTCACCCGCTGTTCGTCTACCCGCGCCAAGGAGCCGGACGCTGGGACAACCCTGACCTCTACCTGGCCCGCTACCTCGGCGTCGGCCCTGAGGTAGCCATTGGTGAGGCGTTCGCACATCTACGGTCCTGGCGCCCCGAGATGTTGGTTCGGCCCGATTTGCCCGGATCGGTGCGTCGTCTAGCCACTTACCGCTTCGACGAGGAGGACCACCCGCTCTTGGACCTCGATGATGCCCAGGCGCTCCTCGACCGAGGAATCCGCCCCACCGACGTGGTCATCAGGGACCGACCCAAGACGCAACGAATCGCCGCTGACATCTTTCGGGACGGCCGATGGGCCGGCATCAAGTCCTGGTCATATCACCGTCCGCAGTGGCAGGTGGTGACGCTGTGGAAGGCGCCGAACCTGGGTGTCGTGTCCGTAGAGGACATCGCCGGGCATCCCGCGCTGGCCGAGGCCGCCGACGCCCTAGGGCGAGCGTTGGGCGGTTGGTAGTCCCAACCTGGCCCACTTTTGAAGGAGCCATGGACGCGGCGGCATCTATGCCGAGACCCGCTCCATTCGTCAATGAAAGGCGGAACGATGATCGGTGTCTACATGCAGAGCTCTTCGATGACGGTCGAGGAGAGCCAAGAGGCCTTCGAGGCCCTCGAGTCGAAACTGATGCCGATCGCCCAGGAGCTCGGTGTCGAGATCTCCCCGCCACAGTTCGTCGAGATGATCGCCTACGAGGTCGCATAGCCGGCAGAGACTCCGCGCCAGCGAGGGGCACCGGGCCGGTGGTATCCACCAGGCCGGTACTGACGATCTCACCCGGGACGACGGCCGGCGCGCCGCCGCTCAGCCGCCCGCAGCCTCGGTCACCGCGGCCAGGACATCCGGGGTGAGCGACACGCCGGCCGTCGCCGCATTGGTCGCCACCTGCTCGGGCTTCGTCGCACCGACGAGGACCGACGCCACCCCCTCCTGGTAGAGCAGCCAACCGAGCGCCAGCTCGACCAGCGAGTGTCCAGTGTCGTCGGCGACGGCCTGCAGCCGGCCCACCGTCTCGAATACCTCGTCGGTCGCCATCCCGGCGAAGAACGAGGCCGTCGCCAGACGGAGCCCTCGGGAAACGGCTCCCCCTTCGCGTACTTGCCGGTCAACAGTCCGGACGCCAGCGGAAAGTACGGGACCCATCCCGACCTCGTACGCCCGACACGCCGGGACGACCTCCGCCTCGATCGCCCGGTTGACCAGGCTCCATTCGTTCTGGCAGGCGACGAAACGCTGCCGGCCCCGCTCGGCCGCGACGTGCTGAGCCCGGGCCAGCGTCCACCCTTTGACGTTCGAGCATCCGGCGTAGCGGACCTTGCCCGCCCGAATGAGGTCGTCCAGCGTGTCGACCGTCTCTTTGACCGGCGTCGCCGGGTCCAGGTTGTGCTGGTAGTAAAGATCGATGTAGTCGGTACCGAGCCGGCGCAGGCTGGCCTCGCACGGCCTCGACGACGTACTCCGGGGACGCCCCCGCCCGTAGGGACCCGGGCGCAGCCGAGTGGAGAACTTCGTGGCGATCACGACGTCGTCGCGATGGCCGGCCAGCGCGGCCCCCAGGTACTCCTCCGAGTGGCTGTTGCCGTAGCTGTCGGCCGTGTCGAACAACGTGATGCCCGCGTCGAGGGCAGCCTGCACCACCGCCGCCGAGTCCGCCTGATCGAGGAGCATCCCGAAGTTGTTGCACCCGAGGCCGATCGTCGAGACCGGCAACCCCGACCGGCCCATCGTCCGGTACTCCATGTCCTCGCGGTTCATCGGCGCGTTCTCCTCCTGCTCTGCTCGGCTCTCCCTCTGTGTCGTCTGCCTACCAAGCAAGCGTACGGTAGACCGGGTCGTCCCGGTCGCGGCTCGTGGGTCGGGGCGCCGACCCCCTTCCTTCGGCCGTACCGTCTCGGCCGGGATCGACCGCGTCCACTCCCGCACCGCCCACCGCTCCGCGACCCGCCACACCCCGTCACGCCGCTCGAACCGGTCGACGTAGCGGAACCCGGAGACGAAGTTGCGGGTCGGGTCGTCGACCGGGTCGCCCCAGTGATGGGCATTGCCGTACGTCTCCGCCCGCGCCCGGTCGCCGTCCACCTCGACGAGGCAGTTCCCGACGAAGTGCATCGTGCCGGCGAACCGGCGCAGGACGACGTCGAGCCACGCGACGTAGTCGTCCGGATTGCCGTCGAACCCGGTGTGGTGGTCGACCGCGTCGTCGTGGTAGCACGCCCGCACCGCCGGTAGGTCGAGACGGTCGACGCCGCGGCAGTACCGGAGGACGACCTCCGCCACCGCCTGCTTGTCGAGCAGGCACCTGCAACGCGGTCGTCGCCGGAAGCCGCGTCGCCAGAAGCTGCCTCACCAGATGCCGCCCCACCAGGAGTGCCCGCCATGCCCTCAGTATGGTCGGCACGTCCGGTCGGGGGGACGGTCGCTCGTGAGGCGCGTGCCCAGGATCTCGACGCACAGATACTCCCTCGATAAATGTACAATCGGGGCATGAACGTGGCCGTGAGCCTTCTCGGAGCGCACCTCCGCGAATGGGTCGACCGGGCCCAGGCCGGCGAGGAGATCCTGGTAACCGATCGCGGCATCCCGGTCGCCCGTCTGGTCGGCGTGGACACCACGCCCGATCTCGAGCGGCTGATCGCCGAGGGCGTCATCGGCCGGGCCGACCGGGGCCAGCGACCGAGAGCCACCGGTCATCGCCGGGTCCCGGCCAAGGGTTCGGTGGCCGACCTCGTCGGCGACCAGCGCCGCTGACCCACTGGCGGTCGTCTACTTCGACTCCAGCGTGGTGAAGCTCGTCGTCGACGAAGACGGCAGCGAGCTGGCCGCCGCCCTGTGGGACGGCTGCGACGCCGCGGTGTCCAGTCGCCTCGCCTATCCGGAGGTCCGGGCGGCGCTGGCCGCGGCCGCTCGCGACCACCGGATCGACGCCCGAGCGCTTCGCGCCGCCCAGGAGGACTGGGAAAGCTTTTGGGCGGCAACCCAACCGGTCGAGCTCACGCCGGCGGTCGAACGCCAGGCCGGCCACGTCGCGACGACGTACGCGGTCGGCGGGGCCGACGCCGTCCACTTGGCCAGTGCCCTCGCCATCCTTCCGACCGACCTGATCGTGGCCGTCTGGAATCGACGGCTCCGCGACGGCGTACGTGCCGCCGGCCTTCACGTGGCTCCGGCCTGACTACCGCCGGACGGTCTCGGTCGTGAGCTGGGTGACCGCGGCTGGGAGTCCGCCGCCTCACCAAGCGCTTGCTCGATTCGGGCCACGGACCGTAGCCTCGACCCCACCATGCTGATCGGCGCCAACCTCATCCTGAACGACACGACGCTGCCGATGCGGGAGGTCGCCCCGCTCGTCGAGGAGTACGGCCTCGACGCCCTCTTCCTCGGCGAGCACACGCACACCCCGGTGGCAACCGTCCACCCGCAGTACCCCGGTGGGACTGCCGGAGTTCTACAAGCGCTTCCTCGACCCCTTCGTCCAACTGGCGGTGGCCGCCGACCGTGACCGACCGGGTCCGGATCGGCACCGGCGTCCTGCTCGTCGCCGAGCGCAATCCGCTGGAGCTGGCCAAGGCGATCGCCAGCCTCGACGTCGTCTCCGACGGTCGGGTCGAGGTGGGCGTCGGCCTCGGCTGGAACGCGCTGGAGATGGTCAACAACGGCATCGACCCGAAGCGCCGGCGGGCCATCTTCCGGGAGAAGCTGGCCGTCCTGCGCCGGTTGTGGACCGAGGACGTCGTCGGCGTCGACGGCGAGTTCGTCCGCTTCACCGACAGCTGGGTGTACCCCAAGCCGCTCCAGAAGCCCCACCCGCCCGTCCTGATCGGCGCCGCCGGGACCCCGGCGACGTTCGACGACGTCGTCAACCTCGGCGACGGGTGGTACCCGCTCGGCTCCCCCGACCTGCCCGAGAAGGTGGCGGCGCTGACCGAGCGGGCCGGCGGTGCCCTGCCGCCGGTGACCGTCGTCGAGATGGAGGGCCAACTGCTCGGCAAGACGTGGTACATCGACGACGACAACGTGCTGGCCAAGCTGACCAAACGGGCTCATCGCTACGCCGACCTCGGCGTCTACCGGATGTCCGTCGGCCTGCCGCTCGACGACACCGACCGCCTCCGCGCTGCCCTCGAGCGGCTGGCGGCCATCGGCGACGCCGTCGCCTGACGCCGTCGTCTCCCGGCGTCATCTGACGACGCCTTATCCTGAGCGGCATGCTGCACCGCCGAGCGGCCGACGAGCAACGGGTCGCCGACGAGCACCGAGTGGCCGATGGCTAGGTTCGTCGAGCTCGCGCCTCGGCGCGGCGGCGGGCACCTGTCACTCGCTCAGGTAGACCAGGCCGTCGCCATCTTGCGGCGCGATGGGCTGGCCGTACTGCCGACCGAGACCGGGTACATGCTCGCCGCCCGGGTGCGGTCGGACGTCGCGACGGCCAAGGTGCGAGCGACGAAGGGCCGGACAGCCGACAAGGCCATGCACGTCGCCTGCTCGACCCCCGCCATGATCGCCTCCGTGGCCGAACCCAGTACCTGGGCCTGGCGAGCCATGGCGTGCTGGCTGCCCGGGCCGGTCTCCGTGGTCGTCCCCGCGGCCGGCGGGCTGAGCCCGGACGTGGTGCTGAACGGGACCGTCGGCATCCGGATGCCGGACGCCGCGGCGACGCTCCAGATCGTCGCCGCGCTCGGCGAGCCGGTCACCGCCACCAGCCTGAACCGCTCGGGTGCCGGCCACCACGGCCTCGGCGAACCGCTCGCACTGTCCGAGCTTGGCGTGGCCCGACGAGCCGGTCGCCGTCGTGCGGGACGACCTCGTCCGCGTCTACGACCAGCCGTCGACGCTCGTCCGGATCTTGGACCAAGCGGTGGAGGAGCTCCGCCCCGGCCCGGTGCCGGTGAGCGCCATCAGCGAGTCGGTTTCCCGTCCCTCGTACCGGGAGAAGCGACCGGACCTGATCACGAGGCCGGCGGTCAGGGGCCGACGTAGGCCGCGAGGTGCTCGCCGGTGAGGGTCGAGCGGGCGGCGACGAGGTCGGCGGGCGGGCCCTCGAAGACGATCCGGCCGCCGTCGTGGCCGGCGCCGGGCCCGAGGTCGATGATCCAGTCGGCGTGGGCCATGACCGCCTGGTGGTGCTCGATGACGACGACCGACTTGCCCGAGTCGACGAGCCGGTCGAGCAGGCCGAGCAGTTGCTCGACGTCGGCCAGGTGGAGGCCCGTCGTCGGCTCGTCGAGGACGTAGACGCCACCCTTCTCGGCCAGGTGGGTCGCCAGCTTGAGCCGCTGCCGCTCGCCGCCGGACAGCGTGGTCAGCGGCTGGCCGAGGCCGAGGTAGCCGAGGCCGACGTCGGCCAGTCGATCGAGCACCTTGTGGGCGGCCGGTGTCTCCGCTTCACCGGCACCGAAGAGCTCGCCGGCCTCGGTCACCGACATCGCGAGCACCTCGCTGATGTCCTTTCCGCCGAACGTGTAGCCGAGCACGTCGGCCCCGAAGCGCTTCCCGTCGCACTCGTCACAGACGGTCGCCACGCCGGCCATCATCGCCAGGTCCGTGTAGATGACGCCGGTACCGTTGCAGTTCGGACAGGCGCCCTCGGAGTTGGCGCTGAACAGCGCCGGCTTCACGCCGTTGGCCTTGGCGAACGCCTTGCGGATCGGGTCGAGCAGTCCGGTGTACGTCGCCGGGTTGCTCCGCCGCGAGCCGCGGATCGGCGTCTGGTCGACCGACACGACGCCGTCACGACCGGCCACCGAGCCATGGATGAGCGAGCTCTTGCCCGAGCCCGCCACGCCGGTGACGACGACCAGCACGCCGAGCGGGATGTCGACGTCGACGTCGCGCAGGTTGTGCGTCGTGGCCTGGCGGATCTCCAGCGTGCCGGTGGGCGTCCGCACCGCCTCCTTCAGGGCCGCCCGATCGTCGAGATGGCGGCCGGTCACGGTGCCGCTGGCCCGCAATCCCTTGACGGTGCCCTCGTAGCAGACGGTGCCGCCGGCCGTACCGGCGCCGGGGCCGAGGTCGACGACGTGATCGGCGATGGCGATCGTCTCCGGTTCGTGCTCGACGACGAGCACCGTGTTGCCGCGGTCGCGCAGCCGCAACAGCAGGCCGTTCATCCGCTCGATGTCATGGGGGTGCAGACCCGTCGTGGGTTCGTCGAGGACGTAGGTGACGTCGGTCAGCGACGAGCCGAGGTGGAGGATCTTGACGCGCTGGGCCTCGCCGCCCGACAGCGTGCCCGTCGGCCGGTCCAGCGAGAGGTAGCCCAGCCCGATCTCCACGAACGAGTCGAGCGTCCGCTGCAACGACGCCAGCAACGGCGCCACGGACGGTTCGTCGAGACCCCGCACCCACTCGGCCAGGTCGCTGATCTGCATCGCACACACGTCGGCGATGCTGACCCGCTCGATCTTCGACGATCTCGCCGCGTCGCTGAGCCGGGTGCCGCCGCAGTCGGGGCACGCGGTGAAGGTGATCGCCCGGTCGACGAACGCCCGGATGTGCGGCTGCAGCGCTCCTCGGTCCTTGGCCAGGATCGACCGCTCGATCTTGACGATCAATCCCTCGTAGGTGACGTTGACGCCGTTGACCTTCACCTTGATCGGCTCGTGGTGGAGGAAGTCGTGCCGCTCCTTCTTGGTGTACTTGCGGATCGGCTTGTCCGGATCGAGGATGCCCGACTCGAGGAAAGGCCGAACGGCAAAGAAGTTGTCGACGGTGTAGCCCGGAACGACGATGGCGCCCTCGGCGAGCGACTTGCTGTCGTCGTACAGCTGGGACAGATCGAAGTCGGAGACCGTGCCCCGGCCCTCGCAGCGCGGGCACATGCCGCCGGTGCGGGTGAAGCTCCGCTGCACGGTCTTTCCGCCGCCGCGCTCGACCGTGATCTCGCCGCTCGCCCGGACCGACGGGACGTTGAAGGCGAACGCGCTCGGCGGCCCGACGTACGGCTTCCCGAGCCGGCTGAAGAGGATGCGCAGCATCGCGTTGGCATCGGTGGCGGTGCCGACCGTCGAACGGGCGTCGGCGCCCATCCGTTGCTGGTCGACGACGATCGCGGTCGTCAACCCTTCGAGCACGTCGACTTCCGGCCGGGCCAACGTCGGCATGAAGCCCTGGACGAACGCGCTGTACGTCTCGTTGATCAACCGCTGCGATTCCGCGGCGATCGTGCGGAACACCAACGAGCTCTTGCCCGAGCCCGAGACGCCGGTGAACACCGTCAGCCGGCGCTTCGGGATCTCGACGTTGACGTCCTTCAGGTTGTTCTCGCGCGCCCCGTGGACGCGGATCAGGTCGTGGTCGTCGGCAACTTGCCGAGCGCTCACTTGTCCTGCATCAGCCCGAGGACGTTGCCGTCGGGGTCCGTGACGGTGGCCACCAGGCGGCCGCCGCCGACGTCACGGGGCGACTCCTTCACGGTGGCACCGGCCGCGGTCACCTCGGCCAGCTTCGCCTCGATGTCCGACACGTGCCAGTAGGCCACCGGCGACGTCATGGCCTGCGGTCCACCGCTCGGCACCAGCCCGATGTGCTGTCCGGCCGCCTCGAAACCGACGTAGTAGGACTCGTCCGCGGACGGTGCGACGCCGAGGAGAGCGGCATACACCGGCTTAGCCGCCGCCAGGTCGGACACCGGGTGCAGCACGGTCTTGATGCCCTCGGTCGTGGTTCCCTCGGTGGAAGAGTCGGTCATCGTCGCTCCTAGAGTCCTGGGTCACGTCGACCCGGTCTGTCTCGTCAAGGGTATGACGATCGAGAACCAGCGGATGTGACAGAGAGCCGGAGGGATGTGACCGTGAGCGACCATGACCTGCTCGCCCAGCGCTTCGAGACCCACCGAGAGCACCTCCGGGCCGTCGCGCTCCGCATGCTCGGGTCGAGCCACGAAGCCGACGATGCCGTCCAGGAGGCGTGGCTGCGGCTCAGCCGAGCCGATGCCGACGCCGTCGACAACCTCGGTGGCTGGCTGACCACCGTCGTCGCCCGCGTCTGCCTGGACATGCTGCGCTCTCGGGCGACCAAACGGGAGGTCCCGCCCGACGAAGAGGCCGCCGAACCGACCGCTTCGAGCTCCCCCGAGGACGAGGCGCTGCTCGCCGACTCGGTCGGCCTCGCGCTCCTGGTCGTCCTCGACACCCTGCCGCCGGCCGAGCGGCTGGCGTTCGTGCTGCACGACATGTTCGCCGTCCCGTTCGACGAGATCGCCCCGATCGTCGGCCGGACGCCGGTCGCCACCCGGCAGCTCGCCAGCCGGGCTCGGCGGAGGGTGCAATCGGACCCGGCTGTCCCCGACGCGTCCGCCACGATCCAACGCCAGGTCGTCGCCGCGTTCCTCGCCGCGTCCCGCGACGGTGACTTCGAGGGACTGCTGCGGCTGCTCGACCCCGGCGTCGTCCTCCGGGCCGACGCCGTCGCCATCGACATGGCCGCCAGCCGAGCGAGCGCCGGCGCACCGGCGCTGAGCGAGGAGGTGCGCGGGGCCGACGCCGTCGCCCGCGTCTTCGCCGGCCGGGCCCGCGTCGCCAAGCTCACCCTGGTCGACGGCCTCGCCGGCGCGGCGTGGTCGGCCGGTGGCCAGGCGCGGTCGGTCTTCGCCTTCGTGGTGCGCGGCGGCCGCGTCGTCAGCATCGAACTGCTCATGGACCCCGAAACCCTCGGCGTCCTCGACCTCGAGCCGGTGCCGGAGTGAGATCGCTCTTCCACCGGTCGGACGAACCGGGTATAATCACCATTGCCCAAGGCAGTAGCTGCGGGAAGCGGGCCCGAGACCCGTCCGGACGGACGAGGCGCTCGGGCTTTGCGCTTTCCCGGGCTACACACGCCGGGCGGCCACGAGGATCGGACCGATGCGCCGACGCCATTCGCCAGAGCGAGCCCAGCACCAGGCGACGACATCGGGCAGCGTCAACAACGGATCCTCGAACGCACGCTGGTGCCGGTATTCGACCGTCTCTCTGACCCCCGATTGACGGACGAGCTGATACAGCTCATGCCGGTCGCTTCGGACCAGGGAGTCGTCCTGCTCGATCACGAGCCGGGTAGGTCCGGGGAATCACCGCCGCCAGGACGTAGCCGGACCGCTTGCTCTCGTCGACGTAGACGTCACAACGGCCCGGCGGCGACACCGACCGCAACGCTATTCTCCGGTAGCGACACTCCCCTGCCGGACCTGCCGCGGTCGGCGCCGAGGGCTTACCCCAGGCGCTCGACGATCGTGACGTTGGCCTGGCCGCCGCCCTCGCACATCGTCTGCAGGCCGTAGCGGCCACCGGTGCGATCGAGCTCGCCGAGCAGCGTCGTCATCAGCCGCGCCCCGGTCGCGCCGAGCGGGTGGCCGAGCGCGATGGCGCCGCCGTTCGGGTTCACCTTCTCCGGGTCGGCCCCGGTCTCCCGGAGCCACGACATCGGGATCGACGCGAACGCCTCGTTGATCTCGACGACGTCGATGTCGCCGATCTTCATGCCGGTCCGCTCGAACGCGTACTCCGTCGCCGGGATCGGCGCGGTCAGCATCCACACCGGGTCCGCGCCGCGGACGCTCAGATGGTGGATGCGGGCCCGCGGCGTCAGGCCGTGCGTCTCGAGCCCCCGCTCGTTGACGATCAGCAGCGCGGCCGACGCGTCGGAGATCTGGCTCGACACCGCGGCGGTGACCCGGCCGTCCGGCCGCAGCAGCGGCAGCCCGGCCATCTTCTCCAGGCTGGTCTCCCGGCGGGGTCCCTCGTCGGTCGTCACGCCGGCCACCGGGACGATCTCGCGCTCGAACCGGCCCTCGTCGATCGCCCGGACCGCCCGGCGGTGCGACTCCAGCGCGAACCGCTCCATGTCCTCCCGGGAGATCCCCCACTTGGCGGCGATCATGTCGGCCGAGCGGAACTGCGACACTTCCTGGTCGCCATAGCGGGCCCGCCAGCCCTCCGACCCGCTGAACGGGTCCGGGAAGCCGAGCGGCTCGCCCGCGGCCATCGCCGTCTGGATCGGAATGGCGCTCATGTTCTGCACGCCGCCGGCCACGATGACGTCGGACGTGCCCGACAGGACCGCCTGCGCGGCGAAGTGGATCGCCTGCTGCGACGAGCCGCACTGCCGGTCGACCGTCGTGCCCGGGACCTCCTCCGGCAGGCCGGCCGCCAGCCACGCCGTCCGCGCGATGTCCCCGGCCTGGGGGCCGACCTGGTCCACGCACCCGTAGATCACGTCCTCGACCGCCGCCGGGTCGATTCCCGTCCGCTCGATCAGGGCCTTCAGCGTGACCGCCCCGAGGTCAGCCGGGTGGACACCGGCCAGGCCGCCACCCCGCTTGCCAACCGGCGTCCGCACCGCGTCGACGATGTACGCCTCGCTCATGAGCTCACTCCCTCTTTCTCGGGCCCCCGCCGCCGGCGGGAGCCCCCTGCACCAACTGATTGCAACACCGGCCGGGGCTTTCTCATGCCCGCTGGCTACTCACGCTCACGACCTCGCCCGTCATGTAGCTCGAGTACTCGCTGGCCAAGAAGACGATCACGTTGGCCACCTCCCACGGCTCCGCCGCCCGGCCGAACGCCTCCCGGCTCGTCAGCTCGTCGAGGAGCTCGTCCGTCGACACCTTGGCCAGGAACGGGTGCATCGCGATGCTCGGCGAGACCGCGTTCACCCGGACGCCGTGCGGCGCCGCCTCCATCGCCAGGCAGCGCGTCAGCGCCATCACGCCGGCCTTCGCCGCCGCGTAGTGGCTCTGGCCCGCCTGGGCCCGCCAGCCGAGCACCGACGCGTTGTTGACGATGATCCCGCGGCCGCGCTCGTACATGTGGCGGACCGCCGCCCGGTTCGAACGGAACGTTCCCGTGAGCGTGACGTCGAGCACCTTCGCCCACTGCTCGTCCGTCATCTCCGCCACCTCCGCGGTGCCCCCGAGCCCCGCGTTGCAGACGACGACGTCGATATCGCCGTGCCGCTCCGCCGCCGCGGCGAACAGCGCCTGCACCTGGCCCTCGTCCGTCACGTCGCACGGGACCGCCAGTGGCGCGGCGCCGGCCAGCTCCGCCAGCTTCTCCGCCGCCTCGCCGAGCCGTCGCTCGTGCGCGTCGCTGATGACGACCGTCGCGCCCTCCTCGACCGCTCGCTGCGCCGTCGCGAAGCCGATGCCGGTGCCGGCGGCCGCCGTCACGAGGACGACCTTGCCGGCCAGCAACCCGTGGGCCGTCGGGTACGTCGGGGGCTGGTTGGCGGAGGGGGCGTCGGTCACGACTGTCCTTTCTTCATTGGGCCTTTCGGCCTTTCATGCCTTCGAGTCATGGAGCCTTCGGGAGCCCGAGCACCCGCTCGGCGATGATGTTGCGCTGGACCTGGTTCGTCCCGCCGTAGATCGTGTCGGAGCGGCTGAACTCGAACAGCAGCTGCAGCCGCCGCTCGTCGAGCTCGACGCCGGACGGCCGATCGCCAGATCTGCCGGACGACACAGCTCCGTCCGCCGACGCACCCCGGGGGCCGAGCATGCCCCGGGAACCGAGCGCGTCGACCGCGACCTCGCCCATGTCCCGGTGGAGCGTCGCCCAGTAGAGCTTGCCGACCATCGCCACCGGGGTGCCCGGGTCGGTGTCGGCCACGGTGAGCGCCCGGAGGCTGTTCATCCGCATGATCCGCACGCGGATGTCGAGGTCGACCAGGCGGTCCCGGAGAACCGGGTCGGCCAGTCGACCGGACCGGGCGGCCGCTTCCTTGATCAGCGCCAGCTCGTTGCCGAACCCGAGCTGCTGGCCGAGCGTCGACACCCCGCGCTCGACCGCCAACGTGCCCATCGCCACCGACCAGCCCTGCCCCGGGCCGCCGACGACGTGGTCGACGGACGTCCGCGCCCCGTCGAAGAAGACCTCGTTGAACTCCGCGTCCCCCGTCAGCTGGCGGATCGGCCGGACCTCGATCCCCGGCTGGTCCATCGGCACGAGCAGGAAGCTGAGGCCGCGGTGGCGCGGGACCTCCGGGTCCGTCCGGGCCAGGACGAAGCACCAGTCGGCCAGATGCGCCAGCGACGTCCACACCTTCTGGCCGGTCAGCACCCACTCGTCGCCCTCGCGCACCGCCCGCGTCGAGAGCCCCGCCAGATCGGACCCCGCGTCCGGCTCGCTGAACCCCTGGCACCACAGCTCCTCGCCCCGCAGGATCGGCGGCAGGAACCGCTGCTGCTGGGCCTCGCTCCCGAACGCCAGCAGCGTCGGGCCGACGAGCTGCTCGCTCATGTGGCTGAGCCGGCCCGGTCCGCCCGCCCGGGCGTACTCCTCTGCGAAGACGACCTGGTGCCACAGGTCGAGGCCCCGACCGCCGACGTCCTTCGGCCAACCGATACCGATCCAGCCGGCCGCCCCGAGCGCCCGCTCCCACGCTCGCCGCTCGTCGACCATCCCGTGCTCGTCGCCCGGTCCGCCGCGACCGCGCACCGCGGCGAACTCGCCGCCCAGTGCCTTCTCCAACCACGCCCGAACCTCGGCCGCGAAGGCCCGCTGCTCCTCGGTAAAGTGCAGGTCCATCGGACGGTGACCCTAGCCGCTCTCAACTCCAGCAAGCGCTTGCTACAGTACGGCCACGTCGTACCGGTTGGCGGTGGCCGGGGTGCCTGGCGGTCGCCTTCCGACCAGCCGACTGTTCGAACCCCAGGTGCTCCTGCGGGCACCGCGAACGGCACAGCAGACCGACACATCAGACGGGCACAGCAGATACAGAGCAGATGGAGTGGCGCGATGAGTGAGACGACGAATGACGGCCGGACGGACCTGCACCCCACCCTCCACACCCGGATCTGCAAGCTGTTCGGGGTCCAGTACCCGATCGTCCAGACCGGCATGGGCTTCGTCGCCGTCCCCGAGCTGACGGCCGCCACTTCGAACGCCGGCGGCCTCGGCGTCCTGACCAGCGGCACCCTCCAGTTCCACGAGCTGGCCGACGCCATCGCCCAGACCAAGGCGCTGACCGACAAGCCCTTCGGCGTCAACGTCCGCGGCGATGCCCCCGACGTCATCGAGCGGGCCGAGCTGCTGATCAAGCAGAACATCCCCGTGGCCTCCTTCGCCCTGGCCCCCAAGCGGGAGACCATCGACAAGCTCAAGAACGCCGGCATCGTCGTCATCCCGTCCATCGGTGCCCGGCGGCATGCCGAGAAGGTGGCCGCCTGGGGAGTCGACGCCGTCCTCGTCCAGGGCGGTGAGGGTGGCGGCCACACCGGGTCCGTCCCGACCTCGATCCTCCTCCCTCAGGTCGTCGACGCCGTCGACATCCCCGTCGTCGGCGCGGGCGGCTTCCGGGACGGCCGCGGCCTCGTGGCGGCCCTGGCCTACGGGGCCGCTGGCATCGCCATGGGCACCCGGTTCCTCCTGACCAGCGACAGCCCCGTGCCCGACAAGATCAAGCAGGTGTACCTGGGCAAGACGGTCAACGACACGGTCGTCACCAAGGCCATCGACGGCGTGCCCCAACGGGTGCTCCGGACCGAGCTGGCCGAGACCCTGATCTCCCAGCACGCCTTCAAGCGCTGGCAGCGATCCCTGCAGCTGTCGGTGGCCTTCCAGAAGAGCACCAAGACCCCCTGGAAGGACATCATCAAGGAAGGCCTCAACATGAAGAAGAACCAGGAGCTCCAGTGGAGCCAGGTGTTGATGGCCGCCAACACCCCCGTCCTGCTGTCCGCCGGCCTCGTCGACGGCGACACAACCAAGGGCACCCTCGCCAGCGGCCAGGTCGCCGGCCTCATCGACGACCTGCCCAGCTGCCGGGAGCTGATCCGGCGGATCATGACCGAGGCCGACCAGACGCTCCGGCGGCTGGAGAGCGGCACCCAGTCGGTCGCGGCCGCCGGCGCCGCTGGCGCCTGACCGCACGGACGCCTGACCACACGGACGCTGCCCGAACCGACGGCTGCCCGGCCGGCCGCCATGCACGACCGGGTGTCCGTCAACCCGATGGCCCTGCGGGCCCTCCCGGTCGACGACGAGGCGGCCGCTCTCGCCGCCATCGGCGCCCACCGGATCGGCGTCGCGTCGCAGAAGCTGGCCGAGACCGACTGGGACCGCGGCCTCCGCGTCCTGCAGGACGCCGGCCTGGAGATCGCCTACCTCGTCCACGGCGTCTTCACGCCGGTCGACGACGACGCCGGCTGGGCCGCCGAGTCTGACCGGCTGCTGCGGGCCGTCGACGCCGCGGCCGCCGTCGGCGCACCGTTCGTCTATCTCTGCAGCGGACCGCCCGGGCCGCTCCGCTGGGAAGATGCCGTCGCCCAGCTCAGCGACCGCCTCGCCCCGGCGATCGACCGGGCCCGCGCCGCCGGGATCGACTTGGCGCTCGAGAACGCCCTGTCCGTGCGGACGGACACCAGCTTCCTGTTCACCTTCCGCGACACCGTCGCCGTCGCCCGTCAGCTCGGCATCGGCGTCTGCGCCGACCTGTACTGCTGCTGGGTCGAACCCGACCTCGCCGCCACCCTCCGAGACGGCATCGACGTCATCCGGCTCGTCCAGGTCAGTGACCGCGAGCTTCGCTCGGTGGCTCAGCCCGACCGGTGCGTGCCCGGCGACGGCGACCTGCCGCTGGAGCGGCTGCTCGCCGACGTCCTCGACGCCGGCTACGACGGCCTGTTCGACCTGGAACTGCTCGGGCCGAGGATCGACGCCGAGGGCGGCGCGGCCGCCGTTGCCCGGGGCGCCGCCTGGCTGGGCCAGGCCCTCGACCGGCTGGGTGCCCAGTCAGGTGGCTGAGCGAGCGAGCGCCGGCCGGCCGGCCGGCCGGCCGAAGGAGTGGACCGGCGGAGGGCGTCGACACGAGGCCACGGGCATGCGGGGGGTGCAATGACCGCAACCCCGCGCCGACCGACGAAGTGTACCCGCCCGTCGGCCCCCGTTCCAACCAAGCGAATGCTTTAAAATCGGCTGAGATCCAGCGGTCTCGATCTCGTACGGATTGCGAGAGCTCGCCGCCCGCGGTGTTCGTGCGATCGGCCGAGATTCAGCCGTTTCGGCGCTCGTGCGGCGGGGCCGCGACGTCCCGGCCCGTGCTGACCCGTCGGCGGTCCGGCTCCACCTCGGTCAGCGCCGTGGCCGGCCGCAGGGTGGCCAGCGACCGGCGGGCCAGATCCTGATAGACCCGGATGCCGTTCGCCTTCCAGGCCAGCTCCGTCTCGGTCAGCGGCCGGATGATCCGGGCCGGGCTCCCGGCGGCCAGGTGCTCCTCGGGCACCTCGAAACCGGCCCGCAGGAACGAGTGGGCACCGACCAGCGATCGGGCGCCGACGTCGGCCCCGTCGAGGATGACCGAGCTGATCCCGACCAGCGCGCCCCGGCGGACCGTGCAGCCGTGGAGGACCGCGACGTGGCCGATGTGTCCCTCGTTCTCGACCACGCAGTCGGCTCCCGGGTACGCGTGGAGGACACAGCCGTCCTGGACGTTCGCGCCCTCGCCGACCAAGATCCGGCCGAAGTCACCCCGCAGGCTCGCCATCGGGCCGACGTACGTGCCCCGGCCGACGACGACGTCGCCGATCAGCACCGCGTCGGGATGGACGAACGCCTCGGGGTGCACTACCGGTACGACACCGTCGATCTCGTAGATCCCCATCGGCTCAGGACCGTACCAGCGAGACGCCGGTCGCCAACCAGGAACGGACTATGTGTGGAACGGGTAGGCCGCCGCGTCGCCGAAGCCGTACACGTCACCGATCAGGTCGAAGACCCAGTACCCGTTGCCGTCGGGCGTGGCCACGATGCCCTCGCCCAAGCCGGCCGGTAGCTGGGTGGCCGAGCCATAGTCGGCGGCGTTTCCGAACGCGTACACGGTGCCGGCCGCGTCGACCGACCAGTAGCCCTCGCCGCCGGGGTCGTCGGCCAGCCCGACCATTGCCCATGTCGACTTCGAGATGTCGTTCCCGTAGGACGGCGCCAGGCCGATGGGCGTGATGCCGCCATTGGCCTGCAGGAGCCAGTAGCCCGATCCGGTCGGGTCCGACGCCAGGGCGGTGATCGTGCTCGGGAACGGCGATGTCGGCCCGTACCACGGCGCGGCGCCGAACGGGAAGACGCCACCGTTGAGCGTCACCAACCAGAACCCGGCGCCCCGGCTCGGCGGCAGGGCCGCCATGGCGACGATCGGGGGGGCGCCAGCCCGCAGCGACCCCACTGTTGGGGCGTCACCGAACGCGTAGACCCGTCCCGCCGTATCGGCCAGCCAGTAGCCCTTCCCGTCCGGCGTCGACTCGATGCCGATGATCGGGTCGGGCAGGACCGTTGTGAAGACTGTCCCGTAGTTGGTGGCATCGCCGGCGGCGTAGACGCCGCCATCACTGTCGGCCAGCCAGTAGCCCCGGCCGTCGGGCGTCGCGGCCATGCCGGTCACCACGTCGTAAGGCGCCGGAACGACGATCATGGCCACGATCGGTGCGGCCAGCTTCGTGCCGCCGGTCGAGCCCTCGAACGGCGCGTCGCCGAACGCGAAGATGCCGCCGTCGCTGGCCACCAGCCAGTAGCCGTGGCCGGTGTCGGTCACGCCCATACCGACGATCGGTTGGTTCAGGTGCGTCCCGCCGGTCGAGCCGTAGAACTGGGCGTCGCCGTAGGCGAAGATGCCGCCGTCCGCCGCCACCAGGTAGTACCCCCCACCGTCCCGAGTCGGGTACATGCGGACGATCGGTTGGTTCAGGTGCATGCCGCCGGTCGAGCCGTAGAACTGGGCGTCGCCGTAGGCGAAGATGCCGCCGTCGGCCGCCACCAGCCAATAACCCCGGCCGTCCGGGGTGGTCGCCATCCCGACGATCGGGGCGTTGAGGTGCGTCCCGCCGGTCGAGCCGTAGAACTGGGCGTCGCCGTAGGCGAAGATGCCGCCGTCGGAAGCGACCAGGTAGTACCCGGCGGGGCCGGGCGAAATGCCTACCACCGGCGCCGCGAGGTGCATCCCGCCGGTCGAGCCGTAGAACTGGGCGTCGCCGAAGGTGAAGACGCCGCCGTCCGAAGCGACCAGGTAGTACCCGCCGGGCGAGCTGCTGCCGCCGTTGACGATGGGGGCGGCGAGATCCATCCCGCCGGTCGAGCCGAGGTATGTGGCGCCGTTGCCGTAGGCGAAGACGCCACCGTCCGAGCCGACCAGCCAGTAGCTCGGGCTGCCCACGTAGACGTCGGGACGAGCCCGGGCGCTCGGCGTGGCGGCGGCCGCGTCGTGCACCTGGGCCGGCGGCCTGGCCGCCCCGGCCGGGGCGCTGACCAGGAGGAGCACCGACGAGAGGACGAGCAGGCCGGTCAGCCCGCTCGCCCACCGCGCTCCAGCACCGCGACGCGTCGCGCCTTTCGATCCTGGCGTCCCCATCCCGTCTCCCTTCCCTACTCCGTGGTCCGCAGTGCCCACATATTGCCGGTGCCGTGCTATCACAGGCCCGCGTCGTGCTTCGCCGAGGTGTCCTACACCCATGTCGCAACAACACGGGCATCGACGGCCGGTATCGTCCCTCCGTCGAGTGCACCGCGAGCGGGCGGCTTGGCGGACGGAGGAAGATGACACGGATCGGTCTGGGCGTCGTGGGTGCCGGCAACGTCGCCGACCTGAACGTCGCCGGCTACGTCGACCACCCGGCCTGTGACGTCGTCGCGGTCTGCGACGTCGACCGCGACGTCGCCACCGCGGCGGCCGCCCGCTGGGGAGCGCGCCGCGTCTACACCGACCTCGACGACCTACTCGCGGACGCCGACGTCGACGCGGTCGAGGTGCTGACGCCGACGCACCTCCATCACGACCACGTCGTCGACTCGCTGGCCGCGGGCAAGCACGTGTCCGTCCAGAAGCCGGTCGCCAACTCGGTCGACGACGCGCTGGACATGGAGAAGGCGGCCGCCGACACCGGCCGCACGCTGCGGATCAGCGAATGCTTCCTCCACTACCCGCCGCTGGAGCTGGCGAAAGCGCTTATCGCCGACGGCGCGGTCGGTCGGCCGACCGGCGTCCGCTTGAAGACGGTCGTCGGCCAGACCGACTCGGCCTTCCAGGTCGGCTTGCGGCCGGAAGGCTACGGCTGGCGGCTGGACGCGCGCAGCCCCGGCGGCCACCTCTTCGACGACATGGTCCACAAGTACGCGACCGCGCTGTGGCTGTTCGACCAGGACATCGTCTCCGTACAGGCGGTCGTGCGCCGCCGCGACTTCTTCTTCGAGCCGGGCGCGGCGATCTTCGAGTACGAGGACCCCGGTCTCGTCGGGATGATGGACGTCCACTACGCGCCGGAGATGTGGCTCCGCTCCGACTACTACGGCGCGGACGAGTTCTTCGAGATCCAAGGCGACGAGGGGATGCTCTGGGTCACGAGGGCGACCGGCCGGATGCTCGATCTCGCCCCGGTCGTCCTCTACCGCGGCCGGGACAACGACATCGCGGTCACCGAGTTCGCCGACGTCGACGCCGACTGGGCCACCGGCTTCGCCCGTTCGTCGGCCCACTTCGTCGACTCGCTGCTGGCCGGTACGCCGGCGACGATGACGGCGACGCAGGCGGCCAAGGTCCTCCAGCTCTGCTTCGCCGTCTACGCCGCCTCCGACCGCCGTCAGCCGGTCGACCCGCGGTCGATCACCGGCTCGATCACCCCGGACGGCTGGCCACAGTGACGACGATCGCCGACACTGTCGCCCAGTGGTGACGATCGCCGACACCGTGGCCGAGCGGCGCCGGCCGGCCGACGCTGTTCTCGAATGGATCGGTCCGGCGGCGAACGTCGTCGTCGGGGCGGCCAACGGCGAGCCGGTCACCGTCGTCGACGCCATCGAAGCCGGCGCCGGCGCCTGCGAGCGCGTCCGGCTCCACCAGATGCTGGCGCTCCATCCGCGCCGGTACATCGACGGCGCGTTTCCCGGACTGCGCCACGTGTCGTGGTTCCTCTCCCCGGCCACCCGCCAGGCCTTCCACGGCGGCGTCTGCGACCTCGTCCCCAACTCGTTCAGCGACGTGCCCCGCCTCCTGCGCCAGTCGGCCGAGCCGTCGCTGGTCGTCGCGTCGGTCTCGCCGCCGGACCGCCACGGCTACTTCTCGCTCGGCACCGACGCCGAGTACGCGGCCGCGCTCATCGGCGAGGTGCCGTTCTTCGTCGAGGTCAACGCCCGCATGCCCCGCACCTACGGCGGCAACCAGCTGCACATCAGTGACGTCGTCGGCTGGTGCGAGACCGACCGGCCACTCGTCGAGGCGACGACGCCACCGATCACCGACCGGGACCGGGCCATCGCCGAACTGGTGGCGGAGCGCATCCCCGACGGCGCCACCGTGCAGGCCGGGATCGGCGCCATTCCGGACATGGTGCTGACCAAGCTCCGCGGCCACACCGAGCTCGGCGTCCACACCGAGCTCCTCGGCGACGGCTTCGTCGACCTCGTCGAAGCCGGCGTCGTCACCGGGACCCGCAAGCGCACCCACCGCAACAAGATCGTCACCACGACCGCGCTCGGCAGCCAGCGGCTCTACGACTTCGTCGCCGACAACCCGGGCGTCGAGTTCTGGCCGGTCGACTACACGAACAACCCCGTCGTCATCGCCCGCGAGCCGTTGATGACGTCGGTCAACGCCACCCTCGAGGTCGACTTCCTCGGCCAGTGCGCGTCGGAGTCGCTCGGCAGCGACTACCTCTCGTCGTCCGGTGGCCAACCCGACTACGCCCGCGGCGCGGTCATGGCCGAGCACGGGCAGGCGTTCATCGTGTTGCACTCGACCGCGGCCGACGACACCGTCTCGCGCATCGTCCCCCGGCTCCACCCCGGCGCGGCCGTCACGACGTTCAAGAACCTCGTCGACAAGGTCGTCACCGAGTACGGCGTCGCCGAGCTCCGCGGCAGCAGCATCGGCGACCGCACCCGGCGGCTGATCGCCATCGCCCACCCGAAGTTCCGCGACGAGCTCGAGCGGGCCGGTCGGGAGATCGGCTACCTCTGCTCCTGATGCCTCTGCTCCTGATGCCTCTGCCCCCAATACCTCTGCCCCCAATACCTCTGCCCCTGATGCTCCCGACGTTCCTGCCACCGTGGACGCGCTCGCCGTCATCGGTCTGACGACCGCGGCGTTCGCCAGCACGAACGTCGACAATGGGTTGGCGACGACCGCCCAGCTGGCGACGGCACCGCCGCATCGGGTCCGACGGATCGTCAGTGGTCAGCTCACCGGCTTCGCCTTCATCGTCGTCCTGAGCGCCGGCGGTGCCGCCGTCCTCACGGCGTTCCCGGTCTGGACCGTCGGGCTGCTCGGCTTGGTGCCGATCGCCCTCGGCATCCGTGGCTTCGTCGCGCTGTACCGTCGCCGGGGCGACACCAGCCGGCCGGAACCCGTCGGTGGCGGGTTCTTCGCCGCCGCCCTCGTCACCGTCGGCAACGGCGGCGACAACCTGGCCGTGTACATCCCGCTCCTCCGCCAGGGCACCCCGGCCGCCGGCACGCTCGCCGTCGCCTGGCTGCTCGCGCTCGACGTCGGGCTCTGCGGCCTGGCCGTCGTCGTCGGCCGGCACCCCCGCACGCTGGCCACCCTGGAACGGGCCGGCGCGTGGCTGACGCCGCTCGTCTACTGCGCCATCGGCATCGCCGTGCTCGTCCGCGCCGGCACGTTGCGCCACCTCTTCTGACCCGGCTCGTGAGCCGGCCGGATCCCGATCAGGGGCCGAAGCTACAGGCGGTCGACCGTCCAACCGTCAGGTCGACCGGCCGGGGCCGGGCCGGTCGACCTGACCGACGGTACCTGTGCGGTGGTGCGCGTCGTAGCCACGTGCCGACCCTCGGCCGGTGTCGAGGGAACGACCGGCGGCGGGGGCGCGGCCGGAGCCGGGGCCGACGGCGGGCCGGCGTCCGCGCCGGGCTCACCAACCGCGCCGGGCTCACCAACCGCGCCGGGCTCACCAACGGCGCCGGCGCCACCAACCGCGCCGGGCTCACCAGCGGCGCCGGCTCCGCTAACCGTGCCGGCGGCGACGTCGGGCACCGGCACGGCGACGAGGATCGGCGAGACCGGCGTCGGAACTGCCGCCGGGCCGGCGTCCGGCCGGTGACGGGCCGCCCAGCCGATCACGAACCCGCCGCAGGCCATCAGCACGAGCCCGGGGCCAAGGGCATAGCCGAGCTCGAACGTCAGCACCCGGAACGGCGTCGCCACGACGAAGTACGGCCCGACGGAACGCAGCACCGGCCAGGCCCACGGGCCGACGGCGAACCAGGCGCCGCCGACGACAGTGGCGCCGCCGAGCAGCACGAGATCAGCCCGGCCGCGGCCTTCGGCGGTCAGCGGCGCGACGCAGATCAGCAGCAGTCCGGCCACGAGCCCGAGGATGCCGGGCAGCAGTGCGAGGAACAGATGGGACGACGTCCACCGCCACGCGGCCGATCCGTCACCGCTGAACCCGAACGTCGGCCCGACGTAGGCGATGATCCCGCCCCAGGCCGCGACGAGGGCGATGATGACGCCGACGACGATCAGGCTGGCCGGCACCGATCGGGTGGCCCGTGTGCGCCTCGCCGATCGGACCGGCGGCGCTCCGGCCGGCACGTCCGCCGGGCCGAGGGGCTCCGACTGGGGCATCTCCATCCTGGCGGCCATAACCCACCTCCTATGGCGACGGCGCGGCAACCGCGCTTCGACGATACCGGCCTTGCCGTTCTCGAGCAGGTACCCGCGCTGCCCAGTGGCGAAACGGGACGTTCCCGACGACGTCTCCGACGAGCGGCCGACGAGGCGGCGGCGGGGCGGCGGCGGCGGGAAAGTCAGCCGGCCGGGGCGACGGGTGGCCGCGGGTGGTGCTCGACGCCGGGCAGGTCGGCGTAGACCGACTCGGGCACGAGCGTCGGGGTGTCGCGGTTGAGCACCTCGCCGCGGAAGAAGGCCGGCCGGAACCGGCGGAACGTGACGAGGCAGACGATGCCGATGAGGACGGTGATCGCCTCGATGAGGAAGATGGCGCCCATGTGCCAGTGCGGCCAGAACGGGATCGTCCACGTCGTTGTCGAGTTGGCCGGCCGCCAGTAGTACCAGAGGTTGTAGCCGAGGGCGGCGAAGAGGATGAGCCCGCCGAGCAGCGGCAGGATGCCGCGCATCCAGAGGTTCCGGGCGCTGTCGGTCAGCGTCTTGCGGTAGTACCAGACACAGGCGAACCCGGTGAGGCCGTAGTAGAAGGCGATCATCACGCCGAGGGCGGACACGGCCTCGGCGATGACGGTGCCGGCGGAGATGTAGTTCATGATCACGTAGAGGACGATCGAGACGGCACCCATGACGACGGTGGAGACCGTCGGGGTCAGGTGGCGGCCGTGGATGCGGGCGAACGACTTCGGGATCGCCTTGTACGTGGCCATCGACAGCGTCGTCCGGGCGGTCGGCAGGATCGTCGTCTGGGTCGAGGCCGCGGCCGAGCTGAGCACCATCAGGATCAGCAGGTGGGAGAGCACGCTTCCGAACCCGGAGGTGCCGAAGACCGAACCGCCCAGCACCTTCAGCACGTCGCCGACGTTCGCCGGGTTCCCGAGCCCGATGCCGTGGGTGCCGACACCGGCGTACGACTGGACGGAGAGCACGACGAGGGCGTAGATGCCCAGCAGCAGCAGGGTGGAGACGATGGCGGCCCGGCCCGGCGTCTTGTTCGGGTCCTTGGTCTCCTCGTTGACCGACACCGCGGTGTCCCAGCCCCAGTAGATGAACAGCATCAGCAGGACGCCGTTGACGAAGGCGGACAACGAGCTGATCTTGAACGGGTCGAACCACGACCAGGAGAAGTCGAGGTGGCCCGGCGGCGCCGACCCGTTGCCGACCTTGACCAACGCGACGACGGAGAGGACGACGAGCATCGTCACCTCGATGGCGAGGAGCACCTTCTGCAGGTTGGCCGAGACCTCGATGCCGACGTAACAGATCCACGTCATGCCGACGATCCACAGCACGCCGACGAGCAGGACCCAACCGCTGGCCGGGTTGCTCCCGATGCCGTTGGCGCCGAACAGGAGGAAGAGGTACTGACCGGCGATCTGGGCCAGGCTGGCCATGACGAGCACGTCGGTGGCGATGATGCCCCAGCCGCCCCACCAGCCGGTCCGGGGGCCGAAGGCCCGGGTGCCCCAGGTGAACGTGGTGCCGCAGTCGGGGTCGGCCTTGTTGAGCTCGTTGTAGGCGAAGGCGATGAAGAGCATGGGGATGAAGGCCAGGATGGTGATGATCGGCGCCTGCAGGCCGATGGCCACCACGACGAACCCGAGGGTGGCGGCCAGGCTGTAGGCCGGCGCGGTCGACGCCACGCCGACGACCGTGCTGGAGACGAGACCGAGCGCACCGTGCTTGAGGTTCTTCTGGCCCGGATGGGCGGCGATCGCCGCGGTCGGCGCCCCCAGGACCGACAGGTCGTCGATGCTGGCCGCGCCGCCGCCGTCCATGCCCTCCGCCATCGCTGCCTCCCCGTCCCGGTGCTGGCGACCCCGGTCCTTCGACGTTAACTCCCGGGGTGGGCGCCTGCATTGCATCTGGCGGCTGATCCCGGTCGGTTTGCCCGGCAGAGTCGACGGACTCACCGATGATCCCGATGGTGAACGCCGATATCCGTCGCCCAGCGAGGCGCCGGCGGCTCCCGTCGGCGGCTCCCCGATCGGTCGTACCGCCCGATGTCGGACGATCGGTGCGGAGCGATCGGTGCCGGGCGATCGGTGCCGGGCGATCGGCGGCCGTGTGGCCGGGGCGGGTCGCCCGTTTCCCTATCGAGGGCTCTCGATGGCGCCGCCGGGTGACCCTGTTCCGACCACGACATGGCGCAAGGAGGCATCTTGCCGGTGGGGAGCCACCAGCAGCCGGCTCCGGCGAGCCCCGGGCAGCGGCGCGCCCCGGGAGCCGACCGGGAGCGAACGGCGAACGAGTACGCGGCGGCGCTCGCCCGGGTCGAGCTGCTCGACAGCCTCTCCGTCCACCTCGGCCGCTCGCCCGACCCCGAGACGCTCGCCCGGCGGCTCGTCGAGCGGGTGACCGAGCGCTTCGGCGACGTCGCGGTCTGGCTCCACGACGACCGCGGCCTCCGCCGGGTGGCCGGCCCGTTGTCCGGTGTGGCCGCCGCCGAGGTCGCGTCGGCCTTCCGGACCGGCGACCTGCAGATGACGGCCGAGCCGGCCGGACGCACGGTGGTGGCGCTCCCGCTGCTGGCGGACGGCGCGGTGCTCGGCGTCCTGGCCATCGCCGGGGACGGCGAGCTCGGCACCGACGACGCGTCGGTCGCGCTGGCCGTCGCCGTCCGGGCCGGACGGGCGCTGATGGACGTCGCCCGCCTCCAGCACGAACGCGCGGTCGTCGACGCCTGCCGCGGCCCGGCGGTCCGATCGGACCTCTGCGTGCCCGGGATCGACGTCGGCGCCCACCACCGCCCGGGCCACCGGCCAGGCGGGGCGACGTGGTACGACGCGGTCGAGCTGGACGACGGCTTCCTCTTCTTCGGGCTCGGCCGGGTGCTCGACGGCGGCCCGGCCGCGGTCGCCCTGATGACCCAGGTGCGAGCGGCGATGCGGGCGTACGTCGTCGACTACCCGTCGCCGGCCGCCGTCCTCAGCGGGGTCGACCGCCTCTTCGACGTCGTGCGCGAGGAGCGGACGGTCACGACGGTGGCGGGGATCGCCGACCCGGCGAGCGGCGAGGTCTGGCTGGCCAATGCCGGCCACGCCGCGCCGCTGCTCGTGACCGCGTCGGCCCCGGCGACCCCGCTCGACGAAGCCCGGTCGGCGCCGCTCGGGCCGGGCGGCCCCGGCGGGGGCGGCGGCCGGCGCGAACGGCCCGAGCACCGCCTCGTGCTGCAGCGGGGCGACGCCGTCCTGCTGCACGCCGGCGAGTGGCCGGGCGACGACCTGGCCGACGAGCCGCGGCTGGCCACCGGCGCCGGCGTCCCGGTCGGTCGCGCCCTCGACCGGTGGGTGGCCGGACTGGCGACGGTCATGGCGGACCACCCGACCGGCGAGCCGCCGGGCGGCATCGCCGTCCTGGCCGTCCGCTACGCCGGGCGGCCCCGGTCCGTCCGTCCGGCCCGCGCCGACCGCGAGTCGGCGTCGGGCCCGGCGGCCGGGGCGGCACCGCGGCTCCAGCTGCCACCGCTGGCGTCGAGCGCGCTGGCGGCCCGCCAGTGGGTGGCCGACCGCCTGGCCGGCCTGTCGATCGAGCTGGTCGACACCGCGACGCTGCTGACGTCGGAGCTGGTGACTAACGCGGTGCTGCACGCCGGCACCGACGTGATCGTCTCGATCCACCGGGGCGACGAGCGGATCCGGGTGGACGTCGCCGACTGGCAGTCCGGTCGAACCGGTCCGCAAGGACTACCCGACCGACGCGGCCACTGGCCGGGGGCTCACGCTGTTCGACCACCTGGCGTCGGCCTGGGGGACGCGCTCGATCATCCCGGCCGGGAAGATCGTCTGGTTCGAGCTGCCCGTCGACGCACCCGGCGACGCCTTCGAGCCCGGCGCTCTCCCGTTCGACCTCGACGACCCGTTCGACCTCGACGAGCTGTTCGATGCCGGCGCGCTGCCGGCGCCGTTCGACCGCCCGCCGCCCACCCGGCTGGGCACCGCCGGTCCCCCGGTGCCGGTCCGGCTGCTCGACGTGCCGGTCGCCGTGCTGAACCGGGCGGCCGAGCAGTACGAGGCCCTCTTCCGCGAGTTCCGGCTCGTCGTCGAGCAGGGGCCGGCGAACCCGGGCGGGGCGCCGGAACGGCTGCTCGCGGTCATCGACGAGCTCGGGACCCGGTTCGCCGGCTTCGCGATCGGGATGGACCAGGACTGGCGGGTCGCGGTGGCCCGGGGCGACCGCACCGTCGACCTCGCGCTCGACGTGCCGGCCGCGGTGGGGCCGGCCTGCGAGCACTACGACCAACTGCTCGACCAGGCCGACCACTTCTGTCGGGCGGCCGAGCTGATCACCCTGCCGGCCACCCCGGAGACCGTCGCGCTTCGCAAATGGCTCCTGCTCGAGTTCTCCCGGCAGGTCGCCGGCCAGCCACCGGTACCGTGGCCACAGAGCGCGTGGGCCCGGGGCGGGCGATAACCGGCGGCGGCGGCGATTCCGCATCGACGAACCCGGCATCGGCAATGATCCGGCGATGGCCCGTTCGTCCCGTCGCTCCGGCTCCCCGACCCCGCCACCGGCCGGGCTTCTCCTCGCTCCGGGCGCCGGCGCCGGGAGCGACCAGCCGTCGCTGATCGCCATCGACGACGCGGTGACCGCGACCGGTGTTCGCGTCGCCCGCATGGACTTCCCGTACCGGCTCGCCGGTCGTCGGGCGCCGGACCGCCCGCCGGTGCTCCTCGCCGCGGTCGTCGACGCGGCGACGCAGCTGGCCGAGTCGGCCGGTGTCGCGCCGGACCGGCTGGCTCTCGGCGGCCGGTCGATGGGCGGCCGGATCTGCTCGATGGCCGTCGCCGACGGCCTGCCGGCGGCCGCGCTCGTCCTCGTCAGCTACCCGCTTCACCCACCCGGCCGTCCCGACCGGCTGCGGACCGACCACTTCGGCGCCCTCCGCGTCCCGTGCCTCTTCGTCTCGGGCACCCGCGACGCGTTCGGCTCGCCGGCCGAGCTCGAAGCGGCTACCGCGGCGATCGCCGGCCCGGTCACCCACGTGTGGATCGACGGCGGCGACCACGGCCTGCGGCGCAAGGACGACGACGTCGCCGAGGCGGTCCGTCGTTGGCTGGGCCCTTGATTGGTAACTTGCCGGCGTGGTGGTGTCCAGCCTGACCAGCGGGCTGATCCGCCCCGCCTTCCGGATCGACCGCCACCAGATCGACGTCCGGCTCGGGATCGAGTGCGCGGCGGCGATCGCCCTCCCCCTGATCGTCGGCCTGGCCGCCGGCCAGCCGGTCACCGCCGCCTGGGGCGCCATCGGCGCGTTCTTGGCGAACTTCTCCGTCTACCAACCGGGCTACCGGGTCCGCGTGCGGATCGTCGTCGTCGCCAGCGTCGTCATCGCCGCCGCGACGTTCCTCGGCGCGGTCACCGGGATCGACAACCAGGCGGTCTTCCCGTTGATCGCCGTCTGGTCGTTTCTGGCCGGCCTGCTCGTCGCCCTCGGCCCGAGCGCGGCGATGATCGGCGTCGTGTCCTCCGTCGGCCTGGCGGTGGCGACGGCGCTCAACGCGACGCCGACCGTGGCCCTCGAGGACGCGGCCGCCGCGCTGGCCGGCGGGCTCGGCGCAGCGGTGCTCGCCTTCGCGTTCCACCGGCGCGGCCAGCGGGCCGAGGCGGCCGCGCTCGGCGCGGCGTACCGCGTGCTCGCCGGCTACGCCCACGGCATCGGCCGCGGCGGTTCGGCGCTGCCTGAGGGCACCGCGTTCGACGCGGTCGGCGCGACGCTGGCGCGGCCCGGACCGCACCGGACCCGTTCGCTGGCCACCCGCGACCGGGCCCTGGCCGCGCGGGCCGAACGGCTGCGGACCGTGCTCGCCGCGCTGGCCGTCACCCGGGACCGACTCGCCGGCCACGGTGAGGACGAACCGGCCCATCGGGCGGTGGCCGCCATCGACGAGCTCGCCGACGCGATCGGCACGCTCCTCGACGAGCTCGCCGACTGCTGCGCCACCGACCGGGCGCCGGGTGACGCCAGGCCAGCGGACGAACGGCTGCGGGCCGCCCGGCGATCGCTGGCCGGAGCGGGCGACGACCGGACGGTGCCGCTCGCCGAGCTCTTCGCCGAAGCCGACGAGCTCGTCGGCTCGGTCCGGCGGCTACTGGCCGACGAGACGGCCGACGACGGGGCTGAGCGACCCGCCGACTGGACCCGGCACCCCGCCCGCCTCCGGGCGCTGGCCCACCGGCCGGACACGTTCGACGAGGTCCGGCTGGCGCTGCGGGCCAACCTAACCCTCCGGTCGACGGCCTGCCGGCACGCCCTGCGGCTGGCTGTCACCGTGACCGTCGCCACCGTGCTCTACCGCGTCATCGACACCCACGACGGCTACTGGATCGTCGTCGCGGTGCTCTTCATCATGAAGCCCGACTTCGGATCGACCGTCGGTCGGGGGATCCTCCGGGCCGTCGGCACGCTGGCCGGCGTGACGCTGACCACTCTCCTCCTGGCCTCGCTGCGGCCGGGGCCGGTCGTCCTCGCCGTCATCGCCGTCGCCGCCGCGGTGTTCGCGTACGCGCTCTTCAACGCCAATTATGGCGCGTTCACCGTCTTCCTCACCTGCCTGACCGTCGCCCTGGCCGCCATGATCGGGCTACCGGCGATGACCGCGGTGGCCAACCGGGCCGTCGACAACCTGATCGCGTCCGGTCTGGCCATCATGGCGGTCGTCGTCTGGCCGACGTGGGTGGCGACCGAGGTGCCGCGGCTCGTCGCCGCCTGCCTCCGGGCCGAGCACCGTTTCGGCGACACCGTGCTGGCGGCGTTCGTCCGCCCACCCGGCCGACCGGCCACCGAGCCGGTCGACAATGCGACCGTCGACGGTCTCGTCCGGGAGGCCCGACTGGCCCGCTCGAACGCCGAGGCCGCGGTCCAGCGTATGGGGGCCGAGACCCCCGGCGTCGACAAGGGGACGCTGCCGCTCGACGTCGCCGAGGCGATCCTCGCCGAGATGCACCACTACGGCCTGGCCGGCCTCTCCCTCCGCGTCCACGTCGCCCACCCCGACGGGACCGGGCTGCCGGTCCTCGTCCCCGTCCGCCGGGACCTGACCGCGGCCTTCGCCGAGCTCGCCGCGGCCGTCGAGGACGGCGGCCCGGCGCCGACGACCCGACCGGTCCTCCCGCCGTCCGACACCATCCCGCCGACGCCGCTCGCCCGGCTGGTCGCCGAAGAGACCGGCGCCATGGCCACCGCGATCGACTCGGCCGTCACCGCCTACGACCGGCGCGGCCCCCGGACCTGACCTGACCTTGGCCGGACCGAACTGGCCCGGTCCGCCGACTCGCCGGCCGGCGCCGAGCGCCGAGCGGTTCAGTTGTGCAGGACCAGGTGCTGTTCGGTCGGTGCGGTCGACGAGCCCTGGCCCGCCATGGCCACGCAGCTGGCGTCGGCCGGGCACGAGATCGACGAGACGTCCTCGATGTCGAGATCGACTAGCCCGGTGCTGGCCTGCTGAGCCGGCGTCGCCCGGGTGGGCAGTGTCTCCGTCGACCACGTCGCGCCGCCATCGTCGGTCGACTCGATCACGCCGACTTCCGACCCGTTGTCACCTGTCCCGCCGGTGAAGCCGCCGGCCCAGCAGTCGAGCGCCGACGGGCAGGCGATGGTAGTGAGCTCGGCCGGGGTCAGCCCCCTCGCTCCCGGCGCGGTCCACGAGCGCCCACCGTCGGTGCTCACCAGGACGGTGCTCGGGCCGTAGGGGCCGGCGCCAGCGGCCGCGGCCGATGTGGACGACGGCCCGTTGGCCACCGCCATGCAGTCGGCCGCGTCCGAGCACGACACGGCCTGAACGACGGCCACCCCGGCCGGGACGGTGGCGGTCGACCAACTCGCCCCGCCGTCGTCGGAGTAGAGGGCCGCGCCGCTGGCCGTCGACGACCCGACCGGGGTCGCACCGAACCCAGTCGTGCCGACGACCACGCAGTCACCGACGCCGGCACAGCTCACCCCGTAGGGGCGGGAAGGGATGATGGCGGTCGGGAACGGCACCACGGACCACGACGCGCCGCCGTCCGTCGTGCGCACCGAGACGGCCGCCCCTTGTGGGGCTGTCGACGTCGGTGTGCCATAGCTCGCCCCGACGCAGACGATCGCCGAGCGGCAGGCCAGCGAGACGACGTCGACGGCCTGACGGGGCAGCGGGACCGTCGACCAGCCGGCGCCGCCGTCCGTCGTGACGAACACCGCCGGCATACCTCCCGACGGGCTCGTCGCCCCGACCGGGACGTCGGCGTAGCCGGCCACCAGGCACCCTTCGGCCGTCGAACACGTCAGGTTGGACGTCAGCCAGGTGCCGCCCGGCAGCGGTGAGGCCTGCCAGGTGACGCCGCCGTCGGTGGTGACCTCGACGACCGCGCCGTACCGGCTGCTGCCCAGGTCGACGGCGTAGCAGGTGGTGACGGTCGGGCAGGTGGCCGCCACCGACGCGGCCACCGCGCCCGACGACGACGGCTGCCACGCCATCTGGTCGATGAACCCGGCCAGCCGCCACGAGGCGGGAACCGTGGAGACACCCGTGACGGGGCGCTCGGGCGGCTGGCCGGAGAACGTGTTGATCCCGACGACGGCCAGGATCACGATGACGGCCGCGGCGGTGACCGCCCAGGCGGCCGCAGCCGGGGGGCGGGCGAACCGGCGCGGGCCGGTACGGGGGTGGCGGTGGCCGTCCGCGGGCCGATCGCCCGCGATCGGATCGGCGACTGCCGGGACGGGGACGGGTACAGGGCCCCGGTAGAGCGGCGCGGCGGCCTCCCACGCCGTCGCGGGCAACCGGCCGAGCCGGCGGGCCACCGCGGCCAGCTCCGGGTCGACCCCGGCCGGTTCGGAGAGCGGTTCGGAGAGCGGCTCGGTCGCGGCCAAGACGAGGGCGTCGAGGTACGCGTCGAGGGCGTTGAGCGCCTCGGGCGTGGGCTCCTCGGCGGTTCGCCCGCCGGCGGCCGACCTCCAGAAGACGTGGCGACGTCGTCTCAACGGCTGTCCTCGTCGGCCATCTCGACTCGCAAGGCCGTGAGGGCGCGGTGCTGGATCTGCCGCACGGATTCGGGGGTACGGCCCCATTCGACGCCGATCTCGGTCGCCGTCCGGCCCTCGAGGATGCGCAGGAACAACACCTCCCGGCAGCGGTGGGGCAGCCGGCGCAGGGCCTCGACCAACAGGTGCCGCTCGGCCGCGGCCAGGACGATGGCCTCCGGCTCGAGCTCGGCCGTCGCCCGGTCGGGCACCGGACCGTCCATGTCCGGGCGGGCCTGGGCCTGCCGCCACCGGTCACGGAGCAGGTTCCGGGCGATCTGGCTGAGGTAGGAACGGAACGGGACGCCGACATAGCGGAACCGGGGCAGGCTGGCGATGGCCCGGGCGAACACTTCCTGGGTCAGCTCTTCGGCTTCGGCCATGTCCGGGACCGACCCCGACACGAGCCGGAAGATGACGAACCACTCCCGCCGGCAGAGGGCCTCGAGCGACTCGTCGTCCCCCTGGCAGGCGCTCTGGACCAGCATCCGCTCGACCATGTGGTCCCAACCCTCGGGCTCGGGCTCGTCGTCGGGCGACGGCCTTTCCTCTGGATCGCTCCAGCGGATCAGCACCTCCCCTCCCCACGGGGCGCTCATGCCGTCCACCAGCACGCGGAGCATCGAGGTGTACGGGTCGTCGAGATCGCTCGTCATACCCCTACCAACGAACGAGAACGGCTGATGTGACACTGAACACGCAGAAATCAAGAATTTGTTCTCCGTGACGGGCCGACAGACGCTCATCCGGAACCGCCCGGGTCGTCGTCGTTCCAGCTCAGCCGGTCGCGCAGCGTCCGGAGGGCCCGGCGCTGGGTCTGGCGGACCCATTCGGCGTTGCGGCCGAGCACGGCCGCCGTCTCTTCGGCGGTCAACCCTTCGAAGAGTCGGAGGCGCAACACCTGGCGCTGAGCCGTCGAAAGCGTGCTGAGGGCCACCATGGCCTCGTCACCTTCGATCCGCCGGAGCACTTCCTCCTCGGGGTCGGCCGGCACCCCCGACGGGTCCCGGGCCACCGCGGTGTCGTCGGCCCGGTGCTGGCCGGCGGTGCGCCACTGGTCCTGGAGGAAATTGCGAGCGGCCTGGGTCAGGTAGGCCTGCTCGATGGCGACACCGTCGTCCCGGGTGCTCAGCCGGGTGAGCACTCGGCGGAAGACCTCCTGGGCCACGTCCTCGGCCGCCGCCTGGTCACGGATGTGGGTCAGCGCCCGGAGATAGACGATCCGCCAAGCCTTGCGGAGGGTGGCGTCCAGTGCGGCCCGGTCGCCCGAGGTGAGCGGACCGTCCCAGCCGTCGGGCAGGACGCCGGTCAGGATCGGCCGGAGGTCGGCGACCTCCCGCTCGACCGCACGCTCCCGCTCCTCCGGGCTCACCCGACGGCCACCAGGTGGTCGGGTGAGACGTCCATCAGCCGACGGCCACGGACCACGGGGCCCGGCGCATCGTTCACCGCGACGCGCCGGGCCCCATGTCCCACCTCTACCAGATCGCCGGACCGACGATCGGGCTCATGTGCAGTCCAGCGACGACCACCCGGAGGCCGACCCACCCTCCACCGTCCCGTTGACCGCCCACAGCTCGTCCGTCTGGAACGAGTGGGCGGACGACGAGTAGCACGGGGTGTAGGCGTTGATCGCGAGGTAGCTGCCGTAGTCAGAGCCTGTGGCATTGCTCATCTCGGTACTGGAACGGTAGAGGCCGACTATCTCCGCCAGTGTCTCCGCGCTCGAGGTGCAGTTGATGACGCCGGTGCCCTGAACGAGCGGCCCGTAGATCGAGCCGATCACGCCTGGGTCCTCGGGGACGGGGTAGCACCCTCCGGCGGTCACCAGCGTCGCGACGTGGTGGCCGCCCCGGTGGAGGACGCCATCGGAGGCGATGATGCCGGTCCCGTGACGGTGCGACGCGGTCCGCTGGACCGCGGTCTCGGCGGTGGCCTGGCTGGCCCCGGGCAGCCGGTACGTGCCGGTCACTGTCGACGTGCCCGGCGCCAGCACGAGCGTCTCTCCCTGGTCGTTGGCGGCCGGGCTCATCTCACTGACGACGAGCTGGCGACCGCCCAACAGCGCCAGGTCGAGGACGACGACACCGGACTGATCGGTGGCGACGACCGTCTGCTGGGCCAGCGACACCGGACCCGAAGCCGTGGTGATCGTCGACTGGGCGACCGAGCTGGGCACGCCGACGACGTCGAGCGTCCCGTCGCCCCGTGCGCCGGCGGTCACGCCCAGCGCGGTCTGTTCCAGCGACGACCAGTTCGGCGCCGCGCTGCTTGTCGACGTCGACGCCGCCGACGCCGCCGCCGGGGCGACGGCGAGCGCGCCGACGCCGACAATGGGAAGCAGAGCCGCCAGTAGCGGCCCGGTGTACCTCTTCATCTTCATCTCTGTCCCCTCTCCTGGCGGGGCGCCGCGCGCCGCCGCCACCTCCTGTTTGCCGCTCCGCCGTGGCGATGTGCCTTTTCCGCCGGGAGCTCGGGAGAACCCCGTTCTCACAGCCGTTAACGAGTGACCACCCCGAACGTGACAAGATTTTTCAGAAAATTTTCTGGACCCAGCCCAGCGCGCCGGCACGAACTGTTCTCTTGGCGGAAACGCCGGGGAAACATCGCGGTGAGAAGGTGCCAGCGTGGGTGACCTCTTCGACGGCTACGGTCGGCGAGACCCCGGACCACTCGGCCTGGCGGTGGACGAGGTGTTCGCGGCCGACGGGCTGGCCCGATCGCCGTACGACGAGATCGTCGCCGTCCTCTCCCAGATGAGCCCCGAAGACGTGTCGTCACGGGCCGGGCGGTTGGCCCGGGCGTTCATGGACCAGGGCGTGACCTTCGACCTCGACGGCGAGGAGCGACCGTTCCCGCTCGACGTCATGCCGAGGGTCTTCGCCGGGCGGGAGTGGGACCAGATCGCCGAGGGCGTTGCCCAGCGCGTCCGGGCCCTCGAGGCCTTTCTGGCCGACGTCTACAACGGCGCCCGCATCCTCCAGGACGGCGTGATCCCGTACGACGTCGTGACCAGCTCGCCCGGCTTCCTGCGGGCAGTGCACGGCGTCAACCCGACGAACGGCGTCCGTATCCACGTGGCCGGGATCGACGTCGTCCGGGACGAGGCCGGCGAGCTGCGGGTGCTCGAGGACAACATCCGGTGCCCGTCCGGTGTCAGCTACGTGCTCGCCAATCGAGCGGCTATGGCGCGGGTGCTGCCGGAGGTCTTCTGGGGCCGGCCGATCCACCTCGTCGCCGACTATCCGGCCCGGCTGGTGCGGGCCCTCCGGCGGGCCGCGCCGGGCGGCGTGACCGATCCGACGGTCGTCGTCCTCACCCCCGGCGTCTACAACTCCGCCTTCTACGAGCACGCCCTGTTGGCTCGCCTCATGGGCGTCCACCTGGTCGAGGGGCGGGACCTCGTCTGCCACGGCACCGACGTCTTCCTGCGGACCACCGAGGGCGAGGTCCCCGTCCACGTCGTCTACCGGCGGGTCGACGACGACTACATCGACCCGCTCCAGTTCCGCCCCGACTCGCTCGTCGGGTGCCCGGGTCTGCTGAACGCCGCCCGGGCCGGGCGGGTGACGGTGGCCAACGCGGTCGGGAACGGGATCGCCGACGACAAGCTCGTCTACTCGTACGTGCCGGACATGATCCGCTACTACCTCGACGAGGACCCGGTGCTCCAGAACGTCGAGACGTTCCGGCTGACCGACGACGACCAGCGGGCCCTCGCCCTCCGGCGCCGTCGGGAGCTCGTCTTCAAGCGGGTCGACGGGTCGGGGGGCAAAGGCCTAGTCATCGGGCCGTACGCCACGCCCGAGGAGCTCGACGAGGTAACGGCCGCCGTCGAACGGTCACCCCGGTCGTGGGTCGCCCAGCGCATGGTCGCGCTGTCGACGTCGCCGACGTGGGTCGGCGGCGGCATGGCCTCCCGGCACGTCGACTTCCGCCCGTTCGCGGTCAACGACGGCGAGCGGGTGTGGGTCCTCCCCGGCGGCCTGACCCGGGTCGCCCTTCAAGAGGGCGGGCTCGTCGTCAACTCCAGCCAGGGTGGCGGCTCCAAGGACACCTGGGTCGTCGACCACCGGGCCCTCGGCGCGACCCGCGGCGGGCGCCGGACGGCCGGCGGCGGTGGCCGTCCCGGTGCGGCCCACCGCCGTGCCCGTTCCGGTCGGGATGGGACCGCCGATGGACGCCGGGCCGCCGATCGACGCCGAGCAAGGCCAGCAGCAGCAGTGAGCAATGCGCTGTTGAGCCGGGTGGCGGAGTCGACGTTCTGGGTCGGCCGGTACGTCGAGCGGGCGGAGGGCACGTCGCGGATCCTCGACGTCATCGTCTACCAGTCACTGGAGCAGAGCGAGGAGGCCGGCGGGCCGGCGTCGGTCCGGTTGCTGGCGGTCATGGGCCTCCCCCCGGACGAGGGCGGCGCGGACCTGTGGCAGGTGACCGAACGGCTGGCCCGTGACCCGTCGAGCCGGTCGTCGATCGCCGGGGCGATCAACGCGGCCCGTGAGAACACGCGGGCGGTCCGCCACGTCATCCCGGTCGAGCTGTGGGAGCGCATCAACGGGACGTGGGCGGAGCTGCCGCACCAGTGGGAGCTGGCCCGGCGGGTCGGCCCCGCGTCGTACCTGGCCTTCGTGAAGACGCAGACCGCGGCGATCACCGGCCTGGCCGACACGACGATGAGCCGGGACCAAACCTGGCTGTTCTTCACGCTCGGTCGCTGCCTGGAGCGGACGGACGTCGTGGCCCGCCAGTTGGCGTCGCTCTCGTTCTCGTTCGACGACGTCCCCGACAGCGGGCTCGTCATGCTCCTGCGCTCCTGCGGCGGGTACGAGCCGTACCTGCGGCTGTCCCAGGGCGTCGTCGACGCCGGCCGGGTGCTCGACTTCTTGCTCCGCGACCGGCTGTTCCCCCGCTCCGCGTTCGCCTCGCTCACCGTCGCCGAGGACTGCCTGGCCCAGATCAGCCTGGGTCGGTCGGACGAGTGGGACGAGGCCCGCGGGCTGATCGGCCTGGCCCGAGCCGAGCTCGAGTACTCCCCGCCGGCCTCCCTGGCCGCCGGGCTCGATAGCCGGCTCGACCGGCTGCAGCGGACGATCTCACAGGTCTCCGACGCCGTCACCCGGCGCTACTTCGCCCACGATCTGCCGACGCAGTGGCGATCGGGAGCGGGATCATGAAGCACCAACCGGGCTGGCGGCTCCGGACCGAGCACGTCACGACGTTCGACTACTCGGCGGCCGCCCGCGCGTCGTACAACGAGGTCCGTCAGATCCCGCTGACGACGGCCCGCCAGACGACGCTCGAGGCGAAGGTGGCGACGACGCCGTCCGCCCCGCAGTACACGTACCGCGACTATTGGGGTACGCAGGTCGTCGCGTTCAACGTCGACGCCCCCCACGAGAAACTGGTCGTCCAGGGTGTCTCGCTCGTCGACACCGAACCGACCGGGGGCACGCCGCAGGGGACGTGGGCCGAGGTGGCTGCGGCCGGAGCCCGGCACGCGGAGCTGCTCGCTCCCAGCCAGTACACGCAGACCGACGGGGTGCTGGCCGACACCGCCCGCTCGCTCCGGGCCGCGACGCCGACCGAGACGGTCGAGGCGGTGATGGCCTGGACGCACGGTTCGCTCGCCTACGTCCGCGGCGTCACGCACGTGCAGACGTCGGCGGCCGAGGCCTACGGCGCGGGCAGTGGCGTCTGCCAGGACTTCGCCCACGTCGCCCTGGCCGTCCTGCGGGCCGGCGGCATCCCCGCCCGCTACGTCTCGGGGTACCTCCACCCCGACCCGGACGCCGAGATCGGGACGACGTCGGTTGGCGAGAGCCACGCCTGGGTCGAAGCCTGGGTCGGCGACTGGTGGGGGCTCGACCCGACGAACGGCGAGGGCATCGGCGTCCGGCACGTCGTCGTCGCCCGTGGCCGCGACTACGCCGACGTGACCCCGGTGCGAGGGGTCTACGCGGGGAGCGCGACGCACGAGGCGTCGGTGACCGTCAAGGTGACCAGGGCTGCCTGATGGAGCAGCTCGTCGTTCGCCTCTGGCTGCCCGACGAGCCCGGGATGCTCGCCGCGGTGGCCACTCGTATCGCGGCGATCCGCGGCAACCTCATCGGCCTCGAAGTGCTCGAGCGGTCCGGCGAGGTGGCCGTCGACGAGCTCGTCGTCGAGCTGCCCGAAGCCGGGCAGTCCGACGAGCTGTGCCGGGCCCTCCAGGCCATCGACGGCGCGGGGATCGAGGAGGTCCGCATCGTCCCGCCCGGCGCCGAGGAGCGCGGCCTGCAGGTGATCTCGGCCGCGGTGGCCATTCTCGAGACGGCCAACGCGTCGGCGTCGCTCGCCGCCCTCGTCGGGCTGGCCGGCGACCTGTTCGACGTCGAGTGGTCCGCCGTCTTGGACCTGCACACCGAGACGACGATCCAGAGCACCGGCGAGGCGCCCCGCCTGGACTGGCTGCTGGCCTTCGTCGCCGGGGCCCGCAGCGCCGCCCCCGAAGGTGGGTCGTCGGGCAGCGGCGTGATGGCCGGCGAGATGGAGGACGCCGGGCTGGTGCTGTGCATCGGCCGGGCCGTCCCGTTCCGCCGTCGCGAGCACCGCGAGTTCGAGATGCTCGTCCGCGTCACCGACCGGATGTGCCGGCCGCTCCGCGGCGACCGGATCCCGGCCGGCTGGGGGTCGACGCCCCGGTTCGTCGGCACCTGAACGGCCGGCGCGCCCTCCCGGCCCGGCCGCCGCGGATCCCCGGCCGGTCAGCGGGCCCAACTTCATCGGGACGAAAGGCGCCGCTCGGTACGGTTACCCCATGTCGGGCCCGATCCCCAACGAGGAAGGGCTGCGCGCCCTGGGCCGGCAGGTCGACGAGCACGCGTCGTCGCCGGCTGCGGCCGCACCGGCGGCCACCACGCCGGGCGACGCGCCGGGCGGTGGGTCGGGCGGGCCGGGCGGATCGGACGGATCGGGCGGATCGGGTCGGCGAGGTCGGCACGGCCGGGCCAAGCCTCCCCGGTCGCGTCGTCGACGCCGGGTCACCCGGGCCTTGATCGCCGTCGGCGTCGTCATCGTGCTGCTCGCCGGCGCGGCCGCCGGCTATGCCTGGTACCTCAACCACGAGGTCCATCGGATCGCGGTCAAGGGGCTCTCGAACGCACCGACCAAGGGCGTCGACGCCGGCACCGAGAACATCCTCATGGTCGGCTCGACGTCGCGGTGTGCGCTGAAGGTCCAGAACCCGGCCTACGGGCTCTGCACACAAGGCGTGACCGGCATCAACAGCGACGTCGTGATGGTCCTCCACCTCGACCCGGCCAACCACACCGTGTCCATCCTGTCCATCCCCCGCGACCTGTTCGTCCCGAACGCCCGGAGCCCGACAACAAAGCTGAACCCGACAGGCGCCAACAAGATCGACGCCGCCCTCCTGAACGGGCCGGGCCAGCTGGTCGCGGCCATCGAGGAGGACTTCGGCATCCCGATCCAGCACTACGTCGAGCTCAACTTCGACACGTTCGCCAACGTCGTCACAGCGCTCGGCGGGATCACAATGTACTTCCCCGAACCGGTCTTCGACGCCTACTCCGGACTGAACGTGCAGACCACCGGCTGCCGCCATCTCAACGGCGTCGAGGCGCTCCAGGTCGTCCGGGCCCGCCACCTCCAGTACAAGTCGCCGACAGTGACCGCGACGACACCGCGCACATGGCCGCAGGAGAACCAGAGCGACCTGGCCCGCATCGTCCGCGACCACGAGTTCCTCCGGGTGCTGGCGACCGCCGTCGCCAAGCGCGGGCTGTCGAGCCCGACGACCGACCTGTCGCTCGTCAACGCGGTCGCCCCGCAGCTGACGGTCGACAGTGGGTTCTCCGCGTCCGACATGGTCACACTCGTCCTCACGTACCACGGCGTCGACGTCAACCAGTCCCCGCAGCTGACCGTGCCCGTCCTCGTCGCCAACTTCGGCAGCTACACCTTCAAGGGCGGCACATACGGCGACGTCGAGTTCCCGACCGAGCCCCAGGACCAGTCGACCGTCGACCAGTTCCTCGGGGTGACAGTCGATGCCAACACGATGGCCGGCGGGTCGCTCCCGAGCCCGAGCTCGGTGACGGTGTCCGTGCTCAACGGGACCGGCGCGGCCACACAGGCCGGCACGACCGCCCAGGCCCTCGGCAACCTCGGGTTCAAGATCGTCGGCACCGGCGACGCCACACCGGTCGGCCAGGAGTCCGAGACGGTCGTCACCTACGCCCAGAAGACCCCGACCGACGAGGCCGCGGCCGAGCTGGTCGCCCGGTCGCTGTCCGGCGCGGTCATCATGGCCAACGGCCCGACCACCGACGGCGCCCAGGTGACCGTCACGACCGGGACCGACTTCTCCGTGAACGCCAGCGCGCCAGCGCCCACCACGACGACCACCACGGCGAAGCCGAACGCCAAGGCGAAGGGGAAGGCCGGAGCGACCGCGACCACGACGGCGACCACCGCGCCGCCGTCGACGACAACGAGCACGACCACCGCGAGCGGCGGCAGCAGCGCCTTCGCCGCACCGAGCTCTCCCAACGAGGGGCTGTCGGCCTGGGACCCGCGGGCCTGCACGGCCAAGGGGGGCGAGGGCTCCTAGACGGCCGCCGGGCGGCCGCGGCCGGCTGGGCGGTAGTCGGGCGGCGGGTCAGGTCGCCGGGGTGACGGCAACCGGGTGACGGACCGGCACGACCGCCCGCCGGGTCCGCCACGCCGCCCAGCCGCGGCCGATGACGTAGGCACCGGCGCCGATGGCGCCGACGAAGAAGCCGATCGGCCAGTTCGTCGCGTACGAACCGGCGACCGACGCCCACACCGTGGCGAGGGCGATGCCGACCGAGAGGACGATCGCCGCGGCCGGGCCGCGGACGAACGACCGGGCGGCCGCCGGCGGGCCGACCATCAGGCTGAACATCAGCAGCGCGCCGACCACCGGCACCGCGGTCGTCGTCACCATCGCCACGACGACGAGGAACAGCAGCTCGATCCGCCGGCTGCGGACCCCGTGGGCCTCGCCGATCTCCGGGACGACCGAGCTGAGCAGCAGCGGACGGTAGAGGAGGACGACCGCGGCGATCGACAACGCCGCGAGCACGATAGTGGCGACGATCTCGCCGGTCGTGACGCCGAGGATCTCGCCGAACAGCAGGGCGTACAGCTCCGGCGCGTACTCCTGGCTCCAGCTCAAGAAGAGCGCGCCGAGCCCGAGCATCATGACGACGGCCAGCGCGGTGACGACGTCGTGGCGTCCCCGCCGGCCCAGCCAACCGATCGTCAGGGCACTGATCAGCGCGAAGACGCCGAGGCCGACAAGCGTGTCGACGCCGAGGAGGCCGGCCCCGGCCGCACCGGCGAAGCCGGACTGCGGGATGGCGTGGGCGACGAACGACGCGCCACGGACGACGACGAAGAAGCCGACGACGCCGGCGACGATGGCGACGATCGTCGCCACCACCCAGGCGTGGACCATCAAGCCGGAGAACATGTTCCCGGTGTGGCCGGAGGGAGCGTGACGACCGGCCCGGTGCCGGTACGGGCACCGGCCCGGCGGCGGTGCCACGAGCTGGCGACGTCGACGACGACGTAGAGGACGAAGACGAGGGCGACGACGAAGAAGCTCACCGGCCAGCCCTGGTGCGACGGCGGCCAGTAGTAGCTGTCGTAGGCGAGGAGGACCCCGAGCCACGTCACCGCCAACCCGATCCCGGCGGCGACGACCGTCGCCAGGCCGAGCCGCCTCGTCAACCGCAACGCGGTGGCCGCCGGCCCGATGAGCAGGGCGGTGCTCAGGATCGCCCCGACGACCACCGACGACATCGACACCGCGACCGCCAGCACGAGCAGGAAGCCGACGCCGACCGTGCGGACCGGTACGCCGCGGGCCGCGGCCATGTCCGGGTCGAGCGAGCTCAGGAGCAGCGGCCGGTAGAGCACGACGATGCCGGCCAGCGACACCGCGCTGAGGATGGCCAGCGCCGGAACGACGCCACTGCTGATCGTGAAGAGCGAGCCGAACAGCACGGTGACCGTCGCGCCGGTCGTGCTGCGGATGGTCGTGTCCCAGTACAAGAACAACGCGGTGAGGCCGAGCGCCGCGCCGAGGACGATGCCGGTCGCCACGTCCCGTCCCCGTGGCCGGCGCACGCCGAGCAGTTCCATCGTCGCCGCGCCGGCCAGGTCGACGACGACGAACCCGAGGAGCGGGCTGACCCCGGCCAGGAACGCTCCGGAGCCGCCGACCGTACCGATGTCCGAGAGCGCGTGACCGGCGAACGACTGGCCGCGGACGACCGTGAAGACGCCGACGACCGCCGAGACGACGGCCACCACCCCGCCGGCCTCGAGCGCCAGCTGCACCGGCCCGTTGCCGAAGAAGCCCGGCTCGAAGACCGCGGCCGCCCAAGCACTCACCCGGGCCCACCCTCCTGAGGGGCCACCTCCGAGCCAGCGACGACGAGCACCCGCCCGTCGACCCGCAGCACCGTGACCGGGTGGCCGTACAGCTCGGTGAGCACCTCGGTCCGGACGACCTCCTCCGTCGTACCGCTGGCCACCCGGCCGCCGGCGACGTAGACGACCCGGTCCATCACCGGGAGGAGCGTGTTCATCTCGTGGGCCGAGATGACGACCGCGATGCCGTGCTCCCGCGTGATCTTGGCCAGCAGGTCGACGACCTCTTGGGCGGCCCGGATGTCGAGGTTGGCCAGCGGCTCGTCCAGCAGGAGAAGCCGCGGCCGGCCGACGAGGGCATGGGCGATCAGGACCCGCTGCTGCTCCCCGCCGGACAGCTCGCCCATCCGGGCGTCGGCGAAGCCGAGCGCACCGACCGCGTCGAGCATCTCGTCCACCCGCTCCCGGCGACGGCGGGACGGCACCGGCACCCCGAACCGGTGGCCGTCGATGCCGAGACCGACGAGATCGCGCGGCCGGAGCGGGGCGTCCGCGTCGAAGACGATCTTCTGCGGCACGTACCCGATCGACCGGTTCCGCCGGGACCGCGGCTCGCCGTCGATGCGGACCGTCCCCGCGCTCGGCGCCTGCAGGCCGAGCGCGACCCGGAAGATCGTGGTCTTGCCCGCGCCGTTCGACCCGATCATCCCCGTCAGCTCGCCCGCGCCGACCGCGAAGTGGACGTCGTGCAGGATCTCGCGGCCCGACAGCCGGACGGTCACCCCGTCGAACACCAGGACCTCGTCGCCCGCCAGAACCTCGTCGCCCGCGGTCACAGCTTCGGCGACGACGCGCCGTGGCCGAGCGCACCGGCCAGCGCCTTCACCTCGGCCACCATCCACGACTGGTAGTCGTAGCCGGGCGTCGGCATCGTCTCGTAGACGCCGACGACCGGGACGTGGTTCTCGTGCGCCAGCTGGAGCAACGAGTCGGTGAGCGAGTCCGTCACCTGTTCGTTGTACACGAACACCCGCACCTGGTGCCCGGTGAAGAGACTGTCCTGCAGGCTGACGTCCTGCGGCGACGGGTCGACGCCGTTCATGATGTCCGCCTGGAACGTGAACGGCGTCCGGTTGTCGAGGCCAGCCGCCTGCAGGAGGTAGTCGGCCACCGGCTCCGTCGTCGCCACCGGCGCGCCCCCGTCGGCGGCTTTCAGCGCGGCGATCGCCGTGGCCCACGGCTGCAGCGACGTGTCGAAGGCGGCCAGCCGGGACGCGAAGTACGCCCCGTGCGCCGGCTGCCGCGACGACAGCGCGGCGGCGATCGCCTTGGCCACCGCCGGCATCGTCGTCGGCTGGTACCAGAGGTGCGGGTTCGGCGTCGACGCCGGTAGGTGCAGCAGCGTCTGCACGTCGATCACCTTGCGCTGTGCATCCGGCGCGGCCTGTTCGATCTTGTCCATGAAGTCGTCGTACCCAAGGCCGTTCTGGACGACAAGCTGTGCGCCGGCGACCTCGGCCGCCACCTTCGGGCTCGACTCGAACGAGTGCGGGTCCGTGTTCGGGTTGCTCATGACCGCGGTGACCGTGACGTACGGCCCGCCGATCTGGCTGATGACGTTGGCGTACTCGTTCTCCGCGCCGACCGCCACGACCCGGCCCCCGGTCGTCGCCGCTCCGGCCACGCCGGTCGAACCGGCCAAGGCGGCGAGGCCGGACAGCGTCAGGGCGCCGGCGCCGGCCAGCGCCGCCCCGAGCACGACGGCCCGAACCACCCCACGGCTGTGTCCCTTCATGAACGAAAATGATAATCACTCTCATAACCGTCGTCCAGTGGTCCCCTCCGAGGGGGGGGGTCGACGAGCCGGAACGGCGGGCAGCGACGGCGGGCGGGTGACCGCGTCGACGCGTCCTCTGCTAGTAGCACCGTGACCAACCGCGGATGACTTTCATCGCGTCGCCAGGGCCATCGACGTCGATCTCGCTACCAAGTCCCGGTCCACCTGGCTATTCGGCCGATCGAGGCTTAGACGTACACATCTCCTGCATACGTGCATACAGTGTTGGCCATGGGCGGCACGCTTCTTCCCGACCTCAACGAGCAGACGGTTCGCGAGTACCAGGACAACACCCTGGCCCCTCGCACAGACCGGCCTAGTCACGCGCCTGCCCCTCAGCCCAGCGACAGCCGGGACAGCCGGGAGCCTCGTTAGTTACTAGGGCACCGGCACGTAGGTGCTGGCAGCCCAACTCCACGGCTTCTTCGTCCGAAAGATCTTCTTGGGGACGTTCACCAGGAAGTCCACCCGGACGCCGACCATCCCCTTCTCGGGGGTGATCGGAATGAGTTGGGTGTGAGTCGTCGTCTCCCCGCCGTCGATAGCTGCCCCATTCGGGAACGGGTGGCGGGCTCCATAGGCGAAGCCCGGCGCCAAGACCCCCGTGTCCTCGAAGAGGGGCACCACTTCCACCTTGGTGTTCGGCTCCAGGGGCGGCAAGGTGACGGCCAGGACCCCAACCGCCGAGATGGACGCCTTGACCTGCAGGACGAACGAGCCATCGGTAGAGCCCTGGATGGGGTGGGCCGTGGCCTCCACGGTGACGGTGCCCTTGCGGCCGTAGAACCCCGCGACGAAGGCACCGCCGACGAGCACGGCACCGCCAGCGGCCGACCCCAGCGCCCCGGCAATCCCCCACCCATCGGTTCCAACGAGCACGGGGGCCACGGTAGGGACTGTTTGGTTGCAGATGGTGGACTACAACCGGACGACAACCAGGCCCTTGACCCCACACGCCCTGGGTGACCTTCATCGCTTCGCCGGGGCCACCGACGTCGATCTCGCTACCAAGTCCCGGTCTACCTGGCTAACCCTCCGGGCCCCCTGATCCGTTTCGTGGCCGCACGGCGAGGGTGGCGGAGCACTCTTGGTTGCGCCGGGCCGGGGACACAGGAGGGGGAAGCTGGTCCGTCCCGGCCCGGCGCAACCGCAAGCGTCCCTTGTACTCTAAATCAATATTTACGAGTGATCAAGTCATATTTAGAGATATCGAGAACTTCCCGGTCGGAGGGTCGCGGTCAGTCGGGTGCGGGCGCCGGCGATCAGGCCGGCGGGGAGATCTGGTCCAGCTCCTCTTCGATCCGCGCCGCCCGCCCGAGCGCGGCGCGGACGATCCCGTCGATGCGGCCCCCGTCCAGCCGGGAAGCCGGGACGGAGACACCGATGGCGGCCAGCACGTGCCCGGACCGGTCGGCGACGGGCACCGCGACAGCCGAGAGCCCGACCGCGCTCTCCTCGAAGGACGTGGCGAAACCGGTGGCCCGGACGGTCGCCAACTCTTCGAGGAGCGTCGGTCGCGACGTGATCGAGCGCTCGGTCAGCCCGGCCAGTCGCGGCGTCGGGTAGAGGCGGAGGAGCTCCGCGTCGGTCAGGCTCGACAGCATGATCTTGCCGACCGAGCTGACATGGGCCGGCAGCACCTCGCCCGTCCGCGACCCGACCCGGATGAGCTCGGGGCCCTCGACCGAGTCGATGAACCGGACGAAAACCCCCTCGGCGACGGCCAGGCTCACCGTCTCCCGGGTCTCCGCGGCCAAGGCGACGAGATGCGGCCGGCCGATCCGCCGGACGTCCACCCGTCGGAGCGACGCCAACGCGACGGCGAGCAGCGCCGGGCCGGCGCCGTAGCGACGGCTGGACGGGTCCTGGGTGACGAAGCCGTGCGACTGCAGCGTGCTCAAGAGGCGGTGGGCCGTCGACGGGGCGACGCCCAGCAGCTCGGCCCCTTCCTTCACCGCCAACGACGCGTGGTCCCGGAGGGCGCCGAGGAGCGTCAGCGCGTTATCGACGGAGCTGACCGCGTACGTCCGGCCCCGCGTGGCCGGCCCGTCGGCCGCCGGCCCGGCAGTGTCCGGCCGGTCAGAGGCCGGTTCAGCCTTGACGCTCGACACGGTCACCTCCCTCCCCTGACCGCGTGCCCGGATCGACCAAAGATCATCGACCCGGCGCTCGTTTTCTGTCTACCACAACACCCGAAGACTGTCTTCTGTCCTGCGGAACGGAACGCGCCACCGGCGACCCACCCGCCGCCGGCCCGGGCGCACGGACGGGGCATTTGATTCGATATTCTAACTATATGACCCTTGACGAAACGTTGGCCGCGGTCGCCCCGGGCCGGGCCAGCTCGGCCCGAACCGATCGGGTGCTCGGTCGATCGGCCGTCGGTGATCGGCCGGCCGGCCGCGCCCTCGCCTGGCTGGCCCGGCAGGTCGAGCTCGGCGCCGGCGACGCCGACCTCTCCCTCCCGCAGTACCGCGTGCTCGGCCTGCTCGACCCCGGACCCGCGATCTCGTCCGCCCTCGCCGACCGGCTCGCCGTCCGGCGGCCGAGCGTCACCGCCGTCGTCGACGGCCTCGTCGCCCGTGGCCTCGTCGACCGGCGGCACGCTGATGACGACCGCCGGCAGGTCTCGCACACGCTCACCGCCGACGGGCGGCGGGCGCTCGCCGCGGCTGACGAAGCCGTCGACCGGCGACTCGACGCGGTCGGCGGCTGCCTGCCGAAGCCGGACCTCGCCCGCAAGGCCGTCGACGACGTCGTCCGCTGGCACGACGCGCTGCTCGCCCGACTGGACCTCGGTCCGCTCCCCTGCCGGTGAGCCGGCGTCTGACCGCTAGGCCGACGCCGGCGGCGGCGGATGGCGCGTCCCCGTTCGTACCGGTCGCGGTGACCTCCCGCTACCGCCCACCGAAGGCCACCATCGACCCCGATCGTTCGAAGTCGTGGCTCAAGCGCGCCCTGCCGATCATGAAGGCACACCGAGGGACGTTCATCACCGCCCTCGTCCTGTCGTTCGTCGGCCTCGTGCTGCAGGTCCTGATCCCGGACCTGCTGACAAAGGCCATCACCAACTCCCTCCAGGACCGGACGGTGCCGCTGCACTTCTACGTGTGGTGGGTGGTCGGCCTGGGCGTCGGCGGCGCGGTGGCCGGCTACGTGTCGCGGCTGTTCCTGTTCAAGACCGCCTACGCGTTCGAGTTCGATCTCCGCAACATCATCTACGAGCACCTGACGACGATGTCGTTCCCGTTCTACGACCGCGTCCAGTCCGGTCAGCTCATCTCCCGGGCCAACTCCGACATCCGGTCGGTCCAGATGTACATGACGTTTGCCCCGATGATCCTCGTCCAGTGCGGCATCGGCGTCGTCGCCTTCGGCTTCATGCTCTCCATCGACGTGCCCCTGGCCTTCGTGGCCATGGCCACCATGCCGTTCGTGTACCTCGTCGGCGTCAAGATGCGGAAGTCCATGTTCCCGGTCTCCTGGATCATCCAGGCTCGGCTGGCCGACGTCGCCACCATCGTCGACGAGAACGTGAACGGCGTCCGGGTGGTCAAGTCGTTCGCGGCCGAGCAGGACCAGCTGGAGACCCTCGCCACCGCGGCCGACAAGGTCGAGTGGGGCTACGTCAAGGACACCGACCTGCGCGCTCAGTGGACGCCGGCCTTGCAGAACCTGCCGCAGGTCGGCCTGGCCCTCGTCCTCCTCTTCGGCGGCTACATGGTCATCCACGGCCACCTCGGCGTCGGCACCATCCTCGCCTTCAACGCCTACCTCTTGATGCTCCAGGCACCGTTCATGATGCTCGGCATGATCATCATGATGGGCCAGCGCGCCGCCGCGTCGGCCGAGCGCATCTACGAGATCCTCGACGAGCAGCCGACCATCGTCGACCGGCCCGGCGCGGTCGACCTCGTCGGTGGCGGCGGCGACGTCCGCTTCGACGACGTCACGTTCGCCTACGCCGGCGACCGCGGTCGGGTCGCTGGTGACGGCGGTGGGGCGGGCGGTGACGGGGTGGCCGGGAACGGCGCGTCCGGTAACGGGGCGTCCGGGGACCGGATGGCGGGTGGTGGCGGCAACGTCCTCGACCATCTCGACCTGCACCTGCGACCCGGTGAGACGGTCGCCCTCGTCGGGCGGACCGGCGCCGGCAAGTCGACGGTGGCCCGCCTGCTCACCCGGTTCTACGACGTCACCGACGGTGCCGTCCGCATCGACGGGCACGACGTCCGCGACGTCACGCTGGCCAGCCTGCGGGCGCAGGTCGGCGTCGTCCTCGACGAGCCGTTCCTCTTCTCTGCGTCCGTGCGCGACAACATCGCCTACGGCCGCCCGACGGCCGCCGACGACGAGATCGTCGCCGCCGCGGTGGCGGCCGGAGCCGACGAGTTCATCGACGCGTTGGCCGACGGCTACGACACCGTCGTCGGTGAACGCGGCTACACCCTCTCCGGCGGTCAGCGCCAGCGCATCGCCATCGCCCGCACGCTGCTCGTCAATCCGCCGGTCCTCGTCCTCGACGACGCGACCAGCGCTATCGACGTCCAGATCGAGCAGCGGATCCACGGCGCGCTGCGCCGGCTCATGGAGGGCCGGACGACGCTGGTGATCGCCCACCGCCTGTCGACGATCAGCCTCGCCGACCGCGTCGTCCTGCTCGAAGGCGGCCGCGTCGTCGCCGACGGTACCCACGCCGAGCTGCTGGCGACGACGCCGCTCTACGCGGCGGTGCTCGCCCAGGCCGACGACGCCGAACGGGCCGGCGAGCTCGACGGAGCAGTCGAGCTCAACGGGGCCCGCGGGCTCAACGGGCCTGGGCTCGTCGACCCTGGGCGGGGCGGCCCTGGGCTCGTCGACCCCAGGCGGGTCGAGGGGGACGGCTGATGGCCTGGGGCATGGGTGGCGGCGGGTTCGGACCACCGATGGGCGGCGGCGCCCGACCGGGCGCACCCGGCGCCGGCCTACCGTTCGGCGGCATCCCGTCGGAGCTGCAGGCCGGCGTCGACCGGCTCCTGGCCGACGAGACGGACCACGGCGACCCGGACGTCCGCTTCAGCCAGCGACCGCAGCCGGACGACGAGCGGCGGCTCTCCCTCTGGGGCCTCCTCACCGAGTACCGCGGGATGCTCGTTCTCGCCGCGGTGCTCGTCGTCGTCGTCAGCGTCGTCGCCCAGGCTGGCCCGAAGCTGACGGAGATCGCCATCAACCAGGGCATGTCGCCCCATCACGAGCACTTCTGGATCGTCGCGGTCGTCGCCGGCCTCTACCTCGTCTCGGTGCTCGTCGCCGCCCTCGCCCAACGGGGCCAGGTGAAGGTCACCGGCCGGCTCGCCGCGTGGGTGATGAACGACCTCCGCATCAAGGTCTTCACCCACCTGCAGCGCCTGTCCCTCGACTACTTCACCGCCGAGAAGGCCGGCGTCGTCATGACGCGGATGACGAGCGACATCGAGAACCTCCAGCAGCTGCTCCAGGACGGGCTGGCCCAGTTCGCCGTCCAGGGCCTGACGATGGTCGTCATCGCGGTCATCCTCTTCACGACGAACGTGCGGCTCGCGTTCATCACCGTCGTCATCGTCGTCCCACTGCTCGTCGTCGCGTCCCTCTGGTTCCGGCGGGCGTCCGAGCGCGGCTACAGCCGCGTCCGGGACGGCATCGCCAACGTCCTCGCCGACCTCTCCGAGAGCCTCCACGGCATCCGGATCGTCGTCGCGCACAACCGACAGCGGCACAACGTCCTCCACCATCGCAACGTCGTCGGCGAGTACCGCGACGCCAACAACTACACCGCACAGATCAACGCCATCTACGGGCCCGGCACCCAGCTGCTCGGCGTCATCGGCCAGGCCGTCCTACTGGCCATCGGCGGCGACATGGTCCTGCAGCACCAGCTCAGCCTCGGCGCGCTCGTCGCCTTCTTCCTCTACCTCAACCGGTTCTTCCAACCGATCCAGCTGCTCGTCCAGCAGTACAACACGTACCAGCAGGGCCAGGCGTCGATCGCCAAGCTCCGCACGCTGCTCGAGACCGCACCGACCGTCGACGACCGCGACGACGCGGTCGAGCTGCCGCTGGTCGACGGCGAGATCGTCTTCGACGACGTCAGCTTTGGCTACGACTCGGCCGTCCCTGTCCTCACCGGCGTCGACCTACGGATCGCCGCCGGCGAGACCGTGGCCTTCGTCGGCCCGACCGGCGCGGGCAAGTCGACGCTGGCCAAGCTCGTCACCCGTTTCTACGACCCGACGGCCGGGACCGTCTCGATCGACGGCCACGACCTCCGGCGGGTGACGATGCGCTCGCTTCGGCGCCAGCTCGGCGTCGTCCCCCAAGAACCGTTCCTCTTCGCCGGGACGATCCGCGACAACATCGCCTTCGCCCGGCCCGACGCGTCCGACGACGACGTCGGCGAGGCCGTCCGCCGGGTCGGCCTGACCGAGCTCGTCGAGCGCCTGCCCGACGGCGTCGAGACCATCGTCCATGAGCGCGGCCAGTCGCTGTCGTCCGGCGAACGCCAGCTCATCGCCCTCGCCCGGGCTTTCCTGGCCCATCCCCGCGTGCTCGTCCTCGACGAGGCGACGTCGAACCTCGACCTGCAGTCCGAGACGAAGATCGAGCGCGCCCTCGACGTACTGCTCGAGGACCGGACGGCCGTCCTCATCGCCCACCGGCTCTCGACCGCGATGCGGGCCGACCGGATCGTCGTCGTCGACCACGGCCGGATCGTCGAGTCCGGCCCCCACGACGAGCTCGTCGCCGCCGGCGGCCGGTACGCCGAGATGTACGCGACGTGGATCGCCCAGTCCGAGCACACGCTCGACGCCGGCCGTCCGACCGGCTCCGCCCTCCCGTCGTGAATCTCGACCGCGGCCGGTACGGTGGGCCGAGGAGCATCGGAGCCACCGGGAGAAGATGACGCCATGACCGAGGCCAACGACTGGAACCGCCAGATCATCGAGGAGTTCCGGGCCAACGAGGGCCAGGTCGGCGGCCAGTTCGCCGGCGCCCCGCTCGTCCTCCTCACCACCACCGGGGCCCGGAGCGGGCAGCCGCGGACGTCGCCGATGATGTACCTCGACGACGGCGGTCGGCGGTACGTGTTCGCCTCCAAGGCCGGCGCGCCGACCAACCCCGACTGGTACCACAACCTCAAGGCCAACCCCGAGGTCACCGTCGAGGTGGGGACCGACGAGCTTCGCGCCACCGCCCGAGAGGTGACCGGCTCCGAGCGGGACCGGCTCTACGCCCACCAGGCCGACCTGTACCCCGGTTTCGCCGAGTACCAGGAGAAGACCGACCGCACCATCCCGGTCGTCGAGCTCGTGCCGGTCGACTGATGACCGGGCCGGTCCGCCGTGGCACCGGCCGGGCCGGCCGATGCGCCGGGCCGGACCGACAGTGAACTTCCTGGCTCACGTCGTCGTCGCCCAACGGGTCGAGGGCGACTCGCCGGCGGTCGCCCTCGGTGCCGCGCTCCCCGACCTCGCCACCATCGCCGGCTGCCGGTTCGACAACGACCGGCTCACCCCCGACGTCCGGCGCGGCGTCGCGTGCCATCACCGGGCGGACAGCTGCTTCCACGCCGATCGCGGCTTCCTGACCGGCGCGGCGGCCATCCGCTCGGCCGCCGGCGCCCACGGCCTGGCGCCCGGGCCGAGCCGGGCCGTCGGACACGTCGGCTGGGAGCTCCTGCTCGACGGCTCTCTGCTCGACCAGCCGCCGGTGGTCGACGGCTTCCTGGCGGCGATGGCCGGCGCCGCCGACGTCGCGCCGGCCTTGGCGCCGGCCGACCGGGACCGGTGGTCGGCCCTGGTCGACTCCGTCCGGACCGACCAGTGGTGGCGGCACTACGACGACCCAGCGTTCGTCGCCGACCGCCTCTACGGCATGGTCCGACGCCGGCCGCGCCTGGCGTTCGACGCCGGTGACGTCCCGCTCGTCGCCGGCCTGCTCGCCGCCGCGCTGCCGGCAGTGGCCGGCGCGGCCGACGCGACGATCGACGCGGTGACGGCCCGACTGCGCCGGGCCCCCGCCGCCTGAACCACCGCCCGCCGCCTGCACCACCGGAGTCAAACGATCGTTTGTACGACATCTTGACCACGGTCGGCACCCACTACCCTTGACCAAACCCCAGGCCTCGACCAAACCGCAGGTCCGCTACGGAGATCGACCTATGCCCTTCGACGTCGCCCAGACGCTCCAAGAACGTCACGGCGAGAACTTCCAGCTCCACATGGACCTGATGAACCCGCAGCTCGCCCGGGTCCTCAAGACGCTCGGGTTCGACCGCTTCTACGTCCGCGGCGAGGGTTGCTACCTCTTCGACGATCGCGGCGACCGGTACCTCGACCTGCTTTCCGGCTTCGGCGTCTACGCCCTCGGCCGGAGCCACCCGGCGATCAAGCAGGCGCTCCACCAGGCGATCGACCTCGACCTGCCGAACATGGTCCAGATCGACTGCGCGCTCCTGCCCGGCCTGCTGGCCGAGCAGCTCGTCGCCCGGGCGCACGCCGGCATCGACCGCGTCTACTTCTGCAACTCCGGCGCGGAGGCGACCGAGGCGGCGATCAAGTTCGCCCGGCACGCCACCGGCCGGCCGAGGATCGTCTACTGCGACCACGCCTTCCACGGATTGACGACCGGCGCGCTGGCGCTCAACGGGGGCGGCGAGTTCCGTAAGGGCTTCGGGCCGTACCTGCCGGAGACGGCGGAGGTGCCGTTCGGCGACATCGACGCGCTCGCCCGCGAGCTGCGGCGCGGCGACGTCGCGGCGTTCGTCGTCGAGCCGATCCAGGGCAAGGGCGTCAACGTCGCGTCCGACGACTACTGGGCCGCCGTCCAGGAGCTCTGCCGCCAGCACAAGACGCTGCTCGTCGCCGACGAGGTCCAGGTCGGCATGGGCCGGACCGGCCGCTTCTTCGCCCACGAGCACTGGGGGCTCCGGCCGGACATCATCACGATGTCGAAGGCGCTCTCCGGCGGGTACATCCCCGTCGGCGCGGTCCTCTGCTCCGACGACGTCTTTATGCGCGTCTACAGCTCGATGGAGCGAGCGCTCGTCCACTCGACGACGTTCGGCCGCAACCAGCTGGCGATGGTCGCCGGGCTGGCGACGTTGGCCGCGTTCGACGACGACGACATCGTCGACCGCGCCCGCCGGACCGGCGAAGCATTCGAGAAGGGGCTCGCGCCGCTCATCGAGCGGTACGAGATGTTCCACTCCGTGCGCGGCAAGGGGCTCATGATCGGGCTCGTCTTCGACAAGCCGGCCAGCCGGCGGCTCCGGATGCGCTGGAACGCGCTCGAGTCGATGCGGACCGCGCTGTTCTCGCAGATGATCGTCGTCCCGCTCTTCCACCGGCACCGGATCCTCACGCAGGTCGCCGCCGACAACATGAACGTCATCAAGCTCCTGCCACCGTTGATCGCCGGGCAGGATGAGGTCGACTACTTCGTCGACGCCCTCGACGACGTACTCGCCGACGCCCACCGCGGCCCAGGTCTGCTCGTCGAGTTCGGCGCGACGATGGCGAAGAGCGCGCTCCGCCGGGGCGCGCCCAAGTCGACCGCCGCGGCTACCTCGTGACGACCACGGGCGCGGCCGACCCGGCCAGCGCGACCGACCCGGCCGACCCGGCCAGCGCGACCGACCCGGCCGACCCGGCCAGCGCGGCCGGCGATCACGCCGTCGCACCGGGGGCCGAGAACCCACCACTCGTCAGTCTGAAGAGCGGCGATCGGGTCGCGGTCACCGGCGCGGCCGGCTTCATCGGCTCCGCCATCACCCGAGCGCTGCTCGCCCGGGGCGCGTCCGTCGTCGCGCTCGTCGCGCCGGGCGGCGACGAGCGGAACCTCGACGACATCGACGTCGAACGGCGCACCGTCGACGTCCGGGACGCCGAGGGCGTCCGGGCCGCGGTCAAGGGTTGCCGGTTCCTCTTCCACACCGCCGCCATCTACGGCTTCTGGGCGCCGAACCCGGCCGTCTTCTACGACGTCAACGTGGGCGGCACCCGCAACGTGCTCGACGCGGTCGCCCACGCCGGCTGCGAGCGGATGGTCTACACGAGCACGGTCGGGACGATCGGGCTCGACCGCACCCGCGGCGGCGAGCCCGCCGACGAGGACTGCTTCGCCGACATCGCCCATCTCTTCGGCCTCTACAAGCGGTCGAAGTACGTCGCCGAGCACGAGGTGCTGCGGGCCGCCGCCCAGGGCGCGCCGGTCACGCTGGTCCTGCCGACGTTCCCGCTCGGCCAGCGCGACCGCCGACCGACGCCGACCGGCAAGCTCGTCGTCGACTTCCTGAACGGCAAGATCCCCGGGTACGTCGACACCTCGCTGAACGTCGCCCACGTCGACGACCTCGCGGCGGCCCATCTCCTCGCCCTCGAACGCGGCGCGACCGGCCGCAGCTACATCGCCGGTGGCGAGAACTTGTCCATGGGCGACCTCCTCGCCGCCATGGCCGCGACCACCGGGCTACCCGCGCCGACCCGCCAGTTCCCGCGGGCGTTCGCCCTCGCCGCCGGCGTCGTCTCCGACTACGTCGAGGGACGCCTCCTCCGCCGCGAGCCGTTCGTCGCCATCGAAGCGGCGCGGATGTCGACGACGAACATGGTCTTCGACGACTCCCGTGCCCGCGGCGAGCTCGGCTACACCTCGCGCCCGGCCACCGACGCCATCGCCGACTCCGCCCGATGGTTCGTCGAGCACGGGTACGTCAACGCGGCCCGGCAGTCCCGGCTCGCCTGGGCCGCTCGGCCCTGACGCCGCCCTCGATCGACCTCGGCCCCGCCCGATCGGCTCCTGAAGCCGGCTCGATCGACCCCCGAACCGGCCGGGCGGCCGGGCGGCCGGGCGGCCGGGCGGCCGGGCGGCCGGGCGATTCCACATCGGGAAACACCGTTCTCGCCTGTCATATGGTTGCGAAACCGTTGCGGCACCCCGGGTTTCGGAGAAAATCGGAAAACCATCTGACCTGGTGCTCTTTCGGTAAAATCCCAGGAGCGACCATCGGCCACCGGCCGCCCGGTCCCCGAAATGTGACAAACGACCGGTAGAGTACCCGGAGCACGATCCCGCTCCCGGCCGAATGCCGGGGCCCGGTACCCGGGGCCACTGGCCCGGTACCGGAAGGTGCGGGAAGGACGAACGCCGTCGGAATCTGACGCGTCCGTGTTCATAGAGCGGCGAGGCACGTCCGTCCGCCCACCGACCGAAGAGAGGTTGCACCGACGGCGTAAGTCATCGGGCACACGACAAACCGGCCGCACACCCTGCGGCGTGAAGCCAGGACGGAGGAAGCCTTCCCGCTCTCCGTCCGGGGCGCGAATGCAATGGCCGGAGCCCGCCAACACCGAGCAGAGGGAGGCGCCGTCATCGGCGCCCGACGAAGGGAGGTGCCATGCGGACCCGCATTGCACTCGCGGCGGCTACGGCCGCCACGTCCATCATCGGCTCAACCTTGTCGTTGAGCCAACATTCCGCCGCCACTCCGGCCGGCGCAACCAAATACGACACCGTCGACGACACGTTGGCGGCGTTTCACGAAGCCATCCCGACGGGCCACGGCGCGACGGATCTGAAACCGCTGACCAACGCACTACTCGTCCCCAATGGCGGGCTGTTCGGCAGCACCGGTACGAGTACGAGCAGCACCGCTGGGAGCAGCACCGCGGGGAGCAGTGCGACAACGGCCGGCGACCCCGCCGCCATCAGTGCCATTCCGGTCGCGGTACCGGCTCCACCACCACCACCGCCGCCGCCGCCTCCTCCACCTCCACCGACCGACGCGACGAGCACGGCCACCACAGACTGGCAGTGCATCCGGGTCCACGAGTCCGGCGACGAGTACAACGATCCGTCCCGGCCGTCCGGCGCCTACGGCATCCTCGTAGAGACGTGGCGGTCGTTCGGCTACAGCGGCTGGCCCTACGAAGCTGCGCCGGCCGTCCAGGACGCGCTCGCCCTCCGGCTCTACGCCGAGTACGGCTGGCAGCCGTGGAGCACGCGCTACGTCTGCGGCCTCTGAGCCGCCGGGGCGCGGAGCAGCTCACCGGACTCCCCCGTCCCGCCCGAACCGGTGACCATCGGTGACTGGACGAGCACGTACGCGCCGGCACAGAGGACGAGCAGCGCCGCGACCTCGCCGACCGCGAAGCCACTACCGGTACGGAGGTGCTCGTCGAAGACGGTGATGCCGATGACGATGCTCGCCAACGGGTTGACGATGACCAACATCGCCCGCGACGCGGGGAGCGGACCGGCGTGCAGCGCGTTCTGGAGGAGGAAGAAGCCGAGCAGGCCGGTGACGCCGATGGCGTACGGCTCCCAGTGGACGAAGACGTGGCTCCATCCCTGGGTGATGAAGGTCGTCGTCGTCTTCGTCAATGACGCGTTGTAGGCGAACAGGACCGCCGCGGCGGCGCCGAACGCCGCCGCGCGCCACCAGCGGGGGCCTCGCCCCGCCCCGATGACGAGGGACACCGCGGCGACGGCGACGACCGCGGTCACCACCCCCCACGCCTTCGATCCCGGAATGCCGCGACCGACCGCCGGGTCGGCGAGGGCGAGAAAACCGGCGAGGCCCGCCACGATCGCCCCCGCGCCGGCCCACTCCCGCCAGGTCAGCCGATGGTGGAAGAAGACCGAGAGGATGCCGATCACGAACAGCAGGTCGACCGTCAGTATCGGCTGGACGACACTGAGCTGGCCGAAGCGGAGCGCGGTGGCCTGGAGGACGAACGTGCCCAGGAGCAGGCCGAACCCGGCCACCCACACCCCCCGCCGGAGGGCGTGGGTCAGCAGGCCCAGCCGCATCGCCTTCTCGGCCGGCACCGACTCGAGACCCAGCCGCTGCAGGACGCCGGCCAGCGCGCTCGTGAACGCGGCGGCGATCGAGAAGATGTACACCACCGCCAACGTTCTAATCCGTTTTACCTCCCGCGGCGAGCAGGGCTCCGGAGCCGGCCCGGCGGGCGGGGCGTGGCGCCGGTCGGCGGGGTCCGGCGGGTCAGTCGTCGGCGCCACGGCGCGCCCTAAGCTGGTCAGCCGTCCACCAGGGAGCAGCCACGGTGCCCGAGATCACCATTCCCGGCGTCGACGCGGATCAGGAGATCGCCGGCAAGGTCGGCGATCTCTTCGACGGCCACCACGCGGTCGTCATCATCGACAGCGACTTCACGACGTTCGCGGAGGTCGAGACCGCGTGCATCGTCCTCTTCGGCTACACCGCCGACGACGCGGCCGCGCTGGCGATCCGGGTGCACACCACCGGTGAGGCCGTCGCCGCGGTGATGGCCGAGGCCGCCGCCCGAGCCGCCGTGCGGGAGCTCCGGCGCCGCAACGTCCTGGCCCGCGTCGAACCCGTCTGAGCCGTCGAGCCGAACTGAGCCGTAGAGCCGGCGCGAGTTGGGCCCCGAAATTCTCGGCGACGGCCCGGCATTCGGGGCCGGTGATGACTTTGTACTTCGATGAACGATCCCGACACGGCGACGACCGGCCCGGCCGGAGGAGCTACCAGCCCGGCGATCACTGACCCGGTAGTGGGCTCGACGACGAGCGACTTCGAGGCGTGGTACCGGGACGCCCACCCCCGTCTCGTCGCCACGCTGCTGCTCGTGACCGGCGACCTCGGCCTGACCGTCGACTCGGTCGACGAGGCGTTCGCCCGGGCACTCGAACGTTGGGACCGCGTCCGGTCGATGGCCTCCCCCACCGGATGGACGTTCCGGGTCGCCCTCAACGTCAGCCGCCGCAGCCTCCGACGGTCGGCGCTGGAAAGGCGGCTCCTCGCCCGGGCGCCCCGTCCGGCGGACGTCCCGGCGCCGGCGGGCGAGATCTGGCGGATCGTCTCCGACCTGCCGCTCCGTCAGCGCGAGGTCGTCGTGCTCCGCCACGTCGCCGACCTGGCCGAGGCCGAGATCGCCGAGACGCTGGGCATCACCCGCAGCACCGTGTCGAGCACCCTCCGGGATGCCCATGCCCGGCTGGGCCGCTTGCTCGACGAGCCGACCGACCACGACCACCCCGCTTCTCGAAAGGAACCCGATGCCTGAACCACACCGCTCCGCCCTGGCCGTCATGGCGGCCCCACTGATCGAGGACCCCGTAGCCCCCCTCCCGTCGGTGGCCCAGCTCCGTCGGCGCAACGCTCGCCGGCACCGCCGCACGCTCGCCCGGACGGCCGGCGGTGGCGCCGCCCTCGGCCTGGTGGTCGCGCTGATCGTCGTGCTCGCCGTTCCCGGCGGCTCCCCGTCACCGTCACCCGCCCCGGCCTCGGATCTCGCTAGCTACGTCGTCACGGCCACCCAGGTGCCCGACTCGGTGCTCCAGCAGGTCGGGCTCCCGTCATCGGTGACGCCGCCGACAGCCGTCGCCGGGCAGCCACCGCTGCTCACCGACGGCGGGCTTCCCGCCGTGGTCTACGTCGGCGGGGAGTACTGCCCCTTCTGCGCGCTCGAACGGTGGTCCCTCGTCGTCGCGTTGTCGCGGTTCGGCACGTTCGCCCATCTCGGCCAGGCCATCTCGTCGACCTCGAACGACGTCGACCCCGGCCTGCAGAGCTGGAGCTTCCACGGCTCCAGCTACTCCAGCTCCTACGTCACGTTCGACCCGGCCGAGATCACCTCGGCCACCCCCACACCGGCCGACAACGGCTACACCCCGCTCGACTCGCTGTCACCGTTGCAGAAGACGGCCTTCGACACCTACGACGCCCCGCCTTACACAAAGGGCGCAGGGAACGCTATCCCGTTCGTCGACGTCGGCAACCGCTATCTCACCATCGGCAGCAGCACCAGTCCGGCCGTCCTGGAGGGGCTGAGCCTCGACCAGATCGCCGCCGACCTCTCCGACCCATCCAGTCCCGTCGCCCAAGCGGTCGACGGCACGGCGAACTATCTGATCGGTGCCCTCTGCGCCGTTACCGGCGTGACAAAGCCGCCGGTCTGCACGACACCGCCTGCCGTCCAGGCGCAAGCCCGATTGGCCGCTGGCTGAGCGGGGTACGTGATCGAGATCACGAGCAATCGACCCTAGGCGGCGGGGGCCGTCGTCCGTAGACTGTGAATGAGCGGTGCCGACGAGGTGCCGTCACGTCGGACTGGTCCGGACCGCCGGACGGTCCGGAAGGAGGCGAGAGCAGATGCGCATCGTCGACATCCTCGAAGCCAAGGGCTCGACCGTGGCCACGATCCCCGGCGACGCCACCGTCGGCGACGCGGTCGCCGAGCTTGCCCGCCGGTCGATCGGGGCGCTCGTCGTCTCGACCGACGGCTCGCACATCGAGGGCATCATCTCCGAGCGCGACGTCGTCCGGCGGCTCGGCCGCGAGCAGGAGGGCCTGATGCGTCGCCCCGTGCGGGCAATCATGTCGGCGCCCGTCCACACCTGTTCGCCCGACGACACGACCGAGAACGTCATGGCGACGATGACGAACCGTCGCGTCCGGCACGTCCCGGTCGTCGCGGACGGGGCGATGGTCGGCCTCGTCAGCATCGGCGACGTCGTCAAGAGCCGCATCCAAGAGCTCGAAGAGGACGCCAAGGTCCTCGTCGAGTACATCGGCGCCCGCTGAGCCTCGCCGTCCGGCCGGCCGGACCGTCAGCGTCCGCCCGGTAGATCGCCTAGTAGATCCGCCCAGCCGAACAGTCCGGGCTGTACGCTCTCGCCTCGTCGCGGCGCATGTCGACGTCGAGAGGAGCCCGATCGTGGCAACCAGTCCCGCAGTGCCCGTCCCCCTGCCGATCCACCTCGCGGTGGCCGAGCCGGATCAACGGGACCGCCTGACCGCGCTGATCCGGATCATCATGGTGATCCCGCAGTGGATCGTCCTCTTCTTCGTCTACATCGCCGCGCTCATCGTGGTGATCATCGGCTGGTTCGTCGCGCTCGTCACCGGGCGCCTGCCGGACTTCGCCGTCAACTTCCTCTCCGGCGTGCTCCGCTGGGACGCCCGCGTCCGCTGCTACTCATACCTGCTCGTCGACAAGTACCCCCCGTTCAGTCTCGGCGAGGAGCCCGGCTACCCGGTCCAGCTCGCCATCCCCGACGCGGCCGACCTCAACCGGCTGACCGTCCTGTTCCGGTTCTTCATCGCCCTCCCGATCGCCATCTTCGTCGGCATCCTCGGGTACGGGCTCAACATCTTCTCGATCGGCAGTTGGTTCATGATCGTCTTCACCGGGCGGATGCCGAAGCCCCTCTTCGAGGTAACCCGGGCCGTGCTCCGTTACCAGGCCCGGCTGGGCGGGTTCTTCTGGATGCTGACCCCCGAGTACCCATGGGGCATCTACGGCGAGCCGCAGGAGACGACCGACGCGACCGGGCCGGGCTGGACGTTCAAGCTGTCCCAGAGCGCCCGCACCGCCATGACGTCGCTGATCATCGTCGGCGCGATCTTGGCGATCATCAACAACACGCGGTACTTCTGAGCCGACACCTCTGAGCCGACGAGGGCCCGGGTCCGAGCGGGCCGAGGCCCCGAGTGGGCTCAGCCTCCTGGCCCATTTCCAACGCCGGTTGATCCACCCTGGTTGACCCGCGTGCCTGCCGGCCGTCGGTCCGTCTGACCGGTCTGGCGAAGACCGTTCCGCGAGGGCCGTTCGGCGGAGGCCGGCGGTAGCATGGCGCCGGCCCGGGGACCAAGGAGCACCAACCGGGCAAGGGGGAATCATGACCGTCGTCGACTCGTCCGTTCCGACGCCGCTGGCCGCCCGTCTTCGGATCAACCGGCGGACGATCCAGATCGTCCTGGGGCTCGTCTGGATCGTGGACGGCGCGCTCAAGTTCCAGCCGAAGATGTTCGGCACGAGCTTCGTCGACATGGTCATCCGACCGATGGCGGCCGGCCAGCCGTCGGTCGTCGCGTCGTCGATCACCCACATGGCCAACTTCCTCGGCAACGAGGTGGCGACGTGGGTCGTCGTCTTCGGCCTCGTCGAACTGCTGATCGGCGTCGGACTCCTCTTCCGCCGCACGACGAAGCCAGCGCTGCTCGCGTCCATCATCTGGGGCGTCGGCATCTACTGGTTCGGCGAGGGGTTCGGCGGCGTGCTCACCGGGCACGCGTCGCCGCTGACCGGCGCGCCGGGCGCGGTCTGCTTCTACGTCCTCCTCGCCGTCCTCATCTGGCCCAAGTCCGAGACGGCGCCGGACGAACCCGATGCCGGGTTCTCCTCGTCCGCCGCCGGCCGGAGCCGGCTCGGGTCGTCCGGCGCGCTGGCCCTCTGGGCAACCATCTGGGTCTTCGAGGCCGTGCTCTGGATGTTCCCGGCCAACCGCACCGCCAACAGCATCACGACACAGATGGCCGGCACCGCGAGCGGCGAGCCCGACTGGTACGCCCACTTCCTCCGGTCGTTCGGCCACGCGTTCACCGGCGCCGGCATCTGGATGGCCGTCATCTTCGCCGCCCTCTCGCTGCTCATCGGCCTCGGGCCGTTGGTCAGCCGGCGCGGCTCGGTGTTCATCGGCCTCGGCATCGGCCTCGCCCTTCTCTACTGGATCACCGGTCAGGGAGTCGGCGAGCTGCTGACCGGGATGGGGACCGACCCGAGCAACGGGCCGCTCATCGCCCTCATTGGCCTCGCCCTGCTTCCGACCGTCCCGGAGCCAGCCGACGCGCCGGTGCCGGCCGCTCGCCTGTTCGCGCTCCACCCGATGGCCGCCACCGCGGCCGTCGTCGCCCTCGCCGTCGTTCCGACGGCCGTCGCCGTCATTCCGGCCTCCACCCCGGCCGCGTCGGCCGTGTCGGCCAGCGCCGCTTCCGCCAACGCTGCTTCCGCCAACACCGAGTCGACCAACAGCGGATCGAGCTCGTCCACGGGCATGTCGGGCATGTCGGGCATGTCGATGTCGGGCGGCAACGGCTCGTCGACCGGGTCGGGGTCGAGCTCGTCGAAGGGATCGGCGTCGAAGGGATCGGGATCGAAGACGGCCAACTCGATGAACATGTCCGGCATGGCCGGCCTCGACATCACCGACCCGAACTGGAAGTACACCGGACCGCCCCTACCGGCCGCCGAGGTGCGGCTGCTGACCACCATCGGCACGGCAACCGACAAGGGCCACGCCATGCAGACGCCGGACTGCACGACGGCGGCCACCGCGGCGCAGACGCTCGGCGCGGTCCAGTACGTCCAGGCGACGACGACCGCGGTGGCGAAGTACAAGACACTCAGTGTCGCCACCGCGGCCGGCTACGTACCGGTGACGGACCCGGCGTTCCCGATCGTCCACTACGTGAACCCGGCGTACATGAAGCGAGCCGACATCATGGACCCGAACCACGTCGACTCCCTCGTCTACGCGTTCACCCCGAACGGGCCGGTGCTCGTCGCGGCCATGTACCTCATGCCCGGCCAGGGCGAAGGTCCGATGCCGTACGGGTGCCTCGTCCAGTGGCACGCTCACACCAACCTGTGCACGTCGACGACGACGCACCAGATCGTCGGCTTCATGCCCTGCGCACCGGGGACCGTCCACTACGGACGGACCGGGTACATGACCCACGTCTGGCAGGTGCCCGTCGCCGGCGGCCCGCTGGCCATCGACCCCTCGACAGTGCAGGTGATGGAGGCGGCGATCATGGCGCAGGAGGAGGGGCTGGCTCCGGTTACGTCGTCGACCGGCACCGCCAGCTACGCGGCCGGCTCGTCGGCCAAGGCCACGGGGGCCTTCTCGGCCGTCAGGAGACGGGCCGGGAACTAGAGCGTCACGAGGAGCCGGCGGGGTACAGCGGCGACAGGACGGCGTACCCGTCGACGAACGCCTGGGCGTCGTTGGCGAAGGTGGTCGTCGTCGATGTGCAGTCGACCTGGCCGAGGTCGATGCCGGTGATGGTGGACGCCAGGGGCGCCGACACCGGGCCCCGCACGGTCCCCGGGCAGGTCGGCACGTTCAGCGAGGCGGCCGGCGGCTTCCGATAGCGGTGGGACAGCAGGGTCGCCCGGTGGGACGTGACCCAGGCGACCAGCTGGGTCGACCCCTCGGCGAAGTCCGGTGCGGACCCGTTGTCGACCCCCTGACTGGCCGCCAGGGCAGGGATACCCAGCCGGACGGCCTCCCGGGCCGCGCCGACGGTGCCCGACACTGTGGCGAGCGGCCCGACGTTCTCCCCGAAGTTGATGCCGGACACGACGAGGTCCGGCCGTCGTCCGATGCCGTGGTCCTTGACGGCCCAGACGACGGTGTCGGCCGGGTAGCCGTGCACCGCGGTGGCCGGGTAGCCCGACGCGGTCGTGGCCTTCGTCACCACCAGCCGGCCGGCCGTCGTCTGGCCCCCGGTGCCGCTCTGGTTCGTCAGGGGCGCGACCACCGTCACGCTGGTCCCGGGCAGCTTTCGCAGGGCCTGGACCGCGGCGTCGATGCCCGGCGCGCCGACGCCGTCGTCGTTCGTCACCATCACCCGCAGGATGACCGGCTTCCTGGTGGCCGCCGTCGCCGAGGGGGCACCACCGGCCAGAAGCCCGACGGCCACCGAACCGACCGTCAACGCCAACGTGCCGGCGATCGCCGAGGCACCGGCGGACACGAATGACCGGCGATGCCGGCCGCGTCCGCTCGAACTGATCCCGTTCCCCATCGCACCCCCCTGCCCGCACGACCATCCCGGCCCGCTGCGGCTGCCCAGCTGCCCAGCTGCCCAGCTGCCCAGCTGCCGCCCGCACCATATCGGCGGGGCCGGCTGAATCAGTCGCGGACCTGCTGGGCCAGGTAGTGAGCCTCGCCGATCTGGCCGATCAGCTCCAGCTGCGTCTCCAGCCAGTCGGCGTGGGACTCCTCACCCTCCAGGATCGTCGCCAACAGCTCTCGGCTGCCGTTGTCGCCGACGGCCACGCACCGGGCGATCCCGCCGTTCAACCGGGCGATCGCCTCGTGTTCGAGCTCGAGAGCCAGCGTCAGCTTCTCCGCCGCGGTCTCGCCGACCCGCACGACGCCCAGGCGTTGCAGGTTCGGGACACCCTCCAAATAGAGGATGCGGTCGACGAGGCGCTCCGCGTCCTTCATCTCGTCGATCGACTCGTGGCGGAACCGCTCACCGAGCCGCTCGTAGCCCCAGTTACCGAGCATCTTCGCGTCGACGAAGTACTGGTTGACAGCCGTCAGCTCGCCGGTCAGCACCTCGTTGAGCAGATCGACGATCGCCGGGTCACCTTGCATGGAGCCTCCTCGGTCTGACGGGGGTGCTCAGGCAGCCGGCGACTGTGGCTCCGCGCAGCAGTCCGCCAGCAGTCGCTCGAGGAGCCGGTGGCAACCTCCACAGCCGCCACCCGCCCGACACCGGCCGGTGACCTCGTCGACCGTAGCCGCTCCGGAGGCGATCGCCGTCCGGACCGTCCGATCGTTTACGGCTTCACAGGAGCAGACGATCATCGTGATCCCTACCGACCGGCCTCGACCGCACGGCCGTCGTCGGCGCGGTCGCCATCGGGCTGGTCACCACTGGGTGGTACCACTGGGCTGGTTGCCAGGCTGGTACACTGGGCTCGTCGTCATTGGGCACACGATCGCCGTCGATGGTCCGGACGCTGAGCGGGACACCCTGGCGGGCGAGGTCGGCGGCCATGGCCATCGAGATGCGGCAGGTCGCCGGCAGGCGGTAGCCGACGCCGATCGCCTCGGCCCGTACCGACCGGCCGTCGACGGTGACCCGGACCCACTCGACCCGGCGCAGCGGGGCCGGGCCCGCCGCCGTTCGGCTCGTCCGCTTTGCGAGGCCCAACCCCATGGACGATATATTAGGACGCCCTAAGTCAAAAGGCAAGGGCGACTTGGCTCCCGGTCTTCCCAGCGCCTGGCATGGCGCTGGCCGATCGGGCCGAGGCCGTGACCGAGGCGGACCGCGGCAGGGAGCGGACCAGCCGGCGGACCGGCCGGCGCCCTGACGGCGCAACCCGACGTGCGTCTACGCTGAAGCGTGCCCACCGCCCGGCGGAGAATGGTCGACGTCGACGAGCTGCTCGCCGCCGAGCGCGCCGCCGGGGCGGCCGGCGAGCCGTTCGCCCGCTGGTGGCGGGGCCTGGCGACGGCCGCCGAGAACGCGCTGACGAGCCAGTCGCTCGACGCCCTCCTCCGCGAGGCGATGGTCGCCATGAAGGACGCCCTCGAGGTCGACACCGTCGCCCTCCTCCTGGCCAACGAATCCGGAGACGAGCTCGTCGCCCGGGCGGCGACCGGCCTCAGCGAGGAGCTGTCGCTCGACCTCGGCATCCGGGCCGGCGAGGGCATGGCCGGCCTCGTCCTGGCCAGCCGGCAGCCGTTGGTCGTCGAAGACCTGGCGACCATCCGGGTCGTCTCGCCCGTGCTCCGCGACAGCGGCCTGCGGTCGATCGTCGCCGTCCCGATGCTGCTCGACGGCCAGACGCTCGGCGTCCTCTACGCCGGCAGCTACGAGCTCGACTACTTCGACAAGACGGACGCCGAGGTGCTCCAGTCCGTCGCCGACCGGCTGGCCATCGCGGTCGACCGGGTCCGGCTGTTCGAGACCGAGCACGCCGCCCGGCAGCGAGCCGAGAAGCTCGCCGACCGGCTCGCCCGCATGCAGCGGGCCACTGCCCGGCTAGCGACCGTGACGACCGTCGACGACGCGGCCACCGTCCTCGTCGACCTGCTCGTCGCCGACACGACCAGCGGCGACTCGCGCTGGGCGGCCGTGTGGCTCCGCCACGACGACCAGCTCGACCTGGTCAGCGCGGCCGCCGACGTCGGGCCGCCACCGACGCTCGGCTCGGTCGCCATCGACGACTCCCTCCCGCTGGCCGCGGTCTGCCGGGATCGGAGGGCCGTCCACCTGAGCGCGGTCGACGCCCTCGGCGACGCCGTTCCGGTCGTCCCCGGCTCAACCGACGCTGCCGGCTCGGTCGACGATCGAGGCTCGACCAAAGCCGCCGGCCCGATCGGCATCGCCCTCCTCCCGATCGTCGTCGCCGACGCCGGCGTCGGCGTCGCGGCCGTCGGCTTCGGGACCGCCCACCCGTTCGGACCGGGCGAACGCGAGTTCCTGACCGCGGTGACCGGCCAGGCGGCGCTGGCCGTCGACCGGGCTCGGCTGCTGGCCCAGCAGGTGCAGCTGGCCGAGATGAGCTCGTTCCTCGCCCGGGCGGCCAAGGTCCTGGCCGAGGCCGACGACCTCCGAGAGACCCTCGACCGGCTGGCCGCGCTCGCCCTGCCGGCATTGGGCGAGATCTGCCTGATCGACGTCATCAACGAGAACGGCGAGGTCTCCCGGATGGTCGCGAAGCACCGGGACCCGGCCAGCCAGCACCTCGTCGATCGCCTGCGGACGCAGTACCCACCGGATCCCGGCGGCCGCCACCCGGCCGTCGACGTCATCCGGAGCGGCCACACGCGGTGGTCGACGCGGATGCCGGACGACTTCCTCCGGGAGACGACGAGGAACGACGAGCACTACGAGCTGACGAAGACGCTCGGCTTCCGGTCGTACATGACCGTGCCGTTGATGGCCGACCGCCGGGTCGTCGGCTCGGTGACGTTCATCTCCGCCGGCCGGGCGTTCGCCGACGACGACGTCGCGTTCGCCGAGCAGCTGGCCGAGCAGGTGGCCGCAGTGGTCGACAACGCCCGCCGCTACGACGTCGCCTACCGGACGTCCCACATCCTCCAGTCGAGCCTCCTCCCCCGCTGGCTCCCCGCCGTGCCCGGCCTCACGGTCGAGACGCGTTACCTCGCCGCGGCCGAGGGCCTCGAGGTCGGCGGTGACTTCTACGACCTGATCGCCCTACCGAGCGGCCGGGTCGGGTTCATGGTCGGCGACGTCGCCGGTCACGACCGCGACGCGGCGGCCCTGATGGGCCACCTGCGCAGCGCCGCCCGGGCCCTGGCCGGCCAGGTCGACGGTCCGGTCGAGCTCGTCGCCGCGCTCAAGTGGAGCTGGGAGCTCCTCGGCTTCGACCGGCTGGCGACCGGTCTGTTCGGCCAGCTCGACCCGCCGACCGGCGAGGTGGTGATGGCGTCGGCCGGCCACTACCCACCGCTCCTCGTCGACGACGACGGGGCGCGGTTCCTTCCACTGGCGCCCGTCGCCCCGCTCGGCGTCGACGGCGGCACCGCCCGCTCGGAGTGGCGCGGCCGCCTCCGTCCCGGGCAGGTGCTCCTCCTCTACACCGACGGCGTGATCGACGAGCGCCGCGTCGGCAGCGACGAGAGCATGGCGCGGCTGGCCGCCACGGCAACGGCCGGCGACCACACGCCGGCCGCGCTCTGCGAACGGGTCGTCCAGGCGCTCCACACCGACCGGGTCGACGACGTCGCGCTCATGGCCCTGCAGATCGATCCCGGCCGCGACGTCCCCTGACCTCGCGGCCGGCCAGTGACGGCACGAGCGGCTCGACCGAGCGCTCACGCCAGCAGCCGGCGTAGACGCCGGCCCCGTACGCCGCCTGGTCGGCCAGCAGCTCGGCGCCATAGCGAAGCGGTCCCGGGCCGAGTAGCAGTCCGGATCTCGAGCCGATGATGCCCGCCCGCCGTCGGGCCTGACGCCAACCGGCGAGCACCGGCCCGAGGACGAGCGAGAGCACGGCCAACCGCCGACCATGCCGTACCCGGGCGGTGCGGCCGCCCGGCGCGACGAGCAAGCCGGCGAGCACCGGCCACGCGAACTGGCCGGCGAACCGCCCGGCGCCGAGCCACGTCTGGGTGACGCCGGTCGCCGACGCGCCGACGACGTCCGGCCACGTCGCACCGAACCGCCGGAAGCGACCGGCCAGGCGAGCGGTGCCGACGGCGAACGACGTGGCCGCCACCGCCGGCCGACGAGCCAGCAACGCGGCCACCGTCGCCGCCGGGGCCGGCGAGACGACGAGGTGGACGAGCCGGCCGGGATGGCGGCGGGCCAACGGCGCGGCCGACGTCCCGTAGTCGAACCGCCGGCGCAGCCGATCGGCCAACGCCACCGGCTCGCGGTGGCCGACCTCGACGGACGGCTCGTAACGGACCCGCCAACCGGCCTCGACGAGCCGCCAGACGAGATCGACGTCCTCGCCGTAGCGGAGCGCCTCGTCGAAGCCGTCGCCGAGCGCGGACCGACGGACGACGAGCGCGGCGGTCGGCACGTACGGCAGCCGCGTCCCCGGCGCGACCGGGCCCGGCCGGTCACCGAGGTCGAGCGGTGAGCCGATCGTCGATACGCCGAGCGCCACGATCCGCGGCGCGACCGCGGCGACGAGCGGGTCGGCGAAGTGCCCGACCAGCTGATCCACCCAGTCCGGCGGCGGTAGGCAGTCGCTGTCGACGAACGCGACGAGCTCGGTGCCGGCGATCGACAGCGCGGCGTTGCGGGCGGCCGCCGGACCGCCGGCGAGCGCCCGCCGCACCGTCGATGCGCCGTGGCGGGCGGCCACGTCAGCGATCGCCACCGGATCGAGCGAACCGTCGTCGACGACGACGACCGGATGGGGCCGGCCGCCGAACGCCAGGCACTCGGCGAGCTCGACGACCCGGTCGCGGACCGGCACGACTACCGTGACGTCGGCCGCGTCCGGCCCGTCCTTGGCTAGCCGGTCCGGCACCGGGTGGGCGACGCCGGCGTCCGTGAGCCGCCGGGCCAGCGCGGCCGCGGCCAGCGACGCCACCGGCCCAGCCCGCAGTTCCGCCAGCGCGACCACGCCGACCGAGCCCAGCCGCAGCAGCCGGCCCGGCGATCCGCCGAAGAGCACGTCCGGCGCCAGCTGCTTCGTCGCCGGGTCGATCGACACGACCGTGCCGAACGGCACCGGCTCGTCCGCCGACCGACCGAGCGCCGCCGGGGCGACCACCCTCGGTGAGGCGCCGGCCGGTCCGGTCATCGGAGGCCCGGCCGCGGCCTCACCGCTCTGGGGCCGCACCGCCGGCCGGCGTCACCGCGCTGTCCGATCTCATAGGGCCAGCCCGCCGTCGACCGGGACGATCGCGCCGGTCATGCCGGAGCTGCCGTCGCCGGCCAGGAAGCAGAGGACGGCCGCCACCTCCGCCGGCTCCAGCAGCCGCTCGAGCGGCGGCTGCGCCGCGAACTCGTGCGGACCGGCCAGGTCGTACAGCCGGGCGCTCTCGACCAAGATCGGCGTGTCCGTCGATCCCGGGCTGACCGCGTTGGCCGTGACGCCCGTGCCGCGCAGATCGGCCGCCAGCGCCCGGACGAAGCCGGCGACGCCGGCCTTCGCCGCGCAGTACGCGGCGAGCCGCGGCAGGCCCTGGGTGGCGGCGGCCGACGCGACCGCCAGGAAGCGACCGTGACGGGGCGCCGGCCGGCGGAGCAACGCCGGGACGGCCGCCCGAGCCAGGTTCAGCACACCGCCGAGGTCGACGTCGAGCACCGCCTGCTCTTGGTCCGCCGGCAGCTCCCACGCCGGCACCCCGCCGGCGATGACCCCGGCCGCGCCGACGACCGCGTCGAGGCCACCCCAGCGTTCCTCGGTCTCGGCGACGACCCGCTCCAGGGCGGCGACGTCACGGACGTCGGCCACCGCGGCGACGACGTCCGGGCCGGCCGACCGGACGACCTCGTCCAGCTCGTGCCGCGCCGCCAACCGGTACGGGATCGCCGGGTGGTCGTCCGCCGCGTCGACCGCGACGACCCGCCAACCGTCGGCGGCGAGCGCGGCCACCGTCGCCGCGCCGATACCGCGGGCCGCGCCGGTGACGAGCGCGATACGGCCGGCAGGGCTTGCTGCGCCCGCTGCGCCCACCGCGCTCTCGGCGTTCATCGGTCCCACTCCGCCCGCCAACCGACCCGCCACGTCGCGATCAGCCCGACCAGCTCGGCCGCCAACCGGTCGAGCAGCGCGGTGCCCTCCGCCGCCGACGCGCCGGCCGGGTCACCGAGGACGCCGTTCGAGCTGACCGCGGCGACACCGTGCTCGCGCAGTGCCGGCAGGAGATCGGCCACTGGGCGCGTCTCACCGGCCTCGGCCCGATCCGTCCGCACCGCGGCGCCGTCGAGCGCCAGCTGGAGCGACGTCTCCGTCCGGCCGGCGTGGGCATCGCCGCCCCAGTCCGGCATCCACAGCAGTACCCGCCGTGACTCGCCCGCCAGGCGCTGCTCGGCCCGCCGGGCCGCCGCCGCGTTCCCGCCATGCGTGTTGACGAGCACGACGCCGGCGAAGCTCGCGGTCGCCGAACGGCCCAGCTCGACGAGGACGAGCTCGAGCGCGTCCTGGCCGATCGACACGGTGCCGGCGAAGCCGTCGTGCTCGCCGCTCGCCCCGTACGAGAGGGGCGGCGCCACCACGACGGCCGGTGTCGCGGCCGAGAGCCGGTCACAGAGGGCGACCGCGATGTCCGTGTCCGTCGACAGCGGCAGGTGCGGGCCGTGCTGTTCCGTCGACCCGACCGGCACCGCCAGGACCGGGGCGACCGGGCGGGTTGCCAGCGCGGCCACGTCCGGCGACGTCAACCAGCCCAGCCGTCGGTCGTCGCCGCCCAACCCGCGGTCATCCCCGCTCAGCTGTCCGTCGTCCCCTGTCACGGGCACCGTCGCCGTCGCCGTCGCCATGTCACGGCCCGCCGAGCACCCGGCCGAAGTCCGGTGGGACGACGAGGTCGTCTGGCGTCAGATCGTGGACCGAGGAGCGGCCGAGGCCGAGGAGCGCCGAGTCGATCCCGCCGCGGAGCACGTCGAGGACGTTCTCCACTCCGGCCTGCCCGTTGGCCGCCAGGCCCCAGAGGTACGCCCGGCCGATCATGACCGCCCGGGCGCCGAGCGCCAGCGCCTTGACGACGTCGCTGCCGCGGCGCACGCCGCCGTCGAGCACGACCTCGATCTCGTCGCCGACCGCGGCGGCGATCGCCGGCAGGGCGCGGATCGACGCGGGCGTGCCGTCGAGGTTGTTGCCGCCGTGGTTCGAGACCGAGATCGCGCTCGCCCCGGCGTCGACCGCCCGCTTGGCGTCGTCGACGCGCATGACGCCCTTCACCATGAACGGGCCGCCCCACCGTTCGCGCAACCACTTGACCGTTTCCCAGCTCGGTGGCGGCGTCCCCATCCACTCGCCGTACGCGCCGAAGAACGACGGCGCCGGCTCGTCGCCGACCGCCAGGTTCGGCACCGACAGGTCCGGCAGATGGCCGCTGCGCGCCCAGCGGTAGAGCCAGCCCGGCCGGGCGAGCACCTCGGGGGCCAGCCGGAGCATCGTCTTCGCATCGAGCCGTTCCGGGATGTACGGGCTGCCCCAGTCCCGACCGTTCGAGAACGACCAGTCGAGCGTGACGATGAGCCCGACTGCACCGGCCTTCCGGGCCCGCTCCATGCGCTGCTCGATCCGGTCCTCGGTCCCCGACCAGTAGAGCTGGAAGAACGTCTTCGGGTTGGCGGCGACGACCGCTTCGACCGGCTTCGACGCGAACGAGCTGAGGCCCATCGCCGTGCCGCGGTTCGCGGCGGCCCGGGCCACCGCCAGCTCGCCATCCGGATCGACTGCCTGCACGCCCGTCGGCGACATGATGACCGGCAGCGAGATCTCCTGGCCCATCACCGTCGTCGAGAGATCCCGAGTCGCCGGCAGCCCGGCGGTGTGCGGCGCGAAGCCGAGCTCCGCGAACGCGGCCACGTTGTCCTGGGCCGTCGTCCCCCGCTCGGAGCCGGCGACGAGCGCCCCGTAGACCGATCGGGGCAGCCGTCGACGGGCCCGCCGCTCAGCGACCGCCACCGTCTCGAACCATTGACTGCCCAACTCGTGTCCTTTCCTTGACGACCTTCTCTGGCGACCCTGCTCTTTGCAGACCCTGCTCGTTGCAGACCCCGCGCCGGTGGCTCCCGTCGGCCCGGGGTGCTCCCGTCGGCGGGTCGCCCCCAGTCTGACCGCCCTCAGCCTGACCGTCCCCGTCGGGCTACCTCTTGCCGCTAGCGGCCGTCGACCCCGATGCCGGCCAATGGCGACTCATCGCACTGTCGAACCGGCCGGACCGTTTGGCCGACGCGGACCGGCCGGCCGAGTTGGACCGGCACCGAGTGGTCGACCGACGACCGCGGCACGTGGCGGTCGGCCGCGACGAGCCGCTCGCCGTGGCCCTTGACGCACTCGGGGTCCGGGCCGTCGAGCGGCAATCCGGTGAAGTGCTTCGCGGCCATGCAGCCGCCGCGGCAGCCGTCGTAGGCCGAGCACTGCTGGCACGCACCACCCGACGACGGCTGGCGCAGCGTGGTGAAGAGCGTCGAGTCGCGCCAGACCGTCGTGAACCCGCCGGCCGCCCGGACGTTGCCGGCCCGGAACTGGTCGTCGATGGCGAACGGGCAGGCATAGACGTCACCGACCGGGTCGATCAGGCAGACAACGCGCCCGGCACCGCACAGGTTCAGGCCCGGGAGCGGCTCGCCGTAACCGGCGAGGTGGAAGAACGAGTCGCCGGTGAGCACCTTCTCGCCCCGAGCGAGCAGCCAGTCGTAGAGCTCGCGCTGCTGCGCCGCGGTCGGGTGCAGGTCGTCCCAGACGTCGACGCCGCGGCCGGACGGGCGGAGCCGGGTGATCCGCAGCTGCGCACCGAAACGGTCGGCCAACGCCGAGAAGTCGTCGAGCTGCGAGATATTCTGGCGCGTGACGACGACCGAGATCTTGAAGCCGCGGAAGCCGGCGTCGGCCAGGTGCTCCATCGCCGAGATCGCCGAGTCGTACGAGCCATTGCCGCGGACCGCGTCGTTCACTTCCCGGCTCGCGCCGTCCAGCGAGATCTGGACGTCGACGTAGTCGCTCGACGCCAGCCGCGCCGCCCGCGCCGGCGTGATCCGGGTGCCGTTCGTCGAGAACTTGACGCCGACGTGGTGCTCGGTCGCATAGTCCAAGAGCTCCCAGAAGTCGCTGCGGATCGTCGGCTCGCCACCGCCGACGTTGACGTAGAAGACCTGGAGTCGTTCGAGCTCGTCGATCACCGCCTGGCACTCCGCCGTCGTGAGCTCGCCGGGGTCCCGCCGTCCGGAGCTCGACAGGCAGTGGACGCACGCCAGGTTGCAGGCGTACGTCAGCTCCCACGTCAGGCAGATCGGTGCGGCCAGGCCGGCCTCGAACCGCTCGACCAGCCGGCTCGGACCGGCCGCTGGTGCGGCCGCCTTGGTCGGCTTGGCCGGGATAGCGCTCGGTGCGGCCGAGACCGGGTGCGTCGCGGCCACCGGTGCGGCCGGGACCGGGGTGACCGACCCAGCGGCCGATGATGCGGAGGCCGGCGCGGGGACGATCGTCCCAGTGCCGGCCAGCGTCCGCAGCGCGTCATCGTAACGGTCGAGGTCGCGGTCGGTGACGCCGGCTGCCCGGCAGGCATCGAGGGCCGTCGCGTGGTCGGCCAGCGACCGGACGACGGTGACGAGCTGGGGGCTCTTCAGGAACGACAGCCGCCGGGTGCCGAAGTGGTACGCCAGGGCGCCGAAGCTCTCGGGCCGCAGCGCCAGCTCGGGGCTGAGCTGCCAACCGCGCCGCAGGGTCTCGCCGGCGGTCGTCTCGGCGATGGGCACGTCGATCAGTAGACCCCGCACATACCGTCGATCGAGACGTCCTCGACGAGCACGTCGTCGCCGATCAGCCGCTCGTCGGCGGCGAGCGGCGTGGGGGCCGGACCGTCCACCGGCGCGGCCGCATCGGCGCTGGTCGTCGGCTTCGACGTGGGCACCATCGAACGAACCATCACTACCTCCCGTCAGCGCCGTCTCGACATGGCGTTCTCCTATGACTTTCTACCTCGTCAGCGGGACGGCCGTGGACGCCGGAGGTCGGACACGAGTGTAGTTACACCGCTGTCAATCCCTGCTCAACGGTGTATTCGCGGGTCGCCGGGGTACCATTGGAGCCATGCCACCGCGCACCATCTGGTCCGGCTCGCTCAGCTTCGGGCTGGTGAACGTCCCGGTGGGCCTGTACCCGGCGACGGCCGACAAGTCGATCCACTTCAACCAGTTCGAAGAGGGGACGAGCGACCGGATCCGCTACAAGAAGGTCAACGAGCGGACCGGCGAGGAGGTGTCGACCGATCGGATCGTCCGTGGCGTCGACGTCGGCGGCGGCGAGTACGTCATGGTCACCGACGACGAGCTCGAGGCGTCCGAGCCGGAGCGGTCCCACGAGGTCGAGGTGATCGGCTTCATCGACCTCGACGAGATCGACCCGATCTACTTCCGGGCGTCGTACTACCTGGCGCCGACGTCCGGCGGCGCGGACAAGGCGTACGCGCTGCTCCGGGCGGCGATGAAGCGGTCGAACAAGGTGGCGATCGCCAGCCTGATCATGCGGAACAAGGAGCACCTCGTCGCCATCCGGCCGAACGGCGACGGCCTCGTCCTCGAGACGCTGTACTTCGCCGACGAGATCCGCGCCCTCGGCCGGGACCTGCCGTCGCTGCCGGCGGACGACGCGGTGAACGATCGGGAGCTCGAGGTCGCCGACCTGCTCATCGGCGCGATGACGATGCCGTGGGAGCCGACCCGGTACCACGACACCCACCAGGAAGCCCTTCACGAGCTGATCGAACGCAAGCGCGAGGGCGAGACGATCGTGACCGGCGACCGGACGCCGAAGGCACCGGTCCTCGACCTCATGGCCGCGCTCGAAGCGAGCATGCGGTCGGCCGGCGAAGGCAAGCCGTCGAAGTCCGCCAGACCGACCGCGGCGAAGGCGAAGGGTGCGTCGACCAAGCGCGCTGCGGCCTCGACCAAGCGGGCCGCGACCACCCGCGACGCGCCGACCGAATCGTCCGGCAAGAAGACGGCCGCCAAGAAGCCGGCGCCAGCGAAGAAGACTGCCAAGAAGGGCGGCCTGCGCCGCGTCTCTTAGCCTCGATCCACCGATCGACGAGGGCCCGATGTGCTACGCTGTCGCACATGAAGGTCGGCGTGCGTGAGCTCCGCAATCAGACGAGCCGGGTCATCGACGCCGTACGGGCTGGTGAGCGGGTGGTCCTCACCGTGCACGGGGAGGCGGTCGCCGACATCGTGCCCCACGGTCAGCGTGCCCGTTGGCTGCCCGGTGATCACCTGCGGCGAGAGCTCGCCGAACGGGCCGCTGATCCGGCGCTCCGTGCGTCTCGATCGCCTCGCGGTGAGCGGATGGTCCACGGAGTACGGGGTGCGGTCGCCAAAGAGAGACAGACGATGAGGTCGTGGCCGGACAGACCCTGGACGAGCTTTGAGCGAGCCGGACCGGTCTCCTGGACACTTCGGTGTTCATCGCCCGCGAGGTCGAGCGACCACTGGGCGAGCTGCCGGCTCGAGTGACGGTCTCCGTGGTCACCATCGGCGACGCTCGGCGTCGTGCCGCCGGCCGGTCTCGGCCTGGACTACATCGGTAGCGGCGACTCGCGGCTGGCGGCCGAGGTCGACGAGCCCGATCTGACGAGCGAGCGTGCCGGTGCTCGACGTGACCGTCTCCGGTCGGTGGACAGACGAGCTCGAGCTGGGCGTGTTCGACGGTCGATCACCGCCTCGCGGGCCCGCCGGGGAGACACGCTCGCCCTGGCCAGGACGGCGGAACCGGTTCCGATCAGTGAGTCGATCATGGCGGCGTGGGCTCGGCTCGTGGTCGATTGTCGAGGCCGGTATTAGCGGACGGTCAAGCTCATCGACGCACTGATCGCCGCGAGCGGTAGCGAGCTATGCCTCGCCACCGCAACGCGACGAGGCGATCGATCTCGGCTTGCCGGTAGTCACCCAGGACGACGACTACGACCAGATGGCCAGAGCGCACCGAGCACCATCCACGTCCTCAAGGTGTAGGAGGGGGAGAAGGGTGATCAGCCGGGCTGGCCGAAGCGGGCGGCCTCCTCGGAGCCGGCCGTCGCGTTGCCCTCGCCGTAGGAGTGGGCGCCGGTCCCGGCCAGTCCCCCACCGGCGACGATCAGGTACTCGTCCCGGATCGGTCGATCGGCGAGGAAGCACTCGAGGATCTCGCGGGTGCCGGCGGCGTAGCGGGCCTGGGCCGACAGCGACGTGCCGGAGATGTGCGGCGTCATCCCGTGGTGCGGCATCGTCCGCCACGGGTGGTCGGCCGGCGCCGGCTGGGGAAACCAGACGTCGCCGGCGTACCCGGCGAGCTGCCCGCTCTCGAGCGCCCGGACGATCGCGTCGCGGTCGCAGATCTTGCCGCGGGCGGTGTTGACGAGATAGGCGCCGCGCTTCATCGTCGCCAGCAGGGCGTCGTCGAAGAGCCCCTCGGTCTCGGCGTAGAGCGGGGCGTTGATCGTCACGACGTCGCAGTCGGGGACCATGGCGGCCGCGGTCTCGTGGAACGTCAGCCCCAGCTCGTCCTCGACGTCGGCCGGCAGCCGGTGACGGTCGGTGTAGTGGAGGTGGACGTCGAACGGCTTCAGCCGGCGGAGGACGGCCAGGCCGATCCGGCCGGCCGCGACCGTCCCGACGTGCATCCCTTCGACGTCGTACGACCGCTCGGCGCAGTCGGCGATGTTCCAGCCGCCGCGGACGACCCAGCCGTACGACGGGATGTAGTTGCGGACGAGGCCGAGGATCATCATGACGACGTGCTCGGCCACGCTGATGCTGTTCGAGTACGTGACCTCGGCCACCGTGATCCCGGCGGCCGAGGCGGCGTCGAGGTCGACGTGGTCCGAACCGATGCCGGCGGTGATCGCCAGCTTCAGCTTCGGCGCCTTGGCGATCCGCGCCGCGGTCAGGTACGCCGGCCAGAACGGCTGGGAGATCACGACGTCCGCGTCGACGAGCTCGCGTTCGAAGACCGAACCCGGTCCGTCCTTGTCGGACGTGACGACGAGCGTGTGGCCGGCCGCCTCCAGGAACCGGCGCAGGCCGAGCTCGCCCGAGACGCTGCCGAGCAGCTCGCCGGGGGTGAAGTCGATCGCCTCCGGCGTCGGCGCCGACTGGCCGCCGGGGTAGGCCGTGATCACCGGGACGTCCGCCCGCGGATAGGTCTGCGGGTAGCCGTCGACCGGGTCGTCGTAGAGCACACAAAGCACCTTCATCGAGATCCCCTCTCTTCAGAGGCGCTCGGCTCCCGACGACCGCCGCGCCGGCCACGTCACGCCAGCGCCGCCCACGATAACGCCGCCTGCCGGCGGGCCCGCCCCGGCGGGCGCCTACGGGTGGACGGGCAGGCCGAGGTGGCGGGCGATCAGCATGCGCTGGACCTCGGACGTGCCTTCGCCGATCTCCAGAATCTTGGCATCGCGGTAGAAGCGGCCGACGGGCGTCTCGTTCATGAAGCCGTAGCCACCGAAGATCTGCGCCGCCTCGCGGGCGTTGACGACGGCGGCGTCGGAGGCGACGAGCTTGGCGATCGCCGCCTCCCGCTTGAACGGCCGCCCGGCGACCAGCAGCGCCGCCGCGTCGCGGTAGGCCAACCGGGCGACGTGCGTCCGGGCGTCCATGTCCGCCAGCTCGAACTGGAGCGCCTGCGACTCGCCGAGCTGGTGGCCGAACGCCTCGCGCTCGCCGACGTAACGGACGCACTCGTCGATGCAGCCCTGCGCCAAGCCGACCGCCAGGGCAGCGATGGCCACGCGGCCCTCGTCGAGGATCTCGAGGAACTGGGCGTAGCCCCGACCCTCGTCACCCAGCAGGTTGGCGGCGGGGACGTGGCAGTCCGAGAAGGCCAGCTCGTGGGTGTCCGACGCCGACCAGCCGACCTTCGAGTACTTCGGCGCGACGGTGAACCCGGCGGTCCCGGACGGCACGACGATCGCCGAGATCTCCGGACGGCGGCCCTCTGGCCGGGCGGTGATCGCGGTGACCGTGACGAACGACGTGATGTCGGTCCCCGAGTTCGTAATGAACGCCTTGGTGCCGTCGATCACCCACTCGTCGCCGTCCCGGCGGGCCGTCGTCCGGGTAGCGCCGGCATCGGTGCCGCCGCCGGGCTCGGTCAGGCCGAACGCGCCGAGCGCCCGCCCGGCACAGAGGTCCGGCAGCCACCGCTGCCGCTGCTCGTCGGTCCCGAACCGGTAGATCGGCATCGCTCCGAGGCCGACCGCCGCCTCGAGCGTGATGGCCACCGACGAGTCGACCCGGGCGAGCTCTTCGAGGGCGAGGCAGAACGCGAGGAAGTCGCCGCCCATGCCGCCGTGCCTCTCGGGGAACGGCAGCCCGAAGAGGCCCATCTCGGCCATCTGAGTGACGACCGGGTACGGGAACGCCTCCCGCTCGTAGTAGTCGGCGATCACCGGTGCGACCTCGTCGCGGGCGAACCGGCGGACGGTCTCGGCCAACTCCGTGTGCTCCGGGCTCAGCTCCATCGGCACGGCTCGGACCGGATCGCGCCCACCCCGCTCACCGACCAGCCCCCGACCGCGTCAGCGCCCGACGAACCGCGGTGGCCGGCGTTCGGCCATCGCCCGGACACCCTCCGCGAAGTCCTCGGTGGTGCGCAGGACGTTCTGGGCCTCGCTCTCCCGCTCCATCGCCTGGCGCAGCCGCTCGGCAAGGTCGCCGCGCATCGTCCGGCGGATCGACTGGACGGCGAGCGGCCCGCTGGCCGCGATCTCCCCGGCCAGGGCCAGGGCCTCGGGGCGCAGGCCCGACGGCGGAACCATCCGGTCGCACAGGCCGAGCCGCAGCGCGTCGTCGCCGCGGACCTGCCCACCGGTGTAGAGCAGCTCGAGCGCCCGCTGCTGGCCGACGACCGCCGGCAGCGTCACCGTCACGCCGAACCCGTGGTGGAAACCGAGCCGCGAAAAGTTGCAGTGGAACCGGCTCTCCGGCGTCGCCAACCGGAAGTCGGCCGCCAGCGCCAGCCCGAGCCCGCCGCCGACGGCCGCGCCCTGGACCGCGGCGACGATCGGCCGCGTGCCGGTGAACAGCCGGAGGCCCTGCCGGTAGACGGCAAGCGGTGTACGGGACGGATCGTCGTCGCCGCCCAGGGCCGCGCCGGCACAGAAGTTCTTGCCCTCCGAGCACAGGACGATCGCCCGGACGCCGGGGTTCGCCTCCGCCGACTCGATCGCATCGGCGAGGGCGCCGACGAGATCGGCGTCGAAGAAGTTGTTCGGTGGTCGGTGGATCTCGACGACCGCCACCAGGTCGGCCACGTCCACGGTCACGTCCGGCTGCACCGCACCGTCCTACCCCATGAGGCCGGCCCGGTGCACGGCCTGACTCCAGGTGCACGGACTGACGTCGGACGGTCAGCCCGAAAGCGTGCGCCGGTCGGACGGCGGTGACGGCTCGGGAACGACGATCGGTCCGATCGGACCGAGGACCCCGCAGACCATGCCCATCTCCAGCAGGCCGTCGAGCCAATTGGTGAACCAGATGTGCCGGTTGACCCGTCGCATCCATCGCCGGTCGGCGGCCACCCGCGCCGCCAGCGACTGGAACACGTCGTCGTCCATCGCTCACCCCCTCAGGGCATCGCCCGAACCGCATCCCTGCGGCCGTCGTCGCCCAGGGTATCCTCGCCCTCCCGGCGATGCCGGCCGGCGAGCGCAGACGTCCGCGAATCCAGATGCTACGGGGCGATCTCGTCGCTCGGCGGGCGTTTCGGGCGTCGGTGCGAGCGAAGATCGCGGGGGTGGATGTCGGCCACCAGTGTGGCGGGATCCACGTCAAGAGCGACGGCAATGTCGACGAGGGCGTTCAAACTCGGGTTGATCTTTCCGGCTTCGAGCCTCGAAATATAGGTCGCGTGCTTCTTGGCCCGGCGTGCCAGGTCGAGCTGTCGATCACCCAAATTCTCTCTCAGCGCTCGCACCCTCGCACCCAAGACCTGGGCAGGTGTGAGCCGTTTCGCCCTCGGCACCATCCTGCCGGACGGTAGGGCGACCGCGTTCGGCAAGGGTGGATAGACAATCCAGCAAGTGCGCGAAAAGCACGCTTTGTCACATAATCGTGCAACTACCGGGCGTTACGTTAAGTGTCTATGGACATGAACAGCTGGCTGATATGTACCTTTGATTTCCTCGTCATAACCGCCGCCAGGACGGGAGTGACGCAGTCCTGGACCGGTCGGCCCGTTCCTCGTCCTGCGCCCGTCGGGAAGCAGTCAGCTGGCCAGGCCGTGCGTGACTGTTCGGTGACTCGCAAGTCGACCTCACAACCGAGGACATAGAGCAAGGAGATGAACTGGCGCACCGACTTCGCATAGTTCGTCGGATCACGAAGCCGGTCGAGCTGCGCGGGAGAGGTCCCCAGCCAGTGCGCCACCTCGCGGACCCTGCGCCCGGAAGCCTCGAACCGCCCCCGAGCCTCCCGCGTCAGCCGATAGAGCGTCAACGCGGCGGCCCCGACAGGTCCCCATCCCCTCGAGTAGGCCGCTCCGTCGAGGAGCATGAAACCGCCGATAGCGGAGAACTGCGGGAGACGTCGCTTCGACGGAAAGCGAACCGAGCGACGCCCGCTCTGGCCCTCGGACCGCGGGCATTCGCAACATCAGGTCGCTCCGATCAGGTCCGCGACAATCCGCGCACGGCGCCGTACTCGGTAGAGAGTCGACCGCCGCCGGAGCGACCGCGTACGCGATTCACCACCCGACCCAGTCTCGATGCGTCGTGAGCAATCCAACGGAATCGCTACCCGACTCGACCCTCTATACAACGGGACGCGTGGCGGAGCCTCGCTCCAGACGATGCGGAACCAACGGGCCCTTCCGAACTCATGGGCGCCACAGTAGGCGCACAACTGAAGGTCGTCCTTTCCATTGTTGATATAAAGTTATTTATGAATCACGCAGAATCTATCCATCCATCGACACGATCAGCGACTTCCTCGTCTTCCCATTTAGCATCAGCCCGATTCCAAGCGATTCCAGAGCACTTCCCGACAAGAGGCCGGATCTCATTCCGCACCAGTATTCCAGCTGTGTCTCCAGCGCCTGCGAACTCCCCTCACATTCGCCATAATGGCAGCGCGACGCGAACGAAGAGGCGGTCCAATCCAGCACTGCTCGGAATCCAACCGTTCCGGTAATCGACGAAGATCCATCCTGCAGCGCAGTCCGGACCCTCACGTCCGCATAGTGAATATTAAGAAGATCTCGCGCCTCCTTACTCAGCCCCTCAATCCCGACACCAATGTCCCGTTCCACCGAATGAATCCACTCCCGGCCCGTAACAAGTCCGCCTGAGTCGAATACCTGATAGTCAATCCAGTTCGCGCCCGCACCAGTATCGAATAGAATATATCGCAACCCTTCATCCGTACTATCAGGAAAATCAACCGCCAAGACCGGGTAGCTCGGCGCGCCACGACAGCCCGCCCAATCGAGCCCTTCCGAAGCCCATTGTCGACTACCTGCCCCATGTCGCCCGTCTCCATCCCCGCTAAAAATGGCATCGATCTTAACCGGCCGACTGAACAAAAACGGTACCGAACCGTGCTCAAGCGCCCAATGCTCCATTTCACCGTCGCTCGGCTCTTCTCCACTGTAGCCCCATCGGACAACGACAAACTCGTGGCCACCAATTACGATCCACTGGGCCGCAGTACGTCTAAAGACTTCATCAATAACTCTCTGCCTACACCACCTAACCCGATCTGCAGCTACGGCCCTCTCCGCAGGGGGCATGCTCCTGTACTCCTCAAGAGTTATCGATTGTGGAACTTTCTCGTTGAGCCACCTTTGCGTCCAATCAATCTCCGACCGTCGATCGGTCGCTTCACGAAATGCGTCATCAATTCTCTCTTCCAGGTCATCCACCATCACCTCCTTCCGTCTACTCAACACTCCCTTACCATGAATAAGTGATTGCTTAGCAACACGCCTGACAATCGCAAGAGGTGAAATATCTCTTTCAATATCGCTATACTCTGGCTCAGCAAAAAAATCGCTAATAAATACGATCGCCAGAGCCGGCCTTTCCATTGCGAGAGCCTGAGCAAACTCCTTACCATCCCGGTACCTGGAGTCTTCAGCGAGTTCCTGTCGCCATCGTAGATCTAGTAGGAAGGTACTATCTTCATCCGTGACACCCGCCACGAGCCCCTCAGCCCGGCTCGGCGTAGCCACCTCTACCTCATAGCCCCGCTGCCGAAGCGCATCAACAGGCTTTTCAATCGTCTCCGGTCGATCATCCACCCAGACGATCCGGTGTCCTTTTCCCGTTATATTCTTCTCTTTTCTTACTACAGCCATATCTAGTTTCGCGCTCCACTATTTGGTCCCTTTACCAGCGGCAATATTACCCTGACGGAAGTGCCCTTGTATTCCTCCGAACTGATTTGTACTTCGCCTCGAAGTCGATTTGCCAACAATTTTACGACATAAAGTCCCAACCCCAGCCCGCCTTTTCGGTTCGAATAGAAAGGGTTCTGGGCCTCACGTCTTACCCGCTCACTCATACCAAGACCATTATCTTTAACACACAGTTCAACGTGCTCACCCACTACCGAAGCGCGCACCTCGATCTTCCCTCCATCCCTAGGCGTCCAGTGCCTCGCATTAGCCACAAGATTTAGAATAATCCGTTGAATATCTAGAGCATCCCCCCGAATGTAAATACCCGACGGAATAATAATTCTTACCTCCCCCGACTTTGACTCTATTACTGGATTCACCTCGGCAATCACTTCTCCAAGATCAAAGCGCGTAGACTCAGGCCTTCTGCCTTCGGCAAGCCTATTCATCGACCGGACAATCCCCCCAATTTTTCCCGCATGCTCACTCATATTCGCGGTAACAAGCCGCAGGATCTTCAGAGATGATTCGTCAGTATTCTTCGCCAGAATTGACGCCTCTTCCGCACGGTCGGACAGATGCGCTGCCTCTTCGGCCATATCGTGGACAAAACCAAGGAGTTCTACCCCTGATTGCATACGTTCAAGCCGTTGATCCAATTGTATGCCGCGGTCTTCTTCAGTCTTTCGGTGTCGCTCGTGCCGTACTAGGATCCCACTGCCCAGAAGAACGGCCGAAGAGACTTTGATTCTTGCCTCAAGACTGTCAGAGAAACTGCGGCTATATAGCGACAATGCCCCCATGAGTTCGCCGCTGCCAACAATTGGAACTGCGAGACAGGATTGCCACCCCTCATCGTGTACAAGAGTTTGATTATATGACTTTGTATTTTTGTCTTCGTAAAAGTGTCCGTACTTAGGGCCGTCTATCGATGAGATCCGACCGACTACACCCCGCCCGTGTGGAACCTCAATGGTCGATGGATTGGTACGCATACCCCAACGTCCAAACGCCCGGAACACTCCTCTTTCATATGGAGGATCTACTACCCAAAGGAGAGCAGAGTCAATCTGCACATCAGCACATATGGCGAAAAGAAACGGCCCAGAAGCAACAGCGCCAACGGCTTCTTGCCTCACATCTGTCCAGCTATCACTTTCCACACTTAGCATTCTTGCCCAGCAAACTAGCTCCCCCAAGTGGGCACCATCTCTCAACTGCCTGAGGTCGATCCGTGGTTCAATTGCGGTCAAAATCACTCGGACATCTTGATGCCACGACACGAGGGGGGTCGCGTAAACATGTCGACCATCGGCCAGCGCTGTTGCCGCCTCACTCATCGTTTCAAAAGCTGCGATTTCGGTGTTTAGTAGTACCGACTCAACTTCGGCATCTTTCGAGATATTTTCGTCGAATCTAATGGGTGGACCATTTGAGCGGCGGTCTCTTGTAAATACCGAAATGCGCAGACCGTGTTGGCCAAGCTTTTTTGATAGCGTCACCATACATCTGGTCAATTGGTCATGCGCAATTGCCCCCAGGTTCTGACGACCAAGCATTTCGGATGGCATGGTTTTATTGACTACAGTGCGCTCAGAAAGCGGTAGAATCCATCTACATTGTAAAGCGCTCCAGATGGAGCTCTAATTTTCCCTGATACCGTCGAGCTTGCACGTAGAGAGACGTCATCGATATTGACCCCGCGCCTACCAGAGATCAACTCGTCAGGGGTTTGAGTATTTCGGGATTTTGAGAAGGCAAACTCTCCGGCACTACCCCCCCGTGAAATAATAAGGGGTGCGGCGGTACCGGCATAGACTGCAGCGATGTGAGTGAGGTGCCCCGGCAAGGCAGTAACAACGAGCCCCGATACGGCCATAAATGCTGGCGCTATAATGAAATACGTCCACGGAATTTTTAGCTTTTCCATTCGCAAATTGTATAGCCGGATGATCTCCGGAAATGCCGCCCCTATAACGCCAAAGGCGAACGTGCTCAACATCTACGCCCTCCTCGCAAACTGAGCAACTCCAGGGGGCCCATGAATACCGGCGCGGCCCCAGGTCCTAAGTACCTTGATAGTAGCGTATTCCACGGATCGGCTCTGCAAGACAGCTTGAGCGGATCGTTGGGGTGGGCTGGTGGACCTTCGCCACGATTTCGTCGCATGCGGTCTAGGCTGATGTGAACGGCTTCACCGAGGCGGGGCCGATGAAGTCGACTGCCCTGCCTATTACCTGGTCATCGGCGAACGATGAGATCTTCGAGCACCCGACCCGCATGCTCCCTCGTTGACTCTCCGGTGACTGGTAGGGGCAGAATGCCTCCAGAGGTGGCGGCAAGGTGGGGCGTTGGCGCGCTGATGCCCACCGTGGGCTGAATGGTTGCCCTTCTGGTACTTCCGGAAGGTCCGAAGGGCGGACTCGCTTCAGGAACTCATACCAGTTGTCGGCCTAGTCACCCGCTTTGAACAGTATTTTCCAACACACCTTGGCGGGAATGCGGAGGGTCCGTTGGTAGCGCAAGAGCGACGGTAGGCCTCGGTGATCAATGTGCGACTCCCTCGGCTACTTGTTGCTATCACCGGTCGCAGTACCAACGAGCAATCCGTCGGTAGACTGCAGGCATGGTAACCGAGGCCGTCACCCTTGCGCTCGACGGCGTGATCGAGGTATCCGACCTGGCCATCGCCGTCGATCGGTTCAACAAGCTTCTGCGCGCCCTGGCGGAGGAGTCCGGAGCCGGCGACCGCCTCGGTTGGGTTGTCTCCGGCCTCGAATTCGGAAGCGCCACCCTGACGGCCAGTCCCGAGGCGCACGACGTCGAAGCGGTCCAGTTCATCCCTGGAGTGGTCCACGAATACCTGGAGACCGCCCTCCAGGTGCAGCAGCACCCCACCGCAGGCGACAACCGGCAGGCGATCCGCTACGTCCGAGATCTCGTCGATCTCACCAAGCGCACGGCTACCGGAGTGCGCTTCGAGACCGCGGAAGACGACGTCGTCTTCACTGGCCCTCCCCCAGCCGAGACCACGGCGCCACTGCCCAGGGCGATTGGCACCGTGGTGGGGCGGGTGCAGACGCTGCAGGCCCGGGGCTCCCTCCGGTTCACTCTCTACGACCTCGTTCACGACAAGGCGATCTCCTGTTTCCTCCGACCAGGGGCGGAAGACCTCATGCGCGGTGTCTGGGGCAACGTCGTCGAAGTGACTGGGCTGGTCACCCGAGATGCGGTGACCGACCGGCCGAGATCCGTCCGTGACGTCATCGACATCCAGCCGGTGAACGTGGACTACAGCCCAGGGAAGTTCATGGAGGCCGAAGGCGTGCTGACGCCGGTTCCGGAAGCCCTGTCCTCGGAGGCGATCATCCGAAACCTGCGGGATGCCGGCTGAGCTTCCAGCGGCGTACCTCGACGCCAATGTGACGCTCGCTTTCATCAGCGGAGAAGAGCATCGGGTCGTGGTCGTCCGGGAGCTGCTCCGGCAAGGCGAGGACGGTCGGCGGCGGATCTACACCTCGACCCTCTCGATCGTCGAGGTGGCGTTCGCCGCCCAAGAGAAGATCCAGAGAGCCCTCGACGACGAGGCCGAAGCCAGCATCGACCGTCTATGGCCGGCCGCCGGCAAGCCGATCGCACTGGTCGAGCCCTCCACGGCGGTCATGCGCCGGGCCCGGCATCTGGTCAGGACCGCCATGACCGACGGGCGAAGCCTGCAGGCAGCCGACGCCGTGCACCTGGCGACGGCCCAGGTTGTCGGGGCCGCGATCGTTTACACCTACGAGGATGCCGCTCGACGGAGAGCATGGTCGGAGCTGACCGGTCTCAGCGTCGAGGAGCCCAGCGTCGACCAGGAGCCGATGCTGTAGAGATGGCGGCTGCACGCGTCGCGTCTTGAAGATCGAATCCGGCGGCAACGTTCCACGCAGCGACTCCATCGGTTGATACAACACGCTGAGCAACGGCGGAGACCGTCACTGATCGTCGCCTCCTCGCGCCTCCCTGGCGTCCTGAGAGTCTGACGTGGCGTGCCCCCCAATGGCGGCTGGGAAGGCATCGCGCAGATAGCCTCCGTCTACCGCAACCGCTTCGCACATGGCGGTGAAGTGATCGGCGTCGACCTCGTAAATGAATTGAAGGATGACCAGGAGCATGTGAACACCCTCGCCACCATCCACCGGTACCGTCGAGTCCGCGGTCTCAAAGTGAGAGTGGCGCCCGAGGTATTGATCCACCGCCGCACGGGTGACGTCATCAAGCGACGCGCTGCGTACAGAGGCGACCTGTACCCGGAGATTTCCAAGCGACGCTGGAACCTTAAATCCGAGGAAACCTTCCAGCAGGCGACGAGACGCGTTCGGTAGCACGCTATCCGCCTCGATATCGAGCTCGATAGATGGTGCTTCCCGGTACTGACGCACGGTGTTAGCGATTCGCCAGAACAGGTAGTGATATTCCGAACGAAGATGCGTCTCCAACAGGCCGTCCCGGCTCCACGATGCAAGTTCCAGCGACCACGACGTCCTCCCGGCGTCATCTCGAGCGACGCGGCGACGCATCTCGAAAATCTGACGATCCTTGCCCTTCTTCCCCGCGAGCTGGAGCTGGATCAGCCACTGCCTGAAAAACTCGAAGTTGTGGGTGAAGAGGATGAGCTGCCGGCATCTCTGACCTTCGACGAGACGACGCCACAGGTGGGTTGACAGTCCAGTAAGCGCGTTGCGATCGAGACTCGATACCGGATCATCGATGACAACGGTGGACTTATCTAGCTCCGCGTCGTGCGTCTCGAGACTACGGAGAAAGTAGAGAAGGGCAATGGCATTGCGCTCACCCTCGCTCAAGTGGTTCGCCGGCCTCCCGTCCCGGGTGATCCGGTACCCATGCTGACCGAGGGAGAATTTAAGGTCCGACCGACCGAGCAGCCTCCCTAGGTCATCGTTCAGCTCCTGGGCAATAGGTGCACCGTCGAGCTCGTCGCCGGTGAGAGATGCCAGCTCTTCTTGGAGCTTCTGCCGCATGTCACTCAGATCCCTCTGTTCGGACTCAAGCCGGGCACTGTCCCCGGATAGCACGTCAGCCTGATTACGGATCCCCGCGATGTGCGCCAACTCGATCTGCTGCGCAGCCGTCCGGCGCCGCTCGTCGAACTGCTCGACCATCTCGTTATGCCTTTGCAACAACGCGATCACGTCGTCAAAGGCCACCGTGGGTGGCCCCGGCACCTCGGGCAGTTCCACGACAGAAAACAAAGAATCTCGCTTCCGATCTACTGCTTCAAGGAGCACAGCGACAGCTTCGTTCCATCGACCGACCCGAAGACCAACCGCCAACCGGGCTTCTGCGAACGACAGTCGAAGTTCGGACGAGACCAGCTCATCAGCCGGGAGAGTCGCTACCGTTCGCGCGCAGGAATCCCGGGCTTCGTGCAGCTCCGATTCGATAGCCGCTATGCGGCCCTGGAGCTGCCGGACGCTGCCATCGAAATGACGAGCCAACGCCTCCTTGCGCTCCGCAGTGACGGCGCTCGCGCAGTAGATGCAGGCATCCCGAGCGCCGTGCAACACGAGGCCTTCCTGAACCCAGCGGTTCCAGTCAGGGTGTTCCCGGAGGTCATCGATCACCTGGGCTACCGCCGTCGAGGCCAACGCGGAGCGCACCTCGCTAACTAGACGTTCGATTGAAAACGAAGTCAACGGAATCGTCACCGCGTCGAGTTGGTTCTCCCGGATGACTCCGAGCAAGGTGTTGATGTCGGTGTCGGCCGGCGGAGCGGTGAAGCCGTCGGCGAGTCGCCTCCGGACCGAAGCTGCATTGAAGCTCCGAGGGGCGTACCTGCCGCCGAGATGCTGAAGCTCCGTCAGGATGGTGTTCGCCGTCGTCTTCATGAGCATGGAGAGGCCGTTATCAGCCTTGATCTTCTTCTGTCGTACGTCAGGGAGCTTCTGATCGATCTCTCTGAGCGACGCCTGTAGGTCGGCACGTCGGGCCTCATTCTCCACCTGCTGCTCGCCGAGGACGAGGAGCGGGATCGCCGTGGGATCAGCTTCGTCGAACTGAAGATTGGCCTCCACATAGTCTCGGTTGAACACCTTCACCCGGGGCCAGAACGGATCTTCGTGAGAGGTCACCGACCGTCGAGTGCCTGTCTCTGTCACTTCCAGCTCAAGTCCGGTCGCCCAGTCCGCGTCAGCGCTGGCGTCCCTCAGCAGCGAACAAAGAGTGGACTTACCCGACCCGTTGAACCCGTAGACGACGTTGATAGTGGCAAAATCGGCGACATCCTCACCGCATGACCAATTGCGCAGAGCGCGGTAGTCCCTAACCTTCTTGATGCGGGTGATCACGGTCGGGGTCTAGTTGATCGGTAGATGTGCTGTTTGCGAATCGGTCGGAGGTACGCGGTCTGCTGTGTGCTTCAGTATCGATCGATCGTTTGCCGTGCCACTCTAGCCGGTCGGCGATGCAATCACTGGTGGATCACCATGTTGGGCCGGCACTCAATATGAGACTCTGCGGTCGAGTGATCAACCGCTACTTGTCGGCGAGGCTGGATGTCCCATGAGGATACAGAGATCAGTATGGCCCGAGGTCGAGGCTCCCATCAGGCGGGGCTCAGCCGACTTCCGGCTGGGCGTTAGCCGAGCCAGAATGGCCTGCGAAGTGTCAAGACTGGTTTCTACCTTGTCTCGGCCGCTTCGAGTGCTTGCCCGAAGAGCTGGCCAAGGGCTTCAGCAGCCTGCTGGTCGGCCTCGGGAACAAAGTGTGCGTACACGTTCAACGTCGTCGCCGGGTTGCGGTGGCCGAGCCGACCCGCCACCGTTCGGACGTCGATGCCCGACGCCAACAGGCGAGTCGCGACGTAGTGCCGGAGATCATGGAGTCGGACGCCAGTCACTCCAGCCTTCTTGCACAGGACCCGGAAGTCCCTCGTCGTCGCGTCCGGTCGCCAGGGGATCGAGCCATCGACGGTCTGACTGAACACGAACGACTCTGGCGTGATCCTCGCACCAGCTGCTCGGGCGTTGGCCTCCACACGGGTCTTGTGCTCTTTGAGCGTCGCCACCGTGCCGGCATCAAGGGTGACCCGTCGGCCCTGGTGCGTCTTCGTCCCCTGCTCGATCAATTTCCCGTCAACCAACACCACACCCCGCTCGATCGACAGCGTGTCCCGGTCGAAGTCCAGATCCCGCCACCGCAAGGCCACCAGCTCGCCCCGCCGGGCGCCGGACGACGCGGCCAGCACGATGAACGTGGCCAGTTCCGGATCGGACTCCTGCGCCAGCCGGAACAGCCGCACCACCTCATCCGGAGTCGGCGGCGTCAGCTCTCGCAGCGGCACCCTCGGTGGTGACGCGTCCAGAGCCGGGTTGTGGCTCAGCCACCCCCAGCGCACCCCCTGGGTCAGCGCCCGACGGATAATCCCGTGCACCCGCCGCACCGTCGCCGGCGCGTACGGCCCTCGCGCTGCCCCGACGGTGAGCAGGTGCCGGTAGAAACGGTCGAGCTCCGCCGGCGTCAGTCGGGACGCCGGGATCGACCCGATGGCCGGGATGATCGGGCTGTCGAGGTACCCGCGGACCACCGCCACCGTCTTCGGCGAGAAGCTCGCCGACGCGTGCTCGAACCACTCGTTGAGCAGCGCGGCCATCGTGCCCTCGCGGGCAACTCTCGGCGCCAGGCGCCCGGCCTCGACGACGAGCGCCGACAGCGCCTTCGACGCCTGCCGCTTGGTCCCGTGGAAGGTCCGCTCGACGTACCGCTTCCGACCGGTCAGCGGGTCACGCCCGGCGTGGACCCGGAGCTGCCACGACTCCTCGCCTCGCTGCCGCATCGATCCTGCCATCGGCGCCCCCGATGTCCGCTGCGTCCTGACCGTTGGATGCAGTCTACCCGAATGGATGGACAAATGGATGGACAGCTCTACGGTCAGCTCGGCGGCCGGGCAGAGAAATCACCTCTGAACTGGGAGGATATTGGCAGCCCCAACGGGGTTCGAACCCGTGTCTCCACCTTGAGAGGGTGGTGTCCTTGGCCTCTAGACGATGGGGCCCTGCGGCCGACAAGCCGATCGCCGGCTCGCCGACTGAGCTCGGGGGGAAGGACTCGAACCCTCAATAACTGGACCAGAACCAGTCGTGTTGCCGATTACACCACCCCCGAACGGGCGAGCGTCCAGGCTACCCGAACGGGGCACCGGATCGCATCAGCCCAGCTCAACCGAGCGCGTGGAGGTGTTGGTAGCCGACGACCCGGCCGAGGCTGACGCCGACGGCCTCCTTCAAGAAGTACGGCACGGTCGCCCAGCCGGTGATCGGCGACGTCTGCGTCGGCGTCGGGTACGGCGTGAGGCCGAGCTGGGAGGCGATCGCCATCGACCGGTCCTCGTGGAACGGGTCGGTGACCATCAGGATCTTCGTGTCGCCGCGGGCCTTCAGCATCGGCGCGACGTCGGAGAGGCTCTGCCACGTGTCGTCGCCGCCGGCCTCGACGATGTCGGTCGACGGCACGCCCTTCGTCTCGAGGTACCGGGCACCGGCCTCGGCCTCGGTGAACTCGTCGCCCCTCTCCTTGCTCCCGGTGACCGCGACGACGCCGGCCTCGCCCTGGTGGAAGAGGAGGAGCGCCTCGTTCAGCCGGGCCCGGAGGTCCGGCGACGGCACGCCGTCGTACTGAGCCGCGCCCATGACGACGATGGCCTGCGCCGGACGGGGGTCGTAGTGGCGGGACGTCAGCCAGACCTGGACGAGCGTGACGACGAAGTAGACGACGACGGCCAGGACGAGCAGGAGGAGGATCTTGAACACCAACCTGAGCGGGCCGAGGAGCACGGACCGAGCCCCGGTCCGCCGTCAGCCCGCCGCGCCGGCGTCGCCAGATCTGTCCGGACCGCCTGTCGACAGCCGGTCGAGCGCGGCCTGCAGCCGCCGCAGCACCGCGTCGCGGCCGAGCACCTCGAGCGACTCGAACAGCGGCGGCCCGACCGTGCGGCCGGTGACCGCGACGCGGATCGGCGCCTGCGCCTTCCCAAGCTTGCGGCCGGCCGCGTCGGCGAGGGCGAGCGTCGCCTCCTTGAGCGCGTCCGCCGACCACGGGCACGACCCGTAGGCGTCGAGCGCGGCGGCGAGGAGCGCACCGGCGCCGTCGTCCCGGGCGATGGCCTTCTCCCAGCTCGCCGCATCGATCGCCGGCTCGGCCAGGAAGACGAAGTCGACCATCCCCGGCACCTGGTCGAGCCGGACGACGCGCTCTTGGACGAGCGGCGCGAGTGCAAGGAACGCGTCCTCGTCGAACCGCTCCGACGGCCACGGCGGCGGCCCGACCGCCGGCAGCCACGCCGCGCCGTCCGGCCTGTCCCCACCGGCCGCACCGGCCGCACCGGCCGCACCACCGAGGAGCTGCGGCGCCACCCACGGCCGCGACCGGTCGATGAACTCGTCGAGCGGGAGCTCGCGGACGTACTCACCGTTCAGGTGCGTCATCTTCTGAACGTCGAAGAACGCCGGCGCGTGGTGGACGTCCTCCAGCCGGAACTCGCGGACGAGCGTCTCGACGTCGACCTTCTCCCCGTCGCCCGGCGGGCTCCAGCCGAGCAGGGCGAGGTAGTTGCGGAACGCCTCGGGCAGGTACCCCTCGTCCCGGTACGACTCGACCGCGACGGGGTCCTTGCGCTTCGACAGCTTCTTGCGCTGCTCGTTGACGAGCATCGGCAGGTGGGCGAAGACCGGCAACGCCGGTGCCTGGTCGGATGGCCCCTGCCCCCCGCCGGCCTCTCCCGCCGCCGCCGCAGCCGCGGCAGCCGCGGAGTCGAGCGCGGCCCAGACGAGCAGCCCCTTCGGCGTCGTCGGCAGCAGGTCCTCGCCGCGGATGACGTGGGTGATCGCCATGTCCCGGTCGTCGACGACATTGGCCAGCACGAACAACGGCTGGCCGGTCGACTTGACGACGACGAAGTCCTCCATCGCGTCGTGCGGGAACGTGACGTCACCGCGGATGAGGTCGTGGACGACGGTCGACCCGTCGTCGGGCGTCCGGAACCGCAGCGCCCGGCCGGCGCCGGCCGGGCCGACGCGGTCCAGCCCGCGGTCCCGGCAGTAGCCGTCGTAGCCGGGCGTCGGGTTGTCCTTCGTCCGGGCCTGGACGTCGTCGCGGGTGCAGTCACAGGCGTAGACGAACCGGCCATCCCAGAGCGCGTCGATCGCCACCTGGTAGCGGTCGGCCCGGTCGGACTGGCGGTACGGGCCCTCGTCGGGCGCCATGCCGAGCCAGGCGAGGGCGGAGAGGATCCCGTCGACCCACTCCTCACGGTTGCGCTCCGCGTCGGTGTCCTCGATGCGCAGGACGAACGTCCCGCCGTGCTGGCGGACGAAGAGCCAGTTGAACAGCGCGGTCCGGGCGCTGCCGACGTGGAAGTACCCCGTCGGCGACGGCGCGAACCGGACCCGCGGCGCGGTCAACCCGTGCCCGGCGCTACTCGTCGACGATCGAGATCGCCCCGGTCGGGCAGCCGTTGACGGCCTCCCGGAGCCTGTCCCGCATCGACTCCGGCGGCTGCTCGTCGAGGACGTACAGGAACCCGTCGTCACGCACCTCGAAGACCTCCGGCAGGATCCCCATGCAGACGGCGTTGCTGGCGCACTCGTCGAAGTCGACGACGACCTTCACTGGGCAACCTCCTCGTTCCGACCGCGTCCTCGAATGGAAGCGGGGGCCAGCATACCGGCGCCGGCTGGCCGGTCCGGGTTGGGCCGACTGGGCCGACTGGGGTCGGACGCGCCGGTTCAGCGGTCAGGGCTTGTCGACGCCGAGGACCCACATGGCGAAGAACTGCGAGCCGCCGCCGTACGCCTGGCCGAGGGCCCGGCGGACGCCGTCGACCTGGTGCTCGCCGGCCTCGCCGCGGACCTGGAGGGCGACTTCGAGGAACCGGATCATCCCGGACGCGCCGATCGGGTTCGACGAGAGGACGCCGCCGGAGCAGTTCCACGGGATGTCGCCGCCGTCCATGAAGGTGGCGCCTTCCTCGGTCAGCTTCCAGCCGTCGCCTTCGTCGCAGAAGCCGAGGTTCTCGAGCCACATCGGCTCGTACCAGCTGAACGGGACGTAGATCTCCGCGCAGTCGAAGTCGCGGCGCGGGTCGGTGACGCCGGCCTGTTGGTAGACGTCGGCCGCGCACTCGCGGCCGGCCCGCGGGTTGATCTGGTCGCGGCCGGCGAACATCGTCGGCTCGGACCGCATCGCCATGCCGTGCACCCACGCCGGCCGGCGGCCGGTCGCGGCCTCGGCGTCGGCCGCGGCGCGCTCGGATCCGAGCACCATCGCGGCCGCGCCGTCGGACGACGGGCACGACTCGAGGTAGTGCAGCGGGTCCCAGAGCATGATCGACTCCTCGACCATCTTCAGCGAGATGTCCGGCAGGTGGAGGTGCGCGTACGGGTTGCGCAGCGCGTGCAGCCGGTCCTTGACCGCGACCTTCATGCCGATGTCGCGCGGCGCGCCGGACCGGTGCATGTAGGCGCGGATGTGCGGCGCGAAGTAGCCGCCGGCGCCGGCGAGCAGCGGCGCGGAGAACGGCTGCGGGACGGAGAGCGCCCACATCGCGTCGGAGTCCGACTGCTTCTCGAACGCGACCGTCAGCACGCGCTGGTGGATGCCGGACGTCACGAGGTGGGCGGCGACGAGCGCGGTCGAGCCGCCGACGGACCCCGCAGTGTGGACGCGGAAGATCGGCTTGCCGACCGCGCCGAGCGCCGGCGCGAGGTACAGCTCGGGCATCATCACGCCCTCGAACATGTCCGGGGCCTTGCCGATGACAACCGCGTCGATGTCGTCCCAGCCGAGCCCGGCGTCGTCGAGCGCCCGCAGCGCGGCCTCGCGGACGAGACCGGCGATCGAGACGTCGTCGCGCTTCGCCTTGTGGTGGGTCTGCCCGACCCCGATGACCGCCACCCGTTCGCTCATCGTGCACCCTCCAGCACCGCGACGAGATTCTGTTGCAACGCTGGACCGGACGTCGCGTGGGCGACCGCCCGATCGGCCGAGCCGTCCATGATCCGCGACGCGGCCTCGCCGATGCGGATCAGCCCGCCGGCCATCAGCGGGTTGGCGGCCAGCGGGCCGCCGGACGGGTTGATCGTGACGCCGTCACCGAGCCCGAGCGCGTCGGCGAGGATCAGTTCTTGGGGCGCAAACGGCGCGTGGAGCTCCGCCACGTCGACGGGACCCGCGCCGACCCCGGCGACCTCCCCCGCTTTCACGGTCGACGGCGAGACCGTCAGGTCCCTCGCACCGAGCGAGTGCGTCTCGACCCGGTGGTCCATGCCGGTGATCCAGGCCGGGCGGCGGCCCTGGCGCTCGGCCCACTCGAACGCCTTGTCGCCGACCGCGAGGACGACCGCGGCCGCACCGTCGGTCACCGGCGGCAGCGTGTGGCGGCGCAGCGGCGAGACGACGTAGTCCTCCGCGAGCAGCTCGTCGACCGTCCGGTCGTACGCGACCTGCGCCTTCGGGTTGTCGAGCGCGGCCTTCCGGGCCCGGGCGGCGACCGCGGCGAAGTCCGCCTCCGTTGCCTTCCCCGCGTCGATCAGCGCGCGGGCCTGCAGCGCGGCGAGCGACACCGGGTCCGGCCAGAGCGGCGCGAGCACGTACGGGTCGAGCTGGAGGGCGAGGATCTTGCCGAGGTCGCCGAGCGACGACTTGCCGAAGCCGTAGACGAGCGCGGCGTCGACGCCGTCGTCCTGCAGCGCGACCCACGCTTCGTACATCGCCCACGCCGCGTCCATCTCGACGTGGCTTTCGGCCCGCGGCGGCCAGACGCCGATCGCGTCGAGCGCGCCGACGAAGCTGAACGGCCCGCCGATGAGGTAGTCGGTCGAGCCGGAGCAGATGAAGTCGATGTCGTCCTTCGTGATCCCGACGTTCCCGAAGACCTCCGAGAAGACCGGCATCAACGTCTCGACCTCGTTGCGGTGGGACTCGCGGCGGAGGTTGTCGGTCTGGGCGAACGACACGACAGCGACCGGTCGCGTCCCGATACGGGGGGTGGGAGGAGTCGGCATCAGGTGTAGTCCTTGTACGTCTCGTACTCCGCGTCCGGCTCGCCGGCCGGCCGGAAGTGCTTGACCGACGCCAGCGTCGGTCCGAGGTCTTCGGGCGCGACCCAGACCGCCTCGACCCGCAGGCCCATCCGGACCTCCTCGATCGGGATCTCCTGGATCAGCCCCATGAACGAGATGTCGGCCCCGTCGAGCAGGACCATCGCGCAGATGTACGGGATCTGGATCGACTGCCCCGCGAACGGGACGTTGACGATGCAGAACGTCGTGACCGTCCCCTTGTTCCCGAGGACGACCTCCTCGTCCGTCGGCACGCCGTCCGTCGGGCACGACCCGCGCGACGGGACGTACACCTTCTTGCAGACCGGGCAGCGCTGCCCGATGAACTTGCCCTCGGCGTAACCCCGGAGCGTCTTCGACTGGGCGATCCCCGCGCTGAACTGGTAGTCCAACCGCATCGGCGTCGCCAGCACCGTCACCGGCCCGAGCTCGGCCGCGTCCGGCTCGCCGGCCACTGCCTCTTCGCTCATCGGCTCGCCTCCCCTCTACTTCCCGGCGGGCACGAACGCCCGGATGTCCTGGACCCGACCGATCCGCTCGTCGTCCGGCACGAACTCCGCCCGGACCCGCATCCCCGTCGTGACCGCGTCCGGCGAGCCCGCGTCGAGCACGTGCAGCATCGCGGTGTCCGCGCCGTCGAGCGTCACGAGCACCCACGCGAACGGATGATCGAGCGGGTGCTGCGGCGCCGGCTCGGCGACCCACGCCCACGTCGTCACCGTGCCCTCCGGACCGACCTCGACCAGCTCGCCGGTCGCTTCCGCGGTCTGCGGGTCGTACTCCGTCGGCGGGACGATGACCCGTCCGCCCGTTCCCTTCGCCCCGACGATCTTCCCGTCCCGCAGACCGGTCAGGAACGCCCCGATGACCGGGCCGACCGAGCGGGAGTACGGGTACTCGAGGACGTGGGCGCTCGTCAGGACGTCGTCGCCCGCACTGACCATTCGTGACCTCCCTGGCCTCGATTTCCCCTCCGAACCGTCAGAAGTAGAACACATTTCAGTTTCGGTCGCCAGCCGGCCTGAGCTGGTCGTTCACGCCCGTTGCGGCGGACGGGGTCGCCTGGAGGGTCCGCCGGGGTGCGGCCCGGACGACCCGGACCGCGCCGGTGCTATCTCGCCGCCGCCGGTGATAGCATCCTGGTCGTGCCACAGGTGATCACCCGCATGGACGACGAGCTGGCCGCCGCGCTCAAGGCCCGGGCCCGAGCGGCCGGGGTGTCCGTCAACGAGTACGTGACCCGGCTCGTCCGCGTCGCCGTCGGTGCCCCCGCCGGCGAGGACCGGTCCTGGAAGGCGGCCGGTGTCGCCGACGGCTGGCTCGTCGACCGGCCGCCGGCCAACCCGCGCCTGGTCGCCTCCCGCGAGTGGCTGGACCGCCCCCGCACCTTCCCCCCTGGCTATCGGAACCCGGTGGTCGAAGAGCGGGACGAGCACCGCTGATCCGGTTCTTCGACACCAGCGCCCTGGGGGCCGTGTACGTCGGACAAGGCGGGCAGCAGTGGATCCACGACCTTCTCTACCGACGCCCCGGCCTGGCGATGGTGTCCGAGTTGGCCGACGTCGAGCTGCCGAGCCTGCTCTCCCGCTCCCAACGCGATCACGTCATCAGCGACGAAGAGCTCCAGGGCCTCCTCGGTCGGTACGACGTCGAGACTGACCGCGACGGACCGATCGGCGTCCACCGCCTGTCGCCGGCCACTTACGCCTTGGCCCGGCAGATCGTCCTCGACGAGGTCGTCGGCACCCTCGACGCGGTCCACCTCGCGGCCGCGCTACAGGTGCACCGGCGGGACCCCGACCGGCAACCGGTGACCCTGGTCACCCTGGATCGTCGCCAGGCCGTGGCGGGGCGCCGACTGGGATTGACCGTCGTGGACGGGCCGCCGGCTTAACGGGGCGCGCCGGCGAGGAGCGCGGCGAAGAACTCGCGGTCCGCGACGAGCGGGACGTCGGAGAGGAACAGCTTCCCGTACCGCTCGAAGTACATGAGCTGCTTGCCGAGCAGGAACGTGCCGCGGTCGAAGTCCGACTTCAGGCCGCCGGCCTCGTCGGCGATCCGCCGCATCCGCCGCTGCGCCCGGACGCGGCGGACGACGGACCGGAGCGTCCGCTCGTGGGCGTGCGCGCCCTCCGCCCGCGCCGCCTGCACCTGCGGGGCTTCGAGCAGCGCGGCCAGGCTGACCTCGCCGAACGGTCGCGTCAGCGTCGGCTCGATCAGGCTGCGGATGAACGCGGTCAGCTGCTCGTCGTCCAATCCGAGCCCCTCCTGGATCGCCCGGCCGTACGTCTTCGTCAGGTGCGCGGTGATGTCCGGCCACGCGTCCTCGTCGCCGAGGACCGCGTCGAGCAGGCGGAGGAAGAACAGGTGCGTCTCGTGGTCGAGCCGCCCGACGATCCCCCAGTCGATGATGCCGATCCGACCGTCGTCGAGCAGGAGCAGGTTGCCGGCGTGGACGTCGCCGTGGAACGCGCCCCACCGGACCGTCGTCACGAAGAAGCCGCGCACGACCTGCTCGACGAGCGGCGCCGGGTCGTAGCCGAGCTCGGCCACCGCCGCGAGGTCGTCGATCGGCACGCCGCGCAGGTACTCCATCGTCAGCACGTTCTGGCCCGAGAGCTCCGGGTACGGCTCCGGGACGACGACGAGCGGGAGGTCGATCTCCGTCGTCAGCACCCGGAAGTGCGCGAGCGCCCGCGCCTCGTTGCGCAGGTCGAGCTCCTCGCCGAGTTGCTGGCGGAGCCCGTCGAGCAGCTGGAGCATCGACCCGGCCATCTGGTCGCCGGTCTCGCGGGCGAGGATCTCGAAGAACGGCTGCATCAGGTCGAGGTCGGCCGCGACGAGCTTCTCGATCCCCGGCCGCAGCACCTTGACCGCCACCGGCCGGCCGTCGAGCAGCCGCGCCCGGTGGACGACCGCGATCGACGCCCGACCGATCGGCTCGAGCTCGAACTCCGCGAACGCGTCGTCGAGGGCCCGGCCGAGGTCTTCCTCCACCTGGTCGCGCACCGCGGCGAACGGCACCGGCGGCCCCGTGTCGAGGCATGCCCGGAACTCGTCGGCCATCTCGTCACCGAACAGCCCGGGCGACGACGCGATCATCTGCCCGAACTTCATGAACGTCCCGCCGAGCTCCTCGAACGTCAGACGCAGCGGGCGGGCGAGCACCGTCGCCGCCAGCGCGCCGCTCCGCAGCTCCCGGGCCTGCCGGACGGCCACCGGCACCAGGTGGCGGGTCGTGACCTGGGCGATCCGGGCGCCGCGCTGCACCAGCTCGAGCCGGGTCGGCGTCGGCAGCCGGCGCGGGTGGACTCTCGGTACCGACTCCGGCCCGGGTCCACCGGCCGGCTGCGCACGCGGTGCATCGGCCGGCGGCGGTGTCGGCGACGCGGCGGCGGGCACGTTCGCAGGCTACGCGTCCGCTCCCCGGCGGCGGGCCGGTCCCGGCCTGGCCGGTCGGACAGGCGGATCGGCGGATCGGCGGACCGATCAGGCGAACTTGGTGGCCAGCACGCCGAGCGCCTGGCCGTACGTCTCGGTGAGGATCGGCGCCATCTCGTCCGGCGTCACGTCGAACGCCCACGTCACCTTGGAGCCGTCGCCGGCCGGCGCCACCGAGACCGTCGCCCGGTGGCTCTCGATCGGCACGCCGTCGACGATCGAGTACGTCAGCGCCCGGCCGTCGTCGTCCCGGCTGATCAGCCGCTCGCGGATCTCCATGCCGAACATCCCGATCACCCGGTCGTCGCCTTCGAGCCGGAACGACTCGAGGCCGGGGATCATCTCGCCGATCGCCCCGAAGTCCCCGACGACCGCCCACACGGCCGACGGATCCGCGGCGATCTCGATCTCGACCTGGTCTGCGCTCATCGTTCCTCCCGGCTCCTCCCGCTCAGCCGGATCGGCTGAAACCGTCGGTACGCTACCCCGGCCCCCGTTCGCCAGCCCACGGTCAGCCGCCGGCCGGGACGTCGGCCGGATCGCCCCCACCGGCGCCGCGGTCGGGCAGCATCGCATCGAGCTCGCGGTCGATCCGGACGGCGCGCCGCTCATCCATGTGCACCCAGTGGACGACGACGGGGATCAGCGCGGCCATCATCAGCGTGTCACCGCCGACCCACATGATGACGCCACCCATGTGCAGGTCCGTGACCAGCGACGGGCCCCACGTCCGGTGCATCGAGCGGTACGCGGTGAAGATCTCGCGGTTCTCCGAGTCGAGCGACAGGCCGACGAACGTGTCGATCGGGACGGCCAGGAAGAGGTAGAGCATCTGGATGCCCGGATGCATTCGATAGCGGTTCGGGTCGGACCCGAAGATCTGCCGCCAGAACAGGTAGCCGACGCCGAGGAAGATCAGGTGCTCCGCGTTGTGCACCGGCTCGTGCTCGAGCGTGTAGTTGTAGAAGACGGTCAGGTGCGTGACTGGGATGATGAGCGCGTAGATCACGAACGCGACGATCGGATTGCCGAAGAAGCAGGCCACCGGCGAACGGAGGCCGCGGACGACCCAGCGGTGGGCGTCGCCGGTCGTCGACCGGAAGAGCAGGTCCAGCGGCGACCCCACCGCGAAGAGGGCCGACGCGATCATGATCAGCAGCAGGTGCTGGACCATGTGGTCCCAGAAGAGCACGTCGTCGTAGACGCCGATGAAGCTGAAGACCGCGACCGCGGTGACGAGCAGCCCGGCAACAAAGGCGACGGTCTTGCCGACCGACCATCGGTGTCGCGGGTGGAGCCGGTTGTTGCGGATGACGCCCCACGAGTAAAGCGCGAGCGCGCCGAGGATCAGGACGAGCGGGACCGCCTCGAACTGCGTCGTCAGGTACTGACCGTGGGTCAGCGGCGGCGGGAGGGCGTCAGCCAAAAGGGCGGTCGGGGCGATCATGGGGCGGCGGGGTCGAGCCTAGACGTCCCGCCCGATCACCCCCAAGACGCCAGCTCAGGCGCCGGGGGAGCGCCGCTCAGGCCTGGGCGACGGCGGTGACGAGCTTCTGCAGCGTGTCTTTGGCGTCGCCGAACAGGAGCACGGTCTTGTCGTCGAAGAGCAGCTCGTTGTCGATGCCGGCGAAGCCGGGGCGCATCGACCGCTTCAAGAAGACGACGTGCTGGGCCTGGTCGGCGTGGATGATCGGCATGCCGTAGATCGGGCTGCCCGGCGTGTCGTTGGCGGCCGGGTTGACGGTGTCGTTGGCGCCGACGACGAGGGCGACGTCGGCGGTCGACATCTCCGGGTTCGCCTCGTCCATCTCCTTGAGCTCGTCGTACGGGACGTTCGCCTCGGCGAGGAGCACGTTCATGTGGCCGGGCATCCGGCCGGCGACCGGGTGGATGGCGTAGAAGACGTCGACGCCGCGGGCCATCAGCGAGTCGACGAGCTCCTTGACGACGTGCTGGGCCTGCGCGACCGCGAGCCCGTAGCCGGGGACGATGACGACCTTGCGGGCGTACGCCAGCAGCGTGCCGACGTCGTCGGGCGTCGACGACCGCACCGACCGGTCGGTGTCGCCCTCCGCCCCGCCGGTCGCCGTCACGACGGAGCCGAACGCGCTGAACAGGACGTTCGGCAACGACCGGCCCATCGCCTTGCTCATCAACCGGGTCAGCAGGATGCCGGACGCACCGACGAGCGTGCCGGCGACGATGAGCAGGTTGTTGTCGAGCGTGAAGCCGGACGCGGCGACCGCCAGGCCGGTGAACGAATTCAGCAGCGAGATCAGCACCGGGACGTCCGCGCCGCCGATCGGCAGGACGAAGATCACGCCGAGGACGAACGCGAGGGCGAGGATCGGCCAGACGTAGACGATCGACCCGGTCACCAGGGCGAGGATCACGAGCACGACGATCGCCAGCGCGACGATCGCGTTGATCACCTGCTGCGCCGGGTACGTGATCGGCCGCGTCGCCATCAGCTCCTGCAGCTTGGCGAACGCGATCGCCGAGCCCGAGAACGAGACCGTGCCGATGAGGACGCCGAGCAGCACCTCCGCGATCTGGTACACCGCGGGCTTGGTGCCGAGCGACTGCCAGTGCAACAGCTCGACGACCGAGATGACCGACGCCGCGCCACCGCCGACGCCGTTGAAGATGGCGACCATCTGCGGCATCGCGGTCATCTTCACCAGCCGGGCCGCCGGGACCGCGATCGTCGCGCCGAGCACCATCGCGACGAGGGCGAGCGCCAGGTTCTTCCCCGCGTGGTGGACGACCGGGTTGGTGAACGTGATCGCGACCGCGAGAACGGCCGAGGCCGCACCGACGAGGTTCCCCTGCCGGGCCCGCTTCGGCGAGCTCAGGCCCTTCATCGCGACGATGAACCCGATGATGGCGATCAGGTAGACGAGGTCTCGCCACGTCGACAGCGGCATCGACAGCGCGGTCACCGGGTGATCGAGCGGGCCGAGCGGGAGAGACGCGGTCGTCACTTCGGCTGGCTTCCGTCACTGGCCGCGGCGTCGGCCTTCGCGGCCTTGCCGCCCGCCCGGTCAGCGGGCTTGCCCTTGAACATCTCGAGCATCCGGTCGGTGACGACGAACCCGCCGACGATGTTGAGCGTCGCCAGGAAGACCGCCAGGAAGCCCAGGGTCAGCTGGGCCGGGCCGTGGGCCTCGCCCATGACCAAGAGCGCACCGACGAGCACGATCCCGTGGATGGCGTTCGACCCCGACATGAGCGGCGTGTGCAAGATCGAAGGGACCTTCGAGACGACCTCGACGCCGACGAACGCGGCGAGCACGAAAACGGTCAGGTACTCGACGATCCCGGTCACGGCGCTGCTCCTTCGGATGGGGCCGGCGGGGGCTCGGCGGCGGGCACGGCGGGAACGCCGAGCAGCTCGGCCGTCGGCCCGTGGACTGGCTGGCCGTGCTTCAACAGGCACGTCCCGGCGACGATCTCGTCGTTCCAGTCCGGGTCGACCGACCCGTCCTTGCCCAAGAGCGCGAGCAGGTTCAAGACGTTGCGGGCATAGAGGAAGCTGGCATGCGTCGGCATGCCCGACGGCGGGTTGGCCAGGCCGACGACCGCGGTGCCGCTGACGACGACGGTTTCACCGGGCTTCGACGGTTCGCAGTTACCGCCGGAGTCGGCGGCCATGTCGATGACGACCGCGCCGACGGCCATCGCCTCGACCATCGCGGTCGTCACGAGGACCGGGGCCTGGCGGCCGGGCACCGCGGCGGTCGTGATGACGACGTCGGACGCGGTCACCTCGGCGGCCAGCGCGGCCTGCTGGGCGGCCAGTTCGTCGGCCGACAGCTCGCGGGCATAACCGCCGGCGCCTTCGGCAGTGACGCCGAGGTCGACGAACGTGGCGCCGAGGCTCTCCGCCTCCTCGCGGGCCGCGGCACGGACGTCGTACGCCTTCACGACCGCGCCGAGCCGGCGGGTGGTGGCGATCGCCTGCAGGCCGGCGACGCCGGCCCCCATGACGAGCACCTTGGCCGGCGGCACCGTGCCGGCGGCGGTCATGAGCATCGGGAAGAACTTGGCGAGCTGCTCGGCCGCGGCCAGCCCGGCCCGATAGCCGGACACGGTGGCCTGGGACGACAGCGCGTCCATCGACTGCGCCCGGCTGATCCGGGGCAGCAGGTCGAAGCTGAAGACGCTCGCCTTCTTGGCCGCCAGCGCCTTCAGGGCGTCGACGGATGCCGCCGGCTGGCAGAAGCTCAAGACGACGATCCCGTCGGGCAGCGGCGCGACGTCGTCGGCCGTCGGCGCTTGGACACGGACGACCGCGGCCGCGCCGGCGTAGAGGGCGTCGGTGCCGGTGACGACGTCGGCCCCCGCGTCCGTGTACGCGGCGTCCGGGAACGCGGCCGGCTCGCCCGCGCCGGCCTGGACCGCGACGGTCCAACCGGCCGCGACGAGCCGCTTGACGACGTCCGGGACGACGGCGACGCGGCGCTCGCCGGGGCGCGTCTCGGTGGGCACAGCCAACTTCACGGAGGTTTTTTCTACCAGGTGGGCGTCCGCCGACACAGAATGACCAGCTGTGCCGTCAGCCGCGAGCGGCTTGGAGGAACCCCGGCCACTCGCCGCCGCCGTGGATCACGAGGTTGCCACCGGTGGCGAAACTGGCCAGCGGCGACGCCAGGTAGAGGCACCCGCCGGCGATGTCCTCGGGGGTGCCCATCCGCTGGATCGGGATCGTCGCGGCCACCCGGGCGAGCCCTTCCGGGCCGCCGTAGTGGTCGGCACCGGCGCCGGTGTCGAGCAGGCCGGCGGTGATGTGGTTGACGCGGACCTTCGGCGCCCACTCGACCGCCAACGACTCCGTCAGGTTGACGAGCCCGGCCTTCGCCGCACCGTACGCCGCGGTCAGCGGCGACGGCCGGGCGCCGGAGACACTGCCGATGTTGATGATCGACCCGCCGGCCGGCTGGTCCTGCATGACCGCGTTCGCGGCCTGCGCGCAGAAGAACGGCGCGAGCAGGTTGAGCGAGACGATCGACGTGACGAACCGCGGCGAGACGTCAGCGGACGGTGCGGCCGGCGAGCCGCCGGCGTTGTTGACGAGGACGTCGACCCGACCGAACCGGGCCGCGGTCGTGTCGATCAGCGCCTTCGCCTGGTCGGCGTCGCGGACGTCGGCCGCGACGAACACCGCGATCTTCTCGCCACCGTCCGGCCCGACCGCCCGCGGCAGGTCGTCGGCGGCCGGTTCACGGCGGCCGCAGACGACGACGTCGGCGCCCGCGGCGATGAACTCCTCGGCGATCACCCGCCCGAGACCACGCGCCCCGCCGGTCACGACGACGACCTGGCCGCTGAAGTCGAGCGTTTTCACCGGGATGACCCTAGTAGGCACCGACGAGCGGCAACCGGAAAGAAATTGTCCGATTGCCGGTGAAATCCGATCGGCGCACCTGACCTTGGCCCGGCCGGCGGAAGTCACGTACCCTTCTCCCGCCCGGACGGGCATGGTTCGCGGGCGACAGGAGGTAGCGCCGAGATGCCGATTCACACCGTGCAGGAGCACGCCGGCATCGGCGAGGTCGTCATCGACCTCCCGCCGGTCAACGCGCCTGACGTCGCTGGTTGGTACGAGCTGGCCGACGCGGTGACCGCAGCCGGACGGGTGCGGGACAACCGGGTCGTCATCCTCCGAGCCGAGGGCCGCGGCTTCTGCGCCGGTGTCGACATCAAGGAGATCCAGGCAAAGGGCGACGACGCGCTCGTCGGCGCCAACCGCGGCTGTGCCGCGGTGTTCGCGGCGATCTACGACTGCGAGGTGCCGGTCGTCGCCGCCGTCAACGGGTTCTGCCTCGGCGGTGGGATCGGCCTGGTCGGGAACGCGGACATCATCGTCGCGGCCGACGACGCGACGTTCGGGCTGCCCGAGGTCGACCGCGGCGCGCTCGGCGCGGCGACGCACCTCGCCCGGCTCGTCCCGCAGCACCGGATGCGCGAGATGGTCTACACCGCCAAGACCGTGCCCGCGGCCGAGCTCGAGCGGTTCGGCTCGGTCAGCCGCGTCGTCCCGCTGGCCGACCTGCGGGAGGCCGCGCTCGAGATCGCCCGGGACATCGCGGACAAGAGCCCGACAATCATCCGCCGGGCGAAGGAGTCGATCAACGGCATCGACCCGGTCGACGTCAAGCGGAGCTACCGGTTCGAGCAAGGCTTCACGTACGAGCTCCACGTTCGCGGCGTCGCGAACGAGCAGCGGGCCGCGTTCGTCGAGAAGCGCGACGCCGACACCTCGCGGTGACGCGGGTGGCCGGGACGACGCGGGTGGCCGGGACGACGCCGGTGACCGGGACAATGCGGGGGGCAGGAACAACCGGAGCAGGAGCGGAAGGGGCAGCGTGGCGGACAAACGGGTGACGACCGACGAGGTCGTAGCCGATCTCCGTTCGGGCATGACGATCGGCATCGGCGGCTGGGGTTCGCGGCGCAAGCCGATGGCCATCGTCCGGGCGATCTGCCGGTCGGACCTGACCGACCTGACGGTCGTCGCGTACGGCGGTCCGGACGTCGGGCTGCTCTGTGCGACCGGCAAGGTCCGCAAGGTCGTCTGCGGGTTCGTGACGCTCGACTCGATCGTCCTCGACCCGCACTGGCGGGCGGCGCGACAGAACGGTCTCGTCGAGCTGATGGAGCTCGACGAGGGCATGTTCTACGCGGGACTGCAGGCCGCGTCGTGGCGGATCCCGTTCATCCCGACCCGCGCTGGCCTCGGCTCCGACGTCCTCCGGGTCAACCCGGACCTGCGCACCGTCCGGTCGCCGTACCAGGACGGCCCGTTCGCGGAGCCGGCGGACGTCGACGCGGACTTCGTCGCCGCGCCGGCGCTGAAGCTCGACGTGGCGATCGTCCACGCCAACCGGGCCGACGCGGCCGGGAACGCCCAGTTCCTCGGGCCGGACCGCTTCTTCGACGAGCTCTTCCTCGGCGCCGCGGCGCGGCGGATCGTCACGGCCGAGCGCGTCGTCGAGAACGGCCGGCTGGCCGACGAGGGGCCGATGACCGCGGTCACGGTCCACCGGCTGATGACCGACGCGGTCGTCGAGACGCCGCACGGCGCGCACTTCACCGCGTGCGTCCCCGACTACGGCCGCGACGAAGCGTTCCAGAAGGAGTACGCCGCGTCCGCCGCTGATCCGGACGCGTGGGCCGCGTTCCGGGCTCGCTACGTCGACGTCGACGAGGCCGGCTACCAGACCGCGGTCAGCGAGCGAGCAGCGGCGGTGGCCCGATGACCGACGCCGGCACGCCTCCGACCCGGGCCGAGATCTGCGCGGTCGCCTGCGCGGACGCGTTTCGCGACGACGGCGAGGTGATGGTCAGCCCGTTCGGCACGATCCCGACGCTCGGCGCCCGGCTGGCGAAGCTCACCGCGAACCCGGACCTCGTCCTGACCGACGGCGACGCGTCGCTGATGGTCGGCGCGCCGCCGCTCGGTACGCCGGCGGACGAGCTCGTCCGCGAAGCCGCGATGCCGTACCGCGCCGTCTTCGACGTCGTCTGGTCCGGCCGGCGGCACGTCATGATGATGGCGAGCCAGATCGACCGCACCGGCAACCAGAACCTCTCGGCGATCGGTGACTGGGCGCGGCCGAAGGTCCAGCTCGTCGGCGTCCGTGGCGCGCCGGGCAACTCGGTCAACCACCCGACGAGCTACTGGGTGCCGGACCACACGACGCGGTCGTTCGTCACGCACGTCGACGTCGTCAGCGGTGTCGGCTACGAGCGGGCGGCGGCGGCCGGGCCGGGCGCGACGCGGTACCACGACGTCCGCGTCGTCATCTCGAACCTCGGCGTCTTCGACTTCGACACGCCGGACCGGGTGATGCGCGTCCGGTCGCTCCATCCCGGCGTCACGGTCGACGATGTTCGCGGCGCGACCGGCTTCGACCTCGTCGTCGCGGCAGACGTCGCGCCGTCGCGGCTGCCGACCGACGACGAGCTCGACCTCCTCCGGCGCGTCCTCGACCCGCGTGGCGCCCGCGACCGGGAGATCAAGAGCTAGAGCGTGCTCCCCGTCCGCCCGCCGGTGGCGCCGATGCTGGCCAAGCTGGCCCGGGAGCTGCCGGTCGCGGACGGCCTCGTCTACGAGCCGAAGTGGGACGGCTTCCGGTGCATCGTCTTTCGCGACGGCGACGACGTCTCGCTCGAGAGCCGGAACGAGCGGCCATTGACGCGCTACTTCCCCGAGCTCGTCGACGCCATCCGCCGGGAGCTCCCGGCGCAGTGTGTCGTCGACGGCGAGGTCGTCATCGCCGGGCCGAACGGACTCGATTTCGACGCGCTGCTCCAGCGCGTCCACCCGGCCGAGTCGCGGGTCCAGCGGCTGGCGCAGGAGACGCCGGCGTCGTTCGTCGCCTTCGACCTCCTCGCCGACGCCGACACGGACTGGCGGACCCGGCCGTTCGCCGAGCGCCGGGCCCGCCTCGTCGAACTGCTCGCCGGCGCCCGGCCGCCGGTGTACGTCACGCCGGCGACGACCGACCCGGAGCAGGCTCGGGACTGGTTCTCCCGGTTCGAGGGCGCGGGACTTGACGGCGTCGTCGCCAAGCCGGCGTCGGTCGAGTACCTCGAGGACAAGCGGGCGATGGTCAAGGTCAAGCACGACCGGACCGCGGACTGCGTCGTCGGCGGCTACCGCGTCCATAAGGCCAGCGGCGTCGGCTCGTTGCTGCTCGGCCTCTTCGACGACCGCGGTCTTCTGCACCGCGTCGGCGTCTGCTCGTCGTTCAGCGTCGCCCGTCGGGCCGAGCTGCTCGACGAGCTCGCGTCCACCCGCCTCGGCGCCGACGAGCTGCACCCGTGGCTGGCCGCGCCGGCCGAGCGGGCGGACGATCGGCCGACCGACGCGCCGAACCGGTGGTCACAAGGCCGAGACACGAGCTGGGAACCGCTCCGGCCGACGCTCGTCGTCGAGGTCGCCTACGACCACCTCCAGGGCGACCGGTTCCGCCACGCGACGTCGTTCCGACGCTGGCGGCCCGACCGCGACCCGTCGTCGTGCACGTACGGCCAGCTCGACACCCCGGTACCGGCGGAGCTGGCGGCGATCTTCGACGTCTAGTCCGGCGACCGCCGCAGGAGGTTCGACACCCGCTGATGCGTGACGCCGAACAGCCGGGCGATCGACGGGATGCTCGCGCCTTCGGACCGGAGCACGTCGACGAGCTCCTTGCGGACCGTCCCGCTCGCCTTCGAGAGCCGCGCCAGCATCTGGCTGACGACCTGCATCGAACCGGGCGGCTCCTCTTTCGAGAGGATCTCCTGCCAGCTCGCGCCACTCTGCCGGGCCTGCCGCAGCGCGTCGATCCGCTGCGCGAGGTCGCGCTGGTCCCGACCGAGGTCGTCGAGCGTCGCGCTGAGCTCGTCGAGGGCGACGAGCGTCGGGTCGCCGGCGGCGCGGGCCGGCTCGTCCACCGGCGTCGCCTCCCGGTGACCGTTACCGACCGTCCGGTTGTCGTACTCCTGCCGCATTGCCATCTTCGGATCACCGCCCGTCGTCACGAAGACCGGTCCCGGCTGTCGGAACTCGGCGCCCGGGCCCCTCGGGTCTACCTCCGACGGTACCCGGCCGGCCGCTCGCTGAAACCGCCGTTCCGGTCGACCCGGCCCCACACGAACGTTTGGACGGTCCCCATACGAACGTTTGGGAACCGTCTATGTGAAGATTTGGTGCACATCTATTTTACCGATCGGACGATCGTTTGGACGGTCTGAACTGCGACGATCCAGAACCAATGGTCGCCACTTTCGATCAATGATCAGGCGCCAAGACGGCCGAGCTGGTTATAATCGCCACGGTGAAGGACGCCGCGGTTCCCGATACCTCACCGCACCGTCCAACCGTCCCGACGGCCGACGACGTCCTGTCCCAGGCGCCGAGCGAGAACTTCCCGGTCGCGTCCCGGCTGCTGCCGGCGACCGAGCGGCGGCACCTGATGGCGATCTACGGGTTCGCCCGCCTCACCGACGACATCGGCGACGAGGCCGCCGGCGACCGCCTCGCCCTGCTCGACTGGCTCGACCGCGAGCTCGACCGGGCGGCCGTCGGCACCGCGACCGATCCGGTCCTCCGCCAGCTCACGCCGACGATCCAGGAGCTCGGCCTCCCGCTCGACCCGTTCCGCGACCTGATCGAAGCGAACCGCCGTGACCAGGTCATCCACCGCTACGAGACGTTCGACGAGCTCGTCGGCTACTGCATGCTCTCCGCCGCGCCGGTCGGCCGGCTCGTTCTCCTCGTCTTCCGCCTCGCGACGCCCGAGCGGATCGCGCTCGCCGACGACGTCTGCATCGGGCTCCAGCTCGTCGAGCACGTCCAGGACATCGCGGAGGACGCCGCGGCCGACCGGATCTATGTCCCCCGCGAGGATCTCGACCGCGCCGGCTGCCTCGAGGCTGACCTCCGTGGCACGCACGCCAACCGGGCGGTCCGTGACGTCGTCGCCATCGAGGTCGCACGAGCCCGGGCGCTCCTCGCCGCCGGCGCGCCGCTCGCCCGCACGCTCCCACTCCGTCCTCGCTTCGCGGTCGCCGGTTTCGCGGCCGGCGGGCTCGCCGCGCTCGACGCGATCGACCGCGCCGGCGGTGACGTGCTCGCGGTCCGCTGCCGGCCCCAGCCGACCCGGTTCGCGGTCCGGCTCGTCGCCACGCTCGTCGGCCGGCCCGCCCGGCCAGCCCAGGCAGCTCGGCCGTCCCAGGCAGCTCGGCCGTCATCGGGAGCCGGCCGGTGAACACGGCCGACACGTTCGCGGCCTGCGAGGAGATCACGCGCCGGGAGGCGAAGAACTTCGCGTACGGCATCCGTCTCCTCCACCCGCCGGAGCGCCAGGCGTTGTCGGCGGTCTACGCGTTGGCGCGGCGCATCGACGACATCGGCGACGGCGACGACGCGCCGGTCCGCAAGCTCGACGACCTCGCCCGCGTCCGCAAGGATCTCGCCGACGTCCCGGCCGACGCGGACGACGCCGTCCTCGTCGCCATCGCGGCCGTCGACCGCCGCTACGGCCTGCCGATGGACGCGTTCGACGAGCTGATCGTCGGCTGCGAGATGGACGTCACCGGGACGGTGTACACGACGATCGACGACCTCGTCGCGTACTGCCGGCTCGTCGCCGGATCGATCGGTCGGCTCTCGCTCGCGGTCTTCGGGACCGCGGACCGCCACGCCGCCGGACCGATCGCCGACGACCTCGGCGTCGCGCTCCAGCTCACGAACATCCTCCGCGACATCGTCGAGGACCGTGGGCGCGGGCGCGTCTACCTGCCGGCCGACGACGCCCGGGCGGTCGGCTGCCCACCGGACCTCGACGGCGACCCGGCCGCGGTCGCCCGGCTCGTCGCGTTCGAGGCGCAACGCGCCCGCGAGTGGTTCGACCGCGGCCTCCGACTGCTGCCGCTGCTCGACCACCGCAGCCGCGCCTGCGTTGGCGCGATGGCCGGGATCTACTCGCGCCTGCTCCGCCGGATCCAGCTCGACCCGGCCGCGACGACGCGCGGACGGATCTCCGTCCCGACCTGGGAGAAGCTCGCGGTCGCCGGGCAGAGCTTGATCGGCGGCACAGGCCTGATCGGCCGTGGACGATGAGCCGTCGTCGCGTCGTCGTCGTCGTCGGTGGCGGGTTGGCCGGGATCGCGGCTGCACTGGGCGCGGCCGACGGCGGCGCGGCCGTGACCGTCGTCGAGCGCCGGTCGCATCTCGGCGGCCTGACCTGGTCGTTCCGCCGGAACGGCCGGTCGTTCGACAACGGCCAGCACGTCTTCCTCCGCTGCTGCACCGAGTACCGCCGGTTCCTCGACCGGATCGGTGCGGCCGGCCAGACGCACCTCCAGCCGCGCCTCGACATCCCCGTCCTCGCCCCCGGCGGCGCCCGCGCCGACATCACCCGGACGAACCTGCCGTCGCCACTTCACCTCGCGGGCGCACTGCTCCGCTACCGGCACCTCTCGCTCGCCGATCGCGCCCGGCTCGGCCGGCCGACGCTCGCGCTCAAGCGGCTCCGTCTCGACGACCCCGCGCTCGACGACGAGACGTTCGCGAGCTGGCTCGCCCGCCACGGCCAGCGGCCGGCCGCGATCGAGAAGCTCTGGGACCTCATCACGCTGCCGACCGTCAACGTGCCCGCGTCCGAGGCGTCGCTCGCCCTCGCGGCCAAGGTCTTCCGGACCGGCCTGCTCGACCACGCGGACGGCGCGGACGTCGGCTGGTCGACCGTCCCGCTCGGTGAGCTGCACGGCGCGAACGCGGCGCGCGCGCTCGCCGCGGCCGGTGTCGACGTGCGGCTCGGGACGACCGTCGACCGGCTCGCGGTCGGGAACGGCAACGGCGGCCGTGATGGGGATACCGCGGTCACGCTCACCGTCCGTCCCGCCGGTGCGGCCGAGCCGACCACTCCGGCAGGTGCGGCCGGAGCTGGTGACGGTGGCGGTCCCGCCACGACCGGCGCCGGCCGAGCCGTGGAGGTCATCGAGGCCGACACGGTGATCGTCGCGACGCCGCCGGACGTCGCGGCGTCGCTGCTGCCCGCCGGCGCGCTCCCCGCGGTCGCCGGGCTCGGGACGTCGCCGATCGTCAACATCCACCTCGTCTTCGACCGCCAGGTGACCGACCTCCCGCTCGCCGCGGCCGTCGACTCGCCGGTCCAGTTCGTCTTCGACCACACCGTCGCCGCCGGCATGGACCCGGACGGCCCGGAGCAGTGCCTCGTCGTCTCGCTCTCCGCGGCCGACTCGTCCATCGGCGGTCGCCCCGACGACCTCATCCGGACGTTCCACGACGCGCTCGGCGATCTCTTCCCGGCCGCCCGGCGCGCCGGGCTCATCGACGGCGTCGTCAGCCGTGAGCACACCGCGACGTTCCGGGGCCGCCCCGGCACCGCCGCGCTCCGCCCGTCGAGCACGACCAGCCTGCCCGGTCTCGCCGGCGTCTTCGTCGCCGGCGCGTGGTGCGACACCGGATGGCCCGCGACGATGGAGGGTGCGGTGCGCAGCGGCACCGACGCCGCCCGGGCCGCACTGGGAAACTCGACGACCAGCTCAGAGCCATGCGAACTACAGGAGACGACCGCGTGACGACCTTCGCCGCCCAGCCCGCCGCGCCGCCTTCGACCCCCGCGGCTCCGGCCGTGCTCGCCCGGACCGCCGGTCTCGTCGCCCCGGCGCTCGCCGCCGCCGCGGAACGGCTCGACCCCGCGCTGCGCGAGCCGGTCGAGCACCACCTGCTCGGTGGCGGCAAGGGCGTGCGCGGCGCGCTCGTCCTGCTCTCCGCGGCGGCGGTCGGTGCCGACGAGCAGGTCGGCGTCGTCGGCGCGGTCGCGGTCGAGCTCGTCCACAACTACTCGCTCCTGCACGACGACATCATCGACGGCGACCGAGAGCGGCGGCACCGCCCGACCGTCTGGGCCGAGTTCGGCGTCGGCACCGCGATCGTCGCCGGCGACGCGCTCGCCGCACTCGCGACGCAGCTCCTGCTCGAGGAGCCGACGCCCGAGCGCGTCCAGGCCGCCCGCCGCCTCGCCGGCGCGAACCAGGCGATGATCGCCGGCCAGGCCGCGGACATGGCGTTCGAGGCGCGGCCGTCCGTCACCGTCGCCGAGTGCCTCGCGATGGAGCACGGTAAGACCGGCGCGCTGCTCTCGTGCGCGGCGTCGCTCGGCGCGGTCCTCGCCGGTGGGCCACCGGCCGCGGTCGTCGCGCTCGCCGACTTCGGCGACCACCTCGGTGTCGCGTTCCAGGCCATCGACGACCTGCTCGGCATCTGGGGCGAGCCGTCCGTCACCGGGAAGCCGGTCGGCAGCGACCTGCTCGCTCATAAGAAAGCGCTCCCCGTCGCGGCGGCGATCGAGCACGGCGGGCCCGGTGCGGTCGAGCTGCAGCAGATCCTCGCCGGCGAGCTGACCGACGCGGACGTCGTCCGCGCCACCGCGTTGATCGACGACGCGGGCGCCCGCACCCAGGTGACGACCATCGCGGACACCCACCTCGACCTCGCGCTCGCCGCGCTCGACCGCGTCGACCTCGACCAGCCGGCCAAGGACGAGCTCGTCGCGATCGCCCAATTCGTCACCGCCCGCGACCGATGACGACCGTTACCGACCCGACGCCCGCCGACGCGCCCACCGAGGCCGCGCCCGTCCCGGCGGCCGCGCCCGACGCCGCCGAGGCGTGCCTCGACCGCGCCGTCGACGCGCTGCTCGGACTGCAGGACAGCGCTGGCTGGTGGAAGGGCGAGCTCGAGACGAACGTCACGATGGACGCGGAGGACCTCCTCCTCCGCCAGTTCCTCGGCATCCGCACCGACGACGAGACGGCGCGGGCCGCGACGTGGATCCGCTCGCAGCAGCGCGACGACGGCACCTGGGCGAACTACTACGGCGGACCCGGCGACCTTTCGACGACGATCGAGGCGTACGTCGCCCTGCGGCTGGCCGGCGATCCCGTCGACGCCGGCCACATGCTGAAGGCCGCGGCGTTCGCCCGCGACCTCGGCGGCGTCGAGCGCAGCCGCGTCTTCACCCGCGTCTGGCTCGCGCTGTTCGGGAAGTGGTCGTGGGACGACCTGCCGGTGCTGCCGCCGGAGCTGATGTTCTTCCCGAAGTGGATGCCGCTGAACGTCTACGACTTCGGCTGCTGGGCCCGCCAGACCGTCGTCGCGCTGACCGTCGTCGGCGCGCACCGGCCCGTCCGTGATCTCCCGGTCGAGATCGACGAGCTGCGTACCGGCGCGCCGCCGCTGCCCGGCCACGCCGCCGCGACGTGGCCCGGGTTCTTCGAGCGCGCCGACCGCGTGCTGCACCGGTACGAGCGCCGGCCGGTCCGCTGGCTCCGGCGCGCCGCGCTCCGCCACGCGGAGCGGTGGATCGTCGAGCGCCAGGAGGCCGACGGTTCGTGGGGTGGCATCCAGCCGCCGTGGGTCTACTCGCTGATGGCCCTCGACCTCCAGGGCTACGGGCTCGACCACCCCGTCATGCAGGCCGGCCTCCGTGGCCTCGACGGTTTCACGATCGACGACGACCGCGGCCGGCGGATCGAGGCGTGCCAGTCCCCCGTCTGGGACACCGCGCTCGCAGTCACCGCGCTCGCCGACGCCGGGCGACCCGCCGACGACCCCGCGCTCGCCCGCGCCGCCGATTGGCTGCTCCGCGAGGAGATCACCGTCGGTGGCGACTGGCAGATCCGCCGCCCCGACGTCGCGCCCGGCGGCTGGGCGTTCGAGTTCGCGAACGACCACTACCCCGACATCGACGACACCGCGGAGGTCGTCCTCGCGCTCCGGCGCGTCGCCGCGACCGCCGACGCCACCGCGGTCGAACGCGGCGTTGCCTGGATCCACGGGATGCAGTGCGCCGACGGTGGCTGGGCCGCGTTCGACGTCGACAACGTCCAGACGCTCTGCCGCGAGCTGCCGTTCTGCGACTTCGGCGAGCTGATCGACCCGCCGAGCGCGGACGTCACCGCCCACGTCGTCGAGATGCTCGCCGCCGTCGGCCGCCCCGGCGAGCCGCTCGACCGCGGTGTCGACTGGCTGCTCGCCAACCAGGAGCCCGACGGCTCCTGGTTCGGCCGTTGGGGCGCGAACCACGTCTACGGCACCGGCGCCACCGTGCCCGCACTCGTCGCCGGCGGGCTGCCGATCGGGCACCCCGCCATCCGGCGCGCCGTCGCCTGGCTCGCGGCCCACCAGAACACCGACGGCGGCTGGGGCGAGGATCTCCGGTCGTACGGCGACCCCACCCAGCGCGGCCGCGGCACGTCGACCGCGTCGCAGACCGCGTGGGCGCTGCTCGCGCTGCTCGCCGCCGACGGGAGCCCCCGCGCCGACCTGACCGGCGCTGGGCGGGGGACCCCCCAGGCTGAGCGGGAGGCCATCGAGCCGGGGCCCATCGACCGGGGCATTGCCTTCCTCGTCGAGACGCAGCGGGCCGACGGGTCATGGGACGAGCCGTGGTTCACCGGCACCGGCTTCCCCGGCGACTTCTACATCAACTACCACCTCTACCGGCTCGTCTTCCCGGTCTCCGCGCTCGGCCGGTACGTCCGCGGCGTGCCCGGGCCGCAAGGCGGTCGGCATGGCTGAGCTCAAGGTGCTCCTCGCTGCGCCCCGGTCCTTCTGCGCGGGCGTCGAGCGAGCGATCGAGATCGTCGACCGCGCTCTCGAGCGGTACGGCGCACCCGTCTACGTCCGTCGCCAGATCGTCCACAACACGCACGTCGTCGCCGACCTCGAGGCGAAGGGCGCGGTGTTCGTCGAGGAGCTCGACGACGTCCCCGCCGGTGCGACCGTCGTCCTCGCGGCCCACGGCGTCTCCCCGCAGGTCCGCTCCGACGCCTCCGACCGCGGCGACCTCGCCGTGATCGACGCGACGTGCCCGCTCGTCGCCAAGGTCCATCACGAAGCGAAGCGGTTCGCGGCTCGTGGCTACGACATCGCGCTCATCGGCCACGCCGGCCACGAAGAGGTCGTCGGCACCGTCGGCGAGGCGCCCGACCGGATCCGCCTCGTCGAGAGCCCCCGCGACGTCGCCGACCTGCCCATCGACGGCGATCGCCCGATGGCCTACCTGACGCAGACGACGCTCGCGACCGACGAGACCGCGGCGGTCGTCGACGCGCTCCACGACCGCTTCCCCACGATCGTCGGCCCGAGCGCCGACGACATCTGTTACGCGACGCAGAACCGGCAGGACGCGGTGCGGGCGATGGCCGCCGACTGCGACCTCGTCCTCGTCGTCGGCTCCGCCAACTCGTCGAACACCGCCCGGCTCGTCGAAGTCGCCCGCCGCGAGGGCAGCCGGGCCGAGCTCGTCGAAGACGCGGCGCAGCTCGAGCCGTCGTGGCTCGACGGCGTCTCGACCCTCGGCCTGACCGCCGGCGCGTCCGCCCCCGAAGTGTTGGTCCAAGAAGTCCTCGACGCCCTCGGCCGCCTCCGGCCGGTGACCGTCGAGGAACGTCGAACCACCGAAGAAACCGTCCGATTCGCTCTACCAATGCAGGTGCGCTAAATGCCCATTCCCATCCGTCAGAACCTCCGCATCGGTGCCCACCTGATGAAGCACCGGCTGAAGAAGGACAAGCACTACCCGTTCATCGTCGAGATCGAGCCGCTCTTCGCCTGCAACCTGTCCTGCCCGGGCTGCGGCAAGATCCAGCACCCGACCGACATCCTCCGCAAGCGGCTGTCGGTCGAGGACATCCTCGGCGCGGTCGAGGAGAGCGGGACGCCGATGGTCTCGATCGCCGGCGGTGAGCCGCTGCTGCACCCCGACATTGCCAACATCGTCCAGGAGCTGACGAAGCGGAAGGTGTACGTCTACCTGTGCACCAACGCCGTCCTGTTGCGGCGGCGCATGGAGAAGTTCACGCCGTCCCGTTACTTCTCCTGGGTGGTCCACATCGACGGCCTCGGTGAGCGCCACGACGCCGCCGTCGACCGTCCCGGCGTCTTCGACGAGGCCGTCGCGGCCATCCGGCAGGCCAAGGAGCGCGGCTTCCGCGTGACGACGAACTCGACGTTCTTCAACACCGATTCGCCCAAGACCGTCCGGGACGTCCTGGACTTCTTGAACAACGACCTCTCCGTCGACGCCATGATGATCTCCCCGGCCTACGCCTACGAGAAGGCCCCCGACCAGGAGCACTTCTTGGGGGTCGAGCAGACCCAAAAGCTCTTCCGCGATGCCTTCGCCGGCAAGCGGAAGGGCTGGCGCCTCAACCACTCGCCCCTCTTCTTGGACTTCTTGGAGGGCAAGACCGACTTCGCGTGCACCGCCTGGGGTGTCCCCAGCTACTCGGTGCTCGGCTGGCAGCGGCCCTGCTACCTGATGGCCGACGGCTACGCCTCCAGCTACAAGGAGCTCGTCGAGACCACCGACTGGGACGCCTACGGCCGTGGTAAGGACCCGCGTTGTGCCAACTGCATGGCCCACTGCGGCTACGAGCCGTCGTCGGTCATCGCCACGATGGGCTCCATGCGCCAATCCCTCCGCGCTCTCGTCAACACCCACTGAGCCCGTGGCCGCACTGCGCATCCCGTCCGCCACACCTACTACGCCTGATGAAGCCCATGTGCTGGCTCCGTCCGCGGCGCCGGCCGCAGCTGCCGTCGACCAGCGCGGCGACCAGCGACGGGGATTGGAGCCGTTCCCGGAGGCTGCCGACCCCCTTGCTCGGCCGGCCGGCCGGATCGGCGCCGGACCGGATGGGTCGGGTGATTTGGGCGGTCTGAGCCCGGCCGCCGTCCGCAGCCTCGACCGCGCCGGCCTCGATCGGCTCGCGGCCGAGCTGCGGCGGTTCCTCGTCGAGACCGTCGCCGAGACCGGCGGACACCTCGGGTCGAACCTCGGCGCGGTCGAGCTGACGCTCGCGCTCCATCGCGTCTTCGACTCGCCGACCGACCGGCTCGTCTGGGACACCGGCCACCAGGCGTACGTGCACAAGGTGCTGACCGGCCGCGCCGACGACTTCGCCCACCTCCGCCGAGCCGGTGGACTGTCCGGCTACCCGAACCGGACCGAGTCCGCCCACGACATCGTCGAGAACAGCCACGCGTCGACCGCCCTCTCGTACGCGGACGGTCTCGCCCGGGCCGACGCGCTCAGCAGCCGGCTCGCCGGTGAGCCGCTGGCCGACCAGTCCATCGGCGGTCGCCGCGTCGTCGCGATCATCGGCGACGGCGCCCTGACCGGCGGACTCGCGTACGAAGCGCTCAGCAACATCGGCGCCGCCGGCACCCCCGTCGTCATCGTCCTGAACGACAACGGCCGGTCGTACTCGCCGACCGTTTCCCGTCTCACGACCGCTACCGCTCGTGAAGGAGCTGGCGGCGTAGGAAGAGCTGGCGACGAGGTCCCGCACGGGGCGCCCGACCAGGCAGACCGGACACCGGGGTCGTTCTTCGGTGCGCTCGGGCTCCGGTACTGCGGTCCGGTCGACGGCCACGACATCGACGCCGTCGAGGATGCCCTGCGGTGGGCCACCCGTTGCGGCGGCCCTGTCGTCGTCCACGCCCACACCGTCAAGGGTCGCGGCTACCTCCCGGCCGAGACCGACGCCGAGAAGTGCCTGCACGACGTCGGTCCGTTCGACGCCGCGACCGGCCGACCCAAGCTCGAACTGCCGCCGCCGACCTATACCCAAGCGTTCAGCACCGCGCTGGTCGCCGAAGCCGAACGTCGACCGGACGTCGTCGCCATCACCGCGGCGATGGCCGGGCCGACCGGACTGCTGCCGTTCGCCCACCGGTTCCCCGATCGCTTCGTCGACGTCGGTATCGCCGAGCAGCACGCGGTCGCGGCAGCCGCCGGAATGGCCATGGGCGGCCTCCGGCCGGTCGTCGCGATCTACTCGACGTTCCTCAACCGGGCGTGGGACCAGCTCTACTACGACGTCGGCCTGCACCGGCTGCCCGTCGTCTTCTGCATCGATCGCGCCGGCGTCACCGGCGACGACGGCCCGAGCCACCACGGCCTCCTCGATCTCGCGCTGCTCACCAAGGTTCCCGGGATGACCGTCTTCGCGCCGTCCTGCTACGACGACGTCGCCGAGATGCTCCGGCACGCCCTCGACATCACCGACGGACCGGTCGCCATCCGCTGGCCGAAGACCGCGGCCCGCGTCGACGGCTCTCCCGGTCACGGCGCGACCGGCCGTCTGCTCCGCTACGGCGCCGGCCGACAGGTCTGCCTGCTCGGACTCGGCAAGCTCGTCGGCGCCTGCGAAGACGCGGCCGAACGGCTCGCCGACCGCGGGATCGACGCGTCGGTCTGGGACGTCCGCGTCGCGTCGCCGCTCGACGATGTCATGCTCGACGATGCCTTCGACCACCGCCTCGTCGTGACCGCGGAGGACGGGATCATCGACGGCGGCGTCGGCTCGATGGTCGCCGCCGCCCTTCGCCGGCGAGCCCGGCCCGGATCGGCCCCCCCGTCGGTCGTGACCTGCGGCCTGCCGGTCGCGTACCTCCCGCACGGCAAGGCCGACGACATCCTCGTGACCCACCGTCTCGACGGTGCCGGTCTCGCCGAGGACGCCCTCCGGGCTTTCGCCACGCTCTGACCGGCCAGACGACCGGTAGCAGCGTCATCGCCCGATCCCCGCCGGGCCTGACCTGGCCCGATCTGGCCTGATCCTCGCCAGGCCTGATCCCCCCCCCCAGGGCCAGGCCTGGCCTGGCCTGGCCTGGCCTGGCCTGGCCTGGCCTGGCCTGGCGTGTCCCGGGGGCTCCGCACACCCCTGGGACCTCGGATGGGGTGCTCGGGCGTCTGGTCACCAGGCCCACCGGGTGATCCAGCCATGAGAAAACTCACTTTTATTCATTTGTCAGGCGTTTTCCATTCCCCCTGTCATCTTGATCCCGACGCTGGCCACCTGATCCGAGAGGGTCATCTCTTCCATCTCCACATCTGGCGTTGCTATTTTCATGTAATAACGTCCTTGAAATCTTCAAGCACATAACGTAAAGTTTCTTTCTGCTGCGAAGCAGCGCTGTTACTTGGGAGGGACCATGTCGGCAGGTAACGGGCGGTCGGGCCGAGGCGCGCACGCCGCTAGCAGGCAACCACGGGCAAAAAGGGTCAGCCCGAAGGCCAAGGTCGCTGGGGCCATCTTCGGCGCCCTTCTCGCAGCATCAGTTGGCTATGCGGCGTCCAATTGGGTCGTCGGTCTGAACTCGGGATCGAACGGAGAGGCCGAGTCGACCGCGGCGCACAATCTGACGATCAGCGCCGTCGCGACACCGGCTCCCTCGCACCTGCTCTACCCAGGATCGACCGGCGATGTCGTCGTGACGATCACAAATCCCAACCCGTTCCCGGTCACCCTTTCGGCCCTGAAGCTGCCGGCGAGCACCGCGTTCGCCGCCGGCTTCACGACGGGCGCGCTGACGACATCGAAGACCGGCTGCGCGGTCACGTCCGGGACGACAGGGACCCAGGTGATCTGGACCGGCGCAACCACCAGTGGATCGTCGCACACGCTCGCGACCGCCCTGAAGGTCGCGGCGTCCGGCAACACCGGCGACCCGCTCAAGGTCGTCCTCACAGGCGAGGCGACGATGGGCATCGAGCGCGCCGACAGCCTGCCAATCGGCCTACTTCTCGATGCCGTCCCTGACCGGCGTCACGGCGACCGCCGGCATCACAGGGACCGTGACGCCGAGCCCGGCGTCGGACACGTACAGCTGAGTCCAATGATCGCCAGGGCGGCCGCCGTCGGGTTGGTCGCGGCTGCCGCGATCAACCTGGCCATCGAGCCGCCAGCCGGCGCCGTGTGGGGCGTGCTGCTCGCGCTCGGCGGCAGTCGGCACGGTTCGTCGGCGTCAACCGACCTCGTCGCACCGACCGGGGCGAAGGCGACGTGCACCTCGCTCATCAGCCTGACCGTTCACGTCGCGTGGAACGCGGTGACGCACGCGTCGACCTACCGCGTCTGGCGGTCAACGTCGAAGACAACCGGGTACTCGGTCGTCGCGTCCGGCATCACGGCGACGTCGTGGACAAGCAGCGGCCTCAGCGCCGGCACGTTCTACTTCGAGGTCTCCGCCACAACCGGGACGCACTGGGCCGGCCCCAACTCCGTGGCGAGCAACTCGATCACGATCGCCCTCGCCTGCGTACCGCCGACACTGTGACTTACCGGGTGACGATCACCGACGAGCCGTGGCCGAACAGCCCCTGGTTGGCCGTGACGGCCACCCGGGCGCCGTCGACCTGCCGGCCGTCGGCCTGGCCGCGGAGCTGCCAGACGCACTCACAGACCTGGGCGATCGCCTGGGCCGGGATGGCCTCGCCGAAGCACGACAGGCCGCCGCTCGGGTTGACCGGAATGCGACCGCCGATCGTCGTCGCGCCGTCGCGCAACAGCTTCTCCGCCTCCCCTTCGCCGCAGAGCCCGATGTCCTCGTACCAGTCGAGCTCGAGCGCGGAAGAGAGGTCGTAGACCTCCGCGAGATCGACGTCCTCCGGGCCGATCCCGGCCTCCTCGTACGCCGCCCGGGTGATCGACGGCCGGAAGCCGGACCCGTCCACGACCCCGCCGGCCGCGGCCGAGTCGGTCGAGAAGTTCGGCATCTCGATGACCGTGCTCGGGAACCGCGGCGTGACCGTCGAGACCGCGGAGACCGTGACGAGCGGCTCCCCCGCGCCGTGCCGCCGGGCGAAGTCGAGGCTGGACAAGATGAGTGCGGCCCCGCCGTCGGACGTCGCGCAGATCTCGAGCAGCCGCAGCGGGTCGGCGACGATCGGCGACGCCAGAACCTCGTCGACCGTGACCTCCTTGCGGTAGCGGGCGTACGGGTTCGCCAGGCCGTGCCGGGCGTTCTTGACCTTCACCGTCGCGAAGTCCTCGTCGGTCGCGCCGAACCGGTCCATCCGCCGGCGGGCGTAGAGCGCGAAGTACGTCGGGTTCGTCGCACCCATCAGGTGGAACCGCAGCCAGTCCGGGTCGTCCTTGCGTTCGCCACCGACCGGCGCGAAGAAGCCCTTCGGCGTCGTGTCCGCCCCGACGACGAGGGCGACGTCACAGAGCCCGGCCAAGATCTGCGCCCGGGCACTGGCGATCGCCGACGCGCCCGACGCGCACGCCGCGTAGCACGACGACACTCGTGCGCCAGTCCAGCCGAGGGCCTGGGCGAACGTCGCGCCGGCGATGAACCCGGGATAGCCGTTGCGGATCGTGTCCGCGCCGGACACGAACTGGACGTCCTCCCAGCGCAGGCCGGCATCGCGGAGCGCGTCCCGAGCGGCCGCCACGCCGTACTCGACGAAGTTGCGCCCCCACTTGCCCCACGGGTGCATCCCCGCGCCGAGCACCGCGACGCGGGTGTCCCGCCCGTTCGGGCTCCCGATCATGTCGTCAGCCATCGGCTCCTCCCTCGTTCTTCGCGGAGGCTACCGGCCGCCACTTCCAGACCAGGTACTCGTGGTCGTCATCCTCGTACAGCAGGCCGAGGACGAGCTCGACCTCGTCGCCGACCGTCAGGTCGTCGACCGAGACGCCCGGGACGACCTGGCCCATGACGACCATCTTCTCGGCCGCCAACTCGACCGCGGCGAGCGTGAACGGGACGTACGGGTCCGCGGCGACGTACGGCGGCGGCGGTTGGTACCGGGCGTCCGTGTACGACCAGACCTTGCCCCGGCGCGACAGCCGTACCGGCTCGAACTCGATACCCTCGCAGGCCGGGTTACGGCACGCGAACTGTTCCGCCGGGAACGCGAACGTTCCACAGACCGTGCACCGGCTGCCGAGCAGCGCCGGGGCCTCGTCGTCCATCGTGAACCAGCCGTCGAGGGCCGGCACCCGCTTCTTCCCGCTGTCCGCAGTGCTCATTGGGCCATTGTGGCCGAAAACGAGCGCTCGTCCAAACAGCTCGAACGACCAAACAGCCAGGTCGAGGCCGTCGACCGCGCTTGCCGACCACCCCCCGGTGTGCCAGATTCTCCGCCGGATGGACCTTACCTTCACGCCCGCCCAGGAGTCGTTCCGCGCCGAGGCGCGGGCGTGGCTCGAGAGCCACGTGCCGGCTCCCGGGAGCCTCGCGTCCCTCGACACCGCGGACGGCTTCGAGCAGCATCGCGAGTGGGAGCGGACGCTCGCCGCGGACCGCTGGTCGGTCGTCAGCTGGCCGACCGAGTACGGCGGCCGCGACGTCGGCATCTTCGAGTGGCTGATCTTCGAAGAGGAGTACTACCGGGCGCAGGCGCCGAAGCGGGTCAGCCAGAACGGCATCTTCCTCCTCGCGCCGACGATGCTCGAGTACGGGACGCCGGAACAGAAGACGCGGTTCCTGCCGCCGATGGCCGTGGGTGACGAGATCTGGTGCCAGGGGTGGTCGGAGCCGGACGCCGGCAGTGACCTCGCGGGCATCCGCAGCCGGGCCGTCCGGGCAACCGGTGACGACGGGTGGCTGCTGACCGGGCAGAAGACGTGGTGCTCGCGCGGCGCGTTCGCGGAATGGTGCTTCGGGATCTTCCGCACCGACCCCGATGCGGAGCGGCACCGCGGCCTGACGTACTTCCTCATCCCGATGGCCGCCGACGGCGTCACCGTCCGGCCGATCCCGCAGCTCGACGGCGAGACCGGCTTCGCGGAGGTCTTCTTCGAGGATGTCTTCGTCCCCGACGAGCACGTCCTCGGCGGGGTCGGCGACGGTTGGAAGGTCGCGATGTCGACGGCCGGCAGCGAGCGCGGACTGAGCCTGCGTAGCCCGGCCCGCTACACCGAGGCCGCGGCCCGACTCGTCGAGCTGTACGCGGACCGTGGCCGTCCGGCCGGCCGGATCGCCGACGACGTCGCCCGGGCGTACATCGACGCCGAGGCGTACGAGCTCGGGACGTACTGGATGGCGTCGCGGGCCGCGGACGGCCACACCGTCGGCGCGGAGGCGAGCTGCAACAAGATCTTCTGGTCCGAGACCGACCTGGCGATCCACGCCGCCGGCCTCTCGCTGCTCGGCCCGGACGCTGAACTGCTCGAACGGTCGCCGGCCCACCCAGACGCAACCGGAACGAGCGCGGCCGGCACCGGCACTGGTATCGGCACCTCGAGCGAAGCTGACGCCCATCCGGGCCCGTGGCTCGACGGCTATCTGTTCGCGCTCGCCGGGCCGATCTACGCGGGGACGAACGAGATCCAACGCAATGTCGTCGCCGAGCGTCTGCTCGGGTTGCCGAGGAGCTAGCGAGCATGCGATTCGCGTTTACCGAGCAGCAGCTCGAGCTGCGGACGGCCGTGCGCCAGGTTCTCGACCGCGAGTGCACGACCGCTGACCTCCGAGCGATCGTCGACAGCCACGACCACAGCGCCGGCCGGTCGGCCGAACGCTGGGCGGTGCTCTCCGAGCTGGGCGCACCGGGTGTCCTCGTCGCGGAAGACCGCGGCGGGCTCGGGTTGACGGACGTCGAGCTCGTCGGCGTCCTCGAAGAGGCCGGCTGGGCTGGCCTCCCGGAGCCGCTCGCCGAGTCGGCCGCGCTGGCCGCACCGCTGCTCGCCGCCGCGGTCGGGCTGGCCGCGGACGGTGCAGCCGCCCACGCCGTCGCCGAACGGTCGCTGCCGATGATCGCCGGCGGCGAGCTCATCGCGACGGTCGGTGGCGTCGACGTGACCGCCGACGGGCTCGTGACGGCGACCCATGCAATCACCCAGGGGACGGTCGTCACCGAGCGGGTAGCCGGCGCGAGTCGGGCCGGCTTGTTCCTCCTCGCATGGGAAGCCCCGAGGCTGGGCTGGCAGGTCCACGCGGTGCCCGCCGACGCGGTCGACGTGACCGTGACGCCGTCGATCGACGGCACCCGGGACCTGGGCACCGTCGAGTGGACGCCGTGGCCGCACACCGTCGTCGCGTCCGGTGCCCATGCGACGACCGTCGTCGGCGATCTCGCGGACCGCACCGCCGTGGCGTACGCGGCCGAGCTGCTCGGCCTGGCCGACCGGATGATCACGATCGCCGCCGACTACGCGAAGGATCGCCAGCAGTTCGGCAAGCCGATCGGCAGCTTCCAGGCCGTCAAGCACCACTTGGCGAACGCCCGGGTGAAGCTCGAGTTCGCCCGACCGGCCACCTACCGGGCCGCCGACTCCCTCGCCCGCCAGCTCCCTGACCGGTCCGAGCATGCGTCGATGGCCAAGGCCCTCGCCTCCGACGCCGCGGACCTCGCCGCCCGGGTCGCCCTCCAGGTGCACGGCGCGATCGGCTACACGTGGGAGTGCGACCTGCAGCTCTTCATGAAGCGGGCGTGGGCCCTCTCGGCGGCCGGTGGTGACGCGACGACCCATCGGGCCCGGGTGCTCGCGGCCGCGCTCGACGAGCTGGCGCCTGGTTAGGGGCCGGGCTCCCCATCCGCCCAGCGGCGCTGCTCGTCCGGCCCCAGCCAGCGGATGTCGTCGCCGTCCTTCACCAATCGGAAGCCGGCCGTCGTTTTCATCCGATGATGTGCCGCGCAGAGGCGAGAAAGGTTTGACAACTGCGTCGGACCGCCCTTGACGAAGTCCCATCGATGGTCGATCTGCAGGTGCTCGGTGGCGTCGCAACCCGGCACCGCACAGGTACGGTCCCGTTCCATCAGCGCTCGGCGTAGCGACGCCGGGATCGTCCGCTTCTTCGACGTCACCGCCTTCACATCGACGCCGTCGGTCACGACGAAGTGGAAGACCGCGTCGCCGAGCAGATCCTTGGCCACGTCGACCGGGATCGGCCCGACGCCGGCGATCTCACACGTCTCGTCGCCCTCGACGAACCCGCGACGGAGCGTGCCGAGGTCGACTCTGACAGCCACGTCAGCCTTCGGTTCGCTCTTCCGCTCACCACAGATCGTCCGAACGAGCGCGTCCGCCAGGTAGGCGTCCGGCCGCTCTTTCACTCCGGCCGCCCATGCCTCCTTGAAGATCCGGTCGGCCTCGGCCTTCAGTGCGGCCTTGACCCGAGCGCCGTCGGCCGTCGGCAGCCATGCCTCCAGCTTCATCCCGCCCTCCGGCACGACCCGCGTCCGGAGATAGCGACCCCGCTGGGCGCGTGCCTCCTTGAGCGCGAACGACGCCTCGCCGCGGGCGCCGTCGGCGGCCCGCTTGATCCGGGACGCCTCGTCCTTCAGCTCCTTCATCGACCCGGACGTCGCCGTCCGCACCAATCCGCGCTGGGCCGACGGGTCGACGGCGCCAGCCGATGCCGCGACGCCAGCCTGGGAAAGCGACAGCTTCCCGTCCTTGAACGCCTGCTCGACCACCGGCGCCTCCGCAAGCCGGGCGGCCGTCTTCAGGACGTCGTGCGCCTGCCCGACGGACTCGCCGGAGACGCCGGCTAGCCACCCGGCGGCATGCTTGTGGCCGGTTTCCGAGAACGCGCCGGTCGCTTCCACGCGGAGGGCGAACCGGGTTCGCAGTGAGGCACCGAATCGTTCCAGCGCGACGCCGATGCGGACGAGCTCGGCCGCGTCGGTGCCTTCCGTCGCCGCCGGATCGACGCCGTCGACCGCGGCCCGCAATCCGTCGAGATGGCGCTGCAGGGTATCCACGACCCCAACGAGCGGGGCAACGGTTGCGACGGGCGTCATGGGTAGATCTTGGCAAGGGGGTGTATCACTAGCGCTCGACAACATTGAATGGCAATGGAAAATGCCCATAGAGACCGGCCATCTCGCCGCGCCCGGCGTACGGCGTCCGGTGGCCGGTGGCCGGTGGCGGTGGCCGGCGGCCGGTGGCCGGTGGCGGTGGCGGTGGCGGTGGCGGTGGCCGTTCTCGCCGGCTGGCGGCTGGCGGCTGGCGTCAGCAGTGGCCTCGGTCACGGTCATGTCCGATTTCCGCCAGACATGAGCGGCTGCGGCTGCGACGATGGTGCGGTGCTCGACGACTTCGAACGCTGCTACCGGTCGGTGCAGAGCCGAGACGCCCGCTTCGACGGTTGGTTCTTCACCGCGGTGACGTCGACGGGTATCTACTGCCGGCCGAGCTGCCCCGCAATGACGCCGAAACGGGCGAACGTCCGCTTCTACCCGAGCGCGGCCGCGGCGCAGCAAGCTGGCTTCCGAGCGTGCATGCGCTGCCGTCCGGATGCTGCGCCAGGCTCGCCGGAGTGGAACGTCCGGGCGGACGTCGTCGCTCCGCGATGCGGTTGATCGCTGACGGTGTCGTCGATCGCGAAGGCGTCGCTGGGCTCGCCGGCCAACTGGGGTACAGCGAACGCCAACTGCACCGGTTGCTGGTCGCGGAAGTCGGGACCGGGGCGATCGCGCTGGCCCGAGCGCAGCGGGCACAGACGGCGCGGGTGCTGATCGAGACGACGGACCTCTCCGCCGCCCGCATTGCGTTCGCAGCCGGGTTCTCGAGCGTCCGGCAGTTCAACGACACCGTCCGGGCCGTCTTCGCGAACAGCCCGATGGAGCTGCGGCGCAAGCACCAGCAGCGGACCCGTCACGCCGGCCGCGGACCCGCTAGCGACAACAGCAGGTTCCTTGGCGACAGCCCGTCCGCCGATGGTCGTCGCCGCACCAGCACCACCAGCGGCAGCACGGCCGGAGCCGGAGCGGTGACGCTGCGACTGGCGTACCGGGAGCCGTTCGACGCAGCGTCGACGTTCGCGTTCCTGGCCACTCGGGCGGTGGCGGGGGTCGAGGGAACAGTCGACGGGGTGTTCCACCGCAGCCTCCGGTTGCCGCATGGTACGGGCACCGTCGCGCTGACGCCGGCGGACGGGTACGTCGCGGCGACGCTCCGGCTGGACGATCTCCGGGACCTGACGGCCGCGGTGAGTCGCTGCCGCCGACTCCTCGATCTCGACGCTGACCCGGTCGCGATCGACGGGCTGCTCGGCGATGACCCGCTTCTCGGTCCGCTCGTGACCGCGACGCCGGGCCGGCGGGTGCCGGGAACGGTCGACGGTGTGGAGTTGGCGTTCCGGGCGATCATCGGCCAGCAGGTCTCAGTGGCCGGCGCGCGCACGGTCACCGGCCAGCTCGTAGCCGCCGCTGGGCCGCGCCTGGCCGTCGCGGATGGCCCGGTGACGCACCTGTTCCCGACTCCAGACGACCTCCTCACGGTTGCCGACGCAGCGTTGCCGATGCCGGCGTCTCGTCGACGGACGATCCGAGCCCTGGCGACGGCGATGGTCCAAGGGAGCGTGTCGCTGGACCCGGGCGCGGACCCCGCGGAGCTGGCCGACCGCCTTCGGGCCGTCCCAGGGATCGGTGACTGGACGGCTGGCTATGTCGCGATGCGTGCGCTACGGGACCCGGACGCGTTCATCCCGACCGATATCGGCGTCCGCCGCGCCGTCCGCTGGCTCGGCGGCCCGGAGTCCACGACCGACGTCGTCCACCTGGCCGACCGGTGGCGGCCGTGGCGAGCGTACGCGACCGTCCATCTCTGGTCGGTTCCGAATCCCAAGATCGCAGATCAACCGAAGGAGCGTGCTGCATGACCGAGACGATCAACCGCACTGCCACCGCCAACCCCACTGCCACCGTCGATCGAGCTGCGGCCGATCGCACCACCACGGGCGATCACACGGCGACCGCAGCCGCGGCCCGAGCGGTGGCGAACATGGCCGCGGCGATCACAACGGATGAGGACGCGTACCGGCTCGTCTACGAGAGCCCGTTCGGCCCGCTCGTCATCGTCGGCGACGACGAGTCGATCACGCACCTGTTCCTGCCGAACACGGGGTTGGCATCGGCGGGCGGCTCGCCCGGGCCGATCCCGAAGGCGGTCAGGCAGGCGACGACGGAGCTCGACGAGTACTTCGCGGGACACGCGCGGCGTTCGACGTCCGGCTCCGATTCACGACGGGCACCGCGTTCCAGCAAGCGGTCTGGCGAGCGCTCGCGGAGATCCCGTACGGCGAGACGATCAGCTATGCCGAGCTCGCGGCGTGGGTTGGCCGGCCGTCGGCGTTCCGGGCGGTCGGGCAGGCGAACGGCGCGAACCCGTTGGCGATCGTCTACCCATGCCACCGGGTGATCGCGTCCGGCGGCGGGCTCGGTGGCTACGGCGGCGGCCTCGACCTCAAGCAAAAGCTGCTTGCGCTCGAGGGCGCTCGGCGCTGAGCCGGCCGCGCTGACCTGGCGCTCGGCGCTGAGCCGGCCGCGCTGACCTGGCGCTCGGCGCTGAGCCGGCCCGCGGCCTGACGCACGCCGGGGGCGTGGCACACTCCGGGACATGGAGACGACGGAGACGGTCCGGGACACGTTCGACCTGACGGGCCGGGTGGCGGTCGTCACCGGCGCAGGCAGTGGCATCGGCCGGACGACCGCGGAGGTTCTCGCCGGCGCGGGAGCGACGGTCTACTGCGCGGACGTCATGGCGACAACCGCGGAGGCGACGGCGGCAGCCATCAATGCCACGACGACCAGTCGGACCGCCGAACCGGCAGGATCGATCGTGACGAGCCCGGCCACCGCGACGGGCCCCCGACCAGCCACGGCCTCGGGCACGGGCACCGGCTCGGGCCCGGGCACCGGCTCGGGCCCGGCCACCGGCTCGGGCACCGGCTCGGGCCCGGCCACGGGCACGGGCCCGGGCACGGCGGTGCCACGCCGAGTGGACGTGTCGAGCGCAACCGAAGTCACCGCGCTCGTACAGGACGTCGTCGAGACGCACGGCCGGCTCGATGTGATGTGCAACATCGCGGGGACGATGGTCGACGGCGCAGTCCTCGCGATCACGGAGGCCGACGTCGACACGGTCGTGGCGGTGAACCTCAAGGGTGTTCTCTTCGGCTGCCAGGCGGCCGGCCGGATCATGGTCGAGCAGGGCCACGGCAGCATCGTCAACATGACGTCGACGGCCGCGCTCGCTCCCGCTCCGGGCGTCGGCGCGTACGCGATGACGAAGGCCGCGGTGCTCCAGCTGACGCGGACGATGGCAGTCGAGGTCGGGCGGAAAGGTGTCCGCGTGAACGCGGTCGCACCGGGCTTCGTCCCGACGGGGATGACGAGCCGGTACTACCGCAAGCCAGACGGCACGATCGACGAAGCGATGAAGGACGCGGTGCTGCAGCCGATGGCGAAGTTCGCACCGCTGCGCCGCGTCGGCGAGACCGCGGACGTCGCGTACTGCGTCCTGTTCCTCGCGTCCGACGCCAGCAGCTACCTGACCGGCCAGTGCCTCAGCCCGAACGGTGGCATGACGATGCTATGAGCTTTGATCTGACGTCCGGTCGCTTGGCTGAACTAGTTTTCTGAAGTGTCGATCTTCGAAATCGAGCGGAAAACACCGTATTGCAGTGGTGCGGAAGCCCGGCGAAGGATGATACCGATGGTCGTTGTTGCGACGATCGTCGTCACCTTGCCGTTGGCAACGATCGGCGCGGTACCGGCTGGGGCTTCGGCGAGCCCGCCTCTTCGCTCCCGACTGCTCACCGTCGCCAACCTGCCCGCGGGGTGGACGGTGACATCGCAACCGCACAAGGCGGCGACGGCCCTTCCCAACTGCCTCACCGGCGCCAAGAAGGTTGGCAACGATGCCGGCAAGGTCAGTGTCAAGTTCACGGCCGGGACGTTTCCGGTGATCTTCGAGGGGTTGAAGATTGGCGGTACTGGAATCGCCGCCTGGAACCGGGGCGTCCGAGCCCTCGAAAATTGCCACGCCATCACATTCAAAGTCCAGGGGGAAACGATCCACGGGACCATCGCGTCCCTATCCGTTCCCCGGGTCGGCGATCGGTCAGCCGCCTATGCCTTCAGCTTCGCCATCCAAGGCCTTCACCTGCAGCTTGATGTCGTCTACTTTGTCGTTGGTCGGTACCTCGGAGACCTCGGTTACGGAAACATTGGCACTCCCGGCTCCACCACCTTGGTGGCGTTCGCGGACGAGGCCGTGGACAAGATCGAAGGCAAGCCGGCGCACCCTCCACAAACAGCTGCCGCCTGACGGACCGAGCCGCGCCTGGCATGGCCGTCCGGCCATACCGGCCATACCGGCCATACCGGCCATACCGGCCAGGCCTTCCAGCCCTGCCTGGCCCGGCCGCCGTCACACCTCTCCGACCTGGCCGTCGTCCCGTCCTGTTGCCTCACGTCAAATCCTCCGGGAGCCCTGATTCGTTGCCTCACCTAAAAGCTCCGGATGGGGGGAGGCGGTGAAGGACCGGTTGACGGCCCGCCGGGGGGCCGGCCTCTTCTCGAGGGAGAGGCGTTCGAGCTGTTGGCAGAGGCGGTCGATCTCCCGCTGGAGCCGACCGGGGTGCAAAGCGTTCATGGCCCGAGTGAGGGCCCCCCGCTGGGCTGGGGTGAGGACCCTGGCACAGACGGCCCGTTGAAAGGGGGTGGCGGCCGCGTCGTGGCGCTTGATGACCTTGGCGCCGACTCGGGTCCGGGCGACCAGCTTCTGCTGGGTCAACACCAGGTTGGTGAAGCCCCGGTCGAGCGTCCAGATCCGATTGAGGAGGCTGAGCTCGGCCACCGTGTCGAAGCGGAGGTAGCCGACGAGCTCTCGGACGTGGGTCCAGTTCTTCTGCTCGACGTGCGCCCCGTCGTTCTTGTTGCCCGGCCGGGACCGGGTGAAGGTGATCTTTCGTCCGCGGCAGTACTCGAAGAGGTGGGCGTTGATGAACTCGGACCCGTTGTCCGAGTCGAGGCCGAGGACCCGGAACGGGAAGCACCTGGCGGCGTGGTCGATGGCCCGGGTCACCCAGCTGGCCGCCTTGTTCTTGACCGAGCGGTTCACCGTCCAGCCGGTGGCCACGTCGGTCATGGTGAGGGTGAAGCAGAACTCCCCGAACGAGCTCCCGCCCTCGTGACCGACCAGGTCGATCTCGCAGAAACCCGGGACGCCCTCGTCCCATTCCGACCAGGTCCGGATGGGGATCTGGGACTTGAGGATGCTCCCGGGCCGGGTGTGGGAGCGGCCCCGCACCCCGGCCAGGACCTTGGCCCCCCGAAGGCGCCGGTCGATGGTGGCCGGGCTCATGGCACAGAGCAGCCGGGCCTCGTGCTCGGTGAGGTCGAGCTCGCCGTCTCGGTGCAACAGCGGGACGAGCAACGAGAGCATCGGGGCCAGGCGTTTACCGGCTGGCTGGCGACCGGCCCGCCAGCACAGCTCCAAGGCCGAGACCACCCGGGCCGAGTAGACGGGCGTCCGGGGCCGACGCGCCCGGACCACCCGGATCTCGCCGGCCCCCCGCAGCTCTGACCGGGCGTGGTCCCGGTGCCACCCGGTGAGCTCGACCAGCTGGTCGAGCACCGCCGACTTCTCGGCCTTCGTCCCCCGGCGATAGGCCGCCGCCATCTTGTTCGTGACTGCCTTGCGCTCGCCCATCGAAAGCTCCATGGATCAGGCGTAGACCCCGGTGTCACCAGGCGGAGGTTTTACGTGAGGCAACGAATGGAGCTACGCGGAGGTTTCTGATGAGTCAACGCGCCGTATCTGATGGACCGTCAGGCCCGCGCTACGCTCGTCGCATGGCTGATCTCCCCCTGATCGTGTCGGTCGACGACCACGTCGTAGAGCCGGCGCACGTCTGGCAGGACCGGTTGCCGTCGAAGTACGCGGACGTCGGTCCACGGATCGTCCGAGCGCCGATGGGCGAGATCACGTTCCTCGGCGGCAAGCTGACGGTGAAGCCGGGCAGCGAAGGCAACCCGACGGACTGGTGGTACTACGAGGACCTGAAGCGCCCGCTGCTGCGCGTCGACTCCGCGGTCGGCGTCCCGCGCGAAGAGGTGACGATGAAGGGCGTGACGTTCGAGGACATGCGGCCGGGGTCGTACGAAGTGAAACCGCGGCTCGAGGACATGGACGTCAACCACATCGAGGCCGCGCTCTGCTTCCCGACGTTCCCGCGGTTCTGCGGCCAGACGTTCTCGGAGGCGAAGGACAAGGAGCTCGCGCTGCTCTGCGTCAAGGCGTACAACGACTGGATGGTCGACGAGTGGTGCGGCCAATCCGGCGGTCGGCTCATCCCGCTGACGCTGATCCCGCTGTGGGACGTCGAGCTGGCCGCGGCGGAGGTCCGGCGCAACGCCGAGCGCGGCGTCCGGGCGGTCTGCTTCAGCGAGATCCCGCCGTACCTGGGCCTGCCGAGCGTCCACGACCCGGACGGCTACTGGGACCCGTTCTTCGAGGCGTGCCAGGAGACGCGGACGGTCGTCAACATGCACATCGGGTCGTCGTCGAAGATGCCGTCGACGTCGTCGGACGCGCCGCCCGCGGTCGGCTCGACGCTGACGCACACGAACGCGACGTTCTCGCTCGTCGACTTCCTGTTCTCCGGCGTCCTCGTCCGGTTCCCGACGCTGAAGCTGGCGTACAGCGAGGGGCAGATCGGCTGGATCCCGTACATCCTCGAGCGCGCCGACCGGGTCTGGGAGGACAACCGCGGCTGGGGCGGCGTCGCGGACAAGGTCCCGAACCCGCCGTCGTCGTACTTCAAGGACCACGTCTACGGCTGCTTCTTCGACGACGCGCACGGCCTGAAGTCGGTCGAGGAGATCGGCGAGGACAACATCACGTACGAGTCGGACTACCCGCACTCCGACTCGACGTGGCCGCGCACGCGTGGAGATCGCGGAAGTGCAGATGGCGGACCTGACGGACGAGCAACGGCGGAAGATCGTTCGCGGCAACGCGATCGAACTGTTCGGCCTCGATCTCGTTCCGTAGAGCTCTCGTCGCCGGACGCCCGCGCCGTCATGGATCTCCGGTACACGCCGGGAGAAGAGAAGTTCCGGGCGGAGCTGCGCGTCTGGCTGGCCGAGACGCTGCCGACGCTGCCGCCGAAGCCGTCGGCGGATGACTGGCCGGGTCGGCGAGCGTACGACACGCACTGGCAGCGGCTGCTCTTCGACGCGGGCTACGCCGGCGTCGACTGGCCGACGGAGGGCGGCGGCCGCGGCGCGAGCCCGGTCGAGCAGCTGATCTACGTCGACGAGCTCGAGCGGGCGCACGCGCCGTACGTCGGCGTCAACTTCGTCGGCCTGCTCCACGCGGGACCGACGATCGCGGTCGAGGGCACCCCGGAACAGCGGGCGCAGTACCTCCCGGGGATCCTCCGGGGCGACGACGTCTGGTGCCAGGGCTTCAGCGAAGCGGACGCCGGCAGCGACCTGGCGTCGCTGCGCACCCGCGCCGTTCGCGATGGCGACGACTACGTCATCAACGGGTCGAAGATCTGGACGAGCCACGCGGAGGTCGCGGACTACTGCGAGATGCTCGTCCGGACGGGCCCGGAGGACTCGAAGCACAAGGGCATCACCTGGCTCGTCGTGCCGATGGACACGCCGGGCATCGACATCCGGCCGCTGCGGACGATCGCCGGGTCGACGGAGTTCGCGGAGCTCTTCCTCGACGACGTCCGCGTCCCGGTCGCCAATCGCGTCGGCGACGAGAACGACGGCTGGCGGGTGACGATGGTGACGCTCAGCTTCGAGCGCGGCACCGCGTTCGTCGGCGAGCTGCTCCAGTCGATGGAGCTGCTCCGCTCGCTGCGCGACGTCGCCGCCGCGATGGACGACGGCGACCGGTTCACCGCCCGGATCGGCCACATCGGCGCGGAGCTCGACGCGTTGTGGGCGCTGACGAAGCGAAACGTCTCCCAGGCCGCCCGGACCGGCGTGCCAGGGATCGGCGGCAGCGTCTTCAAGCTGGCATTCTCCGAGCTGCGCCAGCGCCTCGGCGGAGCTCGGCACCGACATCGCCGGGCGCGCCAGCCTGGCGTGGGACGAGCTGGACGGGGGCCCGTGGGCCCGGTCGGCCGGCGGGCCGGGGAACGCGGGAGCTCGTCGACACGTGGGTCAACGGCTTCTCGCGCACGATCGCCGCGGGGACGTCGCAGATCCAGCGGAACATCGTCGCCGAGCGGATCCTCGGCCTCCCGAAGGGCTGACCGATGGACTTCGAGCTGACCGACGACCAGCGCTCGCTGGCCGACCTCGTTCGGACGATCGTCGCCGGCCGCTTCCCGCTCGAACGGATCCGCCGCGCCGAGGAGGCCCGGCAGGTCGTCGACGCTGACGACTGGGCCGCGCTCGGCGAGGCCGGCGTCTTCTCGCTCACCGTCCCCGAGGCCGACGGCGGCGTCGGGCTCGGACTGGCGGACGCGGCGGTCGTCTTCGAGGAGCTGGGCCGCGGCCTCGTCCCCGGCCCGCTCGTCGCCACCCACCTTGCCGCCAGCGTCCTACAGCTCAACGGCGCGGCCGACGGGACGCTCGTCGTCGGCGACGCCCGGCCCGGCGACCCGTGCCTCGTCGAGCACCTCGACTCGCTCGGCGCGCTCGTCGTCGACCGCCCGGCCGGCCTCTCCGTCGTCGACGGTCGCCGCGCTCGCCGCGGTCGTCGACGCGGCCACCCCCGTCGAGCGGTCACTCGACCCGCTGACGCCGCTCTCCGTCGTCGCGGAACTGCCCGACGGCCGACCGGTCGACGCCGGCGACGGCCCAGCGGTGGACCCGCGACCACCGCGTGCTGACCGGCGCGCTCTGCGTCGGCATCGCCGCCGCGACGTGCGGCCTCGCGGTCGACTACGCGAAGGGCCGGCACCAGTTCGGCCGGCCGATCGGCTCGTTCCAGGCGGTCAAGCACCTCTGCGCGGACATGCTCGTCCGCGCCGAGACCGCCCGCGCCGGCGTCGAAGCCGCCGCGGTCAACGTCGACCAGCCGGACGTCGGCGACGCCGACGCGCGCCGCGGCCGGCGCGGCGCTGCTCGCGGCCGAAGCCGCGGTCGCCAACGCGAAGACCTGCATCCAGGTCCACGGCGGCATGGGCTTCACCTGGGAGGTCCCCGCCCACCTCTACCTCATGCGCGCCCGCGTGCTCGCCTCGTCGCTCGGACCGGTCGACGAGCTGACGAGCACCGTCGCCGTCCATTACTAAGGGGGACGCCATGACCGAGCCGACGCCGAACGACGCGGTGCCAGGTCGTCCCACCCGGCCGCGTCGTCTACGGGATGCAGCTCCCGATCCAGTCGCAGTCGAGGCTCTACGTCGCCAAGTGGGAGACGCGCGCCGGGCCCTGACGAGCTCGCCCGAGTCGCCCAGGCCGCGGACGCGGCCGGGTTCTTCTACGTCGGCGTCTGCGACCACACCGCCATCCCCGAGCGGCTGGCCGACTCGATGGGGACGACGTGGTACGACACGACCGCGACGCTCGGCTGGCTGGCCGGCGTCACGACGCGGGTTCGCCTGCTCTCGCATGTCCTCGTCCTCGCCCAGCGTCACCCGCTGCGGGCCGCGAAGGAGCTGTCGACGCTCGACCTGCTCTCCGGCGGTCGCCTCATCGTCGGCGTCGGCGCGGGCCACGTCGCCGAGGAGTACGACCTGCTCGCCGGTGACTTCGCCGACCGCGGCCGCCACACCGACGAGGCCGTCGCCGCGCTCGCGGTCGCGTTCGCCGACGAGTTCCCGACGCTCCCCGGCCCGCGGTGGCCGGTCGCCGGGATGGGCGTCGCCCCACGGCCGGTCCAGCAGCCGCGGCCACCGATCTGGATCGGCGGGTCGAGTCAGGCCGCGATCCGGCGGACCGCCGCGCTCGGCGACGGCTGGCTGCCCCAGGGCACGCCCCGTAAGGACCTGTCCGGCCAGATCGCCGAGCTGCGGCGCCTACGCGACGAGCTGCGAGGCGGCGCACCGCTCGACATCGGGACGATCGCCGAGCCGATCTACCTGACCGGCGACGGCACCGGCGGCGACGCCGAGTGGGAACTGCCGCCGTTCGTGCTCCAGGGCGGTCCCGAACCGGTCGCCGAGTCCTTGCGGGAGCTCACCGGCATGGGCGTCAACCACCTCCAGGTCCGCCTGATGGCCCGCTCCGTCGAGGAGCAGTGCGACCAGATCGCCGCGTTCGGCGCCCTCGTCGGGCCGCTCCTCAACTGATCGGCCAGACGCCGGCCGGCCGAGGCCGTTCGACCAGGCGCCGACGGTAGGGTCAAGACGGTGGCGTTCACCGTCGTCCTCGACGTCGTCGTCGTGGTCTGGGTCCTGTACCGACAGGTCCAGGTCCGCCGGGTTCGGGCCCAGGTCAACCTGCGGCTCTCGGCCGTCCTCGCGGTCATCGGCCTGATCGAGCTGATCAGCTACGCCGGTCACCACCACCTCTCCGCCAAGGTCGTCGGCGTTCTCGTCCTCAGCATGCTCGTCGGCGCGGGTGGCTTCGGCGCGATCCGCGCCGCGACCGTCCGCCTCTGGCGGGACGAGAGTGGCGTCTTCCGGCAGGGCACGTGGCTGACGATGGCGCTGTGGATCGTCTCGCTCGCCCTGCACTTCGGCGCGGACTGGTGGATCGACGCCTGGAAGGGGCCGAGCGGGCTCGCGTCGGTCAGCCTGCTGCTCTACATCGGTATCACCTACGGCGTCCAGAACGCGGTCGTCCACGCCCGGGCGCAGAAGCTGCTCGCCGCGGCCGGCCCGATGGGTGCCCGGTCGGCACCGTTCGCCGGCCACTGGTGGGCCGGCACGTGGACGCCGCCTGGTCGCGACCCGGCCGGCTACCCAAGAGACGGCCACCCCGGCGCCATCGACGCCCGGGCGGACCCGCTGTTCCCTCCCGGCCAGGCGCCGGCCAACCCGCCGTGGCCGCCGCCGGCCGCCCCACCACCACCGACCGCGCCGCCGCCGACCGCGTCACCGGACCGGCCACACGACGACTGACCTGTCGTCGGCCGCTCAGGGCGCGCCGTCGAAGAAGTCCTTGAAGCCCGACGGCTCGTGGGCCCCCAGGATCCCGTGCTCGAAGATCCCCCACCCAACGTGGCCGTCGAAGGTGGCCCGGGCGACGTGGTCGACCAAGGAGAAGGCCGCCCGCCCGGTCACCGCCGGGTCGTCGAGGTCGTAGACGACACCGTCGGTCCACGACTCGCCCTTGTAGAGCCCGTGCGTCCAGTCCGGGTCGCCGCCGTAGCCACAGCCGACGTTGAGCGGGATGCCGAGCAACGGCTCGATCTCCAACGTCGCCACTCGGCCGTCCCGGAACGTCAGGTCCATCGACGAATGGAGCGGGTGCCGCGTGCCGGACCGGTACTCGGTCTTCGGCAGCGGCCAGCCGAGCTGCTCGAGCGGCTTTCCCGTCGCCTCCGGCCACTGCCGGACGGCGAAATTGCTGTTCCGCAGCCCGTCGGACGACTCCTCGACGATGACGTGCACCGCGAAGTCGTCGAACCGGAGCGGCACCCAGAACCACCACATGCCGTCGAACTCCCGCGGCCGGCCGGCGGGCTCCGACTCGCCGACCGGCCGGATGCCCCACGACCGGTCACGGGTGGCCGTGAACCGGTCCGGCGTGACCGCGACCGTCCCGCCGTCGAACCGCAGCTCCCCCTCCCAGGTGCCGACGCCGGCAAACCGCGACGCGTCGAGCAGGATCCGATCGCCGAGCCGCCGGACGTGCTGCGGCTCGGCGATCGGGCCGTACTCGGACCGGTAAACGAGGTCGAACCCGAGCCCGTGGTCGTCGGCATCACAGACGATCCGCAGCTCCTTGAACGGCTCGCGGACCTCGATGCGGTACGGCCCGACCTCCTGGGACCGCAGGTCGTCGGGCCGGTGGCCGGACGTCCGGATCGCCCACTGCCGGTCCCCCCGGCGGACGGTCGCGAACGCGTCGATGACGCCGAGGTTCGGATAGACGCCGAGCCCGGTGATGAAGTACGCATCGAGCTCCTGGTCGACGCCCTGGTAGATGCACCGGTCGTAGACGTTCCGGTCACTGCTCGCGGGGTACCGCATCGGCAACGGCACCTGGTGGATCGGGAATTCGTCCAGCGGGTTGAACTTGTGCACCGTGGCCTCCTCGAATCGCTTCGAACGCCTCCACAATGTAGAACGTGTTCCTGTTCGAAGCACCGCCCGGTACTGTCTACGTCAGAAGCCGATCCAGAAGCCCGACCGACGGCGCCCCGCACCGCCGCTGACCCCAGGGGGGACCCATGGCCGACACCACCCACGACGAGCACCAGCTCCTGATCGGCGGCAAGTGGGTCGACGCTTCCGGTGGTACCTACGACATCATGAACCCGGCGACCGAGGAGGTCGTCGGCCAGGCGCCGAACGCCACCGCGGCCGACGCCGCCGCGGCCGCCGCCGCGGCCAAGGAGGCCCTGCCGGCGTGGGCCGCGATGCCCGCGGACGAGCGGTCCGCACTCATGAAGAAGGCCGCGGCCGCGATCCGGGCGAAGGCGGCCGACCTGCTGCCGCTCGTCATCGCGGAGACTGGCGCGACGATGGTCGTCGGCGGCCGGATGCAGGTCCCGGTGGCCGCGGACCGGTTCGAGCGCTACTCCCGCGATCCCCGCAGCGTCCTCCAGACGCCGCTCCTCCCGCAGGCCGCGGGCGCGACGCCGCTCGCGCCCGGCGGGATCATCGGCGGGATGATCAACCGCCAGCCGGTCGGCGTCGTCGCGTGCGTCACGTCGTACAACTTCCCGATGGTCAACATGGCCGGCAAGGTCGCGCCGGCGCTCGCCGCGGGGAACACGATCGTCGTCAAGCCGGCCCCGCAGGACCCGCTCGCGGTCATCGAGCTCGTCCGCATCCTCGACGAGGTCGGCTTCCCGCCGGGCGTCGTCAACCTCGTCAACGCGGCCGGCCCGGAGCCGGCCGCCGCGCTCGTCGAGTCCGCCGACGTCGACATGATCAGCTTCACCGGATCGACGCAGGTCGGCATGAAGATCTACGAGGCCGCGGGCAAGACGATGAAGCGGCTGCTGATGGAGCTCGGCGGCAAGGGCGCGTGCGTCGTCTTCGACGACGCGGACCTGAAGGCCGCGATCACGTGCATCGGCTCGACGTGGACGTTCCACTCCGGCCAGATCTGCACCGCGCCGACCCGGGCGATCGTCCACCGCGACCTCTTCGACCAGGTCCGTGACGGCCTGGCCAAGATGGCCGGCTTCTTGAAGGTCGGCGACCCGAACGCGAAGGACACGATCGTCGGCCCGGTCATCTCCGCCGTCCAGCGCGACCGCATCGAAGCCCATATCGCGTCGGCCGCGCCCGAGGGCGGCGAGGTCGTCGTCGGCGGGCAGCGCCCGGACCTGCCGACCGGCTACTACGTCGCGCCGACGCTGATCGCCGGCGACAACACGATGGGCGTCGCCCGCGAGGAGATCTTCGGCCCGGTCATCACGATGATCCCGTTCGACGACGAGGAAGAGGGCATCGCGATCGCCAACGACTCGGACTACGGCCTCTACGACTACGTCTTCTCCGGCGACGCGTCCCGGGCGTACAAGGTCGCCCAGCGGCTGCAGGCCGGCATGGTCGGCATCAATACCGCCCAGAACAACTCCGAGGCGCCGTTCGGTGGGTTCAAGTTGAGCGGCATCGGCCGTGACCGCGGTGATGCCGGGCTGCTCGCGTACAGCGAGCCGCAGAGCATCCTCTGGACGACCTGATCCGGCCCACCTGACGCCGATTCGATCGCACCGTCCACCATCATGACCGCCCCGGACCGCTTCGCCGAGATCGCCGCCCGGGTCCGCAACTGGGGCCGCTGGGGTGACGACGACCAGCTCGGCACGCTCAACCTCGTCGACGCCGCGGCCCGGCGCCGGGGCGCGGCGAGCATCCGTACCGGCGAGGCCTTCGCGCTCGGACTCCCGCTGTCCGCGGCCGACGGCATCCAGATGGGCTTCGTCCCCGGGCGGATCAACCCGACGCGGTCGATGATCGCGGTCAACGAACCGCTCAGCCCCGACGCGGACTGGATCTGCGCCAGCGAGGACACCGTCGAGCTCGCGCTGCAGTGCGCGACGCACTGGGACGCGCTCGCCCACGCGAGCTACCGCGGCCGCCTCTACAACGGCTACCCGGCCGACACGGTCACCGACGCCGGCGCGTCGCGCTGCGGCATCGACGTCGTCCGCACGCTCGTCAGCCGCGGTGTCCTGCTCGACGTCGCCCGGGCGAAGGGCCAGGACGTCCTCGACGCGGGGTACCCGATCAGCCCGGCCGACCTCGACGCCGCGCTCGATCTGGCGGGGACCGACGTCGAGCCGGGTGACGTCGTGCTCGTCCGCACCGGCCAAATGGTCCACCTCGCGCTGCCCGGCCGCCTCACCGCCGACGGTGCCGTGCCGACCAGGGACCTCGTCGCGTACACGTACCCGACGCCGGGCCTGACGATCGGCACGGCTGAGTGGTTCTCCGCCCACGACGTCGCCGCGGTCGCCACCGACACGCTGCCACTCGAGGTCTTCCCCGGCGAGGACGACGACCTCTACCTGCCGGTCCACCTCCTCCACCTCGTCGAGATGGGGATGACGCAGGGGCAGAACTGGGTGCTCGACGACCTAGCCGCGGCCTGTGCGGCGGACGGCCGGTACACGTTCTTCCTCGACGCCACGCCGCTGCCGTTCGTCGACGGGCTCGGCTCGCCGCTCAACCCGGTCGCCGTCCGCTGAGTTGTCGTCCGGTTTCGCCGGGCCCGGGCCCGGGCCCGGGCCGGCGCCGCGGCGCCACGACACCTCCATCAGCGCACCGCCCAACGGAGATTCGTCGACTCGCCAGCGTCCGGCCGTCGTCCGGACGACCGCATCGGCGATCGCCAGTCCGAGGCCGGCGCCTCCCGGCTCGTCCGTCGCCCGGCGGAAGCGGTCGAAGAGCCGCGCTCGCTCGCCCGTCGGGATGCCCGGGCCGCTGTCCTCGACGACGAGCAGTGCCCGCGCCCCCTGCGCACCGACCGTCACCCTGACCGTCCCGTCCGGCGGCGCGTACCGGCACGCGTTGTCGAGCAGCGTCCCGACGAGCCGGTCGAGCCAGTCCGGTGCGGCGTCGATCCAGGCCGGCCCGTCACCGACGTGGTCGACCGCGAGCGTCAGCGCTCGGCCGGTCGCGACGGCCGCGAACCGCCCCGCGCACGTGTCGACCGAGACGACGAGGTCGACCGGCTCGTTCGGCGGTGGCGGCGGTGCGGAGTCGAACCGCGCCAGCCAGAGCAGATCCTCGACGATGTGCTTCAGGCGGCGGCTCTCCCGGGCGACGTGCTCGAGCGTCTCGCGGTCGGCCGTCGCGTCCGGCGGTGACGCCCGGGCGAGCTCGATCTCGGCTTCGATGACCGTCAGCGGCGTCCGTAGTTCATGTGACGCGTCGGCGGTGAACTCGAGCAACCGGCGCCGGGCCAGCTCGACCGGCGCGATCGCCCGCACGCCGATGATGAGGACGCCGACGAAGACCGCGGCGAGCAGGACCGGGCCGATGACGAGCTCGCCGGTGAGCATGACCTTCTCGATGTGCGACGGCCCGGCGAGGTTCTGGCCGGCGACGAGCCAGCCGTTGCGGAACGCGACGGCCTCCAGCCGGTACGTCGCGTCGCGGTTCGAGACGCTCACCGGCGCACCGCCGTCCGCCGCGACGTCGGCCAGTGCGGCTTCCGGCAGCGGCGGGTTGCCCTCCGTGAGCGACCGCACGTCGCCGTTCGACGGCACCCACCAGACGAAGACCGGCGCGCCGTCGGTGCCCTGGTCCTCGGCCACCGACCGGCTGGCCAGCGGGTTCGCCTGATGGCTGACGTCCGACAGGTGCAGGCTCAGCCGTTGGTCGACCTCCCACAGGACGCGGCGCCCGAGGAACGCGTCGAGCGCGGCCGCGACGCCGAGGTAGACGACCGCGATGACGAGCGTCGCCACGATCGCCACGCGCGCCGCGTGGGCGACGTTCGGACGACGAGCCCAGAAACTCTGCGCCGCCGGCGCCGCCCCCGACGAGGTCAACCGTCGACCAGCTTGTAGCCGATACCGCGGACCGTCTCGATGCGGACGGTGCTGCCGGTCAGCTTCGCCCGGAGCCGGGCGAGGTGCACGTCGATCGTGTTCGACCCGACCGCGTCGGCCTCGTCGTCCCAGACCTGCACCGCGATCGACCGCCGGTCGACGACCGCCGGGTGCCGGCGCAGCAGCAGCTCGAGGATCGCCAGCTCGCGCCCGGTCAGCGGCAGCGGCTCGTCACCGCGCCGGGCCAGCCGCGTCGCCGGGTCGAGCGCCAGGTCGCCGACGGCGAGCAACGGGTCGAGGACGACCGGCGGCCGCCGCTGCAGCGCCCGGATGCGGGCGAGCAGCTCCGCGAACTCGAACGGCTTGACGAGGTAGTCGTCGGCACCGCCGTCGAGCCCTTCGACCCGGTCCTCGGTCGTGTCGCGGGCCGTCAGCAGCAGCACCGGCACCTTCGAGCCGCGCCGCCGGAGCTCCTGGACGACGTCGAGCCCGGACGCGCCCGGCATCCGCCAGTCGAGGACCGCGACCTCGTAGTCGTACGACCGCAGGAACAGGAGCGCCCGATCGCCGTCGGGGACCGCGTCGACGACGTAGCCGCTGCGCCGGAGCCCCCGCTCGAGAACCGATCGCAGTCCCGGATCGTCCTCGGCGACGAGCACCCGCATGGCCCCGGTCTACTGCCGATCGTCCGCGCCGGGGGGGCGCCCCCGTCCGGCGCCGGGCGGCCGGTCACCGCCCAGTGCAGCAAGCGCGCCTGGGCGTCGACGAGATCCCGCGTCCGGATCCCCCAGAACTCGAACCCGTGCCGGTGGGCCGCGACGTTGGCGTACATCGCGACGAGCGTCCCTGCGGTCGCCGTCGCGTCCGCCCCGGTCGGCGTGAGCCCCGGCCGCTGCCCGCCGATCACCGCGGCGAGCGCCATGGTCACCGCGTTGAGCGCCCTGACGCGGATGCCCCGCAACGTCGGGTCGCCCTCCTCGTTCGCCAGGTTGACGACCCGGAAGATCGCTCGGTTGCCCTCCCAGAACGCCAGGAACCCCTCGGTGACGGCCAGCGCGGTCGACCAGCTTCCGACCTCCGACCAGTCGCCGTCGACGAGGTCGGCCAGCTCGCCGGCTTCGGCGACCATGCCTTCGGCCAGCACGCCGATCGCCTGCTCGACGTTCTCGAAGTACTGGTAGAACGTCGCCGGCGACGTGCCCGCAGCGCGGGCGATGTCGATCACCTTGACCGACCGCCATGGCGTCGTCGTCAGCAGCTCGACCGTCGCGTCGAGCAGCTTCTGCCGGGTCGCCCGGCCCCGCTCGCCGGGCACCCGGCCGTCGGTGGTCGTCTGCAAGTCGTCGGCCACGGATCCCACGGGCGCCAAGAGTAGTTTGGCCCGGTGCCTGATCCTCGGCCCTCCCCGGAAGGGAGCGGCCCGCCCCGGTCCCGGCGGCTGGCCCGGCGGCTGGCCGCCTGGGTCCTCGCCCACGACCCGTCGCTGGCCGCCCTCAAGCGGTCGGTGCGGGCGGCCGTCGTCGTCCCGGCCGCGTTCGCGATCGCCCGGGCGGTCTCGCCGAACCCGAACGTGCAGCTCTTCGCGGCGTTCGGCTCGTTCGCGCTGCTGCTCTTCGTCGACTTCCCGGGTAGTCCGTGGACGAAGCTGCGCTCGCTCGGCGCGCTGTTCGCGTGTGGCGCGGTCTTCATCGTCGTCGGCACGCTCTGCTCGACCCAGCCGGTCGCGGCGGTGCTGACGATGGCGGTCGTCGGCTTCGCGGTCCTCTTCGCCGGTGTGCTCAGCCCGCTCGTCAGCGCGGGGACGATCGCCGCGCTGTTGACGTTCGTCCTGCCGATCGCGGTCGCCGCCCACCCCGACGAGATCCCGGCCCGGCTGGCCGGCTGGCTGATCGCCGGCGTCCTCGCGGTGCCGGCCATCCTCCTCGTCTGGCCGCGTCCGTTCCACGACGACCTCCGGCGCCGTCTGGCGTCGACCGCCCGGACGCTCGCCGCGCTCGTTGCGGCCCACGCCGACGGCCGGACGGACCCGGCCGCGCTGGCCGCGGTCGAGACCGAGCTCACCGAGCTCCGGCACCAGTTCGAGTCGACGACGTACCCGCCGACCGGCGCCGGGCCGGGCGCGACCGCCCTGGCCAAGTTGGTCGGCCGGATGGAGTGGGTGGCGACGAACGCGGTCCTCGGCCACCGGCAGATGACGGTTCTCGAGCTGCCGGACGTCCAGGCGATCAACCGGGCGACCGCCGACGTGCTCGCGGCCGCGGCGGACCTGATCTGCGACCACCGGGCCTGCCCGGTCCACGACGCGGGGCTCGCCGAGCGGCTGACCACGGCGGTCGCCGCGCTGGAGGCGAGCCGAAACGACAGCCAGCACGCCGCGCTCGTCCGCCTCGTCGGCGGCGCGACCGAGGAGCGCGCCGCCGACGCGCTGGCCCACGCGGTCCCGGTCGGGGCCGAGCGGCTCGAAGGCAGCCGCGGCCAGCGGCCGGACCGGATCCTCGGGACGCTCGACCCGACGTTCCGCACCCGTGCCCTGAGCTTCGCCGCCGAGATGGTCGCCCAGGCGACGCTCGAAGCCGCCGGCTTCGGCCGGGCGACCGGGCTCGACAGCCGGCGCGAGGAGCGCGAGAAGTGGGGCTCCGGGCGCAAGCTCGCGGTCGCCCACGCCGATCCGCGGTCGGTCTGGTTCCGCAATAGCCTGCGCGGCGCGATCGGGCTCGCCCTCGCGGTCACCGTCGTCGAGGTGACGGACGTCAACCACGGGTTCTGGGTCGTCCTCGGCTGCCTGTCCGTGCTCCGCTCGAACGCGCTCGGCACCGGCGCGACCGCACTGCGGGCGCTCGCCGGTACCGTCGTCGGCTTCGTCGTCGGCTCGGCGATCATGGTCGGGCTGGGCAGCCACTACGACGTGCTCTGGGCCGTCCTGCCGATCGCGGTCCTCCTGTCCGGTGTCGCGCCGACCGCGATCTCGTTCGCCGCCGGCCAGGCCGGCTTCACCGTCGTCGTCGTCGTCCTCTTCAACATCATCGAACCGACCGGCTGGAAGGTCGGGCTGACCCGCATCGAGGACGTCGCCATCGGCTGCGCGGTCAGCCTCGTCGTCGGCTTCCTCTTCTGGCCCCGCGGCGCGACGGCCGCGCTCGGCCGCGCCCTCAGCGAGGCGTACGCGGCCGGGTCGGCGTACCTGCTTTGGGCGGTCGAGCGGACGACGTCGCCGGACGACACGCTCGACACCGACGCAGCCAAGCTCGCCACCGAAGGCCCCTACGACCGGCTCGACGACGCGTTCCGCCAGTACATGGGCGAACGGGGCGCGAAGCCGGTCAGCCCGGAGATCGCGACCGCCCTCGCGGTCGGCGCGGCGCGGACCCGCGTCGAGGCGTACTCGCTCGCCACGCTGCCCCGGCGTCCGGTCGAGGCCGGCCAGGCGCCGCTCGCGTCGGTCGTGACCGCCGGCGACTCGCTGCGGGCGGCCTGCGCGGACGCTCACCAGTGGTACCTCGACGTCGCGGCGGTCCTCGCCGGCCGGCACGGCACCGCGCCGCCGCGCCGCCAGCACGAGGGGGCCCTCCACGAGCAGCTCGTCGCGGCGTTCGTCGACAGCTCCCGCCAGCACCGGCTCGGCGACGTCCGCGCCGTCCTGCGGATGCTCTGGGCCGACGAGAGCCTCGAAGACGAGCTCGCGCTCCAGCACGAGCTGGCCGGGGCGGTCGAGCGGTTCGCCCAGCGTCGCCGGTGGGCCGGGTACGCTCGGCCCGTCGCCTCGGCGCCCGGTGCGCCAACCAGCGGCGACGGCGCCCGCGGTTGGGGCCCCGGAGGGCCGCCCGGCCAGCTGGCCGGGGCTGACGAACCGTCAGCTATTTGAAACCGGTTCTACCGGTTATCCTGGTCGGATGCAGACCGCCGTCCGACCGCTGACCCGGGCCCAGCAGGCCCGGCGGCAGCGGGTGATCGACGCGGCGATGGCGCTCGGCCTCGACGGCGGCTACGAGGCGGTCCAGATGCGCGACGTCGCGGCCCGGGCGGACGTGGCAATGGGCACGGTCTACCGGTACTTCACGTCCAAGGACCATCTGCTCGCGGCGACGCTCGTCCACTGGGTCGAGCTCCTCGACGTCCGGCTCGCCCAGCAGCCGCCCCGCGGCGGCCAGCCGGACGAGCGGGTGCTCGACGTCCTCGACCGCGCGCTGCGGGCGATGGGCCGCCAGCCGAAGCTCGTCGCCGCGGTCTTCACGTCGCTGTCGTCGCCGGACCCCGGTGCGGTCGGCTGTCAGCAGCAGATCACGATGCTGATGGACGGGATCATCATCCGGGCGATCGGTCAGCCGCAGCCGCCGGACCCGTCGGAGCGGGCGCGCATCATCGGCCACGTCTGGTACTCCGCGCTCGTCGGCTGGATCAACGGCTGGTCGACGATGTCGCGCGTCTACGACGAGCTCGCGGTCGCGGTCGGGCTCCTCCTGCCGCCGGACCTTAAAACTTAACGACGCCGCGGATGTTCTTCCCGGCCGCGAGGTCGTCGTAGCCCTGCTGCACCTCGTCGAGCGTGTACTCGTGGCTGACGAGACCGTCGACGTCGAGCAGGCCGTCACGGTGGAGCCGGAGCAGGTTCGGGATCTGGACACGCGGGCTGGCCGAGCCGAAGACCGTCCCGAGCAGCGCCTGATTGAACATCGCGAAGTTGAACAGGTTCAGCTTGACGTCGATCTGGTCGAACGGCGCGATCGCGGTGGCGACGACCCGGGCGTCCTTCGAGCCGAGCTGCATCGCCGGCGCGATCAGCTCGCCGGTCAGCACGCCGGGCGTGAGGACGACGACGTCGGCCATCCGGCCCTCCGTCAGCTCGGCCAGCGGGAACGTCGCCTCCTCCATCGACGCCGCGGTGTGCGTCGCGCCGATCATCTTCGCCCGGTCCGTCTTGAACGGCAGCGGGTCGATCGCGACGATCGCCCGGGCGCCGCCGATGCGGGCCCCCTGGATGGCGCCGGAGCCGACGCCGCCGCAGCCGACGACGACGACGACCTCGCCCGGCTTCACCTTCGCCCGGTCGACGACCGAGCCGAAGCCGGTCGAGAGGCCGCAGCTGATCAGGGCGGCCGCCCGTAGCGATACCGACGGGTCGATCTTCACGAGCGACGCCTCGTTGACGACCATCGTCTCGGAGAACGCGCCGAGCTGCGTCATCCGGTTGAGCGGCTCGCCGTCGAGGTGGTACCGCCACTGGCCGTCGCTGATCATCGGCCCGGCGAGCGTCGCCATGCCGAGGTCACAGAGGTGCTGGCGGCCGGTCGCGCACCAGAAGCAGCGGCCGCACGACGGGATGAACGTCACCGCGACGTGGTCACCCTCGGCCAGCGATGTGACCTCCGGGCCGACCGCGGTGACGACGCCCGCGCCCTCGTGGCCGCCGACCATCGGGAACAGCGACTTGACGCCGAACACCTCGAGGATCTCCGGCGCGACGCTCATGTCGCCGGACCGGAGGTGCTCGTCGGAGTGGCACATCCCGGCGTACGCCAGCTGGACCTGGACCTCGTGGCGGCCCGGCGGCTCGACGTCGATCTCCTCGGTCGTCCACGGCTCGTGGAGCCCCTTGCAGACTGCTGCGCGAACCTTCATCGACGCCTCCCCTGGCCTTACTTTCCGTGTACCGCCCGCCGTCGCAGCGACACTACCGGAGCGAGCGGCCGGCTCGTTCCCCGCGACGCCGGTTGCTCCCCGGGCGACCCGACGGCCGGATAGGGTCTCGGCCCATGGTCACCGCCGGGCCCCCCGAGGGGACGATCGAAGTCCACGGCCTGACGAAGACGTTCGGGCCGGTCACCGCGGTCCGCGGCCTCGACTTCACGGTCGAGCCGGGCCGGATCACCGGCTTCCTCGGGCCGAACGGCGCGGGCAAGACGACGACGCTGCGGATGCTGCTCGGCCTCGTCACGCCGACGAACGGGACCGCGACGATCGGCGGCCGCAACTACCGGGAGATCGTCGACCCGACCCGGGCGGTCGGCGCGGTCCTCGAGGCGACGAGCTTCCACCCGGCCCGGCGGGCCCGGAACCACCTGAAGATGGTCGCGATGGCCGCGGGCATCGGCAGCTCCCGCATCGACGTCGTGCTCGACATGGTCGGCCTGACCGCGGACGCGAAACGCAAGGTCGGCGGCTACTCGCTCGGCATGCGCCAGCGGCTCGAGCTGGCGACCGCGCTCCTCGGCGACCCGGCCGTCCTCATCCTCGACGAGCCGTCGAACGGCCTCGACCCCCAGGGCATCGCGTGGCTGCGCGAGTTCCTGCGCCACCTCGCCGGCGAGGGGCGCACGGTGCTCGTCTCGTCGCACCTGCTCGCGGAGATGTCCCAGACGGTCGACGACGTCGTCATCGTCTCGCAAGGCCAGCTCCGGGCCCAGGGCCCGCTGTCGTCGCTCATCGGCCAGGCACAGTCGTCGATGCGGGTCCGCAGTCCCGAGGCCGACCGGCTCGTCGCGGTCACCCGCGCCGCCGGTTTCAGCCCGCGCCAGGTCGCCCAGGACGTCGTGATCGTCGACGCGGTCGGTCCCGAGCAGCTCGGCCCGGTACTGGCGACGAACCAGGTCGTCGTCTACGAGCTCGCGCAGGAGAGCCAGAACCTCGAATCGATCTTCCTCGAGCTGACGACATCGCTCGGCGGCACGCCGTCGGTCCCGACCTCGCCGGCTGACAGCTGGCCGCCCGACCCCCCAGCCACCGGGGCCGGACAAGCCGAACCGGCGTGGCCTCCCCCACCGTCCTCCGGCACCGCCTGGCCGCCGTCGCCGTCGTCGCCGGGGGGGCCGTCGTGACCGGGGTCCTCCGCGCTGAGCTGTACAAGCTGCGGACGACGCCAGGGCTGTGGGTCGTCCTGATCGTCACCCTCCTGCTCACGGCCCTCCTCGGGATCATCCCCGCCTTCGTCCAGACAATCAACGGCCACGGCGAGTTCACGGCGCCGATCTTCACCCCGCAACTGCGACTGCTGATGGGTGCCGGCTACGTACCGGGAACGGTGATGGCCCCGATCGTCGGCATCCTGTGCATCACCACCGAGTACCGGCACAAGGTGCTGACCACCACCCTCCTGGTGACCCCCCGTCGGGAAGTAGTGCTCCTGGCCAAGGCGGTGGCCGCAGCCATCTGGGGCCTTGGCCTCGCCGTCGCCACCCTGGTGCTCGTGGCGGCCATGGGAATTCCCTTGCTGGTCGCCGAGGGCGGATCGGTGTCAGCCCTTCTCCACCAAGCCGGCCCGGTGATCCCCGGACTGTTCGGCGAGTACGTCCTGATGGCCATCTTCGGCCTCGGCATCGGCACGCTCCTGCGGAACCAGGTGGCCGCAGTGGTCCTCGCCATCGTGTTCATCGTCATCGTCGAGCAGATCATCGTGGCTCTGGTGCACGGTCTGGCTCACGTCGACCTGAACTGGCTGCCCAGCCGGTCTGCCGCCGCCTTGGCTGGGGGGTTGACCCGGTCGACCGGCAACGGGCACACAGGCGCCGGCCCGCTCCTCAGCTGGTGGCTCGGCGGCCTCGCCCTCCTCGGCTGGGGCGTCGGCACCGCGGTGATCGGCTACTTCACGACGTTCCGCCGCGACGTCACCTGACGAGACGCAACACGGCGAACGGCGGCAGGTCGTCGACCGTCGTCACCGGCAGCCCGCCATCCGGTCGCTCGACGCGCCCGTCAATGTCGCGACCGTCGACGACCACCCGCGACACGGCGATCCCGTGGACGACGACCCGGAGTCGATCGGGCGCCGGATACGTGCCATCGCGCGCCCACGTCAGCACGGTTTCGGCCGGCGCGTCGCCCCGGTTGCCGTCGACCGTCGCCAACCGGAACTGGTCGCGCCGGTACGGGCCGAAGCCGTCGCCCGCGTCGTCGTAGACCGCACCAGCGGCCGCGCCGTCGGCATCGGGGAAGCAGTGCACCGCGAGTTGGCGCGGCTCGTGGCCGGTCGCCAGCGCGCCGTCGTCCGGCCGGTCGTCGGGGAGCCAGCCGTCGTCGAGCGGCACGATCGAGCCGCTACGGACGAACACCGCGGGCTGACCGGCCGGTACATCGACGTCGACCGTCCGCCCGCCGTCGACGACGGCCGAGACGTCGGCAGCCGGCCAATCGGCCGCCATCGCCGGCAGTGCACGCCAGCGGTACCACCGACCGGCCGGCAGTGGAACCGAGCGAGAACGGGCGCGGTCGGTGACGATGGGCACGACGAGCAGCGCGTCGCCGAGCCGGTACGCGTCGTCGACCGACCAGAGCCCACGGTCGGCCGACGAGCCGGCGTCCGGATCCAACGGCCAGCAGAGCGGGCGGACCATCGGCTGGCCGTGCCGGCTGGCGCCGTCGGCCAGCGTGTACAGGTACGGCAGCACGCGGTACCGGAACCGGATCAGCCGGCCGATGGCGGTGCGGTACGGCTCGTCGAACCGCCACGGCTCGCGGTTCGGCGTCCGGGCGGTGCTGTGCGTCCGGCAGAACGGCATGAGCACGGAGAGCTCGAGCCACCGCAGGTACAGCTCCGGGCTCGGTGCGCCGCTGAAGCCGCCGGTGTCCGAGCCGACGTACGTGATGCCGGAGAGGCCGAGGCCGATGGCGGTCGCGACCTGCTGACGGAGGCCGTCCCACGTCGACTGGACGTCGCCGGTCCACGTCCACGCCCACCGCTGCAGCCCGGCCCAGCCGGCACGCGAGAGGACGAACGGCCGACGGTCCGGCCGGAGGGTGGCCAGCGCGTCCCAGCCGGCCCGGTCCATCAGCAGCCCGTAGACGTTGTGGCACTCCTGATGGTCGCCGCCGCGCCCTTCGGCCGCGTGGCGCACGTCGCCCGGCAGCGTGCGGTCGCCCCACAGCGCGAGCGACGTCGGCTCGTTCATATCGTGCCAGACACCGGCGACGCCGGCGTCGACGAGCCGCCGGTACCAGCCGCCCCACCACTGCCGGGTGGAGGGGTCCGTGAAGTCCGGAAAGGCCGCCCGGCCCGGCCAGACGACGCCGGTCACCGGCTCGCCGACCGTATCGACGAGGAACCGGCCCTCGCGGACGCCACTGGCGAACACGTCGTCGGCCGGGTCGACCTTGACGGCCGGGTCGACGATCGTCACGACCCGCGTACCGCGGCCGGCCAGCTCGCCGACCAGCCCGGCGAGGTCGGGAAACCGTTCGGGGCTGACCGAGAAGACGCGGTAGCCGTCCATGTAGTCGATGTCGAGGTGGACCGCGCTGAGCGGGAGCCGGTCCGTCCGGAACCCGGCCGCGACGTCCCGGATGTCCTGCTCGTCGCGGTACCCCCACTTGCACTGGTGGTAGCCGAGCGCCCAGCGCGGCGGGAGCGGTGGCCGGCCGGTCAGCTCGCCGTAGCGGGTGACGAGCCGCGGCAGCGGGCCGACCGCGACGTAGTGCCGCAGCGTGCCGCCGGTGAACGTGAGCTCGACCAGCGACGACCGCGTGACGCCGGCCGGGTCGGCGTCGATACGGGCGACCGCGTCGTACGGGTTCTCGTAGAACGCGAGGACGTCGCCGTCCGGGTGCAGCCCGACGAGGACCGGGATCCCGCAGTACAGCGGGTCCTCCCCCGGCCCCCACGCGCCGCCCGGGTCGCGGTTCCACAGCCGGTGCGTCGTGCCGCGCAGATCGACCGCGGCCGCCTGCTCGCCGAGCCCCGACAGCCGCTCGAACGGGCGGACGACGAACCGGGCCGTCCTCGTCGCGGCCCGCCGCAGCGGCGCCAGCTCGTGTCGGAGCAGCGCGCCGTCCGGCGCGAAGAACCGCACCGACCCGTCGTCGCCGACGACGACGCGGACGGCCGGCGTCGTCACGACGCACGCCGCCACGCCGCCGACGGCCACCGACACGACCGGCCGGGCGCCACCGTCCGCCGGATTTTCGGCCAGTGCCCACGGCATCGGCGGTTCGCCGGGACCCCACGTGAGCCGGACGACGTCGTCGGTCAGGCAACGGAGCTCGAGCTCGGCCTCGGCGAAGCGGCAGCGGACGCCGACGGTGGCGCCGTCGTCGGCGACCACGTCGACCGAGACCAGGCGGCCGGGATCGCGGCTGGTCGCCGGCTCGCGGTCGGCCCGGCGCGCCCGGCGCTGCCGGGCCGCCGACCGGACGCTCGACGCGGCGATCGTGCCCAGCATCGACGGTCCGATGTCGTCGACCATCCGGACGACCAGCATCGACTTGCGAGCGAATCGTCGGATGGGATCGCTCGCGCCCGGCATGCCACCGGCAGGCTACGCTGGCCCGCACCGTCGTTTCCGGACGGGCCTGCGGTAGCGTCGAGGACCGTCATGCCCGTCACCGGCCCTGCCCGCCGGATCCTCCGGAGCATCAACGGGACACCGGGGATCCGCATGGTCCCCGCCACGCTGCGCGTCGACGGCCGTCAGCTCCGGTTCGCGGTATCCGACAACGACGACGCACACGGCCCCGACGGTCCCGGCACGCCGTCGATCTGGGCCGTCAACCTCCACGGCTACCTGGCGAGCGGCGGCATGTACTGGCGGGAGAGCGCACACCTGGCCGAGCGGCTCGGCTGGCGGGTCGTCAACCCGAGCCTGCCCGGCTTCGGCGGCAGCGACCCGCTCGCCTGGTCGCAGGTCTCGCTACGGACGCTCGCCGACCACGTCGCCGTGGTGTTGCAACACCTCGACGCCGGGCCGGCCGTCGTCCTCGGGCACTCGATGGGCGGCGCGGTCGCGATCCAGTTCGCCCACGACCGGCCCGACGAGACGCTCGGCGTCGTCTACCGCGACGGCGTCGCGACGCCCGCGTGGCGGGAACGGCACGGGCCCGTGCCGGCGGCCGTCGCCGTGGTCGCGCCCGACGTCGCACCGTTCGCCGACATGCTCGCGGCGATGGTGCTCGACACGCCGGACCTCTTCGTCGGCCGGCTGTACTCGACCGTCCGGTCCGTCCTGCCCGACGTCGGTCGGAACATCCGGACGATGGGTCGCGCCCTGCCGGTCGGCAGCCTGCTGATGACCGTCGACCTCCGGCCCGAGGTGCGCGAGCTCGCCGAGTCCGGCCTGCCGCTGCTCGGTGAATGGGGCTGCTTCGACCGCGTCATCGGTGCGGCGACCGCGGCCGAATTCGGCGAGTGCGCGGGCGAGCCCGTCCAGTGGGTGCCCGGCGGCCACTCGTGGATGCTCGCCCGGCCGCAGGGCCAGGCCGACGTCCTCACCTACCTGCCGAGCGGCCGGCAGTTCGTCGACCGCGTCGACGACCGCTGGCGCCGCCTCCGCCGCCCGCACCGCACCCTGCGAGCCGGCTGACCGGCCCCCCTCCAAGATCAGCCGTCGACGTACAGCTGGCCGTCGCCGCCTTCCGCGACCTTGATCGTCTTCAGGCCGCGAGTCGCCGGGCCGACCTCGACCGCGCCGGTCGCCGGGTTGAACTCCGAACCGTGGCACGGGCAGACGATCAGCTGCGCGGCCGGCGAGTAGCCGACCGTGCAGCCCGCGTGCGGGCAGACCGCGTCGTACGCGACGTACGACCCCTTCGTCAGCTGCAGCAGCAGCCCCGGATCGCCGCTGGCCGGATCGGTGAAACGGGCCGAGCCGCCGACGGCGACGTCCGACGCCGGGCCGATCGCCGTGCCCGCCGGCGGCGCACCGGCCGTCGTCGTCGATCCCCCGCCAGCCGGCGTCGGCGTCGTGGTGGTCGACGTCGACGTCGACGTCGACGCACCGCCGGAGAGCGTGACGGTGCCGTCCGACGCCGGTGGCTTCGCCCCGCCGACTGCCCGGCCGAGCCCCGCGGCCAGGCCGGCGAGCGCCATCCCGACCAGCGCGGTCGCCCCGGTCGCCATCGCGCCGAGCACGACCGTCCGGCGGTGAACATCCGCCTCGCTCGGACCGGTGCCGGCTGGGTCGGCACCGGCCGCATGCGCACCGACCAGGTGATCGCCGGCGGTCCGGCGGGCCCGCGCCGCGATCGCCGCATCGAGCGAGAGCACGCCGCCCGCCCCGGCCAGGATCAACGGCGTCCACGCGAAGACGAAGACGATGTCCGCGCCGGTGAAGTACGGCGACGAGTGGAAGCTGACGGTGAGGAAGAGCGTGAGCGAGAGGACGAGGCCGCCGGCCGCGGCGAGCCGCGTCCACAGCCCGAGCACCGTGCCCAATCCAACGGCGAGCTCGCTCAGCGCGATCAGCACGCCGATCGGCGTCGACAGGTGGAGAAGGTGGCCGAGCAGTGGGTGCAGCGGGCTCGTCCGGTTCGCCGCGACCAGCTGCGCCTGGATCCCCGACGGGCTGTTCGGGTCGAAGAAGTTCGGGTTCGCCAACTTCTGCAGCCCGGCGAAGCAGAACGTGGTGCCGAGGAACGCCCGCAGCGGCAGCAGCGCCCAGCCGACCGGCATCGCCGGCCGCGCCGACGACGAGGCCGGCGGCCACTGCCGTCGCCGGCCGTTCCCGTGCGGTTCGGGCATCGTCACAGTGTGCCGCAGTCTCGCTGACGGGCACCTGAACGTGGGCGCGGGCCGACTGGCCCGCCGGTGCCGGTCAGTTGGCCGGACGCCTCGGCCGACCGGCCCGCCGGTCCGCGATGAGCCGGCCGTACGCCTCAGCCGATCGGTCGACGCCGGCAACCCCGGCAGCCCCGGCATCGGTGAACCAGGCTGTCGCCCGGTGCAGGTACGCCTGCAGCGGTGCGCCGGCCGACCGGGCATCGAGCGCCGCGGCCAGCGACGCCGCCAGCGCCGGCTCGGCGCCGTGCCCGAAGACCCAGAGCGGCACCTTCGGATCGACAGCCCCCTGCTCACGGCACCACGCGGCGAGCGACGACGGATCGGCGCGGTCGACGCCGATCGGCCCGGGCTCGGCCGGCGGCGGCCCGTCGTAGACGACGTCGAGCACCCGGCGCGGCGACGGCCGGCGCAACCGGGTCCGGAGCGGGCTGGCCGACGACCCGAACGGCGACGACGCGGCGGCGACGCGGCGCACGACCAGGCCGCCGAGACCGGCCGGCGGCGACGCGACGTCGTGGCCGGCGCGGCGCTCGTCGACCCACCGGTCGACGTCCTCCCGGTCGATGCCGAACGAGCGGGCCCGGAGCAGGTCGACGAGCAGCCGGTCCTGGTCGTACGGCGACGACGCGCCGGTCGTCGTGACGACGACCGCGTCCGGCTGCGCCTGACGGATCGCCGCGTCGGCCAGGACCTGGGCGGTGAGGAGGTTGTCGACGACCGCCCACGCATCAGCGATCGCGCCCCGGCGGCCGGGCGGCGCCGCGCCGACGAGCCAACCCCGGCGGGCCACCGTGCTCGGGTGGTCGACCGTCACCCACCGTTGGCACGCCGCGGTCAGGCGAGGTGCGATCCGGGCGACATGTCCGGCGAACCGGTCCGGCGCGCCCGGCATCAACCAAAACTCGTCGCCGAGCCACCACGGGTGCGTCGCGTGGTGGAGCGTGACGACCGGCGCCAGGCCGCGGGCGACGCACGAGTCGAGGATCGCCGCGTACCGCTCGAGCGCGGCGTCGTCGAACACGCCCTCCTCCGGCTCCAGCCGAGCCCACTCGACGGTCAGGCCGAACGCATCACAGCCGAGTGCAGCCGCGCGGTCGAGGACCGGCTCCGGCCGGGCCCAGAAGTCGCCGGTCGCCACCCGCGCCGAGCGACCGCTGCGCTCCCAGCGCACCCAGTTGTTCGCTGGCTCACCCGGCCCGTTGACGCCACCCTCGATCCGGTAGCCGGCCGTCGCCACCCCGAGGAGGACGTCTTCCACCTCCGCCATTGAGACAGCATGGCATGGCGAGCTCTGCCGTCGCCCTCCGCCGTCGGCCCCATCGGCTCCGCCGCCCTCACCGCCGCGTCCCCGCCGCGGTGAGTAGCGTCACTGCCGGCTCGGCGACCGCGGCCTTTCCTGGCCCCGCTGGTCGGGCCGCCACGCCGGGAGCGAAGGGAGCGTCCGATGGCCGACGAACTGCTGCGGGAACGACGCGGGCATGTCGAGATCCTCACGATCAACCGGCCGGACGCCCGGAACGCGGTCAATGCGGCCGTCAGCGTCGGTCTCGGCACCGCCCTCGACGAGCTCGCCGACGACGCCGACGCGTCCGTCGTCGTCCTGACCGGGAGTGGCGACAAGGCGTTCTCGGCCGGCATGGACCTGAAGGCCTTCGCGGCCGGTGAGGGCCCGGCCGTCCTCGGCGCCCCCGGCGGCTTCGGTGGCGTGACGCGGCGCCACTTCCCGAAGCCGCTCATCGCCGCGGTCAACGGGTCCGCCTTGGCCGGCGGCTTCGAGATCGTGCTCGCCTGCGACCTCGTCGTCGCCGCCGACCACGCCACCTTCGGCATCCCCGAGGCCAAGCGTGGCCTCATCGCGGCCGCCGGCGGCCTCGTCCGGCTGCCCAAGCGGCTCCCGCTGGCCGTCGCCCTCGAGCTCGCGCTCACCGGCGACCCGATCGACGCCGAGCGGGCGCTCGCCCTCGGCCTCGTCAACCGGCTCGTCCCGTCCGACCGGCTGCTCGACGAGGCGATCGCGCTGGCCGACCGCATCGCCGAGAACGCGCCGCTCTCCGTCCGGCACTCCAAGGACGTCATCTACCGGTCCGCCACCGTCCCCGAGGACGAGGGCTGGGCGATCAACGACGCGGCGATGGGCGCTGTCTTCTCCTCTGCCGACGCCATGGAGGGCCCGGTCGCCTTCGCCGAGAAGCGACCGCCGAACTGGCAGGGCCGCTAGGCCTGCCCCGACCGCTGGCTGGGCGGCGCCGGGCCGCGTGGGCCACCCGCCATGACACCGTCTAACCTATGAGGTGACGGCGGGTCCTTCCCGCCAGGCAAGGAGACAGCGATGCTGGCAGAGATCTTCGGCGTCGACGGCATCATCATCCTGATCGTCGTGGTCGTCGTCCTCTTCGGCGGGGCGGCCATCCCCAAGCTCGCCCGCAACCTCGGCTCGGCCAAGAACGAGTTCGAGAAGGGGATGAAGGAGCCGACGAGCGACGCCACCGACGGCGCCGCCCAGGCCGCGGACACCCCGAAGACCTCCGACAAGTAGGGCTTTCCGGGCGGTCCGGCCGGCTCGGCCCAACCCCCGTGCCCAGCTACCGGTAGCGGCCGTCGACCGTTCGACCGGGGTCGAGCCGGCGCCCAGCCGGGACCGCCCGGCGAGCCGACCGACCAACTTCGAATTCCGCGCTCGGGTTCGCTAATGTCAGCGCCGTGGAACCATCGCTGCCCGATGCGCCGCCGACCCGACGCGCCCTGCGGCTGCCAAAGCTCCGTTCCCGCAGGTGGGTAGCGGGTGGCGCGGTCCTGGCCGCGCTGCTGCTGACCGGCTGTCAGCTCCCCGCCTTCGGCGCCTACCGGGGAGCCACCACGCAGGGGCAGGATGCGTTCAAGCTCTGGCAGGGGTTCTTCATCGCCGGCTCGGTCGTCTTCCTCATCGTCTTCTTCCTGATCGTCTGGTCGGTCATCCGCTACCGCCACCGGTCGGACGCCCTCCCCGCCCAGACCCAATACCACACGCTGTTCGAGATCACCTACACGATCGTGCCGATCGTCTTCGTGCTCGTCCTCTTCGGTTTCACGTTCGCGACCGAGAACAACGTCGACGCGGTCACATCGAAGCAGGTCACCGTGAACGTGACCGCCTTCCAGTGGGGCTGGGAGTTCCAGTACCCGACGTACGACGTCAAGGTGCTCGGCGTCGAGACGCAGGACCCGGCGATGGTCATCCCGGCCAACCAGACCGTGCGCATCGTCCTCAAGTCGGCCGACGTCATCCACGGCTTCTACGTGCCGCAGTTCAACTTCAGCCGGTACGCCCAGCCCGGGATCACGAACCAGTTCAACCTGAACGTCCTCCACACCGGCACGTACCGCGGCCAGTGCACCCAGTTCTGCGGGCTCTACCACTCGTTGATGTTCTTCCAGGTCAAGGCAGTGACGCCGGCCCAGTTCCAGACATGGGTCCAGCAGCAGCAGAGCTCGACCGCGGCCTCCGGAACAATCTCGCGGGCCAAGGCTCGGGCCGGCTCCGCCGGCTCCGGTGTCAACTCGACAGCGACGGCCTCGACAACAGCCACATCGATCAAGACAACCAGCTCACCCGGCTCGGCTACAACAGGAGGGGGTACCTGATGACGGACGTCATCAATCCGCCGATCACCCTCCCGGGGGCCGCCGGTGGCGTGCACGCACCGGTCGTCCACGACGGGCACGCCGACGGCGGCCACGACGACCACGGGCCGAGCGGGATCCTCAAGTGGCTGACGACGACCGACCACAAGGTGATCGGCCTCAGCTACATGATCACGTCGCTCGTCCTGTTCTACCTCGCCGGCATCATGGCCCTCGGCATCCGCGTCCAGCTGGCTACGCCGAGCAACTCGTTCGTCTCGTTCCAGCAGTACAACGAGCTGTTCACGATGCACGGCAGCCTGATGCTGTACCTGTTCGCCGGGCCGTTCGCGTTCGGTGGGCTGGCCAACTACATCGTCCCGCTCCAGGTCGGTGCACCGGACATGGCCTTCCCCCGGCTCAACGCGCTCTCGTACTGGCTGTACCTGGGCGGCTCGATCACGATGCTCATGGGCTTCTTCGTCGCCGGCGGTGCCGCCGACTTCGGCTGGGTCGCCTACGCCCCGCTGTCGAGCGCGGCCAACACGCCGGGCGCCGGCGCCGACGTCTGGATCATGGCCCTCGCCCTGACCGGGTTCTCGGCCATCTTCACCGGCGTCAATCTCGTCGCCACCATCTTCTATCTCCGCGCCCCGGGAATGACGATGTTCCGGATGCCGATCTTCACGTGGAACATGCTCGTCACCGGCATCCTGATCCTCATCGCCTTCCCGGTGCTGACTGCCGCGCTGATCATGCTCTTCTGCGACCGGCACTTCGGGACGCACATCTACGACGTCGTCGGCTGTATGACACGGCGACGGCTGGGCACCCGTCTGTCCCTGATGCGAACGCCTGCGGCTCGCCAGTGCTCTGGCAGAACCTCTTCTGGTTCTTCGGCCACCCGGAGGTCTACATCCTCGCCCTGCCGTACTTCGGCATCGCCACCGAGGTCATCCCGGTCTTCTCCCGCAAGCCGGTCTTCGGGTACAAGGGCATGGTCTTCGCCACCATGTCGATCGCCGCCCTCTCCACCGGCGTCTGGGCCCACCACATGTTCACGACCGGCGTCGTCCTGCTGCCGTTCTTCTCCCTGCTCAGCCTGCTGATCGCCGTGCCGACCGGCATCAAGTTCTTCAACTGGATCGGGACGATGTGGCGGGGGCAGCTCCTGTTCAAGACGCCGATGCTGTTCTCCATCGGCTTCCTGCTGGCCTTCCTCATGGGCGGCGTCACCGGCGTCATGCTCGCCGCCCCGCCGATCGACTTCTTCACCCACGACACCTACTTCGTCGTCGCCCACTTCCACCAGGTGCTCTTCGGGACGGCCGTCTTCGCCGGGTTCGCCGGGTTCTACTTCTGGTATCCGAAGATGTTCGGCCGGATGCTCAGCGACCACCTCGGCAAGTGGCACTTCTGGTTGATGTTCGTCGGGTTCTGGCTGACGTTCATGCCGCAGTACATCGTCGGTCTGAAGGGCATGCCTCGGAGGGTGGCCACCTACCCGTCCAACCTCGGCTGGCAGATCTACAACGACCTGTCGACGATCGGTGCGTTCATCATCGCCGCGTCGTTCGCGGTCCTCCTCGTCAACCTCTGGATCTCCTGGCGGCGCCCGGTGCCGGCCGGCGACAACCCGTGGGACGCCCACGCGCTCGAGTGGTTCACCACGTCGCCGCCGCCGCACCACAACTACACGCACCTGCCGCCGATCCGCTCCGAGCGACCGACGTGGGACTACAACCATCCGGACGCCCCCTCCCTCCACCACGGCCCGAAGCCGCCGGCCGGACCGCGGGGCAACGGCAGTGACGGGACGAAAGAGAAGGTGCCGGTGGCATGAGGATCGAAGCCATCTTCCTGATCGGCGTCGGGATCTTCTTCGGCTGCGTCGGTGTCGCGTACTGGTTCCTCAGCTACGAGGACGGCGGCACGATGATGCTCGTCGGGACCTGCCTCCTCGGCCTGCTGCCCGGCTCCTACTACCTCTACTGGCACCAACGGTTCCACGGCCGGAAGTTCTTCTTCTGGGGCACTCTCGAGAAGGCCGTCGGCGATCGGCCCGAGGACCGGAGCGACGCCTCGATCCAGGACGGCGCCGGCATCATCAGCTCGTTCCCCGGCTCGAGCATCTGGCCGTTCATCCTCGGCATGGGCGCTCTCCTGCTCGTCCTCTCGCTCGTCTTCGGCGTCTGGCTGCTGATCCCCGGCGTCACGCTCCTCGTGACCGCTCTGATCGGCGGCACCGCGGAGAGCCGCCGCGGCGGCCACGTCTGATCGTCGCCGCCGCCTCACCACCTTGACCGATCCCGGGCCCTATCGGCCGTCCAAGAGTCCTCCTGGCCTCAGACGCCGGCCCGAGACCGCCCAGAGGCCCCGGGGCTCCATCGAGCCGCCTCACCAATCGGCGAACGAGCACCGAGCCCGAACCATGGGCGATGCCGACATCCCGGGGCACCTCTCGGTGCCACACTCAGCGGCCAGGCCGCCGCGGGTTGTTCTGATCGTGTGGTGGCGCTGTCGCACGTCGACGATTCCATAACCCACCGCCAAGCAACGGCGCCGCGACGATCTCGGAGAGGGGGCGTTGTCGTGGCGCTTTTCGTATTACACTAATCAGGTGGAGGTGTACGAGTCGGCTCGCAAGCACGGCGTAGCCGACCCTGACATGCTCCACGCTGTTGACCATGCGCTCGCCATCGAAGATGCCGGAGAGGAGCCAGACCGTTGGCTGGTCATCGGTCCCGACCGGGCGGGAAACCTCTTGGAAGTCGTCGTGATGACGACGGCCGAGGGGCAACATCTCGCCATCCACGCCATGCCCATGCAGGCCAAGTTCCAAAGATTGCTCCCATGACTGAATCTCACATCATCGGCCACACCGCATCCGGACGACCGATCACCGATGACGACGTACAGGCCCTCGTGGCCGAGGCCGAGGCCGGCTACGACGTGGACGCGCTGATCGCCCGTCGGGGGAAGAGGGGACGCCCCGCGCTCGGCTCGTCACCGGCCAGCGTCGAGTCTGTCCGGCTCGATCCCGAACTGCGCGCCCAGTTGGTCGAACGGGCAGAGGAGACAGGTACGACGCCCTCGGAGGTCATCCGCGAGGCGCTCCGACGGTTTCTCCGGGCGAGCTGACGGCCACCGCAGAAGCGCGGCCGGACCACCCCCGAGCGTTCTCCCCGGTAGAGCCTGCGTTGCTACTGGTCGGGAGCCATATGTTTACTGAATGTTGACTTCAATGGGCATCGCCTGGTGCCTCACTTCAGGGGGCGTTCGGCGGTGACGTCCCCGACCCGGCGTTAGGGGGCGGCCGGTGGATCGGCTAACTGCTCGGTCAACAGCCCAAGCGAGCTGTGCAGCTGGGCGAACCGCCGCGGCCCCAGGATCTCCGCGATCCGCAGCTCGGCCGCCCCCGCCTCGGCGTAGATGGTCTCTTCGAGCCGCCGTCCCTTGGAAGTAAGCCGGATCACGCGAGCCCTCCCGTCGGCCAAATCGGGCACGCGCAACAGGTAGCCGTGCCGTTCCAGGTGACCGAGCAGGTCGTTGACAGACTGTTTCGTGATCCCCGCCCGGTCCGCCAGCTGGCCTGGACGTGCCCCCTCCAGGCCCGGATAGCGCCACAGCCCGACATGCGCTGCATTCAGATCGTCGAACCCCGCGGCGACGACGCCCGCGTACAGCTGATCACGGACCCACTGCCAAACGACACGCAGCATGGCGCCGACGTACGGGCTTCGCTCACCGTCCGGGTGGTCGAAGAAAGCGCTTGACATAGTCGTAAGGTTACCATACGATCTCTGATCGTAAGGATACCTGACTACCTGACCCGGGACAGGTTCTTGACGAGGAGGTGGCTGAAGTGACGACGGTTTGGGATCCCCCCGAGAACGAAGACGGACTGGCGTGGTGGTTCCTCGACACGCTGGTCGTTGAGCACCGTTGCGCACCCGAAATGGACACCATCGTCCTCGAGATGACCTTGCCAGTCGGCTCGGCGCCCCCATTGCACGTCCACGACGACCTCGACGACACCTGGTACGTCCTCGAAGGGCGGATGGTCGTGCGCTGTGGCGACGAGGAGTTGGTCGTCGGAGCTGGGCACTGGGTCTCCATGCCCCGCGCCGTGCCGCACACCTTCCGAGTCGTCGGTGAGCGCGAAGCGCGGATCCTGCTCGTGCACGACAACGCCAGCTTCCGCGATCTCATCCGTGACATCAGCACTCCAGCTACGGCGAGGGTCGTACCGAGTAACCCAACCTTCCCGCCCATGGACGAGCTAGCACGCATCGCTGCGTCCCATGACCTCAGGCCAATCGGGCCACCGATGAGCGCCGATGACAGCGACCGGGTCCTGGCCGGCGCTCGGTGATCCGCTGCGATCCGGACGGGAACGAGATCGAGTGGTCCGGATCCCCGATCGAGGTCCTGCTCTCATATGGCGAGGTTGCCATATGAGGGCGCGTTGACATCAGTGGCGACCGACCTCGCCGGCGTTTCCACTGGGTCTCCCTGCCCGACTATTCTTTGTTGAGTTCGATCAGGAGCGCTGTCGCAGCGCATGACCTAGGGAGGTGAGTCCGATTCTTTTCGTTCACAATCGGGTGCTCACCCCTTCGCGCTGGAGCCGCTAGAGCTTCGTCGTCATCGGTCCTCGGGTGCCCGTATCTCGGATGCCCTGAAAGGGACCACGACATGTCGCAGTTTCAAGAATCGCTCCCGTCGACCGGGGGCAATGCCCAATCCTTCACGCCTGACTCGGTGCGTACGTCGCACCCGCAGGTGGCTCACCACGTTGCTCTGGTTCTCGGTGGTGGTGGGGCTGCCGGAAATGCCTGGGAGATCGGGATCATCGCCGGGCTAGCCGAAGCGGGTCTCGATATGACCGAGGCCGCCGATTTGGTGATCGGCACGTCGTCCGGTGCCACCGCGGCAGCACAGGTGCGCAGCGGCATACCGGCGGCCGAACTGTTCGCCTCGGTGCTGTCCCCGCCTGTTCAACCGGTCGGACAGAACCGCGAACGACCGCCGGCCCTGCCGATGGCCACGGTGTTCGAGCGGATGAGGGCCATCTCCGCCGCCGCCGCCTCGGCCGCCGATCAACAACGGGCGATGGGCGAATTCGGGCTGGAGTGCGACGCCGTACTCGGACCCACGGCCGGACAGCACCGCGCCGTGGTCGCCGCCCGGTTGCCTCGCCATGAATGGCCGGCCAGGCCGATGATCGTGGTGGCCGTCGACGCCCATACCGGCGAGCTGGCTACTTTTGAACGCGATTCGGGCGTCGACCTGGTGGACGCGGTCACCGCCGGCACCGCGCTGCCAGGTTCGTCCCCCACTATCAGCATCAACGGCACTCACTACATCAACGGCGGCGTGCGCTCCCCCGAAAACGCCGACCTTGCCTCGGGCTATGCAAATGTCGTGGTGCTCTCGCCGTTCGGCGGACGGGGCGGGACATTGCCCGAAGGCCAGTTCGAGGGCCTGCGCCGACGACCGGAATGGGGCATGGACCTGGAGGGCCAGGTCGAGGCTCTGCGTACGCAGGGCAGCCGCGTCGAGGTGATCACGCCGGACACCGATTCCCGAGCCGCAATGGGCACGAACCAGATGGATCCGGCGACCCGCATCCCCGCCGCCCGTGCCGGTCTCGCCCAAGGCAAGCAGGAAGCGACCCGAATGACGTTTCTCTGACGATTGCTCGCCCGCCGGCTGGGGGCGGATTTTCGGATCGGTGCACCGCGCCGTCGGCCTCGAGCCGGCGCTGGCATCAAGGAGTGACCGGCATTCAATGCGGACAGCTCGAGTCTTCGCGAGCCTTGCCATCCGGCCAGATGGTCCGGTCAGTGCATTCCGCATCGCCCAGCGGGGAGTCGCTCAGGTTGGCGCCGGTCAGGTTGGCGCCGGTCAGGTTGGCAAACCTCATTGTGACGTGCGTCAGGTCGGCGCCGGTCAGGTCGGCGCCGGTCAGGTCGACGTGGCTCAGGTCAGCCCCGGTCAGGTTGATGCGGGTCAGGTTGGCGCCGGTCAGGTCGGCACCACTCAGGATTGCTCCATCGGTCAGGAGGGCGCCGCTTAGGTTGGCGCCGGTCAGGTCGGAGCGTTTCAGGTTGGCGCCCTGCATGTAGGCCCGTTTCAATTGGGCGTCCACCAGTCTGCTGGGATACATATCGGCGCCGTGCAGCGTGGCACCATTCAATGTGGCGCCGTCGAGGTCGGTGTATCGCAGCGTGGCGCTACTCAGGTCGGCACCACCGAGTTGGGCGTCGATTAGGTGGGAGTCACTCAGGTTGGCGTAGCCCAGATCGGCGCCGGCCAGATGGGCATCCCTCCAGTTGATGTCTCTCATTGTGGCGCCACCCAGCTTGGCGTCGGTGAGGTCGGTGCCGGTCAGGTCGGTCCCCCTCAGGTTGGCCGCCGACAGATTGGCACCTCTCAGGTCCGACCCGCGTTTATCGCAGCCCGCCCAGTTGACCAATCGTCCGGCGGGCGCCCCGCAGTCGGCAGCGGCGCCAGCCGGGAGGGTGGGGAGCCCAACGATGGCCAATCCCGAAGCGACGAATGCCAACACCAGCACCATCGGTGCCACGATCCTCAGTCTCATCACTGGCTCCTTCAAGGCGGCAGCCCCCGCAGGGGACCGAGAATCGCGCAATGCACGGTATTAGCAGTTCCAGGATTAGCAGTTCCAGGCGTTCCGCTCGTGCACCCGGGAGCGATCGGACACCCAGAGCGTGGCCACCGCTAGATTGCGCGGCGTGGACCACGGCGGCCAAGACCTGACGAGGCGGTAGTGGACCGGATCGACCACTGGATCGTCCTCATGTTCGAGAACCGGTCGTTCGACAACCTGCTCGGACACTTGCCCCACATCCCGGCATCGGCGGGGATCCGTGACCAGCCCATCGAGCTCCCCTACCCCGCTGGGACCGTCACCGTCGGGCCGACCGAGGACTTTCACGCGCCGATCCCCTCTACATGTCAAGCTGGCGTGAGACGCCCGCTACAGCGGATCTTCCCTCGTAGGGCGAGAACGGAACACCTGATTGATGTCACTTCCGACTGCAGTGCTGGACGGTCGCGCCCAAAATGGAGGCGTGTCCGATGGCAACCCGGCCGCCCGACCGCAACGTCGGCGGTTCGCCGCCGAGTACAAGCTGGCCATCCTGGCCGAGTACGAAGCCACTGAGGAGGGGCTGAAGGGCTCGGTGCTGCGCCGAGAGGGCCTCTACTCCTCCCAGATCACCGAGTGGCGCCAGGCTCGCGAGGCCGGGGCGCTCGGGGCGCTAGAGACGAGGACCCGCCAGTCCAAGCGCCACCCGGCCGAGGTGGAGCTCGAGAAGCTGAAGCGCCGTCAGGCGCGTACCGAGGCCGAACTGGCCCGGACCAAGACCGCCCTCGAGATCATGGGAAAAGCTTCCGCGCTCTTGGAGCTGTTGGCCGAGAGCGCGGACACCGACAAGAAGTCATCGACGTGACGGTCGCCGCCTGCGATGAGCTCGTCGCGGTGGTCGGCACCACCCGGGCGTGCACGCTCACCGGCCGGTCCAAGGCCACCCACTACCGGGCGCAGGCCGGACCGGTGCACGGCCCACGCGCACCGCGGACCACGCCCCCGCCCAACGCCTTGGACGACGAGGAGCGGGCTCAGGTGCTGGCCCTTCTGCGCAGCCCCGCCTACTGCGACCTGGCCGTCGCCCAGGTCTGGGCCATGCTGCTCGATGACGGCACCTACCTGGCCAGCCAGTCGACGATGCACCGGATCCTGCGCGCCGCCGGCGAGAACCGCGACCGCCGCCGCCAGCGGACCCATCCGGCAAAGAAGAAGCCCCAGCTCGTGGCCCATGCCCCGCTCCAGTGCTGGTCCTGGGACATCACCAAGCTGCCCGGACCGATCCGAGGCGTCTTCTTCGACTGCTACGTCATCATCGATATCTTCAGCCGCTATATCGTCGGCTGGACGGTGGCGGCCGCAGAGGATGGCGACATCGCCGCCGCGCTCATCGACGGCGCCTGTCGGCGTCAGGGCATCGACTGGGGCCAGCTCACCTTGCACGCCGACCGGGGCACGTCGATGACCTCGAAGACCGTGGCCCAACTCCTCGAAGACCTGGGGGTCACTCGGACCCACAGCCGGCCCCACGTGAGTGACGACAACCCCTACATCGAAGCGCATTTCAAGACGCTCAAGTACTGCCCGGCCTGGCCCGGCCACTTCGACACCCTCGACGACGCCCGAGCGTGGTGCGAGCAGTTCTTCGAGTATTACAACCATGTCCACCGTCACCGGGCCCTGGGCCTGCACACCCCGGCCAGCGTCCACTACGGCACGGCGTCCGAGATCCGTGCCCAGCGGGGCGCCACTCTTGATGCCGCCTACGCCGCCAACCCGTCACGCTTCGCCCGTCCGCCCATGCCACCCAAGCTGCCGACGGTGGCGTGGATCAACCAGCCCGAGGAGGCGCTGATAGCGAACGTTTGAGCAGAACCTGTCTCAAACAGCTTGACAGCTTCCGCCCCGATCCCGGTGAGGCCTACGGCAGCATCAACGTCCAGCTCTACGGTCGCTACGACCCGCCGTCGAACGCCGAACGTCAGCCGTATGCCCAGATGCCCGACTACTTCGAGGCTCCCTACAACGCGCCTCGTTCCGGTGACGAACCCACGATGGACGGGGCGGCGCTCGACTTCTACAACGTGTTCCGTTGGGAGAAGGAGCGGGAGCCGACCTCCGAGGAGATGCAGACCATCGGCGGGGTCTTCACCCCCAGGACGGCACCGGTCATCAACACGCTGGCGGAGGAGTACGCCGTCTTCACCCGCTGGTTCTGCGAGGCGCCCACCTGCACCACCCCGAACCGCAATTTCTTCTTGTGCGGCACCAACGCTGGACGGCTCGACAACCAGTTCATCGTGAACTATGGCTGGGACTTCGAGCTTCCGAGCATCTTCACCCTCTTCGAGGACCAGGGGCTCCCCTGGGCCGCCTACGCGGACCCATCCCAGAAGATCCCGATGGCGGCCTTGAGCCTCGGGGGGATTCGGCACCGCACCCTGTGGAAGACCCATACCCGCACGAGGGCCCAGTTCTTCCAGGACTGTGCCGAGGGGACCCTGCCGGCGTTCAGCTGGGTGGAGCCCTGCATGCTCTTTGGCGAGCTCGATGACTACCACCCACCCACCGACATCCGCACCGGCGAGGCCTTCCTGGCTGCGGTGTACAACGCCGTACGGAGCTCACCGGTGTGGGAGTCGACCGCGCTGCTGGTCCTGTTCGACGAGGCCGGCGGCTGCTTCGACCATGTGCCGCCCCCGGCGGCGACCCCCGACGGGTACGTCAGCTCGGAGGGCTTCACGTTCGACCGGTTCGGCTTGCGGGTGCCATCGATCCTCGTCTCCGCGTACACCGAGCGGTCAACCGTGGTGACCGAGAACTTCCACCACACCGCGTTCCTTCGTTCCATGCGCGAGCGCTTCGACCTCGGCCCGGCGCTCACGCCGCGCGACGCGTCGGCCCCCCTCCTCACGCCAGCGTTCAATCGCGACACGCCCCGGACTGACGCCCTCGACCGAATCACCCCGCCGTCCCTCGAGGGTGTCGACCGCACCCGGGGCACGGCTCCCGGGGACAATCCCGACGCCGCGCTCCTGAAAGCCAAGGCCACGGAGCTAGTACACGAAAAGGTGTCCCGCCTCGGTGCTGTCGTTCTCGACAACCTGGCCCGCCTCACCGGGCACTCAGCCGCGGAGATCCCCCAAGGCCACGAAGCGACGGCCGCATGGGCAGCCGCGCGTACCGAGGAGCTCCACGGCTCCTAGGTCGATTCCAACGGGTCATCCGTGGTCGAAGGCGATCAGGGAGCAAGGACCGGTTGACCCGGCGATATGGAGCACCCTTGGCACCCACTCGAACTGGCACATGCCGGTCGGGTCGACAAGACGGGAGGCTGCCGCACGGCGGACGCAGCCGCGAAGGGAGAAGCCGTCAGGACCGCTGGGCCGACGACCGGGCGTGGACCGTGTCGCGGATGAGCATGAACCTCATTGACCAGTATCCAGGTCGTGGCGCTGGAAGCTCGTGCCGGGACCAGAAGAACCCTGCCAACGTGACGGCTGCGGCGGCGAGCCAAATGAACACTCCGACGGCCAGGACCCACGGCGTGGATCCCAACGACAAGACGATGAGGCCCGCAATGGCGACGGCCAGCCCGACGTACCCCGCTCGGAGGGCCCAGACGGCCATCCTCCAGTGTTCGTTGTATCGCAGCGCCGACGGCTCGTCCATGCCAAGGATTGTTCCACGGCGGCGCGACGTAAACGCCATTTCCGTTCCGCTTCCCGAGCCGTTGGAAATCGGGTGATCGATGGAGCGGAGTGCGCCGGCACGAGTGCCAGGCCGATAGCGATTCCCCCTGCCCCGATGCCGATCTCAGCCGGTAGTTCATCATCGTCCCACCCCCCGTCGCGAAAGATCGGAACCCGCGGCCCAGTCCCGACGCACCTTGTGGCTCGGGGATCCCGTGCACAATCTGGTACGAATGTTCAACGTTCTCAGAATTCTACGAGGGGCAACCCAAGGATCGGTTGGCGATCGGTGCACGCGTCCGACACCCCCGGTGGCGACACCCGGCGGTGACCCACGGTGGCCGGCCGTGATCCGGCCCGGAATAGACCGGCCGACGCCGTCGTTCGCCAATTGACGTGACCGACGCTCCCATCCCCACCACCCCGGGCCCGGCGTCCGCCACCGCGTCCGCCCCCGCAGGCTCCGACCGACGCCCCGCGCCGGCGCTCCCGGGATGGCTCGTCCTCGTCATGGCGGTCGCGACGGGGGCGATCGTCGCCAACCTCTACTACGCGCAACCGCTCCTGCACCGGGTGGCGGGGACGTTCCACGTCGGCTCGGGCGTGGCGTCGACGGTCGTCACGTGCACGCAGGTCGGCTACGCGGCCGGGCTGCTGCTCGTCGTACCGCTCGGCGACCTGCACCCCCGCCGGTCGCTGGTGGCCGTCGTCTTCGCGATCGCGGCCGCGTCGCTCGTCGTCTGTGCGGTGGCGCCGACGTTCTGGCTGTTCGAGGTGGGGTCGGTCGTCGTCGGCGCCTCGTCGGTCGCCGGCCAGATCATGATCCCGTTCGCCGCCGACCTGGCGTCGCCGGAGCGGCGCGGCCGGGTCGTCGCTCGCATCATGACCGGGCTGCTCCTCGGCATCCTGCTCGCCCGGACGGTCGCCGGCCTGATCGCCCAGGCGGCCGGCTGGCGGGCGATCTACTGGTTCTCCGCCGGCCTGATGCTGGTCTTCGTCGTCGGGCTCCGTCAGCTGCTGCCGGGCGAGCCGGACCGCCCGAAAGTGCCGTACCGGCGCCTCGTCGGCTCGTCGCTACGGCTGCTGGCCGACGAGCCGGTCCTGCGCCGGCGGGCGTGGCACGGCGCGTGGGCCTTCGCCTGCTTCAGCGTCCTGTGGACCGCGCTGGCGTTCCTCTTGTCCGGGCCGCCGTACGGGTACTCGGAGGCGGTCATCGGGCTCTTCGGGCTGGCCGGCGCCGGCGGTGTCGTCGCCGCGAACCTGGCCGGCAAGCTGGCCGACGCGGATCGCCACCGACTGACGACTGCGGTCAGCGGGCTGCTGCTCACCGGCTCGTTCGGCCTGCTCGCGGCCGGCAAGACGTCGCTCGGCTTCCTGCTCGCCGGGATCGTCATCCTCGACGTCGGCACGCAGGGCATGCAGATCACGAACCAGGCGATCATCTACGGCCTCCGCCCGGACGCCCGCAGCCGGATCAATAGCGCGTACATGGTCTGCTACTTCGCCGGCGGGGCGATCGGGTCGATCGCCACCGCGGTGGTGCTCTCCGCGGGCGGCTGGGACGGCATCTGCGTGCTCGGCGCCGTGTTCGGCGCCATCACGCTGGTCACCGCCGGGATCGACGCCGTACGGCAACGGCGTTCTCGCCCGGTTCCGGTGGGCAGTTGACCCGTCGGCGATCGACGCCAGTCGTCGACTAGCGGTTGACGCGCCGGACGCCGGCGTCGTCACCGTCTGGCGACGTCCCGGTGCGGGGACCGCCACCGACGACGACCGGCTCGAGCTCGATCGTCCGGGGCACCGGCTCGGCCTCGAGCTCGTGGTGGTCGTCGCCCGGGCGGGGCTCGGACGGCACGGCGGTGTACTCGCCGGCCTCGCTCCGCGAGACGATGAGCGCCCGCTTGCGCTGGCCGATCCCGTGGACGCCCTGCATCTCGAGACAGATCCGCCAGGCGGCGAAGCCGACGATGACCGGGACGACGAAGACCGAGATCCGGAAGAACCAGAGCGTCACGTTCAACGAGACGTGGAAGAAGTTGGCGAGCACGTCGGTCGAGCTGGCCGCGAACAGGGTGAAGACGAGCGCGAAGACCGCCGCGCCGGCCGCGGTCCGCTTGGGCCGGTTGCGCGGCCGGTCGAGGAGATTGTGGAGCTCGTTGTCCTTCGTGAAGTGCCGTTCGAGCAACGGCCACGCGAAGCAGAGATTGAAGAGCAGGCCCGGGAAGATGACGGCCGGGAAGAGCACCTCCCACGGCACGGTGTGACCCCAGGCACTCCACTCCCAGCTCGGCATGATGCGCAGCGCGCCGTCGAGGAAGCCCATGTACCAGTCCGGCTGGACGGCGTACGAGATCTTCGACGCGTCCGTGTACGGCCCGAACTGCCAGATCGGGTTGATCTGGGCCAGCCCGGCCAGCAGGCCTATGCCACCACCGACCATGAGCATGAAGCCGGTCGTCTTCGCCATGAACGTGGGGAACATCGGCGTGCCGACGACGTTGTGCTCCGTCCGGCCTTTCCCGGGGAATTGCGTGTGCTTCTGCCGGACGAGCAGGCCGAGGTGGGCGCCGAGCAAGCCGAGGATGACGAGCGGGATGATCAGGACGTGGATGATGTAGAAGCGTTCGATGATGATGTGGCCAGGGAAGTTCCCGCCCCACAGGAACGACGCCAGGTAGCTGCCGACGAACGGGATCGACAGCAGGATCGAGTAGGCGATCCGCAGGCCGGTGCCCGAGACGAGGTCATCGGGGAGCGAGTAGCCGATGAACCCGTTCAGGATGGCCAGGATCAGCAGCGTGATGCCGATCGTCCAGTTGAGCTCGCGAGGCTTGCGGAAGGCGCCGGTGAAGAAGATCCGGGCCATGTGCACGACGATCGACGCGATGAAGATGTCGGCCGACCAGTGGTGCATCTGGCGCATCAGCAGGCCGGAGCGGACGGAGAACGACAGGTTCACCGTCGACAGGTACGCCTGTGACATGTGGACGCCGTCGAGCGGCCGGTAGACGCCGTGATAGACGACTGTCGTCTGCGACGGGACGAAGTAGAGCGTCAGGAAGACGCCGGTGGCCAGCAGGACGATGAACGAGTAGAGGGCGATCTCGCCCAGCATGAACGACCAGTGGTCCGGAAAGATCTTGTCGAGGAAGACGCGGCCGCCCTTGGCGACACCGATCCGGTCGTCGAGCTCGTCGACAGCTTGTTGGACCCGGCCGTACGGGCCGAGCGCCGCCTTCGCCTCCCGCCGGGTACGCGGCTTCGCGGCCTCGGTCGTGCTCATGTCTGCGTGCTCCCCGGACCGTTGCCCTGGTTGGTCCGCTCCCAGAAGCCGGGACCGACGGCCTGGTCGTAGCCGGACTGGGCCACCAGGTACCCCTGGTCGTCGATCGCCAACGGCAGCTGCGGGAGCGGCCGGGGGGCCGGCCCGAACTGGGGCACCGCGCCGTCACGGACGTTGAACATCGACTGGTGGCACGGGCAGACGAGCAGCTCGAGCTCCTGCTCGTAGAGGCCGACCGGGCAGCCGAGGTGGGTGCACATCTTGGAGTACGCGACGTAGCCTGTCGGCCCCCACGTCTCTCGGCCCTTCTGGGTGACGAGCTTCGTCGACTGGACCCGGATCAGCACGGTTTGGTCGATCGCCTGGCCGTTGTCGGTGCGCTCGAGGCCGGCCGGATAGACGGTCAGGATGCCGCCGGGCTGGATGTCGTCCTTGTGGACCGCCCGGCCGTTGATGTCGACCAGCCGGGTGCCCTTGCGCCAGTCCGTCACATCGAGCGAGTTACCGGGCAGCGGGCCGAGCGAGCGGAGCAGCGGGAAGATGGCGACGATGCCGAAGATGCCGAGACCCGTGGCGAGCAGGCCGCCGAGCAGCTTGCGCCGCTTGACGACGATGCCGGACCGCTCGACGAGGGCCGCGGCCATCGCCTCCCGCTCGTCGGGGTCGGACGCCAGGCGGTGTCGCTCCTCGACGAACGGCCCCCGCGGCATGAGGTACTTGCCCCACGCGGTCAGGCCGAAGCCGAGGCCCAGCAGACCGGCGCCGAAGGTGACGCCGAGGATCCACGGTGTCGCGTTCTGCCAGTACGCGCCGCCGAATGCCGCCACCCCCAGGATGCCGGCGACGAGGAAGACGACGATGAACCCCTCCGTGCGCCGCGGGTGCCGGGTCGCCGGCTGCTGGTGCGGGTCGTCGAAGCGGCCGACCGGCATCGGCACGCGGGTGCGGTGCCCGTCGACGCCGTTGGCCGACCCGTCCGACGCGCCGTCGGTCGACGTCCCGGTCGTGGTCACTGTGCTCACGCCCGATCCCCGATCCAGAAGCAGATCAACATGAACCCGCCGACACCGAAGAGCAGGGCGACGAAGCCCTCGGTCACTGGCCCGATGCCGCCGAGGCCGGCCCCACCGGGGTTTGTCGGGTGCTGGATGTTCCCGGTGACGTAGGCGACGATGTCGCGGACCTGCGAGTCGGAGAGGTTGCCGGTGAAGCGGGGCATGTTGCCCGGGCCGGTACGGATGGCCTCGGCGACCTGCCGGTTTGTGGCGATGTGGAGCGACGGGGCGTACGTGCCGTACGCCAGCTCGTCACCGGCGCCGGTGATCGTGTGGCAGGCCGCGCAGTTGAGGGCGAAGAGGCTCGCCCCGTCGGCCAGGTCGGCCGCCTTCACGTTGACTCTCGGGATGTACGGCGCGGCCGGCGAGAGCGAGTTGATGAAGGCGGCGATTTCGTTGGCCTGCGCGTTGTTGAACTTGGCCGGCTTGCGGTCGGCCTGCTCCTGGAGCGGGGTGGCCGCCGGCATCCGGCCGGTCGTCACCCAGAAGTTGACGGTCGCCGGGCCGACGCCGACGAGCGGCGGCGCGGCATCACTGCCCTCCGCCTTGCTCCCGTGGCAGCTCGAGCAGGTCTGCTCGAACATCTCCTCGCCGACCTTGATGTCCGAATTCGGCGGCAGGCTGTAGGTGATGGCCGAGTTGCCGTACTTCACGACCTCGCCGCGCACGCAGATGTGGAAGTCCGAGCCCTTCGGCGAGCCGGCATTGGCCCCGCCGGGGTAGCTGATGGCGGCAACCGACCGCTGGCAGGCAAGGGTGCTGGACAGCCCGAAGCGGGACGACCCGAGGCCGCCGGTGGCCGACGTCGTCGCCTTCGCCGCGGCTGTCGGCGATGTCGATGTCGTGGCTGTTGCTCCCGTCGACGTCTGGGTCGACGGGGTGCCATAGGTCGACGTCGTTGTCGCCGCGCCGGCCGGCGCGGTCGACCCGACCAGCCCGACGAGGCCGGACAGCCCGGCGACCACCAGCACGGCGGCGGGGAGCAGGAAGCGATTTCTCAGCAGGCGACGGAGCACGGCCACGGGGCTACTCGAGGAAGACATGGGGCTATTTGAGGAGGAACAGACAACTGTAGAGACCAACCCAGACGACGTCGACGAAGTGCCAGTAGTAGCTGACGCCCTGGAACACGGAGAGCTCGCCGGGGTCGCCGGCCGGCCCTCGCATCCGGCCCAGGAGGAACACCATCGCCACCAGTCCGAGGAACACGTGGAGCCCGTGGAGCCCGGACATGATGAAGAAGAGCGAGCCGTACGCGTTCGTGCCCGGCCGGGTGAGCTGCGTCGCCCACTCGTACGCCTGGTTCCCGAGGAACGCCAGCCCGAGGAACATCGTGGCGCCCACCCAGATGCGGGCGCCGCGCCGGTTGAACCGCTCCTCGTCGAAGACGGCTTTCTGCATCGTGAAGCTCGACGACACGAGAATGAGGGTGAAGATGCCGGCCTGGAGCGTGTCGAGGTGGGTGCCGACCGGCGGCCACGGATGGTCGTTGGCGCGGATCGTGAAGAACGCCGCGAACAGGCCACTGAAGAACATCAGCTCCGAGCCGAGCCAGATCATGATGCCGATGGCGAGCATCGGCGGTCGATCGTGGACGACGCGGGGCGGCTTTCCCGGCTTCTCCACCGAAATGGCCTGGCTCACGGCGTATTTCCTAGTCGACGGGGACCCCCCGATGCCAACATGCTGGTTACGGGTTCAGCCGAGGGCGAGACCGGTCGGTAGCGGAAGCGAGTGAACGACTGCCATCCGCTGCGTCGGCCGGGTCAGCGCGACGTAGAGCGCCCGCAACCCCCGGGTGGTCGGCGTCGGCGGGCCCTCCCGCCCAGCGCCGTCCCCGGCGGCGACCAACGCGGGTTCGACGACGACGACCGAGTCGAACTCCAGTCCGTTCGCCTCGTCCGCTGGCAGGACGACGAGCGACGCGGCCAGGCCGGGGCCCCTCGGGTCGCGGGGGTCGACCGCACCGCTCTCCCGGGCCACCAACGCCCGCAGGATCTCCCCGTGGAGCGGGCCGGGGACGAGCACCGCGACCCGTCCGGGCGCCACCGCGGCGGCCTCCTGCTCAGCGACCGCGGCGGCCCGATCGGCCAGCGCGCCCGGTGGTACCTCGGTGACCGTCGGCCGATGGCCGGACCGTCGGACCGGCCGCGGCGGCGCCACCCCCGGCGCGGCGATGGCCAGGACCCCGGCCGCCACCTCGACGACCTCGGCCGGCGTCCGGTAGCTGACCGTCAGCTCGGTCAGGCGGGGTTCTTTGGTCGGCGTCAGGTGGGCGCCGATCTCCGCCCAGCCCGATGGCGCCCACGGACCGGTCGCCTGGGCGATGTCGCCGACGACGGTCATCGAGCCGGAGAGCGAGCGGCGGGCGAGCATCCGGAGCTGGAGCGGCGAGAGGTCCTGGACCTCGTCGACGACGATGTGGCCGTACGACCGGATCCCGTCCTCGTCGACCGCCTTTGCGCCCGCGCCCGGCGTCGGGCTCAGCTCGAACCCGGACGGCCAGTAGCCGACCTCCTCGCGCGCCCGCTCGAGCCGCTCGCGGTTGTCCGGCCGGCTCCGGCGGGACTTCGCCCGCCGCGGGCCGAGGATCGCCCTCGCCTCGTCGACCAACGCGGCGTCGGCCGCGGTCCACGGGACCTCGTCGAGCGCGCGGCTCCGCGGCCGGTAGAGCAGCGTCTGCTCGGCCGGCGTCAGCCCGCCCTGGCCGGCCGCGACGAGCAGCGGGCGGGCGCCGTAGAGGTCGTGGAGGAGCTCGTGCGGCGCCAACCGCGGCCACATCCGGTCCAACGCCTCCGCCAGCTCTGGCACCCGCCGGACGCGGCGACCGAACTCCTCGACGTCGATCTCGTCGGCGGCGGCCGCCAGCTCGTCGGCGGCGACCGTCAGCTCGTCGATTCCACCGATGTCGTCGCCGAGGCCGTCGCCGAGGCCGTCGCCGAGGCCGTCACTGATGCCGTCGCCGAGGCCGGCGTCCGGGCCACCGCCCACCGGACCGTCGGCGGCCCCAGGGAAGTCGTCGGCCCCGGGGAAGTCGTCAGGCCCAGGGAAGTCGTCAGCGACGGCGGCATCGACATCGCCCGCGCCGCCGTCCGCCGCGCCACGGTCGTCCGCCGGGCCACGGTCGTCCGCCAGGCCGCCGTCGCCGTCGTCGCCACCACCGTCCCCGCCGCCGGGGAAGAGGAGGAGCTGGCCGAGCCCGTCGTCCAGGCTGACATCGACACTGACGTCCTCGTCGGCACCTGGAGCACTGCTCGGCGCGGCCGGGCCGGCGAGGTCGCGGCGGACGCGACGGTACTGGTCGGCGAGCCGCCGGACGACCTGCTGCTCGACGAACCGTCGCCGGGTGTTGTGCGGCCCGGGACGGCGGCGGGCGAGGGCGATGATGTCGGCGGAGTCGGCCGCGGTCAGCCGGAGGCTCGCCGCGCCGAACGGGACGACGACGTCGCGGCGGAGCGGGCGCTGGCGGGTGCGGACGGCGCGGGCGAGGAACCGCACCATCCGGGCGTCGCCCTTCAGCCGGGCGACGTCGGCCGGCTCGGTGCCGCGCACGCGGATCTCGGGCACGAGCCCGGCGACGGTCGACAGCGTGACGCCGGTCTCGCCGAGCGACGGCAGGACCTGCTCGATGTAGCGGAGGAACAGCGGGTTCGGACCGACGACGAGCACGCCCTGACGCTCGAGCGGGAAGCGGTGCGTATAGAGCAGGTAGGCGGCCCGGTGGAGGGCGACCGCGGTCTTGCCGGTGCCAGGACCGCCCTGGACCATGAGGACGCCGGCGAGCGGCGAGCGGATGATCTCGTCCTGCTCGCGCTGGATCGTCGCGACGATGTCGCCCATCTGCCCGGTCCGCACCTGGCCGAGCGCGGCGAGCAGCGCGCCGGGGCCGCCGAGCGGCAGCTCGCCGTCGACCAGCGCGGCGCCTGTCTCGGTTCCCCCTGTCTGGGTTCCCCCGATTTGGGGTCCGACTGCCTGAGGTCCGGCTGCGCCGGTGCCACTTACATCGGTCGCGGCAGCACCGGTCCGCGTCGCCGCGGCCGGGTCGTGGCCGTCGAGGGCCGGCCCGAAGTACTCGTCCTCGACGCCGACGACGGTCCGGCCGCGCACGGCGAGGTGGCGGCGGCGAGCCAGTCCGAGCGGGTCGAGGCCGGTCGCCCGGTAGAACGGCTCGGCCACGGGCGCCCGCCAGTCGACGACGAGCGGCTCGTGGTCGGCGCCGGAGACGGCGAGCCGGCCGATGTGGAACGCCTCGGTCCGGTCACTGCCGTTCTCGGGCTGCCGGTCGATCCGGCCGAAGCAGAGCGCCTGGTCACCGATGTCGAGCTGGGCCAGGCGACCGAGGCTCGTCCGGACGACGATGTCGCGCTCGGTCCGCGACTGGAACGTCCCGCCCCGACCGAGGTCGAGCACGGACTCGAGCATGCGGTTGGCGTCGGCCCGCATGGCGTCCAGGCCGACATAGGCCCGGTCGAGGAAGTCCTGCTCTTCCTCGATGTCGCGTTGTGCGGTCAAGCGTCGGTCCCTTCCGTGCCAGGGGGCGACTGGCGAGCACGCGATTCTACTGGCCTCCGCCGCCACCCCGGTCCGGCGGACAATCCGGGCCAGCGGGCCGGCGGGAGGTGGTCGGCACCCGACCGGGCCTGCAAGTATCTGGAGCGACGGCCGCCGCGGGTGGTCGCCTGATCGACCGGGGAGGCCGCCGTGCTCATCTCGACCATGAACGACGTCCCGGGATACCGGGTCTCGAAGGTCCTCGGCGAGTGCTTCGGTCTGACGGTCCGGTCACGCAACGCGTTCTCGCAGTTCGGCGCCGGCCTCAAGTCGCTGGCCGGCGGCGAGCTCAAGGGCATGACGAAGAACCTGGAGACGAGCCGCGAGGAGGTCGTCCAGCGGATGGCCGAGGAGGCCGAGGCCCGCGGGGCGAACGCGGTGCTGGCGATGCGGTTCGACACGTCCGAGATGGGCGGCAACTGGACCGAGCTCTGCGCGTACGGCACCGCGGTCGTCATCGAGCCGTCGGCTTGACCAGTCGGCCGCCGTCGGGGCCCGGGGGGCCAGGACCGGAGACCGGGCGGGTGCCGGAACGGACGAGCACCTTCCTCCGGGCCTGCCACGGCCAGCCCGTCCCGCACGTCCCGGTCTGGTTCATGCGCCAGGCCGGCCGGTCGCTGCCGGAGTACCGCGCCGCCCGGGGGGACGGCAGCATCCTCGGCGCGATCGCCAACGCGGAGCTGGCGGCGGAGCTGACGCTGCAGCCGGTCCACCGCTACGGCGTCGACGCGGCGATCCTCTTCTCCGACATCGTCGTCCCGGTCCACGCGGTCGGGTTCGGGGTCGACGTCGTGCCCGGTCGTGGACCGGTGGTCGCCGAGCCGTTCCGGTCGGTCGACGACCTGGTGCGGCTGCGACCGCTCGAACCGGCGACCGACGTCCCGTACGTGATCGACGCGGTCCGGCTGCTGGCGGCCGAGCTGGCCGGGTCCGGCGTGGCGCTCATCGGCTTCTCGGGTGCCCCGTTCACGGTGGCGAGCTACCTCGTCGAGGGCGGCCCGACGCGGACGTTCACGAAGATCAAGTCGCTGATGCACACCGACCCGGTGACGTGGGCGGCCCTGCTCGACCGGCTGGCGACGATGGCCGTCGCGTTCCTCCGAGCCCAGGTCGAGGCGGGCGCGCAGGCGGTCCAGCTCTTCGACAGCTGGGCCGGCTGCCTGTCGCCGGCGGAGTACGAGCGGTTCGTCCTGCCGACGACGCGGCGCGTGCTCGACGACGTCCGCGGCCTCGGCGTCCCGACGATCCTCTTCGGCGTCGGCACCGGCGAGCTGCTCCCGTTGATGGCAACCGCCGGTGCGGACGTCGTCGGCATCGACTGGCGGGTGCCGCTCGACGAGGCCCGGCGCCGCGTCGGGTCGACGCACGCCGTGCAGGGCAACCTCGATCCGGCGATCTGCGTCGCGCCGTGGGCGGTCGTCGAGGCGGAGACCCGCGACGTGCTGCGGGCGGCCGGGGAGCAGCCCGGCCACGTCTTCAACCTCGGTCACGGCGTCCTGCCGGAGACGGATCCGGGCATCCTCGCCGCGGTCGCCGATCTCGTCCACGCCGAGGGCCGGGCCGGCGTGGGCGGGCCAGCGTGACCGGGCCAGCGTGACCGGAACCGCCCGATGACGGTGCCGCCGGTCGCTCAGGCGCCAGTCGAACCGGAGCTGGCCGACCAAGAGCACGCCGAGCCGGAGCGGGTCGGCGTGCTCGTCATGGCCCACGGCACGCCGGCGACGCCGGACGAGATCGAGCCGTTCTACACGCGGATCCGCCGCGGCCGGCCGCCGACGCCGGAGCAGCTGGCGGACCTGCGGCGGCGCTACGACGCCATCGGTGGGACGTCGCCGCTGGCCGCCCGCACGGACGCGCAGGTCGCGGGGATCGCCGCCCGGCTGCACCGGGCGCGGCCGGGCCGGTTCGACGTCCGCTACGGCGCGAAGCACACCGAGCCGTCGATCGAGGAGGCCGCGGCCGGCCTCGTCGGCCGCGGCGTCGACCGTGTCGTCGGGCTCGTCCTCGCGCCGCACCGTTCGAGCCTCGGCTCGGAGGAGTACCTCGAGCGCGCCGCGGCAGAGATCGGTCGGCTGGCCCCGGACGTCCCGTTCGTCCCGGTCCGCCAGTGGTTCGACGCGCCCGGCTTCGCCGACCTGCTGGCCGACCGGGTGCTCGCCGCGCTTTCGTCACTGCCGGCCGACCGCGGCAACGAGACGGTCGTCTTCACCGCCCACTCGCTGCCCGAGCGGATCGTCGCGGCCGGTGACCCGTACCCCGAGCAGCTGACCCGGTCGGCCGAGCTCGTCGTCGACCGGGCCGGGCCGGCCGACTCGCGCCAGCGGGACGCCGGCGTGACGTGGCAGGTGGCGTGGCAGAGCGCGGGCCGCACGCCGGACCCGTGGCTCGGGCCGGACGTCCTCGACGTGATCCGCGGCCTCCCCGCGGCCGGGGCCGGCGCGGTCGTCGTCTGCCCGATCGGCTTCGTCGCCGACCACCTCGAGATCCTCTACGACCTCGACGTCGAGGCCCGCGCCGTCGCCGACGCGGCCGGCGTCGCGTTCGTACGGACCGCGTCGCTCAACGACGACGCCCGTTTCCTCGACGTCCTCGCCCGCGTCGTCGAGGACGCGGCCGAGATGGTCCCGCCGGACGGCGCCGGCGCCACGGCCCCACGGGCCGGATCGACTGGTCCGACCAACGGCGCAACGAAGGCGCGGCGCGTGCGGCCGCGGACGGTCGCGGTCGTCGGTGCGGGCATCGCCGGGTTGGCCGCGGCGTGGGAGCTGACCGGTGGCCGCGAGGGTCCGCGGCCGGGCACGCCGGCGGTCGTCGTGCTCGAGGCGTCGCCCCGGGTCGGCGGGAAGCTGCGGACCGAGTCGTTCGGTGGCCGGCCGGTCGACGTCGGCCCCGACGGGTTCCTCGGGCGCCGGCCGGAGGCGGCCGAGCTGTGCCGCGAGGTCGGCCTCGGCGACGACCTCGAGCCGATCGGCGCGGCCGGCGCCGCGGTCTGGTCCGGCGGCCGCCGGCGGGCGCTGCCCGCCGGGCAGCTGCTCGGCGTGCCGACCCGGTTCCTCCCGGTCGCCCGCTCCGGCATCCTCGGCCTGCGCGGCAACGTCCGGCTGCTCGTCGACGTGCTCGCCCCGCGCCCGGACCTGCGCGGGCCGCTCGGCGACCGGGCGATCGGGCCGCTCGTCGCCAAGAAGCTCGGCCGGCGGGTCGTCGACCGGCTCGTCGACCCGCTCGTCGGCGGGATCTACGCCGGCGGCGTCGACGACGTCAGCGCAGCCGCGGCCCATCCGATCCTGCTCGCCGCTTCACAAGGCCGGGCCGGGCTGATGCGGTCGCTCCGGCGATCCCAGGCCGGGAACGCTGGCTCGATTGCCCCCGCCGCGGCGACCGGTGCGGCCGCCGTCGACCCGACCGGCGACGGGCCGGGCGGGCCCAGCCACCCGGCACCGGCGTTCTGGGCGCTGCGCGGCGGCCTCGGCGCGCTCGTCGACCGGCTCGTCACCGTCCTCGTCGACCGCGGGGTGACCGTGCGCACCGATTGTGCGGTCGACCGGCTCGACCGCGGCGCCGACGGCGGGCCGGCGTGGTCGCTCGGCACCGCCGACGGCGAGGTGACGGCCGACGCGGTCGTCCTCGCGGTGCCCGCCGCGCCGGCCGCCGACCTGCTCGCCGCCCACGACGCCGACACGGCCGCGCTGCTGCGGGCCATCGAGTACTCGTCGGTCGCGCTCGTCACGCTCGCGTACCCGGACGGCGCGCTCGGTGACGGGCTCGTCGGCACTGAGTTGGTCGGCCCTGAGTTGATCGGCACCGGGCTCCTCGTCCCTCGGCACAGCCCGCTCCCGGCGGCGCTGGCCGACCAGGTCGGTGTTGGGCGGAAGGGGGACGACGGGTCGTTCATGGTGACCGCGTGCTCGTACCTCTCGCGCAAGTGGCCCCACCTGGCGCGGCCCGGCGAGCTCTTGCTCCGGGCGTCGGTCGGTCGCTTCGAGGATCGCCGCTTCACCGCGCTGAGCGACGAGCAGCTCGTCGCCCGGGTCGCGGCGGAGATCGGCGTCCTGCTCGGCATCGACGGCGCGCCGACCACGTCGTCGGTCACGCGGTGGGCCGACGGGCTGCCGCAGTACCGGGTCCACCACCTGCTCCGGGTGACCGGGATCGAGGCCGCGGTGAAACGGCTGCCCGGCCTGGCGGTGGCCGGCGCGGCGTACCGCGGCGTCGGCGTGCCGGCCTGCGTCGCCAGCGGCCGGGCGGCCGGCCGCGCCGTGCTGACCGCGCTCGGCCTCGGCCCCGACCCAGTCAGCCCTGGCCCGGTCAGTCCGGGCCCCTGATGTCGGCGACGCCGCTGATGCCGCCGACCTGCTGGCACCCAGCCGGCTGATGCGTTGGCGGGAGCGCCGGTGGGGCCGCGTCGCCGTCCCGTCGGTCGTCAGCGGCGTCGCCGTCGCCCTCTCGCTCCCGCCGTGGGGCTGGTGGCCGCTCGCGTTCGTCGGCGCGGCCGTCCTGTACTGGCGGCTCGCCGGCCTGCGGCTCCGGACGCGACTGCTCGCTGGTTGGCTGGCTGGCCTCGGCTGCTATGTGCCCGGACTGTTCTGGGCCCGGGCGTTCAACTGGTACGGCGCGGCCGTCCTGATGGCCGCCGAGGCGCTCTCGACGGCCGTCGCAGCCGGCCTCGTCCCGCCGGTCCGCGGCCGCCTGCCGGCGTTTGCCGGCGCGTTCACGCTGCTCGAAGCCGTACGGATGACGTGGCCGTTCGGTGGGCTGCCGATCGGCGGCGTCTTCCTCGGCCAGGCCGGCGGGCCGCTGCTCGGCACGGCTCGCCTGGGCGGCCCGCTGCTCCTGACTGCGGCCGTCTGGCTCGGCGGCGCCGGCCTCGGCGAGCTGGCCGTACGGCTTACCGCCGTCCACCCAGCCGGCGCCCATCAAACCGGCGCCCACGGGGCCCGCCACCGGTGGCTCGCCCGACCGGGGGTGATCGTCGGCACGGCCGCCGGCGCGACGGCGGTCCTGCTCGTCGTCGTGATCGGCGTCGCCGGAGCGCTCGCCGCCGACGGCGGGCCCCCGGTCCGCCGGATCTCGGTCGCCGCAGTGCAGGGCGGCGGTCGGCGTGGCTTCTCCGAGCGGGAGGTCAGCTCAGCGACCGTCTACACGGCCCAGCTCGCTGCGACGTCCGTCATTGGGCAGCGCGACGGCGGCCGGACGCCGCAGCTCGTCCTGTGGCCCGAGGATGTCATCTCGCTCGCCGGCCCGCTCACGGGGACGCCGCCGGCCGCGACGATGGCCGGGCTCGCCCGCCAGCTCCGCACGACCGTCGTCGCCGGTGTCACCGAGACGGTGTCGTCGACCGCGTTCCGCAACCTCGTCGTCGCCTGGGGGCCGAGCGGCCGGGTGATCGGGACGTTCGAGAAGGTCCACCGGGTGCCGTTCGGCGAGTACGTCCCGTACCGCGGCTTCTTCGCCCACTTCGCCAACCTGGCGGCCGTCCCGCTCGACGCGATTCCCGGCGCCGGGACCGGCCTGCTGCGCACGCCGGCCGGGCCGCTCGGGGTCATGGTCTCCTACGAGGTCTTTTACGCCGAGCGGGGCCGGTCGTCCGTCCACGCCGGGGCCGAGCTGCTCGTCGTGCCGACGAACACGTCGTCGTATGCGACCAGCCAGGTGCCGGCCCAGGAGGTCGCAGCCGACCGCGTCCAGGCCGTCGAGGAGGGGCGCGACCTCGTCCAGGCTGCACCGACCGGGTTCTCAACCGTCGTCGACGACCGCGGCGATGTCCTACAACGGACCGATCTCGGCCAGCGCCAGGTCCTGCTCGCCACCGTCGGCCTGCGGACCGGCGGCACCGTCTACGAACGGACCGGCGACTGGCCCGTGCTCGTCCTCGCCGGGTTGGCCGTTCTCGCCGGCTGGCTGCTCGCCGCCCCCTGGCGGCGGCCCGGCCGCCGCGGCCGGCCCGACGAGAACGAAATCCGGGCCTCGATGTGAGCGAATGTCAGAATTCAATACACGGTTATCAGAATCATTATGCGTTCTGCCTAGATCATCTATATAATTCCCGCATGATCTCCGTCCCTCCTACGGACCTCGGCGCAGAGCTCGAGGCGATCGCCGAGATCGACGATCTCCGGCGACAGCTCAAGTGGCGCGTCGCCGATGGGCCTCGTCGGTGGTACGGCGGTCTGCGGCGCCTCGTGTTCGCCAAGGCGGTACAGGGGTCGAACGCGATCGAGGGCTACAACGCCACGACCGACGACGTGCTGGCCGCGGTCGAGGACGAGGAAACGGTCGAAGCGTCCATGGAGACGCGCCTTGCACTCCAGGGGTACCGCGACGCCATGACGTACGTCGTCCAACTTGCCGACGACGACAACCTGGACGTTGACGAGTCGCTGCTGAAGTCGCTCCACTTCATGATGCTCAAACACGATCTGTCGAAGCGCCCGGGGCGGTGGCGGGCTGGCGACGTGTTCGTGAAGCGAGAGCCCTCCGGCGAGATCGTCTACGAGGCTCCGGACGTCTTGGCAGTTCCCCGCCTCATTGGCGAGCTGATGGAGTGCGTCAACGGCCACGATGGACCGCTGTTGGTCCGCGCCACGATGGCCCACCTGAACCTCACCATGATCCATCCCTTCAAGGACGGCAACGGGCGGATGGCTCGCTGTCTGCAGACGCTGGTCCTGGCCAGAGAGAAGGTCGTGGCTCCCGTGTTCTCCTCGATCGAGGAGGAGATCGGGCGGAACCCCGAGGCGTACTTCGCCGTGCTCGGTGACGTCGGGGGTGGGTCGTGGCACCCGGAGAACGACGCGCGACCGTGGATCCGCTACTGCCTCAACTGTCACTATCGACAGGGCCAGCGCGTTCTCCGGCGAGTACGAGAGGTCGAAGACGTCTGGGCCCGCTTCGAGCAATTGGTCAACGAGTGGGGACTCCCGGCCCGCGCTGTAGGACCCCTGTGCGATGCCTCTCGCGGTCTGCGGATGCACAACTGGAACTACCGGCTCGCTGTTCAGGAATCGGAGGGGTACCCAATCGACCCGGCGATGGCGAGCCGCGACCTGAAGGCCCTCGTGAACGCCGGATTGCTCACCCCCCGTGGGGAGACTCGCGGTCGCTACTACCTCGGTACGCCTGACCTGAGGGCTGTGCGAAAAGAGGTCCGATCGAGATATCCGATCGGGCCGGCCACCGATCTCTTCGAGACAGGCGGTCAGCAGCTTCAGCTGATGCCGACCTGACAACCGCCGCCCCCTGGCGTCGGAAGCCGGAGATCGTCGAGCCGTAACCGGTCAGTCGTAGTAGCCGGAGTGGATGTAGACGCACGGCACGCCCTCGGCCTCGAACATGGCGTGGTTCGCCGGGTCGTCCTCGAGGGCCAGGCGCAGGTCGAAACCGTAGGTTCGGAGGTCGTCGACGACCGCCTGCTTGAACATCGTCACTTGGGAGTAGTCACCCCGGTCACGCATGACGAGGAGGTCCCAACGCAGGCCGTAGCGCTCCAGCCAGGCCAGCGTCTGTGGCCGCACCCGGAACGGCCGGCCGGTGAGCAGTACGACGTGGAGCGCCGGATCGAGCAGCTCGAGCAGGCGGGCGATCTCGCCGATCACGGGGTCGTCGCCGCAGGCCTCGAAGAACGCGGTCCAGTCGCGCCGGCCGCGCTCGATGAAGTGCTGCCGGGAGGTCGCGTCGGAGAGCACGCCGTCGATGTCGAAGACGACCGTCGGCCCTGGCTCGACCGCCGCGGCCCGCCAACGCCAGTTCGGCGGCACCCGCACCGCCTCTTCGCCCACTGCCAATCCCCTCTGTCCTTTCACCACGCCCGGCCCGCGCGTTCGCGCCGCCCGCGTTCGCGCCGCCCGCGTTGGCGGCGCCGGTTCGGCGCACCGCGCCCGGTCGCGGAGCCTACCGGGCGGCTCTCCGGGCACCGCCGACGCCGCACCGCGCTGGCGGACGTCACCCTCCGGTTCACTGGTCAGGTGGAATTCATCCCGGCGACGACCCTCCGGGCCGGTGTCGCAACCACAGCAGAACGAACCGCTGTTGCTTATCGTCCACCGCGTAGGCGAGCAGGTAGCGCTCGGCAACGACTGCTTCGTGGAAGTCCACGCCCCGCATGGTCCGCAGGTTCGTCCGAGGCGGTCCGTCTGCCAACCAGGTGACCAGCATTTCAGTCAGAGCCTCGGCGACGTTGGGCTCCAGCCCGACGAGATCTGCTCGGACGCCGCTGGTGAAGTCGGCGTGCCAGAGCACGCCTACTGGTGCAGCGTCCCGAAGAGCTCCCGGAGCTCGGTCTCGTCGTTGCAGCGGACCAGGTAGCCGTCCCGCTCGTCCCGCTTTGCCTCTTCGAGGCGACGGGCCATCTGCTCGTCGGTAAGGCTGGGGACGGTGGCCTGCCGGGTCATGGACCCGATCGTACTGGACGGAGGTTGCCGCTCACTGTCCGGCGATACCGGAGACCGACGCCGCCAGGTGGATCCCGCCCAGCGAGCCCAGGAAGACGGCGTCGCCGTAGGCGTACACCGACCCATCGGCGCCGGCCTCCCAATAGCCCCCGCCATCCGGGGTGTAGGTGACGCCGACGACGGGGAACGGCGCGGCTATGTTCTGGCCCGGGACCGAACCGAGATAGCTGGCGTTGCCGAACGAGAAGATGCCGCCGTCCGACGCGCTGAGCAGGTACCCGTTGCCATTGGGGGTGGCGGCGATGCCGACGATCGGCTTGTTCAACGCCTTGCCGCCCATCGAGCCGTAGAAGGTGGCGTCACCGAAGGCGAAGATGCCGCCGTCCGAGGCCACCTCCCAGTAGCCCTGGCCGTCCGGCGTCGCCGCGATGCCGACGATCGGCTTGTTCAACGCCTTGCCGCCCATCGAGCCGTAGAAGGTGGCGTCGCCGAAGGCGAAGATGCCGCCGTCGCTGGCCACCTCCCAGTAGCCCCTGCCGTCGGGCGTCGCCGCGATGCCGACGATCGGTTGGTTGAGCGGCTTGCCGCCCATCGAGCCGTAGAAGGTGGCGTCGCCGAAGGCGAAGATGCCGCCGTCGCTGGCCACCTCCCAGTAGCCCCTGCCGTCGGGCGTCGCCGCGATGCCGACGATCGGTTGGTTGAGCGGTTTCCCGCCCATCGAGCCGGCGAACGCCGCGTTGCCGAAGGCGAAGACGCCGCCGTCACGCGCCGCGAGGAGCATTCCCTGATTGGCGGCCGGCGGCAGCACCATCTGCTCGATGATCGGCACCAGGCCGGGGTTTGTCCCCCCGGCGTTCGTCGCCGTACTGCCGACCGCCCAACAGGCCGTGCCCCGCAGGCACGTGACGGAGTACAGGATGCTGATCACGGTGACGTTCGGGCTCGGCTGGACCGACCACGACGATCCGTTCCAGCTGTCGATGAAGCCGGTCGGCTGAAGGTGTGTGCCTGTCCCTGTACCGCCGCCTGTACCTGTGCTGCTGCCTGTCGTGCCTGTGGCGCCGCTTGTCGTCCCTGTGCCTTTGCCTGTCCCTGTGCCTTTGCTGCCGCCTGTCGCACCGGCCGTGCCGACCGCCCAACAGCGTGTGGCGTCGAGGCAGGAGACGCCCTCCAGCAGACCCCTGGTCGCATCGAGGGGGGTCGGGCTCGGCACGACCGACCACGAGGACCCGTTCCACTTCTCCATCAGCGCACCAGCCGGCTTGCCCTTGCCGTTCGTGATCGCCCCCGTGGCCCAGCAGTCCAGACTGCTGAGGCAGGTGACGCCGCTCAGGTAGCTCCCGTCGGGTGTGGCCGGCCGATAGCTCGGGACGACCGACCACGTGGCGCCGTTCCACTGCTCGATCAGGCCTTGGTCCCCCGGACCGCCCGGAAGGTTCGGCACTGTCGATGTCTCGACCGTCGCTCCCGCGGTCCCGACCGCCCAACAGTCCGACGCACTCGCACAGGACACGCCGTTGAGCTGGCTGTACGTCCCGGCCGCCGGCGCGCTCGCCCCGACGGACCAGGTCGATCCGTTCCACTGCTCGGTGAGGACACCCTGACCGGTGCCTGTCGGCGTCGCCGTATTGCCGACGGCCCAGCAGTCCGACGCGTTGACGCAGTCGACGCTCCGAAGGAACGCTCCGGTGGTCCCGACCGGCGTTGGGCTCGGCACGACCGACCACGTCGTGCCGTTCCAGTTCTCCGTGAGCGTGCCGAAGGGTGATGGACCCGCGGTCACGCCCTGAGCGCCGCCGACCGCCCAACAGTCCGAGCTCGTGACGCACGTGACGCCGAAGAGGGCATAGCCACCGGGCGACGGGGCGATCGGGCTGGGCGCGAGCGACCACGCCGAACCGTTCCACTGCTCGATCAACGCCGCGGTGGTCGAGCTCGACCCTGTGCCGCCCGAGATGGAAAACCCGACGGCCCAACATTCGAAGGCGTTGGCACACGCGCTCCCGAGGACGAAGTCGTCGCCGAGGGCGGGGTTCACGGTGCTCGGCGTCGTGACGATGTTCCAGCCGGAAGGAATCGCCGCGCCAGCCGGTGCCGACTGACCGATCGCCACGAGGGGTGCCGCCACGACGATCAGTGCCGCCGCCGCTCGAAGCGCCCAGGCGTGGCGAGCGCCCGATCGTCCGTCGCCCGCGGGCGACCTACCTACGAGTCCGCCTATGGCCATGACACCTCCGCCAGATTGGTGTCTCCCCAGGCTACGCACGGAGGGGCCGGGTTTCACGGGATGCTCGCCGCGACCGGCTGAGAGGGGACTGTGGCCCGCCTGGGAGAAGAGTGAAGGATCGCCGCGGCAGGCATGCCACGATGGAGGCTGACCATGTCCACCATTGACGTCGACGAGCCGCTGGGCGCCATCGAGGCGACGGTGACGACCGACCTGGCCACCGCCACCCGGGTCGACGTCCCGCTCGGTCGTCGGGTCATGGTCGTCGGCGACCTGTTGCTGTCGGCCGAGAGCTCGCCGTCGTCCCAGGCGCTGGCGGCCGACGTCGCCCAGACGCTCGAACGGTGGCAGGGGCCCGGGACGGTCATCATCTGCGGGAACCTGTTCGCCGGCCCGTGCGGCGACGAGCCGCTCGACGCCGACGTCGTCCGGCGGGCCCTCGACGCCCACCGCGAGCTGGCCGACGCCGTCCGCGGCTTCACCGCCCGCCCGGACTGCCGCCTGCTCGTCCTGCCCGGCTGGCGGGATCCGGAGGTCGCCACCGATCCGGCCGTCGTGACCGAGCTCTACGCGCTCGGGCTCGAGGTCACCCAGGCCGTCGACCTGCACCTCGTGACCGCGGCCGGTGACCGCCGCGTCCTCGTCCGACCCGGGCACCCGGTCGACGGCGGTCCGGGTATCGCCGATGCCCGGACCGCCGAGCACCGGCCATGGTTGGCCGGCATCGACCGCCTCGAGGACCCCGGCGCGTCCGGGCGGTTCGTCAGCTCCCGCACGCTCTACCGCCGGCTCGGCCGGTTCATCTGGGTCCCGCCGCTGCTCGCCGTCGTCGTCGCCCTCGTCATCCGGCTGACGGTCGTCTTCCACGGCGTCTACCACCTCGTCCACCGGGCGTCCGGGCCGCGCCACGTCCTGATCCGTGCGTACAGCGCGTCGTGGCCGAACCGGTTCCTCTTCACCGTCGTCGTCGTCGCCGGGCTCGAGCTCGTCCTCGCCGCGGTCGTCGCCGTCCTGTCCTGGCGGATCTGGCGGGCCCACGGCGGCGGCGACCTCCGGCCACCGTGGGCCGATCGCTCGCTCGACGCGCCCGGCGGCGCGCCGCCGTCGAGCGCGCTGGCTGTCGGCTCGCTGGCCGCGCTCGACGAGGCCCGCGCCCTGATCGTCGGCGGCCTGACCGGGCTCGTCGCCGGCGGCGGGCTGCGGGCCGAGCTCGCCCATCTCGGCCCCGGCTTCTTCGCCTGTCCCGGCGGCACCACCGAGCTCGTCCGCGAGCACCGTGGCCGCGTCGGCCTCCCGCCCGTTTTCCTCCACCACCGCCAGTCGAGCTCGATCGAGCTCGAGACCGGCGCCGACCTGCACGTCCGGCTGCTGCTCGCCGACATCGACCTGCCGACGTCGACCACGCTCGAGCGGATCGCCACCGGCTACCACGTCGTCAAGGGCCGTAAACCGGCCGCCGACCTGCACCCGGCCCTCGTCGCGTCGTGGCCGCGCGGTGCGTCGTGGCCGCCTGCACCAGACGTCGCCGCCAATCGTGTCCGTATGCGGCGCGTCCGGCGGCTCGCCGCGGCCGCCATCTTCCTCGCCGGCCTCTTCGACCTGCTCGTCGCCGTCAGCCGACCGGCCGCCGACCACCTGCACCTCGTCCGCGAGTATGTGCCGCTCGGCGTCTCCCAGGCCGCCGGCGCGCTCGTCGCGCTCGCCGGGATCGGGCTGATGATGCTCGCCCGCGGCGTGCGGCGCGGCCAGTGGCGGGCGTGGATCGTCGCGGTCGTCCTCCTCGCGGCCACGCTCGTCCTCCACCTCGCCCACGGCGCCAGTCTCGGCGGCCTGCTGCTGACGCTGTTCGTCCTCCTGTTCCTGCTCGCCGAGCGCGACCTGTTCCGGGCGACCGCCGACAAGTCGTCCATCCGCTCCGCCGTCGTCACGCTCGTCGTCGGCGGCGTCGTCGCCGTCGGCTCCGCCACCCTCGCCATCGAGCTGAGCAGTCACCTCCGGGCCCACCAGCTCCCGTCGTGGCCGGTCGTCCTCGGCGCGGCCGCCGAGCGGCTCGTCGGCCTGCAGACCGTCGCGCTGCCCGACGCGGTCGACGACTGGGTCTCCCCCAGCCTCCTCGGCGTCGGTATCGCCCTGGCGGTCGTCACGATCTATCTCCTGACCCGACCGGTCGTCGACCGCGGCCTGTCCGCCAGCCACGCCAAGCCCGGCAGTACCCGCCACGCCGGTGCCGTGGCCGCCCGGCGGGCCGCCGAGCTGCGCGCCCGCGACATCGTCCGGCGCCACGGCACCGGCACGCTCGACTACTTCGCGCTGCGCGACGACAAGCAGTGGTTCTTCCACCGCGACTCGCTCGTCGCCTACGCCGTCTACGGCGGCGTCTGCCTCGTCTCACCCGACCCGATCGGGCCGCACAGCGAGCGCCAGCACGTCTGGGACGCGTTCCGGCGGCTCTGCGACCGCAACGGCTGGGGCGTCGCGGTGATGGCCGCTGCCGAGGAGTGGCTCCCCGCCTACCGCGACGCCGGCATGCGCCACCTCTACATCGGCGACGAGGCCGTCGTCGACCTGCCCCGGTTCTCGCTGCAGGGCGGCCGGATGAAGGGACTCCGCCAGGCCGTCAACCGGGTCGCCCGCTACGGCTACACCGTCCAGTTCCTCGATCCCTCCCAGGTCACCCCCGACGTCGGGGGCCCGCTCGTCGAGCTGATGGGCAAGAACCGCCGCGGCGACCAGGAGCGCGGCTTCTCGATGATGCTCGGCCGGCTCTTCGACCAGCGCGACACCGGCCTGCTGCTGACCGTCGTCTACGGGCCCGACGGCCAGCCGGCCGCCATGTGCCAGTTCGTCCCGTCGGCCGCCATCCGCGGCTACTCGCTCGACCTGATGCGGCGCGACCCCGGCGAGCACCCGAACGGCCTGCTCGACTACGCGCTCTGCTCGACCATCGACCACCTCCGCCAGCGCGGCCAGCACGGCCTCAGCCTCAACTTCGCGGCCATGCGGTCGACGCTCGAGGGCGAGAGCGGCGACGGGCTGACCCAACGGGTCGAGCGGTGGGCGCTGCGCCGGATGTCCGGCGTCCTGCCGATCGAGTCGCTCTGGCGGTTCAACGCCAAGTACGAACCCGACTGGCTCCCCCGCTACGTCGTCTACGACTCCGCCGAGCTGTTCGCCCCCACCGTCGTCTCGATCCTGCGGGCCGAGTCGCTGAGCGAGGTCCCGGTGATCGGCCGCTTCCTCAGCCGACCGGCGCCGGCTCCCCCGACGGATCGCTGATCGGCTCCGCCGGACTGGCCGTCGGGCGCTCCTCGGCCCACCACAGCAGCCACCACCCGACCAGCGTCCAGACGCCGACCCCGGCGAGGACGCCGACCGCCACCGGCCCCGACCACGACGACAGGCCGGCCAGGCAGATCGCCACGCCGCCGAACAGCAACAGGCCGGTCGCGGCCAGCACGTACCCACGGAGCCACCGGGCCAGCCGAGTCGGCGGCCGGCGACCGGCGACCGCGACGACCACGGCCAGCACGGCACCGGCCCCGGCGACCGCGGCGAACGACGCCGACTGACCGACGAAGGCCGCCGCCAGCGTGATCGCCCCCGTCACCAGCGAGCCGAGCACCTGCCAGACGCGCCGGCCGGCCCCGGCCGACCGCCGCGGGGCCGCGGGCACCCGAGCCAACCGGCGGGCCGCCCGGCTGGCCACCGCCAGCAGGACGAGCAGGTAGCCGAAGAGCACGAAGATCCACCACGGCGAGATGACGAGCACCCGCGTGGTGACCTCCTTCTCGGCCACCGTGCTCGACGTCGTGTGGTACGAGACGTAGGCGTGGAGATCGGCAACGCCGAGGCCGAGCTTCGACGCGTGCCACGTCAACGGGTAGTCCCGCCAGTGCCCCGGGAAGTAGAGGTCGGGCGGCGTCCGCAAGTCGCTCGGCGCCCCGGTCGTGTGGCCGTCGAACACGACCTCGCCGAACGGGGACTGGTTGGCCGTGATCTCGTTGTACGCGTAGAACGACGACGGCGAGTCGTCCAGGACCCGCAGCACCTCCCGGCCGGCCGTGCCGATCTGAATGGGCGGCAGCCCCGGCAGGTGCGACGTCGGCCCGCCGAGGCTGGCCGTCGTCGAGACGAACGCCGGCTGGACGTTGGCCCGTGATCGCCCGGGGACCTCGAGCGTGACGAGCGCGTCGATCTCCTGCTGGATCCGGACGTTCCCGTGGGCCACCGGTTCTGGGCGGACGGCCGCCGGCAGCAGGTAGACGCCCGGCGCCAGGTCCGGCGGCGTGACGACCGACACCGTGACCGGCGTCGTCGTCCCCGGCTCCGCCACCAGGCTCTGCGGCGTGTACGTGATGTCCGGGAACCGGTCGTCCTTCCCGGTCCGCACGACGAGGGCGCCGTTGTCCCCCGGCAGCGCGGTCGCCGGCAGGATCTGCACCGGCACCGCGGACGACGTCTCGTTCGTGATCCAGAAGACGCCGTGCGTCGTCCGGCCGGGGACGACCGTCACCGGTGTGGCGACCGGCAGCCACGACACCGTGAGACCGACCGCGGTGGCGCTCGACGCGCTCGACGGCACCGCGTCTAGCGGCACCGTCGAGGTCGTCGCCCCGGCCAGGGCGGTCGGACCGAGTCCGACCGCCAGGGCGGCGGCCGCGACGACCGACAGGCGCCGGACGACCGAGCGAGGGCGGGCGGGCCTCAGCACGTCGAGCTCGTTGTCGACGCCGGGTTGACGGTGTAGGCGATCGTCGACGTGTACGTGCCGGCGGCCTGTACCGATGTGACCTCGATCCCGTCGGTGACTGTCACGGTGTCTGTTCCCCCGTCGGTCGAGGCCGTGGCGTTCCAGATACTGGCCGGGGTGGTGCCATAACCGACGTACCGGTTCGCCGACCCGTACGGCGAGCACAGGGCGGCGCCCGAGGTCCCCGACCCGACCAGGGACGCCGTGGCGTAGAACTGGCCGACCGGCAGCGTGGCGCTGCCGGCGGTCGACGCCTCCGGGAGGGCCGTCCCCCCGCCGGTGCGGACGAACCCCGACGACTGGGCCCGCACCCGGTACCCGTGGGCGGCGTCGCTGTCCACCGACAGCGAGACGGTCGCGGTGACGGCGGTGCCAGGGACAGCCAGGAGGGTGATCGACGTCGAGCCACCGGCTGCCGCGCTGCAGCCGGCCGACGGGCTACCGCAGGCGTTTGTGAAGACCGACGTGGAGAATGTGGCGGGGGCCGGGATCACTGTGACCGCGCCGGTCGTACCGGTGTCGACGGCTGTGCTCCCGCTGGCCGTGGCCAGGGTGGCGGTGTAGGTCCCGAGCGTCGAGGTGTTGGTCAGTGTGGTGACGGTGATCGAGACGGCCGTGCCGACGGCCACGACCGCCGGCGTCGTCACCGTGTAGGTCAGGACGGTGCCGGCCAGGGCGACTGTTCCCGCCCCGATCCCGGTGACCGATCCCACCGCGGCTGTCGCACCGGCCGTCCCGGTCGGGACGGTCATGGTGACCGAGCTGACCACGGCCTTCGAGGCGGTGGTGAAGGTGTAGGTGTACGCCGTCCCGGCCCCCCGGTAGTGACTGGACGAGGTCCACGTCGGACTGGTCAGGGCCCCCGTGAAAGCCAGGGCGGCCGACACCCCACTGTTGAGGACCGCGGTCGCCGTGCTCGTCGTGACCTGGCTGGTCTGGCTCCCGGCCAGGGTCGTGTTCTTCAACCCGGTGATCTGGATCGAGACCGTCTTTGTGACGGCGATGGTGGCCGCGGTGGTCACCGTGTAGGTGAGGGTGTTTGTGGCCAGGGCCACCGTGCCGGCCCCGATTGTGGCCACCGTCCCCACGGCCGGGGTGCCGGCGGTTCCCGGGGGGACGGTCATGGTCACCGTCTTGACGGCGCCGGCCGTGGCCGTCTTGAACTTGAACGTGTACGACACCCCGGTGGCCGACGTGATCTGGCTGGTCGCCGTCCAGGTCGTGCTCGTGAACGACTTTGTCACGATGGCCACCGCCGCGGTCACCCCGGCGTCGACCGGCCCGGCGGTGGCGTAGGTGGCGACGATCGACGTGTACCGGCCGACGGTGGCGGTGTTGGTGAACCCGGAGATCGGGATGGCTATCGGGGTGCCCGCGGCGACCGGGACGGGCGCGGTGACCGTGTACGTGACGACGTTTGTCGCCAGGACGGCCGTGCCGGCACCGATCCCGCTCACCGTGCCCACGGTGAGCGTCGTCCCGGTCGTCCCGGTGGGCACGGTCATGGTCACCCGGGTAATAGTGGCCGCGGTAGCGGTTGTGATGGCGTATGTGTAGGTGGCCGCCGCCGACTTGGTGGCCACCGATACCGACCAGATCGGGTTGGTCAACGACGTGGCTGTCAAGGGAACTGTCGGCGATGTCCCGGTGTCGACCAGGGCGGTGGCCGTGTTCGTCTTGACCACCGATGTGTAGAGCCCGGCGGTCGTCGTGTTCTTCAGCCCGGTGATCTGGATGGTGATCGTCTTTGTCGCGGCGATGGTGGCCGCGGTGGTCACCGTGTAGGTGAGCGTGTTGGATGCCAGGGCGACCGTGCCGGCGCCGATTGTGGCCACTGTGCCGACCGCCGGCGTGCCGGCGGTCCCGGCCGGCACGGACATCGTCACCGTCTTGATGGACCCCGAGTCGGCCGTCTTGAACGCGTACCGGTAGGAGACCCCGGTCGCGCCGGTCACCGTGGAAGAGGGTGTCCACCGGACTGTCTTGAGGAGCCCGGCGATGGCCACGGCCGGGGTGGTCCCGGTATCCACGGTGGTCCCGGCGTTCTTGGTGGTGATCGTCGACGTGTACGTGTTCGCCGTCGCCGTGTTCGTCAGCTTGGTGACCGGGATTGTCACCGCCGTGCCGGCGGCCACCAATAGCGGCGACGTGACCGTGTAGGTCAGCGTGGTTGTCGCCCTCGCCACCGTGCCGGCGCCGATCCCGGTGACCGTCCCGAGGCCGGGCGTACCCGCCGAACCGGTCGGCAGGGTCATCGTGATCGTGCTGATCGTCGCCGTCGTCGCGGTCGTGAACGAGTAGGTGTACGTCACTGTCGTCGCCGACTTCTTATGGGTCGACGGTGTCCATGTCGGCGATGTCAGCGTGCCGGAGAAGACGACCGCCGCGGTGGGACTGCTCTCGGCCACCGCGGCCGTCGTGCTGATCGACGCCTGGCTGACATAGCTGCCGGCCGTCGCCGTGTTGGCGAGGCCGCTGACCGCGATCGAGATCGTCGTTGTCGTCGCCACTGTGGCCGCCGTCGTCACGGTGTACGTCAGCCCGTTTGTCGCCAGGGCGATGGTGCCCGTCCCGACCCCCGACACCGTCCCCAGGGCCGGCGTGCCGCTGGTCCCCGGTGGCACGGTCATCGTCACCGTCTTGATCGCCGTCTTCGCCGCCGTCTTCAGGCCGAAGGTGTAGGTGACCGCGGTGGCCGCCGGCGCCTGGCTGGTCGCCGTCCACGTCGGCGTCGCCTTGAGGGCCGCGGCGGCGATGATCGTCTTCGGGCTGGTCGTCCCCGTGTCGATAGTGGCGCCGGCCGACGTCTTCGTCGTCACCGTCGAGCTGTACGAGCCGACCGTCGTCGTGTTCTTCAGCCCGGTCACCCCGATCGACACCGCGGTGCCGGCCGGCACCGACTTCACGGTCGTCACCGTGTACGTGATCGTCGTTGTCGCCCGCGCCGCCGTGCCGGCCCCGAGCCCGCTGACCGTCCCGGCCGCCGCCGTGCCGGTCGTGCCGGTCGGCAACGTCATCGTGACGGTCTTGACTGTCCCGGCCGTCGCGGTGACGAACGTGTACGTGTACGTCACCGCGGTGGCTGTCTTCACCGCGCTCGATACCGTCAAGGTCGGGCTGGCCAGGGTGCTCGCCCCGGCCGGACCGCCGATGACCGCCGGCCCGGCGACCGCCACGGCCAGCGTGGCGACGGCCGAAACGAGGTACCGCGGCCACCGGAGTCGGCGGTGGCGAGGGCTCAGCGGCCGGCTCCCCTCAGGCCGGCCCCCATCAGTACGTGGGCGTTAGCTGGTAGGAGATCGTGCCCGAGTACGTACCCGCCGCCTGGGTGGCCGCCAGCCGGGCGGCGTTGGTGAGCGTCAGCGTGTTTGTCGCCACCGGCCCCGTCGACTTCATGATCGTCGAGTGGCCCGTTGTCGCCGTGCACGCCGTGCCGTAGCCGAGGTACTTGGTTGTCGACCATGTGGCGCCGAGCGTCCCCCCGGTGCCGCTGACCGCCGCCTTGGCGCCGAAGGCCGAGACCCCTGTGGCCAGCGTTGTCACCGCCGTCGCCTGCTGGGGGATTGTGTTGCCGGTGCCGTTCTTGATCTTGTTTGTCCCGACGACACAGCCGGTCAGTTTGTAGCCTGTCTTGGCATTCGTCTTGACCTTCAGGGTCAGCGCCGTCGCTGTCACCTGGGCGCCGCCGGGGATCGGCAGCAGTGTGACGGCCGTCGCGCTGTTCGTGAACGTCAGCGAGTCCGGCACCGTCACCGTCACCGCGGTCGTGTTGTTGGCGAACGTGTACGACGCCCGGCCGGTGTCCTTGGCCACTGTCGCCGCGTACGTCGTGATCGTCGATGTGCCGGTCGTCGCCGCCGTGCCGTTCTTGAACCCGCTGATCGAGACCTCCACCGGCGCTGTCGCCGCCGTCGCCGCGCAGCCGGCCAGGGTCAGGGTCGCCAGTGTGCCGGCTACCGCCGCGGTCTTGGTGGTGCAGCCGGTGATCCCGTAGACGGTCGGCGTGAGCGTGCCCGACGTCCCGGCCGGGACACTGAACGTGATCTTGTTGAACGTGGCCGCCGTCTTCGTCGTGAAGGCCCACGTGTAGATGGCGGTGTTTGTCGTCCCGCTGCCCGCCACGTTGGCCGCGTTGTTGCTCACCGAGAGCGACACGTGCGTCAGTGTTGCCGCCGACGCCCCACCTCCGGTAAGAGCGATGACCCCTCCGGCCAGGCCGGCTGCCGCGACGGCCGCGGCCGCCAGGAAGGGCCCCTTGCGGAGCCCGTTCTTGAACTTCATGTTTTCGCCTCTTTTTGGTCCGACACTGAGCACTGCACACCGACAAGGCGGCAATCGGCTCACGCACCTCGGCGCCGTCACCGGTCACCACGGGCGTCATACGCCGGAACCACCTGCCTATCGGTTGACGATTCTGCGCTGGCCGGCGGGGCGAGTCAACGACCATCGCGGTGTTCACCCGAACTGCAACCAATTCGCCACCCACCGCTCGCTTATCGGGCATCTGGAGACGGCCCCCAGGGCATCAACCTGGAAATTCGGCGAGATCCCTACGTCAGCGATGAAATGAGTTCACCGGCCCTTCGGTGGCGCGAAAAAGCGGTGCAGAACCTCTGCACCGCCTCTCGCATTGCCGATGGGCCCGGGCCACGAACGTCGGCCGTGTCCCTGCCCATTCCGGATCCCGCCGGACCGTGTCGATCAATGGCCGGTGGTTCGACCGTCCTTTTCCGCGCTGTCGTCCGCCGGCTCGTCAGGTGACTGCGCCGGCTCGTCGTCCCGCACGTCGAGCTGTACGGCGACCTGGCCGCCGCGCAAACCAACCAGCGCCGCTGTCGCCACCACCGTTCGAGGAGCCTTGTCGGAGGCTCGTTTGCCCGTCATGACCTCGCCCTCTCCGTTCCCGGCACCATTGTCCACGGGGCCGCCCCACCAGGTCAATGCGTAGTAAGTGAATATACCCGTTTTGCAACCTGACGGCCACCAGGTTCTAGCCGAGCGTAGGAAAATATGATTTCCGAGCCCCGGTCCGGAACGGCGCCCCGACCAGGAGCCCGGCGGCCCGGACACCGGTCAAGGGAAGACCCGGACGCGCCCGGTCAGGGGAAGAACAGCAGCGTCGCCTGGTGGGCCAGGTCGATCAGCGGCCCCGGGACGATCCCGAAGACCACCGTGACCGCGACGCAGAGCCCGACGGCCACTGCGGTCAGCGCCGGCACCGGCACGACGTCCGGCGCCCCGGCGCTGGCCGCCTCGGCGACGGCAGCCTCGGCGTTCTGGGCCTCTTGGGCTGCCTCGGCCGCCGAGACCTCCCGGGCCTCCTCGACGGTCACCGGGTCGGTGTCGAGCAGCAGGGCGGCGTTGCGCCGCGTCGTCGCGGCCACCAGGCCGGTGGCGCCGGCCCAGACCGGCACCGGGGCCGGCCCGGCGTGGACGGCGCCGAGGTCCGGGGTGTGCGGCCCGGTCGACCCGGGCAGCTCGGCCGGCCCGACCTCGCCGGTGACCAGCGGCTCGGGCGCCTCCGCGTCCGGCTCGTCGCCCGGCACCGAGCCCGGCGCGGGGAGCGGGGAGTACATGAGGACGGCGACCCGGAGGTAGAAGAACGCGGCGATCGCCGCCGAGACCATGGCGACGACGGCCAGCGGCACCGAGTTGGCGTCGACCGCGGCGATGACGACCTGGAGCTTCGCCCAGAGCCCGGTGGTGAACGGCGCGCCGGCCTGGGCCAGCAGCAGGATGGCCAGGGACAGGGCCAACAATGGCTGGCGCTTGGCCAGGCCGCGGTACGACGCGATGTCGTGGTGGCCGTCGCCCTCACGCCCGAGGACGGTGACGATGGCGAACGTGCCGATGACCATGAACGTGTAGGCGAAGAGGTAGTAGAGCGCCGCGCTGACGCCCTTCGTCGTCGCCGCCTCCAGCCCGAGCAGCATGAACCCGGCGTGGTTGATCGACGAGTACGCCAGCATGCGCTTGATGTCGCGCTGGACGACCGCCAGCCCGGCGCCCAGCAGAAGCGTGACGATGGCGATGGCGTAGACGACCGGCTGCCAGTCGGCCCGCAGCGTGCCGAACGTCGAGACGAACACCCGCAGCAGCGCCGCGAAGCCGCCGATCTTGGCCACCGCGGCCATGAAGCCCGTCACCGGCGACGGCGAGCCCTGGTAGACGTCGGGCGTCCACATGTGGAACGGGACGGCCGCCACCTTGAAGCAGAAGCCGACCAGCAGCAGCGAGAGCCCGGCCAGCAGTAGCCCGTCCGACACCAGCACGTTGTGCGACAGGAAGTCGGCGATCTGGACGAGGTTCGTCGACCCGGTCGCGCCGTACGTGAGCGCGATGCCGTAGAGGAAGATCGCCGACGAGAAGCCGCCGAGGATGAAGTACTTGAGCGATGCCTCGCCCGACGCCGCCCGCTTGTGGTTGAACGCGGCCAGGACGTAGAGGGCCAGCGACAGGATCTCCAGGCCCAAGAAGATGACGATCAGGTCGTTCGCCTCGGCCATGATCATCGCCCCGGCGGCCGAGATCAGCGCCAGCACGTGGAATTCGGGGCCGGTGATGCCCTCGCGCCGGAGGTAGCCGTCGGCGACAAGCGCGGTGAGCAGCATGGCGCACGGCACGAGGATGGCAACGAGCACGCTGAAGCCGTCGACGACGAGCGCCTGGTCGATGGCCGTGAACGGCCCGTGGTCGAGGACGTCGGCCCACTGCCACAGCGCGAAGCCGAGCGCGGTGCCCGAGACGGCGACCGTGCCGATCGTCGCCACCCGCACCCGCAGCGGGCGGCGGATCAACGACGTCACGGCGAGGATGACCACCGCCCCGCCGAGCATGACGATCACCGGCAGGATCGCCAGGTAGCGGATGTGCGGCAGGGCGAACCCGGCCGCCGACGCGTGCGACGCCGTCGAGGTGGAAGCGGCCGCGAGGAACGGGTGCATGACGATCAACCCTTCCCGCCGGTCTTGGCGCCGGCCTTGGCCGCCACCTCGGCGCCGCGCGTGCCGTGCTCGGCGACGAGCGGCTGGTGGCTGTGGGTGGCCGACTCGACGTGGGCGACGAGCTGGTTGACCGACGGCGTGATGCGGTCGAGCACCGGCTTCGGGTACAGGCCGAGGAAGACGATCAGGATGATCAGCGGGGCGATGACCAGCCGCTCGGTCCACGACAGATCACGGGTGGTGGCGTTGGCCGGGCTGACCTTGCCGTGGAAGACCTGTTGGTACGCCCAGAGCAGGTAGAGCGCGGCGAAGACGACGCCGGCGGTGGCGACGATCGCCCACCAGCGGTGGGTGAGGAACGTGCCGGAGAGGACGAGGAACTCGCTGACGAAGCCGTTCAGGCCGGGCAACCCGATCGACGCCAGCATGACGACGGTGAACACCGCGGCCATGACCGGCGCCGGCGTCTGGAGGCCTTTGAGCTCGTTGACCTGCCACGTGTGGCGACGCTCGTAGATCCAGCCGATCAGCAGGAAGAGCGCGGCCGTGATCAGCCCGTGGTTGACCATGAGCAGCACGCCGCCGGTCAGGCCCTGGCTGGTGAAGGCGAAGATGCCGAGCGCGATGAAGCCGATCTGGGCCAGCGACGAGTACGCCACCAGCCGCTTCATATCTCGCTGGGCGCACGCCACGATCGCGCCGTAGAGGATGCCGACGACCGCCAGGGTGAGGATGATCGGCGCCATGTCCTTCGACGCCTGCGGGAAGAGGTTCAAGTCGAACCGGAGGATGCCGTACGTGCCCAGCTTCGCCAAGACGGCGGCCAGGATCATCGACCCGCCCGTCGGCGCCTCCCGGTAGGCGTCCGGCGACCACGTGTGCAGCGGGAAGAGCGGCGCCTTGACCGCGAACGCCGCGGTGAACGCCAGGAACAGCAGGATGCCGGTCGTGCTCGAGAAGTGGGTGTGCTCGAGCGCCGGCAGCGAGAACGTCAGCACGCCGGTCTGGCTCTGGTGCAAGAACGCGACCACCAGGATGCCGACGAGCAGGAACGCCGAGCCCAAGAACGTGTAGATGAAGAACTTCACCGCCGCGTACGCCCGGCGGGCGTAGCCCCAGCCGCTGATGATGAAGTACGACGGCACCAGCGTCATCTCGAAGAAGAAGAAGAACAGGATCAGGTCGAGCGAGAGGAAGCTGCCGATGCACGCCGCCTCGAGCACGAGCATCCAGGCGATGTAGGCCGTCGCGTTCTGCTTCGTCCGGGCGCCGACGAGCACGATCGGGAACAGCACCGCGGTCAGCAGCAGCAGGAACAGCGAGATCCCGTCGACCCCGAGGTACCAGCGGACGCCGACCCCCTGGGCCCAGACGTGGTTCGAGACGAGCTGGTAGCCGGCGACGTGGGCGTGGAACAACACGGCCACGCCGATCGAGAAGCCGAGGACGACCACCGACACCGCGATGCCGAGGCCCTCGACCAGCCGGCGGTCGGCCTTGGCCACCCCGCCGAGCAGCGCCACCGCGATGGCCCCGGCGAACGGCAGCAGGACGAGGAACGTCAGGTACGGGAAGCCCGGCGAGTGGCTCACGACCACCACGTCCGAGAGACCATGAAGATGATGATCGCCGCCAGGCCCAGCGCGATGCCGAGGGCATAGTTGCGGACGTAGCCGCTCTGCAGCTTGCGGACCCCGCTACCCGTCACCCGCACCAGCGAGGCCGCGCCGTTGACCGCGCCGTCGATGACCCGGCCGTCGACCACCACCGAGCAGAACCGCGCGAACGCCTGGCCCGGGCGGCCGATGAGCGTGTCGTAGACGTCGTCCCAGTACCAGACCCGGCGCAGGAACGCCGGTTCCAGCGCCGGCTGGTCGACCGTGCGACCCGACCGCTCCCGCCACAGCACCCAGGCGATCGTCAGCCCGATCGCCGCCACCACCCCGTCGACGATGGCCAGGACCCACTGTTCGAGGCCGTCCTCGTGGTCGACGAACTGCGTGTGGCCGAACACCGGCTGCAGCCAGCTGTAGAAGCTGTCGTTGTGGATCCACGGCAGGTCGAAGATGCCGCCGGCGGCGGCGAAGACGGCCAGCACGAGCAGCGGGATCCGCATGACCCACGGCGACTCGTGCGGCGTGTGGTGGGCCGGCCGGCCGTCCGGCGCCGGGTCCTGCCAGCGGGCCTTACCGGTGTACGTCAGGTAGAACAGCCGGCTCATGTAGTACGCCGTCCCCAGCGCGGTCAGCACGCCGATGGCGTACAGCGCCGGGCTCTTGGCGAACACGTTCGTCAGCACGTCGCCCTTCGACCAGAACCCGGAGAACGGCGGGATACCGGCGATGGCCAGCCAGCCGACCATGAACGTGCCGAACGTCCACGGCAGCCACTTGCGCAGCGCGCCCATCCGTTTCAGGTCCTGTTCGTCCTCCAGGCCGTGGATGACCGAGCCGGCACCCAAGAAGAGCAGCCCCTTGTAGAACGCGTGGCAGACCATCAAGAAGATCGCCGCCACGTACGCCCCGCAGCCGACCGCCAGGATCATGTAGCCGATCTGGGAGACCGTCGAGAACGCCAGCACCTTCTTGATGTCCTGCTGCGCGCAGGCGATCGTCATCGCCACGAACGCGGTGACCCCGCCGATGATGGCGATGACCCACGTCGCGTCCGGCGAGATCGCCAGCAAGGCGTTGGCCCGGCACAACAGGTAGACCCCGGCCGTGACCATCGTCGCCGCGTGGATCAGCGCCGAGACCGGCGTCGGACCCTCCATGGCGTCCGGCAGCCAGTTGAAGAGCGGGATCTGCGCCGACTTGCCCGCCGCCGCCAGGAACAGCAGCAGCACCACGGCCGTCGTCGCCGCCCCACCGAGCAGGTGCTTGTGACCGAAGACCGTCAGGTAGTCGAGCGACCCGACCTTCGAGAAGATCAGGAACATCGCCAGCAGGAAGCCGACGTCCCCGACCCGGTTGTAGATGAACGCCTTCTTGCCCGCCGACGCGGCCGACTCCCGGTGGAACCAGAACGACACCAGCCAGTACGAGCAGACCCCGACCCCTTCCCAGCCGACGAACGTGACGAGGAAGTTGTTGGCCAGGACGAGGACCAGCATCGAGAAGACGAACAGGTTCAGGTACAAGAAGAACTTCGAGTAGTCCCGGTCCTTCTTCATGTAGCCGATCGAGTACAGGTGGATCAGCATGCTGACGCCCGTGACGAACATGCACATCGTCATCGACAGCGGGTCGAGCAGGATCGCCACCTTCACCTGCAGGCCACCGACCGGGATCCAGTTGAAGAAGTTGTGGTTGGCCACCGACGCGCCGCACGAATAGGCGCACGTCAGGTGCCGCTCGGCCGCCGGCACGTCGTGCAGGCCGACCAGCGTGAGGCAGGCCGCCACGAACGAGCCGGCGATCGCCACCGTGCCGATCCACCCGGCCACCGGGTCGCCGACCCGACGGCCGACGAGCAGCAGCACCAGGAACCCGGCGAGCGGGAACAACGGCATGAGGAACGCAGCGTGGAGCACGGACGGTCAGCCCTTCAGCACGTGGAGATCGTCGGCCGACGACGTACGGCGGCGGCGGTAGATGGCGACGACGATCCCGAGACCGACGACGACCTCCGCCGCCGCGACCACGAGGACGAAGAAGACGACCGCCTGGCCGCCGATGTCGCCCAGCACCCGGGAGAACGTCACGAACGTCAGGTTCGCCGCGTTCAGCATCAGCTCGATGCACATGAACATGACCAGGACGTTGCGCCGGACCAGCAGGCCGATCGCCCCGATGGCGAACAGCACCGCCGCCAGCCCGAGGTACCAGGCGGGAGCGAGGCTCACTGGGCGACCTCCTCGTTCACGCCGGCCGGCGCGGGCGCCGGCTCGTCGGCCGGTACCGAGGCGACCCCGCCAGCCGCCGATGGATCAGCCGCCGACAAATCGGGCACGGGCGCCTCCTCCTCTTCGTCGAGCGCTCCGTCGAGCGCGGGAGCGTCCGACTCCGGCGCCTCGTCGGTCGGGCCGGACGGCCGGCGGGCCAGGAAGACGGCGCCGACGACCGCGATGACGAGCAGCGCCGCGGTCGCCTCGAACGCGAACAGGTACGTCGTGAAGACCGACTGACCGAGTTGGTAGACGTTCGTGTGGCCGTCCGCCGTCGACCCGGCCACCGCGTGGGCGCCGGTGACCCAGTCGGCGTTGATCGCCAGGGCGAAGATCCCGCCGAGGGCCAGCACGACCAGCAGGAGCGCCAGCGGCCGCTGGCCCTTGAGCGGCTCGACCTCGATGCTCTCCCGGCGGTCGACGCCGAGGAACATGATCACGAACAGGAACAGGACGACGATCGCCCCGGCGTAGACGATGATCTGCACCGCGGCCAGGAAGTCCGCGTCCTGCTCGATGAACAGGATGGCGATGCCGATCAGCGTGAGGACGAGCGACAGCGCGGCGTGCACCGGATTGCGCGACGTCACGACGCCGATCGCCCCCGCCACCACCATCGCCGCGCAGACGACAAACGTGATGATGTCCGGGATCGTCGCGTGGCCAGTAGTGCCGGTCGTGGCGGCCAGCAGGACGCCGGTCATGCGGTGCTCCCGCCGTCGGCACCACCGGGGCTCCCGCCGTCGGCACCACTGGCGTCGCCTTTCTTGGATGCTTTCTGGGCGGCCCGGGCGGCCCGCAACTCCTTGAACCGCTCCCGGGTCGCCTCCATCTTCTTCTTGTTGCGCTCCGCCGAGAGCTGGGCCCGCCACATGCGGCCCTTCATGCCGCGGTGCTCGAGCGGGATGTCCTCCGGCAACAGGTGGTTCTCGAGCACGTCGCGCAGCGCCTTCGTGCCGGTCGCCGCGTCGTCGCGCCGGCCGGACTGGCCGCCCTCGGCCGCTCGGGTGCCGTAGCCGAGCTCGCCGGACCACTGCACCTCGCCCTCGTACGCCGCACTGCCCGACGGCGACGTCGCCCGCATCCAGCCCGACGTCATCTCGTCGTCGCCCTCCCGCCAGTCCTCCCACGGGAGCTTCTGCGGCCGGCCGTCGTCGCCGACGAGGAGCTCCGCCTTCGTGTAGATGGCGTCGGCCCGGTTCGTGAAGGAGAACTCGAACAGCTTCGACTCGGTGATCGCCTCCGTCGGGCACGCCTCGACGCAGAGGTCGCAGTGGATGCAGCGGAGGTAGTTGATCTCGTAGACGTAGCCGTACCGCTCGCCCGGCGACACCGGGTCGTCCGGCGGGTTGTCGAGGCCGCGGACGTAGATACAGTCCGCCGGGCAGACGCCCGCGCACAGCTCGCAGCCGATGCACTTCTCCATGCCGTCCTCGTAGCGATTGAGGACGTGCCGGCCGTGCTGGCGCGGCTGCTTCGGCTTCTTCTCCTCCGGGTACTGCCGCGTCACCCGTGGCCGCGTCAGGTGCTCGAGCGTCAGCTTGAAGCCACCGAAGAAGCTGAGCTGCTCCTTGACCTCGTCGAGGATGCCCATCAGAACCCGCCCCTCGGACGGCCGAGATGGGAGGAGGTCGCCGGGACGTCGCCGTCGAGCAGCGCCTCCCGGGTCTGGCCGACGCCGAACGCCCGGATGAGCACGCCGGCCAGCGCGGCGGCGACCACCGCGATGCCGAGACCCCACCAGCCGTCGACCACGAACCCGGCCACCGCCAGCAGCCAGCCGAGCGAGAGCGGGATCAGGTACTTCCAACCGAGCGTCATCAGCTGGTCGTAGCGGAGGCGCGGCAGCGCGGCCCGGAACCAGACGTAGATGAACAGGAAGATGAAGACCTTGATCAGGAACCAGACGATCGGGAACCAGATGCTGAACGACGGGATGTGCGGCACCGGGCCGTCCGGGCCGCCGAAGAACAGCGTCACGACGACCGCCGACATCGTGATGACGTTCATGAACTCCGCCAGGAAGAAGATGGCGAAGCGGATCGACGAGTACTCCGTGTGGAAGCCGCCGACCAGCTCCGATTCGGCCTCCGTCAGGTCGAACGGCGGCCGCGTCAGCTCGGCGGTGATCGCCACCAGGAAGAGGAAGAACGGGACGATCCCGAGACGGATCAGGTTCCAGTCCCAGAACCCCGTCGCCTGTGACTGGACGATCGCCCGCGTCGACAGCGAGCCGGTGATGAGGACGACCGTGACGACCGTGATGCCCAGCGCGGCCTCGTACGAGATCATCTGGGCCGACGCCCGGACCGAGCCGAGCAGTGGGTACTTCGACCCCGACGACCAGCCGGCGAGCATGACGCCGTAGACCGCGATCGACGACATCGCCAACACCAGCAGGATGCCGACCGGCGGGTCCGCCACCTGCAGCTCGAACGTGTGGCCCGAGATCGTGATGATGCCGCCGACCGGGATCACCGTGAAGATCAGCAGCGCCGGCAACAGCGACAGGTACGGCGCCAGCTTGAAGACCACGCTGTCCGCCCGCTCCGGCAGCAGGTCCTCCTTGAAGAACAGCTTCGTCCCGTCCGCCAGCGTCTGCAGCAGGCCCCACGGCCCCGCCCGGTTCGGCCCGATCCGGCTCTGCATGTCCGAGATCAGCTTCCGCTCGAACCAGATCATCAGCATGACCGAGACGAGCAGCACGACGAACGCCACCAACACCTTGATGACGTCGACGACCCACACGAACCAGCCGACGCCGTTGTCGTAGAGCGGGTCGCCATGCGTCGTCAGCGCCACCAGCGGGTGGATCATGCCGGTCAGCACGCCCGTCATCGGACCGACTCCATCCGGATGTCCGTTACGACGTCCGCCGCGTCGATCAGCACCGCCGCGGCGTTCGCCACCCCGTCGGCTGCCGCTCCGGTGTCGGTGACGCCAGCCCCCTCGGCTGCGGCCCCGAGCGGGAGGTTGAAGTCGACCGCCACGACACCCCGGGGCACCCCGGCGTCGGCGTCGGCCGGCAGGACGAGCGAGCCCCGGGCCGAGCGGACACGGACCGGGTCGCCGGTCGTCAGGCCCAGCCGGTCGAGGTCGTACGGGTTGGCCCGGGCCACCGCGGTCGGGACGAGCTCGGCCAGCGACGGCGAGCCGGCCAGCGCGATGCCACCGTCGTACAGCTTGCGGGACGAGACGAGGCGCAGCGAGTAGCTGTCGATCGGCGGGATGTGCGGAGCCTCGCCGGCGGGCACTCCGGTCAGCGCGGCGGGTCTCGTCCCCGCCAACGCCGCCGCGCCCTCGCCGATCGGTGCCGACGCGGCACGCTCCCGGTCCTCTTCGACCTCCGGCGACGCGGCCAGCCCGACCCGGGGCGGGGCGCCCTGGCGCTCGACCGACTCCACGCCCGGCGTCGCCATCGGGTCGTTCGGCTCGACCGACCGCCGGCCACTCCCACTCCCTGACCCCGGCGCGCCGAGCGGGGCCAGCACGCCGTCGTGGGCGCCCGACGAATCGAGCACCGCCAGCGTCAGGCCGGCGTAGGCCGGGGCCACCGACTCGATCTCCGACCACAGGTCGCCCAGGCTCCCGACGCCGAGGTCCGCGCCGAGCGCGCTGGCCAACTCAGTCGCGATCATCCAGTCCGGCCAGGCCAGTCCCGGCGGCACCAACTTCTGGCCGAGGCGGGTGACCCGGCCCTCGATGTTCGTCACCGTGCCCGGCCGCTCGTGCTCGACCGCCGTCGGCAGGACGACGTCGGCGTGGTCGACCGTCGCCGAGGCGTGGCCGGTCACCGCCACGACGAACTCCGCCGCGGCCAGCCCCCGGGTTGCCAGGTCGTGGTCCGGGAAGTCGCCGAGCGGGTCCGCACCGAGCAGGACGAGCGCCCGCACCCGGCCGGCCACTCCGCCGTCGCCGGCGCTCCCGCCGGCCGCGTCGCCGGTGCTCCTGCCGGCCGCGTCACCGGTGCTCCTGCCGGCCGCGTCACCGGCCAGCGAGGCCAGGATGCCGGCGGCGTCCAGCCCGGCCGACTCGGGGACCGCGCCCCAGGCACCGGCGAACCAGTCCGCCCCGGCGGCCAGCGAGACCCGGCCGGGCAGCAGCCCGGGCGCCAAGCCCATGTCGAGCGCGCCGTTGACGTTGCCCCGGCGCAGGGCCGGCAGGAACCTGGCCTGCGGCAGGGCCGACGCCAGCACCCGGGCCGCGTCGGCGACAACGCTTTCGTGCTCGGCCAGCGACGGCCGGCCGAGGACGACGACGACGCCGTCACCGCCGGCCCCTTCATCACCAGCCGCCCCGCCGCCCGCGCCGGCCGTGCCGAGCAGCTCGCGAACGCGGTCGAGGTCGTCGGGCGACCAGGCCGGCCCCTCGGGGTGCGACGGCGCCGATCCGCCGGCCGTCGACCCGGTGAGGGCCCGGACCAGCTCGGGCGCGTCGCCCGGCCGGGTGGTCAGCGAGACGGCCGCGTACGGCGTCAGGGCGGTCGGCGTCGACGTGAGCTCGACGAGCGACACGCCGCCGTCGACCGCGGCCTCGCGTAGGCGGAGGAAGAGCACCGGCAGCTCCTCGCGGACGTCGCCGGTGAGCAGCACGACCGTCCGGGCGGCGCACGCCTGGTCGATCGTCGCCCGCGGCAGCGACAGGACGAGGTCGGCGGGCAGCCCGTCGCCGAGCTGGGCGTCGACGGAGTCGGTGCCGACGATCCCCTTGGCCAGCTTGGCCCAGGCATATGCACCCTCGTTGGTCGACCGGGCCCCGCCGAGCAGGGCCACCGCGCCGGCGCCGCCGGCCGTCTTGGCCGCGGTCAGCCCGTCGGCCGCCGCGGTGAGCGCCTCGCCCCAGCTCACCGGGACGAGCTCGCCGTCCTTGCGGACCATCGGCTCGGTCAGCCGGCGGGTGCGGCCGGCCACCTCCTTGGCCTCGCCGGCGAACTGGCCGCGCGACACCGGGAGGCTCTCGACCTGGGCCGCCGTGGCCGCGACGACATCGACCGCCGGGTCGGCGACGGCCGGCGGGGCCGGCGGACCGGCCCCGATCTCGTCACCGTTGACCGACTCGAACGCGAACCGGCCCTTGTCGCACAGCCAGCTGTGGTTGATCGGTTCGGAGTCGAGCCCCAAGAGGCGCGTCAGCCGGTTGGCCGACGACTGGACGGCGACGCGACAGCCGACGGCGCAGCCGGTGCACGTCGACTCGACCTGGTCGACGTCCCACGGGCGGGCGGTGAACCGGTACGGGGTGGCCGTCAGCGCGCCGACCGGGCAGATCTGGACGGTGTTGCCGCTGAAGTACGACGAGAACGGCTCGCCGGGGAACGTCGCGACCTCGACCCGCTCACCGCGGCCGGCGAAGTCGATCTGGGCCTCGCCGGCGACCTCCTCGGCGAACCGGGTGCAGCGGGCGCACTGGATGCACCGCTCGCGGTCGATGAGGACGAGGTCGGAGATCGGCACCGGCTTCTCGAAGTGCCGCTTCTCCTCGACGAACCGGCTCTCGCCGGGCCCATAGGCGAGCGTCTGGTCCTGGAGTGGGCACTCGCCGCCCTTGTCACAGACCGGGCAGTCGAGCGGGTGGTTGACGAGCAGGAACTCGAGCACGCCGTCCTGGGCCTTCTTGACCTTGTCGGACGTCGTCACGACGTCCATCCCGTCGGTGACCGCGATGAAGCACGACGGCTGGAGCGTCGCCCCGCGGGGGCCGCTCACCTCGACGAGGCACATCCGGCACATGCCGACCGGCTTCATCCGCGGGTGGTAGCAGAACCGCGGGATGTACGTCCCCGCCCGCTCCGCCGCGGCGATCAGCATCTCGCCCTTCTCCGCGGTCGCCGGGCGGCCGTCGAGCGTGAACGAGACGTTCTCGTCAGCCATGCGGGCAGCCGCCTTCTTTGACGTGGAGGAGGAATTCGTCGCGGAACATCTCGATGGCGGAGTGGATGGAGGACGGGATCGAAGGACCGAGCACGCAGATGGTCGTCTGCTGCGGCGGCCATTGCAAACCGGGCGAGATGTTGTCGCTGACGTCGAGCAGCAGGTCGAGGTCTTCTTCGCGGCCGCCGCCGTGCTCGATCCGGTAGAGGATCCGCTCGAGCCAGCCCGACCCCTCGCGGCAGGGCGTGCACTGGCCGCAGGACTCGCGGGAGAAGAACTTCGTGATCCGCCAGGCGGCGCGGACCATGCACGTCGACGAGTCCATGATCGTGATCGCGCCGGAACCGAGCATCGAGCCGGCGTTGCCGACCTCGTCCTGGCCGAGCGGCAGGTCGAGCTGGTCGGGCCCGAACCACGGCGCGGAGACGCCGCCGGGGATGATCGCTTTGACGTCGCGGCCGCCGGGCACGCCGCCGCCGTAGACGGGGGCGTAGACGAGGTCGCGGAACGTCGTCTTGACCATCTCGACCTCGAAGACGCCCGGGTTCTTGACGTGGCCGGCCAGGGCGAACAGCCGGGTGCCGGTCGACCGGCCGTCGCCGAGGGCGGCGAACGCCGCGCCGCCGTTCGTGACGATCCACGGCAGGTTCGACATCGTCTCGACGTTGTTGACGACGGTCGGCTGGCCGTAGAGGCCGATCGCCGCGGGGAAGAACGGCGGCTTGATCCGCGGGAACCCGCGCTTGCCCTCGAGCGACTCGAGGAGCGCGGTCTCCTCGCCGCAGATGTACGCGCCGGCGCCGGGGTGGACGACGAGGTCGACGGAGAACCCGGAGCCGAAGATGTCCGTGCCGACCGCGCCGTAGCCGTACGCCTCGTTCAGCGCGGCCTGCACCCGTTCGAGGCCGAGCGCGAACTCGCCGCGCAGGTAGATGAACGCCTGGCTGACCTGGAGGGCGTAGGCCGCGATGAGGACGCCCTCGATCAGCTGGTGCGGGTCCCGCTCGACGAGCAGGTGGTCCTTGAACGTCGCCGGCTCGCTCTCGTCCCCGTTGATCACGAGGTACGTGACCGGGTCCTTGCGCAGCATCGACCACTTGCGGCCGGCCGGGAAGCCGGCACCGCCACGGCCGAGCAGGCTGGCCGCGTCGACCTCCGCCGCGACCGCCTCCGGCGTCATCGTCAGCGCCTTGCGCAGCCCGTCGTAGCCGCCGGTGGCCAGGAACCGCTCGAGCGTGTGCGAGTCGTCGTGGCCCATCCGGGCGGTGACGATGCGCGGCGCCTCGGTGACCGCCATTAGGCCTTCCCTCCACCGCTCGCGCCGGCGCCGCCCGACTGGCCGGCCGAGGCCGACGCCGACTGCGCCGCCCGGGCGGCCTGGGCGTCGGCCATGGCGGCCCGCTCGGTCGCCACCTGCCGGCGGTCGGCCTGCAGCCCGCCGGCTCGCCGGATGCGGACGAGCGTGCCGTGCGGCGGGATCTCGTCGGACCGCCGGCCGGCGCGGAGGTCGGCGACGAGCTGGTCGAACGACTCGGCGTTCTGGCCGCCGACGTACCGGTGGTTGACCTGGACGCAGACGGTGCGGTCGCAGTCGGCGAGGCACTCGGCCTCTTCGAGCGTGATCAGGCCGTCGGTGGTCGTCCCGCCGGCGCGGATGCCGAGCAAGCTCTCCGCGTGCTCGAGCAGCTCGAGCGCGCCGCCGAGCAGGCAGGCGATGTTCGTACAGACCGAGACGAGGTACGTCCCGACCGGCTCGGTGTGGAGCATGTCGTAGAAGGTCGCGGTGCCTCGGACCTCGGCCGCGGTCACGCCGGTGAGCTCGGCGATCTCCTCCATCGCCGCCGGCTGGAGCCAGCCGTCCTGCTCCTGGGCGAGGTGGCAGAGCGGGATGAGCGCGGAGCGCGGCTCGGGGTAGAGCGCGACGAGCGCCTCCGCCCGCTGGCGGATATCGGCGTCGAGGTGGGCCATCAGCGGTCGACCTCACCCATGACGGGGTCGACGGACGAGATGACCGCGACCGCGTCGGCGATCAGACCGCCGCGCAGCAGCAGCGGCACCGTCTGCAGATTGACGAAGCTCGGCCCGCGGATGTGCATCCGGTACGGCTTCGACGTGCCGTCGGAGACCATGTAGCAGCCGAGCTCGCCGCGCGGGGACTCGACGGCGACGTAGACCTCGCCCTCGGGCACCCGGAAGCCCTCGGTGAAGACCTTGAAGTGGTGGATCAGCGCCTCCATCGACTCGTCGATGCGGGCCCGCGGCGGCGGCGTGACCTTGCGGTCCTGGATCCGGTAGTCGCCGGGCGGCATCTTCTCGACGATCTGCCGGATGATCTTGATCGACTCGCGGATCTCGTTCAGCCGGACGGAGTAGCGGTCGAAGTTGTCGCCGTACGTGCCGACGATGACGTCGAAGTCGAGCTCGTCGTAGGCCAGGTACGGCATCGACCGCCGGAGGTCCCACGGGACGCCGGTCGACCGCAGGATCGGCCCGGTCGCCGACAGGGCGAGCGCCTCTTCGGCCGACAGGTTGCCGATGCCCTCGGTCCGCTCCCGGAAGATCGGCTGGCCGGTCAGCAGCTCGTCGTACTCGTAGCTGCGGGTGAGGATCGTCTCGCAGAGGACGGCGACGTCGTCCTCCCAGCCGTCGGGCAGGTCGGCCGCGACGCCGCCGGGACGGATGTAGTTGTGGTTCATCCGCAGGCCGGTCGTCTTCTCGAAGAACGTGAGCACCATCTCGCGCTCGCGGAAGCCGTAGATCATCATCGACGTCGACCCGAGGTCCATGCCGTTCGTCGCCATCCACATCAGGTGCGACGAGACGCGCTGCAGCTCGGACATGAGCATGCGGATCCAGACCGCCCGGGGCGGCAGCTCGACGTCGAGCAGCGCCTCGGTGGCCAGCGAGAAGACGAGCTCGTTGTTGAGCGGCGAGAGGTAGTCCATGCGGGTGACGTTCGTCGCGCCCTGGACGTACGTCAGCTCCTCGCCGGTCTTCTCCATCCCGGTGTGCAGGTAGCCGATGACCGGCTTCGTCCGCAGCACCGTCTCGCCGTCGAGCTCGAGCATGAGGCGGAGCACGCCGTGCGTCGACGGGTGCTGCGGCCCCATGTTGATGATCATCGTCTCGTCGTCGCGGCGCTCGATGTCGATGTCGCCGGGGTCGAGGACGCCGCCCTCGGGCAGCCGGAGCACCGCGCCGACCTCCCGGCGCAGCTCGCCCGGCTCCGTCGCCGACCGCGGCGCCAGCTCCTGAGCGCCCTCCGACGTCTCGGCCACGCTCGCCGCCTCGACGTACGGCACCGTCTCGAAGAAGTCGCCCGTCCCCGTGCCCGGTGCCGGGGTGCCCGGTGCCGGGGTGCCCGGTGCCGGGGTGCCCGGTGCCGGGGTGCCAGGCGCCGGCGTGCCAGGCGCCGGGCTGTCGGCTGGGCGGCCAGGCGCCGGGCTGTCGGCGGCCGGGCTGGCGTTCGTCGGCTCGGTGCTCATCGCGGCCCGGGCGCTTCCTTGAACTGGACGGGGACGCGGCCGACGCCGTAGTCCTTGCGCAGCGGGTGGCCCTCCCAGTCCTCGGGCATCAGGATGCGGGTCAGGTCGGGGTGGCCGTCGAAGCGGATGCCGACGAGGTCGAACGCCTCGCGCTCCATCGCCTCCGCACCGGGGTAGAGGTCGACGACCGAGTCGACCGAGGGGTCGGTCTCGGGCACCTGGACGCGGACGCGCGCCCGGCGCTTCTGCGACAACGAGAGCAGGTTGACGACGACCTCGAACCGCTCGGCGGCGACCCCGTCCGGCAGGTCCCGGCCGGGATGGCTCAGGTAGTCGACCGCGCAGACGTCCGCGCAGAGCTCGAAGCCGGCGTCGCGGTAGGCCGCGACGAGGTCGTGGTAGCGGTCACGGGCGGGAACGCCATCTCGTCGGTCTGGCGTCCGGGCGCCCGGGGCACGTCCGGCAGCATCGCCGGTGCGATGGCCGTCGCCGCGCCTGTCGCCGCGCCTGTCGCCGCGCCCGTCGCCGGCGCCGGCGCCGGATCGGTCGCCGTGGTCGTCCCGGTCTTCTCCGCGGTCATCGGGGCGTCTTCACCCGCACGGCGTCGGGGACCTCGGGCGTCCATCCGGAGATCTGCTCCGCCGCGGTCGGCCGCTCGGGTCGGCGGGCGATCTCGCCGGTGCGGATCTTCTCGTGCAGCGTCAAGATGGCGTGGAGGAGCGTCTCGGGCGACGGCGGGCAGCCGGGGGCGTAGACGTCGACGGGCACGATCTGGTCGACGCCTTGGACGATGGCGTAGTTGTTGAACATGCCGCCGGTCGACGCGCAGACGCCCATCGAGATGACCCACTTCGGCTCCATCATCTGGTCGTAGACCTGACGGAGCACCGGCGCCATCTTCTGCGAGACGCGGCCGGCGACGATCATCAGGTCGGCCTGGCGGGGGGAGGCCCGGAAGACCTCCATGCCGAGCCGGCTGATGTCGTAGTCGGCCGCGCCGACGGACATCATCTCGATCGCGCAGCACGCGAGACCGAACGTGGCCGGCCAGACGCTGTTGCGCCGAGCCCACTTGACCAGGTCCTCCAGGCGGCCGGTCAGGAAATTGTGCTGAAGGTCCTCGAGCCCCACGGCCCGGCTCCTAGGCCGCCCGGTCCGGCGACACCGGCGAAGCCGGTGACGACGGCGGTGGGGAGGCCGGTGACGCGGTGATCCGGCTGATCGTCGACTCCGACGTCCGGTGCACGCCGAGCTGCAGCTTGCGAGCCGGTCCCCAGGTCAGGGCGCCGTTGCTGACGAGGTACAAGAACGCGACGAAGACGACGACCGCGAAGACGAGCACCTCGACGAGGCCGAAGACGCGGAGCTGCCGGAAGACGACGGCCCACGGGTAGAGGAAGACGATCTCGATGTCGAAGATGATGAAGATCATCGCCACCAGGTAGAAGCGGACCGGGAAGCGCTGCGGCGGCTCCTTGTCCGGGATGATCCCGCACTCGTACGGCGCGATCTTCGAGCTCGTCGGCTTCTGTCGGGGCGCGAGCAGCTTCGACCCGATGAACGACCCGGCGGCGAAAAGGATGCCCAGTCCGAGCAGGAGGACGATCGGAATGTACTGGTCCACGGCCTCCCGGTTCTACCACGACACCCTTTCCGCGGGCACATTCTGAGCGACCGACCCGCCCGGCGTGGCGGGCCGGACCCGCCCGGGTCGGTCGGCGGGGCCGACAGTCAGTCCGGCAACGGCCGTGGCCGGGGGTGGCTAGCGGGCCCGATGGTCACGGCGACGTAGCATCGAGAGATGCCCAAGGAAACCCGCTCGACCACCGACGGCCCGGTCCACGACGTCCTCGTCATCGGCGGCGGACCGGGCGGCTCGTCGTGCGCGTACTGGCTCGCCGACGCCGGCTGGGACGTCGCGGTCGTCGAGAAGAAGCGGTTCCCGCGGGAGAAGACGTGCGGCGACGGCCTCACGCCCCGGGCGGTCCGCCAGCTCGCCGACATGGGCCTCGAAGGCGCGCTGGCCGGGTCGCACCGCTTCACCGGCCTCCGCGGCGTACGGCTTCGGCCAGTCGCTCGAGCTCGAGTGGCCGTCGCACCCGGTCTTCCCGTCGTACGGCTACACGATCACCCGGCACGACCTCGACGGGCTCGTCGCCGAGCGCGCCGCGAAGGCCGGCGCGACCGTCTGGCAGGGCACCGAGGCCGTCCAGCCGCTCCTGGCCGATGGGAAGGACGCGAAGCCGGGGCCCGCTGATGCGGGCACCCCGCCGGCGGGCCCGGGGTCGGCGGCGGGGGACTCCCTTCCGTACTGCCTCGGAGCGATCGTCAAGGACAAGGCGACCGGCGAGACCCGGGAGGTCCGGGCCCGGTACGTCGTCGTCGCCGACGGCTCGAACTCGCGGTTCGGCCGAGCGCTCGGCACGGCCCGGCAGAAGGACTACCCGCTCGGCATGGCGCTGCGCGGCTACTACCAGTCGCCGCGGCACGACGACCCGCTGATCGAGTCGCACCTCGACATCCGCGACGCGGACGGCAACGTCGTCCCCGGCTACGGCTGGATCTTCCCGCTCGGCGACGGCCGCGTGAACGTCGGCGTCGGCCTGCTCTCGACCGACAACCGGTGGAAGGGCGTCAACACGACGAAGCTGATGGAGACGTTCGTCGAGTGGGCACCGAAGAGCTGGGAGCTCTCGCCGGAGACCGCGTGCGGGCCGCCGACCGGCGGCAAGCTGCCGATGGGCATGGCCGTCGGGCCGCACACCGGGCCGAACGTCGTCGTCATCGGCGACGCCGGCGGCTCGATCAACCCGTTCAACGGCGAGGGCATCGCCTACGGCTACGAGACCGGCCGGCTCGCCGCGGCGTTCGTCGGCGAGGCCCTCGACGGCGGCGGGCCGGCCGCGCTCGCCCGCTACGACCGCCACCTCGCGGACGCGTACGGGCCGTACTACCGGGTCGCCCGGGCGTTCGTCCAGCTGATCAGCAACCCGCAGACGATGCGGCTCTGCGTCAGCACCGGGATGCATTCGCAGGTCTTCATGTCCGTGCTCCTGCGGATCATGGCGAACCTCATGCGCCCCGACACGCTCGGCCCGGCCGAGCTCGGGTTCAAGGCGATGGCCGCCCTGGCCGACCGGCTGCCCGCCGGCTCGTCGGCGGTCCTGGCGGACCTGCTCGGCGGCTGAGCCAACCCCCACGCCGGCCGCCGCGGCCGGCGGACCGGCGGATCTCCCGGCCGTCGGCGTCCAGCCACCGGCGACCCCGGCCAGCAGCAACACCGTTGGCAGACATAGATAAGTCGAGTTATTATAACTTCACTTATCTATGTCTGCGCCCCTACCCAAGCCGGCCGAGCTGTTCGACCGGGACGCCGAATGGTCGGACCTGGCGACCTTTGCGACCAGCGACCGCCTCGGGGCCACCCTCGCCGTCGTCTACGGCCGCCGGCGGCAGGGGAAGACCCTCTTGTTGGAGCTGCTCGCCGAACAGACCGGCGGGTTCATGGTGAGCGGACTGGAGCAGTCGTCCGCACAGAACCTCGAGGCCGTCGGCCGCGCCTATGCCGCCCACGCCGGCCTCCAGGTCCCGGTGGCCTTCCGGACCTGGGAGGAGGTGGTCGACGCCCTGTTCGCCCTCGGCGAGGACGGCCGGCCGGCGACCGTCGTGCTGGACGAGCTGCCCTACCTGCAGAAGACGGCCCCCGAGATCCCGTCGCTGATCCAACGGGCGCTCAGCCCCCGCGGCACCGCCCGGCGGCAGAGCCGGACGCGCCTGGTCCTCTGCGGCAGCGCCTTCTCCGTGATGGCCGGACTGCTCACCGGCACCGCGCCGCTCCGCGGCCGGGCCACCCGCGAGATCCTCGTCAGCCCGTTCGACTTCCGCGAAGCTGCGGCCTTCTGGGGGGTCCTCGACCAGCCGGACCTGGCGATCCGCCTGCACGCCCTCGTCGGCGGAACCCCCGCCTACCGGGACTTCTGCGACGGCGATCTCCCCGACCATCCCGACGCGCTCGATCCGTGGGTCGCCCGGCAACTCCTCAACCCGTCCAGCGCGTTCTTTCGTGAAGGACGATCTCTCCTGGCGGAGGAGCCGGAGATGAACGACCTCGGCCTCTACTCGTCCGTGCTCGGCGCCATCGCTGCCGGCCGGATCCGGCGCAGCCAGATCGCCGACGCCGTCGGACGCAAGGAGACCGCGCTGGCACACCCGCTCTCCGTCCTCCGAGAAGCCCGCCTCGTCTATCGGCAGGCCGACGCCATCCGAGCCAATCGCCCGACGTTCCACATCAGCGAACCGATGCTCCGGCTCCACCAGCTCGTCGTCGCCCCCAACGAGGCCCGGCTCGCCCGTCGCCAGGGCACCCAGGTCTGGGCCGAGCTGGCCGATACCGTCCAAGCCCGGATCTATGGACCGCACTTCGAGGAGCTCGCCCGACAGTGGACGGCGCACTACGCGTCCCCGCGACTATCGGCGGCCCGGCCGGTCCGGTCGGGGCCACCGTCGTTCCCTGCCGGGACCACCACGATCAGCACGAGGTGGATGTCGTCGCCGTCGAGCGGACCCCCGGCCGGCCGCCGCGGGTCCTCCTGCTCGGCGAAGCCAAGTGGCGCCACGCCGCCGTCGACATCGCCCAGCTCGACCGCCTCCGCCACCTCCGCCAGCTCGTCCCCGGAGCCGACTCGTCCACCAGGCTCGCCCTGTTCAGTCCGGCCGGCTTCACTCCTGCGCTCGTCCGGCACGCCGCCACTGTTACCGACGTCGAGCTGGTCGACCCCGGCCGTCTCTACCGGGGCGGCTGACGCCTTCCCGTCGCAGCGACCGACGAGCGCTCGAGCCTTGACGGCTACGTCTGGCGGGCGACGAACTCGTGCATGCCAGGGACCGTGAAGGCGAGCAGGCCTCGCTCCGGGGCATAGACAAGACCCTTCTTAATGAGCTCGACACGGGAGACGGAGATGTCCGACGTTCGTGCCTTACCTGCCGCGATGGCGATGTCGGCGACCGGCGCTGGCTCACCACCTCCGAGCTGGGCGAGCGCTCGCATGACGTCGCGCTGAGCGGGCGTCGCGCGTTCCCAACGGGATCGATACAGGCCGTCGTCTACCTCTTGCCTCGCCGCGTTGAGGCCGACCTCCACGTCATCGGAGTCGATGACCGTGGTTCGGGCAGCATCCCATACGTGCTTCCCGATTGCCTGGAGAAAATAGGGATAGCCACGAGCGACATCCAGCGCCGTTTCCAACGCGTCAGAGCTCCATTCAACGTCTAGATCCCGAGCGGGGACGACAAGTGCTTCTCTAGCCGCGGCGGGCTCGAGAAGACCAATGTTGCGGTACTCGTAGAGCCGTTCCGCGTAGCTGGTGGCGTCGGCCAATTGCGCGGGCAACGAAGGGAGCCCGGCGCCGACGAACAGAACCGGCGGTGCCGGATCGAGCTGGCCGAGGTGGTGAACCGCCGTATTGATGGCAGCCAGCGACTCTTCGGGTGCCTCCTGGAGCTCGTCTATCAGGATCAGCACACCAATCCCGAGATCACGCGCCGTCTCGGACATGACCTCGAGCAAACTGGACAGGTCGTCCCCGAGCCGGCCGGTGTCCGCGATGCCCCGTACCGCGTCGACGTCGACTCCGACGGAGAAGCCGCCGGTCGGGTCGACCTGCAGGCTGAACCCCTTGAGAACGCCCAGGAGGCGCCGCAGTCGGGGCTCCGGATAGTGCCCCGTCGCTCGTCGCATACCCGCCGTGAGCGCTCGACTGAGCGCGGCCGGCAGGGGCTCCTTGGCCCCCGCCTCGATCTTCGCCGTGATCCACCGACGCGTCGTCGCTCGAGCGAACAGCTCCCCGAGCAGCACCGTCTTTCCAACCCCTCGCAGGCCGTTCAGGACCCAGCTCCGATCGCCCTCTCCCCTCGTCTCCGCTCGGGTCTGGACGACTTCAAAGTTGTCGAGGAGCGTGCCTCGACCGGCAAGGAGGGGCGGTCGCCGTCCCGCGCCAGGGCGGTAGGGATTATCGACCGGGTTCACCGTCGCACCCTATCACAATCTATAAGGATGTGTAAGAGAATTTGTTATATGGACTCACAAACCCTTATATCCGAGTCGAGCTCATCGGTAGGAGAGGGCTTCCCAGGTACCGGGCCCTAGGAGCCGCTCCCGCGGGTCAGTCCGGCTTCGATGGCATCGATACCTCAGATACGGCGGAGCAGAGCGAACCCCCGGCGCCCGGGCATAGCCGGCTGAGCGACCCCCGCCCCTGACGGCGGCCCCCCGACCGTCGAAGGCTGCTGCTGCGTTATTCTGCCGACCGTCGACGGCTGCGGCTGTGCCACCCCGACCAGCGGCTCGGCGTCGCTCCTGGTGCGGCGCCCGCCTCGCCGTACTCGGCCCCGCGCCGCCCGGGGGGCGAACGCGGCCAGCAGCCGATCGAGGGCCCGAAGCTCGTCCGGATGGACCTCCGCCCACGGGATCCAGCAGCGGACGGCCCACCCGTTGACGACTGCGAACAGCGAGACCGCGGCGATGCCGCCCGGGAGGACGCCGGACGGTCCGAACCGCAGTCCTGAGACCGCCGACCACCGCACCTTCCGCGTGAACCCCGGCTGCGGGCCGACGAGCGCCAGCCCGCTCGCCTCGAACCGGAGCACCAGGCCAGGCGTGATCGTCGCCGCGTCGACCACGACGGTCGGCGCCGCGGTCGCCGCGGCGGAGCCGGCGGCCGCGACCGCTTCCAGGGCGACGCCGGCCAGCAACCGCTCGCCGCAGTACTGCCGCGAGCGCGTCCAAATGGCCATCCGTCCATCGTACGGGCGGCCCCCCGGTGCTCTTGGGGATGGGGCCCTTCGGGATAGGACCTCTTGGGGGTCGGCCCTCGGGGATGGGCCGGGGATGGGCCGGGGATGGATCAGGCTCGGGCCAGCTCGGCGGCGACCTCCGCCGCGGCCTCGCCCGCCACGTCGACGGCGAGCGACAGCTCACGCTCGCCGTGGGCCATGCCGGGAAAGAGGATTTCGTACGCGCCGGGCGCCAGCGCGACGCCGCGGCGGAGCATGGCGTGGAAGAAGCGCGAGTAGACGCCGTTGCCGGCGACGGCCGCCGCAGTGTCGTAGTCGACCGGCGGCTCGATCACCGAGCCCGGCGGCCCGACGAAAAGACCGACGAGCGGCCCGACCGTCGGCGTGTACGCGGCGAGGCCGGCGTCGACGATGGCGTCGGCCAGCGCGCCGGCGAAGACCGCGGCCCGGTTCGTCAGGTCGTCGTAGTCGGCCGGTTTGACGTGCGAGAGCACGGCCAGCCCGGCCGCGGTGGCGAGCGGGTTCCCCGACAGCGTGCCGGCCTGGTACACCGGCCCGGCCGGGGCTAGGGCGGCGAGCAGCTCGGCCCGGCCGCCGAACGCGCCGACCGGCAGGCCGCCGCCGATGACCTTGCCGAAGCACCACAGGTCCGGCGTGACGCCGCTCCACGCGGTCGCGCCGCCGGGCCCGAGACGGAAGCCGGAGATGACCTCGTCGAAGACGAGCAGCGCGCCGGCCGCGTCGCACGCCGCCCGCAGGCCGTTCAAGAAGCCGGGCGCGGGCGGGACGAGGTTCATGTTCGCGGCGATCGGCTCGACGATCACGCACGCCACCGACGAGTCCAGCGCCGGGACGACGTTGTACGGCGCGACGATCGTGTCGGCGACCGCGCCGGCCGGCACGCCGGCCGACCCCGGCAGGCCGAGCGTCGCGACACCACTGCCGCCGCCGGCGAGCAGGCCGTCCGAGTGGCCGTGGTAGCAGCCCGCAAACTTCACGACCCGGTCCCGGCCGGTCGCGCCCCGGGCGAGCCGGACCGCGCTCATCGACGCCTCCGTGCCCGACGAGACCAGCCGGACCTGCTCGCAGCCCGGTACCCGGTCGCCGATCGCCTCGGCCAGCCGGACCTCGCCGGGCGTCGGCATGCCGAACGTGCTGCCCCGCCCGGCCTGCCGGCGGACCGCGTCGACCGCCACCGGATGGGCGTGGCCGAGCAGCACCGCGCCGTACGACTGGACGAAGTCGAGGTACTTCGTGCCCTCGACGTCGTAGACCCACGGGCCGTCGCCGTGGGCCACCGTGAACGGCACGCCGCCGACCGACGCGAACGACCGCACCGGCGAGTCGACGCCACCCGGGATCGCCCGTCGGGCCCGCTCGAACCACGCCGCGTTGGACGGCTCGCTCAGTCCCACGCCCCCCAGTCCCGCGCCGCCCAGTCCCGCGCCGGCCGGGTCCACGTCAGCCATTGAGCGTTTCGGCGACGTCGGCCGCGAAGTACGTCAGCACGAAGTCGGCGCCGGCCCGCTTGATGGCGGTGAGCTGCTCGAGGGCGACGGCCGGCCCGTCGATCCAGCCGCGCTCGGCCGCCGCGTGGACCATCGCGTACTCACCGCTCACCTGGTAGGCGGCGACGGGCACGTCGACGGCTTGCCGGACGTCGGCGATCAGGTCGAGCGCGGTCCCGGCGGGCTTGACCATGACCATGTCGGCGCCCTCGGCGACGTCGAGGGCGACTTCGAGCCGGGCCTCGCGGCGGTTGCCGGGGTCCTGCTGGTAGCCGCGGCGGTCACCGCCACCGGCGATCGTGACATCGACCGCGTCGCGGAACGGGCCGTAGAGGGCGGACGCGTGCTTGGCGGAGTAGGCGAGGATGGCGACCGCGTCGAAGCCGTCGCGGTCGAGCGCGTCGCGGACTGCCGCGACCTGCCCGTCCATCATCCCGCTCGGCGCGACGACGTCCGCGCCGGCCCGAGCCTGGGCGACCGCGACGCGGCGGTAGAGGTCGACGGTGGCGTCGTTGTCGACAGTGCCGTCGGCGGCGAGCACGCCGCAGTGGCCGTGGTCGGTGTACTCGTCGAGGCAGAGGTCGGCGACGAGCACGAGCTGATCGCCGACGGCCGACCGCAGCTCGGCGAGCGCCCGCTGGGCGATCCCGTCGGGGTCCCACGCGCCCGAGCCGGTCGGGTCCTTGGTCGCGGGCACGCCGAAGAGGACGATGCCGGGGACGCCGAGCGCGACGAGCCGCTTCGCCTCGGCGACGAGCGACGGGACGCTGTGCTGGAACTGGCCGGGCAGCGAGCCGATCGGCACCGCGTCGTCGATGCCTTCTCGCACGAACAGCGGGGCGACGAGGTCGTCGACGGTCACGCGGGTCTCGGCGACGAGCCGGCGGAGGGCCGCCGTCCGGCGCAGCCGCCGCGGGCGTCGGGAGAGTGCCACCCTTCGAGCCTACGGCGTGCCCGCCCTCGTGGCGTACGCCGACGTGGTGTACGCCGGCTTACTGGGTGAGCAGGCCGCGGACCCGGTCGGCGCCGAGCGACAGCAGCAGCGTCGGCAGGCGCGGCCCGGTGTCACGCCCGGTGAGGAGCTCGTAGAGCAGCACGAAGAACGCTCGCTGGGCGGCCTTCACGTCGGGCGGCAGCGCCTTGGCGTCGACCGCGAGGCCGTGCTGGCGCTTCGGGATGCCGTAGAGGAGCGTCGTCAGGCCGTCGAGGCTCCAGTCGCCGTCGAGCCCGTCGAGCAGCCAGGCGATCGCCTGGCGCTCCGTTTCGTCGAGGGCGCCGAGGCGGCCCGAGTCCGGCGCGTCGCGGATGTGGGTTCGCTCGCTGGCCGCTAGGTACGTCGTCACCCAGGCGGCCGCGCAGTCGAGCCGCGGCCGGATCTCGTCGAGCGAGGCGAGCGGCGGGTCGCGGAGCATCTCGCCGGCGATGCGATGGATCTGCCCGGGATCGCCGTTGGTGATGTCGACGACGGACGCGAGGCTGCGGAACGGCAGGACTCGGGCGGTCGCGGGCAGCGTCGTCGACGCGGTGGCGACCGCTCGGCCGTGCATCGCCCGCTCGCGGCGGTTGACCGTCCCGTCGGCGATCTTCGCATCGAGACGGTCCCAGCCGTCGTAAAGGTTGGCGATCTTCTCGTTGAACGCGATCGTGAACGACCGGCGCGGCTCACGGGTGTACAGCCAGCGGAGGATCGACGGCTCGATGATCGCCAGCGCGTCGAGCGGCGTCGGCGCGTTGCCGCTCGAGCCGCTCATCTTCGACGCGCCGTCGGTGCCGACGAACGAGTACTGCACGTACGTCGGCGGGTCGCCGCCGAAGACGGACCGGACGATCTCCTGGCCGACGGTGAAGCTCGAGCCCGGCGACGAGTGGTCCGCGCCGCCGGCCTCGAAGTCGACGTTCTCGAACGCCCAGCGCATCGGCCAGTCGACCTTCCAGGCCAGTTTCCCGTGGTCGACCGAGTCGAGCCGGAACGCGTCGTCGTGGCCGCAGTCGCAGTGGTACGAGAGCGTCGTCGTCTCGTCGTCGTACGCGGTGACGTGCGTCGTGTCGCGCCCGCAGACGCGGCAGTACGGCCGGTACGGCGAGTACTCGTCGCGGGCCGATCGCCCTTCCATCTCGCCCGGCTCGTCCATCCCGTCGTCGTCGTCGTCGGCCTCGTCGTCCGGCTCCGCGTCGGGCGCCTTCAGGCGGAACTTGGCGAGGATGTCGTAGATCTCGCGCCGGTGCGCCATCGCCCGGAGGATCTCGGCGCGGTACGCGCCGGACCGGTACTGCGCGGCCTGGCTCACCTCGTCGACGTCGACCGCGAGCTGCGCGAGCGCGTCACGGAACGGCACCTTGAAATGCTCGGCCCAGCTCTCGTGCTCGCCGCACGGGTCGGGCACGTCGGCCAGCGGGCGCCCGATGTGCATGGCGAAGTCGTCGGGCAGACCGGCGGGGACCTTGCGCAGCCGGTCGTAGTCGTCCCACGAGAAGACGTGCCGGCACGGCTGGCCGCGCCGCCGGATCTCGTCGGCGACGAGGTGCGGGACCATGATCTCGCGGAGATTGCCGAGATGGATCGGGCCGGACGGGCTGATCCCGGACGCGCCGACGATCGGCCGCTGGCCGCCGCGCCGGTCGGCCTCGGCGATCGCCCGGTCGGCGAGCTGGCTCACCCAGTCGGCGTCGTCGTCCGTCGTCACGCCCCGTCTTCTATCAGATGCCCCACCGGCGGCCGTCGCCCCGGTGCCGGGCGGCTCTCGTCGGCGGGCGGTTCGACGGATCAGCTCGTCGGCGGCCGGTGCGCCAACCGGGCGACGACCGCGGCGACGAGCGCCTCGCCGGACGGTGACGGCGACTCGACCGCGACGTCGAGGCCGGCCTTGCGGGCCGCGGCCGCGGTGACCGGGCCGATGCACGCGACGACCGGCGGGACCGGCAGGGCGTGGCCGCCGGCGGTGGTCAGCGAGAGGTAGCCGGCGACCGTCGACGGGGACGTGAACGTCACGACGGCCGCGCCGGCCAGGGCGGCGGCGATCTCGTCGGGCGGCGACGCGGCGGCGACGGTCCGGTACGCCTCGACCTCGTCGACCGCCCAGCCCTTGGCGGCCAGGCCGTCCGGCAGGGCCCGGCGGGCAACCGCGGCGCGGGGGAAGAGGACCCGGCCGCCGGCCGGCGCGTCCGGGAACGCCGCCGCCAGCCCGGTCGCGGTCGCCGGTTCGGCGACGAGGTCCGGCACGAGCCCGAACCGGGCCACCGCGTCGGCCGTCGCGCCGCCGACCGCGGCCACCTGGGCCCGGCCGAGCGCCCGGCCGTCGCGCAGCCGGCCGAGGACCCGGCGGGCCGCGTTGGCCGACGTGAACGCCACCCAGTCGTAGTCGGCTACCGCGGCCGCGGCCGCGTCGAGGGCCGCGCCGCCGTCGGCCGGCTCGGCGATCTCGACGACCGGCAACCCGATCACCCGGGCGCCGCGGGCCGTGAGCGCGGCGACGAGCTCGCCGGCCTGGTCCCGGGGCCGGGTGACGACGACGGTCGTCCCGGCCAGCGGCCGGGTGTCGGCCGACGCCAGGTCGAGGGCGGCGACCGGACCGATGACGATGACCGCCGGCGCGCCGAGGTCGACCGACGCCAGGCGGTCGAGCGTCGTCCGCTCGGTCCGCTGCGCCGGCGTCGTGCCCCACTCGACGACCGCTACCGGCGTGGCCGCCGGCCGGCCGCCGGCGATCAGCCGGGCCGCGATCGCCTCGCGGTTGGCCATCCCCATGAGGACGACGAGCGTGCCGCCGGCGGCGGCCAGCGCGGCCCAGTCGACGCCGCCCGGCGCGGTCTCGTCGCCGACGTGGCCGGTGACGACCGTGACCGACGTCGAGAGGCCGCGGTGGGTCACCGGGATCCCGCCGGCCGCCGGCACCGCCACCGCGGACGTCACGCCGGGGACGACCTCCCAGTCGACGCCGGCCCGCTGCAGCGCCTCCGCCTCCTCGCCGCCGCGGCCGAAGAGGAACGGGTCGCCGCCCTTCAGCCGGACGACCGTCGCCACGCGCCGGCCGTGCGCGACGAGCAGCTCGTTGATCTCCTCCTGGCGGACCGGCCCGTCCGGCCCGCTCCCGGCCACCCCGCGCCCGCCCGTCGGCGACGGCCCGGACAGGCCCGACGGCCGCTTGCCGACGTTCACCCGCAGCGCGGCCGGCGGCGCCAGGTCGAGCAGGTCGGGGTCGACGAGCCGGTCGTGGACGACGACGTCGGCCCGGGCGAGCAGCGCCGCGCCGCGCCGGGTCAGCAGGCCCGGGTCGCCCGGGCCGGCACCGACCAGGTACACCGTCACCGCCCTGTCTCCCCGCCGGAATGCTCCCCGCCGGTCCAGCCTTCGACGACCCAGCCCTCGACCGAGCGGCCGCCGCAGTCCTCGAGCAGGTGCCGGGCGAGCTCGCGGCCGAGCGCGTCGGGCTCGTCGCCGGTCAGCGCGGCGCGGACGACGATGCGCCCGTCCCCGCTGGCCAGCAGCCCGTGCAGCCGGATCGCTCCCCCGGTGCCGGTGACGGTCTCGGGGCCGGCGGTCTCGGGGCCGGCGGCGGACCGGTCAGGCGGTTCGGCCCAGGCGGCGACCGGCACCGAGCAGGACCCTTCGACCGCGGCCAGCATCGCCCGCTCGGCCCGGACCGCCCGGTGGGCCGCGACGTCGTCGACGCGGGCCAACAGTGCGAGCGTCGCGTCGTCGCCGGCTCGGCCCTCCAGGGCGATCGCGCCCTGGCCGGCCTGGGGCAGGAGCACCGACACCGGCAGCCGGTCGATCGGCGCGCCGTCCCAGCCGAGCCGGTCGAGCGCGGCGGCCGCGGTGACGACCGCGTCGACCGAGCCGTCCGCGGCCCGGGCCAGCCGCGTTGCCATGTTGCCCCGCAGGTCGACGAACGTCAGGTCCGGCCGCAGGTTGGCCAGCTGGGCCCGGCGCCGGGCCGAGCCGGTCGCCACCACCGCGCCGGCCGCCAGCTCGGCCAGGCGGTGGCCGACGAGCGCGTCCCGCGGGTCCGCCCGCTCGGGCACGGCCGCCAGCACCAGCCCGTCCGGCGTCACCGACGGCAGGTCCTTCGCCGAGTGCACCGCGACGTCGGCCCGGCCGTCGAGCACCGCGGTCTGGATCTCCTTGGTGAAGATCCCCTGCCCGCCGATCCGGTCGAGCGGGACGGTGGCCTGACGGTCGCCCTCGGTGCGGACGATCTCGATGACGACGTCGACGGTCGGGTCGGCTCGGCGCAGGAAGTCGGCGACCAGCGCGGCCTGGTAGCGGGCGAGCGGCGAGCCGCGGCTGGCCAGCCGGAGCGGTCGGACCTCCCCCGACGCGCTGTGCTCGTCCGGCACCCGCGCCCTCAGAGGTCGAAGAGGAGGCGGAGAGCCTCGACCAGCCGCTCACCGCGCGCCGTCCCGGCCGTCTCCCGCAGTAGCACGGTCGGCTCGTGGAGCAGCTTCGCCAGCACCGACCGCGTGACCGCGTCGACCTGCTCCCAGTCCGACGGCGCCAGGTCGCCGAACTGGCCGCGGCGACGCCCGAGCTCCGCGGTCCGGGTCTCCTCCAGCCGGCTCCGCAACGACGCGATCACCGGCGCCGCGCCCCGGGCCCGGGCGGCCGCCCGGTACCGCGCAACGTCCTCGGCCACGATCACCCGGGCCCGGTCGGCTTCGCCGCGGCGCTCCTCGACGGCCTGGGCGACCGCCGAGCTGAGGTGGTCCATGTCGACCAGCGTGACGCCCGCCGCGCCGGCCGATGCCGGGTCGACGTTCCTCGGGACGCCGAGATCGACGACGAGCACCGGCCGCGCCTGCCGGTCGCCGGTCGGCGCCAGCGCGGTCGCGGCGACGACGTGGCCCTCGGCCTCGACCGCACTGAAGACGACGTCCGCGCCGGCGAGCACCGTCCCGAGCTCGCCCGGACCAGCCGTGCGGGCGGCCAGACCGTCCGGCAGCGACCGGACCAGCGCGTCGGCCCGCGCCGCCGTCCGGTTGACGACGACGACGTCGGCTGGCCGGCGACCGTCGGGCAGCGAGGCCAGCGCCTGCAGCACGCCCGTGCCCATCGCCCCGGCGCCGACCACCGCCACCGTCACGCCGCCGAGGCCGCCGGGTCGCCGGGCCTCGGCCAGCTCGACCGCGGCGTGCGAGAACGACGTCGTCCCCCGGGCGATCGCCGTCTCCGACCGGACCCGCTTGCCGGCCTGGACCGCGTGGCGGAACAGCTCCGCCAGGACCGGGCCGCTCACCCGCTCGTCCTGGGCCCGCTCCCACGCCCGGCGGACCTGGCCGAGGACCTCGCCCTCGCCGAGGACGGCCGACTCGAGCCCGGACGCCACCGAGAACAGGTGGGTCGCGACGTCGTCGTCGAAGCGGATCATCGCCTTCTCCTCGAGCGACGACGGCGCCAGACCGGCCTTCTCGGCGAGGATCTCCTCGATCTCGTGGACCGCGTCGTGGAACCGGTCGACGACCGCGTAGACCTCCGTCCGCAGGCACGTCGACAGGACGACCGACTCCTGCAGGTTCGCCCGGTCCCGCAGCGTCCCCAGGACCTTGGCCAGCTCGGCGTCGCCGATGGCGACCCGCTCCAGGAGGTCGAGCGGGACCTGGTCGTGCTCGATGCCTACGACGACGACGGACAACGGGTTGGCGGCCTCCTCTTCACCTCAAACGGTAGTCGCTCGCCTCCGGCGAACCACCATCGGCGCCCTGGTTCGGCGTGAGACCGACGGCCCGCAGCACCGCGCCGCCGGCGGCCACCTCGTCGGCCCGGCGGGACTGGTAGAAGCTCATGACCTGCAGCTCGATCGACAGGTCGACGTAGCGGAGCTGGACGTCCGGCGGGACGGTGAGAACCCGCGGGGCGAAGTTGAGGAGGGAGAGGACGCCGGCCGTGACCAGCGCGTCCGCGACCTCCTGGGCCGCCGCGGCCGGCGTGGCGACGACGCCGATCGACACCTGGCCGTCCCGGGCCGTCTTGGCCAGCGTGTCGGCGTGCCGGACCGTCACCGGCCCGACGCGCTCGCCGACGACGGCCGGGTCGATGTCGTAGAGCGCGGCCACCCGGAACCCCCGGGACGAGAACCCCTCGGAGTTGACGAGCGCCCGACCGAGGTTGCCGATGCCGACGATCGCCACCGGCCAGTCGCGGTCGACGCCGAGCGCCCGGTCGATCTGCGCCATCAGGAACGCCGCGTCGTAGCCGGTGCCGCGCGTCCCGAACGAGCCGAGCAACGACAGGTCCTTGCGCACCTTCGCCGCGTTGACCCGGGCCATCGCCGCGAGCTGCTCCGACGAGACCGTCGCCGAGCCGCTCCGGAGCAGCTCGCTCAGGATCCGTTGGTAGACGGGAAGACGGACGACCGTCGCCTCCGGGATCCGCCGGGGCCGCTCGGCATTCTCACTAGTCATGCAAAAGGATCGTACCGGCCGGCACCCGCCGGCCACCAGACGGGTAGGACGCAGTCACCAGACCAGCTCGACCAGGTCACCCGGCCCGAGCGCCAGCCGGTCGGCCGCCGACCCCTCGCGCACGACCAGCGCGAGCTGCCCGTTGCCGTCGCTCAACAGGCCGACCTCGTCCGGGTCGAGGTCGGCGAACACCCGCACCCGGCGGACCGACAGCGCCCGGGGCCCGGCCGCCACCGCGACCACCGGCATCGACGCCGGCACCGTTGCTCCCGGCGCGCCGAGCTGGGCGTTGCCGAACCGGTCGACCCACGTCACCTCGGTTCGGACGAGCCGGCGACCGTCGCCGACCGACCCGATCTCGACGACCGGCTCGGGCACCCGGACGAGCTCGCGCTCGTCGACCGGGCCGCCGAGCGCGTCGAGCTCGGTGCCGATGCAGAGCGCGGCCGCGGCCGGCGCGAACACGTCGCGACCGTCGAACGTCGCCGGCTCGTCCACCGCCACCCCGCCGTCCGTCCGCGGGCGCCCGTCCGGCGACTCGAGGGCGACCGCCCGGCGGATGCCACCGGCCCGGGCCGCCGCGGCCAGGAGCAGCCCGTTGTCCGGCCCGACGAACCAGCGGCGGTCCGGCCCGTCCGTCTCCAGCACGAGGCCCCGGCGCGGCCCACCGACCCCCGGGTCGACGACCGCCAGGACGACCCCCGGGCCGAGGTGCGGCACCGCCCGGACCAGGGCGGCCGCGCCGGCCCGGACGTCGTACGGCGGGATCTGGTGGACGAGGTCGACCACCGCCACGGCCGGCGCCAGCCGGCGCAGCACCGCGTGGACGACGCCGACGAACTCGTCGGCCAGCCCGTAGTCGGAGAGGAAGTAGACCGTGTCGGCGCCCGCTGGGGACGCCGACGGTACCGGCGCCCCGGTGCCGGTCAACCCGCCTTCGTGAGCCGTTCGCCCAGGTAGCGGTCGAGATCTTCCTCACGTACCCGGAACGACCGGCCGATCCGCACCGCGACCAGCTCACCGGCGTTGATCAGCCGGTAGACCGTCATGTTCGAGACCCGGAGGACCGCGGCGACCTCGCCGACCGTCATGAACCGGGAATGCGCACTGTCGAGTTGCTGGGTCATCGGTGCCTGACTCCCCCTCCGCAGACTGACTGTACGCCGACCGCGGCCCCGGCGAAAGTGGGAACCGGTCGCCCGGAGCCGGCCGGCAGCCCCCGTTCAACTCGCCGACGCCACCACCTGCCGGCAGCGGCGTGCCCGCTCGGCGACCAGATCGACCAGCCGGGCCGGGAGATCCCGGCCGAGGGTCTTGACCTCTGCGGCCGCCGCGGCGTCAGCGAAGGCATCGGCCACCCGCCCGGCCAGCTCGCCGACCCGGGCGACCAGGGCCTCGGCGTCGAGACGGAGGTCCGGCCACGTGTTGCGCAGCGGGGCCAGGCGGTAGTCCCCACCGACCTTCATCGCCAGCTTCAGCTTCGACTCGTGGGTGTCATAGGGCAGCGCCGAGGCGACGTCGTAGAGCGGGGCCAGGCGAACGTCGTCGTCGGCCAGGAGGACCGAGTAGTTCTTGGCATGGGCGTCCGTCCCGCCGATCAGCCAATTCCAGATCAACGCGTCGGCGAACCGCCAGACCGCGACCTCGGCCGGGCCGGGCGGCATCGCCCGCCGCAAGAGGGCGGCGATATCGGTCGGCCCGGGGCCGCCTTCGTTCTGGTACTTCTTCGAAGGCGGCACGCCCAGGGCCTGGCAGAGGTCCTCCTGGTGGACCCGACCGATCCGGCCCGCCCGGTCCACGCGGTCGTACCGGTCGACGACTACCGCCGTTTCGGTGCCGAACCGGGCAATCGTCGTCCGAGCGGCCGTCAGGCCGGCTCGCCGGGCCGCATCGAGACAGAGATGCTCATTGAGGTCGTGATCGTCGAACCCCGAGACCGCCGGCTTCAAGATGTGCGTCGTCGGCGTCGACCCCGAAGGGACGCCCCACTGTCCGTCCTGGCGGAGGAGGGCGGTCTTCGCCTGGGCGCCGGCCAGGCTGAACTGGCCGCTGAAGGACCGGCCGAGCCAGGCGGTCGAGTCCTCCTTCAGTTCGTGGAGCCGCTGCCCGACCTGCGCCTCGGTGAGCCAGACGACGTCGCCTCGACGGCCGAGCGCCCGGTCCACCTCGTCCGGCAACGAGAAGCGGACGGCCCCGGCGCAGTCCTCCCCCACCGGGGTGGCGAGCAGTGAGAACGGAGAAGACGCCGAGACCTGGAAGTGCCGGGCCCAGCGGTCCAGCACTGCCTCGTTGTCGGGGAGCAGGCCCCACAGCCACGGCGTGACGACCTGGTGCGGATGGGACCGAACAAGGGTTGGCATAGACAGCGACAAGGGGGTGGCAGCGGACTCCCAGTAGTCGTCGTTGTAGTCGAACCGCAGCTTTCCCCGTTCCCGGGTAACGGTGCCCGTGACCGTCTCGCCGAGGACGACGACGAGCGCGTCCGTCATCGGTTCCGGTACTCGTCGAGGAGAGTGTCGAGGTCGATTGATCCTGCAGGGGGACCGGCCCTGCGGCGGCCGTCATCCGCAAGATCGAGGTGGATGTCGAGTGCATCAAGCACCCGCAACACGTGAGCCAGCTCGACCGTTGGCTTGCCACCCTCGAACGAGGTGAGCCAGTGACGAGAGACGCCAGCACGAGCCGCCAGCTCGGCCTGGCTCAGCCCGAGCGCTTGGCGCCGCCCCCGAGCAGCGGCGACGAGATCTCCAACCGAATCGATCTTCATGGGGCCACCATCCGTTCACGTACGTGAACTATTCTACCAGGTTCGCGTACGTGAACAAGGGCGAAATGCCGCCGTACGTGAACAGAACTACGATGTTCATGTACGTGGACAGCAAGCCCGAAGAACCACCCAGAGGGCCCAGCCGCCCCCGTTCAGCGGCCGAGGTTGCGGGACCGCTCGACCGCGGCCGCGACCGCCTCGATGAACGCGGAGCGGACCGCCCGCGACTCGAGCGCCCGCAGGCCGGCCGCGGTCGTCCCGCCCGGCGACGTCACCGCGGCCCGCAGCGCCTCCGGCCGCTCGCCCGTCTCGACCAGCAGCTTCGCCGAGCCGAGGAGCGTCTCGACCGCCAGCGTCCGGCTGAGCTCACGCGGCAGGCCGGCCAGCACGCCGGCTTCGATCAGCGACTCCGCCACCAAGAAGACGTACGCCGGCCCCGACCCGGACAGGCCGGTGACCGCGTCGAGCTGCCGTTCCGGTACCCGGACGACCGTCCCGACCGCCTCCAGGATGCCCTGGGCCCACGCCAGGTCCGCCGCGGTCGCCTGGCTGCCGCCGGCGATCGCGGTTACCCCCGCGCCGACCAGCGCCGGCGTGTTCGGCATCGCCCGGATCACGACCGCGCCGTCCGGCAGGCACGCCTCCAACCGCTGCGCCGCCAGCCCGGCGACGACCGACAGGACGCGCCCGACGCCGGCCAGCCCGAGCATCCGGCAGACCGCCTCGGCCGTGTCCGGCTTGACCGCCAGGACCGCACCGCCGGCTTCGTCGACGAGCCCGGCTTCCGCGGCTGGCAGCACGACGAGCCCCTCGTGCTCCGCCGCCAGCTCGTCGCGGCGCGCCGAGTCGAGCTCGACGACCGCGACGTCCGTCGCCTTCCAGCCACCGCGGGTCAGCAGCCCGGTCAGCAGCGCGCCGCCCATCTTTCCCCCACCGACGAGCAGCAGCTTGACCGACATCCGACCGAGGCTACCCCCCACCGGCGGCACGTTGTTCTGTTTCACCGGTTGCCGAAATTGCGAAGGCGCAGGTCAGGCTGTACGGCGACTGGACGGGGCCGGCGCGAGTCGCCGCTCGTCAGCCGGGATTCGTCAAAGGGTGGAACACAGGGAGACCGCGGGCGTGCCCGCCGGCGTGACCTACCCGAGCCGACGCCGGCGGTAAAGGCGGGGGTACCCCAGCGTCATCGCCGTCGGGAAGTGGTCGTCGACGTAGAGGATCGACGACCCGGCGATCCGGTCGAGCTCGTCGTCGTCGACCAGGCCGGCCGGGACCTTGCCGACGAGGTAGACCGCGTCCTCCGGGCCGAGGCAGAACGCCATGCCGTAGAGGTCCATGTTGCGCCGCATGAGGTACTCGTACACCTCGACGACGTGCTCCTCGGGGACCGGCATGAACTGAGCCTCGTGGTGGAGCGTCCGCTGCCGCAGCGTCAGCCAGACCGTGATGTAGTCCTTCTCCTCGCCCGCGAACCGCAGGTACCACCGGTGCGACGCCGTCCGGTCGCTGACGTCCTGGCGCTCCGCCGCGACCAGGCCGAACGTCCCGTCCGGCGACCGCTCCCGCTCGATCCACGCGTCGATCCGCTCGACCACCGCGGCCAGCGCGCCCTCGTCCGGCAGCCCGACCAGTGGCACTCAGGCGCTCGGCATTTGGAGGCTCGGCACTTGGATGTTCAGCACTTGGGTGCTCAGCACTCGACGAGACGGCCGTCGACGAGCTCGTCGTGGACGGCCCGGAGCCCGGCCGCGGCGTCTCGCCACGTGTACCCGCGGGCCCGCAGCACCGCGGCCGTCGACAACCGCTCGGCCAGCAGCGGCTCCTCGACGATCCGCTGCGCGTACCCCGCGTACGCGGCCGGGTCGGGCTCGTCGACCAGGAAGCCGGTGTGGCCGTGGTCGACGAGCGTCGTGAGGCCGCCGACCGCGGACGCGACGACCGGCGTCCCGCACGCCGCGGCCTCCAACGCGACCAGGCCGAACGACTCCGACCGGCTCGGCACGAGGCAGACGTCGGCCGCCCGGTAGTACGTCGAGAGCAGCTCGTGCGGCTGCGGGTCGACCATCGTCAACCGATCGGCGACCCCGAGATCGTCCGCCAGCGCGGCGAGCGCCTCGTACGTCTCGTCGCCCCGCGGTCCGCTCGGGCCGCCGACGACGACGAGCCGGTAGCGATGTCCCTGCCCCGCCAGCGCGGCGAGCGTGCGGACCGCGACGTCGGCCCCCTTCAACGGCTGGATGCGGCCGACCATGAGCAGGAGCGGGCCGTCGCCCGGCAGCCCGACCGCCCGCCGGGCCTGTGGCCGGTGGCCCGGACCGAAGAACGCGTGGTCGACCCCCGGCGCGACGACCGCGATCCGGGCCGGGTCGGCCGGGTAGAGCTCAGCGATCTGCTCGGCCTCGACCGTGCACGACGCCAGGACCGCGTCCGAGCAGCGGATGATCGCCGCCTCCGCCTCTGCCCGACGACCGGCCAGGTCGGCCTCGACCTCCTCCGGACCGGCCTCCGCCTTGATCCGGTCGAGCGTGTGGAACGTCGAGACGAGCGGGAGGTCGAGCTCGTGCTTGAGCGTGTGGCCCGCCAGCCCGGACAACCAGTAGTTGGCGTGGATCGCCTCGAACGGGCCGCCCTCGTCGTCGTCGAGCGGTAGCCCCGACGGCCCGGTCATCCGCTCGAGCACGCCCGCGGTGAACTCGTCGACGATCGCCGGCAGCGCCTCCTTTGCCATCGGCGCCCGCGGGCCGGCCGCGACCTGATGGACCCGCAACCCCGGTTCGACCTCGACCACCGACGGCACTGCCGGGCTCTGCGCCCTCGTGAAGACGTCGCACGAGACCCCAGCGCGGGCCAGCGCGGCCGCCAGTTCCCGGACGTAGACGTTCATCCCGCCGCCGTCGCCCGTTCCCGGCTGCGCCAGCGGAGACGTATGGAGAGAGAGCACGGCCAGCCGTCGCATGCGCGCCAGAGCCTACTGGTGGCGTTCTCGGCCTCCTCCGGGCACCCATCCGGCGACCCTCTCCGGCGACCCTCTCCGGCGACCCCGCCGACGACTCCCATCCGGCGACCCTCTCCGGCTCCGACGGGGCCGACGGGGCCGACGGTTCGATAAAACGTACGTTTTCCATTTCTTCGATGGATCGAGGACCATCGCCGTCGTAAAATGGTCGGAAACGAGCGGACCAACTTTCGAAAATGCTTCCATGACCAGTCACCCGATCAACCTGAAAGATGCCCTGGCCAGTTTCGACCAGGTGTACTCGCCGCGCATCGTCGCGCGGGTCGACGACTACGACGTCCGCGTCGCCCACGTCAAGGGTGACCACGTGTGGCACGTGCACGACGACACCGACGAATTCTTTCTCGTCCTCGACGGCTCCTTCGACATCTCGATCCGCCAGGATGACGGCAGCACGGAGACCGTCCGGTTGGGCGAAGGCGACCTGTACGTCGTCCCGCGGGGCGTCGAGCATCGACCGTCGTCCTCTGGGGGGTCCGTCCTCATATTCGAGCGGGCCGGCACGCTGACGACCGGCGACCGCCTCCTCGAAGAGATCCCGGACCACATCACGACCAGCGCCGCTGTTCCCGTCTCCGGGCTCTGAGCGCACCCCGCTCACCGCACCCGCGGACCGGACCCGCTGACCGCACCCGCTCACCGCACCCGCGGACCGGACCCGCGGAGCGGACCCGCTGACCGGTCGGCCCTGACCGGTCCCGGCCGGAACTGGCCGGAAAAAGAAAACGGGTGTATCCGTCCGCAATCAGGTCAATGCCGTTTTCCATTCTCGGGGTACATCGAAAAAATGCATGTCTTCCCCACCCAGTCTTGACTTCGGTTGGCAACGATGATGCACTTACGGAACGGCAGTGGCCGAGGGGAACGCAATCAACTCGTCTTGTTCGACCATGTCCTTCAATGGTCCATGGCATCGGACATCAAAGGACTTACGATGACTACCAGCCAGACCGCACGACAGAGAGCGTTTTCGCTTACTGACGGAGAGCTCGATCAATTCAACCGAAATGGCTACCTCGGTCCGTTCGATCTTTACGAGCCGGACGAGATGGCCAAGAACCTTCGGTCGCTTCGCGTGAAGCTGCTCAATACCGAGAACCAGGTGTACAGCGACGAGAAGGCCGTCGCCGGCGCGACGAACCTGGCCAGCTACGACCGCCACCTCGACGTCGATTTCCTCAATGCCCACATCTCACGCCCTGAGATCGTCGACCGCGTCGTGAGCATCCTCGGGCCGGACGTCCTGTGCTGGAGGTCGGAGTTCTTCCCGAAATACCCCGGTGACGAAGGCACCGACTGGCACCAGGCCGACAACTTCTCCCACGCCGATGCCTCCGGCCACCCGCAGATCGTCTGGCCAGAGGATGCGGACTTCGGCGGTGCGGTCACCGTCTGGACGGCGTTCACGGAGGCCACGGAGGAGAACGGGTGCCTGCAGTTCATCCCCGGCACCCACACTTCGATGAACTACGACGAGTCGAAGGTCATGGAGTACGAAGCGACAGCCATCAACGGGCGCGAGAAAGGCGGCACCCGCCGAGGGTTCTACGGCTACGACTACCGGCAACTGCAGAAGGACCCCACATGGGAGCCGGACGAGTCGTCGGCCGTGCCGATGGTCATGCGCCAGGGCCAGTTCATCATCTTCTGGTCGACGCTCATGCACGCGTCGCTTCCGAACCGCTCGCCGAAGTCGATGCGCCTCGGCTACACCGGTCGCTACGTCCCCAACCAGGTCCGGGTCTACCCGTTCTCGGACACCCTGCGGGAGTACGGCGGCGAGACCAGCCTCGAGCGGTTCGCCTGCGTCCAGGTGGCCGGCGAGGACGACTACCACCACAACAAGATCGTCAACCCGATGGCCAGCGCCTCGGCGCTCCACTCGGTCAGCGGCGGGTGATCGACGATGCGGCCACGAGGTCTCGCTCGACCGCCGGGAGTAGATGACGCCCGGCGCATCGCCGGCTCCGACGCGGCCCTGGCCGTCCATCGGCTCGTCAACGCCACCGCGGCCGAGTACCCGGACGACGTCGCCGTTCCCGCGCTCTTCGAGCGGTGCGTCGACGACCGGCCGGCGGCGGTGGCCGTCACTCAGGACGGCCGCTCGCTCACCTACCTCGAGCTCGACGATCTCGCCAACGGCCTCGCCCAGCGGCTGCTCGCCGACGGCGTCCAGCCCGACACCGTCGTAGGGGTCTGTCTGGCGAGGTCGCCGGAGCTGATCGCCGCCCTGCTCGCCGTCCTCAAGTGCGGGGCGGCGTACCTGCCGTTCGACGTGGCGTGGCCCGACGAGCGCCTGCGTCAGCTCTTCGCCGACGCCGGCTGCACGCACGCCGTCACCGACCGGCCGGCGATCGTCGCCGATCGATTCCCGGAGCTCCGGGTCATCTCCGGCGAACGGCACGCCTCGACCACCTCGAACGTTCGGCCGGCGACGGCCATCTCGTCCGACGCCATCGCCTACGTCAACTTCACGTCGGGCTCGACCGGTAAGCCGAAGGGGGTGCCGATCCGCCATCGGAGCATCGCCCGGCTCGTCTTCGGGGCGGTCTTCGCCCCGCTCGACGCCGACAGTCGGACGCTTTTCCTCGCGCCCGTCACATTCGACGCGGCGACGGTCGAGATCTGGGGAGCGCTGTTGCAGGGCGGGACGTGCGTCCTCTACCCGGACCGGCGGATCCAACTGTCCGAGCTCGGCGAGACGCTGCGGGCCGAGCGCGTCACCGTGCTCTGGCTGGCGACCGCGCTGTTCAACACGATCGTCGACGAGGACCCGACGGCGATCGCCACGGTCGGCACGATCCTGACCGGCGGCGAGGCCCACTCCGTCGACCACATGACCCGGGCCCTGGCCATCTACGGCCCCGGACGCATCGTGAACGGCTACGGACCGACCGAGTCGACGACGTTCGCCGCCTACTTCCCGGTCGACGAACCGCCGCTCGCCGACCGCAACCTGCCCATCGGGCGTCCGATCCAGAACACCCGGATCTACCTGGTCGCCGGCAACACGCTCTGCGCGCCCGGCGAGACCGGTGAGATCGTCATCGCCGGGGACGGGCTGGCCACCGGGTACCTCGGCATGCCGGCACTGACCGCCGAGCGGTTCGTCGACTGGGAGATCGACGGCGTCCGCGAACGCGTCTACCGGACCGGCGACTACGGCTTCTTCACCGCGAGCGGCGACATCGTCTTCGAAGGACGCCGGGACGACCAGTTCAAGGTCAACGGCTACCGCATCGAGCTCGGCGAGATCGCTCACCACCTCGATCGCCATCCGGCGGTTCGCCAGAGCTACGCCACCGTCACGACCCACGGTGACAAGGCGGTCGTGGCCTTCGTCGTGACGGACGGCTCCATCGCCACCGGCAAGCTGCTGCGGCGCTACCTCGAGGACCATCTCCCGGCGTTCATGGTGCCGCGCCGCGTGCATCTCTGCGACCGGTTCCCCTTGACGCCGAGCGGCAAGGTCGACCGCCGCCAGCTCCTCGAGCGGTTCGAGGGCCCGCGCCGGCCGGTCGCCGGTACCCGGAACGGCTCGCCCGTCCACGACGGCGCACTGACCAACGTCAACTAGTACGAGAAAGGACTGCTGATGACCACCACCGACGACCAACCGACGTCGGCGTCGACCTCGATGACCAGTACGGAGGAGGCCATCGCGGCCATCTGGCGCGACCTGCTCGAGATCGACGAGATCGAGACCGACGACGACTTCTTCGACATCGGGGCGACGTCGCTCACCGCCGTCCGGTTCCTCTCGCGGGTGGACGACCACTTCGGCAAGGGTGCCCTCTCGCCGGAACAGCTCTACGAGGACTCCCGGCTGTCGATCCTGGCCAAAGCCATCGACGACAACGTCGGGGCCGACTGAAAGGTTTCACCGAAAGACACTGTCACGCAAAGACCACGGCTTCAGATCCAGACGTCCGTAGCTTAATTTGGCAAAGCACCAAGCTTATACCTTGGCTGATATGGGTTCGAGTCCCATCGGGCGTACGTCACAGAATACGACTTAGACGACGAGAGATATTTACGATAATTGCCCTTGTCCGACTACCTCCCATTTCTGCGAGCCATGACCCATCCGCTCTTCGAGACGACGCATCTGCTGCAGTTCGGGCCGTACAGCAAGCTCTTCTACGAGCTCGCCCTCATCGCCGCGGTGACGTGGCCGCTCACCTGGCTCTGCCGACGGCTCCGCCAGCCGATCGTCATCGGCGAGATCGTCGCCGGGCTGCTCCTCGGTCCGACCATCTTCGGCGGGTGGGCGACGCACATCTTCCCGGCGCCGCAACAGCTCCAGCTCTCTGCGATGGCCCAGATCGGGGTCGTGCTCTTCATGTTCATGATGGGGCTCGACGTCGACCTGGAGGGGCACTGGCGGTCGAAGCTCCGCGGCCGGTCGGCCACGATCGCGCTGACCGGGACCGTCGTCCCGTTCCTGCTCGGCGTCGTCGCGGCCTTCGCCCTCTACACCACCACGCACGGCGTCCGCCTGCTGCCGTTCGCCCTGTTCGTCGGTATCTCCCTGTCGGTGACCGCCTTCCCGGTCCTCGGGCGGATCCTGACGGACAGCAACTTGCGCGACAAGCCGGTCGGCGTGCTCGCCCTCGCCGTCTCCGCCCAGTCCGACCTGCTGTGCTGGACGATGCTCATCGTCATCCTGGCCATCGACGTATCGGCCAGCATCGGGCAGAGCCTGCTGCAGCTGGTCCTCGTCGCGGTTCTCGTGGGCCTCATCATCGGGCCGGTGCGGTGGTGGCTGAAGCGGTTCGAGAACCAGGCGCTCCTGCCGACCGGGATACTCCTCGTCCTCGGTGGGATCTTCCTCTGCGCCGGCACGTCGACAGCACTGCAGATCCAAGGCATCTTCGGCGCCTTCCTGCTCGGGGCCGCGCTGCCGAAGGGCCGGTTGGCCGAACAGACGCGGACGTTCGTGACGCCGATCGCCGCGCTGCTCCTGCCGATCTTCTTCGTCATTACGGGTTTGGCTGTCAATCTGCGGACGATCGCCTCGGACGGCTGGTGGCCGGTCGTCCTGATCCTCGTCGTCGCCTGCGCCGGCAAGGTCGGCGGCGTGACGGGCGGGGCGCGATTGACCGGATTGCAGTACCGAGATGGGTTGGGGCTGGGGGTCCTAATGAACACCCGGGGACTAACGGAGCTGGTCGTCCTGACGATCGGCCTTCACGACGGCATCTTGAACACGCAATTGTTCTCGGCTTTCGTCTTGATGGCCGTGTTGACCACCGTCATGACCGGGCCGCTGCTCCGATGGGTCAAACCGGATCCGTTCATGGGATCCCCAGCCCTGGCCGAAGACCGAAGCGCCATGAACCCTGCGCAGTGACACCGGTGCGATCGCTCTTTCGGCCTCCGGTCGTGGCCGGCATCGCGTCGGCCGCGATGCGAGCCACGCCGCTCCACGCCGCCGAAGAGGTGCTGGCGGCCGGCCGGTCCGACGCCCGCCGGCGCGACTTCACCGCCGGCCGCGGCTGTGCCCGCGCCTTGCTCGGCCGCATGGGCCTGGCCGACGAACCGGTGACGGACGGTCCAGCCGGTGAGCCTCGGTGGCCGGCCGGCGTCGCCGGGAGCATCGCCCACTGTCGCGACCTCTGTGCGGTGGCCGTCGCTCGGTCCCCCGCGGTGATCGGCCTGGGCCTCGACGTCGAGGTGGCCGCGACAGTCGACGACGAGGTGCTCGCTCGGGTGTGCCTGCCCGGCGAGCTTCGTGCTCTCGCGTCCGGTCGCCGTCCGTCGGACGCCGCCGCGGTCGTCTTCAGCGCCAAGGAAGCCTTCTACAAGCTGTACTTCTCGGTGACCGAACGCTTTGCGTGGTTCGACGACGTCTACGTCGAGGTCGACTGGGCCCGGCAGTCGTTCGTCGCCAGCCTCGTCTCCGACACCCTCCCCCGCCTTCCCACCCGGCGCAACGCCGACCGCCGGTGCCACACGAGCAGCCGCCGCCGCGCCGACGACCGCGGCCACGCCGACGACTGGCAGCACGCTGACGACTGGCACCACGTCGCCGGCCGGCCCAATACGAACGGCTGGCGCGACGCCGACGGGTGGTGCAACACCGGCGCACCGCCCGGCATGGACGGGCGAGGCAGTGTGAACGGCCGGTTCTGCCTCTGGGACGGCTTCGTCGCCTGCGGGATCACGCTGAGGGCGTCCTAGCGATGTGGGCGCTCGGCTCTCCGGTGGGTCGGCCACCGTCGGCACCGCCCGATGGGCCGCTGGTCCGGCTCTCGCTGTCCCAGCAGTCGGCCGTCGTGCGGGACACCGCGTCGCCCGACAACGGCTTCCTCAACTGGATCTACCTGCTGAGCGGCGTCCTGGACGTGCCGAAGCTGGTGCGGTCGATCCGCGAGGCGGTGGAGGACTACCCGATCGCCCGGGCCAGGTTCGTCGAGGGACCGGACGGGGAGCCGGCGCAGTACCCGATGGCGGCGGAGACAACGACGGTCGAAGTCGTCGACGTCGATCGGGCCGGCCTGGGCGGGGTGACAGACGTCATCGCCCATGCTCGCTCGGCGTTCGAGTCGTTGACACTGGTCGGGGACCCGCGGCTGCGGGCGACGGTCTACATCATGGGACCGAAGCGAAACATCCTCTCGCTCTTCGTCTCCCAGGGGATCGTCGACAGCGCGTCGAGCACGACGCTGGCCGCCGAGATATCCGACCGCTACCGCGACTACCTGGAGCACGGCGACGGGCCGAGGGCGCGAGAGGAGAAGTGGAACTTCCTCGAGCACCTGGCCGCGACCCCGCCGTGCGACACGGTCAAAGAGCACCTCGCCCACTGGGACGAGCTGAGACAGCAGTACGGCGACATCGGGACGTGGCCGCGCCAGGACACCGGGACGCCGGCCACCGAGCTGTTCAAGTTGCGCCCGGCCGAGTGGGGAAAGGTCGTGACCCGGGCCCGGGAGCTCGGGGCGACGCCGTACGTGCTCTGTCTGGCCAGCCTGAAGGCCGCGCTCAACGGCTTGGCCGGCGCGGAGGAGTTCCTCATCGCCGCGGGCGTCGCCCTTCGCGACCGCGGCGTGACCGAGGAGATGATCGGCTGCTTCTACAGCTGCGTCCGGGTGCACGCCCGCGTCGCCCAGAACGACCGGCTCGCCGACCTGGTCCCTCGGACGATCCGGGCCGTGCACGATATGGTCGCCCACTCGGCCGTCCCGGCCACACTCCTCGACGTCGACGAGGCATGGCGGCGGGAGTACTGGCTCCCCCACCGGGTCGTCGCCTTCTACATGTTCGGCAGCCGGCGCGGCTTCCGGCTCGACGGGGTCCGGCAGCGGCGCTACCGGATGGTCACGCCGAACGAGGTCCTCCGCGTCAACTGCGCGCTGGAGGAGAACGGCGACTGCGGCTTCTTCTTCACGACGTCGTGCGCGCCACCGGAGCTGCTCGGGCAGCTCGCCGAGCGCTTCAGGACGGTACTCCGGACCTTCACGACAGCCGATCTCGCCGACGTCGGCCAGATCCGCCTGGAGAAGATCCACTGACCGGAGGGGGTCACTGCCGCCGGCGGGACATCGTCCCGCCGGCGGCAGTTCCGGATCACGTCCGTGCGAGACTCGTCGGCTCGTCTTCGTCGCCGGTCGAGCCGGCCGAACTGGTCGAGCCGGGCGACGGACGGCGGGCTCCCGGGCCGGCCGCGCGCTCGTGGCCGTCGGCGACCACCGGCGGGCCAGCGTCGACCGGCTCCCGCCCGTCGGTCCGCTCTTGTCCGTCCGTTCGCTCCCGGCCGTCGACCGGCTCGTCGTGCTCGCGGCGGAAGGCCAGGTAGATCCGGACGAGGGCCTGCTTCTGCTCCTCGCTGAGGTGCGGATCGGCGAGGATCTGCCGGGCCAGGTCAGGGACCTCGGTCGGCGGGTCGAGGATGCCGGCCTGCACGTAGAGGGTCTCGGCGGAGATCCGGAGCGCCTTGGCGATCTGCTGGAGGATCTCCGCGGACGGCCGGCGGAGGCCCCGCTCGATCTGGCTCAGGTACGGGTTCGAGATCCCGGCCAGCTCGGACAGCCGGCGGAGGGACAGGCGGGCCGAGCTTCGCTGCTCACGGATGAACGCGCCCAGGTCGTTCCAGCGCTCCGTCGGTTCCGGCCCCATCGTCAGAGCGTAACCCTGCGGTGGCGACGGCCTACGAGCGGTGCAGGCGGGTGCAGCGCGGGCACGCAGGGCCCTTGGGTTGCCGGGTCAGCATGACGTTCTCTGGCTCGAGGTGCTTCCCGCAAACGGTCAACACCCCCTCATCGTCGTGGGCGACGAGCCGATGGGACAATTTCCCCCTGCTCGAGGTGACCCAGTATTGACCGAGGAGGGAGACCTCTCCGGCGTCAACCTCGCCGTCGGTGGGAGAGCAGAATTCGTCGGCGAGAACGCGCTTGGCGCCGGCCGGAAGCGGATCCTCAGGAAAGAACTCCTCGTAGACGGCGACGGCTTCGGCTGGCGACGCCACCTTGGTCGCCTCGAGGAGCACCCGGATGTCGTCCTGGTCCCGCCGGCCGCGCAGCGCTCGGAGCTTCATGGCCAACATCATCCGCGGGTCGGCGACGAAGACCTCCAGGTTCCCGTAGGTCCGGATCGGTCGCCACATCGGCTCGACGGCGAGGGGGAGGTAGACCTTGGCGTGGTCGTTCAGCCACTCGGGGGGAAGGCCTCGTTCGATGCCGACGTCGCGGGCCGCGGCAAACACCGCCTCGGCTGGTTGGGCCACCGCGTCGATGTCGCCGGTGGCGACCCTCGACTGGTGGGACAGGACCATGACGGCGCCGCCGACGAGCCACAACTTGGCCCGGACACCTTCGGTCTTCAGCTTCGCCCCGAGTGCGCCGAGTGCCGCTTCCATCTCGACGCCGCTGATGGTCACACACTCTCCAGTTCCCTGGCCGCAGCGAGGACGCCGTGGCGGAGTAGCGCGGCCGGGACGGTCAGCAGCTCCCACTCCCGAAAGGTCTCCCCGTCGGCCAAGTACCAGAAGGGACGGGTGAATCGCTCCGGTTCCTGGGTCCATGGCGGGGGGTTCTGGTTCGCACGACAGCAGATCTCTTCCACGACGCCGGCAATGAAGGCGTCCCAGCGGCTGTTTCCGGATAGGGCCGGGGGATCAGCGACTAGTGCGGCTAGCGCCGCGCCATCGGCCCGCAGCAGCCGGTCCCGGAGGTCGAGCACGGCTCGCAAGGCGGCGTCCTCTCGCCATCCGAGCTCGTGATCGGCGGTAGCGAGAGTCTCGGCCACCCGCCGCCCGGTGGCAGCCGCCGAATCCGTCGGAGCCCGTGTCACGCGGAGCTCGAGACCGAGCCCGCCGCGCTCGGCAATACGGGTGAGAAGGTCCACCGTCGGGTTGCGTCGTCCACCCTCGATGGCGGCGATCGTCGGCTGCGGAACGCCGGCCCGGGTGGCCAGTTCCCGCTGGGTCAGTCCGCGGCGGTGACGGGCCTCGGCTAGGAGCGCGGCGGCGCCATTTTTCTTCACACCCCCATGATATCGAATTACGTATCAATATGTCCCCGCCGCCCCGTATGCCACCAGGGGATTCTCCGGCCGGTCCGCTTGCCTAAGGCAAGGGGCACCTGGTCTTCGACACCTTTAGACCTCAAGTCGCCGTGGGCGGCAGGAGGGAGGGGCTCAGCTGGCGTGGGCCAGCGGCAGGTGGCGCTCGCAGGTCCGGGCGGTCGGCTCGGCGGCCAGCCGGTCGTCAGAAATCCCGTCGTCGCAGACCTCGCAGCGGCCGTACGTGCCGTCCTGCAGGCGAGCGAGCGCACCGTCGACGTCGTCGAGCACCTGCTCGGCCGCGGCGAGCAGCGCGTCGTACCCGATCGCGATGCCTTCGTCGGCCACTTCGACCACGTCGCCGCGGTCGACTGCGTCGCCTACCACTTCGACAATTTCGACGACCTCGACGACCTCGACGTCGGCATCGACCATTTCGCCTACCACTTCGACAACCTCGACTGCCGGTCGGGAGTCTGGCTCGACGGCGTCGTCCGGCAACGTCACCGGCACGACGACCTCGCCATTGACGACGGTGCTGGCCACGACGGCAGCCCGCCCATCGACCGCCACCTCGGCGTTGTCTTCGGCGCCCATATCGGCGTTGGGCTCGCCGGCGGCCTCGGGCCCGGCGTCGGGAGCGCCGTCGGCACCAGCGCCAGCGGCGTCGGTCTCGCCAGCAACGTCAGCGGCCAAAGCGGGCTCGGGGACCGGCTCCATCGGTCGGAGGCTACCGGCTGTACCGACAGGGTCGGCGGACCTCCATAGGCTGAGGAGGTGACGGCCGATCGCGGAACGACGGAGCAGTTGGACGACGAGGTGGCAGACGACGGCCGAGAGGCGGGAGCGGCGCTGGCCGAGCTGGTCGGGGCGGACCTGGCGGTCCCGTGCGTCGACGGCGTCGACCGTCCCTACCGGGACCTCGACGGGGCGGCGTCCACGCCGGCGACCACGTCGGTGGCGGCGAAAGTTGCCGAGTTCCTGCCCTGGTACTCCAGCGTGCACCGGGGCGCCGGGTACAAGTCGCGGGTGGCGACCGCGGCCTACGAAGCGGCGCGGGCCCGGATCCTCGAGTTCAGCGGCCGCGGCGGGGACGACGTGGCCGTCATCTGCCGGAACGCGACCGAGGCGATCAACCATCTCGCCTACCGGCTCCCGTTCGGACCCGGGGACGTCGTGGTCACGACGGTCGTCGAGCACCACGCCAACCTACTCCCGTGGGGCCGGGTGGCCGAGCGGCGGTACGTGGAGTGCGACCGGGAGGGGACGTTCGGGGTGGACGACGTCGCGGCGGCGCTGGACGCGGCGATCCAGGACGGGCGGCGGCCGGCGCTGCTGGCGGTGACGGGGGCGTCGAACGTGACGGGCTGGCTGCCGCCGGTGACGGCGATCTGCGAGGCGGCGCACGAGCGCGGCGTCCGGGTGGCCGTCGACGCGGCGCAACTGGCGCCACACCGGCCGCTGCCACCGGGCCCGGACTTCCTGGCGTTCAGCGGCCACAAGCTCTATGCACCGTTCGGGGCGGGCGCGCTGGTCGGGCCGCGCGAGGCGTTCGTCGACGGCGAGCCGTTCCTGGCGGGCGGCGGCGCGGTCGACCTGGTCGACATTGACGAGGTGATCTGGACGGAGCCGCCGGAGCGGGAGGAGGCGGGGTCGCCGAACGTCGTCGGCGCGGTGGCGTTCGACGCGGCGATGGCGGAGCTCTCGGCGATCGGCTGGCCGGCGATCGTCGCCCACGAGACCTGGCTGGCGGGTCGGCTGCGGCGGGGGCTGGCGGCGATCGACGGGGTCACGCTCCTCGGCCCGGAGCCGGCGGCGGGCGGCGGGGACGAGGACGGTCTGGCGGTCGCGGCGTTCACGGTCGAGGGGATGCACCATGCGCTGGTCGCGGCCCGGCTCAGCGCGGAATGGGCCATCGGCGTCCGGCACGGTTGCTTCTGTGCGCACCCGTACCTGCTGCGGTTGCTGGGCCTCGGGCCGGGGGCGGTGGCGGAGGCGCGGCGGCAGGTGCTGGCCGGCGACCGGCGGGACATCCCGGGCGCGGTCCGGGCGAGCTGCGGCCTCGGGACGACGGACGCGGACGTCGACGCGCTGCTGGCCGCGGTCGCCGAGCTGGCGGCCGGCGCGCCGGCGCCGGTCCCGTACGCACAGGACCCGGTGACGGGCGACTTCTTCCCCGACTCGGACCGCCTCGGTTGGGCGTCGGCGGACCGGCCGGCCGGCTCGGCGTGCGCCCGCGGCTGATGGGCGACCAGATCCGCCATCGCCAGCCCCGCCCCCGCCGGAGTGACCGGCCATACCGGGCTCAACGGCTGGCCCGACTGGCGCTCGCCGGCCCAATGGTCGGCGTCAGCCTGGCGGTCGTCCTGGTCGGGTCGGCCGGCGCGGCGAGCGGGACGGCGGCGAGCACGCTGGCCGGCCGGGCGACGACGGGGCAAGAGGCGTGGGTGGCGACGGACGCGTTCGTCAGCCACCCCGGGAAGACGGTCACGCCGGTCGACCTGGTCGGCCGTCGGGCCGATGCCGCGGTCACGACGGCGAGCCAACCGACGGCGCTGGCGGTCGCGCCCGGCGGCCGGTCGGTGCTGGTGGCGAACGAGGGCGCGGACACGCTCAGCGTCGTCGACGCGACGAGCGGCGCGGTCACCGCGACGGTCAAGGTCGGCCTGGAGCCCGACGCGGTGGCGGTCGTCCCCGGCGGTGCGGGCGGCCACGGGACGGCGCTGGTGGCGAACTTCGGCGACGGGACGGTCACGCCGATCGACCTGGGAACCGAGCGGGCGAGCCCGCCGATCCCGGTCGGCCACCAGCCGGACGCGATCGGCGTGTGGGCGACCGGTGGCACGGCCGGCAAGCCGGTCGGCGGGGTGGCGCTGGTGGCGAACTTCGCCGACGGCACGGTCACGCCGATCGACCTGGCGACGATGCAGGCCGGGCCGGCAGTCAGCGCGGGCAGCGAACCGGACGCGGTCGGCATCGTGACGGCCGGTACCAGCCCGGCGACCGCGCTGGTCGCGGACTTCGGGTCGGACACGGTCATCCCGGTCGACCTGGCGACGATGGCCGACGGGCCGCCGGTCGGCGTCGGCGGCAACCCGACGGGGATGGCCGTCGCGGCCGACGGGACGGCGTGGGTCGTCGGCGGGAACATGCTCACTCCGCTCGCCAGTCCGGCCGGTTCGGCCTCAGCCGGGGCGGCTGGGGCCGGGACGACACCGCCGGCGTTCACCGCGGGCACCCCGCTGGCGTTGCCGCACCTCGGCGAAGCGGTCGCGCTCCAGGGCACGACGACCGCGTGGGTGGCCCTCCAGGACGGCGCGCTGGCGCCAGTCGACCTGGCCTCAGGGCACGTCGGCGCGGCGGTCCACGTCGGTGGCCGCCCGTCAGCGGTCGCCATCTCCGCCGGGTAGTTGGCCACGGCCCCCGGTCGATATCGGATCTGATGGTCTCCGGTCACTACCTATGTTCTTCGTGCTCCTCCTTCAGTGCCTCGAGTCGCCGACGAGCATCGGCTGCGGACGTGGGTCGGGCAGCACGAGGCTCGGGCAATTCTGCGAGGGGCGGGACCGTTCGCCGAACAGACACGTCGATCCCCCTCTCGGCCGCAAACAGCTCCAGGGCCGGGAGGACCGCCAGATCCTTCGGACGCCCAGCGGCCTGCTTGGATCGAATGACATCGCCCAGGTGAGCAACGCGGACCTCGGCTTCCCCTACGACGAGGGTGACCGCTCGACGATCAAGGTCGGAGAAGCCCTCGGTCCCATCGGGGAAGAACGTCAGGTCGAAGTGACCGAATTCGCAGGTCAGGTTCAGCATCCTCATGTTGACCAGCAACTCGGGGGCCGGATCGAACGCGACACCGTCCGGCGCGTCCGGCGTCCGGAGCCGAGCATCGAGAGCCCGGAGGGCCTTGGCGACCCGATCGAGGTTCGCGGGGTCGGTTCCCGGGGTAAAGTCGATGTCCTGGGTCGGCGGCACCGGTGCCTGGTGAATCTCGGCCGCGAACCCGCCCACGATGACGTACTCGACCGCGGCCGTGTTGAAGACGGCGATGATCGATTCACCGTCGAGAGGTCGGTCAGCCTCGTTCGGCATCAGAACCCGGCGCGGCGACCCGCCTCGGCGAACTTGCGAAGGTTCGACTCATGGCGCCGGTCGAGCGCTTCTTTTTGCTCAGCCGAGAGCGCCGCGTGGAGCGCTTCGAGCACCTGGTCATGGTCGTCGATCGGCTCGACCCGGGTCCGCATCTCCAGGCCAACGGCCGCCAGCAGCCGCTCAACCGTGGAGAACTGCGGGTCGGCCGCGCCGGACTCGATGCGGGCGATGGTCGACTGCGAGATGCCGGAGACGTCGGCCAGCTGCCGTTGGGTCATCTTGACTCGAACCCGAGCGAGGGCGACCAGACTCCCGGCCAGCGTGGTGCGCCGAGTCATGGCTCTCGAAGACCTCATGGTACCCATGATAGCGCCTACGCCATCAAGCAGGACGCGTTCCAGGACATTCCCGCGGGCGGTCCTCCATATCAGATCTGATAATATCCTGGAATGCCCGACGGCGCGAAGAGGCCCCCCGGGCTCGCGCGACCGGAGCTCGTCCGGGTGCTCGAATCAGCCGCCGCGCTCCAGGAGATCGTCCCCGATGCGGTCCTCGTCGGCAGTTCGGCGGCCGCGCTCTCGGCCAATCACCACTCGTCGTACGACCACGACCACGTCCTGACTGACCTGGCCGAACGGTTCGACACGGTCCTCCAGGCGGTCGAGGAAACGGACGGGTGGGTGACCAACCGGGCGATGCCGGGCAAGATCACCCTCGACGACCTCGGAGGCATCGAGTCCGGCGTCCGACAGCTGATCCGGCGGGCGCCGCTCGAAGCGACCGAGGTCATCCTCCCCTCCGGCCACCGCCTCCGGGTACCGACGGCCGACGAGATCCTTCGGATCAAGGGTTTCCTCGTCGTCCGGCGCCACCAGACGCGGGACTACCTCGACGTCGTCGCCCTGGCCGATCGTTGCGGCATCGCCCACGCCGGCGAAGTGCTCGGCGACATCGACCGGTACTACGAGGACCAACGAGACCCGGGCGCGGCCGGCGTCGCCACCCAGCTCGTCCAACAGCTCGCGGATCCCCGACCGGCCGACCGTCGAACCGTCGAACCGTCGAACCGTCGACGAGCTGGCCCGCTACAAGGGTTTGGATGCCCGCTGGACGGACTGGCCGGCTGTGACCAAGGTCTGTCGGGCGCTGACGGTGGAGATGGTCCGGTGAGCACCGGCCTCGCGTTCCGCAACGTCGACGCGTCGCCCGACGACCCCGTCGAGACGTGGCCGTTCGAAGCGGTCGTCGCCGCGGTCGAACGCGGCTTCCTCCCCGACTGGCGGCGGCTGGCCCGAGCCATCGCCGCCGACCCGTGGGGGCCGGTGGCCCAGGCAGTCGACGACGCGATCCGACTGTCCCATCCGTACGGCACGACCGAGCTCTTTGACGCGGTAATCGCCCGCGCCCGCGACGACGCGGCCGACGCCGAACGACAAGAGGTGGCCGCCGAGATCGGAGGGCTCGTCGCCGGCTCGGGACTCAGCCGCCAGGCGTTCGCCACCCGGATCGGCACGTCGGCCTCCCGCTTGTCGACCTACCTGAACGGCAAGGTGACGCCGTCGGCGGCCCTCATGGTCCGGATGCGCCGCGTCGTGCCGGACTTCGTCAACGCCGACGCTCGCACACCTGACTGACGGCTGGTCTCCGCGATCAGCCATCCGGTCCCGCCGTAGCGGGCCGCGATCATCACTGCCTCGTCCAGAAGGGGACGCGGATCGAGGATCCCGAACACCTCAGGGTGAGGGTAACGAACACCATCACGAGCCGAAAGGCTGAACCCATCGAGGAGCTGCGACAACTTCCCACGTCGGGAGCCGTGGAGTGCTTGGAGCAGCCGCCAGTGACGGCTCGTCGGCAACACCGCCTCATCGTCGGGGAGCTCCGCCGGCCACGCCCCGCTGGCCAACCGCACGGCCAGATACTCGTCAATGACGATCACCGATCAGGACAGATAGGTCAAACGTCGGCGTCAGCGCTACTATCGCCGTCCCCGAGCAACGGATCCGCGTCGCCGACCGCGTCAAGCGCTGCCTGGAATTCCTCCACCAGGTCGCCAGTAGTCAGCCGACGCGCAAACTCCCGATCGGCCTCGGTAAACCTGGGGTCGCCCGCCCGGCGGCGGCGGTCTTCCAAGAGCTCCTCACCGATGCTCATGTCCAACAGTTTGCCACCTCCCACTGAAAGTGTGACACCGGCCGCCCGGCCGCCTCAGCGAAGAACGCCTCGCGGTCGATTTAGTTCCGCTGGTCGCCCCCCAGGACCGCCTCGGCCAAGAAGGCCAGCGCCACCCAGAGGGTATCGACGACGAAGGGGAGGACGAGCGCACCGTCGTCGTCGAACGCCTGGTCCGTGCCGGGCACGGCCAGGCAAGCCCGGGAGACGACGATGGCTCCCAGGGACGAGAGCGCCTCGATCAGCTCGGCATGGGCCAGATGGGCGTCGGGGACGATGATGGTGTTGAGGACCGCCACGGGCAGGCCGTCGAGCACGGTGGTGCCGGCCAGCCAGTCGACCAGCCGGCGGACCGGCTCGGCCATGTGGCCGGTCACCGGGGGGCTGGCCACGATCACCCCGCTGGCTCGGGCCAGCGCCTCTTCCAGCCGCACCACCGGCGGCGGGCGCCGGCCGGCCGTCGTCCCGTAAGGGGGGATGCCGGCCAGGCTCAGCTCGTGGTCGACCACGACCGTGGCCGGCGCCACGTCCGAGCTGCGGGCCAGCAGCCGGCTCTCCCCCGAGCCGGGATCGGGGTCGCCGGAGAGGGCCACGATGAGCGGTCGGCCTGTGTGGTTGAGCACGGGAGCTCTCAGGTGGTCGTCGTCGGGGTACAGATTTCGGTGCTGGCCCCCCGGGGGAGTAGGGGTGGGAGTGCGTAGGGGGGCCAGCACCTCACGAACCGCTCGGCGGTAGGGGGTGACACCCCCCGTCGCTTGACGGTTCCGTGACCTTGCCGCCGAGTAGGTCATGGTGTGCTCCTAACTGTTACGCCGCGGCGATCCCCACCACCGGGGCGTTGAGCGGCTTGCCGCCCATCGAGCCACTGAAGACGGCGTCGCCGAAGCTGAAGATGCCGCCGTCACTGGCCACCATCCAGTAGCCACCACCGTCGAGGGTGGTGGTCATGCCGACGATCGGCTGGTTGAGCGGCTTGCCGCCCATCGAGCCGTAGTAGCCGGCTCCTCCGAAGGCGAAGATGCCGCCGTCGGAGGCCACCTGCCAGTTGCCGTCGAATGTGGGCGTGGCCGCCCCGCCGACGATCGGCTTGTTCAAGGCCTTGCCACCCATGCCGCCGTAGTGGCCGGCGAAGCCGAACGAGTAGACGGTGCCGTCGGCGCCGATCTCCCAGTAGCCGGTGCCTGTGGGGGCGGCGATCATCTGGACGATGGGGGCGCTGATCTTCTTGCCGCCCATCGAGCCGTAGAAGGGGGCGTTGCCGAAGGCGAACAGTCCGCCGTCACTGGCTACCTCCCAGTAGCCACCGCCGGTCGGGGTGGGGGCCATGGAGACGATCGGCTGGTTGAGCGGCTTGCCGCCCATCGAGCCATGGAAGCCCGCCCCTCCGAAGGCGAAGAGGCCACCGTCACTGGCCACCTCCCAATAGCCTGTGCCTGTCGGGGTGCCGGCGATGCCGACGATGGGCTGGTTGAGCGGCTTGCCGCCCATCGAGCCGTAGAAGGGGGCGCCGCCGAAGGCGAAGATGCCCCCGTCACTGGCCACCTCCCAGTAACCGGGTGCGGTGTAGGAGAACTGGTCCAAGAGACCGGGGATCGAGGTGCCCTGGGCGTTGGTCAAGAGGATGTCGACCGTGCCGGTGCCCGGTGGCGAGACGGCGGTGATCTGGGTGGACGAGCTCTGGGTGAAGCTGGCCGCCGGGGTGCTGCCGAAGGCGACCCCGGTGATGTTTGTCATCTGCAGACCGGTGATGGTCACCGAGGTGCCCCCGGCTGGCGCCCCCTGGGCCGGGTTGACCCCGGTCACGATGGGGGCGTTGGTGTAGGTGTAGTGGTCTGTCGGGCCGAGCTTGGAGGTCCCGAAGGGCGTGGTCACCTGCACGTCGACCTGACCGGCATTGCCCGGTGGGGCCACCACGGTCAGCAGGTTGGCTGTCTTGACCGAGATCGACGTGCCCGGGGTGGCGCCGAAGGCCACCGTGGAGGCCCCTGTCAAGAATGTGCCGACCACGGTCACCGTGTTGCCGCCAGCCAAGGGACCCGAGTTGGGCAGCACGGCCGAGACGGCGGTCTGGGGGGCGGCCACACTGGTCGAGGCGACGACCGTCGCCGGGTTGGTGCAGTTGAGGTGGACGGTGCCGACACCGGCCACCTTGAGGGTCAAGGTGCCGATGGTGCCGATGGAGACCGAGGCGTTGCCGGCCGCGTTGCCGGCGGTGAAGCTGATCGGCGAGCCGGTGGCGTCGAGCAGCGTGCCGGGCGCCGGTGTGCCGATGTGGGTGGGCGCCACGGTCAGGCTGCCTGTCGTGGTGGCCGGGGTGGCCCCGGTGGCGGTGAAGGTCGTCTGGTATGTGCCTGTGATTGTCTGGTTGGCCGCCGCCCGGAAGAGCGGGCTTGTCGGCAGGGTGACCTTGAGGCCGACGTTGGTCAACGAGAACGACTTGCCCGGTGTGACGCTGGCCGGCAGGGAGCCGGTGGCCACGGTGCCGGGGATTGTGAAGTGTGTGTGTGTCAGCGTGCAGCCCAGCGTGAAGCCGGCGCTGTCGGCTCCGGCCTGGGCGACCGGTCCGGCGGCCAGGCCGGCCACCGAGACCAGGCCGAGGGTGGTGCCTCCGGCCAGCACGGCCAGTCCCCCGGCGCACAGCGTGCGGACTAGGCGATGACTTCTCGTCGATCCTCGTTGCAACAGTTCGTCCCCTCGTGTTCCTGGTCGTGCTTTGGTTTCGTTCTTGTGTGGCCCAGGACTACGGCCGGCGGCGGTCCGGCCGTAGTCCCAGAACCTCTGGTGCGCCCTCTCTCGTCAGTCCTTCCGAGTGGTCGGCTAGTCCGACATGGCGACGATGGTGGCTGTCTGGGCCAGGGCTGTGCCGGCCGAGGTGGCGTCGCCGAACTGGAACACCTGGCCGTTGGCTCCCGTCTCCCAGTAGCCGCCGTTGTCGGCGGTGGGCACCAGGCTGACGATGGAGGCCGAGGTGGTGCCGGCAACCGTGCCGTGGAAGCCGGCGCTGCCGAAGGCGAAGACCCCGCCGTCACTGGCCACCAGCCAGTAGCCGGCGCCGTTGTTGGTCGAGGCCATGCCGACGATCGGCTTGTTGAGCTTCAGCGAACCGGTCGAGCCGGAGAAGGCGGCGTCGCCGAAGCTGAAGATGCCGCCGTCGGAGGCCACCTCCCAGTAGCCCTTGCCATCCGGCGTCGAAGCGATGCCCACGATCGGCTGGTTGAGCGGCTTGCCGCCCATCGAGCCGTAGAAGGCAGCGTCGCCGAAGGCGAAGATGCCACCGTCGGAGGCCACCTCCCAGTAGCCCTTGCCATCGGGGGTGGAGGCGATGCCGACGATCGGCTGGTTCAAGGGCTTCCCGCCCATCGAGCCGTAGAAGGCGGCATTGCCGAAGCTGAAGATGCCGCCGTCGGAGGCCACCAGCCAGTAGCCGCCGTCACCGGGCGTGGTGGCGACACCCACGATCGGCTTGTTGAGGGCCTGGCCGCCCATCGAGCCGTAGAAGGGGGCATTGCCGTAGGAGTAGACCGACCCGTTGGCAGCGACCAGGTGATAGCCACCGGTGGTGGTGACCGGGGTGGTTGTCGTTGTTGTGTGCGGCGGGGGCGGCGGGGGCGGCGTGGTGGTCACCGTCAGGGTGGCGGCGTTGGACGTGGCCGTGCCGAGGCCGTTGGTGAACACCGCCCGGTATTGGGTGCCGTTGCCGGCGCTGGCCGGCGAGGTGTAGGTGCTGGTCAGTGTTGTGGCCGAGGCGAAGGTGTTCTTCGGCGCCCCCGGCGCGTTCGACCACGAAGCGCCGCCGTCGGTCGACGTCTGCCACTGGACGCTGAGCACCGTGCCGGTGGCCTTGGCACTGAAGGTGGCGGTGCTCCCGGCAGCAACGGTCTGGTTGGCCGGCTGAGCGACCACGCTGGGCGGCGAGACGACCACCAGCGTCGCCGCGTTGGTCGTGGCGGTGCCGCCACTGTTGGTGAAGACCGCCCGGTACTGGTGACCGTTGTCGGCCGCCGTGGTAACCGGGATGGCGTAGGTGGTGCCGGTGGCTCCGGTGATTGTCGACCAGGTCGAGCCGTTGGTCGAGACCTGCCACTGGACGGTGGGCGTCGGCGTGCCCGTGGCGGCCGCGCTGAAGCTCGCCGTCTGGCCGGCCGTGACTGTCTGGTGGGCCGGCTGGGTGATCACCACCGGTGCCGCGGTGGCTGTGTAGGTCAGTGTGTTCGACACGGCCACCGGCACGATGCCGGCCCAGGTGGCCCGGTAGGTGTGGGCGCCAGCCGTCGGGGCGACTACCAGGGCGGCCGTGCCGTTAGCGACGGGGACGGTGCCGATATTTGTCGTCGTTGTCCCGTGGACCTCGAAGAAGTTGACCTGGCCACCGTTGGAAGCCGGGCCCACCGTGGCCGTCAGCGTCACGGGCGTTCCCGCGGCCACCGGGCTGGCCGGACTCCCGGCCAGCGTCACTCCGGACACCGTGACCGAACCCAACACCACCGGGGTCGGGTTCGCCGTGCAGCTGAAGCGAAGGCCGTCTTGGACGAACGACAACGAGGTGACCGCCACCGGGACCACCGTGCCCGGAGGACCATTGACTGTCGTCACCGTGCCGGTCAACCCGGTCCAACTGGAGGTGACGATGCCCCCAGCTCTGGTCGGAGAAATCGAAGGGGCGGCGATGCTGCCGCCGGGGGAGAACCCGATCAAGGCTGTGCTGAGCGTTGTTGTTGTTGTCGGCCCGGTGTGCGGGTCGGTGTGGAGCACGACCTGGAGGCCGCTGACCGTGGCCTGTTTGGTGTTCGAGGTGGTCGGCACGGTGCCCGAGGCCACCACCGAGGCGTCGATCACCGAGTGGACGGCGCTGTTGCAGACGAAGGCCGTGCCCGGGGCGGCGGTGGTGACGGTGAAGGTCGTTGTGACCTGGCCGGCGTTGTAGATGCTGCTGCCGCCGTACTTGACCTCGAGGGTGTGACTACCAGGGGCTAGTCCTGCCGTCGAGGGCCGGGCCTCTGTGAAGGCGGCCGTACCGGCCTTCACCGGCGATGTGGGAGTGACGTGCCCGTCGATCAGGAATGTCACTGTCCCGGTGACCTGGGGGTAATAAATTGTGTGCGGTGTTGTTGTCGCCGGGTGGGCGATTGTCGGGTGCACCGGGACCACGTACCCCTCGGGGATGGCTGTCGACGGCGGTGTCGCCGTTACCGTCACTGTGAACTTGGTGGCCGGGAGAGCCGTGAGGGTCCCCTTGGCATAGGGGCCGTGGAGCGGCACTGTGGCTGTTGTCGCCGCTGTGAACGGCGCCACGATCGTCGACCCGCTGACCGTCTGGAGGGAAACGACGAATGTCTGGGGCCCGACGTTGGCGTTGGCGGCGTAGGAGATCTCGAAGGGGATGACCATGGGCTGCCCGTCGGCCGGTAGGGCGAACGAGGCGGCGCTGTTGCACGCCCCGCTTGTGCCCTTGAAGGTCCCGGTGATCTGCTTCCGACCGGTGAGGGTGACCGGGCACCAGGTATGGGCCGAGTTCTCGTAGGACAAGGTGACCTGTGTGGCCCTGAGTCCCGAGATGCCGTTCATCCGCAGCTGCAGCCACACACTGTTGAACCCCTCGCCGGTGGTGGGGTTTGTGATCACCACCGAGAAGGGGGTCGGCGTGGCCGAGCCCCTCGTGGCCGACAGCGCGGTTGTGCTCAGCCCGACGGTCGGCTTGGGCTGGACGACGTACGGCCGAGGCGCCGACGTGCTGGTCGCGTACGTTGTGTCCCCCGAGTAGACGGCGGTCAGCGTCTGGCCGGTCACCGTCGGCAGGGTGGTCGTGGTGACACTGGCCGTGCCGGCGGCCAGGGTTTGGGTGGCCCCGATCTGGGTGCTCCCGACCATGAACTTGACCGTCCCGGTGGCTTTTGTGGCCAACTGGCCGCCCGAGGTCACGGTGGCGGTGAGGGTGACCGACGTCCCGGCCAGCACCGGGCTTGTCGGGGTGACCGCCAGGGTCGTGGTGGTCGGAGCAGCCGGCGGCGGCGGCGGTACCAGTGTGCCCTGCAGGGTCAGGCTCATGACGTTGCCGGTGGACCCGGCGAAGCGGGTGTCGAGCGATGTCTTGGCCAACCCGCATGTTGTAAAGAGGGGGATGACGAAGTTGGTCTGTGAGATGGTGGCCGTGTGGGTGGTCGAGTCGTAGTGGCCTGTCAGGTTGACGTGGATCGGCTCGGACGTGCAGTGCTCGGTCACCGGGGAATGGATTGTGACCAGCGCCGACAGTGTGTCGGTGATCCGGAGCGTCCCTGTGTAGCTCAACAGCCCGGTAGCCGTACCGGCCGTGACCTGACGGATGAAGATTGTCTCTGTGCTGTGTGTGTTGGTGGTGTGGTAGGGGCTGAGGCTGATGGTCGCCCCGCTGATCACCCCGGTTGTGTGGTCCTCGGACCCGGCCAGCGAGCCCGGCGGGGGCAGGGTGGCCGGCGGGTTGCTGTGGACCCCGAACTCCCCGGCCGTCATGTTCATTGTGAACGGCGTTGTGGCCGCCGAGGCGACGGTGGCCGACAGGCCGACGAACGAGCCGGCGACGATGGCCACGGTCGCCAGGCCGGCCACCCACTTGCGCACGCCTGGAACAGTGGCTCCCGCCACCTGGCGGGCTTCTCCGGACACCTCCGCTTGCTGCGAAGTCCGAACGCGACGAAACACGGCGCGAAGCACTACAAGCACCCCCTCCGTCGGCACCGAGGCGCCGATCCCCTTGACTGGCCACAACGACCACTTCTCCTGGAATGACCCAGGTGAAGTAATGGTAATCTCAGTTTTCCGTTGAAGTCAAGGGGCGGGCGGGAAATTTCATCTCCGTCATTCGGTACCGTCCGTTGGACGAACCCCGGTGTCGACCGCCGGCCACCACCCTAGGCTCGTCGCTTCGGAAGATGGCGTTACCGAGGGGGTTCGCGCCGACGACCCGGACGGTCGGACTGGACCGCCCGCCGAGGTCGTCGGACCACTTATGAGCTGGTACTTTTCAACGACGCAGGGGGCCGCTAGCTCATCGGGAAGAGCAGGAGACTTTTAATCTCAAGGTGCCGGGATCGAGACCCGGGCGGCCCACCATCCCCCACCATCAGGCGCGATGCGCGGCGCCGACCATCTCCTCCGTCACGGCTGATCGGTGACACGATCAGCGGATGACGGTGGCGTTCGCAGTGCTCGCGGCGTTCGCCAACGCGGTCGTCGTCGTCACGCAGCACACCGCGAGCACGAGCGCGCCGGAGGGGACGACCGGCCTGCGCCTCATCGGCTACCTCGTCCGCAACCCGCTCTGGCTGCTCGGCTGGATCGCGCTGATCGCCGCGTTCGTCTTCCAGGCGGTCGCGCTCCACGCCGGCGAGCTGTCGGTCGTCCAACCGCTGCTCGTCATCGAGCTCGTCTTCGCGCTCGTCCTGCGCCAGCTCTGGCTGCGCCAGTCGATCGCGCTCTACGCGTGGGCGTCGGCCGCGGTCATCTGCGCGGGCCTCGCGGTCTTCGTCGCGACGGCGGAGCCGCATGGCGGCGGGACGACACCGTCGTCGGCGGACTGGGTCGGGGTCGTCGTCGCGTGCGGCGGCGCGGCGGCCATCCTGGCGGTGCTGGCGCAGCGGGGGTCGCCGATCTGGCGGGCCGCGCTGTTCGGCACGGCCGCGGCGATCGTCTGGGCGCTCGAGGCGACGTTCATCAAGACGGCGACGGACACGATCACGCAGCACGGGATCGGCGGCGCGTTCGCGCACTGGCCGATCTACGCAATGGCGGTCGGCGGCATCGCGGGCGTCGTGCTCGAGCAGGCCGCGCTCCACGTCGGCCCGATCAGCGTCTCGCAACCGCTGATGGTCATCGTCGACCCGGTCGTCAGCATCGCGCTCGGCGTCTGGTTGTTCCGCGAGCAGTTCACGCACGACCCGGTCGTGCTCGCGGTCGCCGCGGTCTCGTTCGTCGCGGTCGGCATCGGCGTCGTCGGGCTCGTCCGCACCGCGCCGGAGACGGTCAGCCAGCCGACCTGACCCCGGCCGACGCCAGCCCACGCTTCGAGACGCATCAGCGACGGCTCGAGGGGAGCGTCCTCACCAACCGTCCCGACTACAACCAGTCAATGACTGACAGGCGCTCCCGCACGTCATCGAAAGTGGGTCGGGGTGCGCCTGGAAAACAGAGCTCGTCCATGGTCCGTTGGAACGCAGATCCGATGCGATCGGCCATGGTGTCGTCGATCGATGTCTTCGGAGAACCGGCGGATGATGCGCCAGCCCTTGGAGAGGCTGGTGCCGCCCTTGAAGAGCACCGATGTCCGGTGCCGGGCGGCGAGCGTCCGCAGGACCTCGGTCACCCAGTAGTCCTTCTCCAACTGGCGGACGGTGAGGCCCAACGACCCGGCGGAAACGTCGAGCGCATCCCTGAGATCGGAAGGCTTCTCCCGAAGCTTCATGCCGCGTCGATGGTCGAGCGGGGTTTCGGTACCCGGCCGGCTTCGGCGGTCTTCCCCGCGTCGAGAAGCAGGTTGCGCAGCCGGACGCGCACATCTGCCGGCTCGGTCGCGGCGGCGCGGGCCAATCGGTCGGCCTGCACGCTGCCGTCCTGGACCAACCGGACGAGCGAAGGCCAAGCGCCGTCGTCCTCGCGCTCGATCACCCGGTCCCAATCGCCGAGAACCTCCAACAGGGCGACTGTGTGCGGTCGGAGCCGTTGGGCGATACGACCGGTCCTTCCGGACCGGTCGACGAAGCGGAACGTGGACAGGGGGCGGGGAGCCCGTCTGGGGACGGCGATCGACGGCCGGCCGGCCACCTGCGTCGAGAGCCCGAGGCGGTTGGCGGCCGCGATCCCGGCCGGTCCGATGCCCGGCACCCCGGCCACTCTGGCCGCGACGTCGAGCTCGTCCGGATGGGCCATGCCGAAAGGGGTCCGCCGGCCCCGCCAGTAGAGACCACGCCGCACTCGGTGAAGCTCCCCGTGGTCGACCAGGCGTGCGAGCGCCCGATCGGTCGTGCCGGGGTCGGCATCGACATCGGAGAAGTCCGCGGGCCTCCAGAAGCGACCGACACCAGCCCGCCGGACCTTGGCCAGCACCTGCGCCTGCACGCCGTCGGTCCTGCGAGGTCGGCTCGTCGCACGGTGCTCTTCCACCGCCCCAGCCTACCGCTTCCGTCTTGTTCGAGCTACGCGTAGCAGACAACTCCGGAGTCGGGCCGACCGGGACCAGTGACCCCGATCGGCGGTTACCCGGCGGCCGTCCAGGCGAGGAGGTCGTCGAGCGACCACGTGTTGACGATCCGCTCCGCCGGGATGCCGGCGGCCGCGGCCTGATTGCACCCAAGGCCCTGCCAGGTGAGCTGACCGGGGGCATGCGCATCGGTGTCGACGGAGAAGAGGCAGCCGTGCTCGACGGCCTGGTCGAGCAGCTCCGGCGGCGGGTCGCGGCGCTCGGGCCGGGAGTTGATCTCGACCGCGGTCCCGGTCCGGGCGCAGGCGTCGAAGACCGCGGCCGCGTCGAACGTCGACGGCGGGCGACCCCGGCCGACGATGAGTCGCCCCGTGCAGTGCCCGAGGACGTCGGTGTGGGGGCTCTCGACCGCGGCGACGAGCCGGGCCGTCATCTCGGCCGGCTCCATCCGGAGCTTCGAGTGCGCGCTCGCGACGACGACGTCGAGCGCGGCGAGCAGCTCGTCGGTCTGGTCGAGCGCTCCGTCGGCGAGGATGTCGACCTCGATGCCCGTGAGGATGCGGAACGGCGCCAGCTCGTCGTTCAGGCCGGCGATCTCGTCGAGCTGCTGGCGGAGCCGGTCCGCGGTCAGCCCGTGGGCGATGGTCAGCCGCGGGCTGTGATCCGTCATGACGAGGTACCGGTGGCCGAGGTCGCGGGCGGCCTCGGCCATGTCGCGGATCGACGCACCGCCGTCCGACCAGAGCGAGTGGCTGTGGCAGTCGCCCTGCAGGCCGGCCCGGAGGGCGGCCGCCTCGGGGGTGAGCGCCTCCGCGTCGGCCAGCGCGGCCGGCGTGTCCGCCTCGTGCCGGTCGCCGCCGTCGGCGGTCCCGGTGCGGCTGCCGGACCGCTCGAGCTCGGCGAAGTACTCCGGCGTGCGGCCGGCGAGGGCCTCGGTGACGACCTTCGCGGTCGACGCGCCGATGCCGTCGAGGCGGGTGAGGGTGCCCGCGTCGGCCATCGCCGCGAGCTCGTTCGCGTCGACGCCGCAGATGACGTCCGCGGCGCGGCGGAACGCCTGCGACTTGTAGCGGGCCGCGCCGGACTGCTCGAGCAGGAAGGCGATCCGCTGGAGCGCGGTGACCGGGTCCACGCCGTACTTCCTACCCGGCCGGCCGACCCCGCGATCCGGTGCCCCCGAGAACGGCGTCAAACATCTATCGATAGTGCCCGATCTGGATCCTGCTTGATCGCGTCATAGATTTCCTTATTATCTCGCTTGACATTTCGCTGGATAGCCACGAGCCACTCTTGCAAATTATTGTCCAATGCTTGCGCCCTGATAACCTCGGCGGCATCCCGGAATTGTCCACGATCCAGTGGATAGCGAATACGCTTCATAATTGTTTCAACTTCAGCGTCTACGTCACCCGATTTCTTCAATGGTCCACGGCGTAGAGCACGCGCCAAGGCCGGTCTGAAGTCCATCACGATGTCCGTTGCGCTACCACCACGATCATCCCATTGACGACAGCGAATAATTAGTACGGCATTGATGAGCCTATCCAGAGAAATTACGGCATGTAGGGCGTCAGAATGACGGCGCCACATCAGCTTGGTAAGGCCCAGATACACACCTGCGCCCAGCACCCCCACCGCCGCTGGCATTGCTACGGATCTAGCCAAATAGTTGGCAAGATATGCCGCCAGAATCGCTAGAATAACAACGACGAAGGTACTGACGACCCATTGACGTCGGCAACGCGCTACCTGTGCTTCTCTGGCGTAGTCATTTGCCTTAAACCTTGCATAAATGAATACACTCGACGCCAATACAGCTGCAAGAGCTGCGGTCGCAATAGCGCCCCACATTTCGTTGGAAAAGCGTATCGCTTACGACGCGATACGGTAGCGCGGGCCGCGGAGTTTATCCTCGTCAGCGGCAGTGACGACTGCAGAGGTCAGCTCCAGCATCTCTACCGCCTGTTCGATCGCTCTGGGCGGATAACTCGTTCGGGAGATCAACTCACCCATCGTCGCTGTTCCACCGTACTTACGAAGCACATCGAGCACTTCACTTGCGACGGAGTCGGACCCGAACATATCAGCAACGTCCTTTGGATAGAACGCTCCTTCCTCATTAAATAGATCAGCGCAAACGCCGGCAAGTCGAGGATTGAAGTTCGCAGCGCTCGTCGATTGGATACAGTCCGCTCCGAGCCGGTACAGCTCAGCTGCATGCTCAGCAGTCATTACTCCGCCAGTAGCGATAATATCGAACGAGGCTCGGCGTTCACGTCGGATCTCGTCAAGTTGGATAACGAAATCACGGGCGAGCGGGAAGATTGCATATCCCGACAACCCCGCGACCTCCGTGCCTTTGAAGGCCGGACGGTCATCCTCCGGACGTTTCGTAAGCACTTGCAGCGTGTTCACTCCGGCGACGGCGTCGACGTACGGGAGAACAGGGAGAATCGTGCTCTCGAGCTCTTCACGAGAGAGGTAGGAAAGCTTGACTCCCAAATTTACCCGTGACGGGATCCGCTTCCGTACCGCTCTGACGATCTGCAGAGTGAGGGCAGGGTTTTTGCAAATTGGTTCCCGATTAACTCCATGGTTCGGGCAAGAGAGGTTGAGCTCGATGGCCGGTGCCTCGGCCTCCGCAGCCATTTCGGAAACCCGGACGAAATCCTCCGTAAGCCGAGCAGAGTCGTCGTAGAGATGCTCATAGTCCCCCACGACGCTCACGATGAGGAGCTGCTTCTTCTCCGTCAGGTCCCCGGCCAGGCTCGCCACATCTGCCATCCAGACGTCAGGTGGAGGGGACGGCACGCCGAAAGAATTGAGCGTCGAGAACCGTTCGAGAGAACGTGGCCACAGACGCTCGCCGCCAACCACCCTCTCATTTTGGCGCTCAACAACGTCATCGGGGTAATATTGCGGGAGGTCAGGATCGGCAAAGAGCCAGTTAGGTCGCTCAATATTACCGGAATTAGCACTACTCCTCACCGTCTTGTACGTGAAGACGTTGAATCCCAATTTTGAAAATACAGATATCCAGGCCCGGTTCCTCGTAAGCACAGAAGCCGGCAGGCCAATGGGCAGCCCAATTTGGTGACCCATGAGTTCCCAATTCGCGGGGAGCTCAGCCGGAGAACCGTAGATGTCGTCGATACTGAAAGGTGGCACCTCGTTGTCCGCGTACTCCTGCAGGGAGTCGTACAGCGGGACGCTGAACCCCAGGCGACGAGCAAGATCTAGACCTTGAGCTCGGAACCGCTCTCGATCGGGATCATCGTCGGGGTAAGCACCCAGGTAAGCCCAAAAACTCGCAGAGAGGTTGAGATCCTCCGGAAGTTCGTCACCCAGGTCATTCCGCTTTGCCGCGCCTTTGATCTGAGAAAACTCGGGCGTCTCTTCGGCGGAAGGGACGATGCTGACTATTCCGTCAGCAAGTTCTACGGCTTCTCCATACGTTGGTGATGCCGGCGCGCCAATCATGAGCCGCACTTTCTATCTATGATCACTATTCCCCCTCTAAAAGCTCGGCAAATTCCTCGAGGATCGTGGTCATTGCCTTGATTCCACGCTGCCAGAACGCCGTGCCCACCTGGCACACGTCGGCACCCACCGGTTGCCGAGCGAACTCCCAGAGGTCTCGCCCGCAGGTAATTCCGCCTACACCCACGATCGGCGTCTCCGGAAGGAGCCCCCGATGAGCGACGATCTGCCCTAGAGCGAGCCACTTTACGGCCGGACCGCTCATACCTGCCAATCCACTTCCAAAAGAAATCGCGGATTCTCCGTCCGGAGCAAAGGCGAAGCAGTTGGGAACGGTGTTGATGACCGTAATGAAAGCGAACCCAGCGTCGCTGAGCAACCGATCGATCTGCGCCATGGCGACCGCGTCGAGGATCGGTGAGAGTTTGACGCCAACCTTGTGATCCAGCAGTGGCTGTACTGCTTCGACGACCAGAGCCGTCTGTTCGACGGACAGGCTGGCGATCGGTTTCTGTTCCCCCTCATCCCAGACATTCGGGCACCCAAGGTTCAGCTCGACTGCGTCAGCCCCTGACTCAATGGCGATCTCGGCAAGGTACCGGTACTCGGGCGGATTGAAGCCCGCCACGCTCACCCACAGGTCCTTACCGTCGTCGTGGAGGAGCTGAGCCGCCTCGCGGACCCATTGACGCCAGACGTAGACATCGGGACCAGGCAGTCCCATCGAATTCAATGCTCCGAAGGGGGCGTCGAAAAACGTTCGCCCGTCGTTCCCCGGCCGCTCAGCGGCAGTGTATGAGCCCAACAAGACGGCGGGAAACGGAGCGCCGACGAACGCCTTCACCTGATCGACGGTCTTGACGGTGCCGGCGGCATTCGTCAGCGGTGGCAACTCACTATCCGAGAAGAGGGCGCGTTCGAACACTGCGACGTCACACCCCGCGACTTGCATCTGATCTGGAGCCCGGTGTCGGACTCACGGGCGAACGAGTCACTCGGCCCTCCGGACTTCCACTACCTGTCGCACCCAACGAGTTGGCTCGGCGCTCGACTGCACTGGCCGCTCGGGTGGCGCTGTAAGCAGACAGAGCTCCTGTCTCAGCCGTTCGGCGGAGCCTACGCGCGGGTTCTGTAGATCGCAATGGCCGGACCCGAAAGCGACCGTTCGATTCCGCATGCTGCATCCGGATCGGACGAGCACGTCGCCTGCGCTCCCCGCAACCTCCGGCGCCCACGAGCAGAGGAGCTTTCATGGGCCACCAGCCTCTCATGCGACTCGACGAGATTGGCGGACGCACCAATCTCGTGCTGACATTGGTGAATATTGGCAAACTAGTGCTGTGGGAGGGGTTCCCGGAGGATTCACTAGAGATAGGAGGAACGCTCGGATCTGGAGGGAGCCGGCCAACCAGCCCTACCTCACCGAAGCCGAAGTAGCCGACCGCACTGGACTCACCCGCGGGGTGCTCCGCGGGCGAGCCAGTCCGATTCCACGCGAGGACTACGGAGAGGGCTTTTACCCCCGCTACCTCTACTCCGAAACGGACGTCGCCTCGTACCTGGCACGATCCTCGATTCCTCCTTTCGACTCCGATGAACGCGGTGCGCTTCTGCGACAACAGGCCGAGATCGCTCGCCTCCACACCGAGAACCAGGAGTTGAGGGCCGACGTCTCCTCCTTGGAGGAAATGATCGATCTCCTCCAGACGGGAAGGATCGCCGATGCAAAGGCCTTCGATAAGTACCGCGAGATGGTCGAACGGCACCGGCGTCGAGGAAAGCTCGGGTCGCCACCGTAAGCCGTAGAACATCCCAACCGAGCAAGGCTCGGTCAGAGCCCCAGACAACACAACGACACCCCCCAGGAACCGCCTCGGGCGAATGAGGCTGACTCCCGTCGCTATGCCGGACGGCCAGCACGTCACTCCGGCCTGCCCGAACCCGGCTCCTCGAGATTGTCGGCGGGAATGGTGAAGCATGGTGTCTCAACCCACGATCCACGGTCGCCGATGACGTTGGTTCACATCACATAACGGTCGGGTAGCCGGCCCGTTTGGGCACGGCCCCTGGCCCAACTTGGCATCTCCGGTCGATCAGCCGGTGATCCGACCGTGACCGGTGCGGTCCGCGTACGTCGATCACCCTGGCGAGCTGCGGGTTCACCTCGTCGGCGAGCGTCTGGGCGGAGGCGTCGGACAGCACCAGTCCGGGCGACGCCGAAGCGCTCCGCCATCGCGTCGACTGGTAGGTCGTGGCCTCAGCCGGCGGCCGCGTCGAACGTCGACGGTGGCCGGCCTTGGCCCACGATGAGTCGCCCCGTGCAGTGCCCGAGGACGTCGTGTGGGGGCTCTCGACCGCGGCGACCAGCCGGTCCGTCATCTCGGCCGGTTCCATCCGGAGCTTCGAGTGTGCGCTGGCGACGACGACGTCGAGCGCGCCGAGCAGCTCGTCGTTCAGGCCGGCGATCTCGTCGAGCTGCTGGCGGAGCCGTTCCGCGGTCAGCCCGTGCGCGATCGTCAGCCGCGGGCTGTGGTCCGTCATGACGAGGTACCGGTGGCCGAGGTCGCGGGCGGCTTCAGCCATGTCGCGGATCGACGCGCCGCCGTCGGACCAGAGCGAGTGGCTGTGGCAGTCGCCCTGCAGGCCGGCCCGGAGGGCGACCGCGTCGAGGGTGAGCGCCTCCGCGTCGGCCAGCGCGGCCGGCGTGTCGGCTTCGTGCCGGTCGCCGCCGCCGGCGGTCCCGGTGCTGCTGCCGGACCGCTCGAGCTCCGCGAGGTACTCGGGCGTGTCGCCGGCGAGGGCTTCGGTGACGACCTTCGCGGTCGACGCGCCGATGCCGTCGAGCCGCGTGAGCGTGCCCGCGTCGGCCATCGCCGCGAGCTCGTCCGCGTCGATGCCGCGGATGACGTCCGCGGCGCGGCGGAAGGCCTGTGACTTGTAGCCGGCGGCGCCGGACTGCTCGAGCAGGAAAGCGACTCGCTGGAGCGCGGTGACCGGGTCCATGCCGTGCTCCCTACCCGTTCTTCCGGATCCGCCGGGTGAGACCGTGGCCCCTACGCGGCCGACGCGACGTGGACGCTTTCAATGGGAACGACCACCGTCGTCGCTTCCTCCACGACGGAACCGGTGAGCTCGGGCGTGAGGTTCACGACGACCTTGCGCTGTCCTTCCGGGCCATAGACCTCGGCGACGGCTCCGCGGACCTCGGTGACCCCCCAGGGGATCACCACCTCGTCGCCCGGATCGAGTCGAACATCGCCCATGTCGGTCTCCATCACCAGGGTCGGCCGATCATCAGGAGCGTCTCCAGCTGGCCGGCCACCTCGTCGTCCATCGTAGCGGCCAGTCCGTTCAATGCCTGGGGGTACGTGGCGTAAGAACCTCATGATCGGCGCCCCTATTCGACGAGGCGGCCGGGCACGACCGTGACCGGGAACGGGAAGTCCGCCTCGTACGGTTCGTCGCCGGTGACCGACACCTCCTCGACGTACGCGCCGTCCTGCAGCCGGAAGGCCGTCAGGCTCGGCACACGTGTCGCCGCTCCGTCGCCGGTCACCCTGCCGGTGGCCAAGCCGGCCGGGCCCAACCCCGAGGTGACCGGCCCGCCCGGGTCGACGAGCCAGTACGCGGCCGCCCCGTGCTGCTCGTACTGCCGGCGCTTCAACGTTTGGTCGGTGGCCGCGGTCGGCGGCGAGCGGACCTCGACGACGACGAGGAGCGGCGAGCCGGTGAACGGCTGGTCGAAGTCGTACTGGCGGACGACTATCAGGTCGGGCACGAGGACGGTCGTCCGGGAGACCTTCCAGTCGCACGGCGAGAGGACCACTTCGAGTGTTCCTGGACATGCCGCGGTGAACAACCGGAGAAGCTGTCCGACGGCCAGCTGGTACCGCGGACGGGGTGACGGCGTCACGAGCAGCTGCCCGTCGACCAGCTCCCAACGGAACCCATCCTCCGGCATCGCCTCGAGGTCGTCCCAGGTGAAGACGCCGTCCCGGGCCAGCCCGACCGGTCGAGACCTCTCGGCGACGGCCATCTGTTCAAGAGTGCGCGGTAGCGCCACACCTATAGAACGGTCGGGCGACCGCACGGTTTGAGCACCGTGATGCGATCGAAGCCACCCTATTTTCCGCAGCAGGAGCGGGAGCCCCATCGGGTGGCACCCAGCCGGAGCCGCCGGAAAGCGAACTGACCATGGCCGCCGGCCGGGGCCGGTCCTGGCCGGCCCGCCCCCGGCACGTCACTCGACCTCCCGGAGTCGACCACTTCCAACCGGGCGGCGAGTGTCGCGAAGGACTGGGTCTCGGTCCACGGCTCGCGGTCGCCGACGACGTGCACGGGCTCGCGGGCCCGAGTAACGGCCCCGTTCAGCAGGTCCGGCTTGCGGCCGGCCCATTGGCGGGAGCCCCGACCGCCGGCGGGCGGCCGGCGAGCGCCTCGGTGACGACCTCGGTACTCGAACGGTTCTACGCGTACGCCTGCGCCCGGAACGCCGGAACGGCTGTCGCGCCAACCGGCGTCGGTGTCCCGACCGGGTCGATCCAACTGGTCGTGAAGTACAACTGGTTCACCAGTGGCGGGTCCGCCCACGCTTCGGCCTTGAACGGTGTCGCGCAAAACGATGTGGCCACCATCGTCGTCAACGGCACCCTCCATGTTGTGAACTGGAAGTTCCGCACCTCCAGGAGCGTCCCCTTCCGGTTGACGACGACGGCCACCGCGTCACTGCCCTCGGAGGCGGCGAAGCCCTGTCCGGTCTGGCCCGTGTGGGTCCACACCGTTCCCAGGGAGACCACGTGCGGGAGCTGGGCCATGGCCCGGTAGACCTCGGCCGGGAACTGCGGGCTCGCCCCGACGGTGGGCGACAGCAACAAGAGGACCGCCCGCTCGAACGGTGCCTCCGGGGAGCGTCGATGCTGCGCGCTGTCCAGGCCCGGCACTCCTGTCTTCCCGGTCCTGAGCGCCTCGGCCAACGTGGCCGGTGTCTTCGGGAGGCCGGAGACGTTCACGGGGTAGAGCCCGTTGGAGAAGTATGTCCCTGTTTGAGTAGCTGTCCCGGTTCGAGAAGACTTCCGGGTTGGAGCCGAGGTCTCTTGTGGAGAAGACGGTGCCCGGGCGATCCCCCGGTCGGGCGAGCGTGGGCCCAGCGTCGCTCGTCCCATGATCGCGTGGGTGCCCGGCACCGGCGATGTCAGCAAGTCCGCCGCCTGCCAGGCCGCTTGCCGGCGGGCTGAGCCGAACTGGGGCGGCTGGAAGGTGGCGGACTGGACGGCCGCTGTCTCCTTGACCCACGAGTGGAGCACCCCGGTCAGGGTCACGCTGCGGGCCGGTATGGGTCGGATCGTTGTTCTCGGGACGGCGAGATCGTTGCCGTCGATTGTTGTCGTCGGGGAGACGATCGAGAAGTCCATCGTCCGGTTCAGCCAGGTCCCGCCCGCCGGGACCGTGGCCAGCGGGCCGGTGTTGTCGGCGATGGTCTGGAGCGCCGCCGCGGCGGCCGTCTGGCCCGACGACCCGATCGCCGCGGGCACCAGGGCCAGTCCCAGGCCGACGGCCAGGGCAATCCCGGCGACGCCGGTGCGGGCCACCGTCCGGCGGTGCCGTTGGCCGCGGCCGCGGTCGCGCCGCTCGGCGACCTTGTGCCACAAACCGCCGGAGAGCAGCAAGCCGGGACCGGGCGCTCCTCGGTCGGTCAGCGGATCCCCTTGGCCGATTCGCTGGTCGAACGGATCGGTCTTCTCGCCCACCTCCGGGGTCACCGCTGTCCTCCAATCTGCTTCTACGGCCGCGGAACCTCGCCCGACTCCGGCGGAGGCGTTCCCGACGGTAGCTGCTCCATGGCGTCCCGCAGCACCACGGGATCAGGTGCTGTCACCGCGAAACCTCCGGACGTTCCCCCACCTGCCCGGCGGCCATGGGCCATGGCCGAGCATTTTCCTGATCGATCGCCTACTCGACGAGACGGCCGGGGATGACCGTGACCGGGAACGGGAAGGCCGCCTCGTACGCGTCGTCGCCCGTCACCGACGCCTCCTCGACGTACGCGCCGTCTCGGAGGCGAAGGGCGGTCAGGCTCGGCGCTCGGGGCGGCGCCCCGCCGTCGGTGGTGCCGGCCCCCCTCTCGTTCGGCCTCGCCCCGGCCGCCGGCCCACCGGGGTCGACCAGCCAGTACGCAGCCACACCGTGCTGTTCGTACTGCTGGCGCTTCAACGTCTCGTCGGTGGCCGCGGTCGACGGGGAGCGGACCTCGACGACGAGGAGCGGCGTCCCGGTGAACGGCTGGTCGAGGTCGAGCTGGTCCTGGTGCACGACCATGAGGTCGGGGACGAAGACGGTCGTCGGGGAGATCTTCCAGTCGCAGGGCGAGAGGACGACCTCCAGCTCCCCCGGACACGCCGCTGTGAGCAACCCGAGGAGCCGACCGACGGCCCGCTGGTGTCGTAGACGGGGTGCCGGCGTCACGAGCAGCTGCCCGTCGACCAGCTCCCAACGAAAGCGGTCCTCGGGCACCGCCTGGAGGTCGTCCCAGGTGAAGACGCCGTCCCGGGCCAGCCCGGCCAATCGGGACCTCTCGGCGACAGCCATACGTCCAAGGGTACGTGGGAGTGCCACACCTACACAACGGTCTGATGGACCGGCTGGTGTGGTCACCGGCCCTGCTCATTTGCTCCGATTCCCCCTTTCTCCCAATTCTCTCCCAACTTCTCCAAAATTAGGAGAAAGCGACCCGGTGGCGAGTAGACTCCCAATCTGGGACAAATTGGGAGGAAGTTGGGTGGTCTGGGTGGCCGTAGTCAGGCAGTCGGGATGAAGGTTCCTCAGCGTCCTCCGGACCTGTCCGAACTGATCGGCGAGCTCGCCGGCCGAAGAGCGGTCTCCCTGTTCGCATCGGGCCAGCCGGTGGACGCCAAAGGCCGCTACCTGCACTGGGACGAGATGCGCAGCCGGACGCCCCCCGGGGATCTGACGCATCGGGAATGGTGGCTGGCGACCCGACTCGCCCGGAACACGATCACTCGGGAGCTGCCGTTCCGGGCGACGGACGGCCGTCCGTTCCAGATCACCAACGTCGACGCGATCTGGGAGATGGTGCACCGGATCGACCAGCGGGCGAGCGGGCAGATCATGGCCGACGCGCTGGTGACGAACCTGCGGTCGAGCGACCGCTACGTGGTGAGCTCGCTGGTGGAGGAGGCGATCACGTCGAGCCAGCTGGAGGGCGCGAGCACGACTCGCCCGGTGGCCAAGGAGCTGCTGGCCAGCGGGCGCCGCCCCCGCGACCGGAGCGAGCAGATGATCGTGAACAACTACCAAGCGATGCTGTTCGCCGAGGACCTCGCCGACCGTCCGTTGAGCCCGGCGGCGGTGCTCGATCTCCACCGGATCGTCACCGACGGGACGCTCGACGACCCGTCGGACGCCGGTCGCCTGCAGGGCCCCGACGACGAGCGGATCGCGGTGTACTGGGAGGACGACACCCTGCTGCACCGGCCGCCGCCGGCCGGCGAGCTGCCGGATCGCCTCGACGCCCTGTGCCGGTTCGCCAACGGCGAGCTCGGCGAGGGGTTCGTCCACCCGGTCGTCCGGGCGATCGTCGTCCACTTCTGGATGGCCTATGACCACCCGTTCGTCGATGGCAACGGACGGACGGCTCGGGCCCTCTTCTACTGGGCGATGCTCCGCGAGGGTTACTGGCTGGCCCAGTACCTGTCGATCTCCGCCATCCTCCGCCGAGCGCCGGTCCGGTACGCCCGGTCGTACCTGTACACCGAGACCGACGGGAACGACCTCACCTACTTCGTGATCTACCAGCTCCAGGTGATCGAGCGGGCCATCGCCAGTCTCCACGAGTACCTGGCGCGCAAGGTTGCGGAGACGCGGGAGATCGAAGCGCTTCTCCACGGCTCACCGGTGCTCAACCATCGACAACTCGTCGTCGTCCGCGACGCGCTCCGCGACCCCGGCGAGCCGTTCACGATCGCCGCCCAGGCCCGGCGGCACCGGGTGGCGAACGAATCGGCCCGAGCCGACCTACGGGGACTGGAGAAGCTCGGCCTGCTGTCCAAGCAGCGCGTCGGGAACAGGTTCGTGTTTCGCCCGGTGCCGGACCTGGGACGCCGCCTGCGCCGCCTCGGCTCGGACTGACCTCCGGGGCGCTTCTCCCAATTTTTCCAAAATTGGGAGAAGCGCCCGTCTCCCCGGCCCGGCGGCCGTTGCCATGGACGAGCATTTCCTGGTCGCAGACGACTGCTCAGGAGCGTTCCTCGCTGGCTGGCCAACGCTTGGCGGGACGTGGCGTAGGAACCCTCGTGATCGATCGCCTATTCGACGAGGCGGCCCGCGACAACCGTGACCGGGAACGGGAAGTCCGCCTCGTACGGTTCGTCGCCGGTCACCGACGCCTCCTCGACGTAGACACCGTCCCGCAGGCGAAGGGCGGCCAGGCTCGGCACCCGGCTCGCTACCCGGGCCGGTCCGACGGGGTCGAGCCCTGGAGTGCCGGGGCCGCCGGGGTCGACCAGCCAGTACGCGGCGGCGCCGTGCTGTTCGTACTTTTGGCGCTTCAACGTCTGGTCGGTGGCCGCGGTCGACGGCGAGCGGACCTCGACGACGAGGCGCGGCGTCCCGGTGAACGGCCCGTCCGGATCGAACTCGTCGCGGCAGACGACCATGAGGTCGGGGACGAAGACCGTTCCCTGGGAGATCACCCAGTCGTAGGGGGCCAACGTGACAAGGAAGTCGTCGGGGCAGGCCGCGTGGAGGACGAGATGGAGCTGGGCGACCGCGTACTGGTGGCGGCCGGCCGGCGACGCGGTCACGAGCAGCTGCCCGTCGACGAGCTCCCAGCGGAAGCGGTCCTCGGGCAGCGCCTGCAGGTCGTCCCAGGTGAAGACCCCGTCCCGGGCCAGCCCGGCCAATCGGGATCTCTCAGCGACGGCCATGCGTCCAAGCGTACGCGGGGGTGCCACGCCTACACAACGGTCGGGTGGACCGGCTGGTGTGGTCACCGTCGTCCGATCGGCATCGCATTTCGACGGACGTGAAACGCGATCGGCGTACCTGACTGCCCCCCGTCGAGGGGCCGCTCACCCGACGAGGCGGCTGGAGTCGCCCGAAGCGGTTATTCGACCAAGCGGCTAGGGACGACGGTCACCGGGAACGGGAAGTCCGCGTCGTGGGCATCGTCGCCGCTGACCGATGCCTCTTCGACGTAGACCCCGTCCCGAAGGCGGAGAACAGTGAGGCTCGGCACCCGGACCGTCTGCGATGCTGCCCCGGCCCCCGGGCCGCCGGGGTCGATCAGCCAGTACGCGGCGGCACCGTGCTGCTCGTACTTTTGGCGCTTCAACGTCTGGTCGGTGGCCGCGGTCGACGGCGAGCGGACCTCGACGACGAGGAGCGGCGTCCCGGTGAACGGCTCGTCGAGATCCAGCTGGTCTCTACGAACGACCATCAGGTCGGGTTGGAAGACCGTGGTGGGAGCGATCACCCAGTCGCACGGGCTGAGCAGCACCTGGAGATCTCCCGGGCAGGCGACCAGTAGTCGTTCGAGCTGGAGCACGACGACCTGGTGCCGCGGACGCGGCCCCGGGGTCACGAGCAGCTGCCCGTCGACCAGTTCCCAACGGAAGCGGTCGTCGGGCAGCGTCTGCAGATCGGCCCAGGTGAACGCCCCGCCGACGGCCAGCCCGGCCAGTCGGGATCTCTCGGCGACGGCCATGCGTCCAACGGTACGCGGTGGTGCCACACCCACACAACGGTCGGGCGGACCGCCCGGTGCGGTCATCGCCAGGCGATCAGTTCGGAATTTGTTGGAATTTGGTCGCTACCCCGGCAGCTGCGGTCGCTCAACCGGCGATCCGATCGTCGACGTCGACGAAGCCGACGACGAGCTCGACCCCGAGCACCTCGGCACGGTCGTACCGCGTCCGTCGGCATGACGCATGATCCGATGGCTTCCGGTGAGCCGAACGACCTCGAACCCAGCTCGTTCCAGCGCTCGGACGACCCGGTGACCGGGTACCGAGGGCACGGAGGCCATCAGGCAACATCGACGGTGACGGTCAGCTCGTCCGGAACGCCGAACTCCACAATGAGTCCCGCCAAGGCTTCCCGGAGGTCCTCGACGGCGTCCTCCGCCGTCGTGCCTTCCCCATGAGCTCCGACGCCGGGACGTAGCTGGGCGTGGGCACACCACACGCCATCCTCGTCCTGCTCGATGGCGTACGGAACGTGTACCGATCGGGTCATCTCAGTCGGCGCTTTTCGTCGTCGGTCGTTGTCCAAGCGACGGCGACGGCATCAGTAGGGAGCTTTCGGCCATGCCCAGACGATAGCCCCGTGAGGTGCCGTTCATTCCCCCGCACGACCCTGATTAGGAAGAACGTACGAGATCACTTGCGCCCAACCTGCTCCAACTTTCTCCCAACTTCTCCAAAATTGGGAGAAAGCGCCCGCGGCCGCGTCCCTTTCCGCCGGCTCCGGCCGTGTGCGAGCATTTCTCGGTGGCAGGTAAAGCAGGCAAGGACCCCCGCACCGCCAAAGGCCCCGGCACGGCCAGGAGCCGGAGCCCCAAAGGCGCCCACGGCGAACCGGTGACCGTCGAGGTCGACGGCCACGACGTCACGGTGACGAACCCCGCGAAGGTCTTCTTCTCGGCCCGCGGCGAGACGAAGCTCGACCTCGTCCGCTACTACGTCGCCGTCGGTCCGGGCGCGCTGCGCGGCGTCCTGCACCGGCCGACCGTGCTGAAGCGGTTCCCCGACGGTGCGGAGGGGCCGTCGTTCTTCCAGAAGCGGATGCCGGCGACGCGGCCGGCGTGGCTGGAGACGGTGACGGTGACGTTCCCGTCCGGGCGCAGCGCGGAGGAGCTCTGCCCGGCCGACGTCGCCCACCTCGCCTGGGCGGCCAACCTCGGCTGTCTCGACCTCAACCCGTGGCCGGTGCGGTCGACCGATCTCGACCACCCCGACGAGCTGCGCATCGACCTCGATCCCCAACCGGGCGTCGCCTTCGACGTCGTCCGCCAGGTGGCCCTGGCCGCCCAAGAGGTGCTTGACGAGCACGGGCTGGCCGGGTTCCCGAAGACCTCGGGGTCGCGGGGCATCCACGTCGTCGTCCCGATCACCCCAACGCACGGATTCACCGAGGTCCGCCGGGCCGCCCTGGCCCTCGCCCGCGAGCTCGAACGGCGGCTGCCCGACGCGGCGACGTCCGCCTGGTGGAAGGAGGAGCGCGGCGAGCGCGTGCTCGTCGACTACAACCAGAACGCCCGCGACCGGACGGTGGCGTCCGCCTACTCGGTCCGCAACAACCCCGACGGCCGCGTCTCGTGCCCGCTGGAGTGGTCAGAAGTGCCCGACGTCGACCCGGCGGAGCTCACGCTGGCGACGGTGCCGGCCCGCTACGCCGAACGCGGTGATCCGTTCGAATCGATCGACGACCGGCGGTTCGACATCGAACCGTTGCTCGAGCTGGCGGCTCGGGACGAGGCCGGCGGGCTCGGCGATGCGCCGTGGCCGCCGCACTTCCCGAAGCAGGAAGGGGAACCCCGTCGGGCGGCGCCCAGTCGGCGGCGCGAGGGTCCCTGACTTCGCCCGCCGACAGTGCGGGGCCGGGTCGTGCGACCGGGGGACGGGCAACTTCTCGTTGCCCGTCCCTCGGTCAGCGTCCCTACCCAAAGGCGAGTACCGGGTCACCTACCCCTGCGGTTGCCTCGATGGCCTCAAATAGCCGCCGTGGTCAGCTGAAGATCGACGTCGAGCTTATGGGTGAAGTCGGTGGTCAATGTCGATTTTTTGGTGCAGGTGCCGCCTGTTGTTGCTATCGATACCGTGTTCATGGACACTGTTGTGGCGATCCATGAGGGTCCTGTCTTTGTGAGCGTGGTGGCTCCCGGTAGATTATTTATCCTACAATGTGTGAAACTATCACCTTTCATTTCGAAGTCGGACGCTTTTATCGTTACAGCAGTTATGTCTAAGTCTGTACTCGACTGTTTTACTAAAATTGATCCCGATATAGGTAACATAGATATGCTCTTTGTGCCGCCTTTTGTCAACAATATTTGGCCTAGCGAGGTCAACGAACATTGTGTCGCCGCCATCACACATTGTTTTGTTGAGAGTATCATCGTTCCTATCATTCCTATCTTGAGGGTGGACGGCGAGCCAAGTCGGAGTGTCTGATTTGTCGTGGCAACGGCCGTCGTGATGCCAAGGGTGGTCAGCCCACCGACCGGGGCGAGCAGAGCCGCCCCCACACAGAGAGCCCGGATGAATAATCGTGATTTCATGATGCTTTCCTTTCGATGATCCCGTACGTAAATGGAGTGCCGTGCTGGTTGAGAAGCGGCTCGACATCGCCGTGACTTCTACGGGGGAGCCGCGTCCTAATCTCCTTTACCATGGCCAGCGATCCGCAGCTCGCGCAGTCTGGCCGCTCGCCTCCTTGACGTGGACAGCCAGCGGGCCGGTGGCCACGCCGCCGATGCCGAGCATGGTCACCTCGGGCAAGCCAACCAGCAGCTCCCACATGCGGGTAGGGTCACACTCAATAGGGCTCTACAGGATCGAATGGCGTAGGAATCTTTCGATTCTGTAATCCCTACTATCTGTCCGGTGGGCCCTCCCCCACGAGTCGACACCCCGCCGAGATCCGAAGTGCCGCATTCCCCAAGCAAGAGGAGAACCCCATCGGGCGGCCCCGGCCGGCGGCAGGGGTCTCCGACCTCGCCCGCCGACGGTGCCTGAGCGGGCCCGTCCGACCGAGGGACGGGCAACCTCTCGTTGCCCGTCCCTCGGTCAGCGTCACTATCCAAAGGCCGATACCGGGTCACCTACCCTGTCGTCGCCTTGGTGGAAAGGTCAAATAGCCTTCGTGCTCAGCTGAAGACTGATGACGAGTTTGTGGGCAAAGTCGCTGGTCAATGTCGTCTTCTTGGTGCAGGTGCCGCCTGTTGTTGCTATCGACACCCCCGACATGGACACTGTTGTGGCGACCCATAACGATGATGTCAGGTTGAGTGTGGCCCCTGGTACATTATTTATCCTGCAATGTGTAAAGCCCAAACCTTTTATGTCGAAGGCAGACGCTTTTATCGATGCAGCAGTTATCACTAAGTTTGTGTTCGACTGAGTAACTAAAATTGATCCTGTCCCTATGGGTAAAAGCGTCAAACTCTGTGTGCCACCCTTTGTTACCGTTATTTGGCCTAGGGTGGTAAATTTACATTGTGTCTTCGGAGACATGGCACATTGTTTACCCGTCAATATCGCCGAACCCAAGGTTCCCAGCTTTACGGTCGATACCCTAGCGTATAAGAGTGTCTGGTTTGTCGCGGCGCCGGCCGTCGTGATGCCAAGGGTGGTCAGCCCACCGGCTGGGACGAGCAGGGCTGCTCCCACACAGAGAGCCCGGATGAATAATCGTGATTTCATATCGTTTCCTTTCGATGATCCCCTCTACAGGGGGGCCGATCTAATGAGGGGGCGCGACCCCGCCATAATTTCCACGGGCCAGCCCCGTCCCTATCACCAGGGAAGCAGAGATGATCTATGGAGTCAATACAATTGACAAACAAAATTTATTTTTATATATATTGATATGTTGATTTTCGGAGCCTAACCGGAGGTTGCTAGCTTTCAGCATGCCAAAAACTATCGATTTATATTTTAGCTTTATAAGCGTCCCTCAAAGATCAGAGCTCGATGATTTTGCCGGTGAATGGAGGACATGACCGGGCTTCGCGGCTATCCCCTTGACCTCAAGTGTTCCCTTCAATGGCTCGGGTACCGACGAGAGTACGCGACTCGCTCGGGAAGGCCTTCTTCTCCGCCCGCGGCGAGACGAAGCTCATCGCATCGTGACAAGTCAGGAGCATCAACGCCGGTATGGAGACCTTCTGGGCAATGCTCAAGCGTGAACTCGCCTGGACGACCGGTGTGCAGTGCTGAGGGCGGCGCTTCGCACTGCCCTGTTCGACTACATCGAAATCTTCTACAACCGAGAGCGCCGCCGGGCCGCCCTCGATCACCTCAGCCCCGCCGAGTTCGACGCTCGTTCGGTCGCCTAACTTCTACAAACCCGTGATCTTCCCCCGGTTTCGAGGAGTCGGTTTGCTGGACTCACGCCACGACGGATGACTGGTGGTGGATTCTCTCGTACTCGATCGGGGTGAGCATGCCGATCGCACTGTGGCGTCGCCTCCGGTTGTGGAAGATCTCGAGGTACTCGAACATGGCCGAGGCGAGCTCGACACGGGTACGCCAGCGACGGCGGTTCAAGAGCTCGACCTGCATCCGACCCCAGAACGCCTCGACCAAGGAATTGTCATAGCAATCACCAACAGACCCCATGGAGGGGAGCAGGCCCGAGCGCTTCGCTCGGTCGGTGAAGACCCACGAGGTGAACTGGGGCCCGTGATCGGCGTGAATGATCGTTTCGCCGGGACGAGGCGAGCGGTTCTGTAGCGCCATACCGAGCGCGTTCGTCGCCAGGGCGGCCGTCGGCGAGGAGTCGATCGACCAGCCGACCACCTTGCGACTGAAGGTGTCGAGCACGACGGCGCAGTAGACCTTGCCTTCGCGGGTGGGGTGCTCGGTGTAGGGGTCGGACCGGGGCGCCGTGCCGGGGTTTCCCCCGGTCGGTCTCCCCGGCCCGCCCTCCGAACCGGACGTGCGACTTCCACCGCATCCGGCTCTCCACGGAATCATGCCGCTGGTGCGGGCGATCCATTCGCCTGACTGGCCCATGGTGCAGGGATTCGACTGCCCCGGAATCGGTAACGCTCGATGGCGACCGACCGTGGCCGGAACATGTCGATGCCGTCGGAGCTGATCTCCCAACCTGGGAGAAAGCGCCGACGGATGGTTCCCCAGTTCAGCTTCGGGTGCCGCTTGCGGATCCAGGTCACGATCTTCCACCAGGTGTAGTGATCGAGGTAACCAAAGGTCTGCTTGCAGACACCATGACGGAAGTAGTTGCACCAGCCTCGCAGCGTCGGATTCAGCCGACGCAGCAAATCGGGCAGCGTTCGATGCAGTCGGCGGCGAGTAAGCGTCCGCACCCGATCCAGCACTGAGAGCAAGCTCTTCTTGGACGGATAGGTGTAGACGGCTCGTCGCCCGGCCCGACCCCGCCAGGTCCGGCGCTGGATGCGCCAACCCAAGAAGTCGAACCCCTCGTCGATGTGGCAGACCCTCGTCTTCTCCTCCGAGAGCCGCAGGCCCATCGGAGCGAGCACCGATGCCACCTCGTCGTGCAGTGCGTCGGCATCGGCCCTGGTGCCGCCGACCATGATCACGAAGTCGTCCGCATAACCTCGATCATTCATGCAGCCCCGGCCCGGAGCTGACGGTGGCAGCACATCGCCAGCACGTCCGATGATCAGGCAGCGATCGAATCGGCGGCGTGACCGAACCTCGCCGCTCGCCTCGTGTGATGTTGTCACGCCCTGCAGGATCGCTTCGGGGTCGAGCGCCGGGACCCGGCTCGCTATGGGAACGCGGCGCGCAGGCGGGTGAAGGCGGTGGCGAGCTCACTGGCCCAGGGCCAGGACTCGTCGAGCCGTAGGACGAGGTGGCGTTGACGTCGCACGAGCACGGCGGCGACATGGAGGACGCGGGAGCGCATCGTCTTGGGTTCGGCCCTGGCCAGTTGACCGTCGAAGCACGCCATCTGGCTCCAGGCGAGCAGTGACCCAGCGATGACGCTGACGACCACCCACGCCTCGTTGCGACAGAAGCCGTCGAAAGGCAGGCTGGCGAGCCCGCACGCCTTCCAGCAGCGCACCCGGTCCTCAACCCGGGCGTGACCACGGTGGCGCAGCTCCAACGCCGCGATGTCGTCGCCGGTCGTGTTGGTGACGAAGCAGGTGTGGCGGAACCCGGCATGGGTATCGAACAAGGTGAGCTGGGCTCCGGGGTGCGGGCGCTCTCGTCGGCAGATGAGGCGGAGGTCCTCGGGCCACTCTTCGAGCGCCACCAGCCCGGTCAGGTCTGCGACCTCGGCGCCGTCACGAAACCCGCCGCCGTGCTCGACCGCTCGGACCCAGTCCTCCTCTTGGGCCATGAGCAGGGCGTCACGCACAGAACCGATGATCCGAAAGCCGATCGAGTACTCGAAGTTGGCCCGGGAGAGGGCTTCTATGAAACGGTGCGTGGCCCCGGCCGAGTCGGCCCGAACCAGGATCGGGTGGACCGCGGTGGTGGGGTCGTCGCCTTCTTCATGGCCCAGCCGGTACTCGGGCGGGACGGCCAGCACGGCGCGCTCCAACAACTCGAGGTGGTCGTCGGTGTCGTTGGGGGCGGCGTTGCCCGGTCGCAGCATGACGGCCAGGGGCTCGTTGGTGTTGTCGCACCACACGGCCAACGGGCTGAACCCGAAGCCGCGCTTGTACGTGGGCGCGGCGTCCTCTTTCTCGGCATGCGCGGTAACCAAAGTGGAGTCGACGTCGAAGATCAACGGCCCCACCGGCGGACAGGCGTTCCAGACGCGTTGACGGGCCTCGGCCAGGGCGACGGCGATGGCCCGCTGCTCGACCGAGGTCGTCGCCTGCACGGCCCGCCAGGCCGTGGCCACCGACGCCACCGGACCGAACAGGTCTTCCTGCTCCTTCAAGGCGGCCAGGTCGGCCAGGCAGTCCGCGCCGTCGGCGATGGCCACGCCCAAGTGGGTGAGCACGACACCGGGATCGTGGGTGTGCCAGGAGACCCCGCACTCGGCCATGGCCACTGACATCGCTTCGGTCAGACCGCTCCGATCGGCCAGTTCCGCCAGCAGTGCGGCGCCGGCATGCGACACCAGGTTCTTGCCCGTGGGGGTCACCGTGGCGCGCCGAACTGAGCTACTACGATGCACTTTCAAGGAGCCCTCCGCTTCTGGGTTGGAATGTCGTTGTGGTGACAACATTCTCCCAGTTGGGGAGGGCTTTTACGCGGACGCGACCGCCGGTTTTCCAGGGGCCGGGCGAATTATCGAGGCTAAGAGGAAGCGCGAATAGGTGCTCAGCGAGAGCTCCAACGATTTCGCCAATCGATGAGCTTGGCCGTGATGAGCAGGGTGATCGCCAGGGCCACCTGGGCCAGCCGATGGGCGATCTTGCGATCGGTGTTGCGTCGGAGCTGACCGAAGTTGACGAACCAGGCGTTGGTGCGCTCGACCGGCCAGCGCATGCCGAGGGGCACCACCTTCTTGGCCCGATGGTGACCGCGTGCGGTGCCGGTCCGACGCTGTTTGGCACAGACGACGTCGCCGAGCCCGTAGTGAGCGCAGTGCGCTCGGACCGCTGCCGAGTCGTAGCCCCGGTCGAGGTGCACGGTCTCGATGTCCAAGAGCAGGCCACGGCGACCGGCGGCGTCGAGGGTCGGGGCGAACAGGATCGTGTCATGGCGGTTGGCTCCGTCGGTGGCCCAGCCGAGGGGAATGCCCGCCCGGTCGGTGAGCAGTGACCACTTCCAGCCGGATCGTCCCCGGTCAACGGGGTTCGGACCGGTCCCTTCGCCACCCCGGGGAGCTTTGTGCTGGGAAGCGTCGACGGCCACTTCGGAGAGGTCGAGGCCGATGATCTTGTCGTAGGCACGAAGGGCTTCTTCGACGAGGGCTCCGAACACCCCGGCGGCCTCCCACTCGTCTCGACGCGCTCGGATCGTCGTGTCCGAGACCACCCTTCCGGTGAGCTGTTCGGCGTCCACCCATGAACACCCCGTCGCCAGCCGGACGAGCATGGCCCGAAAGCAGGTCCGATCAGAGGCCCGAGGTCGGTGGCAGCCCAGCGGGTGCGTGTCGGGCCGTTCCGGCAAGAGCGGCTCGACCGCTGCCCAGACGGCATCGAACACTTCGGGATCGAGGGCGCGCATGATGTGGGGGACCTCCACTTGGTCGTCGGGTTGGGTTGCACCCGACATCCCAGTTGGGCCGCCACGGCGACCGGTGGACGGTCCCTTTTCGACGCCTATTCGCGCGTCCTCTAACCTCGATAATTCGCCCGGCCCCTGGAAAACCGGCGGTCGCGTCCGCGTAAAAGCCCTCCCCAACTGGGAGAATGTTGTCACCACAACGACATTCCAACCCAGAAGCGGAGGGCTCCTTGAAAGTGCATCGTAGTAGCTCAGTTCGGCGCGCCACGGTGACCCCCACGGGCAAGAACCTGGTGTCGCATGCCGGCGCCGCACTGCTGGCGGAACTGGCCGATCGGAGCGGTCTGACCGAAGCGATGTCAGTGGCCATGGCCGAGTGCGGGGTCTCCTGGCACACCCACGATCCCGGTGTCGTGCTCACCCACTTGGGCGTGGCCATCGCCGACGGCGCGGACTGCCTGGCCGACCTGGCCGCCTTGAAGGAGCAGGAAGACCTGTTCGGTCCGGTGGCGTCGGTGGCCACGGCCTGGCGGGCCGTGCAGGCGACGACCTCGGTCGAGCAGCGGGCCATCGCCGTCGCCCTGGCCGAGGCCCGTCAACGCGTCTGGAACGCCTGTCCGCCGGTGGGGCCGTTGATCTTCGACGTCGACTCCACTTTGGTTACCGCGCATGCCGAGAAAGAGGACGCCGCGCCCACGTACAAGCGCGGCTTCGGGTTCAGCCCGTTGGCCGTGTGGTGCGACAACACCAACGAGCCCCTGGCCGTCATGCTGCGACCGGGCAACGCCGCCCCCAACGACACCGACGACCACCTCGAGTTGTTGGAGCGCGCCGTGCTGGCCGTCCCGCCCGAGTACCGGCTGGGCCATGAAGAAGGCGACGACCCCACCACCGCGGTCCACCCGATCCTGGTTCGGGCCGACTCGGCCGGGGCCACGCACCGTTTCATAGAAGCCCTCTCCCGGGCCAACTTCGAGTACTCGATCGGCTTTCGGATCATCGGTTCTGTGCGTGACGCCCTGCTCATGGCCCAAGAGGAGGACTGGGTCCGAGCGGTCGAGCACGGCGGCGGGTTTCGTGACGGCGCCGAGGTCGCAGACCTGACCGGGCTGGTGGCGCTCGAAGAGTGGCCCGAGGACCTCCGCCTCATCTGCCGACGAGAGCGCCCGCACCCCGGAGCCCAGCTCACCTTGTTCGATACCCATGCCGGGTTCCGCCACACCTGCTTCGTCACCAACACGACCGGCGACGACATCGCGGCGTTGGAGCTGCGCCACCGTGGTCACGCCCGGGTTGAGGACCGGGTGCGCTGCTGGAAGGCGTGCGGGCTCGCCAGCCTGCCTTTCGACGGCTTCTGTCGCAACGAGGCGTGGGTGGTCGTCAGCGTCATCGCTGGGTCACTGCTCGCCTGGAGCCAGATGGCGTGCTTCGACGGTCAACTGGCCAGGGCCGAACCCAAGACGATGCGCTCCCGCGTCCTCCATGTCGCCGCCGTGCTCGTGCGACGTCAACGCCACCTCGTCCTACGGCTCGACGAGTCCTGGCCCTGGGCCAGTGAGCTCGCCACCGCCTTCACCCGCCTGCGCGCCGCGTTCCCATAGCGAGCCGGGTCCCGGCGCTCGACCCCGAAGCGATCCTGCAGGGCGTGACAACATCACACGAGGCGAGCGGCGAGGTTCGGTCACGCCGCCGATTCGATCGCTGCCTGATCATCGGACGTGCTGGCGATGTGCTGCCACCGTCAGCTCCGGGCCGGGGCTGCATGAATGATCGAGGCTAAGGGTGGTCAGCCCACCGGCTGGGACGAGCAGAGCTGCTCCCGCGCAGAGAGCCCGGATAAATAATCGTGATTTCATGATGTTTCCTTTCGGTAATCCCCTCTACGGGGGAGTGCCGCTCCGATGAGAGGCGGCACGACCCGCCGTGATTTCCACGGGGCAGCCCCGTCCCTATCGCCAGGGAAGCAGAGGCGGTCTGGAGAGTCAATACAATTTGCAAACAAATTTGTTTTTATAATATTGATATGTGTTCGTCGGGCATAAGCCGAAGGCTACGGACTGAGTGTAGGCCCTAAACTATCGATATGTCATCACTTTTTAAGCGTAGAGCAAGGGAAGAGCCCGATGATTTTTGGCCGGTTAATAGGGGAAATCGTCGTGCTCAGTGGCTATCCTCTTGACCTCAAGTGATCGCTGCAACGGCTTGGGCGATCGACGAGAGTACGCGACTCGCCCGGGAAGGTCTCTTCTCGGCCCGCGGCGAGACGAAGCTCGACCTCGTCCGCTACGTGGCGGTCGGCCAGGGCGCGCTGCGCGGTGTCCTGCACCGGCCGACCGTGCTCAAGCGGTTCCCCGACGGCGCGGAGGGGCCGTCGTTCTTCCAGAAGCGGATGCCGGCGACGCGGCCGGAGTGGCTGGACGGTGACGGTGACGTTCCCGTCCGGGCGCAGCGCCGAGGAGCTCTGCCCGGCCGAAGTCGCCCACATCGCCTGGGCCGCCAATCTCGGCTGCCTCGACCTCAACCCCTGGCCGGTGCGGTCGACCGACCTCACGTTGGCGATGGTGCCGGCTCGCTAGGCCGAACGCGGTGACCCGTTCGAGTCGATAATGGACGACCAGCGCTACGACATCGGGCCATTTCCTCGAGCTGGCGGCCCGGGACGAAGCGGGTGGGCTCGGCGACGTGCCGTGGCCGCCGCATTTCCCGAAGCAAGCGGGGGGAGCCCCATCGGGCGGCCCCCAGTCGGCGGCGGGAGGCTCCCTAACCTCGCCCGGCGGCGGTATCGGGGCTAGGTCGTAAGACCGAGGGACGGGCAACTTCTCATTGCCCGTCCCTCGGCCGGTATTGCTACTAAAAAATTACGGGGTTAGTACCCATAACTGCCGTGACTTGCTCGTCAAATAGCCTTGGTGCTCAACACAAGAGAAACGCCGAGAGCGTGGGTGAAGTCGTTGGTCATTGTCGACTTCTTGGTGCAAGTGCCGCCTGTTGTTGCTATCGATACTCCCGACATTGATACTGTTGTAGCGGTCCATTTACCTGATGCTGATGTGAGCGAAGTCCCCGGAACGTTATTTATTCTACAGTGTGTGAAACCCAAATTTTTTATAGTGAATGATGACGCTTTTATTGACCCGGAAGATATTACTAAATTTGTGTGTGTCTGAACAACTAAAACTGATCCTGAATTAGGTGACGCCGACAAGCTCTTTGTTCCACCCTTTGTTATCGTTATTTGGCCTAGCGTGGTAAACGAACACTGTGTCGCCGACATCGCACAAGATTTACCCGTCAATATTGCCGTTCCAATCGAACTGAGCTTGACGGTCGACGTCGTACCAAATTGAAGTGTCTGGTTTGTCGTGGCACCGGCCGTCGTGACGCCGAGCGTGGTTAGCCCACCGGCCGGGACGAGTAGGGCTGCTCCCACACAGAGAGCCCGGATAAACAATCGTGATTTCATGATGTTGTCCTTTCGATTATCCCCTATACGGGGGGTGCCGCGCTGATCAGGGGCTAGCTCAACCCCGCCGTGGTCGCTGCGGCTGCCGGGTCCCCTCGCTAGGGAAGCAGAGGTTGTTTAGGGAGTCAACACAATTGAAATCACAAAATATACTTTTCCTTTACTCAGCTAGCCTCAGCTCCTCACCCCGCCATTGAGCTGACCAGTCCGCGTCCACGGACACACCTCCCAGTAGGGAAACTGCGTGCGGCCCCCATCGGAGTTGAGTGGCTGGGGTGAAATGCACCCTGAGCCGGCGCGCCGGGACGCGCGCAGCGACGAGGTGCTGGTCCGAGACGCGGATGACGGGGTGTTGGGAACGGACTATGCGGCAGCAGGGGTGATGCTGACCTCGAAGCCGAGTTGCTCAATCCTGCGCTGAAGCCGCCGTGCCTCGACCGCGGGATCGTGGCGGAGCTCGAAGAATCGAGCGCCGGGGTCGTCGTAGAGGGCGCCGTTGGTGAGCAGGTGCCACGCCACGTCAAGAATGGAGTGGGCGACGGCGACGGCGGCCTTGTTGGGACCTCTTCGTCGAGCGATGCGCGAGTACTGGGTGGAGAGGTAGGTGCCCTTGGTGCGCGACGCCCCTCTGGCTGCCTCGATGAGCGCACGCTGCAGCCAGGTGGAACCCTTTCGAATGCCCGCCGGGGAACGCTTTCCGGCCGACTCATGACTGGCTGGAGCAACGCCAGCCCATGCGCACAGGTGTCCGGAGGTTGGGAAGCGGGTCATGTCGACTCCCATCTCCGCGATCAGCACCTCGGCGGTGGTTCTCGACACCCCGGGAATCGAGCACAGGATGGCGATCGCCGGCTCAAAAGGGCACCGTCGTTCCGTCACGTCGGCGGTGAGGGTGGCGATCGAGTGGTCGAGGAAGTCGATGTGCTCGATCACCTGACGACAGACGAGGGCATGGTGTGAGCCGAAGCGCCCGCTGAACGCCTCTTCAAGTTCCGGGATTTTGGCGCGCAAACGTGACTTGGCCATCTGGGCCAGGACCTTGGGGTCCCGTTCGCCCGGGACACTGCAGTGAAGGCCCACACCTCGGCGGTCATCACCCTGAAGGCCGTACTGATCACCGCCGATCAGGAGTTGCGCGAGGAGCTCGAGGCTTTGAGCGACTTCAAGCTCCTCACCGCCTGCGCTGGTCTCGATACCTCAGGCGACTTGGACGATCCGGCTGTAGCCATGCGCCACGTTCTGTCGTCCCTCGCTCGCCGGTGGTTCGATCTGCACGAGGAGATCAAGGTCCACGCTCGGCACCTGAAAGCTCTCACCAGGACCGCTGCGCCCGAGCTGCTCGACGCCTTTGGCGTCGGCCTCGACATCGCCGCCCAGATGCTCATCACGGCCGGCGACAACTCGAGCCGTGTCCGCAACGAAGCCGCGTTCGCCAAGATGTGCGGGGTCAGCCCCATCCCCGCCGGGTCCGGAAAGACCAACGGCCGCCACCGGCTCAACCGAGGTGGCAACCGACAGGCCAACGCTGCGCTCTACCGAGCCGTGATCGTGCGGATGCGCTGGCACACGCCCACCATCGCCTACGTCCAACGACGCACTGCCGACGGCCTTTCCAAGAAGGAGATCATCCGCTGCCTGAAGCGCTATCTCGCCCGCGAGCTCTACCAGTTGCTCCCCGACGTGAGCGCTGGCCACGAGTCTCTCCAGGTTCCATCAGTCGCGTAGATCGACTTGACGATCTATAGGAGCATCAACGCTCTGGCCGAGACCACCAACGGCATCTTCAAGACCGAACTACACCGCAATCCCGCCGCCCTCAAGGCCAACGGTGGCCCCTGGAAGGGCCTCGACGATCTCGAGATCGCCACCTGCGCCTGGGTGTCGTGGTTCAACGACGAACGGCTCCACTCCGAGCTCGACGACCGGTCCCCAGCCGAGGTCGAAGCCGACCACTACGATCGCCATCCTCAGGCCAGTGCGGCATGAGACATCGAAGCGGACGAGCCTCCGGGATACCCAGGCCGGTTCATCTGGCCGAGTCCTGGATCGCCCCACCGCCGCTCAGGGAGCTGCGCGAACTGTTGCGTTATCGCCACAAGCTGGTTCACCTGCGCGGCGGACTCAAGGCCCAGGTCCATTCGGTGCTGGCCAAGGAAGGCGTGGCGGTGCCGATGAGCGACCTGTTCGGAGTGGGAGGCCGGCGGCTGCTGCACGAGGCCGCATTGGCCCACGCCTACCGGGTCCGCGTGGAGTCTCTGCTCGACATCATCGAGATCTGCGACCGCGAGATCGCCATGCTCGAAAAGGAAACCGCCCCGGCCCTCGCCGGCGATCTCGGCTACCAGGCCGTCATGGCCATCCCGGGCGTGGGCCCGGTGCTGGCCGCCATCTTCGTGGCCGAGATCGGTGACGTCTCACGGTTCACCAGTGCCCGCCACCTGTGCAGCTGGGCCGGCCTCACCCCGACCCACCGAGAGTCCGACGACAAAGTCCGTCGTGGCCACATCACCAAGCAGGGTTCACGGCTGGTCCGCTGGGCCGCCGTCGAGGCGGTGGCTCGCCAACGCGGCGCCACCCCGGTCCAGGTCCACCATCACCGAGTAGCCGAACGCCGGGGAAACCGCATCGGTCGGGTGGCGGCAGCCCGCAAACTTCTCGTCCTCGTCTACTACGGCCTGCGTGACGGTGAGATCCGTTGCCTGGCCGAGACGGGATGAGACCCGGAACGGACGCAGCTCGCTGCGAGCTCGGCTCACTTCCAGGTCCCCGCACTCTCGTGCGGCGAGGCCGTGACTTTGATTGAGCCCAGCGGGTTGCGGCCGAACCACCCCATGTCGCAGTTCGGACGAAGAGATGAACGGCGCCCGGGTCCCCGGGTCGTCCTACCAGCTCGCCTGGTAATGGGGAAGGTCCGCAACGCGTCCCCGATAGGGCACCACCAGGGGGCGACCACGAAGCCCTGACGGGCTTTCGACATCCATTGTGTGAGCGCGGCGTCTCACCGGGCCGTCAAGGCTGCCCCCTGCGGGCGGCCTTCGGCCGACCTTGACCGCCCTGCCTTGTCGCACCGACGGCCGGGGTCGGATCGTCGCGCCCTTCGTTCAGTACCCCCATCGTCCTCAAGGCACCAGAAAGACCAACGGAGCCTTCGGCACCTCTTGACAAAACTGCGCTTCTTCAGAGATGGAAGTTTTCTTGAATTTTTAATGGGCGTTGATCCCATGCGGCCCGCAAGTCGGTTGAGATAGTCTATTTTATCCCGAATTACGTCTACTGCACTACCTCCCGGTGGTCGTACCTGTTCGTACGAAACAAAAGCAGTAGCCTCATGTATTCCGAAATTAGTTCCGATGTAGTTCGCCGTACGGACCACCCACGGGATTCCATCGGCCATCTTGCTAACGTCAAGAGTTATTTGATGGCCTTCGTAGATCAACGACCCAAGATTGTCTCCAACTTCCTGTCTACGCTTCATCGTACGTTTATTGCCCAGATACCATAGGCTGATTCCAGCTATAAAACCTGGAATCAAATACCAGAGAGGCCAAAGTTCGGTTCGGTGATCCGATGACGTTGCAACCATCAAAGGCCACGTAAGAGCGGCAGCGAGAACCGCTACCAAGAGTGCAGCCCCAGCGCGTCGAGCCCATTCCATGCGGAAATCTTAGGCCAGGTATTTGGCGGACCACTCCCTGACCAGCTTGGTCACGTCCTGGTCCAGCGCCCGACACCACCAGCGGATTTCCACCAGATCGATCAGTCTCTCGCCTCGCTCCACCTTGGACACGTAGCTCTGTGGCTTCCCCAGTCGCTCGGCCAGCTCGGCCTGCGTAAGTCCGGCGTTCTTCCGTAGCTCTCGCAGCATCCCCACCAGGACCCTGTACTCGGCAGCGTGATCCTTCCCTCTGCCCACCCCGTAAGCCGAGCATCCCGCCTTGGGATAACCTAAGTCAGGTTATTACCGACGGAGGTGGGATCGGGCGTTCGTTGCGGTCGTAGTTGTCGTACTTCTCACGACGATCTGGGTTGGGTTCGACCACCGCCGTGTCCGAGAGCGATACGGCTACAACGTCATCGGCCGAGGTGCGACGTGGTGGGTTATCGGGTTCCTGGCACTCTGGCTCCTGGCATTCCCTTGGTATCTCTTGGATCGTCGGAAGCAGCGACGGAATCCAATGTGGCCGTACCCCGACGGACGGCCGCTCGATTTCGAGGACGAGAACGGGATGGTCTGGCATCGCGGCTCGGACGGCTCCTGGCACTTCTGCGACGACGTTGTTGGCTGGCAACCCATCAGGGTGAACAAGATGTCCAACCGCATCGTGCTGCACCTCGTCAAGCTGGAGCCAGAGGGAATGATCGAGGATCATCGCCCCTGATCCTCAGCGTGCTGGTTTGTCATCGCGCACAACGCCGTTTTTTCTCCTTGCGAAGCCTGACGATCTCTCGGTCCCGAGGTCCGGCCGCCAGGCGGATCGCCTCCTGAGGGGCCTCGTGGGCCCCGGCTTCAGTTTGGCGATGTCACCCGCCGGGGAGCGATGCGTAAGGCCCTGGCAAACCGTCATTCGCCGCCGGCAATGGATCGATCGGAAACCCCGAAATCCGACCGTTCGTCTTCCGATGTGTAAAACGACATTTTGTCGTTCGAATGTATTGACTCCCCAACCCGTATCTGCTTCCCTGGCAATAGGGATGCGGTAGCCGCAGCGATCACAGCGTGGTCGAGCCGCCCCCTTATTGGAGCGGCACACCCCGTAGAGGGGATTTATCGAAAGGACAACATCATGAAATCACGATTATTTATCCGAGCTCTCTGTGTGGGAGCAGCCCTGCTCGTCCCGGCCGGCGGGCTGACCACCCTTGGCATCACGACGGCCGGTGCCACGACAAACCAGACACTCTTAATCACCGCGAATGGGACGTCGCCGGGCGGCGCTAAGCTGGGAACCCTCGGAACGGCGATACTGACGGGTAAGCAGTGTTCGATGGCGAGTTCACATACACAATGTAAGCTTACCACGATAGGCGCAATATCGATAACAAAGAGTGGCACAGCGACGCTAAAAGCGACACCCATAGCCACAAAGGGAGCAATTTTAGTTACCCAGTCGAGTACAAACTTAGTGATAACTGCTGCATCAATAAAACTAACCGATGTCGTCCTAAAAGGTTTGAGTTTCACAAAATGCAGGATAAATAATATCCCGGCGACCACACTCACCAAGGCGACTACAGGGTTATGGCTCGCCACAACAGTGTCACTGACGGGGGTGTCGATAGCAACAACAGGTGGCACCTGCACCAAAAAGACGACATTGACCACCGACTTTACCCACAAACTCGCTGTCAATATTGATCTCGCCACGAAGGCTATTTAGCACGCACACTAGGAAATGGTAGGGTGGGACCCTGTACTGCTTAGGTAGTTAGGATGACAGAGGGACGGGCAACGAAGAGTTGTCCGTTCCTCTGTCGTTTTTTCGGGCTCCGGACCGGTCTGCTCTTGGCCGTCGCTCGAGATGGCAACGGCCAAGTTGATGTCCCACTGGTGGCCAACTGGAAGCCGTCATCCCTCGCACTGCGATCAGGACTTTTGTGGCACTTCGGAAATGAACGGGGTCTGACCGGTGGGGCAGGGGTAGCCGGAGGATCCGCGGACGCGTAGCGGGGGCCCGCAACTCTGGAGTTGTTCGACGACTCTGGAGGAGGGGCCCCCGTGGAGACTGACCCTATGCGCGCGCTGGAGTGGATGATCGGCCTTCCCGCCGTCACGTTCCTCGCGGCCGAGGACGGTGCCGACGGCGAGGCCCGCATCCACATCGAGACGGCGGCGTCGGCTGCAGGATGTCCGGAGTGCGGGGTGGTCGCCCGGGTGAAGGACCGTTCCCGGGTCGAGCTGGTCTACCTGGCGTTGTTCGGCCGGCCGGCTCACCTGGTCTGGCACAAGCGCCGGTGGACGTGCAGCGACGTCGACTGTGCGAACGGGTCGTGGACCGAAGAGGACGACCGCATCGCTGCTCCTCGCCAGGTGCTCACCGCCCGGGCCGCCCGGTGGGCGACGGTCCAGGTCGACCGTCATGCTCGCAGCGTCAACGAGGTGGCCGGCGAGCTCGGCTGCGACTGGCACACCGTGAACGACGTCGTCGTCGCCTACGGCGAAGCCCTCCTCGATGCCGACGAGGACCGCATCGGCGACGTGCGTGCGCTCGGACTCGACGAGGTGCTCATGGTGCACGTCGGCCCCTACCGACGCCAGGAGTTCTCCACCCAGCTCGTCGACGTCCGCCGGGGCCAGTTGTTGGACGTCGTCCCTGGCCGCGGCAGCGCCCACCCTATGGGGTGGCTGGCCAACCAGGGCGGAGTTCCGCCGTGGGATCGACTACGGCACCCTCGACCTCTCTGGTCCCTACCGCCGGGTGTTCGAGGTCATGACGCCGGCCGCCACCTTGGTTGCCGATCCGTTCCACGTCTGCAAGCTCGCCAACACGAAGCTCGACGAGTGCCGCCGGCGGGTCCAGAACGAGACCCTCGGGCATCGGGGACGCAAGTCCGATCCCCTCTACCGCTGCCGGCGACTCCTCACCAAAGCCAAGGAGCGGCTCGACAAGGGCTACGAGAAGCTCGTCGGCCTGCTGCGCGCCGGCGACCCCCGCGGGGACGTCGCCGCTTTGTGGGAGGCGAAGGAGGCCGTGCGCGAGCTGTATGCCCACGCCGATCCCGGCCTCGCCCTCGACTGGGTCACGTAGCTCGGAAATGATCTTCAAGACGTCGACTACCCGCCCGAGGCTCGTTCCCTCGGCCGCACCCTGATCCGTTGGAAGACCGAGATCGCCGCCTGGCACGAGGCCCATGTCACCAACGGCCCGACCGAGCCGTCAACAATCTCATCAAGCGGGTGAAGCGGGCCGCCTTCGGTTTCACGTCGTTCCGGAACTACCGGATCCGCTCACTGCTCTACGCCGGCAAGCCCAACTGGGACCTGCTCGTCAGGGTCGCACCCCGTTGAAATCCGAAGTGCCCCCATAGTCAGGGCACGAAGACGGCAACGGTGCCGACAGGTCCCGGTCGATGGGACCGACCGGGACACAATCCGATGACCGTGACGGCCGTCATCGTCGCCCAACCGCCATCCCGGACGCCGGGCTCTTCTTGGTACCTCCCTTGGGGAACGGCGCCGCCTGGCGCTTTCCCGACCGGCGGGGGCCCTCCAGGAGCTTCTCCAACTTGGCCACCCGAGGCATCGCTCGCGGCCAGCGCCTCGGTCGACTCGGCCATGCGCACACCCAGGGCGGACGGCCGCTGCGGTCAGCTCCGCCAGAGAGCCGTCGTCACTCGAGAAGACGGTCGTGCGTCAGCATTCGCTGTAATACGCGCTGGCCTCGATCAGGTGGTAGATCCCGCTATCCGAGTCACTATCAGAGTACTTTGTGTGCAGAAAAATAAATTTTGTTGATTCAACCGTATTGACTCTCTAAGCCACCTCTGCTTTCCTGAGTTAAGGGGTGCGGTAGCCGCAGCGATCACGGCGGGGTCGTGCCGCCCCCTCATTGGAGCGGCACTCCCCCGTAGAGGGGGCCATCGAAAGGAAACCGTCATGAAATCACGATTATTTATCCGAGCTCTCTGCGTGGGAGCAGCCCTGCTCGTCCCAGCCGGTGGGCTGACCACCCTTGGCATCACGACGGCCGGTGCCACGACAAACCAGACACTTTTATTCGCCGCGTCACCGGCATCGACCGTCAAGCTGGGAAACCTCGGTTCGGCGATACTGACGAGTAAACAATGTGCTATGTCTCCGAAGACACAATGCGAGTTTACCACGCTACCCCAGATAACGGTAACAAAGAATAGCACACAGGCCATAACGATTTTACCTATATCGGGATCAATTTTAGTTACCCAGTCTAACACAAACTTAGACATAACCGCTGTAGTGATAAAAGCGTCCGACTTCGATATAAAAGGTTTGGGCTTCACAAAATGTAGGATAAATAACATCCCAGGGCCCACACTCACCCTGTCGTCATCGTTATGGGTCGCCACAACAGTATCCATGTCGTCGGTGTCGATAGCAACAACAGGCGGCACCTGCACCAAGAAAACGACATTGACCAGCGACTTCACCCATAAACTTGCCGTCAGTCTTCAGTTGGACACGAAGGCAATCTGATAGTACGAATGTTAGCAACTGTAGGTAGGACCCTGTATTGCTTAGGTAGTTAAGATGACAGGGGACGGGCAACAAAGAGTTGCCCGTCCCCTGTCGGTTTTCGGGCTCCGGACTTAGAGGAAGCGCGAATAGGTGCTCAGCGAGAGCTCCAACGATTTCGCCAATCGATGAGCTTGGCCGTGATGAGCAGGGTGATCGCCAGGGCCACCTGGGCCAGCCGATGGGCGATCTTGCGATCGGTGTTGCGTCGGAGCTGACCGAAGTTGACGAACCAGGCGTTGGTGCGCTCGACCGGCCAGCGCATGCCGAGGGGCACCACCTTCTTGGCCCGATGGTGACCGCGTGCGGTGCCGGTCCGACGCTGTTTGGCACAGACGACGTCGCCGAGCCCGTAGTGAGCGCAGTGCGCTCGGACCGCTGCCGAGTCGTAGCCCCGGTCGAGGTGCACGGTCTCGATGTCCAAGAGCAGGCCACGGCGACCGGCGGCGTCGAGGGTCGGGGCGAACAGGATCGTGTCATGGCGGTTGGCTCCGTCGGTGGCCCAGCCGAGGGGAATGCCCGCCCGGTCGGTGAGCAGTGACCACTTCCAGCCGGATCGTCCCCGGTCAACGGGGTTCGGACCGGTCCCTTCGCCACCCCGGGGAGCTTTGTGCTGGGAAGCGTCGACGGCCACTTCGGAGAGGTCGAGGCCGATGATCTTGTCGTAGGCACGAAGGGCTTCTTCGACGAGGGCTCCGAACACCCCGGCGGCCTCCCACTCGTCTCGACGCGCTCGGATCGTCGTGTCCGAGACCACCCTTCCGGTGAGCTGTTCGGCGTCCACCCATGAACACCCCGTCGCCAGCCGGACGAGCATGGCCCGAAAGCAGGTCCGATCAGAGGCCCGAGGTCGGTGGCAGCCCAGCGGGTGCGTGTCGGGCCGTTCCGGCAAGAGCGGCTCGACCGCTGCCCAGACGGCATCGAACACTTCGGGATCGAGGGCGCGCATGATGTGGGGGACCTCCACTTGGTCGTCGGGTTGGGTTGCACCCGACATCCCAGTTGGGCCGCCACGGCGACCGGTGGACGGTCCCTTTTCGACGCCTATTCGCGCGTCCTCTTACCTTCCCTTGGTTGTTGCTCGAGCTACCCTCGGAAGGAGGACGACATAGCGCATGGCATGGTTCGGCAGCATCGAGGCTCTTCCTCAACCCAGATGATCTTGGGCGCTTTCCGACGCCTCGCCGCAGATACAACCATTTAAACGATATATGGTGCGGCGTAGTGCCGCCTCTCTCAACTGCTTACCACGCAGTATCCGTCAACGATTGATCGCCTCCGGGGCGCCGGTCGGATGCAACCCAAGGGCGATCAGCCCCTCCCCCAGCACCGACCGCACGGCTCGGGCCACCCTCGGCGTCGGCGCGATGCTGTTGAACCAGCACGACAGGTGGAGGTGGAACCGCAGGAGCGGGAGCACCTCCTTGTGGTCGATACACCGGCGCAGCAGCCGCCGGTGGAGAGAAGAGCGGACTACGAGGAACCGGTAGTCGAGCTCGTCGGGATCGGGTGAGCTGTCGCCGTCGTAGGCAGAGTCCCACGCCCGAGCCCAGGCCGATGCCAACTGCCAACCCGGCCCGTTCGGGTCGTCGAACGTGCCCGGTTGGATGGTCACCCGCTGGCGGACCGGGACGACGAGGAAGCGAGCAAGGGCCACGATCGCGGCGATCTCGGCTCCTGTGACCCGATCGCCGAACCGGCGCAGCTGGGTCACCTGCTCGCTGGTGGCGATCTCGTCAAGGATCTCGTCGACGAGAAGGACGTCGCCCTTGCTCGACTTGATGACGCCGGCTTCCGAGACGACCATCTCGTAGATGATCGCCGTGCCCGGGTGACGCTCCTCGGGCGGGTGCAACGCCCCGAGGATCTCCCCGGTGTACTTCACCATGTGGCGCCACTCCATGCCGAGGACGTCGATCGTCTCGGCCCCGTCGTAGAGCTTGCGGGTTCCGCTCCAGGTCGCCATATATCGCAAGTGCTGGGTCGGAAACCCGTCCATTCGGGCCAGCAGGTATCGCTCGTACTCGGCATCGCCGGTGTCGTACACGATGGCGCCACTGCTCGAACGGCGGAGCAGCCCAGCGTCGAGACCCCGCGTCACGATCTCGGCCAGATCATCGAGCCGATCGGACTCGAAGAGCACCCGATCGATCGTCATCCCGAGCCGGGCGTACGTCTCGTCGTGGCCGTCGAGCACCCACCGTCGAATGGCCTCGAACAGTCGGACCGCGTCCTCGTCACCGGCGCGCCACCGGTCGAGGAGCTCGTCGGCCACGTCCTGAGCCACATGGCCCTCTCGAGTGAGGGCGACGTCCGCCCGGGGCCCGTCGGGCTGGGGCGCCAACGTCGCCACGTAGCGGGCGTAGCACTCCCCGACCAGCCGGTCGCCCCGGACGCCGCTCTTCTCGGGCGTCCGGTTGTCGCCGTAGGCGAGGTAGCCGGCCATCGCCTCGCCCATGTTCCGGCCATAATCGCCGACGCGGATCTGCCGGGTGACGGCGATCCCGGCCGCCTCGCCCACGCTGGCCAGCGAGTGGCCGACGGCGATGTTCCGCAGGTGGCCGATGTGCAGGGCCTTCGTCGTGTTCGGGTCGATGAAGTTCACCACCCACGCTCGGCCGCGGTGCAGCTCCCGGGTCCTGAGCGGGTCGTCGGGACGGCGCTCCAGGCGGTCGCCGAGCTCGGCGAGCAGCCGGTCGTCGAAGCGGAGGTCGAGTCGGTTGCCGACCCGACGGAGGACCCGGCAGTCGCCGGAAGCGGTGACCTGGTCGAGCGACCGCCGGGCCGGCATCGATGTCACCCACTCCGGGTGGCGGAGCACCAACGTGGCATCCTTCTCCCGGTCGGCGTGCTGGCCGACGTCCACCCCGAGCTCGTCGGCCGCGCCGGCCGACGAGAGGCGCTCGTCGAGCCAGTCCAACGGGTTGTCCAGCAAAACCACGACCGCACCTCCTAAACGGAAAACCTTTGCACGTGCACCAGACGGGGCTCGAACCCGCATCATCGGAGTTTAAGTCCGGTCCTTTGACCAATTAAGGTACTGGTGCTTTTCCGAGCCTAGCCACTAATGGGACTAGGTCTTTTTCTTATTGACTACTATATATGCCCTGCCTATCATGTCAACGTGCTCCGTGCAGATCCTACGACATCTCGCAATGGACATTCGAAATTCTCTCATGATCCGCGGGACGATCTGACTCCGCAGATGCTGGCGTACGATGACTTCTTTAGTGACAATGGTGTCATACGGTGGCTTCCGTATGTCATGTACTTTCAACCCCCTGACCACCGGTCATCGGTGGTGAATACCGACTCCCGGGGCTTTCGCTTTTCTACCTGCGACGACGAGTCCATTTCGGTGGACGACGCCGAGCGACGCGGCACCGTCAACATTGTCGCCGGGAGCTCGACGGTGTTCGGCATCGGTGCGTCGTCCGATGCGGCGACGCTCCCGTCGCGGCTGAACGTCCACCAGCCAACGTGGTCGGACCCGTGGATCAACATGGGGGGGAGGAGCCATAACTCCGCCCAGGAGCTGATCCTCCACGTGCTGCTGCGGCACCATTTCCCAAAAGTGGGCCGGATCGTCCTGCTGTCCGGCTTCAACGACCTCGGGCTGGCCCGCCTGCCCGCGCCGCTCCGGTTCGAGAGCGGCGGGTTCTTCTCGTCGACGACGTTCTTCGACCGGCTCGACGGTGCGCTGGCCACCGGGCACCGTTTCCGTCATCGGCCACGGCCCGAAGGGCCGCGAATACGGGGCCCGACCACCGAGCAGGAACCGTTCGACGTCGACCAGCAACTCCGCTTCGCCGCCGATCTGGTCCTCCGTCACCTCGACGTCTGGCGGGCGCTCACCCAGGACGCCGGAATCGAGCTCACGTACGTGCTACAGCCGCTGGCCGGCTGGGTCCGCGAACAGGGTTGCCGGGAAGAGGAGATCCTGTTCGCCGACCTCGAGCGACGGGGCCGGTTCGGCGAGATGTACGGCGAGATCCTGGGCCGCGACGTCGGGCAGGCGTACGCGAACCTCCTCCGTGAGGGCTGTCAGCGAATGGGGGTGGGCTTCGCCGACCTGACGCCGCTGGTGGCCGACGCCCTCCAACCGACGGACTGGATGTTCGTCGACCGCATCCACTTCACCGATTTCGGCTACGACCTGGCAGCCCGGTTGCTGCTGGACCACGTGCTCCGCTGAGCAGGCTCCCGTGTCGGCCTTGTTGTCCAAGAACCTCCGGGTGAACCCCATTCGGGTGGTCGCCGGCACGGGGGCTCGCCTCTACGACGACGGGGGGAACGAGTACCTTGACTCGTGCGGCGGCGTCGCCGTCTCCACCCTGGGCCATGACTGCCCGGGCATCGCCGAAGCGATGACCGAACAGGTCGGCCGGATCGCCTGGGCCCATGCTGGTACGTTCACCACCGACGTCGCCGACGAGCTGGCGGAGCACCTGGTGTCCCGCTCCGGCGGTCTGGCCTATGCGCAATTCCTGTCCGGCGGATCGGAGACGATGGAACTGGCCATAAAGACCGCCTACCAGTACCACTGGGAGCGCGGCGACGTCGGGCGCCAGATCTTCGTCGCCCGTCGCCAGAACTACCACGGCTCGACGTTCGGCGCTCTCGCCATCTCCGGTAACAATCAGCGTCGGTCGATCTTCGAACCGCTCCTGCCGTACGGGACGTTCGTGTCGCCGTGCTATGCCTACCGGGACCAGCGGCCGGCGGAGACGGACGCGGACTACGTCAGCCGGCTGGCGGCGGAGCTGGACGAGCTGATCGTCGAGCTGGGTCCCGAGACGGTGGCGGCGTTCGTCGCCGAGACGGTGGTCGGCTCGACCAGTGGGGCCGTCCCGCCGGTCGACGGGTACTTCCGGGCGATGCGGGACGTCTGCGACCGCCACGGCGTCCTGCTGGTGCTCGACGAGATCATGGCCGGGCTCGGGCGGACCGGCCGATACTTCGCCTATCACGACGACGGTGTCGTCCCCGATATCGCCGTCGTCGGCAAGGGCCTCGCCGCCGGCTACCAGCCGATCGCCGCGATGCTCGTGCAAGCGCACGTGCGAGACACGCTGGCCAACGGCTCCGGCGTCATTCGCAACGGACAGACGCACGTCAACCATCCGGTCGCCGCCGCCGCGGCCCTGGTGGTCCAGCGGGCGATCGACGAGCGGGACCTGCTCACCGAGGTGGCGATCCGTGGGCGGCAGCTGCGGGGCCGCCTGGAAGAGCTGACGGCGACCACCCCCTACGTCGGCGACGTACGGGGTCGGGGGCTCTTCCTCGGGGTGGAGCTGGTCGCCGACCAGACATCGAAGGCGCCACTGCCCGAAGAGTTCGACTTCGTCGACCGGATGAAGGCCGCCGGATTGGCGCACGGTCTGCTGACGTACCCCGGCGCCGGCACGATCGACGGGGTTCACGGGCACCACGTCCTCTTCGCTCCGCCGTTCACGAGCACCGAGGACGAGATCGACGAGATGGTCGATCGGTTCAGAATCTCACTAGCCGCCGTCTTCGACGGGTCGGACTGGTCCGCTCGTCACGCCCTCCAATACGGGGCCGCTTGACACAGAAAGGAGCGTGGACGACATGATGCTCATCCGCCGCTGGATTCAGAAGTTCCGTCGACGCCGCCCGGAGGACGGCTCGTCGATCTACCCGATGTTCTGAACCGATGAACCGATTCGTCGGTGGTCCGGTCGGCTTGGCCGAACCGCCCGCCGGTCAACGCACCATCTCGGCCCGGGCGCTCTACGCGGCGACGGCCGACCCCGAAGCGAGCTACACCTCGCCGGAGGCCGTCGACGCCCTCCGAGATGAGCTCGCCGACTGGACCGGTGACGGTGACTCGGTCGTGGGCACTAGAGACCTGGTCGCTCACGAGCGGCGCGCCACGGCGTGGGCCGCCAGCGAGCGCGAGCGCGTCAGCGCGCTCTTCGCGGCGACGACGTTCGACACGCTCTTCGTGCAGCAGGCCGTCCTCGGCGTCGCTCCTCTGGGGTTGGTCACCGGCGCGTGGCTCCAGTGGCTCAACTCGCCGGCGAATTGCCACGAGGACGTCGCCCTCGCGGCATTGACGCTCTACGCGTCGGACATGCATATCGGCAGTCCGGGGCCCGGTCGCGGTCAGGCGTTCCTCGATCTCCTTCAGCAACTGCGACTCGCCGACTACGCCTGGCCGGCCGTCCGGCTCGTCCATGACCGTCGGGTGCCGGACGGCTCGTTCCGGGTGCCGGCGATCCTGCTGGCCATGAGCCGACAGCCGGACGAGTTCCTGCCCGAACTGCTCGGCGCCGACCTCTGCCTGCGCAACGTCGGGGTGCTCCCGGCGCTGGGCGTGGTGCGCCTCCTCGACGGCGTGCACCCGGACTGGACGGGCCTTGACCCGTCCCAGCCACTCGACGACGAACTGCCGGGCGGCCTGGCGCAGTGCCGGTGGGCAGTCGAGCAGCTCAACCACGGCGCGTCGGCAGCCGACCGGTATCGGCTCCTCACGGGGTTCCAATGGGTGCTGGGTTCGCTGCAGGCCTGGTCCGACGGCCTACGAGACCAGCTGGCCCGTATCCATCCCGAACAGGAGATGGCCGAGCTGGTCCGGCTACGGGCCCGGGAGGGCGCGATCTACCACCACGGGTTCACACTCGGCGGCCGTTCGCTCGGCTCGCGGATGGAAGAGGTATGCCGCACCGACCCGCGGGCACTGATGGACGCCCTGGCGTCGAGCCCGTCGGTGACGCCCGGAAGCGCCGAACGAAGTTTGCTCACCACCGACCTGGTGAGCGAGACCGGCCCGATGTTCCGGGTCTTCGGCGAGGACGATCTAGTCATCATCCGGCGGTGGATCGACTCGCTCCCGGCCACACCGGATCGCCGGGCCGCGCCCACCCCGCCCGACCCTCCGCTCCTCGATCTCCGGCCAGCGGTGATCGTCCGATCGGACGGCGACGACGGCCTGCCGAGCTCGGTCCGGGAGGCCTACCACCGTCTGCAACGCCGATCGACGTCCCCGGCACTGTCCCGGTGGGCGACCAGCTATGTCCACGGCTGGCTGACCCGCTCGCGGTACCGGCTGGACGCCGACGATCGCCAGCTCCCGAGGCGCTGGACGACGGACGGCCTGCGCCCGTGGCTCCTGGATCAGCACGACCGGCACGCCGAGCAGTTCGTCACCGACGCCGACACCCCGGCCGTGTCGCGCCAGGCGCTCGTCGAGTCGACCGTCCAGACGGCCCCACTGGTGCTGCTGGACGGCTCGCTCCTCCACGGCTTCACCGACTACCAACAGGTCGCCACGGACATCGGCCGCCTCCTCTTCCGTACCTACTGGGACGAGCTCGGCGACTGCCGACCAGAGCGCAACCATCCCCGCATCTACCGTCAGCTGCTCGAGGAGATGGGCGTGGACCTGCCGCCGACGGCGAGCTGGGCGTTCGCCTCGTCGGACCGGCTGGACGACCGGTCGTTCGAGCTGCCGGTCTACTGGCTGAGCATCGGGCGCCGCCCGCGGACGTTCACGCCGGAGATCCTCGGCCTGAACCTGGCGATGGAGCTGTCCGGGGTCGGCGGGAGCTACCGGTCGGCTCGGCTCGCCCTGCAGCGGCATGGGTTCAGCACCCGGTTCGTCGACATCCACAACACGATCGACAACGTCGCCGCCGGTCATACGGCCTGGGCCGCCGACGCGGTCGACACGTTCATCGCCGCCATCGGCGACACCCACGGCCACGCCGCCCAGCTCGATGCCTGGGAACGGGTACGGGTCGGCTTCGTGTCACTCGACCCACCGTCCGGACCCCGGCCCCGGCTGGCCCAGCGTCGGGCACAACGGCGGGCGTTCCGTGCCACGAGATCCCCACGTTCCGGACGAACGAGCGTCCCATGACCACCGAGTCGCCAGGCACGCTCGTGCTCGGCTTGTCCGCCTTTTACCACGACAGCGCGGCGGCTCTGGTGGCCGACGGCGTTCCGGTGGCGGCCTTCCAGGAGGAACGGTTCTCTCGCCGGCGGCACGATCCGTCGTTTCCCCGACGGGCTGTCTCCGCCTGTCTCGACTACCTCGGCGTGTCCCTCGACGACGTCGCGACGGTGGCGTACTACGAGGACCCACGGATCAAGTTCCGCCGCATCCTGGCCTCTTACGCCGCCGCCGGGCCGTCGGCCGGGTCGTCGTTCGGGCGGACGATGGCCGAGTGGGTCCCCCACAAGCTGCGATTGGGCCGCCAGGTCGAACGTGACCTGGCCGCGCTCGGCCGGGGAAAGGTTCCGCCCGTCGTCTACCGGCAGCATCACCACTCCCACGCCGCGTCGGCGTTCCTGCCCAGCCCGTACGAGTCGGCGGCCGTCCTCTGCGTCGACGGCGTTGGCGAGTGGGCCACCACGACGATCTGGCACGGTCGCGCCACAGCCCTCGAGCCGGTCGCCGAGATCCGGTTCCCCCACTCGCTCGGCCTCCTGTACTCGGCGTTCACCCATTTCTGCGGGTTCAAGGTCGACTCCGGCGAGTACAAGCTGATGGGACTTGCCCCCTACGGCCGGCCGGTCTACGCCGATCTCATCCGGCGAGAGCTGATCGACGTCAAGTCCGACGGCTCGTTCCAGCTGCACGTCAACAATTTCGAGTTCCTCGCCGGGCGGCAGATGACCGGGCCGGCCTTCGAACGGCTCTTCGGCGTGCCTCGCCGGCCGGCCGAGTCGCCGCTGCTCGATCACCACTTCGATCTCGCCGCGTCGGTCCAGGCGGTGACCGAGGACGTCATGGTCCGTCTGGCCCGCACGGCTCGGGCCGCTACCGGTGAGCGGGCCCTCTGCCTGGCCGGTGGCGTGGCCCTCAACTGTGTCGCCAATGGCCGGCTCCTACGCGAGAACATCGTCGACGATCTCTGGGTCCAGCCGGCCGCCGGGGACGCCGGTGGCGCGCTCGGCGCGGCCATGTCGGTGGCGGTCGAACGGGGAGCTGGCCGGCTGCACGTCCTGGCCGAACGGGACGCGATGGCCGGGTCGCTGCTCGGCCGTGCCTGGAGCGACGAACAGATCCGGGCCATCCTCGACCACTACCGGGCCGCCTACGTCGTCGTCGACGACGACGAACTCGCCGAGGTCGTCGCCCACCAGTTGGCCGACGGAAAAGTCGTCGGCTGGTTCCAGGGCCGGATGGAGTTCGGACCAAGGGCCCTCGGCGCCCGCTCCATCCTCGGCGACCCCCGCGATCCGCAAATGCAGCGGCAGATGAACCTCAAGATCAAGTTCCGCGAGTCGTTCCGACCGTTCGCCCCGGCCGTGCTCCTCGAACGGGTCCACGAGTATTTCGACCTCAACCGGCCGAGCCCATACATGCTCGTCGTCGCCGAGATCGCAAAGGCCCAGCGACTACAGCCCACGACAACCGGCGCGACCGGCATTGATCTCCTGAACGTCCGTCGGTCGACCATCCCGGCAGTGACCCACGTCGACTGCTCGGCCCGGGTGCAGACGGTCAGCGAATCCGACAACCCGCCGTTCCATCGACTGCTCTCTGCCTTCGACAAGATCACCGGCTGCCCGGTCCTCGTCAACACGTCGTTCAACGTCCGCGGCGAGCCGATCGTCAACACCCCGCAGGAGGCCCACGCCTGCTTCATGCGGAGTGATATCGATAGCCTGGCCATCGGTCACTTCGTCCTCGAGAAGGCCGAGCAGCCGGCCTGGTGCGAAACCACCGACTGGCGCCTCTCGATACCGCCGGACTGATGACCACCGCTGAGTCTCGGCGGGGACGGGAGCGGACCCCACTCCGCCGAGGCGTGTGGACGCTCGTCTACTACCTGGTCTTCCTTCCGGCGTCGACGGCCGTCCGACACGCCGCCGCCGTCCTCCACCGCGGCCCTGATCCCGACCGGGCCAGTTATTTCCGGATCTTGCCTCCCAGACAGTGATCATCGACAGGCAACTGGCCGACGACAACGTAGAAAGACGCCGAGCGGGCGCACCCACGATCGCTCGTGAGGCGCCCACCCGGCGTCGGACGGACTCTCCTCGCTGACCCGATGAAGGTCAGCTCGGGCCGGTCACCGTGTTTTTGTGTACGAGAAGGTCACGGTCACCGAGCCGGCCGTGCCTGTGGTGCCGCTCCGGCTCCCACCGCTCGACCCCGTGCCGAAGGTGGTCGACCCGCCAGCCGTGGCCACCCACGAGGCGCCACCACCACCACCGCCGCCAGCGCCGCAGTCATCGGCTGTAGGAGCGCCGCCAGCGCCGCCGATGTAGCCGGCGCCGCCGCCACCACTCCCGCCGCCGTCACCGGCCACCGGCTCCTTGCCTTCACCGCCGGCGCTACCTGTGGCGCTTCCTGAGCCGCTCGACTTGTTGTTGGCCCCGCCGGCGCCGCCGGCGACTCCACCGGTCCCGCCAGTAGCCCCGCCGGTGCCGCTCAGGCCCTTGCCCTTGGAGCTGCTTGTGGCGGTTGTCCCGGCGTTCCCCGCCTGGCCACCACTGCCGGCGTCGGTGCCCGAGCACATCGACTCACCGCCGCCACCACCACCGGAAGCCACGGCCACGACGTGGGCGGTTGTCGACGAGGTGCAGGTGCTGGCCCCGTTGCAGATGCCGGTCGAGCCGCCGCCACTGCCCCCGGTGCCGTCGTTACCGCTGCTTATCCCTATGGCTGTGTAGCGTCCCTGACCGCCCTTGCCACTCGAGCTCCAGCCGCTGACCGAGGCGCCGCCGTTGCCGACCACGCCACCGCCTTGGGGGGCGCCCTTGCCGGCGCAGCCGGTCTTGCCCGACACCTTGGTGGACCCGGCGATGGTAAAGGTGGTGGTCACCGAGCCGCCGGCGCCGCCGGCGCCGCCGTAGCCTGTGGCGCTAGCGGCTGCGCCGCCGCCGCCGCCGCCGGCCCCCTTGGCCACGATCTTCTCGGTGTTGGCCCAGGCCGGGGCTGTGGTCGACCCGCTGGTGCAGCCCGAGAGGCTCCATGTCACCGGGGTGGGTGGCGCCGCCACCTTGACTGTGGCCAGTTTGGCCGCTGTGGTGTTCTTGGTACAGCTGTAGCTCTTGCCGTCCTGGCTCAAGTCGATGGTGGTGATCCCCACCGGGATTTCCGTACCCACCGTCCCGGTTATCCCGGTGATGGTGGCCGACAGACCGGTCCAGGCCAGCGTGGTGACCCCGCCCGACTCGGTCGGGGTGACCGACCCGGCGGTGGTGCCTCCACCCGGGGTGAAGCCGATGAGCACTGTCGCGACGGCTGTCACCGTGTCGGGACCGACGTAGGGATCGACGTGGAGTGTGATCTTGAGTGAGGTGGCCGAGGCCGACCCGGTGTACGTTGTCGCCGGCAGGGTGGCCGAGGCCACCACCGAGGCGGCGATGCTGTGGTCGGTATCACTCGAGCAGGTGAACGCCGTGCCCGAAGCCGCCGTGCCCACCGTGAACGTTTTTGTCGCGCTGGCGGCGTTGTAGACCCCGTCGCCGGAGTACTCGACCTTCAGGGTGTGGGTGCCCGTGCTCAGCCCGGCGGTGGAGATGTAGGTGTTCTCCAGGATGATCGGCCGTGGTGTTGTCCAGCCCGTGGGCGTGACCGGCGTGACTGTCGTCCCTGTGATCTGGTACTTCACCGTGCCGGTGGGGGTCGGGTAAGCGGTCGTTCCTGTGTTGGCCGGGGGTGTGATGGTGGCGTTCGGCGGCACCGTGTAGCCCTTGGGGATGGCTGTCGACGGCGGGTTCGCCGCAATGGTCACCGAGTACTTGGTGGCCGGGTCGACCTGGACGTGGCTGTAGACGGCCGGGGCGTTGAGGTACACCCCTGTTGTCAGTGTGGCTGTAAACGGGGCTACCACTGCGCCTGTGGCGTTCAACGTCTCCAGAGCGAAGCTGGCTGTCTGGGTGCCGACGTTGGCACCCGAGGCGAACTTGATGCGGAAGGGAACCGTCAGGGAGTGCCCGGCGGCCAGGGAGAAGTTCGAGGTGCTCCCGCAGGCCCCGGTCAACCCCTTGAATGTGCCCCTGATCGTGCCGCTGCCGGAGAGGGCGAGCGAGCACCAGGTGCTTGTCGCGTTCTCATATGTCAGCGTCACGTTCGCCGACTTCTGGAAGTCGATGTTGGTCAGCCTGAGCGCCAGCTTCAGGTGTGTCCAGGTCACCCCGCCCGAGGGGTTTGTCACCTTGACCGAGAAGGTAGACGCCGTCGCTGTCCCCCGGGTCACGGTGATCGGCAGGGTGCTGGTCACCGTCGGGTTGGGCTCGATGGTGTAGTTCTGCGAGCTCGAGGTGCTGCCGTTGTAGGAACTGTTGCCCGAGTAGACGGCCTTCAGCGAGTCGGTGCCCGACGGCAGGCTCTTGGTCGAGAACGTGGCCACCCCACTCGAGACGCTGGCCGCCCCGACCTCGGTTGTCCCGCTGTAGAAGTCCATGGTGCCGGTGGCCGCGGTGGCCGTGGCCCCTGTGGTCTTTTTGACCGTGCCGGTCAGGGTCACTGTGGTGCCCTGCCGCTGGGGGCTGGCCGGACTGGCCGAGAGGCTGGTCGTGGTCGATGTGGCCGGCGCCGGCGGCTCGGACAGTGTGCCGTGCAAATCGAGCGTCAGCACGTTGCCTGTGCTGCCCGAGAACCGCGAGTCGAGCGATGTGGCGGCCAACGAGCATGTGCTGGTCGAGAAGTTGGGAATCGAGAACGTCGTGTCCGAGAGGTCCACGTCTTTGGTCGTCGTGTTGTACGGCGACGTCGACTGGAGGACCAGGTGCACCGGCGTCGAGTTGCAGGTCTCGCTGATCGGCGAAGTGATCTTCACCTGGACGGTCACCGTGTCGTCGATGGTGACGTTGCCGTTGTAGCTGACCGAGCCGGTGGCTGTCCCGGCGTGCACGTCGAATATGTGGATCGTCTCTGTGCTACCTGTGTTGGACTCTTTCCACGACGGGATGGTGAGGGTGCCGGCCGTGATGTTGCCGGTTGTGGTGCTCACTTTGCCACTGAATGTGGCCGGCGTGGGCAGGGCGGTCGGGGTGTTCCCGTGGGCGCCGAAGGTGCCCGATGTCATGGTCAGGGTGGCCGACGATGTCGTCGCCGACGCCGTCGACGAGAAGAGGCTCACCGATCCGCCGGCCATCAGAGCCACCGCGGCCAGTCCGGCCACGGCCGGACGGAGACGTGACCACCAGCGGTTCTTGGACCGGGCAGGACGTGTGGACGACGGCAGTGTTCGACGCATGGCATTCCCCCTATGGACAGAACCCGCGATCTATTTGGCAGTTCCTTTTACCATGACATATGGCAATTTAAAAGGGATAATCATACTTTCTGATTTGAACTAAATCTTGACCTTTACGCGACGACGGCCGTCATCGATGCCCAGAAAGCATCGATGACGGCCGGTCGGCCGTTTCATACACCTTTCTATGCCGCGGCGATCCCCACCACCGGGGCGTTGAGCGGCTTGCCGCCCATCGATCCACTGAAGACGGCGTCGCCGAAGCTGAAGATCCCGCCGTCACTGGCCACCATCCAGTAGCCACCGCCGTCGAGGGTGGTGGCCATGCCGACGATCGGCTGGTTGAGCGGCTTGCCACCCATCGAGCCGTAGTAGCCGGCGTTCCCGAAACTGAAGATGCCGCCGTCACTGGCCACCTGCCAGTTGCCGTCGAATGTGGGGGTCGCGGCCCCACCGACGATCGGCTTGTTGAGCGCCTTGCCGCCCATGCCGCCGTAGCGGCCGGCGAAACCGAACGAATAGACGGTGCCGTCACTGCCGATCTCCCAGTAGCCGTTGCCTGTCGGCGCAGCGATCATCTGGACGATGGGGGCGCTGAGCTTCTTGCCGCCCATGGATCCGTAGAAGGGGGCGTTGCCGAAGGCGAAGAGGCCACCGTCAGAAGCCACCTCCCAGTAGCCGCCACCTGTGGGGGTGGGGGCCATGCCGACGATCGGCTGGTTGAGCGGCTTGCCGCCCATCGAGCCGTGGAAGCCGGCGGCCCCGAAGCTGAAGATGCCGCCGTCAGAAGCGACCTCCCAATAGCCTGTGCCTGTGGGCGTCGCCGCGATGCCGACGATCGGCTTGTTGAGCGGCTTGCCGCCCATCGAGCCGTAGAAGGGGGCACCGCCGAAGGCGAAGATGCCCCCGTCAGAGGCCACCTCCCAGTAACCCGGCGAGGCGTAGTCGAACTGGTCCAAGAGACCCGGGATCGAGGTGCCCTTGGCGTTGGTCAAGAGGATGTCGACCGTGCCGGTGCCCGGCGGGGAGACGGCGGTGATCTGGGTGCTCGAGTTCTGGACGAAGCTGGTGGCCGGCGTGGAACCGAAAGAGACCCCGGTGATGCTTGTCATCTGCAGACCGGTGATGGTCACCGAGGTGCCCCCGGCCGGGGGGCCCTGGTCGGGGTTGACCCCGGTCACGACGGGGGCGTTGGTGTAGGTGTAGTGGTCGGCCCCCGTTGCCGCCGAGGTGCCGAACGAGGTCACCACCTTCACGTCGACCGTGCCGGCTGTGCCCGGCGGGGAGACGACGGTGAGCGCATTGGCTGTCTTGACCGAGACTGTCCGACCGGGATTCGAGCCGAAGTCGACGGCGCTGGCCCCTGTGAAGAATGTGCCGAGCACGGTCACCGATTCACCGCCGGCCAGCGGGCCCGAGTTGGGCAGCACGGCCGAGACGGCGGTCTGCGGAGCCGCCACTGAGGTGGAAGCGATGGTGGTCGCCGGGTTGGTGCAGGCCAGGTGGACCGTGCCGATGCCCTTGACCAGCAGGCTCAGTGTACCGCTAGTGCCGATCGAGACCGAGGCCGGCCCGGCGGCGTTGCCGGCCGTGAACGACAATGGCGAGCCGCTGGCCGTGAGCAGCGTACCCGGGGCCGGTGTGCCGATGTGGGTGGGGGGCACGGTCAGGGTGACCGACGTCGAGGCCGGGGCAGCCCCCGAGGCGGTGAACGTCGTCTTGTATGTCCCTGTGATTGTTTTGTTGGCCGCCGCCTCGAACAGCGGGGTCGACGGCAGGGTGACCTTGAGGCCGACGTTAGTGAGGGAAAACGGCTTGCCCGGTGTGACCGTCGCCGGCAGGCTGCCGGTGGCCACGGTGTTCGGGATCGTGAAGTGTGTCCCATTGAGTGTGCAGTTCAACGTGAAGCCGGCGCTGTCGGCCCCGGCCTGGGCCAGCGGCCCTGCGGTCAGCCCGGCCACACTGACCAGCCCCAGGGTGGCGCCCCCAGCCAATACAGCCAGTCCCCCGGCGCACATCGTGCGGATGATCGATCCTCGTCGCAACGTTTCGTCCCCTCATGTCTCGTGTTGTACTGCGGTTTTCGTTCTCGTGTGGCCCAGGCCCACGGCCGGCGGCGGTCTCAGAACCCATGTGGGTCCTTTCTGTCGGCTAGTCCGACATGGCGGCGATGGTCGCTTTCTGGGCCAGGGCCATGCCGGCGCTGGTTACGTCCGCGAACTGGAACACATGGCCGCTGGCTGCCGTCTCCCAGTGCCCACCGTTGTCACCGGTGGGCATGGGGCTCACGATCTGACTGGTGGTGGTCCCGGCGCCTGGTGCCGTGGAATCCGGCGTTGCCGAAACTGAAGACCCCGCCTTGACTGGCCACCTCCCAGTAGCCCTTGTCGGGGTGGAAGCGATGCCGACGATCGGCTTGTTGAGCGGCTTGTCGCCCATCGAACCGTAGAAGGCGGTGTCACCGAAGGCGAAGACCGCACCGTTGGCAGCGACCAGGCCGTTCACGTTCACCGTCAAACCGGCCGCTTTCGAGGTGACCGACCCGGCACCGTTCGTGAAGACAGCCCGGTACTGGTCGCCACTGTCGGCCGCCGTGGTCGCCAGTGTGGTGTAGGTCGTCTCGGCGGCGCCGGTGACTGCTGTCCACTGGGCCCCGCCGTTCGTCGACAAATGCCACTGGGCTATCGGGGTCGGTGTGCCCGACGCCATTACCGAGAACGAGGCCGAGGCGTTGGCCGTCCGTAGGGACAGCTGTACTACTAGTACGGTGTCGCCTGCGTACGCCACGATGTTCAATGTACCGACCGGCGACGTTCCGGACCACTGGGCATTATAAAAATTCGTACTAAGTGCCGACTGAACTCTCAGGGCGTCGATGCCCTCTGTCGGGCCCGACGAAGGGATCACCGCCGTGCCCAAGACCCTCTTTGTGCCTGCATAGTTATCGGAGAAGGTAACCTGCTCGTCTCTTATTCCCGACACGACGGTCGCCGCAAATGTCACGGCCGTTCCCACCGGTACCGACCTAGTACCCCGGCGCACGGCGTGCGAATGATCGACCCTAGTCGCAACGTTTCGTCCCCCCTGATTGACGACCACCGGCGGCGGTGTTCCTTCTTAACATGACGTCTATCCACACAAAAGCTGTAATGCGAAGTTTTTCTGGCACTTCGGATCTGAGTCTTCTTGGCCGTTCTAGCTACCCACAAAGAATGAAACGCTTGTGAGTGGCTCCCGTAGTCGTGGCCGAACCCCCATTGCAGCCCCGCGAGCGGCTGAAGTCCCGCTGAGTGCCGCCTTCTACGGCTCGATGGGCGGCCAGCCACTCAACGAGCCGATCGTGGGCATTACCGGCTCTACGACGTCCAAGAGCCGGCCACGATCGAGGTCGACCAGCTGGGGTGGCATAGATCGTGTGGTGACGGACCGGCGGCCAGCATCTTGTGCTCGTCGTCGCCCAACGCCCGCACGCCGTGGAGCCGGCGGGGATCGTCGACCAAGGGCTATCCATAATCACGAGCGCCGGTCCCAGGACCACCACCGTCGCTTGCGCCAGGCCAACCGGACGGCCGCGCCGGCCATCGACAGATCTCGGACCTGAACCACCGACCGACCGTGACCCGTCGCCCGGACACCACAGGTGGGACATCCAACCATGTCGGCCGTGGTCTCCACCAACAGCCACCACTCGTCGTGCTCATCCATCGACCGCACGACGAACCCCGCCACCGCCACCGCCACCGCCGGCGTCGGGCACCGGCTATCACCTGGTCGCCGCCAACGGCTCGGTCTACAGCTACGGCACCGCCCCCTTCTACGGCTCGATGGGCGGCAAGTCCCTCTCGGCGCCGATCGTGGGCACGGCGACGACGCCCGGTGACGGGGGCTACTGGCTGGTCGGCAGTGACGGCGGCATCTTCAGCTTCGGCAACGCCGCCTTCTACGGCTCGATGGGCGGCCAGCCGCTCAACAAGCCGATCGTCGGCATCGCGGCCACGCCGGACGGCAAGGGCTACTGGGAGGTGGCCTCCGACGGCGGCATCTTCGCCTTCGGTGACGCCGCCTTCTACGGCTCGATGGGCGGCAAGCCGCTCAACAAGCCGATCGTCGGCATTGCCTCCACCCCTGACGGCAAGGGGTATTGGATGGTGGCCTCAGACGGCGGCATCTTCAGCTTCGGTGACGCCGCCTTCTACGGCTCGACCGGCTCGTTGACCTTGAACAAGCCGATCGTCGGCATGGCCTCGAGCTCCACAGGCGGTGGCTACTGGCTGGTGGCGGCCGACGGCGGGGTCTTCAGCTTCGGCAACGCCGGCTTCCACGGCACCGTGGCCGGGACCACGTCGGCCTCGATCGTGAGCCTCGTGCCCACCGGGGACAACGGCGGTTACTGGGAGACGGCAGCGTCCGGGCAGGTGTTCCAGTTCGGGGACGCCACCTCGGCCGGTACAGCCCTGGCCCAGACAGCGACCATCGTTGCTATGTCGGATTGACGACATAGCAGGTCGGACAGCCGACAGAAGGCTTACACCAAAGGTTCCAAGACTACGGCCGGACCGCCGCCGGCCGTAGTCTTGGGCCAACAATTGGCTTTCCGAATTTCATCGGAGGAGCGCAGTAAGTCAAGGGGCCGCACCCGTGGGAACGGGTGCGGAAGGATCTCGGGTCGTCCGTGCGCTCCCGGCAGACGCGGCTGACCTCGGACCTCGACATCCCGACGGAGCGCCCCAAGGCCTGGACCACGTCGTCGACCTTCCCTCGTCGATATTCTGTGGATCCGAGCCTCCATGACACGGCGAAGAGGGCCCAGTCGATCCTCCTCCGGCGCTCCAAGAGCGAGGGGAAGAAGCTCCCCTCCCGCAGCTTAGGGATCTGTAGCTCCATGTCGCCGCCGACCGTCGTCACCAGCTTCGGCCGCTTCCGACCAAGGCCGGCGACATGGAGCTCGCTATCCCGAAGCTCCGCCGGGGCAGCTCTTCCCCTTCACCCTCGAGCGCCAGTGTCGCATCAACCGGGTTCTCTTCCTCGTGGTGATGGAGGCCTACGTGCACGGCGACTCGACGAGGGAAGGTCGACGACGTGGTCCAGGCCTTGGGCGCTCCGTCGGGATGTCGAGGTCCGAGGTCAGCCGCGTCTGCCGGGAGCGCACGGACGACCCGAGATCCTTCCGCACCCGTTCCCACGGGTGCGGCCCCTTGACTTACTGCGCTCCTCCGATGAAATTCGGAAAGCCAATTGTTGGCCCAAGACTACGGCCGGCGGCGGTCCGGCCGTAGTCTTGGAACCTTTGGTGTAAGCCTTCTGTCGGCTGTCCGACCTGCTATGTCGTCAATCCGACATAGCAACGATGGTCGCTGTCTGGGCCAGGGCTGTACCGGCCGAGGTGGCGTCCCCGAACTGGAACACCTGCCCGGACGCTGCCGTCTCCCAGTAACCGCCGTTGTCCCCGGTGGGCACGAGGCTCACGATCGAGGCCGACGTGGTCCCGGCCACGGTGCCGTGGAAGCCGGCGTTGCCGAAGCTGAAGACCCCGCCGTCGGCCGCCACCAGCCAGTAGCCACCGCCTGTGGAGCTCGAGGCCATGCCGACGATCGGCTTGTTCAAGGTCAACGAGCCGGTCGAGCCGTAGAAGGCGGCGTCACCGAAGCTGAAGATGCCGCCGTCTGAGGCCACCATCCAATACCCCTTGCCGTCAGGGGTGGAGGCAATGCCGACGATCGGCTTGTTGAGCGGCTTGCCGCCCATCGAGCCGTAGAAGGCGGCGTCACCGAAGGCGAAGATGCCGCCGTCGGAGGCCACCTCCCAGTAGCCCTTGCCGTCCGGCGTGGCCGCGATGCCGACGATCGGCTTGTTGAGCGGCTGGCCGCCCATCGAGCCGTAGAAGGCGGCGTTGCCGAAGCTGAAGATGCCGCCGTCACTGCCGACCAGCCAGTAGCCCCCGTCACCGGGCGTCGTCGCCGTGCCCACGATCGGCGCCGAGAGGGACTTGCCGCCCATCGAGCCGTAGAAGGGGGCGGTGCCGTAGCTGTAGACCGAGCCGTTGGCGGCGACCAGGTGATAGCCGGTGCCCGACGCCGGCGGTGGCGGTGGCGGTGGCGGTGGCGGTGGGGTCGTGGTCACCGTTAGCGTGGCGGCGTTCGATGTGGCCGTGCCCTCACCATTACTAAAGACCGCCCGGTACTGGTTACCGTTGTTCGCCGTGGTGGTCGCCGGCGTGGTATAGGCGCTGGTCAGTGTTGTCCGGGAGGCAAAGCTGTTGCTCGGTGTCCCCGGAGCATTCGACCAGCTGCTCCCACCGTTCGTCGAGACCTGCCACTGGACGGCCAGCACGCTGCCGGTGGCCTTGGCGCTGAACGTCGCCGTGTTCCCGGTTACCGCCGACTGGTTGGCTGGCTGGGTGGCGACCGAGGGTGGAACGACAACAGTCAGCGACGCCCCGTCGGTGGTGGCCGAGCCGGCACCGTTGGTGAACACCGCTCGGTACTTGTTGCCACTGTCGGCCGCCGCCGTGACCGGGGTCACGTACATCGTGCCCGTCGCCCCGGTGATTGTCGACCAGGTCGAGCCGTTCGTGGACACCTGCCACTGGACGGTCGGAGTTGGTGTCCCCGAGGCGGTGGCTGTAAAGGTGGCGGCTGTCCCTTCCTTCACCGTCTGGGCCGACGGCTGTTTCGTCACCGCCGGCTTCGTCTCCACTGTATAGGCCACGGTGTTCGAGGTGCTCACTGGCACCGTGCCGCTCCACTGGGCGCTGTAGGAGTGCTGCCCGACTGAGGGGGCCGGAACGCTAAGCCTGGCGATGCCCTTTGTCGGTCCCGACGTGGGAACCGTGGCAGTCCCGAGGGTCACTGTCTTACCCGACCCTGCTGTGTGCGTCAGGAAATTGACCTGCCCACCCCTTGTGGTCGGTACGACGGTCGCAGCGAGGACCGCGTTAGTTCCCGACAGCACGGGGCTGGCCGGGCTGGCCGCCAACGTGACCCCCGACACGAGAATCGAGCCGATCGTCGCCGCCGGAGAGCCTGCCGTGCAGTTAAAGGCGACCCCCCCTCCTGTGAAGGAAACGGACTCGATCCCCACCGGTACTTGTGCTCCAGGACTGCCGGTGACCGGGACCGTAGCCGACAGTCCTGTCCACTTGGCGGTTACGGTGTCGTTCGCTGCCGAAGGCACAATTGTGGGTGCTGTGATCGATCCGCCCGGCGACAGGTTGACCTTGACGTCGGTCAAATCCTCTGTGGTTGTAATGAAGGCGGCACTGCCGTCGAGGTTCACCGCAAGACTGATCAAGGTCACTCGTGCGGTTCCGACCCCGGCCGGAGATGTCCGGGGCAAAGCGCCGGACACGATCACCGACCCGGCAATCGGGGCACCCGCTCTCGTGCAGTTGTACACCGTTCCTGGAGCGGCGGCAACGACCGTAAAGGCCCGTGTGATATTGACGCCGTTATAGACGGAATCTCCCGAGTAGACGATCGTCAAGGTATGGCTGCCGATGCTCAAGCCACTGGTAGGAATCGACTGGGTTTCCAGTAGAGCAATTACGTCTGTAGTGTAATAGTGCGTCGTCAGCACGATTGGCGGTGTGAATGTGTGGCCATCGACTTGGTAGGTGTACGTTCCAACTGGGTAGGGATAGACCGCCTTGGTTGTTGTCGGTGCATTGGGTGGAGCCGTGAAGATAACCTGCGGAAAGAACTGATAACCGGAAGGAATAGCCGTCACGGTCGGTGTGGTCTTCAGTGTGGGATTATATCTGGTGGCCGGACTGACCAGGACTTTCCCCACCGCGGACGGCGCGTAGGTATAGACCCCTGTTGTTACTGTTGATGTGAACGGGGGAACCACTGTGCCTGCGGCATTCAGCGTCTGCAGGGCAAAGGTCGCTGTCTGCTGGCCGAAGCTCACCACCGCCGCGGAGTAGGCGATGCGGAAGTGGACCGTCAGGGATGTCCCTGCCGGCAGAGAGAACTTCGTTGTACTGCCACAGGCTCCCGTCAACCCCTTGAATGTTCCCAGCAACAAACTCCCGCCGCGGTTTGCAAACGAAATCGGGCACCATGTTCCCGTCGAGTTCTCATACTCCATCGTCACATTTTCGTGTGTCGACTTTAGAACAGCCAGCCTGATCGTCAACTTCAGATCTGCCCAGCTCTCACCGATGGAGGGATTTGTCAGTCTGACTGTAAAGTAGGTTGGTGTCGCGGCACCGACAATCGCCGTGGCCGCAAGGTTGGTCGAGACGCTCGGCTTCGGTTGGACCGAATAGCTCTTGGCCGGCGACGTGCTCGGCGCATACTTTGTATCGCCCGAGTAGACCGCGGTGAGCGTCTGAGTGGGGACGGCTGGAAGGTGTGACGTCGTGAGGGTTGCCGTTTCCGTTCCCGCTGTTGTGCTCAGGGGGACGCGGCCCACGAATGTCGGCCCGCTCATGAATGTGACCTGACCAGCCGGAGCCGGTGTGCTGCCCACTGTGGCCGATACCGTGGCCCTCAGCGTCACTGTCGTCCCGACCAGGACCGGACCTGTGGGGCTCACCGTCAACGAGGTGGTGGTCGGCTTGGTCGGGGGCGGCGGCAGCGGCATGGCCCCGGTAAGGGAGAGGGACATCACGTTTGTCGTTCCCGAATAGCGGACGTTCAACTGACTTCCCGCCAATGCGAGGCAGTTATACCCCGGAGCGGATGGTGTGAAGTCGGGGATTGTAAAGTTTTTCTGTGAGATCGTCACGGCGCCGGAAGAGTACGGGGCCGACGAAGTCAGGGTCACGTTGACCGGCGCGTTGGTGGCACACGCCGTCTTCAGTGGCGAGTGGATTGTGATCAGAATCTGGAGAGCCGCGCTGTACGAGACGTCACCAAGAGAGTTGATGCTCCCGGTCCCTGCTCCCGGCGTGAGCTGGGTGATGATGACTGTCTCTGTGCTGTGTGTGTTGAGGGGACTGGACGGCACGTTATACGCGAGCCGGCTGAGGGTGGCCCCGGTAACGGCGCCCGTCTTCGGGTCCAGGGTCCCGGTGATCGACGCGGGGCCCGGGATGGTCGCCGCCCCGTTGCCATGGACCCCGAACGACCCGGCCGTCATGTTGAGGGTAACCGCACATGTGGCAGTGGAAGCCGTCGTACACGCCGGGAGTGCTGTGGCCGACGCCTCACTGACAACCAATCCGAGCAGCGTGCCCATCATCAGCACGCTGGCGAGCAGGGCGCTGACGACAGCTCCCAATGACGGGAGCTTCCTTCCCCCTCGCCGGCCGGACCCGGTTTCGCGTTGAAATCCCCTGTGCATTTGACTCCCCCCCTACCGCGAAGCTGCATCGATGAGTTGCGACTCGTTTTCTAGCACGAAGTTTTTACGTCAAAAAGTAGTAACTAATATTTTCTAATGTTCTCTCGAATGTCGGCCTGCCGTCAGTAGAAAAGAGGTGAGGGCGGCCGCATGGCCGCCCTCACCTCTGCAACTGTCTTTCGACACCATTTCCGTAGACGTCACCGTGTCTTTGTGTACGAGAAGGTCACGGTGATCGATCCGGCAGTACCTGTGCTGCCGGACCGGTTGCTGCCGGCCGCCCCCGTGCCGAAGGTGGTCGAGCTACCGCTCGTGGCCACCCACGAGGAACCGCCGCCGCCGCCGCCGGCCATCGTGCAGTCATCGGCTGTAGGACCACCGCCGGCGCCGCCGATGTAGCCGGCGCCGCCGCCACCACTCCCGCCGCCGTCACCGGCCACCGGCTCCTTGCCTTCCCCACCGGTGCTCCCAGCGGCGGTGCCGGAACCGGTGCTCTTGTTGTTGGCGCCACCGGCGCCGCCGGCGATACCGTCCCCTGTTATGGCCCAGGCTGCCCCGGTTGTGCCGACAGTCCCGCTGAGGCCCTTGCCCTTAGAGCTGCTTGTGGCGGTTGTCGTCGAGTTGCCGGCGATCCCGCCGTTGCCGGCGTCGGTGCCCGAGCACATCGACTCACCGCCACCACCACCGCCACCGGCGACGGCCACGACGTGGGCGGTTGTCGACGAGGTGCAGGTGCTGGCCCCGTTGCAGATGCCGGTCGAGCCGCCGCCACTGCCCCCGGTGCCGTCGTCACCTTTGGCTATCCCTATGGCTGTGTAGCGACCCTGACCACCGGCGCCACTCGAACTCCAGCCGCTGACCGAGGCGCCGCCGTTGCCGACCACGCCACCGCCCTGGGGAGCGCCCTTGCCGGCGCAGCCGGTCTTGCCCGACACCTTGGTGGACCCGGCGATGGTAAAGGTGGTGGTCACCGAGCCGCCAGCGCCACCGCGACCACCCCAGCCTGTGGCGCTAGCGGCTGCGCCGCCGCCGCCGCCGCCGGCCCCCTTGGCCACGATCTTCTCGGTGTTGGCCCAGGCCGGGGCTGTGGTCGACCCGCTGGTGCAGCCCGAGAGGCTCCATGTCACCGGGGTGGGTGGCGCCGCCACCTTGACTGTGGCCAGTTTGGCCGCTGTGGTGTTCTTGGTACAGCTGTAGCTCTTGCCGTCCTGGCTCAAGTCGATGGTGGTGATCCCCACCGGGATTTCGGTGCCCACCGTCCCGGTTATCCCGGTGATGGTGGCCGACAGACCGGTCCAGGCCAGCGTGGTGACCCCGCCCGACTCGGTCGGGGTGACCGACCCGGCGGTGGTGCCTCCACCCGGGGTGAAGCCGATGAGCACTGTCGCGACGGCTGTCACCGTGTCGGGACCGACGTAGGGATCGACGTGGAGTGTGATCTTGAGTGAGGTGGCCGAGGCCGACCCGGTGTACGTTGTCGCCGGCAGGGTGGCCGAGGCCACCACCGAGGCGGCGATGCTGTGGTCGGTATCACTCGAGCAGGTGAACGCCGTGCCCGAAGCCGCCGTGCCCACCGTGAACGTTTTTGTCGCGCTGGCGGCGTTGTAGACCCCGTCGCCGGAGTACTCGACCTTCAGGGTGTGGGTGCCCGTGCTCAGCCCGGCGGTGGAGATGTAGGTGTTCTCCAGGATGATCGGCCGTGGTGTTGTCCAGCCCGTGGGCGTGACCGGCGTGACTGTCGTCCCTGTGATCTGGTACTTCACCGTGCCGGTGGGGGTCGGGTAAGCGGTCGTTCCTGTGTTGGCCGGGGGTGTGATGGTGGCGTTCGGCGGCACCGTGTAGCCCTTGGGGATGGCTGTCGACGGCGGGTTCGCCGCAATGGTCACCGAGTACTTGGTGGCCGGGTCGACCTGGACGTGGCTGTAGACGGCCGGGGCGTTGAGGTACACCCCTGTTGTCAGTGTGGCTGTAAACGGGGCTACCACTGCGCCTGTGGCGTTCAACGTCTCCAGAGCGAAGCTGGCTGTCTGGGTGCCGACGTTGGCACCCGAGGCGAACTTGATGCGGAAGGGAACCGTCAGGGAGTGCCCGGCGGCCAGGGAGAAGTTCGAGGTGCTCCCGCAGGCCCCGGTCAACCCCTTGAATGTGCCCCTGATCGTGCCGCTGCCGGAGAGGGCGAGCGAGCACCAGGTGCTTGTCGCGTTCTCATATGTCAGCGTCACGTTCGCCGACTTCTGGAAGTCGATGTTGGTCAGCCTGAGCGCCAGCTTCAGGTGTGTCCAGGTCACCCCGCCCGAGGGGTTTGTCACCTTGACCGAGAAGGTAGACGCCGTCGCTGTCCCCCGGGTCACGGTGATCGGCAGGGTGCTGGTCACCGTCGGGTTGGGCTCGATGGTGTAGTTCTGCGAGCTCGAGGTGCTGCCGTTGTAGGAACTGTTGCCCGAGTAGACGGCCTTCAGCGAGTCGGTGCCCGACGGCAGGCTCTTGGTCGAGAACGTGGCCACCCCACTCGAGACGCTGGCCGCCCCGACCTCGGTTGTCCCGCTGTAGAAGTCCATGGTGCCGGTGGCCGCGGTGGCCGTGGCCCCTGTGGTCTTTTTGACCGTGCCGGTCAGGGTCACTGTGGTGCCCTGCCGCTGGGGGCTGGCCGGACTGGCCGAGAGGCTGGTCGTGGTCGATGTGGCCGGCGCCGGCGGCTCGGACAGTGTGCCGTGCAAATCGAGCGTCAGCACGTTGCCTGTGCTGCCCGAGAACCGCGAGTCGAGCGATGTGGCGGCCAACGAGCATGTGCTGGTCGAGAAGTTGGGAATCGAGAACGTCGTGTCCGAGAGGTCCACGTCTTTGGTCGTCGTGTTGTACGGCGACGTCGACTGGAGGACCAGGTGCACCGGCGTCGAGTTGCAGGTCTCGCTGATCGGCGAAGTGATCTTCACCTGGACGGTCACCGTGTCGTCGATGGTGACGTTGCCGTTGTAGCTGACCGAGCCGGTGGCTGTCCCGGCGTGCACGTCGAATATGTGGATCGTCTCTGTGCTACCTGTGTTGGACTCTTTCCACGACGGGATGGTGAGGGTGCCGGCCGTGATGTTGCCGGTTGTGGTGCTCACTTTGCCACTGAATGTGGCCGGCGTGGGCAGGGCGGTCGGGGTGTTCCCGTGGGCGCCGAAGGTGCCCGATGTCATGGTCAGGGTGGCCGACGATGTCGTCGCCGACGCCGTCGACGAGAAGAGGCTCACCGATCCGCCGGCCATCAGAGCCACCGCGGCCAGTCCGGCCACGGCCGGACGGAGACGTGACCACCAGCGGTTCTTGGACCGGGCAGGACGTGTGGACGACGGCAGTGTTCGACGCATGAGTGCCCCCTCGCTATTCACAAAAATGCGTAGGAGGACCTTCTAACATGCTGTCGTATTCACTACAAATAAACATTAATATTTTTTCAAGTTTTTTGGAAGTTATTTTGACGAAATAATGGCCATCACCGCGGGAAGCAAGGTGGAGCGACCGGTGACGCGGGCGGCGGTCCCACGCCACCGGTCGTCCTTCTTCACCGAGGAGTCGGGAGACCCGACCCCCCGGCAAACTTCGTCAGCGCCGAGAACGCCTCCGGCAGGTCGGACGGTGACCGTCGAGCGCGGTGCTGGCCCCCCGGGGGGATGGGGATGGGAGGGGGGCCAGCACCTCACGAACCGTTGTCCCCACGGCACTTCGAAGAAGGCGGCGGGCGGTGTCGTGACCCTCGCCCTGGCGAACGTGGCGACCACGCCGTGTGCCGCTCGCCCGGGGAGGGATCCTTGTCATCGGTCGCGACGAGCGCCGCACCGGAAGGTCAGCTCCTCCCCCGAGACCGTTCGCACCGCTCGCCTCGGGTCAATGCCGGACGCAGAGGGACGGGACGTCCGTGACGGGCAGCGCCACTGCACTCCAGCGGCCGTTCCCGACCCGTCCCTCCGCATTTTGTCGTCCCCCTCATCGACGATCACCGGCAGTGCCGTTCTTCTTAACATGACGTTTGCCCAGGCAAAAGCTGTAATACGAAGTTTCCTTTGAATGCCCTGAGGCCCGAAACGCGTCGCGGGCAGGCCACGAAACCCGTGGACCGTCGGCTGGCTTCCTCGTCTGAAATGCGCGGCCGGGGACGGTCGTCGACCGCCCGACCGCGGACTGCCTACCCGATCGACGGATGCAGTTGCCGAGCGGCCCGCTCCGGACCGACGACCGGCAACGCGAGCGAGTACGTCAGCACCGGTACGAGGTCGGTGAGCTGGGCGGCCTTGCCGGCCATGACGTACTCGGCCAGCGGGTGGAAGGCCAGGCCGACGAGCGTGTTCTCGAACGCCTCCCCCGGTAGGCCGGGTGGCGGGTTCGGCGCCCCGCCGCCGAGGATCTCCCGGAAGCGCTGGATGACCGTGTTCAATCGCTCCAGGCCGTGCTCGCCGGCCTGGTAGATCTCGACGATCGACAGCCGGGCGTACGCCGGGTTCGACGCCAGTGACTGCAGCATGCTGAAGATCGCCGCCCGGATGCGGTCCTCCCACAGCCCTTTCGTCTCGTCGTACGTCGTCGCCACCTGGTCACAGATCACCCCGGCGCCGAGGTCGAACGCGGCAAAGAAGCATTCGTCCTTGCTCCGGAAGACGGAGTAGAACTCCTTCGTCGATACCCCGGCCGCCGCGCAGATGTGGGCGACGTGCGCACCGGTCAGGCCGGCCGTGCCGACCTCGTTGACGAACGCATCGAGGATCCGGGCCCGCTGGATCATTTCGATCTCCGCCCGCGGGTGGCCGTGTCGGCCACGCGGCACCTTGCGGTCTTCGCCCTGCGGTGATCGCCCGCCGGGGAGCACCGCCTTCGGCACTGTCGTGCGAGCTTTCTCGTTCTCGGTCATTTGGGAACCTCCCCAGTCACACTGGCTCGTAGCGGGCTCAGCCGACCACCCAGGGCCGTCCCCGGGCGCCGACAGCTGCCGCGTCTCGACCTGGTTCCGCGTCGCTCCTCCGCAGACGCGCCGACACCGAAACCATCAGTGCACGACCAGGCATCTTTTATCAGGTCCCTCGGGTCGGAACGGCGGCGCGCCGCCCGCCCTCGGGCTTCTCTTTTTCCCGGCACCCTTCCGGGTGCCGGCTCATGCCCACCAGACGTCTCGCTACGAAGCGGTTCCCTTGCGCCGGGGCGGGCATCGATCACTCAGCCGTCGAACCCACCCTCGGGGGGAAAGACGGACGAGCGGTTTGTGCTCAAGGCCGCGTCGTCACTCGCGGCCATGGTTCAGATGGCATGTTCAGAGATCCCCCTCCTCAACCGCCTCGGTATTCGCGTTCCCCCACCAAAGAACTGACGAGGGTGTGTCTTCATTGAACGCTCTGTCTCTTCAACTGTCAAGCGACTTTCAAGCTTGCCGTAAAATCCCTGGTAAACGAGATCTTCTATTTCAAGGATGTGCCGTCGATCGGTCGATGCAGCCGGTGCTACATCCGATGCCGGGCCGTCGAGAAGTGCCGGCTCATGTCCGTCATCTACCGCAAAAGGGGGCTTTAATTTTGTATTTTAATCAGCCGGCTGATCTGCAGCCTCGATCTCTTCGCGGGGGATCCCGAGCAGGAAGAGGATGGCGTCGAGGTACGGGACATTGAGCGCCGCGTCGGCGGCCCGCCGGACCGCCGGTTTGGCGTTGAAGGCGATCCCGAGACCGGCGACGGCCAGCATGTCGAGGTCGTTCGCGCCGTCGCCGACCGCCACCGTCTGCGCCAGCGGTACGCCGGCGGCCGCCGCGAACCGCTCGAGCGCGGTCGCCTTGCCGGCCCGGTCGACCATCGGCCCGACCAGGCGGCCCGTCAGCCGGCCGTCGACGACCTCCAGCGTGTTCGCCGCCAGGTGGTCGATGCCCAGTTCCGCCGCTAGTCCCTCGATGATCTGGACGAACCCGCCGCTGACCAACGCCGTGACGTAGCCGAGCCGCTCGAGCGTCCGGATCAGCGTCCGCGCCCCCGGGGCGAGCACGAGCTCATCGGCCACCTCGCCGAGCACCTTCGCGTCGAGCCCGGCCAGCAGGGCCAGCCGCTCGTGCATCGCGTCGACGAAGTCGACTTCCCCGGCCATCGCCGCCGCGGTGACCGCCGCCACCATGTCCGCGCAGCCCGCCCGCTCCGCCAGCCGGTCGATCACCTCGCCCTGCAGCAGCGTCGAGTCGACGTCGAGGACGATCAGGTGCTTCGCCCGCCGGTGCAGGCCGGCCCGCTGGACCGCCAGGTCGACCGACCGGCGGGCCGCCTCGGCCGCCAGCTCCCGGCGGAGCTGGTCCGCGTCGCCACCCGACACCGCCAGCTCGTAGCTCGTCACCGGGTACGTCGAAAGGCGGCCGATCCGGTCGACGTTCCCGCCGGCCGCGGCGATCCGACCGAAGATCCCGGCCATCGCCTCGGCCCCGAGCCGGGGGGCGAGCACCGTCACCAGATGGCGGAGACCCCGGCCGTTCTCCCGACCGGGGCCCAGCTCGACCACCGACACCTGGAGCTCGCCCGCGCCGTCCCGCAGCCCGCCGAGGGCGCCGTCCAGCTCCTGGCGGACCGCCTCGGCCCCCATGTGCGTCGCCCCCAGCTCCAGGCAGAGCAGCAGCCGGCCGTGCACCTGGACCTGCTCCACGTCGACCAGCTCCAAGCCGAGCCACGCCAGCTGCTCGAAGATCCGGACCGAGATGCCCGGCCGGTCCGGGCCGCTGACCGTGACCAGCAGCGCCTCCGGTCCGGCCACCCCGGCGGGAACCGCCACGGTGCCGCCCACGTCAGCCACCGTCCACCGCTCCCGACCGGGCCGGCCGGCGGTCGCCATCCCGCTCGTCGCCATCCCGCTCGTCGACCGCCCGCTCGTCGACAGCCCGCTCGTCGACCCAGCCGCAGTCGGGCAGCCAGCGACGGACGATCCGGGCCGGCACGCCGGCGACGACGCAGCGGTCCGGGATCTCCCCCCGGACAACCGCGCCGGCCGCCACGACGACGTGCTCGCCGATCGTCGCCCCCGGCAGCACGACGACGTTCGCCCCCAGCCAGCTGCCCGAGCCGATCTTGACCGGCGCCTCCACCGGCCACTGCCGGCCGACCGGCTCGTCCGGGTCGACGTACGTGTGGTTCTGGTCCGTGACGTACACGTACGGCCCCGTCTGGATGTCGTCGCCGATCTCGATCGACCAGTGCCCGACGATGTGGCTGCCCCGGCCGATGACGCACCGGTCGCCGATGCGCACGACCGGGTCCGACGCCATTACCTGGCCCGGCGCCATCCCGGCCGTCAGGCACGCGTACGGGCCGACCATCGTGCCTTCGCCGATGCGGATGTACCGCTCGTTGTAGGTCGCCCCCTGGGGGAACGTGAGCACGCTCCCCCGCCCGAACGCCCCGAACCGCCGGCCCTCCGGGTCGTCCGGCCCGATCGCCCCGACCTGGCCGGCCCACGTCCAGCCCCACTGGACCGCCGCATGGGCCAGTCGCCGCACCGGCTTGGGCAGGGATCGTGGCACTGTCGGGACGCTACCGGGCGGCACCCGCGGGCGGAAAACCCGGTGGGCGAAACCCGGTGGGCGAAACCCGGCGGGCGGAAAACGGAGCATCCCCCACCCGGAATGGCCAGCGGCCGAGAATTGCCGACCATGCCCCGATCCCTTTCTCGTCGGACCCGTCCCGGCCGACCCGCTCGCCACACCCGCTGGTGGCTGCTCGCCGGCGCGGCCGGGGCGATCGTCCTGGCCGGCTGCTCGTCCAGCGGCGGGGCGAGCCCGCCCCGCCAGACCACCACGACCACCAAGCCACCGGCGACGACCACGTCGACGGCCGCCGCGGCCCTCTGCCCGCTGACCGGCTCACCGGTGCCCGGCGGGGGCGGTGTCCCCGGTCGCCCGGCGTTGGCGGTGAAGATCACAAACTACGCCGGCGGCCGGCCGCAGACCGGGCTCGAACCAGGCCGACATCGTCTTCGAGGAGCCGGTCGAGGGTGGGATCACCCGGTTCGCCGCGGTCTTCCAGTGCCAGAGCGCGCCGCTCGTCGGCCCGATCCGCTCGGCCCGGAACATCGACATCGGCATCCTCGGCCAGTTCGGGAAGCCCTTGCTCGCCCACGTCGGCGGCATCCAGCCGGTCATTGCCAACATCGACTCGTCGCCCATCACCAACCTCGACCTCGGTGCCCACGGCTCGATCATCCAGCACCCGTCCGGCCGCGTTGCGCCGTACGACACGTACGCGTCGACGACAGCCATGTGGGCGCTCTACCCGACAAACACGGCCGCGCCGGCCCCGATCTTCAGCTACTCGGCCACCGCGCCGGCCGGCGGCAGCCCGGTGACGACGGTCGCCATCCCGTTCTCGTCGAACTCGAACGTCGTCTGGAAGTACGACAGCCAGCTCCACGCGTTCCAGCGCTTCTACGGCACCACGCCCGACACGCTCGCCACAGGCACCCAGAACACCGCGGCGAACGTCGTCGTCCAGTTCGTCCAGGTCACCTACGGCCCGTGGCTCGAGAACGAGACAGGCGGCCTCGAGGTCCAGGCCAACCTCTACAACTCGGCCAGTGGCACAGCGCTCATCTTCCGCAGCGGCGAGGAGTACCCCGGGGTCGTGGTCACGGTCGACACTCGGCCAGCCGACCCAGTTCGTCACCAAGTCGGGCGCCCCGATCCCCCTCCAGCCCGGCCAGACGTGGGTCGAGCTCGTGCCGACGACGGTGACCGTCACCGGGACGCCGTAGCGCGGCACGGCTGCCGCCTGCGGACCGACGCGGCCTTCACCGGCCGACAGGTTCACCAGCTCGTCGGGAGACACTCCGAGAGCGGGGTCCGCAAGGCACTGCATCGCCTCGTCGGCCAGGGGACCGTCACCGCACGCCGGGTCGGGCAGGCCGATGTCTACGGCCTCAACCGTGACCACCTCGCCGCACCGTACGTGATCGCCCTTGCCGCCCTGCGTTCGGAGCTCCTGTTCCGGATGGCCGACGACCTACGCTCGTGGACGGTCCGTCCAATGTTCGCCGCGCTCTTCGGCTCGGCCGCTCGTGGCGACATGACCGAGGAGAGCGACATCGATCTCTTGGTCGTCCGGCCGGACACCGTCGACATCGACGATGGTGAGTGGCGATCCCAGCTCGACGGATTCAGCCAGCGTGTCCACCGCTGGACGGGTAACGATGCGCGGGTGTTCGAGCTCGGCGAGGAAGAGGTCCGCACGGGCCTGGAAGAGCGAGCCCGCGTGTTGCACGATGTACGAGCCGACGGCCTGACCCTGTTCGGGTCCCGGACCTACCTGGCGCTGGCCGGGAAGGAACAGGCGCGTAGCGATGGCTGACGCCAGACCTTGCCCGAGATCCACCAGGGATGGCCGTCCGAACCCTGGTCGGATTGAACCATCGACGACAGCCGCTTCTAGGAGCGTGGGTCAGTACCCACCACTCACGCCCCGGCGTTGAACGATGGTCACCGGACGGGCCCCGTGGGTTCGATTCGCGTTTTTGGTGCTGGAGGGGAGAATTCCCCCATGGCAGACGAACCGTCGGTCGATCGGCTCTTCGATGCCGGTGCGCCAGGAGACCCACCCAAGACCAAGGTGCCGGCAGGGGCGTCCAAGCGATTCCGGGACTACGACCCGACGCAGGTGTTCTTGTTGCCGCCGTCCCTCGACGACTGGCTTCCCGAGGATCACGAGGCTCGGTTCATCGCCGAGGTCGTAGACGAGCTCCTCGACCTCTCGCCCATCTACGACCGCTACGTCGAAGCCGCCGGTGCGCCCCCCTACGACCCGCGGATGCTGCTCAAGCTGCTCTTGTTCGGGTACTCGACCGGCGTGACCTCGTCGCGGGAGATGGAACGGCGCTGTGCCACCGACGTGGCCTTCCGGTGGCTGGCGGCCAACCAGGCACCCGACTACCGCTCGATCTCCCGCTTCCGTCGCCGCCACCTCGGCGCCATCGGCGACCTGTTCTGCCAGGTGCTCGCTCTTTGTGCCCAAGCCGGCCTGGTACGCCTCGGCCGGGTAGCCCTCGACGGCACGAAGCTCCGGGCGTCGGCGTCGAAGCACAAGGCCATGAGCTACGACCGCCTGGGCCCGCGCATCGAGCAGCTCCAGGGCGAGGTCGACGACCTCCTGGCTGAGGCCGAGACGACGGATCGGGCCGAAGACGAGACCTTCGGCGCGGCCAAGCGGGGTGACGAGGTCGGCGCCGAGCTGGCCCGCCGGGAGAGCCGCCTGGCCAAGCTGCGGGCGGCCAAGGAGGCCCTCGAGACCGCGGCCAGGGAAAGGGCGGCCGCCAAGACCATCGAGAAGGCGGCGAAGGGCGGGGCCGACGAGGAGGCCGCCGCCGCGGCCGGACAGGCGGCGGCCACAGAGGCCACGCCCGAGGGCCGGGCGCAACGCAACTTCACCGACCCCGAGTCGCGCATGATGAAGACCACCGACGGGTTCCAGTACGCCTACAACGCCCAGGCGGTGGTGGACGAGGAGGCCCAGGTGATCCTGGCCACCAACCTGACCAACCAGGCGTCCGACGTCGACCAGTTCTCCGAGATGATCGAGGCGACCGCCACCAGCCTGGTCGACGCCGGCATCGAGGATTCCCCGGGCGTCGTCCTGACCGATGCCGGCTACTGCTCCGAGGACAACCTGAAGGACGCAGAGGAGTCCGAGGTCGACGTGCTCATCGCCACCGGCCGCCTCCGCCACGGCGAGCGGGTGCCCGCTGCACCGAGGGGACCGGCCCCAAAGAACGCCACCCGTCGGGAGAAGATGGCCAGGCGGCTGCGGACCAAGAAGGGCCGGGCCGACTACGCCCGGCGCAAGGCCATCGTCGAACCGGTCTTCGGCCAGATGAAGGTCCGCCAACACGCCGGGTTCCTCCGGCTCCGCGGCATCGAGGGCGCGACGGGCGAGTGGGAGCTCCATGCGCTCTGCCACAACCTGCGAAAGCTCGCCACGGCGGCGGGCTGACGGACACAACGCCGTTGGACCCCAGCACTGCCGCCGCCGATAACAGGCACACGGCCAAGCACCTCGGATCGCCCACCAGAGCGGAGTGGCCAGCTGGAGGGCCGGCCAGCGGTCAACAAGCACCCCGCTGGCCGGTACTGACCCACGCTCCTAGGCCACCCCAGATCCTTCCGGAGGAGTCCCTGTGCGCACTCCGACGCGGCCCCGTTGCTCGGTCATCCACCAGACTGCTCTTGGCACATCGGCCGCGCCTACTGCGACCCAGAGCCGTCCGGCGGCGTTTGCCGGTACTAACCGGACCTCAGCATCTTCCTGTCGGGCGCCGGCGATCACCTCGGCGGCCAACGTGTTGCAGCGCAGTTCGTCCTTGTGCCGAGCAATCCCGGACGCGTGCTCGGTGGGGTCGATGATCCTGACGATCGCTGGATCCGGCCGAATCAGGGTTTCCACGTCGACGTTGCTCCCTCCGAACCGCACAACCAGACGCTGAAGCACGCCGTGGGTGTCTCGCTCACACGCCAGGGCGCCAGCGACCCGCAGCTGAAACCCGTAGACCGTGAGAAGTGGCTCCTCGACAGAGGATGGGACCTCCAGCGCTCCGAGCGCGTGCAGCACTGCCAGGTGGTCGTCGACGAGAACCTTCACGGTTCAGATGGCAAGCTCTGGGTCCCAGTCGACTGCCTCGTCGATCTCGCGCTTCAGCTCCCCGCCGTTCATCGCATCAATGAGACCGGTGAGCGACGGCGCCATCTCGGTCAAGCCGATCGCCTGACGGTCCATATGAGCCATACTCACGAACACCCGAATGGCCACTCGATCGTCAGGCACGCCACCTTCTGCGGTCATCACCCCGTGGGCCATCGACAACCCCTTGATCTCGATGTCGACGACGTCCCCCTCAGGGCGGACCCACTGTCCGAGCTCGTGGCCCTGCACAAAGCCGTGAGCCTCCAGCCATCCCTGGAACCTTTCCGCGGTATGTCCCGACTCAGCCTTCGGTCGTTCGACGAGCCCTGCGAGCTCGTGGAGCACCTCAGCCAACTCAGACCCCGTCATCACGTCCATTATGGCCTGCGGTCATCGACAGAGCCCCCCACCCCTCACCTCGATCGGCGCTCGAAGCTGATCGGCATCTCGGCCACGCCGGCGTGCTTGTTCGTCCGCACCCGCCGGATCGGGCCGTCGAGCGCGAACGCGGTGAACCGGGTCAGCAGCTGGTCGAGCATGATCCGGATCTCGAGCCGGGCGAGCGCGGCGCCGAGGCAGAAGTGCACGCGGTGGCCGAACGCGAGGTGCGGGTTCGGGTGGCGGCGGATGTCGAAGCGGAACGGGTCGTCGAAGACGGTCTCGTCGAAGTCGGCGGACGCCCACCAGAGCGTGACCTTCTCGCCGGCCGTGATCGGGGTGCCGGCCAGCTCGACGTCGGCGGTCGCGGTGCGGCGGTTGTAGAGCGTCGGGCTCGACCAGCGCAGGATCTCCTCGGTCGCGCTGTCGAGCCGCGAGCGGTCGGCGTCGACGGCGGCGAGCTGCTCGGGGTGCTCGATCAGCGCGGCCATGCCGAGGGCGATGGCGTTACGGGTCGTCTCGCTGCCGGCCGCGACGAGCAGCGAGAAGAGCATCGACAGTTCGAGCGCGGACAGCGGCGCCAGCCGGCCGTCGGCCCCCTCGACCTCGGCGTGGACGACGTCGAGAGGACGTCGTCGGCCGGTTCGCGCCGCTTGCGGGCGATGAGCTCCTCGGCGTACGCGGCCATCGACGCGGCCGCGTCGCGCGTGTCGTCGGTCTCCTCGCCGAGCTCGCGGTCCTCGTAGGCGAGCGTGGCGTTCGTCCAGCGGACGAGCTGGTGCCGGTCCTCGTTCGGCACGCCGAGCAGCGCCAGCGTCGCCTGGACGGGCAGCTCGACCGCGACCTGGCGGAGGAAGTCGCACCGGCCGTCGTCGGCGACCGCGTCGAGGATCGCCGCCGTCCGGGTCCGCAGCTCCGCCTCCATCCGGGCGAGCGCCCGCGGCGTCACCGCCGGGGCGAGCAGCTTGCGGATCCGCTGGTGCCGCGGGTCGTCGGTCATGTTCAGCAGGACGCCGGCCGCGAACCCGTACGGCAGGTCCTGGATGATCGTGCCGCCGCCGTCCTGTCCGGGGCCGCGCTCGGACGAGAAGGTGATGGCGTCCGCCGCCGCGGCGCGCACGTCGGTGTGGCGGCTCACGACCCAGAAGCCGACGCCGTCCGGCGTGTGCTCGGTCGGTGCCTGCCACCAGACCGGCGCGTCGCGGCGGAGCTGGCGGAAGACGTCGTGCGGGAAGCCGTCCGCGAACCGCTCGAGGTCGGTCAGGTCGACGCCAGCCAGATCGATGTCAGCCAAATCGCCGTCCGGCCGATCGATCCCGTCGAGCTCCATCGCACCCCCCGTTCCGCCCCCCTACCGCTCAGTGACGGCCGGCCCGGCGGGCCGGCCGTCACCGGACGGCCGCGCTGCTCTCGGCGGAGGCGGTGGGATTTGAACCCACGGTACCCAGGGGGTACAACGGTTTTCGAGACCGTCCGATTCGGCCGCTCTCGCACGCCTCCGTCGGAGAGATTACCGGCTCCGGTCGGGCCCGTTCGTCCCGGACCGGTCGTCGCCCGACCCGGTCGACGCCTCCCCGGCCCTGGTCCGCCGCTCGGCGAAGAACCCGGTCAGGACGGCCGAGCACTCGTCGGCCAGCACCCCGGCGGTCACCGGCAGCTCGTGGTTGAGCCTCGGGTCGGCAGAGAGGTTGTAGACGGAGCCGCACGCCCCGGCCCGGGGATCGTTGGCGCCCAAGACGAGTCGACCGACGCGGCCGGCGACGAGCGCGCCGGCACACATCGGGCACGGCTCGAGCGTGACGACGAGCGTCGTCCCGTCGAGCCGCCAACCACCGAGGACGGCCGCCGCGTCGCGGAGGGCCAGCAGCTCGGCGTGGGCCGTCGGGTCGCCCTGTAGCTCGCGCTCGTTGTGGCGTCGGGCGACGACGCGGCCGCGGTGGAGCACGACCGCACCGACCGGCACGTCGTGGTGGCCGGTCGCGGCGGCCGCCTCGTCCAGGGCCAGCCGCATCGCCGCCTCGTCGGACATCGCGGCCGGGCCGCCGTCCGGCGGGATGTCGGGGGCGCGTCGACGGGCATCGGGCAGTCAGAATAGAGTGAGGTCGGAACCCGGACCGGTGGGACCGGCTCGAAACCGATCGATCCCCACGCCCGCGCCGGCCATAACGTACGATTGTCGAGCATGGCCACGGCGACATCGACCATGCCTCCATACAAGAGCCTGCGGCGCCGCCCCTCCCTCGGTGCGATCCCACCATCCCCTGCGGCCCACCTTGACGCACCGCTCACCCCGGTAGAAGACTGTTTTTGTATGGTCTCTCACGTCATTTCATGTTCGGAGGTTGACCATGGGGGGCGCTGACAAGATCAACGCCCTGGTAGGCGGCAAGGACTGTCGAACCGACGCGCTGACCGAGGGCTTGGCTAGCAGTCCCATGATCGGCGAGCTTTCCGGGATATCAGAGATCCGTCCCCCAGGAATGCTGGAGCGATGCTCGCGGTTTCGTGGAGGTGTTTCGCTCACCGATATCCCGGGACTCCTCGAATTTGTCGAAGAGAATCCGATCAAGCCAGACTTGATTGTATTCGGTCCTGAAGAACCGCTTGGTGCCGGGGCCGTCGACCAAATAGAGAGCAGACTTGGAATCAAGAGTTTTGGACCATATCAGGCACATGCCCGTATAGAAACGAGCAAGTCGTGGGCCCGTGAGCTGATCACCAATGCGGGGATCCCAGGGAATCCAGAACACCGCGTTATACATCATCCGGGTGACCTTCAGCCTTACTTCCGCAAGCTGGGTGAGTTCGTTGTAAAGCCAGACGGACTCACTGGTGGTAAGGGTGTCAAGTTGTCAGGCGAGCATCTGAAGTCCCTTGAAGAATCGCTTGATTATGCGAAGGGCCTCATTGAGGACGACGGTGTGGTTCTGATCGAGGAACGGCTCGAAGGCGAAGAATTCAGTCTACAAACCATCACGGACGGTCAAGCGGCTGTCCACTGCCCACTTGTTCAAGACCACAAGCGGGCCGGCGAGGACGACACCGGACCAAACACGGGTGGTATGGGTTCCTACTCGTACCCGGACCATTCCCTGCCTTTCATCGCCGACGAGGACGTATCTCTAGCAAAATCCATCAATGAACGGGTAATTGCCGAACTAGGCGAGCGGCTTGGGAGACCATACCGCGGTGTTCTTTATGGCGGCTTCATGGCCACTGCGTCGGGCTTGAGGCTGATTGAGTACAATGCCCGCTTCGGGGATCCGGAAGCCATGAATGTTCTGTCAATCCTCGATGGCGATCTGCTCGAGACGTGCTGGGCGGCGGCGAACGATCGACTCGGTGAAGTCCGGGTGGGATTCAAGCCGCTCGCTACCGTCTGTAAGTATGTCGTCCCCGAGCGTTACCCAACCGGTAAGGGTGCCGGTGACCTCATCGATTGCACCGACCTTTACCCGGAGCTCGGGGAGGATGTTCGTCTATATTGGGCAGCGGTCAACTGCGTTGGTGACTCGATCAAAATGACCAGTTCAAGAGCTTTGGCAGTTGTTGGTATTGGTTCAACTGTTGCCGAAGCAGAGGCGAAGGCAGAGAGAGCAGCCGGTCTTGTTCGTGGTCCGGTAAGGCACAGGAAAGATATTGGAACGGAGCGACTGATCGCCCGTCGCGTTCAGCACATGCACGAGCTTCAAGGCCAGAGTGTTCGCTCTCGGTGACGAATATCGAGATTTGCATTCTCTGTAACGATCCGGCCACCGCTGTTCCTACGGAAGGGGCGCCGAGTCGGCCGGGCTTCTTGCCACCGTGGGAAACTCCTACTGGTCGATCACATACGCAAGGCAGCCGAGCCCTCTTGCATCATCGGTGCTCACACCCGTCGGTGCGAGGTCTAATTGACGCAGACCGGAACTGGTTTGCCTGCGAACAGCCGGATCGTCCCATCGACGAAGATGTTCTCTATGACATCTTCTGTACAACGTGTGAAAAGCGGTGGGTCGAATCGGGCCGAAATCCTCTTCAAAACGGTTCCGGACGACAAAATTCGCCCTGACGCCCCACGCCGGCCAGGTCATGGCTCGCCGAGTCGCGCCGGGACTGCTCCCAGCCCCGGCGGACCGGGACGAACCACCTGGCCCGGGACGTGCAGAACCCCGGACGGCCTGACGGTGTCCGGGGTTCTCACGTTGCGCTCCCAGCGGAGGCGGTGGGATTTGAACCCACGGTTGGTTGCCCAACACACGATTTCCAATCGTGCCGATTCGGCCGCTCTCGCACGCCTCCGGGCGTCAGGCTATCCGAGCCGTCCTGTGGCCCCTCTGGGAGGTCGCCTTCGGGACGGTCGCCGGGAGCGCGGTAGGGTCAGAGACGGTCCCGCCGGCGTTGGGTGCGGTGGCCGGGTCCTGCGCAACGGCCGCTCGTGAACCGAGTCAGGGTCGGAAGGCAGCAGCTCTCAGCGGGTCAGGCCGTGTGCCGTAGCCAACCTGGCCACCGCACCGAACGCCGGCGGGCACCCAATCGCTGTGCACCCAATCGCCGGACACCCAGTGCCGGCGACCGGCCGGTGGAGAGACACGCTGGGCGGTGCGGACCACGCCGGTAGGCTCGCCGGGATGACCGAGGCAGACGGTAACGATGAACCCTTCGTCTCCCTCTACCGGCGGTTCCGGCCCGGCCGGTTCGCCGAGCTGCGAGGCCAGCCGCACGTCGTCCTGGCCCTCCAGGGCGCGGTCCGCGACGGCCACGTCGCGCACGCCTACCTGTTCAGCGGGCCGCGCGGCACCGGGAAGACGTCGACCGCCCGCATCCTCGCCCGGGCGCTGAACTGCGCCGATCCCCAGGACGGCGAGCCGTGCGGCGTCTGCTCGTCCTGTGTGGAGATCGCCCGCGGCTCGTCGCTCGACGTCCACGAGCTCGACGCGGCGTCGAACAACGGCGTCGACGCCATCCGGGACCTGATCGCCCACGCCGCGCTCGGGACGCCGGGCCGGCGGAAGGTCTACATCGTCGACGAGGTCCACATGCTCTCGAACGCCGCCGCGAACGCGCTGCTGAAGACGCTCGAGGAGCCGCCGAGCCACGTCGTCTTCGTGCTCGCCACGACCGACCCGCAGAAGGTGCCTGCGACGATCCGGAGCCGTACCCAGCACCTCGAGTTCCGGCTGCTCGGGGCCGACGTCCTCGACGGCCTCCTGCACGACGTGAACCAGGCGGCCGGCCTCGCCCTCGACGACGACGCCCTTTCGGTCGCCGTCCGCCGCGGCCGCGGCTCGGCCCGCGACGCGCTCTCCTTCCTCGACCAGGTCGCGGCGTCCGGGTCGGCCGATGACGCCCGGCCGGAGGTCGACGAGCTGGTCGACGCGCTGGAGGCCGAGGATGCCGGGCGAGCGCTCGTCGCGGTCGCCGCCCTCCACGAGGCCGGCTGGGGATCGCCGCAGCTGGCCGCGGAGCTCGTCGACGAGCTCCGCCAGACGTTCCTGGCCGCCTTGGCCCCGGAGCTCGGCGACGCTGGCGGTGACCAGCGGGCGCTCCTGGCCGACCGGGCCGGACGGCTCGGCCTGCCGCGGCTCGTCCGGAGCATCGAGGTGCTCGGCCGGATCCAGGTCGACATGCGCGACGCGCCGGACCCGCGGGTCGTCCTCGAGGTCGCCCTCGTCCGGCTCGCCCGACCGGAGCTCGACGACTCGGCCGCCGCCCTCGAGGACCGGCTGGCCCGCCTCGAACGGGCCGTCGCCGCCGGCGTTCCCGCCACCGGCCAATCGACCCCCGCCCCCGCCCCGCCCCTGGCCCGACCCCGGCCGGCGCCCGCCACCGGCCCAGCGGCACCACCAGCCACCGCGCCCGCCCCCACCACCTCGGCGCCCGTTCCCCGGGATGCCGGGGACCCATCGACCCGGCCGGGCCTCGGCGCGCTCCGGCGGCAACGAGCGGCCCAGGACGCCTCACCGGCTGCTCCCCCTACGGCAGCCCCGGCCGCCACTCCCGATCCCGCCCCGGCGCCCCCCGCACCCACCCCCCCTACTCCGGCCCCCAGCGCCGAACCGCCTCCTCCCCCACCACCATCGCCCGCACCACCCTCGCCCGCACCACCCTCGCCCGCACCACCGACCCCGGCGCCCGCGCCGGCGACCGGCGCCGACGCGGCACCCACCGCCGGTCCGGTGGACCGCGACGTCCTCGTCCAGGCGTGGGGCGACCACATCCTGCGGACGCTGCCAGCCCGGGCGAAGGCGCTGTACAGCGCCGGCCGATTCGTCTCGGTCGACGGGAGCACCGCGGTGTTCGCGCTGCCGAACGCCGCCCACTGCGAGCGCTGCGAGGACGTCCGGTCGGTGGTCGAAGACGCCATCGCCGCCCACCTCGGGAGCCCGGTCACGCTGACCCTCGTCGTTGACGGCTCGGGCGACGCGAGCGCCGCCGATCCTGGCCGCGCCGACGCTGCTTCTCCTTCTCCCTCCGCCGCCTCCTTTGGCCGCCCCGCTGCGGCGGCCGGTGCGGGACCGGCCAGTGCCTCGCCGAACGGGACCGGCCGCCCGGCCGGCTCGACCACGGACGAGGTGGACGAGGAGGTCTTCGACCCCGACGACGTCGTCGACGCGGTCCCGGTCGAGTCGGTGGCGGAGGCGCGGGTACTCGAGGCGTTCCCGGGCGCCGAGGAGGTGTAGGTGTACACCGGCCCGCTCCGGGCATTGATCGACGAGCTGGGGCGACTGCCGGGGGTCGGCCCGAAATCGGCCCAGCGGATCGCGTTCCACCTGTTGAAGGTGCCGACGGAGGACGCGCTGCGGCTGTCGGACGCGATCGTCTCGGTCAAGGAGCGCACGACGCTCTGCAGCCGGTGCTTCAACGTCGCCGAGGGCGGCGCGCTCTGCGACGTGTGTGAAGACGACCGCCGCGACCAGACGGTCGTCTGCGTCGTCGAGGACCCCCGCGACATCGTCGCGGTCGAGCGGACGCAGCAGTTCAGCGGCCGCTACCACGTCCTCCAGGGCGCGCTGAACCCGCTGGAGGGGGTCGGACCGGACCAGTTGCGGGTCAAGGAGCTGCTCGAACGGGTCGAGGCGGAGGGGATCAAGGAGATCATCCTCTGCACGAACCCGAACCTCGAAGGCGAGGCGACCGCGATGTACCTCGCCCGCCTGCTCGGCCCGCTCGAGATCCGGGTGACGCGGATCGCCAGCGGGCTGCCGGTCGGCGGGGACCTCGAGTACGCGGACGAGCTGACGCTCGGCCGGGCCATCGAGGGCCGCCGCGACCTGTAGACCGGGCCGGCCGTCCCTTCCACCATGCCTCCCGCCACCGATCGGCCGCTGACCCGGACGCTCTGGGTCGTCCGGCACGCGAAGGCCGTCGCTGACCCGCCATCAGGGGGCACCGACCACGACCGGCCGCTCGCCCCCCGGGGCCGGCGGGACGCCGAGGCGCTCGGCCGGCGGCTGGCCGGCGATCGGCTCGGGCTCGACGAGGCCGACCTGCCGGACGTCGTCCTCTGCTCGACCGCCCGGCGGACCCGGCAGACCACCGACGGGCTGCTCGCCGCGCTCACTGCGCTGGCCGAGCCTCCGGTGGTCGACTACCGGCGGGCGCTCTACTACGCCGGGCCGGACGACGTCCTGGCTGAGGTGCGGACGGTGCCGGACGACCGGCGGTCGGTCATGGTCGTCGGCCACAACCCGACGGTCCATGCCCTGGCTGCCGGCCTCGGGGACCCGGACACGGCCGGCAACGTCGAAGCTCGGGGGTTCCCGACGTGCGCGGTCGCGGTCTACCGCCTGCCGGCCGGTCGCTGGCTGGACATTGCGGAGGGTACCGGCACACTGGCCGGCCTCTTCATGCCCCCCTACTGAACTACTGCGACCGAGAGAGCTGGGGGTACATTCCTCCGTGTGTAACCAGGAGGAAGGTATACAATCCTCCGTGTGGAACCAGGAGGAAGGTATACAATCCTCCGTGTCAGAGCGGGAGAATTGTCGTGGCAGCGACCAAACTCGGTCAGCTAGGACAGGAGCTCGGCCGCCAAAATCCCTGGTGGCGGGCGACGAATTGGACTCGGCTGGATCCTGATCTGCGGAGAGCCGCCGAGCACCAGCTCGGCTACCGCTCGAACTGCCTGGCCCACCTCGAAGAGGGAAGCCTCTATCTCCTTCGGGGCCCTCGTCGGGTGGGCAAGACGGTGGCGGTGAAGCAGGCGATCGAGCACCTGGTCGGTGAAGGCGTGCCTCCTCGGGCCATCGTCCGTGTCGCCGCCGACGGTTGGTCGGCCGCCGACCTCCGAACGGTGGTCAGCAACGTGGCGTTGCCACCGGTGCCGGAGGGGGCGCGGCGCTGGTGGTTCGTCGATGAGGTCACGGGCGTCGCCGGCGATTGGGCGCCCCAGATCAAATGGCTCCGGGACAACGATCCCGAGTTCTCCGAAGCCACGGTGGTGCTCACCGGATCGAGCGCGGAGAAGCTGACCGCCGCCTCGGGAGTGCTCGCCGGCCGCCGGGGCTCTGGATCCGGTCTGGACCGCACGGTGCTGCCCATCGGATTCCGGACCTTCGCCGGACTGGTGTTGCCAGACATGCCCGACGTCGGCCGTCTCGAGCTGTCCGGGCTGCGTGACCGCGAGGCGTACGCCTCACTCCTTCCCTGGCTCGACGACCTGGTCCGGGCCTGGGAGCTGTACCTGGCCCACGGCGGGTTCCCCGTAGCCGTCGCGGCGGCACGGGCCGGGACGGCGATCCCCGACTGGTTCGTCGAGGACATGTTCAACGTCGTGTTCCGGGACACGTTCGCCACCAGCCGGTCGAGCGTCACGACGACCGTGGCCCTGCTGGCCCGCATCGCAGAGGGCATGAGCGCCCCGGCAAACCTGAACACGATCGCCAGGGACGTCGGCGTCACTCAGGATCTCGTGACCCGCCACGTCGGCTACCTCCGCAACGCGTATCTCCTCTGGCACTGCCCTCAGAAGGCCGACCGCACGTGGACGGGCCGACCGCGGGCACAGGACAAGCTCTACGCCGTCGACCCGCTCGTGAGCCGACTTCCCCACCTGCGCAACCCAGCCCACGCAGATCCTGACCCGACCGTCCTCACCGAGATGCAGGTCGGCATGAGTGTGCACCGGGCCGCCTATGCGGCGGGGACCCCGTGGGCAGACGATCAGTTCCTCTTCTACGTCCGGACTCCGACCCGCAAGGAGATCGACTTCGTGGGCGAGCCGCTCGCCGGGGTGGCGCTCGAAGCCAAGTACACCGAAGGCGGTGGTTGGAAGGGCGAGTCCGCCACGGTGGACGGGTCCGTCTGGGACGGCATCGTGATGACCCGGAATGTCCTTGACTGCACCGGCCCGGGTGCCTGGGCAGTCCCCGTCGGGTTGTTCGCCTACCTCGTCGACACGTAGCGACAGGTCCCCTCCGGCCCGTTGGGGTCGAGCGCTCGGGACTCTAAATGCTACTTAATCGTACTCTAAAGAATTTAGAGTATGCCTGTCCTCAGGAGGCCGGGCTGCCCAGCCCAGCTCGCAGACCGCTAGCTGAGCGAGCGAAGCACCGCGGCGTCACCCTGGCCGCCACCGCCGCACAGCGCAACAGCGGCGAGCCCGCCACCCCGGCGGCGCAGCTCGTACAGGGCGGTCAGCGCGACGCGGGTGCCGGACATGCCGACGGGGTGGCCGAGGGCGATGGCGCCGCCGTTGACGTTGATCTTGTCCTCGGGGATCGAGAGCTCGTCGGCCGACGCCAGGCCGACGGCGGCGAAGGCCTCGTTGATCTCGAAGAGGTCGACGTCGCCGACGGACTTGCCGGCCTTGCCGAGGGCCTGGGCGATGGCCCGGGACGGCTGGGTGAGCAGTGAGGTGTCGGGCCCGGCGACCTGGCCGTAGCTGACGAGCTCGCCGAGCGCGGTCGCGGTCAGGCCGAGCTCGTCGGCCTTGGCCCGGGACATGACGATCACGGCCGCGCCGCCGTCGGAGATCTGCGACGCGTTGCCGGCGGTGATCGAGCCGGCCTTGTCGAAGGCGGGCCGCAGCGCACCGAGGGACTCGGCGGTCGTGCCGGGACGGACGCCCTCGTCGGTGTCGACGAGCAGCGGGTCGCCCTTGCGCTGGGGGACGCTGACGGGGACGATCTCGTCGGCCAGCCGGCCGTCCTTGGCCGCGGCCGCGGCCTTCTCGTGGGAGGCGGCGGCGAAGGCGTCCTGGCGCTCGCGGGTGATCCCGCCGTGCTGCTGGGTGAAGCGCTCGGTGGCGAGGCCCATGGCGCACTGGTCGAACGCACAGGTCAGGCCGTCGTACATCATCGAGTCGACGAGCGTCGCGTCGCCGAGCCGGAAGCCGGCGCGGGCGCCGGGCAGGAGGTGCGGGGCCTGGGTCATCGACTCCATGCCGCCGGCGACGACGATCTCGGCGTCCCCGGCGTTGATCATCTGGTCGGCGAGGTAGATGGTGTTGAGCCCGGAGAGGCAGACCTTGTTGACGGTCGTCGCCGGCACGGACATCGGGATGCCGGCCTTCGCCGCGGCCTGGCGGGCGGTGATCTGACCGGTCCCGGCCAGGATGACCTGGCCCATGAAGACGTAGTCGACCTGGTCGGGCGTGATGCCGGCCCGCTCGAGGGCGGCGGCGATGGCGAAGCCACCGAGCTCGGCGGCGCTGAACGAGGCGAGACCGCCGGAAAGCTTGCCGATGGGCGTCCGGGCCCCTGCGACGACGACCGATCCGGACATGGCTGACCTCCGAGTAGGGCCGGGGCCACACAAGGTCCCGGCGGGAACCTGTCGAGCTGGCGGGTACGCCGGCCCGGTTGCGACCGGCGTTGTTGCCGGCCGGGTCCCCATTGTACGGGGTCAACTATCGTCGGTGCCCATGAGCGCGATCCTCGACGCCGTCGTCGAGGGAGCGGGGGGCGACGACCTCCTCTCCCTCCCCCTGCCGGAGACGTACCGAGCGGCCTTCGTCCGGCGGGACGAGGTCGGGATGTTCGAGGGGGTGGAGTCGGCGGACAAGGACCCACGCAAGTCGCTGCACGTCGGCGACGTGGCGCTGCCGGAGCTGGCGCCGGACGAGGCGTACGTGGCGGTGATGGCGTCGTCGATCAACTTCAACACGGTCTGGACGTCGATCTTCGAGCCGCTGCCGACGTTCGGCTTCCTCGACCGGCTCGGTCGGGAGAGCGTCTGGGGGGCGCGGCACGCGCTCGACTACCACGTCGTCGGCTCGGACGCCTCGGGCGTCGTCCTGCGCACCGGGTCGCTCGTCCGGAACTGGAAAGCGGGCGACAGGGTCACGGTCCACTGCAACTACGTCGACGACCAGGACCCGTCCGCGCACGACGATTCGATGCTGGCCGCGAACCAGCGGATCTGGGGGTTCGAGTCGAACTTCGGCGGCCTGGCGGACATCGCGGTCGTCAAGGCGAACCAGCTCATGCCCAAGCCGGCCCACCTGAGCTGGGAGGAGGCGGCGGTCCCGGCGCTGTGCAACTCGACCGCGTACCGGATGCTCGTCTCGCACAACGGGAAGCCGGTGACGCAAGGCGACCGGGTGCTCGTCTGGGGGGCGAGCGGTGGCCTCGGCAGCTTCGCGGTGCAGTACGTGCTCAACGCCGGCGGCATCCCGATCGGCGTCGTCTCGTCGCCGGACAAGGTGGCGCTGCTGCACGGGCTCGGCGTCGAGGCGGTCATCGACCGCCAGGCGGCGGGCTACCGGTTCTGGAAGGACGAGCACACGCAGGACGAGTCGGAGTGGCGGCGGTTCGGCAAGGACATCCGGGCGCTCGTCGGCGAGGACCCGGACATCGTCTTCGAGCACCCGGGGCGCCAGACGATGGGCGCGTCGGTCTTCGCGTGCAAGCGGGCCGGCACGGTCGTCACGTGCGCGGCGACGTCGGGCTACATGATCGAGTACGACAATCGGCACCTCTGGATGAAGCTGAAGACGATCAAGGGGTCGCATTTCGCGAACTATCGGGAGGCGTGGGACGCGAACCGGCTGGTGGCGGAGGGGAAGATCGTCCCACCGCTCTCCAAGACGTTCCCGCTGACCGAGGTCGGCGAGGCCGCGTACCAGGTGCACCACAACCTCCACGAGGGCAAGATCGGCGTCCGCTGCCTCGCCCCGGCCGACGGGCTCGGCATCGACGACCCGGCGCGGCGGGCCGAGATCGGCGAGGACCGACTGACGCTGTTCCGGCGGGCCGGCGCATGAGCGACAACCCGGGGACCAGGAGCGCAGGCGGCCTGCTGACGGAGATCGACCACGTCGCCATCGCGGTCAACGACCTCGACGCGGCGATCGACTGGTACGAGACGGTCTTCGGGGCGACGGTCGAGCACCGCGAGCGGATCGAGAAGGACGGGGTCGACGAGGCGCTGCTGCGGGTGGCCGACTCGTACGTCCAGCTGCTCACGCCGTTCCGGGACGACTCGACGGTGGCGAAGTACCTCGCCGCCAAGGGCGAGGGCCTCCACCACGTCGGCTACCGGGTCGCCGACTGCGCGGTGGCGCTCCAAGCCGTGAAGGACGCCGGTGGCCGGGTCATCGACGAGGTGCCGCGCCCGGGCTCGCGGGGGACGACGGTGGCGTTCGTCCACCCGAAGACGTCGTTCGGCACGCTCATCGAGCTGGTCCAGGAGTAGGCCCCCCGCGGGGGGAAGCCCCCCGGCTTCGGTCCGTGGCGGGATGATGCCCGGGAGAGAAGCTGAAGAGCAGAATGCCCGGAGCTGCGTCAGATGCGTTCAGCTGCTGCCAGCAGTGCCGCCGCTGCACGACCGGCTCGCTTTTGATCGGCTGCCGAGGTGATCATTGCGCTGTAGCCGGCCCGCGCCTTCATGTCGAGAAGGACGTTGAGCTGTTTGGCAGCAGACTTGTCGACCGAGGCGAGAAGGGACACTGCGGCCGCGTGGTTGTCGCCGGTACTGTGCTTGCCGAGCCGGGTGCAGCAGATCACGTCGGCAGCGGCGACGCCGGCGTGAACGCACAAGGTGACGTAGGCATCGGCGATCTCCTCGTCTTCCTCGGCCATCGTTGCAATCAGGCCGGCGGCCGCCAAGAACGGCTGGGCCTTCCTCAGACGGCCGTCCCTGGTGGATCTCGGGCAAGGCTTGGTGTCAGCCATCGATGGCCGCCTGTTCCTTCCTGGCCCGCGCCAGGTAGCTCCGGGACCCGAACAGGGTCAGGCCATCGGCTCGCACCTCGCGCAACACGCGGGCACGCTGTTCCAGGCCCGTGCGGACCTCTTCCTGGCCGAGCTCGAACACCCGCGCATCGTTCCCCGTCCAGCGGTGCACACGCTGACTCAATCCGTCGAGCTGGGCCCGCCACTCGCCGTCGTCGATGTCGACGGTGTCCGGCCGGACCACGAAGAGATCGATGTCGCTCTCCTCGGTCATGTCACCACGAGCGGCCGAGCCGAAGAGCGCGGCGAAGGTTGGATGAACCCTCCACGAACGCATGTCGGCGGCCATCCGGGACAGGAGCTCGGAACGCAAAGCGGCCAGGCCAACGACGTACGGCGCGGCAAGGTGATCACGATTGAGGGTGTAGACATCGGCCTGCCCGACCCGATGTGCGATGACCGTCCCCTGGCCGACGAGACGATGCAGCGCCTTGCGGACCCCGCTCTCGGAGTGTCTCCCGGCGAGCTGGTGAACCTGCCGGCCGGTGAACGCCCCGTCGGCACCAGCGAGTACGGCCAGGACATCCCCGTCGACGCTCGGGGTGACCACCCCGAGCGGTCTGGCCAGGTCCACGTGTCACACTATAGTACGGATATCCTTTGAATAGTAAGACAACTCCAACCTGGGCCACGGACGGCGACGCGTGCCGGGACCCGGGCCCAGGTGACGGCCGTATCGGTCCCGGTGACCGTCACCGTCGGGTAACCGATCCGCGGGGACCGGGGAGGGCGCCCATCTCTCTGGCCAGCTGCTACCGGCTATCCGGCCCTTGGCCGGTTCAGCCGGCGCAGACGGACGCGCCGCTCGTGCCGACGCTGATGCCGAGGCCGCCGGCGCTCGAGCCGATCGACACCGATCCCGAACCGCTGGCCGGCACGCTGCCGCTGCTCGGCAGCGACGGGGTCGACAGGCAGGTCGGCCCGCCGGTCGTCGGCAGGCCGGGGAGCCCCGTGGTCGGCAATCCCGGCAGTCCGGTCGTGGGCAGGCTCGGCAGCCCGGTGGTTGGCAGCCCGGTCGTCGGCAAGCCGGGCAATCCAGTCGTTGGCAATCCGGTCGTCGGCAGGCCGGGCAGCGACGGGGCCGACGGCGTCGTCGTCGCCACTGTCGTCGACGAGCTGCTCGACGGGGGCGACGGCGCGGCGCCGGTAGCCGAAGGCGACGGGAGGTTGGCCCCACCGGAGCCGGAGCCCCTGGCGGTCACCCCGCCTCCGGTACCGGAGCCCGAGACGTGGGCGCCGTTGCCGCTGACGCCGGACACGAGGTGGGCGCTGTCGGTCCCGCCGGACGGCAACGACGGCTGCCCGCCGGGCAGCGTCGGAATGGACCCGGGCAGCGTCGGCAGGAGGCCGTTGGGCAGTGACGGCGTGTCGCTGGTCAGCAGCGACCGGACCGCGGCCGGGGCGACTGCGGTCCCGGCCCCGAGGCCGCCGAGCAGGGCGCCGACGGCCGCCGCCGCGACGCCGCCGGTCGCGATGGCGGCCGCGCCACGGTGCCGGCGGTACCACCGCCCGGCCGCCGGTACTGCCGCGGTCTCGTCGCCACGGTGGCTGGTCTCTTCGGTGCTCATGGTGGTGACTCCCTTCATCTCGTGCGCATCTCGTCGGACGGGTCAGGTCGGCAGTGTCAGGCCGGTGCCAATCAGGCCGGCACCAGTGTCCAGGTGCCGATCCGGACGGTCGACCCCTGCACGGGCGTCGTCACGGTCTCGGCGTAGGTACCGGGAGCGGCACCGCCGGCGAGGGTGACGGTCGTCCGCAGGACGACCTGGGAGACCGCACCGTCGGTCGAATCGATCTCGACGTCGAGCGGTGAGTCGTGGCCGGTGACGGTGGCCCCCGGCAACGGCCCGGGCATCGGGCCGGTGGCGATCGCCGACCACCAGTCGGATCGCTGGTCGGCCGCCGCGTGGAGCCCGCCGAAGTAGGCCTCCAAGGCCGCGGCCTCCAGGGCGAGCGGACCCGGCGACTGCTCCCAAGCCGGCGACGTCTGGCCGGCCAGCGTCATCGTGCCCATCGGCGCCTCGTTCTGCGCCAGCGTCAGCCCCTGGGCGACCAGGTCGGGCGGGGCCGGGACGGCGTAGGACACCTGGTCCTGCGGCGAGAGCGCCGGCGAGCCGGCGATCGAAGGGGCCGGACCGGTCGACTCGGTCGCGGTCACGAGCAGTCGCTGGGTGGTGAAGAACAGCGCGTTCGGCGGGTAGCAGGTGTCGAGGACCATCGTCGGCGACGCGCTGTCGCCCACCGCGGCACCCTGCGTGACGACCTGCTGCTCCGTGACGGTGTACGTCACCGTGCTGCAAGCGGTCTGGTACACGACCTGGTCGCCGGGCTGGAGCTGACCGAGGTGCACGAAGTAGCTCACGTCGTGGGCCAAGAAGACGGCCGTACCGGACTGGCCCGGCCAGACCGATGTGGCGTCGTGCCCGACGGCCACCGCCAGCTGTGTGTCCGCGGTGCCCTCCTCGACCGGCGCCGTGAGATGGAGCGCCGGGATCCGCAGCGTGCCGGCGAGCTGGCCGATCGTCGGCGACGCCACGACGCAGGGCTGGCCGTGCGTCGCCGCCCGGGCCTGCCGCTGGCTGGCCAGCAGCGTGTGCGTGGCCTGCCGGCGGTGGGTCTGCCAGCCGGTGGCGTAGCCGGCCAGCCCGAGCGCACCCCAGATCAGGCCGACGCCGAGCACGGTGACGAGCACCCGTCGTCGCCGGCCGGTCCGGACGGGGCCCACGGCCTTGGCCAACACCGCGTCGGCCGCCGCGACGTTGGCTGACATGGCGTTGGCCAACACCGCGTGCTCCTCGCCCGGTTCCCGTTCGCCCGCCACCTGGTCACTGGGTTTGCCGCCGGGCCGGCCCCGAGACCGGAGGGGGAACGGAGGAGGTCCCGGTGGCCGGGCCCGGCGGCAGGTCGCCTGCTGCATGGCGGCGGGCGAATTTGGTAGTGAGGTGGGCAAAGTCGGCCAGCCGGCGCCGGGCCACCAGCCCGATCCCGGTGAGCAGCGCCAGGCCGAGCAGGGCGATCGGCAGCGGTCCCGACCAGAGCTCGCCGGTGTGCACCGTCGTGACCCCGGGCACGGCCGCCGCCGTCGCGACCGGCACGACCGCGGCGGTCGTCGGGGTGACCGGCGCAGCGGCCGTCGCCACCGCCGGTGCTGTGCCGGTCGCCGTGCTGGCGGCCGAGGCGATCTGGACGTCGAGCCCGCCGTCGGTCTCTGTCGAGCCGGCACCGAGCCCCTGCAGGGCGTCGATCGTCAGCCCGCTGGCGGTGGCCGAGCCCTTCCCGCTCCCGGATGTGGCGGAACCGGAGCCGACCGCCACGGTCGTCTGCAACGGCGTCCCGGCCAGGAACGTCTGTGACTGGCCGGGCGCCACGGTCACGGTCTGCGGGCCGCCGGCCGGTGGGTTGACGGTGACGCTGACGACACCGGGTGTGTCGGTGGCGGTGACCTGAGCGGTCGAGCGGGCGAGGGAGGTGGTCGTCGTGGCCTTGCCGGCGACGACGGTCAGCAGTGGGCCGCCGCCGGCGCCGAGGCCCTTCAGGACGCCGATCTGGGTCCCCTGGACCTGCGTCGTCGCGGTGGCCGTTGTCGCCGTGGCCGTGACGCTCGAGGTCGACGCCCCGACTGTGGCGTCGACGAGCGCGCTGATCGAGCTGTTCGCGGCCGCCGCGAGATCGACGAGGACTGTGCCCAACGGGAGCCCGGTCGACGGCAGGGCGGGGAGCGGGACGTTGCCGAGCACGCCTTCCAGGGCGGTGGCCAGCGCGCTGCCCGGGTCGACCGGGATCGGCAGGGCGCTCGTCGGCGCACCGACGGTGAGGCTGGCGATGCTGCCGCTGGCCGACGCGGTCGGGAGGCCGTTGCCGTCCTGCGACGCGGTGGCTGTGCTGCAGCCGATGCCGAGGTCTACGAGCGAGCCGACCGGCGCCGGGAACGGCGTCGTCGGCTGGGCGCACTGACGGGTCAGCGACTGTGACGCATTGGCCGACGGCGCGGTCGCCTTCTGGTCGGAGACGACGGCCGGCGTCAGCTCGCCGACCCCCTCGGCCATCGCCGCCGCGCCCTGGCCAGCCGAGGCGGACGACGTCCCGCCGACCAGGCTCGTCCCGGCGACGGTGATCTTCAGCGCGGTGCCCGTCGCCTTCACCGTGTACGGCGCCCCCGAGTCCGCACCGGCGTCAGCCGCCGCGCCGAGGGCGACCACGCCAAGGGCGGTGAACGAACCGAGGGCGATGGCCGTTCCGAGCCTCCCGATTCTCGTCACGTTCCTCATCGGCGTCCCCCTTCCAGCTATCGCTGTGGTCTCTTCGTGGAGTCCTCACCCAAGGAACGGGCGCCTCGCGTCGACCTTTCGGGACCGCCGGAAAATTTGTTGGACGATCGCGCTACCCTCGTTAGGCGAGGGGGGTTGGGGGTAGGACAGGGACGTGTCACCCGAACCGGCGCCGCAACGGCAGCGATCGGCTGGTCTCGACGGGACGGTCGACCTCGCCCGCGACCGTGATCTCGTCGAACGGTGCCAGGCCGGCGACCGGACCGCGTTCGAGGAGCTCTACCACCGGTACCACCGTCGGCTTTTCCATTTCTGCCTGCGCCGGTTGCACGAGCCGTACGAGGCGGAGGACGCGGTGCAAGAGGCGTTCACGAAGGCCTGGCGGGCCCTGCCGAGGTTCGCCGGCGAACGGCGGTTCTACCCGTGGCTCACGGTCATCGCCGGGAACGTCTGCACCGACATCCTCCGTCGTCGCTCGCGGCTGACGCCGGTCGACGACGTCCCCCTGCCGCTCGTCGACGTCGACAGCCGCGACGTCGACGAGCTCGTCCTGCGCGAGGTCGACACGGCGATGGTCGTCCAGGCCCTCGGCCGGCTCTCCGACCGGCACCAGCGGGTCCTGCAGCTCCGGGAGGGCTCCGGCTGGACGACCCAGCAGCTCGCCGAGCACGAAGGGGTGGCCGTGCCGGCGATGGAGACGCTGCTCTGGCGGGCCCGGCAGGCGTTGAAGCGCGAGTTCGCCGCGCTGGCCGAGACCGGCGGCCGCCTCGGGATCGCGCTCGGACTGGGAGGGCTGGCACTGCGGCGGTTCGCCTACCGGACGGCGGCGCGGGTCGCCGACCGGGTCCCGATGCTCCAGTCGGTCCGCGGTCCCGGCGTGCTCGCCGCCTCGCTCGTCGTCGTCGCCGGGGGGGTCGTGGCCGGCGTGGCCACCAGCGGCCAAGCCGGCCCGACGGACAACGTGACGATGCCGACGGCCGCCGCGTCCGCCGCGCTCCCCGCCGCGCCCTCGTCGGTGCGGGGCGCGCCGGTCGCCGCCGGCTCGGACCAACCGGTCGGGCCGGCCGCCGCGTCGACCCCATCGGCCGCCGCGTCGACCCCATCGGCGGCCACACCGGCGACCGCGGTACCGGCCCAGGCGGCCAGCCCCGGGACGAGCCCGGCGAACCGGGGCTCGGGGCTCGCCGCGCCGACCCTGCCCGGCGTCGCGTCGGCGACCGGTCAGGTCGGCTCCACCGTGTCCTCGGCCGTGGGCAACGTCGGCAGTGCGGTTTCCGGGGTCGTGAACGGGGCCGGGAGCACTGCGTCGAGCGTCGTCGGCAGCGTCGGCAGCGCGGTCGGCAGCGCGGTCGGTGGCGCGGTCGGTGGCGTCGGGTCGGCGGCGAGCAGTGTCGTCGGGTCGGCGTCGTCGACGGTGAGCAGCGTCGTGACAGGCCTGGCGGGGACGCTCGGCCACGTCGTCGGCGGCGTCAGCGGCGAGGCCGGCGGGACGGCCGGTGGGTCGGGCGGCTTGCCCGGCCCGGCCGCCCCCTGATCAGCCTGTGCGGCTGACCGGTGACTAGCAGCTACTGACCTTGCGGAGTCTGAAGGTCGAGCTCACACAAGAGGTGGTTCTTCGTGGGGTCCGTCGGGTCAAGCCGGATTTTGCACCCAAGCCATTTGTTGAGGTTGACCATGTCCTCGTTGTCACGATGGACGACTGAGTGAATCGAACGGACCCCCGAAGTTCTACCGGCCTCTATCAGGCCCGTCTTGAGCGTGGTGGCGATTCCTCTGCTCCCGTAGCCTTCGGAGACGGCCAAGATGTTGCTGGTCCAGATTGGGGGAGTCTCACTCTCTGACCACGCAATCAATCCAACTAGCTTGTCATCGATCATGGCACCGATCGCCAACATGGTCCCCCGTCCGAGGGTTTCTGCCAGGGAGTACCGAATGACTTCTTCGATCGGTTCCGTCCACGGCTGCTTGTAGCGGCGAGCCTTGAAGGAGGCGAACTGCCTCTGGTGCTCGGGGCCGAGCGGAACGAACTGCGGCTCAGGCAGAGGCGGAGCGCTGCAGTGCCTGCTTCACTGCTTCTGCCGCCTCTTGGCGTTCGGGCGAAGGCCCCACATCAAAGGAGTAGGCACGCGGATGCGATTCCTTAAGTCTCCTAGCCTCCGGAGACAGTGGAGGCGGCGTACCGGGTCCACTGAAGCGAAACCGAAGATCCAAGGCCCAGGTCTCGGTGCGGGCAGCGAAATGGGCCACCTGCCCCAAAACACCGCCCGCTAGCCGGGGGACCGGCGTCTGACGGAGCCGCTCATGTGCTGAATCGCTAAGCATCACCACCGCTCCCTTCGTCTCCCTTAACCCACGACGAGTGTGGCACATCGCGTTCGGGTCTTCAGCGATCCTGGGTTTGTCAACCCGTACAGCACCAAATGTTGGGGCGGGGCGTTCCCTCTCGAGCCTTCTCGTGACGAGCTGTTCCGACCTCCACCCCGGGGAGGAGGCGCGGCCACGACCGTGCGCCCGAGGATCAGGCATCGGTTTCCCCGATTTCGAGCCGGACCAACGGGTGGTCTTGCAAGCGGCCCAGGAACGAGTCCGGCTCGGGGTCTTCCCAGTCGACCGGCTTCACGTAGATCGGATTGATGTCGAGGTCCACCCGGCGAGCCACGTCGTCGATCCCAGCCGTCGCGGCGAGGACGTCGATGTCGTCACCGATCAGGACCACGTCGATGTCGTGCGGGGATGCGCCAGGCTCTCCGCGGTACCGCGCCGCCCAGGACCCGAAGATCCACGCCTCTCGAACACCTCCGACCCCTCGGAGCGCATCGGTCAGCAATGCCCTCGGCCCGATCGTCTTGTCCAAAAGGTTGGCGAGATCGACTGCCCACGGCAGCTCCCAGTTCGCCGACATCAGCTTGTTTCGGCCCTCGATCCGGCCGGTGACGATGCCTGCCTGTTCGAGGCGCACCAGTTCACGGGCAACGGTCGCTATCGGCGCGTTGACGCTCCGAGCCAGTGTCGACACGCTGCGGGGCCGATCGGGACCGACGAACAGCTCGCCCAACAGCTCCAGCTCCGCCCCGGAGCGGAACAAAGGCAGGAGGCTGGGGGCCGACGTTCTCATTAATGAAGAAGTATATACCATCAAAAGGTAACGTTAAACCCGTCGTGGCACCCCGGGGGTACCCCCGATCTACTCCGCGTCCGGATCGGCGGCGAGCGGATCGAGCTGGCCGGCCGGGTGCACCGGGTGTAGGTGGTGGGCCGGCCGCGTCGGCGCGGCCCGCGTCCCGGTGTGGAGGAGGTACCCGCAGGCGATGACGAGGAACAGGACGAGCCCGGCCCGCTGGTCGGCGACGGCCGCCGCGGTGGCGCCGACGTAGAGGACGGGCGTCAGGTAGTAACGCCGGGTCAGCCGTTTCACCGCGTCGTCGGGGATCCACGGTTCGATCAGCCGGCGGTTCCGGGAGACGTGGTGCCAGAGGATGGCCAACATGAGCGTCGTCGCGCCGAGCGAGAGGCCGTAGAAGGCGGCGACGTACGTCTGCTCGGGGTCGTGCGTGCCGAGATAGGCGGCCATGACCTGGGTCGGGAAAGGGAGGAAGACGACGAGGCCGAGGAGGCCGAGGTTGAGCACGATGCCCGCGTGGTCGATGCCGCGGAGCATCCGGAAGATCGTGTGGTGGCAGACCCAGATCATGCCGATGACGGCGAAACTGACGCCGTAACCGAGGTAGTGCGGCCATTCCTGGAACCAGAGGTCGTGGGCGACGCCGTGCAGATGGTTGCCGAGCCGGACGTCGGGCAGGCGGACGTCGAAGATCAAGAGCGTCATGGCGACGGCGAAGGTGCTGTCGCTCAGCGCCTCCGTCCGACGTGCGTTCACCGCACAGCACTACCGCACCCGCGCCGCTGATGCCAGTACCCGGCGCCAGTCCCTACAGTCTCGGGTCGTGCACGACGTCCGGGCCGCCCTCCATCTGCTGGGTGCCCATCTGCTCGTCGCCCACCTCGTCGTGCCGGCGGCGGCTGTCCACCTGACGACCAGCCGGGCGCTGCTGATCGCGCTGGCCGGCCTCGGGGCGGGGATCGTCAACGGCGTCGCCGGTGGCGGCACGCTCATCTCGTTCCCGGTGCTGCTGGCCCTCGGCTACCCGGCGTTGACGGCGAACGTGACGAACACCGTCGGCATCTGGCCCGGCTACCTCGGCGGCGCCGCGGGGTTCCGGGAGGAGATCGGCGACCAACGGGCCACCGTCCGGGTGCTGGCGCCGGCGGCGGCGATCGGTGCGGTCGTCGGCGCCGTGCTCCTGCTCACGACCTCGCCGGCCGACTTCCAACGGGTGGCGCCCTGGCTGATCCTCCTGGCGTCGGCGCTGTTCGCGGTCCAGCCGTTGCTCCGCCGGCTGCTGGCCGACGTCGGCCACGACCACCCCACCCGGCGGCTGTTGCTCTTCGGCGGCACGTTCGTCGCGTCCGTCTACGGCGGCTACTTCGGCGCGGCGATGGGCGTCATGTTCATGGCCATCCTCGGTCTGGCGCTGCCGGACACGCTGTCGAGGACGAGCGGGCTCCGGACGATCCTGTCGGTCCTCGTCAACGGGATCGCGGCCGTCGCGTTCATAGTCGGCGCCTCGCTCGCCTGGGCCGCGGTCGGCCTGCTCGCCGTCGGCAGCCTCGTCGGCGGCTGGATCGGCGCCCGCCTGGCCCGCCATCTGCCGGCGCCGGTGTTCCGGGTCGTCGTCATCGCCATCGGGCTGGCGACCGGGCTGAAGCTGCTCGTTGGTTGACCCGCGCCGCGCCCGGCGGTCGCGGCCGGCGGTCCGCGCCCGCGCCCGCCCGCGCCCGCGCCCGGCGACAATTGATGAGCAAGCCGATAAGATTTATCCGTGATGGGACGGCTGTTCCGCTTTCCGGACCCGGTGAACGAGGTGGCGGCCCGCACGGTGGCCGCCGGGGTCGTCGTCATGACCGGGCTGGCGCTGGCGCTCGGCGTGCCGTGGCTCCTCGTCCCGCTCGTCTACGGCTTCTGGGCCCGCGTCCTCACCGGCCCGACGTTGAGCCCGCTCGGCCAGCTCGCCACCCGGGTCGTCGTTCCGCTCCTCCCGGTCGCCGACCGGCCGACGCCGGGTCCGCCGAAACGCTTCGCCCAGGCCATCGGGACGGTGCTGACGACGGCCGCTCTGGTCGTCTGGGCCGCGGCCGGTTGGGGCGTCGCCGCCGAGGTGCTCGTCGGCCTGGTCGGCGGTGCGGCGTTCCTCGAGGCCGCGTTCGGCCTCTGCCTCGGCTGCCAGATCTTCGCCGGGCTCATGCGGGCCGGGGTGATCCCCGAGAGCGTCTGCGAAGCGTGCGCCGACGTGAGCCGCCGGCACCGCGCCCTCGCGCGCTGACCGCGGGAACCCTTCAACCCGCCTCGGTCGGGTACGGGCCGACGACCGCGGCCGCCATCGACCGGTCGAGCGCGGCCCGGGCGGCGACGGCGTCGGCCGCCGTCACCGGCACGAACCGAACCCGGTCACCCGGCCGGCACTGGCCGAGCTTCCAGTGGTCGGCCGTGATCACGACCGCGGCCACCGGGTAGCCGCCGAGGGTGGCGTGATCGGGCCCGAGGACGACCGGCCGACCGTCCGGCGGCACCTGGACCGCGCCGGTGACCATGCCGAGCGACGCCAGCTCGCCGGGCGCCCGGCGGACCTGGCCGTCGAGCCGCAGCCCGATGCGGTCGCTGGCGCCGTCGACCGTCATCGGCGCCGCCGCCAGGTCGTCGAGGACCGTCGACGGGAACCGGTCCGGGTGGGGACCCGGCAGGACCCGGAGGCTGACCGCGTCGCCATCGCGATCTCGATCGCCGAGGCCGTCCGGCCGGAGGTGGTCGGCGAGCCGACCGGTCGCCGGCCCCGCGCCCAACCGGTCGCCGGCCTGCAGCCGCCCGGGGCCGAGCGACGCCAGCCGATCGGTCGACCGGCTGCCGAGGACGTCCGGTACGACCAGGCTGCCGGCCCAGGCCAGGTAGGCGCGCAGTCCGGTCCGCAGCCGCCCGACCGCCACCAGCTGGCCGGGCGCGAGCGGGACGACGTGCCCGTCGCCGACCGGGTACCCGTCGACGGTGACCGGTGGACCGCCGCCGACGACGGCCAAGTGGCCGGCCTCGACGCACCGCAGCGTCGGCCCGGCCGCGGTCATCTCCAGCGCGGCCGCACCGGCCGGGTTGCCGACGAGCCGGTTGGCCAGCGCGTGCGCGACCGGGTCGGCCGGCCCGGCCGAGGGCACGCCGAGCCGGGCGACGCCGCGGCGGCCGCCGTCCTCCACCAGCGTGAGCAGCCCGGGGTCCTCGACGACCAGTACCGTCGGGACGCCCGCCGGCGGTTCGAGCCGTGGTCGTCCCGGCCGTCCGCCGGCCGACGAACCGCCGGTCGCCCCGTCGGTGTCGGTCGGCGCAACCGGGTCGACCGGGTCGACCGGGTCGAACCGCACCGTGTCGCCGGGCCGGAGGAGCGCGAACGGCGGCCGGGCGGCATCGAAGAGCGGCCGCCTGGTGTGGCCGACGAGCTGCCAGCCCCCGGGCGTCGACTGCGGGTAGACCGCGGCGTAGCCGCCGGCCAACGCCACCGAGCCGGCCGCCACGGACGGCCGCGGCCGGTTCCGGCGGGGGACCAACCGGAGGACGTCCGGCAGGCCGGTCAGGTAGGCGAACCCCGGGGAGAAGCCAACGACGGCCACCTCGAGCACCACGCCGGCCAACAGCCGGGCCAGCTCGTCCGGCTCGACGCCCGCCGCGTCGCAGACGTCGTCGGTGTCCGGCCCGCCGAACCGGACCGGCAGGCGGATCTCCCGCCCGGCTGCCGACGCATCGCCAGACCGCTCGGGGCCGGCCAGTTCGAGCCCGGCCACCCGTTCACCGATCGTCACCGGGTCGACGACCGCTGGGTCGACGACGACGAGCACCGACTCGAAGCCGCCAACGACGTCGTCGACTCCCGGCCAGCGGGCCGAGTCGATCGCCGCAGCCAGTTGCCGGGCGTCCCGGGCGTCGGCCGCGTCGACGAGCACCGCGCCGTCGCCGAACGGCCGGAGCTCCCTCATCCCGGATCTCAACTCGATCCCACCCGGCGCTCGGATGTCACCCGACGCCCGACGCCCGACCTCACCGGGCAAAGGCGGCGACGGCCACCCCGGCCTCACCGAGCGCCCGCCGGACGGCCGTGGCAATCGCCGTCGCGCCGGGGGTGTCGCCGTGGACGCAGAGCGTGTCGCAGTCGAGCTGCAGCTCGGTACCGTCGACCGCGATGACCCGGCCGTCGACCGCCAGGGCCACCGCCCGACGGGCGGCTTCGTCGGGATCGACGATCAGCGAACCGGGCTCGGTCCGGGGGGCCAGCGATCCGTCGGCCCGGTAGCCGCGGTCGCAGAACGCCTCGGCGACGACCGGTACCCCCTCGTCACGGGCCACCGCCAGCGCGATTGATCCGGCCGGGACCACCAGCACCAAGTCGCTCCCGTAGCCGGCCACCGCGGCGGCGATCGCCCGGGCGCACGGCTCGTCGACGGCCATGCGGTTGTAGAGCGCGCCGTGCGGCTTGACCGAGCGGACGGTCGCGCCGGCCGCCCGGGCGAGGCCGTCGAGCGCACCGAGCTGGTAGACGACGTCGTCGGCCACCTCGGCCGGGCTCCGGTCCATCGGCCGCCGGCCGAACCCCTCGCGGTCCGGGTACGACGGGTGGGCTCCGACGGCCACCCCGGCCGCCGCGGCCGCGGCCACGGTCCGGCGCATGACCGCCGGGTCGCCGGCGTGGAAGCCGCAGGCGACGTGGACCGTCGTCACGACATCGAGCAGCGGCCGGTCGTCGGACCCTTCGCCGACGTCGGCGTTGAGGTCGACCGTCCTCGGCCCGCCGTTCGCTGGGCTGCCGTTAGCCGGCACGGCGCTCGGGGACGGCGACACCGTCGCGGAGGGTCACCTGGCGGTGACGGACCGCCGGCACCCGGGGGCCGGGCAGGACGGTCCCCGTCACGTTCAGCGGGTCGGTCCCGGCAACCACCAGCTCCGACCCGTCGCCGGCCGACGTCCGCACCTTCCCCAGCAGCTCGGCCGCGTCGGGCAGCGCGTACTGCTCACCGGCGAGACCGGCGACGAAGCGGCCGCCGAGGGCCAGGCCACGGGCCTCGAACCGCCGCAGCGCCCGCACGACCTCCCGCCACGGCACGCGGTACGACTCGCGGGCCCAGACCTCCCAGGCCACGACCCCCCAGCGGGCCAGCAGCTGCCAGGCCACCGCCTCGGCCAGTTCGTCCGCCGCCTGTTCGGCCAGACCTCGGTCGGCCAACCCCCCGCCGGGGCCGCTGTCGGCGACGTCCGGCGGTTCCGGGAGCAGCGCCCAGCGACCCTCGCCCGTCCCCGTCCCGACGATCGCCCGGCGGCGGCCCAATCCCGGGCGAGCCATCCCCGGCCAACCCGAGCCGGTACGGCCCACCGGGCGGCGCGGCGACCGGGCCCGCCAACGGTCCCGGGCCGAGAGCAGCGAGCGGACAGCCGAGAACGCGTCGGCAGTGACGATGCCCCGGGCCACGAGGTCCCAGAGCCCCTCGTCGACCTCAGCCGGCAACCGGCCGGCAGCCGGCGCCAGGTCGGCCCGGAAGCAGGCCCCGCGCGCCCGGAGGGCGGCCAGGACGTCGGCCGACGGGCCGGCCGTCGGCTCCTGGGCCCGGTCGCCGGTCCGGACCGCGGTCATCTGCCAGGGCAGGTCCTCGCGCCGGACCAGCGCCAGCGGGGTGGCCGGCGACGGCGTCGACGAACCGCGGCGACCGGGTTCGTCGACGTCGCGGTCCGGCCGCGGCGTCAACCGTCCCCAGGCGACCTCGCCGGAGAGGCACAGCTCGTCCAGCCAGCGCGGGTCGTAGCCAGCGACGCGAGCCGACAGGACGTGGGTCTCCCAGTCGCCGGCCGGGACCTCGACGCCCTGCAGCTGCTCGATCGCTACCAGCAGGCCGGCCCGGCCCTCGAGCTGCGTGCCGGGGGCCAGGTGTTGCCAGTGGCCGAGGAAGCGGACGAAGTCGGCGACGCTGGCCGGCGTGACCGCCCGCCGGCGTCGGCTCCGGCTGGCCGCGTGCAGCCGGACGAGGAGGTGGCGGGCGCACCAGCGGCCGTCCGGCAGGTGGATGGCCGAGCCCTCCGCCTCCAACCGCGCCAGCCCGGTCCGCAACCGGAGCACCGTCAGTGGTGCGCCACACGGCGCGCCGCCGGGCAGCGGGTCGGTGCCGACGAGCTGCTCTTCGGTCACCGGCCCGGCCACGTCAAGGTGGCCCCGCACACATTCCGCCACCGCCTCGTCGTCGTCGGCCACCGTCTCGGCCATCGACCGCCGCTCGGTGGCCGCCCAATCGCCGTCGGGCGGGCCGTCGTCGCCGGAGCCGGCCGGACCCACCACGCCGGCCCGCTCGTCGGCCACCAGCGCGTCGAACAGCGACCGCCAGGCCGCGACCGGCCGGCAGCGGACGAGCGAGAGGAGCAGGTCGTGCAGCTCGTCCGGCGTCCGCGGGTCGGGCCGCACCTGCTCGAGCACGACCGCGACGGCCGGCCCGTCCAGCGGGGCCAGCTCGTCGGCCGCCACCGGCAGACCGTCGACACCGCCCGGGCCGAGGCCGCGACGCAGCGAGACGGCCCGCGAGCGGCGCTCCTCCAGCGGCGCCCCGTCCAAGAACGTGTACGGCCGGCCGCTGAGGATGCCGTGGGCCAGGACGGACGGCTCGGCCGACTCGACCAGCCGGACCTCGACCCGCCCGTCCTCGATCCGGGCGATCAGGTCGGCCAATCCCTCGGCGTCGAGCGCCTCGGTCAGGCAGTCGGTGACGGTCTGGCGCACGAGCACGTGGTCGGGGACGGCGATCGGCCCGGCCTCGGCGTTCTCCTGGCAGGCCGCCAGCGCCGGCCACGCCGCGGCCAGCAGGTCGTCGGCGTCCATCCGCTGCAGGTGGATCGGCCGCCGCTGCCCCGCCCGGGACCGGGGGACGACGAGCGCCCGGTTGCAGTTCCAGCGCCAGCGGGCGGCGAGCATCGGATGCGGCAGGACGGCCTGGGTCAGGACGTCGACGACCGTCCGGCTCGACAGCATCTTCGGCACCTGGGACAGCGGGAAGCTGTGATGCGGGCTGAGCGAGAGGACGACCGTATCGTCGTCGGCGGCCGCCTGGAGCTCGAAGTCGAAGGCGACGCAGAACCGCTTGCGCAGCGCCAGCCCGAGCGCCCGGTTGACGCGGCCGCCGTAGGGGGCATGAATGACGAGCTGCGTGCCCTCGCTCTCGTCGAAGAACCGCTCGACGACGATCCGGTCCCGCGTCGGTAGGCCGCCGAGCGCCGCCCGGCCGGCCGCCAGATAGGCGACGACCTGGTCGGCGACCTCCGCCGAGACACCGGCCCGCTCCCGGACGACCGCCCGCGCCTCGTCCGCCTGGCCGGCGGCCAGCGGTGCGTCGAGCACCCCGCGCAGCTCACCGACCTCGGCCGACAGCTCGGCCGACCGCGACGGCGCCTCACCCAGCCAGAACGGGACGGTCGGCGCGGCGTTGCCGGCGTCGTGGACCCGGACCGTGCCGACCTCGACCTGGCGGACCTGCCACGAGTGCGTGCCGAGGAGGAAGACGTCGCCGATGTTCGCCTCGACCGCGAAGTCCTCGTGGACCGATCCGACCGTCACGCCGTCGGGGTCGAGGACGACCCGGTAGTCGCCGGTCTCGGGGATCGCCCCACCGCTCGTCAGGGCGGCCAGGCGGGCGCCCCGGCGGGCCCGCAGTCGGCCGTTGACGCCGTCCCGGTGCAGGTACGCCCCGCGGCGGCCCCGACCGGTCGGGATCCCCCAGGCCACCAGCTCGACGACCTCGTCGAAGGTCGCCCGGTCCAGCCCGGCGTACGGCGCGGCCCGCCGTACCAGCTCGAACAGCTCGTCCTCCGCCCACTCCTCCGTCGACGCCACCTCGGCCACGAGCTGCTGGGCGAGCACGTCGAGCGGGGCGACCGGCGGTTCGAGGACGTCGAGGTGGCCGGCCCGGACGGCGGCCAGCAGCGCGGTGCACTCGACCAGCTCGTCCCGGGTCAGCGGGTACAGCCGACCGGCCGGCGTGCCCTCCAGGTGGTGGTTGGCCCGGCCGACCCGTTGCAGGAACGTGCCGATCGCCCGTGGCGACCCGATCTGGCAGACGAGCTCGACCGGCCCGACGTCGATGCCGAGCTCGAGCGACGCCGTCGCCACCAGCGCCCGCAGCTCGCCGGCCCGGAGCCGGGTCTCGACCAGCCGCCGACGAGCCGACGACAGACTCCCGTGGTGCGCGGCCACCAGCAGCCCCTCGCCGCCGCCCTCTGCCACGTCGTCACTTTCGCCCTCCTCCGCGCCGCCGCCCTCGCCGTCCCCACCGCCGTCCAGGCGCTCGGCCAGCTGGTGGGCGACCCGCTCGGCCAGCTTGCGGGTGTTGACGAAGACGAGCGTCGTCCGATGCTGCCGGACGTGGTCGGCGATGCGGTCGAGCACCTCCGCGAACTGGTTGCGACTGGACACCGCCTCCAGCTCGGACGACGGCAGCTCGATGGCGACGTCGAGGTCCCGCTGGTGGCCGCAGTCGACGATGGCCGGCAACGGCCGGTCGGCGCCGACACCGGAGAGCAGCCGGGCGACGACCTCCAGCGGCCGCTGCGTCGCCGACAGCCCGATCCGCTGCAGGCGGGGACGATCCTCGGCCGGCGGGGTCGCTGGGCCGTCCGGCCCGTCCGCCGTGCCGGCCTCGGCCACCAGATGGGAGAGCCGTTCGAGGCTCAACGCCAAGTGGGAGCCGCGCTTGTCGCGAGCGAGCGTGTGGACCTCGTCGACGATGACCGTGCGCACGCCACGCAGCATGGAACGCGACGCCGGGGCGGTCAGCAGGAGGTAGAGGGACTCCGGCGTCGTGACCAGCAGGTCCGGCGGTGACCGGCGCATCGCCGCCCGCTCGGACGGCGGCGTGTCGCCGGTGCGGATGGCCACCGAGAGGTCCGGCGCGTCGAGCCCGAGCTCGGTCGCGACGGCTCTGATGCCGGCCAGCGGGATCTGGAGGTTCTCGTGGACGTCGGCCGCGAGCGCCCGGAGCGGCGACACGTAGAGCACCGACGGGAGCCGGGAGCCGGCCGGGCCGGCCGTCGCCGGCGGCTCCGCCGCGGTCCCAGCCGGCTCGTGCCGCCGGTACGCGGCGTCGATGGCCATCAAGAAGCCGGTCAGCGTCTTTCCGGTCCCGGTCGGCGAGGCGACGAGGACGTCTTGGCCGGTGCCGATCAGCGGCCACGCGGCCGACTGCGGCGCGGTCGGTCCACCGGGGAAGCGGCGACAGAACCACTCGCGGACAGCCGGGTGGAAGGTGTCGAGCACCCCTCTATTTCACCAGGCGGATGTGACGAACGTGTCGCCGGCCGGTCGGCGGGTCGGTAGCCAAGTCTGCCTATACTTCTGCCTATGGATGAGCTCTCCCTGGCTGATGCCCGGAACCGGCTCTCGGAGCTCGTTGCCGACGTAGAGAAGACGCACGCCCGGGTGACGATCACCAAGCACGGCCACCCAGCCGCCGTGCTGGTCTCGCCCGAGGATCTGGCGTCGTTGGAAGAAACCCTCGATATTCTCTCGGACGCCGAAGCCCTGGCCGATATCCGTGAGGCGGAAGCGGCGTACATCCGAGGGGATGTCACGACCGGGGAGGAGATGGCCCGCTCGATGGACGAGCGCCGGCGCCGCGAGAGCGGCGCTGGGTGAGTGCTCGTGACGAGCTGCTCCTGTCTGGTAGCGCCCGCCGAGCCCTCGAACACGAGCTGCCGGTGGCGGTCGCTGTCGCAGTCTGGGAGTTCTGCAACGGACCGCTCCGAGACAACCCGCGTCGGGTCGGCAAGCCGCTCGGCCGTCAGCTGACCGGTTACTTCTCGGCGCGACGCGGCGCCTACCGGGTCGTCTACCGCCTGGTCGAGGATGACGCCGTCGTCCACGTGGTCCGGATCGAGCACCGAGCCGACGTCTACCGCCGTCGCTGACCTCGAACGGTCGGTGGAGCAGCGAGCCCGGCGAGCCGTTCCCGGTCCCGAGTCTTCTGGGGGCTTGTCGGTTCGGCCCTCGAAAGCTCCGGTGAGGTCGAACTGATCGCTACCCTCGACCGGTCTGGGCAGCCGTCGGCTACGCGAGCAGCTGCGACGTCCCGTCGTACCGGTCGAGGACGGCCGCGACCTCGGCTCGACCGGCGTCGATCAGTTCGGCGGTGGCGGAGAAGTCGCGGTAGTCGGCGTCGGGATCGCCGCCGCCGCTGAAGACGACGACCTCGACGCCGGGCGGGAGCGCCGCGAGCTCGCGGGTGAAACGGGCGTGGATGGCGACGAAGAACGCGGTGATGACGGCTTCGACCGGCCGGCGCGGCGTCGGCGGCCGGAAGTGCAGCGGCCCGCAGAGCAGGACGTAGATGCGGGTGGCGCCGTCGGCGATGGCGCGGCTGATCGGGACGTTGTCGACGACGCCGCCGTCGACGAGCAGGTCGTCGCCGATGGCGACCGGCGGGAAGATGCCGGGGATCGCCGCTGACGCGAGCAGCGCGTCGACGACCGGCCCGTCGGAGATCCAGCGCTCCTCGCCGTTGGTCAGCGACGTCGTCACGACCTCGAGCGGGATCTCCGCGTCCTCGAGCCGTTCGAAGTCGACGCCAGCATCGATGATGTGGCGGAGGCCGCTATTGGCGTGCACGGACGACCGGTGTTGGAGGAACAGCCACGGGCCGTGCACACGGCCGCGCGGGAAGACGGTCTCGCCGGACAGGTTCCGCCAGACGTCGTCGAGCTTCTTGATCCCATCGCGGTTCGGCGAGCCGCAGTACGCGGCGCCGTTGATCGCGCCGACGGACGCGCCGTAGACGCGGCTGGCGTGGATGTTGCGGTCGACGAGCTCCGCGAGCATCCCGACCTGGACGGCGCCGCGGCTGCCGCCACCGGCCAGGACGAACGCGGTCCGCTCGGGGATCGGCTCCTGCCGTGACCACCGCCCGAGCCGGCCCCGTTGCCACCAGCGGCTCAGGCCGGAAACGGTCGGCGGACGGTCCGCGGCCGCCCCGACTCGGGCGCCATCCGGCACAGTGGTCACTCCGGCGCCCGGCGGGACGATCCCGGGCGGCGGCTCGGCCGGTGGCCGTTCGTCACCGGCGGCGTCCCCTCGGTCACCCCTCGTTCCCGCTGGCGGTCGAGCCACCGCTCGCGCCCGGTCCGGTCCTGGCGGAACGCCCAGCCGACGGTGATCACCGCGAGGACGACGAAAGCGACCGCCGCGGCACCGAAGACGATGTAGAACGCCGCGTCGGCGGCCAACAGCGGCGCGGCGGCGGGGATCACGATGGAGAGGCTACGGGACCCGGCTCACCGCTCGCAGATCTTGGCTGTCACAGCCCGCGGGCATCCTCGTGGTGATGCCGACCGCCGTCCTCCGACCGAGCCAAGCGCCCGCCGGCGACACCGCGGCGGTCCTGGACCGCCTCCGTGGCGACACCGAGTGCCGCCCAGTGGTCGACCCGGGGCTGGCCGGCGGGCTGCGGGCGTGGTTGGAGGACGAAGTCGTCGACCTCGCCCGGTCGGTCCCGGACGGTGCGTCGGTGCTCGTCGGGCCCCGTGGGCTGGTCGCCGGGAACGGCTCGCCGACTGCACCGGCCATGTCGACCGTGCCTACCATGCCGACTGCACCGGCCATGCCGACGGTGGCGCTCGCCCGGGGCGCGATGGTCGGCGCGCTCTTCCGCCAAGTCGTCGTGACCGGACGGATCGAGCACACGATGGCCGACGCGACCGCCGCGCTGGCCGTCGCCGGCACGGACGGCGCGATCCTGGCGTTCGTCGATCGCCTGCCGACCGCGGACCGGGCCGCGCTGGCGACGGATGTCCGCCGGCAGGCCCAAACGATGGCTGCGCAGTGGTCGAAGGTGCCCGCGGCGTGGTCACCACGGACCGGCGAGCCCGTCGGCGCACCGCTGGCCGGCGGGCGGGTGGTCCTGCACGGCCGGCTCGACCTCGTGCTCGGCGGACCGTCGGAGGGCCGGGCGTCGGTGTGCCTGGTCGACGTCCACTCGGGCGAACGCCGAGCGGACCACGGGACCGAGCGCGGCTTCCACGCGCTCCTCGAGACGCTCCGCAGCGGGGCGCAGCCGTTCCGGACGGCCACGTACTACCCGGCGTCCGGCGAGATCGACATCGAGGACGTCACCGAAAGCCGGCTGGCGGCCGCAGTCGAAGCAGTCGTCCACGACCTGGCGAGCGTCAGCGTCGTCGAGCCTCTGGCCGCGGCGGCGTGAACGGACTGGCGCCGGCGCCGGTGCGCTCGACGGCACTGCTCTCGACGGCACTGTGCTCGACGGCGTTGCCGAGAGCGACCGGGCTGACCGACGCGCTCTTGGCGCCGGCCGGACCGGAGCTGGCGGTGCCGGTTCTGGCGGCCGTCGCCGAACGCCTCCGAGCGGCGCTCGGCCCGACCCCCGGGGCGCCGGCGCCGGCCGCCGCGGGCGGCCGTCTCACGGTCGACGCGTTCTTCCTCCGCACACCGACCGCAGGCGCGGCGACGCCGTTCCGGTGGACGGCGCGGACGGCGCGGCGGACGATCGGCTTGGCCGCGGCGCGGGCCTGTCTGCCCGGAGGCCGACGGGCACCGGGCGACGCGGTGGTCGAGACGATGGCGGAGATGACCGAGGACGGGCGACGGGGTCTCGGGCGGCCGGGTGGCATCGAGCAGTGGCTCGCGTCGCTGGCGCCGGGAGGAACGGCGGCGGTGGCCGCGGCGGCGACGGGCTGGGCGACCGGGCTGCTGCACGCGGTCACATGGGACCGGATCCACGGCGCGGCGGTCGGACCGGCGGACCACTGGTGGAACGTCAGCGCGGGCCTCGTCCTCCGGGGCCGGGCCGACGTCCGGCTGCCGCTCGGCGAGGCCGGTGACAATCGACGGGTGGCGCTCCTGACGATCGTCGGCGGCCGCCCGGGACCGGCGAGCCGGGCCGCGCTCGGGCTGCCGGCGCTGGTGGCCGCGGCCGGCGGACGGCAGCAGCCGATGCCGGCCCGGGTGGTCGGCTGGTGGCCGGAGTGCGGCCGGGCGCTCGTCCTCCCGGTGGACGCCGGGCTGCTCGAGGCGACGACCGACGCGGTGGTCCGGGCGGTCCGCGCCGGCCGGGCGGCGTCGAGCCGCACCGCCGTGGGCGGGTAGGGTTCGCGGGCCGCGCTTTCGCACCACTACTTCCGCGACCTCCTGCGTCCACCCCGCTACTCCCCCTGTGCTGACACCCATGCTGACGAGAGACGACATCCGCAACGTGGCCATCGTGGCGCACGTCGACCACGGCAAGACGACGCTGGTCGACGCCATGCTCTGGCAGACCGGGGCGTTCCGGGCCAACGAGGAGGTCGCCGACCGGGTGCTCGACTCGGGCGACCTGGAGCGGGAGAAGGGCATCACGATCCTGGCCAAGAACACGGCCGTTCGGTTCGAGGGCACGAAGCTCAACATCATCGACACGCCGGGCCACGCCGACTTCGGCGGGGAGGTCGAGCGGGGGCTGACGATGGTCGACGGCGTGCTGCTGCTGGTGGACGCCTCGGAGGGCCCGCTCCCGCAGACGCGGTTCGTCCTTCGCAAGGCCCTCGAAGCGCGGCTGCCGGTCGTCCTCGTCGTCAACAAGGTCGACCGGGCGGACGCCCGCATCGGCGAGGTCGTCGACGAGGTCGAAGAGCTGTTCTTGGACCTCGAGGCCGACGAGGACCAGATCGACTTCCCGATCCTGTACGCCAACGCGCGGGCCGGCTGGGCGGCGACCGAGCGCGGCGCGGTCGGCACCGACCTGCAGCCGTTGTTCCAGGCGATCCTCGACCACATCCCGGCCCCTCGCTTCGACCCGGCGATGCCGCTGCAGGCCCTCGTCTGCAACCTCGACGCGTCGCCGTACGTCGGCCGGCTGGCGATCTGCCGCGTCCAGAACGGCACGCTGCGCAAGGGGTCGATGGTCGGCTGGTGCCGGCTCGACGGGACGGTCGAGCGGACGAGGATCACCGAGCTCTACGTCACCGATGCGCTCGACCGGGTCGACGCGGAGGAAGCCGGCCCGGGCGAGATCGCCGCGGTGGCCGGCATGGCCGACGTGACGATCGGCGAGACGCTGAGCGATCCCGACGACCCGAGGCCGCTGCCGGCGATCACGGTCGACGAGCCGAGCCTCGGGATGACGATCGGCATCAACACGTCCCCGCTGGCCGGGATCGACGGGACGAAGCTGACGGCCCGGCAGATCCTCAGCCGCTTGGAGTCGGAGCTGATCGGCAACGTCTCGCTGCGGGTGGAACCGACCGAGCGGCCGGACACCTGGGAGGTCCAGGGCCGGGGCGAGCTCCAGCTGGCGGTGCTGGTCGAGATGATGCGCCGCGAGGGGTTCGAGCTGACGGTCGGCAAGCCGCAGGTCGTCACCCGGGAGATCGACGGGAAGCTCCACGAGCCGATGGAGCGGGTGGCGATCGACGTGCCGGAGGAGTATCTCGGCGTCGTCACGCAACTGATGGCGCTGCGCAAAGGCATGCTGATCGAGATGGTCAACCACGGGACCGGCTGGGTCCGGATGGACTACCGGGTGCCGGCGCGGGGGTTGGTCGGGTTCCGCACGGAGTTCATGACGGAGACCCGCGGCACCGGGATGCTGCACCACGTCTTCGACGGCTGGGAGCCGTACCACGGGGAGCTGCGGACGAAACGGAACGGGTCGATGGTGGCCGACCGACGCGGCGCGACGACCGGGTACTCGCTGATGAACCTCCAGGAGCGGGGCGTGCTGATGGTCGGGCCGGCGACGGAGGTCTACGAGGGGATGATCATCGGCGAGAACGCCCGCGACGAGGAGATGGACGTCAACCCGACGCGGGAGAAGAAGCAGACGAACGTGCGCGCTGCCGCGGCCGACGAGGCCATCCGGCTCACGCCGCCGCTCGTCCACTCCCTCGAGCAGGCGCTCGAGTTCATCGCCGACGACGAGTGCGTCGAGGTCACGCCCAAGTCGGTCCGGCTCCGCAAGGTCGTGCTCGACCAGGCGATCCGCGGCCGCCAGCGCTCCCGGGCCAAGTCCGGCCGCACCTGACCGACCGAGTCCGACTGGCCACCCAGGACGGGCGGCTCAGCCCGTCTCGCCCACGACGTCTCGCCCAGTCCGTCTCGCTCAGGACGGGTCGGCGGCGTGCCGGTACCGGTAGCCGAAGCCGCGGACGTTCTCGACGGGGCAGCTCCGAACGTCGGACCATCCCATCTTCCGCCGAAGGCTGAGCACGGTGAACTTGACGCGGCCGAGGCCGGAACCGGAAGGGTCGTCCCAGCCGAGCTCGAGCAACTGGTCCGGTGAGAGCACCTGCCCGGCGTGACGGACCAGCGCGGCGAGGAGCCGGAGCTCGGTCGGGGTGAGATCGACGGGCCGGCCGTCGGCCTCGACCGCGTGATTGGCGAAGTCGACGCGGACGCGGCCGTCGTCGAAGACATCGGCTTTCGCGTCGCCGGAGAGCGGCGGTGACCGCCGAAGCAGGGCGGCCACCCGGGCGACGAGCTCGTCGTTGCTGAACGGCTTCGTCAGGTAGTCGTCGGCGCCGCTCTGGAGGCCGCGCACCTTGTCGGCCTCCAGCGTCCGGGCGGTCAACAGCATGACCGGCACGCGACTGACGTGACGGAGCCGTTCGAGCACGGTCCACCCGTCGATCCCGGGCAGGCTCACGTCGAGCACGACGAGATCAGGACGGTCCGACCCGAAACGGCGGAGCCCTTCTGACCCGTCGGCGGCCCACAACGGAACGTACCCGGCCCGGCGGAACAACAGTTCGAGGGAGCGCCAGATGTCGGCGTCGTCCTCGACGACGAGGATGCGAGCTGGCGGGGTCGGCGACGGGTTCACCGTCCGCCCTCTGGTCCCGGCGGCCGGCGGGCGGCGGAACCGATCGACGCCGCCCGCCGCCGCCCTCGACCCGCGCCTTCGACCACTACCGCCTGCCCTCCACTCGCCGCCCGGAGGTTACCTGCCGTTCGGGGCCGAGCCTGGCCAGGCCGCTGCTTGGGCACGGGGTCGCGCCGGCGTCTCGAGCCGGCGTCTCGGCTCGGACGCCAGGCAGTATCCGAACCGGGAGCGGCACGGGTCGGCGCAGGCGGTCGGCGGGGGTACCCTTTTCGGGCCCGGAGGGATGGCAGAGCGGACGAATGCGCGGCTCTTGAAAAGCCGTGGGGCTTCTGGTCCCCGTGGGTTCGAATCCCACTCCCTCCGCCAAAGGGGAGGTGCCGCCTTCTCGGCCGGCGAGCACGCCGGAGAGAGGGTTCCGCTGCGATCGCCGTTTACGCCGTCGGGCAAGGCCTGCTCATAGTAGCGGGCGCTGCTCTGCGACACGCCGGCAGATCTCTTCCCAGGCAGGGAGGGGGCCGGCGCCGAAGTAGAGCTCGGGCATGGTCGCCTCGTAGGCGGCTCGGAGCCCGGTTGAGATGTCGCTGGTCGCGTTGAACGCCGGGCAGGTCGCGAAGCCGCCAGCCGGGCGAACCTCGATGCCGTCGCCTCCAAAGAAGGCCCGATTGATCTCCTCGACGCTCCGCATCACCTGTTCGGTCTGGTCTCGGTCGGCGAGTAGGTCGAGCACCTGTCGGTCGCCCAAAAGCTGGTAGACGTCGTAGAAATGCCGGCCACTGCGCCGGTCGATCGATCCGCCGGTGCCAGCGGCGAATTGCTGGGCCAGGGTGTGAATGAGGACAAGCTTTTCGAGGAGGGTGCGTCCGGGGTGAAGGACGGCGACCTCGAACGGTTTGAGATCGTCGAACTCGCCCAGGTCGGTCCCAGCGGCTTCGAGCGTGTCGCCGAGGAGGGAGCTGATCGGCACCGGCGCGTGGGGATGGGGCCCGCCCCGGACGCCCATCTCGAGAAGCACGCTGGTGCGGATGAGGGCAGTCGGCTCTCGGGTGGCGGGGTAGGCGATCTCGTAGGAGCGATGCCGGCCGGTCTCGCTTCCCCCAACCCGAGTCGCCGAGCCGCCGACGCCTGTGGCCGCGGTGTCGGCCATTTCCTTCATGAGCTTGTCGGTGGCGCCGCGCCCGCGCTTGCCGGGCACGACCAGGACGTCGATGTCTTCGGAGAAGCGCTGCACCAGCCGGTAGCCCTTGGAAAGGCTGGTGCCGCCCTTGAAGACGAAGTCGCCGTCGAAGTCGCGGCTGAGCACGCGGAGGACCTCGCTGACCCAGTAGTCCTTCTCGACCGCGGTGGGGCTGATTCCGAGACGCTCGGCGGCGGCGTCGAGCGTAGGCCCGAACTCGGCCAGATCTGTGAAGCGGGCCACCAGCTCAGCCGGCGAGGGCCAGATCGCGGCGAACGGACTCACTGCGCGCCGGGCGAACTATGTCGGTCATCTCCGGCCGGCCGAGCGCGCTGAGGAGGCGGCGCAGCCGTTCGCGGACCCGGGGCGGCTCAGTCTCCGACGCCCGCGCTAGCCGGTCGAGGCGCACCGTGCCATCGCTGACGAGTCGCTCGATCCCGCGACAGCATCGGCGGTCGGAACCTCGACGAGGCCGCTCCAGTCCCGCAGCACTTCCAACAGCGCGACCTCGGTCGGGCGTAGCCGCTCGTCGCGACGCTTGGTGCTGGCGGCCCGGCTGACGTACTGGATGGAGCCGGGACTGCGAGGTGATCGGCCCGGAACGGCGACCGCCTCCGAGCGGGCCACCTGGGTCGACAGGCCAAGCACCAGGGCGGCGCTCCATCCGGCCGGACCGGAGCCGGTCCCGCCCACGACCGCACTGGCGAGGCGACCCGGTGGTGGGGGGGCCATGCCCAGCCGGGTAGAAGCGCCGCGCCAGTAGAGGCCACGGCGAACCCGGCGCACCTCCCCGGAGCGAGCCATCCGCGACAGGGCTTGGGCGACGGCGTCAGGGGAGCCGTCGAAGTCCTCGGGACGCCAGAAACGGTCCCGCGAGGCGAGGACCCGCTTGCGGACCTTCGGTGCCACACCCGTCGCGCTCATGGGTGACATCGTACCAGCAAGGTCGGTAAAGCGATACGCGAAGTTGACAATAGTCTCTCAGGTCGTCGGAAGTGCAGGTGCCTATGCACAGCGACACCTCCGTAGTCGGAAAGGCGCACCTCGCCAGACACGGACGTCGCCTTCCGGGTGTCCGCTGGTCGAGGGCCTCGCGTCCTCGGCCTTGTCCTGGGCGAGCAATCGGGATCCGGTCAGCGCTCCTACGGTTGCCTGCGGTTGGCGACACGCCACACGACTCGTTGGCCAGACCAGTCGTTGTCGATGGCCGCGACTTTGACGTCGACGACGCCCAGGGCGAGGGCGTGGCGGCGGACGGTGTTGTCGGTGATGTCGCTGTCGTGCCCGCCGGCGCGCCGAGGCCAAGCGATCCACAGTGCGCCGGCGGGGTGGATACGTCGGGTAAGGCCGGGAAGCCGGAGAGCGAGCTGCTCGGCAGCGGTGAAGAAGCTGACGATGAGGTCGGCGGGCTCGGGCGATTCGACGTAGACGAGGCCGTTGGGAGGGTCGGTGAGCATCCATCCGTCCGGCGGGTCGTCGAGGCCGACCCGTTGTCCAGGCCTGAGACCGAGCTTGCGGGCCTGCGGGGTGCCCGAGTAGCCAGCAGGCATCTCAGCGTCCCGATGACGGACCGTTTTGGAGGAGCGAGAGGGCGTTGCCGGCCCGGTCGGCAACGAGTGTCCGGCTCGCCAATCGGTTGTCGGTAAGGGGCATCAGCACCCTGGCCGCCCAGCTCTGCGCCTCGACCTCGAAGTGCGCAAGTCTCGCCGTCATTGGTTGCTCCTTGGTGGTAGGGGCGAGAGGTCTTGGGCGAGAGTATCGAGTACTGCCTCGACGCGTTTCGGCGGCATGGAGCAGTGCCGGGGCTTTCCCCCCGACTGGCATTGTGGGCGACATGTCACACCCTCGGGCAACAGTGGCCTCCTCCTACGAGGCCAGGAGGTCCTCCTATGGCGACGTGCACCTACTGCGAACTCGAGATGACTCTCGCCGACGGATGTGTGGACACTCCGATCGTTATCCAAGGCCGGTCCTACCGGCCTATCCGGTACGGTCACGAACCTGGACTTCACGGAGCGCAGTACCGGTGTCACGACTGCGGTGTCTTGCCGGGCCAGGTGCACCATCACGGCTGCGACGTCGAACGATGCCCGGTTTGCGGAGGCCAATCGATCGCCTGCGATTGCGTCTGGGTCGGCGAGGAGCATCTCAGCGACGAGTGGATCGAAGAGCTCGAGCGGCGGTTCTTGCTGGTAGGTCCCGACGAGTAGGGATCGGCGAAGAAGAGCCGGGGGAGCGTCGGCTCTAGTGGTAACGGTCGCGATCCGTCTCCCTAATGGCCCAGGCGACGATCCGTTGTCCCTTTGTCCTACTCCGAGTAGGATTGGGGTCATGGGAGGCAACAAGAGCGGCCGGGACGGGACTTCATCTGGCGTTCGGACTCACGCGGGGAAGGCTGCAGTCGAGAGGCCGATCGTTCGGTCGAAGGTCGTCTCGGGCCGGGCGTCGTCGCAGTCTGCGGAGGGTCTAGCGGGACTCGCCGAGGCCACGAGGGGATCGGTCACCCAGAAGAGAAAGGTGTCGCTCACCCTCGATGCGGATGTGGTCGACGCTCTCCAGACGTTGCCAGGTCCGCTGTCGACGACGGCGAACGACGTCCTGCGGGTGGCCCTTGCCCAACGCCAACTCGGAGAGCTCGTGGAGCAACTGCACGAAGAATCGGGGCCCGCTTCCGTAGACGCTCGCCAGCGGGTCTTGGCCGCATGGCTCGCCGATCGGTAGAGCCTTCCTGGCCGTCGCTCGTCCTCGATAGTGAGGGTTTGTGGGCGGTTGCGGACAACCATGGCGACGCGAAGGCGGCGATCGAGTTGGCATCAGAGATGGGATCTTTGGTTTTCGTTCCCTCAGTCGTCTTGGCCGAGACGCTCCGGGGAGACGCTGGGGACGCCCCGGCCAACCGGGTCCTGAACAAGCTTCAGACGGTGAACATTGACGTGACGCTCGCCCGGAGGGCTGCGCAGCTCAAGCGCGCCGCTGACATGGTTGGCGTGGCGGCAACCGTCGATGCCTTGGTGGTGGCCGTCTCGGAACACCTCGGGGGAGGCGTCGTGCTCACCTCTGACCCCCGCGACATCAACGCGCTCGGGGACCACGCTGGCGTCCGAGTTCGGGCGATCCCTGTTTGAAGACCGTGACCCGGTCCGCCGGTCCGGGCGCGTCGGCTCCGCGGACGTGACATCTGTCACGACGAGCTGGTGACCGGCGGTACTGGGCGGATGCCGGCAGAGCGCAGACACTGGAGCCATGACCACTCTGCACACTGCATCCCGGGAACGGGCCACCAGGGGCGCCCAGGCCACCACCGGTAACGGCCTGGCCCCCACCACCCCCGCCGGCCGGACCACCCCCGCCAACGGCCTCGCCGTCGACCTGACCGCGCTGCGCAAGACGTACGGCACGACGGTGGCGGTCGACCGCGTCGACCTGGCGGTGGCGCCGGGCGAGATCGTCGCCCTCCTCGGACCGAATGGGGCGGGGAAGTCGACGACGGTCGACCTCCTGCTCGGCCTGGACCGCCCGGACACGGGCTCGGCCCGCATCTTCGGTCTGCCACCAGCCACGGCCTGCGCCAAGGGCCGGGTGGGGGCAATGCTGCAGTCGGGCGGTCTGCCGGGTGAGACGACGGTGGGCGAGCTGGTCCACCTGATGCGGGCGCTGTACCCGCGGGCGTTGCCGGGCGACGAGGTGCTGGCCCGGGCCCGGATCGCCGACCTGGCGGGCCGGCGGACGAACGAGCTGTCCGGCGGGGAGACCCAGCGGGTCCGGTTCGCGCTCGCACTGGTACCCGACCCGGACCTCCTCGTCCTGGACGAGCCGACGGCGGCGATGGACGTCGAGACGCGTAAGACCTTTTGGGAGTCGATGCGCCGGTGGGCGGACGGTGGGCGGACCGCGCTGTTCGCGACGCACTACCTGGAAGAGGCGGACGCGGTGGCGGACCGGGTCGTCGTCCTGTGTCGGGGCCGCGTGGTGGCCGACGGGACAACGGCCGAGGTGAAGGCGCTGGCTGGCGGCCGGACGATCCGCTGCACGCTGCCGGAGACGGCGGTGGCCGATCCGGACACCGCGACGGCCCTGGGCTCGCTGCCGGGCGTGCGCGGGGTATCGATCCAGGACCAGTCGGTCCACGGCGGGGCGGTGTCGCTCGCCTGCACCGACAGCGATCTGGCGCTGCGGGCGCTGTTGGCCGGTTGGCCCGGCACCCGCGACATCGAGGTCCGGGGCGCGGCCCTGGACGACGCGTTCTTGGCCCTGACCGCCACCAACCACGACGCGGCAACCGACCACGACGGGGCCACCAACGATCTGACCGCCATCGACGACGGCCTGACCGCCGCCGCCACGACGCACACCCACGACCAAGAGGAGATCGACCGATGAACAGCACGTACGTCCGCTCGGAGATCCGGCGCAGCTTCCGGACGCCGCGGTACCTGATCTTCGCGTTCGGTATGCCGCTGCTCATGTTCTTGGTGTTCAGCCGGGCCTACGGCCACGGCACGCTCGGCGGGATCTCGGTGCCGACGTACGTCATGGTGTCGATGGCGACGTTCGGGGCGATGAGCGCGGTCTTCGGCACCGGTGGCCGCATCGCGATGGAACGGGTCGTCGGCTGGAACCGCCAGCTCCGGCTGACCGCGCTCTCGGGCCGCAGCTACGTGAGCGGCAAGGCAGTGGCCGGGTTCGCGGTGGCCGTCCCGTCACTGGCGATCGTCTTCGCGGCCGGCGCGGTCTTCCACCACGTCGACCTCTCGGCCGGACGGTGGGCGGTCCTCGCCGCGTCCATCCTGCTGGCGCTGCTGCCGATCGCCGCGCTCGGCGTCTGGATCGGGTACGTGGCCAAGTCGGACAACCTGCAGGCGGTGTCCGGCGGGATCTACAGCCTGCTGGCGCTGTTCGGGGGTCTGTGGATCCCGGTCCAGAGCTTCCCGGCCTGGTTGGTGGACATCTGCAAGGCGCTGCCGGTCTACTGGGTGGCCGAGGCCGGACGGGAGGTGCTGCAGGGTCACTGGCTCGGATGGGAAGGTGTAGGCGTGCTGGCCGCGTGGACCGTCGTGCTCGGCATCCTGGCCGCCCGGGCCTACCGTCGCAGCACCGCCCGGGGGTAGTCGTGGACCGTCCGTGCTCCGCCACCGGCCCCCCCGACCGCTCGGCTCACCCGGACCGCCCGGCTCAACCAGAGCGCCCGGCCCACCCAGAGCGCCCAGCCCACCCAGAGCGCCCGGAGGGCCCTCTGGAGAGGGTGCGCCGGGGCTGGGCGGCGCTGCGGGCCGGCGAGGACGGTGCGTTCCGGGTCGCGGGCTCGGCGGAGGAACGGCGGGGCTTCATCGTCCGCTGGCGGCTGTTCGCGGGCATCTTCCTCGTCTACCTGGTGGCGCCGGTCGTGGAGCTGTGGCGCCACGACGCCATCTACCAGCGGATCGTCGGCGTGGGCCTGTTGGCGGCGTTCGTCGTGCTCTACCTGGCGGTGGTGCCGGCCATCGCGTTCGGATCGGACCGGCGGCGGCGGGCGGTCACCGCGATCGCGATGACCGTCGTCGTCGTGGTCTACCTGATCGTCTGCGGCACAAGCGGGCTGGTCATGGTGCCGTACCTGGCGGTCGCGCTGGCGCTGCTGCTGGACCTGATCTGGGCCATTCGGGTGATCCTGCTGCTGAGCGCCGCCACGCTGCTGGTCCCCCAGCACGTGGCCGGCTGGACAGCGCCGGGTCTGCAGTGGGAGCTGGCTCTCCCGGCGGTGCTGGCGAGCGCGGTGATGGTCGTCCTGCGGATCAACGCCGGCACGCACGGCGAGCTGGTGGTCGCCGAGCGCGAGATCGAGCGACTGGCGGCCGAACAGGAGCGCGTGCGGATCGCCCGGGACCTGCACGATCTGTTGGGCCACGCGCTGACGACGATGACGATGAAGGCCGAGCTGGCCGCCCGGCTGATCGAGCGCGAGCCGGCGCGGGCCGCGGCGGAGATGGTCGAGGTGGCCGCGCTCAGCCGGCAGAGCCTGGCCGACGTCCGGGCCACGGTCGCCGGCTACCGGGAGGTGAGCCTGGCGACCGAGCTGGCGACCACCCGGGAGGTGCTGCAGGCGGCGGGCATCGAGGCGGAGCTGCCGGCGAGCACCGAGGACGTCGCCGGCGAGCTGCGCGAGCTGTTCGGCTGGGCGCTGCGGGAGGGAGTGACGAACGCCATGCGGCACAGCCACGCCCACCACCTGACGGTCCGGCTCGGCCCACGGTCGATCGAGGTCGTCAACGACGGCGCGACAACCGAACCCGGGGCGAACGGCTCGAACGGTGGCCGTTGGGACGACGGCGAGGTGGCCGGCGGCAGTGGGCTCGCCGGCTTGAGCGAGCGGGCGGCCGAGCTCGGCGGCCGCGTTCGGGCCGGTCCGGACGGCCCGACGCGGTACCGGCTGCAGGTCGACGTGCCGGCGTGATCCGCGTCCTGCTCGCCGACGACCAGCAGCTCGTCCGGGGGGCGCTGGCCGCGCTGCTGGCGCTGGAAGAGGACGTCGACGTCGTCGGCGAGGTCGGCCGCGGCGACGAGGTCGTCGCGGCCGCGGCGAAGCTGCGCCCGGACGTGGCGATCGTCGACGTCGAGATGCCCGGGCTGGACGGCCTGGCCGCGACGGCCGCGCTCCGGGCCGCGGTGCCGGACGTCCGCGTCCTCATCGTGACGACGTTCGGCCGGCCGGGCTACCTGCAGCGGGCAATGGAGGCCGGCGCGCTCGGCTTCATGGTCAAGGACGCACCGCCGGACGAACTGGCCGCCGCCGTCCGGCGGGTGGCCGGCGGGGAGCGGGTCGTCGACCCGGCGCTGGCCGCGGAGACGCTGGCCGGCGGGACGAGCCCACTGACGGGCCGGGAGCGGGACGTCCTCGTCGCGTCGCGGGACGGGTCGACGGTCAGCGACGTCGCAGCCCGGCTGTTCCTCAGCGAGGGGACGGTACGGAACTACCTGTCGTCGGCGATCGCCAAGACGGGGTCGCGCAACCGGGTCGAGGCGGTCCAGCTGGCGACCGAGCGCGGCTGGCTCTGACTCCCCTCCCCGATCTGGCCTCCCCCGATCTGGCCGGCTCAGTCGCCGATCTGGCCACGCAGCCCGGCGAGCCAGGCGTCGGCCTCGCGCCAGGCCTGGTCGACCTGCTGGCGGCGGACGACGGCATGCCGGCCGGCCGCGGGGTACGAGCCGAGCAGCTTGACGCCGGCGAGCTCGGCGTGGAGGTCGCGGAGGCAGTCGGCGACGACCTCGTCGCCGAGGTGGCCGGCGAGGTCGATGGCGAAGCAGTAGTCGCCGAGGCCGCGTTTGGTCGGCCTGGACTCGAGCCGGGTCAGGTTGATGTTGCGGGCGGCGAACTGGCCGAGGATGCCGTGGAGGCTGCCGGGGTGGTCGTCGCCCTGGAAGCAGACGATGCTCGTCCGGTCGTGGCCGGTCGGCGCGGGGATCCCGGCGGCGGCGACGGCGAGGAACCGGGTCTGGTTGTCGGGGAAGTCCTCGACGTCGTCGAGCAGGATCGAGAGCCCGTAGAGGTCGGCGGCGAGGCGGGGAGCGACGGCCGCGGTCCCGGGCTCGGGATGCTCGCCGACGACACGGGCGGCGTCGGCGGTCGACGTGGCGGCCACGAGCTCGACGTCGGGGAGCTGCTCGGCCAGGGTCCGGCGGCACTGGGCGAGGGCGACGGGATAGGAGAGGACCCGGCGCACCGACGACAGGTCGGCGCCGGGGGGGCCATCAGGTGCAGGTGGATGTCGAGGACGACCTCGCGCTGGATGAGGAGGTCGACGTCGAAGATGAGGGCGTCGAGCGTGTCGCGGACCATGCCGTCGATGGCGTTCTCGATCGGCACGAAACCGACGTCGACCTGGCCACTGGCCACGGCGTCGAGGACGTCGCCGATCGTCGAGCGCGGTTCGAGCGCGGCCGCCGCGTAGTCGGGCTGGGTGAGCAGCGCCTCTTCGGTGAAGGTACCGACGGGCCCGAAGAAGGCCACCGAGGTCACAGGACTGGTCACAGCGGGGCAGGATAGTGACCGTATGGACGAGCCCGCGTTGCGCCAGCTGCTCGCCGACGTCGCGGCCGGCCGGTGCCGGCCGGACGACGCGGTCGACCGCCTGCGCCGCCTGCCGTACGCAGACCTCGGGTTCGCCCGCGTCGACCACCACCGGGCGCTCCGCCAGGGGCTGGCGGAGACGGTCTATGGGCCGGGCAAGACGGCGGAGCAGTGCGCAGCGATCGTCGTCGAGCTGCTGTCGGAGGACGCCGGCCCGGTGCTGCTGACTCGGGCCGACCCGGACCAGGTCAAGGCAGCCGTGGCCGCCGCCGCGGCCGCGGGCCATGACGACGGCGTGGTGACCGGGAACGGGCCGTTGGCGACGGTGGCCTGGCGACCGGCGGCCGGGCGGGACGCAACGATCGTCGTCGTGACGGCCGGGACGGCCGACCTTTCGGTGGCGGGCGAGTGCGTCGCGGTGCTCGACGCGCTCGGCTTCGACGCCGAGCTGATCGCCGACTGCGGCGTCGCCGGCCTCCACCGGCTGCTGGCCGCGGCCGACCGGGTCGCCGCGGCGGACGCGGTCGTCGTCGTCGCCGGCATGGAGGGCGCGCTGGCGAGCGTCGTCGGCGGGATGACTGGCGCACCGCTCGTCGCGGTGCCGACGAGCGTCGGCTACGGGGCGTCGCTCGAAGGGGTGACCGCGCTGCTGGCGATGCTGGCGTCGTGCGCGTCGGGGATCACCGTCGTCGGCATCGACAACGGCTACGGCGCGGCGTGCGCGGTCGCCCGCCTCCTCCGATGAGCGCCCAACGGCTCGCGTGGTTCCACTGCTTCGCCGGCATCGCCGGGGACATGGCGCTGGGCAGCCTCGTCGACGCCGGCGCCGATCTGGACGAGGTCGGCGGGCTCCTCCGCCGGCTGCCGCTGCCGGGCTGGGACCTGCGGTGCGAACCGGTGCTCCGCGGCGGCCTGGCGTGCACCCGCGCCGTCGTCGAGGTGACGGACGACGCGACCGCCCGGACGCACGCCGACGTCGACGACCTCCTGACGGCGGCGAAACTGCCGGCCCGGGTCGAGCAGCGGTCCCGGGCGGCCTTCGACGCTCTGGCGGAAGTCGAGGGCGCGCTCCATCGGCAGGACCCGGCCGGCGTCCACTTCCACGAGGTCGGCGGTCACGACGCGGTCGTCGACGTCGTCGGGACGATGGCCGCGCTCGAGGTCCTCGGGATCGACCGGGTGGCGGCGTCACCGGTGGCAACGGGGACCGGCACGGTCCGGTCGGCCCACGGCCGGCTCCCGAACCCGTCGCCGGCGGTCGTCCGCCTGCTGGCCGGCGCACCGGTCTACGGGCGGGAGACGAGCGTCGAGCTGACGACGCCGACCGGCGCGGCGCTGCTGGCCACGCTGGCGACGTCGTTCGGCCCGCTGCCGGCGATGACGGTGGCCGCGTCGGGTTTCGGCGCCGGGAGCCGCGAGCTCGACGACCTGCCGAACTGCACGCAGGTCGTCGTCGGCTCGGCGATGGCCGACCCGGCGGGGACCGGCCCGGCCGGCGGCCCCGGCCAGCCGGTCACGGTCGTCGAGGCGAACCTCGACGACGTCACCGGGGAGCAACTCGGCCAGGCCATCGCCGCGCTCCTCGACGCCGGCGCGTACGACGCATGGGTGACGCCGGCGGTCATGAAGAAGGGCCGTCCGGCCCACGTCCTCCACGCCCTCTGCGACCCGGCACAGACGGCGGCGGTGCGGGAGGTCGTGGCCCGGACGACCGGGACGTTCGGCATGCGGGCGGTCGGCGGCGAACGGTGGCCGGCAGCCCGGCGGATGGCGGAGGTCGTCGTCGGCGGCGAGACGATCCGCATGAAGATCGGCACCGGGCGGGCGAAGCCGGAGTTCGACGACGTCGCCCGGGCGGCCGGTCGGACGGGCCTGCCGGCCCGCGAGGTCGCGTCACGGGCGGAGGAAGCGTGGCGGCACGACGGTGGGGGTCACGGAAGCGGTACCGGCGGGACGCCGTGACGCGCCGCCGCCCCGGCTGGTCCGGGACGGTCTTCCTGGCCGGCGCGGCCGTCCTCGCCGGGCTGGCGCCAATCGCCGCCAACGCGTCGGCGGCGTCGGCTACGACGTCGCCATCGGCCGCCGCGGTGCCGCCGATCGCCTGGACGCCGTGCGCCAACGACCCGGGCTACCGCTGCGGCACCGTGCGCGTGCCGGTCGACTACGAGCACCCGGCCGGCCCGTCGCTCTCACTGGCCGTCATCGAGAAGCCGGCGACGGCGCCGGTCGGCCAACCGGGCGTCCTGCTGTTCAACCCTGGCGGCCCGGGCGAGAGCGGGGTGCAGATCCTCCCGGTCCTGGCCTCGCTGGTGCCGCCGGCGGTCGCCGCCCGGTTCGACCTCGTCAGCTTCGACGAACGGGGCACTGGCGCCAGTGAGCGGCTGGCCTGTGGCCCGTCACCGGCGGCCGCGGCGAGCGTCGTCCCGGTGCCGGCGAAGGCCGGCGGCCCGCTCCCGGCGGCGAGCCCGTACCGCACGATGGCCGCGGACTGCCGGACGCGGTACCCGGCGCTGTTCGCCGACGTCGACACGACCGCGGCGGCCCGCGACATGGACCGGATCCGCCAGGCGCTCGGTGTCGCCCAGATCGACTACTGGGGCCTCTCGTACGGGACGGTGCTCGGGTCGACGTACGCCCGGCTGTTCCCGGACCGGGTGCGGGCGATGATCCTGGACGGCGCGGTGGACGCGACGCAGTCCTTGACGACGCAGGCCGCCCAGGAGGCGCCGGCGATCGAGCAGTCGCTCGACCACTTCTTCACGACGTGCGCGGCGGAGGCGACCTGCCCGCTCGGGCCCGATCCGGCGGCGTACTACGACCGGGTGGCCACTGCGCTGACCGCCCACCCGCTGCCGGCGCCAGGCGGCGGGGACGACGTGCCGGTGACGGTCGGCGACCTCGACGCGGCGACGCTCTTCTACCTCAGCGTGCCGACGTTCGGCGGATCGTTCCCGACCGCCGTCGTCGCCGCGGCCGGCGGCAACGGGGCGCCATTGCGGGCGCTGTCACTGGCGTTCGAGCAGGACCTCGACAGCACGTCGCTCGTCGGCCCACAGTGGACGTACGCCTGCAACGACGCCACCGAACGACCGACGCCGACCGACGCCGGCGCCCTGGCCCGCTCGCTGGCCGCCCGGTACGGCCAGCTCGGCGGCTACGCGGTCACCTACGACCTCGGCGCGTGTACGGACTGGCCGGCCGCGACCGACCCGGTGACCGCGGTGGCGGTCCACGGTGGACCGCCGATCCTCGTCATCGGCAACACTGGGGACCCGAACACGCCGCATGCCGGCGCGGTCGCCCTGGCCGGCGCGCTCGGCACCGGCCACCTCGTCACGTGGGACGGCTGGGGCCACACGTGGCTCCTCAACGGGTCCACGGATGCATGCATGCAGCAGGTCGTCGACGGCTATCTCGAGACCCGTACGATCCCGGCAACCGGCACGACGTGCCAGTGATCCGGCGACCGATAATCGGAAAATATGGCCTTCTATTATTGGAAAATGACCACACCACTTGGTGGCCGAACTGGCGCATATACACCGAGCCGAACGTCGGTTAACCTCGCTCGACGTGAGCCCGAGCCCTCCGGAACCGGCCGCCACGGCCGACCTGTCGCTGGCGGACCCGCTGGCCGATTCGCCGCCGACCCAATCCCCGACGGCCCAATCCCCGACGACCCAATCCCCGACCACCGAGTCCCCACCGTCCGAACCCCCGCCGCCCGGCTCGGGCGACGGGTCGGGCGCCGCGACGCCACCTCCGCCACACCGCTCCCGCCTCCGACGCGTGATGGTCCCGTGGGGGATCATCGTCGTGCTGGGCCTCGTCATCGCGGTCGTCGTGCGGCTGTTCGTCTTCCAGCTGTACTACGTCCCGTCGACATCGATGAACCCGACGATCAAGGCCGGCGACCGGATCCTCGTCGACAAGCTCGCCTTCCACCTGCACCCGGTCGACCGGGGCGACATCATCGTCTTCCGCCGCCCACCGGCCGCGACGTGTGGCGAAGGTCTCACCGACTTCGTCAAGCGGGTCATCGGCCTGCCCGGCGAGACGATCTCGGGCCGGGACGGTCACGTCTACATCGATGGCAAGCAGCTGGCCGAGCCATGGCTGCCCAAAGTGGCGACCACGTACACGGCCACTTTCGGCCCGGACAAGATACCGGCCGGCGACTACTTCATGATGGGGGACCACCGGACGACGTCGTGTGACAGCCGCTACTGGGGGCCGATCAAACGGTCGGCGATCGTCGGTGAGGTGGTCATGCGGGTCTGGCCGATCTCGTCGCTCCGGTTCTATTGAGCCGAACCGATCGCCCGTATGCCGAGTGCGCCAGCCGGGTTACTCGGCCGCTTCGGCCAAGGCCTCGGCCAGCGTGGGGTGGACGAGCATGCTCTCGACGATGTCCTGGACGCGGAGCCCGGCGGTGACGGCGACGGCGAGCACGGAGATCAGCTCGGCCGCGTGCTGGCCGACGATGGAGCCGCCGAGCACGACGCCGGTGGCCGGGTCGGAGATGATCTTGACGAAGCCGCGGGGATCGTTGTTGATCAGCGCCTTGGCACTGGCCGCGAACGGGACCTTCGTCACCCGGATCTTCCGCCCCTCGGCGAAGGCGTCGGCTTCGGCCAGGCCGACGTCGGCGATCTCGGGCTCGGTGAAGATGGCCGACGCGGCCTTGTCGTAGTTCAGGTGCCGGTGGGCGACGGTATGGCCACCGACGACATGCTCGGCGATCTTGCGGCCCTGCATCGACGCCACCGAGGACAGCGGGAGCTTGCCGGAAAGGTCGCCGGCCGCGTAGATGTGCGGCACGTTCGTCTGGCAGTGGTGGTTGATCGGCACGTAACCATCCGGGTCGACCTCGATCCCGGCCGATGCCAGGCCGAGCGTCTCGGAGCTCGGGACCGAACCGATGGCCAGCAGGGCGTGCGAGCCGGTGACCATCCGACCGTCGTCGCAACGGACGACGATGCCGTCGGCCGTCCGGTCGATGCCGACGGCCCGGGCGCCCTTCAGCAACCGGACGCCGCGGCGCAGGAAATCGTCCTCCAGCACGGCGGCCACCTCGGGGTCCTTGCGGGGCAGCACCTGCTGGCGGCTGACGACGAGCGTCACCGCCGCGCCGAGCGACGAGAACATGTGCACGAATTCGACGCCGGTGACGCCGGAGCCGATGACGACGAGGTGGGCCGGCAGCTCCTTCGGCGGGTACGCGTCGCGGGTGGCGAGCACGCGGTCGCCGTCGAGCTCGGCCCAGTCGGGGATGCGGGGCCGGCTGCCGGTGGCGAGGAGGACGGCGTCGGCGTCGAAGTGCCGGAGCCCATTGGCCGTATCGGCGACGACCTCGTGCGGGCCGTCGAGCCACCCGGCCCCCTTGACGAGCTCGACGTGCTGGCTCTCCAAGATGGCGACGGTCGACGCCTCGAGCCGTTGCGTGATCGCGTCGATCCGCTGACGGAGGCCCTCGAGGTCGAGCTGGCCACTCGTCTCCTGGAGGCCCATGCCGGCCGCCCGGTCGAGATAGGCCATGGCGCCGCCGGTGGCGATCATCGCCTTCGACGGGATGCAGTCCCAGAGATTGGCGGCCCCGCCGACGATGTCCCGCTCGATCAGCGTGACGTCGACACCGAGGCGGGCGGCGTACGTCGCGGCCTGCGTCCCGGCCGGGCCACCGCCGATGATCACGAACCGCATGGCGTCAGGCTACGCCGCCGGATCCTGGGTTCCGACGGCCGGAGAAGGTGCGATGCGGAACCCGACGTTCGTGACCTCCGGTGAGACGCTCATCGGCTGCCGGTGGCCCGAAACGTCGCTCTGCCGTTACGGGGCCTCGCCAGTAAGGATCTCGAGCATCTCGGAGGCCAACCAGCGGTTTGACCTTCCCGGAACGCGTGCGGCTTTCTGGACGATCTTCACCTTTTCCAGTTGTCGAAGAAGGTTGGTGGCCCCCTGGTAGGTGATCGCCAAGGTGTGAGAGACCCCGGAGCTGGTCACGAACGGGTTTTGCAGCAACATGTCGACCACTTCATGCGCCCGGCTCCGCGACCCGTGCAGCCGCTTCCGGTAGTCCTCACGCAGATCCGTCAACGCCTCCGCCCTCTTAACCGCATCGGATGCCTGGCTGGCTATGGCCTCGAAGAAGAACTGGAGCCACTGCTGGACTTCTCCCCTCTCGCGGACGGCCTGGAGCCTTTGGTAGTACTCATCGCGATGCCGTTCGAAGTAGGTGCTGACATAGAGCAACGGTCCAGGCAGGTGTTCCTCACTTACGAGGAAGAAGGCGATGAGCAGTCGCCCAAGCCGTCCGTTGCCATCCAAAAATGGATGCAACGTCTCGAACTGGTAGTGCAAGAGGGCACAGCGGACAAGAGGTGGCAGCGTTGACCCTGTGTGCACGAACCGTTCCCAATCGGTGAGACCGTCGACCATCTCCTCCGCGGGCGGCGGGACGAAGATGGCCGTAGCCGGACGGTTGTCGGGCGATCCGATCCAATTCGGCGAAGTTCTGATCGTGCCGGGCTGTCGCTCCTGTCCACGGACACCCTTCAGCAGGACGCCGTGGATCTCCTCGAGGAGTCGACGCGAGATCGGAAGCGTCGTCAACCGTTCGAGACCCGTGGCCATGGCCTGGACGTAGTTCACGACCTCGACCACGTCGCCTCGGATGTCATCACGCGATTCGGCGTCGAAAACCTCGGCGATGGTTGCCTGCGTCCCCTCGATACGGGAACTGGCGACCGCCTCTCGCCGCATGTAGGCGTTTACCAGCAGTTGAGGGTTGGGAAGGTGACGACCGGCTCCAGCCAAGCGCCCGATCGCCCGATCGGCGTCAGAAAGAGTCGCCACAGTGGCGCCTTCCAACGAAAGGGAGCGGGGGAGCGGGGTCGGGAGGAACGTGTAATAGCCGTGGGGCCCGGGCGTCTTGACCACCCGTCCGAAGGAGGACGACACGAATCGGTCCGGGTTCACGTCCCCTAAGCTACAACAAACACTGCTATTTCGTTTGATCTCCTGCCCGGAGGGCCAAAGTCTGTTGCACCTGACTCATTGCACCGCCTCCGGTGTCTACCCGTCGACGGCGTACCGGTAGACGTTCGTCTCGCGCCGGACGAACCCGAGCCGCTGGTAGAGGCGGTTCGCGGCCTCGCGGTCGGGCCGTGACGTGAGGTCGACGGTGCGCGCGCCGGCCTGCCGGGCCGCGTCGACGGCCGCCTCGACGAGGGCGGAGCCGATGCCGCCGCCGCGCTCGGTCTGGTCGACGACGACGTCCTCGATCCACGCCCGGACGCCGGTCGGCAACCGGAAGTGGGCGAGCGTCAGCGCGCCGACGATCCGACCACCGGCGTTCCGGGCGACGAAGAGCGTCGTCGCCGGCGAGATCGCGACCTCGTCCAACTCGGCGAACGTCGGTGGCGGCGCGGAGGACGAGAGCTGCGGCAGGAGGGCTTTGATGGCGTCGAGCAGCTCGTGGTCGGCCACCGTGGCCCGCTCGACGGTCACCCCCGTCTCGGTCATCCGTGCCCTCCGAGCGCTCCCGGTCCGTGGCCCGTCACCGCGGCTCAGTCCTCCGGCTGATCGGTCCCCCGCCACATCGGCTGGCGGACCCGGTCGTAGAGGACGTCGCGGTGCTCGCCGCGGATAGCCGCGAAGACGTGCTCGCCCCACCGCTCGACCCCGACGAGCGGCGACGGCAACGTCTCGGGGGTGAACCAGCCGACGTCGCGGCATTCGAGCGGGTGCGGCTCCAGCTTCCCGCCGACGGCCCGGCAGTAGAAGACGAGCGAGTACAGCGGGATGCGGGTGAAGCCGAGCCGCAGGCCGTCGAGCACGGCGATCAGCCGCACCGGCTCCGCGTCGATCCCGGTCTCCTCCTTGACCTCCTTGACGACGACCTCGGCGGCCGAGTACCCGACGTCGCACCAGCCGGTCGGGTACAGCCAGACGCCGGAATCGGCTCGCTGGATCAGCAGCAGCTCGCCGTCGTCGTTGCCGACGGCCGCGCCGACGGCCACCTTCGGCGTGACATACCCGGCGACGCCGCTCCCGACTTGCTCGAGCCACTCCTCGACCAGGCCGTCGGCGTCGACGGCCGCCGCGTCGCCGTCGACGGCCGACCGGATGTCGGCCGCGACGTGCAGGATCTCCTCGAACCGCTCCCGTTCGTACAGGCTCTCGGTGAAGCCGAGCCCGGTCCGGGCGATGGCCGACAGGCTCTCGCTCCAGCGCAACAGCGTCCGGGTCGACACGGTCGGGTCCACGGGTCGACGCTACCGCGCCCGACGGCGGGGCCGCGGTGGAGCAGAATGTGCTGTGCCTGTGAACGACGACTGCCGCCACTACATCATGCAGACGACCGGGCGGGGCGACAAGCTCGAACGCTGCAAGATCGGCGCCAACGACCCGCTGCCGTTCGCCTGCCCGGATGGCTGCGTCTTCTACGAGCCGCGGCGGGTGTCGTCGGCCGGTTGGCAGGTGCCGCGCGACGAGGATCCACCGTCCGGCCGACGGTGACCGGACGGCCGGCCGCGGCGGCACCGGTGACGGCCGCCGAACCGACCGCGGGCGGCCCAGCCGACGCGTTGCCGGTGCTCCCGGCCGGCCCGTTCCGGCTCCGGGCGTTCGCGCCCCGGGACGTGGGGATGGTCGTCGAGGCATCCGTCGACCCGGTCATCCCACTGATCTCGAGCGTGCCGCCAGAGGCGTCGGCGGCGGACGCGACGGCGTTCGTCGATCGTCAGCGCCACCGGCTGCGGGACGGCTACGGCTACTCGTTCGTCATCGCCGACGGCGCGAACGACCGGGGCGTCGGGTCGATCGGCCTGTGGCTGCGCGACATCGACCTCGGCCGAGCGTCGGTCGGCTACTGGGTCGTCCCGGCCGCTCGCGGTCGCCGGGCGGCCGGCTTCGCCCTGGCGTCGCTGGCCGCGTGGGTGTTCGACCAACTCGCGATCCCGAGGCTGGAGCTCCATGTCGAACCGTGGAACGTCGCGTCGATCAGGACGGCCGAGCGGGTCGGCTTCGTGCGCGAAGGGCTCCTCCGCTCGTGGCAGGGGGTCGGCGACGAGCGTCGCGACGTCTACGCGTACTCGCTGCTCGCGACGGACGACCGGTAGTCCCGGCGTCGGCCGGCTCAACCCTCGAGGACGTCGCCGAGCAGGTCGACCTGGACGCCCTCGCTGCGGAGCCAGGCCAGGCTCTGGTCGACGACGGACGCGTCACCCTGGAGCTCGCAGACGATCCAGCCACCGGTGTCTTCGACGTTGGCTCGGCGGATGTTCGGGTCGACGTCGAAGTGGCGGACCATCCGGGCGAGCAACGGCATTCGGACGAGCGATTCCGGGAAGGTGAGTTTCACCTGGACTTTCACCGTGCTCACTGAGCACCCCCTGGTGCCGTGCTCACCGGGCACCCCCGTGCTCGGCGAGCACCCGGTTGAGGCTGCCGGAGCGGAGCCCCTCGAGGTCGAGCGCGACGAAGTCGTAGCCGGCCGACCGGACGGCATCGACGACGACGTCGCGTCGCTCGACGACCGTGGCGAGGGCGGCCTCGGGGACCTCGATCCGGGCCACGGGGCCATGGTGTCGGACGCGGAGCTCGGTGAACCCGAGGCGGCGCAGCGCGGTCTCGGCCCGGGCCACCGAGCCGAGGGTCCCGACGGTGACCGGCGTGCCGTAGGGGACGCGGGACGCGAGGCAGGCGGCGGCCGGTTTGTCCCAGGTCCGCAGGCCGATCCGGCGGGACCACTCCCGCACGCTGGCCTTGGTGAAGCCGGCGTCGACCAACGGGAACCGGGCGCCCCGGGCGGCGGCGGCGGCCTGGCCGGGGCGGTGGTCGCCCAGATCGTCGAGATTGACCCCCAGCACCACCGTCCCCCCCTCCGACCGGGCGAGCGGCCCGACGACGTCCATCAGGGCGGTCTTGCAGTGGGCACAGCGGTCGGCGCCGTTGGCGACGTAGGCCGGGTCGTCCATCTCGGCCGTCGGGACGGCGACCCATCGGAGGCCCCACTCGGCGGCGAGGGCCCGGCAGTCGGCCGCCTCCTCGGGGGCTAGCGACGGTGAGACCGCGGTGACGCAGAGCACGCGCTCGGGACCGAGGAGGTCGTGGGCCGCCCGGGCGAGGAACGCCGAGTCGGCACCACCGCTGAAGGCGACGACGACCCGCCCCAGCCGGGAGAGCTCGGCGTGGAGGGCGTCGATCGTGCCCGACGCCGGCGTACCCGCCGGCGTCCGAACGGCGCGGACCGGCGCGTCGGGTCGGGTCGACGCGTCGACCTGGCTCACCGGGTGGCCCCGGCCCGGTCGAGGACGTCGGCGAGATCGGCGACGAGGCCGGTGTAGAACGGCCCGAACTCGGCGTAGTGGGCGGACGCCTCGTCGAAACGCATCTGGTAGACGCACTCCTTCAGGTCGTCGGGGTGGACGCCGAAGAGCGTGACGCCCCACTCCCAGTCGTCGAGGCCGGTCGAGCCGGTGATGAGCTGGAGGATCCGGCCGTGGAAGGTACGGCCGACCGCGCCGTGGCGGAGCATGAGGGCCTGGCGGGCGTCGAAGTCGAGGGCGTACCAGTTGTGGTCGGCGCTGCGTCGCTTCGACATCGGGTAGAAGCAGTAGGCCGGTTTGCCGGCCGGCGGCAGCGCCGGGAAGAGCCGGACCTGCTTCATCTGGTCGGGAAGGCCGGCCGCGTACTCGGAGAGCTCGGTCAGCGAGACGTACGACGCCACCGGCACCAACCCGGCCTGCTGGACCGCGGTCTGGAACCGCCGGAGCTGCCAGAGATCGGGACCGAGCACCATCAGCCCGACATCGGCCTTGTGGCCGAGCATCGCCGCCGCGACGACCTGGTTCCCGCCCTTGCGGGCCGCCTCCTCGGCGGCCAGGACCGCCGGGAAGTCAACCGCCGCCGCGCCGCCGACGGGGACCCGGCAGAAGAGGTGGAGGACGCCCCAGCCGACGGCCGGCTGGACGGGCTCGACGACATCGGCGGTGGCCATCCCGCCAGCTTACGGACCGCCTGCCCCCAGGCGCGACGAAGGGGCGCCGCGGCGCCCCTTCGTCCTTTCGTGAACCATCCAGGTCGGACGAGACGTCCTCCCCGTCGCTGGTCGGACTAGAAGTCCTCCATGCCGCCGCCGGGCATGGCCGGGGCGTCCTTCTCGGGCTTGTCGACGATGACGGCCTCGGTGGTGAGGAAGAGCGCAGCGATCGACGCGGCGTTCTGCAGGGCGGACCGGGTCACCTTGGCGGCGTCGATGACACCGGCGGCGAAGAGGTCGCCGTACTCGCCGGTGGCCGCGTTGAGCCCCTCGGCACCCTTCAAGTTGCGGACCTTCTCGACGATGACGCCACCTTCGAGACCGGCATTGACGGCGATCTGCTTCAGCGGCTCTTCGACGGCGCGGGCGACGATCCGGGCGCCGGTGGCCTCGTCGCCGTCGAGCTTCTCGGCGCGGTCGAGGATGGCGCTCTGGGCCCGCAGCAGGGCGACGCCGCCGCCGGGGACGACACCCTCCTCGATGGCGGCCTTCGTGGTGGAGACCGCGTCCTCGATCCGGTGCTTCTTCTCCTTCAGCTCGACCTCGGTGGCCGCGCCGACCTTGATGACGGCGACGCCGCCGGACAGCTTGGCCAGCCGCTCCTGCAGCTTCTCGCGGTCGTAGTCGGAGTCGGTGTTCTCGATCTCGGCCTTGATCTGGTTGATCCGGCCCTTGATGTCGGCGTCCTCACCGGCCCCCTCGACGATCGTCGTCTCGTCCTTGGTGACGACGACCTTGCGGGCGGTGCCGAGCAGCTCGATGCCGATGTTCTCCAGCTTGAGGCCGACCTCTTCGGTGACGACCTGGCCGCCGGTGAGGATGGCGATGTCCTGGAGCATGGCCTTGCGACGCTCGCCGAAGCCGGGGGCCTTGACGGCGACGCTGCGGAAGGTGCCGCGGATCTTGTTGACGACGAGGGTGGCGAGGGCCTCGCCCTCGATGTCCTCGGCGACGATCACGAGCGGCTTGCCGCCCTGCATGACCTTCTCGAGGACGGGCAGCAGGTCGCGTACGGCGGTGATCTTGGAGCCGACAAGCAGGATGTACGCGTCCTCGAGGACGGCCTCCATGCGCTCGGGGTCGGTCACGAAGTAGGGGGAGATGTAGCCCTTGTCGAAGCGCATGCCCTCGACGAGGTCCATGTCCATGCCGAAGGTCTGCGACTCCTCGACGGTGATGACGCCGTCCTTGCCGACCTTGTCGATGGCCTCGGCGATCATCCCGCCGATCTCGGTGTCGGCGGCGGAGATGGACGCGACCTGGGCGATCTGCTCCTTCGAGTCGGTCTCCTTGGCGATCCCGTGGATGGCGGTGATCGCCTCTTCGACGCCGGTCTCGATGCCCTTCTTGAGCGACATCGGGTTGGCGCCGGCGGCGACGTTGCGGAGACCCTCGTGGACCATCGCCCAGGCGAGGACGGTGGCGGTGGTCGTGCCGTCACCGGCGACGTCGTCGGTCTTCTTGGCGACCTCCTTGACGAGCTCGGCACCGATCCGCTCGTACGGGTCCTCGAGCTCGATGTCCTTGGCGATCGAGACACCGTCGTTGGTGATCGTCGGCGCGCCCCACTTCTTGTCGAGCACGACGTTGCGACCCTTGGGCCCGAGCGTGACCCGGACGGCGTCGGCCAGCTTGTTCATGCCGGTCTCGAGGGCCCGGCGGGCTTCCTCGTCGAAGGCGATCAGCTTGGGCATGTGGTCGTTTCCTCCGTTGCTCAGCCGGCCCCGTGCCGGCGTCGTCCTGCCGAACACCCTACCGGGTCGTTTAGCACTCTCGTACGTCGAGTGCTAACAGCAAACCACGCGGGGCCGGAGGGGTCAACCCCCGATCGGATCGCCGGGCTCGGTGCCGGGCGGGTTACCCGCCGGCGACGGCCGGGACGACGGAGATGGTCTGGCCGGCGGTCACCGGGGTGGAGAGGCCGTCGAGGAAGCGGACGTCCTCGTCGGCGAGGAAGACGTTGACGAACCGGCGGAGCTGGCCGGCATCGTCGAAGAGGCGCTCGGCGAAACCGGGGTAGCTGGCGTCGAGGGCCTTCAGCGCCTCGCCGACGGTCGATCCGTCGACCTCGACCTCGCCGGTGCCGGCGGTCAGGGTGCGCAGCTGGGTGGGGATGCGGACGGACACGCTCATCGGGCGGGCTCCTCGGTGATCGGCAAATGGTGGTCCGGGTCGACCGCGGCGTCGAAGGCGTCGAGGGTCGGCTCGATCGTCACGGTCGGGCCGGCGGTACCGGCGAGGGCCTCGACGGTCTTCAGCCCGTGCCCGGTGACGAGGGCGACGACGCGCTCGTCGCGCCGGACGACGCCGTCGGCGACGAGCTTGGCCAGGGTGGCGATCGTCACGCCGCCGGCCGTCTCGGCGAAGATGCCCTCGGTGCGGGCGAGCAGGCCGATGGCGTCGATGATCTCGGCGTCGGTGACCGCGGCGCAGCCGCCGCCGGACTGGCGGATCGTCTGCAGGGCGTACCAGCCGTCGGCGGGATTGCCGATGGCGAGCGACTTGGCGATCGTCGACGGCCGGACCGGCCGGATGACGTCGGTGCCCTCGGCGAAGGCCGTCGCCACCGGCGAGCAGCCGGCGGCCTGGGCGCCGGAGATCCGGACCGACGGAACCTCGTCGAGCAGGCCGACCCGGCCGAGCTCGTCGAAGCCCTTGGCGATCTTCGTCAGCTGGCTCCCGGAGCCGATCGGGACGACGACGTGGTCGGGCGCCTCCCAACCGAGCTGCTCGGCTATCTCGAAGGCCAGGGTCTTGGAGCCCTCGGCGTAGTACGTGCGGACGTTGACGTTGACGAACGCCCAGCCGGGTCGTTCGCTGGTCAGCTCGGCGCACAGCCGGTTGACGTCGTCGTAGTTGCCCTTGACCGCGACGACGGTGCCGCCGTAGACCGCGGTCATCGTGATCTTGGCCGTCTCGAGATCGTCGGGGAAGAGCACGACCGAGGCCATCCCGGCGCGGGCCGCGTGGGCGGCGACGGAGTTGGCGAGGTTGCCGGTCGACGCACAGGCCGCGACCTTGAAGCCGAGCTGGCGGGCTTTCGTGAGGGCGACCGAGACGACGCGGTCCTTGAACGAGCCGGTCGGGTTGGCGGTGTCGTCCTTGATCCACAGCTCGCCGAGCCCGAGCTCGGCGGCGAGCCGATCGGCCCGGACGAGCGGGGTGAACCCGGCGCCGAGGTCGACCGGCACGGCGTCGTCGACCGGCAGGAGATCGCGGTAGCGCCAGATCGACCGCGGTCCGTCGGCGATCCGCTGGCGCGACACGGCCGCGGTGATCGCGTCGTAGTCGTACGCGACCTCGAGCGGACCGAAGCAGAAATCGCAGACGTGGAGCGCAACGGCTGGGAACTCGCGGCCACATTCCCGACAGCGCAGCCCAGTGACGTAGTCCATGATGGTCTCCTCATCGGTCGGGCATTGGCACCTGGTCCCCACACTGATCGTGCATGGCACTGGTTGCCGCGGCGTCGCAGGGCCCGTCCCTCAGCCGCTCTGGATGATCCCTCCATGGTGCTCGATGGGGAGGACCAAGTCAACATCGCCCCCGTCCTGGCGACGGGGGCGGTCGAGATGGGCGATGATCGGGCGATGACCGGCGGTCCGAGGACGTTCGACCCGGCGTACGGGATCGACGAGCTGCGGGCGGCGAAGGCCGGCCGCCGCGTCACGGTCTGCATCCCGGCCCGGAACGAGGAACGGACGGTCGGCGGGGTGGTCGACACCGTCCGCCGTTCGCACGGCGCGGCGGGATCGGGCCTGGTCGACGAGCTGCTCGTCGTCGACGACGGCTCGGCGGACGAGACGGGAGCGGTGGCCGGCCGGGCGGGGGCCCGGGTGCTCACGCTGCCGGCGGGCGGCGGCGGCAAGGGCCAGGCGATGGCGGCCGGGGTGGCCGCGGCCAGCGGCGACCTGCTCGTCTTCTTGGACGCTGACGTCGAGAACACGACCGGCGCGTTCGTCGCCGGGCTGCTCGGGCCGCTGCTCGTCGAAGAGGACGTCGCGCTGGTCAAGGGCTTCTACCAACGGCCGCTGCACGGGCAGTCGGGCGGCGGCGGGCGGGTGACCGAGCTGATGGCCCGTCCGGTCATCGAGGTGCTCTTCCCCGGGCTCGTCGACGTCCGCCAGCCGCTGGCCGGCGAGACGGCCGCGCCGCGCTGGGTGCTGGAGAAGGTCTCGCTGGCCCCGGGCTACGGCGTCGAGCTCGGGCTCCTGGTCGACGTGGCGGCCCGGTTCGGCGCGGGCTCGATCGCCCAGGTCGACCTGGGCCTGCGGGTCCACCGGAACCGTCCGCTCGAGGAGCTGCGGCCGCAGGCGGTCGAGATCCTCAAGGTGGCGCTGGAGCGGGCCGGGCTCCCTTGACCGTGCCGGAACGGGCTCGACCGTGCCGGAACAGGCTTGACCGTGCCGGAAGAGGCCTGACCGTGCCGGAAGAGGGCAGCCAGTAGGGTCGTCGCATGCCGGAGGTGGTCGTCTCCAACCGTGGGCCGCTGTCGTTCCGGCTCGACGACGACGGCCGGCCGGTGGCGACCGGGACCGGTGGCGGCCTCGCCGGCACGCTCCACCCGCTGCTGGCGGGGACGGGATCGACGTGGGTATCGGCGTCGATGAACGAGGCGGACCGGCTGGCGACGGCCGAGGGCTTGATGGCCGAGGACGGCCTGCGGCTGGTCATGGTGACGCCGGAGCCGGACGTCTACCGGATGGCGTACGACGTCGTCTCGAACGCGACGCTCTGGTTCTGCCATCACCACCTCTTCGACCTGCCGCGCCGGCCGCGGTTCGACCGGCACTGGCGCGAGGCGTGGGAGGCGTACCGGGTGTACAACCGGCTGTTCGCCGACGCGGTCGCGGCCGAGGCCGGGCCGGGCGAGGTTGTGCTCGTCCAGGACTACCACCTGTCGCTCGTCGGGGCGATGGTGGCGAAGTCGCGGCCGGACCTGCGGACGGTGCACTTCAGCCACACGCCGTTCGCTGACCCGAACGTGCTGCGCTGCCTGCCGTCGGCCGCGGCCGGCGAGCTGCTGGCCGGGCTGGCCGGGTTCGGGGCGTGCGGGTTCCACACGACGCGTTGGGAAGGCGCGCTGCGCGCCGCCTTTGCCGATCCGGAGCTGGCGACGTTCGCCGGGACGGGCGAGCCGCCGGCGACGTTCACCGCGCCACTCGGTCCGGATGTCGCGGCGATCACCGAGGAAGCCGCGTCGCCGGCGGTGACGGCCGCCCGGGCAGAGCTCGACCGGGTCGTCGGCGACCGTCAGCTGATCGTTCGCGTCGACCGGGTCGAGCTGTCGAAGAACATCCTGCGCGGCTTCGGCGCGTTCGAGGAGCTCTTGGAGACCCGGCCGGCGTGGCGCGGCCGGGTCGTCATGCTCGCGCTCGCCTACCCGTCACGGGAGGGCCTGGCCGACTACCTGTCGTACCGCTCCGAGGTCGAGCACACCGCGGAGCGGATCAACGACGCCTGGGGCACGGCCGACTGGACGCCGATCGTCCTCGACGTCGCTGACGACCGCGACCGGTCGGTCGCCGCGCTGACCCGCTACGACGTGCTGCTCGTGAACCCGGTCCGCGACGGGCTCAACCTGGTGGCCAAGGAGGGGCCGCTCGTCAACACGGTCGACGGCGTCGTCGTGCTCTCGCGCGAAGCCGGCGCCTGGGAGGAGCTCCAACCGGCGGCCGTCGGGGTCAACCCGTTCGACGTCACCGGGACGGCGCTGGCCCTCGAGCTCGCCCTCGGCATGGACCCGGACGAGCGGGCGAACCGGGCGGCGGCCCTACGGGACCTCGTCCTCGGCCGGACGGCCGCCGACTGGCTGGACGACCAGCGGGCGGCCGGCGAGCGCCTGGCCTGAGGCTCCCGCCGGCCCGGACGTCAGCGGTCGGCGTGGCCGGCGCCGGCGAGCTGACGGAGCAGCGCCACTGCCCCTTCTGGCCCGTCGACGGCGACGTCCGCCGCCGCGGCCACCTGGGGCGGGCTCTCCGCGTCGACGACCGCGACGCGGGCGACGGCCGCCCCGCCGGCGGCGAGGTCGTCGAGCGCGGCGAACGCGGGCAGGTCGCCGAGGTCGTCGCCGAAACAGGCGACCGCGGCCCAGCCCGCTCCGAGGCGACGGACGACCGCGCCCTTGTCGCTGTCGACCGGCGGACGCAGCTCGAGCGACATCCGGCCGGCCTGGGCGACGAGGCCGGTGGCCGCGGACTCCCGAGCCGCCAGCTCCCGGGCCCAGCCCGCCGCGTCAGGCTGCTGCCGCCAGTGCAGCGTCACGGTCAGGCCCTTCGCCTCGACGGTCGCCCCGTCGGGCGCGCCGGCGGCCGCCCGGGCGGTGACGTCGGCAACGACCGGGCGCCAGGACTCGGCGTCGGCGTTGACGACGACGTGGCCGTCGGGGCCAGCCGCTTCCATGCCGTAGAGGCCGGCCAGGTGGACGGCCGCGGGCCGGCCGAGCGCGTCGAGCAGGAACCGGACCGGGCGGCCGGAGACGACCGCGACGAGGCCGAACCGACGACCGAGATCGGCGAGCAGCTCGGGCACCGCGGCCAGCGGGCGGGCGGCCGCCGGGTCGCCGACGATGGGGGCGAGCGTGCCGTCGTAATCGAGGAAGAGGGCCGACCGGTCGGGACGGTCCCGGAACGGCGCCAGGACGGCCGGAAGGTCGGTCAACCGGTCGTCGTCGTCGTGACCTGGGACGACAGGTCCGGTCCGACGACGACGACGACGTCGGCGCCTGTCGTCGAGCTGACCGGCACCGACGTCGTCAGCGGCTGGACGACCGACGGCTTCAGGCCGAGCGAGGCCGCGATGGCCGCGGCGGGGGCCTGCTGGCCGGACGCGTAGTAGACGGCCGACGCGCTGGCCGGCGTCGACGTGTCGGTGGCCGTCAGCGTCCCCCAGCCGGCGGAGCTGAGCTTGGTCGTGAAGTACCCGGCCGCCCCTGTCGTCGAGCTGCCGTTGGCGACGAGCACCTTGACGGCCTGGCTCGGCGGCGTCGTCGTGGTCGTCGTCGTGTGCCCGTGGCCCTTGGTCGTCGAGCCCTTCGTCGTCGTCGTGGCACCCTTCGCCGTCGTCGTGGTGGCGCCGGCGACCGTCGTCGTCGTGGCACCGGCGACCGTCGTCGTGGTGACGGTGGACCCGCCGCCGGTGGTCGCGGCGGCGCTCGGGTTCGACGGCGAGCTGGTGACCGCCCGCAGCAGGAGGACGCCGAGGACGACGGCGACGACCACGAGGACCAGGGCCTTGGGGAACGACACCTGGCTCCCGCCCCGCCCGGGCGGGCGGTCCGGCGGCTCGCCCGACGAGTTCGGTCCTGTCATCGACTCAGCCTGCCAACCGCCAGGAGCTGGTGCAAGCACCCCCCGTACGGGCCGGTCACGCTCCTGCCCCGTCCGCGAGGGCCGGACCGTCGCGTCGCACGCCCCGTTGCCGGGCGACCTCGAAGCAGGCGACCGCGCCGGCGACGCCGACGTTGAGCGACGGCACCGCGCCGTGCTGCGGGATGGCGACGATCTCATCGCACCGCCGGCGGACGAGCGGCGCGAGGCCACGCTCCTCGCTGCCGACGACGAGGGCCACCGGACCGTCGCCGAGCGGGAAGTCGTAGAGCGACCGGTCGGCTTCCCCGGCCAGCCCGACCGACCAGACGCCGGCCTCGGCCAGCTGGCCGAGCGCGGCGGGCACACCGCCGACGAGCGAGAACGCCAGGTGCTCGATGGCCCCGGCGGCCACCTTGGCGACCGTGGGCGAGAGGTGGGCCGAGCGGTGCCGGGGCAGGACGACGCCGGTCACGCCGGCGCACTCGGCGCTGCGCAGCAGCGCGCCGAGGTTCCGCGGATCGGTGACGCCGGCGACGACGAGCAGGAACGGCGCGACACCACCGCGCCCGGGCGCACAGAGGTCGTCGAGCGACACCGGTTCGATCGGCTTGGCCCGGGCGAGCACGCCCTGGGGCGCGTCCGTACGGGCTTCGGCGTCGAGCCGGCCGCGCGAGACCGTCTCGACCCGAACCCGCCGGCGGACGGCGAGCGCCTCGATCCGGTCGAGCTGCTCCGACGGGTCCTGGCCGTCGGCCAGCCACAGTTGGCGGACCGGTCGGCGTCCGGCCGAGAGCAGCTCGAGGACGGCCTGCCGGCCCTCGATCTGGTCGCCACCGAGCTCGCCGCCGGGCCGGGCCCGTCGCACCGGCGGTCCCGGCGCGGCCGCGCCGTGCCGGCTGCGACCGCCCGGCCGGGCGTTGGACCGCCGCCCACCGGTGGGACGGCCCCGCGGCGGCGTCACGTCGGCGCTCCGGCGGCATCGTCGGCGAGCGCGACGTCGTCGACGAGGGCGACGGCGAGGCAGCCGATCCCTTCGGCCCGCCCGAGCGCGCCGAGCCCCTCGGCCCGGGTGGCCTTGACGGAGACCGGCGCGCCGACCGCACGACCCAGGCGCCCGGCCATCTCGTCGGTGTACGGCGCCAGCCGCGGCGCCTCGGCAACGATCGTGCAGTCGACGTTGACCGGTCGGAAGCCGGCGTCGGCCAGCCGGCGGACGACCTCGACCAGCAGGACGACGCTGTCGGCGCCGGCCCAGGCCGGGTCGTCGTCGGGGAAGTGGCGGCCGAGGTCGCCGAGACCGGCCGCGCCGAGCAGCGCGTCGGCGATGGCGTGGGCGACCGCGTCGGCGTCGCTGTGCCCGGCGAGGCCACGCGCCCCTTCGACGACGACGCCGCCGAGGACGAGCGGTCGGTGCGGGTCTCCGGCGAACGGGTGGACGTCGATACCCTGGCCGATCCGCACGCTCAGCCGGGCTCTCGGCCGGCGATGTCGCTCCCGCCCCGCCGGGCGGCTGCGTCATTCCCGCCCCGCCGGGCGGCGAGGAGGTGCTCGGCGTACGCCAGGTCCGCCGGGGTCGTCAGCTTGACGTTGACGGGATCGCCGGGCACGACCCGCACCGTAGCGCCGAGCGATTCGACGAGAGCGGCATCGTCGGTGGCCTCGCCGCCGGCGGCGTGGGCTCGCCGGAGGACGTCGGCCCGGAAGGCCTGTGGCGTCTGGACGGCGACGAGGCCCTGGCGGTCGACGGTCGACGCGACCGCCCGGCCGCGGTCGTCGAGCCGCTTCAGGGTGTCGGCGACCGGGACCGCGCAGATCGCCCCGCCGGCCGCGCCGTCGGCCAGCGCGTCGACGACGGCGGTGAACAGCGCCGGGCCGGCGAGTGGCCGGGCGGCGTCGTGGACGACGACGACGGTGGCGTCGTCGGGCACCGCGGCCAAGCCGCAACGGACCGACGCCGAGCGCGACGGGCCACCGGCGACGACCCGATCGGCCCCGTACGCGCCAGCCTCCGCTCGGACGACGTCAGCCGCCGGGAGGACGAGGACGACGCCGTCGGCGACAGAGCGGGCCGCGTCGACGGACCAGGCGACGACCGGTCGCCCGGCGAGCTCGGCGAACTGCTTGGGCCGGCCGAAGCGGGTCCCGGACCCGCCGGCCACGACGACGGCCCAGACCGGTTCGCGGTCGGCCCGCCCCTCGCGCACGGCCACCGCCGACTACGGCAGGGCGTCGTTGAGGCGCTGCTCGGCGGTCTCCTCGTCGACGCCGAGGGCGAACGTCAGCTCGGAGACGAGGATCTGGCGGGCCCGGCTGAGCATCCGCTTCTCCCCGGCCGAGAGGCCCTTGTCCTTGTCCCGGATCGACAGGTTCCGGACGACCTCGGCGACCTGGTAGATGTCGCCGGACCGCAGCTTCTCGGAGTGGTTCTTGTACCGGCGTGACCAGTTCGTCGGCATCCGCGCCTCCTTCTTGCGAAGAACGGCGAACACCTCCTCGACCTCTTCGTCGTTGATGACTTCGCGCAGCCCGACGCCTTCGGTGTTGTCGGCCGGGACCATCAGCGTCAGGTCGCCGTAGGCCAGGCGGAGGACGAGGTACTCCCGCTTCTCGCCGAAGGCCACCTTCGTCTCCCGCTTCTCCACGACGGCCGCGCCATGGTGGGGGTAGACGACCTTGTCACCGACCTTGAACACAGAGAGCTCCCTCGCTTGCCCCTGATGGGGATGGACGCCCGCGGGCGCACCGCGCCGTCGGACGTGCTTCAGCCAACCCCGTGATGCCGGTGCTGACCGGCTGGATGATGGCCCTCCATTCTACCTGACCCGGTGGCGGTCCCGGCCGGGCGGCTTCTACCAGCTCACTCGTACCGCTCGAGGATGCTCGCCTCGATGATCCGGGCCAACCCGTCCTGGACGGACCGGGCCTTGGCGATGCCGACCCCGCCGACCTGTTCGAGCTCGGCCAGGGAGGCCTGCATGATCAGTGGCAGCGTCCCGAAACGGTCGACGATACGGTCGACGATGGCGTTCGACAGCCGCGGCAGACGGTGCAACAGCCGGTAGCCGCGGGCCTCGACGCCGAGATCGAGCACCGACGGCGACGCGCCGAGACCGAGCGTCGACGCGATCGAACCCGGGTCGGCCAGCTCGTCGGTGTGGAGCGCGCGGAGTGCGGCGACGGCCTCGTCGGCCCGCCGCTGCCGTTCGTCCCGCGAGCCGTCCGTACCGGGCGCGGCCCGGCCGTCCAGGTGTGGGCCGTTCACGGCCGGAGCACCGTCGGACGGCGCCTTCAACGGTCCGCCGCCAGGCGGCCGGGTCCCGGGCGGCAGGACCACGTAGTCGAGGACGACGAGGCGGAGATCGTCGCCGACGCCGGCCTCGAGCTCCTCGATCTGCAACCGGATGAGCCGGCCGTCCTCGCCCAGCTCGACCAGGTACCCCTCGATCTCCTCGGCGAAGCGGAGCACCATCTCCCCCGGGCGGAGCACCGCGACGACGTCACGGACGGCGACGGTGTCCTCGACCTCCAGCGTCGACAGCATGGCCAGCGCGACGTCGAAACGGCCTTTGAAGCGCTGGGCCGCCGACACCGCCTGCGATGCCCGGTCGACGAGCCGTCCGGTCCGCTGGAGGGTGTGCTTTCGGGGGCCGCGGTAGACCGCGACGCTGGCCATCGATTCGGAGACGGTGATGACCGGCACCTCGATCGACCGGGCGACCCGCTCGGCCGTCCGGTGCCGCGTCCCGGTCTCCGTCGTCGGGATCGACGCCTTCGGCACCAGGTGGACGTTGGCCCGGGCGATACGCGAGGCGTCGGGGGTGAGGATGATCGCGCCGTCCATCTTGGCCAGCTCCGACAGCCGCTGCGGACTGAACTCGGCGTCGAGCAGGAAGCCGCCGGTGCAGATCGACAGCACCGCCGCGTCGTCGCCGACGACGACGAGCGCGCCCCGCTTGGCCTGCAGGATCCGGTCCAACCCGGCCCGCAGCGGCCGGCCCGGCGCCACCAGAGCCAGCGCGGCGTTCAGGGACTCGCTGCCGCGGTCGACCACGGAGGAATCGTACCCGCCGGCACCACCGCCAGCCCCGGGTCGCGGTCCGGTTCCGGCGTCGACGCCTCTGTTCGGCGCCCCGCCGACCGGTCGACGCGGTCTTGGCCAGCCCGGTCCTGACCGGCCAGGCGCCGGGCGGCCACCACGGCCTCGGCCACCGTCCGGACCCGGACGACCGCTGGGCCGCCCGCCACCTCCGGCGTCGACGACGGGACCAGCGCCCGGGTGAAGCCCAGACGCCCCGCCTCGGCCAGCCGGCGCTCCGCCCCGGTCACCTGCCGCACCTCGCCGGCCAGGCCGATCTCCCCGAACGAGACGAGATCCTTCGGCAGCGGGACCCCGGCGGCCGCTGACGCCACCGCGAGGGCCAGCGGCAGGTCCGTGGCCGGCTCCGTGGACCGGACGCCGCCGGCGACCGAGGCGAAGAGCTCCAGCCCCGCCAGCTCGACGCCGACCCGGGCCTCCAGCACCGCCACGACGGTGGCCAACCGACGGCCGTCCACCCCGAGCGCGGTCCGGCGGGCGCCGCCAGGCGTGCCGACGCAGGCCAGCGCCTGGACCTCGACCAGCAGCGGCCGGCGGCCCTGGAGAATCGCGGTTATCGCGCTCCCCGGCACGTCCGGCCGCCGGTCGCCGAGCAGCAGCGGACCGGGGTCCGCGACATCACGCAGGCCGGCATCGCCCATCTCGAACAGCCCCACCTCACCGGTCGGGCCGAAACGGTGCTTGACCGCCCGCAGCAGGCGCAGGGCATGGTGGCGGTCACCCTCGAACGAGACGACGGTGTCGACGAGGTGCTCGAGCGCCCTCGGGCCGGCGACCGCCCCCTCCTTGGTGACGTGCCCGACGAGCACGACGGCCGGACCGCCGTCCCCCGTCGGTGTGGCGTCCTTGGCCAACCGGACGAGCCGGTCCGTGCACGACCGGACCTGGGTGAGCGAGCCCGCCGACCCGGTGACCCGCGGGTCGGCCACCGTCTGGATCGAGTCGACGACGACGAGGTCCGGCCCGAGCGTACGGATGGCGTCTTCCGCCACGTCCAGGTCGGCCGTCGCCGACACCAGCAGCCCGGGTGGCAGCGGACCGAGTCGCTCCGCTCGGGCCCGGACCTGGGCGGCCGCCTCCTCCGCGGAGACGAGCAGCGCCGTGCCGCCCCGGCCGGCGACCGACGACAGCACCTGGAGCAGCAGCGTCGACTTCCCGACGCCCGGCTCCCCGTAGACGAGCGTGACCGACCCCGGCAGCAGACCGCCGGCGAGGACGCGATCGACTTCGCCGATCCCGGTCGGGCGCGGGCGACCGCCGTCGACGTCCACCGAGCCGAGCGGCACCGGGCGGTCACCGACCGCCGCCGCCGACCGCCGGCCGGGGCGGGAAGGGTCGGCGCGGGTCAGCTCCTCGACCAAGCTGTTCCACGCGCCGCACTCGGGGCACCGCCCGACCCAGCGCGGCGCCACGGCGTCGCAGTCGGTGCAGCGATGGGCGGCGGTCGGACGGGCCATGCCGGCACCGTACGAGCCGGGTGTGTCACCCGGGTTCGTCTGCGAGTTACTGGATGGCCAGGACGTCGATTGGGCCTGGGTACTCCTCAGTATGGGTGTGGGCGTAGCGGACGAAGACGACCGGCTCGGTGCCTGGAACGTTGATGATCCGCTCGTCGGGCCGGCTTCCGTCCGGCACGAGGTCTGGGTGTGGCCAGCTCCACAGGAGTGGGCTCACCGTCGCGAGGTCGAGGAGCAGATCGACCACAAGCCGCCAAGCCCGGTCGTCGGGGCGCTCGCGATTCATCCACTCCCGGAATGGCTCGATGCCGCGGAGCGACGCTGTTGCTACGCCGAACGCTGACGTCTCAGCTCGGACGACCCCGTGTCATGAAACAGGGCGGCCAGGGCGGCCGTCTCCTCAAAAGTGGCGTCGAGCCACCGCTCGACGGCCTCGTGGTCACCGGCCCCCCAGGCCTCGTGGAGCGATCGGCTGTTCAGGTCGACTCGGGGATAGGTCGTGAAAGTCGCGACACCTGCGGCAATGGCCGCCAGCAGCTCGACTCGGGCCTGTTCCCGTCGTGGGTCGACGATCGTCACCGATGGCTACCGTAGTTCCCCGTATCCCAATGCCAGACGCAAGGCTACGGGCTCACGTGGGACAGGAGTCGATCCGCCGCTTCGATCCGGTCTTCACCGCCAAGGTCGTACAGGTCCCACACCTGCTGAACCGGGTGGGCGAGGGGAAGGTCACGTCGGGTCTCCCACGGCTCGACCAGGGCGGAGTCGGTGGGCAACCGAACGATGACCGAAGCCTCCCCCCGAGCCATAGCGGGCACGAGTGATTCAGGGGTGAAGGGACGGTCGACGTAGACGACCGTTAGGACCGGAGACCGCCACGGCGCGACGAGGTCGGGGGCCAGGTCAGCACTGACAGTGACCCGCACCGCTGCTCGGCGGGCTTCGTACACCAGCTGGTGGACCTGTTCGTACGGCGTGTCGAGCCCGTAGTAGGGGGTGTCGGACTCGGTGTCCTGACGATGATGACGGACGTACAGGTCGACTAGACGACGGCGCTGCGTGGGGTCGTCGAGTTGGTTCACGTTGACACCGGCCTTGGTCAGGAGGCGGATGATCTGGGAGATCCGAGGCTGACTCACGCCGAGCTCCCTGGCCAAGGCGCCCTGGTTCACCGGCTCCGCCACCGTCGCCAGACGCCGCACCAGCGCCGAGGTGGCGGATCCCCACCTGCGGGCCTGGGTGGCACTCGGCACCATGTTCACAGAGGAAGTATAAGTGTTCTCCCTCCCCGGGTCAAGAACACTTATACCCCTGTGGGCCTATGGGGACGGAGGCAGGTCGGCGCCGGGCCATGCCTCGGCGACCGCCACCGGCGGTACCCCGTCATATACTGTGGTCCACAGGATCTAGGAGACGGCAATGGCCAAGCGAAACGTGACGGTGCAGCTGGACGAGACGGTGATCCACCGGGCCAAGGTATTGGCCGCCAAGCAGAGCACCTCGGTCAGCGGCCTGGTGACCCGAGCACTGGTCGACCTGGTGGAAGAGGACGACCGCTACGAGGAGGCACGCCGGCACGCGCTCGCCATGATGCGCGACGCCGGCAACCACGGAGGGGGCCACTGGACGCGTACAGAGCTCCACGAACGGCCGCCCGAGCCGTGACCCTGGCCGCCGCGGCAGGGCGGACGTTCGTGGACACCAACATCCTGTTGTACGCCTACGACGTCGCGGACGAACACCGACATCCGGTCGCGTCGGAACGGTTGGGACAGCTGTGGGCTCACGGGACCGGGGTGATCAGTACCCAGGTGCTGCAGGAGTTCTACGTGGTAGCCACCCGGAAGCTCGCACAGCCACTGCCGCGGGCCGCGGCCCGGGAGGTAATCGCCGACTATTCGACCTGGCCGGTGGTGCCGGTGGACCCGACGCTAGTGCTGTCGGCGTCGATGCTCGAGGAGCGGGAGACCTTGTCGTTCTGGGACGCCCTCATCGTGGGCGCGGCCCAACGAGCCGGTGCGGTCCGGGTGCTGTCGGAAGACATGCAACACGGCCGCGCCATCGGCACCGTGACCATCGAGAACCCGTTCGCCCATCCATAGCCCCCGAAGGGGTGCGGGCGCCGCCGACGGGCGCACCCGCCGCCGACCCGTCGGGCTCGGTCGGGGCCGCTCAGTCGGGGGCGGCGCCGCTCCCGGCCAGCTCCATCGGCGGCGGCTCGACGCCTTCGACGGCCCGGAAGCTGAGGTGCGGGCCTTCGTCGACGCCGTCGACCGGGCTGCTGTCCACGTCCACCAGGATGGTCTCGCCGACCCGGAACTCCTTCCACAGGATCCGCTCGGACAGCGGGTCCTCGATGAGCTGCTGGATGGCTCGGCGAAGCGGCCGGGCGCCCAGCTGCGGGTCGTAGCCCTTCTCGGCGAGGAGCGCCCGGGCGGCCGGGGTCAGCTCGAGGCCGAGACCCTGGCTGGCCAGCTGGGACGACGTCCGGGCCAGCATGAGGTCGACGATCTCGATGACCTCGTCGCGGGTGAGCTCGTGGAAGACGATGACCTCGTCGATCCGGTTGAGGAACTCCGGCCGGAAGTGCGCCTTCAGCGCCTCGTGGACCTTCGCCTTCATCCGCTCGTAGGTCACCGCCTCGGAGGTCTTGGCGAACCCGACCGACGACTTCCGCAGGTCGGCGGTGCCGAGGTTGGACGTCATGATCAGCACCGTGTTCTTGAAGTCCACCGAACGGCCCTGGGCGTCGGTCAACCGCCCGTCCTCGAGGATCTGGAGCAGCGCGTTGAAGACGTCGGGGTGGGCCTTCTCGACCTCGTCGAACAGCACGACCGAGAACGGCTTGCGCCGCACGGCCTCGGTCAGCTGCCCACCCTCTTCGTAGCCGACGTAGCCCGGGGGCGAGCCGACGAGGCGGCTGACGGTGTGCTTCTCCATGTACTCGCTCATGTCGAGCTGGATCAGCGCGTCCTCGTCGTCGAAGAGGAACTCGGCGAGCGTCTTCGCCAGCTCGGTCTTGCCGACGCCGGTCGGGCCGAGGAAGATGAACGACCCGCTCGGGCGCTTCGGGTCCTTGAGGCCGGCGCGGGTCCGGCGGATGGCCCGAGAAAGGGCCTTCAGGGCTTCTTCCTGGCCGATGACCCGCTTGTGCAGCTCGTCCTCCATGCGGAGGAGCTTGGCCGTCTCCTCCTCGGTGAGCCGGTAGACGGGGATGCCGGTCCAGTTGGCGAGGACCTCGGCGATGACTTCTTCGTCAACGACGTCGAAGAGGTCGACGCCCTCGGCCCGCCACTCGGCCTCCATCGCCTCCTTGCGCCCGAGGCGCTCGGTCTCCTGCTCCGCCAACTTCTTGGCCTGCTCGAACGCGCCGCGCTCGATCGCCGCTTCCTTGTCGGTGCGGAGCCGGTTGATCTCCTCGTCCAGTTTCTTGTAGCTCGGCGGCGTCGTCATCCGCCGGATGCGCAGGCGACTGCCGGCTTCGTCGATCAGGTCGATCGCCTTGTCCGGCAGGAACCGGTCGGCCAGGTAGCGGTCGGCCAGGTTCGCCGCCGCGACCAGCGCCTGGTCGGTGATCGTGACCGAGTGGTGCGACTCGTAACGGTCGCGGAGGCCCTTCAAGATGTCGATCGTCAGGGCGACCGTCGGCTGCTCGACCTTGACCGGCTGGAACCGTCGCTCGAGGGCCGCGTCCTTCTCGAGGTGCTTGCGGTACTCGTCGAGCGTCGTCGCGCCGACCGTCTGCAGCTCGCCGCGGGCCAGCATCGGCTTGAGGATCGACGCCGCGTCGATCGCCCCCTCGGCCGCCCCGGCGCCGACGAGCGTGTGGAGCTCGTCGATGAACAGGATGATGTCGCCCCGGGTCCGAATCTCCTTCAGGACCTTCTTCAGCCGCTCCTCGAAGTCGCCGCGGTACCGGCTACCGGCGACCAGCGCGCCGAGGTCGAGCGTGTAGAGCTGCTTGCCGATCAGCGTCTCCGGCACGTCGTTGGCGACGATCCGTTGGGCCAGGCCCTCGACGATCGCCGTCTTGCCGACGCCCGGCTCGCCGATCAGGACCGGGTTGTTCTTGGTCCGACGAGACAGCACCTGCATGACCCGCTCGATCTCTTTTTCCCGGCCGATGACCGGGTCGAGCTTGCCGTCGCGGGCGAGCTGGGTGAGGTTCCGGCCGAACTGGTCGAGGACCGGCGATCCGGTCGGCGTGTCCGACGCGGTCGACCCGGGACCGGCGCCGACGGCCTCCTTGCCCTGGTAGCCGGACATCAGCTGGATGACCTGCTGGCGGACCCGGCCGAGATCGGCCCCGAGGCTGACGAGCACCTGGGCGGCCACGCCCTCGCCCTCGCGGACGAGACCGAGCAGCATGTGCTCGGTGCCGATGTAGCTGTGCCCGAGCTGCAACGCCTCTCGCAGCGAGAGCTCGAGCACCTTCTTGGCCCGGGGGGTGAACGGCGGCGAGCCGCTCGGCGCGCTCCCGGCCATGCCGATCGTCTCTTCGACCTTCTCCCGGACGGCTTCCAGCGAGATGCCGAGGGACTCCAGCGCCTTGGCCGCCACCCCCTCGCCCTCGTGGATGAGGCCGAGCAGGATGTGCTCGGTGCCGATGAAGCTGTGATTCAGTAGGCGCGCTTCTTCCTGCGCCAACACCAGCACCCTTCGTGCCCGGTCGGTGAAGCGTTCGAACACGTGACCGCCTCCGTAGTGGCTCGTTCCTGAGAAGCCAGTGTACAGGGACGACCTCTGACCCTCGCCGCGCCCGGACGGATCGGCCCCACCCAGGGTCGATGGGCCGGCGGCCCGGGCCGCGACGGCTCCGTCGGCTGTTCCTCCCGTCGACCGTCGCCTATCGTTCGGGCGAGTGAACCCTACGGAGGCCCTCGGCCTTCCCCATCTCGAGGACGACCTCCGCCGGCTGGAGCCGCTGCTGAGGACGTCGGTCACGACCGGTGACGCGTTCTTGGACGACGTGACCACGCACCTGATCGCGGCCGGCGGCAAGCGCCTCCGTCCCCTCCTCGCCATCACCGCGGCAACCGGTGGCGCTCGGCCGGCGACCGAGGACGACCTGCTCGGCGCCGTCTCCGTCGAGCTCGTCCACCTGGCCTCGCTGTACCACGACGACGTGATCGACGAGGCGACCGTCCGGCGCAACGTCGAGAGCGTCAACAGCCGTTTCGGCAACCTCGTCGCCATCGTCGCCGGCGACTACCTGCTGGCCCGCTCCGCGGCCATCGCCGCCGGGCTCGGCACCGAGGTCGCCGGCCTCCTCGCCACCACCCTCGGCCAGCTCTGCCAGGGCCAGGTCGCCGAGGTCCGGTCGGCCTTCCAGCTCGACCGGACCGAGGAGAGCTACTTCACCGCCATCGCCGGCAAGACGGCCGCGCTGATGGCGACGTCGTGCCGGATCGGCGCGCTGACCGGTGGGATCGATCAGGCCGGCGGGGTCGACCGGGCCGAGGTCGACGCGCTGACCCGGTTCGGCCGGTCGTTCGGGATGGTCTTCCAGCTCCGCGACGACGTCCGCGACATCGTCGCCAGCGACGACGAGCTCGGCAAGCCGGCCGGGCAGGATCTGGCCGAGGGGATCTACACGCTGCCCGTGCTCCTCGCCCTCGCCGACCCCGATATCGGGCCGGAGCTCCGGACGCTGCTCGGCCAACCGCTCGCCCAACCCGAACGGGACAAGGCCCGGGCCATCGTCGCCGCGTCAGCGGCCGTGCCGGCGACCGTCGCCATGGCCCGCCGCTACGTCACCGAAGCCGCCGACGCGGCGCGAGCCGTGCCGTCACCGGCCGTCGCCACCGGGCTCGTCCGGCTGGCCGACGCCCTGCTCGACGACCTGCCGAGCTGAATCAGGAGAGCCGCTCGGGGCGCAGCGTCGGGAAAGCGATGACCTCGCGGATGCTGGCGACGTCGGCCAGCAGCATCACCAGCCGGTCGATGCCGATGCCGAGCCCGGCCACGGGCGGCAGGCCGTACTCCATGGCCCGCAGGTACTCGTGGTCGACGTCGGTCGCTTCCTCGTCGCCGGCCGCCCGCGCCGCCGCCTGCTCCTCGAACCGGGCCCGCTGGTCGTCGGGGTCGACGAGCTCGGTGTCGGCGACCCCCATCTCCATGCCGGCGATGACGATCTCGAACCGCTCGACGAGCGCCGGGTCGTCCCGGTGCCGGCGTTGCAGCGGGGTCGCCTCCACCGGGTAGTCCATGACGAACACCGGGTCCCACAGGGTCGCCTCGGCAGTCTTCTCGTAGAGCCCGAGCAACAGCTTGGCCGGCCCCCACCCCTCTTCGACCGGCACCGCGTGGTCGGCGGCAGCCCGCTGGAGCTCGCCCAACGGCGAGCGCACGTCGAGCCGGAGCCCGGTGCGTTCCTCGATCAGCTCGCTGACGGTGGCCCGTCGCCAGGGTGGCGTGAGGTCGAGCGGCCGGCCCTGGTACGTCAGCCGGGTCGTGCCGACGAGGTCCTCGGCCACCCCGGCCACGAGGCGTTCGAAGAGGTCCGCCATGTCCCGGTAGTCGGCGTAGGCCTGGTACGCCTCGAGCGACGTGAACTCCGGATTGTGGCGCGGCGAGATCCCCTCGTTGCGGAACATCCGGCCGATCTCGAAGATCTTCTCGAAGCCGCCGATGACGAGCCGCTTCAAGTAGATCTCCGGCGCGATCCGCAGGTGGAGGTCGATGTCCAACGCGTTGTGGTGGGTGACGAACGGCTTGGCCGTGGCCCCGCCGGCCACGGGGTGGAGGATCGGCGTCTCCATCTCGACGAACCCGTCGGCCCACAGCCGCTCGCGCAGCCGTTGGATCAGCCGGCTGCGCACCCGCAGGATCTCCCGGCTGCGCTCGTTGGCCCACAGGTCGACCTCGCGCTGGCGGTAGCGGATCTCGACGTCGGCGATGCCGCGCCACTTGTCGCCGAAGCTCCGGCGGGCCTGGGCCAGCAGCACCCAGTCGGCCACCTTGACCGACAGCTCGCCGCGCGGCGTCCGGACGACCTCGCCCCGCGCCCCGATCCAGTCGCCGAGGTGCAGGCGGACGAACGAGTCGAAGTCTCCGGTCGATCTGCCGAACGCCAGCAGCTGGACGGCTCCCGACTCGTCGCGCAGCTCGGCGAAGGCCAGCTTTCCCTGCGGTCGGAGGCGCAGCACGCGGCCAGCCACCGAGACGACCTCGCCGGACTCGTCACCCGCGGCCAGGTCGGCCCAGCGGTCGACCACCGCCGCCGCACTCGCCGTCCGGTCGAACCGGTACGGCGGCGAGAACGGCGCCCGCGACCCACCGTCGTCGGCCGGCTTTTCTTCGCCGGCCGGCTTCCCTTCGCCGTCTTCCTCGGTCACTGGGCCGCCTCGGTCATCGGGAACCGCTCCGGAGGTTGCGCTCGTAGACGATCCGCAGCCCGTGGAGCGTGAGCCACGGCTCGACGTGCTCGACCGTCTCGGCGTACGGCGCGATCAGCGAGCTGAGGCCACCGGTGGCGACGACGGTCGACGGGCCGAGATCGGCCATGAAGCGGTGGCACAGCCCGTCGACCTGGGCGGCGAACCCGTAGAGGGTGCCGGACTGGATCGACTCGATCGTCGACCGGCCGATGACGTCGCGCGGCGCGACGAGCTCGACCCGACGCAGCGCGGCCGCGTGCTGGAAGAGGGCCTCGAGGCTGATGGCGATGCCCGGCGTGATCGCCCCGCCGAGGTACTCGCCGGCGGCGGAGATGGCGTCGAAGGTCGTCGCGGTGCCGAGGTCGACGACGATGGACGGGCCGCCGTAGAGGTCGTAGGCGCCGACCGCGTTGGCCACCCGGTCGGCGCCGACCTCCTTCGGATTGTCGTAGAGGATCGGCATGCCGCTCTTCACGCCGGGGCCGAGGACGACGCAGGGGACGGCGTCGAACCAGCGGATGGCCATCTGCCGGAGCTCGCCGGTCACCGCGGGGACCGACGAGCTGACGGCGATCCCGGTCACCGTCGTCGAGATGTCCAGGCCCTCGAGGTCGAGGAGCTGGGTGAGGAGCACCGCGTACTCGTCGGGCGTCCGGTCGGGGACGGTCGACAGGCGCCAGTGGTGCGTCAGGCCGCGGCTGGGCTCGTCCTCGGCGCCGATGCCGAAGCCGGCGTCGCTCGGCGGGAGGGACGCGCCTTCGGCATCCGACATCGCGTAGAGCCCGATGACCGACTCGGTGTTCCCGACGTCGATGGCGAGCAGCACCTCAGTCTCCGTCCGTAGGTTCTGGGGCCATACGTTCTGGGGCCACCGGTCTTGGGTCCACCGGTTTTGGGTCCACCGGTTTTGGGTCCATAGCTTCAGCCGTCCGCAGGTCGAGGCCGAAGTCGAGCACCGGCACCGAATGGGTCAGGGCGCCGACCGAGATGAGGTCGACGCCGGTTGCAGCGTACGCCGGTGCCGTGACCAGGTTGACCCCGCCGGAGATCTCGACGAGGACGCCGGTTTCCCCAGCGGTCCGGCGGGCCAGCGCCACGCACGCCCGGGCCTCGTCCGGGGTCATGTTGTCGAGCAGCACGGCGGTCGCCCGGGCCCGGCAGGCTTCTTCGACCTGGTCCGGGCGGTCGCACTCGACCTCGACCATCCGGCCCGGCCACATCGCCCGGGCCCGCTGCACCGCGTCGGTGATCGTGACGCCGGCCAGATGGTTGTCCTTGACGAGTACCGCGTCGGAGAGGCTGGCCCGGTGGTTGTGGCCGCCGCCGGCTCGGACGGCCGCCTTCTCGAGTGCCCGGAGCCCGGGCGTCGTCTTGCGGGTGTCGAGGATCCGGACGACCGGGTCGACGGCCGTCACCGCGTCGACGAACCGGCGGGTCAGCGTGGCCACCCCGGAGAGGTGACCGAGGAAGTTGAGCGCGGTGCGCTCGCCGGTCAGGATCGGACGGAGCGCGCCGGCGACCTCGGCCACCGTGTCGCCCGGCTCGACCGTCGAGCCGTCACCGCGGTGCCACGTCACGACGAGCGCGTCGTCCACCAGCGCGAACGCCGTCGCCGCGCACCGCTGGCCGGCGACGACACCGGGCTGCCGGGCGACGATCGAGAGCCGGGCCACCGCGTCCTCGGGCACGAGCGCCGCGGTCAGGTCGCCGAGCGGCAGCACGTCCTCGGCCAACGCCCGGCTGACGGCCTCGTGCACGACGCCGACCGGCGGGTGGACGCTCATATCGCGGCCTGGCCGTGGACCAGCCGGCACCGCCACGCCGGGTCCGACTCGGGGAACTCGACCCGGGTGTGCGCCCCCCGGCTCTCCTCGCGGGCCCGGGCCGAGCCGAGGAGGGCACCGGCCACCGTGACCAGGTTGGCCAACTCACCGGCCGCAGCCGACGCGGCCACCCCGGCCAGCCGGTCGGCCAGCTCACCGGTGGCTGCCTCGGCGGCGTCGAGCGACGCCGCGCTGCGGACGACGCCGGCGCCCGACGTCATCGCCCGTTGGAGGACGTCCCGCAGCTTCTCCACGTCCGATGGTGCCGGGCCGGCCGCCGGGCCCAGCCGAAGCAGGCTGGTAGCGGCCGCCGGACGGATGCCGATGAGGGTCCCGGCACCGTCGTCGCCGGACTCCCCGGCTGGCCCGGTCCCGTCGGGTTGCAGGACGGCCCGCATGACGCCGGTCGGCTCCGGTCCGTCCCGGCCGGCCGCGAGGGCTTCGGCGAGCCGGGCGCCGAACACCATCCCCTCGAGGAGCGAGTTCGACGCCAGCCGGTTCGCGCCGTGGACGCCGGTGCACGCGGTCTCGCCGGCCGCCCAGAGGCCGGGCAGCGCGGTCGCGCCCTGCAGGTCAGTGACGACGCCGCCGGAGAGGTGGTGGGCAGCCGGGGCGATCGGCAGCCAGTCGACCGCGGGGTCCAGGCCGATGCCGGCCAGCGACGCGGCGATCGTCGGGAACCGCTGGTCGAACTGGGCCAGCCCGGTGGCATCGAGCCAGAGGTGATCGGACCCCTGTTCGGCCATGCGAGCCGCCATCGCCCGGCTGACGACGTCCCGGGAGGCCAATTCGTCGACGAACCGCTCGCCGTCGGCGTCGCGGAGGAGCGCGCCGTGACCGCGCAGCGCCTCGGACAGGAGGGGTCGGGGCATCGCCGGATGGTGGAGCGCGGTCGGGTGGAACTGGACGAGCTCGACGTCGGCCACCGGCACCCCCGCCCGCAGGGCGATGGCGACCCCGTCGCCGGTGGCCTCCCGGGGGTTGGTCGTCACCGCGAAGAGCTGGCCGACGCCGCCGGTGGCCAGGACGACGTGATCGGCCCGGACCGTCACCGGCGCTCCGCCGGGCGGGATAGCGACCACGCCGCGGCACCGCCCGTCCTCGATGACGAGATCGACCGCGAACCACCGCTCGAGGACGGCGCCGGCGGCGGTTCGAGTGGCGGCGACGAGGGCCCGCTCGACCTCGGCGCCGGTCGCCGCCCCACCGGCGTGGACGACGCGGGGGCGGGAGTGCCCGCCCTCGCGGGCCAGGGCCAGCGACCCGGACGCCTCGCGGTCGAACTCGGCCCCCAGGGCGATCAGCTCGCGCACCCGGGCGGGCCCCTCGTCGACCAGCACGCGGACCGCGTCGACGTCACACAGCCCGGCCCCGGCGGCCAGCGTGTCGGCCAGATGGAGGTCGGTCGAGTCCTCGTCGCCGCCGAGCACCGCGGCCACGCCGCCCTGGGCCCACCGGGTGGCGGACTGTGTCAGCTCGCCCTTGGTCAGGACCCCGACGTGCCGCCGGGAGCCGGCGCCCCCGCCGGCCAGGCGGCCCCCATCGCCTCCGCCGGCCAGGCGAACGGCGGCCGACAGACCGGCCACGCCGCTGCCGAGGACGAGGACGTCGAACGGCCCGGGCCCCGCCGTCGCGGGCCCGGTGGTCACGTCGGCGTGATCGCTGTCAGCTCGGCGTCGAGGCGGGCCGCGGCCTCGTCGATCTGCCGGTTGGCCCGGTCGACGTGGACGACGACGGGCGCGTACGACTCGAGCTCTTCCGGCGCGTAGTCGGCATAGGTGAGCAGGATGACCCGGTCGCCCGGGGCGACCAGCCGGGCGGCCGCGCCGTTCAGGCAGACGACGCCCGGGCCGCCCTCGATGGCGTACGTCTCGAAACGGGCGCCGTTGTCGAGATCGAGGACCGTGACCTGCTCGTGCGGCAGGATGTCCGCCGCGGCCATCAGCTCGGTGTCGATGGTCACCGAGCCGATGTAGTTCAGGTTGGCGTCGGTCACCGTCGCCCGGTGGATCTTCGACTTCATCATCCGTCGTCGCATGGAGACCTTTCCTTCCGCGTCATCGGTACGGCGTCATCAGAACGGCGCCATTGGTAGGCGCCATCAGAACGGCCTCGGTGCCGCACAGTTGTCGATCAGTCGGACCGGCCCGACCCAGCCGGCGATCAGCAGGCGGACGGCGCCGGCGGCCGGCAGCGTCGGGGGGACGTCGAGGTCGTCGGCGTCGACCGCCACCGCGTAGTCGAGGTGGACGAGCGGCTCGGTCGCCACGACGGCAGCCATCGTCCCGGTCACCGCCGCCGGGTCGTCCTCGCCGGCGGCCACGACCTCCCGGCCGGCGGCAAGCGCCCGCGACAGGACGACCGCAGCGGCTCGTTCGTCCGCCGACAGCCGGGCATTCCGGCTGGACAGGGCCAGGCCGTCGGCGTCGCGGACCGTCGGGCAGTCGACGACGGTTACCGGGAAGGAGAGATCGGCGGCCATCTGCCGGACCACCGCGACCTGCTGGAAGTCCTTCTCGCCGAAGTAGGCCCGGCCGCGCCCGGCCACGGCGAAGAGCTTGGCGACGACCGTCGCGACGCCGTCGAAGTGGCCTGGGCGCGAGGCCCCCTCCCACCGGTCGGTGACCCCGCGAACCGACACCGTCGTCGCGATCGGCGCCGGCCAGTCGGGGTACATCTCGGTAACTGACGGGGTGAACACGGTCGACGCGCCAGCGGCTCGGCAGACGTCCAGGTCGGCGTCGAGCGTCCGCGGGTAGCGGTCGATGTCCTCGGGCTCGGCGAACTGGAGCGGGTTGACGAAGATCGTCACCCCGACATGGTCGCACTCGGACGCGGCCTGCACGATCAACGACCGGTGGCCGGCGTGCAGGGCGCCCATCGTCGGCACCAGCCCGACCGTCCGGTCCGCCTGCCGGGCCGCGTCGAGGGCGTCCGTGAACGCGTCGATCGAGCCGACGACCTCCACCGGGAAGTCCCGACCGTCAGACCACGCCGGCCGGGACCGGCGGCACGCGGACTTCCGGCGCCTCCTCGACGTCGGCCGCGTCAGCGATCGGGTCACCGGTCGAAGCCGCCGCCGCCGGCATCGGTTCCGGCTCCGGTTCGTCAGGACGCAGGCCGCCGACGGTCAACTGGAGGGCGAGGCCGACGCCGGCGTTGTACGCGGCGCGCTCTTCTTGGGGTAGGGCGTCGAGGTGGCGGGCCAGCGTGGCCCAGTCGCCGCGCCCGGCCGGACCGGTCGAGCGCGCCGCGGGGCCCGAGACGGCCGACGTCGTCGACGGCCGCCCGCGTCAGGTCCAAGAAGGCGTCCAGCGGGAGACCGACCGCGGTCGCCACTCGCTCGACCTGTCCGAGTAGGGCGACGACGTGGTTGGCGGCGATGCACGCGGCCGCGTGGTACGCCGCCCGGTCGGCGTCGGCCACCTCGACCGTCCGGCCGCCCAACGACGCGGCCATCTGTCGGGCCACCGGGTCGCCGGCCACCGCGAACGTGACGCCGCCGGCCAGACGTCGGGCGCCGACGGTCGGGTTCGGCAGTGGCACGAGCGGGTGCAGCGCGGCCCGGCGCCCGTGCGGCGCCAGGACGTCGAGCCCGAGCGAGCCGGAGAGGTGGAGGACGACGGTGTCCGGCTGCGGTCGGACCGTCGCCGCGACCTCCGCCACCGCGTCGTCGGGCGTGGCGATGACCAGGACGTCGACGCCGGTGGCGGCGCCGGTCAGATCGTCGCGACGGCCCAGGAGACCGACCACGTCCCACCCGGCCGCGGCCAGCGCAGTGGACAACGACCGACCAGCCCGGCCGGCGCCGATGAATCGTACGGTGCGCACGAAACCCTCCTCCGGCGTTCCGGCCCCCTCGGGGTGCCGGTCGCCTTCAGTGACGGGAAATGCAGACGCCTACAGCATATCCAGCTGGACGACCTCGCCACCAGCGGCGTCGAGCGCGTCCGGCCCGACCAGCTCAGGCGCCAGGTCGGCCAGCGGGGCGAGGACGAACCGCCGCTCCCACATCCGGGGGTGCGGCACCTGGAGATCCGGCTCGGCGACGACCTCGTCGCCGACGAGCAGCACGTCGGCGTCGAGCGTCCGCGGGCCGTGGCGGACGGTCCGGACCCGGCCGGCCGCCCGTTCGAGCTCCCGACAGCGGGCCAGCAGCTGGCGCGGCCCGTCGGCAGTGACCAGCTCGACGACGACGTTCAGGTACCGGTCCTGGCCCGCCGGGCCGCCGACCGGTTCGGTCTCGTAGACCGGGGAGACCGCGACGACGTCGCCCCGGGCCCGCAGCGTCGCCACCGCGTCGGTCAGCCGGCCCCGGCGGTCGCCGAGGTTCGAGCCGAGACCGACGAACGCCCGGACCGGCCGGCGGCGGACGACCCGGACGCCGATCGACCCCACCTGCACCGGCACCGGCGGCCGGAGCTTGCGCACCGTGACCGCGGTCGCGGTGATCCGGTCGTCGGCGTCGAGGACGATCCGGGCCACCTCACCGGCCAGCGCTTCGAGCAGTTGGAACCGCCGTTCGGTGACGACCGCGGTCGCCTGTTCGGCCAGCGCGCCGTAGTCGACCGTGTCGGCGAGGTCGTCGGACGCCGCGGCGTCGGCGGTATCGAGCCAGACGTCGACGTCGACGGCGAACGGTTGGGCGCGCGCCTGTTCCTCCGGCAGCACGCCGTGGATGCCGACGACCCGGAGATCGCGGATCTCGATGCGGTCGCCCGCCGTCGGCCCAGCTCCCGTCGGCCCAGCTCCCATCGGCCGGCGGACCGTCAGACGGGCTGGCGGGGCGGGAGCCCGTCGGCCACGACGACCAGCTCCCGGCCGGTCGATCCCATCTGGTGGCCGATCAAGCGCTCCACCAGGGCGACCGCCTGCGGTCCGGTCGGGAGCCGGCCCGACCAGACGAGGAAACCACCGATCACGCCCATGACCCGGTCGCCGAGCTCGTCCTGGTGCATGAGGATCTTCATGCCCTCGCCGAGCGATCGCTCGAGATCCTCGTAGCAGTCGGCCAGGATCGGCCGCGGGTCCACGGCCGGCGAGAGCGGGTAGTGGGCGTACGCCAGGCCCTCGTCGTCGTAGGCGTGGAGGTTGTGCGGCGACGGCAGGAGCGAGACGACCCGGCTGAACCCCTGCACCCGTAGCCAGATGATCTCCTCCTGGCGCCGGACCCGCCGGTGGTTCGGCGCGAACCCACCCGGTCGCTCGCTGACGGCCAGTCGGTCACGGATGATCCAGGTGAAGTTCCGTGGCGGGATGCCCGCCGCCCACTTGCCCTTCATGCCGCCACCGCCGCCGGCCGGCCGACCAGCGAGGCCGCCAGGACGGTCGGTGCGACGTCGTGGACGCGCACCATCGCCGCGCCCTGCGACAGCGCCCAGACCGCGGTGGCGAGCGACGCCTCCAGGCGGTCGTCGACCGGCACCGGCGGTCCGCCGGGCTCGGTCCCGAACCGCCCGAGGAAGCTCTTGCGGCTCGTCCCGACGAGCACCTGGGCCCCGAGCGCCGCCGCGCCGGCGGCCAGGTCCGGCAGATGGGCCAGGAGCGCCAAGTTGTGCGCCGCCGTCTTGCCGAACCCGATCCCCGGGTCGACCCAGACCTCGGGCACGCCGGCCGCCAGCGCGTCCCGGGCCCGCGTCGAGGACCGCGTCGTGCACTTCGGCGACGACGTCGCCGTAGCGGGGGTCGTGCTGCATGTCCTGGGGGGTGCCCTGCATGTGCATGGCCACCCAGCCGACGCCGAGGTCAGCGGACAGCGGCCCGAGGGCGCCGCCGACGTCGTTGACCAGGGTCGCCCCGGCGGCCACCGCGGCCGCGGCCACGTTCGGCTTGATCGTGTCGATCGAGATCCGGGTCTCCGCCGACAGGGCTTCGACGACCGGCAGGACCCGCCGGAGCTCCTCGGCCTCGCCGACCGGCGTCGCTCCCGGCCGGGTCGACTCGCCGCCCACGTCCACGACGTCGGCCCCTTCGGCCACCATCTGGCGGCCCCGTTCGATCGCCGCGGCCGGGTCCAGGTAGCGGCCGCCGTCGGAGAACGAGTCCGGCGTCACGTTGAGGATGCCCATGACCAGCGGACGGTTCCTGGGCGGCTCGCTCATGGCCGCCAGCGTACGCGAACCGCGGACCCCCATCAGCCGGGGTGGCAGCGGCCGGGCTCGATCCGGCCGCCGGCGGCCGCGGGCGGTGGCGGTGGCGGTGGCGGGTGGGCTACCGACCGTGGACGAACTGCATCGCCTCGGCCCGGGTGGCCGGGTCGGAGCGGAACAGCCCGCGGACGGACGAGGTGATGGTCAGCGTGCCGGGCTTCTTCACCCCCCGCATCGACATGCAGAGGTGCTCGGCCTCGACGACGACGAGCACGCCGCGGGGCCCGAGGGCCGACTCGATGGCGTCGGCGATCTGCGTCGTCATCCGCTCCTGGACCTGCAGCCGGCGGGCGAAGCCGTCGACCAGCCGGGCCAGCTTGGACAGGCCGGTGATGCGCCCGTCGGTCCCGGGGATGTAGGCGACGTGGGCCCGGCCGATGAACGGCACCATGTGGTGCTCGCAGAGCGACGCGAACGGGATGTCGCGGACCATGACCATCTCGTCGTGGTCGGCCGCGAACGTGACGGTCAGGTGGCGCGACGGATCGTCGGCCAGCCCGGAGAAGAGCTCCTCGTACATGGCGGCCACCCGTCGCGGGGTGTCGAGCAGGCCGTCGCGGTCCGGGTCGTCACCGATGGCCAGCAGGATCTCGGTGACCGCTCGGGTCACCCGCTCGGTGTCGACGCCGCCCGGACGAAGCCGGGCCGCCGCGCCGTCGGTCGTCTGCGTCTCCGCTGTCATCGGTTCCTCTCGCTCTTGGTCCCTGTCGGTCTACCGGTCTACCGGTTGCCCAGGTAACGGTGGACACCGGCCAGGTTCCGGTACCGCTCGGCCACGTCGAGGCCGTAGCCGACGACGAACTCCGACGGGATGGTGAAGCCGACGTAGCGGAGGTCGAGCTCGACCCGCTGCTCACCGTCCTTGACGAGGAGGGCGCACACGTCGACGCTGGCCGGCTGGCGGGCCTGCAGGTACTTGCGCAGGTAGTTCAGCGTCAGGCCGCTGTCGATGATGTCCTCGACGACGAGCACTCGGCGGCCGGTCAGCTCGGCGTCGAGGTCCTTCACGATGCGGACGACGCCGGACGTGCTGGTGGCGCTGCCGTACGACGAGACCGCCATGAAGTCGACGTCGACCGAGAGCTCGATGGCCCGGCAGAGGTCGCTCATGAAGAGCATCGCTCCCTTCAACACGCCGACCAGCAGGGGCGGGTCGCCGGCGAAGTCGGCCGTGATGCGCGCCCCGAGATCGGCGACCCGCTCGGCGATCCGCTCCGCACTCACGAGAACCGGGCCGACGTCGGGCGTCGACCACGCCGGGACCGCCGTACCCGCCTCTTCCGTCGCCACTGGCGTGACCTTACCGGAGGGTGCTCTGGCGGCCCCCATCTGCCCGGGCGGTGACAGCCCAACCGGTGAGGGGGGGTCGACGATCAGCCGCTGGGCGGTGCGGTGGACGCGGACCCCACCGGCCAGCTCGGTGCCGACCGCCCGGCCGGCGGCCACCGCCAGCACCCGCTCGACCTCCGCCAGCGACGGTGGATGGTGCTCCTCGTCGAGCGCCCGCAACCAGCGACGGACCGCTCGGCGGGCGAGGGGCCGCGGCGCGGCGGACAGCGCGACGGCGTCGGCCGGATCGGGCACCGCCTCGGCGGCCAGGGCATCGAGGAGCGCCGCGTCCTCCCGGGCCAGCGCGGCCTGCCGAGCGAGCAGGGGGACCGGGTCGCGTCGACCGAGGTCGCCGAGCAGCGGGAGCAGCTCGTGGCGGACCCGGTTGCGGAGGTGCCGGCGGTCGTCATTGGACGGGTCGGCGATCGGGGTCAGGCCGACGGCGGCGCACAGCCCGGTCGTCTCGGTACGCCGCAGCGCCAGTAGCGGGTGCTCGGGCCCGGGCTGTATCGCGCCGACGCCGTCGAGGCCGGCGCCGCGCAACAGGTTGAGCAGGACGGTCTCGGCCTGGTCGTCCATCGTGTGCCCAGTCGCCACCGACGGCGGGAGGACGGCGAACCGGGCCGCCCGGGCCCGGGCCTCCAGGTTGGGGCCGTCGGGGACCACGACCCGTTCCCGGCGGAACGCCGCCCCGAACCGGGCGGCCGCCGCGGCGACCACGTCGGCCTCGGCGGCCGAGCCCGGGCGCAGGCCGTGGTCGACGTGCACGGCCGTGACCCGGCAACCGGCCGCGACGGCCAGCACGAGCAGCGCCAGCGAGTCCGGTCCGCCGGAGACCGCGCACGTGAGCGGCGACCCGGCGGCCGGGAAGGCACACCGGGGAAGCAGGTCGAGTGGGTCGAGCGGCGACCCGGCCGGCGGGCGTGTCGGGCGGTCCGGGCCGGACGTCACGCCGGACGGATCACCCGGCCGGGGCCGGGGCGGCGCCGACCCGGGTCACCCACTGGCCGGGGTCCCGGATCTCGGCCAGCGACGGGAGCCACTCGGGTCCCCGCCAGACGCGGTTGAAGAGGTCGGCCCCGCCGGCCCGCTCGACGGCGTTGACGAACTCCTCGCCCTCCGCGTACTGCCGCAGCTTGGCCTCGAGGCCGAGCACCTGCTGGAGCAGCTTCGCCGGCCCGCGGACCTGCTCGCGCCGTTCTCGCAGGACGCGGCTGAACCGTTCGGCACCGGGGACGGCCGCCGCGCCGGCCCGGTCCATCGTCACGTCGCCGTGGCCTTCCAGCAGGCTCATGAGCGCCTGGATGCGGTGGAGGGCGTCGAGCTGTTCCGGCGTGGCGACGAGACCCATGACGCCGCCGTCGCGCAGCGGGCTGCGACCGGACCGCACCTCCTCGGCGGCCCGGCGCAGGGCCTCGGTCAGGTGGTGGGGATCGGCGCCGAACGGCTCGAGGCCCTGGTCGACGAGGGAGACGAAGTGGTCGCGCAGCCAGGGGACCGCGGTGAACTGGGCTCGGTGGGTGACCTCGTGGAGGGCGAGCCACAGCCGGAACTCGGCCGGCGGGAAGCCGTAACGCGACTCGAGGCCGACCACGTTCGGACCGACGTAGTAGACGAGGTCCTGCTCTTCGGCCAGCTCGTCCGTCACGAGCAGGTCGTACTGACCGAGCACTCGGGTGGACATCCACGCCAGCAGCAGTCCGAGCTGGGCGCCGTTCATCGAGCGGCCGACCCCGGCCAGCGGCGCGGCGACGACGGGCGGGAGGCTGCTGAACCGACCGGACCGCCGGCGGGTCTCCAGCTTGTGCAGCGTCGGGCCCAGGATCCGCTGGATCGACGCCACGTTGGCGCGGACCCAGGCCGGTCGGTCGACGACGACGGCTCGGGCGGCGGACGATGGACGGAGCCCCGTCGCCTCCGCGACGAGCTGCTCGGCTCGGGCGGTCAGCGCCTCGAACTCCTCGGCCAGTGCCACCGGCCGGTAGTCGGCGGGCGGCGGGCGGCGGGCCAGCGCCCACCCGGCGACCCGCTCGGCCAGTGCCCAGTCGACGACACCGCGGTCGGCGACACCGTTGGCGGCGCCCGGCCCGCCGGCACTGGGATCGGGAGCGGCGTCGACGACCACGGGAACCCGTTCGCTCAGCGGCCGGGCGCCACGTCGGACGTCGTGTCACCGGAAGCCAGGCCCCCGCCGGGCGAATGGCGGCGGGACTCCTCGTGGATGGCCTCGGCGATGCGCTGCAAGAGCGCGTCGGGCACGCGGTCGCGGCACCGGCTGGCGATCACCAGACGGAGCTCGGCCTCGAAGTCGGCGGCACCGCCGCAATGGCCGCAGCGGTCGAGGTGCACGGTGATCTCCGTCCGCCGTTCCTCGGTGAGCTCGCCGTCGAGGTAGTGGTACAGCTCGTGGATGGCCTCGTCGCAGTCGACGCCCTCCAAGGCGTCGGCGCCGCACAGGCCCCCCAGCTTCGGTGTCACCCCTTCAGCACCCACGAACGGCCTCCTGTCACTCCGCCCGGCCGGTGGTCGACCCGACCAAGCCACGAGCTTCGGCAAATTCGTGCAACGCCTTCTGGAGCGCCCTTCTTCCACGATGGATCCGGCTCATCACCGTTCCGATCGGGACGTCGGTGATCTCGGCGATCTCCTTGTACGAGAACCCCTCGACGTCGGCCAAGAGGACGGCGATCCGGAACGCGTCCGGCAACGACTCGATCGCCGCCTTGACCTCGTCGTCGGTGAACGTGTCGAGCGCCTCGTCCTCCGCGCTCCGCCCCAGGCCGGCGCCGCCGTCGGCCGGGCTGAGCCGCCGGTAGAGGTACAGGTCCTCGACGTCCTCGACATCGGCCACCTCCGGCCGGCGCTTGGCGGCCCGATAGGTGTTGATGTACGTGTTCGTCAGGATCCGGTAGAGCCAGGCCTTGAGGTTCGTTCCCTCGGTGAAGCTGGCGAACGCCCGGTACGCCTTGAGGTACGTCTCCTGGACGAGGTCCTCGGCGTCGGCCGGGTTCCGGGTCATGCGGAGGGCCGCGCTGTACAGCGCCGGCATGTACTCCATCGTCAGATCGGTGAACTGGGCCTGGTCGGCCATGGCAGAGACCCTATCCACCGAGAGGACCGGGCGAGGACCGGGGTGCGGCGGGGTCGCCGCCCGAGGGCACCCGAAGCCGACCGGTCGCCCGCCGGCGGGGACCGAAAATGGAACCTGTTGCAATCTCCGGCGGCGCGTGGTCGAATCCGCCTATGACGCTGCCACCGCCCGCTCCCCCGGCCGAGCTGGGCATCGACCTCATGAACGGCGCGTTCTTCGCCGACGACCCGTACCCGGCGTACGCGTGGATGCGCGAGCACGCGCCGGTCTTCCGCGACGAGGCCAACGACCTGTGGGCGCTGGCGAGCTACCGGGACGTCAAGGCGGCGTCGACCGACACCGCGGTCTTCTCGAACGCCGGCGGCATCCGGCCGAAGTTCCCGCCGCTGCCGATGATGATCGACTTCGACGCGCCCGAGCACGTCCGGCGGCGGCGGTTGGTGAGCGCCGGCTTCACCCCGCGACGGGTCCGCGAGATGGAGGACCACATCCGGGCGATCTGCGACCGGGTCATCGACACGGTGTGCGAGCACGGCGCCTGCGACTTCGTCCAGGACATCGCCGCGCCGCTGCCGCTCGCCGTCATCGGCGACATGCTCGGCGTCGCCGGCGACGACCGGGACGACCTGCTCCGCTGGTCCGAAGAGATGCTCCAGTCGCAGGGTTCGCTCACCCAAGAGGCGATGGAACGGGCCGCGCAGGCGTTCGTCGAGTACACGGCCTACATGGACCCGGTGCTCGCCGACCGCCAGGCCAGCGGGAAGGACGACGACCTCGTCGGCGTGCTCGCCAACGCGGTCGTCGACGGCGACCGCCTCGACCACGACTCGCTCATCCACGAGACCTTGTTGATCCTCGTCGGCGGCGACGAGACGACGCGGCACGTCATCACCGGCGGCATGCTCGCCCTCCAGGAGCACCCGGCCCAGCGGGACCAGCTGCTCGACGACCCGTCGCTGATCCCCGGCGCGGTCGAGGAGATGCTGCGGTGGGTGACGCCGATCAAGAACATGGCCCGCACGATCACCCGCGACGTCGAGGTCGGCGGTCGCGAGCTCCACGAGGGCGACGAGGTGCTGCTGCTGTACCCGTCGGCCAATCGCGACGCTGAGATCTTCGACAACGCCGACGCGTTCGACATCACCCGGAGCCCGAACCCCCATCTCGCGTTCGGCTTCGGCGCTCACTTCTGCCTCGGCAACCAGCTGGCGCGGCTCGAGCTCCGGATCATGTTCGAGCGCCTCTTCGCCCGGCTGCCCGACCTGGCGCTGGCCGGCCCCGGACCGTTCCCGCAACGGGCGGCCAACTTCATCAGCGGCATCGAGACGATCCCGGTCTCGTTCACCCCGGCCGCGCCCGTCGGCTCCGCGGCCTGAGCCGGCCGGCGAGCAGGACGGGCAGGAGGACGGCGATGGCTGGCGGTCTGGAAGGGTTCGGCGCGCTCGTCACCGGAGGCGGCAGCGGTATCGGGCTGGCCACCGCGACCCGGTTCGCGCTCGACGGCGCCCAGGTCACGATCTGCGGACGGACGGAGGGGAAGCTGGCCGACGCGGTCGCCACCATCGACCACGCCGTTGGCGAGCCAGGCGCGGGGCCGGGCGAGAGGAGCCCGGCACCGCCTGCCCGCTACGTCGTCGCCGACGTCACCGTCGAGGCGGAGATCGCCGCGGCCGTGGCCGACGCGGCCACGCCGACCGGCCGGCTCGACATCCTGTTCGCCTGCGCCGGCGGTGCCCACCACATGGGGCCGATGCTGGAGGCCGACGCCAGTGGAGTCCGGGCCACCGTCGACCTCAACCTGATCGGGTCGTTCCTGTCCCTCAAGCACGCCGGGGCGGCTATGCGGACAGCCGGGGGTGGGTCGATCGTCCTGATGTCGTCCGGCGCCGGCCACTTTCCCCACCGGCTGCTGTGGGCGTACGGCATGGCGAAGGCCGGCATCGAGTCGCTCTGTGCCTATGCCGCCGAGGAGCTGGGGGAGATCGGCATCCGGGTCAACGCCGTCCAGCCCGGCATCATCGACGACGAGCTGATGGCCTTCATCACCGCCGGCGGCCCCCTCATGGACGACTACCTGACCCAGATGCCGATCTCCCGGGTCGGCACGGTCGACGACGTTGCCACCGCCGTCCGGTTCCTGGCCGGTCCGGAATCGTCGTGGATCACCGGCGAATGCCTGGCCGTCGACGGCGGCCACCACCTCCGGCGCGGCGCCGACTACTCCCTCCTCTTCGGCGACCAGCCGGCCGGCTGACCCCCTCCCCCGCACCACCCCCCTGCACCACCGCCCCCTGCACCACCGCCCCCTGCACCACCGCCCCCTGCGCCACCGTCGTCCCTGTTCCTGCCCCCTTTCGGCGGTCCGACCACCCGCGCCTGGTAATACCCGATCAATCTGCTAGGGTATAGAGGAGTAACAGAAATAGGGATGGTCCCGATCGGGCCATCACCCGCCGGAAGGAGCCACCGTGACCATCGCCCGTGACCCCGTGATCCGCACCGTTGGTGCCGTCACTGTCACCGGCGGCGTCACAGCCGATCTCGCCCGGCGCCCGGCGAACGCCCGGACCGGCTTCCGGCGAACCGCCGTTCGTCCGCCGGCGCGGCGGGGCCCGCTCGACGCGATCGCCCTGCTGGACCTGGCCAAAGAGCACGCCGGTTCGACGGGCGCGTGGGCCGAGGAGGACACGGCGTCCTTGACGGAGCGGTCGTACGAGCTCGTCTCGCTCACCGACGACGTCGAGGTCTGGGTCATCCACTGGCCGGCCGGCGGCCGCCTGCAGCTGCACGACCACGGTGGGTCGTCCGGCGCGTTCTGGGTGGTCGGCGGCACGCTGGAGGAGCGGTACCTGACCGACGACCGGTCGCTCGCCCACCGCCGGATCGGTGCCGCCAGCGGCGCCGGCTTCGGCGCCCGGTACGTGCACGACGTCCGCAACGGCGGGACGGCGCCGGCGACGAGCGTCCACGCCTACTCGCCGCCCATGCCCGGCATGACCTTCTACCGGACGTCCCCGACCGGACTGGTGGCCGAGCGGACCGAGTACCGGTCCGACCCGTCCTGGGCTCCCTGAGCCGCCCTGAGCCGTCCTGAGCCTGGTAGACCTCGCCGGGTGAGCGCCATCGACGACCGCCTGGCCGACGCCCGTCACCACCTGCAACGGGTCGACCCCCGTCAGGCGGCCTCGGCCCTGCAGCAGGGCGGCCTGCTGGTCGACATCCGGCCGGCGGCCCAGCGCCAGGACCACGGCGAGATCCCCGGCGCGCTGGTCATCGAGCGCAACGTGCTCGAGTGGCGGCTCGACCCGTCCAGCCCGGACCGCCACCCGGCGGTGACCGACGACGTCGGGCGGGCGGTGGTCGTCGTCTGCCAGGAGGGGTACGCCTCCAGCCTGGCCGCGGAGAGCCTCCGGGCCCTCGGCCTGCTCGGCGCCACGGACCTCGACGGCGGGTTCGCGGCGTGGGAGGCCGCTGGCCTGCCGGTCAGCCGACCCGGAGGGGCCTAGGGCCGCCGGGGCCCGGGTGATCGGTCGAAGCCCGTCCCCCCCCATGTCGCTTTGTCGCGTTTCACCGTTTGCAGAATTGGACGTCTAGGCGTCGGCGAATTCTGCAAACGGTGAAACGCGACGAGCATCTTTGCCGAGCCCTCTCGGGCTCGGGTCTAAAGCCGCGCTAGTGTCATGGAAGGTTGATCCACTGAGAAATTATCTGTAGAGGGGAATTTCTCCCGCACCGGGCGCGTTCTGCGGTCTTGTAGGCCAAGATCGGAGGAACGCCATGGCACGCAGAGGACGACCGACCGTCGAGATCGACCTGAGCGCGGAAGAGCGCTCGGTCCTCGAACGGTGGGCCCGCCGCCAGTCGTCGTCCCAGGCCTTGGCGTTGCGGTCGAAGATCGTGCTGGCCTGTGCGGCCGAGGAAGCCACCCAGGAGGAGATTGCCGCCCAACTGGGCTGTCATCCGGTGACGGTGGGCAAGTGGCGCCAGCGCTTCTTTATCGATCGTCTCGACGGGCTGACCGACGCCCCTCGTCCCGGTGCGGCCCGCCGGATCGGCGACGACCTGGTGGAGGCGGTCGTGGTCGAGACGCTCGAGACCGCTCCCGACGACGCCACCCACTGGTCGACGAGGAGCCTGGCGAAGAAGCACGGGATCAGTCACACCACGGTGCGGGAGATCTGGCGGGCCTTCGGGTTGAAACCGTGGCGCCAAGACTCCTTCAAGGTCTCTCCCGACCCCGACCTGGTCGAGAAGATCCGTGACCTGGTCGGGTTGTACATGAGCCCGCCGGTGGCCGCCGCCGTTTTCGCCATCGACGAAAAGCCCCAGATCCAGGCCATCGATCGGACGGCCCCGACGCTGCCGATGCTGCCCACCACGCCGGCCCGGGCCACCCACGACTATGAGCGCAACGGCACGTTGGACCTGTTCGCTGCCCTCAACGTGGCGACGGGGGCGGTGATCACCGACATCCGCCAGTCCCACAAGAGCGTCGACTTCGTCGCCTTCTTGAACAAGGTCGACCGCCAGGCGCCAAAAGAGCTGGACGTCCACGTGATCTTGGACAACCTCCAGACTCACAAGACCCCGCTCGTCCACCGCTGGCTGTTGCGTCACCGCCGGTTCCACTTCCACTTCACCCCGACGTACGGGTCATGGATGAACCTGGTCGAGCGGTGGTTCTCCGCCCTTACGACCAAGAAGCTCCAGCGGTCTGCGCACCGCAACGTCAAGGAGCTGGCCGACGACATCATGAGCTGGGCGGCCACCTGGAACGAGAACCCCCGGCCGTTCATCTGGACCAAGACCGCCGAGGAGATCCTTCAACGGCTTGCCGGCTACTGCTCTGCCGTCAATATCGGCGCATGAGGTCACTTTCTCAGTGGATCAACCTTCCATGACACTAGTGTCATGGAAGGTTGATCCACTGAGAAATTATCTGTAGAGGGGAATTTCTCCCGCACCGGGCGCGTTCTGCGGTCTTGTAGGCCAAGATCGGAGGAACGCCATGGCACGCAGAGGACGACCGACCGTCGAGATCGACCTGAGCGCGGAAGAGCGCTCGGTCCTCGAACGGTGGGCCCGCCGCCAGTCGTCGTCCCAGGCCTTGGCGTTGCGGTCGAAGATCGTGCTGGCCTGTGCGGCCGAGGAAGCCACCCAGGAGGAGATTGCCGCCCAACTGGGCTGTCATCCGGTGACGGTGGGCAAGTGGCGCCAGCGCTTCTTTATCGATCGTCTCGACGGGCTGACCGACGCCCCTCGTCCCGGTGCGGCCCGCCGGATCGGCGACGACCTGGTGGAGGCGGTCGTGGTCGAGACGCTCGAGACCGCTCCCGACGACGCCACCCACTGGTCGACGAGGAGCCTGGCGAAGAAGCACGGGATCAGTCACACCACGGTGCGGGAGATCTGGCGGGCCTTCGGGTTGAAACCGTGGCGCCAAGACTCCTTCAAGGTCTCTCCCGACCCCGACCTGGTCGAGAAGATCCGTGACCTGGTCGGGTTGTACATGAGCCCGCCGGTGGCCGCCGCCGTTTTCGCCATCGACGAAAAGCCCCAGATCCAGGCCATCGATCGGACGGCCCCGACGCTGCCGATGCTGCCCACCACGCCGGCCCGGGCCACCCACGACTATGAGCGCAACGGCACGTTGGACCTGTTCGCTGCCCTCAACGTGGCGACGGGGGCGGTGATCACCGACATCCGCCAGTCCCACAAGAGCGTCGACTTCGTCGCCTTCTTGAACAAGGTCGACCGCCAGGCGCCAAAAGAGCTGGACGTCCACGTGATCTTGGACAACCTCCAGACTCACAAGACCCCGCTCGTCCACCGCTGGCTGTTGCGTCACCGCCGGTTCCACTTCCACTTCACCCCGACGTACGGGTCATGGATGAACCTGGTCGAGCGGTGGTTCTCCGCCCTTACGACCAAGAAGCTCCAGCGGTCTGCGCACCGCAACGTCAAGGAGCTGGCCGACGACATCATGAGCTGGGCGGCCACCTGGAACGAGAACCCCCGGCCGTTCATCTGGACCAAGACCGCCGAGGAGATCCTTCAACGGCTTGCCGGCTACTGCTCTGCCGTCAATATCGGCGCATGAGGTCACTTTCTCAGTGGATCAACCTTCCATGACACTAGGCGAGCCCTTCCTTTTTCAGCCACGCCGATGCCACGGCGGCCGGCTGCTCCTTCTTGGGCCCGGTGACCAGGACGTTGAGCTCGGAGATCTGGTCGGTGGTCAGCTTGGCCGACAGCTTGTTCAAGGCGGCGGCCACGCCGGCGGTGTCCACGGACTTGCGGATGACCGGGATGATGTATGTGGCGCCCTCGAGGTGCTTGTTGTCGGTGAGGGCGACGAAGTTGTTGGAGACGACGTTGCCGTCGCTGGAGAACAGCTCGACCACCTGCACCTGACCGTTCTTGAGCGCCGCCACACTGAGCGGCCCGGCCTCGTCCAGCGACTTGAAGCTGGCGAAGTGCAGGCCGTAGGTCTTCTCGAGGCCGACCTCACAGCCGGCGTTGGTCGGGCACTCCGGCGGTCCGCCGAGGATCAGCTTGGAGGCGACCGGCTTCAGGCTCGAGAGCGTCGTCAGGTGGTACTTCTTGGCCGTTGTCTTCGTGACGGCGAACACGTTGGTGTCGAGCGCTGGCGCGGCGTTCAGGACGGTCACCCCGTACTGGGACAGGTGCGACTTCAGGTACGGCACCGCCGTCGACAGCTGGGTGGCGGCGGGCAGCGCGGCGTTGTTGCCGGCCAGGAAGTTGACGAGGGCGCCGGCGTAGTCCGGCTCGAGGTCGATCTGCCCCTTTTCCAGGGCCGGCACGACGATCGACCGGGTGCCGAGCGACGGCTCCACCTTCACCTGGTAGCCAGCGTGCTGCAGAACGTCGCCGTAGAGGTTGGCGACGATTGTCTGCTCTTCGAAGTTCGTCGACCCGATGACGATGGTCGGCTTCGAGGCGGCCGACGCCAGGCCCGGTGCGACCAGGCCGCCGATCATTCCGCCCGCCAACGCCACCGCCGCGCCGCCGAGCAAAAACCGCCTGATCCTGTGCGTTCCCACGCGTGCCTCCGTCCGTTCGTGGAGTGAGCCGGGGCTTACCCTCGACCGTTCTTCTTGAAACCGTAATAGTTACTTTTTCTATCTGGATTGTCAAGCTTGCCACTGCCCGCCGTTGCTGGATCAATCGCCGCCGGATCAACCGTCCCCGGTCCCGGCCACCGAGGTGGTTGCTCTCGTGGCCGTCGCCCGCAGGCTGCCGGCGTCCCGCGCCCCCCGACGGCGTCGCAACGGGGCCGGGGTGATCAACCGCTGGACGGCGCCGAGCCCGAAGGCGACCAGCGCGGCCATCACCGCGACGAGCAGGCCGCCGGAGAAGGCGAGCACGGTCTCGTCGGCGTTGAGCCCGGTGATCACGTACGTGCCGAGATCGGCGTAGCTGACGTAGGCGGCCAGCGTGGAGGTGGCGACGACCTCGATCGACGCGGTGCGGACGCCGGCCATGACGAACGGCACCGCCAGCGGCGCCTCGACCTGGTGGAGCACCTGCCATCCGGTGAGGCCCATGGCCTTGGCGGCGTCGCGGACGTCGGCGTCGACCTCACGCATGCCGACGTAGCTGTTGGTGAGGATCGGCGGGATGGCCAGGATGAAGAGCGCCAGGAACGACGCCAGGAACCCGCCCCAGGTCAGCGAGATGCTCGGGTCGATGGCGAAGAGGGTCAGCAGGGCCAGCGTCGGGACGGCCCGGACGGCGTTGGCCGCGTTGACCGCGACCAGACCGCCGCGCCCCGCGTGGCCGAGGAGGACGCCGATCCCGCCACCGACGACGAGGGCGGCGGCGACCACCGCGGCCGACAGTTCGAGCTGCCGGAGGAACAGATAGGGGATGCCGTTTGTGCCGGTCCAGTTGGCACTGGTGGTGAACCAGTGGAAAACCTGGTCGAGGAAGTTCATCTCCGCCCGCCGCCCCGGCCTGGCATCTCAACCCGCCGCTTCGGCCGGGCGGGACTTCCGGGGTCGGCGGGAACGGCGGGTCCACGGGACCAGGACGCGCTCGACGCCCACCAGCAGCAGGTCGGCCACGGCGGCCAGGAGGACGGACAGCACCAGCCCGACGAGGATCGGCGTGGCGTAACCGTTGTCGGTGAACCCGTAGGTGATGAGCCGGCCCAGGCCGCCGAGGCCGATCAGCGCGGTCACCGTCACGAGCCCGATGACGGTGGCCGTCGCCACTCGCAGCCCGGCGAAGATGAACGGCAACGCCAGCGGCAGGTCGACCCGCACCAGGGCGGCGGTGGGCGTGTACCCCATTGCCTTGGCCGCCTCCCGGGCGTCGTCGGGCACCGCGTCGAGCCCGGCCACGGTGTTCCACACCAAGATGAGCATGGTGTAGCCGACGAGGGCGATCTCCGCGGTCTCGTACGAGGCCACGAACCCGGTGACCGGCCCGAGAATGACGAAGAGGGCCAGCGACGGGATGACGTACAGCGTGCTGGCGAATCCGAACACCGGGACCCGGACCACCCGGTAGCGCCAGGCCGCCAGGCCGAGGGGAACCGAGATGACGAGCCCGATGCCGACGGCGATGAGGGTAAGCGCGATGTGCTGGAGGAGGTACCCGTTGATCTGGCTCCAGTTGCCGGTCAGGTAGGAGAAGAACGACTGGGCGGCGATGAGCACCGACCAAGACGTTAACGTGACGATCGCATGATCACGCTGGAGGCCGTCTCCAAGCGATACGGCCCCGACAACATCGCCGTCCGGGAGCTCAGCCTCAGCGTCGCCGCCGGCGACGTCTGCGTACTGGTCGGACCGTCGGGTTGCGGCAAGACGACGACGCTACGGATGATCAACCGGCTCATCGAGCCCACCGGTGGCCGCATCCTGCTCGACGGCCGCGACGTGCTGGCCATGGACCCGGTCGAGCTGCGCCGGGGCATCGGCTACGTCATCCAACAGGGCGGCCTGTTCCCGCACCGCCGGATCTTCGACAACGTCGCCACGGTGCCGCGCCTGTTGGGTTGGGACAAGGAACGCACCCGGGCCCGCGTCGACGAGCTGCTGGAACTGGTCGAGCTGGACCCGTCCCGGTACGCCCGCCGCTACCCCCACGAGCTGTCCGGCGGCGAGCGGCAGCGGGTCGGGGTCGCCCGGGCCCTCGGGGCGGACCCGCCGGTGCTCCTGATGGACGAGCCGTTCGGCGCGGTCGACCCGGTGACCCGACAGCGCCTGCAGCAACAGCTGCTCGACCTCCAGGCCAAGCTGCACAAGACCATTGTGTTCGTGACCCACGACATCGAGGAGGCGGCCAAGCTCGGCGACCGGATCGCCGTCCTGTCCAAGGGCGGGGTACTGGAGCAGTTCGACTCCCCGGCCGAGATCCTCGGCCGGCCAGCCACGCCCTTCGTCGCCGACTTCGTCGGCACCGACCGCGGCGTCCGCCGGCTGGCGGTCGTCACGGTCGAGGAACGGGACCTGTTCCGTCCCCTGACGGTGGCGCCGACGGCGACGATGGCCGCGGCGGCGACCGGCGCCGGCGGGCCCGGCGCGGCGCGGGACGGCGGGGTGCCGGGGGCCACCGACGACGCGGACGGCGAGGACCACCAGGACGGCGACGGCAGCCGGTGGGCGGTCGTCGTCGACGACGCCGGCTCCCTCGTCGGTTGGGTACCGGTGGACGCGACTGCCGGCGGCATCGTCGCCGATCACGTCGAACCGTTCGCGGTCCGGGTCCCGCTGGGTGCGTCCCTCCGGGCGGCCCTCGGCGAGATGCTGCAGCACGACATCTCCTGGGTGCCCGTCGTCGACGGTGACCGCTACCTCGGCGTGCTGACCCCGAACCGCATCCACGCCGCCATGCGCCGCTCCGTGGGCGGCCGTCCCCTCGATCCCTGACACCTCGATCCCTGGCGCCCGAGCCCGCCCGTAGCATGGCGGGATGCCCCTGCAGGCCGCCGGCGCCGACCGGTTCCGCTACGACGGCTACGAGCTGGAGCCCGCTCGGTCCCGGCTGACCTGCTGCTACTCGTCCGGCGGGCAGCGGTTCACCGAGCGGGTGACGTTCGACGCCGGCGGCGACTGGGACCAGCCGGCCGTCGACGCCGCGGCCCGGCTCGTCTTCCTGTTGGCCGGCGTGTCGTACTACAAGACGACCGCCGCGCCGGTCGTCGACCTGGGGGACCTGGCGACGACCGAGGCGGAGCGCGGGTTCCTGCGCATGTTCTACGTCGAGGGGCTCGGCGAGTTCGCGTTCCGCAACGGCCTCGACCTCTCCGAACTCGAGATCAGCGGGCCGGCATCGACCGGGCCCACATCGACCGAACCGGCACCGGCGCCGTTCGAGCCGAAGGCGGACCATCCGCTGGTGCCGTTCGGCGGCGGCATCGACTCGATCGTGACGGTCGAGCACGTCCGGGCGTCTCGTCCGGACACGTCGCTGTTCGTCGTCAGTCGGCCGGACGACCGGTTCGACGCCATCGAGCAGGCCGCCGCAGTCACCGGGTTGCCGGTCGTGCGGGCCGGGCGGGAGATCGACCCGCAGCTCTTGCGGTCGGCGGCGCTCGGCTTTCTCAACGGCCACGTCCCGGTCACCGGCATCCTGTCGGCGATCGCCGTGATGGCGGCCGTCCTCGGCGGCCACGACGCGGTGGTCATGTCGAACGAGCGGTCGGCGTCCGCGGCGACGGTCGTCGTCGACGGTCGGCCGGTCAACCACCAGTGGTCGAAGGGCCTGGCGTTCGAGTCCGCGTTCCGGGACCATCTCGCCCGGAGCCTGGACGGCGGTCCGGCGTACTTCTCGCTCTTGCGGGCCTGCTCCGAGCTGTGGGTGGCCCGGCAGTTCGCCGACCTGCCGAGCTACCACCCGGCGTTCCGCAGCTGCAACCGCGCGTTCACGCTCGACCGTGACCGGCGGGCCGACAAGTGGTGCGGGACGTGCGACAAATGCTGCTTCATCGACCTCGTCCTGGCGCCGTTCCTCGCCGCTGACGCGCTCTCGGCCGTCTTCGGCGGTCGGGAGCCGTTGCGCGACGCCGCGCTGACCGACCGTTTCCGAGCCCTCGTCGGTTCGGGCCCGGAGGCCAAGCCGTTCGAGTGCGTCGGGGACGTCGACGAGTGCCGCGCCGCGCTGCGGCTGGCCGCGGCACGTCCTGATCGGGCGGGGACACCGGTCCTACGAACGCTGGCTGTCGAGGTCGACGGGGGCGGGGCCGACGCCGGCGGGATCGGCGGGATCGGCGACGGTCCGGCCGACGCCGGCGCTCTCCTCCGACCGGCCGGCCCGCACCACGTCCCCGCCGGCTACCGGCTCTGATCGGCACCGGTCGATGGCCGCACGTCCGAAGATCGGTTGGCCCGACCTCCGCGGGGCGACCGTCGGGGTCTGGGGTCTCGGGGTCGAGGGTGCGGCCAACGTCCGCCGGCTGCGCGAGCTCGGTGCCACTGCGGTGCTGGTCGACGATCGGCCGGCTGGGTCGACGTTCGACGACCGGCCGGTGTTGGCGACGACGGCCGGCGGGCTCGATGCGCTCGGGCGGTGCGACGTCGTCGTCAAGGCGCCGGGCATCAGCCGGTACCGACCGGACGTGGCGGAACTGGAGGCGGCCGGCGTCCCGGTCGTCGGTGGCCTGGGCCTCTGGATGGAGGAGGTCGACCGGGAACGGGTGGTCTGCGTGACCGGTACGAAGGGCAAGAGCACGACGACCGCGGTGGCGGGCCACCTCCTCGACGGGCTCGGCTACCGGTGCCTGGTCGGCGGCAACATCGGCCGGCCGCCGTGGGACCGCGACGTCGGGGACGGCTACGACTACTGGGTGGTCGAGACGTCGAGCTTCCAGGCGACGGACCTGGCGTCGTCGCCACCGGTCGTCGCGGTGACCTCGCTGGCGCCGGACCACCTCGACTGGCACGGCGACGTCGAGCGCTACTACCGGGACAAGCTGTCGGCCTGTCACCAACCGGGAGCCCGGCTCACGGTCGCCGACGGCGAGAGCCGCCGGCTGGTCGAGCGCCGCGACCAGCTCGGTCCGGACGTCCGCTGGGTCCATCTCGGCGACCGGGAGCTCGACGGCGCGTGGGTCGACGGCTTGGGGCTGCTGGGCGACCACAACCGCCGCGATGCGCTGATCGCCCGAGCCTGCCTGCTCGCCCTCGGCGTGCCCGAGGCGGCCGACGAAGACGCCGTCGTCCGGGCGGCCGAGGGGTTCGGCGGGCTCCCGAGCCGGCTCCGGCCGGTCGGCACGATCGACGGGGTCGTCTTCGTCGACGACTCGCTGTCGACGAACGTGCTGCCGACGCTGGCCGCGCTCGACGCGTTCGGCGAGTGTCGGGTCGCCCTCCTGGTGGGCGGCCACGACCGGGGGATCGACTACGGACCACTGGCCGACGGCCTGGTCGGGCGGGCCGCGCCCACCCTGGTCCTGACCCTGCCGGCGAGCGGCCCGCGCATCCACGCCGCCATCGACGCCGCCATCGACCACACCCTCGGGGGTGCGCCGGCGGATCGGACCCTCCCTGACGTCGCCGCCGCCGTCGACGGGGCCGCCGACCTAACCGTGGTCGATGCTGACGACCTCTCGACGGCCACGCGGCTGGGCTTCGACTGGGCCCGGCCGGACGGGGTCGTGCTGCTCTCGCCGGCCGCGCCGAGCTTCGGCCAGTTCCGCGACTACGCCGACCGAGCCAATGCGTTCGCCGACGCCATGCGCTCCTGCGGCCGGGTCGAGCCGCCCGGAGTGCCACCCGACGGTCCGGCGGCGCCCGCCCCGGCTAGCCGGCCGGGAGCAGGACGTTCGGGTTGAGGATGCCGTCGGGGTCGAGCGCGTGCTTGACGGCCCGGAAGGCGGCGATCTCGGCGGGCGAGCGGTTGAGGTGGAGCCAGCGCCGCTTGGCGGTCCCGATGCCGTGCTCGGCGCTGATGCTGCCGCCGTAGCCGGCGGCGAGGCGGAGGATCGCGTCGTCGACGCGGTCGTCGGCGGGGTCGAGCCCGGTCACGTTGACGTGGATGTTGCCGTCGGCGACGTGGCCGAAGACCCAGGTATCGGCGGTCGGCGCGACGGTGGCGACGACGCGGGGGGCACGGTCGACGAACTCGGCCAGCGCGCCGGCCGGGAGGGTGACGTCGAGCTTGTGCGGCGGGCCCTGCGCGTTGATGGCCTCGGTGTGGGCCTCGCGGTAGCGCCACAGCGCGGCGGCCCGCACGGAGTCCTCGGCGACGGCGACGTCGGCCACCCCGACGAGACCGTCGACCGCGGCCGAGAGGTCCCCGCTCGGGTCGACGAGCGCGGACGCCTCGACGACGAGGTAGGCCGGATGGGGGTCGGGGAACGGGACCGGCGCGCCGGTGACCCGGCAGACGAGGGCCAGCCCGGGCTGGAGGATCAGCTCGGCGGCGGAGAGGACGGGCAGCGTCCGCCGGAGGACCGCGGCCGCGGCGACCGCGGCGGCAGGGCCGTCGAAGGCCAGCAGGGCGACGACGCGCTCGGGGGCCGGCGGGACGAGCCGCAGCCGGACGGCGGTGACGACGGCGAGCGTGCCCTCGCTCCCGCAGAACAGCGCGGGCAACGCGTAGCCGGTGTTGTCCTTGAGCAGGCCGCCGAGGTGCGAGACGGTGTCGCCGTTGCCGAGCACGGCCTCGACCCCGAGCACCTGGGCGCGGGTGTCGCCGTAGCGGAGGACGCGCAGGCCGCCGGCGTTGGTGGCGACGTTGCCGCCGATCGTGCAGCTGTCCCGGGCGGCGAAGTCGACGCCGTAGGCCCAACCGGCGTCGACGGCCGCTCGCCGGACCGTGCCGAGGGTGACACCGGCGCCGGCGGTCACGTGGCCCGCGGCCTCGTCGACCGGGTCGATCGTGTCCAGCCGGCGCAGGCTCAGGACGAGCTCGCCGGCCAGCGGCACACCGCCGCCGACCATGCCGGTGTTGCCGCCCTGGGGCACGACCGGGACCCCTCGCGTCCGGCAGGCGGCGACCACCGCGGCCACTTCGACGACCGTCCCCGGCCGGACGACGGTCGTCGGCGGTCCCCGGAACCGGCCGGTCCAGTCGGCGGCGTACGACGCGACGACCTCGGGGTCGTCCAAGACGTGGTCGGGCCCGACGACGGCCCGCAGCTCGGTCAGGAGACCCGGGTCACCGACGCTCATCTCGTCGTTCCCCGAGCCATCGCGGTCCAGTCGGCGGCGGGCGGCTCGATCCGGCGGGCGGCTCGATCCGCCAGCCCGCGCCGCGCTCAGGCGCCGGCCGGTGCGAGCTCCCGGTCGGCCTCGCGGTCGGCGTCGCGCTCGTCGAGGAACGCCCACCACGCCGCCGCGCCGGCCTCCGCCGGGCCGGTGACGTCGTCGGCGTCCCGGCCCAGCAGGGCGAGGGCGTCGAGCGACCAGGTGGCGTGGTCCGCCTCCATCGTGGCGTGGACGTCCCAGAAGCGGGTGCCGTGCTCGTCGAGCCCATAGTGCTCGGTCAGCCCCGCCGACTTGCTGATGGCGACCGCGCCGGCCTGGACCTCGTAGGCGGCGATCACGGCCAGCGCGGCGACCGGGTCGGTGGCCGCGGTCGAGCACTGCAGGTCGGTCAGCGCGGCGGTCGCCGGACCGGCCGGCACCGAGGACCGGGCGCCGACAGCGTCGGCGAACGACTCGAACAGGGCGACGTGCGGCTCCGGCACGCCCTCTTCGTCGGCCAGGTTGGCCAGCACCAGGTCCCGGGCGGGGCCGGCCGGCAGCTGGTCGGCCACGGTGCGCAGGACGAGCGGGAGCGCCTGCTCGACGTGGCGGTACTGCTCGGCGTAGGCGGCCAGCTCACCGTCGGCCAGCTCGCCGGCTTCCCACCGACGGTAGAAGGGGTGCTCGAGAAGCCGGCGCCCGTCGAGGGCAGCGGCGATGGCGTCGTGTACCTGGTCTGGGTGCATGGCGCAGCGTATCCCGCGCACGCTCGCCGGATAAAGGTTGCGAGATGGAGCCTGGGAGGGGACTCGAACCCCTGACCTGCGCGTTACGAGTGCGCTGCTCTGCCGACTGAGCTACCCAGGCCTGCGGCGGTCCATGGTAGGCGATCGAGCGGTCGACCCGTTTCTGACAACGCTGAGTACTGTTCGTTGGACCTCGGCGGCCAAGGAGGCTGGCGCAATGACCTCTTCGCTGCTCAACTCGCGAAAACTCGCCGGGGCCGTCGTGGCGGTCGTCGTCGGTACGGGAGTCCTCGCCGCCGGTGTGGCCGCCGCGGCCCGGGTCCCCGCCATCGGGCATGCCACCGTGTCGGTGACGCCAGCGCCGATGCCGGCCTTCAGCAATCCGGCGTGCCCCGGCGGATCGCCGGCGTACAACTACCCGGGGAGCGGCGACGCCGCCGACCCCCAGGTCGTCTACTCCGGCGGGACCTACTTCGCCTTCACCACCGGCAACGCCCTGGGCAACAACCTCGCGGTACTGGAGTCGTCGTCCCCGTCGTCCGGCTACCGCGCCACCACCGGGCAGTGCTACGGATCGACCGCGCTGGCGAACCCGTCGGGCTGGGAACAGGCGAACACCCAGACGTCGCCGGGCGTGTTCTCCTACGGGGGCCGGTGGATCATGTTCTACGACGCCGCCCAATCCGGCTACGCCAGCGACACCGGGCACGATTGCCTGGCGGTCGCCACCGCGGCCACTCTCAGTCCGTCGGCCGCCCAGTTCACGGACGTCGCGAACAGCCCCCTGCTGTGCCAGTCCACCGGGTCGATCGACCCGAGCCCGTTTGTCGACCCGTCGACCGGCCAGGCCTATCTGGTGTGGAAGCAGAACGACGGTGGCTCCGCCGGGGCCGCCGACCTGTGGTCGCAGCCCCTGGCCGCCACAGGGACGGCCTTCGCCGCCGGCAGTCAGCCGACCCTCCTCCTCTACAACGACACGGCGTCCTACCCCTGGGAGGGGACGGTGGAGGATCCGTCGATGGCCTACGCCAACGGGACGTACTTCCTCCTGTTCTCCGCCGGCGTGTACACCTCGTCGGGGTACTCCGAGGGCATCGCCACGTGCACCGGCCCGTCCGGGCCCTGCAGGTCGGACACCCAGATCCTGACCAGCTACGGCAGCGCCCTCGGTCCGGGGGGCGGGGCCCTGTTCGCCGACGGCGCCGGCAACTGGTGGATCGACTACGCCGCCTGGCAGGGCGGCAGCGCCGGCTGTACCAGCTACAGCTGCGGCGCCGCCCGCCGGCTGTTCGTGGCCACCATCTCGTTGGCCGGCAACAATCCCGCCGTACCCTGCTCGGCGCCGGCCGGTGGGGCCAGCGGCTACCGCTTCGTGGCCTCCGACGGCGGGGTCTTCGACTTCGGGAACCTCCCGTTCTGCGGATCGATGGGCGGGCAGCCGCTGAACCAGCCCATCGTCGGCATGGCCGCCACGCCCGACGGCGGCGGCTACTGGCTAGTGGCGTCGGACGGCGGCATCTTTGCCTTCGGCGACGCCACTTTCCACGGCTCCACCGGGGGGATGCCGCTGAACCAGCCCATCGTCGGCATGGCCGCTACGCCCGACGGCGGCGGGTACTGGCTGGTCGCCAGCGACGGCGGCATCTTCGCCTTCGGCGACGCCAGCTTCCACGGCTCCACCGGCAACATCACCCTCGACCAGCCCATCGTGGGGATGGCCCCCACCGCCGACGGCGATGGGTACTGGTTGGTGGCGGCCGACGGCGGCATCTTCGCCTTCGGCGACGCCACTTTCCACGGTTCCACCGGCGGGATGGCACTGAACAGGCCGATCGTCGGCATGGCCGCCACGCCCGACGGCGGCGGGTACTGGCTGGACGCCTCCGACGGCGGCATCTTCGCCTTCGGCGACGCCACTTTCCACGGTTCCACCGGCGGGATGCCGCTGAACCGACCGATGGTGGGGATGGCTACCACCGCCGACGGCGGCGGGTACTGGTTGGTGGCGTCGGACGGCGGCATCTTCGCCTTCGGCGACGCCGCCTTCGAAGGGTCGACCGGCAACCTCACCCTGAACCGCCCCATCGTGGGCATGGCCACGTAGGGGCCCGCCTGCCGCAATTGCCTTGGTCGAGCTGCGTTGGTCGAGCTGCGTCAGTCGAGCTGCGTCAGTCGAGCCGGCCGAGCCGGACCAGCAGGGCCTCCAGTAGCAGCGTCTCGTTCGGGTTCCGCTCCAGCGCGGCTGCGGCCTCGGTGACCAGGCCGACGGCGGTCACGTAGCCACGCCCCTCGTCCGGCGGGAGGCCGGCGGCGGCCGGTAGCGACACGGCGTCGGCCAGCCGGTCACGGTACGCCCGGGCGAGCACGCCGAGCCCGACGCGCAGCTCGTCGGTCCGCCAACGGCGCTCCTCGCGGTGGTGGCGGTCGGTGATCTCCTTGCGCCCGGGGACGCCGCGGTCACCGAGGGCCTCGGCCTGGTCGGCCAGCCGGCGCAGCTCGTCGGCGTGGGCCTCGCGCAAGGGACCGAGCGCGGCGTCGGCCGCGTCGAGCAGCTCCCGGGCCGACGAGCCGGCAGTGGCCCCGTGGCCGTCCAGCTGGCTCGGCACGGCCCGCCACAGCGCGAGCCGGTCGGCGTAGCTCTCGTCGGCGGCGAGCAGCCGGGCCCGGTCGAGGTTGCCGCCGGCCCCCTCGGCGATCAGGTCGGCCCGGTCCGGGTCGACACCCTGGCCGGCCAGCCAGTCGACGACCGCGGCCTTGGCGACCGGCGGGAAGGCGACCTCGACGCAACGGCTGGCCACCGCGACCAGCTCGGGCGTGACGTCGTCGGCCAACAGCACGAAGACCGTCGACGGCGGCGGCTCCTCGACCGTCTTCAACAGCACCGGCGCGGAGCGGTCGGCGAGGTGGACGTCGGTGGCGACGAGCACCTGCCGGTCGGCCTCGAACGGCCGGCGCTGGGCCAGGTTGACGAGACGGCGGGCGTCGTCGACGCTCAACGAGGCCCCCGTCCGCTCGACGACGACGACGTCCGGGTGGGTCCCGGCCAGCACCCGGCGGCAGACGTCGCACCGGCCACAGCCACCGTCCGGGCACAAAAGGGCGGCGGCGAAGCCGCGGGCCGCCGGGCGGGCTCCCGACCCGGGCGGCCCGACGAAGAGGTAGGCGTGCACCGGCCGGCGGGCCGCGGCCCGGAGCGTGGCCACCGCGGCCGGCTGACCGACGACCTCGGCGAAGAGCTCGGGGACCGGCCGGTCCGGCTCGGCCTCCCCGGCCACTCCGCTCACGCCGCTCGCGCCACTGGCGCCGGTCACGCCGGCTCCCCCAGCCGGTCGGCGACGAGGTCGGCGATCGTGCCGGCGACGACCTCGGGTGGCGGCGTCCCGTCGACGACCGCCCACCGCGTCGGGTCGTCCTGAGCCAGGGTGACGAAGCCGAGGCGGACCCGTTCGTGGAAGTCGGCGCCCAGCCGCTCCAACCGGTCCGGCGCGCTCGACGAGAGCCGCTGCCGGGCCACGTCGAGGGGGACGTCGACCAGGATCGACAGGTCCGGTGCGAGGCCGTCGACCGCCCAGTCAGTCACCGACCGCAACGGCGCGATCGGCAACCCCCGGCCCCAGCCCTGGTAGGCGAGGGTCGACCCGGAGAACCGGTCGGTCACGACCCACCGGCCGTCGGCCAGGGCCGGGGCGACGACCTCGGCGACGTGCTGGGCCCGGTCGGCGGCCATGAGCAGCGCCTCGGCCCGGGGGGCCGGCGCGCCGGCGGCGGGGTCGAGCAGCAGGCGACGGAGGGCCCGGCCGAGCTCGGTGGCACCCGGTTCGTGCGTCAGCTCGGCTCCCAGCGCCTCGGCCAGCCGCCGGGCCTGGGTGGACTTGCCACAACCGTCGATCCCCTCCAGGGCGATGAGCCGCCCTCGACGGGGTGGGCTCACCCCGTCGTCTTCTTCGGGGCGGCCCGCTTCGCCGGGGCCTTCTTGGTCGTCGCCTTCTTCGTCGTCGCGGCCTTCTTGGTCGTCGCCTTCTTTGCGCCGGCCTTCTTCGCCCCGCCGGCCCGGCGGCGGGTGGACGGGCCGGCCGCCCGGCGCTCGGCGAGCAGCTCGGAGGCCCGCTCGATGGTGATCTGCTCGACGTCGTCGCCCTTGCGCAGCGACGCGTTGGTCGTCCCGTCGGTGACGTACGGCCCGAACCGGCCCTCGCGCAGCACGACCGGGAGACTGGTCTCGGGGTCGGCCCCCATCTCGCGCAACGGTGCGGCGGCCGCGCCGCGACCGCGGCGGGCCTTCGGCTGGGCGAAGAGCGCCTTGGCGTCGTCGAGGGTGACGGTCAGGAGCTGGTCCTCGCTCGCCAGGCTCCGGCTGTCCGTGCCGCGCTTGAGGTACGGCCCGAACTTGCCGTTGTGGGCGACGACCTCCTCGCCGGTCTCGGCATCGGTGCCGACGAGCCGGGGGATCTGCAGCAGCTGGAGCGCCTCGTCCAAGGTGAGCGTCGCCGGGGTCATCGTGGCGAAGAGCGACGACGTCCGCGGCTTCGGGCCGCCGTCGACGACCTCGCCGAGCTGGACGTAGGGCCCGAACCGGCCGGCCTTGACGTGCACGGGCAACCCGGACTCGGGGTCGTTGCCGAGCTCCCGGTCGCCGGACGGCGCGGCCAGCAGCTCCTCGGCCCGCTCGACCGTCAGCTCGTCCGGCGCGGTGTCGTCGGGGATCGACGCCCGGTCGTCGGCGCGCTGCAGGTACGGCCCGTACCGGCCGACGCGGACGACGATCTCCCGGTCGTCGGCGTCGGTCCCGATGACGATCGAGTTGATCTCCCGGGCGTCGATGTCGCCGAGGTGGGTGGCGACCGCCGTCTTCAGCCCCAGCTCGGTCGTGCTCTGGCCATCCTCCGGCTGGGTGCTCGTGCCACCCTCCGGCTGGGTGCTCCGGCCATCTCCAGGCGGGGTGGCGGCGCCGAAGTAGAACCGGCTGAGCCACGGCAGCGCTTCCTCGCGGCCGCCGGCGATCTCGTCCAGGTCGTTCTCCATGGCCGCGGTGAAGCCGTAGTCGACGAGATCGCCGAAGTAACGCTCGAGCAGCCCGACGACGGCGAACGCGGTGAAGCTCGGCACGAGGGCGGAGCCCTTCTTCCAGACGTAGCCGCGGTCGAGGATGGTGGCGATGACGCTGGCGTACGTCGACGGCCGGCCGACGCCGAGCTCCTCCATGGCCTTGACCAAGGACGCCTCGGTGTACCGGGCCGGGGGCTGCGTCGTGTGCGACGCGGGCTCGAAGGTGACCGGGTCGACGGCATCGCCCTCGACGAGCGGCGGCAGGACGACCTCCCGGTCGGCCAGCTCGGCCTCCGGGTCGTCCTCGCCCTCGACGTAGGCGCGGAGGAAACCGGGGAAGGCGATCACGCGGCCGCTGGCCGAGAACTCGACGGCCGCGCCGGCCAACTGCGGCGCGTCGCCGGGCATCGTGGCGGCCAGCCGCACCTGCGCGCTCGTCCCGGTGGCGTCGGCCATCTGGGAGGCGACCGTCCGCTTCCAGATCAGCTCGTACAGGCGGAGCTCGTCGCCGTGCAGCGACCGCCCGGCGGCCTCCGGGGTCCGGAACGTGTCGCCGGCCGGCCGGATCGCCTCGTGGGCCTCCTGGGCGTTCTTCACCTTGCGCTCGTAGCGCCGGGGGGCCTGGGGGACGTACTCGGCCCCGTAGAGCTCGGTCGCCTGGGAGCGGGCGGCACCCAAGGCCTCGTCGGACAGCGTCGTCGAGTCGGTCCGCATGTACGTGATCCAGCCCTGCTCGTAGAGCCGCTGGGCCACCTGCATAGCCCGCTGGGCGCTGAAGCGGAGCTTGCGACCGGCCTCCTGCTGGAGCGTCGACGTCATGAACGGCGGCGCCGGCGATCGACGGAACGGCTTCTCGGTCACCGACCGGACGGCGAACGGCTGGCCCTCCAGCCCGTCGGCCAGCGCCCGGGCCTCCGGCTCGGCGAGCACCCGGGTCGTGCCGGCCGACGCCCGCTCACCGGTGGCGGTGAAGTCCCGACCGGTCGCCAGCGTGGTCCCGTCGACGGCGACGAGCGCGGCGCCGAAGGTGCCGCCGCGGGCGGCGAACGTCCCGTCCACCCCCCACCAGGTGGCGGAGCGGAAGCGCATGCGGGCCCGCTCCCGCTCGACGACCATCCGGGTGGCGACGCTCTGGACCCGGCCGGCCGACAGTCGCGGCATGACCTTCTTCCAGAGCACCGGCGAGACCTCGTAGCCGTAGAGGCGGTCGAGGATGCGCCGGGCCTCCTGGGCGTCGACCAGCCGCCGGTCGAGCTCCCGCCAGTCGTCGACGGCCCGGCGGATGGCCGCCGGCGTGATCTCGTGGAAGACCATCCGCTTCACCGGGATCTGGGGGGCGAGCACCTCGGAGAGGTGCCAGGCGATCGACTCGCCTTCGCGGTCCTCGTCCGTCGCCAGGTACAGCTCGTCGGCGTTCTTCAGCAGCTTCTTGAGGTTGGCGACGACCGACCGCTTCTCGGGCGAGACGACGTAGAGCGGCTTGAAGCCGTTGTCGACGTCGACGCCGAGCCGGGCCCAACCCTCGCCCTTGTAGGCCGCGGGCACCTCGTCGGCGCCGCGGGGCAGGTCGCGGATGTGCCCGATCGACGACTCGACGATGAAGCCCGGGCCGAGCAGGCCGCCGATCGTGCGGGCCTTGGCCGGCGACTCCACGATGACCAGGGCCTTACCCATGGCAATACGGCCAATGGCCGTGTAGCCGATGGCCGTGCAGCTCATGGTGGTCGGGCACTCGGCGACTGGCTCCGGTGCGACTGGCTCCGATGAAGGGGGGCATGACGACGACAGGCTCCCGGCAACCGGTGCCCGCTGTCAAGAGGGTGGTCGTCAGTCGGCGGCCACGGGAGACGGCGGGGTGGTCGAGCCGATCGGGCCGGCGTCGACCGCCGGGGGGAGGTCGGCGTCCAGGCCGCTGGTCTTCCGCTTGGAGAAGGCGATAGCGGCCAGCAGCACCACCAGGGCGGCGGCGGCGATGGCGTAGCGGGCGGTGTTGTTGTGCCGCAGGGTGATCACCGCCGGCAGGACCAGCAGCGAGACCAGGTTCATGACCTTGATCATCGGGTTGAGCGCCGGGCCGGCGGTGTCCTTGAACGGGTCGCCGACGGTGTCGCCGATGACGGCCGCCTTGTGGGCTTCGGACCCCTTGCCGCCCTCGTGACCGTCCTCGATGAACTTCTTGGCGTTGTCCCACGCGCCGCCGGAGTTCGAGAGCGTGTTGGCCATCAGCTGGCCGGTCAGGATGGCGCCGGCCAGGAACGCCCCGAGGGCGAGGTAGTTGATGCCGAAGCCGACGATGACCGGGGCCAGGATGGCGAGGAGCGCCGGGGTGGCCAGCTCGCGCTGGGCGGCCGCGGTGCAGATCGAGATGACCCGCCCGTACTCGGGCTTCTCGGTGTAGTCCATGATGCCCGGGTGTTCCCGGAACTGGCGCCGGACCTCCTGGACGACGGTGCCGGCCGACCGGCCGACGGCCCGGATGGCCAGGGCCGAGAACAAGAAGGCGATGGAGCCGCCGATGAGGAGCCCGATGAAGACCGTCGGGTTCGCCACGTTGACCTCGGAGGCCACCTGGTGGAACAGCTTGGAGGCGGCGATGTGCTTCAGGCTCGGGAGCTGTTCGCCGATCGTCTCGATGAACGAGGCGAACAGGGCGACCGCGGCGATGACGGCCGATCCGATGGCCACGCCCTTGGTGATGGCCTTGGTGGTGTTGCCGACCGCGTCGAGGCTGACCATGATCCGCTCGGCCTCGCCGCTGAACTCGCCGGACATCTCGGCCACGCCGGCGGCGTTGTCCGAGACCGGCCCGAAGCTGTCCTCGGACACGACCATGCCGGTGGTGGCCAGCAGGCCGATCCCGATCAGGGCGACCAGGTAGAAGGTGTACTCGATGTTGCCGCTGCCCAGCCCGATGGCCACCCCGAGGGCGATGGCGATGGCGATGATCGCCCACACCGAGGACTCCAGACCGATGGCGAACCCGGACAGGACCGTGGTGGCCGGCCCGGTGCGGGCCGACTCGGCGATCTCCTTCACCGGCCCTCGTTCGGTGGACGTGAACTGCTCGGTGATCTGGCTGGCCACGAGGGCCAGGATCACGCCGGTGAGGACGGCCCAGAAGACCTTCAGGTCGTGGACGTAGTACTGGGCCACGAAGAACGCCCCGATGACGGTCAGGATGGCCGACAGCCAGAAGCCTCGGTTGATGGGGGCCATGGCGTTGCGGTCCTTGGCCCGGGCCCGGACGACGTACACCCCGATGACCGAGGCGACGATGCCGATGGCTGGCACGATGAGCGGGAACAGGATCGCCGGGGTGGGGTTGAAGATGTGCCCCGGGAGGGTCCGGAAGGCCGAGTAGCCGAGGATCAGCGACGAGATGATCGTGATCTCGTAGGACTCGAACAGGTCGGCGGCCATGCCGGCGCAGTCGCCGACGTTGTCGCCGACGTTGTCGGCGATGGTGGCCGCGTTGCGGGGGTCGTCCTCGGGGATCCCGGCCTCGACCTTCCCGACGAGGTCGGCGCCGACGTCGGCCGCCTTCGTGAAGATGCCGCCGCCCACCCGCATGAACAACGCGAGCAGCGACGCGCCGAAGGCGAACCCGATCAGCACCGCGGTGGCCGAGTTCTGGAAGATCATGACGATGGCCGTCGCCCCGAGCAGGCCGAGGCCCACACAGAGCATGCCGGTGACGGCCCCGGTGCGGAAGGCCACCTTCAGCGCGCCGGCCATCTTGCCGCCCTTGGCCGCCGCGGCGGCGGTCCGGACGTTGCCTCGGACGGCGATCGACATGCCGATGAACCCGGTGAGGCCGGAGAAGAGGGCCCCGAACAGGAAGCAGATCACCCGGTAGATCCCGGCCTGGGCGAAGCTCAGGGCCACCGTCCCGTCCGGCCGGGTCACCTTGGTGGCCGTGAAGAAGATCAGGACGGCCAACGGCACGATGATGATGAGGATCACCTTGAACTGCCGCTTCAGGAAGGCTTCCGCGCCCTCCTGGATGGCCTTGGCGATCTCCCGCATCTTGGGGGTGCCGGTATCGGCCGCCAAGACGCCGCGCATGAGGACGAGACCGGCAACGATGCCGATCACTCCGGCGGCCATGGCGAGGACCAGCCAGACCCAGTCCGTGTTGCTCAGATGGAAAGCCTGGTACCCCCCTTCGGCAACGAGGGCGTGGTTCATGCCTGGTGGTCCCTTTCTCTGTCCCTCCGCACCGCCCGCCGTAAGAGGCAGCACCGGCTTGAGGCCGAGGGGACGATAGCGACTGGCCCGCTCCGAGGCAAGGAAGCTCGCCGGAACGGGCGGGCGCGGGCCGTCAGTCCGCCTCTTCGGTCGGGTCCCGGTCGGGCCCGGCGACCAGTTCGTAGTCGGGGTTCAAGATGGCCAAGCGGCGGCCCCACGCCCCGACCATCCCCTCGGCGACCAGGCGGGCGCCCGGCTCGATCCCCGGGATCTTCGGCCGGCCCTGGAAGACGAGGAGCAGCCCGCCGGAGCGGTCGACGAGCAGGCACTCGAGGTTCGACGTGCCCGCCCGCGGCTGGACCCGGACCGACTTGACCCGCCCGGCCACCCGCACCCGTTCGCGGAAGCGGGCGTCGCCGATCGGCTGGGTGTTCGTGGCCCGTTCGGCGAGCGCCCGGTCGACGGCGAACGCCGGTTCCTTGGCCCGCTCCTTTGCCCGGTCGCGCTCCCTTCCCCGGTCGCGTCGGCCGGCGGCCGCTGCTGCCGGCGCGGCGGGGCTCGTCGCCTGGTCGACCTTCGTCGGGCGGAGCGGTGTCACCTCCGCCAGGCCGCCCTCCCGCTCACGGTCGTCCGCTTCCCACCGGCCGGCGGCCGTGGCGTCGGTGCCCTCGGCCACCGCGGTGGCCGCGGCGGCTTCGACCACCTTGCGGTACCGCCGGCCCCGTTCGGCCCACCGGCCGCCGACGTTGTACGGGACGATCGTCGCCGCGACGTGCGGCACCTGGCTGACGATGGCCGCGATCTTGTCGGCCGTCCGGTCGTGCAGCAGCCGCTGCCAGCCGAGGGCGAACGTCCGTCGGGGCAGCAGCACCGTGCACTCCGTGTCGCCGTCCACCACCGCGTCCGCCACCAGCTCGACCGCGGCCCGCGAGAGCCGTCGGTCCGGGCACTCGATCACGTCCAGCGGCAGCCGACTGAGACCGAGCCGGCGCCACTCCTCCTGGAGCTCGCGGGCTTCACGGTTGTCGATGTCGAAATGGACGGCCCGCAAATCGTCGGGCGACAGCGTCCGGGCGTACTGGATGGCCCGGGCGGTCGCCATGTCGAGGCGGTCGACGAGGACGACGACGACGTGGTGGCGGAGGATCGGGGCCGATGCGGCCCTCGCCGCGCCGACCTCGAGCTGCTGAGACTCCGCCACGTACTCCCGGTGGAGCCGGATCAGCCCCCAGTACATGAGCGGCCCGACCACCACCACGATCCAGGCCCCTTCGGTGAACTTGGCGATGGCGAAGATCAGGACGACGACCCCGGCCAGGAAGGCCGAGAACCCGTTGACCACCACGCCCTTGCGCCAGCGGCCCGCCTTGTGGGTCAGGTGGTGCTTCACCATCCCCGCCCCGGCCATGGTGAACCCGGTGAACACCCCGATGGCGTAGAGCGATACCAACCCGTCGACCTGGCCCTTGAACACCAGGATGAGGAGGATGGCCACGATGGCCAGCACCACGATGCCGTTGGAGAACGACAACCGGTGGCCGCGGCGGGTGAGCTGGCGGGGGAGGAACGAGTCACCGGCCACGAAGTTGGCCAGGAACGGGAAGCCGTTGAAGCTGGTGTTGCCGCCGGTATAGAGGATCAGGACCGTGGCCAGCTGGACCACGTAGAAGAGGACGTGGCCGATACCGGTGCTGCCGAGCACCGACTCGACCTCTTGGGACACCACCGTCGGGGAGCCGGCGGCGTAGGGCACGGCGTGGGTCCACTTGGCGAGCAGCGTGACGCCCAGCACCAGGAACGCCAGTACCGAGCTCATCGTCACCAGGGTGATCCGGGCGTTGTGCGACTCGGGCTTGCGAAAGCTGCTGACCCCGTTCGAGATGGCCTCCAGGCCGGTGAGGGAGGAGCCACCGTTGGCAAACGATCGGAGCAGCGAGATGAACGCCAGCCCCATCAGCAGGCCGCTCCCGGGCGTCCCGATGTGGCCCCCGTACAGTGTGTGGGCCGGCGGCAGCGGCCGAGCATGGAGATCGCCGAGGGCCGCCTTGATGTAGCCGACGACGATGACGAAGACCAGGCTGACGATGAAGAAGTACGTCGGGAAGGCGAAGTACTTCCCGGCCTCCCGGATGCCCCGCAGGTTGCCGTAGAGCAGGAGCAGGACCACCCCCACGGTGATCAACACGGTGGGGGTCGTCCCCCTCAGGGAGGGGACGGCGCTGGTCAGGGCGGCCGTGCCGGCGGCCGTCTGCACGGCGACCGTCACCGTGTAGTCGATCAGCAGCGCCACGGCGGCGATCTGGGCGACCTTGGGGCCGAAGTTGTCCCGGGCCACTACGTAGGATCCGCCGGCCTTGGTGTAGAGCTGGATGACGTCCAGGTACGACAGGGTGACGAAGAACAGCACCCCCAAGATGGCGATCGTGATGGGGACGACGAGGACGAAGGCGGCCAGCCCGACGTACGGGACGAGCTGCGTGAGCATCTCCTCGGTGCCGTACGCCGACGACGAGATGCAGTCCGGCGCCAGGACGCCGAGGGCGATCGGCCGGCTCAGCCGCTCCGAGCTGAGCTGCTCGGTGACGAGCGGCGGCCCGAGCAGTTTGTTCTTCAACCGGTACCGGACGGTCTCGGGGAACTGGTCGGGGTCCACGGCCGCCTGCAGCCGCGGGGCCCGCGGCGAGGCCACCGGTCGCCGGCCACCGCGGGCCGGGTGCTCGCCCGCCGGGTGCTCGCCCGCCAGTCCGGCCCCAGCCGTCGGCCGGCCGCCGTTCTCCGGGGACGGCGTCAGCATCGCGCCGACGGCGTCCCGATCATCCCCGCTGCCGTCGGCATCCACCGCCCAAGAGTAAAGCCGACGCCCGCCGTCGAGTTGACGACTCCCCCGGCTCGCCCACCGGCGGCGGTCGGAGGCGTTGCCTTTACAGCCAACCGGCCGCCGTGTTGCACTGTCGGTCATGCACGTCGTCGTCGTCGGCTGTGGCCGGGTCGGTTCGGGCCTGGCCCTGTCGCTGACCGCTGAAGGGCACACCGTCTCGATCGTCGACCGCAACGGGCGCGCCTTCCGGCGTCTCCCGGCCGAGTGGGAGGGCGGCCGGGTCGTCGGCTCCGGGTTCGACCGGGACGACCTCGAGCGGGCGGGCGCCATCGGCGCCGACGCGCTCGCCGCGGTGACGAGCGGCGACAACACGAACATCCTGACCGTCCGGATCGCCCGCGAGACGTACCGCATCCCCCGGGTCGTCGCCCGGATCTACGACCCCCGCCGGGCCGAGATCTACCAACGGCTGGGCATCCCGACCGTCGCCACCGTCACCTGGACGATCGACCAGGTCCGGCGGCGACTGCTGCCCGAGACGGTCACCGGCGAGTGGGCGGACGCCTCCGGCAAGCTCGTCCTCGTCGACCGGGCCATGCCCGAGAAATGGGCCGGCCGCAGCCTGGCCGACATCGAAGAGCCCGGCCGGATCGCCCTCGTCGGCGTGACCCGGGCCGGCGTGCCGCGGCTCGACGCCCGCCAGCTCGTTGGCCAGGAGGGTGACCAGCTCCACGTCGCCGTCATGCGGGACGCGCTCGGCGAGCTCGAGCACCGCCTCGGCGGCTCGGTGGCTGCCTCATGAAAGTCGGCCCATGAGAGTCGCCATCGCCGGCGCCGGCAGCGTCGGCACCGCCATCGCCCGTGACCTCTTCGTGAACGGCCACGACGTGCTCGTCCTCGAACAGGACCCGGACCTCGTCGAGAAGCGGCGCCAAGAGCTCGACGTCACCTGGATCGCGGCCGACGCCTGTGAGGTGGCGTCGCTCGACGCGGCCGGGCTGGCGACCGTCGACGTCGTCGTCGCGGCCACCGGTGACGACGAGGACAACCTCGTCATCTCGCTGCTGGCGAAGCAGGAGTTCGCGGTCCCCCGGGTGGTCGCCCGGGTGAACCACTCGAAGAACCAGTGGCTGTTCAACGAGAGCTGGGGCGTCGACGTCTCCGTGTCCACCCCCCAGCTGCTGACCGCCCTGGTCGAAGAGGCCGTCTCGGTCGGTTCGCTCGTTCGCCTCCTCCAGTTCCAGGGCGGCTCGGCCCATCTCGTCGAGGTCACGCTGGCCGAGGACTCGCCGGCCGCGTCGGTGGCCATCGCCGATCTCGGCGTCCCCCGCGACGCCACGGTCGTCGCGGTCGTCCGCGAAGACCGGCTCGTCGTCCCCCGCGGCGACACCGTCCTCCAGGTCGGCGACGAGGTGCTCGTCCTCGTCACCGCCGACGCCGAGGACGAGATCCACGCGCTCTTCGTCGGCGCCTGATCCGGCCGATCCCGGCCGGCGGTACCGGGTCAAGTCCCGCCCACGTCGCGGATCGCCAGTTCACCGACGGTTCGCGAAGATGCCAGGAACCGGCCGCGTGGCCTGACTGAACCGGCGCTGGCCCGTACGATTGGCCACGTGCGAGCGGCGTTCTTCGACCTGGACAAGACGGTGATCGCCAAGGCGTCGATCGCCGCCTTCGGCCGGCCGTTCCGCCGCGGCGGGCTCATCAACCGCCGCGTCGTCCTGCGGGCCGTCATCGGTCAGCTCATCTTCTTGCAGTTCGGCGCCGACGAGGAGCGGCTCGCCCGCATCCGCGAGTCGATGCTCGCCCTCACGAAGGGCTGGGACCGCGACCAGGTCCGCCAGATCGTCCGCCAGACGCTGCTCGAGACGATCGAGCCGCTCATCTACAACGAGGCGCTCGAGCTGATGGAGGCCCACCGTCTGGCCGGCGACCGCGTCTACCTCGTCTCCGCCGCGCCGGAGGAGATCGTGCTCCCCCTCACCGAGCTGCTCGGGGTGGACGGGGCGATCTCGTCGATCGGCGAGGTCGACGAGAACGGGCGCTACACCGGTCGGATGGCCTTCTACGCCTACGGGCCCGGCAAGGCCGACGCCATCCGAGCGCTCGCCGAACGCAACGGCATCGACCTGGCGGAGTCGAGCGCCTACTCCGATTCGGCGACCGATCTCCCGATGCTCGAAGCGGTCGGCCACCCGGTCGCCGTCAACGCCGACCGCCCGTTGGCCCGGATCGCCCGCGAGCGCGACTGGGAGGTCCGCCAGTTCACCAAGCCGGTGCGGCTGCGTGATCGGGTCACCGTCCGGACGCCGGTCGTCACGACCGGTATCGCCGTCGTCGCCGGGGCCGCGTTGCTGCTCTGGCGCGGTCGGCGGGGGCGGGCGCTGCCCGTCCACGCGGTGGCCTGAACCGGCTCGTTACGCCGTAACGGCCGCGCCACGCCGGCGGGCCGACCTGATCAGACAGTCTGACTGGGGCAGCCGTCGGCCGCCCGAATGCGGTGCCCGCTCAGGCCGCCCGGAGCCGCTTGGCGGCCACGAAGCCCAGAGTGAGGAGCACGGCGAGAATCAGCAGCTTCTTCATGGCCGTCGATGTTAGACGGTCAAGAGGTCGCGTGCGCCGGTGTCCGAAGACGGGTGCCGTAGCTTCGACATCGCCCGGGCCTCGATCTGGCGGATGCGCTCGCGCGTCAGGTTGAAATGCTCGCCGACCTCTTCCAGCGTCCGCGGCTCGCCCCGATCGAGGCCGAAGCGGAGGCGCAGGATCTCCCGCTCCCGCTCGTCGAGGGGCGAGAGCAGCCGGCCGATCTCGTCGGGCAGCAGGGAGACCGCCGCGACTTCGAACGGCGACTCGGCGGAGCGGTCTTCGACGACGTCGCCGAGCTCCGCGTCGCCGTCCTCCCGGAGCGGCTCGGACAGCGACAGCGGCTCGGCCCGGAAGCGGAGCGCCTCGACCAGCTTGTCCTCGGGCATCTCCACCTCGATGCCGAGCTCCGCCAGCGTGGCCGGCCGGCCGAGCTTCAGCTCGAGGCGCGCCTGGGCCTTCTGGACGCGGGCCAGCGTGTCGCCGGCGTGGACCGGCAGGCGGATCGTCCGTCCGGTGTTCGCGATGCCGCGGGTGATCGCCTGGCGGATCCACCACGTCGCGTACGTCGAGAACTTGAAGCCCTTCCGCCAGTCGAACTTCTCGACCGCGTGCATCAGGCCGAGGTTGCCCTCCTGGATCAGGTCGAGGAGGGGAAGGCCGGACGCCTGGTACTTCTTGGCGATGGAGACGACCAGCCGGAGGTTCGACTGGACGAACGTCTGCTGGGCGTTCTCGCCGGTCAGGACCGCCCGGCGCAGCTCCCGTTTCTTGGCCGCCGTCAGGCCCTTCGGGGCCTTCTTGGTCTCTTCCTCGGCTTCTCGGCCCGCCTCGATGGCCTGGGCCAAGCGGACCTCGTCGTCCTTGGTGAGCAACGGGTACTGACCGATGTCGGTCAGGTAGAGACGAACGAGATCCTCGTCGTCACGTTCGATGCGTTCCTTCGCCAAGTTCGGCCGAACCTTCCGTAGTAGAATGGTGCCGGACTCGCCATCCCCAGCTGTTGCTGTGAGGAGGGAGGCCTCGCAACAGCGACGGGACACGCGGCACGTGTGACGACATTCTACAGGGCGCGTCAAGCGACCTGATCGGCCCACCGTCGTCGATCGCCCACTTGGCCAGTGCCGGCTGGCTCGGCCACAGCACCCCGTTCAGCTCGAACGGTGTGATCCATCCTCTGACCAGGGGAAAAGTCCAATCTGGCCGCCGCCGGCCACCACGACGGCCTCCAGCTCGCGTTGCGCGTCGGCCGCGGCCGACGCATCGGCCGGTGACGTCAGCAACGCCTGCAGCTGCGCCTCGCCGGCCCGCCACGCGTCGACCTCGTCGCGCCCGACCAGTCGCAGCGCCCGGATGACCGGTCCGTCCGTCGCCGGGACCGTCCGGGCCAGGTGGTGGTCGTACCCGGCCACCAGCCGCGGCACGACGACCCGGTAGAGGCCGGCCAGCCGGCGCACCGGCCCGGCCAAGCCGGCGAGCGCGTCGAACAGTGGGCCGGCCGAGCCGAACGGGACCGTCACGCTTTCGGGGTCGAACCAGTCCAGCACCGGCAGGCGGTCGGCCCAGAGCTCGGCGTGCCACGCGTGCTGCGCGCTGACCTCGTCCAGATGGACCTGGACGGCCGGGGACGACGGCTCGGCCGCCCACGCCCCGGTCAGCTCGAACAGCCGGTGCTCGGCCCACCGGTACGCGCCGACGAGCGTCGCCGCCCGGACGACGGGCAGCGCGGCCCTCTCGACGACCGGCTCAACCACCGGCCACCGCCTCGACTGGCTCGGCCGCCTCGGCCGCCTCGGCTGGCTCGACTGGCCGGTGGGCCGCTCGGTGGGCCGGGTGGTAGCGGTTCGTGATCGGCATGCGGCGATCCCGGCCGAACGCCTTGGTCGTGATCCGGACGCCGGGCGGCATCTGCCGCCGCTTGTACTCGGCGCCGTCGACGAGACGGACGACCCGGTCGACGACCGCCGGGTCGAAGCCGTCGTCCACCAGGTCGGCCGCGGTCCGGTCCCGCTCGACGTACGCCTCGAGGACCGGGTCGAGGAGCTCGTACGGCGGCAGCGACTGATCGTCCCGCTGCTCGGGGCGCAGCTCGGCCGACGGCGGCTTCTCCAACACTTCCCGGGGGATCGGTTCGGGCTGGCCGGCGTCGGCGGCCCGGTCGTTGCGGTAGCGGCACAGCTCGTAGACGAGCGTCTTCGGTACGTCCTTGATCACCGCGAAGCCGCCGGCGGAGTCGCCGTAGAGCGTCGAGTACCCGGTCGCCATCTCGCTCTTGTTGCCCGTCGTCAGCACGATCGAGCCGCACGCGTTCGAGACGGCCATCAATACGAGCCCCCGAAGGCGCGACTGCAGGTTCTCGTCGGTCAGCCCGGCCGGTGGGCCGTCGAGGACGGTGCCGAGCAGCCCGGCCAGCGCGACGTGGGCCGTCTCGATCGGCACCACGCGGAGGTCGATGCCGAGCCGGTGGGCGAGGTCGTCGGCGTCGGTCCGGGAGCCGTCGCTCGAGTACCGCGACGGCATCGACAGCCCGCGGACGTGGTCCGGACCGACCGCGTCGACGGCGACCGCGGCGACCAGCGACGAGTCGATCCCGCCGGACAACCCGATGACCGCGTCGCGGAACCCGTTCTTGCCGAGATAGTCGCGGGTGCCGAGGACGAGCGCCTCGTAGACCTCCGCGACGTCCGACAGCGGTTCCGGCACCGGCCGGGCCGGGAGGGGCGGCTTCGCGCCGCCGGTCCCGACGACGGCGCCGGTCACCTCGACGATCGGCGCGGTCGGCGTCCCCGCCGTCGCCTTCCCCGGGGTCGCCCTCCCCGGGGCCGCCGTCTCCGCCGTCGCCGTCCCCGTCGGCCGTCCCGTCCGGTCCGGCCGGTCGGCGCCGCGGAGCGGGACGTCGACGACGACGAGATCCTCGGCGAACTGCACCCCGGCGGCCAGCAGCTCGCCGTCCGCCCCGACGACCAGGCTGGCGCCGTCGAAGACGAGCTCGTCCTGGCCGCCGACCTGGTTGACGTAGGCGATGGCGCACCCGGACTCGGCCACCCGTTCCTGCAGCATCGCCAGCCGCTCCGTTCGGCGACGGCGGGAGTACGGCGACGCGTTGAGGTTGACGACGACGTCGGCCCCCGCCCGGCCCATCGCCGGGACCGGCCCCGCGGCTGACCAGACGTCCTCGCAGATCGACACGCCGACGAGCGCGCCGCCGACCGCGTAGAGCGCGGGCGGCTCGACGCCGGGGGTGAACCACCGGACCTCGTCGAAGACGCCGTAGTTCGGGAGAAGACGCTTGTGGTAGACGCCGACGACCCGGCCGGCCGCGCAGACCGCGGCCGCGTTGGCCAGCGGCCGCGGCGTCCCGGCGGCGAACGGCACCGGCGGCGATGCGCCGTACGGGATCCGGTCGCTGCCGACCGGGGCCGCGAGCGGGGCGACGAAGCCGACGACGGCCACGCAGTCGCCGGTGGCCGAGGCGACGGCTTCGAGCGCGGCCACGTTGTCGGCGACGAAACCGGGCTTGAAGAGGAGGTCCTCCGGCGGGTAGCCGGTGATCGTCAGCTCGGGCAGCACGCAGACGTCGGCGCCGGCGCGGCCAGCCGCCGCGATCGCGTGGAGGGTCTTGTCGACGTTGCCGTCGAGATCGCCGACGACGGTGTTGAGCTGCGCGGCGGCCAACCGCAGGTGAGCCACGTCAGAGGAGCCTACTGGGGTGTCCCCGGTGGGCTCGGCGGCCCCTGGCGCAAATCCCTGTTCACATGGCGTTCATGCTGCGGAAGGAGTTTGGACATGGAGGGCTGCTGTAATGAACAGGCCACGGCGGCCGCTATCCGGCCGGGCAGACGAGCAAGCACCGGGTACGAAGGCCCGGACAGAGCGCACGGAGGAGAAGTCCTTGAGCTACCAGGCCGAGTACATCTGGATCGACGGCACCGAGCCGTCGCCGCTACTGCGGAGCAAGACGCGGATCGTGGCGGACGGGAAGGAGCCCGGCATCTGGGGCTTCGACGGTTCGAGCACCAACCAGGCGCTCGGCCACGACTCCGACTGCGTGCTGCGGCCGGTGTTCACCTGCCCCGACCCGCTGCGGGCCGAGGGCGACAAGCTGGTCATGTGCGAGGTGGAGCTCACCGACTTCACCCCCCACCCCACGAACACCCGGGCCCCGCTGCGGGCTCTGGTCGAGAAGTACGCCGACCAGGAACCGATGTTCGGCATCGAGCAGGAGTACACCTTCGTCAAGGACGGCCGGCCGTTGGGTTGGCCCCTCAGCGGCTACCCGGCGCCCCAGGGCCCGTACTACTGCGGTGTCGGCGGCGACAAGATGCCCGGGCGCGACATCGTCGAGCGGCACACCGTCGCCTGCATGGACGCCGGCATCGGCATCGAGGGGACCAACGCCGAGGTCATGATGGGCCAGTGGGAGTTCCAGATCGGCGTCCTCTCGCCGCTGGACGTGTCGGCGACCAGCTGTGGGTGGCCCGCTGGCTGCTGTTCCGCATCGCCGAGGACTTCGGCGTCTACGCCACGCTGGAGCCCAAGCCGATCATGGGTGACTGGAACGGGGCCGGCGCCCACACCAACTTCTCCACCAAGGCCATGCGGGAGGACGGCGGCTGGGACGCCATCATCGCCGGCTGCGAGGCCATCGGGAAGCGGGTGCGACGAGCACATCGCGGACTACGGGATCGGCATCGAGTCCCGCCTGACCGGGGCCCACGAGACCGCCCACTTCAGCAAGTTCAGCTACGGCACCTCCGACCGGGGTGCGTCCATCCGGATCCCGTGGGCGGTGGCCAAGGCCAAGAAGGGCTGGCTGGAGGACCGCCGGCCGAACGCCAACATGGACCCGTACCAGGTCAGCCGGCGTCATGGTCGAGACCGTCTGCGGCGACGCGGCGGGCGACTGAGCCCTCTTCGTTACCGACCTTCCTTACCGACGTCGAAAGGAGCCGGGCCACCGAGCCCGGCTCCTTTCGCGTCCCCGCAAACACCGGACCGATCCCAGATAGGCGCACTCGACGCCGGAACTGAGAGAATGAAGCCGTGCAGAGCCAGCGTGACTACGTCCTGCGGACCGTCGAGGAACGGGGCATCCGGTTCGTCCAGCTGTGGTTCACCGACGTCCTCGGGACGGCCAAGGCCTTCAACATCACCCCGGCCGAGCTGGAGAACGCCCTCGACGAGGGGATGACGTTCGACGGCTCCGCCATCGACGGCTTCAGCCGGGTCCAGGAGGCCGACGTGCTGGCCCGGCCGGACCTGAAGACGTTCCAGCTCCTGCCGTGGCACGGCGAGGAGCGCCACGGCGACGGCAAGTCGGTCGCCCGGGTGTTCTGCGACATCGTCAACCTCGACGGCACCCCGTTCGAGGGAGACCCGCGCCACGCCCTCCGCCGCACGCTCGAGCGAGCCCGGGCGGCCGGCTACACCTTCTTCGCCTCCCCCGAGGTGGAGTACTTCTACTTCGGCGACCCGGACCCCTCCCACCCGCCGACCGTCCTGGACACCGGGTCCTACTTCGACGTCGGCGTGGCCGACCTCCCCAGCACCCTTCGGCGGCGGACGGTGCTGGCGCTCGAGGAGATGGGGATCCCGGTCGAGCACGCCCAGCACGAGGACGCGCCCAGCCAGCACGAGATCGACCTGCGGTACACCGACGCGCTGACGATGGCCGACACGGTCATGACGACCCGGCTGGTCGTCAAGGAGCTGGCCCGCCAAGAAGGCGTGCACGCCAGCTTCATGCCGAAGCCGCTGGCCGGCGTCCAGGGGTCCGGCATGCACACCCACGTCTCGCTCTGGGAGGGCGAGCGCAACGCGTTCGTCGACACCGACGATCCGTACGGGCTGTCGTCGGTGGCGCACCGGTTCATCGCCGGCCTGCTGCGGCACGCGCCCGAGATCACCGCGGTGACGAACCAGTGGGTCAACTCGTACAAGCGGCTCGTCAGCGGCTACGAGGCCCCGGTGCACATCGGCTGGGCCCGCAACAACCGGTCCGCGCTCGTCCGCGTGCCGGTCGTCAAGCACGGCAAGGCCGACTCGACGCGGCTCGAGTACCGGGCGCCGGACAGCGCGTGCAACCCGTACCTGGCCTTCGCGGTCATCCTCGCCGCCGGCCTCCGCGGCATCGAGGAAGGTTACGAGCTCCCGGCAGAAGCCGACGCCAACCTCTTCAGCCTGTCCGGTCGCGAGCTGGCGGAGAAGGGCATCCAGCCGCTGCCGACCAGCCTCAACGACGCGGTCGACGTCATGGAGCAGTCCAAGTTGGTCGCCGACACGCTCGGCGAGCACGTCTTCGAGTGGTTCCTGCGCAACAAGCGGGCCGAGTGGACGGCCTACAAGTCCGAAGTGACCCAGTTCGAGCTCGACCGGTACCTCCCGGCGCTGTGAACCGGCTGATGCGGTGATCTCGGCTGATGCGGTGAGCCCCGCGGCCCCGGGCCGAGACGGCTGAGCCGATGGAACCCCTCCTCTGTTATCCCGACCCGCTGCCGGCCGAGCTACAGGCCGCGCTGCGCCAGGGCGGTTACGACTTCCGCTGCCTCAACCGACCGGAGCTGGTCGACGTCACGGAGCAGTCGGCGACGAAGGACGGGTGGGGTGGTGCCCTCGTCAGCGCGACCGCCGACCTCGGCGGCGGCATCGCCTTCTGCCGGCACCTCCGGCGCCGTGAGGTCCCGCTCAACCCGCTCCTGCTCGTCATCGCCCCGAACCAGGTCGCGGAGCTGCAGCTCCGCGACGATCTCTTCGACGACTTCTGCGTCCAGCCGGCCGGCGGCGGGGAGATCGTCGCCCGGCTCGAGCATCTCTTCTGGCGGTCCGGCCGGGGCCTGCAGCCGGACCTCATCGAGTACGGCCCGCTCGTCCTCAACCTCGAGACGTACCAGGCGGCCGTGGCCGGCCGCGTGCTCGACCTGACGTACATGGAGTACGAGCTGCTCCGGTTCCTCGCCGCCCACCCCGGCAAGGTGTTCACCCGGGAGACCCTCCTCAACCGGGTCTGGGGGTACGAGTACTACGGCGGCGCCCGGACCGTCGACGTCCACGTCCGCCGGCTCCGGGCGAAGCTCGGCGAGGAGCACGCCCACCTGATCCAGACGGTCCGCTCCGTCGGCTATCGCTTCGGTCAGCTCGGCTGGGCCCCCGCCCCGCCGCCGGCGCCCTCCGTCTGAGTCGCCCTCCGTCTGAGTCGCCCTCCGTCTGAGTCGACCGCCGGCGAGCGACGCCGGCGCAACCGTCAGGGCCGCGGCGCGTAGGCCCAGGCTTCGACCTCGACCCGAGCGCCGAGCGGCAGCGCGGCGACGGCGACGGCCGAACGGGTCGGGCGGTGCCGGCCGAACGTCTCGATCCATACCGCGTTGACGTCGGCGAAGTCGGCCATGTCGACGAGGAACAGCGTCGTCTTGACGACGTCGTCGAGCGTCGCGCCCTCGGTCGCCAGGACGGCGACGACGTTCTCGAGGGCCCGGCGGAGCTCGGCAACCGTGCCGCCGGGCACGACGACGGGCGTGCCGTCGGGACCGGGGGCCGCACCGAGCTGACCGGAGGTGATAACCCAGTCACCGGCCCGCAGTACCGGGCGGTACGGGCCGATCGGCGGCGACGGCTCGGTCATCGCGCCACCCCGTCCGTCGGACTCGGCGGTGCCGTGCGCTGGGACGTCGAGCTCCGGGCGACCGTCCCGCGCCGGGTCGGCCAGGCCGGCGGAAGTCCGTCGGCCAGCCACGCCGCGGCGGCCGTGGCGGCGAAGACGGCATCGGAGCCGTTGACGGGCCAGCGGTCGGAGCGGTGCATCGTCACATCCACCCGGGGAGTGTCGCGCGCCGGGAGGATGCCGAACGAACGGACCGTCAGGTCGTGGACGTCGCCGGCCGCGTCGACGGCGATGCCCTCGGAACGGACCCAGCCGAGTGCCTGGTGGACGGCGCCGATGCAGTACGAACGCAGGACGACCGGGTCGAGCAGCTCACCGGCCCAGACGTCGACCGCGACCGCGCCGTCGGCGATGACCACCCGGGCTCGGCCACCGGACGGCCCGACGACGTCGGCCGGCGTGCCCGGACCGGTGCGGCCCTCCGCCAGCGCGGCGAGGGCGACGAGGGCGACCGCCGCCTCGACCCAACCGGCGCCCCGGAGGTCGGCCGACGTCGGCGGTCCGGCGATGTCGACCACCTCGACGGCGACACCCGGCGCGACGGCCTGCACGCGGCCGGCGATCGCGTCGAGCGGGTCGAGCGCCGATCGTCCGGCGAGGACGCCACGGCCGATCCGCAGCACGCCGGTCCCATCGGCCCGGATACCGAGGGCGACCGGCGGCCGCTTGGGCCCGCGGCGGACGACGTCCTCGCGTGACCAGACGACGCGCACCGGCACGCCCAGGGACGCGGCCAGCCGGGCCGCGTCGGCCGCGACCGGGGAACGGCGCTTGCCGCCGAACGCGCCGCCGTTGGCCAACGGCGACGCGGGCAGACCGCCGGGCGTGCACCACGACGCGTCCGGCTCGAGGTACGCCGGCTCGACCCACGTCGTCCGCAGCGTCAACGCCCAGTCGCCGTCCGGCACGTCGATCGGGTGGCGCAGCGGCGCCGTCGAGTTCCGGCCCTGCACCTTCCCGGCTCGGCGCCGGGCGTCCGTCACGTCGGTCCCGACGACGAGCTCGCCGTCCCGGTCGGGCACCGCCACCACCGCGCCGGCCGGCGCGGTGTCGTCGGCAAAGCCGGCTCGACCGAGCACGGCGTCGGGGCCGGACGACTGGAAGGCCGGCCCTTCGAGCTGGGCCCGCCAGCTCGTCAGCAGTGCGTCCCGGTCCGGGTGCGGACTGGCGTCACCGTCCGGTGTGGCGTCGCCGTCCGGTGTGACGTCGCCGTCCGGGCTGGCGGCAGGCTGGCCACGATCGATGGCCAGGGCATCGCAGGCCGCGTCGACGACCGTCTCCCAGCCGGTGCAACGGCAGAGGTGGGCGAGCAACGCTGAGCGGACGGCGGCCTCGTCGACGCGCTGGCGGCGGATGGCGAGGGCGGCCAGCCGGAGGACGATCCCGGGGGTGCAGAAGCCACACTGGCTGGCGCCGGCGGCCACGAACGCGTCGGCCCAACGGCGGCGGATGTCCGGGTCGAGCCCGTCGATGGTCGTCACCTGTCGGCCGGCGATCCGCCGGAGCGGCGTGACGCAGGCGACCCGCGGCGCGCCGTCGACCCAGACCGTGCAGCAGCCACACTGGCCCTGCGGGCTGCAGCCGTCCTTGGGCGCGCGGCAACCGAGGTGCTCACGCAGAGCGTCGAGGAGGGACGCGTTGTCGTCGGGCGCCTCGACGGATCGCCCGTCGAGGCCGAACGAGATCAGCTGAACGAGGAGCCGCAGCCGCAGGTGCGGGTGGCGTTCGGGTTCGTGATGTGGAACCCCGCACCCTGCAGCCCGTCGCTGTAGTCGAGCGTCGCGCCGGTCAGCAGTTCGGCGCTGGCCGAGTCGACGACGACCCGGACGGTACCGAACTCCCGGACGACGTCGTCGTCGTCGACCTCGGAGTCGAAGAACATCTCGTAGCTGTAGCCGGAGCATCCACCGGGCTTCACCGCGACCCGCAGGGCGAGGGCTTCACCCTCCTCCTCGGCGAGCAGCACCGCGACCTTCTCGGCCGCTACGTCGGTCAGCGTTACCGGGTCGGGCTTCTTGCCGATGCTCACCGAGGTCGCCATCGTCGTCACGGTTTCCTCCTCGTTGGGACCCGGGCGAGGCACCCGAGCCACCGGCTCGATCTTTCGGGGCCGACGAGCGGCCCCGATGTACGGACCCCATGTTACCGATCTCGGCCGGTCACCGGCGCGCCGGGGCCGCCACCGGCCCGGTACCCGGTCGGCAACGGGGGCCATACCGGTAGAATTCCGCTCGTGCCTGCCCAAACACTGCCGCGACCCCTGGGGGCGGTGCCGGCGCGACCCTCCGCGGAGCAGGCCCGCGACGCGCTACGGGCGGTGATCGACCCGGAACTGGGCGCGGACATCGTCGACCTCGGCATGGTCCGCCGCCTCGAGGTCCACGCGGACGGGACCGTCGACGTCGAGGTGGCGCTCACGATCGCCGGCTGCCCGCTGCGCGGCCAGATCGAGCGGGACGTCCGTGGCCGGCTGGCCGGGCTCCCCGGCGTCACCGCGGTCGAGCTGTCCATCGGAGAGATGGACCCGGCCGAGAAGGCGGACGTGATGAGCCGCGCCCGCTGGAAGGCCCGGGAGGACGCACCAGCGACGGCGGTGCCGCCGACGGCCCGGATCCTGGCCATCGCGTCCGGCAAGGGCGGCGTGGGCAAGTCGTCGGTCACGGTCAACCTGGCCGTGGCGTTGGCCCGGCGGGGCCTCACCGTCGGCATCCTCGACGCGGACATCTGGGGGTTCTCGGTGCCGCGGCTCCTCGGGATGGACGGCGGTGTCGAGGCCCGCCAGGGCAAGATGGTCCCGCTCGAACGAGCGGTCCCCGGCCTGAGCGGGGACGGGCTAGGCGGGGAGGGCGCAGGCGGGGACGGCCTGCTGCGGGTGCTGTCGATGGGCTTCCTGGCCGACGAGGAACGGGCGATCATGTGGCGGGGCCTCGTCCTCAACCGGGCGGTCCAGCAGTTCCTCCAGGACGCCCACTGGGGCGACCTCGACTACCTCCTGATCGACCTGCCACCGGGGACCGGCGACGTCCAGATGGGTCTGGCCCGGCTATTGCCGCGCACGGAGATGCTCGTCGTCACGACGCCACCGCTCGCCGCCCAGAAAGTGGCCGCCCGGGCCGCGGACATGGCCCGACGGGGTTACCTCCGGGTCGCCGGGGTGATCGAGAACATGAGCGACTTCACCTGCGAGCACGGGACGACGTACGCGCTCTTCGGCACCGGCGGCGGCGCCCGGCTGGCCGGCGACCTCGGCGTCCCGCTCGTCGGCACGGTGCCGCTGCACCCGGACCTCTCGGCGGCCGGCGACGCCGGCGAGCCGGTCGCTCTCGGGGACGGGGAGCTGGCCGGCGTCTTCGCCGAGCTCGCCCGCTCGATCGCCGAGGAGATCGCCCCGGTCGTCGAGACGTCGGGCTGCACGGCGCGGCTGATCGAGCGGGTCGAGGCGGCGGTCGCCGCGGACCGTTAGCGACTGGCGACCGTTAGCGGCGGGTCGTTGGCGTCGAGGACCAGACGCCGTCGATCTGCGTCTCGTCGTCGGCGGCGGGGTCGCCCCGGGCCTCGTCCGACCGGTCGCGGCCGCTCCGGGACGGGGCGATGGCCCGGCCGTCGGCGGCCAGCTTCCGGAGGTGCGCCCACAGTGAGTTGCGGGCCACGGGGAACAGGCGCTGGTCGACGTCGGCGTAGACGGCCGGCAGCAGCTCGTCGACGGTGGCCCGGCCGGCCGACGCCAGCGCGTCGGCGACGGCCTCTTCGCGAGCGAGGCGGTGGGCGACGATGCCGCGGACGACGGTGGCCGGATCGTCGATCAAGCGACCGTGGCCGGGGGCGATCGCCACCAGCGGCGGGTCGAGCTGGAGCAGCCGGTCGAGGCTGTCGAGATAGGCGACCATGTCGCCGTCGGGCGGGCGGATGACGACGGTCGATCCCTCCATGACGTGGTCGCCGGAGAGCAGGTAACGCGGCTCTTCGAGCAGCCAGCACAGGTGGTTCCCGGCGTGCCCGGGCGTGTGGACGGCCCGGACGCGGTACGGCGGGACGTCGAGCGTCCACCCGTCGCCGGCCGGGCGGTCGGGGTCGAAGCCGTCGCGGGCCCCGAAGCCGACCGTCTCGGCGCCGCAGGCGTCGGCCAGCGGACGGGCGCCGGGAGCGTGATCGGGATGGGTGTGGGTGGTCAGGACCCAACGGACGGCCCCGCCGAGCTGCTCGGCGGTGGCCAGGATCGCCCGGCGGTGGCCGGCATCATCGGGACCGGGGTCGACGACGGCCAGGTCGCCGGTGCCGATCAGGTACGTGTTCGTCCCCGGGCCGGTCATCATCCCGGGGTTCGGCGCGGTCAGGCGGACCAGGCCGGGCAGGAGCCGATCGGACCGCCCGGGCGTCGGCGCCGGGCCGACCGCGCCGTCGGGGACGGCGATCGGACCGCTCACCCGCTCGTTCCGGGCGTTCCGACGGCCTCGTCGTAGCCGGGGTCCCCGGGGAGGGCGATCCGGGCGCCGCGCCCTTCGATGATGACTCGGGGCTCGACGGTGGGCCCGACGCCGACGGCGGCGGCCGCGGCGACCAGCTCGCCGGCGGTCCGGAAACGGCCGATGTCCTGAAGGCTCCGGACGGTCGGCACCATCATCTCGATCTCACCCGTCCGGTGCCGCTCGAGGGCGTCGGCCGGCCGGATCCACTCGTCGGCGACCGTCTCGGCGGCATCGTGGGCCGCGGTCTGACCGGACGGGGCGACGGCGACGAAGAACCGGGTGTCGTAGCGGCGGGGGGCGCCGTCGGGGGTGATCCAGTGGGCGAAGTAGTGGACCCGGTCGGCCGCGAGCTGCAGGCCCTCGGACCGGCAGACGTCGACGAACCGGCGGCGGCCGGCGTTGACGTCGGCCCGGTGGGCCGAGAAGCGGGCGGACGTCGCCGGGTCGTCGAGGGTGAGCAGCGTCCCGTCCGGCCGGTAGGCGAGCAGCAGGCCGGCCTCTTCGAAGCACTCCCGTAGGGCGGCCACCCAGTAGGCCAGGCCGCCGCCGCTGACGCCGAGGATCTGGCTGGCCGCGGCGTCGGTCCGCCCGGTGCTGCAGTCCTCGGCGTCCGGCCCGGCGTCGGCCGGGTCGACCGCACCGCCGGGGAAGACGTAGGCGCCGCCGACGAAGACCGAGCGTGGGTTCCGGCGGACCATCAGCACCTCGAGGGGCGCCGCCGAGTCGTCGCCATCTCGGACGAGCAGGACGGTCGCGGCGGCCCGCATCGGCGGCGGGGACGGCGGGTCGGCCGGGCGATCGGCGGCGGACGGCTGGCCCGGAGGGGGCTGGTCGGGGAATGGGGCCACCGTCGGAGGCTACCCGGGGGACGGCCGACCGCACGGGTCCCGGACGCTGGTCTACGCTGGCCGGCACATCGTCCCACCAGGCATCTTGTTTGCCCGGCTGGGAGGCCCCGCATAGCCGCCACCATCGCGAGGACCGAATCTCATGGCAGACGACGCCGACCAACCGAAACGTTCTCAGGACGCGAAGGACCGCAGCCGGGCCCAGAGCCGGGCCGTCAGCGGCAAGGAGGCCGCCCGCGGCACCGGCGGACAACGGACCGCCACGAAACCCGGCAGCCAGAAGGGGACCGGCCAAGGCCAGGGGAACACCGCGCCGGCCAAGGGGCCGCAATCGGGTCGCGGGCCGGCCGCCAAGGGCGGCACCGGGAAGGGTGGGAACGGCAAGGGGCCGGGCCAGCGACCGCCGCGACCGGGCAACCGGCCGGCCGCGCCGGGTCCGCGCCGTCCGTCGACGGCCCTGTTGACGTGGGGCATCGTCGGTCTGGTCGTGGTCGTCGTCGTCGTCCTGGTGGTCGTCAAGGTCACGAGCGGCTCGGGCGGCGGCACAAAGGCCACACCGCCGCCGGGCCCGCTGGCCGCCAACATCGCCCACGAGATGACGAACATCCCGGCCTCGGTCTACGACACGGTCGGCGTGACATCACCGACAGTGGCGGTGACGCCGCCGAAGGTCATCTCCGGGCAACCGCCGCTGACGTTCAACGGGAAGCCGGGCTACCTCTACATGGGCGCGGACTACTGCCCGTACTGCGCGGCCGAACGGTGGGCCATCGTCGCCGCGCTCTCCCGCTTCGGCACGATCGACGGCCTGCAGACGATGCAGTCCAGCTCGACCGACGTCCATCCGAGCACGCAGACGGTCACGTTCGTCAAGGCCACGTACACAAGCCAGTACATCTCGGCGGTGCTGAAGGAGGTCCTGAGCAACAAGAAGCTGTCGACAGGCTCCGGCTACCAGCCGCTGGAAAAGCTCACCAAGTCCGAGACAGCCCTCGTCAAGAAGTACAACGAGGAGAAGTACACCGGGAACACAACGAGCAGCGGGTCGAGCATCCCGTTCATAGACATCGGCAACAAAGCGGTCTCCTCCGGCGCCAGCTACACACCCGGCGTGCTGTCCGGGCTGACGCGGGCCCAGATCGCCGGCGACCTCTCGGACCCGACGAACCCGGCGACGAAGGCGATCATCTCGGTGGCCAACTACCAATCGGCAGCCATCTGCTCGATCGACGGCGGCAAGCCGGCGTCGGTGTGCACCAGCAAGGGCGTGACGGCCGCGGCCAAGGCGCTCAACATCTCCTCGTCCTGAGGGGACGACGGCTGATCCGCCTCGAGGACGACGGCAGAGAACGATGGCTGAGGCAGCCACCACCGAGTACACCGCCACCCCGGCCCGCTGGCGGGTGGCGACCGCCCTGGTGCTCTCGCTGGCCGGCCTGGGCGTCTCCATCTACCTGACGATCGACCACTTCGCCAAGATCCCGCTCGTCTGCAGCGACACCGGCGTCATCAACTGCGAGAAGGTCACGACGAGCGCCCAGTCGCACTTCCTCGGGATCCCCGTCGCGGTGCTCGGCCTGGCGTTCTATCTGGCGATGACCGTCATCAACCTGCCGCCGCTCTGGTACACGGCCGACCGGCGGGTGCACATCGTCCGGCTCGCCATGGCGGTCGTCGGCGTCCTGTTCGCCCTCTACCTCGTGTCGGCCGAGCTGCTGATCATCGGCAACATCTGCCTGTGGTGCACGTCGGTGCACGTCATCACGTTCCTGCTGTTCGTCCTGATCATCTCGACCGTGCTGCCAATGCTCGGATGGAGCGGCCGCGCCGATGCCGAGGGGTACTGAGTGCCGAGGAGTACTGGGTGCCGAGGAGTACTGGGTGCCGAGGAGTGCTGGCCGGTCGGTGAACGTCGACGGTGACTGACAGCGACGCCGGCGAGAGCCCGGCACCGACCCCATCGCCGCGGCCGGCCCGGGCGGCCCGGCGGGCGACGACGATCCTCCTCACGTGGGGAGTGGTCGGCCTCGTCCTGATCATCGTCGTCGTCCTCGTCGTCATCAAGCTGACGAGCTCGTCCGCGCCGCCGGGCACAGCCCCGCTGGCCTCGCCGCTCCCGTCCGCGGTCACACAGCAGCTGACGCATATCCCGGCGACCGTCTACGACGCGGTGGGCGTCACGTCGTCGTCGGTCGCGGTCACGCCGCCGACGGTCGTCGCCGGCCGGCCGGTCTGGACGGTCGACGGCAAGCCCGGCGTCCTCTACGTCGGCGCCGAGTTCAACCCGTTCTGCGCGGCGCAGCGGTGGGCGATCGTCGCCGCGCTCTCCCGCTTCGGGAAGTTCGCGGGGCTGCAGACGACGCAGTCGAGCTCGACCGACGTCTTCGGCGACACGCAGACGGTCACGTTCGCGGACGCCACCTTCGCCAGCCGGTACGTCACCGTCGCGCTGCGCGAACGCTACGGCAACGTGCAGAACAGCTCGGGCACCGGCTGGGCGGTACTGGAACGGTTGACCGGCGACGAGGCATCGCTCACGAACCGGTACGACACGCCGCGGTACACGGGCGCGGCGACGAAGGGGCAGGCCGTGCCGTTCATGGACATCGGGAACCGGGTGATCGCCGGGACGTCGTACTCCCCGTCGATCCTGCAGGGGCTGACGACGAACCAGATCGCCACCGGTCTCTCGACACCGAAAGACCCCGTGACGCAGGCCATCGTGGCCAGCGCCAACTACCTGTCGGCGTCGGTGTGCTCGGTGGACGGCGACCAGCCGGCATCGGTCTGCACCAGCCGGGGGGTGGCCGACGCGTCGAAGGCGCTCGGACTGGCTTCCTGAGCTGCCCCTCCGGGCGCGGCCCAGACCGGTTCAGCCGGCCCGACGGTCGAGGAGCTGCTTGCGCTCGGTCTCGTTGAGGCCGCCCCAGATGCCGTGCGGCTCACGGATCGCGATGGCGTAGCCGAGACAGTCGTTCCGTACGTGGCAGCCGGCACAGATCGACTTGGCCCGTGACTCCCGAGCGATCTTCTCTTCCTTGCGCTCCGCGTGCGACGGTGGGAAGAAGGCCGTCGACTGCGGCCCCCGGCACGCCGCTTTGGTCTGCCAAATCTCTATCCCCTGCTGCATCATGTTCTGCATCGCCACCCCGTCGCGACCCCCTCCGTGTCCGCAACCAGGGTATCGCTGCCGCCGAGGAACAGACAAGGGGGTTTAGCAGGGACTTTGCGGCTCCGGCCGGACGCGGCAGCGCCAGTTGGTCGACTGGAGGAACGCCGCCGGGCCACCCCCGTTCGAGCCGTCGGGGACCGCTCGGACGGCGGGCCCGGCACTACGCTCCCGGCCGATGGACGTGGCGAGCTTCAGCGCGGCGAGCCGGGTGCTGATCGTTGCCGGCAAGGGTGGCGTCGGCAAGACGACGATGACGGCCGCCCTGGCCCGGATGGCCGCCGACGGCGGGATGTCGGTCCTCGTCGTCGAGCTCGAGGGCCGACCGGGCATCCTGGCCGCGTTCGACCGCAACCGACCGGAGCATCCGCTCGGGTACGACGAGGCGGCGCTGTACGACGCACCGGGTGGTGGCACCGTCCGCGGCCGGCGGCTCACGCCGGACGACGCGCTGCTCGAGTACCTGGCCGACCACGGCCTCCAGCGGGTGTCGAAACGCCTGGTCTCGTCGGGCGTGATCGACGTCGTGGCGACGGCTATCCCGGGCATCCGGGACGTCCTCGTGCTCGGCAAGGTGAAGCAGCTCGAGCAGGACGGGGTGGCCGACCTCATCGTCGTCGACGCCCCGGCGACCGGCCATGCCATGACGTTCCTGACGTCGGCCCGTGGACTGCTCGACGTGGCCCGTTCCGGCCCGGTCCGATCGCAGGCGGAAGACGTCGTCGCCCTGCTGTCGGACCCGTCGCGGTGCCGCGTCGTCCTCGTCACGCTGCCCGAGGAGATGCCGGTCTCAGAGACCGTCGAGGCCGGCTACCAGCTGGAGGACCGGGCCGGCGTGCAGCTCGGCCCGGTGATCGTCAACGGCTGGGACGACCTGCCCGGGGGTCTGGCGGCCGGAACCACCGACGCGGCCGGCGCGGCCGGCGTCCGTCTCGGGACGGACGAGCTGGCGGCGCTCGAAGCGGCCCGACGGTTCCGGGTCCACCGGCACGAGCTCGCGGCCGAGCAGGTCGAGCGGCTCGCTCGCGAGCTCCCGCTCCCGCAGCTGCCCACGCCGGCCCTGGCGACGCCGTCGATCGGGCCGGACGAGATCGGCGCGCTCTCGCGGGCTCTGGCCAGCGGCGTCGAGCGGCTGGCAGCGGAGCCGGAGGGCCGATGACCGACTCGACCGCACCCGACACCGCCGGCGCATCGGCACCCGGTCCGACTGCTCCCGGTCCCGTTGCTCCCGGTCCGGCCGGCGGCCTGACGTCCCTCGCGGCCGACCGCCCGGTCGTCGTCTGCTGCGGCCCGGGCGGCGTCGGGAAGACGACGGTCGCCGCGACGTTCGCGCTGCAGGCGGCGCGATCGGGACGCCGGGCGTGCGTCGTGACGGTCGACCCGGCCCGCCGGCTGGCCGACGCGCTCGGCGTCGATTCGCTGCCGAACACGCCGACGCCGGTCGACGGCGACTGGCCGGGCGAGCTGTACGCCGTCATGCTCGACACGAAGGGGACGTTCGACGACCTCGTCCGCCGCTACGCACGGACCGCGGAACAGGCGACGTCGATCCAGGCGAACCGGCTGTACCAGAACCTGGCCGGCGCGCTCTCGGGCACGCAGGAGTACATGGCGATGGAGAAGCTCTACGAGCTGACGGAGAGCGGCGACTACGACATCGTCGTCGTCGACACCCCGCCGACCCGCAACGCCCTCGATCTCCTCGACGCGCCGCGGCGGCTGACGCAGTTCCTGGAGAACCGGCTGTTCCGGGCGCTGCTCCTGCCCACCCGGGCCGGGCTGCGGGCGGTGAGCGTGGCCACCCGAGCGGTGCTGCGGACGATCTCGAAGGTGGCGGGAGCCGAGATCGTGGACGACGCGGTGACGTTCTTCCAGGCGTTCAGCGGGATGGAGGAAGGGTTCCGCGATCGGGCCAAGGCCGTTCGAGCCCTCCTCGCCGACCCGGCGACGGCCTACGTCCTCGTCACGTCGCCCCGACCGGACGCGGTCGAGGAGGCCGAGTTCTTTGCGGGCAAGCTGGCCGAGACGGACATCGTCCCGGCCGGCCTGGTCGTCAACCGCGTCCACCCCCGGTTCGGCCGTCACGGACTGTCGGTCCCCGTGCCGCCACCGGGCAGCGATCTGGCGGCGATCGTCGCCAATCTCGACGAGCTCGACCGGATGGCCGACCGCGACGAGGCCGTCTACCGCACGCTCGCCGAGCGGGTCGCCCCAGCACCGGTCCGGCCGGTGCCGATGCTCGGGAGCGACGTCCACGACCTCACCCAGCTGGGCATCGTCGCCGACCACCTCTTCGGGTAGAGGCTTCGGCGAGCGCCTTGGGGTAACGGGAGACGCGTCGGGTAGAGTCGGGCGGTGCGCACCATCCTGGTCGCCAGCGACGCCCCGACCGTCCGCCACGAAGTGGCATCGGTGACCGAGGGGCCCGATCTCCAGGTCGTCCAGGTGGCGTCCGGGCCGGAGGTCGTCGAGGCGGTCCTGGCCGATCCGCCGGACCTCGTCGTCGTCGACATGCAGATGGGCAACATGGGCGGCATGGCCGTCTGCCTCGAGCTGCGGCTGGACGAGTCGTACCTCGACATCCGCCACGTGCCGGTCCTGATGCTCCTCGACCGGCGGCCGGATGTCTTCCTGGCCCGGCGGTCGGGGGCGGAGGGCTGGCTCGTCAAGCCGCTCGACCCGCTTCGGCTCCGGCGGGCGACGGCCGCGTTGCTCGACGGCGGGACGTATGCCGACGACGCGTACCAGCCGGTACCGGTGCTGGTCGGCGGTGCGCCGACGCTGACCGGGGCCGGAAGCGACACCTGACCGGAGGATCGCCGTGCCCGGGAGCCGCTCGAACCGGCCTCCACCAGGTCAACCACCCGTCCAGCGTCGCTGGTGGCACCGAGCGGACCGTGACGCCCGGGAAACGACGCCGGCCGACGAGGCGTACGAGAGCTCGGCCGCCGGCGAGCAGGAGCGGCTGATCACCGAGGCGCTGGCCGACCTACGGGACATGGACGTCCGCGAAGTCATGACCCCCCGGGCCGACGTCGCCGCGCTGACGATCCCGGTCACCGCCGACGACGTTGCCCAGGCCGTCCGGGAGTCCGGCCACAGCTGCTTCCCGGTCGTCAACGACGATCTCGACGACCTCGTCGGTATCCTCTTCGTGAACGACCTGTTCCGGTCCCGATCGCGCCGGTCGACGGGGGCCGCGGCGTCGGTCGGCGATGGCGACCGCGGCGATGGCGATGGCGCATCGGCTGAACCGTCGGGACAGCCGTCGCCGCTCGAGATCTCCCGCCGGCTCCGACAGCCGTACGCGATCCCCGAGTCTCGTCGCATCCTCGAAGCGCTCGTCGAGATGCGACGGCAGCGGCGCGGGTTCGCGGTCGTCGTCGACGAGTACGGTGGCGTCGCCGGTGTCCTCACCGTCAAGGATCTGCTGGAGCCGATCGTCGGCGACCTGCACGACGAGTTCGACCCGGTCGACGACGAGCCAGCGGTCGTCCGCGTCGACAACGCCCGCTGGCTGGTCGACGGCCGCGCGAGCGTCGACGACGTCCGCGAGCGGCTCGGCATCGAGATCCCCGACGGCGACTACGTGACGCTCGCCGGCTTCGTCCTCGACTGCCTCGGCCACATCCCCGAGGACGGCGAGTCGTTCCTCCTCGACGGCTGGGACCTCCGGATCCAGGAGATGGACAAGCGGCGGATCGTCAAGGTCGTCATCCGCCGGCCCGCCGAGGCCGGTGAGGCGGCGTCGATCAACGGGACGGCCCCGGTCGGCGGTACCGGCGGCGGCGGCGATCGCGCCGCTGATGGGCTCGGCGAGGCAGCCGATGCGCCTTCGGGTGGCCCCCGACGTCGCGGCTAGGCTGAACCCCTTCGCTGGAGCCAGTGGTTCCGGCGGCGGGCTGTGGCGCAGTTTGGTTAGCGCGCTGCGTTCGGGACGCAGAGGTCCCCGGTTCAAATCCGGGCAGCCCGACCATCACGACCAACGATGCTCTTGCGCTCGCCCGGGTTGGCGGTCGTGCACCGGCGACTCTTACGCGATCGCAGGGCCCGGCCTGCTGTACTCGCCGACGCCGGTAGGCACCGGCCCGACCGAGGGAACGGACCGCAGAGTTGGATAGCCACCCATATAATCCATTCGTGTTTCGTAGTACGATTCCTTCGTGGAGGTTCTCCCCTCGGCGCACCGACATGGCGTCGCCCAGGAGGACATGCAGCATGTGCTCGACAACGCCGTGGTCATCGAAGAGGTGGAAGAGGACCCGATCCGCTACTTGGTGCTCGGGCCCGACCGAAGCGGCAATTTCTTGGAGCTCGTCATCCTCGACCGGCCCAAGGTCCGGCAGTGATCCACGCTATGACGATGACCGCCCAATATCGACGGCTGCTCCCCGGAGGCTCGTGATGCCACCGAAGACCCACGGAACGAAAGCGGACGGTACGCCGATCACTGACGAGATGATCGAAGCAATGGCCGACGAGGCAGAACGAGGCTACGACGTCGACGAGCTGCTCCGCCGACGGGGCGGTCGACCAGCCATGGGTTCGGCGCCGTCGTCGGTCGAGTCGGTACGGCTGGACCCGGAGCTGAAGCGAGACCTCCTCCTGCGGGCAACTGAGGACGGGATCAGCGTGTCCGAAGCCATCCGCCGAGCGCTCCAGGAGTACGTGAAAGCGAGCTGACCGGTCGACACACTGGGCGCCTTGACACGAACTTGGCGCGACAGGGCCTTGACGACGCCCCCTCCGGGTGTAACTATGACTGATAGATAACCGATCAGTCATAGTTCTACGAGGAGCGCCCGGTGACGGCGACGGAAGTTGACCAGGTGGACCGGCGAGGGCGTCGGCGAGAAGCCAAGCGGGCGACGATCTTGGCCGCGGCGTGGACATTGGCGCATCGAGACGGCCTCGCCGCCATCTCACTGCGGGACCTCGCGGACCGCGTCGATCTCCGACAGCCGTCCCTCTACGCCTACTTCGACTCGAAGCTCGACCTCTATGACCAGATGTTCGCCGACGGCAACCGGCAGCTCCTCGAGCTCGTCCGGTCGCTCCCCCCGATCGACGACCCCCGCGACGCGCTCGTCGAGCTCACCGAGGCCCTCGTGCGGTTCTCGACCGAGGACGTGGTGCGTCACCAGCTGCTCTTCCAACGGACGATCCCCGGTTTCGAGCCTTCTCCGGCGTCGTACGCGCTCGCCGTCGAGTTCTACGAGATCGCCCGGCAACGGCTCACCGCGGCGGGGGGATCCGATCCGTCCGACGTCGACGTCTTCAGTGCCCTCGTGAGCGGCCTCGCCCATCAGCAGGTGGCGAACGACCCCGGGGGCGATCGCTGGGTGCGCCTGGCCGGACGGGCCGTGGACATGTTCCTGGCCGACGTGGACCGACGCCAGCCGGGCCGCACCCCACAGGGCCGCACTCCAAAGGGCCGCACCCGAGAAGGAGCACGACAATGATTCAGCGTCAGACGACCGTCCACGACGTCGCCACGGTCCCGAGGATCACCCACGACGAGGCAATGCGGATCGCCGCCGTGGAGAACGACAAGTTCGCGGCCTTGCTGCGCAGCTTCGAGCCCGACGACTGGGCCGAACCGACTGATTGCGCGCTCTGGGACGTGCGGGCTCTGGCCGCCCATGCGGTGGGTTCCGCCGCCGGCCAGGCCTCACCCCGCGAGTTCGTCCGCCAGGTGATCAAGGGTCGCCCACTCGTCGCCGAGATCGGCGGTCAGTTCTGGTGGGACGGGATGAACGAGCTCCAGGTTCGGGAGCGAGCCGGCATCAGTACCGAGCAACTGATCGCCGAGTGGGCGGCCGCTTCCGTCAAGGCTCTGCGCGCCCGCACGCGACTCCCGCGTCCCGTCGGCCGGCTTCCCCTGCTGAACCTCCCGGCTCCGGTCGGCCGACAACCGCTCTCCTACCTCTTCGACGCCGGCTTCACCCGTGACGTGTGGATGCACCGCATCGACCTGGCTCGGGCCACGGCCAAGCCACTCGACGTCGATCCCGACCACGACGGCCGGATCGTGGCCGACATCGTCGTCGAGTGGGCGAGCACGCACGGTGAGCCGTTCACCCTCACCCTCGGTGGCCCGGCCGGAGGGCAGTTCCGATCCGGAGCCGGCGGCGAGCACGTCGACCTGGACGCCATCGAGTTCTGCCGAATCCTGGCCGAACGTGCGCCCGGCACCGGGATCCTCCGCCACCCCCTCCCCCTCTGATCTCGACCACCCCCGACCACCCCGGGCACCCCGACGCACGAAGGAGCATGACGTGGACACCCAGATCAACGAGATCGCCGAACGCATCTACCGGTTCTCGACCTTCGTCCCCGACGTCGGCCCGACCGGCTTCACCTTCAACCAGTACCTGATCGACGACGAGCAGCCCCTGCTCTTCCATACCGGGCACCGAGCCACCTTCCCGCTCGTCGCCGAAGCCGTCGCCACGGTCACCCCGCTCGACCGACTGCGCTGGATCACCTTCGGTCACGTCGAAGCGGACGAGTGCGGCGCGATGAACGAGCTGCTCGCCGCGGCCCCGCAGGCCGAGGTCACCCACGGCGCCCTCGGCTGCCTGGTGTCGTTGAACGACCTGGCCGACCGGCCGCCCCGCCCGCTGGCCGACGGCGAGGTCATCGAGCTCGGCGCGCACCGGGTCCGACACATCGACACCCCGCACGTCCCCCACGGTTGGGAGGCCCGGGTCCTCTACGAGGAGACGACGAACACGCTGCTCTGCGGCGACCTCTTCACCCAGCTCGGCGACGGGCCGGCGATCACGACCGACGACATCGTCGGGGCGGCCGCCCAGGCGGAGGACGTCTTCGGCGCCAGCTGCCTCACGCCGAACACCGGTCCCACCATCCGGCGACTGGCCGATCTCGAGCCCACGACCCTCGCGGTCATGCACGGCTCCTGTTTCGGCGGTGACGGGTCGGCTGCGCTCCGAGCGCTCGCCGACGACTACGACCGACGTCTCTCCGAGCGATAGCCCGGCGGCCCTCGTTGAGGCCTCGAGCCGAGCGGCGTCGGGAGCGAAGTGGCGCAACGAACCGTGGGCGACCGCCGACAGAGGTCCGCCGGCGGCGAGAATCGAGGCGATGATCGGAAGGCGGCGACGATGGGGTGCCGGACTGTTCGGGCTGCTCGTCGTCGTCCTGGTGGTCGGGGTGCTGTCGGTACCGGGGGTGCCGGGCCACGCCCAGGCCGCGCTGTCCACGGACCTGCTGGCGTCCGACGCGTCGGTCGTCGCCACCCGCGTCGACCCGTTCACTGCCGACCCGTACCCGGGCACCTGCGGGGGCCTCGAGGCGAGCTTCGGCGTGGGCAACCACCTCTTCAAGAACTCCAACTTCGGGCTGTACGCCAGCGTCTGGCCGACGTACGCCGCGCTCGGCCAGCTGTACGTCGCGTCACTCTCGTCAGACCAGGACGGATGCGCCACCGATTTCTCCTCGGCCGTCGCCTCCGTCGACGCCAACTACTGGGACCATCCCCGCGCCGGCCTGGCCGCCGCGTTCGACCAAGGACCGCGGCCGTTCCACATCGACAGTGACCTGCCACGGGTGGACGACAGCCTCTGGATGGGCTTGGCGATCATGGCCGCCGAGTCGAGGCGACCGACACCGGTGCTGCTCGAGCGGGCCGAGACGGTGTTCGAGCTGGCCGTCGCCAACTGGGACCGGGCCGACGGCGGCGTGTACTGGGAAGAGTCCGGCGCGGGCGGGCAGGAACGGGCGGTGGTGTCGAACGCCCCAGCGGTCCTCCTGGGGGTGGAGCTGTACCGGCGGACCGGCCAGGACCGGTACCTACAGTGGAGCGAGCGGGACATGACCTGGCTGGAGAACCATCTGGTCGACCCCACCGACGGCCTCTACGACGACCACGTCGACGGCGCCGGCCACCACCAGACGGTGGACCGGACCACGTACACGTACACCCAGGGCATCGTGTCGGGCGCCATGGCCGCGCTGTCGACGGTGGACCCGTCGAGGTACCCGCTGCGGTCGGCGGTAGCCCTGGCCGACCGGTCGATGACGTACTTCGCCGCCCATCGCTCCTACGGGAACCCCGGGTTCGACGTCGTCTGGGCCGAGAACGTGCTCGGCTTGGCCGCGCTCTACCGTCAGCCGGCCTTCACCGCCCGGGCCGAGCGGTCCGTGCGATCGGCCGCCGCCGCCGAACCGGCGCCACCGGGCGACCTGCTGGACACGAGCAGCGAGGCGACCCTGGCGGAACTGGTCCGGCTGCCGCCGGCGGACGACGCCGACCTCTGGTACACCGCGCCGGCGATCGGTCCGCCGAAGCGATGAAGCTGGGCGCGGCGGCTACTGGATCACCGGGACCGTCGTGGTCGTCGTCGTGGTCGTCGTGGGCGGCACCGTGGTCGTCGTCGTGGTGGTGGTCGAAGACGACGTCGTCGGCGACGACGCGACCGTCGTGGGCACGGTCGTCGACGGCGGCATGACGGGCGGGACCGCGGTCGAGGACGACGGGATCGCCGTGGCGGGACCCACGGCCGGCGTCGCGGTGGGTGCCGGTGGGGAGCCGCCCGTGCTCCGCCGGGCCTTCGGCGCGGTGGACGCCGAGGTGCCCGTCGCCGACGGCGCCGAGGTCGGAGCGGCGGTCGGTGGCGGCATGGTCGACGACGCCGCGGTCGACGGTCGCGGCGTCGGAGGTGCCGACCGGTGGCTGACGGTGGCCTGATGGGCGACGGACGTCCCGCCGGACCACGGCTGGACTGCGCCGAGGACGACCGCCACGATCACGACCGCGATGATCCCCGCCGCGCCGGCCACCCGCCGTCTGTTCCGGCCGGTGCCGAACCCGTCGTACGGCGGCGGCCATCCGGCGACCCAGCCGTCTTCGGCCGTCGGGCCTTCGGAGGTCGAACCGGCCGAGGTCGCGCTCCCGGGTACCGCCGCCGCCGACGGCTCGCCGGCCGTCGAGTTACCCACCGTCGAGTGACCGGGGCGCCCCCCGACGGCCGCGCCACCGCTGCCGCCCACGCCGGCGCTGCCGCCGGTCGGATGCCCGAGGGCGCGGCCGGCGGTCCGCAGGATGCCGGCCCGCAACCCGACCGGGACGGCGACGACGGCGCCCGCGCCGAGCAGGGCACCGGGCGCCGCCAGTCGCTGCTCTTCGGACGAGCAGACGACGCAGTGTTCGATGTGACGGCTGACCCGCTTGCGCAGCAGCGGCGTCAGCGACCCGTCCCAGTCGCCGAGGAGCGCGGCCAGCTCGGGACAGTCGCCCTGGCCGGAACGAGCGACGAGCGCGACACCGAGCGAGCGCCGGGCGGTCGCCCGGGCCCGGACGAGAACCTTGTGGGCGCTCGGAGCAGCCATCCCCAGCGCGCCGGCGACCTCGTCGGTCGAGAGCCCCTGCCGGTCGGCCAGGTCGAGCACGAGCCGGTCCCGGGGCCCCAAGCCCCCCATGGCGTCATCGACCATTGCCGCCAGGTCGGCGGTGAGCGCGCCCCGGGCGGCCGGGTCGGCGTCCGGACCGGGGTCGTCGGCGACGTCGTCGGTCGGGAGGACTCGCCCGTCCCGTTGGATCCGAGCCAGGCAGGTATGGCGGGCCACCGCGAACAGCCAGCTGCGTAGCCGGTCCGGTTGGCGCAGCCGGTCGAGCCGCGTGGCGGCCACGACGAAGACGTCCTGCAGGCAGTCGTCGGCGTCGGCCTGGTTACGGACGATCGACCGACAGAACGCGAGCAGGTGACCGGCATAGCGGTCGAAGATGGCGGCCAGAGCGTCCTGGTCGCCGGCGGCGACGCGGCTGACGAGCTCGGCGTCGGTCGCTCCGGCCACGTCGGGCGGGCTCGGCGTCAACGGAACCGCCTCCCGGGTTCGCCCTCCCACCACGCGATGCGTTGCACGGTCGCCTCCGCAGCCGACGTTCTCGGGGCGGGCCGGCCGCGAGCGGCGCCGTCCGACGGACTCCCCGGAACCCGGCCGGGCTCCGGCACCGTTGAATATAGGTCGAGACCTACGGCGATTCCGACGCGAAAACTGTCCAGTTCCGCCCCGCCCGTCCCTCTCCTCGGTACCAACTCGATACGAGCTCACCACAGGAGGGCCCACGATGACCAGCACCAGCACGAAAGCGATCCGCACCGTCACGGCCGACGCGATCCACCACCCCGCCGACGAGAAGGCGGCGACTCGACCCAGGTTCGGCCGTACGCGCCGGTTGCGCCTGCTGGCCGCGGTGATCGCCGGCACGGCCGGGCTGTCGGGCATCGGCCTCGTCGCGTCGGCCGGGACGGCGGGGGCGCTGCCCAACATCTGCGTCGTCGCCCAACAGAACGCCGAGTACTACATGGCGGAGTACGAGACGGTCCTGCCGGACACCGGCTATCAGCCCGACCTCACAGAGGTGCACCTCGGGTTGAACTACCTGCACCTGGCGCAGATGTGGCAGTCCTACGGCCGCGGCTTCGGCTGCTGACCCCGCCGCCGTCCCGCCGGTCGACGGGCCGGGCACGATCCCCGAGCGGGTCGCACCCGGGCAGCCCCGTCGACCGGCGGATATCGGTCCCTCGAGCTGCGGTTTTCCAATCTGCCGGCAAGCCGACGGTGCGTAACGCCGATAACTCGGCTGATGGGGAACCGTGGAGTCGACGTATCGGGGGCCGTCGGGCGGTCTCTGATCAGCACGGCGGGCGTCCGGAACCGACCGCGGCCGAAGGTCGCTCAGGGGCGCTGCGGATTCGACGACAGGGAGCTCGTGGAACGATGACGATCGCGGAGGGACTGAACGGTGCGACGCCGGGAACGGCGGCCCACGACGGGGCCGGGGCGGAGGCGTGCAGCCGGTGCGGACGCGGCGACGGTCAGCTGGTCCATGCCGGCTGGGCCGACTGGCCGGACGACGTTCTCCGCCGGATCGGCGCGTCGAACGACGTCCACCTGCGAGAGGTCCTGGTACATCCGACCTGCGCGGCCGCCTGACGCCGGAGGGTCAACGGCCAGAGCCGGCTTCGGGGCTCACCCCGCGCACGAATACCCGGAACGTCGTCCCGGCCCCGAGAACGGACTCGGCGTGAATGTCGCCACGGTGGAGGTCGGCGATGGCTTTGGCGATCGACAGGCCGAGGCCACGGCCCTCCAGACCGCCGGAGCGGGCGTTGGAGGTCCGAAAGAACTGCGTGAACAGGTGCGAGATCTCGTCGGCCGGAATGCCGACGCCGGTGTCGGCGACGTCGACCTGCCAGCCGCCGTCGACGGGAGCGCCGCGAAGGGTCACGGTCCCACCGGGCTCGGTGAACTTGACCGCGTTCGACAGCAGGTTGTCAAAGAGCTGGCCGAGGCGCTCGGGATCGCCGAGGAGCTTCGGCCCGTCGCGTACGTCGACGTCGAGCATCAGCCCGTTGCGGCTGGCCGCCGGCTCGATGGCAGTGGCCGCCCGGCGTAGACAGTCGGCCAGATCGAGGGGGACGACGGCGAGCGCGACCTGCCCGGTCGACAGGTGCTCGAGATCGACGAGATCCCCGCTCAGCCTCGTCAGCTGCCTGGCGTTCCGCAGGATCGTGTCGACGTAGCCGATCTGCGCCTCGTCGGTCGCCGGGTCCAGGCTCTCCCGCAGGAGCTCGGCGAACCCGGTGATCGACGTCAGCGGGTTGCGGAGCTCGTGGGAGACGTTCGCCATCGCCATCGTCTTGTACACATCGATCTTGGACAGCTCGGCCAGCATGGCCCGGCGCTCGGTGACGTCCCGGGCGTGGATGACGATGCCGCGGATGTCAGGATCGTCGAGGAGCGCGTCGACGACGGTCTCCATGTCTCGCCAGCTCCCGTCGGCGGCCCGGACGCGAACGTCGACTCGCTGCCGCGGCTCGCCGTCGCCGCGTACGAGCCGCTCGAACGTCTCGACGACCAGACCGGCGTCGTCGGGGTGCACGTACGGGAAGACGCCCTCGGACGCGTCGTAGTCCATGCCCTTGCCGATGAGCCGGAGGGCGCCGGCGCTCGACCAGCGCCACGACCCGTCGGCGTTGAGGATGGTGACGATGTCCTCGGTGCGGTCCAGGATCCGCTGGACCGCGTGGGGACCGGTGAGGAACGGCGCCCGGGCCGCGTCGTCGGCATCGGTCACGGTGACGGCGAACGCGACGATCGTCCCGTCGGTGTCCTGGACTGCGGTCGCCTCGGCCAGGCAGTGCTGCACGCCGCCGCCTGTCCCGACCGTCCGGAACGGGCCCAACCGACCCCGCCGCCCGATCTGGTCGGTCCACTGGTCGGCGAGCGCAGCTCGGTCGTCGGGATGGACGACCTCGTGCCAGAGGACGCCGATCTGGTCGGCGATCGGTACGCCGCTCACGTCCTCCCAGCGCTTGTTGCAGTACCAGACGCACCCGTCCGGGTCGACGGCGACGACACCGAGCAGCACGGTGGCCGTCAGGGCGCTGAGCATCCGGCCCGCCAGGGCCCGGCCCTCGACGGTCATCGCCCGATCGCCCGGCTCCGTCCGGTCCCTGTCGTCATCCACGGCATCGTCCCGATCGGCTACTGCTAGTCGAAGTACTCACCGCCGTTGACGTCGATCGCCTGGCCGGTGATCGGTGACGAGAGGTCGGAGGCCAAGAAGACGATCGACCCGGCGACCTCCTGGTCGGACGGCACCCGCTTCAGCGCGATCGGCTCCTCGAGCTCGGCGACGACGGCCTCCGGCGTGATGCCGCGGCCGGTCGACGTCATCTGCACGTAGATGTCCACCGATGGGCCGGCCATCCAGCCGGGGACGACGGCGTTGACCCGGACGGCGCTCGGTCCGAGCTCGCCGGCGAGCACCTTGACGGCCGTCAAGAGCGCGCCCTTCGAGATGGCGTAGCCCCCCTGCAGCGGCGGCGGTTTCCGGGCGGCCATCGACGCCACCATGATCACCGAACCGCCACCGCGGGACCGCATCGACGGCAGCGCGGCCTTGGTCAGTTGGAGCGAGCCGAAGAGGTTGGTGTCGACGATCTTTCGCCAGATCGACAGGTCGACGTCCTCGAACGTCTTGAAGGCGTCGTACCGGAAGGCGTTGTTGACGAGGACGTCGACACCGCCGAGCTCGGTCGTGGCGAACGCGATCAGCCGCTCGCACTGCTCGGGTTCGGTGATGTCGGTCGGCATCGAGCACACCCGGCCGCCGAGTGCATCGATCTCGGCGGCGACATCGTCGAGGGTCGACTGCCGGCGAGCGGCGAGGACCACGGCGGCACCGTGCGTGGCCAACGCCACCGCCGCCCGCCGGCCGAGCCCTGGGCCGACGCCGGACACGACGCAGACTTTGCCGTCGAGCAGGCCTTTCGGGCCCGGGGGGGCCGATCGTCCGGCGACCGCGGTGTGACCGTCGACGACGTCGGTCATGTGGGCTCCCCTCTTTCGTGGCACTCGTGCCGCCCGGCCGCCAGCGTACCGACCAGCCGTCGTCGGGACATCTCGCTCCGACGCCGACCCCGGCGGCTAGTTTTGGTTCGAGGTTTCGGCGCCCCGTTCGACGTGAGCGCCCGTGGCGGGGACCCACGAACACAGGCACCGGGACACGGCTTGGTACAGCGCTCTCCATCGACAACTGCCGTTCCAGCGGGGCTCCTGGCCCAGCTGGACATCGACGAGCAGGCCGCGGCCGTCGCCCTCCTGCGAGCGACCAGCCACGTCTCTGCCCTGTTCGACGCGGTCGGGACGGTCCGCTGGGTCAGCGGCTCGATCACCGCGGTCCTCGGGTACGCGCCGGAGGAGTTCGTCGGGACGAGCGTGCTCACGTACCTGCACCCGCACGACGCCGAGACCGCGGTCGGCCTGCTCGAGCTCGGCGCGGTCAACCCGACCGACGGCGGGCTCGACCGCGACGACGTCGAGACGCCGGTCGACTTCCGGATGAGGCACCGCGACGGGCGATGGGTGACGATGGAGGTGCTCTTCAACAACTTCGTCGCCACTCCGGGCATCCACGGCAGCCTCACGATCGCCCGCGAAGCCACCGGACGGCACGTCCTCGACGGCGCGCTGATGGCCCTGGCCCGGGACACCGGGACCGACGAGCCCCTCCGCCGCCTCCTCGCCTTCCTCGAGATCAAGATCTCCGGGACCGACGCCGGCCTGTACTGGCCGGACGGCGACGACCAGTGGACGACGGCCGACATCGCTCCCGCGCTGCTGACCTCCGGCGGTCCGTGGGTGGAAGCGCTCAAACGCCGGGAGCACGTCGTCGTCCCGGATCTGCGTCAGCCGGCCGCCGACCTCGTCGCCCCCGAGCTGGCCGCGGCCGCGGTGGCGGCCGGCTACGTCGCGTGCTGGAGCGTGCCGATCCCGGCGCCGCGCCATCCGCGCTTCGCCGGCAGCTCGGGACCCCGACCGGGCCAGGACCGCGATCCGCTCGGCGCGCTCGTCCTGTGGTCGCGGAACCACCGCGAGCCGTTGACCGGCCACCTGGCGACGATCGAGCAGGTCGCGGCGCTCGGTCACCTCTGCCTGTCGCGACGGGAGGCCGACCGGGAGCGGGCGGCCCGACTGGCGATGGAGCTCGAGCAGAACCGGCGGCTCCAAGAGCTCGACGCGATGAAGACCGACCTCGTGTTGTCCGTCTCGCACGAGCTGCGGACGCCGTTGACGTCGATCATCAGCTTCGCCGAGCTCCTCGACGAGGATCCGGCGACCAGAAGCGCGGAGGACGGCGCCCAGTACGCGAGCGTCATCAAACGGAACGCCGAACGGCTCCTCCGGATGGTCGGCGACCTGCTGTTCCTCGGTCGCCTGGAGGCCGGCATCTCGCCGCTGACGATCAGCCCGGTCGACCTGCCGGCCACCGTCGACGCCGCGGTCGAAGAGGCGCGGCCGGCGGCCGATGCCAAAGGCGTCGTCATCCAGTCCGAGACCGGGCGGGGCCGACCGTTCTCCGGCGATCCCGAACGGGTCCGCCAGCTCGTCGACAACCTCCTCTCCAACGCGGTCAAGTACAGCGAGACCGGCGGGGCCGTCCGCGTCAGTGCCCAGCCGGACCCCGAAGGCTGGCGGCTCGTCGTCGCCGACGACGGCATCGGGATCCCCCGCGACGAGGTCCGACAGGTCTTCGAGCGCTTCTACCGCGGCTCGAACGCGCGGCAAGCCCAGATCGCCGGGTCCGGCCTCGGGCTCGTCATCGCCCAGGCGGTCGCGACGCTCCACCACGGGTCGATCGAACTGTCGTCCGAGGAAGGTCGCGGGTCGACGTTCGCCGTCGTCCTCCGCGGCGCGTGACGGCCGGCGCCTCCGGACCTACCGGCGCTTGCGGACCGCTTTCTTGAGCACGTCGTCGTAGGCCTCGAGGCCCTCCCGGTAGAGCTTCGCCTCCGGGCCACTGGCGATCCCGACCCGCTCGGGGATCACTCCCCATATGGGGACGTCCTGGTTCGTCCACCACTCGATGGTCTGCGTCAGGTCGTTCGTGCCGAGCCGGGCCGCGCAGACGACGACCCCGTGGGGCATCGACCGGGGGAGCATCTCGACGGTGGCGACGACCCGGGTGAACTCGACGCCACCGGCCCGGGTCGGGATGACGACCGCGTCGGCTCGCTCGATCGCCGCCCGGACGATCCGCTCGTCACCGGGCGGCGTGTCGACGACCGCCAACCCGTCATGGCGTTCCATCGACCGCGCCACCGTCCGCTCCGACGGCGCTTCGACCAGCTCGACGCCGTCGACCGGGCTCTGCTCGAGCCACTCGGCCGAGGAGGCCTGCCGGTCCGCATCGATCAGCAGGACCGGGTCGTAACCCCTGTCCACTGCCGCCGCGGCCAGGTACACGGTCGTCGTCGTCTTGCCGACGCCGCCCTTCACGTTGCTGACGACGATGTTCACCCGGGAGATGATGCCACCGGACGCCAGCGCCGTCACGGGCGCCGGCCATCAGGACCGCTCGGACGATCGGCGAGCCTCCGACCAGGTCATTCCCAGTCGAAGAACCGACCACGCCGCCGCTTGAGCCGGTCGAAGACCCCGGCCGGCCGCTCCTCCAGCGACCCCGGCCGGTGGGCGCGCAGCCAGTTCGCCAGGTCGTCCACCGTGCCCAGCTCGACGTCGTCGTCGGTCGCCACGACGTGGACGGCGACCGACGCACCGTCGGCTGTCACCGAGAGGTCGATGTCGCCGGGCGGCCCGAAGCACCAGACCGGCAGCGCCCCCGGCGTCGCCACCGCCTCGAGCCGCCACCCCGGCCGCCGGCGGAGGAGGCTTGTCACCTGCTGCCAAAGATCGTCGTCGTCCACTCCCACGTCCACCTCCGGTTGTCGTTCCCACGAGACCTGATCGAATCGTAGGGACCAGAGGGCGTGGAGAGGACGACCGGTCGCTCTCTCCGGACGGTGACTACGACGACGTTCCCCGGCTTCGGTCGCCCGGGTCTGACCCGACGGGCCGAGGTGGCGGTGTCGACACCCGGCGAAGTGCTCCACCGGGTGTCGTATTCCCGGCGAGCACCGTTGACACAAGAGAAAATTGCAGTTACTCTTACTTGACGAGGTGTCAGAATCGCAACGCAGAGGCGACGTGGGGAAGCACGATGCGGGCTGAAAGATCTCTACCATCGACGATGTTCTGGCCGCCTTGTCACGCGCCCTGGGCGAACGATCCCGGATATACGACTCCCGGTTCCTCTGTCTCTTAACCCGGCACATGGAGTCTCGGGAGCCGGAGAAGCGGCGTACTGCCCGGTTGTCAACGCAAACAAACCGTAGACGCTCTTCCTATTCCAGGCTCCGCTGACCGTCATCGAGACGATTGCCTGCGGGGGGGGGCCTCCCGCTGACAATGTCAGCCCCTAGTTATCTAGCGAATAATTTTCTATTCGGGAGTCCGGCACTCGGTCTTGACTATGGCGCGTCGAATACCTAAATAATCCCCTTGACATCCAACTGGATATATGTAAATTGTATCATGCAGCAGAGCGTATGAAGTTTACGCCTAGTGTCATGGAAGGTTGATCCACTGAGAAAGTGACCTCATGCGCCGATATTGACGGCAGAGCAGTAGCCGGCAAGCCGTTGAAGGATCTCCTCGGCGGTCTTGGTCCAGATGAACGGCCGGGGGTTCTCGTTCCAGGTGGCCGCCCAGCTCATGATGTCGTCGGCCAGCTCCTTGACGTTGCGGTGCGCAGACCGCTGGAGCTTCTTGGTCGTAAGGGCGGAGAACCACCGCTCGACCAGGTTCATCCATGACCCGTACGTCGGGGTGAAGTGGAAGTGGAACCGGCGGTGACGCAACAGCCAGCGGTGGACGAGCGGGGTCTTGTGAGTCTGGAGGTTGTCCAAGATCACGTGGACGTCCAGCTCTTTTGGCGCCTGGCGGTCGACCTTGTTCAAGAAGGCGACGAAGTCGACGCTCTTGTGGGACTGGCGGATGTCGGTGATCACCGCCCCCGTCGCCACGTTGAGGGCAGCGAACAGGTCCAACGTGCCGTTGCGCTCATAGTCGTGGGTGGCCCGGGCCGGCGTGGTGGGCAGCATCGGCAGCGTCGGGGCCGTCCGATCGATGGCCTGGATCTGGGGCTTTTCGTCGATGGCGAAAACGGCGGCGGCCACCGGCGGGCTCATGTACAACCCGACCAGGTCACGGATCTTCTCGACCAGGTCGGGGTCGGGAGAGACCTTGAAGGAGTCTTGGCGCCACGGTTTCAACCCGAAGGCCCGCCAGATCTCCCGCACCGTGGTGTGACTGATCCCGTGCTTCTTCGCCAGGCTCCTCGTCGACCAGTGGGTGGCGTCGTCGGGAGCGGTCTCGAGCGTCTCGACCACGACCGCCTCCACCAGGTCGTCGCCGATCCGGCGGGCCGCACCGGGACGAGGGGCGTCGGTCAGCCCGTCGAGACGATCGATAAAGAAGCGCTGGCGCCACTTGCCCACCGTCACCGGATGACAGCCCAGTTGGGCGGCAATCTCCTCCTGGGTGGCTTCCTCGGCCGCACAGGCCAGCACGATCTTCGACCGCAACGCCAAGGCCTGGGACGACGACTGGCGGCGGGCCCACCGTTCGAGGACCGAGCGCTCTTCCGCGCTCAGGTCGATCTCGACGGTCGGTCGTCCTCTGCGTGCCATGGCGTTCCTCCGATCTTGGCCTACAAGACCGCAGAACGCGCCCGGTGCGGGAGAAATTCCCCTCTACAGATAATTTCTCAGTGGATCAACCTTCCATGACACTAGCTGCTCTCCATCCAGTAGCACCAACTGAAAGGGGCATCAAAGAATGAGGCGACGTTACTCCCGACTTTTCGGGGCAGCGCTAGCGATTATGGTTCCCATTGGGGGCCTGTCACTGCTGAGCTCAGGGATTGCAAGCGCGGCAACAAACACGCTCACTACTCCGAGTTATCTCACATACGGAACACTCGGACGACTGACACTGGCCGGAACTCACATGACACTTTCGACAAGCCTGGGCACCTACACATCCGGGGCAAAGACAATGCTCGAATACACAGTCTATGTCGGGGAATGGCTGAGTAATGGTACGACGGTTACCATTAACGGGCGCGACAAACTGCAGACATCAGGGAACGTTATCAAGTTCAATATCGGTATGACTTTTACGTTTCATGGGAAGCTCGGTAACGGATGTGTAGCTACCTCTGGTGCACCAGTCTTCCTTAACAAGAAGGCTACAGGTACGTACACTGGTACACTCCGGATGGAAACGACAGGGGCTACGTTTACGGCAGCATGCACATCCTGGATTAAGGGTACAATAGGTAATAAATTGGAGTTCAAAATCACGCTCTAACGAGTTCTTCGGCGGCACTCGTCGCGACTGATGCCCGGGAGGAGGGGCAATCCTCTCCTCCCGGGCATCCTCATTCATATTTGCAAGTCAGGGAAGCGGCCGAACACAGCGGCGGATCTAGAATCGACGAACATCGCTTACACACGGTGAACGAACTGGCCGACCGATACCAGGTCAACCGGACGACAGTGTTCGCCCACCTCCGGCGTCGGGGGGTTCCCACCCGCCACGTCCGCCTACTCCAACAGGACGACAAGGACGGGGGTCGTCCTACTTTACGCCGCCGGATGGTCCGTGGAGGCGGTTGTCAAAGAGCTGCACATTGCCTCCTCCACTTTGGTGGAGAAGATGATGTCTTATTCAAACCCGTCTGAGCTGGGCTAGTCTCCTCAGTCGTCGTAGGGACCGAGGAATCGTTCGCCGTTGAAGTGGATGAGGTGCGTCGGATTGTCGGCGCACCAGACTTCGGTCTCCCAGGCGATCTGGTGCAGATACTTCCGCATCTCGTCACGAGACGGGAAGCATGAGACATAGACCAGACCAGCGGTTGATCCCTCGAAGAGGCTTTGCAGCTCTCCACGCCGCTTGGCGTCGACTGGCCCATGCGACGTCGCAGCTTCCAACAGGACCAGCCAGTTGCGATCGGAAAGGTAGACGACGAGATCAGGCATCTTGCCGTGCGAGTTAACGGTCACGCCGAGGTCGGCGAGCCGTTGTTCCTCGAAGACCATCCATTTCTCGTCGGCGTCACCGACGTACCAAACCTCGCCGCCAGGCGTGAAGTATCCGCAGAAGTCCTCGATCATCTGTTTGATAAGGACGTTCTGTCCGCCCGGACTCAACGTCTCGGTTGAGCCGTCGGGCAGCGTTACGGGGATGCGGTGCATCTCCCTAGCACGATCGTACTCAGCCTTGAGACCGGGTACTTCGACAAGGTACTCACGTAAGCGCGCCACGAAGTCACGTCTGCCGTAGTACCGAAGCACCTGCAACGCACGGGGGGCAATCTGATAGCACCACTTCGGCGAGTTGATCGGTCGATCCGGCTCGTCCGGGTTCTGTACCACGAGCGCCGCATCCGTAAACTGGTGGAGCGTGAACCGCCGCACCGTCTCTCTCGTGTTCGGCTTGTAGTCCTTGTCGTAGTGCTCTCGAAGCCACTCCATGATCTGCACAGTGCGGAGCATGGGGCTAGTCGCTTCCGACCACGGACGATCCGATGGAAGGTCAAGCAGCGCAAGCAAGATGAGGGCCGATCGTTCGTTGTACCGCTCCGATCGAAGTTAAGCGCTTGCAAGATTGCTTGCGCTTCTTCGATACGCTCCCCGCGAGACGTCATGCAGCTGTGCTCTGTAACACTTGCACGTGGGTCGTCACGAGAGCGTCGATCTTCTCCTGGTCGGAGGTCGGTCCCGAGCCGATTGCATCGCCAAGGGCGAGGAGTTCATCCATCGCGGGATAGGGCAACCGTCGAAGGTCAGTTGCATTCACCTGAGTGTGCCCATTGAAGGATCGGAAGTAACGGTCAACAACGGTGGAGTTCAGCCACGCTGCAAGCCCGCGAGCAATCCGACCGTCCAAGCCACGACCGCCGATGTGGAACACGTTGAGGTGATTCTCGAAACCAACCTCTGCCGTCGGAACGTCGCTCGCCTCGAACACAGATGCCGAGACTCGGCGACGCTCCTCCTTGGCAGTGAATCGCTTGACAAGCACGTAGGTCTCGGCAGGAAGGAGGAGCTTGGAGGTTGCCGGACAAGCGACGATTGAGGTCGGCTTCCGTACAGAACCGGGCCAAACGATGCCGCCGCCTCGGAGATTTCCCTGATACAGCAGGGGAGCCGTGTCCGGACCGGACTCGGCCCGAAGGTGCTCCTTCGACCGGAAGTCAACCACTCGTCCAGTCGAGACTTCCAACGTGAGCTGATGAAGACGGGTGGGAAGGAGCGCCATCTTGTGCCCGATAGCCGCATCCTCATCGTCGGCAACGATGTGGACAAAGTAGTCAGCGTCGTTCGGGTTCACGACCTCGGCGTGCGGTACCGATCTCTCGATCATTTCACCGTTGGAACCGAAACTCGATGAGATGACGACCTGATCCTCGTTCGTGGCGATACCCATCCGGGTCGAGAAGATGATGTTTTCCTGGAGCACAGCATCGCCGGCAAAGACACTGGAACGAGACTCAAAAATGTGCAGCCGATCAAAGGCCATGCGCTGGAAGAAGTATCGCCGAAAAGATCGAAAGTACGGACCATTCGCAAAGCTCCGAGGGGTGATCGCTGCGATTTGTCCGCCACTGCCCAAAAGGGCAGAGGAGAGGGCAAGGAAGGCTACGTACAAGTTGGAGATATCAACTCCAATGCGCTGGAGCGCCCGTCGTTCCGCAGTCCTGGTGTTCACCTTGCGATACGGCGGATTCATGATGATGAGGTCGAAGCATTGAGGCTCGGAGCCGAACTGCAACGTCCCGACCAAGTTTGACGCCCAGTCGAGAAAGTCAACTCCAAGAATCTCGGCGGTAAAGGGGACGCCTGCTTGCTCAGCGAGGTGTGCGCACCCGTCGAGAGTGGCCTGGAGCTCGGGCAGGAGGACGGGGTCCAGCTCGACAGCCGTCAGCGCGATCGGCAGGTCATGGCGCTCGGCCAAGATCCGCGAGACGAGGGCTGCGGACAGCGACCCGATCCCGGCCCCCGGGTCCAGGATGCGGACGGTTCCCGACCTTGGGAGGATCGGTAGCGAAGCGATGAACTGCGCTACCGCAGAGGGAGTGAAGAACTGTCCCAACAAGGACCGCTCCTGGTCGCTGAGCTGCGTCGACACAGTCTGGCGGCGTTCTTCGGTGGTGTCGAGCAGGTCGTCACTGGCCAGGAGCTCAGGAGGCATGTGACCAGCCTTCCACACTGCCCAATCGAATGGGGGAAGCCACCGACACCATGATACCCCGCTGACCAGGACTTTCTTGCACTCAGTGAAGCGCGATCGCTGGAGGCGCCGCTCGCCGCGTTCGGCCGTTGGGCCGAGGCGAACTGGGAGCAGGCGGAGGCGCCTCGCCCTGCTCCGCCGCCGAGGGGTGACGCTGGTGTCGGTCACCGAGAACCTGGAAGAGACCGCGTCGGGTCGGCTGGTCGCCCCAGGCGCCGGGCCACGACCGCGAGGGCGGTCAGGCACCGGGCGGCCAGGATGCCGGTCACCTCGGCCGGCCGGCCAGCCAGCCGAGCCCGAGGCCGAGCCGCCCAGCGAAGCACAGGCCGAGCAGCAGAAAGAGGGTGGGAGGGCAGAACGACCAGGTCGAGGATGCGGCCCGATCTCGTATCCACCACGGCCACCGTCGTGCCCGCCGCCCTAGGTAGCACCAGGCGACCAGGGTCGGCGAGGCCCCCACTCACCAGACCACCGGCGCCTCCACCGCGGCCAGGGCGAGACAGGCATGCAGCAGCGAGCGGCCGATCCCGAGGCTAGCGAGCGCTGCTGGGCGCTCATCGTCCCGAACCATGCGGGCGGACGCCAGCTGGCACGGGAAAATCAGCGAGGTGGGATACCACCCGCCGTTCGACCTCTTCTTTTCGTCGGGCGAGTTCAAATGCGGAGATTCCGACCTGAACCCCGAAAAATGGACCGCCCTTGTGACAATTTGGCCTTGACGTCAGTTGCACAATTGTGGAGACGATGGGACTCGAACCCACGACCCCCTGCTTGCAAAGCAGGTGCTCTAGCCAGCTGAGCTACGTCCCCGGGGTATGGCACCGCCACGACGGAGGCTCCGGGTCGGGCCTCCGTCAGGCCGCCGACCAGCCCATCGTAGGGGGCGGCGGCAGGGATTTCGACCCCGGTCGACCGACGCCCGGTCGTACGGGCGTGCGCACCTCGACGAGGTCGTCGGCCCGACGCCGGCCGGACCCCTGACTAACCTGCCGGACGTGGACGAGGGCACGGGGAGCGAGACACCGGGGGACGGCTCGACGGTGGACGTCGACGAGCTGGGCGGCGACGAACCGACTGACGGCGAGAAGGCGACCGACGACGAAGGGAACGACGGAGGGCGGGACGGGGGAGGGTGGTTCGGCGTCCGCTGCGTCTTCCGCTGGTCCCGGCCGTCGACGTACGAAGAGCGGATCACCCTCTGGGAGGCGGACTCGCTGGACGACGCGATCGCCAAGGCCGAGTCGGAGGCGCGGGCGTACGCGGAACGGCTCAACTCCGAGTTCCTCGACATTGCCCAGGCGTACTGGATCGGCGCCGACCGGCCGCAGGCCGGCTCCGAGGTCTTCTCGTTGATGCGCGACAGCACACTCGAGTCGGACGACTACCTCGACGCGTTCTACGACACCGGGCGGGAACGCCAGCGCACGGCCGACTGACGACGGTCTAGCGCCGGAAGAACGATCGGCGGCGGGCCGGCTGGGCCGGCCGGAGCGGCTTCTCGATGACGAGCCCGACCGACGTGGTCACGAACTCGCCGAGCGTCGTCCGCAGGTGCGTGTCGCTGAACGGGGGCACATCGACGTGGCCGTCGGCCGGGGCGGTGCCCTCGGTCAGGTCGACGTCGATCCGGTAACCGACGCCGCGCAGCCGGGCGGCGAGCTCTTCGATGTCCCGACGTCGATAGAGGACGGTCGGCCCGGCGGCCACCGTCCGGTCGCCGGACGAGACATTGAGCTCGGTCGTGTGGACGGCGACGCCGCCGGGAGCGACGCAGCGCATCTGCTCGACGACGAAGTCGGCCCCGGCGCGCAGGTCGCCGAGGTGCTCGAAGGCGCACGACGACCAGGTGAAGTCGAACCCTTGCAGGTCATCCGGCACGTCGTTCATATCGACGTGCCGGTACCGGACCCGCTGGACGAACTCGTCTCGGGGACAGAGCCGCTCGTCGTGCAGTCCTTCGAGGCCGCCGGAGTACTCGTCGCCGGTCGCCGTCCAACCGGCCGCCTGGGCCCGGTCCGGCTCGAGGTCGGTGGCGACGATCTCGCAGCCGAGGGCGGCGAACAGCGGCACGAGCGGCTCCCGCCCGACGCCGAAGCCCAGGCCCCGCCGCCCGGGCCGGAGCATGTCGCGCTCGGCCAGCGCCTGGCAGATGAACAGCCACTCCCACATCTTCCGGTGGAGCATCACCGGCCGCGGATCTTCTGCCGCCGGGTCCCACATCGGTCGCAGGCGATCCGACCAGGCCCGCAGCTCCGGTGACGTGAGGCTGGCGTGCGTGCACAACTGCGAGGTCAGCACGGCAGATGTTCTCACACGTCACCATCGCGCCGACCCCGCATGCGAGAATCTGACGCCGGCGCGGGAACCGGCGGACTGGATCCCGTGCGGCGGCCCGACCATGACCGATCGTTTCGACCTCACCTCCCCGCCCGCCGGCGAGCGGGCATCGGCGACGAGCCGACCACCGGCGCGGTCCCGACGTCGCTTCAGCCGGCGCATCATCGCCGTCGCCGGCGTCAGCGCGGCGGCCGCGCTGTCACTGGCCGCCTGCGGTGGCTCACCGAACGCGGCGCCGAAGACGACGACCACTGGCCAGCCGACGACTCCACGCTCGTCGGCTGGGAGCGCGCCGACGACGTCCACCTCACCGACGTCGTCCACGTCCTCGACCACCGCGCCGACGACGACCACGACGGCCGCTCCCGGCACGCACGGCCCGCTCACCTCTCCCCCGCTGCCCGTCGCCGGCGCCGGGTTCGTCGCCGGACACGTGACGGCGATCGGCGACTCCGTGATGCTCGACTACCAGACAGCGCTCGAACAGGACGTCCCGGGCGTCACGGTCGACGCGTCGGTGAGCCGGCAGTGGAGCGCCGGCGAGACACTCGTCCAGCAGCTCAAGGCATCTGGCCAGCTCGGCGCGGTCGTCATCATCGGTCTCGGGACGAACGGGCCGATCTCGACAACCGACTTCAACACGATGATGTCGCAGCTCTCCGGCGCGTCACGGGTCGTCTTCGTCAACGTCCACGTCGACCGGACATGGCAGGACCCGAACAACACCGTCCTCGCGGCCGGCGTGGCGCGCTACCCGAACGCCGTCCTCGTCGACTGGAACACGCTGGCATCGCAGAACCCGGGCTGGCTCTACTCGACAGCCACCCACCTACCGATCAACGGGACCGGTGCGCAGGCGCTCGCCGCACTGGTCGCCGGGAAGACCTGACGCCAGCACGCGCGCTCGCTCCCCGGTCGAGGTGAGCTGGCGACGGTCGTGGTGTAGCCTCGCAGGTTCACCAGGGGCTATAGCTCAGTTGGTTAGAGCGCAGCACTGATAATGCTGAGGCCGATGGTTCAAGTCCATCTAGCCCCACCACGACGGCGTCCCGGCCGGTCGATCCGGTAGTCGATCGCCCGCCCGTCGGTTTGCTGTCCAGGTCCGCCGGGTCAGCTCGGTCCGTCCGTCCCGGTCGGCCCGGTGAGCCCGTGAGCCCGGTGGACCGGCTCCAGGTTCTCCGATGCCCGGGGCAGCAGGGCGAGCCGCTCGAGCTCTTCGACGTGGAGCGCGGAGAGCGCTTCGAGCCGACCGGCCCCTTCGTCGGTGAGCTTCAACCGGACGACTCGGTGGTCGTCGCCGTCCCGGACGCGGTCGACGAGCCCGGCCGCGTCGGCGCGGTCGACGAGCTCGACGGTGCTGTGGTGCCGGAGGAGGAGGTAGTCCGCGACCTCGCCGATCGTCGGCCCCCTCGGGTCGTCGTGGCCGCGGATCGCCAGCAGGAGCTGGTGCTGGGCCGGCGTCAGACCGGCCGCCCGGGCCTGTTGCTCGCTCCACCGTTCGAAGCGGCGGAGCCCGGTCCGCAAGGCCAGCAGCCGGGCGTACACCTCGTCATCCAATACCACGGTGTCATCCAATACCACGGTGTCATCCATCACCACGGGTCGCCCACGACCAGGGTCACCCAACACCAATCGTCCCACGATAACATCGTAGTACGATGGAATTTCCTCGCAGTCCCCTCCGTCGCGGTCCCAGAGTCCGGTCGCTCGGCGACTTCACGGCGACGCCGGCCATCCTCCGACTGGTGCCGCTCGCGGTCGTCGTCGGCGCCCTCGGTGCCGGCATCTCGCTGGCGCTGCTCGACATGATCGGGTTCTTCACGAACCTCTTCTACTACCAGCGGCTCAGCGTCGACCTTGTCTCGCCGGACGCCAACACGCTCGGCGCGCTGGCCGTCGTCATCCCGATCGGCGGCGGGCTCGTCGTCGGCTTGATGGCCCGGTTCGGCTCCGAGCAGATCCGCGGCCACGGCATCCCGGAGGCGATGGAACGGATCCTGATCAACGGGAGCCGGGTCCAGCCGCGGCTGGCCGTCCTCAAGCCGATCTCCAGCGCGATCAGCATCGGGACCGGCGGCCCGTTCGGTGCGGAAGGCCCGATCATCCTGACCGGCGGCGCGGTCGGCTCGGTCGTCGGCCAGCTCTTCGCGCTGACGGCGGCCCAGCGGCGGAGCCTGCTCGTCGCCGGCGCGGCGGCCGGGATGAGCGCGGTCTTCGGTACGCCGGTGGCCGCGACGTTGTTCGGCGTCGAGCTGCTGGCGTTCGAGCTCCGACCGCGCTCGATGGTGCTGGTCGGGATCGCCGCGGCGACGGCCGACGGACTGCGCATGGTCATGGCCACCGCCGGGCTCGTCGCGCCGCAGCCGATCTTCCCCGTTCCCGCGCACGGTGTGCTCGGCGGCGTCGCGCTGCTCGGCGCGGCGGCGGTCGGCGGCGCCACCGGGTTCGGGGCGTGGCTGCTGACCCAGGCCGTCTATCGGGCGGAGGATCTCTTCAAGACGCTGACCGGCCACCTCGGCTGGATGTGGTGGCCGATGATCGGCGGCCTCGTCATCGGTATCGGCGGCCTCGTCGACCCGCGGGCGCTCGGCGTCGGCTACGACACGATCCACGCCGAGCTGCTCGGCCAGCTCGGCGTCGATGCCCTCCTTCTCCTGTTCGTCGTCAAGCTCGTCATCTGGTCGGCCGGTCTCGGCAGCGGGACGAGCGGCGGGATCCTCGCCCCGGTGATGATGCTGGGCGCGGCCATCGGCGGCGCGCTCGGTCACGTGCTGCCGGGCGCGTCGCCCGGCGTCTGGGCCCTCATCGGACTGGCCGGAGCGATCAGCGGCGTCACCCGATCGCCGTTCACGGCCATCGTCTTTGCGCTCGAGCTGACGCACGACCAGAACAGCCTGCTCGCCCTGCTCGTCGTCGCCACCGTCGCCCACCTGGTCAGCGTGCTCATCCTCAAGCGGTCGATCCTCACCGAGAAGGTGGCCCGCCGGGGCTTCCACGTGATGCGCGAGTACGCGGTCGACCCGCTCGAGGCGACGTTCGTCCGTGAGGTGATGGAGACCGACGTCTTCAGCGTCGAACCGACACGGCCGGTCGACGACCTGTACCGGGCGCTCGAGGAGGGCTCGCCGGAGCGCCGCCAGCGGCTCTTCCCGGTGCTCGACGACGCCGACCGGCTCGTCGGGGTCGTCCCGTGGTCGGCGGTGCTCGCCGGCCGCGACGGTCCGCAGCTGGTCCACCAGGCGATGCACCAGCTGCAGGCGACGGCGTTCCCCGACGAGGTCCTCCGGTCGGTCGCCGACCGGATGGCCGGGCTCGGCGTCGGCGTCATCCCCGTCGTCGACCGCGACGACCCGGGTCGCCTGGTCGGCCTGCTGACCCAGTTCGACCTCCTGATGGCCCGCCAGAAACTCCTCGAAGAGGAGCGGCGGGCCGAGCGCGTCCTCCTGGTGCGCCGCGTCCCGGACGGCGAAGTCGATGACCGACCCCCAGGTACGCTGGCCTGATGGCACAGGCGACCGCGCCGATGGGCGAGACAACGGAGACCGGCGACGCGGCCGGCGGGGCGGACCACACGTCGCCGGCCCGCCTGGCCCTCGCCGACTCGCTCCGGCGGCTCGGCAACGGGCTCGTCGCCCACCAGCCCGACGACGAGCTCCTCCGGCGGATCGCCGCCCAGGTCGACGAGCTCCTCCCCGGCGTGCTCGCCGCGCCGGAGCGGCCGCACGCCTTCCACGTCCAGGAGACCGGCGTCTTCTCCGAGCCACGGCCCGACGGCCGCGACGCCGTCGTGAAGAACGCCTTCCCCGACTGCGTCGTCTCCGGTCGGGCCAACCCGATGGGCATCGCCGCCCGGCTGTGGCGAGAGGGCGACGAGGCGGTCTGTCAGGTGACGCTCGGCGAAGCCTTCGAGGGCGCCCCCGGCCGGGCCCACGGCGGGATCGTCGCCTCGCTGATCGACGAGACGATGGGCCTCGTCATCTCGATGGCCCGGACGCCGGCGTACACGGGCCGGCTGACTGTGACCTACCGGGCCCCGACCCCGGTTGGCCAGCCTCTCGAGGTGCGGTCCCGGCTGCACGACCGCTCCGGCCGCAAGCTGACGATCACGGCCGAGCTGAAGGCGGGCGGGACGCTGCTGGCCCAGGGCGAGGGCCTCTTCATCGCGGTCGACCCGAACGACTTCTTCACGCCGTCCTGACCGGCTCGACACCACCCGGGGCCCGTCCCCGGACAATGAGAGGAATGACCCGGCCGCCACCGGCGTTGTCCTGACCGGATCGAAGAGGACAGATCGAAGGAGGTCGTCCGATGCCTGCAGTCACCGTCGAGAACCCGCTGACGCTGCCGAAGATCGTCGTCGCTGACCCGGCCGCCACCGCGGTGCGGCCGGTCACGCAGGTGACGACCGCGCCGAACGGCCTCGAGGGCGAGGGGTTCCCGGTCCGCCGGGCGTTCGCCGGCGTGCCGATGGCCGCGCTCGACCCGTTCATCCACATGGACCAGATGGGCGAGGTCGAGTACGGACCGGGGGAACCGAAGGGCACGCCGTGGCACCCGCACCGCGGCTTCGAGACGGTGACGTACATGATCGACGGCACGTTTCAGCACCAGGACTCGATCGGCGGCGGTGGGCTCATCACGAACGGCGCCACCCAGTGGATGACCGCGGGCGCGGGCATCCTGCACATCGAGCGGCCGCCGGACGACCTCGTCGCCAGCGGCGGCCTGTTCCACGGCATTCAGCTGTGGGTGAACCTGCCAGCCGCCGACAAGTGGGTCGCGCCCCGCTACCAGGACATCGAGCCACAGGCCGCGACGCTGCTCTCGTCGCCGGACGGCGGCGCGCTCGTCCGCGTCATCGCCGGTCCGGTCGCCGGCCAGGAGGGCCCGGGGATCACGTACACGCCGATCTCGCTCGTCCACGCCACCGTCAGCCCGGGCGCCCGGCTCGTGCTGCCGTGGCCGGCCGAGTTCAACGCCCTCGTCTACGTGCTCGCCGGCCACGGCACCGTCGGCCCGGACAGCCGACCGGTCCACACCGGCCAGCTCGCGGTCCACGGCGCGGGCGACACGATCGTCGTCGGCGCCGACCGGGACCAGGAGTCGCGATCGCCGAACCTCGACGTCCTCGTGCTCGGCGGTCGGCCGATCGGCGAGCCGGTCGCCGCGTACGGTCCGTTCGTCATGAACACCAAGGACGAGCTCGCCCAGGCGTTCGAGGACTTCCACGCCGGCCGGCTCGGCACCATTCCGGCCGACCACATCGGGGACTAACGTCACCCAGGGTGATCAGACCGAAGGCCGGGCGGTGGGCCCCCGACGACATCGGTGACCTCACCGGGACCGTCGCCCTCGTCACCGGGGCCAACAGCGGCATCGGCCACGAGACCGCGGTCGAGCTGGCCGCCCACGGCGCCCACGTCGTCCTGGCCTGCCGGGACCGCATCAAGGGGCTCCAGGCCGCCGACCACGTCGTCGGGAACGCGGCTGGCGCCTCCGTCGAGCTGCTCGTCGTCGACCTCGCGTCCCAGTCGTCGGTGCACGAGGCCGCCCGGCGGTTCACCGACGAGCACGGCCGGCTCGACCTCCTCGTCAACAACGCCGGCGTGATGGCCGCCCCGTTCGCGTTCACCAACGACGGCTTCGAGCGGCAGTTCGCCACCAACCATCTCGGGCCGTTCGCGCTGACCGGGCTCCTGCTCGACCGGATGCGGACACTGCCCGGGTCGCGGATCGTGACCGTCAGCTCCGCCCTCCACCGGCTCGGCCACCTCGACCTGGCGTCCGTCGAGCGGCTGCAGGGGCTGGCGGGGGGGCACAACCGGTGGCTGGCGTACGGCAACACGAAGCTGGCCAACCTGCTGTTCACCTACGAGCTCGACCGCCGGCTCCGGGCGGCCGACGTGGCGACGATCGCCGTCGCCGCCCATCCCGGATGGGCCCGGACGAACCTGGCGACGACCGGGCCGGTGATGGACGCGTCGGCCGTCCGGGCTCGGGCCGGCCGGGTGGCCGGCCACCTCGGGCAGTCGGCGATGGCCGGCGCCCTCCCGACGCTCTACGCGGCGACCGCCCCCGACGTGCTCGGCGGCCAGTACTTCGGTCCGGGCGGACTGGCCGAGCAGTACGGGCCGCCGGTCCGGGTCGGCTCGAACCGCCGGTCCCACCGGCCCGACGACGCGGCCCGGCTCTGGCAGCTGTCGGAAGAGCTGACCGGGGTCCACTACCCTCTCGACTGACGCTCCGGACCGGCGGACGGAGCCCGGTCGATCGGCTCCCGCCGACGACCGGCGGACGGCCAGTGGGCCACCGGTAGAATGACGTCAATCCAACCGGCAGGCTCGAGCCGCCGGAATGCGAGGAGGACCACAGCCATGACCACCGCCGTTATCGTCGACGCCGTCCGCACCGCCGGCGGCAAGCGCAATGGCAAGTTCCGCAACTGGCACGCGGTCGACCTGGCGTCCGAGTCGCTCAAGGCGCTCCAGCAGCGCAACGACCTCGACCCGGCGCTGGTCGAGGACGTCATCACCGGCTGCGTGATGCAGGTCTCCGAGCAGTCGCTCAACATCGGCCGTAACGCGGTCCTCGCCGCCGGCTGGCCCGAGTCGGTGCCGGCGACGACCATCGACCGCCAGTGCGGCTCGTCGCAGCAGGCGCTCCACTTCGCCGCCCAAGGGGTGATGGCCGGGGCCTACGACGTCGTCGTGGCCGCCGGCGTCGAGTCGATGACCCACACGCCGATGGGATCGTCCGTCGTCCGGGACTTCGGCTTCCCGTTCGGTCCCCGGATGATGAAGCGCTACGAGGCGGTCGGCGGGATCGTCAGCCAGGGCCACGGCGCCGAGATGGTCGCCGACCAGTGGGGTCTCTCCCGCGAGGATCTCGACACGTTCGCCGTCCGGAGCCACCAGCTGGCCGCCCGCGCCACCGCGGAGGGCCGGTTCGAGAACGAGATCGTCCCGGTCCCCGTGCACGACGACGACGGCAACGACACCGACGAGCTGGTGACCGCCGACGAGGGCATCCGCCCGGACAGCTCGGTCGAGGTTCTCGCCACGCTCAAGTCGGCCTTCATGGAGGGCGGCAAGATCACCGCCGGCAACGCGTCGCAGATCACCGACGGTTCCGCCGCGGTGCTGATCATGAGCGAGGAGAAGGCCGCCGCCGTCGGGTACACCCCCCGGGCCCGGTTCCACGCCTTCTCCCTGGCCGGCGTCGACCCGGTGACGATGCTCACCGGCCCGATCCCCGCCACCCGGACGGTGCTCGAGCGGGCAAAGCTCTCGATGGACGACATCGACCTGATCGAGATCAACGAGGCCTTCGCATCGGTCGTGCTCGCCTGGGAGAAGGAGCTCCACGCGGACATGGACCGGGTCAACGTCAACGGCGGCGCCATCGCTCTCGGCCACCCCCTCGGCGCGTCGGGGGCCAAGCTGATGACCACCCTGCTCAACGAGCTCGAGCGCACCGACGGCCGGTACGGCCTGCTCACGATGTGCGAGGGCGGCGGGATGGCCAACGCCACCGTCATCGAGCGTCTCGGCTGACCGGGCACCGCTCCTCCGCTGTCGGCCGGCCGCGGGGCGTCGGTAGGCTGCGATCGTGCGTCAGGACGTGCGGCAGCGATGGTTCTCCCGGCGGGCGCTCGGCCTCGACCTGGCCATCCTGTTCTGGTTCCCCGGCTGCCTCGTCGCGTTCTGGTGGCAGGTCAACCGGGCCTTCGACGGCAACGGCCTCAGCTACCTGTACTCGGTCGAGTGGCCGGTCTTCGCGATTGTCGGCGTCTGGGGCTGGTGGATGCTGATCCACACCGACCTGGGCACCGTCGGTCGGCGGGCCCAGGAGAAGCTGCGGGCCGCCGCGCCGACCGGGCCGGGAGCCGACGGGGTCGCCGGAGGCGCCTCGGTCGGCTCGGCACGCCGCCGGGAGGACGAGGACGACGCGCTCGCCGCCTACAACGACCGACTGGCCGCGCTGGCCGAGCAGGGGCCGAAGACGTGGCGACACCGATGAGCGAGACAGACACCCCGGGCCGATCAGCGACGCCCCCGTCGACGCCCCGACGGATCGGCCAGCTGGTGGCGCCCGGCTACGTCCACGGCGAGGACCCGTCGGCGGCCAACCGGGGGCTGGCGGCCGCGCTGCTCCGCTACCGGATCATGGCGTACATCGTCGGCGTCGGGCTGCTGATCCTCGTCTTCGTCGGCGTCCCGCTCCAGTACGCGGCGACAATCCCCCAGGTCGCGCAGATCGTCGGGCCGATCCACGGCTTTCTCTACATCGTCTACCTGTTGGCCGCCGTCGACCTGGCCCGCCGCGCCCGCTTCACGCTGCTCCAGATGGCGGCGATGGTCGGCGCCGGCTTCCTGCCGTTCCTGGCCTTCGTCATCGAGCGGCGGGTCGGCCGGCGGGTCGAACGCCTAATGGCCGACGACGCGCTGCCCGGTTAGTGGTACTGCCCGGTCAGCGGTACCGGGTGGCCATCAAGAAGCCGCCGAAGATGACCACGAGACCGGCGACGAGGTACCAGACCGACACCGCGCCGGGCAGGACCGTCAGGTAGTTCAGCAGGATCATCAATACGCCGAGGACCAGCAGGAGCAGGACGAGGCCGCCGAACCAGCGCGGGCTCGCCTTGACGCCCTTCGGGATCGGCGCGGTGTACCGGCCGCTCTCCTCCGCCGACGTGTAGCGACCAACTCGCGAGCTGCCCTTGGCGGTCGTCCGACCTTCGGCCGATCGACCCTTGCGCTGGGCCCGTCCCGGTCCGGTGTTCGCCTTGGCGGCCATGGGCCACGAGGATAGCCACCCCCGGGCCACCCGCCGTTGCGGGGCCGGTACCATCGCCCCGATGGCGGTCCGCATCCTCGTGATCGACAACTACGACTCGTTCGTCTACAACCTCGTCCAGGAGCTCGGCGAGCTCGGCGCCGACCCGGTCGTCTTCCGCAACGACGCCATCGACGTCGCCGGCATCCGGCGCGAGCGTCCCGACGCCGTCCTCGTCTCACCCGGGCCGGGCCGGCCGGAGGACGCCGGGATCAGCCTGACCGCCATTCGTGAGCTGGCCGGCGAGCTGCCCATCCTCGGCGTCTGCCTCGGCCACCAGGCGATCGGGCAGGTCTTCGGCGGCACCGTCGTCCGGGCGCCCCGTCTCATGCACGGCAAGACGTCCGAGATCACCCACGACGGGGCCGGGATCTTCACCGGCCTACCCGACCCGTTCGTCGCCACCCGCTACCACTCGCTCGTCGTCGCCCCCGAGACCGTGCCCGACGACCTCGTCGTGACGGCCACCGCGGACGGTGACGTCGTCATGGGCCTGCGCCACCGCTCGCTAGACGTCGAAGGGGTCCAGTTCCACCCCGAGTCGATCCTGACCCCCTCCGGGCCCACGCTGCTCGGCAACTTCCTGACCCGGGTCGCCGGCGGCTGACGGCCGCGGGGCTCCTCCCGGCCGGCTCCTCACAGGAAGCGATCGGGACCGGGCCGGCCGGTCAGGGAGCCGTCGTCGCGGTGGTCGTCGTGCTCGGCGGCGCGGTCGTGCTCGTCGTCGTGGTCGAGGTGCTCGGCGGCGCGGTCGTGCTCGTCGTCGTGGTCGACGGCGTCGTGTTGCTGCAAACGCTCAGTGTCACCGGTGTCCCGGTCGAGAGCGACGAGCCAGCGGTCGGCTTCTGGCTGATCACGTTGCCGTTTGTTGTCGACTTGCAGGTCGACGTTGTCACCGCGCTGACCCGGCTGAACCCCTTGCCGGCCAGTGTCGACTTGGCCGCTGTCACCTTCTGGCCGACGACTCCCGGCACGACCGCCTGGCAGGGGCCGGACGAGATCGTCAGGTTCACGACCGTGCCCGGCACCTCGGCCACTCCGGCGGCCGGGTTCTGGGCCGACACCAGACCGCTCGAGTACGAGCTCGAGCAGGCGGCGTTCGTCGACCCGACCTTGAGCCCTGTGCCCGACAGGGTCGCGCCGGCTGTGGCCTGATTGTGACCGACGACGTTCGGCACCTTGACCGAGCTCTGCTCCGACACCGACAGCTTCACCGTCGAGCCGGACTTGGCTTTCGTGCCGCCGACCGGTGTCTGCTTGAAGACCGTCCCGTTCGGCTTGCTGTTCTTGACCGGCGTCACTGTCACCGTGAAGCCCTTGGCCTTGAGCGCCGACGTGGCCTTCGTGACTGTTGTTGTCGTCACGTCCGGCACTGTCACGTCGGCCTTGGCCGGTCCGCTGCTGACGACCAGTGTGACGGTGTCGCCTTTCTTCACCTCAGAGCCGGCGGGCGGCTTGGTGTTGAGCACGATCCCGGCCGCCGTGCTGCTCGACGACGAACGAGAGGTATCGACGGTCAGTCCCCGACCCTGCAGTGTCGCCTTGGCGGCCGCCTCCGATTGATGGGCCACATTGGGCAGGGCGAACGTCGAGCTCGGCGACAAGGCTCTGACGAGGAAGAACGCAATGACGGCCAGGACGACGAGCAGGATGACCAGGGCGATGACCAGCCGCCGAGTCCGCTTCTTGCGCGCCTCGTCGTCGTCGCCCTCGTCGCCCGGGGCCGCCGGGACGGCCTGGGTCTGGCCCACCGCGCCCATGACGCCGGTCGTGCCGACCGCCTGCTGCAGCTGGGTCGTCCCCGCGTCGCCGGCCAGTACCGCCCGGCCGTCGCGGAACCGGAGGAGGTCCGTCCGCAGGTCGTCGGCCGACGCGTACCGCTGGTCCGGCGACTTGGCCATCGCCTTGGCGATGACCGCCTCCAAGTCGGCCGGCACTGTCGCCCGCAGGCTCCGGAGCGGCGGCGGCAGGTCGCGGACGTGCTTCGACGCCACCGAGACCGGCGTCTCGCCGAGGAACGGCGGCCGCCCGGCGACCATCTCGAAGAGGACGACGCCGAGCGAGTAGACGTCGCTCCGGGCGTCGACTCCGATCCCCTCGGCCTGCTCCGGCGAGAAGTACGTCGCCGTGCCCATGACCGCGCCGGTCTGGGTCAGGCTCTCCTCGGTGTTGACGGCCCGGGCGATCCCGAAGTCGGTGACCTTCACCTGGCCCTCGTCGGTGATGAGGACGTTGCCCGGCTTGACGTCGCGGTGGATCACGCCATGGCGATGGGCGTACGAGAGCGCGGCGGCGACGTGCGCGCCGATGTCCGCCACCCGCTTGGCGGCTAGCGGGCCGTGTTCGCGCAGGACGGCCGAGAGCGGCTGGCCGTCGACGAACTCCATGACGATGAAGTACGTGCCGCTGTCCTCGCCCCAGTCGAAGACCGGGACGATGTTCGGGTGCGACAGGTTGGCCGCCGCCTGGGCCTCGCGGCGGAACCGCTCGACGAACGCCCGGTCCACCGAGAGCTCCGGGAACAGCACCTTGAGGGCCACCGGCCGGTCCAAAAGGCGATCTCGGGCCCGGTACACCTGGGCCATTCCCCCCCGGGCGATCAGGTGCGTCAACTCGTAACGATTGGAGAAGACGCGCGGCGTCTGCACGGGTTCCATTGGCGTCAGAGCCTAGGCCGCGACCGGTACGAGAACGGGCGACCGTCGAGCGGCCACGAGGACGCCCTCACGGCGTCGCGGCTGTCGGCGGCGCCGGTGTGGCTGCCGGCGCGACGGTCGTCGTGGTCGACGGGAACGGCGTCGTCGTCGTCGGTCTCGCGGCCGTTGTCGTCGCCGACGGGACCGTCGTCGAGACCGGCGGTGGGACGGTCGTCGTGGTCGTTGCCGCGGCCGTTGTCGACGTGCCGCGGCCGGTGTAGTGCGGGACCGTCGTCGTAGTCGGCGGGGCCGTCGTCGTCGTGGTCGTCGCCGGCGCGGCAGCCGCTTGCTCGGCCAGCGCGGCCTGGATGACCGTCTTGAACACCGGGCCGGCGATCGTGGCGCCGGAAGAGCTCGTCGACTGATACGGGACGAGGACGGCTACGGCAACGGTGGGATTTGTGTACGGAGCAAAGCCGATCATCCAGTCGTCGGTGGACGTCGGCGGTGTTCCCTCTTGCGCCGTACCGGTCTTGACGGCCACCTTGTCCTGAGTGGGAAAGATGCCATAGGCGGTGCCCTTCGGTGTCGTCGCCACACCCTGCATCAGCTGGTTGACCTGCTTCGCCGCCGCGGTAGTGGCCGCCTGCTGGTAGGCCTTGGGAGCGTAGGTCTGGACGATTCCGCCCTGGGCATTGCGGATCTGAGCCATCACGTGCGGGGTCATGACCGTGCCTGTATCGGCGATGCCCTCGGCCACCATCGCCCCCTGCAAGACCGTCGAGCTCACTGTCCCTTGCCCGAAAGCCGCATAGGCCACCCCCCCGGGCCCCGGCGTCTGTCCTGGCTGGAGGTTTTTTGGTGTCGGGAAGATCGACTTCTGAACGGTGCGCGATGTCAGGTCAATAGGCGGCCTGGCGTTGTAGCCGAAGAGGCCCGCCTGTTTGAAGAGATCTGTACCACCCACGTGGAGTCCGAGCGTCGCATAACCGGGGTCGCACGATTCCGGCAGCATCTGGACCATCGTGCCGCCGCAGGCCTTCGCCGCACCGGGTGTGTCGGCGTCGTTGCAGATGACGTTGTTGGTTGTCGGGATCTGGCCCTTGGTCGTGCAACTCGAAACGGGATATGTGAAGTTGGCCAGTGTCGGCTTGAGGTTGTAGACCGCCGTGCTGGTCACCACCTTGAAGGTCGAACCGGGCAGGATCGGGTACCAGGTCGCCAATGGCTCGCCCGGTTCGAAGCCCTCGGCGTCCTTGTCCTTGGGTGTGAAGTCGGCCTTGCTCGCGGCTTCCTCCTTTGTGATTGTCGGGTTGGCCAGTGTGTTGGGATCGAAGCTCGGGCTGGAGTACATGGCCAGCACCGCCCCGGTCCTCGGGTTCAGCACGACCACCGCCCCGTCCTTGTTGGGGCCGGGCAGCTGGTCCAGGGCTGTCCGGGCCACCCGCTGCAGTGTCGGTTGGACGGTCAACGTCACGTCGTCGGGCGTCGGGGGCGGCGGCGACAGCAGCTGGCTCAGGGTCGTCGCTGTCTGCTTGTGCGGCAGGAGCTGTGTGTTGTAGACGTACTCGACGCCCTCCGTGCCCCGGAACTTGGACGAGTAGCCGACGATCCCGGAGAACAGTGGCCCTGTGGGGTATGTCCGGTAGTACTGGTCGATGTCGGGGCTGGCGCCGGGAACCTTCACCGACTTGGCCAGCACCGCGCCGTTGGCCGCCCGGATCACGCCCCGGTCGTTGTCGTGCTGCTTGGTGATGTTCCTCGGGTTCTCGGACGCGGCATTGAGGCTGGAAGCCTGCCGGACCTGGATGTTGACCAGCTGGAGCAGGATCAGCGTGAAGCACAGGATGAGCACGAGGCCCAGCCAGCGGATGCGGCGTCCCATCAGCCGGTCACGGCACCGTCGTCGCGCTGGTCGTCGGCACCGACCCGGCCACGGTAGTCGTCGTGACCCCTCCCGGTGCCGTCGTCGTCACGCCGCCGGACGTGGTCGTCGTGGTCGACGGGAAGGTCGTCGTCGTGGTCGTTGTCTCGCCGCGGTCGATGCGGCGCTGTGTCAGGTACTCCTGGTGCAGGTTGGCGACGTAGTGGCGGGCGTTGGCCAGCGACCCCTCGTTCACGTCGCCCGCCAGGACCGGCAGCCGTGTCGGGAGCACCTCGCCGGTCGTCACCGACGTCCGCTCGACCAGCGTCGGCTTGAACCAGAGCAGGCCGCCGGAGCGGCCCTGGTAGATGACGAGGTGCTTGCCCTCGATCGTCACGTACCAGTTGTCGGTGGCGTACCACCGCAAGAAGCCGTACGCCGCGCCGACGACGACGAGCACGAGGACGACGAACAGGACGACCCGGAAGGTGAGCCGGCGCGGCGTGCCCGACCGGCGACGTTCCTGGCGCCGTTGTCGGCGTCGCTCCCGCCGGCTCGGTTCCTCGGGTCCGGGCTCGCCGGGTTCGGGTTGGCCGGGCGCCCCGTCAGAGACCGCCGGCCGGTCCGCCGGAAGGACTCCCGGTACGGCGCCGGTAGCGGCCGGTTGGTCGTCGGTCACCGGTTGGGTCGTGGCGGCCGGCTGGGCGGCCACGACGCCGGTCGTCGAGTCGTCGGGCGCCGATGCCGGCCGGCCGGCCCGATCGGTATCGGTGGCCGCGCCGGCCGGTGGCATGGCCTGACCCGCCGGCGCCGCGGCACCAGCCCCGGCGGCGATGCCGACCGCCGCACCCGCCGCCGCACCGGCCGCCAGGCCACCGGCCGCCGCCGGTGCGCCCGTCACCGGGTCGCTGGTCGGCACCGAGTCCGGGTCGGCGATGAGCACGTCGACGACGAGCACGGTGACGTTGTCGTTCCCGCCGTGCGCCACCGCCGCCTCGACGAGCGCCCGAGCGGCCGCCGCGGGTTCGGCCGTCGACGCGAGCATGCTGGCGATCTGCTCGGTCCCGACCTCGTTCGTCAGCCCGTCACTGCAGAGCAGGATCCGGTCGCCGTCGTGCAGGCGCAGCTCCCACAGGTCGACGTCGACGTCGAGAGAGACGCCGAGGGCCCGGGTGAGGATGTGGCGGTGGGGATGGACAGCCGCCTCGGCTTCGGTCAGCTCGCCCTGGCGGACCTTCTCCTCGGCCAGGCTGTGGTCCGACGTCACTTGGACGGCCCGCCCGCCGGAGAAGACGTACGCCCGCGAGTCGCCGACGTTGGCGAGGGCGATCACGTCGCGCCCGTCCGCCCCGGCCACGAGGGCCACCGCGGTCATCGTCGTCCCCATCCCCCGGAGACCGGCCTGTTCCTGGCCCTCCCGCCAGACCGCGGCGTTGGCCTCGCCGACGGCCCGTCGGAGACCGTCGACGGTCGCCTGGCGGGCGAACGACACCCGGAGGGCGTCCACCGCGACCTGCGCGGCCACCTCGCCGCCGACGTGCCCGCCCATGCCGTCGGCCACCGCGAAGAGGTTCGGCTCCTCCAGGAGCCGGTCCTGGTTGGAGTGGCGAACCCGACCGACGTCGGTAGCCGAGCCGGACCGCAGGACGGTCACTTCGTGACCTCCAAGACGGTCGCGCCGACCTGCAGGAGATCGCCCTTCGCCAGCTTCACCGGCTTCGTGATCCGCTCCGAGTTGACGAACGTCCCGTTCGTGGACCCGAGATCCTCGACCCACAGCTGGTCGCCGCGCCGGTAGAGGCGGGAGTGGAGGGTCGAGCTGTACGGGTCGTAGGTGGTCGGCACGCCGCAGCCGGGCGAACGCCCGATCGTCAGCTCGTCGTCGAGGTCGAACGTACGACCGGCCTGGTCGGCCGGCTCCAACGTCTCCAGGAACAGCTGCTTGCGTCGCCGTCTCGTTTCGGGGCCCTCGATGGCCCGCCGCTCCTCCCGAGCGGCTCGCCGCCGCTCCGACCGGGTCTGGCGCGGTCCCGCCGGCCGGACCTCGACCCACACCGCCCGGACGACCCGGAGGAAGAAGAGGAAGATGAGCACGACGACCAGCCACTGCAGCGGGCGCAGGATCGCCGAGTAGTTGGTTGAGGCGCCGAGGAGCACCCCGACCGGCCCTTCGGTCACGTCAGCTCGAAGACGAGGGTGGTCGACCCGACGGTGACCTCGTCACCGCTCGCCAGCTGCTGCTCGCGGACCGTTGCGCCGTTCACCTTCGTCCCGTTGGTCGAGCCCAGGTCGGTCACCACGACGACGTCCCCGGTCCGTCGGATCTCGGCGTGGCGCCGGCTGACGTTGGGGTCGCCGAGGACGACCGCGCACTCCGGCAGGCGACCGATGACGACCGGGTCGTCCGCGACGACCACCCGACCACCGTCCGGCAGGACCAGCTCGGCCCGGACCTCTTCCTCGGGTCCTTCGACCACCTCGGCCGTAATGGCGAACCGGCCCGGCCGCAGGCGCGTCCCCTCGTAGATCTGGACCTCCACCGGCCCGACGAACGAGTACCCCTCGATCCGGGCGTGCTCCCGGGCGGCGTCGGCCAGCTCCTTCGACAGCGCGTCGATGAAGTTGGTGAACCGATCGACGTCGGCCGTCGCCAGCGTCACGGAGAAGGAATTGGGCGCGAGAAGACCATGGACCCCCACCCGGCGGTGCAGGTCCATCTCGCGCGTCAGTTTCCGGCCGATCTCGATCGGCTGGAGGTTGCTGCGGAAGGGTTTGGCCAACGTTCCCTCCACCAAGCGCTCGAGTCGCTCCTCGAACTGCTGGAGTCCCATGGTCCGGTCGATCCTACCGGTCGGTCCCGCACCTGGAGGAGGCATCACGCTCCTTGCCCAGGTGACGGACCGCATTCTGCCTCACGCGCGGTCGGCTAACCTTGCATAGCCCGGGCGAGTGGCGGAATAGGCAGACGCGCAGGATTCAGGTTCCTGTGTCCGAAAGGATGTGGGGGTTCAAGTCCCCCCTCGCCCACCGAGGGCTCCCGACAGAACTCGACGGGAACCGGCGACAAAACTCAAGGTCGAAGGTGGGTGCGGCGTGTGGCGATAGCCGCCGAGAGTCTTCGTGCCCCAATCCGGACTGCCGCCCTCGCACATCAGGCGAAATCGAAGGTGACGAATCAGTGATCGGGCGGCGTCCGGGCGCGCCGAAGCCCGAGGCCGGATCGACGCTCAGGAAGATGGGCTCTACGCGGTGAGTGGGGGGTCCGGACCGGTGTCCGGATCAGGGTTGTCAGCGGAGGACTCCGGCCGCCACTCGTCGAGTGCCCTAGTGCGCCGACGCCGCGGCAGTCGCCGCAATTGACCGGCCGACTCGGCTTCGACCTCAGCCAAGAAGGCTTCGATCTTGCGGAGGTTGGCGGCGCAGATGAGGAAGGCCACGAAGACGCTCTGGGCGGCCACGCCGCGGATTCGGCGGCGCTCAGCGTCATCGAGGGCCTGGTGGGCACCGTCCTTGAGGTAGGCGTTCATCCCCTCGACCGAGTTCCGCAGCGTGCCGTACACGGCGTGCCATTCGTCGCTTCCGAACAGGAGCGGCTGGACAAATTTGGCCCCCACCTCGGGCGGCAGAGTCACCGACTGCTGGGTGCATGCCTTCGGGGGATCGGCCTGGACGCCGTCAAGGACACGCACACGTAGGCGCGTTCTCGTACTGGCCCGCTCGGACCCCGGCTTGAGTTCGCATCGCGCCGTCGGGTTGGGCTGGGAGGCCGGACAGCGGAGACGCACGTGCCCTTCGTCGTCAGCACTCGCCTTCGGCAACATCCGGTACTTCCAGCGCTCTGTCAGGCGCGCCCGGTAGGTGGTCTCGTCGATCACCTTCTCGCGGAAGTCCTTGGTGGCGGTGATGAGGACTTTGGGGATCGATGGGCAGTACCACCCGCCCTCGATCAAGAGCATCCCCTCGTGAGAACCTTGGAGGCCAAGCTGGTCGATCTTGTAGTCGAGGACCGGGTCGTAGCCGAGGGCACGGGCCGGCAGCTGGAAGTCTTCGGGCTTGGCGTTGGTGTAGGCCAGGTCGCCGGCCAGATACTTGGCGGGGTGCCCGCGCTGACGGACGCTACGGAGGGCACGCATTCCATTACGGCCTGGCGCGACTCCCGGCTTGTGCAGCGGCGCCATGCCCACCACGAGGCTGGGGAAAGCCCCGGGCTGGTCGGGATGGTCGGCGCCTGACACGGCGATCGAAAGCTCGTAGCCCCAAACCGAGCGCCGCCAGGAGGCCCCGTTCGAGCCTGTGCCGGAATCCTGGCGCACGTACCAGCCGGCATCGGGGTCGGACGAGTGGACTGCGACCTCGCCTGATCGGCCCCTTTTTCGATCATGTTGAGCGAACGCCGGCACGACCGTCGCATCGACAGCCACCGATCCCTTCCACCGCCGACGGACCTCCCTCGGCAGCTGCCGGAGGCTGATCTCGATCACCTGGTTGACGAACCAGTCGAGCCGATCGTCGCGCTTCTGCCACTCCTCGGGGGTCCGGGTGTTCCGTCGGAGCTCGGTGAGCAGCACGAACCGATCGTGAGCCAGTCGACGATTCTTCGGCGTCGGCGACGGGTCCATGACCGTCAGCAGGCCGTGGAAGCGGGTTCGGACGTTGCGGTAGACGGCCTGCCACCCCCGGTGGTCGAGTTGGCCGGGTGGCTTCGGCACCCCGACAGCGTGACGCATGGTCGGCGAGATCAACTTGAACAGCACGTCGGTGAAGGTCTGAGCCAGCATCGGGCGATCGGTCAGGGCGCTGAGCATCATGGCCACGAGCAGCGCCCGCAGGGGGAAGGTCTCCGAACGCCCGCCTGGTCCTTGGCGGTCCTCCTCCTTCCACTCGGCCACCTTCTCGACGATCCCCGACCCATCGATGAGTTCGATCGCCCGCCACACCGTTGTATCGGGTATCTGGCGGGCGTTGATCCGGTGCCGGATGGCCGTCGGGACCGGATCGACGTCGCGCAGCGGGAGCGCCGCCTGGAACGCGGTCACGGTGCGCCTCGGCCGGGGGCCGCCGAACCGCCTGAGACCGTCGAGCCAACAGCCACCGTCGGCCCGCCACCGGCCGGCAAAGAAGCGCTGAGGGTCTCGACGGAATAGATCATGGGGCGAAGTCAGTCATTTTTACTAAATGTGTAAACAGAAGATGCCGATCGGTCGCCCTCAGAAGAGGGAGCCCGACTGCACCCTATCGACTCTTATGTGGCTATGAGCTGGGATTAGTTGACTCAACACCCCCCTGTTGTCTCAACACAACCCGGTTGATCCAACACCACTATTGTGCTTATTCCTCCTCGTCAATGCCCCGTCGGTTCGTATATTTGAATCAACAGATAGCACTGGAAATTCCAAAAGATTTTTCTGGAGGTCACGACGACACGCCCGCCAGGGCCTCGTAGCCGGCCCGCTCGGGGGGCGCTTCGGCGAAGGGCAGGTACTTCACGAGCTGCCCCGCGCCAGCCCCGGCGGCAGGTGCAAGGACCTGGAGAGGGACGCCAACGGAAAGCTGGGCCACGATCCAGGTGACCCGGAGCTGCTGTACGTTGTATCTGGTCGGCCCTCCCCCCGAGCAGCGTCCGACGAAGGCCAGGATGTCCCGCCGGGTGATCCGCTTCCGCTCGGGGCGGTAGAAGGGGCGGTCACCGGACTCCTCGGCGATCGCCAGGACGTCGCTCGCCCACCTTCTTCGCACCGGGACGGTCCTGGGCGCCTCCCCGATGACCTCGACCACGAGGAGTCCGTCGTCTGTCCGGACGTCGGTGCCGACGATCCGCTCGATCTCGCGGCTCGTGAGCCCCGCCCCGAGGCCGATCGAGAGCAGCGCCAGGGTGTTGCGGCGCATGTGCTCGGTCGGCAAGCCTCGGGCCCACGCAGTCAGATCAGTGACCTCGACGGCCGTGTAAGGAGGGAGCACGTCCGAGCGCCGCAGCGGAAGAGCCCGGGGCGGGAACAGCTCGTGGCCAAGCACAGCAGCCCCGACCTTCCACAGATGCGTCCGGTAATTGAGACGGCTCCCCTCACTGAGGTGGGCACACCCCTCGCCGATGAACCGGTCGATCGTCTCGGGATGGAAGAGAACCTCGGGGTCGAGGGGCTGCCCGATCCGGTCGGCCCACACCGCCAACTGCGTCACGATGCTCAACTGGTGGTTGGCATGAAGGGGAGTGTCCGGGGTCGCCGCCATCACGGCGGCCTTGACCACCCGCTCGATTCTCGCCCAGACGTCGCTCGGGATGTCCATAGGTGAGAACCGGTTGACTGCCCCGCTCACCGAGGCTCCCGGCCGGAGCGGCGCCCCGCCGTCCCAGTGCTCGGCCCGACGGTCAGTCTCGAAGGAGTACGAGGCGTCCCCCGACGCGGATCCGGCCCGCCCGGAGTGGTTAATCGACTCCGTCGAAGCCCCTCGCTCGAAGGAGTCATGCGTTCGTACCGGCTCGGCCATCTCGATTTCACCGCCCTCTGCAGGTTCGACGAGGCCATCCCGCCAAACGCTGACTCCAGGCCATCAGGGAAGAGGCACCCAGCGGCGGACTCCGACCAGGAAAAACACAAGAAAATCCGCCGGAACCGACCGGCTGACGACCGCAGGAACCCTCTCAGTTGTTGCTTTAGCGCATTGCTCACTAGCAATAGCCTAGACAGGCGTTGCTCCGGAGCAATCAGTCGGGGTAAGACAGGGAGCGTGCCTCTGGACCTCGTAGCGACGCCAGAGATCGCCCAGATGCTCGGGGTGTCGCGTCAGAGGGCGGACGTCATCACCAAGCAGATGGGCTTTCCGTCGCCTGTCGCCGAGCTGTCTATCGGCCGCGTGTGGAGTAAGTCCGACGTCGAGCGATGGATTGCCACTTCGGGGCGTCCGTCAAACGGGCGCTCGGCGCCGGGCGTCAACTAGCTCAGACCGACCTACGCCGGTCGCTGGTCGGGTTGACCGTCACTCGTTGAAACGTCAGCACCACGTCCGTCCCGCCGCGGCCCATGCCGTTGTACCTTGTGGTCTTCCCGATCAGCTCGTACCCCCGCGCGTTGGCGCGACGCACTGCTGAGTTGATCTTCCGCGTGAGATGCCTGCTGCTGTCGGACGTGGTTCGGTAACCCTGAACGACTTGAGTGAAGGCAACGGGATGTTGCTGTTCCCAGCGAGCGCGCGACGCTGCCCGCTGACGAGCCTCGCGCTGGGCCGGCGTTTCTTTGACATAGGCGAGATGCCCGCGCCGATGACTCCCGTGACGACGAGGCCGTATGTGCTCTGGCTGAGGGCGATCATGATGTTGTCGTCGATGTGGGTGTCGTGGTGGTGGTCGTCGTCGTTGTGGTCGCCCTGAGAGATGTTGTCCATGTAGCGAGCACGCCGGCTTTGCACCCATCGAACCACGCCGTACGTGTTACATCCGAGGTGGGCTTCTCGTCTCGGCACGCGGATGTGGATGTCGACCACGGCGCCGATGTGACCGGTTTGTATCTGGCCACCTCCGATACCGTTCCCAGTACTGTCGGAACCAGAGATTGTCCCATCTTGTATCCCTGTGTGTACGAGATCGACGCCCGCGCCTCGCGCAGGGCCTCGGCCCGTTGGTGCTGAGCCACGGCCTGCTGGTGCTGGAGGGCCTGCTGGCGGTTCGAGATGCCCACAAGGACGACGACGAGGACGACCGCGAACGCGACGATGACCGCTGCGGCGGCGGCAACGACGATCCTCCGTTTGGTAATGGTCATAGTGATGTTCATGATCCGTTCAGTTCCCTGACGTTGTGGTCGCCGGAAGAGGATCGCCTGTCGGCGCGTAGTACGGTGTCGGAGAGGCATCGGTCACCTTCGCGTTCCATGTGGTGAACACGCCGGCCACACACCCACGCATCCACGGCGCGACCGTTGCCTTTGCCTTCGGTTCCTTGCTTCGGCACGCTGCTGTGGCCGTTGTGAACGGTGCGTATGTGGGCTTCTTCCCCATGGGTACCGGACCGTAGCGAGAAAGCGTTTCGGCTCTGGTCGTTCCCTTCACTGTCCAAGTGAGATTTTGTCCAGCCGCGAACCCTGCGTTGTACTCCGCATTGTCCCGGGCAATAGTTGCCTTGTGCCGGGCCACAGCTGCCTCGTGCCGAATGCCCGCCTGATATCGGACAGCTGCCTCGTGGTCCGAGAGCGCCACGAAGACGGCGATTAGAGCGGCGACGAGTATTACCACCCCTGCTCCGGAGAGGAAGCGCTTGGTCGTGATGTGCTCGGTAGTATTCATGTCTCCTTCAACGCGTTGGTTGGGATTTCATATCCCCTCGGTCGACCGGATGCTCAGAAATCGGAGCCCGGTTTCAATGGTCCTCTCTCATGCCCCTGTTGATCGGGAAGGCCACGAAGGCCTGACCAGCCCACCCAGAAGAAGGCTTCGAGCACGTTCCCGACTCCCGATGTCGTGGCGGTCGCGAAAGTGCGGGTGGGTGGCAATCATCAAGAGGTGCCGGTGAACCGAGCAGACCTGCAGCGGAGTTGAGCCGAGCCAGGCCCTCAACATCATGACTCCACCTCCGCCAATCTCTCGGCACCATGTCGGGAGGCGTCCCCGATCGTCTTCTTCCTACAGAGTGTCAATTTTCCAGAGGATGATACCGAAACTTCCGAGAAACTGTCGGAAGTTTCCTATAGGCGCCAACAGCGGGGCCGTCTGAAATGGCTGGGCTATGGCCAAGCCAAACCCAAGCCCCCTCGCCGCAGAGCTTGGCCACCGCGTTCGCGTTCGGCGCGTGCAGCTCCGGCTGTCCCGGCTGCAGCTTGGTGAGCAAGTCGGCATCAGTCCGGCCTACGTCGGCGACATCGAACGTGGTGATCGCCTCATCAAGCTCGACACGCTGATGGCGCTTCAGCGCGGATTGGACATCCCTTGGGAGGAGTTGCTGGGCGGACTCTCCGAGATGCCGTCGAATCGCCGGAAGTGGGGTCGCGATCGGTAGCAGAGTGGTTCCCAGCGAGCAGACCGCCAAGGCCAACTGCTCATCGGGTGCAGCGGGCGGAGTTACTTGCCCGGGTCCAACCCGTTGAGCAGTTCACCGGGGGTCGTGTCGAGTGCCCGAGCCAACCGCAGGATCGTGAGCAACCCGGCGTCCTGGTCCCCCCGCTCGATGGAGCCCACGTAGTTGGCACTCGTCCCGGCCTCCTCAGCCACCTTCTCCCGTGACCATCCGAGCAACGCCCGTCGGGCGGCGATCCGGCGGCCGAGTTGAACCGCGGCAGAGGAGGACTGGCGACGCTCAGGCATCGCCCAAGTCCAGACGACCGGCCCATCACTGACCATACACGATCAAGGTCAATATACCTGTGATAATGGGTGATTAGAGGGATGTGAAAGGCGTTTCTGACGCTATAGGAGGCGACGATGGCAGACGATCCAGTCCCCGGCGCGCCGCCTACCGATGCCGAACTGCTCGCTTGGCTCCGGGCAGCCTTCGATCCTGACGGCACGTTGCGGGTCCGGCGGCTCGTGGTGGCCGACGCCACGGGGCAGGAATGTATCGTCATCCAGCGCGACGGGCTTCGGGCTGAAGTCGTCGTCAGCCTGCCCGAGTCTCCGGACGGTTCCGCCAGCATCTCTCTCTACGCGCAGAACGGTGAGCCCGACGATCCGGCCGTCGACCCCACCATCGGAGCCGTGATCGTGGTCTCGGGGAACGAGGCCGCTTCGGTCGACGTCGTGCCCGACCGGTGGGGTGGGTGGGAGCTGCATGCATCGACCGAAGGCCCAACAGCGGTGGGCGTTCAGCGTCGATGATGCGATACCCCCTTCTATTCGCCAACTTCGGCACCCGGGACCAGTCTGAACACCCCCAGCCACGTCATTCTCGTCGCCCGGAACTCGGCCAGGTCCCTCGACTCCTCTGGATGGGTACAGCGACACGCTATGAGTCTGGACTGTGCTCCCGCGCTTGACGGCCGATGGCGGAGGTCGATCGTCGGCTCGCAAATTGAGGTCCGGGCCGCAGTGTCTGTGGCCATGACATATGTCCGGGATGTGCTACAGTTGTCGGCATGCTGAACATAGACGCCGAAGCGGCTGCTCTCCGCAGAATCGAGAGTCCAATCGACCGCCAGTCGGCAGCGCTGATGCTTGCGGAGAAGGCTAGGGAACTGGAGGCCGAGGCCAACCTCGTACGAGCGGAGGCCATCAAAGAGATCTACGACGTCTTCGGTGGTACCAAGACCTCACGGCTGCTCGGCATCAACCGCGTCAGCCTGTACCGCCTCATCGAGCCAGTGAGGACCGAGGCCGAGAGAGCTGCCCGCTCGGCCAAGTGGGTGTTGGCGGGGGAGGTGCTATTGCGAGTTGCCGCTGCCAGTGCCGGAAGCGTCGGTCAAGGAGAAGGAAACCCCGATGGCCAGACGGCGTAGTTTCACCCCGAGCTCTCGCCACGACGGCGTCGGGCAGGGCCAACTCGCCCGCCTGTCGGGTGGCCTCCATCCCCGCCCGCACTGTGAGCACCGCCCGGGATGGGACCGCGGCCGATCCCTCGGTCCAGGTCTTGGCCACGCAGTCCGGATCGGCACCACCGGCGTTTCAGCCAGACCAGACGCGCCGAACGACCGAAGCACTGCCGGTCTCGGACGTCGATCCGGAGGAGCCGGATCGAGCATTCCTCTGGTCGAGGTGCAACTGTTTGGAGCAACGTAGAGCGACGCTCTTCCGGTCTGCTCGAATTTGGCACTGTCATGGCCCGAAGGCCGCCGCAACTCAAGCCAGATCACGAACCTGCCCAGACCAAGAGCGCTGACCCGAGGAAGAGAAACCAGAGCGACCATTGGAGCCACGCGTGCTTTCGCCAAGTGATCTTGGACATCTCGACCAACTGTCGAGCCAACTGATCGGTGGTCGGATTCTCCGAGGAGAGCGCTTGAGCGAGCTTGCTGGCATCCCACCGCCTGAGATGGCCGAAATAGATCATGTTTTCCGACCAGTTTCTTCTGGCCTTCCGGCGGCTCAGCTGCGGCATGACCACTCCCAGCGAGGCCAGGACGGATGCCGCCAGGAAGACCAGACCAACGTGTTCCAAGTCGGCGTGGTACCCGTGTAACTCGGACAACCGGCCCCGGTTCGTCGATAGGGTAATCACGAAGCCGGCGATTGCTGCTTCGATCGCGAGGGCGATCGAAGCCTTGGTGTCGACCTTACCGGTCCACGAATCAAGAGCGTCGTGGACCTTCCAGGCGAAGTTACTGTCCGCGCCACCTTCTGGGTCAGTGGAAGGTGAAGTGCTCACGGCGACGGCTCCGTAGTGTGGTAGAGGTCCAGGTACAGAAGCACTGCGCCGGCTGTGACTGCGTCACTACCCGGTGCGATTTCTTCAGCGGTTGGGACCGCCCTTCCGCCACCCACGCTCCACGTTTTACCGAAGATCCCGGTACCGCTGTCGGCGTCGACCTTGATTCCCACGGCTGCCCCCCGCCGCCGAGCTAACGGTTCCTCATGGCGAGGCCGCTTCTAACATTTCGCTTGTTCTCCCGGATGCGACGTTGTGCCGTACGAAGCACATCGTCGCGTTGCGCCTTCGCCACCCGAGCCACGATCGCTTCCGCCTCGGGGCGGTCCGTCTGACCTGCGAGAACAGCAGTGCAGTAGTCGGCGCCGTGCGTCTCACACCACTGGGACGTCAGCTTGCGTCCCGCACGCTCACCGTCCCCCTCGTGGATCTTGTCAATGGTGACGTCGCTCCAGATGTTGTCGGTCGGCCCACTCCCACAGGGACAGGTCACAGCCAAATAATCGTTGCCCTCGACAAAATCCCAGACTGAGCCCGTGACGATCATCTCGTGCTCGCTTGCCTGCTGGGCGCACTTGGCGGCGTAGTTGACGGCCTTCCCTGCCCATACGGGCTCCTGGTGATCGGTCCGTGGCACCCCAACTCGCTTGACGAGCAACTTGCTCACCGCTACACCCACCTTGAATCCCGTCACGGGGAGATCCGTCCACTTCTTGTTTAGCCGGGGAACGAGCTGGCTCGCGCTGAACGTCTTGACGGTAATACCGGTACAGAGGGCGCGCTCCATCCGTCGGGCGCCCCAGAACAACCCGAAGGCTCCGTCTCCCTGGATCGCCACGAAGTTCGCATCAAACTCATCGAAGATCCGGGATAGTCCCCCAGTCGCAGCTTCGTAGACGGCGGCGGTGGATGCTGCATGCTTGCCGACTCCAAGGTTCGTTGATCCCTTGAGATCAGCGACCACGGCAACGGCCTCGTCCAGCTTGTGCCACTTACGGGCGCTAATCGGAAGGACCTTTACGTCCAGGTCGTCTCCCTTTTCGATGACCTCAGGATTGACGGTCATCTCGCCTTTGACATGGACATCAAGGTCGTCAAGGAGGGTTTGCAGATCAAGGCTCATTGGCATCTCATGAGAGTCCTTAAAACGGTCGATCGATAGACTTCCCAGCCCCTTTGAGGCGGCCCCGCCGCTCGCGTTGGGCATAAATCCCTCCTTCGTTCGATTCCGGAGAGCCAGCAACCCCTGGCGTCGATTCGAAAGCTATCGGCTCGCTATGAGGCGGTGGTGGATGGTCTCCTGAGAGCGAAGTGCGAGCATGTTGCCGGCTGGGGGATTCACACAAGCCATCCGCGCGCCGTCATCGCGCGAGCGGCGCGCGTATTGACATCACATTGGTGTAACTACTAGTATGTAGTTATGGCACCGAGGATGCGCACGACGACCGCAATTCGCTTTCCGGAGCAACTGCACGAACGATTGAAACAAGCGGCTGAGGATCGAGGTCTGTCCGTGAACTTCCTGGTCGTCGCCGGCGTGGCGGATTACTTGGACCGCCTAGTGCCGCCAGAAGAGACGGCTAGAGCACTGACCAGGGCGAGTTAGGGTTGGCGCATAGCTGACGCCCCGAGCGCCGGATGGGAAATCCAACGCGACAGCGTGGGACGGCCGTCAGACAGCGTGTTCCGTGACCCACGTCAGAGGGGTTCTGTCGGAAGCCCACCGACCGACCGACCGAGAGGCCAGCCGTTCATGCCCTCTTGTGTTGTGCAGCAGGTCGTAGGCGCTCTTCCAATCGGCGCTTCCGTAGAGGAGCGGCTGGGCGAACTCGGCCCCGGCCTCAGGCGGGACCGTCACGCTCTGTTGGCTGCACGAGGGCGGTGGGTTCGCACCACGTCGGAACCGAACGTCAATCCGGGTCCGCCCGGCCGTCTCCGGACCGACAAAGTGCGGCTTCAGTTGACAGCCCTGTGATTTCCAAATGCTCAGAACCGGAAACAGCAGCCACCATCAAGGCCGCCGAACCATCCAAAGCCGCAGTGCGGTACCGGGACCACGGTCTCCACTTCCGAACCGAGCACGCTGACCGACGGCTGGTTAGCGGCGTCCCCCGAGTAGGACGCCTGCCAGTAGTACGTGCCCGCCGCCAGCGTGACCGGTTCTGAGTCCGGGACGATGCCATGTTTGACGGTCACCGTCCCCGCATTGGCCACTACGTGGGCTCGCTGCGGGTTGGAGGAGGAGTACACCGTGTAGGTGACCGTGCCGCCGGCGGTAGCCACGTTGGTTCCGCTCAGCTTCGCCGAGTCGGTCACCGCGGCGCCGGAGTACACGGTGACCTGGTCGCCGGGCCACCAACACAGATGGCCTCCGAAGACTCCCCGTCCTGTCAGGGAAGTGCTGATCTTGGTTGGCTTGGCGGACGGAGGGGGCGGCGTTGTCACCGGGGTCACCGTCTCGACCTCACCGGCCGTCCCACAAGTGCTTGTGGACAGACCGTTGGCCGAGTCGCCCGAGTACGAGGCCTTCCAGTAGTAGGTGCCCGCCGTCGACAAGGTGACGGCCGAGGAGGCCGGGACCGTCCCGTTGGTGACGTCCACCGTGCCGCCCGATCCGGCCGAGGTGGTGCAGGCGGCGTTGGAGTACACGCTGTAGGTGACCGTGCCGGCGGCGGTGGCCGTCGCTCCACCCAGGGTGGCGGTGTCGGTCACCGCCGTGCTGGCCGGGACCGAGATGGCCGTTCCGGTCTTGCCCCCGCCCGAGAGCGAGGTGCTGAGGGTGGTGGGAACGATCACCGGGGTCACCGTCTCGACCTCACCGGCCGTCCCACAAGTGCTTGTGGACAGACCGTTGGCCGAGTCGCCCGAGTACGAGGCCTTCCAGTAGTAGGTGCCCGCCGTCGACAAGGTGACGGCCGAGGAGGCCGGGACCGTCCCGTTGGTGACGTCCACCGTGCCGCCCGATCCGGCCGAGGTGGTGCAGGCGGCGTTGGAGTACACGCTGTAGGTGACCGTGCCGCCGGCGGTGGCCGTCGCTCCACCCAGGGTGGCGGTGTCGGTCACCGCCGTGCTGGCCGGGACCGAGATGGCCGTTCCGGTCTTGCCCCCGCCCGAGAGCGAGGTGCTGAGGGTGGTGGGAACTGAAGCGGCGGCCGTCCAGACAACCGTCGCCCCGTTCGACGTCTCGGTACCACCTGTCGCATTCGTGAAGCTGACTTGAACCGTGTCGGTGCCGGTGGCAGCGCTCGTGTCGACGAATGTCGCCACGCCACTGGCGTTCGTCGTGGCCGTGGCCGTCTTACCGGCATCGGGTCCGGAGAGCACGGTGAAGGTGACCGGCTGATCGGCGATCGGATCGCCTGCTGTGTTCTGCACCTTGGTCGTGAAGGTGTATGGGCTGCCCACCGGGCTCGACCCTGTGGCCGGGCTGAGCACCGCCCCCTCCCCGACCACCGCCGTCGCCGAGTTGAGTTGGAACCCGGTGAAGAAGATGTTGTCGTTATCCGACGGGTTGGTCGTGTTCACCTGGATAGAGGTGTCCCCGTTGTGGACGAAGGGGAGCAGGTTGTAGAGCTCGTCTGTGCACCTCGGTGGACCCGGCACACATGTGTATGTCGTCGCTGTCGGGTCAGACGGCGTTTCTGGGGTATCGCCGATCCCCCCGACGGTGATCAGCTCACCGTTGCCGCATGTCGTGAAATTTTGCGGTGTGTCGTACTTGCAGGCCGAGTCATCATTACCGCCGGCCGCCGAGGTCATCGACGTCCCGTCGACCTCGATCGTGCTGTACTGGCCGTCTCCCGGCGGACCCTGGTACCCATACGAGTCACCGATGCTCATCGTCATCGAGAGTGTGGGCGCGCTCAGATTGAGCGGACTGGCCAAGCCGATGTTGAAGCTGTCGCCTGCGGTGTCCAGCGCCCCGAACAGAAAGCTCACGGTGTTGCTGGTCGGCAGTGTCGGGTCGTTCATGACCACCGCCAGGATCTCGCCTGTGACTGTGTCGGTGTTCAGCGGCTCGGCCGCGTTGAACTTGACCAACCCCGTCGGGGCGGCATCGACTACCGGGGCCACGATTGTCGTCACGTTGGTCCAGACGCTGTTGACCCCGAAGTTTCCCTCCACACTGTCTGCGGGCGTGAAGGAGAGGGAGACGCCGTTCAAGGTAACTGTCCCGCTCTCCATGGTGTAGCCCGGGATGCCGGCCGCCAACAGGTAGGCGGCTCGGACGGTGGAGTTGGCACTGTCCTTCTGGACGTAGACGGGTCCACCTGTCGGATCGTTGGTGCCGATGCCTGTCTCGGACATGTACACCTTGCCGGTGTCGGTGGCGATCGGGAACAGACCGTCGGGCGCCTCGGCCGAAGCGGTAACCCCGTCCGAGGTGACCGGACTCGACGCCGTCCCCGGCGCGGCTGAGGCCGCCGTCGAGACGGTGGTGACAACGGAGAGCGGAACGGCAACGAGCCCGAGGACGAGCGCTACCCCCAAGCCGATACGGCGGCCCTTCGCTGAACCGGTCTTCCACATGACGATCCTCCTGATTGACCATCGAGAGCCCGAGCCACCCAATGGGCACGCTCACCGCGCTCCTACGACCGCGCTTTCCCACTCGATCCGACGCCGCCGCCGCTGGCACAAACCAGCCCGCCGCATCCCGCCTCAGCCAAATAGGCCGAATGACATGCCCGTTGTAACAACCTAAACCGGCGAGGTCAAGACCTGTTTTTGATACATCACTTGATACATGCGTGCTGCTGAACCGACGGTTGGACCAAAATACCGGGCCATCTCTACGTAGTAATACGTAGAATGCGTAGGCAAACTGCTCTCGAAATCGCTCCGTCCACTCGCCGACCTCCGTCGCTCCGGTCGGCCGCTGACCATGAAATGGTCCTGGTCGCCGTGGCCCCGCCACCCCGAACCGGCCGGTTTCGTTCACGGCGAGGGTTGGCTCCCTCCACAGATCGGCACTACCGTGCGCGGGGTCACGTAGTCGATCGGGAGCACATGACATGACCTCCCTCGATGTCTCCAGGACCGACTTCGATCAGCTCTTGCAAGTCGTGGGGTCCTTCGCGAAGTTCCGCGACTTGGATGCGCTCCGACACCACACGGTGTCGGTCCTCCCCTCCCTGGTATCGACCAATGCCATCGCCTGGAACGAGGTGGACACCCAGCGGGGACACGTCGAGGCGGTCATGGAGCCCGCTATCGTCTCCGAAGACTTGGCCGACGAGTTCGTTGCCCATATGGCCGACCATCCGGTGATCGCCCACTCCCGCGCCACCGGCGACGGCCGGCCACAGGCCATCTCGGACTTTCTGACCACGAGAGAGTTCCACGCCACTGACCTCTATCAGCACTTCTACCGGCAGATCGGGGCCGAGGACCAAATCTCGTTCGTCCTTCCCGACCCCTCCGTGGTGATCGGGATCGCCCTCAACCGCCCGCGACGCGGCTTCTCCGATCGCGAGCGACAGATCCTCAACGCCCTACGGCCGCACCTCGTGCAGGCCTACCTCAACGCGCAGGACTTCACCCGGTTACAACGGTCGCTCGCCGGCGTCACGGCTCTCGTCGAGCAGGGGGGCGAGGGTCTCATCGTCCTCGATCGGAGGGGAAACCCCGAGCACTGGACCGAACGCGCGACCGAGACGTTTGGCCGATGGTTCCCCGACGGTGAGGGCCGTCTCCCGGACGCAGTGGTCGAATGGCTTGACCACTCCCGTCGTCCGCTGGCCCCCCCGATGCCCCTCGTGGTGGACCGTGACGATCACCATCTGATGATTCGGCGAGTGCCGGTGCCCGATGGCCAGGCCCTCCTGGTTGCCGAGGTCCACGCGGCCGGGGCACTCACGCTCCTCCGCCGGTGTGGATTGACTCCTCGAGAGGCCGAAGTGCTCGTCCTCGTGACCGAAGGACACACGATCGGGACCACGGCCTCGCGGCTCGCGATCAGCCCGAGGACCGTCGAAAAGCACATCCAGCACAGCTACGACAAGCTGGGCCTCGACAACCGAGTGGCCGCCACCAACTTCATCCGACAACTCGAACGTGGGGCGATCGGCGGACCGACACGCTCATCGCCGCGGCTTGCCCCGGCCCGTGACGGGGTTACCGGAGGATGAACTTCGCCGGTCGCGCCAACGACCCGGTGGGTCCCCGTCCGGGAGCCCACCGGGCCTAACGTCCCCGACGAGACGGGGCGTGATGGTCAATCGATCGGTCAGTCGGCCGGCCCTGTGGCCAGCGTGACCGTGGCGGTGTGCTGCTGACCGGAGCTGTCCGTCCACGTCAGCTGGACCTTGTCGCCGGGGTGGTGACCCATCATGACGGTCGTCAGATCCTCGGCCGAGCTGACCGTCGTCCCGTTGACCGCGGTGATCACGTCGCCGTCGGCCAGGCCGGCCTTCTGCGCCGGCGAGCTGGCGACCACGCCGGCGACGTCCGCGCCGGACGTGCTCGAGTTGCCCTGGCCAGCTGTTGTCGTCGCTGGGCTCGTGCCGCTTGTCGAGCCGCTCCCTGTCGTGGTTGTGCCTGTCGTCTCACCTGTGCCGCCGAACCGACCGAAGCCTCCGCCGCCAAGTCCCCCGCCGCTGGAGCCGGAGCCGTTGCCCGACGAGCCCTGTCCGGTCTGTCCCGACGCCGGCGCCTGGATCTCGACGCCGAGGAAGGCGGTCGCCCCAATGTGCACCGTCGACGAGCTCGTGCCGGCCTCGATCTGCTTGGCGATCGTCAGCGCCGTATCGATCGGGATGGCGTAGCCCTGGCCTGTCGCGTCCTGGAAGGTGTACCCCTCCGACGACGATGCCGCGGTGTCCATGCCGACGACGTGGCCGCTCGTGTCGACAAGCGGACCGCCGGAGTCACCGGGCTGGATGTCCGAGTTCACCTCGATGAGACCGGTCAACTGCTCGGACGTACCGTCGCCCTCGTCGCTGGCCGTGATCGACTGGTTCAGTGCCGTCACCGACCCGCCAGCGACGCTCGGCGTACCGCCGGCCCCGCCGGCATTGCCGATCCCGACGACACCCTGGCCGACGGCCACCTTGGACGAGTCACTGGTGGTCACCGTCTGCAGACCGGAGGCGCCGTGGAGCTGGATCACCGCGACGTCATGGGAGCGGTCGTAGCCGACGACGCTGGCGGTGTACGTCTTGCCGTTCCCGATGTCCGTGACGCTGATGCTCGTCGCTCCCTCGACGACATGGTTGTTGGTCAGGACCTCACCGTTCGACGTAAGGACCATCCCCGTGCCCGCGGCCTCCTCGTCCTGGTAGCTCAGCGTCGTGTTGACGTCGACCAGACCGGGATCGACGCCGGTGGCGATCGACGACAGGTTCGACGGCGACCCGGCGGCCGACGACGTCGACCCGCCGGTCGAGCCGGACGACCCGGACCCGCCCGTCGAGCCGGACGACCCGGACCCGCCCGTCGAGCCGGACGACCCACCGCCGAACGGCGAGCCGCCGGAGCCGAACCCCCGCCCGCCGGTCGAGCCGGTTGTCCCTGGTGCGACCGGTCGGGAACTGCCACCGATCGGTGACGTCGCGGATGCCGGCGCGGTCGTCGACGGCTGCCAGACCGCGTAGCCGATGCCGACGCCGGCCAGCGTCGCCACGGCGGTGAGCACCGCCGCGGCCCCGATCACCTTCGACCGCCGGCCACGGGACGGCGCCGTCGCCGACGGCGCGGCCGACGACGTCGGACCGGTCCATCCGGCTCCTGGCGGCCCCCAGGGGGCTCCCGGCGGACCAGGAACCCATCCGCCGAAGCCGGCACTGCCGCCCGCGCCGCCGGCGGCCGCGGGCGGCGCTGGCCAGGGGGTACCTGCCGGTGGCGTGTCGCCGGGGGACGGCGGCCAGGGGCTCGACGCGACCGGCGCCTCCGGGGTGGCACCGACGGGCACTGGCGGTGGGCTCGACGCCACCGGCACTTCCTGCGTGTCGCCAGCCGACGGCGTGCCGACCGGTGGGAGGACGATGGCCTGACCGTCCGCGGTCGGAACTGGCGCCGTCGGAACTGGCGCCGTCGGAACTGAGCCAGCCGGAACTGGGCCGGCCGGCGATGGGCCCGCCGGTTCGGACATCTCCGGCTGCGACTGGGGATCGGTCATCGTGCCTCCTGGTTGGCTGGCTGCGGCCACCGTCGGACCGCTTCCGTGTACCCAGTAGACCGACCGTCCGTAAGATTTGGCTCAAGTTCGCCTAGTAGTCCGCTAAATCCCGGGGGGTGGCATGGACGACGAAGGGCCGGTTCGCTACGACCCGTACGACACGACGGTCCACGAGGACCCGTACCCGCTGTACGGCCGGTTGCGCGACGAGGACCCGGTGCACCACGTCGAGCACCGCGACTACTGGGTGCTGTCACGGTTCGCGGACGTCTTCGCCGCAGCGGGGGACGGGGCGACGTTCTCGTCGGCCGAGGGACTGACGTTCGAGCCGGACGAGATCGCCCAGCTGGGGCTGGCGCCGACGATGGTCATGATGGACCGGCCGGAGCACACGACGTACCGGCGGCTCGTCAGCCGGGGGTTCACCCCACGGCAGGTGGCCGGGCTGGAACCGGCGGTGCGGGCCTTCGTCCGGGCGCGGGTGGCCGCGTTGACGGACGCCGGCGAGGGCGACTTCATCGAGCTGCTCGCCGGTCCCCTGCCGACGCTGGTGGTGGCCGCCTACCTCGGCGTCCCGGAGGCCGACCGGGCGCAGTTCGACGCCTGGAGCGCGGCCATCGTGTCGGCCAATGCCCGTGGCGACGCCATCGGCGGGGCCGCGGCGGCTGTGGCCGGGCTGTACGGGTACTTCCGCGAGCTGGTGGCCCGCCGGCGCCGGGAGCCGGCCGACGACATGCTCTCGGACCTCGTCGCCGCGGACGTCGACGGCGAGCCCTTGGACCTGGTCCGGATCCTGGGCTACTGCTTCGTGATGATCGCTGGCGGCAACGACACGGTCACCGGGCTCCTCGGCGGGGCCGCGGTGGCGCTGACCGAGCGGCCGGCGCAGCGGCGACAATTGGCCGAGGATCCGGGCCTGATCCCCGGCGCGGTGGAGGAGCTGCTGCGGTGGACGTCACCGGTGCAGGGGCTGTGCCGGACGACCACCCGCGAGGTGACGATCGGGGACCGGACGATTCCGGCCGGACGCAAGGTGCACCTGTTGTACGGGTCGGCCAACCGGGACCCCCGAGAGTTCGGGCCGTCCGCCGACCGGCTGGACGTCACCCGCCGGGCGCCCCGGATGATGGCCTTCGGTGGCGGTCCCCATCACTGCATCGGCGCCGCCGCGGCCCGGCTGCAGGGCCGGATCGCCCTCGAAGAGCTCCTGGCCGCCACGCCGAACGTCACCGCCGACCTCGACCAGGGGCGCCTGGCTCCCGGTCCGTTCGTCCGCCGCTACGAGTCGCTGCCCGTGCGGGTGCGGCCCTGAGCCACCGAGCCCGACTGATCATCGGGTCGCGACGGCTGGGCGACGAGCGGCGGCGGCGCGCCATCGACCTGGCCGTCCCTGATCAGCGGACTGCGGCTGAGCAGCACGACGCTGGCGACGAGGATGCCGACCGCGACCACCTCGCCGGCCAGGTGCCACGGCCCGAACCGCAGCTGCTCGCCGAACAACGTGATCCCCAACAGACTGGCCACCAACGGGTCGACGATCGTCAACCCGGGCTGGGACGCGGCGAGGGGGCCGGCCTGGAAAGCGTTGGAGACGAGGAACATGGCGACAGCGCCGGAGAGGACGAGGACGTACGGGGACCAGTTCGAGAAGACCGCGTACCAGCCCTGGTCGACGTGGGAGCTGAGCTCCTTGATGACGGCGGCGACGAACCCCCACGCCATGCCTGCCGACACGGAGAGCAGGGCGGCCTTGCCGGCCGGCGACAGCCCGCGGCCCCGCCGGACCGGGAGCACCGACAGTGCGGCGACGACGCCGGCGGCGCCGAACGTCGCCGCGCCGGCCAGGATCCACATCCAGGCCGTCGCTCGTGTGGTCGATCCCCCGGACGGATCGGCCAGGAACAAGAAGCCGCCCAGACCGACCGCCATACCCGCCGCGGCTAGCCAGTCGCGGGCATGCACACGATGCCGGTTGCGCAGGGCCAGGTAGGCGAAGACGAACAGCAGCTCCGTGGCGATCACCGGTTGGACCAGGCTGAGGTCGCCGAAGTGGAGGGCAGCCAGCTGGAACAAGAAACCGGCGATCATGCAGAGGATGCCGAGGAACCAGATCGGTCGGCGCAGGAGGAAGAGCAGCAGCCGCCAGCTGAACGTGATCTCCCCCGGGGCCGGAGCGGCCGCGACCCGCTGGGCCACCGACGACGTGGCCGTGAACAAGCTCGCCACCAGGGCCAGCAGGATCTCGACGCTCATGGGCTCGGCTTCCCTCCCCAGCCCCGGGCCCGTGGCGCAACTCCCCTTCCGCCCGGGCAGACTCGGTATACCGCAATTATCGGCAACCGGCCCGCGTCGGCGCGCATTCCCGACCGCCGGTCTACGCCGCTCCCGGTGGGACCGTCGGCAGGCGGACCCAGAACCGGGCGCCGCTCCCCTCCCCGCTGTCCTCGTCACTGCCGTTCCCGTTCGGCTCGACCCCGACGGTCCCTCCGTGCGCCCGGGCGATGGCCGCCACGATGGCCAACCCGAGGCCGGCCCCCCCGGTGGCTCGGGCCCGCGAGCTGTCGGCCCGGTAGAACGGCTCGAAAATGCGCTCGCGATCGGCGGCCGGGACCCCGGGCCCGTGGTCGGCGACCTCGATCGTCACCGCGTCCGGCCCCGCCGACACCCGGACCTCGACCGCCGCGCCGTCCGGCGAGTGCCGGAGGGCGTTGGCCAGCAGGTTGTCGACGACCTGACGGAGCCGATCGGCGTCGCCGGCGACGACCGCCTCGTCCGGCGTGACGAGAGTGACCGGATGGCCCGACGCGGCGGCCCGTCCAGCGGCTACCGCCCGGTCGACCAGCGGGACCAGGTCGGTCGGTTCCATCGCCAGCGGCCGCTCCCGGTCGAGCCGGGCCAGCAAGAGCAGGTCGTCCACCAGCAGCGTCATCCGGTCGGCCTCCTCCCGGATGTGGTGCATCGCGGTGGCGAGATCCTCGGGCCGCTCCCGGGCGCCGAGGTCGAAGATCTCGGCGTAGCCCCGGATCGACGTGAGCGGGGTCCGCAACTCGTGGGACGCGTCGGCCAGGAACCGCCGGAGCCGACCTTCCGACGCCGCCCGGGCGGTGAAGGCGGCCTCGATCTCCCCGAGCATGGCGTTGAGGGCCAGGCCGAGCCGACCGACCTCCGTCCGGTCTTCGGCGGGGGCCACCCGCCGACCGAGGTCCCCGCCGGCGATCGCCCCGGCGGTCACGGCCATCGCTTCGAGCGGACGGAGCCCGCGCCGGACGATCCACCAGACGAGCGCGCCGAGGCCGATCAGGACGCCCAGGCTCACCAGGACCATCACCAGGGCCAGCCGGCCGAGGGTCTGATCGGTCTCGGTCAGCGGGACGGCGACGACCAGCGTGAGCCCGTCGACGTGGAGCGGTCGGGCGAGGACTCGATAGGCCACCGTGTTCCCGTCGACGCTGCCGGTGCTGAACGGGGCGCCGCCCCGCGCACCGGTCGGGAGCGGATGCGGCAGGGCCGGTCCGGGCGGCGCCGGTCCGCCGTAGACGAACGAGACCGGCGTGCCGACGACCTGGCCGCCGGGGCCGACCAGCTCACCGATCGTGCCCTCCGGGAACTGGCCGTCCCGGGGCCGACCGGCCCGGTGCGGGCCGGTGAACGGGAACGAGCCGGTCGGAAGCGTGAGCGAAGGCGTCGTGGCCGTCGTCGTCGGTTGCGTCGACGGGACGGTGGCGCTCGACGGCTGGCTCTCCCGGGGCCGGTGGGCCGGGAACGACGACGGGTGCTGGTGGAGCAGTATGCCGCTCACCGTGTACGACGCGGCCTGCAGCTCGGAGTCGACCCGGGAGTACAGGAACGAGCGGAGCTGGGCGTAGACGACGACGTCGGAGACGACGAGGCCGACCGCGACCACGCCGACCAGGACCAGCAGGAGCCGGGTCCGGAGGGGCACCGGGCCGGCCGCCTACGCCGGCGGGCGCTTGAGCCGGTAGCCGACGCCCCGGACCGTGTGGATGAGCCGCGGTCCGTGGGTCTCGAGCTTCCGGCGGAGTGAGCTGATGAAGATCTCGACGACGTTGTCGTTCCCGTCGAAGTCGTAGTGCCACACCCGGTCGAGGATCTGGGCCTTCGAGACGACCCGGTCGCTGTTCAAGAGGAGGTAGTGGAGCAGCTTGAACTCCGTCGGCGTCAGCTCGACGACCGTGCCGTCGCGCGTCACCTCGTGCTGGTCCTCGTCCAGGACGAGGTCGGCCCAGCGGAGCACGCCGCTGTCCTCTTCGATCTCGTGGACCCGCCGCAGGATCGCCCGGGTCCGGACGATCAGCTCCTCGACGCTGAACGGCTTGGTGACGTAGTCGTCGCCGCCGAGGGTGAACCCCCGGAGCTTGTCCTCCAGACCGTCGCGCGCCGTCAGGAAGATCACCGGCACCCGCGGGTGGTCGCCCGACAGATGGCGGAGGACCTCGAAGCCGTCCAGGTCGGGCAGCATCACGTCCAGCACCATCAGGTGCGGCCGGAACGAGTCGACCGAGCGAAGGGCGTCGTGGCCGGTATGGGCGACCTCGACCGTCAGGCCCTCGTAACGGAGGGCCATCGAGACCAGGTCGGTGATCCCCGGTTCGTCGTCCACCACCAGGACTCGGGCGTCTTCGCCGGCCATCGGCACCTCCTCGACCCTAGATACTCGCCCGTAACCCTGTCGATATCCTGTGGGCCAGGCGGCAACACCGGCCGGCACCCCGGAACGCCCTTCCGGCGTGCCGGAGGGGTACGCTCGGCGTACCGGGACGGAAGGAATGGTGCGTTGAATGCGGCATCGTGACGGCGGGAACCGTCGCAACGGCGCGCCCGCCATGCCTGCCTCCGTGTCCGAGCTCGCCCGAACGCTCCGGCGGGTCCGGACTCGCCAGGGGCTCCGGCTCGAGGACGTCGGCGCCCGGACCGGGCTGCCGCTCGACGAGCTGGAACGCCTCGAGAGCGGCGAGGTCGGCCGACTGGAGGACCGGGTGGCGACGGTCAAGGCCCTCCGCGTCTACGCCAACGCCCTCGGCCTGTCCGGTGACCTCTACGCGTTGAGCCTCGTCGAGCACTGGCCGGCAGCGCGGCCGTCGTCGCCACCCGCGGTGGCGATCGGCGAGCGCCGCGGCCCGGCCGTCGTCGCCGACGCGCCGACCGCCACTGTCCCCCGTGTCCCCGGCACCCCGTCGGCCGCCACGACATCGCCAGCCGCCACCACGTCGCTCCCCGTCGCCGTGGCCGTGGCCGACGCGCCGTCCTGGCCCGGTACGTCCTCGACGGCGATAGCCGTCCTCGACACCGGCCTCACGCCCGCCGTGTCCGGGCTGCCGCACCGCCCGCGTCGGCACCGGCGGGGCGGCACCCCGCTCTGGCTGCGAGCCCTCGTCGTCGTCGTCGCCCTGGCCGTCGTGGTCGGCGTGGCCGGGCTCGTCATCCAGGCCGTCCAGCCGTCCTGGCTCCGGGCCATCGGCATCACCCACGCCAACCATCCCGGGACGTCCGGCTCGACCGCCACCTCGGGGACGTCCGCCCCGACCACGATCGCCGCCGCGGTGAACGGCCTGCGGCTCACGTCGACAACGCCGACCGCGGCGACGTTCACCGTTCGGGCCTCGACATTCACCGTCGAGACGTCCGCCGTCGGCAATCCGAGCTGGGTACAGATCACCGAAGCCGGCCAGACCACGCCGCTGTTCGCCGGCATCCTCGAAGCCGGCCAGAGCAAGAGCTTCTCGACCCAGCACTCGCTCGTCGTCGAGGTCGGCTCGTCCGCCGCCCACCTCTTCGTCTCGTCCGGCGCGAAGAACCTCGGCCTCTACTTCCCCAAGGCCGCGCCGTACACCGTGACCTTCAACGCGGCGTCATAAACCCGGATGGGGCCCCAACCCCCGCGAGCTACTCGGAGCCGGAGACGGCCGCGACCGCGGCAACGGCCTGGCCGTCGTCGAGGTTCATCACCCGGACGCCGGTGGCATCGCGGCCCTGGGAGGCGATCTCGCGCACCGCGGTCCGGATGACGACCCCGCCGGTCGAGACGAGCAGGATCTCCTCGTCGAGAGAGACCATGAAGGCGGCGACCACGCGGCCGCGCTTGGCGGTGAGCCGGATGCCCCGCACGCCCTGCCCGCCGCGAGCCTGCCGGTTGAACCGTTCCAGCTTCGTCCGCTTGCCATAACCGGCATCGGTGACCATCAAGATGTCGGCCTCGTCGCGGGCGACGTCGAGGGAGACGACGACGTCCTCCTCCCGCAACCGGACGCCGCGGACGCCGGCGGCGTCCCGACCCATCGGTCGCACGTCGTTCTCGGAGAAGCGGATGGTCATCCCGTTGCTCGTGACCTCGAAGAGGTCGTCGTCCCCGCTGGTGGCGACGACCCGGACGAGCTCGTCGCCGTCCCGCAGATTGATGGCGATGAACCCCTCGCGCCGCGACTTGTCGTACTCGCTGAACGCGGTCTTCTTGACCTGGCCGCGGGCGGTGGCGAAGACGAGGTAGTGGTCGACCGGGAAGTCGCGGGTCTCGACGATCGCCTGGATCTTCTCGTGGTTGTCCAGCGGGATGAGGTTCACGAGGGCGGTACCCTTCGCCGTCCGCTCCTTCATCGGGATCTCGTGACCGCGCAGCCGGTATACCTTGCCCCGGTTGGAGAACAGGAGCAGGTACGAGAGCGACGTCGTGTGCACGACGTGGGTGACGAGGTCCTCTTCCTTCAACCGGGCCCCCTGCACGCCGCGTCCCCCGCGACCCTGGGTCCGGAAGGCGTCGGCCGAGACCGACTTGATGTAGCCGGCCGCCGTCATCGTGACGACGACCTCCTCGTCGTCGATCAGGTCCTCGACGCCGAGCTCGCCGGGGTCGTGGGTGATGATCGACCGGCGGTCGTCGGCGAACTTGTCCCGGATCGCGGTCATCTCCTCGGCGATGACCGCCCGCAACTTGGCCGGGTCGCCCAGGATGGCCTCCAGCTCGGCGATGGTCTCGCGCAGCTTGGCCATCTCCTCCTCCAGCTCGGACCGGCCCAGCCGGGTGAGCCGGCCGAGCGTCATGTCCAAGATGTGGTTGGCCTGCTCCTCGCTGAAGGCGAACGGCTCGGCCATGAGCGCGAGCCGGGCGGCCGGGCGATCGTCGGAGCCGCGGATCGCCGCGATAACCGCGTCGAGCATGTCGATGGCCCGCAGCAGGCCCTCGACGATGTGCGCCCGGGCCTGGGCCTTGCGGAGCCGGAACTCGGTCCGCCGGGTGACGACCTCGATCTGGTGGGCGACGTAGTGCGTCAGCACCTGGGCCAGGTCGAGCGTCCGCGGCACCCCGTCCACGAGGGCCAGCGTGTTGACGCCGAAGCTCGTCTGCAGCGGGGTGTGCTTGTACAGCTTGTTCAGGACCACGTTGGCGTTGGCATCGCGCTTGAGCCGGATGACCAGCCGGGTCTTCTTGCCGGCGGAGGAGTCGAGCACCTCGGCGATGCCATCCAGATCGCCGGACTTGACCAGGTCGTCGATCTTCTGGGCGATCACCCCGACCGACGTCTGGTACGGCAGCTCGGTGACGACGATGCGGGTGGTGTCCTTGCCCTCGTCGATCTCGGCGACCGCCCGCATCTTGATCGAGCCGCGGCCGGTCCGGTAGGCGTCGAGGATGCCCTGGCGCCCGAGGATCTGGGCACCGGTCGGGAAGTCCGGCCCCTTGACGAACCGCATCAGGTCGTCCGGGGTGGATTCGGGGCTCTCCAGGAGGTGGACGGTGGCGTCGATCACCTCGCCCAGGTTGTGGGGAGGGATGTTGGTGGCCATCCCCACGGCGATGCCCTGGGAGCCGTTCACCAGGAGGTTGGGAAACCGGGCCGGGAGCACGGTCGGCTCCTCGGTGCTGTTCGAGTAGTTCGGCGCGAAGTCGACGGTCTCCTCGTCGATGCCGGCCATGAGGTCGAGGGCCAGCGGTTGCAGCCGGCACTCGGTGTACCGCATGGCCGCCGGGCCTTCGTCCGGCCCCGGGCCGCCGAAGCTCCCGTGGCCGTCGACCAGCGGGTGCCGCATCGAGAACTCCTGGACCATCCGGACGAGGGCGTCGTAGATGGCCGAGTCGCCGTGCGGGTGGTAGGTGCCCATCACCTCGCCGACGACGGCCGCGCACTTCACGTGCGGTCGGTCCGGCCGGAGGCTCTGGTCGAACATCGAGTACAGGATCCGGCGGTGCACCGGCTTGAGCCCGTCCCGCACGTCGGGGAGCGCCCGGGAGACGATGACCGACATGGAGTACTCGAGGAACGAGCGCTCCATCTCCTCCTGGATCTCGATCGGTTCGATGAAGCCGAGGACGGCGGTGTCGCCGCCCCCGCCGTCGCCGGAGCTGCCGTTCGTCCCGGCGCCGCGGGTGCTGGTCGGTGGTGCCATAGTCTCTGTCCCCTCAAATGGCGTTCCCTCAGATGTCGAGGAAGCGCACATCCTTGGCGTTGGTCTGGATGAAGTGCCGCCGCAGCTCGACGTCGTCGCCCATCAGCACTGAGCAGACGTCGTCGGCCAGCGCCGCCTGCTCGACGTTGATCTGGAGCAGTGACCGCTTGGCGGGGTCGATGGTGGTGTCCCGCAGCTCGGCGAAGTCCATCTCGCCGAGGCCCTTCAAACGCTGGAAGTCCTGCTTGTGGTCGGGATGGGACACCATGAAGGCGTCCTTGGCCGCGTCGTCCTTCAGGTAAGCCTTCTCCTTGCCGACCAGCGTGGAGTACAGGGGCGGCTGGGCCACGTAGACGTAGCCGCCCTCCACCAGTGCCTTCATCTGGCGGAAAAAGAAGGTCAGCAGGAGGGTCCGGATATGGCTGCCGTCGACGTCGGCGTCAGCCAGGACGATGACCTTGTGGTAACGGATCTTCAACGGGTCGAAGTCCTCGGCCAGGCCGGCGCCGATGGCGGCGATCAGCGCCTGGATCTCCGTGTTCTTCATCATCTTGTCGATGCGGGCCCGCTCGACGTTCAGGATCTTGCCGCGGATGGGCAGGATGGCCTGGGTTCGCGGGTCCCGGGCGTCCTTGGCCGAGCTGCCGGCCGAGTTGCCCTCGACGATGAACAGCTCGCACTCCCGCCGGTCGCGCGAGGAGCAGTCGATCAGCTTGCCGGGTAGGCCGGCCCCGTCGAGCCCGGACTTGCGGCGGGTCAGGTCACGGGCGTGCTGAGCGGCCACCCGGGCCCGCTGGGCCAGCAGCGCCTTCTTGACCATCTGGTTGGCCTCGGTCGGGTTCTCCTCCAGCCACTCGGCCAGCTTCTCGTTGGTCGCCCGCTCCACCAGCGAGCGCATGGGGACGTTGCCCAGCTTGGCCTTGGTCTGGCCCTCGAACTGGGGGTCCTTCAGCCGGACCGACACGATGGCCGTCAGGCCCTCGCGGATGTCCTTGCCGTCGAGGTTCTCGTCCTTCTCCTTCAGCAGGTTGCGGGACTTGGCGTAGCGGTTCACCACGTTGGTGAGGCCCTTCCGGAACCCCTCCTCGTGCATGCCGCCCTCGGTGGTGGAGATCCCGTTGGCGAAGGAGAAGATGCTCTCGTGGAAGCCGGTGTTCCACTGGAGGGCGACGTCGACCTCCTGGCCGTCCTCCACCTGCCCGTAGGAGGCGACCTTGCGGAAGAGGGACTCCTTCGACGCGTTGAGGTGCTTCACGTAGTCGACGATGCCGCCGTTGTACTTGAAGGTCTCCCTCTTCTGGTCCCCCGGGCGCTCGTCGGCGAAGCGGATCTCCAGACCCTTGTTCAAGAAGGCCATGACCTGCAGCCGTTCGGTCACGGTTTGGGCCCGGAACTCCAGCTCCTCGAAGATGGCCGGGTCCGGCCAGAAGCTGACCGTGGTCCCGGTCCGGCCCCGGGGGGCCTCGCCCACGACCCGGAGCTTGCCCTGGGGCTCGCCGCCGTTGGTGAACTCCAGCACGTGGTGCTTGTCGTTCCGGTCGATCTCCAGGACCAGCCGGCGGGAGAGGGCGTTGACCACCGAGACCCCGACGCCGTGCAGCCCACCGGAGACCTTGTAGCCGGCCCCCCCGAACTTCCCCCCGGCATGGAGAGTGGTCAGCACGACCTCGGCCGCCGACTTGTCCGGGTCCTGGGGATAGGGGTCGACCGGGATCCCCCGACCGTCGTCCGACTCCCGGCACCCGCCGTCGGCCAACAGCGTGACGTCGATGCGGGTGCAGTAGCCGGCCATGGCCTCGTCGACCGAGTTGTCCACGACCTCCCAGATCAGGTGGTGCAGACCGGTGGGCCCGGTAGATCCGATGTACATGCCGGGCCGGAGCCGGACCGGCTCCAAGCCTTCCAGCACGGTGATGTCACTGGCGTCGTACGACGCCCCGTCACCCGGCAATTTGTGTCCCCAAGCTCAGCCCCACGGGCGCGCCCTTTCGCATCAGATGTGTTCGACGTCCGCATCGGGTGCCCGAACCGAATCGGATGGTGTCCCCGGTGCGGACGAGCCATTCTACCCGACGGGCCCTCTCCGAGGACGCACTCAGTGGCCGCCGGACACCGGTTTCACGATCACCTGCAGCCGTTCGGGAACGACACCGCCGACCTCGCCGACGCGGGCCAACAGCCCTGGTCCGAGTGCTCGAACCTGGGTGGCCCAGGCCGGCTGGTCGACGGCGACGACGAGCGCGCCGCCGGAGAAGCGGATCGGGCGAACATGCCGGGCGACGGCTGGGCCGACGATCTCCTCCCAGCGGCTGAAGACGGCCGAAAGGGCGCCGGCGGTCACCGGTTCGGGCGGCCGGTCGGCGTCGGTGGCCACTGCGGGTGGGACGAAGCCGGCCACCGCGTCGTCGAGCGACTCCCCGATCGGCCGGGGTCCGCGATCGACGCCGGACCGCCGGCGCCACGGCCGCCGGGTCACGATGCCGTGACCCCCTCCCTGGGTGGACGCCCGCCCGCCGGGACGTCGACGACCGCGGCAACGTCGACGCCGAGCGGCAACGGGACGGCCGTCGTGAGCAGCGTCTGACCGGGCGGGAGCTGGCGGAGGAGCGCCCGGCTGCGGTCGGGGTCGAGCTCGGAGAAGACGTCGTCGAGCAGGAGGATCGGTGCGGTCTCGGACCGTTCGGTGACGAGCTGGTGGACCGCCAGCCGCAGCCCGAGCGCGACGCACCGTTGCTCCCCCTGCGATGCCTGCACCCGGGCATCGCGCCCCGCCAGTTCCAGTTGCAGGTCGTCGCGGTGTGGCCCGACGGTCGTCACGCCGCGCCGGAGGTCGTCGGTTCGCGCCGCCCGAAGCGCCGGGCCGAGATCGCCCGACCACGAGCGCCGATACGTGACCGAAAAATCTGGTGACGACGGGGACCCTGGCCGCGGCGCCGGACGGTCGGCACCGGCCAGCGCGCCGTACGCCTCTGCCGCGACCGGGCGGAGCGCGTCGACGAGCGCCGACCGGGCGGCCGCCACGGCCGACCCAGCCGTGGCCAGCCGGTCGTCCCAGACCTCCAGCGTCGTCTCGACGTCGGCGGTCAGTCGACCGCCGGCCTGGCGGAGGAGCGCGGCGCGTTGGCGAAGGATCCGGTCGACATCGTCGAGCGCGCCGGCCGCGGCCCGGTCGAGCAACCGGAGCGCGTCGTCGACGAGGTCTCGGCGGTGCACCGGCCCGCCCTGGACGACGGCGAGATCCTCCGGGGAGAAGACGGTCACCGGGACCGCGTCGGCCGTCTCGCGGCGCGAGCGCGCCGGCTGGCGATTGACTTGCGTGCGCGAGCGGCCGCCGGCGGAGATCTCGGCCTCGACCAGGACGGCCCGGTCCCCCTGGTCGAGCTCCGCCCGGACGATCGCCCGGTCCGCGCCGTTGCGGATCATCGCCTCGCGGGACGCGGTGCGGAAGGATCGCTGTAGGCCGAGGTAAGCGACGGCTTCCAGGAAGGACGTCTTGCCGGCGCCGTTCGGACCGGTGATGACCGTCGTCCCGTCCGGGTCCGGTTCGAGCTCGGCCGTGGCGAAGATCCGGAAGTCCGCCAGTTGGAGATGGCGGAGGCTCATCGGGGTGACCGGGGCCGGAGGATCAGGAGACGCGCACCGGCATGAGGAGGTACCGGAAGTCGTCGTGCTCGGCGCCGCGGACCGTCGCGGGACGGGACGGATCGGCGCTCTCGATGACGACCTCGTCGCCCAGCGCGGCCTCGACGCCGTCGATCAGGTACGACGGGTTGAACGCGATGACCAGGTCCTCGCCGGTGAAGTCGCCGTCCACCGTCTCGCTGGCGTCGCCGACCTCCTGGGAGACGACCGACAGGTCGACGCCACCGGGCCGCATCGACAACCGAACGGGGGTCGTGTTGTCCCGGACGAGGAGCCGGACCCGGCGCAACGCGCTGATCAGGGTCTCCTTCCCGAGGTGCAGCCGGTTCGGATAGTGGTCCGGGATCAACTGGCGGTAGTCCGGGTACGACCCGTCGAGCAACCGGGTACTGATACGCACGGGCCCACGCGTGAACGTGATGTCGTGCGCACCGGTCGCGACACCGACCTCCTTCACGTCGTCATCGGTGGCCGACGAGGAGGACGACAACCGCTGGAGTTCGCCCAGGGCCCGGGCCGGGACGAGGATGTCCTCGCCGGTGAGACCGGCCGTCCCGGCGAGGTCCCGCAGCGCGAGCCGGTACGAGTCGGTGGCGACGATGCGGATCGCCCCGTTCTCCCCGGTCAACAGCACGCCGGTCAGCAGCGGGCGGGCGTCGTCCGTCGATGCGGCCCGGACCACCTGGCGCAGACCCTCGCCGAGCAAGGAGCCGGGCAGCGTGATCGTCGGTTCGGCCAGAGGGGCGATCGTCGGGTACTCGACGACCGGGAATGCCCGCAGGCCGAAGCGGGACCGGGCGGCCGAGATCTCGACCTTCTCCTCGGCTCCCTCGAGGGTCACCGCGCCGGGCTCGAGCGACCGGACGATGTCGGCCGTCAGTCGGGCCGGTACGACACAGGAACCGTCTTCGAGGCCGATCACCTCGTGCTCCACCCGGATCGTCAGATCGAGATCGGTCCCCGTGACGACGAGCCGGTTGCCCTCGCTCACGAGCAGGAGCCCCGAGAGGACCGCGGACGAGGCGCCACGGCCGCCGACGGCGCGACCGGCCGTCACGAGCACGTCGACGAGTGAGTCACGTTCGGACCGGAACTTCACGAAGCCTGTCCTTTCGTTCGGGGTGTCGGCGGCGGGTTGCCGGGCCACCCACTGATGATGGGAGAAAAGAATTAATTGAGTTCTAGAGGTAGTAAGGGCTGTGGATTGTGGACGAAGCGAGGTTTTCCCTGGTGACGGAGGATATCGCTGTCCACTGGTCGATCGGTGATCGTGGCCCGGGGCGCGTGGTTGCCGAGCTCGGCGCGATGACCTGGGGACGAGGGTCGGACGCGTCCCCAGGATAGACGGTGGCCGTCCACAGCCACTAGGTGGTCGCCGTACCGGCCGTACGACGCGCTATGCCCCATTGCGGATCTCGTGCGTGAGCTGGGTGACCTGTTCGTAGATCTGCCGGCGCTCCTTCATCTGGGTCGTGATCTTGTCAACCGCGTGGATGACGGTCGTGTGGTCCCGGCCGCCGAAGACGCGGGCAATGGCGGGATAGCTGTAGTCGGTGAGGTTGCGGACGAGGTACATGGCGACCTGCCGGGCGGTGACCAGCGGCCTGGTCCGGCTCGGTCCGCAGATGGCGTCGATACTGAAGCCGTAGCTGGCCGCCGTGGCGTCGAGGATCATCTGCGGGGTGATCTGCCTCGGCTCGCCGGCGGCGACGATGTCGGAGAGCACCCGCTCGGCCAGGTCGATCGAGAGCGGCTCCTGGCTCAGGCTGGCGAACGCGGTGACCCGGATCAGTGCCCCTTCGAGCTCCCGGATGTTGTTCTTGACGTGGGTGGCGATGAACTCGAGGACGTCGTGGGGGATGTCGTCGTGGTCCGCCTCGGCCTTCGACCGGAGGATGGCCAGGCGGGTCTCGAGGTCCGGGGGGTCGACCTCGGTGATCAGTCCGGAGAGGAACCGGCTGCGCAGCCGGTCCTCGAGGGTCTCGATCGACTTCGGCGGCCGGTCGGACGTGAGCACGATCTGCTTCCCGGCGCCGTGGAGGTCGTTATAGGTGTGGAAGAACTCCTCCTGGAGCCCCTCCTTGTTCTCCATGAACTGGACGTCGTCGATGAGGAGGACGTCACATTCCCGGTACCGCCGTTTGAACGCGATCGTCGTCGACATCCGGAGAGAGTCGACGAAGTCGTTCATGAACGTCTCCGTCGTGACGTACAGGACGGTCCGGACCGGGAAGTTCTCTTGGACGTAGTTCCCGATGGCGTGGAGGAGATGGGTCTTGCCGAGCCCGGAGTCGCCATAGATGAACAGCGGGTTGTACGACCGACCGGGCGTCTCGGCGACGGCCTGGGCTGCCGCGTGGGCCAGGCGGTTCGACGATGCGGCGACGAACGTGTCGAACGTGAAACGGAGGTCGAGGGAGACCGCGGCGGTCTCGCGCCCTCCGGTTGGCGCGGCCGGCCGGCCATTGTTCGCGGTCGGCCGGGCCGGTGGGGGGTCCGGCGCGGCGGCTGGGCTGCGGTCGGGGACGGGAACTGGATCCGTGCGGGTGCCTTTGTCGCCGGCCGGCCGGTCGAGGAGGCTGAGCTCGACGTGGACCGGCTCGCCGGCCATCACCGCCAGGGTCTCCTCGATCAGCTGCAGGAACCGGGTGTCGACCCGGTCGCGGACGACGAGGTTCGGGACGCCGAGCACGATGGCGCCATCGCCGGACGAGATCGGGACGATGTTCGACAGCCACATCTGCCACGTGGTTTCCGACACCTGTTCACGCAAGGACGCTGCACATCGCGTCCACAGCCCACTGGTTTCGTCCACCTGCTCCTCCGCGCGGCCATGCCGTCGTTCGTCCACAGCGTGGTCCACAGGTGTGGAACATCCGCATGACCGTGGTCGGTCGAACGTACACCGTGCCGGCCAGTCCCACTAGTGGCAATCCGACTAGTGGCAAACGGAGCGGCCCGGTGGCGGCGTCGACTAGTGGCCGCCGCCGATCGCGCCTAGCATCTGGGGACGCCATTGCGGCCGGCTGACGCCGCGCCGGCACGAAGACGGTCCCCACCTGCGGTGGTGGCCTGGTTGGACCGGTCCCCTGACTGTGGGGAATGGGCGGCAGCGCGAAAGGCTCCGAGGTGAAGCGAACGTATCAACCCAACACGCGCAAGCGGGCGAAGACCCATGGCTTTCGTCAGCGCATGTCGACGCGGGCAGGTCGGTCGATCCTGAAAGCCAGGCGGCTCAAGGGGCGTCACCGCCTGACCGTCTGACCTGGACCGATACGTTAATGACCTCGGTCGGACGGATCGGTGACCGCGCCACTTTTCGGGCGCTGGAGCGGCCGTTCGGGCGCTCCGGGCGCGGCCCCGTCCGGGCCGCGTTCAGTCCCCTGTCCCCCGGCCCAGGCGCACTTCCCCAGTTGGCGTACGCCGTCGGGCGGCGTCACGGGAACGCCGTCCACCGGAACCGCCTTCGACGGCGTCTCCGGTCAGCGGTCCGTGAGGTCGCCCGGGATGTAGTGCCAGGGAACTATCTCCTGCGCCCGACGTCGGTCGTGGCCACGATGCCCTTCGACGATCTCGTTGCCGCGGTGCGAGTGGCGATGACGTCGGCCGCCGGCCGCCCGGCCGAGACGACGACGGACGCTCTCGGGAACGGGCCAGATCGATGAGCGACTCATCGGCCGTCAACCGGGCCCAGCGGGCTGCGCTGGCCGTGATCCACGTTTACCAGGGACTTCGGTCCGGGAGTGTGTCCCCTTGCCGCTTCTATCCGAGCTGCTCCGCCTATGCCGAGGAGGCGGTCGAGCGCCACGGCGCCTGGCGGGGTGGCCTCCTGGCCGCCCGCCGGGTGTCCCGCTGCCACCCGTTCGGTGGGCACGGTGTCGACCTGGTCCCGCTCGAAGTTCGGCATGACGTGAGGCGCGGCCCACGATGACCCATCTCCTGGCGCTGACGCCGGTCCTGGCAGAGAATTCGCTGTTCAAAGCGGTCGGGGAGATCTTCCATCCCCTGTTCGAGCTGGTCGGCACGATCTTGGCGTTCATCTACGGGCTGATCCCGAACTACGCCATCGCCATCATCCTGCTGACGATCCTGATCATGGCGTTGCTGACGCCGCTGACGATCAAGAGCACGAAGTCGATGATCGCCATGCAGGCCCTGCAGCCCGAGCTCCAGAAGCTTCGGCAGAAGTACAAGGGGACCGAGAACCGAGAGCAGCTCAACTCGGAAATGATGCGGCTCTACAAGGAACATGGCGTCAGCCCCACCGGCGGCTGTCTACCGATGTTCCTGCAGATGCCGGCGCTGATCGTCTTGTATGACACGATCAAGGGCCTGACGAACACCATCAATAAGAAGTCCCTTTTCCCCACAACAGCCGTGCTTCCGCTGAAGAATGCCATGGCCGCTACCGGGAAGACAGCCAGCGCATTCGCCCACCGGGGAGCCGGAAATGGTCTGGTGTACGTGGGCCCGCATCACGGCAGTTCGTTCCACGCCCTGACCTGTCTTCCGACAACCGGCACAGTGTGCGCCGTCCCCCGGTACATCCCCACCACCTCGACCATGTTCCACAACCTGGTCAACACCCCCGGGGTGATGAAGTCCTTCGGGCTGAACCTGGCCTCGAAGCCGCTGACGCACCACGCCAACTGGTACGACTACATTCCGTACTTCGCTTTGGTGGCCATCGCGGTGGCGCTGCAGTACATCCAGATGAGCCAGATGACGAAGCGCAACAAGAACGCGGCTCAGATGAACCCGCAGATGCAGACCATGCAGAAGGTCATGCCGCTGATCTTCGCCTATATCTATTTCCTGGTTCCGGCGGGCGTGGTCATTTACATGATCGTCTCATCTTCCATTCGTATTGGGACGCAGGACTTCATTTTCCGATATGGGATCGTCAAACGCCCGGGCGAACGGGAGATCGGGGGCTCCGGCAAGAAGAAGCCGGGGGCGGATGGAGCACCCGCGCTCGACGTCGGATCGGAGGTCCTGTCGGGGGAGAAGGCCACCGGGTCGAAGACCGGGGGGGCCAGACCGAAGCCCGGAGGGTCCAAAGCCGGCGGTTCCGGGCCAACTGGTGGCGCGGGGTCGAAGACCGGCCAGCGGTCGGGGTCGCGGGCCACGGGCGCCGGTGCCGGGACGAACGGGAAGACGAACGGAAAATCAAGCGGGGCCAATGGAACCAGCCAGGGTGGTGCCGACAGCACCCCCCCGAAGGCGCACCCCCGGTCGAAGTCGAAGAGAACGAGAAAGGCTCGCTGACGCGTGGAGTGGGTTGAGGTCGCTGGAAAGTCTGTTGACGAGGCCAAGGAGGCCGCACTGGACCAACTCGGTGTGGCCGAGAAGGACGCCGAGGTCATCATCGTCGCCGAACCGAAGGTCGGGCTGTTCGGCCGCGTCCGCGGTGAGGCCCGGGTACGGGCGAGGGTCCGACCCGTCGGGCCGCGTCCGAAGCGGACTCGGCGGACGAAGGAACGACCCGAGCGCGGCCGTGACGACCGCGGGGGGACGGGGAGGCCCGGTGGAAAGAACGCCAGTGGTCGCCCGCGGGACGGCCGACAGGACCGTGAACGACCGACTGGCGGTGACCGACAGAACGGCGGCGACCGGCCGACGACCGGCCGGCCGGGTGAGCCGCGTTCGACCGGTGACGCGGCGAGTGGCACGAGCCGCTCCGCCCGGCGTCGGAGGAACCGGGCCGTAAACCGCGGGACGGCCGGGGCGAACGGCACTGGGTCGGCCCAGAGCTCAGCGGAGCGGAACGGGGCAGTACGGAACGACGACCGGGCACGGGCTGGCGGAAACGACGACGAATCGATGACGAGGGAGGAAACCGGGATGGCAGAAGGCATGACCCTGGAGGAGCAGGCGGAGGTGGCCCGGGACTTCCTACAAGGCCTGCTGGCCCGTTATGGCCTCGACGCGGCGATCGAGACCCGCGTCCTCGATGAGGAGACGGTCGAGATCGCGGCGACCGGCGACGGATTGGGAGTGCTCGTCGGCCCGAAAGGCACCACGCTGGCGGCACTGCAGGACGTGACGAGGACGGTGGTGCAGCGGCAGTGCCCGGGCAAGACCGACCGGATCCTGGTCGATGTGGCTGGGTACCGCGAGAAGCGGGCCGCGGCCCTTCAGCGGTTCAGCGAGCAGGTCTCGGCCGAGGTCGTCGAGACGGGGACCGAGCGGGCGCTCGAGCCGATGTCGCCGGCCGACCGGAAGGTCGTCCACGACTCCGTCAAGGAGATAGACGGCGTCGCCTCTCGCTCCGAGGGCGAGGACCCGTCCCGCTACATCGTCATCGCTCCGGCGAGCTGACGGCGACGGCGGCCGAGGCCGCAGTCACCGCTTCGCCGGCGCCGGCTGGATCGTGGCCGGGGCCCGCCTCCTCGACCGACGTCGTGGGCGCGGGCCGCACCACTGACCGACGGCCATGACCCGGTCGACATCGCTGCTCGAGGGCGTCCTCGTCGAGGCCCGGGACCTTGGTTTCTTGGGACCTGGGCCCGTAGGGCAGCACATCGAGCATGCCCGAGGTTTTGCCGTCGCGTATGGCGACCCGCGGGGTCCCGCGCTGGCGTTGGATCTCGGCTCCGGCGCCGGGCTTCCCGGCCTCGTCCTCGCCTTGGGGTGGCCGCAGGCCGAACTGGTCCTGCTCGACGCCGGCGAGCGGAGGACCGCCTTCTTGGAGCAGGCGGTTGCCGACCTCGGGATCGCTGACCGGGTCCGTGTCGTCCGCGGGCGGGCAGAGGAGGTCGGGCGTCACCACACGGAGCGTGGTCGGTACGACCTCGTCGTCGCCCGGTCGTTTGCCACTCCCCCGGTTGTCGCCGAGTGCGCGGCTCCGTTCCTGCGGGTCGGCGGACTGCTGATCACGTCCGAGCCTCCGGAGGAAAGTCCGTCGACCGGCGAACGCTGGCCGGCCGACGGACTGGGCTTGCTGGGCCTCTCCCCCAGCCGCCGTGTCGAGAACGACTTCAGCTATCGCGTCGCCGAGCAGCAGACCGTCTGCCCCGACCGCTTTCCCCGCCGAGTCGGGGTGCCGGCCAAGCGCCCACTGTTCTGAGCGACTGTTCTTCCGGGCGCGGTTGTTCCGAGCCTCTCCCCCAGCCGCTGACCAGCCGTCACCGCGCCGGGCTCGAGTCGTCGGGGGGTGTCGGAGCGCCGTCCGTTGATCTGGCGCCGGCGACGGCGTCTGGTCGGTTCAGACGCCCGGCGTACTGCTGCCGCATGCCTTGTAGCCGTTCGTAGCTGTGCCCGTCGATCGCTGGCGAGATCCGTCTTTCGAGGATCGGCAGCAGCGTGTCACGAAGGTACGTCCCTCGGACCATCCACTGGTAGTAGTGGCGGCCGTCGTGATGATAGGGACCGTAGAGCTTCCCCCAGGGAACGTCCGTTCCAACCAACGGAACATGGCCTCGTGGCGGACGTGCATTCGGAGCGTTACCTGTGGCTGGCGGCCGTCGCCCCCGAAGTGTCCCTCACCGATGAGCAGTCCGACCAGCAGTCCTTCTTCGTACTCCGTGACCACCGCACTCCCCTTTCTGCACTTCGCGAACCGATGCCAGCGTAGCCTGCAGGGTGTTTCACCGTATGGTGCCACGTGAAACGCGTTGCGGGACGGTCATCCCGTCCACCGAGCCCGCCTTTTTAATTCGACCCCCTCATGTCGGTGTTGGAGTGGTGACACTGGGAGAACGCGGCCACGATCGGGAAAGAGGGCGCCGCCAAGAACGAGCGATGGAACTGGGGAATCCGATTGCTGACGGCCCCGGACCGAGGCCCGGCGCGGCCACAATGGCCCGGGAAGGCCGGTCTTTGTGGAATCGACCCGCGCTCCAACGACAGACCCCGGGGTGTTTCACCGTAATGAATCACGTGAAACCTCAAGAGAGGCTTGACCTGGCCCCCGGACCCGTGGAGGATGGGGGCGTGGTCAGTTGCTGTCTCGGGAATAGTTGATGCGCCTTCGGCGCCGTGAACGGGTGCCGGAGGACGAGATCCCCGACGTCCCCGACGAGCCAGAGAAGTCAGAAGAAGAACGGCCGCCGGCATCGCCGGCCAGTGAGGCGGGCCTTGCGATGGGCCCGGTGACGGCGTCTGATGGCATGGCTTCTTCGGGAACGACAGTCGACGAGATCCCGATCGACGCGACCCCTCCGGACATTGACGACGGACAGTTGGTCGATACGGAAGTTCCGGCCGCCGGGGCGTTGTCGCCCGAAGTGGGGGAGAGGGCGCCGATGGAGACGGCCGTCGAGGGTACGGCGTCGGCACCCGTGGTGGTGACCGAAGCGGTGGAGGAGACCCCAGGATCCCCAGTTCCGGCTCCGGTCCCGGTTCGGTCCCCGGCCCCGGCCCCCGCCTCGAACCCGGCCCCGGCCCCCGCGACGGCCGCGCCGTCCACCGTGCTCGGTGCGACGATACCGTGGGACCAGGAAGCGGAGGATCTTGACGAGAGTCCGGTGGCCGAGCCGACGCCAGCGACGCCCGACGAAGCCCCGACCCCGACCCCGGCGACCCGGACGCGAACTCGGATTCCAGCATCGATCGACGACGAGTCGGCGGCGGGGGACTTGAGCACGCCGAAAAAGGTCCGTAGCCTGCCCCGGGTCCTGGCGGTGGCGAACCAGAAGGGCGGGGTGGGGAAGACGACGACGACGGTCAACCTCGGCGCGGCGCTGGCCGAGCTCGGTTACCGCGTCCTCGTGGTCGACCTCGACCCGCAGGGGAACGCGACGACGGGCCTCGGGATCGACGCCAGGAACTTCGAGCTGTCGATGTACGACGTGATCATGCGGGACACGCCGATCGAGGACTGCGTCGAGCCGACGAGCGTCAAGAACTTGTTCGTGGCGCCGGCGACGATCGACCTGGCGGGCGTCGAGATCGAGTTGGTGCCGGCGTTCAGCCGAGAGCTCAAGCTCAAGAAGGCGATCGACTCGGTGATCGAGGACTTCGACTTCATCCTGATCGACTGCCCGCCGTCGCTGGGCCTGATCACGGTGAACGGTCTGGCCGCGGCCCGTGAGGTTCTGGTGCCGATCCAGTGTGAGTACTACGCGCTGGAGGGGTTGAGCCAGCTGTTGCGGAACGTGCACCTCGTGGCGTCGAACCTCAACAGCGAGCTGGAGGTCTCGACGATCGTCCTGACGATGTTCGACGCCCGGACGCGGCTGGCGATCGACGTGGCCGACGAGGTCCGCAGCCACTTCGCCGACCGGGTGTGCCGGAGCATCATCCCGCGGACGGTCCGGCTGTCAGAGGCGCCGTCGTTCGGTCAACCGATCACGGTGTTCGACCCGACCTCGCGAGGAGCGGTCGCGTATCGCGAGCTGGCCAAGGAGGTGAGCAATGGCGCGCCGAAGCGGGCTGGGTAAGGGCCTGGGAGCGCTGATCCCGACCGAGGTGGTGGGGGACCGGGCGTCCGCGCTCCGGGAGGTCCCGATCTCGAGCGTCCGGGCGAACACCCTGCAGCCACGCACGCACTTCGACGAGGAGGCGATGTCGTCGCTCGCGGCGTCGATCAAGGAGCTCGGTGTGCTCCAGCCGGTGCTGGTCCGGGCGATCGACGGCGCTGACGAGAGCTACGAGCTGATCGCCGGCGAGCGCCGGTGGCGGGCCGCTCGCCGGGCTGGGCTGCAGACGATACCGGTGCTCGTGAAGGGCGAGACCGAGGACGTGCACAGCCTGGAGCAGGCGTTGGTCGAGAACCTCCACCGGGAGGATCTGAACCCGCTCGAAGAGGCTGCGGCGTTCCAGCAGCTGATCGACGAGTTCGGGTTGACCCACGAGCAGGTGGCGACCCGCGTCGGCAAGAGCCGGGCCCAGGTGACGAACACCCTCCGCCTGCTGCAGCTGCCGAGCGGCGTCCAGCGGGCGCTGGCCGAAGGAGCGATCTCGGCCGGTCACGCCCGGGCGCTGCTCGGGACGCCGGATCGGGCGCTCCAGGAAGGACTGGTCCGGCGGATCGTGGCGGAGGGACTGACCGTCCGGGCCGTCGAAGACCTCGTGCGGGTCGAGAACGAGCCGGCAGGTGCAGGCGTGGACTCGACCGGTGGGGCCCCTCTGCCTCCGGTTGAGATCGAGAGCGGTAATACCAAAGGTACGATCGCCCGATCGGCTCCGGGTGGCCGGCTCCCGGAGCCCGGAGTCCTGGAGCTGGAGGAGCTGTTGTCGACGCACCTCAATACGCGGGTGACGGTCGAGCTCCGGAACCGCCGTGGCCGGCTGGTCGTCGAGTTCGCGACGCTCGAAGACCTAGAGCGGATCTATCGAGCGATGGTGGACGGTGACCGAGCACACCACATTGACCAGGAACAACCGATCGTCGACGGCTGACGCCCGACGGATCGCCGGATGCCGGCATCCGGTTTCACGAGAAACCGTCAAGGCCTGCTTCAGGCTCGTCCACAACCTGTGCATGACGTTGTGGATTGTTGATTTCTCCCTGAAGTGAAGGGATCGATCGCGGCTCGTTCACCGACGAACCCTCTAGTTCGCGGGCCGTTCACCCTCCCGCGGCCGGTGGCGCGGCCGGCAACCCTCGATGTTCGGTCAGTCCCAGGCCGATCCGGCCCAGGCGACGAGCGCGCCGGCGAGCGCGCCGGCCAGGGCCGGCCCCTGTTCGACGACGAGGGCGGCCGGGCCGACCTCGACGATGACGGCCGGCATCCGGGTCTCGCGCAGCAGGGGCACGGACATACCGTGAACGGCCCGGTCGGGCAGGCCGAACGCGCCGAGCACCTCCTGTTGGACGAGCTCGGCCAGCCGTCGCCCACCAGGCGACTCGTAGCGGTAGCCGGCGTAGAAGGACGTGGTGCAGCCGGGCTGCTCGGGGTCGAGTCGCAAGGCCAGGTAGACGTCGACGGCCGCCGCGTTGGCCTCGAGCGCCTGGGCCGAGTCATCGGGATGGTGGAGGGACGTGACGCGGGCGCCAGCGACGACGAGGCGTCGGCGAAGGGCGGCGACGGTCGTGCTGAGCCCGCCGCCTTCGCCGACGGCGACGTGGCGCCCGGAGAGGGTCGGCGGGGCCTGGCGGAGCAGCTCCCGGTCACGGACGGTGGCGACGACGGCGCTGGCCTGTTCGTGGTGGATCTGGACGCGCAGGAGCTCGCGCAAGGTCGTGGCCCCGAAGATGCCGTCGACCGGCAGGCCGGCGTTCCGCTGGAACTCGCCGAGCGCGGCCGAGGTGGCGTCGCCGAAGATGCCGTCGACCCTTCCGGTGTGGAAGCCGAGCGAGCCGAGCCGTTGCTGGAGCTCCGCGATGTCGTCGCCGCGGAGCATCGGCGTCCGCCGGTACAAGAAGCGGTCGCCGAGGCGAAAACCGGCCTCCACCAGGGTGTTCCACGTCTGAGGACCACAGACGCCGTCCACCCGCAGGCCACGGCGATGCTGGAACGCCTCGACCGCGGCACGCGTCGCGTGACCGAACCGGTCTGCCGCGTCGCCGGCCGTCGGGAAGCCGAGCGCGCCCAGCCGTCGACGGATGTCCGCCACCGCGTCACCGGCGTCGCCCTGCCGGAGGGGCAGCGCCTCTTCCAGAGGACGGGGCGGACCGTCGCCTCGGGCGACGGCGACGTCCACCAGCGGCCGCTTACAGGTAGGCCGACAGCTCCTGGAGGAGCTGGCCCTTCGGCTTGGCCCCGATCAAGCGGACCTTCGGCTCACCGTCCTTGAACAGGATCAGCGTCGGGATGCTCATCACGTCGTACCGCCTGGTCACGTCCAGGTTGTCGTCGATGTTGAGCTTACCGATCTGTAGCTTGCCGGCCTGCTCCTCGGCGATCTCCTCCAGCACGGGGGCGATCATCTTGCACGGCCCGCACCATTCGGCCCAGAAGTCCACCAGGACGGGGACGTCCGAGGCCTTGACGTGCTCGTCAAAGGTCCCGTCGTCGAGGGTCACGATCTTCTCGCTCATCTGCGTCTCCTGACTCGACCCGGACCGTCGTCCGAGCTTCCCACACAACGCCGCCCAGGGACCGCTTGTTCCCGGGCGGTGGTTGTTCCTGGGCCACGGTGTTCCGGGCGGTGGCCCGGTGGCCTACGAGCCGCGGGCCTCGAGCCAGCGCTCGGCGTCGATGGCGGCCATGCAGCCCGACCCGGCGGCGGTGATGGCTTGGCGGTACGTGTGGTCCTGGACGTCGCCGCAGACGAAGACGCCGTCGACGCTCGTCTGGGCGCCGCCGAACGTCCGCACGTAACCGTTGTCCTCCAGCTCGAGCTGTCCACCGAGCAGGGCGGTGTTGGGCTCGTGACCGATGGCGACGAAGAGACCGGTGACCGGGAGCTCCGACTCGCCGCCGTTCACGGTGTCCTGCAGCCGCACCCCGGTGACCTTCCCGTCGCCGACGACCTCGGTGACCTGCGAATTCCACTGGAATTCGATCGTCGGGTTGGCGAGGGCCCGGTCCTGCATGATCCGGGACGCCCGGAGCTGGTCGCGGCGGTGGACGACGGTGACCTTGGAGGCGAAGCGGGTGAGGAAGAGCGCTTCTTCGAGGGCCGAGTCACCGCCGCCGACGACGGCGATGTGCTGGGAGCGGAAGAAGAACCCGTCGCAGGTGGCGCAGGTCGAGACCCCGTAGCCGAGCAGCCGGTCCTCGCCGGGCACGCCGAGCATGAGCGACCGCGCCCCCGTGGCGATGATGAGCGCCTCGGCCTCGTAGGTCGGTTCCGGCGTGTCCGGGTCGCCGATCCAGATGCCGAAAGGGGAGCCGGTGACGTTCAGCCGGGAGACCTTGGCCGTGAGCAGCTCGGCACCGAAGCGGTCGGCCTGGGACCGGATGGCCGTCATCAGCTCGGGCCCCATGATCCCGTCGGGGAAGCCGGGGAAGTTCTCGACGTCGGTCGTCAGCATGAGCTGACCACCCGGCTGGTCGCTGGTGGACGACGGCTCGCCTTCGACGACCAGGGGAGCCAGTTGGGCGCGAGCGGTGTAGACCGCCGCGGTCAGGCCGGCCGGGCCGGATCCGGCGATGACGATCTTCCGGTGCTCGGGCATCGGGCGGCTCAGTGGCTGTCGGCTGGCCGGGCGGCCCGCGACGTGCGCTTGGTCCAGGCCAAAAGGCCGATCACGGTGAAGACGCCGCCGACGACCGCGTAGGAGAGCCAGACGCGCCCGGGGAACGCGTAGACGTCGAGCAGCCGGAGCAGCCCGACCGAGAGCAGGACGAGGACGACCGAGCTGAGCACGGCGATCAGCAGCCCGAAGACGACGATCCGAGCGGCCAGCAGCACCGGCCGGATGGCCTTGTCGTGGATGGTGTCGACGACGAGGTCGACCGTGTCGGCGGCCTTCTTCGGCCATTCGGCGCCGAAGTCGTGCAGCGAGGTCGCGGCGCCACCCCACGCGCCGGTGCCGGCCGGCGGGCGGGGCTCTACGGGCGGTGGGCCAGCGGCCGGTTCGGTCATGTCGAGGAGATTAGCGGGCTCGGTCAGGCGTCTGGCGGGAGCTGGTAAGAGACGCCGATCGTGCCCGGCCCGGCGTGGGTGCCGACGACCGGCCCGAGGTCGACGACGAGGAGCTCGTGGGCCACCTCCAGCCCGGCCAGTCGGGAGAGCACGGCGTCGATGTCGTCGGCCGCACCGTTGCTGACCGCGATGCGGTCCAGCGGGGCGTCCGCCCGCACTTTTCCGGCCAGGTAGTCGAGGGACCGGCTCCGGGTCCGCTGCTTGGACTCCTGTTCGACGACGCCGTCGACGACCTGGATGACCGGCTTGATCGAGAGCAGCGACCCGACGAGCGCCGCCGCCCCGCCGATCCGTCCGCCCCGCTGGAGGTGGTCGAGCGTGTCGACGACGCCGAGGATCCTCGTCCGGCCGACGAGCCCTCCGACCAGGGTGCCGAGCTCGTCGAGCGACGCGTCGCTCGCCGCGGCCTCGGCCGCCGCGAGGCACATGAGGCCCTGGCCCATCGTGAGCGACCGGGTGTCGATCACCTTCACGGGAACCCGACCGGCGATCGCTTCGGCACCGGCCAGGGCGGACTGGTACGTCGCGGACACGCCCGACGAGATCGTCAGGCAGAGCACGCCCGTCGCGCCGCTGTCGGCCGCGTCGGTGAACGCCGCCGCGAAGGCCCCCGGCGCCGGCGCGGCCGTCTCCGGGAGGGTCGGCGACGCCTGGCATCGGCGCCAGAACTCCGCCGGCGACAGGTCCCGGCGGTCCGAGAGCTCCTCGGCGCCGAAACGGATGGTCAGCGGGACGACGACGATCCCGTTGGCCGCCGCGAGCTCGTCGGTCAGGTCGCACGCGCTGTCGGTGACCACGCGGATCCCGGGCATCCGCCCCCTCCCGTCTCGTTTCGTACCAGGCCTGCCGGTTCCCCCCGTCCCGTGGCGAGCCAGAACCTACCCCGCCCGGCCGCCTTCGGGCGCAGGTGGCGGCCCCGCCGGCGGCCGGGGCACGGGTCGGACGTGGCCCTGAGGGGGCCGCCGGGGTGGCGGTCCGGCGGCCGGTCGGCCGGGGGGGTCAGGTCGGCCGGAGGGGACGGGCCGGGCGGGGGAGGGGATCGGTCCTCGGGAGGACGCCACCGGCCGGCGGTCGCCGGACCGCGGCCGGGTCGGCCGGGAGCGGCGATCGCGGTGGCGGTCCCGACCGCCGAGCAGCGAGATGGCCGCCCAGTACACGAGGCCGCCGGCGACGACCGCGGCGACGACGCGAACGAGGAGGCCGAAGCCGTGGTCGGCGCCGGACAGGTTGGAGACGACGAGGACGACCGCGCCCATCGCGACGGTGGCGATGCCGACCCGGCGGAGCGGCGCCCAGGTCCGGGCGCCGGCGAGATCGCCGAGCCACCGCCGGAGGACGACGACGCCGGCGACCGCGGCGATCGAGTAGGCGATCGAGAGCGACAGGGCGAGGCCCTTCACGCCGAGCGGATGGACGAGCGCCACCGCGAGGACGACGTTGATGCCGTTCTCGACGAGGTACAGCCAGAACGCCACGCGCGTCCGCTGCATGGACTGGAGGACGCGGACGACGTACAAGAACGTGCAGAAGCCGGGGAGGCCCAGCGAGAACAGAGCCAACGCCGCGCCGGTGTCCTCGGTGCTGGCGACGCTGGTGGCGCCGTGGCCGAGCAGCAGGGCGACGGCCGGCTTGGCCAGCAAGAACATGCCCATGGCGGCCGGCAGGATGATGGCGAGCACCGCCCGCAGACCACCGGCCAACCGGCGACGGAAGGCCATCATGTCGCCGGTCGCCCACTGCTGGGCCAGGTCGGGCGTGACCGCGCTCATCACGGAGACCGCGACGACGGCATAGGGCATCTGCATGAACGTGTACGCGTACGTGTACGACGACACCGGGTCGCTGGCCGGGACGCCGACGGCGAGCGCGAGGACGATGAAGAGCGCCACCTGGTTGGCGACGACGAACCCGAACGTCCAGCTGCCGAGCCGGACGATCGTCCGGACGGCCTCGTGACGTGGGTCCCAGCGCCAGCGCAGGCGCGAGAGCCGAGCCGCCCGCAGACTGGGCAGGAGCAGCAGGGCCTGGAGGACGACGCCGAGCGTCGTGCCGAGGCCGAGCAGGACGAGCTGGCCCTGGTGGGCCTCGACACCGGCCAGCGACGGGAAGTCGGGGACGAGGTGGTGGAACCAGAGCAGGACCGCGATGCAGACGACGTTGTTGGCGATCGGGACCCACATCGGCGCGATGAACCGCCGGCGGGTGTTGAGGAGCGCGGTGGCCAACGCGATCAGGCCGTAGAAGGCCACCTGGGGCACGAACCAGCGGAGCAGGTTGGTCGCCACCGCCCGCTCCTGGTCGAGCCCGGACGACTGGACGGCGGAATGGGTGTGGTCGAGCGCGGTGAACGCGTCGATCACCTGGCCGGACAGCAGCCAGAAGATGACGGTCATGGCGACCAGGACGGCGACGGACAGCGTGATGACGGCCGAGATGGCCCGCCACGCCTCCCGCTCGCTCCGGGTGGCCAGCCGGTCGACGAACACGGGGATGAACGTGGCCGAGAGGACGCCGCCGAGGACGATGTCGTACAGCATGTTCGGCGTCGTGTTGGCCAGGTTGTAGCTTGTGGCCAGGTGCGTTGCGCCGAGCGCGAACGCCAGCGCGAGCACCCGGAGCACGCCGGTGAAGCGCGAGACGGCCGTCCCGGCGGCCATCCAGACGGTGGCCCGACGGAGGTTCGTCGGCGCTCGAGCGGCTTCTCGCCGGTCCGCCCCCGCACCGCCGTCGGTCCGGCCGCCGCCACCGGTGTCGGCGGTGCTCACTCCGTCGCTGCCCGGCGGCCCCTGGCCGCCCGCTTCTTCCGGCGCCCGGCTCGCCAGCTCCGGCCCCACCAGGCCAGCAGGACGACGAGGGCGGCCGCGGTCAGGACGATGCCGACGATGGAGGTCGCGGTCGACCGGACGGTGAGCTGGCCCTGGGCGATGACGAGCGACCCGTCGGGGGCCGTGAGCTGGGCCTCGATCGGCAGGTCACCGGACGTGCGGGCTTCCACTTGGATCCGGACCGGCGTGGTGGCGTGGTCGATGGTCAGCGGCAGGGACGAGCCCTGGGGGAACTGGAACTTGTCGCTGCTCACGGTGAGCCGACCGACGACCTTGTACGGCGCGGTCGAGAGGATGGTGATCGGGATCGACCCCGTCCGGGCGGTCAGCGTGATGCTCCGACCGGCCGCGAACGTGACCTGGGCGAGCTGGGTCCCGAGCGATCGGCCGAACGTGGCGACCCCGGCCGACTGGGCCGAGGACGACAGGTTCGCCGCCTCGGCGGCCAGCAGGAGCTGGTCGAGCTGGGTCAGCACGGGCGTCGACCGTGGACGGACGACGCTGTCGAAGTCGGTGAGCCGGAGCCGGGCCGTGCTGATCTGGTGGGAGAGCCCGGTCGGGAGCGTCGGCCCGGGGCCGCCGGACTGGAGGTGGCGGAGGCCGCCGTCGCGGACGGACGTGAAGAAGTCGTCGAGGGTGACCGGCGTCACGACCGGATTTGTCGCCAGGCCGGCGAGCAGCTGGTCGTCGAACATCGCGTTCGGCGCCCAGCCGGCCGGTGGCACCGCGACGATCCCCCGGGCGCCGGCCCCTGTGCCGGTTGTGTTCGGACGTTCGAAGTGGATCATGGCCAGGTCGGCCAGCAGCTGGGTGGCCGCCAGGGCCGGGTCCCGGGGGTCCGCGGTGAAGTGGGCGGCCAGCTCGCCGTCGGACGTCGCGCCGGCGAACGTCGGGGAGCCCTTGCCGAAGGCGATCTGGAACGTCGACGACCACGTCCCTCGGTCTGTGTCCGGGCTGGCCAGGGCACTGTCGGGGACGACGACCTGCTTGGCGCCGACCTGCGGTTGGGCCAACCCCGTGCCGAGGGCGCTGCCGACGGGTCCGTTCGCCACCCACGACGCCGTCCGGCTCGTCGTCGCGACGCCGAGGGTCCGCAGCACGGCCGCGCCCTGGGTCATCTGCCCTGTGATCTCCCCGCTCTCACCGGCCCCGGCCAGCGCGCCGAGGTCGATCGGTACGTACGACTGGGCCGGGATCTCGTGGGTTGTCTGGTTGTGCGAGAGGTCGGCCAGGGTCTCCGCCGCCTGGTGCCCCGCGCCCTTTTCGGCTCCCGTTCCGGCGTTCATCGCCTGGACGGTCTGCGGTGACGGCTCGATCGTCACCGGGACCTGGGCGTACTGGGAGAGCGAGGTCACGAGATGGTCGAGCGCCGTGGCCGCCGACGTCGTCGGCGGATCGATCGCCGTCGCCGGGTCGCGTTCGCCGGAGTGGATGGCGACCGGCGCGGCCACCGGGACGATCCAGGCGAACCGCAGCGACGCGGCCGGTGTGCTCTTGTTCTCGACGTAGGTGAGGTACGTCGTGAAGTGGGCGATCGGCGCCGTCGAATCACCGGACCGGTAGAGGGAGACGACGGCCGGATAGACGCCTGTACATGTGCCGGGCGTGCAGTCGAGGTCCAGGTTCGGCGTACCGCCGGTCGGGTCTGTCGCCGACGTGACGACGTCGATGCCGAGGGCGCGGCCCCCGTGCTTGCCGGGAGGCAGCGTCGAGACGGCGACCGGGGTCGTCCGTGTGATCGGCGTACCGGACGGCGCGGTGTTCAGCGTCTGCTCGAAGTTGGACCGGGTGTGGAGGGCGCCGTAGAGGGTGACGCCGACCTCGCTGCCGGCCGGCTCGCCCGGTCCCGTCTCGAGGTCGAGGGTGAAGTTCGGCGACGTTCCCGATAGCGGCTGCACGGTCGCTGTCTGCCAGCCCAGGGTGAGGAGCGGCTGGCTGCCGCCGCTGTCGGGGCTGCTGGCCGTCACGGCCGCCGCGGCTGTTGCCGCCCCGGCCGAGGCCGAGGCGAAGCCAACGACGAGCGACGCGCCGAGGAGGAAGGCGAGCGTCGCTATCCCGGTGGACCGGGCGCACCTCAACGACACCCGGCAACGCTAACCGGTGCCGACCGACGATCGGGGAGCGCGGGACATGGTCATCGGGGGTGCCGATGCGCATTACCGTGATCGGGTGCAGCCCAGCGCCGTGCCGGAGCGGTTCCGTCCGCTGGTCGACGCCACGACCGAGCTGGCCGACCGTTTCATCGGGGCCGGCTACGACCTCTATCTCGTCGGCGGATCGGTTCGGGACGCGCTGGTCGCCGGTACGGCGACCGCGCCGGCCGGCGACGGTGACTACGACCTGACGACGCCCGCCCGCCCGGACGACATCGAGCGGATCGTGAGCGGCTGGGCCGACGCGGTGTGGACGCAGGGCAAGCGGTTCGGGACGATCGGCTGCCGCCGGGGTGGTCGGACCTACGAGATCACGACCCACCGGGCCGAGGCGTACCACCCGGATTCCCGCAAGCCCGAGGTCAGCTTCGGCGACGACGTGGAGGCCGACCTGTCGCGTCGAGACTTCACGGTCAATGCCATGGCGCTGAAGTTGCCGGAGATGACGCTCGTCGACCCGTTCGACGGGATCGCCGATCTGGCCGCCGGTCGGCTCCGTACGCCGCTCGACCCGGAGGTCTCGTTCGACGACGACCCGTTGCGGATGCTCCGAGCGGCGCGGTTCGCCGCCCGCTACGGGCTGACGCCGGAGGAGCGGTTGGTCGATGCCATCCGGACCGGGCATCACCGCCTGTCGATCGTCTCCGCCGAGCGCGTCCGGGACGAGCTGGACAAGTTGATCGTCGTCCCGACGCCGTCGAACGCACTGTGGTTCGTCGTCGAGACCGGACTGGCCGAAGAGTTCCTGCCAGAGCTGCCCGGGCTCGCCCTCGAACAGGATCCGATCCACCGGCACAAGGACGTGCTCGCCCATACGTTGGCGGTCGTCGACAAGACGTCAGCCGGACAGACCCACCCGGACCGACTGCTCCGACTGGCCGCGCTCTTCCACGACGTCGGTAAGCCCAGAACGAGGGCGTTCGTCGACGGCGGCGTGACGTTCCATCACCACGAGGTGGTCGGCGCCCGGATGACCCGGCGACGGATGGAGGCGCTCCGCTACCCGAAGGACGACGTCGAGACGGTCGTCCGGCTGGTCGAGCTGCACCTCCGCTTCCACACGTACCGGCTCGGTTGGACGGACAAAGCGGTTCGCCGTTACGTTCGCGACGCCGGTCCGCTCGTCGATCGCCTGAACGAGCTGACTCGCTGCGACTGCACGACCCGGAACGAGGCGAAGGCCCGGGCGCTCGGCCGCCGGATGGACGAGCTCGAGCGCCGGATCGCCGAGCTGCGCGAGATCGAGGAGCTCGACGCCATCCGCCCGGACCTGGACGGGCGGCAGGTGATGGACCGGCTCGGGCTCGCGCCCGGGCGGACGGTCGGGGAGGCGCTGGCCTTCCTGCTCGAGCTGCGGATGGAAGAGGGACCGTTGGGTGAAGAAGAGGCCGGCCATCGGCTCGACCGGTGGTGGGCGGAGCGGAGGGAAACGACATGAGAACGACCCGTCTGAAAGCCGGCGCGGTGCTCGTGGGGGTGGTCCTGGCGGGGACCGTCCTGGCGGCCTGCAGCTCCGGTTCGGGTGGCGCCAGCGGCTCGACGACCACGACCGCCTCGTCGGCGACGTCGGGGATCAAGGCGGCGGTGACCGCGTTCTTGAGCGGCCAGGGCGTGCAGTCGTTCAAGTACGACATCACGAAAGCCGACGTGTCGACGACCGACTCGACATGGGCGTACTTCTTCGTTGCCCCGGTCCACGCGGACCAGGCCGACTTCCAGAGCTTCTACGGGTTCGCCGAGAAGACCGGTGGTTCGTGGAAGGTCGTCGCGTCCGGCTCGTCCGGGGTCGGCTGCTCGCCGGGCGCGGCCGGCAACGCGGTCGTCCCGTCAGCCGTGCTCTCGGAGTTCGGCCAGACGTGCCCGCCGTCGACAACGACCACGACGACCGCCGCCACGACGACGACCGCACCACCGGCCACCACGACGACGGCGACGTCGCAGCAGTCGGCGCTGACCGCGGCGGTGACCGCCTTCCAGACCTCCGAGGGTGTCCCGCAGTCGAAGTACCTGGTCACCAAGTTGCAGGTGTCGACCGTGCAGCCGACATGGGCCATCTTCTCGGTCGGCCCGTCGACAACCAGCAAGGCCACATTCCAGGGCGGCTACGGCTTCCTCCACCTGTCCGGCGGCACGTGGTCGGTGGCCAGCTTCGGCTCGGCTCAGGTCGGCTGCCCGCCCGGGGCGGCCGGCAACACGGTGGTGCCGACGGCCGTGCTGAACGGGTTCGGCCTGGCCGGGAGCTGCCCGTCGACGACCACCACTAGCTCCTGATCCCTACCCGGCGCGGTCTTCAGGCGCTCCGGGCGGTCCGGGAGAAGGGTCAGTCCTCGGGCCAGGTGGGCCCGGCCTCGCCGGCCGCGAACCCCTCGACGAGCCGCTGGGCCTCGTCGTCGTGGTACTGCACCGGCGGCGACTTCATGAAGTAGGACGACGGGCCCAACAGCGGCCCGCCGATGCCGCGGTCGAGCGCCAACTTGGCGCAGCGGACCGCGTCGATGATCACGCCGGCGGAGTTGGGGGAGTCCCACACCTCCAGCTTGAGCTCGAGGTTCAGCGGCACGTCGCCGAAGTTGCGGCCCTCCATACGGATGTAGGCCCACTTGCGGTCCTTCAGCCACGGCACGTGGTCGGACGGGCCGATGTGGACGTCGTCGGCCGCCAGCGGGGCGTGCTCGATCTGGCTGGTGACGGCCTGGGTCTTCGACACCTTCTTCGACTCCAGTCGCTCCCGCTCGAGCATGTTCCGGAAGTCCATGTTCCCGCCGACGTTCAGCTGGTACGTGTGGTCGAGCGCCAGTCCGCGGTCCTCGAAGAGGCGGGTCAGGATGCGGTGGACGATCGTCGAGCCGACCTGGCTCTTGATGTCGTCGCCGATGATCGGTACGCCGGCCTCCCGGAACCGCCGGGCCCACCCGGGGTCGGAGGCGATGAAGACCGGGATGGCGTTGACGAAGGCGACCTTGGCGTCGAGGCAGGCCTGGGCGTAGAACCGTTGTGCCTCCTCCGAGCCGACCGGCAGGTAGGAGACGAGGACGTCCGCCTGGGCGTCGCGGAGCGCCTGGGCGACGTCGACCGGCGTTTCCGGCGACTCGTCGACGACGTCGCGGTAGTACCGGCCGAGGCCGTCGAGGGTCGGCCCGCGTTGGACCGTCACGCCGAGGTCGCCGACCTCGGCGAACCGGATGGTGTTGTTCAGCCCGGCGAAGACCGCCTTGCCGAGGTCCGTGCCGACCTTTGCCGCGTCGACGTCGAACGCGGCCACCGGCACCAGGTCGCGGACGTGGTAGCCGCCGAGCGTGACGTGCATGAGGCCGGGGACGACGTCGTCGGCTGTGGCGTCCTTGTAGTACGAGATCCCCTGGACGAGGGAGCTGGAGCAGTTGCCCACGCCGGCTATCGCCACCCGAACGGTGCTCATCGGTGCACTCCTCTTCTCCGTGTGTCTCCGTGTCGCTTCTTCACTGGCACTTCATTCACTGTCGTTCTGGCCGGCTGGCCGGCACTGCGGGAACCGCCGCCGCGGACCGCTCGGCCTCGATCATCCGGTCCAGCCATCGGATGTCCTGCTCGACGCCCTCGGTCGTGTGCTCGACCACCGAGCGGGCGTAGACGTCCAGCTCGCGGTCGGTGCCGGCCACGCGGGCCTCGTCGAGACGCTGGGCCAGCTGGGCCCGGCGCCGTTCGAGCAGGCCGAGGCGGGCCTGGGGGGGCAGGTGCCGGGCGAACGCCAGCCGCAGCCCGAAGCTGCGGGCGTCGTCCGCACCACCGCCGGCCAGCAGCTCGGCGAACAGCCGGCGGCCCTCGTCGGTGATCCGGTACACCTTGCGCGACCGGCGGCCACGACCACCGGCCCGATGGCGGGCCCGCAGCACGGCCCATTCGCCGCTGAGCGAGCCGGTCGGTGGCGCGGTCACCGGAGCGACCGCCGCCACCGGCTCGGTCGTCACCACCGCGCCGCCGGCCTCCAGTCGGGCCAGCGCCGGGTAGAGCGAACCGAACGAGACGTTGGCCAGCAGGCCGAGACCGTCGCGGAGCTGTCGTCGGATCTCGTAGCCGTGCAGCTCCCGGTCCTCGAGCAGCCCGAGGATCGCCAGGTCCAACATCGCGACCACTATATCGGACCGATATAACGACGCGCGCATTCAAGAGTTGCGGCCGTCGGAGGCCTACGGCGCTAGCCTTTCGTCCGTGACCGTGACCTCCGGACAGGGGGCATCGGGGCGACCCGAGGCGCCGAGCGTCGAGGCGCGCGTCGAGTACCGGTTGGCCCGCAACGCGGTCGTCCGCGATGTGCAGAAGGGGCGTCTCGGGCTCGTCGACGTGTGCGACGCCCACCCCGAGCTGCTCCGCGCCGCCCGGAACGTCGGCCGACCGACCGACGAGCAGTGCCCGATCTGCGAGTCGGCGGCCACCGTGCAGGTGACGTACGTCTTCGGCGCTGGACTGCCGCCGGGAGGGCGCTGTCCGGGGACGGCGGCCGAGCTGAACCGGCTGCATCGCCGTCCGGAACCGGTCCTCTGCTACGCCGTCGAGGTCTGCCCGGAGTGTGCCTGGCACCACCTCACCCGCAAGTACCAGGCCGGCGGCCGGGTGCCCCGGGCGTCGCGGGCCGGGAAGGCCGACAAGGCGGGCAAGACCGGCAAAAGGGCCTAGACCGCCAAGAGAGCCCTAGACCGCCGGCGGGCGACCGGGCAGGATGGTGGGGCGGGGCTGCACGGCCGGACCGGCGGCACCTGTGTCGCCCACCTATCGCCAGCGGCGCACCCAACTCCGAACAAGGAGGGCATGCCATGTCCAGCCCTACCCCGCCCGCCCCCACGTCGTCTGGCCCCGCCAAGCCGGTCACGGCACCGGTCGTTCGCGCCCGGAAGCGCCGCGACGGCGCCGAGCCGATCGTCATGGTCACGGCGTACGACGAGCCGAGTGCACGACTGGCCGACGCGGCCGGCGTCGACGTCCTTCTGGTTGGCGACTCCGTCGCCAACAACGTCCTCGGCTACGAGGACACGCTCCACGTCACGATCGACGACATGGCCCACCACACCGCGGCGGTCGCCCGAGCTCGGCCGCGAGCGCTCGTCGTCGGCGACATGCCGTGGATGAGCTATCACCTCTCGGTCGAAGAGGCCGTGCGGAACGCGGCGACGCTCGTCCGGGCCGGCGCCGGCTCGGTGAAGCTCGAGGGCGGACGGGCCCGTTTGCCGGTCGTCGAGGCGATCGTCCGGGCCGAGATCCCGGTGATGGGCCACCTCGGCCTGACGCCCCAGTCAGTGCTGGCCATGGGCGGCTACCGCGTCCAGGCTCGGAGTGCCGACGCCGCGCTGGCGCTCGAGGACGCGGCCAAGGCGCTCGCTGCGGCCGGATGCTTCGCGATCGTCCTCGAAGGCGTGCCCGACGTCGTCGCGGCCGCGGTGACCGAGGCCGTCGACGTTCCGACGATCGGCATCGGGGCCGGACGGCACTGCGATGGCCAGGTGCTCGTCTTCCACGACCTGCTCGGCCTGGGGTCGCAGAAGCCGCCGAAGTTCGCCCGGGTCTACGCCAACCTCGGCGAGGCCGCGACGACGGCCCTCGCCGCCTTCGCCGCCGACGTCCGGGCGGGGACGTTCCCGGCCGACGAGGAGAGCTACCACGCCTCGGCCGATCTGCAGAGCGCCCTCTCGGCCGAGGACGACGAGATCGACGCGCCGGCCTGACCCTGGGTTCGCCGACCTGACGCCGCGCCGACCTGACGCCGCGTTCGCCGGTCCCGTTCCTGGTCCCGTCGGCGGCGTCGCCCGGTGGCGGCTAGCATCTCCGGGTCGGTCGAGCGCCCACGGGCGCCCGATGGGACGAACGACAACCCTGCTCCGATCGCCGGGGCCCGAGCGGCTTGCCGCCGGTCCAGAGGGAGGGAGCCGCATGCGGCCCTACGAAGTCATGGTCATCTTCGACGTCGGCACCGAGCCGCCGGCCATCCAGGCCGCCGTCGACCGCCTGCTCGAGACCGTTCGCAACAACGGCGGCACGCCGGGCGCGGTCGACCGGTGGGGACGTCGGCCGTTCGCCTACGAGGTGAAGCACAAGCGCGAGGGCTACTACGTCCTCGTCGAGTTCGCCGGTGAGAGCCAGACGGTGGCGGAGCTGGACCGGTTCCTCGGCCTCGCCGACGAGGTGCTCCGGCACAAGGTCGTCCGGCTGCCGGAGAAGGCGACGAAGCGGGCCGGCGGCGGAGCGACCGGTGGCCGGGCCCGGACTGGCGCCGCTACGGCCGTGCCGGCCGAGCAGCCGGCGAGTTGACCCCTCGAACGGGCGTGGAGCGAGGAGAGAGCGATGCCTGACAACAGCGTGACCCTGGTGGGCAACGTCACCCGGGACCCGGAGCTGCGGTTCACGAACACCGGCCAGCCGACCGCGTCGTTCGGCCTGGCGGTGAACCGCCGGTGGCAGAACCGCCAGACGCAGGAGTGGGAGGAGGCGACGAGCTTCTTCGACGTCGTCTGCTGGCGGGAGATGGCCGAGAACGTGAGCGAGAGCCTGACCCGCGGCGCCCGGGTGGTCGTCGCCGGACGGCTCGAACAGCGGAGCTGGGAGACGCCGGACGGTGATCGCCGGTCCAAGGTCGAGGTCATCGCCGACGAGGTCGGACCGTCGCTGCGCTGGGCGACGGCGCAGATCACGAAGAACGAGCGCCGAGGCCCGGCCGGTGGTGGTGGCTCGGGCGGCAGTTCGGGTGGTGGCGGCGGCCGGCAGTCGCCGCCGGTCCGGAACCAGGAGCCGACCCCGGCGGCCGGCGATTACAACGAGGAGCCTTTCTGATGGCACGCAGTAACTTCCGCGGCGGGACGGCCCGTCGGGCACCCAAGGACCTGAACCGGCGGGTGAAGAAAAAGCCTTGCGCGCTCTGCCGGGACCACATCGAGTGGGTCGACTACAAGGACGTCCCGTTGCTCCGCAAGTACATGAGCGACCGCGGGAAGATCCGCTCGCGCCGGGTCACCGGGAACTGCGCCCAGCACCAGCGAGACATCGCGCTGGCCATCAAGACCGCCCGGGAGCTCGTCCTGCTGCCGTACACGCAGCGGACGGTGACCGAACGCCCGGGTGGTCGGGGCGGTCGGGGCGACCGTGGTGATCGGGGCGACCGCGGTGACCGCGGTGACCGCGGTGACCGTGGGGACCGCGGCGATCGCGGCGATCGGCCCGGCGGTCGGGGGCCGAGGAGCGAAGACGCGCCGGCAGACCGGGCGGCTTCGCCGGGCGAGGGGAGTCCGGCCACCGACGGTGCAGCCGAGCCGGTGGTGGCCGACGTGGCCGCGGCCGTCCCAGACGGCGCGGGGGAGGGTGAGGGCTGATGAAGGTCGTCCTGCGAAGTGACGTCGACGGCGTCGGCCGGCGCGGTGACATCGTCGATGTTGCCGGCGGGTTCGCCCGCAACTACCTCCTGCCCGGCGGCCAGGCGATGGTGGCCACCAAGGGTGTGACGGGCCAGGCCTCGGCGATGCGCCGGGCTCGTGACCTGCGGGAAGCCAAAGACCGGGGGTCGGCCCAGGCCCAGGCCCAGGCGCTCGCCGGTGCGTCCCTTCGTCTCGAGGCGCGGGCCGGCTCGACCGGCAAGCTCTTCGGTTCGATCACCGCGGCCGACGTCGCCGAGGCCGTCACCGCGCAGAAAGGTGTCGGCCTCGACCGTCACCAGGTCGTGCTCGACGAGCCGATCAAGGCCGTCGGGACCTACGAGGTCCCCGTGCACCTCTTCGCCGACATCGCCACCGCGGTGATCGTCGAGGTCGTCGCGGCCAGCTGAGCCGGCCCCTTCGGGGCCGGTCGTCACACCCATGGGGCACGCTTCGAGTGTGCGCCGCGCCTTCGGACAGGTCCCCTCGGAGCACCCATGGCTGCGGGGCGATTCTTTCCACAGCGTTGTTCACAGGCTCGATCAGGGATTTTCCATTCGGAATCCCCAGGTTTCGCGCCTTCCGTTCCCCAGGCTGTATCCCGCAAGGTAGCTAGACCATGGTCCAAGCCTTCGACGATCGTCCTCGCCACCTCCGGCCCGCTCCGGAGGGGGGTGGGGCCGGCGGCGGACCTCGGGTCCCTCCGCACAACCTGGAGGCGGAGGAGTCGCTCCTCGGTGCGATGCTGCTATCGAGCGACGCCACCGCGGCCGCCGTCGAGATCTGCTCGGCGGGCGACTTCTACAAGCCGGCTCACGGCAGCATCTTCGGGGCGATCGTCAGCCTGTTCGAGCGAGGGGAGCCGGTCGACGCGGTCACGGTGACCGACGAGCTGCGCCGATCGTCCCTCCTGGACGTAGTGGCCGATCCGGCACTGCTCGTCTCGCTCCAGGCGAACACGCCGTCGATCGCCAACGCGGTGCACTACGCGCACATCGTCGAGGAGCATTCATTGCTCCGGCGGCTGGTCGGAGTGGCCGGCGAGATCGCCGAGATCGGCTACTCGGTACCCGAGGACGTGACCGGCGCGGTCGACGAAGCCGAGCGCAAGGTCTTCGACCTGGCACAGCGGCGGACGACCGACACCATCGAGGCGTTGAAGGATCTCCTGCTGCCCAGCCTGGACCGGATCGAGGAGCTGGCCCAGCGCAGCGGCCGGATCACCGGCGTGGCCACCGGCTACACCGACCTCGACGAGATCCTGGCCGGACTGCAGCCGGCCAGCTTGACCATCGTGGGGGCCCGGCCGGCGATGGGGAAGGCCCTCGCCCTGGACACGCCGATCCCGACCCCGGGTGGGTGGGCGACCATGGGCACCCTGGCCGTGGGCGACGAGGTCTTCGACGAGCAGGGCGTGCCCTGCCGGGTGACGTACACCTCGCCGGTTTTCACCGATCACCGCTGCTATCGCGTGCGCTTCGACGACGGCAGCTCGGTGGTGGCCGATGCCGGCCACCGATGGCTGGCCTACGACTTCCCGGCTTGGAAGTCCCGGCGGACTCGGGACGCCCTGGCCGTCCGGGGTGGGGCCGACCATCCGGAGTTGGCCAGGGATCAATCTGCCCGCTGGCGCCGGCCTCGGGTCGTCACGACCCAGGAGATGCTGGACGAGGGGCTGCGGACGGACGGCGGTCGTCGCCCGAACTGGTACCTACCGCTCGCCGCGGCCATCGACCTGCCGGACGCCGACCTCCCGGCCGACCCCTACGTGCTCGGCTGCTGGCTCGGCGACGGGACCACCACGTCTTCGGAGTTGACCATCGGTGACCGCGACGTCGACCACTTCGTCGGCGAGCTCGAGTCGCGCGGGTACAAGCTCTCCCGACGGGCGGGCCTGCAGTGGGCGACGACCCCGGTCCCCGGAAAGGGAGCCTGGCAGACCTACCGGGGCCCCTGGCGTGTCCTGACCCGAGAGCTGCAAGAGGTCGGGTTGCTGCGTGGTGCGGTGAAGCACGTGCCGGCGCGGTACCTGCGGGCTTCGATCAAGCAGCGGCTGGCGTTGTTGCAGGGGTTGATGGACACCGACGGGACGGTGACGAACGGCAACGGCACGGCGGAGCTCTGCCTGGCCAACCGGCCGTTGTTGGAGCAGGCGTGGGAGCTGGTGAGCTCGCTGGGGCACAAGCCCCACCCGATCCGGGAGCGCCAGATCGCGTTGCCGGACGGGCGGACGACGCGGGCCTGGCGGTTCTGCTGGACGCCGCTCGATCCGATTTTCCGCATGGCCCGTAAGGCGGATCGGCTGACGGCCACGATGAGTCGTCGCCGGAACGGTAGGCACACGCGACGGGCGGTGACGGCGATCGAGGAGGTGCCGACCGTACCGGTGCGGTGCATCGCCGTCAGCGCCCCGTCGCATCTGTTCCTGGCCGGCCGGGCGATGATCCCTACGCACAACACGAGCTTCGCCCTGGGCATGCTGGCCCACGTCGGCATCGTGCTGCGCCGGCCGGCCCTGCTGTTCTCGCTGGAGATGGGCCACCTGGAGCTGACGCAGCGGATGCTGGCCTCCGAGGCCAAGGTGGACGCCCAGCGGATGCGCACGGGCCACCTCCACGAATCGGACTGGAGCAAGGTGGGCACCGCGGTCAGTCGCCTCAGCGAGGCGACGATCTTCATCGACGACAATCCCAACCTGACGGTCATGGACATCCGGGCCCGGGCGCGGCGGCTGAGGAAGAGCGAGGGTGATCTGGGGCTCGTCGTGGTCGACTACCTGCAGCTCATGACCGGCCGGGCCCGGGCGGAGAACCGCCAGGTCGAGGTGGCCGAGATCAGCCGGGGCCTCAAGATCCTGGCCCGGGAGCTGGAATGCCCGGTGGTGGCCCTGTCCCAGCTCTCCCGAGGATTGGAGGCGAGGCAGGACAAGCGGCCGATGCTCTCGGACCTGCGGGAGTCCGGTTCGTTGGAACAGGACGCCGACGTCGTCCTGTTCATCTACCGGGAGGAGCAGTACGACCCGGACACGCCGATCGACCGGCGGGGCATGGCCGAGATCGTCGTGGCCAAGCACCGGAACGGCCCGACCGGTTCGGCCCACCTGGTGTTCCTCAACCAGTACGCCCGGTTCGACAACATGAAGTCGGTCTAGAAAGACGCTCGGCCTGCTCTGAGGCCCGATCAGCGCCGACTGCAGTCAGGGCTGAGGCCCGGTCAGCCCAGGCCGACCGCCCGGTCCTCCTCGGCCAACGGTTGCACGACCTGCTCGGCCAGCCAGTCGATCTGCTCGTCGCCGGGGTCGAACAGGGAGACGTAGGAGATGCCGGCGTCGGCCCGCCACCGTCGGAGGCGGGCCCGGACCTCGTCGCCGGTGCCGCAGAGGTACAGCGTCGACTCGGCGGCGGCTCGTGGATCGACGCCGTCGTCGGCCAGGGCTTGGGTGACGGCGGCTCCGGGGTCGTCGCCGACGACCACGCGGGCGACCATGGTGTGCAGCTCGACCGAGGCCGGGTCGCGTCCGGCGGCCACCGCGCCCTCGCGTACCCAGCCGGCCTTCTCGGCCATCCGTTCCGTGGTGGAGTCGGCCAGGGAGTCGGCCACCGACCACTCCCCGGTGTCCTGTCGGGCGATCATCGAGACGGTGTCGGCGACGCGTCCGCCGAACCGCATGACCCTGGGGCCGCCGCCACCGACGAGCAGGTGCGGGTGGACCGGCGCCGACGCGGCCATCGGCGCGTCGGCAATGTCGAAGAAGTGGCCCCGGAAGGTGGTCGACGGCTCGGTCCAGAGGAGCCGCATGACGGTGACGGCCTCCTCCAGCCGGGCCACCCGGTCGCCGGCCGACCCGAACGGCTGGCCGGCGGCGCCGAAGTTGGCCGCGACGTACCCGGCACCGAGTCCGAGCTCCAGGCGGCCGTCGGACAGCCGTTCGATGGTGGCCGCGGCCTTGGCCGTGAGCGCGGCGTCCCGCAGGCCCATGTCGAGCACCAGGGGACCGACCCGCAGCCGTTCGGTGACGGCCGCGACCGCCGACAACCCGGCGAGGGTCTCCCACTGGGGCACGACCAGGTGGTCGGTCAGGGTCACGGTGGAGAAACCGAGCCGCTCGTACCGGCGTACCCGGTCCCGCCAGTCGTCGACCGGCAGCTCCCAGAAGTGCAGGCCGAACCGGAACGGGCGGACCACGGTCGGATCGTATCGGCGACCGTTCCGTCCACGATGCACTCGCTACCCACCACCGCCGAGACACCCGCTCGATACCGTGGGGCGGTGGACCCGATGGTGACGACCGTGCTGGGCCGTGGCGTGGTCGTGGCGCCGGGAGCGCCGGTCCCCGAACCCTGGGCGGACTGTCGACGCATCGTCGTCGATTCGGCGGTGCTGGCCGACCCGGCGGCGGTGGTGGCGGACCTGCACGACGCCTGGCTCGGCCGGGAGCCGGTGGTGGTCGAGCTGGCGGTCGAGACCGCGGCGCTCCGAGAGCCCGAACGATGTGCCCGCCCGGTCCACGACCTGGGGCCGGACTTCACGTTCTTCCGGGAACGGCTGCAGTTCCTGGTGTGGGCGAACACCTACGACGGCCGGCTGGTCGGCGAGCCGATCTGGTGGCACGGCCGGAAGGCGGCGCGGCGGTGGGCGGGGCGGGGTGCCGTCGAAGGCGGGCCGGCCGACCTCGTCCTGGCCGACGGCTCCCCGCTGTTCGTCGATGGCGGGCCGGGGCATCCACCGGAGCTGCCGAGCGGGGTGGCGGTGGTGCACCGGTGGAACGCCGAAGCCGGCCGGTTGCAGCCGGCCGGCCATGCCGCGCCGGTGGCGGAGCTGGCGCCGGATCAGCGGGCCGCGGTGACCCACCGGAGCGGCCCGGCCCGGGTCATCGCGCCGGCCGGGTCCGGCAAGACGCGGGTCCTGACCGAGCGGCTGCGGCACTTGGTCGCCGACCGCGGCGTGGACCCCGGCTCGATCACCGCCCTGGCCTTCAACACCCGGGCCGCCGACGAGCTGCGGGAGCGGTGCGCCGGCCTGGCCGCCCCGAACGGTCTGGATGGCCCAGGCGGCCCAGGCGGCCCAGGCGGCCCAGGCGGTCTGGACGGCCCGAACGGCCCGGCGATCCGCACGCTCAACAGCGTGGGTCTGTGGATCTGCAACGGCGCCGGCGCCATGGCTGGGGCCAGCCGGCTGGACGTCTGGGACGAACCCCGGGCCCGGACGGCGGTCCAGGAGGTCTACGAGGTCCGGCGGCAGGCCAACACCGACACGGTGGCACCCTTCCTGGAGGGCCTATCGGCGATCCGCCTCGGCCTGCTGTCGCCGTCGGCGGCCGAGGATCGGTTCCCCGACGCGGCCGGTCTGGCCGAGGGGTTCGACCGCTACCGGTCTCGGCTGGCCGACCACCGCGCCGTCGACTTCGACGAGCAGATCTACCGGGCCATCGAGATCCTGTTGACCGACCCCGAGGCCCGGGAGCGGGCCCAGCGGCGCTGCCGGTACCTGCTGGTCGACGAGTTCCAGGATCTGACGCCGGCCCACGTCCTCCTGATCCGACTGCTGTCGGCCCCGGGGTTCGACTGCTTCGGGGTCGGCGACGACGACCAGGTCATCTACGGCTACGCCGGGGCCGACCCGGTGTTCCTATTACAGTACGACCGGTTCTTCCCCGGCGCGACGGCCCACGCGCTGGAGGTCAGCTACCGCTGCCCGCCGGCGGTGGTCGCCGGGGCCCGCACCCTCCTCTCCTACAACGACCGCCGGGTGACGAAGACGATCCGGTCGGCCCGGGAGCTGGCCGGCGAGGCCCTGGATCCGGCGACGCTCGCCGTCCACCGGGCCGCGGCCGACCAGCTGGCGGGGACGACCGTGGCGCTGCTGCAGGCATGGCGGGACGACGGCGTCGACCCGTCCGACGTGGCGGTCCTGGCCCGGGTCAACGCCGCCCTGCTCCCGGTGCAGGTGGCGTGCGCCGAGGCCGGCCTGGCGACCAACGCCGCGGTGGGCCCGGAGGTGCTGCGCCGCACCGGGGTCCGCACGGCGTTGGCCTACCTGCGGATCGGCCTCGACCCCGGCCGGATCGCCGCCGCCGACTTCGTCGAGACCGTCCGCCGGCCATCGCGGGGGATCGCCCCGAAGGTGGTCGACATGGTCACCCGGGGCCCGGAGACGTCGGTCCGGGACATCAAGCGGCTGGCCAGCCGGCTCTCCGGCCGGGACGTCCCGAAGCTCGAGGCCTACGCCCGGGACGTCGACCGGCTGGCCGTGGCGTGCCGGCGATCCAGCGCCGAGGCGCTGCGGTTCATCCGGCTGGAGATCGGGCTCGGCGACACGATGGACGTGCTCGACGCCTCCCACCAGGAAGTGGACCGGTCGTCCCACGCCGACGATCTGGTGGCCCTGGAGTCGGTGGCGGCCCTCCACCCGGAGGTCGAGACGTTCGATCACTGGCTGCGGACGGTCCTCGCCCACCCGCCCGAGCACCCCGGCCCGCGGGCGCTGCTGTCGACGGTCCACCGGATCAAGGGGCGGGAGTGGGATCGCGTGGCCGTCTTCGGGGCCAGTGCCGGTCAATTCCCGCACCGGCTGAGTGACGACGAAGAGGGCGAGCGCCGGGTGTTCCACGTGGCGATCACCCGAGGGCGCGAGCGGGTGGCGGTCATGGCGGCCGAGGACGCGCCGTCGATCTTCGTCGCCGAGCTGGACGGGTCTCGGCCGCGCCCTCCGGCGCCGGTCGGGGGGCCGCCGTCAGCGGATGGCCGGCGGGCCGAGGATGGGCGCGGCGACCGGAAAGGCGGTGACCGGAAAGGCGGCGGTCGGTCCGCCGACCGCCGACCGACCGGCCGGTCGACCCGAACGGAGCCGGCGGAACCTCTGGAGCCGGCCGCCGCGGCCGCCGCGGACGCCCTGCGGGTCTGGCGCAAGCAGGTGGCGGCCAGCGAGAAGGTGCCGGCGTACATCGTCTTCAACGATCGCGAGCTCGAAGGTATCGCCCGGGCGGCGCCGCAGAGCCTGGCCGAGTTGGCCGGCTGTTCGGGGGTCGGTCCCATCAAGCTCGAACGGTGGGGGGACGAGGTGCTGGCCGTCCTCGAGGCAGCCAGCACCGGCACCTCCTAAGGTGTCGGCCCGTGGCGGACGAGCTGACGGCCGGCAGCTGGCCCGGCGTGGTCGAGCTGTTCGACCTGACCGGGCGGGTGGCGATCGTCACCGGCGGCAGCCGCGGCATCGGACTGGCCGTCGCCCGGGGACTGGCCGCCCAGGGGGCGAAGGTCGTCGTCGCCAGCCGCAAGGCGGATGCCTGTGAACGGGCCGCGGCGGCGATCGTCGCCGACGGCGGGGACGCGCTCGCCGTCCCGACCCACGTCGGCGATCTCGACGCGCTGACGGCGCTCGTCGACCGGACGGTCGACCGTTACGGGGCGGTCGACATCGTCGTCAACAACGCGGCGAACGCCCTGGCCCAGCCGATCGGCGCGATCACCGCGGACGCGTGGGCGACGACGCAGGCGACGAACGAACGCGGACCGCTCTTCCTCGTCCAGGCCGCGTTGCCCTACCTCTCGGCCAGCGACCACGCCGCGGTCCTCAACATGGTCTCGATCCAGGTGTTCCTGAGCGGGATCATCGTGGCGATGTACGCCGCGGCCAAAGCCGGCCTGCTCGCGCTGACGAGGTCGATGGCGGCCGAGCTGGCGCCGCTCGGCGTTCGGGTGAACGCCCTTGCCCCCGGCCCGGTCGACACCGACATGGTTCGCAACAACGACCCGGCCATCGCGCAGTCCTTGACCGACGCGACCGCGCTCGGCCGGCTGGCGTCGCCGGTCGAGATGATCGCCCCGGCGCTCTTCTTGGTGAGCGATGCCGCCAGCTACATCACCGGTGAGGTCCTCGTGGCCGACGGGGGGTACGTGTTCCACTGACGCCGAGGCCAGCTGACCCCAAGGCCACCGGCATCGGCGGGTGCCGTCTGCTGCGGGACGTCAGTCGGCCAGGACGCAGTGCGTGCCGCGGTAGATCGTCGGCATGCACTTGTTGCAGTGGACGCAGAGCGATTCGGTGGCGGTCCCGTCGCGCATCCGATTGACGAGGTCCGGCTGGCGCAGCAGCGCCCGGGCCATGGCGACGAAGGCGAAGCCGTCGCCGAGGGCGCGCTCGATCGTGTCGAGCCGGTTGATGCCACCGAGCAGGATGAGCGGCATCGTCAGCGCGGCCCGGAACTGCCGGGCGTACGGCAGGAAGAAGGCCTCCTCGAACGGGTACTCCGGCATGAACCGCCGGCCGACGAGGCGGTAGCCGAAGCGGGCGACCGGTGGGAGCGTCGCCGCGAACTCCCGGCGGGGGACGTCGCCGCGGAAGAGGTACATCGGATTCGCCAGCGAGCTGCCGCCGGTCAGCTCGAGGGCGTCGAGGTGCCCGTCCGCCTCGAGCAGGGCGGCCACCTGGAGGCTCTCGTCGACCCAGAGCCCACCGGGGACGCCGTCGGCCATGTTGAGCTTCGCCGTCACGGCCACCCGGTCGCCGGCGGCCGCCCGTACGGCGGCGACGACCTGGCGGGGGAAGCGGGCGCGGTGCTCGACCGGGCCGCCCCAGCGGTCGGTCCGGCGGTTCAACTTCGGGCTCAAGAAGGCACTGAGCAGGTAGTTGTGGCCGAGATGGATCTCGATGCTGTCGAAGCCGGCGTCGACGGCCAGGCCGGCCGCCCGGGCGAAGTCGCCGGTGATCCGCTCGATGTCGTCGTCGGTGACCGCCCGGACGACCGACCCGAGAGGAGTCACCGTCCGCGACGGCGCGAGCGCGGGGGCCCCGTTCGACTTCGGGTTGGCCACCGGCCCGGCGTGGCCGATCTGCGCGGCCACCGCGGCGCCGGTCCGGTGGACGGCCTCGGTCAGCCGGGCCAGCCCGTCGACGGTCTCGGGCCGGAGCTGCAGGCACCGCCGGTCGGTCCGGCCTTCGGGCGACACGGCGAGGTACGCCACCGTCGTCATGCCGACCCCGCCGTCGGCCACGCGGAGGTGGTAGTCGATCAGCGCGTCGGTGACGACGCCCTTCGGCGACGCCCCCTCGAACGTGGCGGCCTTGATGACCCGGTTGCGCAGCGTGATCGGCCCGAGGCGGGCCGGCTCGAAGACCGTCGGCGACACCGGGCCACGGTACCCGGTCAGCCGTCGCCGGCCTCGACCGAGGTCCCGCCGACGGGGGTCCCGCCGTCCGGGGGCCCCGCCGGGTCGTGGCCGGCACCGGCGTGGGGGTCGTCCCGGTAGCGCCGGAAGCCGGGGAGGAGGGCGGTGAGGACGAGCGCACCGGCGATGCAGGCCAGGCCACCGGAGACGATCGAGAACTCGGTCGTCACCGCCGTGGCGACCGCGCCGGACTCGAGGTCGCCGAGGCGCGGGCCGCCCTGGACGACGGCCATCTGGATCGACGACATCCGGCTGCGGAACTGCTCGGGGATGGACGACTGGAGGATCGTGTTGCGCAGGACGGCCGAGATGACGTCGGCCCAGCCGGCCACGGCCAAGAGGATCAGCGAGAGGACGAGGACGCGGCTCAGCCCGAACACGGTGATGGCCGCGCCCCAGACGATGACGGCGAGGATCACCGTCAGACCCTGGCGCTTGACGCGGGCCACCCACCCGGTCGTCATGGCGCCGAGCAGGCCGCCTACGCCGACGGCCGAGTAGAGGTAGCCGAGGACACCGGCGCCGTCGTGGAAGACGTTGGCCGCCAGGGCGGGGAACAGGGCTCGGGGCATGCCGAAGACCATGGCGTTGATGTCGACCAGGTAGACGCCCTGGAGCGCTTGGCGGCCCTTCAGGTAACGGAGGCCCTCCATCACGGACCCGATGCCCGGCCGGGTCACCCCGGCGGCCGGCGGGATGGGGGCCATCAGGAGGACGGCGACGATCGTGACGAAGTACGTGATCGCGTCGGTGGCGTAGACCCATTGCAGGTGGATGGCCCCGATGAGGAGGCCCGACAGGGCCGGACCGACGACCGCGCCGAGCTGGAAGGTGACCTGGGTGAAGGCGAAGGCGGCGACGAGGTGGCGGCGGGCGACGAGCGACGGCACGGCCGCGTTGCGGGCGGTGTTGACGAAGCCGTTGAGGCCGGCCGCGACCGCACTGATGAGGTAGATCGCCAGTAGCGACGGGTGGCTGGCCAGCGAGTTGACGGCCAGACCGGCGCTCGTCAGGGCCAGCGCGACCGACGTCACGAGGATGAGCGTGCGCCGGTCGACGGCGTCGCCGACCGAGCCGCCGACGAGGGCGCCGACGATGAGCGGGACCAACTGGGCGAGGCTGACCGCACCGACCTGGAACGACGAGTGGGTCTCGGCGTAGACCTGGTACGGGATGGCGACGACCGTGAGCTGGCTGCCGAGCGTGCCGACCAGCGTGCCGATGAAGAGCAGGCGGAACTCGCGGCTCTCGCGCAGCGGCGCGACGTCGACGAGGATCCGGTTCGGCACGGACGCAGCCTAGGGATACGTCATCGGGCGGCCCGCCAGCCCCCAGCCCGCCAGCCCGGCGGGGTCGTTGGTCAGTCGGGCGAGAGCTTCCGCATCGCCGAACCGAGGTCGAGATCCCAGGCGGCCGGCCAGTCCGTCGACCGCAGCAGGGCGTCGCTGCCGCCGTCGACGAAGACGACGGAGCCGCAGAAGAACCCGCCGTCGGGGCCGAGCAGGAGGTCGACCAGGGCGGCGATCTCTTCGGGCCGCCCGGGCCGGCCGGCCGGGATCGGCAGCAGGTCCAGCAGCGGGGCCACCGCCGGGTCGGCCCGGCCCTCGGCGATCAGCGGGGTGTCGACCATGCCGGGCGCGACCGCGTTGAGCCGGAGGCCGTCGCCGGCCCAGTCCGCGCCGGTCGCGCTCGTCCGCACCCAGTGGGCGACGGCCAGCTTGGTCGCCGGGTAGGTCGCCATCGAGCCGACCTCGTCGGCGAGCGCCCGGGCGCCCGGCTCGTCGCCGGCCAGGCAGGCCGCGACCAGGGCGGCGGGGACGCCCGGCTGGATCGTCGTCGAGTTGGAGCTGATCGCCACCGCGGCCCGGCCGGTACCGGCGGCCAGCAGTGGCCGGAGCCCGTCGAGGACGGCGACCGTGCCGAAGTAGTTGACGGAGGCCAGCAACGAGCCCGCTCGGGACGGGGCGCCCGCCAGTCCGGCACAGGTGACGATGCCGTCGAGGGTGCCGCCGGACCGTTCCGTCACCGCGTCGATGGCGGTGGCCCGGCCGTCGGTGGTGCCGAGGTCGGCGACGATCGTCGCGTCGTGGCGGTCGACGCCGAGCACCGTCGTCCCGGCCGCAGCCAGCCGGTCGGCGCAGGCGGCGCCGATGCCGGACGCCGAGCCGGTGACGACGACGGTCGTCACGGTCTGGCGCGCTCGATCAGGCCGTCGACGGCCGGGCCCGGAGGACCTCCAGGGCGCGATCGGCGTGGGCGTGCATCGACAGCTCCGTCTGGATGACGTCGAGCACCGTCCGGTCGGTGTCGATGACGAACGTCGTCCGGCGGTTCCCGAGCTTGTCCAGTGGGCGGCGAACGCCGAGCTGGCCGGCCACCGTCCGGTCCGCGTCGGACAGCAGCGGGAAGTCGAAGTCGTGCTTGTCGGCGAACCGCTTCTGCTTCTCGACCTGGTCGGCGCTGATCCCGACCCGCTGGGCGCCGACGGCGGCGAACTCGCTCCCGAGGTCGCGGAAGTGGCAGCTCTCCTTCGTGCAGCCGTAGGTCATCGCGGCCGGGTAGAAGAAGAGGACGACGGGGCCGCCGGCCAGCAGCTCGCTCAACCGTCGGGGCGTCCCGGTCTGGTCCGGCAGCTCGAAGTCCGGGACCTGGTCACCTTTTTGCACCGCGGTCTTCGACATGGCCGCAGCGTACTGCGCCGTCTTTCCCGGATGGGGCCCCCGCTGTGATCCACCAGATGGCATCCTCCTCCGCTGCGTGGGGCCCGCTGCGCCTCCCCTGATGGCCACGCCGGCCGTACCCGGCCACGGTGGGATCAGGGCTCGAAGCGGAAGCCGACGCCTCGGACGGTCACGAGGTGCCGGGGATGGGCCGGGTCGGGCTCCACCTTGCGGCGGAGCCGCTTCACGTGGGTGTCCAGCGTCCGGGTGTCCGAGAGATCCTGGTCCCACCAGAGGCGGTCGATGCACCACTCGCGGGTGACGACCTGGCCGGCGTGGGACATCAGCAGGGCGAGCAGGTCGAACTCCTTGCGGGAGAGGTCGACCGACTGGCCGTGCACGGTGACCTCGCGGCGACCGGTGTCGAGGCGGATCGGCCCGGCCTGGACGACCTCGTCCCGGGGGGCCGGCGTCGTCGTCCCGCGGCGCAGGACGGCCCGCATCCGGGCGACGAGCTCGCGCAGGCGGAACGGCTTGGCGACGTAGTCCGACGCGCCGAGCTCGAGGCCGAGGACGACGTCGACCTCGGAGTCGCGGGCCGTGACCATGATGATCGGTACCGGGGCGAGCGCCCGCATGCGCTGGCACAGCTCGACGCCGGACTGGTCGGGGAGCATGACGTCGAGCAGGACCAGGTCCGGGTGGACCCGGTGGAAGAGGCGGAGCGCCTCGTGGCCGTCCGCCGCCAGCTCGACCGCGAAACCCTCGCGGGAGAGGCCGGACGCCAGTGCCTGTCGGTAGGACTCCTCGTCGTCGACGACGAGGACGAGAGGCCGGCTGTCGCGGGACGGCGGTGACGGGACCGCGTCGGTGTCGAGGGTCGACATCGTCATCGGACCGGAGCGGCCGTCATGCGGCGTCGTCCGGGAAACCGGCCCCGGGTGGCGGCGGCGGGACCGGTCGGGGGCGACCGGCCCCGGCCGGATGGTCGAGCCGGGCCCGACCGGCCGAGGGCGCCGGGGCGGACGACTCGTCGACGGCGTCGCCCCAGAGGTACGCCAGCATCTGGGCGACCAGTGTGGCCACGCCCCGGCGCGGCGGCAGCGACAGGGGGACGACCGGAGCCAGCCGGGGCCCGGGTCGGGCGCCGTCGAGGCCGGTCAGCGGCACGATCGGCGCCGGCTGGTCGGAGGTACGGCCCGCACAGGGGGTCCTGAATCCTCGGTGGGACGGCTCCGGCATCACTGGCACCGTACGGAGGGCAGATGAACGGCCCGCGAATCGCCCGCAACACCCAGGTGACCCCCAGGTGAACTCTCGTGGAAGTTGGCGGCCGGGTGGTACCCGGCCTTCGGTCGGCGGGCCAGGAACGGGGCGCCGGCCAGGCGTTACGCTCGACGCCGGCCCAGGTGACGCCCGGGGGGCGACGAGGAGGGCGAGGAGGTCGAATGAGCGACGCGATGGGGATGCCGGGCGTCAAGCAGCGCGACGTCATCAAGATGACGGATCAGGAGGTCGACGCCTTCCTCCACGAGCGCCGGCCGCTGTCGATGTGCACGATGAACCACGACGGGACGATCCACGCGGTGGCGATGTGGTATGGCTTCTTGGAGGGGTCGGTCGCCCTCGAGAGCAAGGCGAAGGCCCAGAAGGTGCAGAACCTCCGGCGCGATCCCAAGATGACGTGCCTCTTCGAGGCCGGCGACGACTACGAGGAGCTTCGCGGCGTCGAGCTCGTCGGTCGCGCCGAGATCGTCGAGGAGCCGGACCGGATCTGGGAGCTCGGGGTCAGCGTCTTCGAGCGCTACCAGGCGCCGTACACCGAAGAGCTGCGGCCGTTCGTCGAGGCGATGCTGCACAAGCGAGTCGTCGTCAAGCTGCACGTCGACCGGGTCGTGACGTGGGACCACCGGAAGCTGGGACTTCCGCCGACCCGGCCGGCCTAAACTGACGGCGTGTCAGATACGGGATCTTCCATGTTCGACTACGTGATCCGCGGCGGCACCGTGATCGACGGCACCGGCGCGCCGGGGTTCCAGGCCGACGTCGGTATCCGCGACGGTGCGATCGTGGCCGTCGGCGATGTCGACGGCGAGGGGGCGATCGAGCTCGACGCCACCGGCCTGATGGTCGCGCCGGGCATCGTCGACCCGCACACCCACTACGACGCCCAGCTGTTCTGGGACCCGTCGGCGTCGCCGTCCAACCTGCACGGCGTCACGACGGTCATCGGCGGCAACACAGGGTTCACGCTGGCGCCGCTCAACGCCGAGGACGCGGACTACATCCGGCGGATGATGGCCAAGGTGGAGGGGATGCCGCTGGCGGCCCTGGAGAACGGGGTGCCGTGGACCTGGTCCACCTTCGGCGAGTACCTGGACCGGTTGGAAGGCAACCTGGGGGTGAACGCCGGGTTCCTGGTCGGCCACTGTGCGCTGCGACGCAAGGTGATGGGCGCCGACCGGGGCGGCGAGGTGGCCACCGACGAGGAGATCGCCGCCATGCGGCAGCTGCTGGCGGAGTCCATCGCCGCCGGCGGCCTCGGCTTCTCGTCGTCGCAGTCCCGCACCCACTCGGACGGGGACGGCAACCCGATCAACTCCCGCAACGCCGACCGCCGGGAGATGCTGGCGTTCTGCGAGGAAGTGGCGGCCCACGAGGGGACCACGCTCGAGTACATCACCAGCGGCTGCCTCGACACGTTCTCGGACGAGGAGGTCGACCTGATGGTGGCGATGACGGCCGCCGCCCGCCGCCCGCTCAACTGGAACCTGCTGACCATCGACTCCCGGACCCCGGAGAAGATGGCCCACCAGCTCGCCGCGTCGACCGCGGCCACCGAGGCCGGCGGGCAGATCGTCGCCCTCACGATGCCGACGCTCGTGCCGATGAACATGAGCTTCCTCAACTTCTGCGCCCTGTTCCTCATCCCCGGTTGGGGTGACGTGCTCGGCCTGCCCGTCCCGGAGCGGATCGAGAAGTTGCGCGACCCCGAGGTCCGCCGGCAGCTCAACGACCTGGCGCACGCCAAGGAGGCCGGGGTCTTCCGGCGGTTGGCCGGCTGGGGCAACTACGTCATCGGGGACACGTTCTCCGAGGCCAACCAGGGGCTCGAATGGCGCGACGTGTCGGAGATCGCGACCGAGCGGGGGACGACGCCGTTCGACACGCTCCTCGACATCGTGATCGCCGACGACCTGCGGACGGTCCTGTGGCCGAAGCCGACCGATCGGGACGATGCCACCTGGACGCTGCGGGCCGAGGCGTGGGAGGACCCGCGGGCGATGGTCGGCGGCTCCGACGCCGGGGCCCACCTCGACCGGATGTGCGGCTCGAACTACCCGACCGCGTTCTTGGGCGACTGCCTGCGCAACCGGCGGCTCGTCCCGGTCGAGCGGGCCGTGCAGATGATGACCAGCCAGCCAGCCGCCCTGTTCGGCCTGCGCGACCGCGGCGTCGTGGCCGAGGGTATGAACGCCGACCTGTTCGTCTTCGACCCGGCGACCGTGGCCTCCGAGCCGGCTCGCCTCGTCAACGACCTGCCCGGTGACACGCCGCGGCTCTTCGCCGAGTCCGTCGGGGTCGTCCGGGTGCTGGTGAACGGGGTGGAGACCGTCGTCGACGGGAAGCCGACCGGCGCGGTTCCGGGCGCGCTGCTGCGATCGGGCCGCGACACCTACTCCGTGGTGCCGACGCCCGCCTGAGCCTGGGTGGCGATCCGCCGGGCCTTCTTCGCCCGCCGGCGGGAGGACCGGACCGAGTCGGCCATCAGCGAGAGCCCGATGCCGAGCAGCCAGACGTCCTTGGCGATCGCCGTGCCCTGCTGGGTCGGCCGGAGGCTCCCCTCGTCGCGCAGGCCAGGGGTCTTGACGTAGAGGCCGAGGAGCCCGCCGGCGAAAGCGGCCAGCGAGAGGCCGGCCATGCCGTCGCCGACTGCCGGGAAGAGCAGGGCGGCCCCGAGGGCGACCTCGCTGGCCCCGAGGGCTTTGACGAACCGGCTCGGCGGCAGTCCTTCGAGGAACGGGTACGTGCCGACGGCCATCCCGTGGACCGCGCCGGCCGTCTCCTCGGTCGCCCCGAGCTTGCCGATGCCGGCGTTCAGGATGAACGCGCCGGCCGCGATCCGTACGGGGAGGTTGGCCAGTCGTGAACGGTGTCGTCGCATCACGTTCGACGGTAATCCATACTGGCGCGATGGGCGACCGCGCCGGCGTTGCCGTCGGCACCTGAGATGGTCGCCGTCGGCGAAGCCGGTGTCGTCATCGACGAGGTGTCCAAGGTCTTCGGGCCGGCCGGCCGCCGCGTCGGCGCCCTGGACCGGGTCAGCCTCGATCTCCGGCGCGGCGAGTTCGTCACCGTCATCGGTCCGAGCGGCTGCGGCAAGTCGACGCTGCTCCGGGTGGTCGCCGGCCTGCTGCCGGCCGACCGCGGCCGGGTGTCGATCTTCGGCGAGACGGTCGAGAAGGCGACGGCGGCCAAGCACATCGGGTTCGTTCCGCAGTCGCCGGCGCTGCTGCCGTGGCGGTCGGTGATCGACAACGTCCGCCTACCGACGCAGGTCAACCGCCGGGCCGCGGCCGACGGCCGGGACGTGCGGGATCCCGAGGAGCTGTTGCGCGCGTTCGGGCTCGGGGGCGTCCTCGACCGGTACCCGTCGCAGCTGTCCGGCGGGATGCAGCAACGGGTCGCCATCGCTCGCGCCTACGTCTTCGGCCCGTCGGTCCTCTTGATGGACGAGCCGTTCTCCGCCCTCGACGAGCTGACCCGGGAGGTCCAGCGGCACGAGCTGCTCGACTTCTGGCAGGCCAATCGCAAGACCGTGCTGTTCGTCACCCACTCCGTGCCCGAAGCGGTGACGCTGTCGGACCGGGTCGTCGTCATGTCCGCCCGGCCCGGCCGGGTCCACGCGGTGATCGACGTCGACCTCGCTCGACCGCGGCGCGACGCCGTCGAGTCGACGCCGGCCTTCCACGAACTGGTCGAAGAAGTCCGCGACGCCCTCCGCACCGTCTGGCGGCCGACCGATGACTGACCGACCCGGCGGCGACCCGAACCCCACCGGAGAGGGCCAAGGACCGGCGGGAGAGGGCCAAGGACCGGTGGGGGAGCGGCGGCCGGTCCCGCTCGACGACGACATCCGCCGACCGTTGGCCGACCGGCTCTGGCTCCGCACGTGGCTCCCGCCGCTGGTCGCGTTCGTCGCCCTCGGCGTCGGCTGGCAGCTCTACGCGGTCAACAACCCGTACGTCCTGCCGACGATCCCGGAGATCTTCTCCAGCATCTGGGACTCACCGGCCGTCTTCTGGGACAACGCCCTCGTCACGCTGCAGGAGATCGCCGTCGGCGCGGCCTGCGGCATGGGCGCGGCGTTCGTCCTGGCCGTCGTCATGGCCGAGGTGCGCGTCGTCGAGCGGGCGTTGATGCCGTTGGCCGTCGTCCTCAACGTCACGCCCGTCGTCGCCATCGCGCCGGGGCTCGTCGTGGCGTTCGGCTTCGGGATGCTGCCGAAGTACCTGCTCACGGCCATCATCGTCTTCTTCCCGTTCCTGGTCAGCTCGCTGGCCGGCCTCCGCGACGTCGATCCGTTGGCCGTCGACGTCCTCCGGACGCTGCACGCCTCACGGTGGGAGATCCTCTGGCGGCTGCGGCTGCCGAGCAGCCTGCCGTTCCTCTTCGCCGGGGCCCGGATCTGTCTCCCGCTGTCCGTCGTCGGTGCGGTCGTCGCGGAGTTCTCCGCGGCCGGCAAGCTGGCCGGCCTCGGGTCGCTGATCGAGCTGTCCGCCCAGCAGGCCGACCTCCGGACGATCTACGCCTCCGTCTTCTTCCTCGCCGTCATCGGTCTCCTGCTGACGTTCCTCGTCGTCTTTCTGCAGGCCAAGGTGCTCTGGTGGGCCGACGGCGCCGACCGGCGCCGCCACCCCCGCCGGTGAGCTGACCGATCCGGCCGGGTATCGTCGGGCTCGCAACGGCGGTGGTGGACGGATCTGTGATAGATCATATGTGATATTTCACTCTCATGGCGGGGCCAGAGGAGGCAGCGGGGTGCGGGGACGGGTGAGCAGGCTGGCGGCCGGGACTGGGCTGGCGACGGCCCTGATGGCCGGCACGCTGGCGGTCGGGCCGGTGGCCGTCGGGTCGATCGTCGCGGCCGGTCCGGCCGGCGCGACGACGAGCGGCCTCGACCACGCCGAATGCGCGGCCAACCGGGCGGTCGGGCCGGTCACGTACGTCTCGCCGTTCGGGTTCGACGCGTCCGGCGGCATCATCGACGTCTTCGCCGCGGAGAAGCTGGGCTTCTTCCGGCAGATGTGCCTGACAGTGACGGTCGACGCGGCGGCGCAGGACGGTGACGAGCTGGTGTCGGCCGGCCGGGCGCAGGTGACGAACATCGGCGGGGCGGCGACACTGCTCGAGGTCGTCGCCAACGGCTCCAACCTGGTCGGGGTGGCGACGCTGGCCGACACGACCGACGAGGCCGTCGTCACGCCCAAGTCGGTCACGTCGCTGCGGGGCCTCGAGGGCCAGACGCTCGGCTACCACACCGCGGTCGGCGTGGCGGTGCAGGCGATGATGGCGAAAGCCGGCGTCGACGTCACAAAGGTCGACCTCGTCTCGACGACCAACTACACACCGGACCAGGTCGTGAACGGCACGGTCGGCGGGCTGCAGGTCTACCAGTCGAACGAGCCGCTCACGCTCCGTTCGCAGGGCAAGTCGTTCAACGAGTTCACGCCGGCCGAGTTCGGCGTGAAGGGCACGTACAACGTCCAGGCGTTCAACGGTACGTTCCTGCGCGAGCACCGCCAGGCCGCGACCGACTGGATGCGGGCCGACCTCCACGCCGTCGACTACTGCATCGCCCACGTCACCCGGTGCGTCGCCATCGAGCACGCGGTGGCGGCAGCCGACCACGCGACAACCGCGTTCCCGCTGGCCCACGAGAAGCAGGTGTGGACGTTCGAGAGCCAGCTGATCGCCCGGCACACGCTGGCCGGCCGGGGCATCGGCGTCCAGACGACGGCGGAGTGGGCGCCGGAGGCCGCACAGCTCGCGTCGTTCGGCGTCGTGAAGGCCGTGCCGCCGCTGGCCAAGGCGGAGGACACGGCGCTGGTCGCCGGCCTCTACCGCGGCAAGACGCTCATCTGGCCCTGAGGCTGCCCCCGTCGAGTTGGCCGCCGTCGAGTTGGCTGTCGTCGAGCTGGCGGTCGTCTAGTTGACGCCGCCGAGCGGACGGGCGTCGAGGCCACCGGCCTCGACGACGACGGCCGCCAGGGCGGCGGACCGTTCGGGGCTGGTCATCATCGTGTCCGTGACGACGCAGCGGAGCCCGGCGGCCTCCACCCGGGGGGCCAGCGCGGCGTCGACGTCGTCGATGACGAGCGTCCCGACCCACGACGCGTAGTAAGCCGCGACGCCGGCGGCGGACGACTCGAAGCCGAGCTCGGCCAGGAGGCGGTCGGCGGGGCCCTTGATCGCCCGGCCGTCGACGATCGGGGAGACCGCGACGATGCGGTCCCGCCGTGACGCCAGCTGTGCCCGCAAGCCGGGGACGGCGAGCAGCGGATCGATCGAGAGGAGCGGGTTCGACGGGCAGACGACGAGCAGTTCGGCCTGCTCGATCGCGTCGAGGACGCCCGGGGCCGGCGTCGCCGCGTCGGCGCCGTCGAAGCGGATCGACGCGACCGGCACGGCATGGCGGAGCTTGGCGAAGTACTCCTGGAACGAGACTTCCCCGCCGGCCTGGAGCCGGACACGGGTACGGAGCGGATCGTCGGTCACTGGCAGAAGCCGCACGGCGACGCCGGCGGCCGCGGCCAGCTCGGCGGTCGCCTGGCTGAGCGTGTGGCCCTGGTCGAGCCGACGGGACCGGAACAGGTGGGTCGCCAGATCCTGGTCGCCGAGCTCGAACCAGGTGTCGCCGCCCAGCTGGCCGAGGGCGGTGAGGACCGTCCACGTGTCGTCGGCGACGCCGTAACCCTTGACCTCGTTGAACGTGCCGGCGAGCGTCCGGGTCACGGTGTCGAGGTCCGGCGCGATGTAGAGCCCGCAGTAGACCATGTCGTCCGCGGTGTTGACGATCGCCGTCAGCTCTTCGGGCGGCACGACTTGGACCAACCCGCGCAGCAGCCGAGCCGCTCCGACCCCGCCGGCGAGCGCCGTGATCACGGGGGGACCGTACACCGGGCTGCTTGAAATATCATGTGCCAATTCGTCGGCGCCGACCTACGATCGCCGGAGATGACGAGCCAGCCTGGGGTAGTCGCGTGGAGTACGTGAGCAAGAGCGATGTCGTCGCGGCGGGGATCCGCGACCGGATCGACCGGGGCGAGCTCGTCGCCGGCGACGTTCTCCGTCAGCGGGACTTGGCGAAACTGTTCGGCGTCAGCCCGACGCCGGTGCGTGAGGCGCTGCGCAAGCTCGAGGCGGAGGGGTTCGTCGTCACCGAGCTGCACCACGGGACGACGGTGGCCGGCGCAGCGGACGCGTCGACGCGCGAGAGCTCGCTCATTCGGGCCAGCCTGGAGTCGCTGGCCGCGGAGCTGGCGGCGGGGCGGATGACCGACGCGGACCTCGACGGCGTCGACGAGATCCTGGCGCAGATGGAGGAGTGCGAGCCGGGCACCGCGCTCGACGCGCGGCTCGACCGCGAGTTCCACTTCCGGATCTACCACGGTGCCCGTTCGCCGGTGCTGCTCGCGTTGATGAACCTGCTCTGGCGGTCCCTCGACGGCGGGACGGACGTCGGCGCGGAGGAGTCACTGGCGGAGCACCAGGCGATCGCCGAGGCGCTGTGGAAGCACGATCCGGTGCTGGCGGCGTCGGCGAGCCGGCGGCACGTCCTGGAGCACGCCGACGAGCCGCTCAATCGAGCAGGGTGACTTCGCCGGACGCCAGCGCATAGGTCGCGCCGACGAGCAGAACCGAGCCGTCGTCGATCGCCGGCCGGATGATCGGCCCGAGCTCTTTGAACAGGGCGAGCTGGTCGCGCACGTTCTGGACGACGGCCGCCGGGACCCGCTGGTCCTTCGGCAACCCGGCGGCCGTTCGGGCGGCCGGGACGATGGGGTCGACGAAGGCGCCGATCTGTCCGGGGTAGGTGGTCCCGTCGACGGCCGCGTCGACCGCGGCCTTCGCCGCGCCGCAGTCCTCGTGCCCGAGGATCATCAGGAGGTTGGCCTTCAGCGCGGTGACGCCGAACTCGATCGATCCTTGGACTTGGGGAGCCGTGCCGGTGTTCCCGGCGACGCGCACGACGAAGAGGTCGCCGATGCCCTGGTCGAAGATGATCTCGGCCGGCAGCCGCGAGTCGGCGCACGTGAGGATGACCGCGAACGGCTGCTGGGCGACCGACGTCGCCTGTCGGCGGCGGGCGTCGCGGCCGTCGTTGGCCGGCGCCTCGGCGGCGTACCGTCGGTTACCGGCCATCAGCCGGTCCAGGGCCGTCGCGCCGTCGGCCGGACGGTCGTCGTCCATCGGGCGACCGTACCATCGGCGCGGCGCGGTGGCGGGCTGTCGCCCCTGGGTTTGGATGGACCAACGGCAGACCTCGTACTATCGAACGAATTCAACCGGATCGTCGCTCAGGTGCCCTGGGCGACGGCGGGGTACGGCGGATGACGATCGAGCCCGAACGAGAGGACCTCATCGTCTCCTAGCGGCCATGGGCCGGGGACGGGACGTCGGTGACGAGACCGGCAATCGAGTGAGCGCAGGGGGGCGAGCCGAGGGGGAGCCGGGGATCGCTGCCGCCAGCGAGCGCTTCATCGGCAATCAGCGGAACCGGTGGTTGATCCTGACCTTCGTCGGGATCGGCCCCTTCATGGGTGCCCTCGACACCTTCGTGGTCAACGTGGCCATCCCGTCCCTCCGAACCGACCTCGGGGCCAGCCCCAGCGAGGCGGAGCTGGTGGTCACCTCCTACGCCCTGACCTATGCGGTCCTCCTCATCACGGGCGGCCGGCTGGGCGACCTCTTCGGCCGGGTCCGGGTCTACCTCATCGGGATGGTGGTGTTCACGGTGGCATCGGCGTTGTGCGCCGTCGCACCGAACCCGGCGTTCCTGATCGGGGCCCGGGTGGTCCAGGCGGCCGGGGCGGCGGTCATGGTTCCCCAGGCGTACGCCGTGGTGCAGCGGATATTCAACCCGCTCGAGCGCGTTCGAGCCATCTCCTACCTGAGCGTCTCCAGCAGCGGTGCCGTGATCTTCGGCCAGGTGATCGGTGGGCTGCTCATCCAGGCCAACGTGGCGGGGCTCGAGTGGCGGTCGGTCTTTGCCGTCAACATTCCCATCGGTGTCATTGGGGTGATCGGTGGGCTCATCGTCCTGCCGCGGGTCCGTCCCGAACGAACGGCCGGCCTCGACCTGCCCGGTGTCGCCCTGCTCACGCTGGCGCTACTGCTGCTGATCGTCCCCCTGGTGGAGGGAAGCGAGCTGGGATGGCCGCCGTGGGTCATCGTCCTGCTGGCGCTCTCTCCGATCGCCTTTCTCGGCTTCGCCAAGCACCAGATGCTCCGGGCGGCCCAGGGAAGGTTCCCGCTGATCGACCCCTCCCTGTTCCGACAGCGGTCCTTCAGTGTCGGGCTGCCGATCATCCTGTTCACCCAGATCGGCCTCAACGGGATGTTCTTCGTCTTCGCCATCTACCTCCAGTCGGGACGCCATCTGTCGCCTGGGTCGGCCGGGCTCGCGTTCGCCTCGATAGGGATCGGGTACTCGTCCACGGCGCTCTTCTCGCCCCGGCTGGCCAGCCGCTTCGGCCGGGGGATCATCGCTATCGGCTTCCTGGTCGTGGGGGCCGGGGGGCTGGCGGCGATCCTGACCCTCCAGGCGATCGGATCGACGGGGTCGCCCTTCTACCTGATGCCGGCGGTGGCCCTGATGGGGGCGGGCCAGGGGTTCATAAACTCCCCGCTCTTCGCCACCGTCCTCTCCCGGGTCCCGCGGGGGCACGAGGGATCGGCGTCGGGGACGTTGACCACCGCAGTACAGGTGGGCTCGGCGGTGGGCGTGGCGATCACCGGGCTCATCTTCTTCTCGGTCCTCGGGGACGCCGCATCGGCGGTCGCCTATACCCAGGCCTTCGCGGCGTCCCTCATCGTCGTCGTGGTGGTCAACTTCCTGTTCACCGGGTTCGTACGGCTCCTTCCTCCCCGCCAGCCGAGCTCGCCGGCCGGTGACCCGGTGACCGATGACGTTGCCACTGGGGTCAACGATGCGATGCGGGCGTCGACCCCGGTGGCCGGCGAGGGGTAGCTGGCCTAAGACGGGGCCGTCGGCGGCGCGCAGGCGGCGAGCAGCTGCTCGGAGGTCAGGTCGTCACCGGCCGGCCCTTCGATGGACAGCAGCAGGGTCCGCAGGTCAGTGCTCAAGCGTTCCAGGGTGTCGCGGTCGATGTTGGCGAGCATGCGTTGCTCGGTCTCGGTCTTGGTGGCGACCAACGCGGTGGCCCGCGTCTCGCCGTCGGGCGTCAGGGTCACCAGGACCTGGCGGCGGTCGGTCGGGCAGATGTCGCGGCGTACCCAACCGCGCGCCTCCAGCCGGGCGAGGCGGTTGCTGATGGCTCCGGACGTGACCTGGCAGTACCGGAGCAACGCCCCCGCGCTCAATTGGTGCTCCGGCGCCCGGCGCAGGGTCAGCAGCACCTCGAGCTCCCACATCTCGATCTCCAGCGGCAGCAGGTCCCGCCGCAGCTCCCGCTCCAGATGGTTCGCCAGGCGACGGAGGCGGGCCACCGTGCTCTTGGCGACGACGTCGATGTCGGGGTCCTCGCGCAACCAGTGCGCCACGACCAGGTCCACCTGGTCCCGGTCGCCTTCGGCGGACGCCATGGCGTTCCCCGCCAATTCCGGCGCCTGTTCGCTCACCACGGTCATCACGGCTCCATTCAAACGGCCAGCCCTTGACATGTCAATGAGGCTTCATTATCTTAACATGAAGAAGCTTTCCCCTCTGAGGTTAACCGCCGTCCCGGACGAGGGCGATGCAGGGAGAGGGCGATGCAGGAAGCGATTGCGGGAGTGAGCAGATGAGCAACCTAGCGACGTCGTTGGCGCCTACCGGCCGGCGGAAGGTCCCCACCTGGACCGTGCTGGCCCTGTGCTGTGCCGCCCAGTTCATGGTGGTCCTCGACATCTCGATCGTCAACGTCGCCCTGCCCCAGATGCGGCACGACCTGGGCCTGTCCGCCACGGGCCAGCAGTGGGTGATCAATGCGTACACCCTGACCTTCGCCGGGTTCCTGATGCTGGGCGGCCGGGCCGCCGACCTGTTCGGCCGCCGCCGCATCTTCATGTTGGGGCTGGCCCTCTTCACCCTGTGCAGCCTCCTCGGCGGCTTGGCCCAGAGCGGGGGGTGGCTCATCGCCGCCCGGGCCGCCCAGGGGTTGGGCGGTGCCATCTTGGCCCCCGCCACCCTCAGCATCCTGACCTCCACCTTCACCGATCAAAACGAACGGCGCCGGGCGCTCGGCGCCTGGTCAGCTACCGCGGCCAGCGGGGCGGCAGTCGGCGTGTTCCTGGGCGGGGTCCTCACGGACCTGTTGAACTGGCGGTGGGTGCTGTTCGTCAACGTGCCGATCGGCGCCGTCCTCCTCTTCGTGGCTTCCTTCGCCCTCGTCGAGTCGAAGGCCCCGGCCAAGCGCACCAGCCTCGACCTCCCCGGCGCGGTGACGGTGACCGCTGGCCTGGCCGTATTGGTCTACGGGATCGTGAGCACCGACACGCACCCCTGGGGGTCCGGTCAGACCATCCTGACGTTGGCGATCGGCGTGGGCCTGCTGGCCCTGTTCGTCCTCATCGAAGCCCGGTTCGCCAAGAACCCGCTCATCCCGTTGGGGGTGTTCCGGCGCCGCTCCCTGTCGACGGCCAACGGCATTGCCATGACGGTGGGTGCGACCCTCTTCAGCGTGTACTTCTTCCTGTCCCTGTACCTTCAGCAGGTCAACGGGTACTCCCCGCTCAAAGGAGGCCTCGCCTTCCTCCCCGTGGGCCTCGCCACCTTGGGCGGAGCCCTGGCCGGGAGCCGCATCGTGGTGCGCTTGGGCTTCCGGCACCAACTCATGATCGGCTCCACGCTCACCACCATCGGCCTGCTATGGCTGGCCCAGACCGGAGTCGACTCGACCTACTTCGCCCACATCTTCGGCCCGTTGCTGTTCATCGGTGTGGGTCTCGGGATCATGTTCGTGCCCATGACCATGGCCGCCACCCAAGGGATCCCGCCCCACGAGGCCGGGCTCGCCTCCGGGCTGATCAACACCAGCCGCCAGGTCGGTGGCGCCATCGGCCTGGCCGCGCTGGCCACGGTGGCGGCTGGCGCGGCCAGCGGACCACGCGTCGGGCGCACACTCGGTCCTGGCCGCCCTTACCACCGGCTATGACCGGAGCTTCTACATCGCGGCGGGGATCATGATCGCCGGCGGTGTCTTGGCCCTGGCCCTGCCACGCAAGGTGCAGCCCGCCTCGGCACCCGCGGTCGCTGGAGCGCCTCTCGAGCCGGTGGGGGTCGGAGCCGAGATCTGATGCCCGTCGCCGGCTCCCGGCCACGCTGTCCCAAGACGTGACCCACCAATTGGGATACAGGCCTCGTGGAGCGGGCGACGGGTTCAGTCGGTGATGAGGCGCGCTGCCGCCTGGCCCCGCAGGCGGGTGGCCGTGTCGATGCCCGTCCAGGCCACGTCCCCGTCGTCCGCCAAGCGCGGGGCGAGGGCAGTGATCGTCCGGACGTCCTCGTCGACCAGGCGCTGCCGGAGGGCCGATGGGTCGTCCACGATCGACAGGAGGGACGCCAGGTCTTCGATATGGCGTCGCTGATCAGCCGTCCGGCGGTCGATGGCGGCGTGTGCCTTCACCACCATCGCCCCGGGCAGTAGCGGCACCCGGACCTCGACGTCGGGAGCCTCCTCGTCGTAGTAGATCCGGACCGGCTCGGCCAGCTCCAGCGCCCGTCGACCGCCCGGGATGGCCAGGCTCTGGACGCCGTCGTCCGTGTCCAGGTCCTCCTCCCCGGCGTCGTCAGGGCACAGGACGTCGATCTGCGCGTAGACCCCCACGAACGTGCACCGGGCGACGTGCTCGTCGTCCCACGCGTCCGGCGGGATGTCGTAGCCGAAGTTACGCAACGCCGTCGCCACCCGACGGAGGGCCTGCGGCCGCGTGCAGACGTCCACCACCACGTCCCCGTCCTTCGTCTGCTCCGCTCGAGGCAGCCGGTGGCCCGCCGCCCGGGCGGCCACCAGCACCATCATTCCTCCAACCAGGCACCAGTCCTCGATCGGCACCGTCCCGGCCAGCAGGCCGAGCGCCCGCAGCGTCTCCCGGTGCCTCGGTCGGAGATCGCTCGACACGTCGACCTCACGCACGCCGTCGCCCGCCGATCAACCGGTCCAGCAGCGTGTCGGCCGCCCGGTCCTCCCGGTCCGCCAGGTCCAGCCACGCCACCCACGGTCCAGCCGTCCGGCAGCCCTTCTCGAACGGCCACGCCTCGTCGTCGACCACATGCATGTGCACGTTGGCTCCGTCCACCGTCCGCTCCCCGCCGACCCGCGTCAACAGTTCGGTCGCATCGCTGCGCCGGACGTACAGGTCGTGGACGACACCGGCATCGACCGGTGCCCCGGCCGCCGCCGCCGCATCCCGGCCGCCCGGTACTCCGCCGTCCAGGAGGACGTCCATCGCTCCGGGGTGTACGTACACGTCGACGTGTACGGCCCGCGGACGGACCTTACGGCGGAAGGCGTCCAATCCGGCCGGCCCTCCGGCGGACGCGCCCGGGAGCTCGGCGATGAGCGCCCACGCCTTCTCCGGCCGCACCGGCCGGCCACCCGACGACCGGACCCCCGCCGTTTGGCGGACCGCCTGGGGTGACACGACCCACTGGCGTCCAAGTCGCTCCGCCGGCAGCTGACCGCTCAGCACCATCGCTTCGGCCCGGCGACGGCTGACTCCGAGGCGCTCGGCCGCCTCGTCCAGAGAGAGAAGGTCCGTGGGCACGAACAAACTATACCGGAATAGGAATAGTTTCGTTCACGAGGTAGCAGGCGGTGAAGGCGCACATATCGGAGGTGCTAGTCAGTTAAGGCCAGCTCAGCCTGAACCGCATGGCGAGGCCCGGGCGGTAGCTGGTGGCCCCGCCGCGTCGGTGCTCCAAATCGTGGCCCGGTGGCCCAGAAGTGGCACGACCGAGCCTTCGGCAAACCAACTTTCGGTTGGAGCGGGGCGACGGGAATCGAACCCGCGTTCTCAGCTTGGGAAGCTGCCCAAGGCAGCGCTTCTACCAGCGGAAACACGCCCTGACCTGGGAAGTCCCGTCTGGTCACTTCGGAGCGTTTCGCCGGGTTTTTGGGCCTCTCGCGGACTTCCCGCGGACAAAACGCGGACAAGATCACGCTCATGTCGCGGCGCCGGACGGGTGAAGCCGGACGACCACCGGCGGGGACCCGTCAGCCCGCATGATGACGGCTCGGACGTGGCACCTGGTACGGCAGTGGGCGGGCCGGATCGCTAGCTCGATGGCCCGCCGGTACAGCCGACGCCATGCCCGCTCCCAGGCGGCGAGGATCGGTCGCTTGCCGAGGTCGAGGGCGACACTCGCCGCCGCGACCACCAGGTCGTTTACGAGGTCGTTTGCCAGCTCGTTGGTGTCCATGCGCGCGATCTTGGCGGGCTGTGACCGGAATGCAAGCGGGTACCCTCCCACTGCGTCAATCGGGAGTCCCGGATCGGCCCCCAAACGCCCGTCTCCCGGCGCTGCCCGGCGGTCGTTTCTCCTGGGCAGCCGGTGACCCCTCCCTCCACTGTCACGATCGGGCCATGGAGTCAGAACCTATGAGACTTCTTGCTCGGGCCGCCGGAGCGTGAAGGCCCGATGGGTCGACGTTCGAGGGAGTTGAGAGAACGAGCCGACCAGCGGCAACGCGGACGCGTCCAGGCCGAGCGCTTGCAGGCAGCGGCCATACGGCGCGGTTGTCTGTTCTGCCGTAGCACGAGGGCGGATTCATCGGAGAGGAGCATCCCGTCCCTGAGTCGCTCGGCAACAACCAGGTCGTACTACCTCCTGGCGTCGTCTGTGACCGGTGCAACAACCAGACGCTCTCGGTTCTAGACCAACCGCTCTGCGACTTCATGCCGATCATGGCCAGGCGCACGATGCTGGGCATCCCATCGAAGGCTGGGAAGGTTCCGGTCACCCGGTTCAGTCAGGGCACCGTGGAATACGTTGCTGGTGTCGAGAGCGGCAACCCCACGCTGGTCATCAACGCCAACACCCCTGGCGGCCTCTTGCCTGAGACGGCTCGTTGGCTGGACGGTCGGGTATCCCACGAGTTCAAGGGTGAGGGCGCCCTGACGATCGAGTACCGCTCCTGCCAAGCCTCCGCCCACCACGGGGGCCAGAGCTGCCAGGGGTGGGAGCGGGCCCCGTTCGCCCGCCGTGATCCTCGGCCGACGCTGCGGACATCACGACGCAGCCAACGGCCCAGATTGGTACTCGCAGATACGTAGACTCAGTTCTGGACTTAGCTGCTGCGTAGGGCTGGAGCTACTGGCTATGGTGAACGAGCTTCTGCGCGGTGGTATCATAGACGAAGTCGACGATGCCGCCCGATATGATCAGCTCGATCGCTTGGTCAATCACGTCCCTGGGGACTACGAACCACTCGGATGGGTCGTAGTCGCGACCCTTGCGGTTCGCCTGCGTGAGGTTCAGCCTGACCTCGGCAAAGATCCTGTGCAGGAGGTTCTCCAGCGCTGACGCTTTCATGTTGTAAGTGCGGTAACTCGCTACCACCTCCACAGGTGCCATCAAGTAAGTGGGCGACTTCTCGGCGTTCTTGATCCGCTTCTCGACTGAGTCGCGGGTGAAACCGATCTTGTGCAGGTTCTTGAGGGCGGCGATCTGTGGGTCCTCACTGCGGGACCGCAGCACGTAGATGTAGCCGCTCACCGTGTCATCGGCGAGGATCTCAGGGACCTCGGTGGGGACAATGACCTGGCCGTCTGCGTCGCTCAGCCTGATCGCAAGGGACTGCCGATACATGGACGACTCGGTGCCGTTCTCGAAGATGCACCGGAGCCGTTCGCGCTTGTTCTCCCGAACGGTCGTCTTCTTGTACTCCGTCTCGCCGACCTCTGCGATGAACAGCATGACGCCGTTAAGCACGAAGAACGCGCCCGGCAAGATATGGGTCATGCCGGGATAGGGCATGAGCTTGCTCGTGCCCGTTCGTAGCTCCGCGTGCTTCTGTTTGAACATCGCCTCGAACTGCTCGAAGCCCTGTGCCTTCTCCCGGCGAGCGACGCGGCCAGCGTCGTAGACCTGCCGACGTACCGGCAGGTCGGAGACGTCCAGCAGGCCGGATTCGTCACCGAGCAGGTCGAGGTCGTCGCTGTCCAGCAGGTCCTCGAGTGAGGGCGGGGCCTCAGGAGCCTCCAGCAGTCCGAGCTCGTCGAGGGGTTTCAGGGCAGTGATCTTCTCGTCGTTTGCGAGGATCCCGTCCAGTCGTGCGCCGAGCTTGCGTTCGGAGATCTCCCGCGTCGTCGCGCTCGGCACCCGGTCGTTGGCGCGGTAGAACTCCACGATCTCCAGGAAGGCTCGTTCGAGCCGGTCGCTGGCAGTGACCTTCACTGGCTTTCCGGATGCGTCGAGCAACCCATCGACGTCGGAGGCGAAGAGCGCATCCATGCTCGCAGGCCATTCGATGTCGACTCTGCCGGCCATTTCCGAATCCGTCATGATTCGTCCGCCATCTGCGTTGCCCGCGCCATCGCATCGCGCTCCTGCTTCTTCCGCTGCAGGAACAGCAGCACTTCCGCGTACCGCTTCTCGGTCGGCTCGTCGGAGCGGACGTTCGGCGTACGGCCCGTGACTTTGGCCCACTGCTGGATCTTTGGCCACGCGGCAAGTGCCTCCTCCTCCGTGACCTCCACCCGCGTGGCAGTGATCGCGTCCGAGATGATCCGCAGGACGCTGGGCGTGACCGACTTGGAGATGACCTCGAAGGCTCGCTGGAACGGGTTCACCGAGTCGATCAGGTTGATGTTGATGTCATCGATGTTCACGAACTTCTCCGACATCTTGATAAACCGCTTGTCGCCGACCTGGCGAACTTCGCCGTTCTTGATCACCGAGTCCACCACCACCTGCTGGCGCAGCTCCTCGACCTGCGACTCGTCCAGGTCGGGGTACCGCTCTCGGATGATCTTGGGGATCAGTATCTTGTTCGTCGTCTCCGGATCCACGGAGCCGGCAGCGGCCTTCGCGAACGTGTCGTCCTGCAGGATCGTCGCCTTGAGATCATTGAGGTCGGTCTCGACGATCTGCTTGACCCGGTCGGTCGAGGGCTCCTTGAAGCCCTTGATCTTGATGACGCCGCGCGGGGTCGGTGTCGTGTCTCCAGCGTTCTTGGTCTTGAACTCGAAGTTCTGCGCCAGCACCTGCTCCATCAAGAGCGATGCCGTGATGGCCTTGAGCATGTTGTTCACCGACACCTTCACCTCGCTTTGTGAGGCATCCGGCTCTGCGATCAGGTTCGTGAACTGCGCGTGCTCCTTGCCGGGCGAGTCGCGGGTGACGCGGCCGATGATCTGGATGACCTCGGTCAGAGACGCCCGGTAGCCGACGGTGAGGGCATGCTCGGCGAAGGGCCAGTCGAAGCCCTCCTTGGCCATCCCGAGCGCGAGGATGACATCCACGGCGTCTCGGCTCTTCGAGGCGACCATGGAGAGGTAGTGCAGCGTGTCAGCGCGCCTCTTCTGGTCCGTGTCGTCGACGAGGTCGGCGAGCAGAAGGATCTCGCCGGTGTCGGAGCGGCGGATCCTGATGATCCCGGTGTCGGGGTCGGTCGACTCGACGTGGCCAATCGAGTCGATGATGAACCCGACCTCCTCGATTTTGTCCTTGGTGGATTCGCCTGAGTTCACATTCGGGATGTGGAGGATCGTCTTCTTGTCCAGGTCGAATACCTCGCCGATCGCGTCGGTGTATCGGCCCTGGTAGAAGTGGTGGCCGATCCCGAGTGACTTGAGGTATTCGTAGCCGTTAAGCTGGTCGTAATAGTTGAACGTGACCGGCGTGAATCGGGCCTCATCCTCGGCCGATAGCACTGGCACCGAGTCGCCGCGGAAATACGAGCCGGTCATCGCGACGATGTGTACGTCCGAGCCGTTCATCACCTCGCGCAGCAGCGCCCCGATCCGGCTGGCCTCGACGTCGGCGGAGACGTGGTGGAACTCGTCAATTGCCAGCACAATGCCGTTGAACGCGTCGGGGGCTAGTTTCTCGAACGCGAACCGCAACGTCGCGTGGGTGCAAATCAGCACGGCGTCGGGGCCGTTCAGGAAGTCGATGAACGCGCCAACCTTGCCCTGGGAGGAGCCGGGGTCGCAGAGGTTGTGCTCGGGCTTGACCTCCCAGTCGGCGAAGAAGCCGTACTTCGTGAGCTCGGTGGAGGAGAACGATGCGCCGATCGAGCGTTCCGGCACGGCGACAATGACCTTGTTGCGGTCCTGGTTGTAGAGCTTATCCAACGCCACGAACATCAACGCACGGGACTTGCCCGATGCCGGCGGGGCCTTGATCAATAGGTGGTGGGCGTCACGTTTAGCGAAGACGCGCTGCTGCATTTCCCGCATGCCCATTGCATCGGTGTGCACCGACCCGCCCGTGCGGGCACACGTCACATCAACGATGTTGACCGGCTTCTTGATCACGCTCATTTCTTCGTCGCCCTCGACTTCTTCGCTAAAACCTTGACAGAATCCTCGGCAGCCATCGCCCCATACATAGCGAACAGACCCGACAATCTTTGCTCGTCCGTCTCGTATCCGCGCTTGGAATAGATCGAATCGACCATCGTGTCAACCTCGGCGTGTGCCGCACGCAGATCGTCCGGCATCAAGTCCGGGTCATAGAGCTCTGCGAGAGTCTTCTCGCAATGATACTCGCGCACGTCCAGTACCCGCAACGCCGCGAGGGTGAGCTTCTCCATCACCGCGTCCGACAACGGCGGCACCGGGAAGTTGTTATACACGATCGTGTTCGAGTACTGGTAGTCCTCTCGCATCCGTCCGCCAACAGCATTGACCCAGGCCATATGCATTCGAGAAGTGAGGAGCGCGAGCACCCAAGGTTCAGCGCCGTACACGGCGAAGCCCTTGTTTGAGATGACTACATCTGGGCCAAGATAGCCAATAGGAATGTAGTCGCGCCGTTCCGACGAAATGCTAGGGACGATGATCGAATCCGTCGGCTTGTAGCTGATCTGGACGAACCGATGCGGCTGCATTGAGAAGGCAGCAGTGCTTTTGGCCTTGCTTTCGGCTCGCTCCCTGGTCACCAGGTCAAGCCTGACAGCAATCTCCGGGATTGATCGTGCCAGCTTGGCTTGCCCGTCCGTGATCCATAGGCAGTAGCGCTCGCCATCATTTATGAATTCGGATGATCCCACATATCGCTTGATGAATTGCTCGGTGCGTGAGTCCACTTCGATCATCTTCCTCCGTTCATCGGATGACAAGATGAGACCGCCACCGTCGCGTGGCATCGAACCGAAGACCATTTCGGGACGCGGCGCGCCTAGTGGAATCTTGCGTCGCTCAATCACCACGTTTGCAGCGTCGGCCAAGTAACCGTTGATGTTCGTCGCAGCGATTTGGAGGTCGTCGGTATAGATATATTTCGGGCCGGGGCGCGCACTGCGGAGATTGATCACGGCGACAGTCACGCCGGCATTGTGTTTTGCGTTGTTCTCCCATTTGAAGGAGGTATGGGCGTACCCAATTTCGATGTTCTTGGCGAAGATCATGGGAAACATCAGCCCCACATGCTCGCCCTGGGCCACGGAGTTCGTGGTGACAAACGCCAGCTCCGCCGGCGTTCCGTCGATGTAGTCAGCACCCTTGACGAACCAGAGCGCGATGTAGTCCAGGTTCCTGTTATACGAGCGCCTCCCGAAGACGAACGGGAAATCTGCTTTCATTTCGCGCGTCTGCGCCTTGGCGCCTTTATACGGCGGATTGCTGATCAGGTAGATCTCGCTGCGGTCGTTAGGGCAGACCGTGTTCCAGGCGAGGCGGGTAGCGTTGCCCTGCTGGATCCGTCCCGTCTCCTTGAGCGGGATCAGCGGGATGGAGAGGTTGAACTTCTCCTTGAACTCGGTGTTCATCTGGTGCTTGGCGATCCACAACGACAGGATTGCGATCTCGGTCGCAAAGTCGGCGAGCTCGATGCCGTAGAAGTTCTCGATGCTGATCTTCGATTCGGCGAAGAGCACCTGGTGCTTTGGACCGAGATCGGCTAGGCGCTCTAGGACCGCGTGTTCGAGCTTGCGCAACTCCTTGTAGGCGATGACGAGAAAGTTGCCCGACCCGCAGGCAGGATCGAAAACCTTGATCTTGCTGATCCGATCCAGCAGCGCCTCGAGCTTGCGGACGGAGTCGTAGCCGGCGTCAAACTTTTCGCGAAGCCCGTCGAGGAACAATGGCTCGATCGTCTTGAGGATGTTCGGGACAGAGGTGTAGTGCTGCCCGAGGTCGCTGCGCTCATCAGGGTTGACGACAGCCTGGAACATGGACCCGAAGATGTCGGGGTTGATCTCGCTCCAGTTCAGCGTCCCTAGCGCGATCAGGAGATCGCGGGCAGCTTTGGTGAAAGCGGGCACGATCTGATCGGGGCCCATCGTGAACAGCCGACCATTGACATAAGGGAACGATGCCAAGTAGGTCGGCTTGTCGGACGGGTCCTCCGTGTCCAACGCCGTGAACAGCGCCGCCAGGAAGTCGTCCACGTCCGATCCGTCGGCCAGGGTACGGGAGCCGACCGCGTTCGTGAACTGTCCCTCGGAAAAGATACCGGTGTCCTCGGCGAAGAAGCAGAACAGCAGCCGGGTGAAGAAGATGTTGAGCGCATGGCGACCGCGGGAGAGGGCAAGCAGGCTTGGATTTGCGAACAGCAGTTCGTCGAAGAGTTTGCCGACGCGCTCGGCGGCCTTCACGTCCGCGTGGGCCTCGGAGACGTACTGAGCCTTCTCCATCCCTGCCCAGGGCAGGAAGAACGTGAAGTGCTGGTCGATGTCCCGGATCGGGATCATCAGGTTTTCATCGGTCTTGGTGTCAACGGCGAGCAGTTCGCGGTAGTCGGTGACGACCACGAAGCGGGTTCGATACCGCACCACCGGGGGCGATGACTTCAACTCGTCGATCACTGCGAGAGGATCGCCGGTCGTCTCCTTGAAGTACACGACGTTCTTTTGTGCCACCTCGGCGATCTTGTCGTCAGCGACGTTCAGCGATCCGTTCCGCAGCCGGGTCACGTTGGACCGGGATCTCCCGTACGCCAGGAGCAGCTCGAAGATGAACTCGCGGTCGTATGACTCACGCCCCCCGAGAGGAGCGACGCGCTCCTCTACGGCCTTCAGGTTGAGCCTTACCATGGCAAACCTCTATCGCGTAGGTGATCCCATAAACGCGGCCGACCCGTCCATGGGTGCATGTCTATCTCGTTCCTCCCACGCTCCCTCCAATTTGGACGGAAAGTAGGGTCTGAGGAGGTGTGGGACGGGAAAACGACGAAAGTCCCGACCTGCACGTATGCGCTGGTCAGGGCCTCTTGTGGCTGGCGCCCGCAGCAGTCTGCGGTCCGACGGTTTCTGGGACAGCACGCCGCAAGGCTTCCGGGACACCTCTGATGGGGGTGCTGGGGGTCGCCTGGAACAAAGCTCGGAAGGCGGTCGGCCGTTCCGATCTCCGGTTCCATGACCTCCGTCACTCCGGCCTGACGTGGTCGGCTGCCGCCGGGGCGACGGTGGCCGAGCTGATGCGTCGTGCCGGTCACGCCAGTCCCCAGGCTGCACTCAGGTACCAGCACGTCACGGAGGACCGCGACCGGGCGCTGGCCGACGCTCTGGCGGAGTTGTCGAAGCCCTCGAACATCACGCCCATCACGGCGGCAGATGGGGCATCAGCCGAGGACGCCGCGGACATTTCGCGGACAAGATTTGCGGTTGGGGAGTGACGGGAGGCTAAAAACAGCCTCTGACCAGGGAGCGGGCGACGGGAATCGAACCCGCGTTCTCAGCTTGGGAAGCTGATGTTCTGCCTCTGAACTACGCCCGCGAGCGGCCGTCACACTATCGTCTAGCCCGTCATGGTTCTATCCGACCGCACGATCCGTGAGGAGCTGGAAGCCGGGCGGATCGTCATCGACCCGCTCGGCGACGACTGCATCCAGCCGTCGTCGGTCGACCTGCACGTCGACCGGTACTTCCGGCTCTTCCGGAACCACACGCAACGGGTGATCGACGTGCGTGAGGACCAGGAGGATCTGACGGAGCTGGTCGAGGTGAAGGACGACGACCCGCTAGTGCTCCACCCGGGGGAGTTCCTGCTCGGGTCGACGGTCGAGCGGGTCCGGCTGCCGGACGACCTCGTCGCCCGGCTGGAGGGGAAGTCGTCGCTCGGCCGGCTCGGCCTGCTCATCCACTCGACGGCCGGTTTCGTCGACGCGGGGTGGGACGGCCACCTGACGCTCGAGCTGTCGAACGTGGCGAACCTGCCGATCACGCTCTACCCGGGGATGAAGATCGGCCAGATCAGCTTCTTGCGGATGACGACGGCCGCGGAGCGCCCGTACGGGTCGAGGGGGCTGGGCTCGAAGTACCAGGGTCAGTGGGGCCCGACGCCGAGCCGGTACGCGGACAACTTCCGCCGTTGACCGACCGGGCCCGGGCCGGGGGGTATCCGGCTGCCCCGTCCACCGCGTCCTCTACCGTGGACTGCCGTCATTCGGCCGGTTGGCGGGCCGGCCGATCAACCTGACCCCGAGCTCGAGGAGGAGCAGTGCCCGTCAGGATCGCTATCGGATTGGCCGTCACCGTCATCGCGCTGGCCGTCGCCGGCCGGCGGTTCCACTGGCTGTCCCGGCTGATCCGGGCCGGCCAGCCGGCGCCCGACCGGGTACGAGGCAGCATCTTCGGCAAGGCCGAGGCCGAGCTGACCGAGGTGGCCGGGCAACGGAAGCTCTTGAAGTGGACGATCCCGGGGGTGGCCCACTTCTTCACGATGTGGGGCTTCACGATCCTGCTGCTGACGATCATCGAGGCGTACGGCTGCCTCTTCCAGAAGGACTTCCACATCCCGGGCATCGGGACCTGGTCGTGGATCGGGTTCCTCGAGGACTTCTTCGCCGTCGCCGTCCTGGTGGCGCTGGCCACGTTCACGATCATCCGGATCAAGAACGCCCCGGCGCGCAAGGACCGGACCTCCCGCTTCTACGGCTCCCACACCGGCGCGGCGTGGCTGGTCCTGCTGATGATCGGTCTGGTGATCGTCACGCTCCTCCTCTATCGAGGGGCCCAGGTGGCGACCAAGCCCACGCAGTTCCCCTACAACGACTGGGCTTTCGCGTCTCATCTGGTCGGCAACGCGCTGCGGCCGCTGGGGAGCGGGGTCAACAGCGTCCTGGCCACGGTCTTCCTGCTGCTGAACATCGCCGTGATCACCGGCTTCCTGGTCTTCGTGGCGTACTCGAAGCACCTGCACATCTTCCTGGCGCCGATCAACGTGGCGTTCTCCCGGCGGCCGCGAGCGCTCGGCGCGCTCGACAAGACGCCGGACATGGACATGGAGAACGTGACCGAGGACACCGTCTTCGGGGTGGGGATGGTCGAGCAGTTCACGTGGAAGCAGATGCTCGACTTCGCCACCTGCACCGAGTGCGGGCGGTGCCAGTCGGTCTGCCCGGCCTGGAACACCGAGAAGCCGCTCTCGCCGAAGCTCCTGATCATGGGGCTGCGGGACAACATGTTCGCGTCCTCCGGTCGCCTGCTCGGGAAGTCCATGCCGACGCCGGGCGAAGACAACGAGGAGTCGCCGAGCGGTGACGGCGACGTCGAGATCCCGACCCTCGTCCCGTTCACGATCGACCCGGACGTCCTGTGGTCGTGCACGACGTGCGGCGCGTGCGTCGAGCAGTGCCCGGTCGACATCGAGCACATCGACGCGATCGTCGACATGCGCCGGTACGAGGTGCTGATGGAGTCGCGGTTCCCGTCCGAGGCCGGGCTGATGCTCCGGAACATCGAGAACCAGGGCGACCCGTGGGGTCTGGGCCAGGCGAAGCGGACGGAGTGGACGCAGTCGCTCGACTTCGAGATCCCGGTCATCGACGGGACGATCCCCGACGACGTCGAGTACCTCTACTGGGTCGGCTGTGCCGGCGCGCTCGACGAGCGGGCCCGCAAGGGCGTCCAGGCGACGGCGCGGATGCTGCACCGGGCGGGCGTCACGTTCGCCATCTTGGGCCCGAAGGAGTCGTGCACCGGCGACCCGGCTCGCCGGCTCGGCAACGAGTACCTCTATCAGGAGCAGGGCAAGGCGAACGTCGCCACGCTCGATGGCGTCGGGGCGAAGAAGATCGTCGCCAGTTGCCCGCACTGCTTCAATGCGATCAAGAACGAGTACCCCGCGCTCGGCGGCAACTACGAGGTGATCCACCACGCGGAGCTGCTCGAGCACCTCGTCTCGACGGGCAAGCTGACGCCGGGGGCCGGCTACAACGGGACGGTCACGTACCACGACCCGTGCTACCTCGGCCGGCACAACCGCATCTTCGACGAGCCGCGGTCGGTGATCGACGCCATCCCGGGGGCGAAGCAGGTCGAGATGAAGCGATGCCGGGAGAAGGGTTTCTGCTGCGGGGCCGGCGGGGCGCGGATGTGGCTCGAAGAGACGATCGGCACGCGGGTCAACATGGACCGGACGGCCGAGGCCATCGGTACCGGGGCCGACGTCGTCTCGACGGCCTGCCCGTACTGCATGATCATGCTCGACGACGCGGTGCGGGCGAACGCCAAAGAGGACGACGTCCGGGTGCTCGACCTCTCGCAGCTCGTCGAGGAGTCGCTCGGCGGCTGACGAGCTAACCCGGCGGCTGGACGAGGCCGTAGGCCCGTTCCGGCCGTAGGCGGACGACGAGGCGGCCGTCGTCGACCATTGCCCGGCGGTACTCGTCCCAGTCGGGGTGCTCGCCGCCGACGGCCCGGTAGAGCGAGACGAGCTCGTCGACGACTGCGTCGTGCGGATCGGCAGCCACCGGCGTCAGCTCGGCGTCGCCGTCGAGGACGAGGTACGACCAGAAATCGTCGCCGACGACGTAGAGCGACGCCCGGGCGTCGCGGCGGAGGTTCTTCGTCTTCGCCCGCGAGTCGGTGACCGAGATGCGGACGATCCCGTCGTCGCCGAGCACGAAGACGATGTTGGACAGTTGCGGCCGGCCGTCCTGCCGGAGGGCGACGAGCACGCCGTGCCGTCGGGGGCGGACGAAGTCGAGCGCGGCAGCCAGTTCCATGTGACCGAGCGTACCGACCGGTGCCCCGTCGCCGTCCGGTCACCGCCCGCTCGGGGTGCCCCCGTCGGCGCCGCGCCCGGTCGCCGGGTCGGTCAGCCGGAGATCAGTGGGGCCGCAGATCAGTGGGAGATGAGCGCGGCGGCTTTCGTGTCGGCTTCGCGCAGTCGGGTCGCCATCGCCGCGAGCAGCTTGCGGGAGAGGGCGGGTACCGCGTCGAGGATGCCGTTGAACTGCCGCTGACCGAGGACGAGCAGTTGCATCTCGGTCTCCGCGATGACGGTCGCCGACCGCGGTCGGCGGTCCAGCAGCGCCAGCTCGCCGAAGTACTGGCCGGCCTCGAGGGTGGCGATCTTGCGGCCGTTGCGCCGGACCTCGGCTCGGCCGTCGACGATCAGGAAGAACTCGCGGCCGATCGTGCCCTCCTCGCAGAGGATGCGACCGGCGGGGACGGTCACCTCTTCGAGGGCCCGCTGGATCGTCCGCAGGTCGCGGGCTGAGCTCGTCGAGAACAGCCAGATCGTTGACAGGTCAAGGTTCTTCGCGCCGGATGCCATGGGTAAGAGGGTATCGAGCGCTTGGCCGGCGTGCTCGGCCAACGGCCCTGGTCGGCGGTCCAAGCGCCCGATCGTGATGGGGTCGGGTTCGTGAACGCTGGGTTACGAGCGGGGCCAGCCCGGCCGGCGGGGGCAAGCCCGCGCTAGCCTTCCCCCGTGCCCAGCGCCCCCCGGACATCCGGCGCGTCCGACGACGTCCCCACGTTCCGCCAGCGGCTCAGCCGATTGGTCCTCAAGCCGGCCCCGGCCGGCGCCGCGTCGACCGCGGTCGCCGCAAAGCCGTCCGTCGAGGAGCTCGAGGATGCCAACCGGTTCGCCAACGACAAGGAACGGGTCATCGGGCTGATCGCCGCGCCGATTGGTGCGCTCGTCGCCTTCCTCATCATCCACGCCGATATCGACGAAGACCCGGCGCAGTTCTTGAAGAACGGCGCAACGAACCCGAAGTACACGTCGGTCGGCCTCTACCACGAGCTGCTCCTTGTTCTGCTCGCGCTCTCCGTGCTCTTGATGGTGGCGGCGTGGTTCCGCAAACGGCTGTTCATGGGCGTGGTGGCCGCGCTCTACGGCTTGGCCGTCTTCAACCTGCACTGGTGGGGGTTCGGCGTGCCGTTCGTCCTCGTCGGCGCGTGGTACCTCGTCCGGGCCTACCGGGCCCAGCGGGACCTCAAGGAGGCCCGTGCCGGCGCCGGGCCGCCGGGCATGCCGACGGCGAGCAAGCGCTACACGCCGCCATCGGCGCGCCCGAAGGGAAGCCAGGCCCCCGAGTCCTGAGGAGCCCTAGGCCGGTTTCGTCCCGGCCCGACGTCGCCAGACGACGAGGCCGACGATCCCGATAACAAGGACGGCCAAGAGAACGGCGGGCAAGATGAACACGCCGTTCGACGGATGCTCCGTCGCCAGAACGGCAGTGGTCGTGACGAGCGCCGGGTCCCCTGGGACGGCGATGCCGGCGAGCGTCGAGCCGGGTGGGTGGAGTGTGTTGCCAGGGACCGGCTCCGTGTACTGGTGGCCGTCGAGCATGTAGATGCCCTGGCACGTGTAGCCGGCCGCATTGCTGCCGCTGCCGCCGAGCTGGCCGACGCAGCCGGTGACGGTGATCGTCACCGGCACCCCGTGCTGGCGGAGCTGGCTCGTCTGGTCGTTCTTGTGGAGGCCGGCGACGAAGAAGGCGATCGCCAGGACCGCGACGACGAGGAGGCAGAGCCCGACGACGATCGTGCCGAGCCGTCGGGCGTTGACCGTCCCAACTCCCGCGCCGCGGAGCGTGGCGACGCGGTCGGCGTCCCCCGGAGGGTCGGCGTCCGGGGGGTGGTCACCGCCGTCCGGCGTCTGGGCGGTCACTGGCGTGTGGTCGTCGACGATCGCGGGATCGTAGCGGAGGTCCGTGGCCGCGAGACGGGTCAGCGAGATCCCAGTTCCAGTTCACGCTCCCGTAACACGGGTGTGACGGAGCGGAAACCGCCGCCCGGCATGCTTCCCCCCAGCAACAAGCCCTACCGACCTCGGGCTGCGCCTGCACGGCGCTGGACCGGTAGTCGCACGGGTAGGCGAGGGACCGATCGCACCGGCGATCACTGGAGAGGAGAGGACCGCGTGCTGGCAGCTTTGACGCAAGTGCCGTACCCGAGTTGGCTGAACTCGGGCGACAATACGTGGCAGGTCACGGCGGCCACGTTCGTCGGCCTAATGAGCCTCCCGGGCCTGGCCGTCCTCTACGCGTCTATCGTCCCGAAGAAGTGGGCGGTGAACGTGCTGGCGATGATGTTCGCCGGCTTCTCGCTGGTGCTCGTCGCCTGGGTGCTGTGGGAGTACAAGCTGGGCTTCGGCGCCACGTCGCTCGGCGGTGGCGTGAAGGACGGGGTGCAGACGCAGTTGACGGGGGTGGGGTGGTGGACCCACTTCTGGGACAACTTCATCGGCAAGCCCGGACAGATCACCAACGCCAGTAACGAGCTGGCACAAGCCAAGTCGGCCGCCAATACGGTCATTCCGTTCCACTTCTCGACCGATTCCCTGGCGTACTTCCAGTTCGTCTTCGCCGCCATCACCCCGCTGCTCTTCTTGGGCAGCGTGCTCGGACGGATCAAGTTCAGCGCCTGGTGCCTGCTGGTGCCGCTGTGGTCGACCTTCGTCTACTGCGTCGACGCCTTCCTGCTCTGGGGTGGGGGGTATTTTGCCCAGGAGGGAGCGGTCGACTTCTCCGGTGGTTACGTGATCCATATGTCGGCCGGCGTCTCCGGTTTCGTGGCGGCGTGGGTGCTCGGGCCGAGACTGGCCCGAGATAGAAAGAACGCCATCCCCAACAACCTCGTGATGGCGGCCGTCGGCGCCGGCATCCTGTGGCTGGGCTGGAACGGCTTCAACGGTGGTGACCCGTACTACGCCGGCTCCGATATGGCCGCCGCGGTCGTCAATACCAACCTGGCCACCGCCGTCGGTCTGTTGACCTGGGTCGGGATGGACGGGTTGTTCTCGAAGGCCAAGAAGCCGACGTTCCTGGGTGCGGTCAACGGCATGATCTGTGGCCTGGTCGGCATTACGCCGAGCGCCGGATGGGTCAACGGCTGGGGGGCGATCCTCGTCGGGCTGATCGCCAGCGCCTTCGTCTGGGTCGCCTGGAACTACGTCTCCAAGTTGCGGCCGTTCTCCAAGGTCGACGACGCCCTGGGGGTCATCTATACCCACGGTATGGCCGGCTTCCTCGGCGGCATGATGGTGGGCCTGTTCGCCGATCCGAACATGGTCGAGTACGGCTGCGGCCACCTGAACGCCTCGGGACAAGTCGTGGCGACCAGTCAGGCGGTCTATACGACCGGGGGCAAAACCTGTACCCCGTTCAGCGTGACCAGTCTGATGTACACAGGATCGTGGCATCAGCTCTGGGAACAGTTCCGGGCCGCCCTGTGGGTGATCATATGGTCGGCGCTGGTGACGTTCATCATCATGTGGTTCCTCAAGATCGTCCTCCGAGGCGTCCGCTACAAGGACGAGGTTCTCGAGATCGGCGACCTGGCCATCCACGACGAGGAGGCCTTCCCCGAAGAGGTGCTCGTCTCCCGCACCGGCGGGTTCGCCATGGCCGGGCTGTCCGAGTCCCACGGCGGTTCTGGTACACCACCACCAGGAAGTGCGCCGCCGCCCGCTGGTGCAGGCAGCTGACCGGTCCACTCGGAGCTCAGGGAGAGACACACCATGAAACTCGTCGTAGCGGTGATCAAGCCGTTCAAGTTGGACGATGTCAAGGAGGTCCTGAAGAACGTCGGCGTGCAGGGGATGACCCTGACCGAGTCCCAGGGGTTCGGTCGCCAGCGTGGCCACACCGAGGTCTACCGGGGCGCGGAGTACGAGGTCGACTTCGTCCCGAAGATCCGGATCGAGGTGGTCGTCGACGATGCCCAGACCGACGAGGTCGTCGATGCGATCGTCAGCTCGGCGGCGACCGGGAAGATCGGCGACGGGAAGGTCTGGGTGCTCCCGATCGAGACGATCGTCCGGGTGCGGACCGGTGAGCGGGGGACCGACGCCCTGTAGGAACTGAGTGGCCGAGACCGGGAGGTCTCGGCCGCCAGGGACGGGTCGGCGGGTTCCGCTGGCTGCCAACGAGCGCGTGGGCCGGGGTGCGGCGAGGTGCCCCGGCCCCGCCACGTCTACCGGGCGAGCGACTCAGCCGGCTTGGCGGGCGACCGCGTCGGCGGCCGCGGCGGCGGCGTCGGGATCGCCGAGGTACCCGGCATCGGCGACGGTGAGGTCATCGTGCAGGCGGTAGCGGTACGGGATCCCGGTCGGGATCTCGAGGTCGACGATGTCGGCGTCCGCGATGCCGTCGATGTGCTTGCGGAGCGCCCGGAGGCTGTTGCCGTGGGCGACGACGAGCACGCCGCCGCCGGTGGCCGCGGTCCGGAGCAGGTCGGGCACGATGGCGTCCTCCCAGTACGGGACGGTTCGCCGGACGACGTCGGCCAGGCACTCGGTCGCCGGGAGGGCGGACGGGGGCACCTCCCGGTAGCGCCGGTCGCCGCCCGGGTGCTCGGGGTCGCCCTCGGGCAGCGGCGGCGGCGGGACGTCGTAGCTGCGACGCCAGACCTTCACCTGCTCGGGCCCGAACTGCTCGGCCGTCTCCTTCTTGTTCTTGCCCTGCAGGGCCCCGTAGTGGCGCTCGTTCAGCCGCCAGTGCCGACGGACCGGCAGCCAGCTCCGTCCGGCCGTGTCGAGCGCCAGGTTGGCCGTGCGGATGGCCCGGGTGAGAACGGACGTGTGGACGACCCGGAGGTCGAGGTCGGCTTGGCCGGCCAACAGCTTCCCGGCGTCGCCGGCCTCGGCCTCGCCGAGCTCGCTGAGGTCGACGTCGTGCCAACCGGTGAACAGGTTCAGCGCGTTCCACGTCGACTGGCCGTGGCGGAGGAGGACGAGGTCGGGCACGATCCGCAGCGTACCAACGGCCCACGTCACCGGGCCGAACGGTCCCGCCGGTCGCCCCTGCCACTCGCGGTCCGCAGTCGCTCGGCAACCCCTATGAATCCAACGGAAATAGAAAGTTGTGCCTACCACACTCAACTTTGCTACACTAACTCTCGTAACAAGAAGGTCAAGGACTGGCCGGCAAGAGCCGACAACGAATAAGAGCCGACAGAGAAGTCAGAAGAAAACCCGAGGAAGGGCAGGAACGACATGGCCAAGGCGGTAGGAATCGACCTGGGAACGACGAACTCGGTGGTCAGCGTGCTCGAAGCTGGCGAGCCGACGGTGATCCCGAACGCCGAGGGGGGCCGGACGACGCCGTCGGTGGTCGGGTTCTCGAAGACCGGCGAAGTGCTCGTCGGCGAGGTGGCGAAGCGCCAGGCGATCACCAACCCGGAGCGGACGATCCGTTCGGTCAAGCGGCACATGGGGACGAGCTGGAAGATCGACATCGACGGCAAGGACTACACCGCGCAGGAGATCTCCGCCCGCATCCTCGGGAAGCTGAAGCGGGACGCCGAGGCGTACATCGGTGACACGGTCAGCCAGGCGGTCATCACCGTCCCGGCGTACTTCGACGACGCCCAGCGGACCGCGACGAAGGAGGCCGGGCAGATCGCCGGCCTCGAGGTTCTCCGGATCATCAACGAGCCGACCGCGGCCGCCCTGGCCTACGGGCTCGACAAGGAGGACAAGGACCAGACCGTCCTCGTCTTCGACCTCGGCGGTGGGACGTTCGACGTGTCGGTGCTCGAGATCGGTGACGGCGTCTTCGAGGTGAAGTCGACGTCCGGCAACACGAAGCTCGGCGGCGACGACTGGGACGACAAGGTCATGGACTGGCTCGTCAAGTCGTTCAAGGACACCGAGGGCGTCGACCTGTCGAACGACAAGATGGCCATGCAGCGGCTCAAGGAGGCGGCGGAGAAGGCGAAGATCGAGCTGTCGAGCGTCCAGGAGACGCAGATCAACCTGCCGTTCATCACCGCGACGTCCGAGGGACCGAAGCACCTGGACCTCAAGCTGACCCGGGCCAAGTTCAACGAGCTGACCGCCGATCTGGTGGCCGCGTGCAAGGGCCCGTTCGACGCGGCGATCAAGGACGCCGGCCTGAAGACGTCGGACATCGACCACGTCGTCATGGTCGGTGGATCGACCCGGATCCCGGCGGTCCAGGAGCTCGTCCAGTCGCTGACCGGCAAGGAGCCGCACAAGGGCGTCAACCCGGACGAGGTCGTCGCCATCGGCGCGGCCGTCCAGGCCGGCGTGCTGAAGGGCGAGGTCAAGGACGTCCTGCTGCTCGACGTGACCCCGCTGAGCCTCGGCATCGAGACGAAGGGCGGTGTCATGCACCGGCTGATCGAGCGGAACACGACGATCCCGACGAAGCGGTCGGAGGTGTTCACGACGGCCGAGGACAACCAGCCGTCGGTCGAGATCCACGTCCTCCAGGGCGAGCGGGAGATGGCGAGCTACAACAAGACGCTCGGCAAGTTCCAGCTCGTCGACCTGCCGCCGGCGCCGCGCGGCGTCCCGCAGATCGAGGTCACGTTCGACATCGACGCCAACGGGATCGTCCACGTCGGGGCGGAGGACAAGGCGACCGGCAAGACGCAGTCGATGACGATCACCGGCCAGTCGTCGCTGGCCAAGGACGACATCCAGCGGATGGTCCACGACGCGGAGTCCCACGCCGAGGACGACCGCCGCCGGCGCGAGGAGGCCGAGGTGCGCAACACCGCCGACACCCTCGTGTACCAGACCGAGAAGCTCCTCCGGGAGCAGGGCGAGAAGTTCGAGGGCTCCGAGAAGGAGGACGTCTCGGGCGCCCTGCAGGGCGTGAAGGACGCGCTCTCCGGCACCGACATCGAGGCCATCAAGTCGGCCACCGAGAAGTTGGTGACGGCCAGCCAGAGCTTCTCGCAGCGCCTCTACGAGCAGGCGTCGCAGTCGGCCCAGTCGTCGGCCCCGTCCGACGGCGACGGCGGTGGCGGTTCGTCCGACGAGCCGTCCGACGACGAGGTGGTCGACGCCGAGATCGTGGACGAGCAGTGACCGATCCGTCTGCCCGTCCCGACGAGGAGGTGTCGACGAACGCCCCGCCGCAAGCCGTCCCGCCGGAGAATGGGGACCCGGCCGTCACGCCGGACCCGTTCGCCCCATCTGATCGGAGTGGGGTGGCTCGTCCGGCCGGTGGGCCGGCCGGCCAGGGCGAGCCGGCGACCACCTCGGAGCCGGGCGGCGGGACGATCCTGACCGACGCGGCCAGCCTGGCTGCCGAGCGGGACGAGTACCTCGCCGACCTCCAGCGGCTGAAGGCGGAGTTCGACAACTACCGCAAGCGGGTCGCCCGCCAGCAGGAGGAGCAGTCCGACCGGGCGGCCGGCGCGCTCGTCGGCAAGCTGCTGCCGGTGCTGGACAACCTCGACCTCGCCTACGCCCATTTGGCGAGTGCCCACCTCACCCCGGGCCCGTCGGGCCCGCCGGACGGCGCCGGCGGACCGGACGCGCCGGTCTCCGAGGAGGCGCGCGCCCTGCTCCAGGCCCGCGAGCAGCTGCTCGACGCCCTGGCCAAGGAGGGGTTGGTGCGGGTCGACGAGGTCGGCGTCGAGTTCGACCCGGTCGTCCACGACGCGGTCGCCAGCGTCCAATCGGACGGTCCGGCCGAGGCCGGCGCGGGCGGCGGCGGGATGGCCGTCGACGAGGTCATGCGGGCCGGCTACCGCTGGCGGAGCCAGGTTCTGCGCCCGGCGATGGTCCGCGTCCGGAGCTGACGGGCGCGACATGGCACCACAACGCGAGTGGTTCGAGAAGGACTACTACCAAGTCCTCGGTGTCTCGTCGACCGCGTCCGACAAGGAGATCACGAAGGCGTACCGGAAGCTGGCCAAGCAGTACCACCCGGATGCCAATCCCGGGTCGGAGGACCGGTTCAAGGAGATCGCCTCCGCCTACGACGTCCTCGGCGACGCCGACCAGCGCAAGGAGTACGACGAGGTCCGTCGCCTCGGCCCGATGGCCGGCGGCTTCGGGACGCCGGGCGGTTTCGGGGGCGGCGCGCCGGGCGGGGCTGGCGGGTCGTACCGGGTCGAGGACATGGGCGACCTCGGTGATCTGTTCGGTGGGCTCTTCGGTGGCGGCCGCGGCAATCGCCGGCGGGCTCGCGGTCCGCAGCGCGGGGCCGACGTCGAGGCGGAGCTGCACCTCTCGTTCACCGACGCGGTGCGCGGCGTGACGACGTCGGTGAACCTGCCCGAGGACGTCCGCTGCCACACCTGCAACGGCACCGGCGCGGCGCCCGGTACCGGCACGCACACCTGCGATCGCTGCGGCGGCCGCGGCACGCTCGACGACAACCAGGGCCTGTTCTCGCTGAGCACCGTCTGCCCGAAGTGCAACGGCCGCGGCACGCTCGTCGACACGCCCTGCCCGACGTGCCACGGTAGCGGGACCGAGCGGCGAAACCGGACGGTCAAGGTCCGCATCCCGCCCGGCGTCGAGGACGGCCAGCGGATCCGCGTCAAGGGCCGCGGCGCCCCCGGTCAGGGCATGGCGCCGGCCGGCGACCTGTACGTCGTCGTCCGTGTCTCGAAGGACGCCACTTTCGGCCGCCGCGGCCGCAACCTGACGCTGACGGTCCCGATCAGCTTCGCCGACGCCGCGCTCGGGACGACGGTGACCGTGCCGACCCTCGAGGACCCGGTGACGCTGCGCGTCCCGGCCGGCACGCAGCCGGGGACGAACCTCCGCGTCAAGGGCCGCGGCGTGCCGGCCGGCAGCGGCCGGAACGGGACGAAAGCCGGCGACCTGCTCGTCCGCGTCGACCTGTCCGTGCCGAAGACGCTGACCGACGAGCAGCGGGCGGCGGTCGAAGCGATGTCGGCCGCCTTCGGGACGTCGCCCCACGCTGACCAGGCGGCCGGCTGATGGCCATGTCCGCCGACCGACGGAGCGACGAGTCGCGAGCGGTCTACGTCATCTCGGTCGCCGCCGAGCTGGCCGGCGTCCACCCGCAGACCCTCCGGCTCTACGAGCGCAAGGGCCTGCTCGACCCGTCGCGGACGAGCGGCGGCAGCCGCCGCTTCTCCGAGCAGGACCTCGACCGGCTCCGCCGGATCCAGGACCTGACCGCGGCCGGCCTCAACCTCGAGGGTGTCCGCCAGGTCATGGCCCTCGAAGCCGAGGTCGCGGCGCTCCAGGCCGAGCTCGAGCAGGCCCGGGCCGAGGCCCGCGCCGCGGTCGAGCAGACGCACCGCCTCTACCGGCGCGACCTCGTCCCGCTCGACCAGTCCCCGATCCCCTACGTGCCGGTCCGCCGGGCGCGGACCGGGAGGTGAGCCCGATGCCGCTCGACCCCGAACACTGGACGAACAAGACCCGCGAGGCCTTCCAGGCCGCGTCGCAGCAGGCCGCGGCGGCCAACCACGCGGAGATCACGCCGGCCCATCTCCTCACGGCCGTCCTCGCCCAGCCGGACAACATCGCGCCGCCCCTCCTCGCCCAGCTCGGGGTCGAGCCGACCGACGTCCAGCGGCGGCTCGGCGAGCAGCTCTCGCGGTTGGCGCGGTCGGTCGGCGGTTCCGAGCCGACGCTCAGCCGGGCCGCCCGCGACGGGCTGGAGACCGCCGACGGCCTCCGCCGGGACATGGGCGACGAGTACCTGTCCGTCGAGCATCTCCTCCTGGCGTTGGCCGACGAGTCGGGAGTCCCCCGCGACGACTTGCTGGCCGCGCTGCGGGACGTCCGCGGCAGCCACCGCGTCACGTCCGCCGACCCCGAGTCGACGTTCCAGGCGCTGGAGAAGTACGGCCGCGACCTGACCGAGCTCGCCCGCCAGGGCAAGCTCGACCCGGTCATCGGCCGGGACGAGGAGATCCGCCGCGTCATCCAGGTGCTGTCGCGCCGGACGAAGAACAACCCCGTGCTCATCGGCGAGCCCGGCGTCGGCAAGACGGCCATCGTCGAAGGGCTCGCCAACCGGATCATCGACGGCGACATCCCCGACGGGCTGAAGGGCAAGCGCGTCATCGCCCTCGATCTCGGCTCGATGGTCGCCGGGGCCAAGTACCGCGGCGAGTTCGAGGAGCGGCTGAAGGCCGTCCTGAAGGAGATCACCGACGCCGAGGGCGAGGTCGTCACGTTCATCGACGAGCTCCACACGATCGTCGGCGCCGGCGCGGCCGAAGGGGCGATGGACGCCGGCAACATGATCAAGCCGCTGCTCGCCCGCGGCGAGCTCCGCCTGATCGGCGCGACGACGCTCGACGAGTACCGCAAGCACATCGAGAAGGACGCCGCGCTCGAGCGCCGCTTCCAGCCGGTCTTCGTCGGCCAGCCGTCCGTCGACGACACGATCGCCATCCTGCGCGGCCTGAAGGAGCGCTACGAGGTCCACCACGGCGTCCGCATCCAGGACGCCGCGCTCGTCGCCGCGGCCGTCCTCTCCGACCGCTACGTCACCGGCCGGTTCCTGCCCGACAAGGCGATCGACCTCATCGACGAGGCCGGCAGCCGGCTGCGCATCGAGATCGACTCGATGCCGACCGAGCTCGACGTCGTCACCCGCCGCATCCGCCAGCTCGAGATCGAGCGGATGGCGCTGCAGAAGGAGACCGACGACGCGTCCGCCGAGCGCCTCGCCCGGCTCGAGCAGGAGCTCGCCGAGCTCAACGAGCAGGCCGACGCCATGACCGCCCACTGGCAGGCCGAGAAGCACGCCATCGACGCCATCCGTTCGCTCAAGGGCGAGCTGGAGGAGAAGCGGGCGGCCGCCGAACGGTTCGAGCGCGACGGCGACCTGGCCGCGGTCGCTCGGCGATCCGCTACGGCGAGCTGCCCGACCTCGAGCGCCGGATCGACGCCGCCACCGCCGACCTCGCCAAGCTCCAGTCGAGCCAGCGCTTCTTGAAGGAGGAGGTCGACGCCGAGGACGTCGCCGAGGTCGTCAGCCGGTGGACCGGCGTCCCGGTGACCCGGCTGATGGAGGGCGAGGTCGACAAGCTCGTGCGGCTGGAGGACATGCTGCACGCCCGCGTCGTCGGCCAGGACGACGCGGTCCGGGCCGTCGCCAACGCCATCCGCCGCAGCCGCGCCGGCCTCTCGGACCCGAACCGGCCGATCGGCTCGTTCCTCTTCCTCGGCCCGACCGGCGTCGGCAAGACCGAGCTCGCCCGCGCCCTCGCCGAGTTCCTGTTCGACGACGAGCGGGCGATGGTCCGCATCGACATGGGCGAGTACCTGGAGAAGCACACCGTCTCCCGGCTCGTCGGTGCGCCGCCCGGCTACGTCGGCTACGAGGAGGGCGGCCAGCTGACCGAGGCCGTCCGCCGCCGGCCGTACGCGGTCGTCCTGCTCGACGAGATCGAAAAGGCCCACCCCGACGTCTTCAACATCCTGCTGCAGGTGCTCGACGACGGCCGGCTGACCGACGGGCAGGGCCGGACCGTCGACTTCACCAACGCCGTGCTCGATCATGACGTCGAACCTGCCCGGCGACCCGAGCGAGTTCTTCAAGCCCGAGTTCGTCAACCGGATCGACGAGATCGTCCGGTTCCGGCCGCTCGACCGAGGACGACCTGGCGGTCATCGTCGGCATCCAGCTCGCCCGGCTGCGCACCCGGCTGGCCGAGCGGCGGCTCGCCCTCGACGTCACGCCCGAGGCCGAGCAGCTGCTCGCCCACAAGGGGTACGACCCCGACTTCGGCGCCCGCCCGCTGCGGCGGGTGATCCAGCGGGAGGTGGAGGACCAGCTGGCCCTCGCCCTCCTGGAGGGCCGGTACCCGGAGGGCTCGACCGTCACCGTCGAGGCCGACGGCGACGCCGTCACCCTGGGGTAGAGTGCGACGTAATCCGTAGGACGGACGGAGGAACGAGTCGTGCCGGCAACCGTGGTCGTCGGGACCCAGTGGGGCGACGAAGGCAAGGGCAAGCTGACGGACCTGCTGGCCGCGGAGATGGACCTGGTGGTCCGTTACCAGGGCGGCCACAACGCCGGTCACACGATCGTCGTCGACGGCGAGTCGTTCGCCCTCCAGCTGTGCCCGAGCGGGATCCTCTATCCGCACATCACGCCGGTCATCGGCAACGGCGTCGTCGTCGAGCCGTCGACGCTGCTGGCCGAGGTCGACATGCTGGCGGCCAAGGGCGTCGACCCGAGCCGGCTCGTGGTCAGTGGCAACGCCCACCTGATCATGCCGTACCACCAGGAGCTCGACCGGGTGACGGAGCGGTACCTCGGCAAGAACTCGCTCGGCACGACCAAGCGCGGGATCGGCCCGGCCTACGCCGACAAGGCCGCCCGCGTCGGGCTGCGCGTCCAGGACCTGCTCGACCCGAAGATCTTCCGGCAGAAGCTCGACGTCGTCCTGAAGGAGAAGAACGCGGTCCTGGCCAAGGTCTACAACCGGCTGCCGCTCGACGCCGAGGAGATCGCCGGCCGGTACCTCGACGAGTACGCGCCGCGAATCGCCCCGATGGTCGGCGACACGGTCGGTCTGATCCACGACGCGCTCGACGCCGGCCGCAACGTCCTCATGGAGGGCGCGCAGGCGACGTTCCTCGACCTCGACCACGGGACGTACCCGTTCGTGACGTCGTCGAACCCGGTCGCCGGCGGCGCGTGCACCGGTACCGGGCTCGGCCCGCGCGACATCGACCGGGTCATCGGCATCGCCAAGGCGTACGTCACCCGCGTCGGTGCCGGGCCGTTCCCGACCGAGCTCGACGGCGACCTCGAAGAGCTGCTCGTCACCCGGGGCCGGGAGTTCGGCACGGTGACCGGCCGCCGCCGGCGCTGTGGCTGGTTCGACGCGGTGATGGCCCGCCAGGCCGTCCGGCTCAACTCGCTGTCGGAGGTCGCCCTGACGAAGCTCGACGTCCTCGACACGTTCGAGACCGTGAAGGTCTGCGTCGCCTACGAGGCCGGCGGTGAGCGGTTCGTCCACCCGCCGTACCACCAGTCGACGTTCCATCAGGTCACGCCCGTCTTCGAGGAGCTGCCGGGCTGGCGGACCGACCTGACGTCGGCCACCTCCAGCGCCGACCTCCCGCCCGCCGCCCGCGACTACGTCGCTTTCCTGGCTGAGCAGATCGGCGTCCCCGTCCGGCTCGTCGGCGTCGGTCCTGGGCGCGAGCAGTTCGTGTCGTTCGCCACCGCTTGATGGCCATCGTCTAGTGGGGAGCCCCACCACCGTTTGCGTCGTCGGGAGCGGCGGCCGGGAGCACGCGCTGGCCTGGGCGCTGGGCCGGACGGCCGACGTCGTCGTCACGCCCGGCAACCCCGGCATGGCCGGCGAGACCGCGGGGGGCCGCCGGATCACCGTGACGCCGGCGCCGGCGGAGGAGATCGAGGCCGACCTCGTCGTCGTCGGTCCGGAGGTCCCGCTGGTCGACGGCCTCGCCGATCGGCTGCGGGCCCGCGGCCGCCGGGTCGTCGGCCCCGGCGCCGACGGTGCTCGGCTGGAGGGGTCGAAGGCGTTCATGAAGGAGCTGCTCGACGAGGCCGGCGTGCCGACCGCCCGGTTCGGCGTGTTCGACCGGGTCGACGAGGCGCAGCGGTTCCTGCGCGAGCTGCCCGGTCCGTGGGTCGTGAAGACCGACGGGCTGGCCGCCGGCAAGGGCGTGCTCGTGGCGAGCACCGTCGAGGAGGCCGAGGCCGACATCGCGGCCAAACTGGGCGGCGGCAGCTTCGGCCCGGCTGGCCGCCGGGTCGTGATCGAGGAGGGGCTGACCGGGCCGGAGTGCTCGCTGCTCGTCCTCTGCGACGGCCGGCGGGTCGTCCCGTTGGCCCCGGCGCAGGACTTCAAGCGGGCCGGCGACGGCGACACGGGACCGAACACCGGCGGGATGGGCGCGTACTCGCCGGTGCTCGACATCGACGACGGCCTCGTCGACGAGCTCGTCTTCGGGGCGGTCGAGCCGCTCGTCGCCGCCCTGCGAGCCCGCGGCATCGACTACCGGGGCGTGCTCTACGCCGGGCTGATGTTGACGCCGGACGGCCCGAAGGTGCTCGAGTACAACGTCCGCTTCGGCGACCCCGAGACCCAGGTCGTGCTGTCCCGGCTGGCCGACGACCCGGTCGACCTGTTGATGGCGGTGGCCGACGGCCACCTGGCCGACACGTGCGACGGGCAGCCGGACGTCACCGACGAGGCGGCGGTCTGCGTCGTGATGGCGACCGCCGGCTACCCGGCCGCGCCGAGGTTCGGCGACCGCATCGACGGGCTCGGGCCGCACGGGCAGCTGGCCGATCCGGTGGACGGGGCGATGGTGTTCCACGCCGGCACCGCCCGCCCGGCGGCCGGCGGGCCGTTCGTGACGGCCGGCGGCCGGGTGCTCGCGGTGACGGGACGGGGGCCGACCGTGGTCGACGCCCGGCAGACCGCCTACGAGGCGGCCGGGCGGATCCGCTGGGACGGCGTTCACTATCGACGCGACATCGCGGCCGAGGCCGCGGTGGGCGTACGGCCGGAGGCCGTCCGATGACTCGGCCATCGACGATCTGGTCATCGACGGTTAGGGGGGTTCGATGATCCGGCGGTACAGCCCGGCGGACATGGCCGCGATCTTCGGCGACGAGGCCCGTATGGCGATGTGGCTGGAGGTCGAGCTGCTGGCGGTCGAGGGCCAGGCCGCGGTCGGCGTCGTGCCGGCCGCCGACGCGGCGGCGGTCCGGGCCCGGGCCCCGAAGGTCGACGCAGCGTTCGTCGCCGACGTCGAGGAACGTGAGCGCGTCACCGACCACGACGTCGCGGCGTTCGTCGACGTCGTCCAGGGCCGGATCGGCCAGCCGGAGGGGTCGTGGGTCCACTTCGGCCTGACGTCGTCGGACGTCGTCGACACCGCCCAGTGCGCGACGCTGACCCGCGCCGCCGACCTGCTGCTGGCCGCGGCCGACGAGCTCGTCGCCGCGCTGCGTGCCCGGGCCGAAGCGCTGATCGACGTGCCGGTGACCGGTCGGACGCACGGCATGCACGCGGAGCCGACGACGTTCGGCGCCAAGTTCGCCCTCTGGGCGCTGCAGGCCGACCGGGACCGCCAGCGGCTCCGGGCGGCCCGTGACCGGATCGCCGTCGGCAAGCTGTCCGGCGCGGTCGGGACGTACTCGAACGTCGACCCGGCCGTCGAGGCCCACGTCTGTCAGGCCCTCGGTCTCCGGCCGGTGCCGGCGACGCAGGTCATCGCCCGGGACCGGCACGCCGAGTACCTGTACGCGTGCGCCTCGGTCGGGGCGACGATCGAGCTGATCGCCACCGAGATCCGCCACCTGGCCCGTAGCGAGGTCGGCGAGGCCGAGGAGCCGTTCGGCGCCGGCCAGAAGGGCAGCTCGGCGATGCCGCACAAGCGGAACCCGATCCTGTCGGAGCGGCTGACCGGGCTGGCCCGGGTCCTGCGCGGCTACGCCGGCGCCGGCCTCGAGGACGTCGCCCTCTGGCACGAGCGCGACATCTCCCACAGCTCCGTCGAGCGGGTCGTCCTGCCCGACGCGTCGCTGCTGACGTGCTACATGCTCCGCAAGACGACCGGGCTCGTCTCCGGCCTCGTCGTCCACGCCGAGCGGGCGCTCGCCAACCTGACCGACGGGTCGCTCGGGCTCGTGTTCAGCCAGTCCGTCCTGCTCGCGCTCGTGGCGTCCGGGCTCAGCCGCGACGACGCCTACCGGATCGTCCAGCGTGACGCCCGGCAGGCCTGGACGGACCGCCAGCACCTCCGGCAGGTGCTCGCCGAGGACCCGGACGTGACGCTGTCCGAGCGCGACCTCGACGCGGCGTTCGACCTCGAGCGATACCTCGCGCACCGCGGCCGCTTCCTCGACGCCCTGGCCGCCATCGACGACGGCCCGACCCGGTGAACCTCCTCCACTCGGGCAAGGTCCGGGAGCTCTACGACGCTGGTGACGGGCTGCTGCTGATGGTGACGTCGGACCGGATCAGCGCGTACGACGTGATCTTCGCCGAGCCGATCCCGGACAAGGGCCGCGTGCTGACCGCGATGACCGCGTTCTGGAACGAGGAGCTGGCCGACCTGGCCCCGAGCAGCATCGTCACCGCCGATCCGGCCGAGATCGTCGCCCGGGTGCCGGCAGCCGCCGCCCTCCCGGCGCCGGCCGGGGGGCCGTCGACGTCGGTGGCGCCGGAGCCGTGGTGGTCTGGCCGGGCTCTGCTCGTGCGGCGGGCGACGATGCTCCAGCTCGAGTGCATCGTCCGCGGTCGTCTGGCCGGCCAGGCGTACGACGAGTACGTGGCGAGCGGCACCGTCCACGGGACGCCGATGCCGGCCGGCTTGCGGCTGGCCGACCGGTTCGCCGAGCCGATCTTCACGCCGTCGACGAAGGCCGAGGCGGGGCACGACCTCAACATCGGGTTCGACGCCGCGGTCGACGTCGTCGGCCTCGACGCGGCGACGACGGCCCGGGAGCTGTCGCTGGCGCTCTTCCGGCGGGCGGCCGAACGGGCCGCGGCCGCCGGGTTCGTGCTGGCCGACACCAAGTTCGAGCTCGGCTACGTCGACGGTGTCCTCAGCCTGTGCGACGAGGTCGTCACGCCGGACTCGTCGCGGCTGTGGCCGGCCGACCAGATCGTCCCCGGCCAGACGCCGCCGGCGTACGACAAGCAGCCGCTGCGGGACTGGGCGGCGGCCGGCGACTGGGACAAGCGGCCGCCACCGCCACCGCTCCCGCCGGACGTCGTCCGGGCGACGGCCGAGCGCTACCGGGCCGCCTACGAACGGGTGGCCGGCCGTCGGCTGGCCGACTGGTACGGTGCCCCGAAATGAGGTTCGCCGCACGCGTCGAGGTCCGGCTGCGTCCGGGCATCGCCGATCCAGAGGGTGCGACGATCGAACGGGCTCTGCCGGCGCTCGGCTTCGACGAGGTCCACCGGGTCCGGGCCGGCCGGGCGTTCCGCTTCGAGCTGGACGCGGCCGACGAGGTGGCCGCCCGGGCCCGGGTGTCGGAGATGGCCGATCGGCTGCTGGCGAACCCGGTCATCGAGGAGACGTCCGTCGACCTCGAGACCCTCGCCTGATGGCCGCCCGGGTCGGGGTGGTCGTGTTCCCGGGGACGAACTGCGAGCACGACACCGCGCTGGCGGTCGACCAGCTGGGCGGCCGGGCCGAGCTGGTCTGGCACGGTCAGGAGGAACTGCCCGGCGTGGACGCGGTGGTGTTGCCGGGCGGTTTCGCCCACGGCGACTACCTGCGTCCGGGCGCGCTGGCTCGCTTCTCCCCGGTGATGGACGCGGTCGCCCGTTTCGCGGCGGACGGCGGGCCGGTCGTCGGTATCTGCAACGGCTTCCAGGTGCTGACGGAGGCCGGGCTGCTGCCCGGCGCCTTGCAGAAGAACCGGAACCTGCGCTTCTTGTGCACGACGGTGCGTCTGCAGGTGGCTTCCGGGGCGTCGGTATTGACCGGCGGCGTGGCGGTCGGGACGGAGCTGCGGATCCCGATCAATCACTTCTTGGGGAGCTACGTCTGTGACCCGGCCGTCCTGGCCGAATTGCGCGCCGAGGACCGCGTGGTGCTCCGCTACGTCGACAATCTGAACGGCTCGGTCGACGACATCGCCGGTATCTGCAATGCCGCCGGCAATGTCGTCGGCCTTATGCCGCATCCGGAGCGAGCGGTCAACGATCTCCTCGGGTCGAGTGATGGTGCCGTGCTCCTGCGGGCACTGCTCGATTCGGCGATGACGGCTCGGGCGGCCTGACGCCGACCGGCCGAAAGCCGGAACGACCGCCGACGATCAGGTACGCGAGCGGACGATGCCGGCCCGCTGGAGAACGGCTGCGCTCACGCCGGCGCCGCGCCAGGTGACGTAGTCGAGGCCCTTCCGCTCGCCATAGGCCTTGGCGACCTTGACGAAGTCCTTTTCGAGCTTTGTCAGGTCTTGCATGCCCGATGTCTTCTCCAATGCCGCCTGCAGATCCTTGCGTTCCTGCAGAAGGTGGAGACGGGCCAGCGGCTCGGCGGCGGCCAGCTCGGCGTCGATGGCTCCGAGCTTTTTCTGTACGGCGGCTGGTGTTCGTCGCCGTCCTCGTCGAGGCCGGGCCGATTCGATCGCTTCTAGATAGCGCCGAACTGCCAGTCCTTCCTCTCGCCCCATGGCGAGGGCCGCCTTGTGCTCGGCGCTCATCGTTCGCCGCGCGGTTCTGGTCTTGGTACTAGCCATGACGTTATTGTCGCTCATAGATGGGTCGAACACAAAGCAATTCGCAATGTATTCGGCAGAATTTTTTCCGAGGACGGCAAACATTGCGTCAGAAAAGGGGCAGGAGGCCGCCGGCGCCATTCGCTTTTCTTTCGACCGGCAACCGGTTCGCAACCGCGTCCGTTTGCCAATGGTGGTCACCGGTGGATTCGTCGAGACTGGTCTTTCCATAAGGAACATACGGCGTGTTTTCCGGTGCAGCGGTGGTCGTCCGACAGTGCGGCGATTGGCGAACGGCGATATCCCGGTCGCTCGTGACCGCGGGTGTCGCCGCTACGGTGTCCGACGATGGCCGACGCCGCGACGATGCCGACTGACGGGCCGGCCGACGGGCCGGCCGGTGGGACGGAGCCGCTGCACCGGGCGCTCGGGCTGACCGACGACGAGCTCGCCGACGTCGAGGCGGTGCTCGGCCGGTCCCCGAACCACCTCGAGCTGGCGCTGTACGCGGTCATGTGGAGCGAGCACTGCTCGTACAAGTCGTCACGGCTCCATCTCCGGCGGCTGCCGACGGAAGGCGAGCGGGTGCTCGTCGGACCGGGGGAGAACGCCGGGGTCATCGACGCCGGCGACGGCATTGCCGTGGCCATCCGGATCGAGAGCCACAACCACCCGTCGGCGATCGAGCCGTACCAGGGCGCGGCGACCGGCGTCGGCGGGATCCTCCGGGACATCTTCACGATGGGAGCGCGGCCGCTGGCGGTGATGGACCCGCTGTTCTTCGGCCCGTTGACCGATGCCCGCCAGCGCTGGCTGTTCGAGGGCGTCGTCGCCGGCATCTCCGGCTACGGCAACTCCGTCGGCGTCCCGACGGTCGGGGGCGAGCTGACGTTCGATCCGGGCTACGCCCAGAACCCGTTGGTCAACGTGCTGTGCCTCGGCGCGCTGCCGGTCGAGCGGCTGGTGCTCAGCGCGGCCTCCGGCCCGGGAAACCTGGCCGTCCTACTGGGGTCGACCACCGGGCGGGACGGGATCGGCGGCGTCAGCGTCCTGGCGTCGGCCGGCTTCGCCGGGGCTGGCGGCGCGGTCGCCGACGACACGAAGCGGCCCAGCGTCCAGGTCGGGGATCCGTACGAGGAGAAGCGGCTGATCGAGGCCTGCCTGTCGCTCCTCGACGAGGGGCTCGTCGTCGGGATCCAAGATCTCGGCGGGGCCGGCCTGGCCTGTGCCACCAGCGAGACGGCCGCCCGGGGCGGGGTCGGGATGGACGTCGACGTCACCGCGGTGCCCCGTCGAGAGGACGGGATGACGCCATGGGAGGTGATGACGAGCGAGAGCCAGGAACGGATGCTGGCGATCGTCACGCCGGCGGACTGGCCGGCGGTGGCCGAGGTCTGCCGGCGCTGGGAGGTCCGGGCGACCGTGATCGGCCGGGTCACCGAGCCCGCGCCCGCCGGCGCCGACGCTGGCGCCGGGTCGGTCGGCTACCTCCGGATCCGCGAAGGGCTGGAGGGGCCGGTCCTGGCCGAGGTGCCGGCCGCGTCGCTGGCCGACGACGCCCCGCTGTACGAGCGGCCGCTGGCCGCGCCGGCCGACCGGGAGGCCCGGGCGGCGGACGACCCGACGGCGACGGCCCCGGCGGGTGACGGCGGCGAGGACCTCCTGGCGCTGCTCGGCGATCCGAGCTGGGTCTACCGGCAATACGACCACCAGCTCTTCTTGAACACCGTCGTCGGCCCGGGCGGGGACGCGGCGCTGCTGCGGCTGGCCGGCCCGGGGCTGCCGCCCAGCGAACGGGGGATCGCGGTGACGACGGACGCGGCGCCGCGGTGGTGCGCGCTCGACCCGCGGGCCGGCACCGCGCTGACGCTGGCCGAAGGGGTGGCCAACCTGGCCTGCGTCGGCGCCCGGGCGGTGGCGGTCGTCAACTGCTTGAACTTCGGGAACCCGGAGCACCCGACGGTCATGTGGCAGCTCTCCGAGGTCGTCGACGGACTGGCCGACGCCTGCCGGGGACTCGGCCTGCCGGTCATCGGTGGCAACGTCAGCCTCTACAACGAGAGCGGGGGCGTGGACATCGACCCGACGCCGGTTGTCGGCGTGCTCGGCCTCGTCGACGTCGTCCGTCGTCCGCCGCCGGGCGTCGGCTGGCGGGCGGGATCGTCGGTGGTCCTCCTCGGGCCCCGGACCGCCGGCGCCGGCACCGCCCATCCGCTCGGCGGGACGCGGTGGGCGGTCGAGCGCCGGGATCGGCGCGGCGGTGTGCTCCCACCGCTCGACCTGGCCGCGCACGGCCGGGTCGTCGACGTCGTCGCCGCGCTCGTCGCCGAGACCGTCGGCGGGGGCGACGGCCTGCTCGACGGCGTGCACGACGTCTCCGGTGGCGGCTTGGCGGTGGCCCTGGCCGAGATGGCCCTGTCGTCGGGGGTCGGCGCCCGCTTCGACGCGCTGGCCGGGCACGCGGAGCTCTTCACCGAGCTGCCGTCGCGGGTCGTCGTCGCCACCAGCCGGCCGGACGCCGTGCTCGACCGGGCGGCGCGGGCGGGGGTGCCGGCCGAGGTGCTCGGTGTCGCCGGTGGTGACCGCCTGGTGATCGACGGGCTCGTCGACCTCCCCGTCGACCAGCTGACCAGTGCCTGGGCCCGGGCCCTTCCCGACGCCTTGGGGGAGCCGTCGGCCGGGTGACCGTTCCGGCCGGGACGGGACGGTTCGTTCTGGTGCAGTCCGGGACGGCCCGGGCGGCCGGGCGAGCCGGGTCAGGCGGGCCGGCGGGCGGCCAGCGCCTCGACGACGTCGTCCGGGACGTGCAGGTCGCCCTGGCCGGTGCCGACGGCGAGGTCGGTCTTGACCGTGCCGTGGTAGTCGGACCCGCCGGTGGCGACGAGCCCGTGCCGCTGGGCCAGTTGGGCCAGGGCGACCCGCTCGTCGGGGCGGTACCGACCGTAGACGGCCTCGATGCCCGCGAAGCCGGCCTCGGCCAGCTCGGCCACTGCCCCGGCCAGCTCGGTCGGCCCGAGGCCGAGGGTGAGGGGATGGGCGAGCACGGCCACGCCGCCGGAGCCGCGGGCCAGGGCGGCCGCCTCGGCCGGCGTCAGCCGGGCCTTCGGCACGTGGGCCGGCCGGCCGCTGGCCAGCCAGCGGTCGAACGCGTCGGGCACCGACTCGGCCGCACCCAGCCGGACGAGGACCGCCGCGACGTGCGGTCGCCCGACGCTCGCCTCGCCGGCGGCCTCGGCGACGACCTCGTCGTAGGTGATCGGGATGCCGAGCTCCTGCAGGCGGCCGACGAGCCGTCGGTTCCGGCCGACCCGGTCGTGGCGCAGGCGGCCCAGCTCGTCCTGGAGCGGGCCGTCGCCGTCCTCGACGAAGTAGACGAGGACGTGGGCGCTCGTGCCCCGGAACGCGCAGGAGACCTCGCAGCCGGGCACGAGGTCGACCCCGACCGCGTCGGCCCGCCGGCGGGCGGCATCGAGCCCGACGAGCGTGTCGTGGTCGGTGAGGGCCACCGCGGTGCACCCGGCCACCGCGGCCAGCTCGGGGATCCGCTCCGGCGGATCGGTCCCGTCCGAGCAGGTGGAGTGGGTGTGGAGGTCGATCATCGGGCCCCGAGGTTACCGGCGAGTGTCGCCCGGGCCACCGGCTGTGGGAGACTGAGGCCGAAACGACGAGGGGTCCGCGGGCTGGCGCGCGCCGCGCGCCAGCGGCCCGCTGACCCGGAAGCTGTGGGGCACAGGACCGGACGGTGAAGGAAGCCTGCGGGGTCTTCGGTGTGTACGCGCCCGGCCGGGCCGTCGCCCACCTCACGTTCGACGGCATCTACGCCCTGCAGCACCGCGGCCAGGAGTCGGCCGGCATGGCCGTCGGCGACGGCGAGACGATCACCGTCGTCAAGGACATGGGTCTCGTCACGACGGTGTTCGACGAGCGGACGCTCTCGGGGCTGCCCGGCTACCTGGCGATGGGCCACACCCGGTACTCGACCCACGGGTCGTCGGACTGGACGTCCGCCCAGCCGGTCTACCGGTCGGTCGGCCGGGCCGGCTTCGCCCTCGGCCACAACGGCAACCTGACGAACACGGCCGACCTGGCGGAGAAGGCGGGGATGCTCCCGGGGATGGTGGCGACCGACAGCGACGTCGTCGCGGAGCTGCTGGCCCGCCAGTTCGTCGCCGAAGAAGGCGGATCGCCGGCCGGGCCGGACCGCTTGACCCAGGCGCTTCGGACCGTCCTGCCGTCGCTCGAGGGGGCGTTCTCGTTCGTCATGATCGACGCGACCCGGCTCTACGGCGTCCGCGACCCGCACGGTTTCCGGCCGCTGTGCCTCGGCCGGCTCGGGCCGGTCGACCGGCCGGAGGGGTGGGTGCTGGCGTCGGAGTCGCCGGCCCTCGACGTGATCGGCGCGACGTTCGTCCGGGAGCTGGAGCCCGGGGAGCTGGTGACGATCGACGAGACCGGCGTCCGTTCCGAATGGCTGTTCGAGCCGGACCAGGTGGGCTCGCACCTGTGCATCTTCGAGTTCGTCTACTTCGCCCGTCCGGACACGCGGCTGTTCGGCCGGGAGGTCCACGGGGCGCGGCGGCGGATGGGCGAGCTGCTGGCCGAGCAGGCACCGGTCGTCGCCGACCTGGTCATGGGCGTCCCCGACTCCGGTGTCCCGGCGGCCGAGGGGTTCGCCCGGCGCAGCGGCATCCCGTACGGTCAGGGACTGGTCAAGAACCGGTACATCGGTCGGACGTTCATCAACCCGGACAGCACCGCCCGCGGCAACGCGGTCCGACGCAAGCTCAATCCGCTGCGGGAGAACATCGCCGGTAAACGGCTCGTCGTCGTCGACGATTCGATCGTCCGGGGCACGACGACGCGGGCGATCGTCCGGATGCTGCGGGACGCCGGCGCGGCGGAGGTCCACCTGCGGATCTCCTCCCCGCCGTTCCGCTGGCCCTGTTTCTACGGGATCGACACGCCCACCCGCGAGGAGCTGCTCGCCGCCACCCGGACGCTCCCCGAGATCGAGCAGTTCCTCGGGGCCGACTCGATCGCCTACATCAGCCTGCCGAACCTCAAAGAGGCCGTCGGCGCGCCGGGGGCCGGCTTCTGCGACGCCTGCCTGACCGGGAAGTACCCGGTGCCCGTGCCGGTGCAGCTGCGGAGCAACGGGCTGTCGGCCGAGCCCGGCGCCGACGATCGGCTCGCGGCGGCGCTCCAGGGCGCGCTCCCGGGGGTCTGAGGCTGACCGTGCCGACGGCGCCGGCGAGCGCCGGTGGAGCAACGTACGCCGGCGCCGGCGTCGACATCGCCGCCGGTGACGCCGCGGTCGACCGGATCAAGGGCCTGGTCGCCAGCACCACCCGCCCGGGCGTGCTGGGGGGTATCGGCGGCTTCGGCGGGCTCTTCGCCCTCGACACCGACCGGTACCGCCAACCGGTACTGGTGTCCGCCACCGACGGCGTCGGCACCAAGCTGCTGGTCGCCCGGGCCACCGGCCGCTACGGGACCGTCGGCATCGACCTCGTGGCGATGTGCGTGGACGATCTGGTCTGCTCCGGGGCCGAACCGCTGTTCTTCTTGGACTACGTGGCCGTCGGCCGGCTCGTCCCCGACCGGATCGAAGAGGTGGTCGCCGGCGTCGCCGACGGCTGCCGGCAGGCCGGCTGCGCGCTGATCGGCGGCGAGACGGCCGAGCACCCGGGCGCGATGGCCGACGACGACCTCGACCTGGCCGGCTTCGCCGTCGGCGTCGTCGAGCGCGGCCACGAGCTCGGGCCCGACCGGGTCCGCCCGGGCGACGTGCTCGTCGGGCTGCCGTCGCCGGGGCTGCGGTCGAACGGCTACACGCTGGCCCGCCACGTGCTGCTCGAGCGGGCCGCCCTGGCGCTCGACGGGCCGGCGTGGGCGGGGGCCGAGCAGTCGCTGGCCGACGAGCTGCTCCGGCCGTCGGTGATCTACGCCCCCGCCGTCCTGGCCGCCATCGCCGCCGGGGCGGCTGCCGTCGGAGAGAGCGGCGGGGTGCACGCCGGCGCCCACATCACCGGGGGCGGTATTCCCGGCAACCTGGTGCGGGTGCTCCCGCCCGACTGCGACGCCCGGCTCGACCGGCGGGGCTGGACGGTGCCGCCGATCTTCGGTGAGGTCGCCCGGCTGGGCGAGGTGGCCGACGACGAGATGGCTCGGGTGTTCAACCTCGGGCTCGGCATGGTGCTGGTGGTGGACCAGCAGGCCGGCGAGGCCGTCCTGGCCGCGCTGGCCGATGCCGGACAGGAGGCGGCCGTCGTCGGTGCGGTCGTCGGCGGATCGGGAAAGGTGGACCTGCGATGAACGACGACGGATCGGCCGGGTTGGCTGGGTCGGCGGCGGCGCTGCCGCCGACGGCGTTTGCCGCGTTGCGGGACCATCTACTGACGCACTCGGTGCGCCGGGGCGACTTCGTGCTGAAGTCCGGCAAGCGCAGCCGCTGGTTCATCGACTCCAAGCAGACGGTCTGCCGTCCCGAGGCGATGCTGCTGGTGGCCGACGCGGTGCTGTCGGTCGTGCCGGACGACGCGACGGCGATCGGCGGGCTGACGATGGGCGCCGACCCGGTCGCGTTCGTGACGGCCGGCGTCGCGGCGACCCGGGGCCGGTCGTTGAAGGGATTCAGCGTCCGCAAGGAGGCGAAGGACCATGGCGGCGGTGGGCGGATCGCCGGCGCGCTCGACGCCGGTGATCGCGTCGTCGTGACCGAGGACACCGTGACCCGCGGCACGTCGCTGCTGGAGGCGGCGCACGCCGTACGAGAGGCGGGAGCGGAGCCGGTCCTCCTGGTGGCCGTCGTCGACCGCGGTGGCACGGTGGCCGCGATGGCCGCCGAGGAGGGCTTGCCGTTCCGGGCGGTGCTCACCGCACCGGACCTCGGCTTCCCCTACGAGGGGCTGACCGCCTCATCGCCGCGTGGCTGCGGGCCTATGGGAGGCTGACCGGTCATGGAGCTCGAGGTCGGGGCGATGGCTAGTGGGGGCGGCTGCGTCGGCCGGGCGCCGGACGGCCGCGTCGTGTTCGTTCGCCACGCGCTGCCCGGTGAGCGGGTCGTCGCGGCAGTGACCGGCGAGACGAGCCGGTTCCTCCGCGCCGACGCGGTGCGCGTGCTCGAGCCGTCACCCGACCGGGTCGAGCCGCCGTGCCGGTTCGCCGGACCGGGGCGGTGCGGGGGCTGTGACTGGCAACACGTCGATCTGGCGGCGCAGCGACGGCTCAAGGCCGGGATGGTGGCCGAGCAGCTCCGGCGGATCGCCGGGATCGAACGGGACGTCGTGGTCGAGTCGGTCGCCGGGGCGCCGGACGGGCTCGGTTGGCGGACGAGGGTCCGGTTCGCGGTCGACGACCGGGGACGAATCGGCTTCCGCCGGCACCGGTCGCACGCGGTCGAGCCGGTCGACGGCTGCCGGCTGGCGTCGAAGGAGGTCGAATCGGTCGCGGTCGAGGGCCGGTCGTGGCCGGGGGTGCGAGAGATCGAGGTGTTCGGCGGCGCCAGGATCGGCGGTCGGGTGACGTCGGTCACCGGGCGGCAGCGGCGGGCGCTGGGCTCGGCGACGGCCGCCATGCTCGACGACATCGACGGCGGCCTGGTCGTCGACGGCCGGACGGTCCGCCCGCCCCGGCGGGTCGAGGTCGACGTGCTCGGCCGGCCGTTCACGGTCTCGGCCGGCGTCTTCTGGCAGGTCCATCCCGGTGCGCCGGCACTCCTGGCCGAAGCGGTCCTCGGCGCGCTCGGTCCCCGGCCCGGGGAGACGGTGGCCGACCTCTATGCCGGCGTCGGTCTCTTCGCGGTCCTCCTCGGCCGGGCCGTCGGCCGGTCCGGCTCGGTCGTCGCGGTCGAGCGTGACCGCCGGGCGTGCGCCGACGCCACGCAGAACGCGGCCGACCTGCCGCAGGTCGACGTCGTCCGGGCGACGGTGGCGCCGTCGCTGGTCGCCCGCGGCCTCGGGACGCCGGACCTCGTCGTCCTCGACCCGGCCCGCGAGGGCGCCGGCAAACCGGTCATGGCCGCCCTGGCCGAGCTCCGGCCGCCACCCCGGCGGATCGCGTACGTCTCGTGTGACGCCGCGTCGTTCGCCCGCGACATCCGCGTGCTGCTCGACGCCGGGTGGTCGATGCCGGCGCTGCGGGCGTTCGACCTCTTCCCGATGACCGAGCACGTCGAGCTGCTCGGCGTGCTCGAGCCGCCACCTTGACGATTTTCCGATCCGAGCCAGGGTGAGCCCGATACGAACGAGGTGATGGCGTCCGAGATGGTGACCAGCGTTACCGGGTGGAGGCGTCCTCGGTGCCGAGTGAGCTGGCCCGCTCAAAGTCTTCCCAGGTGACGTCCTTCGACTGGGCGGTTGCCGGGGGGATCCATTAGAGAGAGCGTAGTGCCCTGGTCAGGGCACTACGGAGCCGCTCTCATGGCTGCGATCCCGGCTGCCATCTGGGATGCGCTCTCCGGGGTCGAGAACTGCCAAATCAGGTTGAGGCCGTTCGGGGCAGTGATGACCACGTCCCCGTAGAGCATGATGGGGATCTGCCGGTTGTTCTTGAAGCGCCGGTCCGGACCCCCTTTCACGTTCACGTAGGTCCAGGTCGTGTCCACCTGGCGACTGTCCCTGGGCACCGTGCCGGACTCGATGAACCGCTCGGGACTGTTCGCGACGCGTACGTCCCGGTAGGCGATTTCTGCGTACGTCTTGCCGTCCTTGACGAGGATCCGGTCAGGCAACAGGTAGACGCTCCGTGACTTCGACTCGACCGAAGGCACCGAGATGTTCGTCTTGAGGACCTTGGGCCCGTTGGTGGACAGGCTGATGGGGACGCGCTTGACGAGCGAAGAGGCGCCGGCGTTGACCTTGCGCTGATAAGTAGTCCGGACGGCGCCGGCAGCGACGACACGCCACACCCTCTGACAGGACGTGGCATGTCCGAATCGGTCGATCAGCGACTGGTACCGCACGGCCGACTGGTCGTTGACGTCGTAGAAGACGACAACGGACTTCCGAGCGCCGTCCCACTGGTGAAGCCAGATCGCCCCCATGGCGGTGACGAGGAGAACGACACCACCGGCGACGGGGGAGCGTTCGACGGCCAGGGCCACGATCAATCCGACAACGACGAGGATCGGTGCCAGTGCGATCTGCTTCTCGGCGGCGTTGATCTGCGCGAGCAGTTCGCTGGAAGAAGAGGAGGACATCTGGTGGGCGGTTGCTCCGGCGACGTCCTCAAGGAGTACCTCGCTCGGGGGTGGGGGGGATGCGTAGCCTGGAGCGACGGCGGGGCTTCGGGAAGCGCGGTGGCGGGTGCCACCAAGGGATGCTCGGTAGTACACCCCGTGGCGCCCCATATGGACGTAGTTTCCCCTGGGTCCATGACCGACTCGGAGACCGGGAACACCGGCCGAGACGCCGACCCCGGATTTCGACAGGTTGACTCGAAACGGCCCTGCCTTCAGGCTCTTGCGGACGTAGAAGCCCATGTGCGCGGTTCCGTTCGGTTGCCGTGAGACGCTGGAGATGCTCCGTCGTCGACATCTCGAAACCGATCCATCGGCCCCGAGATGGTCAGGACGGGAGGCGACTCGCCAGGCGGTTGGTGCTCCGTCAGCGCGTCGCGATTCGAGTTCACGATCCTGGTCTCCAGGCTGGTGTCGAGTGGCGTAGAAAGGCCTCCGCCACCCCCCCCTTCCGTGGTCGCAGGTTTCTCGTCAAAATTGGTCGCATGTCCGTTGTGTGGCTTCGGAGCCGGTGCGGACCATTCCCTCAAGTACTGGCCGACGTCAGTGTAGAAGCGATCGACAAGGGCGGTGACGGAGTCGACGAACGAACCCTTGCCCTGACCCCGTTTCGATCCGGCGGGCTGGCTCAGGGTGAGCTTGAAGGATCGAACGTCGGACTTGGGGTCTTCGAGGAGCTGCTTCGGGTCCTCTCGGAGAGCGGCGAGGGTATGGGTACGCCCAGGGTCCTTCGAGCGGACCGTCACTGCCGAGATGAGCAGGCCGGGTGTGGCGTTCGCCAGTTGGCGCAAAAGCCACGTCACACGGGCACTGGGACGGACGGTCAAAGGTGCACCGATTGACGACGAGCAGTCGACTCGGTTGGCCCGCAAATCAACGACGATGTCGATGGGCGCGGCTGCGTGTGGAACGACGAGGGATCCGGCGAGCGACCCAGTCCTGGCCAATAGGGCTGCCTGCGCCTGGATGCGGCCGACGTGGTTGTCGCGCTGTCGACGGGTCAGGCGCTGCTGCACGTGGGTGTTCAGTCTTCGTGACAGCTTCATGCCGCAGAAGGTCATGAGCTGGTCGAAGCGTGAGACCACGTCGAGGGTTTCCTCGTCCCCGGCTCGAGTGGTCCCCTGAGCGGCCGAGTTGCGGATACTGACCCAGGACGAGCCCATGTCGTCGAAGTCCAATGCGCCGGCCTTCGGCTCCTCCAGGTAGCGGATGAACTCCGAGAGAATCCAGGCCTGGTCGCGGTCGGATACCGCCTTCGTGGCTTGCTGGATGAGGGCTTCGGTGTGAATCCGGCTCCAGGAGATGTGGTGGAGCTTCACCTTCTTCGTCTTGCGTCCGTCCACGACTACCGGGTGGACACCGGGCGTCGGCTCCACCTGATGACTGATGGTGATGACGGCGTCGATGCCCTGCTCTCTGGCGACGTCGAGGTAGTTGACGATCTGGTCGGCCTTCAGGTCGACATGTGCGGTCTTCACCTCGACGAGTGCGGTCCAGATCTTCTTGCCGCGGGTGACCCGTACCAGCCCGTCCGGTTGGAACGCCCTGCCGTCGCCCATGAACCGGACCTCGATGAACGTTTCGAGGGTGCCGACCGGGGCGCCACATCGTGCGGTGAGCACCCGGCCGAACTCGTTCACCGACTTCATAACGGCGAGCAACGCCGAGGTCGCCCGGCGTTCCTGCTCATCCGGCCCTCCGATCCCGGTAGTGGGGAACAGCCGAGCCAGCTGCCACTTGTCGCTATCGAGCGCCATTTGAAAACCCCTCTTATATCGACAGAGCTGCAATTTATGTCGAGGCACCGACGGGCGCCACCTACTGCGTGAATCTTCGATTGCTAGGCTTGGCCCCATGACTTCGAGTCTCGGACCTGCACTCTTTCGTGATTGCACCGTCATCGACGGGATCGGCTGGGCACCTGATTACGAATCCGAGGTGGCTCTGGAACTGACTGACGAATGCGCCATTGGACCTGAGCCGTGGCATGGCGCCACGATTATCGTGAGTCCCGAGGTTGTGACCGATCTTTCCATCCGCGGGAAGAGCGAGACCTCTAGAACCCGGCTCTGGGGTGGCGGCTTTGGGATCATCGGCGCTGCGACCGGTATTGCGGCAGCATCGCTCATCAACTCGCTTACCCAACGAACCGTTGAGTGGACGCTTGTTGATTTGGCTACGTGCGACGGATCTGTGACCATCTGGATCGATCAACCTGTCGACCGAGTTCGCCAAGGTCTCCGCCGGTTCCGAGACGCGATCGTGGCGGCTCAAGGTTGCGGGACCCCAAGGCCGGCCGCCGAGACATTGACCGCGTACCTGGAACGCCTGGCGTCCCTGCGGAATGACGGGATGCTCGACGAGGCGGAGTTTCGTGCGGCCAAGGCGCGCATCCTCGGGACGTCAGCGCTGACCGATTGAGGCCCTCGGTCGAAGGACGAGATCGAGCTTCGGGTCGCGGACCCGTCTTCGCTGCCGGCGGCCACAGGCCCATAGACGATTCGTTATAGGCTGGTAGGTGATGGTCGAGCCTGGGCGTTCCTCGATCGGCGGTGCTGTCCTGCGGGACGCGGTGGAAGCGGGCGCGCCTGTCGCAGACCGACGTGGCACGACGCGCCGGCGTCGCCCAGAGCGTGGTGAGCGTCTACGAGTCCGGACGGCGGGAACCTTCGATCCGGACGTTGGAGCGTCTGGTCGCCGCGACGGGGCACCGGATGGTGATCCAGCTCGAACGCGACTCCGAAGCCCGTCCGGGTCTCCCTGACTCCCCGCTCGGTCGCCGTCTCCGACAACGGAGGAAGGCCGTGCTGGCCTGCGCCGCTCGATATGGAGCGACGAACGTCCGAGTGTTCGGGAGCGTCGCCCGGGGGGAGGACCGGGCGGGCAGCGACGTCGACCCGCGCGGTGAACTGGCGGACCGGATGCGGCAGATGGAACAGACGCTGGCGGGGATGGGCAAGGAGGTGCGGACGTGCCGGCTGGTAGTGATCGACCGTCAGGACGAGCGGATCGGGGGGGAGGTGGAACCGGACGGCACGGCTGAGCTCCGGCTGGATCTCCCGGGACGGCCCCGAGGCAACCGCACGTCGGTCAGGCTGTTCAGCAACCCGGGCACCGAGTTCTTCGACCTCCCGCCGGGCGTGGGTATCCACCTCTGGCTGGACGGTGACCCGGTCGAGGAGTTCGACGTCTGGTTGGACGACGTCGTCGGGGAGTGAGTCCGGGCGGGCCGGCGCCGGGGCACTCGACTGTCCTGGCGACGGCCCGCCGCCTCGAAGTGGCACGTGCGTGGTACGGCCAAAGGCGCAACAGATCGCTGGAAGCCTCGAGGCGGCCCTGAACTGGAATTTCTCGGTGGTCGGGACCGGCGTCGATCCGGTGACCTCGCGCTTTTCAGGCGCGCGCTCTGCCAACTGAGCTACCCGACCGCGATGTGCGGTGCCAGATTTGCCGGCGGTGACCGGGTTACCTGGTGGCGGACCTGACGGGATTTGAACCCGCGACCTCCGGCTTGACAGGCCGGCGTGCACTCCTAGCTGCACCACAGGTCCTCGACGTGACTACGTTCGTTCCTCCGATCCCGGCTGGCCGTGGATCGACCGATCGGCTCGGAAGGCGAAGAGCCACTATACGCCAAGGTTATCGATGGCCCCAAAGGTGATCGTTCGGCGCTGACGCCGGAGGTAGCTCCCCACCGGTGCACCGAACGGCCTGAAGAGCTCCGGCCGAAAAGTGCCCCCAACGGGATTCGAACCCGTGTTACCGCCTTGAAAGGGCAGCGTCCTAGGCCGCTAGACGATGGGGGCCGGGGCAACCGAGGAGCGTCCGGACCGGCGTCTGTCGTAGGTCATCGGGCTTCTCGGGGACGACTCACGCTAGCAGTCGCCGTCTGTCGTCATCCTGGCCCAGGGGCTGGCACCACGATTGCCTCCGCCATCGCTGCGCTGTGTGCTCCCGCGGCCGCTCGGCCCGTTTCCGCATCGGTCGATGCGGCGGCACCCGTCGCACCGGTTGCCCTGTGGGCCGCCGTACCGGCCGGCGCGGGGACGACCTCGGGCGGGTGGTGGGTGAGGGCGAGGAGGAACTGGACGACGCCGACGACGAGGACGGTGGCCCCGATGACGTGGATCTCGACGAGGCCGGCGGGAAGGTGGGTGAAGTACTGGGTGTAGCCGACCGCGGCCTGGGCGACGAGCGTCACGACGAGGATCCGGGCGGCGCGGCGGACGCGCTCGGGAACGTCGATCGCATGGAGGGCGACGGCGAGCGAGAGGGCGACGCCGACGAGGAGGAGGGCGAGGCTCGAGTGGAGCTCGGCCATGTCGCGCAGCGGAACGGGGATCCGCTTGGCGACGAGCTGGCCTTGGGCCGACCCGGCGTGCGGTCCGGCTCCGGTCGTCGCCGCGCCGGCGGCGAGGACGAGGGTCAGCAGGACGACGAGACCGCGGCCGAGCAGGACGATCGGTCGGGCGACGAGCCGGCGGCCGGCGCCGGCGGCGTAGTCCCGACTGCAGCGGTGGAGGAGGACGACCGCGTCGACGACCAGCGGCAGCGCGGCGAGGAAGTGGACCATGACGAGGTACGGATTGAGCTTCGTGTAGACGACGATGCCGCCCATGACGGCCTCGAGCAGGACGCCACCGATCAGCCCGGCGGAGAGCCACGCGAGGTCACGCCGGAACGGCCGGCGGCGGAGCGACGCGACGAAGGTGACCGCGACGACGATCGTCAGCAGGACGGTGACCATCCGGTTCCCGAACTCGACGAGCGAATGGAACTGCAGCGGCGGCGTCAGGTGGCCGGTCGAACAGTCCGGCCAGTCCGCACAGCCGAGGCCGGACCCGGTCAGCCGGACGGCCGCGCCGGTGACGACGATGAGGACGACCATGACGAGGGAGACGACCGCGAGGCGCCGGAAGGCGGTCGGGCCGGCGGTCGGCAGCCGGCGGGCCCAGCCGCGGCGGGCGGCGGCGGCGGGCGGCGGCGTGGTGGGCCGGGGGGGCGACACTTCGGGCCATCGTACCGGTCACCCGGCGGTGGTCCTTTTCGCTGGTGGGGCGCGGTCTGGTACCGGGAGGGGTGGGGGCCGTAGGCTCACGGGCGATGGCTTCCCAAGCGCCGGCCCTCCAGGGCGTTCGAGCGGGTGGGGCGCGGCTCGGGGCGTACGTGGCGCTGACGAAGCCGCGGATCATCGAGCTGCTGCTCGTGACGACCCTGCCGACGATGATCGTGGCGAAGCGCGGCCTGCCGTCGGTCGGGCTGATGGTGGCGACGCTGGTCGGCGGGGCGCTGGCGGCGGGCGGGGCGAACGCGATCAACATGTTCGTCGACCGCGACATCGACCAGGTGATGCACCGGACGCGGAACCGGCCGCTCGTCACCGGCGCGGTCACCCCGCAGGCGGCGCTGATCTTCGCGATCAGTCTCGAAGTGGTGGCGTTCGTCGAGCTGTGGCTGGCCGTCAACCTGCTGTCAGCGGTTCTCGCGGTCTCGGCGACCGCGTTCTACGTCTTCGTCTACACGCTCTGGCTGAAGCGGCGGTCGAGCCAGAACATCGTCATCGGCGGCGCGGCCGGCGCGGTGCCGGTGCTCGTCGGCTGGTCGGCGGTGACCGGCTCGCTGAGCTGGACCCCGGTCGTCCTGTTCGCCATCATCTTCATCTGGACGCCGCCGCACTTCTGGGCGTTGGCCGTCAAGTACCGGGACGACTACGACGCCGCGCACGTGCCGATGCTGCCGGCGGTGGCGACGCTGCGTCGGACGGCCCGCGAGATCCTGCTCTACACGGTCCTGCTCGTCGCCGTCTCGCTCTTCTTCGCCAGCGTCGCGGACATGGGCGCGCTCTACGTCGTCGTCGCCGCGGTCCTCGGCGCCGGTTTCCTGTTGATGGCCGGCCGGCTGTGGCAGCTGGCGAGGCACGACCGGGCGACCGGCCGCGACGCGATGCGGCTGTTCAGCTACTCGATCACGTACCTGACCGTCCTGTTCGTGGCCATGGCCGTGGACGTGCTGATCCGCCACCCGTGAGCACTGTTCAGTCGACCGAGGGCCAGTCGACCGAGGGCCAGTCGACCGAGGGGGGCGAGACGACCGCCGCGGCACCGCCCGGCGCCCCGCCGCCGGAGGCTCCCCCGACCGGTCGCCGCGCCGGCCGGCCGCGCCCGGTGTTCCTGGTGATCGGCGTCGTCCTGGCCGTCGGTCTGGCGATCGGCCTGTTCACCGGCATCGGCACGGGCTCGAAAGGCGGGACGCCTCGAGCCGGCGACCAGGTGCCGTCGTTCTCGCTGCCCCGGCTCGGCGGCGGGTCCGACGTCAGTGTCCCGACCGACGGCGGCGGCAACGGCCACCCGGCGATCCTGCTGTTCTTCGCCAGCTGGTGCGGGCCGTGCCAGGCCGAGGTCCCGATGGTCGCCAAGACGTACCGCCACGAGCAGGCCACCCACAGTCGGCTGGCCGGCGTCGCGCTGGTCGGCGTGGCCGCCAGCGATCCGACCGCGACAGCCCTGGCGTTCGTCCACCAGAGCGGCGTCACGTTCCCGGTGGGCGCCGACCGGAACTACACAGTGACGGAGGGGAAGTTCGTGTTCACCGGCCTGCCGGAGGTGGTCTACGTCAACGGCAACGGCACGATCGCGGCCATCCACTTGGGGCCGATCACGAGCGCGGCCGAGCTCCAGGCCTGGCAGCGCCGGCTGCTGACCGGCGGCTGAGCGACCGCAGCTCGGGAGGGCTGGGCCGGCGGGCGCCAGGTCGGTGCGGCACGGGTCACTCCCAGCGGAACGTGAGCGCGGCCGCGGCCGGCGCCGCGACGGCCCAGACGGCGAGGACGATCCATGCCTCGACCGGCACCGCGGACCCGGTGCCGAGCGCAGCGTGCAGGCCGTCGGAGAGGGCGGCGGCCGGCAGGAGCTTGGCCACGTCGGCCAGCCCGGCCGGCAGCTTGGCCAGCGGGACGACCATGCCGCCGAGCAGCAGCAGGACGAGGTAGAGGCCGTTGGCCGCGGCCAGGTTGACCTCGGCTCGCAGCGTGCCGGCCAGCAGCAGTCCGATGCCGCCGAACGCGACGGTCGCCAGCAGGGCCACCGCGATCGCCTCGCCGACCGCCGCGCTGGCATCTCCCGGGCCACCGGGGTTCCAGCCGAGCCCCAAGCCGACCGGCACCAGGACGGCGGCCTGGACGACCTCGACGAGGACGACCGTGGCGATCTTGGCGCCGAGCAGCCGCGGCCGGCCGAGCGGCGTCGTGCCGAGCCGCTTGAGGACGCCGTAGCCGCGCTCGAACCCGGTGGCGATGCCGAGCGAGACCATCGCGGTCGACATGACCGCCAGCGCGAGGACGCCGGGGACGAAGAACGCCACCGCGGCGGTGCCGCCGGTCGGGACGACGTGGACGGTCGAGAAGAAGACGAGGAAGACGACCGGGATCCCGACCGTCAACAGCAGCGTCTCGCCGCGTCGGAGCGTCATGAACGTCTCGGCCCGGACCTGGGCGACGAGGGGCGTCACCGCCGGCCGCCGCCCGGGCGGGCCGCCGAGCGCGCCCGTCTCCGCTCGCTCCTCCGCCCTCCCCGCTGCGCAGTCGCCGGCGCGGGCACGTCGCCGCTCGCGTCGTCGCCGACGATCGCCAGGTACGCCTCCTCGAGCGTCCGGCCGGTACGCAGGTCCGTGAGCGTCGCGTCGTGCTCGGCCAGCCAGCCGGCCAACGCCGCGGTGAGCGTTGGCGACGCGGCCGCCGCCACCCGGTACCGGCCGGCGGATGCCTCGACGACCGTCGCGCCGATCGCCGTCCCGAGCGCGCCGGTGTCGAGCCCGGCCGGTCCGGCGAACGTCAGCTCCGGGCGCCCGCCCGCCGTACCGGCCGCCAGCGACGCCGGCGTACCTTCGGCGACGACGCGGCCGCGGCGGACGATGACGACCCGGTCGGCCAGCTGTTCGGCTTCGGCCAGCTCGTGCGTCGTCAGGACGACGCCGACGCCGTCGTCGCGCAGGCCGGTGACGACGCGGCGGATGGCCAGCCGGCCTTCCGGGTCGACGCCCGCGGTCGGCTCGTCGAGGAACGCGACCGCCGGCCGGCCGACGAGGGCGAGGGCCAGCGACAGCCGCTGCTGCTCACCGCCCGACAGGTGCCGCCACGGCGTCCCGGCCACGCCGGCCAGGCCGACGAGGTCGAGCAGCCGGTCCGGGTCGTCCGGCCGGTCGTAGTAGGCCGCGAACAGCCGCAGGACGCGGCGCGGGTCGAGCATCGGGTAGACGCCACCCCGCTGGAGCATGACGCCGACCCTCGGCACGAGCGTCCGGTGGTCGGCGACCGGGTCGAGGCCGAGCACGCGGACCGCGCCGTCGGCCGGCCGGCGGTAGCCCTCGAGGCACTCGATCGTCGTCGTCTTGCCCGCGCCGTTCGGCCCGAGCACCGCCACGATCTCGCCGCGGCCGGCCGTCAGCGACAGCCCGTCGACCGCCGTGCGGGTGCCGTAGCGGACGACGAGGTCGCGGCACTCGACGACCGGATCGGACAGCGCAGGCTGGGCCATACGGCGTGCACGCTACCGTTGGCGCCGAAATGATCGATATCCGACTGATCCGTGACGACCCGGACGGGGTCAAGGCCGGCCTCGGCCGGCGCGGGGTCGATCCGGCCGACGTCGACCGGGCCGCGGCGCTCGACGTCGCCCACCGGGGCCGGCTGGCGCAGCAGGAGACGCTCCGGGCCCGCGTCAAGGCGTTGTCGCGGGAGGTCGGCGCGGCGCGTAAGGCCGGTGACCAGGCCACCGCGGACGAGCGGACGGCCGAGAGCCGACGGCTCGGCGAGGAAGAGCGAGCCGCGGCCGAGGACGAGGGGCGACTGGCCGGCGAGCTTCGCCAGACCCTGCTCCACCTGCCGAACCTGCCGGCCGACGACGCACCGGACGGCGTCGGCCCGGACGACAACGTCGTCCTACGCGACTGGTGGCCCGGCCAGGCCGACGGCCAGCCGGCGCCGGTCCCGGCCGAGCATCAGCGGGTGCCGCACTGGGAGATCGGCGACGCGCTGCGGCTGCTCGACATGGCGCGGGGCGCCCGGCTGGCCGGGTCGATGTTCCCGCTCTACCGCGGCATCGGCGCCCGGCTCCTGCGGGCGCTGACGTCGTACGCCCTCGACTGCCACGACTCGCCGTCCGATCAGGGGGCGTACGAGGAGATCCGGCCGCCGACGCTCGTGCTGACCGAGACGATGACGTCGACCGGCCACCTCCCGAAGTTCGCCGACGAGGCGTACCACGTCGAGCGGGACGACCTCTGGGCGATCCCGACCGCGGAGGTCCCGCTGACCTCGTTCCACCGGGGCGAGATCCTCGACGAGGCCGAGCTGCCGGTCCGCCTCACCGCGGTCACGCAGTGCTTCCGCCGGGAAGCCGGCGCGGCCGGGCGTGACACGCGCGGGCTGCTGCGCGTCCACGAGTTCGAGAAGGTCGAGCTGTTCGCCTACGCCACGGCACAGCAGGCCCCCGACGTCCACGCCGACATCCTCCGCCGGGCCGAGGGCCTCCTGCGGGCGTTCGGCCTCCACTACCGCGTCCTCGACCTCTGCGCCGGGGACCTCGGCGCCTCCGCCGCCCGGACGTTCGACCTCGAGGTCTACGCGCCCGGCTGCGATCGCTGGCTCGAGGTCTCCTCCGTCAGCTGGTTCCGCGACTACCAGGCCCGACGGGCCAACGTCCGCTACCGGCCGGCCGACGGCGGCGGGCCGGTCCTCGTGCACACGCTCAACGGCTCCGCGCTGGCGTGGCCGAGGATCTGGGCGGCGCTCGTCGAGACCGGCCGCCAGCCGGATGGCTCCGTCGAGCTGCCCGACTGCCTCGGGCCGTGGCTCGGCGGGAACACCCGGATCGCTACCCCCTGACCGCCCCGGCTCCTGACCGCGCCGGCTCCTGACCGCCCCGGCTCCTGACCGCGCCGACCCCGCCCCGGCCGCCGGCCGGGCGCTCGTCGGGTCAGCCGTGGCCGGCGTCGAAGCGGTAGCCGACGCCCCGCACCGTCGTGATCAGCGTCGGCGCTGACGGGTTGGCCTCGATCCTCGACCGCAGCCGCTTGATGTGGACGTCGAGCGTCTTCGTGTCGCCGATGTAGTCGGTCCCCCAGACCCGGTCGATGAGGACGTCCCGGGTCAGCACGCGGCCGGCGTTGTCGACGAGCAGGCGGAGGAGCTCGAATTCCTTGCGCCGCAGGTGGACCTCGTCACCACGGACGAAGACCCGGCGCTGGTCGAGGTCGACGCGGACCTCGCCGGCGACCAGCGAGGTCTCGTCGGCCGTGCCGTCCGACCAGTCCGATCCGGACCTCGCGCCGGCGTTCGGCGGCGTCCGCCGGATGACCGCTCGCATCCGGGCGACGAGCTCGCGCAGCCGGTACGGCTTCGTCACGTAGTCGTCCGCGCCGACTTCGAGGGCGACGACCGTGTCGATCTCCGCGCCCTTCGCCGTCACCATGATGATCGGGACGGACGAGTGGGCGCGGATGGCCCGGCAGACGTCGATGCCGGACATCTTCGGGAGCATGAGGTCGAGCAGGACGAGGTCCGGCGCGCTCTCCTCGAACAGCCGGAGCGCCTCCAGCCCGTCGCGGGCGACGGACACCTTGAAGCCTTCGTGGCCGAGCCCGACGACGAGCGCGTCGACGAACGACTCCTCGTCCTCGGCCAGCAGCACGGTGAGCGGCCGGGCGTCGTGGGGGGCGGTGTAGGCCCGTCGGTCGGTCATGACATTCGTTCCGGTTGGAGGGGCAGGACGAGCGTGAACGTCGATCCTTCCCCTTCGCGGGACTCGACGTCCACCCAACCCTGGTGGTTGTTGGCGACGTGGCGGACGATCGAGAGGCCGAGCCCGGTGCCACCGGTGTCGCGGCTCCGTCCGTGGTCGACCCGGTAGAACCGCTCGAAGATCCGGTCGAGGTCGCGGGCCGGGATGCCGACGCCGTGGTCGGCGACGGCCAACCGGACCGTCTCGCGGGCGACCGGGCGAGCGGCCGGCTCCGGCCCGCCGAGCGGTGCCGGCTCACCGTCGACCCCGGTGGCGCGGCCGTCGGTGCCGTTGCCGGCGGGGGTGGCCTCGACGGTCCCGGCGGCCGCGGCCGGCGATACCCACCCGCCGGGTTTGGCCACGAACCCGCCGCTTTCTCCGGTCCGGCCGGCGTCGATGTCGGGCTCGGCCAGCGGATCGGCGTCCGCTCCCGGACCACCGAGGCCGCTCGGGCCGGCCGTCTCGGGGGTCGGAGCGAGGGGGAGGCCGAGGCCGAGCGACAGCTGGCCGCTGCCGATCGTCGCCGTGGCGGCCGGTGAGACCGTCGCCACGGCGGCGAGCGGCTCCGCGACGTCGAGCCCTTCGGCGACGACGGTGCCGGAGACCGTCACCGCGGTGCCGTCGTACGAGTACGTGACCGCGTTCTCCAGCAGGGCGTGCATCGCCGAGACGAGCTGGCGCCGGTCGCCGAGGACCGCGACCGGCGGATGCGGTTCGGAGAGCGTGATCGTGATGCCGCGCTGGTCGGCCGCCGCCCGGACCCGTTCGATCGCGTCGGCCATGACGAGGTTGACGAGCACCGGCTCGCGCGGCGGCGCCTCCTCGGACTCGATCCGGCTCAGGTCGAGCAGGTCGTCGATGATCCGGCTGACCCGGAAGGCCTCGGTGTGGATGCGACTGGCCAGCCGGTGGGAGACCTCGACGTCCGGCTCGCTGACGAGCGTCTCGGCCAGCAGGCCGAGCGCGCCCATCGGCGTCTTGAGCTCGTGACTGACGTTCGCGACGAAATCGCGGCGGATCTCCTCGAGCCGGCGTCGCTCGGACACGTCCTCGATCATGGCGATGACGCCGAGCGGTCGCCGGCCGTCGTCGATCTGGTGCGCCCGGACCGTCAGCGTTCGCCGCGGTGGGCCGTAGAGGTCGACCGTCCGCTCGGCCGTGCCGCCTCGCCAGGCGTCCTCCAGCAGCTCCGTGACCGCCTGGGCGGCCAGTGCGTCGCCGTGCCGGCTCGTCATCAGCGTGTTCGCCCGGCCGTTGCGGTAGACGACGGTCCCGTTCTCGTCGCAGATGACGACGCCCTGCGGCAGCGTATCGAGCGACCGCCGGAGCCGGATGGCGTCCGCACTGGACTCCGCCACCGCTTCGGTCGCCGCGCCGGTCACCTGCTCGAGGTACGACAGCGCGGTCTCGATGTTGTGGTCGTCCGCCGGCGGGTCGATGCCCAGGCGGGTCCCGAGCGCGGTCAGTCGCTGCGAGAGCGCCCGCCGGCCGGCTCGTCGGCCGAGCAGCGCGGCGACGACGATCGCGACGACGAGGACGGCCGCGCCGATGCCGTAGACCGCCGCCGTCGACAGCCCGCTCCCGCCGATCTGTGCCCCCGCCCACAGCGGTCCGACGACGAGGCCCATACCTCTCCAGCATGACAGGGCTGCGGGCCGGCCATCGACCAGGACGGGTCGGCGTGTCGAAGGGAAAGAAAAGATATGAAAAGACCTGAAACATCTTGACTGACGTTCACGCGGTCCATACCGTTCTGGTCCCGGCTCCTCCAATGCCCAGAGGGTCGGCCGGGCGAGCGGGAGGGAGCGAGTCACCGATGTCGCAGATGTTCCATGCCGTCCTCGTCGGCACAAGCGGGACAGTCAGCCTCAATGCCAACCCCGGCCAGCTGCCGGGCGGGGCGACGCTCCAGCAGCTGACGAACGGGATCGGTGGTTGGGCGCTGATCCTCGCCCTGATGGCGCTGGTCGTCGGCGCGGCGGTATGGGCGCTCGGCGCGCACACGCAGAACTACCAGCAGTCGTTCGTCGGCCGCCGGGCCGTGCTCGTCTCCGGTCTCGCGGCATTGCTGGTCGGCGCGGCGCCGGTCCTGATCAACTTCTTCTTCCATGCCGGCCTGAACGTCCACTGACGGCGATGCCGAGTTGCCCGGGTCTGCTCGATCCCGTCTGCCAAGCCGTCGGTGGCGCCAGCTCGACCGTCCTCGGCGCCGGCGCGGACGGCGTCCTCGGCGCGCTCTCGAACTGGGTCGTCGGTGGGGCCGGCTGGCTGCTCGACCAGGTCGGCGGCGTCCTCTCAACGACGACGTCGATCGACGTCGGCTCGAGCTGGTTCACGACCGACTACCGGGCGATGACGGGGATCGCCGTGGCGGTCGTCCTGCCGGTGCTGCTGCTGTCGATCGCCCAGTCGGTCTACCGGCAGAGCGCCGCCGTCCTCGTCCGGTCGGCCCTCGTGCAGTTGCCGCTGGCCCTGGTCCTCACCGCGGTGGCCGTCCAGCTCGTCGAGCTGTCACTGGCCGTCACCGACAATCTCTGTACCGCCATCTCCGCCGGCGCGGGGGCCAACATCGCCCAGGCACTCTCCGGGCTGGCCACCGAGCTGACGTCGCAGGCGGCCAGCGGGACACCGGGGATCCCATCGTTCGTGCTCTTCGTCGGCGCGCTGTTGCTGGCGTTCGGCGCGTTCGCGCTCTGGCTCGAGCTCCTCGTGCGGGCCGCCGCGGTGTACGTGGCGGTGCTGTTCCTGCCGATCGGGTTGGCCAGCCTGGCGTGGCCAGCCATCTCGCACTGGGCGCGTCGGCTCGTCGACACGCTGGCCGCGTTGATCCTCTCGAAGTTCGTCGTCGTCGCCATCCTGAGCCTGGCCGTCGCGGCCGTTGGCTCGGGGACGCAGAACGGGTTCTCCGCCGTCCTCGGTGGCGGCGCGCTGCTCCTGCTGGCCGTCTTCAGCCCGTTCGTGCTGCTGCGGTTGATCCCGGTGATCGAAGGTGGCGCGACCGCCCAGCTCGACGGGGCCCGCCACCGGCTGAGCTCGTCGCTCGGCCCGCTGCCGCGCAACGCGGCGTCGCACGCGTTGCGGCTCGCCCGCGGCGCGGCGTTCACGCCGGGCGTCCCCGGAACGGGGGAGGCTTCGACGTTCGACGCGCCGGGGAGCGATCCGGCGACCGGGCCCGTTTCCGGCGGTCAGGTGTCCGGCGGTGGGGCGTCCGACGACGCGTCCGATGCCGGGCCAGGACCGGCTGCGACGGCTCCCGACGACGGGCCGTCCGGCGTCCCGATGTGGGAGGGCGTTCCGGCGTCCGGCGGCGACGGCTTGGCCGGGGGCGATCCGGACGGGACCGGGGACCGGGGCACGGCGAGGGGCCGCGGCCGCGGCCCGTTGCCGCTGTGGGGCGGTTCGCCGTCGACGACGGACGAGCGACCGGACGGATCGAGCGCCGAGCCGTGGGCGGTCGACCGGATGGGCCGGGTGCGGGTGCCGTTCTCGCTGGCCCACGACGACCTCGGGCCGGTGATCCGCTGGGCGTTCCCGGCCGGCGACCAGTCGGGCGGTGCCGATGGTGCGCCGGGTTCGTCGCCGGCCGCGGCCGGCACCGGGGCCAGTGGCGGAGCCGGAGCCGGTGGGGAGGAGGATGTCCGTGGCTCGTGATCCCGCTCGGTACCGGTTCGGGCCGCTCGAGCGCCGGGGCCTCGTCGCCGGTTGGCGCGCTGGTCAGATCGCGTCGGTGGCGGCTGGCCTGGTGGTCGCCATCCTCGTGCTGCGGGCCCGGGTCGGACCGGCGAACATCGCGGTCGCCGTGCTGGCGGTGGGCGGTGCGCTGGCCCTGAGCTGCTGGCCGGTGTCCGGCCGGTCGGGCGATGAATGGCTGCCGACGGTGGCGCGGTGGGCGATGGCGTCGGTGACCGGCCAGCGCCGCCGCCGTTCTTCGGCACCCGGCGAGGGCCAGACGTTCGCCCCGTGTGGGAGCGGCCGGCCCGGCCGGCCCGGCGGGGACGGCGGGGACGGCGGAGTCGCCGGTCGCCGGCCGGGGGTCGTCGTTCCCGAGCCGTTCACCAGCCTGGAGATCGTCGCGGTCCGGCCGGTGACCGGTGGTGATCGGTTCGGGGTGGTCCGCGACACGCGGCGCCGCACCTCGACGGCCGTTCTCGAGCTTCGAGGGCACAACTTCGCCCTACTCGGTGACGGCGAGAAGGAGCGCCGCGTCGGCGGGTGGGCCGCGGTCCTCTCGTCACTGGCCCGGGAGCGGCCGGTCGTGCACCGCCTGCAGTGGGTGGCGACGACGCTGCCGGACGACGGCCAGGCGGTGCGGTCGTACCTCGACGAGCGAGCGACCGTCGGCGCCGATACTTCGGTCCGGCAGTCGTATGCCGCGTTGCTGGCCGGTGCGGCGACGTGCCGGCACGAGGTTCACCTGGCCGTGCAGGTGCGGACCGGTCGGTCGCCGGGCCGATCGTCGGGCGGCGAGACCCATACCGTGCTTGGTCGCGAGATCGCCGCCCTTCGTCGGGCGTTGGCCGACGCCGACGTGTCGGTCGACCGGGTACTCGGCGCGGACGAGCTCGCGGACCTCTTTCGCCGGACCGGCCGACCGGGGCCCGTCGGCGTCGTCCCCGGCCCGGCGGCCGTCGCGGACAGGCTGGTCGACCACTCGTCGTACCGGGCGGCCGACCCGTCGTGGCCGTGGCCGATGACGACCGACGCCGAGTGGGGCCGGCTGCGAACGGACGGCACGTGGCACGCGACGTACTGGATCGCCGAATGGCCGCGCATCGAGGTCGGGCCGGACTTCCTCGGGCCGCTCCTCCTCGGCCCGATCCGCCGGACGGTCTCGGTGGTCATGGAGCCGTTGAGCCCGATCCGGGCCATGCGCCAGGCGGAGCAGGCCCGGACGGCCGACCTCGCCGATGCCGAGCTCCGGCGACGTGGCGGATTCCTGGCCACCGCCCGGCGGGCCCGCGAGAGCGAGCTGGCCGTCCGCCGGGAAGCCGAGCTCGCCGAGGGCCACGCCGCGGTCCGGTTCTCCGGCTTCGTCACGGTGACCGCGCCGACGGCCGAGCAGCTGGCCGAGGCGTGTGACGCGACGGAGCAGGCGGCCGGCCAGTGCCGGCTCGAGCTGCGGCGGCTCTACGGCGACCAGGAACAGGCGTTCACGTACACGCTGCCGCTCGGCCGGGGACTGCGGTGACACCGATCGGGGCCGGTGGCCGGTTGCCGGCGCACCAGGTGACGACCCGCAACCTCGGTGCCGCCTACCCGATGGTTGCCGAGCCGGGGCTCGGGCACCGCGGGGTGCTCATCGGCAACGACCTGCTCGGTGGCTCGTTCGTCTTCGACCCGTTCGAGCTCTACGCCCAGGGCATCGTGAGCAACCCGAACATGATCGTCTTCGGGCAGATCGGCCGGGGCAAGAGCTCGTTCGTCAAGACGTACCTCTGGCGTCAGGCCGTCTTCGGGCGGCGGGCGTGGGTCGTCGACCCGAAGGGGGAGTACGGCGCCCTGGCCGAGGCCTGGGGCGTGCGACCGATCGCCCTCCGGCCGGGCGGGAGCGTCCGGTTGAACCCGCTCGAACGCGGTCCCGAGGTCGACGGGCGGCGCCAGCCCGGACCGGCGACGGAGGGAAGCGGCTATCCGCCGGGATGGCCGTCAGACAGGCGACCAGGAGAACCGCCGTCCGCGGACTATCGCCAGCTCGACCTGCTGGCGTCGCTGGCCACTGCGTGCCTGGGCCGCGCGCTCCAGCCGCGCGAGCGGACGGCCATCGACCTCGCGCTGGCGACGGTCGGGGGCCGACGGGCCGAACCGACGCTGCCGGCGGTCGTCGACGCGCTCCTCGACCCGACGAGCGATGTCGCGGCGACCGTGCGGACCGACCGGGCGACGTTGCTCGAGGACGGGCGGGACGCCGCGCTGGAGTTGCGCCGGCTCGTCCACGGCGACCTCCGGGGGATGTTCGACGGTCCGACGACGTCCGGGCTCGACCTCGACGGCCCGCTCGTCGTGCTCGACCTGTCGGCGCTCTACAACTCCGCGGCGCTCGGCATCCTGATGGCCTGTGCGACCGCGTGGCTCCAGGCCGCCCTGGCCCGGCAGGCGGGCGAGGCGGGCCGGAACGGGCATGACGGGGCGGACGGAGCCGACGGGAGAGGTGGAGTCGATGGAAGCGCCGGGGCTGGTGGAGGGAGCGGCTCCCGGGTGCTCGTCGTGGTCGACGAAGCATGGGCGGTGCTGGCTGATCTTGGCATCGCCCGATGGCTCCAGGCATCGTGGAAGCTGTCGCGGGCCTACGGCGTCGGCAATGTCGCCGTGCTCCACCGCCTCTCGGACCTCCGGTCGGTCGGGGCGGCCGGGTCAGAGCAGGTCGGCCTGGCGACCGGCCTGCTTTCCGACTCGGAGACGCGGGTCGTCTACGCGCAGCCCGCCGGCGAGGTGGCCGCGGCCAGCGAACTGCTGTCGCTCTCGCCGACGGAGGCCGAGCTGCTGCCCCAACTGCGCCGGGGGGTGGCGCTGTGGAAGGTCGGACAGCGGGCGTTCCTCGTCCAACACCTGTTGAGCCCGATGGAGCGCCGTCTCGTCGACACCGACGCGGCGATGGCCGCTCGCTGAGCTGCGGGCCGGCCGGTGTCGTCGTCCCTGTCCTTCGCCACCGTCGGTATCGGCGTCGCCGCAGTCGGCGTGGCCGCTGCCTCCGTCGCCGGCCTGGTCGGAAGGTCGCGAACGTCCTCAACCGGGCGCCATGGTGCTCGCTGGGCCCGGCGGAAAGACGTCGGCTCGCTCGTCGCCGGGGGCCGCGAGCCCGGCCGGCTGGTCCTCGGCGGGATCGCCGGCCGCGGCGATCGTTGCGGGCGGCTGGTGCTGGCCGCGGAGCGGTCCCAGTCGGTGACGGTCGTCGGTCCGACGCAGAGCGGCAAGACGACCGGGCTCGCCATCCCGGCCATCCTGGGGTGGGAAGGGCCGGTCGTCGCGGCGAGCGTCAAGACGGATCTGGCCCGCGACACGCTCGACTGGCGCCGCCGGTGCGGCCGTGTCTGGTGCTTCGACCCCGGCCGGACGACCGGCTTGCCGCCGAGCGAATGGTCGCCGCTGACGGCCGCCCGGACGTGGGCCGGGGCTCGCCGGGTGGCCGCCGACCTGACCGAGGTGACCCAGGGCGCGACGACGACGGCCGACGGCGAGTTCTGGTACGCCACCGCGGCCAAGCTGCTGGCGCCGTTGCTCTTCGCCGCGGCCAGCGGTGGCCGGACGATGGCCGACGTCGTCCGGTGGGTCGACACCCAGGAGGTTGCCGAGGTCGCCGAACTGCTCGACGCGGCCGGGGCGACCCAGGCGCTGCAGGCAGCGCGGGCGACGTGGCAGCGCGACGACCGGCAGCGCAGCTCGGTGTACACGACCGCTGAGACGATCCTCGAACCGTTTGCCGAGCCCGATGCATCGCCGATCGATGGCGTCGACGGCCGACGCTTCGCCAGCCAGGTCGACCAGATCGATCCCGCCGAGCTGCTGCAGGGATCGCACACGCTGTACCTCTGCGCACCGGCCCATGACCAACGCCGGCTGCGTGGCCTGTTCGTCGCGCTCGTCAAGCAGGTTCTCGACGCGGCGTTCAGCCGGTCGTCACGGCAAGGCGCGGCGCTCGATCCGCCCCTGCTCGTCGTGCTCGACGAGGCGGCGAACATCGCGCCACTTGCCGAGCTCGACGGGCTCGCCGCGACCTGCGCCGGGCACGGGGTGCAGCTCCTGACGATCTGGCAGGACCTCGCCCAGGTCACGGCCCGGTACGGCGACCGGGCGGCAACGGTCGTCAACAACCACCGGGCGAAGGTCTTCCTCTCCGGGACGTCCGATCCCGGCACGCTCGACCGGGCGAGCCACCTCGTCGGCGACGAGGAGCTGCTGGTTCCATCGACGTCGCGGGACTCGACCGGTCACCGGACGACGACGACGGCGCCGGTACAGCGGCGACTGCTCCCGCCCGACGCGCTCCGCCGGCTGCCGACCGGGACCGGCGTCCTCGTCTACGGCTCACTACCGCCGGTCCGTCTGGCCCTCCGGCCGTGGTGGGAGGACGCAAGACTCCGGGCCAGGGGTGCCCGGCCGCGTGGTGGCTCGGCCGAGCCGGGCCGTCAGTTCGCCGGGACGGACGGTTACAGTGCGGGACCATGAGCGGTGAGGGCGCGGGCCTGGTCGACGGGGCCGTCGACCCCGAAGGGCCGATGCCGACGATCGGCCTCTACGAGGCCATCTTCCGCCGACGCGACGTCCGGGCGGAGTTCACCGGCAGCCCGATTCCGCCGGTCGTCCTCCGTCGGATGCTCGAGGCCGCCCACGCCGCGCCGAGCGTCGGCCTGACGCAGCCGTGGGACTTCGTGCTCGTCACCGACCCGGCGATCCGCCGGGCGTTCTACGACCATGTGCAGGCGGAGCGGGCGAGCTTCGCCGGGTCGCTGTCGGGGACCGAGGCAGAGCGGTTCGCGGGGATCAAGATCGACGGGATCATGGAAGCGACGCTCTCGGTCGTCGTCACGTACGACCCGGCCCGAGGGGCGCCGAACGTCCTCGGGCGGAACACCATCCCCGACGTCGGCTTGTACTCGGTCTGCCTGGCCATCGAGAACCTCTGGCTGGCATCGACCGCCGAGGGCATGGGCATGGGCTGGGTCTCGTTCTACCGGGAGGGCTTCCTTCGGGAACTGCTCGGGATCCCGAGCACGATCCGCCCGATCGCGTGGCTTTGTCTGGGCCCGGTCTCGCACCTCGAGACCGTGCCGGACCTCGAACGGCACGGCTGGCGGGACCGGGTGCCGCTGACGGCGGCGCTGCATTACGACCGGTGGGACGAGACGAACGGAGAGAAACCGCATGGGCAGTAACGGCAACGGGAAGCCGACGACGGACGGGGGATCGGGGGCGAAAGACGACGAACCAGCGGACGGATCGACCCGCGGCGCCGTGGCGACACCCGACGAGGAGGGAGCGGTCACCGCGTCGCCCGAGCGGCCGTACACGCTGGCGATAGACATCGGCGGCACCGGTCTGAAGGCCTCCGTGCTCGACGCCACCGGCGCGATGGTGGCCGACCGGGTCCGGGTACCCACGGCGTACCCGCTGCCGCCCACCGGCGACCGCGGGATGGTGCCGGTGCTCACCAAGCTCGTCGCGTCGCTCCCCGAGGCTGATCGAGTGTCGGCCGGCTTCCCGGGGATGGTCCGGCACGGTCACATCTTGAGCGCCCCGCACTTCGTGACCGAGTCCGGACCGGGATCCGATGCCGACCCGAAGCTCGTCAAGGCGTGGACACGGTTCGATCTGGCCGGCGCGCTGTCCGAGGCGATCGGCAAGCCGGCCCGGGTGGCGAACGACGCCGACGTGCAGGGCCTCGCCGTCGTCTCTGGCAAAGGACTCGAGCTCGTCCTCACGCTCGGCACCGGGTTCGGGACGGCCATTTTTCTCGACGATCAGCTCCTGCCGCACCTCGAGCTGGCCCACCAGCCGTTCCGCAAGGGCGAGACGTACAACGACCAGCTCGGTGAGCGGACGCGCAAAGAGATCGGTGACCACCGGTGGAACCGCCGGGTCCGCAAGGCCGCGGCCCAACTCGACCAACTGCTCTTCTTCGACCACCTGTACCTCGGCGGCGGCAATGCCCGCCGTGTCGTCCGCGACGATCTCGGCGAGCTGCTCGAACGGACGACCGTCGTCGACAACTCCGCCGGCATCCTCGGCGGGATCAAGCTCTGGACCGGCAACCACCTCGGCCTGTAGGGCGCGGCGGCCGTCGACGGTCGGTGCTGCGGGGTACTGAGGGTGGCGGAGTTGAAGCGGGCTCGGCGATCGACGCGGCCAAGCGCGGCTATCGGGGACGGTTAGTCGGACCGGGTAGCATGGTGTTTTCCGGGGTGCGGCATCCGTGCGGGCCTCGTCCCGGTGGTCGAACCGAACGGTCGGCCCAGACGCACGGCCGGCGCTCGTAGCTCAACGGACTAGAGCATCTGACTACGGATCAGAAGGTTGGGGGTTCGAATCCCTCCGAGCGCGCCGAGTAAGTCCAGTTCAGAGGCACAAAGTACCTGGACTGTGAGAACCCCTCCCCTCCCCGTGCTACTCCGGCGTGACTCTTTTCAACGAAGAGGGGCAGCGTTCGGGGAGTCGAGCGGCGGGGGAAGAAGGTCGGCCATGGGTGGCCACGTCCGGCAGCGGGAGACGGATGGGAACTGCGGGCGTACGTCGGCCGGCTGGCGTCGCCGGAGCTGTCGCCGACGACGGCCCGGGGCTACCGGTGGATCGTCGACACGTACGTGCTGCCGACGTTGGGCAAGGTGCCGTTGGCGCGGCTGCGGCCAGCGCAGCTGGACACGTTCTACGCGCACCTCCGGGACAAGGGCGGGGCGAACGGTAGGCCGCTGTCGCCGGCGACGGTGCGGCAGGTGCACACGATCGTCCGGAAGGCACTGAACCAGGCGGTGCGGTGGGGCTGGGTGGCGACGAACCCGGCGATGCAGGCGCCGCCGCCGCGGGTCCCCCTCGGAGTTGAACCCAGGGGCATCAAAGTTCGGCTGGGAGGACGGAGAGCGGCTCAGGGGAGTCGGAGTTTGATCCCCGCCGCCTCGGCGAGACCGGGGTCCGTGTAGGCATCGAGCCTGCGAAGAATCTCGTCGGAGCCCTCGAACGTGGACCAGTCCACGGCCCCGGTCCACTTCTGCGCGAACTGGAGAACGGAGACGAGCGTCTCACCCCTCCCATTCCCGTTGCTCACCCCGGCGAGGCCGGCGAGGTAGTTGTTCCGGTACACGGTCGGAATGACGATTCTTACCTGACCAGCGGCCGACAGTGCACCGTTGCTCACGAGTCTGGCCACGCGACCGTTCCCGTCGTCGAACGGATGGACCTCGGTAACGAGCAGCATGAGGGCGACGGCCCGATGGAACGGGTCGGTGATCGGAGCAAAGATGTCGAAGCCACGGCGCAGCGTTCCCGGTACCAGGTCAGGATGAACGAACGCATACCCTCCGGCGTAGTTCTGCTCCGTCTTGAACTCGCCAGGATGTTTGTCTGGCCGCGCAGCCATCAACACCCGATGATGGGCACGGAGCAGTGTGATCAGCTCGTCGCTGCTGGCCGGAGTCATGCTCCGGGCGACGGGGTCGGACACGATCCGGTACGTCGCGGCGACGTCGTGGGCGTCGGCCGGACGACCAGGTGGTATCTCACCGTCGATCGCAATCTTCCGAGCTTCCTCGACACCAAATTCGGTGCCTTCGATGAAGTTGGAGAAGTAGCCCTCGAAGAAGGGTTCCCACGCCCACCGGTCAGGGGAGCCAAGCGTCGGACGGGGCTCCGGCGCCGTGTCACCGAGCAGGTCGGCGAGCGCCCGGAACATCGAGAGTCGGTGCTCGTCGTAGGGTTCTCCTGCCAGCCGGGCGATGAGCCGTTCGGACGTGAGCTTCGTCCCGGAGAAGGTCCCAAGGACGGCGACGAGTCGGTCCCGGACCACCTTCACCGGTCCTGGCGGAAGGCTCGCGGCGATCAGGTCGAGCTGGCTCAGGACGTTCTGTACCGCCCCAGCGCCGCCTCGTCGGGCAATGTCATCGATCCGGTCTTCCACCGCCGCGGTTCCGGCCCACCTCGTTGGTCGATCTCTGGGCGGCCGGCCGGAGGCGCTGACGTTCTCAACCAGCCGACGCGCCGGACCGGACAGGTAGAGGCCGTCCGGCATCGGCATGTCACCCGGCAACTGACCTGGGCCGGTGCGGGGGGAGATGGTCACTCCAGGGAGGACGAGATCGGACAGGCGTCGAGGAGCGGGGTGCGCAATGAATATCCAGTGGTCGACCGGTTCGCCACCGGCGAGAGCGGTGCGGTCACACAAGACGGCGCCTGGCCAGAAGGCCGAGATGATCCCGGTGCGGTGGTGCCGGACGGCGTGTTCGGTCGGGATGGTCGCGCCCACGATGTACACGCCGGGAGCCGCCCGGAAGGCCGTTCCCGCCTTGGCTTGACGGGAGAGCCCGGCTTTGTTCCGGTCGGTCGCGATCTGAAGGCGACCTGCAGGGTGTTCCAACTTGGGACCCACAACCGGGGCGCGCTTATCCGGCCCGCCACCCGTGGTATTGGCAACTGTAGAAGGCCTATCAGTCACAGAAGCAACTATAGACAGTAAATGATCGTCGAGAGCGCCTTTTGCAACGACAGAACGATTATCAGGCCGGAACGGCCCAGTACAGCAACTCGAGGTGCAAAATACGAGGGTCTGAACAACCGTAAGCCTAAAATCTTCTCTCCTGGGGTTCGGCGTCCGCTGTAGCTGTCAGAGCGGCCCCCCGACTCGGTCGATGCCTCGGGCCACCGCCTGCGAACCCCTGATCACGAAGGCTCGCCCACCTGTTCGTCGCTCGGATAGTGGGAAACCCGGTCAACTTCGTGGTCGTGGTCGTGGGCGTGGTCGTGGTCGTGGTCGTGGGCGAAGACGAGGTGCCCGGACTGCTCGGAGGCCGCCAGCGGCTGTGGCGGGAGATCGCCGAGACCGGGATCGTGCTCATCGGGCCCGGCCTGGCCGAACTGGGGACGGCGACCTGATGGTGGCCCCGTCGAGCCACGACCCGGAGCATGGGCAGGCTGCAGGACATGTAGAGAGGGTCGGAGGTGACGACAGTCGGCAGGCGGCTCGTCAGCTTCGGCAACTCCTCCCACTCGAGAACCGGGCCGAGTACGACCCGTCGCCCACCTCGGAAGCCGAGGCCCGAAGCGCCCACCGGGCGGCGGAGCGGATTGTCACCATCGCACGGCGGGTGGTCGGGCCGGCCCACAGCGACTAGACGTCGCTCCACGGAGAGCGTGCCGACAACCTCAATCTGGTAAACGTCCGGGTTGCGGATGCACTGGTGTAGTGCCAAGTGCGCCACAGTGATGTAAGCGGAACCTGTCGACGTCCTGACATCGGACACCGGGTTGCGGCAATGGTCCGCGTCATGACGCAGTAGTCCGCGTCGGCGGACGGAACCGCCCTACTCGCTCGGCGGGTCGGGATCCCACGCCGGTAGCGCCTGACCCCCTGTGGGCAGCCCTTGCCATCGACTCCGCGTCGCGTCGCGCCATCTCACGGCAAAGGAAAACCGTCAGCGGCGCCACCGCTGAAGAGCACTCTCACACTTCTTGCAGAAAAGGACCGATTTTCCGTCGGGCCACGTTGATCTTCTATTTCGCCTCGACAATTGATTGTCTGATGGCGATGTGAGGAGGGTCCAGTCGCCGCATCTGTCTGGCCCGTTCCAATAGGAAATCAAGAAATCCGCAGGACGGGCATGGTGTCAACGAATTGGGTGTCGAGATGACGACGACGAGTACGGGAAGACTGCCTCGGGGATACGAAGAATCGTCTGAGACCATCCAACTGAAATCGGTGATGGAGAGGACGACATCGGTCAAGTCCGTCAGCCTGTTGGTCGTCGACCAGTTCCTCGTGCTCGCGTCGTGCATCGGTCTCGCGTACCTCTGGCTCGACGACCGGGTGTACGCGCTGGTGTTCGCGGTGCCGCTGCTCCTCGTCATCGCTCGGAGCCTTCGGGCGACCGAGATGCTGACGCACGAGGCGTCGCACCACAACCTCTGTCGGAAGTCGGCCGCCGTCAACGACGGTCTGGCCAACGTCCTGGCGGCCATACCGGTCGGATCGACTGTCGCCCGGTACCGGGCGTCGCACCTGGTGAACCACCACGGCAAATTCGCCAGCGACCGCGATCCCTGCCTCGAGCGGTTCGTCACAGCGAGCTTCGCCGAGCTCCCGCTCGACCGCGGCTATGGCGCGTTCGCCCTGGCGGTCGCGACCCGGCTCCCGCGGTACTCGGTCAACTGGTGGAAGGGCGTCGGGTCGGACAAGCGGAACCTGCTCTTCACGATCCTGTGGCACGCCGTCGTCTGGGCGTCGATCGGCTTGGTCATCGGATGGCCGGTGACGATAGTGGCGTTGTTGACGTGGCTCCTGGCATTTTCGGCGCTGCTGCCGGCGATCAGATTGGTCGGCGAGAGCGAGGAGCACGACTATGCAGCCTCTAGTGAGTTCTACGGAACCTATTCGTCCCTCGGTCGTCTCCAACGAGTCGTGTTCCATCCCCACGGTGATGGTTACCATGCGGAGCACCACCGTTACCCGAGAGTGCCCCATCACAACCTCCGCCAGACGCGGCGGCAGCTGCTCGACCTCGACCAGTCGTGGCAGCTGGCTCCCGTCCGATACCGCGTCGTGACGTACACCCGTCCCGCCGGACAGGCGGTCGTCTCGGTCTAGGATTTCGACCTATCAGGGTCGGAACGGATACGGGGGGACCATGCATGCCGAGGCGTCGTACCCGGTGTCGGTAACCATCGACGACGCGGTGCGGGAGCGGCATCCCGACGTCCGGGTCCGTGGCTTTGCTGTCGCCGGCCTCTTGGCCGCCCCGCCCCGCCTCGACATCCCGTCGCCGGCGGACGTCGCCCAGGCGGCCGCCGCCCGATTTCCGCCGGGAGCCGAGATCATCGAGGACCCGATCCTCCGGGGCTGGCGGGAAGCGTTCCGCCAGTCCGGTCTCCGGCCGTCCCGCTACCGCTCGAGCGTCGAGGCCCTTGTCCGCCGGGTCGTGCGGGGCGAGGACGTCCTCACCGCGACACCGGTCGTCCGGCTGTACTGTGCCCTGTCCGTCATCCACGTCAGCCCGCTCGGCGCGTACGACCTCGACCGTCTCGGCCCCGACCCGATCGAGCTCCGTTTCGCCCGTCCGGCGTCGGATCATTTCGAACCGATCGGCGGCGACGCCTCGGACATGCCGCTCCGGCCGGACGTCGCCGTCTACGCGGTCGGCGACCGTGTCGTCTGCTACTCGTACAACTACCGCGACGCCAAAGGGCCGTCGGTGGACGAGCAGACCGACCGAGCGCTCTTCCTCGGCGAGGCGGTAACTGCGGCGCAGCACGACGCGCTCGACCGGGCGTTGGACGATCTCGGTCGTCGACTGCTCGACGCCGGGGCATCGACGATCGCTGACGTCACCGCGTAACTATCCGGGCTGCTCGGGCACGCCGAGCTGGTAGCCGCTCCGGGCCGAGAACTCCGCCACCAGGCTGAACCGGTCGCCCCGGACGACCGTATGGCGCCACTCGACCGGCTGCGCTCCGGCGTAGCTCAACCGGTCGATGGCGAGCACCGCGACGTCGGAAGCGAGACCGAGCAGCTCCCGGTCGCCGGCGTCCGGCAGGACGGCGCGGATGAGCTCGCGGCCGCCCGTCAGCGCCACCCCGGTCCGGGCGAGCAGCTCCTGGTAGAAGCCGGTATGGCGGAAATCGACGTCGAGCAGCGCCGCGCCGTGCTCCGCCGGTACCCACACCCGGTCGACCGCCAGCGGTTCGCCACCGGCGATCCGCAGCCGTTCGAGGTGGAAGAGCGGTTCGTCCGCCGGCCGTTCGAGCCGGTCCGCGGCCTCCGTGTCGGCCCGGATGTCGTGCACCCGGACGACGCTCCGCTGCTCCTGGCCGGACGCCTCGACCGACGCGAACAGGCTGTACAGCGCGCCCAATGGCTGCTCGATCTCCGTTTCGGAGGCCAATCGCGGCTTGCGGCCCCGGCCGGCGACGACGACGCCGTCGGCCCGGAGGCGCCGCATCGCCTCGCGCACCGTGTTGCGGCTGACGCCGTACTGCTCGACCAGCGCCATCTCGCCGGGGAACTCGTCCGCGAACTCACCGCTGGCCAGCCGGCGCCGCAGGTCGTCGTCGAGCTGCGCCCAGAGCGGTACCGGGCTCTGCCGGTCGACGGCCTTCATCTCCTACCGCCGTGGTATAAATGTACTGACATTGGTATTTATCCTCACCGGCCAACGAGAACAGGCGCCCGAGAGCACGCAATGGACCAGGTTACGGCGGTTGCCGTAGAGAAGGCTGAGCAGGACGACCGGCCGGATCATCGGGCCGGCCCGGACGCGGATGGCCTCGGTCCGGCCGCCCCGGCCGCCTCGACCGCCCCGGACGACGCGGTCGGCTGGCGGCGTCTGCTCGTCGAGCCGCGCCGGCCACCGGCGATCGTCGCCCGCCCCAACGCCTGCTGGCTCGTCCTCGCGACGGTCTGCATCGGCGCGTTCATGAGCCAGCTCGACGCCAGCATCGTGACGATGGCGTTCCCGACGCTCCAGCGGAGCTTCCACGCGTCGCTCGGCTCGGTGACGTGGGTCGGGCTGTCGTACCTGCTCGTCCTCGTCGGCCTGGTGACCGGGATCGGCCGGATGGCCGACATGGTCGGCCGGAAGCTGCTGTACACGTACGGCTTCGCGGTCTTCATCGTCGGTTCCGCGCTCTGCGGTCTGGCGCCGACGCTGCCGGCGCTCATCGGCTTCCGCATCCTCCAGGGCGTCGGTGCGGCAATGATCCAGGCGAACAGCGTCGCCATCGTCGTCCTCGCCCTGCCGAGGGAGAAGCTCGGCCGTGGCATCGGCATCCAGGGCGCCGCGCAGGCGCTCGGCCTCGCGCTCGGCCCGACGATCGGCGGCCTGCTCATCGGCCTCGGCGGCTGGCGGCTCATCTTCCTGATCAACGTCCCGGTCGGGATCGTCGGCTTGGCGATGGCCCGCTACCTCGTGCCCCGGAGCCGGGACCTCCAACCCCGAACGCCGTTCGACTGGTCCGGCCTGGCCCTGTTCGTCCCGGCCGTCGCGGCGGTGCTCTGCGCGGTCTCCTTCGGCAACGCCCTCGGCTGGGCCTCGCCGGCCATCGTCGGACTGTTCGCCGCCGCGGTCGCCGCCGGCGCCTTCTTCGTCCGTCGGGAGCGGCGGACGGCGTTCCCGATGCTCGACCTCTCGCTCTTCCGACGCATCCCGTTCACCGCTGGCATCGCCAGCGGGCTCCTCTCGTACGTCGTCCTCTTCGGCACCCTCTTCGTCGTGCCGTTCTACCTGGAGCTCGGCCTCGGCCTCGGAGCCGCCAAGAGCGGGCTGCTGCTCGGCGTCATGCCCGTCGCCCTCGGGATCGCCGCCCCGCTGTCCGGCCGGCTGGCCGAACGGCTCGGTGCCCGGCCGCTGACCGTCGCCGGTATGGCCCTCGTCGCGGCGGCGATGGCCGCGCTGGTCGCCTTCCACGGCGCGCCGGCGACGATCGCGGCCGAGCTGGCCGTGCTCGGCGTCGGTCTCGGGACGTTCACGCCGCCCAACAACGCGGCGATCATGGGCGGCATCCCCCGGCAGCAGTCCGGGCTGGCCAGCGGCGTGCTCAACACGACGCGTGGCCTGGGAACGGCGATGGGCCTGGCGTTCACCAGCCTGGTCTTCGGCGCCGTCGCCGGTTCCGAGCACGCGCCGGCCGCGCTGGTCACCCATGGCTTCGCCGCCGCCGTCACCTTCCTCGGCCTCGTTGCCGTCGTGGCGCTCGTCCTCGCCGGGCTGCGCGGCAAGACCGCGCTCGACCTCGACTCGGTGCTGTCCGCCGAGTGAGCTAGAGGCGGGTGAGCCGCCACACGAGCGTCGGCCCCGTCCCGGCCGTCTTCGTCACCACCGTCGTGTGGTCGACGCCGTCGACGCCGGGCGCGGTCAGCGTCCCGACCGACTGGCCGGCCGCGACGGTCCGCCCGGCCGGCGGGCGCAGGACGACGTGCGCGTCGATCCGGGTGCCGTTCTCGACCGTCCCGTGGACGGCGTCGGTCGTCACCACCGGGATCGGGTCCTTGCGCCACGGGGCCGTGACGTAGCCGACCGTCGTACCGGCCGGGACGACGGTCATCGTCTGGACGGTGCCCGGGACGGCGTCGGCCAGCGCCTTGCCGGCGGCCAGCGCCGGCTCGACGAGCCCTGTCGCGTCGGCCGGGATGCCGAGGACGACGCCGTAGACGGTCTGTGTCGTGCCGGCCACTGACCGCGTCGCGGCGAACGCCCAGCAGCCCAGGGCGGCCGCGTCGGAACCGGTCTTGACGCCGATGATCCCGTCGTGGCCGACGTCGTAGTCGTAGTTCTGGATCGTCCCGCCGACCGGGAACGTGGCCGCCGGCATGGCGACGATGGTGCCGAACGCCGGGATGGCCATCGCCGTCCGGTTGATGATCAGCTGGTCGCTGGCGGTGCTGACCGTCGATGTGGCGAGCCCGGCCGGGTCGGTGTACGTCGTGTGGTCCATGCCGAGCGTGCGGGCCGTGGTGTTCATCTTCGTGACGAACGCCGCGGTGCTTCCGGCGTCCCACTGGGCGAGGAGATCGGCGACGTTGTCGGCCGACGCGATCAGCAGTCCCTCGAGCGCCTGCTTCTCGGTAAGCGTCTCGCCGGCCGTCACCTGGAGGACCGAGTCCTGCTGCGCGGCTTCGCTGGCGTAGGCCGCGGCCTGGGCGGCTGTAAGGGTGATCGACGGCCCTGTTGTCGTCCCGTTCAGCGGGTGGTCCTCCAGGACGACGTAGGCCGTCATCATCTTGGCCAGGCTGGCGATCGGTACCGGTGCGGTCGAGCCGGAGATCCTCGGTTGCCCGGTCGCCCCCACGGCCACCACCGCCTCGCCGCTCGCCGGCCACGGCAGCGCGTTGCTGCCCGGCACCGCCACCGGTTGGGGCCCGCTGACCTCTGCCGACTGCCCGGGCGGCGATCGGACGATCTGGACGACCACGAGGGCCACCACGACGACGACGAGAACGGCGAGCGTCCAGGCGATCTTGCGCAACGGGTCGACCTCACCTTCGGCGTCGGTGCTCGGGGAACGTGCGGGGAGGGTACTTGGCCGATCGGGCCGGCGGGGCGCGGTGGGGGACGCGGTACGTTGGCCCCATGGACGACGAGCGAGCACGGACGCGGTTGCAGGCCGAGCGGGCCCGGGTGGAAGCCCTGCTGGCCGACACCACCGCCGCCGGGAGCGACGATCGGGCCACGGCCAACGAAGGCGGCGACATGGCCGATCCGGCTGAGCGGCTCACTGCCGAAGAGGGTGACGACGCTGTTGCGGCCGGCCTGCGGGACCGGCTTGAGGCAATTGAGCGCGCCGAGCGCCGCCTCGCCGACGGTACGTACGGCCGCTCCGTGCGGAGCGGCGAGCCGATCCCCGACGACCGGCTGGACGCCGACCCGGCGGCCGAGTTGACCGTCGAAGAGGCCCAGACCGAAGTCGGCACCGGCTAGTCGACGGCTCTAAGGATCGACGGCCGACACGCCGCCTCGATTCTCACCCTCATGAGGGCGTCGGAAGGAGAGCCGGCCGCGCCGCTCCCGAGCGATTACCAAGCCGGCTTTAGCCGTCACCAGGACGAGCGTCCCCGAGACCAGGACGAGGATGAGCCCTACGGCGTCGACCGCGGCGGGCGAGTCGAGCGTGAAGAGACGAACGGCGACGACGATTTCCACCACGACGGTGAGCACCTGAGCGAACTGGAGCACGGTCTCGGCCGATCGTTGGACGCTAAACAGTTGCGAGCCCAACGCGGCCGACGGCAGCGTTCTCACACTCAGCTTGCTCGGGTCCAGGTGGAGCTCGGTCCGGACCTGGTCGCGTCGAAGGTCGTAGAGGGCGAGGACGGCGCCCATCTTGACGATCGAGACGTAGAGGAACCGGGCGAGCTCGCCGTAGACGACGAGAAAGACGAGGATAAGCAGGAGCGTGCCGCCATGCGCCGTCGCGTCACTGCGCGCGGCCGGTATTCCGGCGCCGATGGCGGCAAGGGTGACCGTGAAGAAGAACCCTAGGTACTGACTGCGGGTGCTCTCCAGGTGGCGGTAGTGCGCCCAAGTCTCGTCGAACTCCCGTAGCAGAAGCTGTTCCGACACGTTGGAGCTACGCTCGTCCGTCGTGTCATGGTCCGGCCGCTCTGACCGGTCCTCGGTGCGCATACCAAGATCATCGCATCGTCGCCTGCCGACCGCCCGCCACTGCTAAATCGGTTCCCCGGTTGGGTCCCCAGGCTAGACGCAATACCCATAAATTAGGGTGAGGCACCGAGGACCCGCACCGCATCGGCGGCCCGCACGGTCGGCTGGGGCCAGGTGCGGTGCTCGGACCGCTTGAGGCCGTAGTTCGACATCTTCTTCCTCACCACGCGCGCCGCGGCCCGTAGCCGCCGGTCGCGTACGAGCTCTCGACAGATCTCGGTGAGCGTCATCGGCAGCGCTGCGGTGAGGGCTCCGCTGGCAGTTCCCAGTCCAGCGCGGGCACTGCGACGGGCCGCGTGGAGCGTGCGGGTGAAGCTGATCCGGTCCGGGTCCACGCCGGCATCGGTGGCGGCGTTGGCCATCAGCGCCCGGACGGCGTAGTGGGTGCACAGGTAGCCCCACGCCTCTTGGCGCACGCCGTCGGGCGTCTTTGACCTGAGTACGACCGCCGAGCCCCGCTGATGGCTCTTCAGCTCGTCGAACACGCTCTCGATCTCCCACCGCTCGGCATAGCGGGCGGCGAGCTCGGCCGCCGGAGCCTCGGCCGGGTCGAGGACCGTCGTCACCAGCCGGTAGGTGATCCCCGTGGCGCTCGGGCGTCCCGGGTCGGCGATCTGGTACTCGATCACCCGGACCGGGGTCACGTGCGCCCGGTCCCGCCGGTCCGTCGCCTCGACCAGCTCGGAGCGGAACGAGCCGTCAGCGAATCGCTCAAGCACGGGCAGCGTGGCGTTCTTCTTCGCTCGCCAGCACAGGTCGGCGCCGCTTGCCGCAAAGGCCGAGAACAGCTCATAGCTCCCGCCGAAGCCCCGGTCGGCGAGGACGAGCATGCCCTCGGCGCACGAGCTCGCCAGCTGGCGGGCGAGGGTGTTCTCCCCGGTTCCATAGGGAGCCATCGCCGCCGCGAACATGGCGTGCGTGGCGCACTCGGCGAGGGCGACGAGCCGGAGCTTGGGGAACGCCGCGCCCTCGCCGCGCCCCGAGCCCGGCCGGCCGAAGGCGTCGGCGTTCTCTGGGCTGTCGGGCACGTCGAGGGTCGTGCCGTCCATCGCCACCAGGCGACGACCGGCCAGGAACGCCCCTGGGGTCTCCTCGGTGGCGAGGGGCACACAGGCCCGCCCGAACAGCTCGGCGAGGGGTTCTGGGCCGAGCCGAGCCCGGGCCTGGGTGATCGCCGGCTGGGAGGGGACGGTCCAACGCGTCTTCCAGCCGCTCTCCCACGAAAGACCCTCGACCAGGCTGCGCATCACCTCCTCGTAGCCCGAATGGCTGAACAGCGCGAGACCGAGCACGTAGTAGACGACGAGGCGCGCCGGGAGCAGGCGGCTCCGTCGTTCGGCCTTGCCCGTCGCCTCGATCGCCGCGTCGACGAGCGCCGGTGGGAACGTCCTCGTGAGCACGCCGAGCGCGACATGGTCCGAGAGGCGCTGGTCATCGGTCGGCTTGACCCATCCGGCCCGAGGCATCCCGACCAGAATACCACGGGTGTAACTCTAACTTATGGGTATTGAGGCTAGACGAGTGATTCCAAGGGATCGCTGCTGCGCAGCGGTCCACCACCGGCGCGAAAAAGGTGTCCAAGATCGGCGTTGCTCAAAGCCATTCCGACCTTGGAGGTCTCATGGACGCCGATCTGGACACCCTTTGCACGGCACTCTACGTGCATGTCGACGACGAGTTGAAGACCCATCCCGAGCTGGCCCGATACCGACCGGTCGTCGGGATCGCCCCGAAGCTCTCCGACGCCGAGCTCGTCACGCTGTCGGTCGTCCAGGCCCTGTTGGGCTTCAGCTCCGAAACCCGGTTCCTCCGCTTCGCCAAGGCGCACCTTTGGCACCTGTTCCCCTACGTGCCCAACCAGTCCGGCTACAACAAGCGCCTCCGGGCCGCCGCCGGGCAACTCCAGGCCCTCATCCGGACGGTGGCCCGCCAGACGACGTTGTGGTCCGACGACCTCTGGATGGTGGACTCCACCCCCGTCGAGTGCGGGCGGTCTCGGGAGACGGCCAAGCGCAGCGAGCTGTCCGGCTTCGCCGACTACGGGTACTGCGCCAGTCACTCCCGCTACTTCTGGGGCCTCCGGCTCCACCTGGTCACGACGCCGGGCGGGCTGCCGATCACCTTCGCCCTCTCGAACCCCAAGCTCGACGAGCGCGAGGTACTCCGGGACCTCTTGGAAATCGAGCCCGAGCTGCTCGATGACCACCCCGGCCAGGTCGTCTTGGCCGACAAGGGGTACCGCAGCGCCGAGCTCGAGACCTTCTTGGCCGATCACGGTGCCACCTTGCTCCGACCGGCCATGCGGGGCGAAGACCAGCGTCCGGGCGCCCGGTTCTTGAAACCCCTTCGCCAGGTCATCGAGTCGGTCAACGACACCTTGAAGGGCCAGCTCGACCTCGAGCGCCATGGCGGCCGAACGAAGGCCGGAGTCGTCGTACGGGTGCTGCAACGCCTGCTCGCCCTGACCGCAGTCATCTGGCACAACGACCGCGTCGGTGCCCGGCCCCACCGGTCGCTGCTCGCCTACGACCACTGACCCCTTGGAATTAATCATCTAGGTGATCCGCCCCTCGCCTTCTTGCTCGACTCCGCGCTCGGCCATCTCCTCGTAGTGGGCTGCGACGTCTTTCGGGTCGCCGGCGATCGTCGGGTCCTCTCGGGCCCGGTCCGCCGCCGCTTCCTCGTCGGTGGTCGGCGCCCGGTCCGCCCCGCGGGTGACCGATGCGTCCTCGACCTCCGCGGCCTCCGTCTCGTCGTCCGGCGTCGTTCGATCAGTCATCGCGCCTCCCTCTCCGGTCAGGCCATCGCGCTTCAGGGGAGTACCTGCCCCGGTGGCGTCCGCGACAAACCGTCGAACGTCGTCACCGCCGGGTGGTCGGACCGGGAGACCCACACATGGTCGCCCTCGACCAGCTGCAGCTCGGCCGCGTTGCCCCGGCTCAGCTGGACCCAGATCGGGTCGCCGCCCTCCAGCCGGAGGTCGACGCGGACCTCGAAGCCGAGGTGGGTGACCCGCTCGACCGCCACCGCCCGGCTGCCGGGCTCCGGCTCGAGGTGCAGGACGAGGTCGTGCGGTCGCACCGGCTGGCCGTCGAGCACGGTCGCCGGCCCGAGGAAGTTGAGGACGAACTCGTTGTTCGGGTGGTCGTAGATCTCGCCGGGCGGGCCGACCTGTTCGAGCCGCCCGTCGTTGATGATGGCCAGCCGGTCGGCGACCTCCATCGCCTCCTCCTGGTCGTGGGTGACGAGGATGGTCGTGACGGCGATCTTCTCGTGCAGCTCCCGCAGCCACACCCGGAGCTGCTGGCGGACCTGGGCGTCGAGAGCCCCGAACGGCTCGTCGAGGAGGAGGACCCGCGGCTCGATGGCCAGCGCCCGGGCCAGCGCCATCCGCTGGCGCTGGCCGCCGGACAGCTGCGACGGGTAGCGGTCGGCGACGTGGGTGATGCGGACGAGGTCGAGCAGCTCGTCGACCCGTTGGCGGATCTCCGCCTTCGGTCGGCGGCGGATCTCCAGGCCGAAGGCGACGTTCCGCCGGACGGTCAGGTGACGGAAGGGCGCGTAGTGCTGGAAGCAGAAGCCGATGCCCCGGTCCCGGACCGGCACGCCGGTCACGTCCTGGCCGTCGATCTCGATCGTGCCGGTGTCGGGGATCTCGAGCCCGGCGATGACCCGCAGCAGGGTGGACTTGCCGCCGCCGCTCGGCCCGAGCAGGGCGGTGAGCGAGCCGGCGGGGACCTCCAGGCTTACGTCGCGGAGGGCAGCAGCATCTCCGAAGCGCTTGGAGATTGATCGGATGATGATCGCCATCGGGTTGCCCTCCTTTCGCGGTCGCCTCCCAACAGGGCCAGCACGACGAATGCCACCACGGCCAAGATAACGGCACCGGCGTACGCGCCGACGGGGTTCAGGTTCTCGATGCTGTCCTGGATGAACAGCGTCAGCGTCTGCGTGCGGCCCTCGATGTTCCCCGAGACGATGACGACCGCGCCGAACTCGCCGAGCACCCGGGCCGTCGTCAGCGTCACGCCGTAGGCGAGGCCGCGGCGGATCGACGGGAGCGTGATCCGCCGGAACGTCGTCAGCGAGCCGGCGCCGAGCGTCGTCGCGGCCTGCTCCTGCTCCGTCCCGATCTCCTGGAGGACCGGCAGAACCTCGCGGACGACGTACGGCAGGGCGACGGTCGCCGACGCCATGATGATGCCGGGCACGGAGAAGATGACCTGGATGCCCCAACCGGCGAGCGTGTTGCCGAACCAGCCGGCCTGGCCGTAGACGAGGACGAGCGCCAGCCCCACGACGACCGGCGAGATGGCCAGCGGGATGTCGACGAACGCGTCGAGCAGCCAGGCCCCCGGGAACCGGTGCCGGGCCAGGATCAGCGCGACGCCGACGCCGAAGACCGTGTCGAGCGGCACCGCGATGAGCACGACGATCAACGTGAGCCAGATGGCGTGGAGCGCGTCGGGCGTCGTCACCGCGTCCCACGCCGTGGCGACGCCGTGCTCGAAGGCCCGGTAGAAGACCGACGACACCGGGATCACGACCAGCAGGGCCAGGTAGCCGAGCGCCAGGACCCGGAGCGGCCAGCGCCAGCGGGACTTCATACCGCCTCCGAGACGTCGAACCGCCGGCGCAGGAGCCCGATGCCGGTGAGGACGACCAGGGCGACGACGATGAGGACGACCGACACCGCGGCCGCGCCGGAGAGCTGGCTGCTCTGCGTCAGGCTGTAGATCCACGACGACGCCACTTCGGTCTTGAACGGCAGGTTGCCGGAGATCAGGACGACCGAGCCGAACTCGCCGATCGCCCGGGCGAACGCCAGCCCGGCTCCGGCCAGCATCGCCGGCGCGATGCTCGGGAGGATGACCCGTCGCAGGACCGTGGTCGACGACGCGCCGAGCGAGGCCGCGGCCTCCTCCGTCTCGCGATCGAGCTCGGCCAGGACGGGCTGGACCGACCGCACGCAGAACGGCAGCGTGACGAACGCCAGCGCGAACAGGATGCCGATCCGGGTCCCCGCCACGTTGACGCCGAACGGGCTGCCCGGCCCGTAGAGGGTGAGCAGCGTCAGGCCGGCCACCACCGTCGGCAGCGCGAACGGGAGGTCGATGACCGCCCCGAGCAGTTTCTTCCCCGGGAACTCGTCCCGCACGAGCACCCAGGCGATGACGACGCCGGCCAGCGAGTTGAAGACCGCGATGATCAGCGAGCAGACCAGCGTGAGCTTCAGCGCGGCGACCGCCTCGGGCTGGGAGATCGCTCGCCAGAACGGGCCCCAGCCGCCGCTGAACGCCTTGCTCAGCACCGCGGCCACCGGCAGGAGGACGAGGAGGCTCAGGTACGTGACCGCCAGCCCGGGACCGCCGATGCGCCCGAGCAGGCGAAGGACCCGGGACCGATGGTCCCGGGTCCTGCCGCCCCCCGCCATCTGGCGGGGCAGTGCGATGTCGGTCGCGTCAGCTCTTCGCAGTGGACACTCCGAGACCGCTCTCGATCCTCGCGACGATGCCGGTTGTCGGGTCGAAGAACGTCGTGTTGACCTTTGTCCAGCCGCCGAGCGTTGTGATCGTGAAGAGGCTCTTCGGCTTCGCGAAGTTGAACCTCGCGGCCACCGACGGCAGTACCGGCCGGTAACCCTGCTGCCCCCAGACCTTCTGGCCGGCCGGCGACAGCAGGTAGGCGACGAACGCCTTCGCCACCGTTGGGTTCGCCGCCTTCGTCGTCACCGCGATCGGGTTCTGGATCAGGATCGTCTGCGGCGGCGTGATCACCGAGATCGGCTCGCCCTGGCTCTTGGCGTAGAGCGCGTCGTCCTCGTAGTCGAGGAGCACGTCACCCTGGCCGGCCAGGAACGTCTGCAGCGCGCTGCTGGCGCTGCTCGGCTGGGCGACCGTGTTCTTGAGCAGCTTGGCCAGGTAGGCGTTGCCCTGGGCTTTCGACTTGCCCTGCGCCAGCTGGGCGCCGTAGGCGGCCATCAGGTTCCACTTGGCGCTGCCCGAGCTGAACGGGTTCGGCGTGATGACCTGGACGCCCGGCTTCACCAGGTCGGCCCACGACGTGATGTGCTTCGGGTTCCCCTTCCGGACGATGAACGACACGATCGAGTTGGTGACGAACCCCTTCGTCGGGCCCTTGTTCCAGCTGCTCGACACGTCGCCGGCCTTCACCAGCTTCTGCATGTCCGGCGAGAGCGAGAAGTTGACGACTGTCGCCGGCAGCCCGCTGACGACGTCTGTCGCCTGCGTGCCCGACGGCCCGTACGACTGGACGACTGTGACGCCCTGTCCGGCCTTCGTCGCCTGGAACGCCTTGACCAGCGCGGCGTAGGCCGGCTTGGGCGTCGAATAGGCGACGAGGTTGACCGACTGGCCGGCCGCCCCGGTCGAGCCGGCGACCGTGAAGAGCAGGACCGACGCCAGCGCCGGCGGGACGATCAGGGCGACGATGCGGGAGGCGATCGAGCGTGAATGGTGATTTCGATGGGATCTCATGGTGCACTATTTCTTACCGATTTGATCGGGTTTGTCAAGGGGTATATGTCGAAATGGTTACGAATTCGCCATTCTCCCCGTTAGCGGGCCGTTCTCCCCGTTGGCAGCGGCCGGCCACCTCGGGAATGATGGGGCCGTGCGCCGCTACGTGCTGACCGTAACCTGTCCCGACCGGATCGGGATCGTCGCGGCCGTGAGCGGCTTCGTCGCCGGCCACGGCGGCTGGGTCGTCGAGGCGGCCCAGCACGGCGACCTGTCGACCGGGCGGTTCTTCTGTCGGCTCGAAATGATCGCCGACTCGTTGCCGTTCGGCCCCGACGGGCTCGGCGAGCGGTTCGCCGCAGTCGCCGACGAGTTCGACATGGACTGGCACGTCACCGACACCGACGTCCGTAAGCGAGTCGTCGTGCTCGTGAGCAAGGAGGAGCACTGCCTGGCCGACCTCCTGTACCGCTGGCGGAGCGGCGACCTCGACTGTGACATCGCCGCCGTCATCTCCAACCACGACGTCCTCCGGCCACTCGTCGAGTGGCACGACATCGCCTTCCATCACGTCCCGGTCGACCGGTCAGCCAAGGAGAAGGCGTTCGACGAGATCGGCCGCCTGTTCGACGACGTCGGCGGTGACGTCATGGTCCTCGCCCGGTACATGCAGATCCTGCCGCCCGACCTCTGCGCCCGCTACGGCGGCCGGATCATCAACATCCACCACAGCTTCCTGCCGTCGTTCGCCGGCGCCAAGCCCTACCACCAGGCGTTCGAGCGGGGCGTGAAGCTGATCGGCGCGACGTGCCACTACGTGACCGCCGATCTCGACGGCGGCCCGATCATCGAGCAGGACACCCGCCGGATCGACCATGCCGACTCGCCCGAGGAGCTCGTCCGCATCGGCCGGGACATCGAGCAGACCGTCCTCGCCCGCGGGTTGCGGTGGCACGTCGAGGACCGCGTCCTCATCAACGGCAACAAGACCGTCGTCTTCGCCTGACGTTCGTCCGCCGGCCGCCCGTTGCGGCGCGACGGGCGGTTCTCCGTTCCCTCCGCCTCCCCGTTCAGCCGTTCAGCCGTTCCGCCGTTCCGCCGTTCCGCTGGCGTTGGCACCGGCGACGATCGCGCCGACGAGCGTCCGGAGGGCGTAGTCGAACACCACCTCCTCGTCGAGGTGGTGCGCCAGGTGCGCCAGCAGCTCCGGTGCGCCCGGCACGTCCGCCGCCGTCCACAGCGCCTCTGGCTCCTCCCGCTGCGTCGGCTGGCGCGCCACCTGCCGGCCGATCAGCACCGAGCCGACGACGAGCGTCAGGATGGCCTGGAGCGCGAGCGCGGCCTCCGCGCCCTGGAGGCCGGCTGACGCCAGCTCGCGGACGAGCACCCGGCGGGCCGGCTGGAAGAGCGCGGCCGTTCGTCCCTGCCGCTGGACCACCGCGACGAGGTCGGCCTGGTCGAGCAAGGAGCGGCGGAGTGAGCGGCCGGCCGACACCAGCCGGGCCTCTGGGCCCCGCCCGCCGACCGAGATCTCGCCGATCTGCTCGATGATCCGGTCGACCAGTCCGTCCAGTAGCGCCTGCTTGTCGCCGACGTGCCAGTAGATCGCGGTCACCGCCACGCCGAGCTTCGCCGCCAGCCCCCGGATCGTCAGGCGGTCCGCGCCGTCGGCCCGGACGATCTCCATCGCTGCGTCGAGCACCTGGTCCCGGGAGAGCGGTGGACCCCCTTGACGCCCTCGGCCGGTCATGTAACGATGCTACAGAAGAGCCGACGCCGGTTACGCACCGGACCAGCGTCGCACGGGGGAAGGGGTGCGCGCCGATGACCGACACCGACCGGTACGTCATCGTCTCCGCCGACTGCCACGGCGGGGCCGAGCTGTACGAGTACCGCGACTACCTCGAACGCCGGCACCACGACGCGTTCGACGCCTGGGCCCGCGACTACGCCATCCCGTTCGAGGACCTCATGGGCGACGAGGGCGGCCGGAACTGGGACAGCGACCGGCGGCTGGCCGACCTCGAGACCGACGGCATCGTCGCGGAGGTCATCTACCCGAACACGATCCCGCCGTTCTACCCGGAGCCGTCGTTGAAGGCCCAGCTGCCCGGGGCCACCGAGGGCGACCTCGACCTCCGCTGGGCCGGCCTGCGAGCCCACAACCGGTGGCTTCTCGACTTCTGCAACGCTGCGCCTGGCCGGCGGGCCGGGATCGCCCAGATCATGCTGCACGACGTCGACGCCGCGGTGGCCGAGATCGAGTGGGCCGCCGGCGCCGGCCTGCGCGGCGGCGTGCTGCTGCCCGGCGCGCCACCCGGCTCCGGCTTGGAACCCCTCTACTCCCCGGTCTACGAGCCGATCTGGCGAGCCTGCGCGGCGACCGGCCTCGTGGTGAACCACCACAGCGGCAGCGCCGTGCCGGCCCTCGGCGACGAGCCGATCGACCAGGTGACGTTCCTGCTCGAGGTCACGTGGTACGCCCACCGGGCCCTGTGGAACCTGGTCTTCGGCGGCGTGATGGAGCGCCATCCCGACCTGCAGTTCGTCTTCACCGAGCAGGGGACCGCCTGGATTCCCGAGACCCTCGGCATGCTCGACTTCTTGTTCCACCGGATGGGCACCGCCGTCGGCTCCCAGGAGTACGAGTGGGGGAACCCCGTCGTCGACAAGCTCAGCCTGCGACCGAGCGAGTACTGGGCCCGCCAGTGCCACATCGGCTCGAGCTTCATGCGGCCGGCCGAGGCCGCCCTCCGCCACGCTGTCGGCGTCGACCGGATCATGTGGGGGAGCGACTACCCGCACAAGGAGGCCAGCTTCCCGTTCAGCCGCGAAGCGCTCCGGGTGGCGTTCGCCGGCGTCGACCCGGTCGAGGTCCAGGCGATGATCGGCGGCAACGCCGTCCACCTCTACGGGTTCGACCTCGCCCTCCTCGGCCCGCTGGCCGCCGGCGTCGGGCCGACGCACGCCGAGATCGCCGAGCCGCTGCCGCTCGACGACATCCCGGCCGATGCCGACCGCTGCCCGGCGTTCGCCGGCCTGCGGAGCTGACGGTCAGGACGCGGACGGGCGGACGGGAGCGACCGGCTCGAGAGCCGCCGGGCGGGGAAAGGCGGCACGAGGAAGAGCGGGCACGAGAACGGGCGGATCGGATCGGCGGGGAGGAAGAGAGGGAGACCGAGATGAGCAGGGTGCGATACGGCGCCAGGTCCGAAAAGGAGCTGCGCAACCGGGAGGTAGAAGCGACGTCGGTCGACGTCTGGGCGACGACGCTCGTCGCCACGTACCTGACCGATCCAACGGCGATCGCCGCGGTGCTGCCGCCGCCGATCGAACCGGGCGACGAGCCGCTCGTCAAGGTGACCGTGGCCACCGTCGACATCCCCGGCTACCCGACGTTCGGCGCCGGGAGCTTTTCGGTGCGGGCCCGGCACGAGGGGACCGACGGGTACTACGCCCTCTTCATGCCGATGACGACCGAGCAGTCGGTCATCGGCGGCCGTGAGACGTTCGGCGAACCGAAGAAGCTCGCCACCGTCGAGCTCGCCCACGACGGCGATCGTGTCGTCGGCCGGGTGGCCCGCATGGGCGTGACCGTCATCGAGGTCGCCGGCCGCGTCGCCGACGAGCTCGAGCCACCGGACGAGGAGACCCGGACGGACTTCTACTTCAAGTTCCTGCCCGCCCCCGACGGCAAGGGGTTCGACAGCGACCCCGCCCTCGTCTACTGCCACCGGACCGAGAAGACGCGCACGCTCGCCCGCGTCGACGGCGACGTGCTCCTGCGCTACTCCCGCTTCGACCCCGTCGCCGACCTGCCCGTGCACGAGCTCCGCGACATCCTGTTCGCCACCCGGAGCAGCGTCCAGCGGGGAGAGATCCACGGGACCGTCCCCGGCGAGTGGCTCCGGCCGTACGTGCACCAGCGCTATGACGACCTCTCGCCGGTGGGCGGGGACGACCTCTCGCCGGTCGGCGGGGACGAGTAGGGGAGCCGTCGGTATGGAGGAGCTGGCCGGGAGGGTGGCCGTCGTGACGGGTGGCGCCGGTGGGATCGGCCGGGCCATCGGCGAGCGATTGGCCGCTGAAGGGATGCGGGTCGTGCTCGCCGACGTCGAGGAGCCGGTGCTCGACCGCACGGTCGGCGAGTTGCGAGCCCAGTCGTACGAGGTGACCGGCGTCGTTGCCGATGTTGCCGACTACCGGTCGGTCGTCAACCTGCGCGATCGCGCCCTCGACACCTACGGCGGCGTCCACCTGCTCTGTAACAACGCCGGCATCGGCGCCGGCGCGGAGGGACCGTTGTGGGAGCACGAGCGCAACGACTGGCGGTGGGCGCTCGGTGTGAACCTCGAAGGGGTCATCCACGGCATCAACGCCTTCGTGCCCGGCATGGTCGCGTCCGGTGAGCCCGGCCACGTCGTCAACACGTCGTCCGGCAACGGCGGGATCTCGCCGCTGCGCGGTACGCCGCAGTACGCGGTGACGAAGGCCGCGGTCGTCACGCTCACCGAGTGCCTCTACGCCCAGCTCCAGGACGCCGGGTCCGTCGTCGGCGCGTCCGTCCTCTTCCCCGGGCCGAACATGCTGCGGACCGGCCTCTTCGAGTCGTGGCGCAACCGCCCGACCGCCCTGGCCAAGGAGCGGCCGCGGGTCACGCCGTACCCGACCGTCGAGGACGTCGAGCGGCAGATGGCCGCAGCCGGCATCCAGGTCGAGTACACCGAGCCGGCCGACGTCGCCGACCAGGTCGCCCGCGGCGTGAAGGCCGGCGACTTCTGGATCCTCGCCCCGAGCGCCCGCATCGACGAGCAGATCCGCGCCCGCGCCGAATCGATGCTCGCCCGGTCGAACCCGACGTACCTGCGCGAGGTCCCGGGGTGACGGTTCCCGACCGAGAGGGCGGGGTGCTCCCGGACCGAGAAGGCGGAGAACCCGACCGAGAAGACCGAGAAGACCGAGAAGGAGTGCAGGCATGAGCCGGTACATGGTGATCTCGTCCGACTGCCACGCCGGGCTGCCTAACGAGGCCTACCGGGAATGGCTCGACCCGGCGTACCGGGACACCTTCGACCAGGCCCTCGCGGCCCGGGTGGCGATGGAGGCCGAGCTGGCCGAGCGCGGCCTCCGCAACCCCGAGTTCGCCGAGGAGTGGGAGGAGGAGAACGCCGATGGGCTCCGCGGCGGCTGGGAGGCGGAGCGGCGCGACCGCGAGCTCGACGCCGACGGCGTCGTCGGCGAGGTCATCTTTCCCGACGCCGACGCGGTCACCGGCGGCGCGTCCGCGCCGTTCGGGGCCGGCCTCGGTGCCAGCGCCGACGTGCCGATCGAGCTGCTGCTCGCCGGGGCCCGGGCCCACAACCGTTGGCTGGCCGAGCTCTGCGCGGCCAGCCCGGCCCGCCGGGCCGGCGTGGCGCTCGTCCCGCTCTTCGACGTCGACGCCGCGGTCGCCGAGATCACCCGGGCCGCGGCGTCCGGCCTGCGCGGCGGCATCCTCATCCCGTCGATGTGGCAGCCGCACGAGCCGTACCACGACAAGAAGTACGACCCGGTCTGGGCCGCCTGCTCCGACCTCCAGATGCCTGTCCACGTCCACTCCGCGGCGGCCGACCGTGAGGCCTACGGCGAGCACGTCGGCCTCTACATCGCCGAGGTCCGGTGGTGGTCGACCCGGCCGCTGTGGTTCCTGCTCTGGTCCGGCGTCTTCGAGAGGTTCCCCGACCTGACGTTCGTCACCACCGAGTGCGGCGCGTTCTGGGTGCCCGACCTGCTCTGGTCGTCCGACATCGTCTACGACCGCGAGCACGCGGCCAAGAAGCTCGGGTCCCAACTGACGGCCCACCTGCCGATGCGGCCGAGCGAGTACTTCGACCGGAACTGCTTCATCGGCGCGTCGAACACCCGCCGGCGGGAGCTGGCCCGCCGCTACGAGATCGGCGTTCCCAACCTCATGTGGGGCAACGACTTTCCCCATCCCGAGGGGACGTGGCCACACACGAAGGAGTGGCTGCGCAACGCCTTCCACGACATCCCGGTCGACGAGACCCAGCAGATCCTCGGAGGCAACGCCGCCGACTGCTACCACTTCGACACCGACGCGCTGCGGCCGCTCGCCGACCGGTTCGGGCCGACGCCCGAGGAGCTCGGTCAGGTCGACCAGGATCTTGGCAAGTGGGCCGACCTGGCCGCCGCCGGCCGGCCCTGGCTGACCGGCAAGGAAGCGCTCGACCTCCCGATCGGCTGACCTCGGACGGGTTACCGACGGCGGCCGGTGAGGGGTGGGGCCCCGAGCGGACTAGCGACTGAGCAGGTCCCGGGCGATGTGGGTGACCTGGATCTCGTCGGTGCCGGCGTAGATCTGGAAGACCTTGGCGTCGCGGGCGAGCTGCTCGACCCGGAACTCGGACATGTAGCCGTTGCCGCCGAAGAGCTGGACGGCCTCCATGGCGACGTCCGACGCGGCCTGGGCGGAGTAGAGCTTCATCGCTGACGCCTCGGCCAGCGTCAGGCTCTTGCCGGCGGCGGCCATCTCGATGTGGCGGAAGACGAGGTTCTCGACGTTCAGCCGGGCGACCTCCATGCGGGCGAGCTTCAGCTGGATGAGCTGGAAGTCGCCGATCGGCTTGTCCCACAGCAGCCGGTCCTTGGCGTACGCGACCGACAGCTTCAGGCACTCCTCGATGACGCCGAGGGCCATGGCGGCGACACCGGCCCGCTCGGTCACGAAGTTGTCCTTGGCGCTCTGCCGGCCACTGCCACCGGACTCGTCTTCGGTCTCGCCCAGTAGTCGGTCCCGGCCGACTCGGACGTCGGTCAGGAACAGCTCGCCGGTCGGGGAGGAGTGGAGACCCATCTTGCGGAAGGGCTTGGACTGCTCCAGGCCGTCCATGCCCCGGTCCAGCACGAACGTCAACACCTTGCGGTTGCGTGGGTCGGTCCCGCTACCGTCGTCGAGCTTGGCGTAGAAGACGATCGTGTCCGCGTACGGGCCGTTCGTGATGAACGTCTTGTTCCCGTTGAGGACGTACTCGTCACCGTCGCGCCGCGCCGTCGCCTTCATCCCACCGAGCGCGTCGGAGCCGGAGCTCGGCTCCGTGATGGCCCACGCGCCGATCTTTTCCAGCGTGAGCAGGTCGAGGCCCCACCGCTCCATCTGCGCCGGCGTGCCCCGCTTCATGACGGTGCCGGCGGCCAGTCCGGTCGAGACGCCGAGGGCGGTGACGATGCCGGGGCAGTGGTGGCAGAGCTCGATGATCGGGATGAGCGTCATCGCCGCCTGGCTGTCGCCGCCACGTCGTTTCGGCGGTGGCGCCCCCTCCCTCTTGCGCTCCACGGCCCGCGTAAAGCCTTCCCGGGCCAGCTGGTCGAGGCCGAAGGTGGTGTAGAGCTTGCGGATGACGTCGTACGGCGGCGTGTCGCCGTGCTCGAGCTCATCGATGTTCGGCGCGATCTCGTCGGCCACGAATCGCCGGACCGCGTCGCGGATGGCCAGTTGCTCTTCCGACCACTCGAACATCAGCGGCCCCCCTTTTCGCTCGACTGCGGTGCGGTGCCCTGGACCTCGTTCGTCCTGGGTCTTGGGTCCTAGGTGCTCGGTACTCGGTGCTCGGTGCTCAGGCGTCCTCGTGGCGAGAGACCTCGCCGTGCTCCTCGGGTGGGTCGACGCGGACGAGCGTGTTGCGGTCGGTGTGGCGCATGACCTCGGCCAGGCGACCGTGCTCGATGACGGTCGTCTCGTCGTACGAGAACGTCCCGTCGCCGATCGTCAGCGTCAGCTCGTAGTCGCTGGTCCGGGCCTGCGCGGCGAGGAACCGGTTGGAGAGGATGCCGTACGTCTCCGAGCCGCACTTCGCCGTCATGCGCAAGGTCGTGTCGCCCGGCGCGGCCTCACCGCCGGCCAGGATGACGGTGCCGCGGGGCACCATGAAGCAGCGCATGACCTGGCCCTCGGCCGCATCCCACAGCCAGTAGCCGACCTCGGTGTGGAACGGGTTCTCCTCGTCGTCCCGCCAGGCGGCCGTCCGGTAGTCGAGGCCGTAGAGCACCTGCCGGCCGTTCTCGACCGGTCCGAACGGGTTGAACGTCGTCTTCTCGCGGTACGGCGTCTCGCCGATCTCGCCCTTCTCGTTGGAGAACGCCACGTCGAGGCCCTGGTCGCCTTCCCAGGTCCCCTGCAAGCCGGCCAGCGGGCCCAGCTCCTTGCCCAGCGCCATCAGTCCTCCTCGGTGTCTCGTGCCCCGCCGGGCCCACCCTACCGGGAGCGCTCAGCGGCTCTCGGCGTGCCGCTGGGTGCGGGCGACGACGATGCGGGAGGCGACGAGGAGCAGCAGGACGATGACCAGCAGCAGCAGCGCGGCGTCGTAGGAGAGGGCGTGGCCCGACTCGGTGGATGTGTTGTAGAAGGTCCACACCGGATAGGTCAGGTAGGAGAACTGGTGACCGCCGATGAACGACCCTGTCCAGATGCTGCCGCTCCACCCGGCGGTGTAGAGCAGCGGGGCAGTCTCGCCGCAGGCGATGGCCAGGGCGATGAGCAGGCCGGTGACGATGCCGGGCAGCGCCGTCTTGAGGATGACCTTGCGGAGCCCGTAGCCCATCGACATGCCGAGGGCCTCGGCGCCCTCCCGGTAGGCCGTCGGGACTTGGCGGACGGCGGTCTCGGTCGACTTGGCGATGTACGGCACGACCATGATCGACAGGATCAGCAGCGCTGGCAGGAGCGAGTAGCCCCAGTGGAGCCCTACGACGAGCGCGACGTAGCCGACGTAGCCGAGGACGATCGACGGGAAGCCCGACAGCACGTCGGCGGCCGTCCGCACGACGCCGCCCCCGGCCTTCCCGCTCTTCCTCGGTCGGGCCAGCTCGGCCAGGTGGATGCCGGCCAGGACGCCGATGGTGCCGGCGATGAGCAGGACACCGACCATCAGGATGAGCGTGCCGATGATGGCCCCTTCGAGGCCGCCGCTCGTTCCCTTGGTCGGCGTCCACAGCACGTCCCACTGCCAGTGGGGGACCGCCCGGGCGACGACGCCGCCGAGGATCCACAGGGCCGGCCCGAGCACGAGGAGCAGTGCCAGGTACGTCCCGATCCGGAACGCGATCTCGAGCCCGCCGCGCCGCCGTGACCCTCTCACCGCGTCAGGCCCACCGCGTCAGGCTCACGGCGTCAGGCCCCCCGGCCGACGGGGCCGCCGAGCCGGGACGTACGGTGGACGATGGCTCGGGCGGCCAGGTTCACGACGACCGAGATGACGGCCAGGACCAGTCCGAGCTCGGCGAAGGTGGCGACCGCGAACCCGGTGCCGTCGGTCTGCGCGCCGTCGAGCTTGCTGACGATGGTGGCGGCGATGGTCGACATGGGCGAGTAGATGTTCGGCGCGACCTGGAAGATCGAACCGGCGATCATGGCCACGGCCATCGTCTCGCCGAGGGCGCGGCCCAGGCCCAACACGGTGGCGCCGATGATGCCGGAGCGGACCCAGGGGACGGTGATCCGGTTGGCCACCTCGAAGTCGGTCATGCCGAGGGCCTCACCACCCTCCTTGGGGAGGCGGGGGACCTGGCGGAAGAGGTCGGCGGTGGTCGAGCTGATGATCGGGACGATCATCAGGGCGAGGACCAGCCCGGCGGTCAGCAGGCCCTCGCCGTGGCCGACCGGGTTACGGAAGTAGCGGAGCACCGGGACGTCGGGCATGTGGTCGGCGACGATCGGGTAGACGTGCGCCGCCAGGAAGGGTCCGAACGTCAGGATCCCCCAGAGGCCGATGACGACGCTCGGGATGCCGGCGAGCAGCTCCACCGCGAAGCCGAGCGGCCGGGAGATCCAGCGGGGCAACCGCTCGGTCAGGGCGAAGGCGCAGCCGACGGAGATCGGCAGGGCGATGACGACCGCGATGACCGACGTCTGGAGGGTCCCGGCGATCAGCGGCCACGCGCCGTACTCGGCCCCGATCGGGTGGGTGACGCCGTCGGTGTGGGTGACGCCGCCGTAGCCGCTGCCGGCGTTCCACGTCGAGCCGGTCAGGAACTTCCAGCCGTTCACCCGGATGGCCGGCGCGGCCTTGACCGCCAGGACCGCCAGGACGAAGACGAGCGCGGCCAGCGGCAGCATCACGGCGATGCGGCCGGCCCACCGCCAGACACCACTCTCCGAGCGTCGCAGGAACTGCAACACGCGGCGGTGGGCCGCGCCCCCTCCCGGCACCGGCCCTGGTCCCGGCCGAAGAGGTGCAGGCGGGACCGCGGGCATCTCACCCGCGGTCCCGCCGACGACGCTCATGTGTGCCTACTGACCTTTGCGGTTAGTGCCTTGCGGTTAGTGGTGGCCCGGTGGCCCTACTTGACCTTCAGGATCTGCTTGATCGAGCCGGCCTCGACCTTGCTGGGCAGCGGCTGGAAGTTCACCTGGGACAGGTAGGTCGGGCTGTTGCCGAGCTTCGGGTTGACCGCCCACTCGAGGACGGACCGGATGTTCTTGGCCGTCGACGCTGTCGACTGCTTCGCGTTCACGATCCCGTACTCGTAGTTGATGATCGGGTAGCCCTGTTTGGCGGGGCCGTAGATGAGCGAGATCGTCCCGTTGGCCGGCGTCTTGCCGGCGAACGACGCCGCCTCGGCGGCGATCGATCCCTGGCTCGGCAGCACGTACTGGCCCGACGCGTTCTGCAGCTCGGCGTAGCTCGCGCCGGCCTGCAGGACCTGCGTCAGGTAGCTGATGCCGACATAGGCCACACAGCCCGGGGTCGCCTTGCAGCCGGCGACCATGCCCGAGTTGCCGGTCTCGGCCAGCGCACCGGGGACGTTCGGCCAGCTGACTGTGGTGTTGTAGGCGATCGTGCTGCCCCAGCCCGACGGTGTCGCCTTCGACAGGTAGGAGGTGAACAGGAAGGTGTCACCGCTGGAGTCGGCCCGGTGCAGGGTGACGATCGGGAGGGTCGGCAGCTTGACGCCCGGGTTCAGCTTGGCGATGGCCGAGTTGCTCCATGTCGTGATCTTGCCCTGGTAGATCTGGGCCAGCAGCTTGCCGCTCAGCTTCAGGTGGGCGGTCACTCCCGGCACGTTGTAGGCGATGAGCTGGGCCGAGATGGCCAGCGGGATGTTCTCCAGCGTCGGCGTGGCCTGCAGCTCGCTTGTCGAGAGGTAGGCGTCGGAGGCGCCGACATCGGCGGTGCCGTTGGAGGCGTCGGTGATGCCGGTCCCCGACCCGGTGCTGGCCGTCTGGATCGTCAGCTGCGAGTACGTCTGGTTGTAGCCCGACACCCACAGGTTGAAGAGCGGGTACAGCAGGCTGCTCCCGGTCTCGCTGACGGTGCCGCTCGACGGGGTCTCGACCCCACTCGCTGGCAGCTTGACCGACGCAGCGCCGGCGGGCAGGGCTACGACGAGGCTGAGCACAGCCCCGCCGATCACGGCCGGAACGAGACGCTTGGCTCGGGAGGTCCGAGTCACAGGTACTTCCTCCTTGTGGATTGGGATGGTGTGGATTGGGATGGTGTGGATTGTCGTGCGGATTGCTCAGCACCCGTCGGGTCGACAGATGCCGGTGCTGCCATTACCGAACGGCCGGTTCACCGCCGACCGGCCGTTCAGCCCATGCGGCCGGTGACGTACCGCTCGGTCTGTGGGTTCTTCGGGCTCTCGAAGATCTGCTCGGTCGCCCCGTGCTCGACGAGCTGGCCGTCGTAGAAGAACATCGTGTTGTGGGCCACCCTCCGGGCCTGGCCGAGGTTGTGGGTGACGACGATCAGCGTGAGCGCCGGCGCCATCTCCCGGACGAGGGCCTCGACGTACTCGGTCGAGATCGGGTCGAGGGCGGACGTCGGCTCGTCGAGGAGCAGCACCTCCGGCCCGACGGCCAGCGCCCGGGCCAGGCAGAGCAGCTGCTGCTGGCCACCGGACAGCCGGAACGGCGAATCGCCGAGGCGGTCCTTGACCGCGTCCCACAGCCCGACCTCGCGGAGCCGCTGCTCCGCGACGACGTCCAACTGTTTGCCCTTGGCGATCCGGTGGGCCTTGACGCCGGCGACGACGTTGTCCCGGATGGACATCGGGAACGGGTTCGGCCGCTGGAACAGCATGCCGACTCGCCGGCGCAGGGTCAGCAGATCCTGGGACGACGCCCAGATGCTCGTGCCGTCGAGGTGCACGTCGCCGGAGTACCGGAACCCCTGCACCTTGTCGTTCATGCGATTGAGCGTCCGCAGGAAGGTCGACTTGCCCGACCCGGTCGGACCGATCAGCGCGGTGATCGTCCCGCGGCCGAACTGCATGTCGATCTCCGACAGGATCGTCTTCTCACCGAACCGGAGCGTGAGGCCCTGAGACGCCATGACGTGGGCCGGACGGCCGCGGTCGGGGTCGAGGGCTTCGAGGAGCGGGTCGACGGCCGGTGGGGGCGGTGCGGGCCGGCTGCCGGTCGGGACTGCGGCCGCCTCCGGCCTGCCGACGCGGCCGTCGCCCTCCGTCTCTCGCTGCACGAAGACAGTCCTACTCTTCGTAGATGAACTCCCGGCAAACCGTCGGGAAACTCTTAGCGACACCGTAACGAAATCTCTGCGGCAGCCACCCGACCAGGCACGGCGCGGCGGCGGCGAGGCTCAGTGCTCGGTGAGCTGCCGGTGCGCCGTTTCGACTGTGGCGATCACCTTGCGGACGTCGACGACGACGAGGACCCAGAGGGCGGCGACGAGCGCGGTGAGCCCGATCCCCGCTGGCCGGCTGAAGGTCGTGGTGACCTCCGCGCCGATCGTCACGAGCGTCGTCGCCAAGTACAGCAGCCAGAAGCGGAGGACCCGACGCCGGCCCGGATGGCCCGGCGGCAGGCAGTCCCGGATCGCCTGGTACGGACAGAAGAAGTTGGCGATGGGGATGAACCAGAAACCGACGCCCCACCCGGGCCGATGGGTGGCCGGCAGCCGCAGCCGTTGGGCCGCTTTCGCCGCCCGGTGCTGCCCGACGAGGAGGAGGATGGCCGCGGCGATCGACGCGAGGGAGACGAGGAAGAGGTACGGCGGGAAGGCGAGGGCCGACGGGACGGCCGGCGGCGGCTGGCCGGCGTGGCTGGCCGTGTTGATCTGGTGGAAGAAGTGGTCCCACCGGTGGTAGGTGCCGCCGTAGTGCAGGACGAGCACGAGGAGGTCGGCGACGGAGAGCACGGCATACGCGACGACGGCCCACCGCCCCGTCGGGACCGCTCGCCGCTCGGCGTCGACCAACTGGCGGGCCACCGGGTCGAGACCGGCTCCCCACCAGCCCACGGTCGCGTCGCCCGGCTGGATCGACCCGGGTCCCGCCGGTCCGGGAACGCCCGCCGCGGGCACCGGCGGCGGCGGCGTCGTGTACGGCGTCCACCGGAAACCGTCCCACCATCGCTGCCCGCCGCTGCCGGCGGGGTCCGGGTACCAGCCGGGCGGCGGTCCGGAAGGAACGCCAGCGGCCGGCGGACCGGCGGGAGGCGGGCCAGCGGCGGGCGGACCAGAGGCCGGCGGAACGGTCATGCCGTACCCGACCGGCGGTCGTTCCGGCGGACGCCGAGCGCGTCGGCGAGCCGGGCGAGGGCGAGGATGTGGTCGTCGACGGTCCGGTAGCCGGCGGCCATCGTGTTCACGGAGAGGTGGCTGGCGCCGGCCAGCCGCCAGCGGTCGGCGTGGTGGCCGGCCCGGTCGGGATCGGTCGACGCGAAGATCTGGCCTTCGAACCCGATGGCGGCCGGGTCGCGGCCGGCGTCTCGAGCGGCCGCGGCGATGATCTCGAGCGCCTCTTCGAGGCCGGCGCCCGGTCGGACCTGGGGGAACCAGCCGTCGGCCACCCGCCCGACCCGTTGCAGGGCCGGTGGGGCCATGGCGCCGAGCCAGATCGGGATGCCGCCGGCCGCGGGCCGCGGCGCGAGCCCAGCGGCGTTGACGGTGTGGAAACGGCCGTCGAACGTCACGGACTCCTCCGTCCAGAGTCGGCGGAGCAGGTGGACCTGTTCTTCGAGCCGGGCGGCGCGGTCGCCGAACGACTGCCCGAGCGCCTCGTACTCGACCCGGTTCCAGCCGATGCCGAGCCCGAGCCGGAGCCGGCCGCCGCCGGCCAACAGGTCGACCTCGGCCGCCTGCTTGGCGACGAGCGCGGTCTGGCGTTGCGGGCCGACGAGGATGCCGGTGGCGAAGTCGAGGGACGTGAACCCGGCGAGCCAGCCGAAGAGGACCAGCGGCTCGTGGAACGTGCTCGACAGGTCGTACAGGCCGTCCCAGTTGGCGTGGACGCGGGTGTCGGCCCCGAGGACATGGTCGTAGGCGACGACGTGGCGATAGCCGAGCCCGTCGGCCGCTTCGGCGAACGCCTTGACCCCACCGACGTCGTCACCGATCTCGGTCTGGGGGAAGACCACGCCGATCTGCATCACGAACTTCTAGCACCGAGCGGCGGCTTTCCGGGGCAGCGGCGCCAGGCGGGTGGCACCGCGGGTGGCGGGGCCGCGGCCAGCGGGCACAGGCGGTCGCGTCGTTGCGGCCTGGCGGTACGGTGAGGAGCATGCGGGTCAGGATCTTCGTGGAGCCACAGCAGGGTGCGGACTACGAGCGCCTGCTGGCGGTGGCCCGAGCGGCCGAGGAGCTGGGTTTCGACGGCTTCTTCCGGTCCGACCACTACCTGTGGATGGCCGCGATGGTCGGCGACGCGCTCCCCGGGCCGACGGACGCCTGGGTGACGCTGGCCGGCCTGGCGAGGGAGACCACCCGGCTCCGGCTGGGGACGCTCGTGACGTCGGCGACGTTCCGCCTGCCGGGCCCGCTGGCGATCAGCGTCGCGCAGGTCGACGCGATGAGCGGTGGTCGGATCGAGCTGGGGTTGGGCGCGGGCTGGTTCGACGACGAGCACCGGGCGTACGGCATCCCGTTCCCACCGATGAAGGAACGGTTCGACCGGTTGGAGGAGCAGCTCGAGATCCTGACCGGCCTCTGGACGACGCCGGTCGACGACCGGTTCTCGTACGACGGGCGCCACTACACCGTCGCCGACAGTCCGGGGCTGCCGAAGCCGACGCAGTCGCCGTATCCGCCGCTCATCGTCGGGGGTCTCGGCCCGACGAGGACGCCCCGCCTGGCCGCCCGCTTTGCGGACGAGTTCAACGTGCCGTTCCACCAGGTCGACGACACCGGCGCCCAGTACGGCCGGGTCCGCCGGGCCTGCGAGGAGGCCGACCGGGATCCGTCAGCGCTCCGCCTCTCGGCGGCGGTCGTCGTCTGTTGCGGGGTCGATGAGGCCGAGCTCCGGCGTCGGGCCGCGGCGATCGGGCGAGACGTCGACGAGCTCCGGACGAACGGCGCGGCCGGCTTGCCGGCGGAGGTGGCCGAGCGGCTGCGGGCGTACGGCGAGCTCGGCGCGACAACGATCTACCTCCAGGTGCTCGACCTGACCGATCTGGACCATCTGCGGCTCATCGCCGAGGAGGTCGTCCCCGCGCTGGGCTGACTAACCGGCGGCGGGGGCTCCCGTCGGCCCGTCACCGCCAGTGGTGCTGGTCGTGCCGGTGCCGCCCGTGCTGGTGCCGATCGTGCTGGTGGTGCTCGCCCCGCCGGTCCCCGTGGTCCGGCCGGTCTTCTTGGGAAGGGGAAGGGCGATGCGGGCCACGACGTCGTTGCCGGCGGCGACGCACGACGTCGGCGTCGGGCAGTCGACGCCGGTGAGGCCGACGGGGACGTAACGCGTCCGCATCGTCTGCCAGGCCAGGCCGCCCGCGCCCGACGCGACGACGCCGCCGATCGGCGTCGGGGGATTCGTGACGGTCCAGACGGTGCCGACCGCGGCGCAGCCGCCGCTGGGCGGACACGAGACGGCGAAGGCGTCGCCGACGCCCATCGGCGACGCGGTCAGGTTCCACGAGGCACCGCGGTCGTCACTGACGAGAACCTGGCTCGGGGCGAGGGCGACGTCGCTGGTCGTCGTGGACTTCGTGCCGACGGCGACGCAGGTCGAGCCGGCGGTGCAGTCGACGCCGTGGAGGACGCCGACGCCGGCCGGCACCGGCGCGCTGGTCCAGTTGGCCCCACCGTCGTCGGTGACGGCGATCGCCCCGGTCCCCTGACCGGGCGTCGACGACACGTAGCCGACGGTGACGCAGGTCGTGGTGTCGAGACAGGCGACGTGGCTGATGCCGGCCGAGCCGGGCGGGAGCGTGCCACCGCGCTGCCACACCTTTCCGCCATCAGTGGTCGACGCGGACCAGTAGGTCGACCCGTCGGTGGCCAGAACGAGGCAGTCGGCGACGGCGAAGCAGTGGACGGCCGAGAGGTCGACGGACCCGGTCGGGGAGGCCACGGACTGCCACACCTTTCCGCCGTCGGCCGTGACGAGCACCGCGCCGAGGATGGGGCCGTCGTCGTCGGCGGTGCCGACGGCCATGCAGTGCCGACGGTCGGGGCAGTCGACGGCGGCCAGATCGGTCGGGTCGCTGACGGAGGCCGATTCGGCGGACCACGTGCTCCCGCCGTCGGTCGTGGCGTCGATGACGACCGACGACGACGGGCTGGTCGTGGTCGTCGTCGCGAGCGCGTCGACGGCGGAACGGCCGACGGCCCAGCAGTGGCGGGCGTCGCCGCACGACACGGCCTCGAGGGAACCGGTGCCGGTGGGCGCCGGTTGGCCCCACACCGCCACCGGCGTGGCCGTCGGTCGGGCGCGGCCGGCGGCCAGCGCCGAGGTCGGGCCGAGCCAGGCGCCACCGATACCGCCGACGACGGTCGCGGCGATGACGGCGGTGGTCACGACGGCCGACCACCGCGCCAGGATCGGCCGACCCGGGCGGCCCCGGGGGCCCGAGATCGGCCGGTCGCTCGCGCGTTCCACGGCTTGACAACCTAACGGCCGGCCTGTTCCCGGTGGGGTCACCGCGGTCGGCGTAGCGGCCGGCACGACCCGGTCGTCTACCCTCGACGCCGGTGGACTGGGTCGACCTCGTGCTGATCCTGGTGGTGGTCGCCGCGGCCGTGCACGGTCTGCGGCTCGGCGCGCTCGTCCAGGTGCTGACGTTCGGCGGCTTCCTGCTCGGCCTTCTCCTCGGTGTCGTGATCGCCGACGCGATCGGCTCGTCCATCCACTCGCCGGGAGTGAGGACCGCGGTAGCGCTCGTGCTCGTCCTCGGGCTGGCCGTCATCTTCGGGATCGCCGGCCGGATAGCCGGCGGGTGGAGCTACCGGGCCCTCCAGCGGGGACACCTCGCGTCGGTCGACGCCATCCTCGGCGTCGCGGTGGCGGTGGCCGCGGTGCTGGTCTCGTCGTGGCTGATGGCGTCGTTGCTGTCGGAGAGCCGGTTCGTCTGGCTCAGCTCGGCCATCGGAAGGTCCGACGTCCTGAAGGCGGTCGACGACGTCATGCCGCCGGTGCCGGACGCTTTCAACCACCTCCAGACGTTCCTCAGCGGTTCGGGGTTCCCGCCGGTCTTCGCCGGCCTGGCCCAACCGACGGCTCAGCCGGTGGCGACGCCGTCGGGAACCGAGGCGGACCAGATCGGGTCGGTCGCGGCGGCGTCGACGGTCAAGGTCATCGGTCAGGCCTGCGGCTACCTTCAGGAGGGCTCCGGCTTCGTCGTCGCGCCCGGGCTGGTCGTGACGAACGCCCACGTCGTCGCCGGCGAGCCGTCCACCGACGTCATCGTCCAGGGCGTCACGTACCCGGCCACCGCGGTGCTGTTCGACCCGTCCTTCGACCTGGCGGTCCTGCGGACGAAGGCACCGCTCGGCCCGCCGCTGGACCTCGATCCGGACGACGTCGACCGCGGTACGCAGGGCGCGGTGCTCGGGTACCCGCAGAACGGGACACTGGCGGTCGCGCCGGCCGGGATCGCGTCGAGCCTGTTGGCGCAGGGTCGGGACATCTACAACCAAGGGGCGGTCGTCCGCAGCGTCTACCAGCTCGACGCGGACGTCCAGCCCGGCAACTCCGGCGGACCGGTCGTCGAGGCGGACGGCACGGTGGTCGGGGTCGTCTTCTCCCGGTCGACCGTCGACGCGAACGTCGGTTACGCGCTGGCGTCGCCGGGCGTGCTGAGCCGCGTCGAGCAGGCCGAGGCCCGGACGTCGAACGTCGGCACCGGTGCGTGCGTCCAGAGCTGAGCGACCGATAGCCGCCGAACGAGTCGGAGCGGGAGGTCGGACGGGCCGGACCAGGAGGGGTAAGAATGACCGCCATGCCCCTCCCGATCGAGGACTACGCCGTCATCGGCGACCTGCACACCGCGGCCATCGTCGGCCGCGACGGGTCGATCGACTGGCTCTGTCTGCCCAACTTCGCTTCCGGTGCCTGCTTCGCTCGGCTGCTCGGCACCGACGACCACGGCTACTGGAAGATCGCGCCGGCCGGTGCGGTCACCGCGACGCGACGGCGGTACCGCGACGGGACGCTCGTCCTCGAGACGGAGATGGACTGTGCCGAGGGGACGATCCGCATTACCGACTGCATGCCCATCCGGGAGACGTACCCGCAGGTCGTGCGCATGGTCGAGGGCGTGCGGGGGACCGTGCCGATCCGTATGGACCTGTCCGTGCGCTTCGACTACGGCCTCTCGATCCCGTGGGTGAGCCGCGTCGGCGCGGGCAACCTGCTGACGGCGACCGCCGGCCCCGACTCGGTGGCCCTGTGGACCCGGATGGACGTCCACGGCGAGGGATTGACGTCGGTGTCGGAGTTCTCGATCCGCGAGGGCCAGCAGATCCCGTACACGCTGACGTGGTTCCCGTCGCACGAGGCTCCACCGCACCCGACCGACCCGTGGTTCACGATCACGACGACCGACGCGTGGTGGCGGACGTGGTCGGCCGCGTGCACCTACCAGGGTGAGTACGCCGATGCGGTCCTGCGGTCGCTGATCACGCTGAAGGCGCTCACGTACGAGCCGACCGGCGGCATCGTCGCCGCGGCGACGACGTCGCTGCCGGAGTCGCTGGGCGGGAACCGGAACTGGGACTACCGGTACTGCTGGCTCCGGGACGCGACGCTGACGCTCGAGTCGCTGATGCGCGGCGGATACCACGAAGAGGCGCTCGCCTGGCGCGACTGGCTGCTCCGGGCGACGGCCGGCGATCCGTCGAAGTTGCAGATCATGTACGGCGCGGCCGGCGAACGCCGGCTCGACGAGTGGGAGGTCGACTGGCTCCCGGGCTACGAGGGGTCGGCACCGGTCCGCATCGGCAACGCCGCGGCCGACCAGTACCAGCTCGACGTCTACGGCGAGGTGATGTCCGCGCTCTACAGCGCCGGCCAGATGGACGGCATCCACAGCCGGGCGATCTGGGACCTGCAGACGAAGCTGATCGAGTTCATCGAGGACGGCTGGAAGCTCCCCGACGACGGGCTCTGGGAGGTCCGCGGGCCGCGGCGGCACTTCACGCACTCCAAGGTCATGGCCTGGGTGGCGGTCGACCGGGCGGTGCGGACGATGGAGGACTGGCCCGACCTGCCGGGGCCGATCGACAAGTGGCGGGCCCTGCGGGACGAGATCCACTCGGAGGTCGCCGAGAAGGGGTACAACCCGGACAAGCAGGCGTTCACGCAGTACTACGGCTGCGACCAGCTCGACGCCAGCCTGCTGATGATCCCGCTCGTCGGCTTCCTGCCGGCCAAGGACCCGCGGGTCGTCGGCACGATCGAGGCGGTCCAGCGCGAGCTGATGGACGACGCGGGCTTCGTGCTGCGGTACCGCACGACCGACGACGGCGCGGTCGACGGGCTGACCGGCCGGGAAGGCGCGTTCCTGGCGTGCTCGTTCTGGCTGGCCGACTGCCTGACCATGATCGGCCGGGTCGACGAGGCGACCGCGCTGTTCGAGCGGTTGCTCGGCCTGCGCAACGACCTCGGTCTGTTGGCCGAGGAGTACGACGCGGTGGCTGGTCGCCAGGTCGGCAACTTCCCGCAGGCGTTCTCGCACGTGTCGCTGGTCAACACGGCCTGCCGCCTGACCGGCCAGGAGCCACTGACGCCCGGCCAGGCCCAGGTGACCACCCGGATGCGGCGGCTGATGACCGAGAACCTGATCGGCGGGGTCGGGACGAGCAGCATCCGGGCCACGAAGTGGGGTCTCGGCGGCCTCACCCGCCACGGCCTCGGCACGCTCCGACCCTTGTCGGTGCGAAAGCCCGAGGACGGCGGCGACCGGGACGACGCCGGGCCGGCCGGCGGCGCGTCCGATGGGCCGGCCGGCGGCGCGCCCGAGGGGTCGACGGCGTGATCGAACGAAGCGCAGGACGACGACGATGAGCCCAAGACCATGATGAGGAGGAGCAGATGAAGGCGTTGACGGTGGTTCCCCTCCAGAAGGGCTCGGCGGAGCTCTCCGACGTCCCACCGCCGCCCGAGAGCGACGGGCCGGTGCTCGTCGAGACGCTGGCCGTCGGCATCTGCGGCACCGACATCGAGATCCTCTCCGGCCAGTACGGCTGGGCGCCGCCGGGCCGCGACCGGCTCGTTCTCGGGCACGAGTCGCTCGGGCGCGTCCTCGAGGCACCGGCCGGCGCGCCGGTGGCCGAGGGCGACCTCGTCGTCGGCATCGTCCGCCGCCCGGACCCGGTCCCGTGCGGGAACTGCGCGGTGGGGGAGTGGGACTTCTGCCGCAACGGCCAATACACCGAGCGCGGCATCAAGGAGCACGACGGTTACCTGTCGGAGCAGTACCGGATCACGCCGGAGTACGTCGTCAAGGTGGACTCGTCGCTCGGGCTTCTCGGTGTCCTGCTGGAGCCGACCAGCGTGGTGGCGAAGGCGTGGGAGCAGGTCAACCGGATCGGTGGTCGGGCCCACTGGGCGCCGACCAAGGCCGTCGTCACCGGGGCCGGACCGATCGGGCTCCTCGCCGCGCTGATCGGCGTGCAGGCCGGGCTCGAGGTCCACGTGATCGACCAGATGACGACCGGGCTCAAGCCGGACCTCGTGCGCCAGCTCGGCGCGCAGTACCACACCGGTTCCATCGCCGATGCCTGCCCGGACGCGGACGCCATCATCGAGTGCACGGGCGTGTCGAGCCTCGTCCTCGACGCCATGGAGCACGTCGGGCCCGACGGGGTCGTCTGCCTGACCGGCGTCTCGTCCGGCGGCCGGACCATCGACGTGGACGAAGGCGCGCTCAACCGGTCGATGGTTCTCTCGAACGAGGCCGTCGTCGGCTCGGTCAACGCCAACCGGCGCCACTACGAGGCCGGCGCGGACGCGCTGGCCAAAGCCGACCGGAGCTGGCTGGAGCGGCTCGTCAGCCGCAAGGTCCCGCTCGACCAGTGGCAGCAGGCGCTCGACCGCCAGCCCGACGACGTCAAGGTCGTCGTCGAGGTGACCGCTGAGTGATCGGGCACGGGCACGAGACCGGCCCCGCCGAGCCGGCCCCGCCGGTGGCTATCGCCCCCGGCGTCCTGCAGATCGACACCCTCCTCGGCGGCTGGGAGCGGGTCACCGCCGGCTACCTGCTCGAAGGCCCGGCACCGGTGCTGGTCGAGACGGGAAGCCAGTCGTCGGTCCCGGTGCTCCTGGCCTCGCTCGACCGGCTGGGGCTCGGCCCGACCGATCTGGCCGGCGTGATCGTCACGCATATCCACCTCGACCATGCCGGCGGCGTCGGCGACGTCGCCCGGGCGTTCCCGGACGCAACGGTCTACGTCCACGAGAAGGGCGCTCGCCATCTCGCCGACCCGACCCGGTTGGTCGACTCGGCCGCCCGGGTCTACGGGCCGCTCCTCGATTCGCTCTACGGCCGCCTCGACCCGACGCCGGCCGAACGGCTCCACGTTCTCGCCGACGGCGAAGAGGTCCGCGTCGGTCCCGACCGGGTCCTCGTCGCCATCGACTCGCCGGGCCATGCCAAGCACCACCTCGGCGTCCACGACTCGGTGAGCGGCGTCCTCTTCGCCGGCGACGCGGTCGGTGTCCGGCTCCCCGACGCCGGGATCCTCCGTCCGTCGACGCCGCCGCCGGACTTCGACCTCGACCAGGCCCTGACGTCGATGCAGAAGTTCGCCGCCCGGCGACCGTCCGGGATCGCCCTCGCCCACTACGGCCTACTGGACGACCCCGACGCCCTCCTCGACGAGGCCGCGGCGACGCTGCAGCAGTGGGCGGCCACCGCGGAACAGGCCTACCGCAACGGCGAGGACATCGCCGCCGCGCTGTCCGCGCGGTTCGCCGACGAGATCGGCGACGTCCCGGAGGAGCACCGGGAGAAGCTCGAGACGCTCAACGGCGTCCATTCCAATGCCGCCGGGTTCCGGCGCTGGCTCGAGACGAGGGACCGTCCGGCCGACGGGGCGGCCTCGCCGGCCCGCTGACGACGACCCGGCGTTCGTAGGCCGCCCTCGGACGCGACACAGCGGCCGGGACGACTTGTCGCCGTCTCGGCCGCTGTGTCGGGATCCCCGTCCGGACCAGCCAGCTGGGTCGGTCCGTCCTCGGATTGTCAGTCAGTCCACCCGGAGCCGACTGCGGAGATCTTCCTGGCGGACCTCGAAATCGTCGATCGAGATACGCCCGTCGGCGAGATCCTCGTGGAGGCGGGCGAACTGCTCCAGCAGTGCTCCCTGGTCCTCCACCGGTCCGTCGTCAGGCTCCTCCGCGTCGGTCCGGTCCTCACGGCGAGCCGCCCGGTCCTCCTGCTTGGCCTTTGCCTTGGCTCGCTTCGCTTGATCGCGTTGGAGCTTCCCGAACGTCGAACGAGGCCTTGCCATACACACCACTCTCCCTTCCCTTGGCCGCGCCGCCCGGTCGGGGGCGGCCGTCGGCCAGACGGTGACGGTGCGGGCGTCAGATGACCTTGACGTTCCGCGCCTCGTCTCCCTTGCGACCCGGGGCGATCTCGAACTCGACCTCCTGGCCGGCTTCCAGGGTCCGGAAACCGGAGCCCTGCACGTTGCTGTAGTGGACGAACACATCGTCCCCGTCGGGGCGTGAAACGAAGCCGTAGCCCTTCTCCGTGTTGAAGAACTTGACGGTGCCGATCGGCATGATTCCTCTTTTCTATTGCCTGTAAGTACTGCCGTTTTCTATTGCCTTCGGGTACTGCGGTTATTGGCGGCCGCAGGCGGGCCTGCGGTTGCTGCATCCTGGCGGCCCGCGTTCCGGCACCGAGCCGGGAGGCAGGTCGAGAGGTCTTGGACGAACGTCACCGACGGCAGCCCGGTACGGGCGCCGAGCTCGACCGCCGACCGGCGATAGGGCGGCCCCGTCGAGGACGCCGAGGGCGGCTGTCCGGGGCGGGCAGGCTGGTGCCCCGTCGAGCGGATCGGGCGACCAGGCGGGCGGAAATGCCCAGGTCGGAGAGTGAAACCACTGAACTCCAGTCGAGTTGTCAACAGGCCAACCCGAACCGGAAATCGAATCAGGCCCACCGGCATGCTGCCGGTCGCCGCTCGATCTTGTCGACCGGCTAGCCCGACAGCGTAGCAGGTCGATTTTCCGAAGCTCCCTCGGCGCCGTCACGCACGCTCCCGGCTTCAGGGTTCTTCTGACCACCCGGTCGACGGATCGCCAACCGGGTGGTCAGTGAGTGATCAGTCGGACAGGCTGATCGGCTGGTCGTCCGGGTCGAGGGCACCCTCGATGCCGTCGACCCCCCCTTCGGGATCGGAAGGCGCCAGGTGCTGGCGCACCCGGTCGTCGATCTCGGCCATCAGCTGCGGGTTCTCCCGCAGGAACGCCTTGGCGTTCTCCCGGCCCTGGCCCAACTGCTCACCCTCGTAGGTGAACCAGGCGCCCGACTTCTTGATGAACCCGAGATCGACCGCCACGTCCAGCAGGGAGCCCTCCCGGCTGATCCCGGTCCCGTACATGATGTCGAACTCGGCTTGCTGGAACGGGCGGGCGCAATTCGAGACGACCACGTCATTGGCAACGAACGTGTGGTGCTCGGCCACCTCGATGTCGTAGATCGGTCGCCACTCGGCCGGGCTCACCGCCGTGATCCGGTCGTACCACAGGTCCTCCTCGAGAACCTCCGCCAAGAACGAGCTCTCGAGTGCATCAGCCAGTGCCTGCACCCGGTCCCTGCGTAGGCGGCTCACCCCCAACACCTGGCGCATGCCGCCTTGCGGGTCACCTCCCAATGGCGCGATCAGTCGGGACGCCAGGGTGGCCGTCAGCCCTCGACGCTCCAGGTAGGCCAGGACCGGACCGGTCTGAGCGGCCGGGAGGTAACCCCTCTGGGAGCCCCGGTGACGAGCCAGCGCCGGATCGGCCAGGACCTCGGCCAGCTTCCTACCCCTCGGCCCCCATCCGGGGATCGACTTGGCGAACTGGGCCACGTTGTCGACGCCGGCGATCCGAACCTGGTAGCAGGGCAGTTTTCCCTGCACCCGCCGGCCTTTGATGATGCTAGGCCGTTGCTGCTTCGGTGTGTAGCGCCCGATGGAGCTTCCGATGCCGAAGCGCAGCAGCAGCCAGTGCAGCTGATGGGCGAGTTGCTCAGACGTGGTGACAAATCCGCAGCGGACGCCGCCGGTCTGCTCCCGGCTTACCCAGCCGTCGGTTTCCCAAATCCCGAACAGGAGGTTGCTGATGACTTCGGCTGACACCTCCGGCTTGAAGAACGCCACCGGGATGCGCTTTTCGGGAGCCGTGTGCCCCCAAATACCTGCCCACCGGGCCAGTTCGAGGAGCTCGTTCTTCTCGCCGGGTCGGTGTGAGTAGGAAACTTCGATCCCCTTCACGTGGCTCTCGCAACCCAGCGTGGCCGCAATGGCGGCGGCGTCCTCGTGGAGGTCCGGCTGGACGTTGATGAACGAGATCGGCGTCTTCCCGGTCACGCCGCCGTCGCCGATCAGGTAGCCCAACATCCGGGCATGTGCCGGAGGGACCGGCTGCTCGTCGCCGAAACCCCCCGCCCGGCGCGGGCGGGCCAGGCGATCGCCGACGCCCAGCTCCCCCGCCTCCCGCCAGCCAGCGTCAGTGAGCACCCTGTGGTCCGCGGTGACCCACAGCTCCGTGCCGTCGCGCAGGTGCAGTCCGACGACCTCGTGCTCTCCTTGGTCCATCCGGGCCACGATCGGCCGGACATGCAGCTTGCCCGCCTTGTCGGCGGCCATCACGGCGACCCCTTCGCCGCGTTCCACGACGTCCTCGATCCGGTGGGTGGTCCCAGTGACCGGGTCGAAGACCGTCGTCCCGGCCGCCACGCACTTGTTCTTGACCACCTTCACCCGGGTCCGATTGCCGATCATCTCGGCCCCGTCCTTGATGGTCTCGATCCGGCGGATGTCCAGCCGGACCGACGAGTAGAACTTCAGCGCCCGCCCGCCCGGGGTCGTCTCAGGAGAGTTGTGCACGACGACGCCGTCGACCAGGTAGTTGTGGCTGCCCTCCACCTCGATGTCGAACCGGTGGGAGTGCTTCGTCGACGGCTTCACGTGGACGTCGATGACCGGCAACGCCATCAGCTCGTAGCGCATCGGAGCGATGACCGGCTCTACGGCAAATCGGCCTCGGTAGGCCGGGAGGAGCTTGTAATCCATGCTCGGATGGACGAACGGCGCGATGAGCGCGTGCAACTTGGCCGTCTCGGCGTTGGTGAACGTCAGCACGGCCTTGCCGACCGCTCCGCTGGGAGCCAGCCTGCCGTGGATCCCCCACGTGTCGGCCAGGTAGGCCACCAGGCGGTCACGGGTGGCCGGCTCCATGGCTTCCACACAGATCTGTGCCCGTCCAGTCCCACCCTTGGTCCGCTTCTGCACTCCCTTGGAGCGGATGGTGAAGTTGGCGTCGTCCATGTACCAGAGGGCGATGGAGAGGGGGGTGAGGGCCTTCAGGTACTCATCGTCGAGCACCTTCTTGCCTTCGACGTAAACCGACCGTCGAAGCTCGGCCAACTCCGCTAGTGGCTGGAAGTCGTACTGGACGACCCCGTCTTCCCGGACGTGACGGCTCGATTCGAGATTGCCGAAGAGCGAGGCCTTCCAGTCGGCATAAGCGACCTGCGCGGCGCCATGGCAGTAACGGAAGCGTGCACCGTGGCCACTCCGGGTGGGAGAGACCGCTCCGTCCCCCATCAGGGTGCCGTGGAGAGCCGCCCACTGGAATGCCGACAGATAGTGGGGGAGGGCCTGCATGACCCGGTCTCCGACTTTCAGGTCCCCCGCCTCCCGCCATCCGGCCGGGGTTCGGATCAGATGGTTGCTGGTGGCCGCGAACTGCGCCTTGCCGTTCCCCATGGGCTTCGCCACGGTGAATTGCAGGAACTCGTCCGTCCTGCCGTTGTCGAACCAGTTCACCACCCGCTTGGGAACGACCGCGCCGACCGCCGGATCGTACGAGAGAACCTCGACCGGGAGCCGCTGGTTGACGATCTTCCCGATCTTCTCCGTCGACCCGTCGGCCAGCACCACTCGGGTGTTGTAGTGGAAGCAACCATAGAGAACTCCGATCTTCTCCCGGAGCTGGTTGATGAAGACGGCGATCGTGTCCGATTTGTTGAGCGTCCCGGTGAGCTTCCGTAGGGCCTGCGACATCAGCCGGGCCTGCAGCCCGACGTGGGTGTCACCCATCTCCCCGTCGATCTCCGCACGCGGCGTCAGCGCGGCCACCGAGTCGATGACGATGATGTCCAGGGCGCCCGACCGGATCAGCATGTCCGCGATCTCCAGGGCCTGCTCCCCGGTGTCCGGTTGGGAGATCAGCAGGTCGTCCACGTTGACCCCGATGGCCTTGGCGTACACCGGGTCCATGGCGTGCTCGGCATCGACGTACGCGCAGATGCCGCCGTTCCGCTGGGCTTCGGCGACGCAGTGCATGGCCAGCGTCGACTTCCCGGACGACTCCGGGCCGAAGATCTCGACGATCCGGCCCCGGGGGAGCCCACCGATGCCGAGGGCGAGATCCAGGGAGAGCGCTCCCGTGGGGATCGCCTCGATGCCCAGGTTGATGTTGTCGCCCATCCGCATGACCGAGCCCTTGCCGAACTGCTTCTCGATCTGCCCGAGGGCCACGTCCAGGGCCTTGTCTCGCTCCTCTGCCATCTGGTCACTCTCCTCGTACGTCGATCGACGTGGTCTGGTCTGTGTTGTTGGCGCCGACTCTACGGGTGGGCTGTGTCAACGGGCCCTGGAAGGTCAACGGGTTCTGAACTCTACCGGCGAACGCATGTTCGTCAAGGGATCCTCGGTCCTTCTCGTAACCGAATGGTCGCGCCGGCCAGGGTCTCGTACCGCGCACCGTGCGGATCGAGCTGCGACGACACCAGGCAGACCTCGCGGACCGGCCAGCGGCCGTCGACCGGGATGCCGCAGAGCGAGCCGGGCACCCGCCGTCCCCGCCGGGCCCGGGCCAGGGTGAGATGTCCTCGGAACGGCGGTTCGCCGCCCCGGACGTACTGACCGATCGGCCACGCCCGCACCACTCTCGCCACTTCGTCCAACCCGACGACCGGCACGCAGAGGATGCCCGGCCCCAGCGCCGTCGTCGCCGGCCCGACGACCGCTTCCGGGCGGGACGGGAGCTGTTCGACCGCGCCGGCGAGGGCCCCCGCCGCCATCTCCTGCCCGCCGTCGGGGACCTCCCCCAGGAAGGCGATGGTGACGTGCCACTGGTCGGGCGTCGTCCATCGCAGACCCGGGACGGCCGGTCGGGCCAGCGCGCGGAGCCGGTCCCGTACCTCGGCCGGCGGCCAGATCGCCACGAACAACCGCACGCGACCAGTCTCCTCGCGCTCGCGTGGTCGCGGCCGCGACCCTCGGTGGCGTCGTGCGATCACCGCCGCCGCCGGGCCGGCGCGGCGCTGGCTGGACGCCGTCGGCGATCCGGTAGCCTTTGTCGACGCCGGACGCCGGTCCGGTCGCCTTCCCGGGGCCACGCTCCGCTGGCGGCCAGGAGGGGGCACGGAGTCGCTGGAGAGGTGCGAGAGCGGCCGAATCGGACTCACTGCTAATGGGCCTAGATGCAGCGCCGCCTCACGGAGACGAATTCGGCGCACTTCCTGGTAATCCGTACCGTGGCTGCGTTCATCGACACTGCCGTCAAGCCCGAGGCCTGGTACCAGCACTATCCCAACCAGGGATGACACACCGACGAACGAACGTCGTCGTCCCTTTCAATGATGGTTGAACGGAGGAGCGGGCCGTTGATGCGTGACTACGTCGATGTCGACGTCAGTACGTGGAGCCTGATGCGTGTCGAGCCGATGGGCAGCAAGCCAGACAAGCTGTGGCTCCGCGGCTCCGACAGCCACGACGACAAACCAGTCAGTTGGCTCTTCAAGCCGCGGGGGATGCAGCGAGAGAAGAACCGACAGTTCCCGAGAGGTGAGGACTGGGCCGAGAAGATCGTCGCAGAGGTAGCAGCCGCACTCGCGATCCCCGCGGCAGGTGTTCAACTGGCGCACCGGGGCGACCAATTCGGGATCATCTCTCGGAACGTCACGGAAGGACGGGCCCTCGTCCTCGGGAACGAGATTCTTTCGGGCGCCGACCCCGACTACGACCCCGACCGGCAGCGTAACGTTCCCGGTTACACCGTCGAAGCCGTGGTTTCGGCGCTGGAGGGGCTCGGAGCGACGGCACCGATCTCCTCTCAGGGGATTGATGCCGCGTCCATCTTCGCCGGCTATCTCGTCCTCGACGCACTTGTGGCCAACATGGACCGGCACCACGAGAACTGGGGAGTCCTCGTCGACCAGCGGGGACTGGCGCCGCCCTTGCTTGCACCCACGTTCGACCACGCATCATCCCTCGGATTCCAGCTCTCCGATGAGGAGCGGACTGAGCGCCTCGACACCGCGGATGGGAACCGAATGCTCGACCGATACGCTGAGCGCGGGCGCAGTCGCCACTTTGCTGGCTCGCCGGGTCTCGTCAACTTGGCTCTGGACGCCCTCGACCGGTTCTGCACCGGAAGCTGCCGAGACGGCTACCTGGGGCGGTTGGAGGCCCTCAATGACCAGACCTTGTCGTCCGTCGTGGACGCCGTCCCCGATGGCCGGATGTCACTACCTGCACGTAGGTTCTGCGCAAGACTGATGGGGATCAACCGAAGGAGGTTGCTCGATGGCGTCAAACGAAGTCGCTGATCGCCACGAGAGCACGTTCGCGGACCTCCCGGATGCCCGGCTCTACGTCGCGTGGCAGGACCCGGACTCCCGAGCGGTGGAGCCCGTCGGCCGGCTCGATCGCGTCCATGACGGCACGGCGGCCGGCTACGAGTTCCGGTACCTCCAGCGCGTGAAGGCACTGCCGGATTTCCAGCCCTTCGTCAGCTTCCCCGACCCTCATCGTGTCTACCGATCGTCGGCGTTGTTTCCGATTTTCGAGAACCGGCTCATGCCGCGATCGCGGGCCGACTACGAGCAGTTCACTCGATCCGTGGGGCTCGGACTGGACGCCGACCCCTTCGAGGTGTTGGCCAGGACCGAGGGCCGTCGGGAGACTGACACGATCGAGATGTTCCCCGAACCGATCGTCGACGACGGATTGGTCCGGTGTCATCTCCTCGTCCACGGTATCCGGTACATGGCGGGGGCCGATGACGCGATCGAGCAGCTCTCGCCCGGTCAACAGCTGATGGTCATGTCCGACTTGCAGAACCCGGTCGACTCGTGCGCAGTTCTGGTGCGGGACGACACCTTCCATCTGATCGGGTGGATCCCCCGCTACCTCACCGCGCTGGTGCGTGATCCTCTTGCCCAGCTTGGTCCCGGCGCCGTACAGGTCACCGTCGAGCACGTAGGTGAACGCAGCGGACCGGTCCACCTGCGACTCCTCTGTGCCCTACAAGCACAGTGGCCGCACGACGAGGAGCTCCCTTTCAGCGGTCCGGAGTTTGCACCGGTCGCATAGTCGGCGCCCCGCCGTCGTTCACGCCGTCCAGTGGGGCACCGGGCGGTCGGGACGGCCCGCCGGCCGCTGTTGTCCGCCGAGGCAATTCTGTGCCCGGCCCCTTACTTCCGACCCTCTCCCATCGCCGGCCCTCACCGGCCCGCCGTCAAGGGCCGCCCGGGCGGCCGCGGCACCGTCGGGCGGCTGTTCGATGCTGGTCGGCCCGCGCCGCGATCCGGTAGCCTTTGTCGACGCCGGACGCCGTCCGGTCGCCTTCCCGGGGCCCACGCTCCGCCGGCGGCCAGGAGGGGGCACGGAGTCGCTGGAGAGGTGCGAGAGCGGCCGAATCGGACTCACTGCTAATGAGTTGACTGGGGGAACCCGGTCCGAGGGTTCAAATCCCTCCCTCTCCGCTGAACCGGTCAGTGTCGGACGGCGGCCGATGTCAGGTCCCGGCGGTCCCGGCGACCGGACATCGGGGTGGCGAAGGTCGAGCTGGCGCCAGGGCCGTCGCACGCGCGCCGGCTCGGTAACCGGCAAAAGGAGAGAATGTCGTCATGGCCAACGGGCGCTACTGGTTGCAGACGCTCGGGTGCCCGAAGAACCAAGTCGACTCGGAAAAGCTGGCTGGGCTGCTGGCGGCGGACGGTTACCGCCCGGCGGACGAGCCGGGCGACGCGGATCTCGTCGTCGTCAACACGTGCGCGTTCGTCGAAGCCGCCCGCCAGGAGTCCGTCGACACGGTCCTGCTGCTCGACGAGCATCGGCGCGACGGATCTCGGCTGGTCGTCACCGGGTGCATGGCCGAGCGGTACGGCGACGAGCTGGCCGCCGCGCTGCCGGAGGTCGATCTCGTCGCTGGCTTCGGCACGGCCCTCGTGCCGGGCGGCGTCGACGGCGGCGCGTCGGTCTCCCAGCCGGCACCGACCTCGGCACCGGCCTCGGCGCGCGTCCCCGTCAGCCTCGGCTCGGCTCGCCGACACCGGCCGGTCGGCGCACCGAGCTCGACGGCCACGTCCTTCGACCTGCTCGAGCTGCCCCGACCACCGGCCACCGCACCGTGGGCGTACGTCAAGGTCGCCGAGGGCTGCGACCGTTCGTGCGGGTTCTGCGCGATCCCGTCGTTCCGGGGCAAGCAGCGGTCTCGCCGCCCGGCGGACGTTCTCGACGAGGTCCGGGCCCTTGCGGCCGGGGACGACGGGGCCAAAGAGATCGTCCTCGTCGCCCAGGACCTCGCCTCCTACGCCCGGGACCGCACCCACCGGGCGGGCGGGGAAGGCGGGACGGCCACGTCGGCCCGCGGCAGCCGCCGGCGAGGGGAGCCGACGCCGATTGTCGCCCTCACCCGGGCCGTCGCCGAGCTGGTGCCCCGGACGCGGCTGCTCTACCTCTACCCGTCGAGCCTCACCGACGACCTCGTCGACGCCATCCTGGCGACCGGTGTGCCGTACTTCGACCTGTCGCTCCAGCACGTGTCGCGCCCGTTGCTGGCCCGGATGCGCCGGTGGGGCGACGGGGACCGGTTCCTCCGGCGCATCGCCCGGATACGGGAGGCCGAGCCGACGGCGACGTTCCGCTCGTCGTTCATCCTCGGCTACCCCGGCGAGACCGAGGAGGACCACGACGCGCTGCTCGCGTTCCTGCAGGACGCGACACTCGACTGGGCCGGGTTCTTCCTGTTCTCCGCCGAGGACGGAACCCGGGCCGCCGACCTCCCGGACCAGGTCGCGCCGGCGCTGGCGCTCGAGCGCCTGCGGGAGTGCACGGAGCTGCAGGACGCGGTCACGGCCCGGCGACGGGACCTACTGATCGGGCAGACTCGCGCGGTGCTGGTCGACGCCGCGGGGATCGGACGGACGGTGCACGAGGCGCCGGAGATCGACGGCGTCGTCCGCGTGCCCGCGACACTGCCGGTCGGGTCCTTGGTGGACATGGTGGTGACGGCCTCTCTCGGCACCGATGTCGTCGCCGAGCCCGTGCGATCGGACGTCGTGCGATCGGACGCCGGTCGGATGGACGCCGGTCGGGCGGACGGGCCCGGATGAGCAGCGCGTCGGACCAGACGTTCGGGCCGTCGGCCCTGGCGACGCCGGCCAACGCGCTGACGATGGCTCGCCTGCTGGCGACGCCGGTCTTCGTCGGCCTGATCGTGACGCAGGGGGCGACGTGGTTGACGGCGGTGGTCGGTGTCGCGGTCGCCGGCAGCGACGGTATCGACGGGTGGCTCGCCCGCCGGCAGGGGACGACGCGGTCGGGGGCGTTCCTCGACCCGCTCGCCGACAAGGTGGTCGTGCTCGGCGCGCTCGGCGCGCTGGCGGTGCAGCACCACCTCCCGTGGGCGCCGGTCGGGTTGATCGCGCTGCGCGAGATCGGGCTCGTCGCCTACCGCTCGTGGGCTGGCCGCCGCGGCGTGTCGATCCCGGCCCGCATGTCGGCCAAGGTGAAGACGCTCGTCCAGGATCTCGCCATCGCCACCTGCCTGCTGCCGCCACTGGCCGGCGAGCACGGCCTGCAGATCGTGGCCATCTGGGTCGCCGCCGTCCTGACGGTGTTCACCGGCCTGCAATACCTGCTCGACGGGCGCTCGGCGCTACAAGAGGCGGCATCGGGACGATGAGCCGATGAGGAGCGCAGGCCGATGAGGAACACCGCCGGGCGATGAGGGTCGAGATCGTGGCGGTCGGGACCGAGCTGCTGCTCGGCCAGATCGCCGACACGAACAGTGCGTGGCTCGGCGAGCAGCTGGCGGCCGCCGGGGTCGGTTCCCACTTCCACCAGGCCGTCGGGGACAACCACCGCCGGATCGTCCTCGCCCTCCGCACCGCGTTGGCCCGATCGGACGGCGTCATCATGTGCGGCGGCCTCGGGCCGACGCAGGACGACATCACGCGGGAGGCGATCGCCGAGGTCATGAACGTCCCGCTCGTTCGAGACGGCGCGGTCGTGGCCCGGATCGAGGGGTTCTTCGCCGGCCGCGGCCGCGAGATGTCCGACAACAACCGCCGCCAGGCCGACGTGCCGGAGGGGGCGTCGGTCATCGAGCAGGCCCGCGGCACCGCACCCGGCCTGATCTGTCCGATCGGCCACAAGGTCGTCTACGCGGTGCCCGGCGTGCCGTACGAGATGGCCGAGATGTTCGAGCGAGCGATCCTGCCCGACCTGCGGGCCCGGATGGCCGCGGCCGGCGAGGAGGCGGTCATCGCCAGCCGGGTCCTCCGGACGTGGGGGACGAGTGAGTCGGGGTTGGCCGAAGCCCTGCAGGGCCGCATCGATGCGCTCGACCACGTCGCGTCGGCGACCGGTGCCGTCACGATCGCCTTCCTGGCCAGCGGGATCGAAGGGATCAAGGTGCGGCTGACCGCCCGAGCCGCCACCGCCGGCGACGTCGTGGCGCGGCTCGACGCCGAAGAGGCCGAAGTGCGGGCGGCGCTGGCCGACCGGTTCGGCGACATCGTCTTCGGCGTCGACGGCGAGACGATGGAAGAAGCCGTCGGCACGATGCTGCTCGCCCGTGGTCTGACGCTCGGCGTCGCCGAGTCCCTAACCGGTGGGCTCATCGCCTCGCGCGTCGTCGACGTCCCGGGGAGCAGCCGGTGGTTCCGGGGCGGGATCGTCGCCTACGACACCGCGGTCAAGTTCTCCGTGCTCGGGCTGCCCGACGGTCCGGTGGTGTCCGAGGACGCGGCCGGCGCGATGGCCGTCGGCGCTCGCCGGGTCGTCGGCGCGGACGTCGGTCTCGGCATCACCGGCGTCGCCGGGCCGGCCGAGCAGGAGGGAAAGCCGGCCGGCACGGTCTTCGTCGGCCTGGCGCTGCCCGACAGCCCGGTCGTGACGGCCGAGCTCCACCTCCCGGGGGACCGGCCGCGGGTCCGGCAGTACTCGGCCATCTCCGCGCTCGATCTCCTGCGGCGGACGCTGTCGGCACAGCCGGCCCGGGCCCTGGGCAGCTGATCCCCCGCCTGGACCGGCCAACTTCGCCCGGCCAGCCCCGACCGACCAGCCCCGACCGGCGGGCGTCAGCGGGCGAACGTCAGGCGGGAGGGCCGCCAAGCAGTGCGAGGGGATCGAGGCCGAGCCGGTCGGCCAACCGCTCGACCGTCCGGAGCGTGACGTTCCGCTCGCCTCGCTCCAGGCCACCCATGTACGTCCGATGCACCCCGAGGACGTCCGCGAAGTCCTCCTGGCTCAGCGACCGGCTCTTGCGCAGCGCGCGGAGAGCCTGGCCAAACTGGCGTTGTAGGGCCCCCTCCACGGGGAACACCCTGCTGAATGGCTACTTGCTGGTCTACAGACCGATGGGTAGCAATGCCCGACACGGGCGATGTAGCGACACGGGCCACGGAGCCGGGCCTGACACCGGCCGTCTGACCTCCGCCCGGCCGGCGGGACGTCACTTTCCGTAGTGGTAGCGCGCTTGGAGGACGACGAGGTCGCCGTCGAGAACCTGGTAGACGAGGCGATGTTCCTCGGTGATCCGCCGTGACCAAGAGCCACTGATGCCGTACTTGAGCGGTTCGGGCTTGCCGATCCCGGCGGTCGGATCCCGGAGGGCATCGTCGATCAGGCGGTTGATCCGCTTGAGGACGGTCCGGTCGACTCGCTGCCAGTAGAGGTAGTCGTCCCAACCCTGTGGGGTGAAGACCAGCTTCACTCGCGGTCGAGCGGGTGCTCGACGGTCTCGCCTCGGGCCGCCGCCTCGGCCGCGTCCAGGAGCCGGCGGGCGTTGGCCGGCGACCGGAACAGGTAGGCCGTCTCCTGCCATGCCGCGTACTCGTCGGCCGACATGAGCACCGCGTTGCCGCGCTTGGACGTGATCTCGATGGCCGCGCGGTCGTCGTTGACCTTCTCGATGAGCGGGAAAAGTTCCCGCCGGGCTTCGCTCGCGGTGATCGCCATGCTGGGGCCTCTCTGGTGCTAAGTGGTACCAAATATTGTACCACTCAGCGTTCGAACCCGGCACCGGCCACACCGGCCACACCGACCCGGCGGCCGCGTCGGCGCCGACTGGCGGTCGCGGGACCTGGGCGGCGGCGCCCTACCCGCCGTCGGAGCCGCTGAGGAGGTCCATCGGATCGACGTGCAGGCGGTCGGCCAGCCGTTCGACCGTCTGGAGCGTCACGTTCCGCTCGCCGCGCTCCAGACCGCCGATGAAGGTCCGGTGGACGCCGGCGACGTCCGCGAACTCCTCCTGGCTGAGCCCGCGGGCCTTTCGATGGGCGCGGAGGCCCCGACCGAGCTGTCGCTGGAGGTCGCCTTCCACGGCACTCACGCTGCTCAGTGGCTACCGATAGGTCTACAGACTGATACGTAGCACCGTCCCCGGTGCTGCCCACCCCCCGGGCGCTCGTCACGCCCCACCGGTTAGGTGGACATGCGGCTGCCAACGGCCGTCCGGGCCGGGCCAGCTGTCGATCTCGACGACCGAGTCGCCGTCCGCCCAGAGCTGGATGCCGACGGCCGGTCCGAGACCGTCGTCGGGCCCGTCGACGGTCGACGGCGTCGCATGGAGGACGACCGCGGCCCGGCCTGCTCCACTCCGGCTGGCGGCCCCGTCGTCCGCGTCGGCGGCTCGGTCACCCGGGGCGCCAGGCAGTTCGAGACGCAGCTCGGTCGTCTCGCCGACGACCTCGGCAACCAGCCGCACCCGACCGAGGTCGTCGACGACGACCAGTCGTCTGGTGCGAATCTCGTCCGCCATGGCGCGGACCGACCGCTCGAGCGCGGCAAGCCGCGCCTGCATACCCATCCCCTCATCGTTCCCGGTCCCCTCCGGTCTCCCTGCTGCCGGCATGTCCGGCCTCCTCGTCGTGCGCGCTGGATCGGTGGCGTGGCCACCGGCGACGGTCGACGGACGACCGACCCCGGCGCTGCACGAGGACGACCTGCCGAGCACTCCGGCATCGAGGACGGTCGCCGTAGAAGTTTCTAGCAGGGCGCTGTGTTACGGAGGCGTGTCGCCCGGACCAGCGCCACGACGCCGACCCGGCGTGGTGGTCGCCGCCGCCGTCCCCGCCGGGCCGGAACGGCCAGCTGGGCCCGAGCGGAGCCGCGCGGTCGGCCGCCGCCTAACCGAGCGCGCCGAGCCCGGCGCCGGCCGGCGAGCCACCGAGGTAGACCGCGACCTGCCCGACGCCGGCCGACCGCCAGCGGCCGTCGGGTTCGCGGAGCAGCGCGGTCCGCTCGGGGATGCCGGCGACCGGCAGGTCCTTCGGGGCGAGGACGACGGAGCGGTGCAGCTTCTCGCCATGGGCGTCCTCGTCGACGTCGCCGAAGTGCGGGATCACGGCCAGGCCGTCGACGAGGCCGAGACCGACGGTGAGCGCGCCGCCCCGGGGGTCGACCATCGGGTCGGTCAGGGCCATCGCGCCGGCCGCGGCACCGGCGACGACCGCGCCGTCGAGCCACGCGTCCTTCAGCGCGGCGAAGACCTTGGAGTCCTTGAGGACCGACCGCAGGTGGAGCGAGGAGCCGCCGCTCAGGTAGACGAAGCGGGCGCCGCGGACGACGTCGGCCGCGCCGTCGTCCTCGGCGTCCGCCCGACCGAGGACCATGAGGCCTTCGACCTCGGCTCCGAGCGGACCGAACCACTCCGCGGCGGCGAGCACCGCCCGTTCGGGGTGTTCGTAGGCGGCCGCGGTGGGCAGGACGACGACGTCGGAGCCGCCGGACGCGGCGAGCAGCTCCACGTCGAAGTCGCAGCCGTCGGTCCAGGCCGCGCCACCGACGAGGGCCAGCAGGCCCGGCTTCCCGGTTCCTCTCATACCGGCCACTTTGGCACGTCCTGGCCGGCGGTCACGACGGCGGTGCGGTGCCAGGCGGAAGGGCTCGCCGGCTGGCGTTTCTCGCTCAGCGGAGGGCGACGTCGTCGAGGTACTCGTCGCGCCAGTAGTCGTACCGCTCGTCGGGGAGGGCGACGGCGTGCGTGGGTTCGAGGGCGGCGACGAAGGAGCGGTCGTGGCTGACGACGACGAGCGTGCCCGGCCAGATGCTCAGCATCCGGCCGACGGCCTCGATCGACGCGGGGTCGAGGTTGTTCGTCGGCTCGTCGAGGACGAGCAGGTTCGCCCGGCCAGCGGCCAGCATGGCCAGACCGAGCTTGGCCCGTTCACCACCGGAGAGCGTCGCCGGCATCTGGTCGGCGGCCTTCGACGGCAACCCGAACGAGCCGAGCAGGGCCCGGCGCTCCGGGTCGGTCTTCAGCACGGTGTCGTCGACGTTCTCGAGGGTGGTCTTGTCCTGGTCGACCTGCTCGTGCTCCTGGGCGAAGTAACCGATCGACACGTTCGTCCCGATCGCGACCGATCCGTCGCTCGGCGCCTGGACGCCGGCGACGCAGCGGAGGAGGCTCGACTTGCCGGCGCCGTTGCGGCCGATGACGACGATGCGGTCGCCGCGGCCGACGGTGAAGTCGACGTTCGTGAGCACGGTGTCGTCGGCGTAGCGGACGCCGAGGTGCTGGACGGTCAGCGGGACCGCGCCGGAGCGCTCGGGCGTCGGCAGGCGGAAGACGCTCTTGCGCTCCCGGGCGAAGACCTCCGTGCGCCGGCCTTCGAGCCGCTCGACCCGCCGGTCGAGGGACTTGGCGACGCGGGCCCGGCGGACGGTCTGGCCGCGCATGGTGTCGGCGAGCGTGCTGAGCCGCTTGATCTCGCGGCCCTCGAGCTCGGCCGCCCGCTCGCGCCGGTCGTGGTCGGCCGCGAGCTGGGTGCGGTAGCTCGAGTACGTCCCCTTGTACTCGTGGAGGCGGCCGTCGTCGAGGTGGAAGACCTTCGTGATCGACCGGTCGAGGAGCTGCAGGTCGTGGCTGACGACGAGCAGGGCGCCGCGGAACGTCGCCAGCTCGTCCATGAGCCACTGCTTGGCCGTCAGGTCGAGGTGGTTCGTCGGCTCGTCGAGGACCATGACGTCGGGCGCCTGGAAGAGGATGCGGACGAGGTCGACGCGGCGCCGCTGCCCGCCGGACAGCGTCTCGATGTCGTCGAGCAGCGCGTCCTCGGGGAGCCCGACGCCGGCGGCGAGGCGGCCCATGACGGATTCGGCCTCGTAGCCACCGTTCTCCTGGTACTGCTGCTCGAGGTCGGCGAAGTGCTGGATGTTCTCCTCCGTCGGGTCCTTGGCCATCTGCCGCCGGGCCTGGTCGAGCGCGTCGTCGAGGACGTCGAGCCCGCGAGCCGACAGGACGTGCGAGAAGCCGCTCGGGTCCAACCCGAGCCCGCGCGGCGGGGGAACCTGGGGCAGCCAGCCGAGGGTGCCGGTGATACGGACGTTGCCGCGGGAGCGCACCTGGGCCGGCGGCTCGCCGACGAGGACGGAGATGAGCGACGACTTGCCGGCGCCGTTGCGGCCGACGAGGCCGACCTTCTCGCCGGCCCCGACGACGAACGACGCGTCGCCGAGCAGCACGCGCTCGCCGATCTCGACGTTGACGGAGGAACCGACGATCATCCGATCAAGGGTCGCACACGTAAGCTCGGGTCATGACCACGGCGGTCCCGGCCGGCGGACACCCGGCGGCGGACCCAGCGTCTCGCCGGTTCGACGCCCAGGTGGCGATCGTCACCGGAGCCGCCTCGGGCATCGGTCGCGCCCTGGCGACGGCGCTGGTCGCCGAGGGCGCGACCGTCGTTCTCGCCGACCTCGACGGCGCGGGGGCCGAGCGGGCGGCCGCGGAGATCGGCCGCGGTGCCGAGCCGGCCGCGGTCGACGTCACCGACGCCGGTGCGGTGGCGTCGCTCGTCGATTCGGTGGTCGGCCGGTACGGGCGGATCGACGTGCTCTGCAACAACGCGGGCATCGGCGCCGGTGGCCCCGTCGAGCAGCTGACCCTGGCCGACTGGGCGGCGGTGATCGATGCCGACCTCAACAGCGTCGTCTACGGCGTCGCCGCCGCGTACCCGTCGATGGTGCGGCAGGCGTCGGGGCACATCGTCAACACGGCGTCGTTGGCCGGGCTCGTGCCGTCGCCGCTGCTGACCCCCTACGCGGCGGCCAAGGCCGCGGTCGTCGGCCTCAGTGTCAGCCTGCGGGTCGAGGCGGCGGCCCACGGGGTCGGTGTCAGCGTGGTCTGCCCCGGCCCGGTCGAGACGCCGATCCTCGACCAGACCGGTCCGGGCCACGCGGTGAACGCCCGCAAGCTCTTGACCAACGCGCTCGGGCCGCCGTACCCGGCGGCGGCGATGGCCGCCGACATCCTCGACGGCGTGGTCGAGAACCGGGCGATCATCGTGGCCCCGGCCACCGCCCGCGCCGCCTGGGAAGGCTATCGCCGGGCGCCCGAAGCGGTCCTCGACGCCATGGCGGCCCAGGCGAGGGCCAGCCGGCAGCGCCGGGAGGGCACGACGACGACCGGGTGACGGGGCGATTTCTGCCGCGGGGTAACGTCTTCGCCCATGACTGTCACGCGTGTCGGAATCGTCGGCTCGGGAATCATGGGCTCGGGCATCGCCGAGGTGGCGGCCGCCACCGGCCACCAGGTCGTGCTGCGGAGCCGGAGCCAGTCGAGCGCGGACGCCACGGTCGTCCGTTTGGAGAAGTCGCTCGCCCGACAGGTCGAGAAGGGCAAGCGAACCGAGGAGGAGCGCGAGCAGATCCTCGGCCGGGTCACGACGGCGACCGATCTCGACGCGCTGGCCGACGTCGATCTCGTCGTCGAGTCGGTCGTCGAGGACCTGGCGGTCAAGAAGCACCTCTTCACCGAGCTCGACCGGATCTGCCCGGACGGGACGATCGTCGCCACGAACACGTCGACGCTCCCGGTGGTCGAGCTGGCCATGGAGACCGGACGGCCGGACCGGGTCTGTGGGATCCACTTCTTCAACCCGGCCCCCGCGATGTCGCTGGTCGAGATCGTCCGGCCGATCACCGCGTCCGACGAGACGATCGCCATCGCGGTGGCGTTCGCGGCGGCGTGCGGCAAGGAACCGGTCACGGTGAAGGACCAGGCCGGGTTCGTCGTCAACGCGCTGCTCTTCCCGTACCTCAACAACGCGGTGCGCCTGCTCGAGCAGGGCGTCGCCACGAAGGAGGGGATCGACACCGCGATGAAGGGCGGCTGCGGGTTCCCGATGGGCCCGTTCGCCCTGCTCGACCTGGTCGGCCTCGACACGTCGCTGGCCATCCTCGACACGCTCTACGCGGAGTACCGGGACCCGAACTACGCGGCCGTCCCGCGGCTGCGCCGGATGGTGGCCGCCGAGACCCTCGGGCGGAAGTCCGGCCGCGGGTTCTACGACTACAAGAAGTAGCGACGTGGGCCCCGGGCGGGCAGTGCCTACACTGGTAGCAGCCTCGCTGGAGTCCGCGGCTATGTCGGCCAGGTGGGGCAGAATGTCTCCTCGTCGGGACAGAGCAAGGGGATAGGCATGGGCGATCAGGCAGTAGTACTGGCAGCTCAAACCGTCGAAAAGCTGCTGGCCAGACTCAGAGGCTCCCTCTCTCGGGCGGCTAATCAGGCTGAGCTGCGTCTGCGAACGGTGGAGGCCAAGCACGATCCGACCCGCGAGGCCTGGATCCGAGAAGTTCGGAGGGCGCTGGCGGACGGGTCGATCTCGGTGCAGATGGACTCGCAGCCGCAGCCGGAGGAGATTCTCGAGCGCTGGCGGGAGGCCCAGCCTGCCTGATTCCACCTGGGGGGTCTTCGACAAGGACCACATCATCCCGAAGTGGTTGGAGGGGAATCCACCACTGTCCTGGGTGACGGAAGTCCTGGCGTGGACGCGTGCCTGTCGCATAGCCGGCCCGCCGCCCGATGCCCGCGGATTGGGTGACGACCTGTACATAGCACCGGTGCCCGGCACCCGAGCCTCCATCGAGTATCTACAGGTCGACTACGAACGCCTGATAATCCTCAGAAAGATCCGCGACTGACGCAGTCGGTAGACCGGGTGATCTCGCGAACGGCACCCCCCGGGGCGTCCCCTTCCCGGCGGCGAGGCAGAATGGTGGCGATGCCGGAACGGGACAAACCGTGGATGATGCGGACGTACTCGGGCCACTCCACCGCCCGGGCGTCGAACGCGCTCTACCGGACGAACCTGGCCAAGGGCCAGACCGGTCTGTCGATCGCCTTCGACCTGCCGACGCAGACGGGCTACGACCCCGACGACCCGGCCGCGGCCGGCGAGGTCGGCAAGGTCGGCGTGCCGGTCGCCCACCTCGGCCACATGCGCGAGCTGATGGACGGCATCCCGGTGGCGGAGATGAACACGTCGATGACGATCAACGCCACCGCGGCCTGGCTGCTCGGCCTCTACGTCGCCAACGCGGAGGACCACGGCGTCGACCCGACGGCACTGCAGGGGACGACCCAGAACGACATCGTCAAGGAGTACCTGAGCCGCGGCACGTTCATCTTCCCGCCCCAACCCAGCCTCCGGCTGACCGTCGACACGATCGCCTACACCGTCCACCGGGTGCCGAAGTGGAACCCGATCAACGTCTGCAGCTACCACCTCCAGGAGGCCGGCGCGACGCCGGTCCAGGAGCTGGCGTACGCGCTGGCGACGGCCATCGGCGTCCTCGACGCGGTACGGGTGTCGGGGAAAGTGGCCGAGCGCGACCTGCCGACGGTCGTCGGCCGGATCAGCTTCTTCGTCAACGCCGGCGTCCGGTTCGTCGAGGAGACGTGCAAGATGCGGGCGTTCACCGCCATGTGGGACCGGATCTGTCGTGAGCGCTACGGCGTCGACGACGAGAAGCTCCGGCGGTTCCGCTACGGCGTGCAGGTCAACTCGCTCGGCCTGACCGAGCAGCAGCCGGAGAACAACGTGCCCCGGATCGTCCTCGAGGCGCTCGGCGTGACGCTGTCGAAGAACGCCCGAGCCCGGGCCATCCAGTTGCCGGCCTGGAACGAGGCGCTCGGGCTGCCCCGTCCGTGGGACCAGCAGTGGTCGCTGCGGATCCAGCAGATCCTGGCCTACGAGTCCGACCTGCTGGAGTACGACGACATCTTCGACGGGTCGAAGGTGGTCGAGGCGAAGACGGCCGAGCTGATCGACGCGGCCCGGGCCGAGCTGGACGACGTCCTCGGCTTCGGCGGCGCGTTCGAGGCGATCGACGAGCTGAAGACGCGGCTCGTCCGGAGCCAGTCGGACCGGGTGCGGCGGATCGAGACCGGCGAGCAGCAGGTCGTCGGCGTCAACTGCTTCACCGAGACCGCGCCGTCGCCGCTGACCGGCGACGAGGGCGCGGAGAGCATCCTGAAGGTCGACCCGACCGTCGAGGCCGAGCTGCAGGCCGACGTCGCCGAGTGGCGCCGTCGGCGGGACACCGGCGCGGTCGCCCGGGCGCTCGACGAGCTTCGGCGGGCCGCGACCGACGAGACGGCGAACGTGATGGACGCCACGATCGCCCTCGCCCACGCCGGCGGCACCACCGGGGAGTGGGCCGGGGCCCTGCGCGACGTCTTCGGCGAGTACCGCGCCCCGACCGGCGTCGGCGGCGCGGCCGGCCACCGCGGGCCGGAGATGGCACCGGTCGTCGAGCGGGTGAAGGCGCTCGCCGCGGCCACCGGCGGGCCGCCCCGGCTCCTCGTCGCCAAGCCCGGGCTCGACGGCCACTCGAACGGGGCCGAGCAGATCGCCGTCGCCGCCCGAGACGCCGGCTTCGAGGTCATCTACCAGGGCATCCGGCTGACGCCCGAGCAGATCGTCGCGGCCGCCCGGGACGAGGACGTCGATCTCGTCGGGCTGTCGATCCTGTCCGGGTCCCACCTCGAGCTCGTGCCCGAGATCCTCGACCGGCTCCGGGCCGCCCGGGTCGATGCCGACGTCGTCGTCGGCGGCATCATCCCGCCGACGACGCCGACGTGCTCCGGGGCAAGGGCGTCGCCGCCATCTACACGCCGAAGGACTTCGAGCTCGACCGGATCGTCGCCGACATGGTCGGCCTGGTCGAGCGCCACCGGGGCGCCGGCGGCCGGTAGGCCTGGCCCCGAGCGGCCGCCGTCCCGGGCGCGCCGGCCGGGCCAGTGGCGCGGAGGCCGATCGTCGTCAAGGCTGGTGGACGGATGGCCCGAACGAACGGGCACGAGCAGGGGGTGCGGCGATGCACGACAACGAGCGGCGGAACGGTTCGACTCTCACAATCGGGAACCGGGAACGGGCGATGAGCGCCTTCGTCAACCGCGTCGCAGCGACCGGTTACCGCCAGACGCACGTCGAGGACGTCTGCCGTGACGTCGGGGCGTCGACCCGCGACTTCTACGCCTGGTTCGGCAAGAAGGACCGGTGCTACCTCACGGTGTTCGCGGCCTTCGGGAACCACGTGATCACCCAGGCCGAGCGGGCGTACGGCGGGGCTCCCGGGTCGTGGGAGACACGGCTGCGCCTGGCGCTCGAGGCGGCGTTCGGGGAGCTGGCCGCCCGGCCCAAGATGGTCCGGTTCCTCGGCCAGTCCTCCCAGGTCGACGGCAGCCGGGCCGTGCTCCTGAGCCTGATCGAGCGGTCACGGCCGCTCTACTTCCCCGAGGAGGTCCGCCAGGCGGTGGACGACGTCCCGCGGGAACCGCTCGAGATCATCGTGTCGGGCAGCATCCTCCACCCGATCGTCATGTACATCCGCGAGGGGAAGCTGCAGGACATCGCCGAGCTGATCCCGTCGATCCTCTACCACCTGAGCCTGGTCTTCTTCGGCCCCGAGCGGGCGGCTCGACAGGGCGACCCGCTCGGGCCGGTACCGGTGCCGACGAACGGGGCGACGACGGCCGTCTGACCGCCGAGCGGCGGGCCGAACCGCCGCCCTCCCTGTCCCTCCCGTGGGGGAGGGAAGCCCCGTCCGCCGATTGGAAAATCAGGTTACCTCTTTCCTCTCGTCGCGTGTTCCCTTGGGAACCCCGTTACCACCGCCTTCTTTCGTCGCGCCGGCCGGGAGCCCTTGAACGGCCCTCCCGCGTCACTGAAGATGACCGACCAAGGAGGGCGTACGCGTTGCCGCCGGCCCGTCAGGTCGGTCGCCGCTCCTCGGTAAACGAACAGAGAGGAGGCAGGCGGAGAACAACGCCTGGGTTGTCGCCTTTTGTGATCCTTTTCACGATCCAGTTCCCTGACCAGGAACGGAAAGATCTCGGCCCGTTCCCGGTATGACAGGAGTGTGGGATCCGGTGCGCATGCGCCCGGGGGGGTCGGGGATACAAGAGAACGGTTCAAGCGCCTCTACGACGAGCTCGTCGGGCCCGTCTACGACTTCTGCCGTCGGCGGCTCGGTCCGCTGAACGACGCGGCCGAGGACGTCACGGCGGATGTCTTCACAGTGGTCTGGCGGAACATCGACAAGGTGCCGCCGGCCCCGGAGTGCCGGACCTACGTCTACGGGATCGCCTACCGGCAAGTTCGCAAACAGCAACAGCGGCGCTGGGCCGGGTACCGGCTGCAGCGGCGGCTGGAGGCCGAGTGGTCGGTCGTGTGGACGGACCGGCCGGTGTGGGCGACGTCCAGCGGGCGGCCCGACCGGATCCACCGGGCGATCCAGGCGCTGCCCGAGGCCGAGCGCGAGGCGCTCCTCCTGGTCGTGTGGGAGGGCTTCAGCCATGTCGAGGCCGGCCGGATCCTCGATTGCTCCGCCAACGCGATCGCCCTCCGGCTCTACAAGGCCCGAGCGCGGATCCGCCAGCAGCTCGCCGGCTACCGACCGGAGGCGCCGAAGCGCCGGCCCTCCGCCTGCGTCCAGAAGGGAGTGGAGACATGTCCGTCGACGAGATCATCCGCCGCGCCGACCCGATCGGGACGGCACCCGGCGCCGCGGTGACCGCGCCGACATGGCTCCGGCACTTCAGCGAGATCTGCGACGGTGGGCACCGGCGACGGCGCCGTCGTCGGACCGTGCGGCGGGCCGGGTTGGCAACGCTGGTGGGTGCCGCGCTGGTGGCGGCGTTGACCGTCGTCGCGGTGGCCCGGTGGCTCCCCGCCCGGCCGGCCCCGGCCCCGGCGCCGGCCGACGGTGCCGAGGCGTCGATGAGCCCGACGTCTCGATGAGCGAGGAAACCGGCGACCCCCCGTCGAGGGCCAGGCGACCGACACGCGGCGTCCGAGACGCCAAACAGCGGGCCGCCCGCGACAGCTTCATCGCCCGCGTGGCCAGCGACGGCTTTCGCAACACCCGGATCGAGGACGTCTGCCGGGACGTCGGCGTCTCCCACCGCGAGTTCTACCGCTGGTTCGGGAACAAGGACCAGTGCTACCTGTCGATCTTTGACGCCTTCGCCCGGGCCGTCGTCGACGCCGGCCAGCGGGCGTTCGACGAGACCACCGGACCGTGGGAAGTGAAGCTGCGGGCCTGTCTCTTCGCCGCGGTGCGCGAGCTGGCCGGCGATCCGTACCGGGTCCCGTTCCTGCTCGAATGGCATGCGGTCGACGGCGGCGAGCGAGCGATGTGGCAGCTGGTGGACAGCGCGGAGCGCGTGTACCTGACCGACGAGATCCGGCACCAATCCCCTGACGCCCCGGCGGCGGCGTACGAGAGCATCGCGGCCGGTGTCGCCGTCGAACCGATCCGGCGCTACCTCGAAGACGGAAAAGTCGACCGGCTCGCCGAGCTCGTGCCGTGGATCGTCTACTACATGACCCTCCACTTCTTCGGCCCCGAGCGAGCGGCCGGACAGCGCCCGCCGCCGGGGCCCGACGACGGGAGCCCGGGTTGACCGGCGACCGGCGTCGACGCGGGGCCGGCGTCGTGCGAGGACCCCTCGCTTTCGTGGAAATCGGATTACCACGGATGGCGACGGTATTGCTGAATATGTGCTCGAGCGACCAGGTGGTCGTCACGGTCCCTCAACGGGCATTTCTGAAATCGGGTTACCAGTCCAGCCGCACAGAAAAATCCCTTGGGAATCGAATTACCAGCCCCCGACCAGCGGTGATCTCCGTTGACATGAAGGGAAAGCGTAGTTACCTTGATGGGTGCACATTCAGAATTCTTTGATGTGGGGATCATCGAAGATCCTGCTGAAAACCGTTCACCATATTCTTTGATGCAGCTTCGGCGGTAGGGGGGAATTCATGCGTATTTCGTTTCATCGCGCGAGCGGGTCTGGGCGTCGGGAGGGGCGGAGGTTGGCCCCGTTCGGCAACATCGTCAGCGTCGCGCTGGCCAGCTTCCTGATGGCCGGCGGGCTCCTCGGCTTCGTGGCCCAGGCCGGCGAGGCGTCGGCGGCCACACTGCCGGCCTGCACCACCAGCTCCACCGCCACATGCGCGGTGACGCTGACAATGACCGCGGGGTCGTTCGGCGTGCACGGCAACACGCCGGCGAGCATCCCCCCTCCGGGGTCGATCACCGGCACCCTGGATCCGACGACCGGCGCCATCAGCGGGGCGACCCTCAGCCGGCTCGTGTACCACACGGATGGGAAGATCGCGACAACAAGCACAGAGACAATCATCATTACGCAGGTCACGCCCGGGGCCGGGACCGGGAGCATCAACTACCTCGGCCGTGTGTCGTACATCGCCGCGCTGCAGGTCCTGGTGACAATCCATCAGCCGATCCAGGCGCAGTGCCTCGCCACGCCGACGAACGTCGTGCTTTCGTCTTCGACCCCGTACGCGTCCGGTGCGGTGACGATCGCCCAGTCGAATTTCACCATCCCGGACTTCCTTCAGACATCATCTGCCGGCTCGTGTGGCTTGGCGACGACAGAGTTGAACACACGCTATTCGGGCCAGGTCAACGAGATGTCCCTCTCGTTGACCGGCGCGCTGCCGCTGCCGCCTCCCCCGGCGAAGCCGAGCACGACCTCGTTGCACGTGAGCCCGACAGGGCCGGTGCTCACGGGAACGAAGGTGACCCTCACGGCGGACGTGTCGGCGACAGAGGGGAGCACACCGGCTCCGACGGGACACGTGACGTTCATGAGCGGCTCGACAGTCGTGGGGTCGAGCCCGCTCAGCACAGACCACGGTACGGAGGAAGCGACGCTGACAACGTCTGCCCTTCCGGCGAAGCCGACACAGCCACTGACGGCGGTCTACTCCGGGGACGGTCACTATGCCTCGAGCACCTCGAGCATGACGCACTATTCGGTCCAACCCAAGCCGACCGTCAGTACGAACCTGCCGGTCACGGCGATCCAGGGAACAGCGACGTACACGACGTTCAACGTGAGGCTGACAAACCCCTCCACCGGCGAGAGCTGGACGAACCTGGCGCTGGCATTCAGGCTCGCGGACAATTACGGCCGCGAAGCCTTCGAAGGTGACACTGGAATACGAGAACAACGCCACAACGTGGTGCTCCGTCACCTCCCTTTTCGGCTACGGCACGCTTCTGGGTACGTTCGCGGGCCGGACAGGACCCTGTACAACACCCAGCAGGCTCTCCTTCTCCCTGGCGGCCAACACCTCGCTGACAGTCCCCTTCCGCGTCAAATTCGCCTCGAACCTCGGTGTCGGCACGATGCACGTGGAATTCGACCTATATACGGTGAACGGCTCGGGCACACCGATCGCCCCGTTTACAGCAGCTAGGAACACAACAGGGGCGATCAACGCCCCCCGCGCCGAGAGCCACATCCAGATCAACCCGGCCGAAAAATGCTCGCTCCCGATAAAGTTGACGCCGGTAACGCCAGTTCCCCAGGGCTACACATTGAAGCCAGGATTCACACCAGGGGAATCAACGACCCTACCGTGTTACACAACAACAACAACAATGTACCCACCACCGGCGACGGGTACCGTGACTTTCCTGGTGACAGGCCACACATTCACACCGCCGGCCGTCTTCCCGCAGGGGCCAGACACAACAGTGCGGAGTGTGGGCGTATCCACCAAGGGCCTGAGCGTGGGCATTCACACCTTGACCGCGGTGTACTCGGGTGACGGCGTCTACAACCCGGCTCGGGTGACATCGACCTTCACGGTGATCGCCGCCAATCCAGGGACGGCGTTCCAATGCAACGCTCCTGTGTATAGCCGAGAAGGTGGTGGATCGGTGGTCGCCTCGGCAGCTCTTCCAGCGACAACGAACACCGGTTCGGCGGCGGCGAGCCTCCTGGCCGTCACGGTGTACATGGACGGGAAGGCGCTATTGGTCACACCAACAGAGTCGGTCACGGACATGCACATCTCGTTCGCTCCTGGCGGATCGGCGACAGTGGCCACAGCCGGTGAGGTGTCGGGCGGAACAGCCACCGTGACGGCCGGTGTGTCCCATGTCTCGGCCACGGTTTCCGGGATCACCGGAAGCCCGGGAACGGTCGTGCCGGTTGCCGTGTCGACCATCTCTTTTACAGCTGGCGGGCTACCCATCAGCTGCACGCCGGTAACCGAGCCGGAGCCCCTCGGTTCGGTCCTTGTCTCCGGGGTCACGTTGAGCGCCAGCCCGGCGAGCCCGGCCGCGCCCGGAACGACCGTGACGCTCACGGCGGTGCCGGCACCGGCGACGAAGGGTGGTCAAGTTACCTTCTCCGACACAGTCGGCGGTACGAAGACGGTCTTGGGCGCGGCAGCGGTGCCGACGTCGGGGACGACAAAGGGCTTCGCGACGCTGACGATCCAGCCGCCACTCGGTGCGCACTCCTACACGGCCCAGTGGTCCGGGACGTTGCCGGCGAGCGTCTCCAACACGGTGAGCTACTCGGTCGAGACGGCACCGGTGGTGACAACCCAACCGTCACCACCGACGGCCAACCTTGGCCAGCCGCTCACCTTCACCGCCGTGGCCACCGGGAGCCCGGTCCCGACCGCAGCCTGGCAGCAGTCGACCGACGGCGGGTCCACGTGGACCCCGGCAACGGGGACGGTGACCACAAAGGTGACCGGCACAACGAAGACATCGACCCTGACCATCGCGTCGGCCACGGCGACCGATGCGAGCACCCAGTTCCGGGCGGTCTTCACTAACGGGGCCGGCACAGTCACCACCAATGCGGTGACCCCGAACGTCGTCATCCCGCCCAGCGTCGTCACCCAGCCGGCCAGCCAGTCGGTCGCGCCGGGGAGCACGGGGACGTTCACGGCCAAGGCCACCGGCACGGTGCTGTCGGTCCAGTGGCAGGTGTCGACGGACGGAGGCGGTAGCTGGTCGAACGCGCCGGGGACACCGAAGAACTCCTTCGCTTCCCGGACAACAATCACCAGCACCTACACCACGTCGGCGACGACCACCGCCAACAACGGCGCCCAGTACCGGGTGCTCTTCACCAACGCTGCGGGCACAGCCACCACCAACGCGGCCACGCTGACGGTGACCACGACCCCGCCGCCTCCGCCACCCCCGCCGCCGCCGGTGACACCGACAACCACGCCGGTGACCACCAGCGGTGGCTACCACTTGGTCGCTTCCAACGGCTCGGTCTACAGCTACGGCACCGCCCCCTTCTACGGCTCGATGGGCGGCCAGACGCTCAACAAGCCCATCGTGGGGACGGCCACCACGCCCGGTGACGGGGGCTACTGGCTGGTGGCCAGTGACGGTGGCATCTTCAGCTTCGGCAACGCCGCCTTCTACGGCTCCATGGGCGGGAAGCCCCTCAACCAGCCGATCGTGGGCATCGCGGCGACGCCGGACGGCCAGGGCTACTGGGAGGTGGCCAGCGACGGGGGCATCTTCGCCTTCGGTGACGCCGCCTTCTACGGCTCGATGGGCGGCAAGCCGCTCAACCAGCCGATCGTGGGCATCGCGGCGACGCCGGACGGCAAGGGCTACTGGATGGTGGCCTCTGACGGGGGCATCTTCGCCTTCGGCGACGCCACCTTCAGTGGCTCCACCGGTTCGTTGACGCTCAATAAGCCGATCGTCGGCATGGCGTCGACCAACAACGGCGCCGGCTACTGGCTGGTGGCGGCGGACGGCGGGGTCTTCAGCTTCGGCAACGCCGGCTTCCACGGCACGGTGGCCGGCACCACCTCGGCCTCCATCGTCAGCCTGGTGCCCACCGCCGACAACGGCGGCTACTGGGAGACGGGAGCCAACGGCCAGGTGTTCCAGTTCGGCGACGCCACCTCGGCCGGCACAGCCCTGGCCCAGACAGCCACCATCGTCGCCATGTCGGACTAGCCGACCACACTCGGAAGGACTGACCGCACCAGGCGCACCAGAGGTTCTGGGACTACGGCCGGACCGCCGCCGGCCGTAGTCCTGGGCCACACAAGAACGAAACCAAAGCACGACCAGGAACACGAGGGGACGAACTGTTGCAACGAGGATCGACGAGAAGTCATCGCCTAGTCCGCACGCTGTGCGCCGGGGGACTGGCCGTGCTGGCCGGAGGCACCACCCTCGGACTGGTCTCGGTGGCCGGCCTGGCCGCCGGACCGATCGCCCAAGCCGGGGCCGACAGCGCCGGCTTCACGCTGGGCTGCACGCTGACACACACACACTTCACAATCCCCGGCACGGTGGCCACCGGCTCCCTGCCGGCGTCGGTGACACCGGGCAAGTCGTTCTCGCTGACCAACGTCGGCCTCAAGGTCACCCTGCCGACAAGCCCGCTCTTCCGGGCGGCGGCCAACAAGACAATCACAGGCACATACCAGACGACCTTCACCGCCACCGGGGCTACCCCGGCCACCACGACAGGCAGCCTGACCGTGGCGCCCACCCACATCGGCACACCGGCGCCCGGCACGCTGCTCGACGCCACCGGCTCGCCGATCACCTTCACCGCCGGCAACGCGGCCGGCAACGCCTCGGTCTCCATCGGCACCATCGGCACCTTGACCCTCAAGGTGGCCGGGGTCGGCACCGTCCACCTCAACTGCACCAACCCGGCGACGGTCGTCGCCTCGACCAGTGTGGCCGCCCCCCAGACCGCGGTGGCCGCCGTCCTGCCCAACTCGGGCCCGTTGGCCGGGGGCAACACGGTGACGGTGGTCGGCACATTCTTGACAGGGGCCTCCACCGTGACCTTCGGCGCCACCCCGGGCACGTCGATCTCGGTCAAGACAGCCAACCTGCTGACCGTGGTGGCCCCACCGGGCAATGCCGGTCAGGTCGACGTGCAGGTGACCACGCCCTTCGGGACCTCCAAGCTCGGCCCGACAGACCACTACACCTACACCAACGCCCCCGTCGTGACCGGGGTCAACCCGAGTCAGGGGGCCCCGGCCGGGGGCACCTCGGTGACCATCACCGGTCTGCAGATGACAAACATCACCGGGGTCGCCTTCGGCTCTACGCCGGCCGCCAGCTTCACCCAGGTCTCGGGCACCCAGATCACCGCCGTCTCGCCACCGGGCACCGGCACGGTCGACATCTTGTTGACCAACGCCAAGGGCACCTCGATCGCCGGGCTGCTCGACCAGTTCTCCTACACCGCACCGGGGTACTGGGAGGTGGCCAGTGACGGCGGCATCTTCGCCTTCGGCGGCGCCCCCTTCTACGGCTCGATGGGCGGCAAGCCGCTCAACAAGCCCATCGTCGGCATCGCCGGCACCCCGACAGGCACAGGCTATTGGGAGGTGGCCTCCGACGGCGGCCTCTTCGCCTTCGGCGGAGCGCAGTTCCACGGCTCGATGGGCGGCAAGCCGCTCAACCAGCCGATCGTCGGCATGGCCCCCACCCCGACCGGTGGCGGCTACTGGGAGGTGGCCAGTGACGGCGGACTGTTCGCCTTCGGCAACGCCCCCTTCTACGGCTCGATGGGCGGCAAGAAGATCAGCGCCCCCATCGTCCAGATGATCGCCGCCCCCACAGGCACCGGCTACTGGGAGATCGGCAGTGACGGCACCGTCTACTCGTTCGGCTTCGCCGGCCACTACGGCGGCATGGGCGGCAAGGCCCTCAACAAGCCGATCGTCGGCGGGGCGGCCACCCCGACATTCGACGGCAACTGGCAGGTGGCCTCCGACGGCGGCATCTTCGCCTTCGGCAGCGCCGGCTACTACGGCTCGATGGGCGGCAAGCCGCTCAACCAGCCCATCGTCGGCATGACCACCACCCTCGACGGCGGTGGCTACTGGATGGTGGCCTCCGATGGCGGGATCTTCAGCTTCGGCGACGCCGTCTTCAGTGGCTCGATGGGCGGCAAGCCGCTCAACGCCCCGGTGGTGGGGATCGCCGCGGGATAAGCGGAAGAAGAGGAGTCGCATGGTTGAGGCATCTGCCATAGCAGAGCGATACGCAGGAGTCGTCGTGCCCAGACATCCGGGTGATGGTCCGCGGGAGCGGCTGATCGACGCCTGTGTCGAAGTGGTCGGCCACCGCGGCTTCGAGGAGGCGAGGATCCTCGATATCTGCCTGCTCGCCCACTCGTCCGCGGCCACCTTTTACGAGATTTTCGGCACGAAGGAGGGGTGCGTGGACGCGGTCGTGGCCTCGAGAGCGGCGCAGCTGCTCGCGCTGGCGAAGGAGGCGTTCGACCGCGCCGCCGGTCCGTGGGGGGTCAAGGTCCAGGCGGCCCTCCGCCGAGTGCTGGAGGACCTGTCCACCAACGAGCCGCTGGCCCGGCTGCTGCTGGTCGAGTTCCAGCACGCTGGACCGGCGGCCACGGAACGTCTGGCCGTAATCGCCGAGGAGGCGAAACGGCTCTTCGCGCTGCCCGAACCGTCGGCGCCCCCGCCCGCACCGTCGAATCAGAGCGTCGTCGTCGGGATGGTGCTCTACCCGATCGGCGACTACGTTGCCCGGGGCCGGACCCACGAATTGGCGGAGCTGGCGCCCGTCCTGGCCTACTTCCTGACGCTCTTCCTGATCGGGCCCGACGAGGCGCTCGAGCTGGCCCAGGCCAACGGCGGGCCGCCCGGTGGCCGGTCGCCCAACGGGGCGCCGTTCCGGTGACCCGCCTGGCGGGGAGCGTTCGGTCGCGCGTCCATCGGCCGGTGACAACGTAAGCGCACCGGGGCAATGGCGTCGCGTGCGGCGCTGGCCCCCCCATCCCATTCCCCCCGGGGGGCCAGCGCCGGTTTCGCCAGAGCTCGCCGCCGGACGTCCCGCCGGAAACCGCTCAGCGACGGTCAGTCCACCGCTCTTGGGAGCGGCGGCAAGGACGGTGTATGTAGCGGTGTATGTTCGGTGGGGTGCGACGGACGAACATCTACCTCTCTGAGGCTGAGCAGGCCGGCCTCGATGCGATCGCCGTGGCCCGAGGTTCGACCCGGAGCGACGTCATCCGGGCGATCGTCGATCGGGAGCTGCACCTGGAGGCGGTCGACGACGATGTCCTGGACGCGGTCCTGGCCGACGCGGCCAGGGATGTCGCCGCCCGCTCTCGGGCGCTGAGCCGGCGGGACCCCGATCTCGACATCGAGTGATCATCGTCGACGACCACTTGGCGCTGCTCGCACTGGCCGGGCGGTTGCCGGACCTGCCGGACGCCAGTGGACCAGTCGCCACCACGTACGCCTTCCAGTTCCGTATGGTTCGTGCGCTGGCTGATTCGACGCGATCGGGCACTCTCTCGGGTCGGTTGGTCGACCCGACGGCCGCGCGCCGCCGAGCGACGCAGCCGCCCGCGCACCGGCTGGTCGTCCTCGATCCCCGAGTGAGCCTCGGGCGGGCGGTCGACGTCGCTACCCGCCATCCCGCCAACCTCCTCCTGGCTGAACTGATCGGCGCCGCGCAGCACCATCAAGCCGTAGTGCGGCTGACCCCGGCCAACGTCGGCCAGTCGTGGCCGGCCGTGCTGGCCGCTGAGGGCATCGATTTCGGTACCGCCGACGTCTGATCGCGCTCGATTCGATCGGTCAGCGACCGGACCAGGGGCGCTCTCGGCGCAGCGGCGTCGGCTTCGACCACCAGCGGCCGCTGAACCGCCACACCCGGTGGGCCGGGTCCGTCTCGTCGGCCGGCCGCACCGGTCGCGCCCAGAGCTGGTCGGCCGCCGCGGCCACCAGCGCCAGTACGGCCGGGTCCGGTTCCGGCCGGGCCTCGAACGGCGCCAGCGCCGCGTCGACCCGGTCGCCGGTCGGCGCGCGGCCCGTCACAGCGGGACGTTCCCGTGCTTGCGGTGGGGGAGGTCCTCGCGCTTGGACGCCAGCATGGCCAGGCTCTGGACGAGGACCTTGCGGGTGTCGGCCGGCGAGATGACGTCGTCGACGTAGCCTCGCTCGGCCGCGATGTACGGGTTGGCGTAGCGCTCGGTGTACTCGTCGACCAGCTCGGCCCGCCGGGCGGCCGGGTCGCTGGCCTCGGCCAGGTCGCGCCGGTTGAGGATCTCGACCGCCCCTTGCGGCCCCATGACGGCCAGCTCGGCCGACGGCCACGCGAAGGCCAGGTCGGCGCCGATCGACTTGGAGTTCATGACGACGTAGGCGCCGCCGTACGCCTTGCGGGTGATGACCTGGATCCGCGGGACGGTCGCCTCGCAGTAGGCGTAGAGCAGCTTCGCCCCGTGCCGGATGATCCCGCCGTACTCCTGGTCGGTGCCGGGCATGAAGCCGGGGACGTCGACGAACGTGACGAGCGGGATGTTGAACGCGTCGCAGGTCCGGACGAACCGGGCGGCCTTCTCCGACGAGTCGATGTCGAGCACGCCGGCGAGCACGGCCGGCTGGTTGCCGACGATGCCGACGACCCGGCCGTCGATGCGGGCGTAGCCACAGGTGATCGACATCGCCCAATGGGCGTGGACCTCGAGGTAGTCGCCGTCGTCGACGACCGCGGCGATGACCTTCTTCATGTCGTACGGCAGGTTCGGCGACGCCGGCATCAGGTCGACGAGCTCCGGCGTCGCCCGCTCGGGGTCGTCGCCGGAGACGACCGGTGGCGGCTCCTCCAGGTTGTTCGAGGGCAGGAAGCCGAGCAGGTAGCGGACGTCGTCCAGACAGGCCTTCTCGTCGGCGGAGACAAACGTCGCCACCCCCGACTTCGTGGCGTGGCTCATCGCGCCGCCGAGATCCTCGAGCGTCACGTCCTCGCCGGTCACCGTTTTCACGACGTCCGGGCCGGTGATGAACATGTGCGACGTGCCCTGGACCATGAAGATGAAGTCGGTCATCGCCGGCGAGTAGACGGCGCCGCCGGCGCACGGGCCGAGGATGACGCTGATCTGCGGGATGACGCCGGACGCCGTGACGTTGCGGTGGAAGATCCCGCCGTACGAGTGGAGCGAGACGACGCCCTCCTGGATCCGGGCCCCGGCCCCGTCGTTGAGACCGATCATCGGGACGCCGGTCGACGCGGCCAAGTCCATGACCTTGTGGATCTTCTCGGCGAAGACCTCGCCGAGGGCCCCACCGAAGACGGTGAAGTCCTGGCTGAAGACGCAGACCCGGCGGCCGTCGATCGTGCCGAAGCCAGTGACGACGCCGTCGGTGTACGGCCGGTTGTCGTCCAGTCCCATCCCGTGGGCCCGGTGGCGGGCCAGCATGTCGAGCTCCTGGAACGAGCCATCGTCCAGCAGGTAGTCGATCCGCTCCCGGGCGGTCATTTTGCCCTTGGCGTGGTGCTTTTCCACCGACGCCGGGCTGCCGGCGTGGAGCGCCTGCTCCTTGCGGGCCAGCAGGTCGTCGAGCCGCTGGGACATGGTGTGGTCCATGAGCCGCGAGGCTACAAGCTGCGTCGGCGTCAGGGCCGCGTCGCCAGGACGGCCAGGCCTTCCCCCGACAGGTCAGCCTGGGCCGCCTTCCGGCCGACCATGGCCATGACGAGGGACAGCATCGGGCCGATCACCTCCGGACCGTCGCCGTGGGACCAGGCCAGGTCCGAGGCCTGGAGCCGCAGGCCGGCGATCCGTCGCTTGCTGCCGATCAAGAGGTTCGTCCGCTTCCAGCTGTCCGCCACGGTGACGAGGGCGGCGTCGGACGGCCGGTGGCGCAGACCCAGGGGACGGCGGATGTCCTCGCCGTGGGCGATCACCTCGCCGAGCATGGCGACGACCGGCGCCGGGGGGTGGTTGGTGGTCGACGTCCGGGCTCGGAGCCGGCGGACGAGCTCGTCGGGCTCGAGCGCCCCCAGTTTCCGGGCGCCGCGGTCGGTGAACACGTCGAACCGGAACCCGGCCGTGGCCAGCTCCCGGTAGAAGTTCGGGACCGTCTGCTCGGCCGCGGCGAGAACGTGCCCGGCCGTCAGCTGCACCGACCAGCCGGCGCACCACGACGGCGCCGCCCACTGGTCCGCCGTCAGCGACGACAACACGTCGGCCAGCGCGCCCCGCTCGTCGTGGATGTGCCTCCACACCTCGGTCTTTGTCATGGACTTACGTTAGCAGTATCTTACGTAAGTTATAACTAACGATCATAGGTCACGCTACCTTCGGGGCATCGTCGGTGGTGCTGAGAAATCCGATTTTTTCTTGTTCGACGCGGCGCCTCCAGACCATCCGCTCGGCGCGGTGCCGTAGGTTGGGGAGGTGCGCACGATCGGAGCTTCGCCGTGGTCCGACTGACCTGCCTCCTGCGCCGCAAGCCCGGGACGACGCCGGCGGAGTTCCATGACCACTGGCGGACGGTCCACGGACCACTCATCGGCTCGACTCGCAGCGGGAGCCACGTCGTCCGGTACGAGCAGCATCCCCGTCCGCTCGACGACTATGCCGGCGATGACGACCCGGGGTTCGACGGCGTCACGGTGCAGTGGTTCGAGTCGATGGACGAGTACCGGGCCCACATGGCCGAGGACGACTTCGCCGTCGTCTGGACCGACATCTGCAGCTTCCTCGACACCGGTCGCCTCGAATTCGTCGTCACCGAGCACCCTCGGCTCCTGATCGGCGACGACGAGCCGTCGTTCCCGCTGGCTTGAAAGCCGCCGGGGCCTGAGCGGCCGGCTCCGCTGGCTTCAGGCCTCCGCCCCGGTCGATCGGGGCCATTCGACGATCACCCCGCCGTCGCCGTCGCCGTCGCCGTCGCCGTCGCCGTCGCCGTCGCCGTCGCCGTCGCCGTCGCCGTCGCCGTCGCCGTCGCCTGGCGCCGCGTCCGCCGGCTCGAGGGTCGGTAGCTCGGCCGGGGTGGTTGGGGTGACCGGCGCGGGGATCGGTTCGACGGTGCCGCTGGTCTCGACCTCGGCGTCCCGGTCGTCCGGACTGGCTTGGCCGCCGTAGACCTCGAGGGCCGGGCCGGGCCGGGTTTCGGGGCGGACCGGGGTCTCAGGGTCGACCGGGGTTTCGGGGCCGACCGGGGTCTCAGGGCGGACCGGGGTTTCGGGGCCAACCGGGCGGCCCGGGGGGACGGGTGCGGGCCGGGGCGACGGCCGCGCCGCCTCGGCCGCGGTCCGGCGTCGCTCCATCGTGCCGGCGAGCGTGGTCCAGTCCTTACCGTCGAGGACGTCGAGTCGGCGGCCCATCGTCGACTCGAGATCGGTCGCCCGGCGGTCGTACCGCTCGGCCGCGCCGCCCATGACGAAGACGGTGGCGGGCGGCAGGTCGCCGGTGGTGGCCAGCTCGTGGAGTCGCCGGGTCGCCACCTCCGCGTCCTGCATGAGGCCGAGGGCGTCCTGGATCTTGGCGAGGCGCCGCGTGTACCGCTCCGTCCGGCCGTCGTAGACGCCGGCTACGAATTCGAGGGAGTACCGGAGCCGCTTGCACCGAATGCGCAGCCGATGGAAGTCGCTCGCCAATTCGCTTCGCCGGGCCCGGCGAGCCGCCTTGACGACGGCCCGGTGGCGGACGAGGACGAGCTCGGGAACGGCCAGCGCGGCCGGTTGCCGGGCCGCGGCCGACCGGCGGTTCGGGCCCTGCTGGGCCAGGCCGACGAGCCCGGCGGCCAGACGTTCCCAGCGGGGCGAGTCGAGCGCCTCCAGAAGAGCCCGGCGGGCCCCCTGGTGCTCGCGCTGGAGCAGGTGGCGGAGGTGCTCGAGCGGCGCGGCGGCCGTCGCGGGGACCATGTCGCCGAGGTTGTCGATCTGGACGTCGAGGTCGCGGACGCGCGCCGAGCACCGCGGCCAGCCAGCTCAGCTCGTCCCGCAGCCCACGGGCCCGGACGGGGAAGGCGTCGGCGAACAGGTCGATGGCCGCCCGCAGCCGTCGGGTGGCGACCCGCATGTCGTGGAGCTCTTCGATGTCCTCGCCCAACCTGGTGCCGGACTCCTTTGCCAGCAGTACCGCCAGGTGGCGACGGAGCACGGCATAGGCCAGGTCACCGAGGGTCGACGTCGCCGCGACCTCGGTCGGCCCGAGGTCCGGCGGGCCGGGAATCGTCACTCCGAGGGCCAATAGCCCGGCCTCGAACTTGGAGAGCGTCGCTGGCTGCAATCCGCTGGCGGTGCGGAGATCCCGGACCAACGGTTCGAGGTCGTCGACCCAACGGGGAACCACCTCGACCTCCACCCGACGTAGCCGCACCGGCGGCTGCCCGGGGCCGACGTCGACCACCGTGTCGTCGAGCGCCACCTCCGCCACCTCCTCCCCGTCGATCCGTAGGGAGAACGGCCGGCGCCGGGTCCGGACCTCGAGAACCTGGCGGAGCGGCCGGTGGCCGGCGACCGCCGCCAGCCGCCAGCCCACCGGGCCGTCCGACCCGAGCGCCGGAAGTCCCGCGGCGGGGAGCGCCTCGCTGATCTCGAGTCGTTCTCGCAAGCCACCGCGGCCGGCCGGCTGCCGATCCTTGAGCGTCGCCTCGTCGTGTCGGCCGCGGCGGCGGGTGCGGAGGACGAGGCCGGCCCGGCCGATTCGCCAGTCGTCGGTGTCGAGATAGCGGTCGGTGAGTCGCCGTGGCGGCTTGGCCTGAGCGGTGAGCCGCGGCAAACCTCCCGGCGGCAGCAGGGGAAGGGCGGCGAGCCAGCGCTCCACCGGTCGCAGGTCGAGCGCGTCGAACTGCCACTCGACCTCGACGTCGTTCTCGGCCATCCGCCGATGGTAACCCGGCCGCCGCTCGGGCCCTCCGTGACCCCTTTGGCCAGGCCCGGCCCACGTGACGTGGGCAGATGCACCCCAGCTGACGCCCTGCCCGGTAGTCTCGAAGACGTGGCCAACGCACGGACGGCGACCCTGGAACGGCAGGCCGGCGAGCTGGTTCGCGCTGCCGGGGGCATCATCGTCCGCCGTGCTGCCGATGGTCGGCCGGAGGTCGCCGTCGTCCACCGCCCGACCCGGGTCGACTGGTCGTTTCCGAAGGGAAAGCTCGAGCCCGGCGAGACCCTCGAGGCCTGCGCGCTGCGCGAGGTGTGGGAAGAGACCGGCCTGCAGTGCCGGTTGGGCCGCTTCATCGGTCATACCGAGTACCGCGACCGCAAGGATCGGCCGAAGGTCGTCGCTTATTGGATCATGGACGTCGAGGCCGGCACGTTCACGGTCAACGAAGAGGTCGACGATCTCCGATGGGTCGACCTCGGCACCGCCGAGCAGCTACTTACCTATGAGCGGGACCGTGAGCTGCTGATCGTGGTCGCCGTCGTCGACGAGGCCGCGCCACCGCTCGCCTGATCTGGCCAACGGGAACGGAGGCCGTCCGGCCTAGATGTTCCCCGATGGCGGCCGGCGTCCAGGTCGATGGACGCTGGCTGGGTCGACGATCGTCCTCAGTCGAGCTCTTCGATCGTCACCGACTCGATCACGACCTCTTCGCTCGGCGTGCCCGAGCGCGTCCCGAGCGCGTCGATGGCCTGGACGACGTCGCCGCCGGAGACGACCGCGCCGAAGAGCGAGTACTGCGGTGGCAGGGCCGCCCCGTCGGGTCCGCTGATGACGAAGAACTGGCTTCCGTTGGTGTTCGGTCCGGCGTTCGCCATGGCCAGTGAACCGATCTGGTACCGGCCCGGCTTCGGCAGCTCGTCGGCGAACCGGTAGCCCGGGCCGCCTCGTCCGGTGCCCTCCGGGTCGCCGCCCTGGAGGACGAAGCCGGGGATGATCCGGTGGAAGACGATCCCGTCGTAGTAGTGGAACCGGGCCAGGTAGACGAAGTTGTTGACCGTCTTCGGCGCCGCCAGCGCGTCGAGCTCGATGACCATCGTTCCTTTCGACGTCGCCATCGTCGCCCGGTACCGCTTCGCCGAGTCGATGACCATCGGCGGCTCCGCGTCGAACTTCTGGCGCTTCGGGCTCGAGCCATCAGCGGCAGGCACGTCGGACATGGGGCTCCTCTCTTGGCACCGTTGCGCGTCGGTGTGGCGGCGCTCGGTGACGGTCGGATCGATCGGTCGGGTCAGCTCTGGTGAACGGTGACGGACAGGATTCGCTGGATGACGTTGGGCGTTCCCGACGAGCTGCCGTCAGCGTTGATCTTCTCGACCACTGTCATACCCGAGCTGACGGTCCCGAAGAGGGAGTACTTGTCGCCGCTGGTCAGATCCTGGTTCAGGGTTGTCGCCCCGCCGGGGACCACCAAGAAGAACTGGCTGCCGTTGGAGGCTGTTCCCCCGGAGTTGGCCATGGCGACGTCGCCGGTGGCGTACGACGTCGGGACGTTCTCGTTGGCGAATTCGTAGCCCGGCCCGCCCTTCCCGGTGCCGGTCGGGTCGCCCGTCTGGTCCATGAAGTTGGTGATCACCCGGTGGAAGATCACGCAGTGGAAGTAGTTCTTGCCGGCCAGGAACACGAAGTTGTCGACCGCCTTCGGGGCCTGCTTGGCGTCGAGTGTGATCGTGAATGTGCCGGCCGTCGTCTTGACTGTCGCCTTGTACGTCTTGGACGCATCGACCGTCATCGGCGGGAAGGACGACCACGTCAGGGTGTTGACCCTCGTCGTCGGGCTGGCCGGGCAGCCGGCGGCGGTGGCCGTGGCGTTGGCGGCCGCCTGGGCGGCCGAGTACTGGGTACTGGCCGTGGTCGTCGACGCCGCCGACGTGGTCGTCGTGGTGCTCTTGGCCGTCGTCGTCGTGGTGCTGTCGGCTGACGAGTGGGACCAGGGTCGGTTGATCAAGAGGACCGAGCCCACGACGACGACGGCCAGGCCACCCACGACGAGGGCGTTCCGGATCAGCTTCCGCCGACGCGTCGCCTTCGCCTCGGCCGCCTTCTTGACTTCACGGCCGGCCCGTTGCCGGGCCCGTTTCTCGCTGGGCACGGCTGGACACCCTACCTGCAGCCACCCAGTCGGTTGACCGCGCCGGTGCCACTAGCGTCACGCCCGTGCCGTTGCTCGTCCAGAAGTTCGGCGGGACCTCCGTCGGCGACGCCGACCGGATCCGGGCCGTCGCCGATCACGTCGCCCGGACCCGACGGGCCGGGAACCAGGTCGTCGCCGTCGTCAGCGCCATGGGGAAGACCACCGACAACCTCATCCGGTTGGCCGGCGAGGTCAGCACCGTCCAGCCACCCCGGGAGTACGACATGCTCGTCAGCTCCGGCGAGCGGATCTCGATGTCCCTGCTCTGCATGGCGCTGGCCGACCTCGGCGTGCCGGCGACGTCCTTCACCGGCAGCCAGGCCGGGATCCTGACCGACACCGACCACACGCGAGCCAAGATCCTCGACGTGCGAGCCGACCGGCTCCGCGAGGCGCTCGACGACGGGGCCGTCCCGGTCGTCGCCGGCTTCCAGGGCGTGTCGACGGAGCGGAACATCACGACGCTCGGCCGAGGGGGTTCCGACACCACCGCGGTGGCGCTCGCCGCGGTGCTCGGGGCCGACGCCTGCGAGATCTACACCGACGTCACCGGGGTCTTCAGCGCCGATCCTCGGGTTGTGCCCGACGCCCACCGACTGGGGCGGATCAGCTTCGAGGAGATGCTGGAGATCGCCGCCACCGGCGGCCGGGTGCTGCAGCTCCGTTCGGTCGAATTCGCCCGGAACCACGACGTGCCGCTGCACGTGCGCAGCAGCTTCACGTGGGAGCCCGGCACCTGGGTCGTAGAGGAGGATCCGTCAATGGAACAGGCCGTCGTCACCGCGGTCAGCCACGACACGTCGGAGGCCAAGGTCACCGTGACCGGCGTACCCGACCGACCTGGCCTGGCCGCCCGGCTCTTCCGGGCGCTGGCCGACCGATCGGTCAACGTCGACATGATCGTCCAGAACACCTCGTTGCACGGCACGACCGACATCTCGTTCACCGTCCCGAAGGTCGACCTGACGACGTCGGTGGACGTGGCCAACGAGCTGGCCGACGAGCTCGGCGCCACCGGCGTGACCTCCGACGACGACGTCGCCCGGGTCTCGCTGGTCGGGGCCGGCATGAAATCGAACCCTGGCGTCACCGCCACCATGTTCGAGACCCTGGCCGCCGACGGGATCAACATCGACATGATCTCGACCTCGACCATCCGGATCTCGTGCATCGTGCGGACCGAACAGGTCGAGCAGGCTGTCCGTTCCCTGCATCGCGCCTTCGAGCTCTGAATTTGGGACGATGCGGCTAGGGATCTTCGGCGCCACCGGGCAGGTTGGCCGCGTCATCCGAGCGATCCTCGTCGAGCGCGCCTTCCCGGCCGACGACGTCCGGTTCTTCGCCTCGGCTCGATCGGCTGGGACGCGGTTGCCGTGGGCCGACGGCGACGTCGAGGTCGAGGACGCGGCGACGGCTGACCTGCGTGGGCTCGACATCGCCCTCTGCTCGACCGGGGCGAGCGCGTCGAGGGAGCTGGCGCCGCGGCTGGCCGCCGCCGGTGCCGTCGTCGTCGACAACACCTCCGCCTGGCGCATGGACCCCGACGTCCCGCTCGTCGTCCCCGAGGTCAACGCGGCGGCGTTGCGGGAGATCCGCAAGGGGATCGTCGCCAACCCGAACTGCACCACGATGGTCGCCATGCCGGTGATGAAGCCGCTCCACGACGAGGCCGGACTCACCGGGATGGTCATCGCCAGCTATCAGGCCGTCTCCGGCGCCGGGCTGGCCGGCGTCGCCGAGCTGGCCGACCAGGTGGCCAAGACCGCCGACCGGGCCTCCGCGCTCACCTTCGATGGCGGCGCGCTCGACTACCCGGCGCCGGACAAGTTCCCCGGGCCGATCGCCCACAACGTGCTCCCCATCGCCGGCCAGCTGGTCGACGACGGTTCCGGCGAGACCGACGAGGAGCAGAAGTACCGGAACGAGAGCCGCAAGATCCTCGGCCTGCCGAACTTGGCCGTCACCTGCACCTGCGTGCGCGTTCCCGTCTTCACCGGCCACGGCGCGGCGATCGTGGCCGAGTTCGAACGCGACCTCGCGCCGGAGCGGGCCGAGGAGCTGCTCGCCGCCGCGCCGGGTGTCGTCGTCACCGAGATGCCGACCCCGCTCGACGTCGCCGGCCGCGATCCGTCCTACGTCGGTCGGGTGCGCCGGGCCGATCACGGCCTCGCCCTCTTCGTCGTCGGCGACAACCTCCGCAAGGGCGCGGCCCTCAACGCCGTCCAGATCGCCGAAGCCCTCCTCGACCTTCGCTTCTGACCGGCCGCGCTGATCGGCCCGAGGTGGCGGCCGTCAGTCAGCGCCGGTGGTGGCGGGCTCGGGTCCACCGCCGACCAGCGCGGCCATTCGCCGGGCCAAGTTGACGGCGTGGTCGCCGAACCGCTCGTAGAACCGGGCGACCATGGCCAGCTCGATGGCCACGGGTAGCGGCATCGTCCCGGCCACGAGCTCGGCGGTCAGGGTGACGTGGAGGTCGTCCAGCTCGTCGTCGAGGTCGTCGATGGCCACCGCGGCGGTCGGCGAGCGCTCGGCGAAGGCGTCCGCGGTGCTGCTCCAGATGGTGGCGGCCACCTCGCCCATCCGCTCGACCAGGCCTCGGCTCCGGGCGGACATCTCGGCGCCGAGGCCCCGGGCGGCCCGCCGGGCGATGTGCTCGGCCAGGTCCCCGTTGCGATCCAGGTCCGGCAGCATGCGGAGCACGGCGACGAGCTCCCGGCGCTCGTCGACCGACGTGTCTCCGGCCACCAGCTCCTTCTGGGCCAGGGCCGCGATCTCGCCGATCAGCGTGTCGACGAGCTCGTCCCGCTGGACGAGCTGCTTGGCCGCCTCCCGGTCCCCGGCGAGCAGGGCATGGGTCGCTCCGGCAATGGCCTCGCCGACCAAGGCGAAGACCTGCACGAAGAGCCGGTCGATCTGGGCGATGACCGGTGACGTCGAACGGGGCCCTGTCGGATCGCCGGCCTCCGGAGGATCGATGACCGGCCGGAAGGTTCCCGTCGGGCTGTCGACGGTCGTCGAGATCGGCTCGTCACACCCGTCGGAACCGGGTGCCGGCGAGCTGCCCGGGCGGCGACGGGAGCCGGTCGCTCCACGAAAGACCATCGTCCAACGGTACCGGGTGGCCGCTCGGCCGACAGTCCGCGGTCCCCGGCCTTGTCACACCCCGCCGTTACTGTGACCTCATGACCGCAGAACTGTTGATCGGCCTGGTCGTCGGGGTCGCCCTCGGCCTGGCCGCCGGGCTCTTGGTGGCCACGCGCCGACAGGCCGGCCTGGCCGCCGACGCCCGTGCCGCCGAGGCCCGCCTGGACGACGCCCGGCAGGCCGCGGCCGGTCTGGGCGACGAGCTGGAGCAGGCCCGGTCGGCGCTGGCCGTGGCCGACGCGGCGCAGGCCCGATCGGCGGCCGAGATCGACCATCTCCAGCGGGCGGCGGCGGAGCGAGCCGCCGCCTGGGAAGAGGACCGGCAACGCCTGGTCGGCTCCTTCGCGGATCTGTCCAACCAGGCGCTGCAGCGCAACACCGAGCAGTTCCTCACGCTGGCGGACACGCGGTTGAAGGAGGCCCAGGAGGCCGCTCGGGGGGACCTCGCCCAGCGGCAGCAGGCCATCACCCACCTCCTGCAGCCGTTGCAAGAGACGCTGTCCAAGTACGAGCAGGGGCTCCGCCAGCTCGAACTGGAGCGCAAGGGGGCGTACGCCACGCTGGCCGAGCAGGTTCGGCAGCTGGGCTCGTCGAACGAGAAGCTCCGACAGGAGACCGGCAATCTGGTCACCGCCCTCCGGTCACCGCAGACCCGGGGGCGGTGGGGCGAGCTCCAGCTCCGACGGGTCGTGGAGATGGCGGGGATGCTGGCGCACTGCGACTTCGACGAGCAGGTCTCCGTCGATACCCCCGACGGCCGGCTCCGGCCGGACGTCGTGGTGAAACTGCCCGGCGGGGCCCAGGTCGTCGTCGACGCCAAGGTGCCGCTCGAGGCCTTCCTGCGATCGGTCGACGCCGGCGACGAGGAGACCCGGAAGATCGAGCTGGTGGCCCATGCCCGCCAGCTGCGGACCCACGTCGACCAGTTGGCCAAGCGGGAGTACTGGAACCAGTTCGACCCCAGCCCGGAGTTCGTGGTCGCCTTCGTCCCGGGCGACCCGTTGTTGGCCGCGGCGTTCGAGCACGACCCCGCCCTGATCGAGCACGCCATGGCCAACCGGGTCTTGCTGGCTACGCCGACGACGCTCATCGCCCTCCTGCGAACGGTGGCGTACGGATGGCAGCAGGAAGCGCTGACCGCCAACGCCCGCACCGTGCAGCGGCTGGGGGCCGAGCTCTACGAGCGTCTTCGGGTGATGGGGAGCCATCTGGCCAAGCTGCAGCGCGGCCTGACGACGACGGTCGAGGCGTTCAACGACACGATCGGGTCGCTGGAGTCCCGGGTCCTCGTCACGGCGCGGCGCTTTCCGGAGCTCGGGGTCATCGGGGCCGGGACCAAGGACCTGCCGGAGCTCACGCCGGTGTCGGCCACCGCTCGTCACCCGCAGGCGCCCGAGCTCGCGGAGGACCAGCCGACGCTCCGGAGCCTCCCGGCCGACGAGGGAGAGGCGCTCCGCCAGGCCGAAGGATGAGCCTCTCGGTTCGCGTGGCCGCCTACGGGGACGAGGTGTTCGGCGAGCTCTCCCGGGCGCTCGAGGTGGCGCAGGCCGGTGATCCCCTCCGGCTGGTGACGGTCGTGGTCCGGCGCGGCCCGGTCGGCCTGGCCGTGCGCCGGCGGTTGGCCGCCGCGTCATCGGGGATTGTCAACGTCCGCTTCCTGACGCTCGGCCGCCTCGCTGGCGAGCTGGCCGGTGAGACGATCGGCGGGCGCCGTCCGGCGAGCCGGGCGGTCGTGCACGAGGCCGCTCGCCTGGTGCTGGCCGAGCAGACGACCGGCTTCTTGGCCTCGGCCCGAGAGCAGCCGGCCACCGTTCGGGCGCTGGTCCGGACGTACGGCGAGCTCCGCGGCGTCTCGCCGGCGACGTTGAGCGCCCTGGCGGGACAGAGCGCACGGACGGCGGAGGTGGTCCGCCTGGTCGCCGCGGTGCGGGAGCGACTGGCCGGCCACGTCGACGAGGCCGCGCTGGTCGCCGCCGCGGTGGCGGAGATCGGCCGGGACCCAGCGGTCGTGACGGCGACGACCGGGCCGGTCGTCGTCTACCTGCCCCGTTTCGTCCGACCGACCGACCACGCGCTGGTCCACGCGCTGGCCGAGCACGTTCCGGTGACGGTCGTCGTCGGATCGACGGGGGACCGGGAGGTCGACGGCGTGGAGCTGCGGCCTTGGGCGTCGGCGACCCGCGGCGCGGGCGCGGAACCGCCCACGGCGACGACCGGCACGCGAGTCCTGGTCGCGCCGGCCGCGGACGCCGAGATCCTGCTCGTCGTCCGCCAGTTGATGGCGGCCAACGCGGCCGGGACGCCGTTGGAGCGGATGGCGGTCGTCCACGGTGGGGCGGCGCCGTACCCGAGGCTCGTCCACGACACGCTGGAGGGCGCGGGGATCCCGTTCAACGGTACGGGGGTCCGGTCGCTGGCGTCCACGGTGGCCGGCCGGACGCTGCTCGGCCTCTTCGAGCTGGTCGATCACGGGTGGCGGCGGGACCAGGTGACCGCCTGGCTGACGTCGGCGCCGCTCCGGCACCGCGGCCGTCCGATCCCGGCGACGGCGTGGGACGTCCTGTCGGCGGCGGCCGGTGTGGTCGGCGGACTGTCCGAGTGGGTGGACCGGCCAGCGGCCTACGCGGCCGGGCAGCGCGAACGGGCGGCCATGGGGCCGGACGACGGGTCGGCGCGGCAACGGGCTGCCGGCCGTAGCGAGTGGCTCTCGTCGTTCATGGCCGAGCTCGGTCGGCACGTGGCCGCGTCACCGACGAGCTGGGCCGGATGGGCCGGATGGGCGAAGGACCGACTCGACCAGCTGCTCGGCGGCCCGTCGAGCCGGGCCGACTGGCCGACGCGGGAGGTGGCCGCCCTGGAGGCGGTCATCGACGGGCTCACCGGTCTCACCGGGCTGGACGACCTCGGTGGTCCGGGCCCCGGCCTGGCCGACTTCCGGGCCGCGCTGGCGGCGGAGCTGGACGCGCCGGCTCCCCAGACGTCGCGGTTCGGCCGGGGGGTGTTCGTCGGTCGGGTCGGCGACGTCGTCGGCCTCGACCTCGATGTCCTCTGCGTCGTCGGCATGGCCGAAGGGGCCTTCCCAGAACGATCGGCCGACGACGTGCTCGTGCCCGATCGCGACCGGGAAGCGTGCGGCGACGAGCTACCGCTGCGGGCCGCCCGGACGGTCGAGGCGCGTCGGGACTACCTGGCGGCCCTCGCCGCGGCCCCGGTCCGGCTGCTGTCGTGCGCGTCCGGCGACCAGCGGCAGGGTCGGGAGCTCCGCCCGTCCCGGCTGCTGCTCGACACCGCAGAGGTCGTCGTGGGGGCGGACCGGCGCCTCCACGCCGGCGACCTGGCCGATCTGCCGACCGGCCCGAGGTACGAGCGGGTTCCGTCCCTCGGCGCGGCAGTGGCCGGCTCGGCCGGCTTCGACGAACCGGTCTCGGCGGCCGACTGGGACCGGCAGCACCTCGTGCGGTGGACCGGGTCGGGTCGACGGTTGGCCCGCCATTTCCTGGCCCACCACGACGCGGTGCTCGAACGCGGTCTCGAACTACGCCAGGGCCGGCGGGGGGCGCAGTTCAGTCGGTTCGACGGGCGGCTCGACGACGTGGTGGTGGCGACGCCGGCGGGCGACGGGTCGGTGCAGTCGGCGACCGGCCTCGAGGCCTTCGCCGCGTGCCCGCGTCGGTACCTGTTCTCCCACGTCCTCGGTTTCGACGACGCGGAGCGACCGGAGGCGATCCTCCAGATGCGGGCGTCCGAACGAGGCAATCTGGTTCACCGGATCCTGGAGCGGTTCGTCGCCGACGAGCTCGCCCGGCCGGCCGAGGAGCGGGTCCGGCCGGACCGGACGTGGGGTCCCGAGGCGTACGATCGCCTCGGTCGGCTGGCCGACGAGGCCTTCGTGGACGTCGAGCAGCGGGGCCTGACGGGCCGGCCGGCGCTCTGGCAGATGGACCGGTCGGCGATCCTGGCCGACCTCCGCCACTTCCTGCGCGAGGACGATCGGTACCGGGCCGCCACCGGTGCGGTGCCGGAGGCGGTCGAGCAGCGGTTCGGCTGGGACCGCGCCGCACCGGTGTCGATCTCGTTGGGCGACGGCCGGTCGATCCGCTTCCGCGGGACGGTCGACCGGATCGACCGACTGCCGGGTGGTGGTCTGTCGGTGCTCGACTACAAGACCGGCGGCCGGTACGGCGTCGACGTCCTGGCGGACGATCCGGTGGCTCGGGGGACGAGGCTGCAGCTCGTGCTCTACGGCCTGGCCGCGGCCCACCGGTACCGGGCCGACGGCCCGGTGGACGTGGGCTACTGGTTCGTCAGTGACCGGGGCAGCGTCCGCGGCCGGTTCCCCCGCGACGGCTTCCGCCTGACCGCGGCGGCGGAGAGTCGGTTCCAAGACGTGCTGCGCACTTTGGTCGACGCCATCGAGGCCGGTCGGTTCCCGGCCAATCCCGGGCCTCCCGAGGGGCTCGGGGGTCGGGCCGCGAACTGCCGGATCTGTCCGTTCGACCGGATCTGCCCGAGCGACCGGTCGCGGTCGTGGGATCACAAGCGGGACGATCCGTGGGCGGCCGGGTACGTGGCGCTGGCCGACGCCGGATGACCGATGCCAGATGACGGACGCCAGATGACGGACGCCAGATGACGGACGACAGCGCGGCCCGGGCGTCGATCGCCGCCGATCTGTCGTCGACGCTGTTCGTCGAGGCCGGTGCGGGCAGCGGCAAGACGACGCAGCTGGTCGCCCGCATCCTCGAGATCCTGCTCACCGGCCGAGCCGCCGTCGACCAGCTGGCGGCGATCACCTTCACGGAGGCCGCGGCGGGGGAGCTCCGGGACCGGCTGGCCGAACGGTTGGAGCAGGCCGCGGTCGCTGATCCGGTGGTGTCGCGGCGAGCGGCCGCGGCCGACGCGCTCGCCGGCCTCGACGGGGCCGCGGTCACGACGCTCCACGGCTTCGCTCGACGGATACTCGCCGATCATCCCTTTGCGGCCGGCTTGCCCGCGGTGTTCGAGGTGCTCGACGAGGTCCGCTCGGCGATCGCCTTCGACGACCGGTGGGCCGGCACCGTCGACGCCCTACTGGCGGATCCGGACGCGTCGGCGGCGTTGTCGTGGCTGCTCGCCTGTGGCGCTCACCTCGACGACCTCCGGGCGATCGCCCAGGCGTTCGACACCAACTGGGACCGGATCCCACCCGGCGACGACGGTCCGCCGGCCGCGCTGCCCCGGATCGATCCCGGCGGAGCTCTGGACCCGCTGCGGCGGGCGCGGGCGCTGGCCCCGTACTGCGACGACCCGGACGACCAGCTCCTGCGCCATCTCGACGCCCTCGGACCGGTGGTCGAGCGGTTGGAGGACAGCGACGCCGAGATCGACGTCCTGCGGGTCCTGGCGGGGACGGCGTCGAAGCTCACGGCCGGCAACCGGGGCCGACCGGCCGCCTGGCGGGGACGGAAGCCGGACGTCCAGTCCTGTCTGGCCGAAGCCCAAGCCGCCCGGGACCGGGTCGTGGCCGACGCGGCCCGGTGCGCCCTCGGCCGGGTCGGCGTGGCCCTGGCCGCGGCGGCTCGGCGCGCCGCGGCCGGCCGTTGCCGCGAGGGCCGGCTCGACTACCACGACCTGCTCGTCCTGGCCCGAGACGTCGTCCGGGACGACCCGGCGGTGCAGGCCGCGCTCCACGACCGGTACCGCTTCCTCCTCGTCGACGAGTTCCAGGACACCGACCCGATCCAGGCCGAGCTGGCCGTCCGTATCGCGGCCGTGCCGGCGGACCGGTCCGCCGAACCCGTCGGCCCGGTGGGCGCGCCCGGTGGCCCGGCCGGCGACGAGTCGTGGGCGGCTCTCGGGGTCGAACCGGGGCGCCTGTTCTTCGTCGGCGACCCGAAGCAGTCGATCTACCGGTTCCGTCGGGCCGACCTGGCGGTGTTCGCGGCGACGAGGGCCGGGGTGGCCGACGAGGCGCTGTCGCTGACCGCCAACTTCCGCTCGGTTCCGGGGATCGTCTCGTGGGTCGACGCGGCCTTCGGGCGACTGATGGCCGACCGAGGCGGGCCGGGGTACGTCCCGTCCCACCCGGTCCGTCCGGCGCACCCGGCCGCCCGGCCGGCCGTCTCGGTCCTCGGCTCCGAGGTCCCCCCGGCGGCCCGGGCCGACGAGGCCCGAGTGGCGGAAGCCGCGGACGTCGCGGCCGCGGTCCTGGCCGCCCGGGACGAGGGCTGGCCGGTGGGCGACAGCGGTCGTCCGGCGACGCTGGCCGACATCACCGTTCTCGTCCCGACCCGGCGGTCCGTGCCCGCCCTCCAGCAGGCGCTCGACGAGGCCGGCCTCCCGTACCGCCTCGAGTCGAGCTCGCTGGTGTACGCCGCGCCGGAGGTGCAGGAGCTGCTGACCGTCCTCCATGCGGTCGACGACCCGACCGACGAGCCGGCCGTGGTGGGCGCGCTCCGCTCGGCCGGCTTCGGGTGCGGCGACGACGACCTGGTCCGTTTCCGCTCCGCCGGCGGTCGTTGGGACTTCCGCCGGGACCCGCCCGGCGAGCTGCCGGCGGACGACCCGGTGGTCGCCGGGCTCCGGGCGCTGCGGGCGCAGCACGAGGCGCGATGGTGGTGCGACGTCAGCGTCCTCGTCGAGCGAGTGGTCGAGGACCGGCGGCTGCTGCTGTTGGCCCTCGACGGCCCCCGCTGGCGGGAGGCGTGGCGGCGGCTCCGGTTCGTCGTCGACCAGGCGAGGCTCTTCGCCGACGCGTCCGGCGGCGACCTGCGCCGGTTCCTGGCCTGGGTCGACCGGCAGGCCGCCGACGACGCCCGCGTCACCGAGGCGGTGCTGCCGGAGCCCGATCTCGACGCCGTCCGGATCATGACGGTCCACGCCGCGAAGGGCCTGGAGTTCCCGGTCGTCGTCGTCGCCGGGACCGGGACGGCGCGGGCCCGGTCGTCGGGGCCGGGGGTGTTGTTCGGGCCCGACGGTCCAGAGCTGGCGACCGGCGGCGGGCTGGCTACCTCGGGCTATGCCGCGCTCGCCGCCCGGGAGGCCGATCTCGACGACGACGAGCAGGTCCGCCTGCTCTACGTGGCCGCCACGCGGGCCCGGGACCATCTCGTCGTCAGCGTTCACCGGGCCGAACGGGCCACGGGCAGTCTGGCCGCCCGTCTCGCCGCGGTCGATCCGCCGTGGGTGCCGTTCCGGCCCTCCCCACCGGCCGGGTTGCGCCGGCCGGCACCGGCCCACCGGCCGGGGTTCGCCGAACCGATGGCTACCGAGGACGAGCGGGCGGCGTGGATCGACCACCGAGCCGAGCGGCTGGACGCGCCGCCGAGGACGGTCTCGGCCACCGGCGTCGCCGGCTTGGCCGACGACGAGCCTGGTGGACCGGAACAAGACGGGTCCGAAGACGCCAGTGACCGGCCGGTGTGGCGTCGCGGCCGGGCCGGCACCGCCGTCGGCCGGGCCGTCCACGCCACCCTCCAGGTCGTCGACCTGGCCAGCGGGGCCGGGCTGGACGAGCTCGCCCGCACGCACGCCGCGGCGGAGGGCATCGCCGGCCGCGCCGACGAGGTGGCCGGGCTGGTGCGGGCGGCGCTGGCCGCCGACGTCGTCCGGACGGCCGCGGCCGGTCGGCACTGGCGGGAGGTGTACGTCGGGACGGCCGTCGAAGGGCGGGTCCTCGAAGGTTTCGTCGACCTCCTGGTCGACGGACCGGACGGGCTGGAGGTCGTCGACTACAAGACCGACCAGGGGACCGACGAGCCGTCGGCCCGGTACCGGCTGCAGGGGGCGGCGTACGCAGTGGCGGTGGAGTCGGCGCTCGGCCGGCCGGTGCGGCGCTGCAGCTTCCTCTTCCTCCGGCCCGACGGCGCGGTCGCCCACCGGATCGACGATCTCGACGGGGCCAAGGCGGAGGTCCGTCGCATCTTGGCCAGCGCCTGAGCCCGGCCGCCCGTAAGGGAATCCTTACAGTTGTTCAGCTCTGTTTCTGGTGAGTCTCAGCCTTTTCTCAGCTTCTTAAGGCATTGTTGTGTTGCAAATATGTTGCGTTCGGCCAGTCGGGTCAACGAGTCCGGTCATCGAAGGGAGACGATGTGAGAATCCTCGTGCTGGGCGGTGACGGGTACCTCGGCTGGCCGACGGCACTGCATCTCTCCCGCCGGGGGCACGAGGTCGGCGTCGTCGACAACTTTGCCCGTCGCCAGTACGACTACGAGATGGGCGTCGACAGCCTCGTCCCGATCCGCCACCTGCAGCAGCGGGTCCGGGTCTGGGAGGAGGTCTCCGGCCTGCGGCTGGACATGTACGTCGGCGACCTGACCGACGCGGCGTTCGTCAAGCGGGTCGTCACCGAGTTCGAGCCGGAGGCGGTCGTCCACTTCGCCGAGCAGCGGTCCGCGCCGTACTCGATGATCGACCAGAACCACGCGGTCTACACCCAGGTCAACAACGTCGTCGGCACGTTGAACCTGCTGTACGCCATCGCCGAGACCAACCCGGACATCCATCTGGTCAAGCTCGGCACGATGGGCGAGTACGGGACGCCGAACATCGACATCGAAGAGGGTTTCATAGAGATCACCCACCGCGGCCGGACCGACGTGCTGCCGTACCCGAAACAGCCCGGCTCCTTCTACCACCTGTCCAAGGTGCACGACAGCCACAACATCATGTTCGCCTGCCGGATCTGGGGCCTCCGGTCGACCGACCTGAACCAGGGCATCGTCTACGGCCAGGAGACGCCGGAGACCGCGCTCGCACCCGGACCTGGCGACCCGGTTCGACTACGACGGCGTCTTCGGGACCGTCCTGAACCGGTTCTGTGCCCAGGCCGTCGTCGGGCACCCGCTGACCGTCTACGGCAGCGGCGGGCAGATCCGCGGCATGCTCGACATCCGCGACACGCTGGCCTGCGTCGAGCTCGCCTGTCTGAACCAGCCGGACAAGGGCGAGTTCCGGGTCTTCAACCAGTTCACCGAGTCCTTCTCCGTCGGACAGCTGGCCGATATGGTCGTCGACGCCTACCCGGGCCACGTCGAGATCGACCACCTCGACGACCCGCGGGTCGAGAAGCAGGAGCACTACTACCGGGCTGCGCACACCAAGCTGCTCGACCTCGGGCTCGTTCCGCACCTGCTCAATCAGGCGACGATCTCGTCGTTGCTGGCCGTCGTCGACCGTCACCGGGACCGGGTCGACCCGGTGGCCATCCGTCCGACGGTGCAGTGGCGGAGCACGGCCAGCGTGCTGCCGACGTCGGCCAACGGCGACGGCCGGTCGCGGACCGCCGAGCCGACCGACGCCTGACGCTTCTCGCCGCCGGGGCGCCCGGCGGTAGCGTCGAGCGCCGATGCCGCCCTTCGAGCGTCGCCGGCGCCGGCGATCCCTGACGACCACGCTGGTCGTCGTCCTGGTCGCCGTCGTCGCCCTGGTCCTGCTGATCGGCGGCGCCGTACGGGTGGGTAGGGCGTCGGGCCCGTACTGGACGGACCTGAACCGGTCGTACGCCGCCCAGGGGACGACGCTGATCGACCGGTCGAACGAGACCGGCGCGCAGCTGCGCACGCTCGTGGCCGGTATGCCGCAACTGACCCGCCCGGCCCTCCAGCAGCAGCTCGACAGCCTCGTCACCGCCAGCTCCCAGACGGCGACGAGTGGCGCCGCCCTGGCCCCACCGACACCCTCCGGCGACCTCGGGAAGGACTTCGCCGGCGTCCTGGCCGATCGGGCCGAGGCCGTGACCGAGGCGCGGACGGCCGTCGACGGGCTGCTCGGGATGGCGCCGTTGCCGGTCGTCGGGGCGCCGACGACGTCGACCACGCCGGGGCCGAAGGCCCTGCTCACGTCGGACCAGGCCACCGCGGATCTCGCTGGCGCCGGTCGGCTGCTCCACGCCGCCGACCAGGCGTACGCCGCGGTGCGTCGCCAGTTCCGCGGCGCGCCAGGCGGCGCGGCACTGCCCCGGTCGGTCTGGCTCCGCCAGCCGTGGACGGCCGGGACGGCGACCGCCCTCGTCGACCAGCTCAGCGGCTCGCAGTCCCTCCTGGCCGACCATCGGGTCGTCCTCTTGCCCCACGGCATCCGGCTGACACCACCGGTCGTCCCCCCGACGACACCGCCGCCGCCGGCCGCCACGGTCACGCCGACCCACTCGCTGTCGGTCACCGCCGTCGTCGCCAACCAGGGCAACGTCGACGAGCCGGCGGTCACCGTCTCGGTCGCGGTGCCGGGCGGCGCCACTCGTTCCCGGACCGTCGACCTGGCCGCCGGCCGCTCCCAGGCCGTCGTCCTGCCGTCCATCCCCGTCACCCCCGGCCAGAGCTACGCCCTGACCGTCTCGGTCACCGCCCCGGCTGCGCCGACGGACGGGACCGGGACCACCAGGACGTTCACGATCAAAGTGGCGCCCGCCTCGACCGCATCGTCGGCCACGCCATAGGATCGACGAGGGGAGCAAAAAGAAAAAGCGACATCAGCAGGAAAGGTTCGAGCCCGTGGCGGACAGCATCACGATCACCGACAACCGGACGGGCGAGAGCGTCGAGATCCCCATCGTCAACGGCGGGGTGGCGGCCACCGACTGGGGCAAGTTCCTACCCGGCGTCTGGTTCTACGACCCGGGCTTCATGTCGACGGCGGCGTGCGAGAGCGCGATCACCTATCTCGACGGCGAGGCCGGCATCCTCCGCTACCGCGGCTACCCGATCGAGCAGCTCGCCGAGCACTCGACCTATCTCGAGGTGGCCTACCTCCTGCTGCACGGCGAGCTGCCGACGACCGGGCAGTACGAGGACTGGCAGCACGAGATAACGATGCACACGTTCATCCACGAGAACGTGCGCAAGCGGTTCCTCGAGGGGTTCCACTACGACGCCCACCCGATGGGCATGCTCGTCTCCGCCGTCGCCGCGCTGTCGACGTTCTACCTGGACGCCAAGGAGATCTTCGACCCGGCCTCCCGGAACAAGCAGATCATCCGGCTCATCGCCAAGATGCCGACGCTGGCCGCGGCGGCTCACCGGTTCAGCGTCGGCATGCCGTTCGTCTACCCGGACAACTCGCTCGACTTCGCGTCGAACTTCCTCTCGATGATGTGGAAGGTCGCGGAGCCCCGGTTCGAGCCCGACCCGGTGCTCTCCCGGGCCCTCGACGTGCTCTTCATCCTCCATGCCGACCACGAGCAGAACTGCTCGACCACCGCCATGCGCGTCGTCGGCTCGTCCCACGCCGACCCGTACTCGGCCACCGCGGCCGCCGCGGCCGCCCTCTACGGTCCGCGCCACGGCGGTGCCAACGAGGCCGTCATCAAGATGCTGACCGAGATCGGGTCGATCGAGAACGTCCCGGACTTCATCGCCGGCGTCAAGAGCGGGAACGGCCGGCTCCAGGGGTTCGGCCACCGCGTCTACAAGAGCTACGACCCCCGGGCCGACGATCATCAAGCGGACCGCCGACGAGGTCTTCGAGGTCACCGGCAAGAACCCGCTGCTCGACATCGCCCTCAAGCTCGAGGAGATCGCCCTCGCCGACGAGTACTTCATCTCCCGGCGCCTCTACCCGAACGTCGACTTCTACTCCGGCCTGATCTACCAGGCCATGGGGTTCCCGCTCGAGATGTTCCCCGTCCTCTTCGCCATCCCCCGGACCGCCGGTTGGCTGGCCCACTGGCAGGAGATGCTCGACCAGGACTCCAAGATCGCCCGGCCCCGCCAGCTCTACATCGGGCCCGAGCCCCGCGACTACGTCGCCATCAGCGGCCGGTAGCTCCACGACCGGCGTGGGGCTGGGCCCCAGGCGGACCTCGACTTCGACCGGGCCGCGGGCTCAGCTGATGATGCGGGCGAGCCCCTCTTGGATCATCGAGACGACGAGCCGTCCGGACCGGTCGAACAGGAAGCCCCGGGCCAAGCCGCGGGCGCCGGCGGCCACTGGGGAGTCGGTGTCGTAGAGCAGCCAGTCGTCGGCCCGGAACGGCCGGTGGAACCACATGCAGTGGTCGAGGCTGGCCCCCATGAAGTTCGTGTCGTTCCAGTTGACCGGGTGGGCTTGGAGGATGGTGTCGAAGAGGGACAGGTCGGACGCGTAGGTGGCGACGCAGGCGTGGAGCAGCGGGTCGTCGGGCAGGTCGCCGTCGGCCCGGATCCACAGCCGCTGGAACGGGTCCGCGCCGGACTCCCGCCGCCACGGCAGCTCGCCGATGTGGCGCTGGTCGATCGGGTGCGGGCGGGAGAACCAGTCGGCCAGCTCGTCCCGCCACGGCGTCAACCGCTCGGGCAGCGTCGCCAGCGTCTCGGGAGCCGGGACCTCGGGCATCGGGAACTGGTGGTCCAGGCCGACCTCGTCGTCGTGGAACGACGCGGCCATGTTGAAGATGGCCCGCCCGTGCTGGATGGCGACGACCCGGCGGGTGGTGAACGACTTGCCGTCCCGGATCCGGTCGACCTCGTAGAGGATCGGGATCGTCGGGTCCCCCGGTCGGAGGAAGTACGAGTGGAGCGAGTGGACCCGTCCGTGCTCCACCGTCCGACCGGCGGCCATCAGCGCCTGGCCGGCAACCTGACCGCCGAAGACCCGCTGGCGCTCCTCCTTCGGCTGGACGCCGCGGAAGATGTTCACCTCGATCGGCTCGAGGTCGAGCAGGTGGACGAGGAAATCGAGGGATTCGCTCACCCGATCATGTTGGCAGGCCGTGGCGGCCGGCGTGAAACCGCCGGGCTACGGTGCGCAGCATGTCTGCCACACGTGCCGACGGCCGGTTCCCCGAGGGGTTCCTGTGGGGGGCGGCCACGGCCGCCCACCAGATCGAGGGGGGCAACGTCAACAACGACTGGTGGGCCTGGGAGCACAACCCCGGGTCCGGCTGTCCGGAGCCCAGCGGGGACGCCTGCGACTCGTTCCACCGTTGGCGGGAGGACGTCGACCTCGTCGCCGACCTCGGGCTCGGCGCCTACCGCTTCTCGCTCGAGTGGAGCCGCATCGAGCCGGCCGAGGGCGAGTGGTCGACGGCCGCCCTCGACCACTACCGCCGGATCGCCGCGGCCTGCCTCGAACGTGGTCTCCAACCGGTCGTCACGCTGCACCACTTCACGACCCCCCGTTGGCTGGCCGCCCGGGGCGGTTGGGAGTCGCCGGACGCCCCCGACCGGTTCGCCCGGTTTGCCAGCCGGGTCGCCGCTGCCCTGGGTGACGTGATCGGCTGGGCCTGCACGATCAACGAGCCGAACGTCATCGGCTTGATGGGCTACACGTTCGGCGTCTTCCCGCCGGGCATCCGCGACGACCTGGCCCGCCATGTCATCGTCAACCAGGCGATGGTCCGGGCCCATCGGCTCGCCGTCGACGCGCTGCGCGCCGGTCCGGGCACCTTCCCGGTCGGCCTCACGCTGTCGATGGCCGAGCTGGTGGCCGAGGACGGCGGGGAGGCAGCGAGAGCCGAGGCGCAGGAGCTGCTGGAGGACACGTTCCTCCGGGCCACCGCCGGCGACGACTTCATCGGCGTCCAGTGCTACACCCGGCTCCGCTTCGGCGCCGGTGGCCGTCTGTTGGCCGCGGCCGACGGCGTCCCGGTCACGCAGATGGGGTACGAGTACTGGCCGCAGGCCACCGAGCACACCGTCCGGCGGGCCGCCGAGGTGACCGGCCTGCCGGTGGTCGTCACCGAGAACGGCATCGCCACCGACGACGACGACCAGCGCGTGGCGTTCTACACCGAGGCCCTCCGGGGTGTCCGCCGCTGCCTGGACGATGGCGTCGACGTCCGCGGCTACTTCGCGTGGAGCCTGCTCGACAACTTCGAATGGGCCTACGGCTACGGACCGAAATTCGGCCTCGTCGCCGTCGACCGCGCAGACGTTCGAGCGCCGCCCGAAGCCGAGCGCGGCCTGGTTCGGGCAGGTCGCCCGGGACAACGTCCTCGGCTGATCGCCGCCGCCGGCCCACCGCGGCGGGCCTCCGGGTGGACCGACCGGCCGGCGGGTGCCCGGTCCGAGGGCGGCCGCGAACGCAAGTGTTTCGTAAGGTCCGCCGAGTACAGTTGTCCGGATATGACGGAACTGTTTCAACGCCTCTGGGCATGGCTCCATACCCACGAGGGGAAGAAGATCTTCCGTTACCTGATGGTCTCGGTCATCACGACCGGCGTGTCCGTCGGGGTCCTCGCTCTCGTCTACGGCGTCTTCCAATGGTGGACCGAGGTGCCGAGCACCATCTTCGCCAACGCGGTGGCCACCTTCCCGTCGTACTGGCTCAACCGGAACTGGGCTTGGGGGAAGTCCGGGCGTTCCCACCTGAGGAAGGAAGTGATCCCGTTCTGGGCCGTCGCGGCCGCCGGCATCGCCTTCTCGATCATCGGCGCCTCGGTGGCCCGGCACGTCGGCCAGACGCACCACCTCGGCCACACCGAACAGACGGCGCTCGTTCTCTTGGCCAACATCTTGTCGTTCGCCGTGTTCTGGGTGCTCAAGCTGCTGCTCTTCAACCGCCTCTTCCACGCGCCGAACCTGCTGGAGGAGATCGACGAGCACCTCGACGCCGAAGAGCACGGCGGCCAGCTGGCCGCCGGGGAGCGTCCCGAGGGTGCGGCCGTTCGGTGAGGCCGTCCGCCGGGGGTCAGGCCGCCGGCCGGGTCACGCCGGCCGACGCCGACGCTCAGTCGCGGAAGTTGTTGAACTGCAGCGGGATGCCGAAGTCCTCGTCCTTGCAGGCCGCGATCACCGCCTGCAGGTCGTCCCGCTTCTTCCCGGTCACCCGGAGCTGCTCGCCTTGGGTCTGTGAGCCGACGCCCTTGAGCCCGAGATCCTTGATGAACTTGTTGAGCCGCTTGGCGTGGTCCTGGGAGATGCCGGCCTTGATCGCCACCCGCTGGCGAGCCGCGCCCTTGGCGGCCTCCTCGACCTTGCCGGGATCCAGCGCCTTGAGCGACACCTGCCGCTTGACGAGCTTCTCGTCGAGCACCTGGTGCAGGGCGCGCAGCCGGTCCTCGGTCGACGAGTGGAGCACGAGCTCGTTCTCTCCGAGCTCGATCGACGACTCGGTGTTCTTGAAGTCGAACCGGGTCGACGCTTCCCGGTTGGCCTGGTCGACCGCGTTGCGGACCTCTTGCAGGTCGACCTCGGACACGATGTCGAAGCTGGGCATGGCTCCACGATACCGATCGTCGACCGGCGGGCGCGGAGCCGGGCGGGGAGTCGTCGGCCCCGGCGGTATTGGATATCCTCCAACCCCTACGGGTCGGTGTCCGAGTGGCCAAAGGAAGCAGGCTGTAAACCTGCCGGCATCGCCTACGGAGGTTCGAATCCTCCCCGGCCCACGAGCAGTTCCTTGTCGAGCCCTCTCCGAGGGTTACAATGTCGTTACGGAGCGGTGGCGATGAGTTTCCTGTGCCGCGACCGGATGCCGAGCCCGGCCCGTTTCCCCAAGGCGACATCGAGGTTGCAGTGGCAGACACCCTGAGCTCCCCCGACGCCGACCGGTCGGCCGACGGCCGTCTGGCGCGACTGGGTCGGCAGATCGGCGACCGGGTCGAGACGCTCGCCGACCACGCGGCGATGCGGCTCGACGTGACCAAGGTCCGGCTCCTGCCGTCCTCTCTGCTCAGCGAGCGGATGCGGCCGGACGCCGACGACGCCGACGACTGGTCGTTCCTCCGGCGCCCCGCGCTGCTCGGGCTCCTCGCCCTCACCGCGGTGGCCGTCGGCGCGTCGTTGCCGAGCTCGCCGTTCAAGCTGGAGATGGCGGGAACCTGGTTCTTCGGGGAGCCGACGGCCAACACGACGTCGACCGGCTTCATGCTCTTCGGCCTCGTCGCGGTCTACGGCGGCCTCGTCCTCTTCATGCGGGTCTGGTACGGACTGATGAAGGCTCTGGCCCGCCGGCCCGGCGTGCCGATCCGGTACCTCGGCTGGATCCTCGTGCTCTGGCTCGTCCCGATGCTCGTCGTCGCCCCGGTGTTCAGCCGCGACGTCTTCTCGTACGCCGCCCAGGGCGAGATGATGAGCCACCACATCAACCCGTACCACTACGGCCCGTTCACCCTCGGCGCCGGGCCGTACGTGAACCCGGTCGACCCGCTCTGGGGGAACACGCCCGCGCCGTACGGGCCGCTGTTCTTGATGATCGACGGCTTCCTGGCCACCGCCAGCTTTCACCATGCCATCGTCACGGTGATCTTCCTGCGCCTCTTCTCGCTGGCCGGCGTCGCCCTGATCGCCTGGTGCATCCCGAAGCTGGCCCGGGCCTACGGCCGCGATGCCGGTCCGGTCTACGTCCTGGCCGTCCTCAACCCGCTCGTCCTGTTGACGCTGGTCGGCGCCGCCCACAACGACGCGATCATGATCGGCCTGCTGCTGGCCGGGATCACGGCGGCCAAGTACAAGCACCCGGTCTGGGGCGTCGTCCTGTGCGCGCTCGCCGCGGCCATCAAGGTTCCCGCCGCCCTCGGCGTCGTCTACATCGGCTGGGAGTGGTTGGGCGTCGGCATCCCGTGGCGCCAGCGGATCCGGCCCCTCGTCTACGCCGGTCTGATCGCCGGCGCGGTCATGCTCGCCCTGTCGGTCGTCAGCGGCCTCGGGCTCGGGTGGATCGGCAACCTGGCGACGCCCGGGACGGTCAGGAGCTGGCTGGCCCCGGCGACCGGGATCGGGATGGGCGTCGGCGGCCTCCTGCACGCGGTCGGCCTGCACGGGGTGTCGACGGCCGGCGTCCTCTCGATCACGCGTGTCCTCGGCCTGTTCGCGGCCGCGGTCGCGTCCGTCTACCTCCTCGTCAACAGCGATCGGATCGGTGGGCTGAAGGCGCTCGGCCTCAGTCTGCTCCTCTTCGTCGTCCTCGGCCCGGTCGTCCAGCCGTGGTACCTCACGTGGGGCGTCATCCTGCTCGCCCCGGTCGCCCTCGGCCGGCTGCGGACCGTGCTGATCGCCCTGTCCATCGCGTCGCCGTTCATCGGCCTGCCCGGTGGCCGCACGCTGCTCGACGAGCTCATCCACGCCAATCCGCTGGCCGTCGCGGCCGCGCTCCTGGCCCTCCTCGCCGTGCTGCTCGCCCCGATCGGTCGGTGGGCGACCGCCTGGCGAGACTCGGCGGACGCGGCCGCCTTCGCCTGGCCGGACGACCCGGCCATCGCCATCGAGGGCTGACCCGGGTCGGGCCGCGCCCCGGGCGCGGGCCCGTGCCGCGGTGCCGGTGCCGCGGTGCCGGTGTCAGACCATCCGCTGGAGCTCGACGACGTCGAGCCACCGGCCGTGCTTCCGGCCGACCTCCCGCTCGACCCCGACGAGCTCGAAGCCACAGGCTCGGTGCAGGGCCACCGACGGCTCGTTCTCCCTCGTGATCCGGGCGATGACCGTGTGGAACCCGTGGGCGCCGGCCAACCGGACGAGCTCTTCGAGGACGGCCCGACCGATCCCGCGGCCGCGGTGCTTGCCGTCGACGTACACCGAGTCCTCGACGGTCGTGGCGTAGGCCGGGCGGCCCCGGAACGGCGACAGCACGCCGAAGCCGAGCACCTGCTCGTCGGCGTCGTCCGCGGCCACCACCGCCGGATGGGCGCCGTCGTGCCGGGCCAGCCAGGCCCGTTGCTCCTCGGCCGTCCGGGGGACGAGGTCGAAGGTGTACGTGCCGTTCGTGACCTCGTGGTTGTAGATCACCCGGATGCCCTCGGCGTCGGCCGCCGCCGCCAGTCGGATCCGCATCCGGGGATGGTAGCGACGTCACCGGGCTGGGCGACACCACCGGGCGACACCACGGGGCGACACCACCGGAGCGGACCCGGTCGCACGGTGGCTATCATTGTCGCCTGCGGTCCGGGACCGCGGTGGCCCCCTTAGCTCAGTCGGCAGAGCACAGCCATGGTAAGGCTGGTGTCGTCGGTTCGATTCCGACAGGGGGCTCCCCCAAATGGCGGCGTAGCTCAGTTGGTCAGAGCACACGGCTCATAATCGTGTTGTCGCGGGTTCGAGTCCCGCCGCCGCTACTGCCCGGGACGCCGGGACGACGAACGCCGAGGAAAGGAAACGGCCGTGGCCAAGAATGAGAAGCGCGTCCAGGTCACCCTGGCCTGCGAGGTCTGCAAGCGGCGGAACTACATCACGACCAAGAACAAGATCAACGACCGCGAGCGGATCGAGATGAAGAAGTTCTGCCGCTGGGACCGCGAGCACACCCTCCACAAGGAGACCCGCTGAGCCAGCCGGCGACCCGCCGGGCAGCCTGCGCCGGAGCGGTGCTAACGTCTCGCTCTGCTTCATAGGTCACCGCCGCAGGCTCCGCCAGGCCTGGGAGGACCCGAGAGCGCCCACGGAGGGCAGTAGCTCAACTGGTAGAGCACCGGTCTCCAAAACCGGCGGTTGGGGGTTCGAGTCCCTCCTGCCCTGCTCGGAACCTGTGGCAGCGCAGGACCGTCGACAAGATATCCGGAGCCAAGCCCGTGAACCGCGAGAGCAAGCGCATACAGCGCCAGGACCAGACGGAGGCCGACGGCTCGCCGTCGGCCTCTCGGTCGGCCGCCGCGTCGGCGAAGCGGCCGGCCAAGAAGCGGACGTCGCCCATACAGTTCGTCCGGGAGATCCGTGACGAGCTCCGGCAGGTCGCGTGGCCGAGCCGAGCCGAGATGGTCAACTACACGACCATCGTCTTCGCCACCCTCGTCTTCATGACCGCCCTGATCTTCCTGTTGAACTTCGCCTTCGGCAAGGGCGTCCTCTTCATGTTCCAGAAGTGAGCCCGACAGAAGTGAGCCCAGTGACCGATTCCGCCGATACCGAGCCAACCGACGCCGCACCGATCGACGCGCCCGCCGAGGGGGACGATCAGGCGGTCCCGACCGACGCCGACTCCGACGCCGACTCTGGCGTCGCGGACTCGGTCGATGTCCTCGCCGACGACGACGAGGACGAGGAGGACGTCTACGTCCCGAGCCCCTACGACCGGCCCGGTCGCTGGTACGTCGTCCACACGTACTCGGGCTACGAGAACAAGGTCAGCTCGAACCTGAAGAGCGTCGTCGCCTCCCGGGGCATGGAAGACCGGGTCTTCGAGGTCGTCATCCCGATGGAGGACGTCGTCGAGTTCAAGGGTGGGAAGAAGGTCACCGTTCAGAAGAAGGTCTTCCCCGGGTACCTCCTCGTCCGTTGCGACCTCGACGACGACACCTGGGGGGCCGTCCGCAACACCCCTGGCGTCACGGGCTTCGTCGGCCCGGGCACCAAGCCGACGCCGCTGTCCCGCCGCGAGGTCGAGAGCATCCTCCAGGTCAAGCCCGAGGGCGTCGAGGCCCCCGCCAAGCGGTCCCGCCCGCGGCTCGAGTACGAGATCGACGAGACCGTGCGGGTCAAGGAGGGGCCGTTCGCCGACTTCTCCGGCCAGATCGCCGAGATCAACGAGGACCAGCTCAAGCTGAAGGTCCTCGTCAACATCTTCGGCCGCGAGACGCCGGTCGAGCTCGAGTTCAGCCAAGTCGCAAAGTTGTAGGAGAGTCCCGATGCCCCCCAAGAAGAAGATCCTCGCCGTCGTCAAGATCCAGCTGCAGGCCGGTTCGGCCACGCCGGCCCCGCCGGTCGGCACCGCGCTGGGGCCCCACGGCGTCCAGACGATGGAGTTCTGCAAGCAGTACAACGCGGCCACGGAGAACCAGCGCGGCACGGTCGTGCCGGTCGACATCACGATCTACGAGGACCGGAGCTTCACCTTCGTCCTGAAGACGCCGCCGACCCCGGTCCTGCTGCGCCAGGCCGTCGGTCTCGCCAAGGGGTCGGCCACCTCCGGTCGCGAGCAGGTCGGCACCATCACCGACGCCCAGCTCACCGACATCGCCAAGATCAAGCTCAACGACCTGAACACGGACGACCTCGACGCGGCCAAGAAGCAGGTAGCCGGCACGGCCCGCTCCATGGGCATCGCCGTCGCCAGCTGATCGCCGACGACTTTCGAGAACGGCGACTTTCGAGGACACGGAGGAACTGATGACGCAACACGGAAAGCGGTACCGGAAGCTCGGGACCCAGTACGACCGGGAAGCCCTCCACGGCACGAACGACGCGGTCGCGCTCGTCAAGGGAATGGGCTCGGCCAAGTTCGACGAGACCGTCGAGCTGGCCGTTCGTCTCGGCGTCGACCCCCGGAAGGCCGACCAGATCGTCCGGGGCACGCTGAGCTTGCCGTCCGGGACCGGCCGGACCGTCCGGGTTGCCGTCTTCGCGGCCGGTGAGCGGGCCACCGAGGCCCGAAACGCCGGGGCCGACGTCGTCGGCGCCGACGACCTCGTCGCCCGCGTCCGGGACGATGGTTTCTTGGACTTCGACATCGCCATCGCCACCCCCGACCTGATGGGCCAGGTCGGAACGCTCGGTCGCGTCCTCGGTCCCCGGGGTCTGATGCCGAACCCGAAGACGGGCACGGTGACGGTGGACGTGGCCAAGGCCGTCGTCGAATTCAAGGGCGGGCGCGTCGAGTACCGGACCGACAAGGTCGGCAACATCCACATTCCGGTCGGCAAGGTCTCGTTCACCGAGGACCAGCTCAAGGCCAATGTCTACGCGCTCGTGGAGGAGCTCGTCCGGGTAAAGCCGGCGACCGCCAAGGGCCGCTACCTGTTGGCCGCGACCCTGTCGACGACGATGGGCCCCGGGATCAAGATCGACCCCAACCGAGCCCGGGCCGTCGACGACGACGCGGAGCTGGCGGCCACCGCCTAATCCACCGCCTGATCCGGTTGGCCGCCTGGCGGCCGTGCCGGTTGGCCCACCCGCTGGTCGCCGTACTAGCCTGCATCGAACAGCTCGTCGCCCAGGGCGGCCGAGCACTGAATCCGACGCCGTAGACCTCCGGTGCACCACTGGTGCCGAAGGGGCCCCCTGACCGGGGCCCGCCCGATGAGGCGACCTCCGAACCTCTGGTTCCGTCGCACGCGGAAGGTCCACGGCCCGTTCGCAGCCGAGGAGCGATGGACAACCCGAGAGCCGAGAAGGTCGCCGTGGTCGACGAGGTGCGTCAGCGCCTCGAGGAGTCCGCGGCGTCGGTCGTTACCGAGTACCGCGGCCTGACCGTCGCCGACCTGGCGGAGCTGCGGCGGAACCTCCGAGCCGCCGGCGGCGACTACAAGATCTTCAAGAACACCCTCGTCCGGCTGGCCATCGCCGGCAGCTCGCATCAGCCGCTCGAAGATCTGCTGACCGGGCCGACCGCCATCACGTTCGTCCAGGGTGACGTGAGCGGGGTGGCCAAGGCCCTCCGCGAGTTCTCCCGGGCCAACCCCCACCTGATCGTCAAGGGCGGCCTCGTCGCCGGGGACGTCCTCTCTTCCGGCGAGCTCGGGGCGCTGGCCGACCTCCCATCCCGCGACGTCCTCCTGGCCCGGTTCGCCGGCGCGCTCCAAGCGCCCCTGGCCCAGCTGGCCGGCCTCCTCCAGGCCCTGCCCCGCGACTTCGCTTACGGGCTCTCCGCTCTGCTCGACGAGAAGGGCGGCGCACCCGAGGCACCAGCACCGGCCGCCGAAGCCGACAGCCCAGCCGAAGCCGAGACGGCGGCCGACGAGCCGGCTGAGGCGGCGGCAGCCGACGCGACGGCTCCCGAAACGGCGGTCGACGCCGGGGCCGAAGCAGACCCGGCCCCCGAGGCCTCCGCCGAAGCCGAATAGCCGGACCCGAACCCACAACCGAGATCGAAAGTAACGAAAGGAAGGCCACCAGATGGCAGGGACCCTGACCAAGGACCAGATCCTCGACGGCATCGCTGAGCTGTCGGTACTGGAGCTGAGTGAGCTGTTGAAGGACTTCGAGGAGCGCTTCGGCGTGACCGCGGCGGCGCCGGCGGCGGTGGCCGCGGCGCCGGCGGCCGGCGGCGGTGGCGACGCGGCCGGCGGCGAAGAGGAGAAGACGGAGTTCGACGTCATCCTGACCGGGGCCGGCGACAAGAAGATCCAGGTCATCAAGGAGGTCCGCTCGCTGACCAGCCTCGGCCTGAAGGAGGCCAAGGACTTGGTCGACAGCGCGCCGAAGCCGGTGCTCGAAAAGGTCACCAAGGACGACGCCGAGAAGGCCAAGGCTGCCCTCGAGGGCGCCGGGGCGACGGTCGAGGTCAAGTAGCGCCCTGGGCCGTCCAGCGAGCCGGCTCGGCCGGCATCCTTGACGCCCGCGGCGCCGGCTCCTAGCCTGTCGCCAGCGTCGGGCCCCGCCCCCGCGAGGTTTTCGCGGCCGGGGGTTGTGTCCCTACCCGCTCGCGGGTAGGATGCAGGGTTGCCGTGCACCAGTTCGCTGCCTTTGCCTGTCAAACCAGCTGAATGGCGCGCGCCCTCGTACGTCCTCCGGCCCGGTCCGGGCCTTTGACCGACCACCCGTCCCCCTGTTCACGCAGGTTGTTTCGCCAGCTATCCGACTTGTCCCACCCCCTACCCGATTGGGAGGAGTAGGCCGTTGCCCTCACGGTCCCGAAGCCCCGAACGTGTGTCTTTCGCCAACATCGACGAGGCCCTGCCACTGCCGGACCTGATCTCGATCCAGCGCGACTCCTTCCAGTGGTTCCTCGACAAGGGGCTGGCGGAAGCGTTCGACGACATCAGTCCGATCGAAGACTTCACCGGGCAGCTCAGCCTGGAGCTGGAGTTCGACCCGTCCGATCCCGACCTGCGCCCGCCGCCGAAGTTCTCGGTGGAGGAGTGCAAGGAGAAGGACATGACGTACGCCGCGCCGGTGTTCGTCCGGGCGCGGTTCTTGAACGCCACTACCGGGGAGATCAAGGAGCAGACCGTCTTCATGGGGGACTTCCCGATGATGACGGACCGGGGCACGTTCATCGTCAACGGCACCGAGCGGGTCGTCGTCAGCCAGCTGGTCCGCTCGCCGGGCGTCATCTTCCAGCCGGGCCGGGACATCAAGACGATCTTCACCGGGACCATCCACCCGTACCGGGGGGAGTGGGTCGAGCTCGACGTCGAAGCCAAGCCGGGCAAGGACGTCACCGCCGGGGCCCGGGTGGCCCGCAAGCGTCGGCTGTCGCTGTTCGTGCTGCTGCGCGCCCTCGGCTACGGCGACGACGCGTTCCTCGAGCGGTTCGTCCGCCACTTCGACTTCCTCGAAGGGCAGTGGGAGAAGGAGAAGGGCCTCGCCCCGACCCGCGAGGAGGCACTGCTCGAGATCTACAAGCGGGCCCGTCCGGGTGAGCCGCTGTCGGTGGAGGCCGCCCGCCAGTACTTCGAGAACGCGTTCTTCAACCCGAAGCGGTACGACCTGACCCGGGTCGGCCGGTACAAGCTCAACCGCAAGCTCGGTCCGGAGATCGAGCGGATCTCCGAGCTGTTCGGGGTCGAGCTCGAGCGCCCGGCGCCCGGCCAGGGGGTCTTGAGCCCCTCGGAGATCCTGGCGTCGGCCACGTACATGCTCCATCTGGCCCTGCACATGGCCGACGGGGACTCGACCTATCGGATCGACGACCAGGACCACTTCGCCAACCGCCGGATCCGGTCGGTCGGCGAGCTGATCCAGAACCAGGTCCGGGTCGGGCTGTCCCGCATGGAGCGGGTCGTCCGCGAGCGGATGACCACCCAGGACGTCGAGGCGATCACCCCGCAGACGCTGATCAACATCCGGCCGGTCGTCGCCGCGGTCAAGGAGTTCTTCGGCACGAGCCAGCTCAGCCAGTTCATGGACCAGAACAACCCGCTCTCCGGTCTGGCGCACAAGCGGCGCCTGTCGGCCCTCGGCCCAGGTGGCCTCTCCCGGGAGCGGGCGGGCTTCGAGGTCCGTGACGTCCACAGTTCGCACTACGGCCGGATGTGCCCGATCGAGACCCCGGAAGGCCCGAACATCGGCCTCATCGGGGCGCTCGCCACGTACGCGCGGGTCAACGAGTACGGCTTCATCGAGACGCCGTACCGGAAGGTGACCGGCGGTCGGGTGACCGACGAGGTCGTCTACCTGGCGGCCGACGAAGAGGAAGAGCACGTCATCGCCCAGGCGAACGCCTCGATCGACGAGCGTGGCAACTTCACCGAGGACCGGGTCCTCGTCCGCCGCGGCCCGCAGGGCACCGGCGTCCGGGTCGGCGTGGCGAACACGTCGTACGGGACGACGAGCGAGATCGACTTCGTCCCACCGTCCGAGGTCGACCTGATGGACGTCTCGCCGAAGCAGATCGTCTCGGTCTCGACCGCGCTGATCCCGTTCGTCGAGCACGACGACGCCAACCGGGCGCTCATGGGCGCCAACATGCAGAAGCAGGCCGTCCCGCTGGTCGTCCCCGAAGCGCCGTACATCGGCACCGGCGTCGAGGCTCGGGCGGCTCGCGACGCCGGTGACGTGATCATCGCCGAGGGCGACGGCACGGTGACCGAGGTCGCCGGGGAGCAGCTGGTCGTCGAGTACCGGGCCGGCCAGAAGGACCGGCTCGGCCACAACCTCGGCCGGAAGATCTACCGGCTGGCCAAGTTCCGCCGGTCGAACCAGAACACGTGCATCAACCAGAAGGTCCTCGTCGAGGAGGGCCAGAAGGTGGTCACCGGCGACCTGCTGGCCGACGGCCCGTCGACCCACAACGGCGAGCTGGCCCTCGGCAAGAACCTGCTCGTCGCCTTCATGCCGTGGGAGGGCTACAACTACGAGGACGCCATCATCCTCTCGCAGCGGCTCGTCAAGGACGACGTCCTCACGTCGATCCACATCGAGGAGCACGAGGTCGACGCCCGGGACACGAAGCTCGGCGCCGAGGAGATCACGCGGGACATCCCGAACCTGTCCGAGGAGATCCTGGCCGACCTGGACGACCGCGGCATCATCCGGGTCGGGGCCGAGGTCGGCCCCGGTGACGTCCTCGTCGGCAAGGTCACCCCGAAGGGCGAGACCGAGCAGACCCCGGAGGAGCGGTTGCTGCGGGCGATCTTCGGCGAGAAGGCCCGGGAGGTCCGCGATACCAGCCTGAAGGTGCCGCACGGCGAAGAGGGCAAGGTCATCGACGTGCGGGTCTTCTCGCGGGAGGACTCCCACGAGCTCCCGCCGGGGGTCAACCAGCTCGTCCGGGTCTACGTGGCCCAGAAGCGGAAGATCTCCGAGGGCGACAAGCTGGCCGGCCGCCACGGCAACAAGGGCGTCATCTCCAAGATCCTGCCGGTCGAGGACATGCCGTTCCTGGCTGACGGGACCCCGGTCGACATCATCTTGAACCCGCTCGGCGTGCCGAGCCGGATGAACGTCGGTCAGGTGCTCGAGTCGCACCTCGGCTACGCGGCCCGGCACGGCTGGGACGGCGTCCAGGTCGAGGACGGTGTCGGGACCAGCGGCCGCGGTGACGGCGCGCTGCGCAAGACCCGGCCCCGGACGGTCCCGGCGGCCTGGGTGGCGACCCCGGTCTTCGACGGCGCCCACTGGGACGAGGAAGAGGACGCCGGCAAGCACCCGACGATCCAGCAGATCTTCGGGCGGCTGAACAGCGACTCGGCCAACGGTGACGTCCAGATCAAGCCGACCGGCAAGGCCCAGCTGTACAACGGCCGGACCGGCGAGGCGTACGACAACCCGATCTCGGTCGGGTACGTCTACATCCTGAAGCTCGCCCACCTGGTCGACGACAAGATCCACGCCCGCTCGACCGGCCCGTACTCGATGATCACCCAGCAGCCGCTCGGCGGGAAGGCGCAGTTCGGTGGCCAGCGGTTCGGCGAGATGGAGGTCTGGGCGCTCGAGGCCTTCGGGGCGGCGTACGCCCTGCAGGAACTGCTGACGATCAAGTCCGACGACGTCCTCGGCCGGGTCAAGGTCTACGAGGCCATCGTCAAGGGCGAGAACATCCCCGAGCCGGGCATCCCGGAGAGCTTCAAGGTGCTGATCAAGGAGATGCAGTCGCTCTGCCTCGACGTCGAGGTGCTGGCGCTCGACGGCTCCGAGATCGAGATGCACGAGCTCGACGAGGACGTCTTTCGCACGGCCGAGGAACTGGGGATCGATATCAGCCGACCCGAACGCGGGTCGGACGAGGAGGACGAGCGGCGCGCCGCAGAGAGGAGCTTCTCCTAATGGCGTTGGACGTCAATACGTTCGACCAGCTGCGCATCGGACTGGCCACCGGGGACTCCATCCGGGGCTGGTCCAACGGCGAGGTCAAGAAGCCCGAGACGATCAACTACCGCACCCTCCGTCCGGAGAAGGACGGGCTCTTCTGCGAGAAGATCTTCGGTCCGACCAAGGACTGGGAGTGCTACTGCGGCAAGTACAAGCGCGTCCGCTTCAAGGGGATCATCTGCGAGCGCTGCGGCGTCGAGGTCACCCGTTCGAAGGTCCGCCGCGAGCGGATGGGCCACATCGAGCTGGCCGCGCCGGTCGTCCACATCTGGTACCTCCGCGGCACCCGGAGCTGGCTGGCCTATCTCCTGATGGGCACCGAGGCCCGCGAGGAGCTGAAGGCGAAGCAGCTGGAGAAGGTCATCTACTTCGCCGCGAACCTCGTCACCTGGGTCGACGAGGACAAGCGCCACGAGGATCTGCCGAACCTCGAGGCCGAGCTGGCGGAGGAGATCGCCGACATCGAGCGGCGGCGGGACCTCGACATCGACCGGCGGTTCAAGGCGCTCGAAGACGAGCTCAAGCAGCTCGAAGCCGAGGGCGCTCGCGACGCCGAGGTGAAGGCCCGCCAGCGGGCCGTCGAGAAGGAGATCGGCGGCATCCGCGAGCGGGCCGACGACGAGGTCGACCTGGCCAAGCGGTCCCTCGACGAGTTCAAGAGCCTGCACGCCCGCAAGATCCTCGAGGACGAGCTGCTCTGGCGCGAGCTTCGGATCCGCTACGAGGACTACTTCGAGGGCGGCATGGGGGCCGAGGCCATCCAGCACCTCATCGACCGGATCGACCTCGATGTCGAGGAGATCAAGCTGCGCGAGATGATCGACGCCGCCGACGGCCGACGTCCCCTGTCGGCCCAGCGCCGCCAGAAGGTCATCAAGCGGCTCAAGATCGTCACCGCCTTCAACCGCCGGGACGAGCACGGTCGCCGGATCAACGACCCGCGGGCGATGATCCTCGAGGCCGTCCCGGTGATCCCGCCGGACCTCCGGCCGATGGTCCAGCTCGACGGTGGCCGGTTCGCCACGTCCGACCTGAACGACCTCTACCGCCGGGTCATCAACCGGAACAACCGGCTCAAGCGCCTGCTCGACCTCGGCGCCCCGGAGATCATCATCAACAACGAGAAGCGGATGCTGCAGGAGGCCGTCGACGCGCTGTTCGACAACGGCCGCCGCGGCCGGCCGGTCACCGGGCCGGGCAACCGCCCGCTCAAGTCGCTGTCCGACATGCTGAAGGGCAAGCAGGGCCGGTTCCGGCAGAACCTGCTCGGCAAGCGGGTCGACTACTCCGGCCGTTCGGTCATCGTCATCGGCCCGAACCTGCTCCTCCACCAGTGCGGCCTGCCGAAGCTGATGGCCCTCGAGCTGTTCAAGCCGTTCGTCATGAAGCGGCTGGTCGACGCCGAGCTGGCGCAGAACATCAAGTCGGCCAAGCGGATGGTCGAGCGCCGGCGGCCCCAGGTCTGGGACGTCCTCGAAGGCGTCATCCGGGAGCACCCCGTGCTCCTCAACCGGGCGCCGACCCTCCACCGGTTGGGGATCCAGGCCTTCGAGCCGGTCCTCGTCGAGGGCAAGGCCATCCAGGTCCACCCGCTCGTCTGCACCGCCTTCAACGCCGACTTCGACGGCGACCAGATGGCCGTCCACCTGCCGCTGTCGGCCGAGGCCCAGGCCGAGGCGCGCGTGCTGATGCTGTCGGCCAACAACATCCTGTCGCCGGCGACCGGTCGGCCGATCACCGTGCCGACCCAGGACATGGTCTTCGGCGGCTACTACCTGACCCTCGCCGTCGACGGCGCCAAGGGGGAGGGATTGGCCTTCCGTCACTCCTACGAGCTGGCCTCGGCCTTCGAGGCCGGCGACGTCGCCCTGCACGCCAAGATCGTGCTGCGGCCCCTTCCCGGCTCCGCCTTGGCCGACCGGCTCGCCGCCGCCGGGGTCGAGAACGAGGGCGACACCGATCGGATCTCCTTCGAGACCACCCCGGGAAGGGTGTTCTTCAACGAGGCGCTCCCCGAGGGGTTCGGCTACGTCAACGACGTGGTCGGCAAGCGGAACGTGCCCATCGGCGTGATCGTCGAGGAGCTGGCCGCCGGCTACCCGAAGCACGTCGTCGGCGCCAGCCTCGACCGGATCAAGGCCCTCGGCTTCCGGTTCGCCGCCCAGTCCGGACTGACCATCTCGATCGACGACGTCCGCACCCCGCCCGAGAAGCAGGGGATCCTGGACCGCTACGAGAAGGAGGCCGAGAAGGCCGAGACGCAGTTCAAGCGGGGCATCATCACCGACGACGAGCGGCGCCAGAAGGAGATCGAGATCTGGACGTCGGCCAACTCCGAGGTCGGTCGAGCCATGGAGCAGGCCCTGGCCGGCCTGTCGTTCAACCCGCTCGACATGATGGTCGACTCCGGCGCCCGGGGGAACGCCCAGCAGATCCGCCAGATCGCCGGCATGAAGGGCCTCGTGTCGAACCCGCGGGGTGAGATGATCCCCCGGCCGATCAAGTCCTCGTTCCGTGAGGGCCTGTCCGTGCTGGAGTACTTCATCTCCACCCACGGCGCCCGGAAGGGGCTGGCCGACACCGCGCTGCGGACGGCCGACTCCGGCTACCTGACCCGCCGGCTGGTTGACGTCGCCCAGGAGCTGATCGTCCGCGAGGACGACTGCGGCACCGGTCGCGGCATCTGGATCGAGGACATCGTTCCCGACAGTGCCGGGAAGCGGAGCTACCTGGAGACGCGGGCCTACGGTCGCCTGCTCGTCGAACCGGTGGTCCTCTCGGACAAGTCCAAGATCGACGTCGGGACGATCCTCACCGACGAGATCTGCGCCCAGCTCCGCGACGACCCCGGGATCGACCGGATCCGCACCCGTTCGGTCCTCACCTGCGAGGCCACCCACGGCGTCTGCGCCGCCTGCTACGGCCAGTCGCTGGCCACCGGCAAGATGATCGAGCTCGGCGAGGCCGTCGGCGTCATCGCCGCCCAGTCGATCGGCGAGCCGGGCACGCAGCTGACCATGCGGACGTTCCACACCGGCGGCATCGTCGGCGAGGACATCACCCACGGCTTGCCCCGAGTGGTCGAGCTGTTCGAGGCCCGGACGCCGAAGGGCGCGGCGGTGCTGGCTCGTCACTCCGGCGTCGCCCGGGTCGAGGAGGAGGAGGGTGGCCGCCGGATCACCGTCGTCGCCGACGACGGCACCGAGGAGTCCGCGCTCGTGCCCCCCCGCGCCCACCTCGAGGTGGGCGACGGCCAGGAGGTCGACGCTGGTGACGCCCTCGTCGAGGGGCCGAAGGACCCGAAGGAGCTGCTCGAGGTCAAGGGCATCCGGGAGACCCAGCAGTACCTGGTCGAAGAGGTCCAGAAGGTCTACCGGGACCAGGGCGTCTCGATCCACGACAAGCACATCGAGCTGATCGTCCGCCAGATGCTCCGCCGAGTGCTCGTGGCCGAACCCGGCGAGGCGCCCTTCCTGCCCGGCGAGCGGGTCGACAACCAGATCTACGCCGAGGTCAACCGGCAGCTCGTCGAGGAGGGCAAGCGCCCGGCCGAGGGACGGCCCGAGCTGATGGGCATCACCAAGGCGTCGCTCGCCACCGAGAGCTGGCTCTCGGCCGCCTCCTTCCAGGAGACGACCCGGGTGCTGACCGAGGCGGCCATCGAGGGCAAGTCCGACCAGCTGTTCGGGCTCAAGGAGAACATCATCATCGGCAAGCTGATCCCCGCCGGCTCCGGCATGGAGCGGTACCGGGACATCCGGCTGGAGATGCCCGACGCCGAGGCCATGCCGTTCTGGGCCCAGACGTCCGGGGACGCCGACACCGAGGACCTGGCCGCCTGGCTGCGCGACGTCGGTGGTGACGGGCTCGGCGACGATGCCTTCGACTCGTCGATCGACGCCAGCTGGCTCGGTGCCGCCCCGCCGGCCGAGGAAGGGTCGGGCAACGCCGGAGCCATCGAGACCGGGAACGGCGCGGCCGAAGCCGGCGCCTGAACCGCCGGCCCTGGTCGGTAAGATATTGGCGCTTGCCCGGCACCACCTGGTGCCGTAGCATTCATCCGCTCGCTGTTGCCGCGCCCGAGTCCTGCTCGAGGCGTGCGCGGCGCAGCTCACCTGTCTGTTGAGAACCTAGAGGTAACGCGTGCCCACGATCGCCCAGCTCGTCCGTAAGGGACGACAGGCCAAGGTAACCAAGACGAAGACCCCGGCCCTCAAGGGCGCGCCCCAGCGGCGGGGGGTGTGCACCCGCGTGTACACGACCACCCCGAAGAAGCCGAACTCGGCGCTGCGCAAGGTGGCCCGGGTCCGCCTGACCAGCGGGGTCGAGATCACCGCCTACATCCCGGGCGTCGGCCACAACCTGCAGGAGCACTCGATCGTCCTCGTCCGCGGCGGCCGGGTGAAGGACCTGCCCGGCGTCCGCTACAAGGTGATCCGCGGCGCCCTCGACACCTCCGGTGTCCGCGAGCGCAGCCAGGCCCGCAGCCGGTACGGCGCCAAGAAGGAGTCCTGAGATGCCCCGTAACGGCCCCGCCCCCCGACGTGACCTCCAGCCGGACCCGGTCTACCGCTCGGTGCTCGTCACCCAGGTCGTCAACAAGGTGCTGACCCGCGGCAAGCGCACCCTGGCCGAGCGCATCGTCTACGGCGCCCTCACGATGGTGGAAGAGAAGGCGGGCTCGGAGCCGGTGGCCGTGCTCAAGCGGGCGGTCGAGAACGTCCGCCCGGAGCTCGAGGTCAAGAGCCGCCGGGTCGGCGGGGCCACCTACCAGGTCCCGGTCGAGGTCCGCCCCCGCCGGGCGACCACCCTGGCCATCCGCTGGCTGACCGGCTTCTCCCGGCAGCGTCGTGAGAAGACGATGGCCGAGCGACTGGCCAACGAGATCCTCGACGCCTCCAACGGCATCGGCGCCGCGGTCAAGCGCCGCGAGGACATGCACAAGATGGCCGAGTCCAACAAGGCCTTCGCCCACTACCGCTGGTAGTGGTTCGGTAGTCCGAGAACCAGTCCGAGAGAACCCCACCCCGCAGAACTATGGCCGACCCCCTTCCCATTCGCGAGTTCCCACTGGCCCGAACCCGGAACATCGGGATCATGGCCCACATCGACGCCGGCAAGACGACCACGACCGAGCGGATCCTCTACTACACCGGTCGCAACTACAAGATCGGTGAGGTCCACGAGGGCGCCGCCACCATGGACTGGATGGTCCAGGAGCAAGAGCGCGGCATCACGATCACGTCCGCCGCCACCACCTGCCGGTGGCGCGACACCTGGATCAACATCATCGACACCCCGGGCCACGTCGACTTCACCGTCGAGGTCGAGCGGTCACTGCGGGTCCTCGACGGCGCCGTCGCCGTCTTCGACGCGGTCGCCGGCGTCGAGCCGCAGACCGAGACGGTCTGGCGGCAGGCCAACAAGTACGAGGTCCCCCGGATCTGCTTCGTCAACAAGATGGACCGGGTCGGCGCCGACTTCCCCCGCACCGTCGAGATGATCCGGGACCGCCTCGACGCCAACCCCGCCGTCATCCAGCTGCCGATCGGCGCCGAGGCCGACTTCCAGGGGGTCATCGACCTGCTGACCAAGCGGGCCCTCGTCTGGCACGAGGGCATGGGCGAGGAGTGGGAGGACGCGGACGTCCCCGAGAACCTGGCTACCGAGGTCGACGACGCCCGCCACCAGCTGGTCGACGTCCTGTCGAACTACGACGACGGGATCATGGAGAAGTACCTGGCCGACGAGGAGATCACCGCCGACGACCTCCGCCGGGCCCTGCGCACCGGCACCCTGGCCAGCGAGATCGTCCCCGTCCTGTGCGGATCGGCGTTCAAGAACAAGGGCGTCCAGCCGATGCTCGACGCGGTCGTCGACTACCTGCCGAGCCCGCTCGACCTGCCCCCGACCCCGGGCACCAAGCCGGGCAAGGACGACGTGGAGGAGCGCGCCGCCGCCGACGACGCCCCCTTCTCCGCCCTGGCCTTCAAGATCATGACCGACCCCTTCGTGGGCAAGCTGACCTACCTGCGGGTCTACTCGGGGACGCTGCGCAAGGGCGGCACGGTCACCAACACCACGAAGGACAAGAAGGAGCGGATCGGCCGCCTCCTCCAGATGCACGCCAACCACCGCGAGGACAAGGACGCCTGCTTCGCCGGCGACATCGTCGCCGCGGTCGGCCTCAAGCAGACGACGACCGGGGACACCCTCTCCGACCCGGCCCACCCCATCGTCCTGGAGGAGCTGACCTTCCCCGAGCCGGTGATCCACGTCGCCGTCGAGCCGAAAACCAAGGCCGACCAGGACAAGCTGTCGAAAGCCCTCTACGCCCTGTCCGAGGAGGACCCGACCTTCCGGGTCCGCTCCGACGAGGAGACCGGGCAGACCGTCATCTCCGGCATGGGCGAGCTCCACCTTGAGGTCCTCGTCGACCGGATGCTGCGGGAGTTCAGTGTCGACGCCAACGTGGGCAAGCCTCAGGTCGCCTACCGGGAGACCATCCGCAAGCCGGTCGAGAAGATCGAGGAGCGGTACATCCGCCAGACCGGCGGCCGCGGCCAGTACGGCCACGTCGTCATCAGCCTCGAACCGACCGGTCCCGGCGGTGGCTACGAGTTCGTCGACAAGATCACCGGCGGCGTGATCCCGAAGGAGTACATCCCCTCGGTGGACGCCGGTATCCAGGAGGCGCTGACCTCCGGCGTGCTCGCGGGGTACCCGACGGTCGACGTCCGGGTCGCCCTGACGTACGGCTCGTACCACGACGTCGACTCCTCGGAGATGGCCTTCAAGATCGCCGGTTCGATGGCCGTGAAGAAGGCCGCCCGCGCTGCCGACCCCGTCCTCCTGGAGCCGGTGATGGACGTCGAGGTCGTCACGCCCGAGGACTACATGGGCGACGTCATCGGCGACCTGTCTTCCCGGCGGGGCCGGGTCGAAGGCATGGAGCAGCGGGGCAACAGCCACGTCGTCCGGGCCCAGGTACCGCTGTCGGACATGTTCGGCTACGCTACCGACCTGCGTTCGCGTACGCAGGGGCGCGCCACGTACACGATGCAGTTCCACGCCTACAACGAAGTGCCCGACTCGATCGCCAGGGAGATCATCGCCAAGGCGCGAGGGGAGTAGGCGGGAGCGGGTTCACCGGCCCGCAGCAGGCAGGACCCCGCCGGGGACCACCGGCGTAGACAGCATCGCAACCAGAGTCAGAGAAGAAGGGCGGGCAACCGCCGTGCGGGCCCGAGGGGGCGCCGCCCGAGATCAGGAGTAGTTCGGCAGATGGCCAAGCAGAAGTTCGAGCGCTCGAAGCCCCACTTGAACGTGGGGACGATGGGGCACATCGACCATGGCAAGACCACGCTCACCGCGGCCATCACGAAGGTCCTGTCGGAGAACAACCCCAACACCTCGTTCACCCCGTTCGACCAGATCGACAAGGCCCCCGAAGAGAAGCAGCGGGGCATCACCATCTCGATCGCCCACGTCGAGTACGAGACGGCCAGCCGGCACTACGCCCACGTCGACATGCCCGGCCACGCCGACTACATCAAGAACATGATCACCGGCGCCGCCCAGGTCGACGGCGCCATCCTGGTCGTCTCGGCCGCCGACGGCCCGATGCCGCAGACCCGTGAGCACGTCCTGCTCGCCCGGCAGGTCGGCGTTCCCTACATCGTCGTCGCCCTCAACAAGGCCGACATGGTCGACGACGAGGAGCTGCTCGACCTGGTCGAGCTGGAGGTCCGCGAGCTTCTCAACGAGTACGAGTTCCCCGGCGACGACACGCCGATCGTCCGGGTCAGCGCGCTGAAGGCGCTGGAGGGCGACGCCGAGTGGACGCCCAAGATCCTCGAGCTGATGGACGCCGTCGACACCTTCATCCCCGAGCCCGTCCGGGACATCGAGAAGCCGTTCCTCATGCCCATCGAGGACGTCATGTCGATCACCGGCCGGGGCACCGTCGTGACCGGCAAGGTCGAGCAGGGCGTGGTCAAGGTCGGTGAGGAGGTCGAGATCGTCGGCCTCCGGGACACCCAGAAGACGACCGTCACCGGCGTCGAGATGTTCCGCAAGCTCCTCGACCAGGGCCAGGCCGGCGACAACATCGGCGCCCTGCTCCGGGGGACCAAGAAGGAAGAGGTCGAGCGGGGCCAGGTGCTCTGCAAACCCGGCTCGATCACCCCGCACACCGACTTCGAGGCGACGATCTACGTCCTGACCAAGGAGGAGGGTGGCCGGCACAAGCCGTTCTTCACGAACTACCGGCCGCAGTTCTACTTCCGGACGACCGACGTGACCGGTACGATCTCCCTCCCCGAGGGCACCGAGATGGTCATGCCCGGCGACAACACCGACATGACCGTCGAGCTCGGCAAGCCCATCGCCATGGTCGAGGGGCTCCGGTTCGCCATCCGGGAAGGTGGGCGCACCGTCGCCTCCGGCCGGGTCACGAAGATCCTCAAGTAGTCAGGAAGGTCGCGTTCCCATGGCCGACGGCCCCCGCCAGAAGATCCGGATCCGGCTGAAGGCCTACGACCACGAGATCCTCGACCAGTCCACCGAGAAGATCGTCCAGACCGTCCTGCGCACGCAGGCCAAGGTCCAGGGGCCGGTGCCGCTGCCGACCGACAAGCACCGGTACACGGTCATCCGGTCGCCCCACAAGTACAAGGACAGTCGGGAGCACTTCGAGATGCGGGTTCACAAGCGCCTGGTCGACATCGTCGAGCACACGCCGAAGACCGTCGACTCGCTCCAGCGGCTCGATCTGCCGGCCGGGGTGGACATCGAGATCAAGATCCAGAACGCCTGACCGCCGTTCCGGGAGCTTCTCCCGGTAGACGGCGGTCGAGCAGTCCTGTAAGCTGTTTTTTCGGGCCGGTTCGCAGTGGTTGCGACGCCCGGCCTACCAGAAGACGTGCCTGAGCGCCCGTGCCCCTTCGGGGTCGGGGACCTCGGGCCGCAACAGTCGAGCGCTCCGCTCGGGATCCCCGAGCGGAGCGTTGGCGTGCACACGGGAGCACAACTAGTGGCTACGAAGGCGATCGTCGGCGAGAAGGTCGGCATGACCCAGGTCTGGGACGACCAGAACCGCGCCATTCCGGTGACGGTGCTGCGAGTCGCGCCCGTCCGCGTGGTCCAGGTCAAGACGCCCGAGCGGGAGGGCTACTCCGCCCTCCAGGTGACCTGGGGCTTCCGGCGGGCCAGCACGCTGACCAAGCCGGAGCAGGGCCACTACGACCGGGCCGGTGTCGATCCCGGGCGCAAGCTGGTCGAGCTCCGCCTCGACGACACGAGCGCCTACGAGGTCGGCCAGGAGCTGACCGCCGAGCTCTGGGCGGCCGGCGAGAAGGTCGACGCCATCGCGGTCAGCAAGGGCAAGGGGTTCGCCGGCGGTATGAAGCGCCACAACTTCAAGGGCCAGGGGGCATCGCACGGGAACCACAAGGCCCACCGGGTCCCCGGGTCGATCGGCGCCTGTGCCACGCCGTCCCGGGTGTTCAAGGGCACGCGGATGGCCGGCCGGATGGGCGGCCAGCAGGTGACCGCCCTCAATCTCGAGGTCGTCTCCGCCGACCCCGAGCGCCAGCTCGTCCTCGTGAAGGGGGCCGTTCCCGGCGCCCGGGGGTCGGTGGTCGTGCTCCGGGACTCCGTCAAGACGCCGCCGTCGAAGAACGGGAGCCGTCGATGACCCGCACCGCCGTGCGCAAAGAGCGGGCCGAGCCCGTCGCCCGGTCCGTCGTCCGTCGCGACGTCACCGGCACCGAGCTCGGGACCGTCGATCTCGAGCCCACCGTCTTCGGTATCGAGCCGAACCAGGCCGTCCTGCACCAGGTCGTCACCGCGCAGCTGGCCGCCGCCCGGGCCGGCACCCAGTCGACCAAGACCCGGGCCGAGGTCCGGGGCGGCGGCGCCAAGCCGTTCCGCCAGAAGGGGACCGGCCGGGCCCGACAGGGTTCCACCCGCTCGCCCAGCTGGGCCGGTGGCGGGGTGGCCCTCGGGCCGAAGCCGCGCAGCTACCGGCAGCGGACGCCGAAGAAGATGGTCCGTCTCGCCCTCTGCTCGGCCCTCTCCGACCGGGCCGCCCAAGAGCGGGTGGCCGTGGTCGACACCTGGGGTTGGGACGAGCCGAAGACGAAAGCCGCCGCCGCCGCCCTCGACGCCCTCGGCCTGACCGGCCGGGTCCTCGTCGTCTTGGACTACGACGACATCGTCGCCGAGCGGTCCTTCGGCAACCTGCCGGCCGTCCAGACCACCCTGCGCGGCGAGCTTTCCGCCTACGACGTCCTGCGCAACGACTGGATCGTCTTCACCGACCAGACCCTCCCGGGGGCCGACGTCGTCGAAGTCATCGAGGTCATCGACACCATCGACGAGGAGACCGGTGAAGAGATCATCGAGATCATCGACACGGTCGTGGACACCGGGACCGGTGAGGCGGTGATCGTCGACGAGGTGATCGACATCGACGCCGACGGCAATGAGGTCGACGAGATCGAGGTCGTCGAGGTCGACGCCGACGGGAATGCGCTCGAGGTGGTCGACGAGGTCGAGATCGTCGGCGCCGATGGGGCTGGCACCGATGGGGATGGCACCGAGGCCGACGAAGAAGGGGAGCAGTGATGAAGGACGCCACCACCGTGCTCCTCCGGCCGGTCATCTCCGAGAAGACGTACGGGCTGATGAACCGCAACGTCTACGTGTTCGTCGTCGACCCGTCGGCCAACAAGATCGAGATCCGTCAGGCCGTCGAGCAGACCTTCGACGTCCGGGTCGACAACGTCAACACCCTCAACCGCAAGGGCAAGGCCACCCGCAACCGCCGGACGAACACCGTCGGTCGCCGGCCGAACACCAAGCGGGCCATCGTCACCCTGCACGCGGGCGACAAGATCGACCTGTTCGAGAGCTGAGGATCCGATGCCGCTGCGCGCACGCAAGCCCACCAGTCCGGGCCGCCGGTTCCAGACCGTCGCCGACTTCTCCGAGATCACCCGGGACCGCCCCGAGCGCTCGCTGTTGGCCACCAAGGCGAGCAGCGGTGGTCGCAACAACCTCGGCCGCAAGACCGCCCGTCACCGCGGTGGCGGCCACAAACGCCAGTACCGGATCGTCGACTTCCGGCGGGACAAGGACGGCGTGCCGGCCAAGGTGGCGGCGATCGAGTACGACCCGAACCGCAATGCCCGGATCGCCCTCCTGCACTACCGGGACGGCGAGAAGCGCTACATCCTGGCCCCGGCCGGGGTGAAGGTCGGCGACCTCCTCCAGAGCGGCCAGGGCGCCGAGATCCGGCCGGGCAATGCCCTGCCGATGCGGTTCATCCCCGTCGGCTCGGTCGTCCACAACGTCGAGCTCCGGCCCGGCGGCGGCGGCAAGCTGGCCCGGGGGGCCGGCATGAGCATCCAGCTGGTAGCCAAGGAGGGGGCGTTCGCCACCCTCCGGCTGCCGTCGACCGAGATGCGCCGGGTCCCCATCGACTGCCGGGCCACGCTCGGTGTCGTCGGCAACTCCGAGGCCGAGCTCGTCAAGATCGGCAAGGCCGGCCGCAACCGCTGGAAGGGCGTCCGCCCGCAGACCCGCGGGGTCGCCATGAACCCCGTCGACCACCCGCTCGGTGGTGGCGAGGGCAAGACGTCCGGCGGCCGCCATCCGGTGTCGCCGTGGGGCAAGCCGGAGGGACGCACCCGCGCCCGCCACAAGGAATCCGACAAGTTGATCGTCCGCCGCCGCCGCACCCGCGGGGCCCGGCGGTAACGGGAGGTCCGTCCAGTGCCGCGCAGCCTCAAGAAGGGCCCGTTCGTCGACGACCACCTGTTGAAGAAGGTCGACGCCCTCAACGCCACCGGCGAGAAGCGGGTCATCAAGACCTGGTCCCGCCGGTCGACGATCATCCCCGACATGGTCGGCCACACCGTCGCCGTCCACGATGGTCGCCGCCACGTCCCGGTCTACGTGACCGAGTCGATGGTCGGCCACAAGCTCGGCGAGTTCGCGCCCACCCGGACGTTCCGCTACCACGCCGGCCAAGAGCGGGTCGGGAGGCGCTGAGATGCCCGGCATCAAGACCAACGAGCGTCCCGGCACCAAGGCCGTCCTGCGGCACTACCGCATGTCGGCGTCCAAGGCCCGGCAGGTTCTCGACCTGATCCGGGGCCAGGACGTCGGCCGGGCGGCCGAGATCCTGCGGACCACCCCCCGGGAGGCCGGCACAGTGATCGCCAAGGTGCTGGCGTCCGCCGTCGCCAACGCGGTCCACAACGACGGCCTCGACGCCGAGGATCTGTACGTCTCGGCGTGCTTCGCCGACGAGGGGACGACGCTGAAGCGGTGGCGACCGCGGGCCCGGGGCCGGGCCACCCGCATCCGTAAGCGGACCTGCCACATCACCGTGATCGTCAGTCGGCTGCCCGACGAGCGGTTGGCCCGCCGCCGGGCCGAACGACAGGCCGCCGGCGCGCAGCGCTCCCGCCGGGTCTCCGAGTCTCGCCGGCGGGCCGACCTGGCCGGTCGGCTGGGCCGACGCCGTCAGGCCCAGGAGGAGGCGGCGGCCGTCGCCGAGGCCGAAGCCGAAGCGGCGGCCCTGGCCGAAGCCGAGGTGGAGACCGAGCTGGTCGAGGACGCGGTCGCCGAGCAGTCGGCCGAGGACGTCGTCGAGGCGGAGGCCGAAGCGGTGGCTACCGAGGCCACCGATGACGAGGTGGCCGCCGAAGCCGTGGAAGAGGTCGCCAGCGAAGACGGAGGCGACGAGCCGGATGGGGAGAGCAAGTAGATGGGCCAGAAGGTAAACCCCTACGGGTTCCGCCTCGGCGTGACCACCGACTGGAAGTCGCGTTGGTTCGAGGAGCGCCACTACCGCGACTTCGTCGTCGAGGACTGGAAGATCCGCGACTACCTGATGTCGCAGCTCGAGGCCGCCGCGGTCAGCCGGATCGAGGTCGAGCGCACCCGTGACCGGCTCCGCGTCGACATCCACACCGCTCGTCCCGGCATCGTGATCGGCCGGCGTGGCGCCGAGGCCGACCGCCTCAAGAAGCACCTGGAGGAGATCACCGGCCTGCAGAACCGGATCCAGCTCAACATCCAAGAGATCAAGCAGCCCGAGCTCGACGCCGCCCTCATCGCCCAGGGCATCTGCGACCAGCTCGTCCGCCGGGTCGCCTTCCGGCGGGCCATGAAGCGGGCCATCCAGACCGTCCAGAAGGCCGGCGCCCAAGGGGTGAAGGTCCAGTGCTCCGGTCGACTGGGTGGCTCCGAGATGTCGCGCAAAGAGTCGTACCGGGAGGGTCGCGTGCCGCTGCACACCCTCCGGGCCGACATCGACTACGGCTTCCGCGAGGCCAAGACGACGTCCGGCCGGGTCGGCGTCAAGGTCTGGATCTACAAGGGCGACATTCTCCCGTACAAGGTCTCGATCGAGGACAAGATCACCCGCGAAGCCGCCATGGCCGTCGGCGAGACCTCCGGTCAGGGCCGGCCGCGCCGGTTGATCACCGCCGGCGGTGGCCGTCGCCGCCAGGACCAACCGGAGCCCGGCACGCCCGCGGCCGACGAGGCCGCCCTGGAGGAGGCCGACCTCGTAGAGGCGGCCGCCGAGGTGGCCGTGGCCGAGGCGCTGATCGAAGAGGCCGTTCCGGAGGCCCCGGCCCCCGAGGCGGCCGCCCCGGTCGACAGTGCCCCGACGGCCGGCGCTGACGAGGCGACCGACGAGACGACCGACGACGGCGAGGTCGTCGCCGAGGCACCGATGGGCGACCTGATCGCGCCGCCGGCCGAGCCGGACGCCCTGGAGCGCCAGCTCGCCGAGGACGAAGAGATCGAGCGCCGGAACCGCCACGAGCACCACGAGACGCCGCACTTCCGAAGGGATTCGGACTGACATGTTGATGCCCCGGAAGGTCAAGCACCGCAAGCAGCACCGCGGCCGGAGGACCGGCGCCGCCAAGGGTGGCACGACCGTCAGCTTCGGCGACTTCGGCATCCAGGCCATCGAGCCCGGCTGGCTCACCGCCCGTCAGATCGAGGCCGCCCGTATCGCGATGACCCGCCACGTCCGTCGTGGCGGGAAGGTCTGGATCCGCGTCTTCCCGGACAAGCCGATCACCCAGAAGCCGGCCGAGACCCGCATGGGGTCCGGCAAGGGGAACCCCGAGCATTGGGTGGCGGTGGTCCGGCCCGGCCGGATCCTCTTCGAGCTGGCCGGGGTGGAGCGGGAGCTGGCCCAGGCCGCCATGGAGCGGGCCATCCAGAAGCTGCCCTTCAAGGCTCGCTTCGTCGTCCGCCCCGGCACCCACGACGCCCCGGAGGTGCTGGTCTGATGACGGTCGCGTCCGAGCTCGTGCTGATGGACCCGACAGAGCTGGGGACCCGGCTCGCCGAGTCCCGTAAGGAGCTGTTCAACCTCCGCTTCCAGCTGGCCACCGGGCAGCTCGACAACTCGGCCCGCGTCAAGGACGTCCGCCGGGAGGTCGCTCGCATCCTCACCGTCCTGCGCGATCGGGAGATCCAGGAAGCCGAGGGCAGCTACGAGACCCCGACCCCGACCCGTCGGGCCACCCGGGTGGCGGCGGCCCGGGCCGCCGAAGAGCCGGCGGACGCCGGCGAGCCGGAGACGGTCGATGACGAGCAGGAGGAGGAGGCCTGATGGCCGAGACGAGCGCAACCGAGCCGGCGGCGGCCGAGCCGACCGAGTCGGTGACGGTCGAGCCGGCCGAGGGTGCCGACACCCCGGCGACCGCGACGTCGACGGCTCCGACGCCCTCACCGTCCACGGCGCCCGCGCCAGCGGCGGAACCGGCCGGGCCTCGGTCGAACCGCCGCAAGGTGCGTGAGGGCATCGTCGTCTCCGACGGCATGCAGGCGACGGTCGTCGTCGCGGTCATCGAGCGGGTCCGTCATCCCCGCTACGGCAAGACCGTGCAGCGGACGAAGCGGCTCTACGTCCACGATGCCGACGGCACCGCCAAGGTCGGCGACCGCGTCCGGGTGGTCGAGACGCGGCCGCTGTCCAAGCTGAAGCACTGGCGCCTGGCTGAGATCATGGAGCGGGCCCGATGATCCAACAGGAGTCGCGCCTTCGGGTGGCCGACAACTCCGGCGCTCGCGAGGTGCTGTGCATCCGCGTGCTCGGCGGCTCCCGCCGGCGGTACGCCAGCATCGGCGACATCTTCGTCGCCACCGTGAAGGACGCCATCCCCGGCGCCGCGGTCAAGAAGGGCGACGTCGTCAAGTGCGTCGTCGTCCGGACGAAGAAGGAGAAGCGCCGTCCCGACGGCAGCTACATCCGCTTCGACGAGAACGCGGCCGTGCTCATCAACGACCAGCAGCAGCCCCGCGGCACCCGCATCTTCGGCCCCGTCGGCCGAGAGCTGCGGGACAAGCGGTTCATGCGCATCGTCTCGCTCGCCCCGGAGGTGTTGTGATGCGGATCTTGAAAGGCGACCGGGTCGTCGTCCGGTCCGGCAAGTACAAGGGTCATCGAGCCGAGGTCGTCCGGGCCCTCCCGGCCGAGCACAAGGTCGTCGTCGACGGCGTGAACATCGCCAAGCGGCACTCGAAGCCCACGCGCAACACGACGCAGGGCGGCATCATCGACAAGTTCATGCCGCTGCCGGTGTCGTCGGTATCGATCCTCTGCAAGTCCTGCGGGGAGCCGACGCGGATCGGCATGCAGATCGACGAGCAGGGCCGGAAGGTTCGTGTCTGCCGGAAGTGCGGAGGGGAGCTATGACCGCCACCGCCTCGGCGCCGACCCGCCCCCGGCTGAAGGAGCGCTACGCGGCCGAGATCCGCGCCCAGCTCAAGGCCGACCTCACCCTCGACAACGTCATGCAGGTGCCCCGGCTGACGAAGATCGTCGTCAACATGGGCGTCGGCCGGGCCACGCAGCAGGCTTCCCTCATCGAAGGGGCCCAGCGGGACCTCGAGACGATCACCGGGCAGAAGCCGATCGTCACCCGGGCCAAGCAGTCGATCGCCGGCTTCAAGCTGCGCGAGGGACAGGCCATCGGCGCCAAGGTCACCCTCCGGGGTGACCGGGCGTGGGAGTTCCTCGATCGCCTGATCAGCTTGGCGATCCCGCGGATCCGGGACTTCCGGGGGCTCTCGGCCCGGTCCTTCGACGGCCACGGCAACTACACCTTCGGCGTCACCGAACAGCTGATCTTCCCGGAGGTCGACTACGACCGCATCGACACCATCCGGGGCATGGACATCACGATCGTCACCACTGCACGCACCGACGAGGAAGGCCGCGCGTTCCTACGGGCGTTCGGCTTCCCGTTCCGACAGGAGACCCGTTAGTCACCATGGCCAAGAAGGCACTCATCCAGAAGCAGCAGCGCACCCCCAAGTTCAAGGTAAGGGGGTACACCCGGTGCCGTCGTTGCGGCCGGCCGAAGGCCGTGTACCGCAAGTTCGGGCTGTGCCGAATCTGTCTGCGGACGATGGTGCACGCCGGTGAGGTGCCCGGGGTGACCAAGGCGAGTTGGTAGGAGAACGGCCATGACCATGACCGACCCGATTGCAGACATGCTCACGCGGATCCGGAACGCGAACTCGGCGCAGTTCGAGACGGTGAAGATGCCGGGCTCCAAGGTGAAGGAGGCCTTGGCGACCGTCCTCGAGCGCGAGGGCTTCATCGCGGGCTTCTCGGTAGCGAAGGATCCGGTGCGTCCGGGCTCCACGCTGGAGATCACTATGAAGTACTCCCCCGACCGCACCCGGACCATCGGGGGCATCAAGCGCGTCTCCAAGCCCGGCCTGCGCATCTACGCCCGCGCCGACAAGATGCCCCGGGTGCTCGGCGGCATGGGCGTGGCCGTGCTGTCCACCAGCCACGGCCTCATGACCGACCGGGAGGCCCGCCAGCGCCACCTGGGCGGGGAGGTGCTCTGCCATGTCTGGTAGCGCGGCCGATCGCGAAGGAGCTATCTGATGTCCCGCATCGGACGATCCCCCATCCCGGTGCCGTCCGGGGTCACCGTCACCCTGGCCGACGACTCGGTCACGGTGACCGGCCCCCAGGGCACCCTGGCCCGCCAGTTGCCGGCGGGCATCACCATCGCCCAGGACGGCGACGTGCTGAACGTGGCCCGGCCCGACGACGAGCGTCGGCACCGCGCCCTGCACGGGCTCAGTCGGTCCCTGGTGGCCAACATGGTGGCCGGGGTGACCCAGGGCTTCACCAAGGAGCTCGAGATCGTCGGCGTCGGCTACCGGGCCACGGCCAAGGGCCCGTCCAACCTGGAGTTGGCCCTCGGCTTCTCCCACCCGGTCTTCGTCGACGCGCCCGACGGCATCACCTTCGAGGTCCCGACCCCGACCCGGGTGATCGTCAAGGGCATCGACAAGGAGCAGGTCGGCCAGGTGGCCGCCAACATCCGCAAGATCCGCAAGCCGGAGCCGTACAAGGGCAAGGGCGTCCGCTACGCCGGCGAGCGAGTGCTCCGCAAGGCTGGAAAGGCGGCCAAGTAATGGCTGGGACCAATCGGGAGCGCGCGCTCCGCATCCGGCGGCACCGCCGGGTACGCGGCAAGGTGGCCGGCACGGCCGACCGTCCCCGCCTGGCGGTGAGCCGGACCAACCGCAACATCTCGGCCCAGATCATCGACGACCAGGCCGGCCGGACGCTGGCCGCGGCATCGTCGGGCGAGGCCGAGCTGCGCGGGCAACTGGGCCCGGCCGGTGGGGGTAACGTGAGCGGAGCCGAAGCCGTCGGTCGCCTCGTGGCGACTCGGGCCAAGACCGCCGGGATCACCCGGGTGGTCTTCGACCGGGGCGGCTTCGCCTATCACGGCCGGGTCGCCGTTCTGGCCGACGCCGCCCGCGAAGAAGGACTGGAGTTCTGAGACGATGACCGACACGCAATACGAAGAGCGGACCATCCGGGTCAACCGGGTGGCCAAGGTCGTCAAGGGTGGCCGCCGGTTCTCCTTCGCCGCGCTGATGGTCGTCGGCGACGGCAACGGCCGGGTCGGGCTCGGCTACGGCAAGGCCAAGGAAGCCGGCCTGGCGGTGCAGAAGGGCATCGAGGAAGCCCGCAAGAACGTCTTCGAGGTCTCCCTGGCCGGCACCACCATCACCCACCCCATCATCGGGGAGAGCGGCGCCGGCCGGGTCATGCTCAAGCCCGCCGCGCCCGGGACCGGCGTCATCGCCGGCGGTGCCGCCCGGGCCATCCTCGAGATGGCCGGCATCCGCGACATCCTGGCCAAGTCGCTCGGGTCGTCGAACGGCATCAACGTCGCCCACGCCACCATCGCCGGTCTCAAGGCCCTCCGCCGACCGGACGAGGTGGCGGCCCTGCGCGGCAAGCAGCCCGACGAGGTCACCCCGGCCGGCGTGCTGCGGGCCTACCGCGAGCGTCGGCGCGAGACCGAGCTGTACGCGGCGGAGACGCGCTGACCATGGCCGCCGCCCGCGTCGCCAAGCTGGCCGACGACCGGACCCTCCGGGTCACCCAGGTCCGTTCGGCCATCGGCACCAAGCCGAAGCACCGCGGCACCCTTCGCGCCCTCGGGCTGCGAGGGGTCGGCCAGCACAACGATCTGCCGGACCGCCCGGAGATCCGGGGGATGTTGGCTCGCGTGCCGCACCTGGTCTCCGTGGAGCCGGTCTCGAACGAGAAGGACGGCTCCCGATGAAGCTGCACGAGCTCAGCCCGCCGAAGGGCTCGACCCGGCCGAAGCGCCGGGTCGGCCGCGGCATCGGCGGCAAGGGCGGCAAGACCGCCGGCCGCGGTACCAAGGGCCAGGGCGCCCGCGACACCATCCCGGCCGGCTTCGAGGGCGGCCAGCTGCCGCTGATGCAGCGGATCCCGAAGCTGAAGGGGTTCAAGAACCCCTTCCGGGTCGAGTACACCCCGGTCAACCTCGACGACCTGGCCGCCCTGGAGGCGGACGAGGTCACCGCGGAGCTCCTGGTGGCGAGTGGGCTGGCCCGCAAGGGCGCGCTCGTCAAGGTGCTGGGCCGCGGGGAGCTGACCCGCCCGGTCCGGGTGTCGGCCCATGCGTTCTCGGTCTCGGCGGAGGCTGCCATCACCGGTGCCGGCGGCACCGTCGATCGTCTCCCGTTGCCGTTCGGCCACGGCCGTCCGCCGGCTCGGGGCAATGCCCTGACCAACCGGTAGACCGCCGGACCCGGGTCGACAGGAATCGCCATGCTCTCCCGGTTGAGCAACATCTTCCGGGTCCCGGACCTTCGCAACAAGGTCCTGTTCACCCTGCTCGTCATCGCCCTGTACCAGGTCGGGGCCAACGTCCCCGTCCCGGGGGTCAGCTGGTCGCAGCTCCAGAAGCTCCAGGCCGAGGCCGGTTCGTCCGGCGTCCTCGGCTTCTTGAACCTGTTCTCCGGCGGCGCGCTCGTCCGGCTGGCCGTCTTCGGGCTGGGCATCATGCCCTACATCACCAGCTCGATCATCATCCAGCTGCTGACGACCGTCATCCCGAAGCTGGAGGAGTGGCGAGACCAGGGCGCGGTCGGCCAGAAGAAGATCACCCAGACGACCAGGTACCTGACGATCGCCCTGGCCCTCATGCAGTCGACCGGCCTCGTCTACGCCTTCCACGGCCACGACGCCGCCCTCCTCGGCACCAACATCGACCTGATCCCGAAGTTCACGATCCAGCTCGGCGCGTTCATGGTGCTCATCCTCACCGCCGGCACCGCGTTCGTCATGTGGCTGGCCGAGCTGATCACCCAGCGCGGCATCGGTCAGGGCATGTCGATCCTGATCTTCGCCAACGTCGTCGCGTCGATCCCGTCGGGCGGCAAGGCCATCTACGAGGAAGGCGGGGCGCTCAAGTTCGCCATCATGATCCTCGTCTCCCTGCTGCTGCTGGTGTTCATCGTCTTCATGGACCAGGGCCAACGACGGATCCCGGTGACCTTTGCCAAGCGTGTCGTCGGGCGCCGACAGTACGGCGGCCAGAGCACCTATATCCCGCTGAAGGTCAACCAGTCCGGCGTCATCCCGATCATCTTCGCGAGCTCCGTCCTGTACATCCCGGTGCTGCTGAGCAACGTGATCCCGTGGCACTCCTTCCAGAGCTTCGTCAAGAACAACATCACGCCGACGAGCCTGATCTACATCTCCTTGTACTTCGTCCTGATCGTGGCGTTCACGTTCTTCTACGTCTACGTCGCCTTCGATCCCCACCAGCAGGCCGACATCATCCGCAAGCAGGGTGGGTTCATCCCCGGTATCCGGCCCGGGCCGCCGACGGAGCGGTACTTCGCGCACATCCTCAATCGCATCACCGTGCCCGGCGCCCTGTTCCTGGCGTCGGTGGCGGTCGTCCCGTCGATCCTGATGGCCCTGTGGAACCTCAACAAGTTCCCGTTCTACGGCACGACCCTTCTGATCTCGGTGGGCGTGGCCCTGACAACCATGCGTCAGATCGACAGCCAGCTGATGATGCGTAATTACGAGGGCTTCCTCAAGTAGGGGTGGTACCCGGCGTCAGGCTCGTGGTCCTGGGCAAGCAGGGGGCCGGAAAGGGGACGCAGTGCGTGCGCCTGTCGCACCACTTCGTCGTTCCCCATGTCTCGACCGGCGACATGCTGCGGGCCGAGGTCAAGTCCCGCACCCCGCTCGGCCAGCGGGCCAAGGCCCTCATGGACCAGGGCGAGCTGATCTCCGACGACCTGGTCATGGAGATGGTCGGGCAGCGGATCGACGACAGCGACACCCGGGCCCGCGGCTTCGTCCTCGACGGCTGTCCCCGGACGATCTCTCAGGCCCAGCACCTCGCCGACCTGCTCGAGCCCGACCGGCTCGACCTGGTGCTGGACCTCGAGGTGCCCACCACGATGGTATTGAAGCGCCTGGCGTCCCGCCGGGTCTGCGTCGACTGCGGGGCCAACTACTCCGTGGCGTCGCCGCCGCTGACCAACTGGACCTGCGACGTCTGTGGCGGCGAGGTCATTCAACGGGAGGATGACACCGAGGACGCCATCCGGCGCCGGCTCGAGCTGTACGACCGCCAGACGGCCCCGCTGATCGAGTGGTACCAGCGTCACGACCTGCTCATCTCGATCAACGGCATGGGCTCGCCTGATGCGGTCACCCGACGCTGCGTCAAGGCCATCGACGACCGGCGGTCCAACCGCAGCCCGGTGGAGGTCTGAGTGCGCCAATCGAGGACCGAGTGAGCCAATCGAGGACCGAGTGAGCCAATCGAGGACCGAGTGAGACGGAACCACGACGAGCTGGCCAAGATGCGCCGGGCCGGCCGGGTCGTCGCCGAGATGCACGAGAAGACCCGCGAGGCCGCCCGCCCGGGCGTGACCACCGCCGAGATCGACGCGGTCGCCCGCCAGGTCCTCGAACACCGGGGGGCGACGTCCAACTTTCTCGGCTACCACGGCTTCCCGGCCGTCATCTGCACGTCCCCGAACGGCATGATCGTCCACGGCATCCCCGGTGCGTACCGGCTGGAGGACGGCGACATCCTGTCGATCGACTGCGGCGCGATCGTCGACGGCTACCACGGCGACGCGGCGTTCACGATGGGCGTCGGCCAGGTCTCGGCCGAGGCGGCCCGGCTCCTCGAGGCCACCGAACGAAGCCTGTGGGCCGGGATCGAGCAGCTCCGGTCCGGCAACCGGCTGAACGAGGTCGGGCGGGCCGTCCAGGCCGTCGCCGAGGCGGCCGGCTTCTCCGTTGTCCGGGAGTACGTCGGCCACGCCATCGGCACCGCCATGCACGAGCAGCCCCAGGTCCCGAACTACTGGCCCGGCAGCCCCGGCCCGACGCTCAAGACCGGCATGGTCTTCGCCGTCGAGCCGATGGTGAACGCCGGCAGTCCCGAGACGATGCTCCTGGAGGACGAGTGGAGCGTCGTCACCGCCGACGGCCGCCTGTCCGCCCATTTCGAGCACACGATCGCCGTCACCGACGACGGCCCCGAGGTGTTCACCGTGCCGTAGGCGCGCCAGGTCGCGGTGCCGTAAGCGTCGGGCTGGCATTTCAGCGCCATTAGGGTAAACTCTTCGTTCGGCCCGTCGCCTGGTTTTTTGGCGTCGCCGGTCGGTCGCCCACAACGAAAGCGGTGTCGTACGCCGCGGACCGTGCCGGGTGGAAGAACGAGTCGAGGAGAGTCACCTGCCCAAGCCCAAGGAAGACGCCATCGTGCTGGAGGGCACGGTGGTGGAGCCACTGCCCAATGCCATGTTCCGAGTCGAGCTCGAGAACGGGCACAAGGTGCTGGCCCACAGCTCGGGGAAGATGCGGATGCACCGCATTCGTATCCTTCCCGGCGACAAGGTCCAGGTCGAGATCACCCCCTACGACCTGAACCGGGGACGGATCACCTACCGGTACAAGTGACCGCAGGCGGCAGCGGCCTCGGGGGGCGGCAGCCGGGCCAGGCAGCAGACGGAGAGCAGTGCAGTGAGGAAAGGGAAGCAATCGTGAAGGTGCGACCGAGCGTCAAGCCGATCTGTGAGAAGTGCAAGGTCATCCGGCGGCACGGTCGCGTCGTCGTGATCTGCGACAACCCCCGGCACAAGCAGCGCCAGGGTTAGGGAGGAATCGAAGCATGGCTCGCATTGCCGGCGTGGACATCCCGCGCGAGAAGCGGCTCGAGGTGGCCCTCACCTACATCTACGGCATCGGCGACACGCTGGCCAAGGCGGTCTGCGCCCGGTCCGAGGTCGATCCGTCGACCCGGGTCCGTGACCTGACCGACGAGGAGGTGACCCGGCTCCGCAACGACATCGACGCCAGCCTGCGAGTCGAGGGTGACCTGCGCCGGGACGTCTCCCAGGACATCAAGCGCAAGATGGAGATCAACTGCTACCAGGGCGTCCGCCACCGCAAGGGCCTTCCCGTGCACGGGCAGCGGACGCACACGAACGCCCGTACCAGGAAGGGCCCCAAGAAAACGGTGGCCGGAAAGAAGAAGGTCCGTAAGTAGATGCCCAGGCCAACCAAGCAGCAAGGCGCCGCCCGCCGTCCGCGCAAGCGCGAACGCAAGAACATCAACTACGGCGTCGCCCACATCAAGAGCTCGTTCAACAACACGATCGTCTCGATCGCCGACCCCGAGGGCAACGTTCTGGCCTGGGCTTCCGCTGGCAACGTCGGCTTCAAGGGCTCGCGCAAGTCGACCCCCTTCGCCGCCCAGCTGGCCGCCGAGCAGTGCGCCCGGCGGGCGATGGAGCACGGCGTGCGCAAGGTCGACGTCCTCGTCCGCGGCCCCGGCTCCGGTCGGGAGACGGCGATCCGCTCGCTGGCCGCGGCCGGCATCGAGGTCGTCGGCATCAAGGACGTCACCCCCATCCCGCACAACGGCTGCCGCCCCAAGAAGCGGCGCCGGGTCTAGGGGGGAACGGACCATGGCTCGATACACCGGACCCGTCTGCCGGCTCTGCCGGCGGGAGCGGACGAAGCTCTTCTTGAAGGGCGAGCGCTGCTACTCGCTCAAGTGCCCGGTCTCCGAGGCCGTCACCGACCGGCACAGCCGGGCCTACCCACCCGGCGAGCACGGTCGGGACCGGATGCGCCAGGGCTCGGAGTACCTGGCCCAGCTGCGGGAGAAGCAGAAGGCCCGCCGCATCTACGGCCTCTTGGAGAAGCAGTTCCGCAATCTCTACGAGGAGGCCAGCCGCGCCCCCGGCATCACCGGTGAGAACCTGCTCCGGATGCTCGAGCTGCGGCTCGACAACGTCGTCTTCCGGGCCGGTTGGGGCGCCAGCCGCCGCCAGGCCCGCCAGTTCGTCCGGCACGGCCACGTCCTCGTCGACGGCAAGCGCGTCACCATCCCGAGCTACCGGGTCCGCAAGGGCCAGACCGTTGGCCTGAAGGGCCCTTCCCGGGAGATGTTCGCCGTCCGCCGGAACATGGACACCCTGGACCGCCAGAGCCCACCGTGGCTGGAGGCCGGTGACGCCGGCTTCACCGTGCAGATCCTGAACCCCCCCCTCCGCGAGCACATCGACGAGCCGGTGCAAGAGCAGCTCATCGTCGAGCTCTACTCGAAGTAACGACCCCCACTGAGGAGCCAGTAATGCTCATCATCCAGCGTCCGACCGTCGAAGCCGTCGACGAGGAGCGGGACAACCGGCAGCGCTTCGCCGTCGGCCCCCTCGATCCCGGGTTCGGCCACACCCTGGGCAACTCGTTGCGCCGGACCCTGCTGTCCTCGATCCCGGGGGCCGCGGTCACCCAGGTCCGCTTCGACGAGGCCCTGCACGAGTTCACGACCCTCCCGGGGGTGAAGGAAGACGTCACCGACATCATCTTGAACCTGAAGGACCTGCTCGTCCGGGTGCACGCCGACGAGGCAGTGACCCTCCGGTTCGACAAGCGGGGTCCCGGCGAGGCCTTCGCCGGCGACCTCCAGACGACGGCCGACGTCGAGGTGCTCAACCCCGACCTCCGCATCGCCACCCTCAACGCCAAGGGTCGTCTGGCCCTCGACGTGACCGTCGAGCGGGGCCGCGGCTACGTGTCGGCCGACAAGAACAAGCGGTCGTCGACGATCGGCGTCATCCCGGTCGACTCCATCTTCTCGCCCGTCCGCCGGGTCACCTTCGAGGTCGAGCCGGTCCGCGTCGAGCAGTCGACGGACTTCGACCGGCTCGTGCTCGACATCGAGACGGACGGCTCGCTCACGCCGCGTGAGGCCCTTGCCTCGGCGGGCGACACCCTGCGCACCCTCGTCGGCCTCGTCGCCGACCTCGAGGAGACTCCGCAGGGTCTGGAGCTGGGCGAGACCGGGACCGTCACCGGCGGGTCGCCCGACCTCGACCTGCGGATCGAGGAGCTCGACCTCTCCGAGCGGCCCCGCAACTGCCTCAAGCGGGCGCAGATCAACACCATCGGGGAGCTCGTCGAGCGGACCTACGACGACCTGCTCGGCATCACCAACTTCGGCCAGAAGTCGCTCGACGAGGTCGTCCAGCGGCTCGACGAGCGCGGGCTGTCCCTGCGCACGAAGGACTAGGGCCATGCAGGGCACCCCGAAGCGGGGACGACGGCTCGGCGGCAGCGCCGCCCACCAGAAGGCCATGCTCGGCAACCTCGTCGCCTCCCTGATCGCCGCCGAGTCGCTCGTGACCACCGAGGCCAAGGCCAAGGCGCTTCGCCCGGTGGCCGAGAAGTGCATCACCGCGGCCCGCAAGGGTGGGATCCACCAGCACCGCCAGGTCGTCGCGCTCATCCGGGACAAGGACATGGCCTACAAGCTCTTCAACGAGATCGGGCCCCGCTACGCGGAGCGCCCGGGCGGCTACACCCGGATCCTCAAGCTGGGACCGCGCCCGGGCGACAACGCCCAGATGGCCCGCATCGAGCTCGTCTGAGCCCCACCGCGCCGTGACCCCCTCGCGGCGGTGGCGGCTGCGGCTGGCGTACGACGGCAGCGGGTTCCGGGGGTTCGCCGTTCAGCCCGAGACCGTGACCGTCGCCGGGACCCTCGGGGCCGCCCTCGCCCGGGCCGCCCGGCTGGACGGGCCGCCGCGACTGGTCTGTGCCGGGCGCACCGACGCCGGTGTCCACGCCCGCAACCAGGTCGTCCACGTCGACCTGCCGGCCGATCTCGACATCGATCTCGTCCACGTCCTGAACCGCCAGCTCGCGCCGGCGATCGTCGTCCACTCGGCCGAGCCCGCCGAACCGGGCTTCGACGCTCGGCACTCGGCCACCGGCCGTCGTTACCGGTACCTCGTCTGGAACGCCCCCGTCGCCGACCCGCTGCTCGCCCCCGTGGCCTGGCACGTCACCGACCCGCTCGACCGGCGGGCGATGGCCGCCGCCGCCGATGCCCTGATCGGCGAGCACGACTTCCGGGCGTTCTGCCGCCGCCCGCCCGGCACCGGTCCCGACGAACCGATCGTCCGCGTCGTCACCGACGCCCGGTGGTCCGAGGTCGTGGGGCCCGAAACCGACCGGCCGGGTGCGATCTCGGCGCGCCTCGACGCTTCCGGCGCCGACGCGGCCGTCCCCGGCCGTCTCCTGCGCTTCGACATCGGCGCGTCGTCGTTCTGCCACCAGATGGTGCGGTCCGTCGCCGCCACCCTCGTCGACGCCGGCCGCGGCCGGGGCAACGCGGCCACTGTCGTCGGCCTGCTCGCCGCCGGCAGCCGGGCCGGGACCGCTCGCCCAGCCCCGGCCCACGGTCTCTGCCTGGTCGACGTGGCGTACTAGATGATTAATTCCAAGGGGTCAGTGGTCATAGGCGAGCAGCGACCGGTGGGGCCGGGCACCGACGCGGTCGTTGTGCCAGATGACTGCGGTCAGGGCGAGCAGGCGTTGCAGCACCCGTACGACGACTCCGGCCTTCGTTCGGCCGCCATGGCGCTCGAGGTCGAACTGGCCGCCAGATGACTGCGGTCAGGGCGAGCAGGCGTTGCAGCACCCGTACGACGACTCCGGCCTTCGTTCGGCCGCCATGGCGCTCGAGGTCGAGCTGGCCCTTCAAGGTGTCGTTGACCGACTCGATGACCTGGCGAAGGGGTTTCAAGAACCGGGCGCCCGGACGCTGGTCTTCGCCCCGCATGGCCGGTCGGAGCACGGCGGTGCAGAGCTTGGGGAGGCCGATGGTATTGGTGCAGTCCGGGCCGGTCGGCACCGGGGCGACAGGCATGATCCGACGGACAGAGGTCGTGCCGGTGCAGGTGGAGCCGGTCCCGCAGTACGTGAGCCCGCCGTGGAGGGTGCTGTCGACGAGGTGGAATCCACCGTGATCGGCCAAGAAGGTCTGCGAGCTCGGCGCTGAACCCGGGCGCCGAGTACGAGGCCTGATAGGCGGTTGCATCGCGGCCAAGACGACCTGGCCGCCGCTTGCCACCATGCGTCGCTGCAGGCGATCCCACCCGCTTGCGTATCGATCGAAGCGTTGTAGACCCCGCAACGCAAGAGCAGCTTCGGGCCGGTGTAGTGGAACGTCGTATCGGACCCGTTGATATCGACCGTACGGTTTTGGAACCCCACGTCGATGGTCTGTCCGGGGATCCAGAACGGTGCCAGGTCTCCGAGATTGTTGAAGACCTTCGTGCCCTGCATGGCCACGACCAGGTTGGCGCTGGCCGGGCTCACCCAGACGTGGTTGGCCTCCAGGGTGGTCCAATCGAGCAGGGACTCGGGCTCGACCAAGAGGTCCCGGAGTACGTCGCGCCGGTCGAGCTTGGGGTTCGAGAGGGCGAAGGTGATCGGCAGCCCGCCCGGCGTCGTGGACCAGGTGGAGCCGGAGGCCCCAGAAGTAGCGGGAGTGACTGGCGCAGTACCCGTAGTCGGCGAAGCCGGACAGCTCGCTGCGCTTGGCCGTCTCCCGAGACCGCCCGCACTCGACGGGGGTGGAGTCCACCATCCAGAGGTCGTCGGACCACAACGTCGTCTGGCGGGCCACCGTCCGGATGAGGGCCTGGAGTTGCCCGGCGGCGGCCCGGAGGCGCTTGTTGTAGCCGGACTGGTGGCACGTAGGGGAACAGGTGCCAAAGGTGCGCCTTGGCGAAGCGGAGGAACCGGGTTTCGGAGCTGAAGCCCAACAGGGCCTGGACGACCGACAGCGTGACGAGCTCGGCGTCGGAGAGCTTCGGGGCGATCCCGACGACCGGTCGGTATCGGGCCAGCTCGGGATGGGTCTTCAACTCGTCGTCGACATGCACGTAGAGTGCCGTGCAAAGGGTGTCCAGATCGGCGTCCATGAGACCTCCAAGGTCGGAATGGCTTTGAGCAACGCCGATCTTGGACACCTTTTTCGCGCCGGTGGTGGACCGCTGCGCAGCAGCGATCCCTTGGAATCACTCGTCTAGTGGACTGGCTTGCCTGGCGGCCCCGGCCGCCGTATCCTGTTTCGTCGGCCCTCGGGCCGGTCAGAGCCCGTCCCGAAGAGGGGGCGACGGCCACTTCAGAGGTTGGGAAACCGCTTTGCGTACCTATTCACCGAAAGCGAACGAGATCGAGCGGGCGTGGCACGTCGTCGACGCCGACGGCCTCGTCCTGGGCCGCCTGGCGACGGAGGTCGCCCGGCTGCTGCGCGGGAAGCACCGCCCGTTCTTCGCCCCCCATCTCGACACCGGCGACCACGTCGTCGTCGTCAACGCGGCGAAGGTCGTCCTGACGGCGGGCAAGGCGGAGGACAAGTTCGCCTACCGGCACAGCGGCTACCCGGGCGGCCTGCACAAGGAGAGTTACGCCCACCTGATGGAGCGGGCGCCCGAGGAGGTCGTCCGCCGGGCCGTTCGCGGGATGATCCCGAAGAACACGCTCGGCCGGCAACAGCTGGCCAAGTTGAAGGTCTACGCCGGCCCCGATCACCCACACGCGGCCCAGGACCCCCAGCCGCTCGACCTGCCGTCGGCCCGCCGGGCCGGCTGAGGAGGCACCCCGCCATGCCCGTTCCGCTCTCGCAGACGACCGGCCGCCGCAAGCAGGCCGTCGCCCGGGTCCGCTTCCGCCCCGGCCAAGGGGCCATCAAGGTCAACAAGCGCCCCTTCGAGGACTACTTCCCGTCGGCCACCCACCGCATGCTGGCCAGCGAGCCGCTCCGGATCACGAGCACCGCGGAGTCGTACGACATTGACGCGACGATCGACGGCGGTGGCATGTCCGGCCAGGCCGGCGCCCTGCGGCTCGGCATCGCCCGGGCCCTCTGCGACCTCGACCCCGAGCTGCGCGCCGCGCTCAAGCGCGCCGGCTTCCTCACCCGCGACGCCCGCGAGAAGGAGAGCAAGAAGTACGGCCTGAAGAAGGCCCGAAAGGCCCCGCAGTACTCGAAGCGGTAGTGGGCGCCCCGGCGTAGTGGGTCCTCAGTAGTAGTGGGCCGAGCCCGTTTCGGGACCGACGGCGTTCGAGGTACCGCCAACGCCGAGCTGACGGCCGAGCTGGCGCTGGCCCTCGGCCACGCCGCCGCCCGGGTGCTCCGGGCCCCGACCTTCGTGGTCGGCCGGGATACCCGCCGTTCCGGCCCCCTCCTCCAGGCCGCGCTCTCGGCCGGCCTGGCCGCCGAAGGGGCCGACGTGGTCGACGTCGGTGTCCTCCCGACGCCCGGCGTCGCGTACTGCGCCGAGCAGCGCGCGGTGCCGGCGGCCATGGTCTCGGCCTCGCACAACCCGTTCGCCGACAATGGCATCAAGCTCTTCGGCCCCGGCGGCACGAAGCTGGCCGTCGAGGTCGAAGCGGCAGTCGAGGCGGAGATCGACGCGGTCCTCGGGGCCGACGCCGTCCCCGGCCCGACCGGCCGGGAGGTGGGGACGATCGCCCCGGACGACGGCGCGGCCGCCGCCTACCGCCGGCACCTGGCCGACGCCCTCGACGGCCGCCGGCTCGACGGCCTCCGCGTCATCCTCGACTGCGCCAACGGCGCGGCCGCTAATGTCGCGCCGGCCACCTTCGAAGCCCTCGGCGCCCAGGTCACGACGGTGGCCTGCGACCCCGACGGCGCCAACATCAACGACCGCTGCGGGTCGACCCACCCCGACGCGCTGGCCGCCGCGGTACTGGCAACCGGAGCTGGTCTCGGCCTGGCTTTCGACGGCGACGCCGACCGGGTCGTGGCCGTCGACCACACCGGATCGGTGGTGCACGGCGACCGGCTGATGGCGCTGTTCGCGGTCGACCTGGCCAGCCGGGACGAGCTGACCGGGAACACCGTCGTCGTCACCGTCATGACCAACCTCGGGTTTCGCCTGGCCATGGCCGAGCGCGGCATCCACGTGCAAGAGACCCCGGTGGGCGACCGGCACGTCCTGATGGCCCTCGAGGCCGGTGGCCTGGCCCTCGGAGGCGAGCAGTCCGGGCACATCGTCTTTCGCCACCGGGCCACCACCGGCGACGGAGTGCTGAGCGGGCTGCTGCTGGCCGACCTGTTGGCCCGCTCCGGACGTTCGCTGCCCGAGCTGGCCGACGGCCTGATGGAGCAGCTGCCCCAGGTGCTGGTCAACGTTTGGGTGGCCGACGCCGGTCGCCTGGCCGACGCGGCCCCCGTGTGGGCGGCCGTCCGGGAGGCCGAGGGACGGCTGGGCGGCACCGGCCGGGTGCTGCTCCGGCCGAGCGGCACCGAGTCGCTCGTCCGGGTGATGGTGGAGGCGGCCACCGAGGACGAAGCCACCGAGGTGGCGCAGTCGCTGGCCGGGATCGTGGAGCGGTCGCTCGGGTAGCCTCGCTGCTATGGACGGCATCGACGGCGTCGTGGGCGTCGGGGTCGATGCCGTCGATGTCGACCGGTTCCGCCTGGCCTTGCGTCGGCGCCCGCGACTGGCCGACCGCCTCTTCACCGACGGCGAGCGGGCCGACGTCGCCGCCACCCGCGATCCAGCCGAGCGACTGGCCGCCCGTTTCGCGGCCAAGGAGGCCACGATGAAGGCCCTCGGCAGCGGCCTCGGCAGCTTCCGGTTCCACGACGTCGAAGTAGTCCGGGCGGGGGGCAGCAGTTGGGCCACCCAGGGCGCACCGTTGCTTCGGTTGTCGGCGGCCGCGGCTCAGTTGGCCGGGGACCGCCGCATCGCTCGCTGGCACGTCTCGCTGACGCACACGCCCCACGTCGCCATCGCCATGGTGGTCGCCGAAGGCGGCTCGGACGGCACAGTGGTCGCCGAAGGCGGCTCGGACAGCACAGTGGTCGCCGAAGGCGGCGGGCCGCCAGACGGGGACGGGGCCTAGCCCGGTGCGCCCGGTGGTGACGGTGGCCGAGATGCGGGCCGCCGACGCGGCGGCGCTGGCCCACGTCGACCAGGCCGCGCTGGTCGCCCGGGCCGGGACGGCGGTCGCGTTTGCCGCCCTCCGGCTGCTCGGCTCCGGCTACGGCCACCGGGTCGTCGTCGTGGCCGGCAAGGGGAACAACGGTGCGGACGGCCGCGTCGCCGGCGCAGTCCTGCGTCGGCGGGGCAGTCGGGTAACGCTGCTCGACGCGGCCGCCCCCGGGCGGCTGCCGCCGTGCGACCTCGTGATCGACGCCGCCTACGGCACCGGCTTCCGGGGCACGTACGCCGCGCCGCTCGTCCCAGCCGGGGCCCGGGTGCTCGCCGTCGACATCCCGTCCGGCGTCGACGGCGACAGCGGCCTCGCCTCCGGCCGGCCGATGCCGGCCGACCGGACGGTCACGTTCGCCGCCCTCAAGCCCGGCCTCCTCCAGGGCGACGGGCCCCGGCTGGCCGGCGAGGTCGTCGTCGCCGACATCGGTGTGCCCGTCGGCGAGCCACCGGTCGGCCTCGTCGAGGACGCCGACGTCGCGGCGGCCGTGCCCCGGCGGTCGCCCTCGTCGCACAAGTGGGCGACCGCGGTGGCCGTCGTCGCCGGGTCGCCGGGCATGGAGGGCGCGGCCGCGCTGGCCGCCGCCGGCGCCTCCCATGCCGGCGCCGGCATGGTCCGCCTCGCGGTACCCGGCGTCCCGACCGACCAGCCCGGGCCGTGGCCGATCGAGGCCGTCCGGCTGGCGCTGCCGGCCAGCGGCTGGGCGGACGACGTGCTCGACGTGCTCGGCCGGTGCCGGGCCCTCGTCGTCGGTCCGGGCCTCGGCCGCGCCGAGCACACCGGTGCCGAGGTCCGGCGGCTGGTGGCCGCGTCCACCGGTCCCGGTCGTCGCCGACGCCGACGCGCTCTTCGCCCTCGGCGACGCGGCCGCCGCTCGCCCAGTCCTCGCCGGCGACCGGCCGGTCGTCCTCACGCCGCACGACGGCGAGTACGAACGGCTCGCCGGGGAGCCACCGGGCCCGGACCGCGTGGCCGCGGCCCGCCGGCTGGCCGACCGCACCGGTGCGGTCGTCCTCCTCAAGGGCTCGCTCACCGCCGTCGCGTCGCCGTCGCCGGGGCCGGATGCCGCCGGCCCGGTGCGGCTGGCCGCGGCCGGCAGCCCCCGCTTGGCCACCGCCGGCACCGGTGACGTCCTGTCCGGCATCGTCGGCGCCTTCCTCGCCCGCGGCGCCGCTGCGCCGGCCGCCGCCGCGCTGGCGGCGCACGTCCACGGCCGGGCGGCCGGACGGGGCCCGGCCGAGGGGCTCGTCGCCGAGGATCTGCCGCCGCTGGTGGCCGGCTGGCTGTCGGCCCACCTGGTGGACGGCGATGGCTGAGGGCCGTTCCCGTCCGGCCTGGGCCGAGGTCGATCTGGCCGCAGTCCGCCACAACGTGCGCCTGCTCCGCCGGGTTGCCGCCCCGGCCGCCCTGTGCGCGGTGGTCAAGGCCGACGCCTACGGCCACGGCGCGCCGGCCGTCGCCCGGGCGACCCTCGAGGGCGGGGCAACCAGCCTGGCCGTCGCCCTCGTCGACGAGGGCGTCGAGCTGCGCGACGCCGGGTTCACCGAGCCGATCCTCCTGCTCTCGGAGCCGCCGGTCGACGCGGTCGACGCGGTCGTCGCCGCCCGGTTGACCCCGACCGTGGCGACCGAGGGATCGGTGCACGCCCTGGCCGCGGCGGCCCGCCATGCCGGTGTCCAGCTGCCCGTGCACGTGAAGGTCGACACCGGGATGCACCGGGTCGGCGCCGACCCGGCCGACGTGCCGGCGCTCGTCAAGGCCGTCCGGGCCGAGCCGGACCTCGAGCTCGAAGGGCTGTGGACCCACCTGGCGGTGGCCGACGGCGTCGGCGACGAGGACCGCTCGTTCACCGCCGTCCAGCTCCGGCGGTTCGATGCCGCGGTAGCCGCCAGCGGCCCGCGGCCCCCGGTCCTGCACGCCGCCAACTCGGCCGCGGCGATCGCCTGGCCGGAGGCCCGCTACGACCTCGTCCGCTGCGGGATCGCTGTCTACGGCGTGCTCCCGTCGCCCGCCCTCGCCGGCGGGCTGGAGGCGGCGACTGGCGAATCGCTACGCCCGGCCCTGTCGCTGCGGGCCCGGGTCGCCGCGGTCCGCCGGCTCGACGCCAGCGAGCGCCCGTCGTACGGGCGGCTGCGACCGCTGCCGGATCGGTCGGTGGTGGCGACCGTCCCCCTCGGCTACGCCGACGGCGTGCCGCGGGCGCTCTTCGGCGCCGGGTTCTCCGTGCTCATCGGCGGCCGGCGGCGGCCACTGGCCGGCATGGTCACGATGGACCAGATCGTCGTCGACTGTGGGCCGGACGCCACCGTCGCCGTCGGCGACGAAGTGACGCTGCTCGGGCAGCAGGGCGACGACGTCATCACCGCCGACGACTGGGCGTCGCTGCTCGGCACGATCGGCTACGAGATCCTCTGCGGGATCGGGCCGCGGGTGCCCCGGGTCTACACGGAGACCGGCGGGCCGACCGGGTCGGCAGTGGTCGAGCCGTGAGGCCGATCCGCTGGACCGTCACCGCGGCCGCCCTCGGCGCGGCCGCCGGCACCGCCTACGCGGTGCAGCGAGCGGCCGCCCGGCGCTGGCAGGTGAGCGAACGCGACCTGATCGCCGGTGGGCGGACGCTGCCGCCGGACCTCGAGCACCATTTCGTCCCGGTCGACGACGGCGGCCGCATCCACGCCGTCGAGCGGGGGAGCGGGCCGCCGGTGGTGCTCGTCCACGGCATCACCCTCGGCGTGGCGACGTGGGCCCCCCAGCTCCGCCAGTTGGGTGACCGGCACCGGGTCATCGCCGTCAGCCAGCGCGGTCACGGCCAATCCCTGGCCGGCGACGACGGCTACACGTTCGAGCGGCTGGCCGACGACCTGCTCGAGGTCCTGCGCGCCCTCGACGTCACCGGCGGGCTGCTCGTCGGCCACTCGATGGGTGGAATGGTCAGCCAGCTCCTCGCCGTGCGCCGGCCCGACGAGCTGGCCCGGCACGTCCGCGGCCTGGTGCTCGCGTCCACGACCGCCGGACCGGTCGTGCCCGGTCCGGGCGGCGTCCTCGTCGGCGCCGCCCTGGCCAGCGGGGCCGCCCGGGGCCTCGGCCGGGCCGAGCGCCGCGGTCGTGGCCTCTTCCCCTCCGACGACCTCGCGCTCTGGATCGCCCGGGCCACGTTCGGCGCCGCGCCGGCACCAGCCGACGTCGAGCTGACGCGATCCATGATGGCCGCCATGTCGCCGTCGGCCTTCTCCGGGCTCTTCGGCCCGCTGCTCACCTTCGACGTCCACCGGCAGATCCACGCCATCGACCTCCCCACGCACGTCGTCGTCGGGTCCCGCGACGTCGGCACCCCGCCGCGGCTGGCTCGGGCGATCGTCGAACAGATCCCCGGCGCCGAGCTGACCGTCTACGCCGGCTGCGGGCACATGGTCATGCTCGAGCGACCCGACGAGCTCTGCGACCTGCTGCGCCGGGCCGCCGGGTAGATGGCCGACGATCCAAAGGCGGCCCTCCGGGCCGACGATCCAAAGGCGGCCCTCCGGGCCGACGATCCGCTGGCGCTCCTCCGGGCGGAGGCCCTCGGCTGTGTCAAGTGCCCGCTGGCCGCCGGCCGGACGCAGGTCGTCTTCGGCGTCGGCGATCCGCGGGCCGGCCTGATGTTCGTCGGTGAGGGGCCCGGCCGGGACGAGGATCTGGCCGGCGAGCCCTTTGTCGGCCGGTCCGGCCAGCTGCTCGACCGGCTGATGGCCGAGGAGATCGGCATCGACCGGAGCCGTTGCTACATCGCCAACGTCGTCAAGTGCCGGCCGCCGAACAACCGCGACCCCCGTCCGGACGAGATCGCCGCCTGCCGCCCCTACCTCGAGCGCCAGCTCGAGCTGATCGCTCCCCGCGTCGTCGTCACGCTCGGCAACTTTGCGACGAAGCTCCTCCTCGACACGTCCGACGGCATCCGCCGCGTCCGCGGTCGGGCGTACCCGTTCGCCGGCGGGTCCCTCGTCCCGACGTACCACCCCGCGGCGGCGCTCCGGTCCGGCGGTACCGTCCTGGCCGAGATGCGAGCCGACTTCGTCCGGGCCAAGCGCCTCCTCGCCGAAGGCGCCCCGTGAGCTGGTCCCTGGAGGCGACCACGCACGGGGCGGACGACACCCGAGCGCTCGCCGACGCGCTCGCCGGCGAGGTCCGGGCCGGCGACGTCCTGTTGCTCGTCGGCGGCCTCGGCGCCGGCAAGACGACGTTCGCCCAGGGGTTCGCCCGGCGGCTCGGCGTCGAAGGGCCGGTGACGAGCCCGACGTTCACGCTCGTCCGCCAGTACCCGTGCTCGCTCGGCCAACTCCTCCACGCCGACGTCTACCGGCTCGACCGGCTGGCCGAGGTGGCCGACCTCGGCCTGGCCGAGCTCGTCGAGGGAGGCTCGGCGGAGAGGGGCCTGGACGGCGCCGTGGCCCTCGTCGAATGGGGCGACGCGGCCGCCCCGGTCTTCGGTCCCGATGCCCTGACGGTGTCGCTCGCCCCTCGGCCGGACGACGACGACGCCCGGGACGTCACGGTCGAGGGCGGCGACGCCTGGGCCGACCGGCGGGGGCGGCTGGCCGACGCGGTTGCGCCGTGGGCTCGATCGGCAAAGACGGCCGGGCGGTGATCCTCCTCGGTATCGAGACGGCGACCGAGCTGGTCGGAGTGGCCGTGGCCGACAGCACCGGCCCGCGGGCCGTCGTCTGGGCGACCGGTCGTCGTCGGCACGCCGAGTCGGTCGCCCCGGCCGTCGCCCATGCCCTGGAGCAGGCCGGTCTGGCCCTCGGCGACGTGGACGCCGTCGTCGTCGACGTCGGCCCCGGGCTCTTCACCGGCCTCCGGGTCGGCGTGGCCACGGCCAAGGGCCTGGCCCAGGGGCTCGACGTCGGCCTGCTCGGCGTGACGAGCCTCGACGTCCTCGCCCGGGCGGCCTACGACGCCGGCCGGACCGGCCCGGTCGTCGCCGTCGTCGACGCCCGCCGCGGCGAGGTCTTCGCCGCCCGGTACGACTGTGACCCCGCCGCCGGGGGGTCACCCGCACCGGCCCGGTTCACCCCCGACGCGCTCGTCACCGAGCTGTCGGTCGGCGGACCGGTGGACGGCGGCGATCTGCTGGCGGTCGGTGACGGGGCCGACCGCTACGCCGACCGCCTGGCCGCGGTGCCCGGGCTGCGGGTGGCCCGACCGACCGGCCCACCGCCCGACGCCCTCGTCGCCCTGGCCGCCCACCGCCTGGCCAGCGGCGCCCACCTCGATGCGCCCGAGGCGGTCCAGCCGGTCTACCTGCGAGACGCCGACGCCCGGATCAACTGGGCACAGCGGGAACCGGGGTAGCCGTGGACCTGGTCCCCATGCGCCGCCGGGACCTGAAACGGGTCATGCTCATCGAGCAGGCCGTCTTTCCCGAGCCGTGGAGCCTGCCGATCTTCACGTCCGAGCTCGCGCTGCGCAAGGGCCGGGCCTACCGCGTGGCCCGGGAGGGCCGCGACGTGCTCGGGTACGTCGGGCTGATGTTCGTCGACGACGAGGCCCACGTCACGACCATCGCGGTCGCCCCCGAGCACCAGCACCGGGGCCTCGGCGCGTGGCTCCTCGCCCAGGCCGTCCACATCTCCCTGGCCGAGGGGGCCCGGCACCTCTCCTTGGAGGTCGCCGCCGGCAACCACCGCGCCCAGGCCCTCTACCGCCGCTTCGGGTTCGCGCCGGTCGGCGTCCGCAAGGGCTACTACCAGGCCACCGGTGAGGACGCCTACGTCATGTGGGCCTACGACATCGACTCCGCCGCCTACGCCGAGCGGCTCGCCGCCATCGAGGCCCAGCTAGCCTCGCGGGGGTGAACGGGCTGGTCCGATGAGGGTTCTCGTCTGATGCGGGTCTTGGGCATCGAGACGTCCTGCGACGAGACCGCGGCCGCGGTCGTCGACGACGGCCGGATCGTCCGGTCCTCCGTCGTCTCCAGCCAGGTCGACCTGCACGCCCGCTACGGCGGTGTCGTCCCCGAGCTGGCCGGCCGGGCCCACGTCGAGCTGTTCACGCAGGTCGTCGCCGAGGCGCTGGCCGCGGCCGGGCTGGCCGGCGGGGACAGTGGGGACGGCACGAGAAGCGGGGACGGCGCGAGGGGCGGGGACGGCGGGAGCAGTGGGGAAGGCGGGAGCAGTGGCCGCGCCCCGGTCGACGCGGTCGCCGCCACCTGCGGCCCCGGCCTGATCGGCTCGCTGCTGGTCGGCGTGAGCGGGGCCAAGGGACTGGCGATGAGCTGGGGCGTGCCGTTCGTCGGCGTCAACCACCTCGAGGGCCACCTCTTCGCGTCGGTGATCGAGGAGCCGGACCTCGGCTGGCCGCTCGTCGTCCTGCTCGTCTCCGGCGGCCACACCCTGCTCGTCGAGATGCGCGGCCCGGGGGACTACCGGCTGCTCGGCCAGACGATCGACGACGCGGCCGGCGAGGCGTACGACAAGGTCGCCCGCTACCTCGGCCTCGGCTACCCCGGCGGCCCGGTCGTCGACCGGATCGCCGCCACTGGCGACCCGACCGCGTTCGCGTTCCCGCGGGCGATGATGGACGGCAGCTACGACTTCTCGTTCTCCGGCCTCAAGACGTCGGTCGTCCGGACCGTCGACCGTCACCCGGACGCGGCCACCGAGGACGTCGCCGCGTCGTTCCAGGAAGCCGTCGTCGATGTGCTCGTCGCCAAGGCCCGCCGGGCCGTGGTCGAGATCGGGGCCAAGGGGCTCTGTATCGGCGGCGGCGTCGCGGCCAACTCCTTGCTGCGGCAGCGCGTCGCGCAAGCCGCGGCCGGGCTCGACGTGCCGGCCTACCTGCCGAGCCTGGCGATGTGCACCGACAACGCGGCGATGGTCGCGGCCGCCGGGTCGTGGCGGCTGGCCCACGACGGGCCGAGCCCGCTCTCCCTCGGCGCGGACCCGAACCTCTTCCTCCCCCTGACCGCATGATCGAGACGGCGGGACGCAGACCGCATGACCCAGACCGCATGATCGAGACCGCGTGACGTACGACGTCACCCCGGACTCGCTGGCCGAGCTGCTGGCCGACGAGCCGGCCTACCGCGTCCGGCAGGTCTGGGACGGCCTGCACCGGCGGGCGCTGCGGCCCGGTGAGATGACCGATCTGCCGCTCGCGCTCCGGGACCGCCTCGAGGCCGCGTTGGCGCCCGGATTGACCGAGGTGACCCGGCAGTCGGCCGACGAAGGCGAGACGCTGAAGTGGCTGTGGTCGCTGGCCGACGGCTCCCGGGTCGAGTCCGTGCTCATGGCGTACCCGGACCGGGTCACCGTCTGCGTCTCGACGCAGGCCGGCTGTGCCATGGCGTGCACGTTCTGCGCCACCGGCCAGGCCGGGTTCCGTCGACAGCTGACGACCGGCGAGATCGTCGAGCAGGTCATCGCCGCCACCCGGGCCGCCCGGCCCCGGCGGCTGTCCCGCGTCGTCTTCATGGGCATGGGCGAGCCGCTGGCCAACTACGACCGGACGTGGGCCGCCGTCGAGCGGCTCCACGACGACCTCGGCCTGTCGGCCCGTCACCTCACGCTCTCGACCGTCGGCGTCGTCCCCGGCATCCGGCGGCTGACGGCCGAGGCGCTGCCGGTCAACCTGGCCGTCTCGCTCCACGCGGCCAACGACGAGCTGCGCGACCAGCTCGTCCCGCTCAACCGGCGGTATCCGCTGGCCGAGCTGTGCCGGGCCTGCGGCGTCTACGTCGAGACTACCGGGCGCCGGCTGTCGATCGAATGGGCGCTGATCGACGGGGTCAACGACCGCGCGTCCGACGCCGCCGAGCTCGCCGCTTTCGCCCGGCCGCTCGGCGCCCACGTCAACCTGATCCCGCTCAACCCGACCCCCGGCTACCCCGTCCGGGGCACCCCGAAAGCCGGTGTCCGCCGGTTCCGGGACGGACTGGCCGCGGCCGACGTCAACGTGACGGTGCGGCGGACCCGGGGGGTCGAGATCGACGCCGCCTGCGGCCAGCTCGCCGCCCCGGCACCGGACCCGCCCGTCCGATCGAGCGTCCCTGTTGCCGTCTCGGGGACGGCCCGCTAGCATTAGCACTCGACAGGTACGAGTGCTAATGAGTGCCAAGGAGGCCAGTTCCGATGAAGCTGCACCCGCTCGATGACCGGATCGTCGTCCGGCCCGGCGAGTCCGAGGAGACCACCGCGTCCGGTCTGGTCATCCCCGACACCGCCAAGGAGAAGCCGCAGCAGGGAGAGGTGCTGGCCGTCGGTCCCGGCCGCCGCGCCGAGAACACCGGTGAGCTGATCCCGCTCGACGTGGCCGTCGGTGACACCGTCGTCTACTCGAAGTACGGCGGCACCGAGATCACCGTCGACGGCGAGGACCTGCTGATCCTCTCCGGCCGCGACGTCCTGGCCAAGCAGGACAAGTAGTCCCCGGGGCCGGCGGGTTGGGCGACGCCCACCCGCCGACGACCCCCGTTCGTCCCCCTGCAGTGCCCGAGAGGGCGAGACATCGAGAGAGGAATGGCGTCACCGATGCCGAAGATCCTGAAGTTCGACGAGGCAGCCCGGCGCGGCCTCGAGGCCGGCGTCAACAAGCTGGCCGACACCGTGAAGGTCACCCTCGGCCCGAAGGGCCGCAACGTGGTGATCGAGAAGAAGTTCGGCGCCCCGACGATCACCAACGACGGCGTCTCGATCGCCCGTGAGGTGGAGCTCGAGGACCCGTTCGAGAACATGGGCGCCCAACTGGTCAAGGAAGTGGCCACCAAGACCAACGACGTCGCCGGTGACGGCACGACGACGGCCACCGTCCTCGCCCAGGCGTTGATCAGCGAGGGTCTCCGCAACGTCGCCGCCGGCGCCAGCCCGACCGGCCTCAAACGCGGCATCGACAAGGCCGTCAAGGCCGCGGTCGAGTCGATCGCCGAGCAGTCGAAGGAGATCGAGGGCAAGACCGAGATCGCCCAGGTGGCGTCCATCTCGGCCGCCGACCCGGCGATCGGCGAGGTGCTGGCCGACGCCATCGACAAGGTCGGCAAGGACGGCACCGTCACCGTCGAGGAGTCGAACACCTTCGGCATCGAGCTCGAGCTGACCGAGGGCATGCAGTTCGACAAGGGCTACCTGTCGCCGTACTTCGTCACCGACGCCGAGCGCCAGGAAGCCGTGCTCGACGAGCCACTGATCCTCTTCTACAACGGCAAGGTCAGCTCGGTGCACGACCTCGTCCCGGTGCTCGAGAAGGTCATGCAGACCGGCAAGCCGCTGCTGATCGTCGCCGAGGACGTCGAGGGCGAGGCCCTCGCCACCCTCGTCGTCAACAAGATCCGCGGCACGTTCACGTCGGTCGCCGTCAAGGCGCCCGGCTTCGGCGAGCGCCGCAAGTCGATGCTCCAGGACATGGCCGTCCTGACCGGCGGCCAGGTCATCAGCGAGGAGATCGGCCTCAAGCTGGAGAGCGCCACCCTCGACCTGCTCGGTCGGGCCCGGCGGATCATCGTCACCAAGGACGACACGACGATCGTCGAGGGCGCCGGGTCCGAGGACGACGTGAAGGGCCGGGTGGCCCAGATCAAGCGGGAGATCGACGACACCGACTCCGACTGGGACCGCGAGAAGTTGCAGGAGCGGCTGGCCAAGCTGGCCGGCGGCGTCGCGGTCGTCAAGGTCGGAGCGGCCACCGAGGTCGAGCTGAAGGAGAAGAAGCACCGGATCGAGGACGCGCTGTCGGCGACCCGGGCGGCCGTCGAGGAGGGCATCGTCGCCGGCGGCGGCACCGCGCTGATCCGCAGCCGCAAGGCCATCGAGAAGCTCGCCAAGAGCCTCGACGGCGACGAGGCCACCGGCGCCCGGATCGTCGCCCGGGCTGTCGAGGAGCCGCTGCGCTGGATCTCCTTCAACGCCGGCCTCGAGGGCGCGGTCCTCGTCGGCCAGGTCGAGGCGGCCAAGGGCGCCCACGGCCTCAACGCCGTCACCGGTGAGATCGAGGACCTCGTGAAGGCCGGCATCATCGACCCGGCCAAGGTCACCCGGTCGGCCCTGCAGAACGCCGCGTCGATCGCCGCGCTGCTGCTGACCACCGAGGCGCTCGTCGCCGACAAGCCGGAGAAGGGTGGCGGCGCCGACGCCGCGGCGGCGGCTGCGGCCATGGGCGGCATGGGCGGAATGGGGGGCATGGGCGGGATGATGTAAGTCCCGCCCGGGTCACCCGCCGGCCGAGTGTCGGCGGCCCCCGTTCGGGGAGCCCAGGAGCCAGAAGTCCAGGAGTATCGACATCGACCGGGCCTTCGGGCCCGGTCGATGCGCGTCGGGGCGTCGGTCATCGCGGCGTCGTAACGGCGAACGCAGTTGAAAGGGAGGGAACTTGTCCTTGTTCGACCCCAGCAGCTCAGGGCGACACTTTGAGGTTGCATCCCTGTTGTTCCGGCGCACTCGATCTGCCCGGCGCGGACGTCCTTACGCTTTCCCACCTCGGCGGGTTCGCAAGACTGGCCTCGACGAAGGTCAGCGGTAAATCCAATGGGTGGCCGGGATAGGGGGGTAATCTTCGACTCTGGGCCGGCTAGTGCCCCGCACCCTGATCGGGACGCTGTCGCCGCCCTCGGGCATACTCGACAGCAGACGATCGCTTCGACAATCCAGGATCTCGCCATGAGCCCACTCGATGACCAGAGCAGGAAGGTTGTGGCCTTCGCCCTCCGGCATCCCCGAGGCCGGTACAGCAATGCCCGCACTTCTCAGCTCTCCGGGATACCCAGCAGCACGGTCTACGAATGGCGTCGCAGTGGGATCTACGTGCCCGACTTCGACGACGATCGGCCCAAGGCGTGGTCCTACCGGGATCTCGTGTTCCTGCGTCTCCTCGCCTGGTTGCGGCAAGGAGGAATGGAGCGTCGCACTGCGTCTGAGCAGGTCGGACGACTAAAGCGCGAGATCGCTTCAGGTCACGAACTCCAGTTCCTTCACGCCGACCGCCGCACCCTCATGGCTGACCGCGAGCGCGTCGATCGGATTCGCGGGGACAGCATCCTCCCCTTCGATGACGTTTCGAGTCTCTTTCGCACCTTCAACATTCTGGAACCCGTGAAGGAACTTCGAACCAACAGTCGCCGGCTGTGGGCACCTGACCTCGTCCAGCCGAGCTCCCTCACCTTTATCTCTCCCTGGGTGATGGCCGGCGACCCCTGCGTTACCCGCACTCGAATCCCGACGGCTTCGATCCACGCTCTTCGAAACGAGCGGGGCCTCGACAACGTCGAGATCGTGGGGCTGTATCCAGGACTCACTCTTGAAGCCGTCGAAGACGCTGACCTTCTCGAGAGGCAGCTACGTGGCAGAGACCTCCCGGCCCTCGTTGCCGCCTAGATTTCGGCTGCTCCTCGACCAGGGCTTCCCCAAGCCGCCGGGGTTCGCCATTCGATCTGTCGACGACTCCATCGAAGTTCTACATCTGTTTGAGTTCGACGCGGCGCTCTCGCAGAACAGCACGCCGGATTGGGTTCTGTACTGTGCCGCCGAGCAGGCAGGCTTCGACGCTCTGGTCACCCGCGATCTCTCACAGACCAATCAGCTGGTCGAGATGTACGTCCTTTCTCGCCTCCAGAACTTCACCGTCATCACCTGGAAACGACCCATCGAGGACCCCGTGCGGGAGTGGGGACAGCTCCTCGCCTACCTACCCGAGGTCAAGCGTCGGCTTGCTCAGCGGGACCATGCCGGCGTGATCCTCCTCCCAGCACCGTCTTTGACGGCGCAAAACCTGCTCAATCCGAACGAGACGATCGGAATACAGGCGACGCGACGAGCGATCTCGAACCAACAGGCCCGGGCGGAGGCACTTGCCGAAATCCAGGACTGGATCGATATGACGGGCGCCGACCCAACGGGATTCGGCAAGGTCCTTTGAGCCTCGTGTCATTCAGAGTTCTGCTGGACGTCCTGCGTCCGGTCAGCGGTCCCGGCCCGTAGCCTGGCCGCGGCCATGCGACCGTCCTCGCCCGATCCCGACTTCCCGCCTCAGGTCATCCCGAGACCACCGGCCGCCCGGCCCGGCGCGCCGGCGCCGTGGGCCGCCCTCGACCCGGCCGACCGGCGGGGCCTGTCGGTCGCCCGGGTCGTCGCCGCGCTCGACCGGGTCGGCTGGACCGGGCCGGTCCCGCCGTCGGCCGACGCGGTCGTCGAGGTCTTCGACGGGCCGCCGCCGGAGCGGGCGGTGCGGCGGGCGGCGGTGCTCGTCGCCCTGTTCGAGGAGGCCGGCGAAGCCAGGGTGGTCCTGACCCGGCGATCGACGACGCTCCGCTCCCACCGGGGCGAGGTGAGCTTCCCGGGCGGCGGCGTCGACCCTGGCGAGGACGCGGTGGCCGCGGCGACCCGGGAGGCATTCGAGGAGGTCGCCCTCGATCCGGCCGCCGTCCGGCCGGTCGGCTGGCTCCGGCCGGTCCTCACGTTCGTCACCAACCGCCAGGTCACGCCGGTCGTCGCCGTCCTCGACCGGCCGCCCGACGCCCTCGTGCCGAGCCCGACAGAGGTCGAGCGGGCTTTCGACGTCGCCCTGGCCGACCTGGTCGCCGACGGCGTCTACCACGAGGAGCGGTGGATCTTCCCCGGCCAGGTCGGTCGCGGCTCGGCCGACGGGTCGTACCCGGTCCGATTCTTCGACGTCGCCGGCGAGATCGTCTGGGGGGCGACCGGGCGGCTGCTCTACGAGCTCGTCTGTATCGTCCTCGGCGTCCAACCGGCTGATATCTGACGGTCCGACGGGCCCCGGCCGGGCACAGCCGCACGGTAACGTGAAGGGACGTCGGAGGATCGGCCCGGCGTTCGTCTACGAGGCCGGAGGGCAGGCTGTGGCAGAGATCGAGATCGGCATCTTCAAGTCCGGACGCCGGGCGTACGGGTTCGACGACATCGCCATCGTCCCCAGCCGGCGGACCCGTGACCCAGAAGACGTCGACGTCAGCTGGGAGATCGACGCGTACCGGTTCGACCTGCCGCTGCTCGGGGCGGCGATGGACGGGGTCATCAGCCCGCAGACCGCGATCGAGCTGGGCCGGCTCGGCGGCCTCGGCGTGCTCAACCTCGAAGGGCTGTGGACCCGGTACGAGGACCCGTCCCGGCTGCTCGACGAGATCCGCGAGCTCGATGACGAGAAGGCCACCGGCCGGATGCAGCAGATGTACCAGGAGCCGATCAAGCCGGAGCTGGTCACCGAGCGCATCCGCCAGATGAAGGAGGCCGGCATCACGACGTCCGCGTCGGTGACGCCGCAACGGACCGAAGCGCTGGCGCCGGCCATCCTGGCCGCCGAGCTCGATCTGCTGGTCATCCAGGGCACGGTCGTCTCGGCGGAGCATGTGTCGAAGACGACGGAGCCCCTCAACCTGAAGCGGTTCATCCGGGAGTTCGACATCCCGGTCGTCGTCGGCGGCTGCGCGTCGTACCAGGCCGGTCTCCACCTGATGCGGACCGGCGCGGTCGGTGTTCTCGTCGGCGTCGGTCCGGGCAACGCCTGCACGACGCGCGGCGTCCTCGGCCTCGGCGTTCCGCAAGCGACGGCGATCGCCGACGTCGCCGGGGCCCGTATGCGCCATCTCGACGAGACCGGCGTCTACGTGCACGTCATCGCCGACGGCGGCATGAGCAAGGGCGGCGACATCGCCAAGGCGATCGCCTGCGGCGCCGACGCGGTCATGCTCGGCTCGCCGCTGTCGTCGGCCACCGAGGCGCCGGCCCGAGGCTTTCACTGGGGCATGGCGACGTTCCACCCGACGCTGCCGCGGGGCGCGAGGGTCCGCACGGGCGTGCGGGGCAGCCTGCAGGAGATCCTGCTCGGCCCGGCCCACGAGAACGACGGGCGGATGAACCTCTTCGGCGCGCTGAAGACGGCGATGGCGACGTGCGGCTACGAAACGGTCAAGGAGTTCCAGAAGGCCGAGGTCATGGTGGCTCCGTCCCTGCAGACCGAGGGCAAGCAGCTCCAGCGGTCCCAGGGCGTGGGTATGGGCCATTGACCGCGGTCGACGACCCGGTACTGGTCGTCGACTTCGGCGCGCAGTACGCCCGGCTCATCGCCCGGCGGGTCCGTGAGGCGCACGTCTACTCCGAGATCGTCCCGCCGACGCTGTCGGCCGCCGAGCTGCTGGCTCGCCGGCCGCGGGGGATCATCCTGTCGGGCGGCCCGAAGTCGGTCTACGACACCCCGGCCCCGTCGATCGACCCGGCGATCTACGACGCCGGCGTGCCGATCCTCGGCATCTGTTACGGCGCCCAGCTCCTGACCCAGCAGTTGGGCGGCACGGTCGCCCGGACCGGCCGCGGCGAGTACGGCCGCACCCGGCTGTCGCAGACGGGCGTGTCGCCGCTCTTCGCCGACTGGCCGCAGGAGGCCGAGGTCTGGATGAGCCACGGCGACGCCATCACGGACGCGCCACCGGGGTTCGTCGCCACCGCGGCCAGCCCGGACGCGCCGGTCGCGGCGCTGCACGATACCGACCGCGGCATCTTCGGCGTCCAGTTCCACCCCGAGGTCGTCCACACCGAGCGCGGCGCCGACCTGCTCGAGCGGTTCCTCTACGACGCCTGCGGGATCCCGCCGAACTGGACGCACGTGTCGATCATCGAGCAGCAGGTCGCCGCCGTCCGCCAGCAGGTCGGCGGTGAGCGGGTGCTCTGCGCGCTGTCCGGCGGCGTCGACTCGGCGGTGGCCGCCGCGCTCATCCACAAGGCCGTCGGCGACCAGCTGACGTGCGTGTTCGTCGACACCGGACTGATGCGGGCCGGCGAGGCCGACCAGGTCGAAGAGACGTTCCGCCGCCAGTTCCACGTCGACCTCGTCCACGTCAAGGCGGCCGACCGGTTCTTTGCCGCGCTGGCCGGGGTCACCGATCCGGAGCGCAAGCGCAAGATCATCGGCGAGCTCTTCATCCGGATCTTCGAGGAGGTGGCCCGGGACCTCGGGGCCGGCACCGCCAGCGCCGGCGGCCACGGGGTAGAGGGCGGCGAGGCGGGCGAGGGGAAGGGACCGCGGTTCTTGGTCCAGGGCACCCTGTACCCGGACGTGATCGAATCCGGCCACGGCGAGGGCGGTGGCAGCACGGCCAACATCAAGTCCCACCACAACGTCGGTGGGTTGCCCGAGGATCTCGACTTCGACCTCGTCGAGCCGCTCCGGCTGCTCTTCAAGGACGAGGTCCGGGCGGTCGGCGAGGAGCTCGGCCTGCCGCACGAGATCGTCTGGCGCCAGCCGTTCCCCGGGCCCGGCCTGGCCGTCCGCATCATCGGCGAGGTCACCCCGGAGCGGGCGGAGGTGCTCCGGGCGGCCGACGCGGTCGTCGTCGAGGAGATCCGCAAGGCCGGCCTCTACCGGGAGCTGTGGCAGAGCTTCGCCGTCCTGCCGGCCGTCCGGACGGTCGGCGTCATGGGTGACGGTCGGACGTACGCGTACCCGATCGTCATCCGGGCGGTGACGAGCGACGACGCCATGACGGCCGACTGGGCCCGCCTGCCGTACGACCTGGTCGAACGGATCGCCTCCCGCGTCATCAACGAGGTCGAAGGGGTCAACCGGGTGGCGCTCGACGTGACGTCGAAGCCGCCCGGCACGATCGAGTGGGAGTGAGCGCGTTCAAGGGCCTCGGTGACGACCAGCTCTTCTCGCTCGACGACGACCCTCCCGCCCCACCCGCCGGCCTCCGCGGAGCCGATACCGCCGACGGGCCCCCGCCGGCGTACCCGGCCGACAAGACCCCGCCGTCCCCGCCGCACCTGACCGACGACGACTTCCGGTCCGACGACGAGCCGACGACCGACCAGCCAGCGGATGGCGGGTTCGACCGCGGTGAGCACTTCGACGGCGACGAGTACGTCCAGGACGACGAGGCCGCGGCCCGCAGCCACTACGTCGAACGGCTCGTCGAGGATCTCAACCCGGGCCAACGGGCGGCGGTCGAGCACCGGGGCGGCCCACTGCTCGTCGTGGCCGGCGCCGGGTCCGGCAAGACCCGGGTGCTGACCCGCCGGATCGCCCACCTGCTGGCCACCGGGGACGCCGCGCCGTGGGAGATCCTGGCCATCACGTTCACGAACAAGGCCGCCGACGAGATGCGTCGCCGGGTGGTCGACCTGGTCGGCAAGCGGGCCGAGCGGATGTGGGTGTCGACGTTCCACTCGGCGTGCCTGCGCATCCTCCGCTCCCACGCCACCCGCCTCGGCTACCAGCGAGCGTTCACCGTCTACGACGACACCGACTCGCGGCGGCTGATCGAGATCATCTCGGCCGAGCTGGGGTTGGACACGAAGAAGCTCCCGCCGCGCTCGATCGCCGCGGTGATCGGCCAGGCCAAGGCCGAGCTGGTCGGCCCGGCGGCGTTCGCCGAGGAGTCGTCGTTCGGCGGCGACCCGTTCCGGCGCCGGATCGCCCAGGTCTACGTCGAGTACCAGCGGCGACTGCTGGCGGCCAACGCCATGGACTTCGACGACCTGCTCATGCAGGCCGTCCGGGTCCTCCAGACCTGCGAGGACGTCCGGCAGTCCTATCAGGAACGGTTCGTCGAGATCCTCGTCGACGAGTACCAGGACACCAATCGGGCCCAGAACGAGCTGGTCATCCTGCTCGGACGGGACCACGGCCGGGTCACCGTCGTCGGCGACTCCGACCAGTCGGTCTACAAGTGGCGGGGCGCCGACATCCGCAACATCTTGGAGTTCGAGGAGGCGTTCCCCCGGGCGACGACCGTGCTGCTCGAGCAGAACTACCGGTCGACGCAGACGATCCTCGACGCGGCGAACGCGGTCATCGCCAACAACACCTCCCGCCGGCCGAAGCACCTGTTCACCGAGGGCGACGCCGGCGATCCGATCTGCCGCTACCGGGCGGAGGACGAGCACGACGAGGCCGCCTGGGTGACCAGCGAGATCCAGCGGCTGCGCACGGCCGAGGACGTCTCGCCGGGCGACGTCGCCATCTTCTATCGCACGAACGCCCAGAGCCGGGTCGTCGAGGAGGCGCTCGTCCGGGCCGGCGTGCCGTACAAGGTGATCGGCGGCACCCGCTTCTACGACCGGCGGGAGGTGAAAGACCTCTTGGCGTACCTCCGGCTGCTGGCCAACCCCGAGGACGAGATCTCCGCCCGGCGCATCCTGAACGTCCCGAAGCGGGGCATCGGCAGCACGTCGGCCCTCCGCCTGTCCGCCTGGGCGTCGACGCAGGCCGAGCGCCAGAGCATCGGCGAGGCGCTCGGCCACGCCGCCGCCGCCGGGCTGACCGGCAAGGCGCTGCGGGGGGCCGAGCAGCTCGACCAGCTGCTCGCCGAGCTGCGGGGGATGATCGGCACCCTCTCGCCGGCCGACCTGCTGCAGGCTGTCGCCGAGCGCTCGGGGTACCTGGCCGAGCTGGTGGCCGAGCGGACGCACGAGGCGGACGGTCGGATCGAGAACGTCGCCGAACTGGTCGGCGTGGCCGAGGAGTACGACGACCTGACCGAGTTGCTCGAGACCGTCGCCCTCGTCTCCGACAGCGACGAGCTCGACGACCAGGCGTCCCGGGTCAATCTGATGACGCTGCACACCGCCAAGGGTCTCGAGTTCCCGGCCGTCTTCCTGGTCGGCCTGGAGGACGGGATCTTCCCCCACTTCCGGACGCTCGCCGAACCGCTCGAGCTAGAGGAGGAGCGGCGGCTCTGCTACGTCGGCATCACCCGGGCCCGCCGGTGGCTGTACCTGTCCCATGCCTGGGTCCGGACGCTGTGGGGGAACACCTCCCACAACATTCCCAGTCGCTTCCTGGCCGAGGTGCCGGCCGAGCTGGTCAAGGACGTCGGCGTCGGCGGCGGCCGGTCCGGCTACGGCGGCCGGTCCGGCAATGACGGACGATCCGGCTACGGCGACCGGGGCGGTGGCCGCCGCCGCGGTGACGCGGCCGACGACAGCGCGGGGGACTGGCGGACCGACGACGACGGGCCGGTCTTCGGCACCGGCCGCGGCCCGGCGAGAGCCGGCCGTTACGACGACGGCCCGGGCCCGCGCCGGCAACGGGAGAAGACGACCACCGGCGCCGAGAACCTCGATCTGGCGGCCGGCGACAAGGTGGTCCACGACCACTGGGGCGACGGCGTGGTCATTGCCACGGTCGGCAAGGGCGAACGGGCCCAGGCCAAGGTCAAGTTCGCCTCGGTCGGCGAGAAGCGGCTGCTGCTCTCGGCCACCCCGCTCAAGCGGGCCTGAGCTACCCTCGCTCAGCGGGCGGTCCCAAGACGTCGTCGACGGCCATCGTGACGCCCGGGAGGGCGGCCACCTCCAACCGGCCACCCCGGCCGACGGTCCTCTGCTCGTCGTAACCGTCGGGCCCGGGGTGTCGCATGACGTGGACGACCTCGTGGTCCAGGTCGACCACCCACGTCTCGACCACACCGGCCCGGCCGTAGGCGGGGCCCTTGGTGCTCCGGTCGAAGCCCAGGCTGGTGTCGGCCACCTCGATGAGCAAGAAGACGTCGGCTGGCCCGGGATGGCCGGCGAGGTAGCGGTCGAGCGGCGGGTCGAGGAGGGCTACGTCGGGCTGGGGCTCGGACCGCTCGTCCAGGCCCACCGGGTTCTGGACCCGGACCACCGCCTGGCCAGCCACGGCGTTGACCATAAGCGTGGTGAGCCGGTCCACGCAGACGGCGTGTCGACTACCGACGGCGGCCATCTCGATGATCTCCCCGTCGAAGAGCTCGGTGCGGCGGGTCTCCCCGACGAACAGCCCGGCGTCGCCCATGCGGTGCCACTCGTCCACGGTGAAGGCGTGACGGACCACCATGGCTCCCATCGTAGGGCCGGGTCGTCCCGGCACCCCTCCCACCATCCCTCCCACCGTTCCGGTCACGCCGACGGCTCCGCTGACGACACGCTCCCGCCCGCCCGGCCACCCCATCCGGCGGCGTCGGCCGGCGGCAACTGGTGGGGCCGTCCGGCCAGGCCGTATCATCGGGGATCGATGAAGCGCCCGTACCGAGTCGTCGTGGCCAAGCCCGGCCTCGACGGTCATGATCGCGGGGCCAAGGTCATCGCCCGGGCCCTGCGTGACGACGGTTTCGAGGTCGTCTACACCGGCCTCCACCAGACGCCGGAGCAGGTCGTCAGCGCGGTCGTCCAGGAGGACGCCGACGCGGTCGGGCTCTCGTTGCTCTCGGGCGCCCACCTGACGCTCGTGCCGCGGATCGTCGAAGGCCTGGCTGCTCAGGGCCGGGACGACGTCGTCGTCCTGGTCGGCGGCATCATCCCCGAGGACGACATTCCCCGGCTGAAGGCGATGGGCGTCGCCGAGGTGTTCACTCCCGGCGCCCCGCTGCCGTCGATCGGCCAGTGGCTCGCCGCGGCCCTCGACCAGCGCGAGGAGGGCCTCGGGGCCTAGCGGACGGCCTCATCGCCGGATCCCCCCGCCGTGCCCGGTCGGCCCGGCGCGGCCGCGATCGGCAGCACCGCCGCCCGCCCGATCAGCCTTCAGCCCGACCAGCCAGTAGCAGCACAGCCAGTAGCAGCACAGCCAGTAGCAGCACAGCCAGCAGCACGACAGCAGGAGGAAGAGTGGATCTCTACGAGTACCAGGGCAAGCAGTACTTCGCCCGCTTCGGCATCCCGATCTCGAAAGGTGGGGTCGCCGACACGGTGGACGAGGCCGTCGCCCAGGCCGACGCGGCCGGCTACCCGGTCGTCGTCAAGGCGCAGGTGAAGGTCGGTGGCCGGGGCAAGGCCGGCGGCGTCAAGCTGGCCAAGGACGCCGACGAGGTCCGGCTGCACGCCGGCAACATCCTCGGCCTCGACATCAAGGGCCACGTCGTCCACCGGCTGTGGATCGAGCACGCGTCGGACATCGCCAAGGAGTACTACGCCAGCTTCACCCTCGACCGGCCGAACAAGCTGCACCTCGGCATGCTGTCGGCCGAGGGCGGCGTCGAGATCGAAGAGGTCGCGGAGACCAACCCGGACGCCATCGCCATGGTCCACGTCGACCCGGTCAAGGGATTCGACGAGGGTACGGCCCGGGAGTGGGTGGCCCGGGCGAACCTCGACGAGGAGGCCCGGGAACAGGCCGCGGCGCTGCTGGTCAAGCTCTACACGTGCTACGTCGAGGGTGACTGCGACCTGGCGGAGATCAACCCGCTGATCCTGACCCCGGACGGGCGGGTGCACGCGCTCGACGCCAAGGTGACGCTCGACGACAACGCCACGTTCCGCCATCCGGAGTGGGAGGAGTACGCGGCGACCGAGACCGAGGACCCCCGGGAGCGGATGGCCAAGGAGAAGGGCCTCAACTACATCGGCCTGTCCGGGACGGTCGGCATCATCGCCAACGGCGCCGGACTGGCCATGTCCACCCTCGACGTCGTCACCCAGGTCGGCGGCACCGCGGCCAACTTCTTGGACATCGGTGGCGGCGCCAACGCCGACGTGATGGCCGCGGCGTTGGAGGTCATCAACGCGGACCCGGCGGTGAAGTCGATCTTCGTCAACATCTTCGGCGGTATCACCCGGGTCGACGAGGTGGCGAAGGGTGTCATCGAAGCCCTCGCCCGCGTCGACATCACGTCGCCGATCGTCCTCCGACTGGACGGTACGAACGCCGAGCAGGGCCGGGCCCTCCTCGCCCCGCACCTGTCGGACACGCTGCAGGCCGAACCGACCATGCTCGACGCCGCCCGGCGAGCCGTCGCCCTCGCCGGCTGAGCCCGATCACCCCGTCCCCCAAGGAGCAACCGTGAGCATCTTCGTCGACGAGAACACGACCGTCGTCATCCAGGGCATCAGCCCGACCAGCCAGGGCCTCTACCACGGCCTGCGCAACCGCGCCTACGGCACCAAGGTGGTGGCCGGCACGAACCCGAAGCGGGGCGGCGAGGAGATCGAGGGCATCCCGGTCTTCGCCACCGTCAAGGCGGCCGTCGAGGCCACCGGCGCCATCGCGTCGTTCATCTCCGTGCCACCACCGCATGCCGCCGCGGCGATCCTGGAGGCCGCCGAGGCGGGCGTCAGCTTCGTCGTCTGCATCACCGAGGGCATCCCGGCGCAGGACGAGGCCCTGACGTACAACCGGCTCGTCGAGGAGTTCCCCGGCACCCGGCTGCTCGGCCCGAACTGTCCCGGCATCATCTCCCCGGGGAAGTGCAACATCGGCATCACGTCCGGTGACATCGCCCTGCCCGGCGGCCCGGTCGGCATCGTCAGCCGCTCCGGCACGCTGACGTACCAGGCGCTGCACGAGCTCTCGCAGCAGGGCGTCGGCCAGACGACCTGCGTCGGCATCGGCGGCGACCCGGTGCCGGGCACCAACTTCATCGACTGCCTCGCCGCCTTCCAGGAAGACCCGGACACGAAGGCCGTCATGATGATCGGCGAGATCGGCGGCTCCGAGGAGGAGCGGGCGGCCGAGTTCATCGCCGACAAGGTGACCAAGCCGGTCGTGTCGCTACGTCGCCGGCGTGACCGCCCCGCCGGGACGCAAGATGGGTCATGCCGGCGCCATCATCTCCGGCTCCCAGGGCACCGCGCAGGCCAAGATGGACGCTCTCGCCGCCGCCGGGGTCACCGTGACCCAGAACCCCACCGAGGCCGGCATCAAGATGGTCGAGATCGTCAAAGAGCTGGGCTGACCCGCACTCCGGCCGAGCCGCCCCGCTCCACTAGTTTGGGGTCGTGCGCGTAGCCGTTCTGGTCTCGGGGAGCGGGACGATCCTCGAAGCGATGCTCGACGCCGGGGTCCCGGTGGCGGTCGTCGTCTCGGACCGCCCGTGCCGCGGCCTCGAGGTCGCGGCGTCGGCTGGTGTGGCCACCGAGCTGGTCGACCGTCGGGAGTGGGGTGGCTTCGGCGACGGGTTCGACCGCCGGGGCTTCACCGAGGCGGTGACCCGCGTCCTCGTTGGCCACGGCATCGACCTGGTGGCGATGGCTGGGTTCGGCACGGTGCTCGACCAACCGGTCCACGACGCGTTCGGCGGCCGGATCCTCAACACCCACCCGGCGCTCCTGCCGGCCTTTCCTGGCTGGCACGGCGTGGAGGACGCGCTGGCCGCTGGGGTGACGGTGACCGGCTGCACGGTGCACCTGGCGACGCTCGAGATGGATGCCGGGCCGATCCTGGCCCAGCAGTCGGTGCCCGTCCGGCCGGACGACACCGTGACGTCGCTGCACGAGCGGATCAAGGAAGTCGAGCGGCGAGCTCTACCCGGCCACCGTGCTGGCGGCCGTCGACGAGCTGGCCGCCACCGGATCGTTGGACGGGCTGCACCGGCAGGCTGAGCCCCAGGACCGACTGCGGGAGCAGCCGGAGGAGGTGCGTACGTGAGAGCACTGCTCTCGGTCTACGACAAGACCGGTCTCGTCGACCTGGCCGGCCAGCTGGCCGACCTCGGCTGGGACCTGGTGGCCAGTGGCAACACGGCCGCCGCGCTGGCCGGCGCCGGGATTCGCCCATACTCAGGTGGCGGAGGTCACCGGCTCGCCCGAGATGCTCGGCGGGCGGGTCAAGACGCTGCACCCGCGCATCCACGGCGGCATCCTCGCCGACCGGTCCGTGCCGGACCACCTCGACGACCTGGCGGCTCAGGAGATCGACCCGATCGACCTCGTCGTCTGCAACCTCTACCCGTTCTCGTCGGACCCGTCGGTCGAGCTCATCGACATCGGCGGCCCGACGATGGTCCGGGCCGCGGCCAAGAACTTCGCCCACGTCGGCGTCGTCACCTCGCCGGCCGACTACGGCGTCGTCCTGGACGAGCTGAAGGCCACCGCCGCGCTCTCCGACGGCACCCGGCACCGGCTGGCCCGAGCGGCGTTCGCCCACGTCGCGGCCTACGACGCGGCCATCGTCGCCTGGTTCGACCGCGGCACCGACGAGGAGGTGCTGCCGCCCACCGTCCACCTGACGCTGGAGCGGGCCGAGATCCTCCGCTACGGCGAGAACCCGCACCAGCATGGCGCCCGCTACCGGATCGCCGGCCAGTCGAGCTGGTGGGACGACGTCGTCCAGCACGGTGGCAAGGCGCTCAGCTACCTGAACATCTTCGACGCCGACGCGGCGTGGCGGCTGGTCCACGAGCTGGCCGCCGACGCGGGCGCCATCTCGGCCGGCGCCATCCGGGCCGGCGCCGTCTCGGCCAGCGCCAGTTCCGACGGGCCGGCCGCGGTGGCGATCATCAAGCACGCCAACCCGTGCGGCGCGGCCGTCGCCGCCGATCTCGTCACGGCCTACGAGCGGGCGCTCGAGTGCGACCCGACGTCGGCCTTCGGTGGCATCGTCGCCATCGGCGGACCGGTCACGCCGGCCGTGGCCGAGGCGATCGCCGCCGGCCCACAGGCCGACGTGATCATCGCCCCGGCCTACGACGCGGACGCCCTCGAGAAGCTGACGGCGAAGCGCAAGGCGACGCGGCTGCTGTCGGCCCCGGCGCCGGAGGCGGTCGCCCGGCAGGTGCGCAGCCTCGGTGCCGCCGTGCTCGTCCAGGAGGCCGACCGGTTCCTGGCCGAGCGGTCCGGCTGGCAGGTCGTCACCAAGGCCGCGCCGACCGAGGCGCAGTGGCGAGACCTCGTGCTCGCCTGGCGGGTCTGTGGCCGGACGACGTCGAACGCCATCGCGGTCGTCACCGACGGCCAGGCCGTCGGGGTCGGCGCCGGCCAGCAGTCACGGGTCGTCGCGGCCGAGTTGGCTGTCGGCAAGGCCGGCGAGCGGGCGCGAGGCGGCGCCGGGGCGAGCGACGCGTTCTTCCCGTTCCCCGATGGCCTCGAGGTGCTCGGGCGGGCCGGGGTGACCGCGGTCGTCCAGCCGGGCGGTTCCGTCCGCGACGCCGAGGTGATCGCCGCGGCCGATGCGCTCGGCCTGGCCATGGTCACGACCGGCGAACGACACTTCCGCCACTGATGACGGCGATCCGGCTCGACGGCGAGCTGCTCGCCGCCCGCGTGCGGAGCGAGGTGACCGACCGGGTCGCCCGCCTCGGTGCCGCGGGCGTCCAGGTCGGCCTGGGCACGCTGCTCGTCGGCGACGACGCGCCGAGCGCCCGGTACGTGGCGATGAAGCATGCGGACTGCGCGGAGGTCGGTATCACTTCGTTCGACGAGCGGCTGCCGGCGACCGCCAGCCAGGCCGACGTCGAGGCGGTCGTCGCCCGGTTCAACGCGGACCCGGCCGTCAGCGCGTACCTTGTCCAGCTCCCGCTGCCGGCCGGCCTCGACGAGGAGCAGGTGCTGCTGGCCGTCGACCCGGCCAAGGACGTCGACGGCCTGCACCCGGTCAACCTGGGCAAGCTCGTCATGGGGGCCACCGGGCCGCTGCCGTGCACGCCGGCCGGCATCGTCGAGCTGCTGCACGCGTTCGACGTGCCGGTCGAGGGGCAGCACGTCGTGGTCATCGGCCGCGGCCTGACGATCGGCCGGCCACTCGCCCTGCTGCTGGCGTCGAAGCGGCCGGGCTGCAATGCCGCGGTGACCGTCGTCCACACCGGCGTGCCGAACCTGGCCGAGCTGGTGCGCGAGGGCGACGTCGTCGTCGCCGCGGCCGGCCGGGCCGGGCTGGTGGGGCCGGAGATGGTCAAGCCCGGTGCCGCGGTCGTCGGCGCCGGGACGAGCTGGGAGGGGCGCAAGCTGCTGTCCGACGTGCAAGAGGAGGTGGCCGACGTGGCCGGATGGATCACCCCCCGGATCGGGGGCGTGGGCCCGATGACGAGGGCGATGCTGCTGCGCAACGCCGTCCGGGCCGCGGAGCGGCAGGGATGAGCGAGCCGACTGGTTCCGGCCAGCCGGGCGGGGGGGTCTGGGCGGCCCGCGAGTACGACGAGCGGCCGTGGGGCTCGTACACCGTCCTCGACGACGAAGCCCACGACCACAAGGTGAAGCGGATCGTCGTCAAGCCAGGCAAGCGGCTGAGCTACCAGCAGCACGCCCGACGATCGGAGCACTGGTTCATCGTCAGCGGCCGCGGGGCGGTCACCATCGACGCCGCCGCGGTGCCGGTGGCCGCCGGCCACGCCGTCGACATCCCGGTCGGCGCGGCTCACCGGATCGAGAACACCGGCGACGTCGACCTCGTCTTCGTCGAGGTGCAGCACGGCGACTACTTCGGCGAGGACGACATCGTCCGCCTGGAGGACGACTTCGGACGGGCCGGCCCCGGCTGACCAGGCGGCCCGAGGCGGCTGACCAGGCCCTCGCCGTCCGGAGCCCCACTACGATTGTCGCCGTGACCAAGATCGCCGACCTGCTGGCGGCCGGCCCGACGTACTCGTTCGAGTTCTTCCCGCCCAAGAGCGACGCCGAGCTCGGCACGCTCACCCGGACGCTGCGCGACCTCGAGCCGTTGCGGCCGTCGTTCGTCTCCGTCACCTACCGCGGTGGCCGGACGTCCCGGCAGCGGACGTACGACCTCGTGACCGGCATGCTCCACGCGACGTCGCTGGTGCCGATGGCCCATCTCATCTGCGTCGCCCACAGCCGGCTGGAGCTGGCTGACATCCTCGTCACGTACGGCAAGGCCGGCGTCGAGAACCTGATGGCGCTCGGCGGCGACCCGCCGGAGGATCCGGCCGACGGTCCCGGCGAGCTGACCCACGCCGTCGAGCTGGTCGAGCTGGCCCGGGCGATCGGTGGCTTCTCGATCGGCGTCGCCGCCCACCCGGCCGGCCACCCGACGTCGCCGGACCTGGCGGCCGACCGGGACCGGTTGGCCGAGAAGCTCCGGTTGGCCGACTTCGCGGTCACCCAGTTCTTCTTCGAGGCCGAAGAGTACGGCGGCCTCGTCGCCGACCTGGCCGAGCGGGGGCTCGACAAGCCGGTCCTCCCGGGCATCATGCCGGTGACGACGCTGCAGTCGATCCCCCGCCGGGCGGCCATGGGTGCGGCCGTGCCCGGCTGGATGGTGAAGCGCCTGGAGGCGGCCGACGCCCGCGGTGGGCCCGACGCGGTCCGGCAGGAAGGCATCGACATCGCCATCGAGCTGTGCCGGGCCGTGCTCGACCTGGGCGCGCCCGGGCTCCACTTCTACACGCTCAACCGGTCGACCGCGACCCGAGAGATCTACCGCGCCCTCGGCCTCGCCCCCGAACTGACGACTGCCGGCTGACGACCGCCGGCTGACGACCGCCGGCTGACGACCGCCGGCTGACGACCGCCGGGCCGTGGCCTACTGGCCGAGAACTACCGGTCGGCGGCGGCTACGACCGCCCTATCTGTGGACTCTTCCGGTTTCACCGTTTGCAGAATTGCCCTGACCGGTTGAATTCGCCAGTACATCCCAAGGGAGCCGTAGAAAGACAGGCGCCTGAACTGGGCCTTCCCCAATTCTGCAAACGGTGAAACCGGCGGTATGTCGACCCCGGTGCCGTTCGGCCCCCTGCCGTTCGGCCCCCTGCCGTTCGGCCCCCTGCCGTTCGGCCCCCTGCCGTTCGGCCCCCCCGGCCGGTTGGTCAACCAAGGGCGGCGAGGGCGGCGTTGAAGGTGACCGACGGGCGCATGACCGCGTCGGCGAGGGCGGGGTCGGGCCGGTAGTAGCCGCCGAGGTCGACGGGCGAGCCCTGGACGGCGAGCAGCTCGTCGACGATGGCCGGCTCGTTCTCGGCCAGGGTGCGGGCGAGGCCGGCGAACGCCGCGGCCAGGTCGGTGTCGTCGGTCTGGGCGGCCAGCTCCTGGGCCCAGTAGAGGGCGAGGTAGAAGTGGCTGCCGCGGTTGTCGATGCCGCCGACGCGGCGGGTCGGCGACTTGTCCTCGTCGAGGAAGGTGGCGGTCGCCCGGTCGAGGGTGTCGGCGAGCACCTGGGCCCGGTGGTTCTTGTCCTTCTGGGCGAGCAGCTCGAAGCTGACGGCGAGGGCGAGGAGCTCGCCGAGGCTGTCCCAGCGGAGGTAGTTCTCCTTCAACAGCTGCTGGACGTGCTTGGGGGCGGAGCCGCCGGCGCCGGTCTCGAACAGGCCACCGCCGGCCAGCAGTGGCACGATCGACAGCATCTTGGCGCTCGTGCCGAGCTCCATGATCGGGAACAGGTCGGTCAGGTAGTCCCGCAGGACGTTGCCGGTCACCGAGATCGTGTCCTCGCCGCGGCGGATCCGTTCGAGCGAGCGCGTGGTGGCGTCGACCGGCGAGAGGATCTCGATCCGCAGGCCGTCGGTGTCGTGGTCGGTCAGGTACCGCCGGACCTTGGCGATCAGGTTGGCGTCGTGGGCCCGGCCCTCGTCGAGCCAGAACACCGCCGGGTCGCCGGTGGCCCGGGCCCGGTTGACGGCGAGCTTGACCCAGTCGCGGATGGCGACGTCCTTGGTCTGGCACATCCGGAAGATGTCGCCGGGCTCGACCGGCTGTTCAAGGACGACCTGGGCGGCCCCGTCGACCACCCGCACGGTCCCGGACCGGGGGATCTCGAACGTCTTGTCGTGGCTGCCGTACTCCTCGGCCGCCTGGGCCATCAGGCCGACGTTGGACACCGAGCCCATCGTCGCCGGGTCGAACGCGCCGTGGGCTCGGCAGTCGTCGATCACCGCCTGGTAGACGCCGGCGTAGCTGCCGTCGGGGATGACGGCCAGTGCATCGGCCGCCTCGCCGTCCGGTCCCCACATGTGGCCCGACGTCCGGATCATCGCGGGCATCGACGCGTCGACGATGACGTCGCTCGGGACGTGGAGGTTCGTGATGCCGCGGTCCGAGTCGACCATGGCCAGGCGCGGCCCGGCGGCCAGCTCGGCGTCGAACGACGTCCGGATCTCTGCGCCCTCCGGCAGGGCGTCCAGGCCCTTGAAGATGGCTCCGAGCCCGTCGTTGGCGCTGAGGTCGGCCGCGGCCAGCGTCGGTCCGTAGCGGGCGAACGTGTCGGGGAAGAAGGCCCGGACGGCGTGGCCGAAGACGATCGGGTCGGAGACCTTCATCATCGTCGCCTTCAGGTGGACCGAGAACAGGATCCCCTCGGCCTTGGCCCGGGTGATCTGGGCGGCCAGGAACTCGTCCAACGCGGCGGCCCGCATGACCGAGGTGTCGACCACCTCGCCGGCCGTGACCGGCACGGACTCCCGCAACACGGTCGTCGGCCCGTCGTCGCCGGCCAGCTCGATACGCAGCGAACCGGCCTCGGCGATCACCGCCGACCGTTCGGTGGAACGGAAGTCGCCGGCGGTCATGTGGGCGACGTTGGTGGCCGACGACGGGGACCAGGCGCCCATCGAGTGCGGGTGGGTCCGGGCGTAGTGCTTGACCGACGCCGGGGCTCGGCGGTCGGAGTTGCCCTGGCGGAGCACTGGGTTGACCGCGCTGCCCTTCACCTTGTCGTAGCGGGCCCGGACGTCGCGCTCGGTGTCCGACTTGGGGTCGTCAGGGTAGTTAGGGAGGGCGTAGCCCAGCTGCTGCAGCTCGGCGACGGCGGCTTTCAACTGCGGCACGGACGCCGAGACGTTCGGCAGCTTGATGATGTTGGCCTCGGGCGTCTTGGCCAACTGGCCGAGCTCGGCCAATGCGTCGTCGACCCGCTGGGCCGGGTCGAGGTACTCGGGAAAGCTGGCCAGGAGCCGGCCGGCCAACGAGATGTCCCGGGTCTCCACCCCGACGCCGGCCGTGGCGGCGTACGCCCGGACGATCGGCAGGAACGAGTACGTGGCCAGGGCCGGCGCCTCGTCGGTGTGGGTGTAGATGATCGTCGAGCCAGTCGTTGGTGCAGGAGAGTCAGTCACTGGTACAAGAAGAGCACCCCGTCCTGAGCAGCCGCAACCTCGCCGGCCGAGCGCCGCCGAGCGCCGCCGGGCGTGCCCACCGGGGCCCCGTCGGGCCGCCGTCGCCATTTCGACCGGTGGCCGGTGGCCGCATAACGTGGCGGCATGGCAAAGACCCCCCTCCACGTCACCGTCACCGGCGCGGCCGGGCAGATCGGCTACTCGCTGCTGTTCCGCATCGCGTCCGGCCAGCTCCTCGGGCCGGACCAGCCGGTGGTCCTCCGCCTACTGGAGATCGAGCCGGCGATGAAGGCGCTCGAAGGCGTCGTCATGGAGCTCGACGACGGCGCGTTCCCGCTACTGGCCGACATCGAGCCGACGTCCGATCTGAAGGTGGCCTTCGCCGGCACGTCGTGGGCGCTGCTCGTCGGCTCGATCCCCCGCAAGGCGGGGATGGAGCGGGGCGAGCTACTGAGCGTCAACGGCGGGATCTTCGGACCGCAGGGCGAGGCGATCGCCCAGAACGCGGCGGCCGACGTCCGCGTGCTCGTCGTCGGCAACCCCTGCAACACGAACTGCCTGATCGCCCGGTCGCACGCTCCTGAGGTGCCGGCCGACCGGTGGTTCGCCATGACCCGGCTGGACGAGAACCGGGCGAAGAGCCAGCTCGCCCAGAAGGCCGGCGTGCCGGTGGCCGACGTCACCAACCTGACCATCTGGGGCAACCACTCGGCCACCCAGTTCCCCGATGTCGCCAACGCCCGCATCGGCGGGAAGCCGGCCACCGGCGTCATCACCGACACCGAGTGGCTCCAGGGCGAGTTCCTGACGACCGTCCAGAAGCGCGGCGCGGCGATCATCGACGCCCGCGGCGCGTCGTCGGCCGCGTCGGCGGCCAACGCGGCCATCGACACCGTCGTCAGTCTGCGGACGGCCACCCCCGACGGCGACTGGACGTCGGTGGCGGTGGCCAGCGACGGCCAGTACGGCACGCCCGAAGGGCTGCAGTTCGGCCTGCCCGTGCGGGCCGACGGCCAGGGCGGCTGGTCGGTCGTCGAGGGCCTCGAGCACGACGAGTTCGCCCAGGACCGCATCCGCATCACGACCGAGGAGCTCGAGGCGGAGCGGGCCGACGTACAGGGCCTCGGTCTGCTCGACTGAGGTCCCGCAGGGCCACTTGGGCGGCCGCGTACCCGCACATGCCGTGGACGCCGCCACCCGGCGGCGTCGATGCCGAGCAGAGGTAGACGCCCGGCAGCCCCGTCCGGTACGGGTTCCACCGCCGGGTCGGCCGGAAGACGGTCTGACCGAGGGTGGCCGCGCCACCGTTGATATCGCCGCCGATGTCGTTCGGGTTGTAGCGCTCGAGGTCGGCCGCGGTCGACGTCGAGCGGGCGAGGACGAGGTCACGGAAGCCGGGCGCGAACCGCTCGATCTGGGCTTCGAGGCGCCCGGTCATGTCGACCGTCGAGCCCGGCGGCACGTGGCAGTAGCCCCAGAGGGTGTGCCGACCGGCCGGGGCGCGGGTCGGATCGACGACGCCGGGCTGGACGACGATGCCGTACGGCTGCGCGGGGTGCCGCCCGGCGGCCACGTCGGACTCGCTCCGGGCGATCTCCTCGAACGTGCCGCCGACGTGGACGGTGGCGGCCCGGCGCGCGGCGTCGGCGGTCCACGGCACCGGCCCGTCGAGGGCCCAGTCGACCTTGCAGACGCCGGGGCCGTAGCGGAACGCGCTCGAGCGCCCGCCGGTCCCGCGGGCGTAGCCGGTCGCCGGCCAACTGGACGAGCTGGCGTGGCGTGACGTCGAGCAGCACGGCGCGGGCCGGCGGCAGGTCGGCCAGGTTCTCGATCCGGCAGCCGGTGCGCAGGGTGCCACCCGCCGCGGTCAGCTCGTCGACCAGCGCGCCGACGAGGGCGGCCGATCCGCCTTCGACGACCGGCCAGCCGACCGTGTGAGCCAGCGTCGTCAGCAGCAGGCCGAAGCCGCCGGACAGCGGCGCGGTGAGCGGCAGCACCGCGTGAGCCGCCGCCCCGGCCAGCAGGGCTCGGGCCTCCTGGCCACTGAACCGGCGGGCGAGGTGGCGGGCTGGCAGCAGGCCGGGCGGGCCGAACCGGGCCGCCGCCACAGGATGGGACGGCACGGACCGGAGCGGGGAGAGGACCGTGGGGACGAACCGGTCGGCGTCACGGACGAGTGGGCCGAACAGCCGGCGGTAGGCGCTGGCGTCGGTCCCGAGCCGTTCGGCCGTCTCGTCGACGGAGGCCACGACGGCCGCCGCCCGACCGCCGTCGAGCGGATGGGCGAACGCGACGCCGGGGTACAGGAGCCGCACGCCGTGCCCGGCGAGGTCGACGCGGCGGAAGAACGGCGACGCGGCGACCAGCGGGTGGACGGCCGCGCAGACGTCGTGCCGGAAGCCCGGCAGCGTGAGGGCAGCCGTCCGGCAGCCGCCGCCAGGCGTGTCCGCGGCCTCGTAGCAGTCGACCGACAGGCCGGCTCGGGCCAGCGTGACGGCGGCGGCCAAGCCGTTGGGGCCGGAGCCGACGACGATCGCGTCGACGGCGGCCGGGTGCGTCGGGCTCAGGAGGAGACGGGCAGGGCGATCTCGATGCCGGCGTTGGTGAGGAACGTCAACTTGCGGGCCAGCGTGTCCTGCCAGACGGCCATCTCCTCGTCGAAGTGGGGCCGGTTGCCCTCTTCGCAGGCGTGCTCGACCTCGTCGAAGGCGGCGTCTTCGGCGTCGAGCAGCTCGCGGTACCGGAGGAGGAAGTGGTCGTCGATCGGCTGGGTCACTAGGGCCTCCCGTTGGTCGGGCCCGCCCGACGCGGACCGCCGCCCTCGACACTATTCCCCTCGGCCGACGGATGCTCCCGCGCCTACGATGCGGCCTGATGAGGCTGGCCAGACGGTGACCGAGACGGTCGTTGACGGGACGCGGATCCGCCTGCTCGAAGCCCAGGAGGCCGGTCGGCTGGCCGATGCCATCCGCACGGCCTACGGCGACTCGTACGACGCGGCTTGGGTCTACGACGCCCACGCGGTGGCCCGTCGGATCTCCGAGGGCCTGATGGTCTCGTGCATCGCGGAGACGGCCACCGGCGAGCTGCTCTGTCACGCCGCGATGACGTTCCGGACGACCCACGATCGGGTCGGCCACGCCGGCCAGGCCGTGACGATGCCCGCGGCGCGCGGTCACCACCTGTTCACCGCGGTCAAGCGAGAGCTGGCGGCGATCGCCACCCGGCGGGGCCTGGCCGGCCTCTACAGCGAAGCCACCGCGGCCCACCCGTACAGCCAACGGGCGAACGTCGACCTCGGGGCGCACGAGACCGGTTTCCTACTCGGTTGGATCCCAGCGACCGTCGACAACGACGCGGCGGCGGCTGCGCTGCCGCGTCGCCAGTCGGTGGCGCTCTTCTACCTCCGTACGAACACCGGGCCCGCCCGGCCGGTCTACGCGCCGGCCGGCCACCGGGAGATCGTCCACCGGACGATCGCCGTCTGCGGTTTGCATGCCCGGCTGGCCGACGCACCGTCGCACGCCCGGCTGGCGGCGCGGTCGGTGCTCCACACCTCAGTGGTCGACGACCACAACATCGCCGTCCTGACCGCCAGCGAACCGGGGGCCGATCTGCCGTCCGCCGTCGGTGTCGTCCGCGACCGGCTGTTCGCCCGCGGTCTCGACGTCGTCTACCTGGACCTGCCGCTGGAGCACCACGCCACCGCCCTCGTCGCCGATCACCTCGAGACCCTCGGCGTCTCCTACGCCGGCGTCTTTCCGAACTCCCGGGACCACGGCGACGTCCTCCGGTTGCAGTCGCTCAACGGCGTACGCGTCACGACTGCCGATGTCGCCGTCGCGTCCGACCACGGACGGGAGCTGCTGGACTACGTGCTCGCCGACCTCCCGGCCGACGCGACGGCCTGACCGGTCGTCGGCGCCCGCGGCCGGCACGCCATGACACCGCCCGGGCCGCCGTCAGTAGGTGGTGCCAGTAGGTGCCGTCAGTAGGTGGTCTCGGCCTGCAGCTCGGCCAGCCGCGGCGCGGCCGCGGCGAGCAGGGCCTGGCCGGCCACGAGCACCGAGAGATCGCCGCGCACCCGGACCCGGCCGGTCCCGACCAGCGTCGCCGGGTCTACCTCTCCCCGGGACAGCGCGGCGGCGTCCTCGTAGGACAGCAAGAGGGTGACGTTGACCGGGTCGTCCGTCGGATCGTCGGTGGGCTCCAACCCCATGGTCAACCGCCCGTCGGCCAGGGCCAGGATCACCCGGACCTCGCTGGTCTCCTGGGCGCCGGGTGCGTCGTGGACCACCTGGGCCACCCGGAACCCACCGTCGGTGACGGCCAGCGAAGGGCCGGCGTCAACCGAGGACACGTCCAGGTCGGCGACGGCGGCGTTGAAGGCGGCTACCCATTCGGGTGAGTACAGGACCGGCACCTATTGACCGCCGGCCGACGCCTCCTCAGGGGACGCCTTGGAGCGGCGGAGGATCTTGCGCCCGAGCCAGCCGACCGGGTCGTACGACGCGTCGACGACACGCTCCTTGAGCGGGATGATGGCGTTGTCGGTGATCTTGATGTGCTCCGGGCAGACCTCGGTGCAGCACTTCGTGATGTTGCACAGCCCCAGGCCGGCTTGCTGGCGGACCAGCTCGCGGCGGTCGTTGGTGTCGAGCGGGTGCATCTCGAGCTCGGCGTAGCGGATGAAGAAACGCGGCCCGGCGTAGCGGGTCTTGTTCTCCTCGTGGTCCCGGATGACGTGGCAGACGTCCTGGCACATGAAGCACTCGATGCACTTGCGGAACTCCTGGCCCCGCTCGACGTCGACCTGCTGCATCCGGTAGCCGCCCTCGGGGACCGGCCCGGGCTGGAACGCCGGGACCTCCTTGGCCTTCTCGTAGTTGAAGCTGACGTCGGTGACCAGGTCACGGACGATCGGGAACGCCCGCATCGGGGCCACCGTCACCGTCCCGGCCGGCAGCGTGTCCATCCGCGTCATGCACAAGAGGCGCGGCTTGCCGTTGATCTCGGCCGAGCACGACCCGCACTTGCCGGCCTTGCAGTTCCACCGGCAGGCCAGGTCCGGCGCTTCGGTCGCCTGCAGCCGGTGGATGACGTCGAGGACGACCTCGCCCTCCTGGGCCGGCAGGGTGTAGTCGGCGAACTCTCCGCCGGCCTGGTCACCCCGCCAGACGCGCATCGTGAAGTCTCCGGTGCCGTCGGGGTGCCGTCGGCGGCCGGCTGCTCGCCGGCCGGGGCGTCGGCGTCCACGGCTTCTGGGTTGGCGGCTCCCGGGATGGCGGCCGCCTCCGGCGCGGCGGCCGCGACGGACGTCTCGGGTTCGTCGGGCAGCGGTGCCGCCGGCACGTCGGAAGCGGCGGGGACGTCGGACATCAGTGTCCCTCCTCGAAGAGCTCGGCCAGCTCCGCCGGCATCACCGGCAGCGGCTCGGGGTTGACGGTGATCGGAGCGTACGGTCCGCGCTCGTCGGTCTGGCGCTGGACGAAGTTGACCTTGCCCATCTCGGGGTCGGCGTTCGGGTAGTCCTCCCGGGTATGGCCGCCCCGGCTCTCCTTGCGGTGCAGGGCGCCCTGGGCCACGGCGGTGGACACGGTCAGCATGGCCGGGAGGTCGGTGGCGAGGTTCCAGCCGGGGTTGTAGGTCCGGGTGCCGCTGACGGCGACCTTGGCCGTCCGCTCCTTCAGCTCGCCGAGCTTCTCCAGGGCCTCTTCCAGCTCCGGTCCGGTGCGGATGATGCCGACCAGCGACTGCATCGTCTCCTGTAGGTCGTGCTGGATGTCGTAGGGGTTCTCCCCGCCGTCCCGGTCCAGCGGGGCCAGGGCCTCGGCCACGGCCGCGTCGACGTCGGCGTCGTCGATCGCCGGCTCGCCGGTGCGGCCCTCGGCGTAGTCGGCGGCGCCGATGCCGGCCCGCCGTCCGAACACGAGCAGGTCGGAGAGGGAGTTGCCACCCAGCCGGTTGGCGCCGTGCATGCCGCCGGCGACCTCGCCGGCCGCGAACAGCCCGGCCACGGTCGCCGCCTCGGACTCGGCGTCGACCCGGACGCCGCCCATCATGTAGTGGCAGGTCGGGCCGACTTCCATCGGGGTGGTCGTGATGTCGACCCCGGCCAGCTCCATGAACTGGTGGTACATGCCCGGCAGCCGGCGGCGGATGTACTCCGCGGATCGGCGGGTGGCGATGTCGAGGAAGACGCCGCCGTGCGGGCTGCCCCGTCCGGCCTTCACCTCGCTGTTGATCGCCCGGGCGACCTCGTCACGGGGCAGGAGGTCGGGGGTCCGCCGGTTGTTGATGTGGTCGTCGTACCAGCGGTCGGCTTCCTCTTCGGTCTCGGCCGTCTCCGCCCGGAACATCGGGGCGACGTAGTTGAACATGAACCGCTCGCCCTCGCTGTTGCGGAGCGCGCCGCCGTCGCCACGCACGCCCTCGGTGACGAGCAGGCCACGCACCGACAGCGGCCAGACCATCCCGGTCGGGTGGAACTGGACGGACTCCATCTCGATCACGTCGGCGCCGGCCCAGATGGCCATGGCGTGACCGTCACCGGTGGACTCCCAGGAGTTGGACGTGTACATCCAGCTCTTGCCGATCGACCCGGTGGCCAGCACCACGGCCTTGGCGGTGAACGTGATGAACTCCCCGGTCGGCCGCCAGTAGCCGACGGCCCCGGAGATGCGGCCGTCGGCGTCGGCCAGCAGACGGAGGACCTTGCACTCCATGAAGACGTCGATGCCCATGGACACGACCTTCTGCTGGAGCGTCCGGATGATCTCCAGACCGGTCCGGTCGCCGACGTGGGCCAGGCGGGCGTAGCGGTGGCCGCCGAAGTCCCGTTGGGTCATCCGGCCGTCCTTGGTCCGGTCGAACAGCGCGCCCCAGCTCTCGAGCTCGTGGACCCGCTCCGGCGCCTCCTGGGCGTGCAGCTGAGCCATCCGCCAGTTGTTCAGCATCTTGCCGCCGCGCATCGTGTCGCGGAAGTGGACCTGCCAGTTGTCCTCCGAGTACACGTGGCCCATCGCCGCGGCGACGCCGCCCTCGGCCATCACCGTGTGGGCCTTGCCGAGCAGCGACTTGCAGACCAGCGCCACCCGCAGCCCGCGCTCTTGGGCCTCGACCGCTGCCCGCAGCCCGGCGCCGCCGGCACCGATCACGATCACGTCGTACTGGTGGGACTCGTACTCGGCCATCTGTTCTCCGGTTCCTCTCGTCCTCGCCGCCTGGCGGCCCGACCGATTGCGCCCGTCCGGGCCTAGAAGTGGAAGCCCGGGTCGTGGAACGCCCCGCTGGCCACCAGCCGGACGTACAGGTCGGTGAGGGCGACGAACACCAGGCTCGCCCAGGCGAACTTCATGTGGTTGGCGTTGAGTGGGGTGACCAGCTTCCAGAACCGGTAGCGGATCGGGTGCTCCGAGAAGCTCTTCACCTGGCCGCCGCAGAGGTGCCGGCAGGAGTGGCAGGACAAGGTGTAGAGCCAGAGCAGGGAGGCGTTGACGCACAGGATCGCCGTGCCGAGACTGAAGCCCCAGCCGGTCGGGAGGCCGGGCTGGCGGAACGCCATCACCGCGTCGATGGTCAGGATCACGTTCAGGGCGAGGCCGAGGTAGAAGAACCAGCGGTGCACGTTCTGCAGGATCAGCGGGAAGCGGGACTCACCGGTGTACGTGGGGTGCCCGTCGGCCACGGCGCAGTTGGGGGGCGAGAGCCAGATCGAGCGGTAGTAGGCCCGTCGGTAGTAGTAGCAGGTGAGCCGGAAACCCAGGGGAACGATCAGGATGAGGATCGCTGGGGAGATCTCCCACCAGGTCAGGGTGAAGCTGGGATGGCTGCCGGGTACGCAGCTGGCGGCCAGGCACGGTGAGTAGAACGGGGAGAGCAAGTCGCGGTTGGCCGACGCGCCGACGTAATAGTCCTTGTTCACGAACGCGGCCCACGTCGAGTAGACGACGAAGGAGATCAGGACGGTCGCGGTCACCGCCGGCTGCAGCCACCAACGGTCCTGGCGCAGCGTCGGGACGTCGGGCCCTCCTCGGGTGCCCCCGATCTCGACCGGGGTGACCGTCACGTTCTCCACCGTCGTCACGCCGTCCTCCTTCCCCGCGTCAAGCGGGCTGCGGGCCTGTTCGACCGTCCTTCCCCCGCGTCGAGCCGTCGGGCCGGCGCGGGAGCCGCCACATCTTTCCAGACCGCGGGCCCCGGGGCACAACTTCGCGGGCATGGCCGGCGGAGGCCGGGCATAGGCTCGCCACCATGCCCCCGACGCAGTCCTTTCCGCCTACCCCACCGTCAGAGCTGCCGAGAACGATCGGCGCGCTGCGGGCGTCGGGGTGGCAGTCGGTCGCGGTCGCCGAGGAGCTCCGTCGCAACGCGGCCGACCGGATCGCGGCCGGGACGCCGCTGGTCGACGGCATCCTCGGCTTCGAAGAGACGGTCATCCCCCAGCTGGAGAACGCCCTCCTGGCCGGCCACGACGTCATCCTGCTCGGCGAGCGGGGCCAGGCCAAGACCCGGCTGATCCGGGCCCTGGTCGGCCTGCTGGACGAGTGGCTGCCGGTCGTCGCCGGGTCGGAGATCAACGACGATCCGTACCAACCGACGTCACGGTTCGCCCGCCTCCGGGTGGCCGACGAGGGTGACGAGACGCCGGTCGAGTGGCGGCACCGGACCGACCGTTACGGCGAGAAGCTCGCCACGCCCGACACCTCCATTGCCGACCTCATCGGCGAGGTCGACCCGATCAAGGTCGCCGAAGGCCGGTACCTCTCCGACGAGCTGGCCCTGCACTACGGCCTCGTGCCGCGGGTCAACCGCGGCCTTTTCGCCATCAACGAGCTGCCGGACCTCGCCGAGCGGATCCAGGTCGGCCTGCTCAACGTGCTCGAGGAGCGCGACGTCCAGATTCGCGGCCACCGGGTCCGGTTGCCGCTCGACGTCGTGCTGGTGGCGACGGCCAACCCCGAGGACTACACCAACCGGGGCCGCATCATCACGCCGCTCAAGGACCGCTTCGGCGCCCAGATCCGGACGCACTACCCGATGGACACGCGGACCGAGGTAGCCGTGATGAAGGCCGAGGCCGAGCTGCCGGCGGGCGGGCCGCCGGTGACCGTGCCGGCCTACCTCGAAGAGGTCGTCGCCGAGATCAGCCAGCTGGCTCGGCGCAGCCCGCACCTCAACCAGCGCAGCGGCGTCTCCGTGCGGCTGACGATCGCCAATTATGAGACCCTCGTCGCCAACGCCCGGCGCCGGGCGCTGCGAACCGGTGAGCCGGTCGTCGTGCCCCGGGTCAGCGACCTGGCCGCCCTCGTGCCGTCCACCCAGGGCAAGGTCGAGGTGGAGGCCCTGGAGGAGGGGCGCGAGCAGGAGGTCGTCGCCCAGCTCGCCTCGGCCGCCGTGCTGGCCGTCTTCCGCCGACGGGTGACCCTGTCCGACCCGTCGGCCGTCGTCGCCGCCTTCAGCACCGGCCTGGTCGTCCACGCCGGCGACGACCTGCCGGCCGCCGACTACCTGGCGATCCTGGCCGACATGCCCGAGCTCGAGCCACCGACCCGCCAGCTGGCCGGTCCGGAAGCCGCCGAGTCCCCGGCCCTCCTCGCCAGTGCGCTCGAATTCCTACTGGAGGGGTTGCATCTGACGAAGCGGCTCAACAAGGACGCGTCCGGCGCCCGGGCCCTCTATCGCAGCCGCAAATGACCCGGCCGACGGAAGGGGTGGGGTACGACTACAGCCGCTGGGACGGCACCCAGGACCACCTCGACCTGGACCCGGACGACCTGCTGGCCGAGCTGACCGACGACCTCCTGGCCGGCGGCGACCTCGACGACGCCGTGCGCCGGCTCATGCGGAGCGGCCTCGAGACGCCGGCGGGGGAGCGGGTGATGGGGCTGCGGGAGATGATCGAGCGCCTCCGCCGCCGCCGGGCCGAGATGCTGGCCGAGGGCGACCCGGACGGGGAGCTGGCGCGGCTGTCGGGGGCCCTGGACGACGTGGTGGGCACCGAGCGGTCGGCCATCGACGACCTGGAGTCCGATGCCCGGAGCTCCAGCGACGAACGTCGCCAGCAGGTCACCGGTGACGTGGCGGCGGAGAAGCGCATCGCCCTCGACCTGCTGCCCGACGACCTCGCGGGCCGGGTGCGCGGGCTCCAGCACTACGACTTCGTCTCGACGGAAGCCCGGGAGCGGTTCGAGCAGTTGCTGGACGAGCTGCGCCAGGAGGTGACCGACTCGTACTTCAAGGGAATGTCGGACGCGCTGTCGTCGCCCGATCCCGAGCAGCTCGCCCGGTTGCGCGACGCGTTCGACGCGTTGAACAAGATGATCGAACAGCGCGAACGCGGCGAACCTCTGGACCCGACGTTCGAGGACTTCATGGAGCGGTTCGGGGACCTGTTCGGCGGGGCCGAGTCGCTGGACGACCTGCTCGAGCAGCTGGCCGAGCGGATGGCGGCGGCCGAGGCGATGTGGCAGTCCCTCTCGCCCGAACAGCGGGACCAGCTCCGGCAGCTCGCCGACTCCCTACTGGAGGACATGGACCTGCGGTGGCAGGTGGAACGCCTCGCCGGGAACCTGCAGCGGGCGGTCCCTGACGCCGGTTGGGGCCAGGGCTATGGGTTCACCGGTGACGCGCCGATGGGCCTCGGCCAGGCCACCGACATGACCGCCCAACTCGGCCAGCTCGACCGGATCGAGGACGTGCTGCAGTCGGCCACCGCCGCATCGTCGCTGTCGGAGATCGACCTCGACGACGTCGCCCGCTATCTCGGTGACGACGCGGCCCGCTCCCTCGACCGCCTCGCCCGGTTGACCCGCGACCTGGCCGAGGCCGGGCTGATCGAGAACCGCGGCGGGCGGACCGAGCTGACGCCCCAGGGCGTCCGACGGCTGGGCCAGCGGGCCCTCTCCGACCTCTTCTCCCAGATGGCTCGCGACCGGTTGGGCGACCACCAGGCCACCTGGTCGGGGACCGGCCACGACCGGGAGGAGACGACGAAGCCGTACGAGTACGGCGACCCGTTCAACCTCCACCTGACGCAGACCGTCCACAACGCGGTCCGCCGCGCCGGGGCCGGCGTGCCTGTACGGCTGGCCCCCGAGGACTTCGAGGTCGTCGAGACCGAGGCGCTGACCCGGTCGGCGACCGTCCTGCTCGTCGACCTGTCGATGTCGATGCCCATGCGAGACAACTTCGTCCCGGCGAAGAAGATGGCGATGGCCCTGCACACGCTGATCTCCAGCCGGTTCCCCCGGGACTACCTCGGCATCATCGGCTTCTCGGAGGTCGCCCGCGAGATCAAGCCCGAGGATCTCCCGACGGCCATGTGGGACTACGTCTACGGCACGAACCTCCAGCACGGCCTGCTGCTCGCCCGCAAGCTGCTCGCCCACCAGCACGGGACGAAGCAGATCATCGTCGTCACCGACGGCGAGCCGACCGCCCACATCGACGACGCCGGCGACGTGCACTTCCGGTACCCGCCGGAGCCCGAGACGTTGCGGCGCACGATGGCCGAGGTCGTCCACTGCACGCGCTCGCGGATCACGATCAACGTCTTTGCCCTGGACATCGAGCGGACGCAGTTCCCCTTCGTCGAGCAGATCGCTCGGATCAACGGTGGCCGGACGTTCTCGACCACCCCCGACGCGCTCGGCGGCTACGTCCTCGTCGACTTCTTGACCCACCGCCGCGTCCTGCGTCCGGCCGGCTGAGGCCCGTCCGGCGCCCCGCCGGGCCGTCCCGCGCCGCCGTCGGATAGGGCCCGTTCCGAATCGTTACGGGCGTTCACGCTTTTTCCACTTGCGCTCCTCGACGACATGGAGGAAGATAACACCGTTGTAGTTACATCGGTGCCACACAGTGGTGAGGGGAGGCGAACCCGTGGACGTCGTTTCATTGCTCTACGGTCGCCAAGAGCGCAGTTGGCAGGCTCAGGCCAACTGCATGGGCGTCGACCCGGACCTGTTCTTTCCTGAGCGTGGGGCGTCGACCCGGGAGGCCAAGGAGGTCTGTCGGGGTTGCGTCGTCCGTGAGGACTGCTTGGAGTATGCCCTGGCCAACGGCGAGAAGTTCGGCATCTGGGGTGGGATGAGCGAGCGCGAACGTCGCCGCATCCGCCGCCAGCGGGCCGTGCTGCGCCGGGCCGCGGTCGCCAGCGCCAGCTGACCCGGGACCTGATCGTCAGCCCGGTCGGAGCGAACGGTCGGCCAGCCGGGCCTCGATCGTGGCCTCCGGACGGAGGTCCAACTCGGGCCAGCGACGGGCAGGCACCTGATCGAGGACGGCCGCCGGTACGAGGCCGACGACCTCGCTGCCGGTGATCGACGCGTCGGTGCCGTCCAGCAACTCGGCCACCTGGTCGTAGACGTCGGCCGGCCCGACGTCGAGCGGCCGGACGAGGTTGCACGAGACCTGGAACGTCCCGGCCAGGTCGAGGCCGAGCGCCCGGACGGCCGGGCCCCGGATGGCCGCCGCCACCGATCGGACCAGCCCGTGGTCGCCACCGGTGAGCCACAGGTTGTAGGCGACGAGGACCGGCCGGGCCCCGACCGCGCAGCCGCCGGCCGTCGGGTGCGGGACCGGGGGCCCGGTGTCCGGCCGGAGCGAGCCGAACGCGTCTCGCCGGATGGCCGGCAGCGTACGGGCCGGCCCGTCGGTCAGCGGTCCGTAGAGGAAGCACGGGAGCGACAGCGCCGTCCCCGCCCATTCGGCGAAGCGGTCGCGAGCGGCGATCGCCGGGGCCAGCTCGTCGGCGGGACGCAGCTCGTCCGCCGGACCAGGGGGGAGCGGCACGAACGGGACGACGTCGACCACCCCGATCCTCGGATGGCGACCGTCGTGACCGGTGAGGTCGAGCCGGGCGACCGCGGTCGCCGTCAGGCTTCGAGCGGCCTGTTCGACCGCCGAGGCTAGGCCGCCGAGGGTGAAGACCGATCGGTGGTGGTCGGGGTCCCGGTGAACGTCGAGCAGGACGTCATCACAGGCGGCCGCCAGCGCTCCGAGCAGCTTGAGGTCCCGGCCTTCGCTGACGTTGACCACGCATTCCAGGGTCACCGTGCCTTCGGACAGTGGCCTGGCGGGCGGCCCAGTCGGACCCCCGAACGCGGCTCAGGCGGAGATGGCGGGAGCGGCGACCCGGCGACGGCGCAGGATACGACGGCGCTCACGCTCCGACCGGCCTCCCCAGACGCCATGATCGATCCGGTTGACGAGGGCATACTCTAGGCATGCTTCCGCCACCGGGCAGTCGGCGCAGATGCGCTGCGCGGACTGCACGCCCAACCCGTCGCTCGGGAAGAAGACAGCCGGAGCGACTTCCCGGCACTTGCCTTCGGCCATCCAGTCGGTGTTCATCGGCGTGCTCCCTTCTTGCGGGCAAGTGTAGTCACGGAATCGCAACGAAAGCCCGTCCAGGCCGACATTGACGAAATCCTTATCTTCGGCCGCGGACGGCCCACCGCCCGATCCGTCACCGCCCGATCCACCGCCCGATCCGCCGGCCGGCGGGCCCCCGGCCGGCGAGCGGTTCGCCCTGGCCAGTCCCGGGCCCCCCGGCGCCGTACACCCCTGCCCCGTACGCCGCCCCGCCGTACGGCCCCCCGCCGTACGGGCCCCCGCCGTACGGGATGGCCGCCTGGTCACCGGCCCCGCCGCCCCAACGGGTGGTCCAGACGCTCACCCGCCGGAACTGGGTCTGGGTCGTCGGCGTCACCGCGGTCGTCGCCGCGCTGGTCGGTGCCGGCGTCGGACTCTGGGTGGGCTTCGACCGGCAGCAAACGGTCGTCGAGAAGTACTTTCCGAACCGCAGCGTGCTCGCCCACCCGACGGACGTCCAGAGCGTGCTCGCCAAGGTCGAGCCGGCGGTCGTCTCGATCGACACGACCCAGTTCACGGGTGGGACAGCCTCCGGCGGGACAGGCAGCGGCGAGGTCGAGGGCGCGGGCACCGGCATGATCCTCACGCCGGACGGCGAGGTGCTGACGAACAACCACGTCGTCGCCGGGGCCAGCACGGTCACGGTGACGCTGTTCGGGCAGACTAAGGCCCTCAGCGCCCACGTCATCGGGACGGACCCGACACAGGACGTCGCGCTCGTCCAGATCGACGGCGCGCACGGCCTGCCGACCGTCTCGCTGGGTGACTCGGACAGCACGCAGGTCGGCGACGACGTCGTCGCCATCGGCAACGCGTTGGCCCTCCAGGGTGGTCCGACGGTCACCGAGGGCATCGTCTCGGCCGTCGGACGCTCGTTGTCGGCCCGCTCGGACGTCTCCGGCGCCGACGAGCATCTCTCCGGCCTGCTCCAGACGGACGCCCCGATCAACCCGGGCAACTCTGGCGGCCCGCTCGTCGACTCCGACGCCCAGGTCGTCGGTATGAACACCGCGGTAGCCCAGAGCGCCGGTGGCAACGCACCGGCCCAGGACATCGGGTTCGCCATCGCCATCAACACGATCAAGCCGCTGCTCCCCGGGCTCCTGACCGGTGGCACCGGCGGCACCGGGGCGGCCAACCAAGGCGGCGGCGGCACCGGTGGCACGGCGGCGAACGCCGCGTACCTGGGCGTCGTCGTCGAGAACGTGACAGCGACAACCGCCCGGGCTCAGGGCCTGTCGACGACGTCCGGTGCGCTGGTCGTCGGCCTCGCCAAGGGTGGGCCGGCCGCCGACGCCGGTATCCGCGCCGGCGACGTGATCGTCGCCGTCGACGGCGCCGCGGTGGCCGATGTGGCGGCGCTCGTCAAGAACCTGGCGACGCACTCGCCCGGTGACACTGTCAGGATCGGGGTCGACCGCGGTGGGCGACGGTCGACGCTCCCGGTCACGCTGACCGCCGCGCCGGGCTGAGCGGGTGGGCCGGGCGCCGCTCCGGCCACGAGCGGACCGCCCCGGTCGCCAGCCGGTACGCTGATCCCCCGTTCGCGCCGTTTCCGGCGCTCCCCGTTCGCCAGGAGGTGCGATGTCCCCGGAGCTCGACGAGACGACGACCGAAGAGCCGGTCGAACCGATCGGTCACGTCCGCGTGGTGTACCTCGGCCCCGTCGCGCCTCACTGGGACGTCCAGTCCGACTTCGGTCCGGCCGACGTCATCGACGCCTTCCGTGACCGGGTGAGGGCCCGCCTGGTCCTGCTCCCGCCGCACGACCCGCAGTTCCGCCGCAACCGCGAGCGCGTCGTGCGCGACGCCGAGCGAGAGAACCTGACCCTCGACTGGGACCTCGGCTTCCCCGAGGAGACCGAATAGCCGCGTCGCTCGGAGGAGATCGAGCGGTCAGTCGCCGTCGGTGCCCGGCAGGTCGATCCGTTCCAGCCAGAGGCCGGGCGCGTCGACCTCCGCCGGCGTCGGCAGGTGCCGCTCGTCGGACCACAGCCGGGCCAACGCCGGCTCGCCGGCTCGCTCGACGACGCCGTTGACGAACGCCGTGCCCCGGTCGACCTGGGTGCGGCTGAGGTCGAGGCCGAAGAGGGCGCCAGCCGCCTGTTCTCCGGTCGTGTCCTGGACGCGGTAGCGGTACCACGCCTCGGCCAGCGCGGCCGGCGACCCGACCAGCGTTCCGGCGACCGACGCGGTGATGTGGTCGACGTAGGCGCCGAGGGTCGTCGTCACGGCGATCAACTGCTCGGAGGTCCGTTGTTGGCCCGGTGAGAGCAGGTCGGCGAGGAGCGACTCCGGGTCGGCGAGGAGGTTCTGGAGCGACTCCATGTCCCCGGCCTCGCCACCCAATCGCTCGGCCAGCCCTTGTTGGGCCGCGGCCGCGCCGGTCGAGGCCTCCTCGAGCAGGGCGGTGATCCGTGCCGCGACGTGCGGCCGCGAGAGGACGGCGTGGGCGGTCAGCTCGTGAATGCAGACCCATAGTCGGGTCTCGTCCGGCGGCAGGCTCCAGTCTGCCGCGAACTGGGCGATGTTCTCCGGGACGACCAGGAGCTCCCCGGACCGGGGCCACGGGATCGGCAACGCGTACTGGCCGAGGGTGTGCCGGGCCAGATGGCCGGCGGCCGACCCGAACTGCATCCCGACGAGGACCGGGCCCATCGTGTTCGCCAGCTGCCCGAGCAGCGCTTCGAGGCCGTCGGAGCCGCCCAAGCCACCCAGGCCCTCGAGACCACCCAGACCGCTGAGCTGGCCCAGTGGCGACTGGCCAGCGTCCGCCGACCCGGTCGGGTCCGGGGGCTCCTGACTGCTCGGTCCACCACCGGCCGACGGCTCCGGACCCGTCCCGCCCGCCCGCTGGGCGGCCACGGTCTTCTCGATCAGCGGGCCCCACGCCTCCAGGCACCGCAGCGCCCAGGCGCCGCGGCCGACCGGGACGAAGGTGGCCGGCTGGCCGTCGGTGCCGACGGGGAGGCCAGTGGCTTCGCCGACGTGCAGCTCGGCCACCCGGGCCAGCTCTTCGAGGGCGATGCGCTGGAGCGGGTCGGCGTTCACCTCGGGCGCACCGTCGGTGGCGACGTTGTGGGCGAGCGCCTTGGCCGCGTCCAACCACGGCGTGGCGCCGGCCTGGGTGCCGATCATCTTCAGCAGGTCACCCAGCAAGCCCTCCAGCGGGTTCCCGCCGCCGGTCGGATCGTTCATGCCCACGTTCGCATGCTATGGCGACGAAGCGAGCGTCACATCGACGTCGAGGGTCGTTCCTTGCCGCTCGACGTCGAGGTCGACGATGCTGGCCGGGCCGAGCACGTACAGCCGGGACCGCAGCTCGGCCATCGACCGGACCGGCGCGCCGTCGAGGGAGTCGATGACGTCGCCGGGTTCGAGGGCGTGGGCCGACGGTCCGGTGGCACCGACCGCGACGATCTGTGCCCCGCCGGAGACGGCCGCGGCCGTGGTCGTCACGGAACCGGCCGCCGTCACGGTCGTCTTGGTCGAGCTGGCCGGCGCGTCGCGACCCTTCACGTCGAGCCACCCGTGCTGCACGTACCCGCGCTGGGCCAGCGCATCGGCGACGCCGACGACGAGCTGGGAGGGCAGGAACGCTTCCTCGCCGTCGCCCGACGCCGGGCGCCCGGTGCTGTCGAGGATGCCGATCACGCGACCTGTCGATTGCAGCAACGCCTCGCCGGGCATGGCGGGGACGGCGGTGGCGCCGGTCGTCAACGCAGCCAGGCCGGCGGCGTCGCCGCCCTGGATGGCGGTCGCCACCGACTCGATGCTGCCGTCGGCCCACAACGCGGCGTCTGCGTCCTTGTCGGAACGAGCCGCCAGGGCCATGACCATCACCGAATAGCCGGCTGCGACGGTCGCGTCGTCGGCGAACCGGGCAACCGGCACGTCGGCGTCGAGGCGGAGGAGCGCTATGTCGGAGCCGCGATCGACGGCGAGCACGGCGGCGCGGACCCGCGTCCCGCTCGCGGTGACCGCCGTGATGGAGCGGACGCCGTCGACCGCGTCGGCCGTCGTGACGACGAGCCCTCCGGCGGCGACGGCCACCCCGCAGTCTTCGGCGATACCGCCGCCGTTCGTCGACACCTCGAGGGCGACGATCGATTGCTCCGTCGGCCGCGCGGCGGTCGGCACGGCCTTGCAGCAGCCGCTCACCGCGCTGGCTACCGACGGTGGGTCGGCTGTCGAGGATGGCGACGGCCCGTTCCCGGACCCGGCGTTCGCCAGCAGTAGGACTCCGGCCAGCACGGCCGCCGCCGCACCGACGCCGACGCCGATCGTCGCCAGGTGCCCGTGGCGGCGGCCGGGATGGCCCGGAGCGGGAGCCGGGAGCATCGGGGCACCGCCGGCCATGCGGCCAGCCCCACCAGCGTCCACGGTCGGCACCTCGGACGGATGGCGCCAGGCACGGTCCCGCGGGGGGACCCAGCCCTTCGGCGCGGCGTCCTCGTTGTCGTCGAGCGGTCCGCCGGTTGCCCGATCGTCGTCTCTCGCCCCGTCCGGTTCCGGTCCACCCCCGAAGGGATGTGGGCCTGTAGGGGTCACAGGGTCCGAGGTTACCGAGGCTCCGCCCGTCGTTGACGTCGCCCCGGACGACGCCGACGTCGCCCCCAGCGGTGGACGTCGGCCCCTACCATGAGGCGGATGTCCCGAGACCTCGCCATCGACCTGGGCACGGCGAACACGCTCGTCTACGCCAAGGGTCGGGGCATCGTCCTCAACGAGCCGACCGTCGTCGCGCTCGACAGCCGGTCCCGCGAGGTGCTCGCCATCGGCGAGGAGGCGTGGCAGATGATCGGCCGGACGCCCGGCTACATCGTCGCCGTGCGGCCGATGCGCCAGGGCGCGATCACCGACTTCGACATCACCGAACGGATGCTCCAGGTACTACTGCGGCGGGTCGGCGTCGGTCGGCTCAACCGGCCCCGCGTCCTCATCTGCGTCCCGTCCGCCATCACCCGCGTCGAGCGCCGGGCCGTCAAGGAGGCCGCCCGGCGGGCCGGCGCGGCGTCGAGCTACCTGATCGAGCAGCCGATGGCCGCCGCCATCGGCGCCGGGCTGGCCATCCACGAACCGGTCGGCAACATGGTCGTCGACGTCGGCGGCGGCACGTCGGAGACCGCGGTCATCTCGCTCGGCGGCGTCGTCGCCATGCGGGCCATCCGCTGCGGAGGCTTCGATCTCGACACGGCGATCCAGACGTATGTCCGTACCGTCCACGGCGTCGCCATCGGCGAGCGGACGGCCGAGGCCATCAAGCTGGCCATCGGCTCGGCCCACACGTACGCCGGCGAGCAGCACGCCGAGGTCCGCGGCCGCGAGATCGTCACCGGCATGCCCAAGACCGTCCTGCTTTCGCCCGCCGAGGTCCGCGTCGCCGTCGAGGAGCACGTCGCCCAGATCGTCGACGCCGCGGTCACCTGTCTCGGCGACGCCCCGCCCGAGCTGGCCCAGGACATCATCTTCCAGGGCATCCACCTCGTCGGTGGCGGCTCCCTGCTGCGGGGCATGAACCAGCGGCTGGCCGACGGGACCGCGGTGCCCGTGCACCTCGTCGACACGCCGCTCGAATGCGTCGCCCTCGGCGCCGGCCACTGCATCGAGTCGTTCGAGCGGCTCAACTCGCTCTTCGCGTCGACCGATTGACCGGGTGACTGGCTGACCGACTGACCGGCGACGGGCCCGACCGCCGGTCAGACGTCGGGCGAGTCGTCGTCCAACAGCACCGACGCGGCCTGACGGACCTGCCAGTCCCGGTCGTCGAGGCTCCGGCGCAGCGCGTCGTCGGCCGCCGGGTCGTCGAAGGCCGCCAGCGCGACGACCGCGCGCCGGCGAACCGTCGGCTTGTCGTCGAGCGCGGCCAGCACCGCCGCCATTCCCGCCGGCTCCCCGATCGCGCCGAGCGCGGCGACCGCCGCCTCGCGGCACCGCGTGTCCTGATGGGTCCTCGCCACCTCGCCGAGCGTCGTCACCGCGCCGGTCACCTCCCGTTCGCCGAGGGCCCAGCACGCCGCCTCGACGACGAGCGGATCCGGGTCGGCCAGGGCCCGTTCGAGTGCCGCGTCGATCTGTACCGGACCGTCGTCGACGGTGGCGGCTTCCTGCGCGGCCCGGCGGCGGACGACGGGGGACGGGTCGGCGAACGCGGCGACGACGTCGTCGAGACCGAGGGCGGCCAGGCGACCGAGCGCGCCCAGTGCAGCGGCGCGGACGGACGGGTCGGGATCTGCGCCGGCGTTCCGGACCGTCGCGTCGTCGCCCCGGTGGCCGGCGATCACGACGTCGCGCCGTCGTGTCGCCGCGCCCCCTGGCTCGGCGGGTTCCGTGGCAGGATCGTCGGGCACCACCGCGAGTATGTCCGAACCCCGGTCCCCGTCCATCGAGCCAGTGCCGATCGAGCCAGTGCCGATCGAGCCAGCGTCGCCGGCCGGCGACGCCGTCGAGACCGGTCCGCCGGTTCCCGACATCCCCGTCGCGCCGGCCCGCCGCCGGCGTTGGCCGATCGTCCTGGCCGTCGTCGCCGTCCTGCTCGCCGTCTTCGTCGTCATCGCCAGCCGGATCACGCTGGACGACTACGCACTGACGCCCGGCCAGGCCCAGCCGGTCGGCCCGCTCGTCAAGGTCCCGCCCGGCCGGGCCCACCCCCTGCACGGCCCGATCCTGCTGACCGACGTCTACGTGACGCCCCTCTCGCTGCTCGACTACGTGCCGACCTGGCTCGACTCCGATGCGCAGATCGTCAGCGCCAGCGAACTGCTCGGGCCGGACACCCCGGCCGACCAACTGACGACGCAGGGCTACCTCGAAATGGCCCAATCCCAGGCCGCCGCCAAGGCCGCGTCGCTCACTCGCCTCGGCCATGCGGTGCCCGAGCACGACGCCGGCGCGCTCGTCTTCGCCGTCCAGCCGGGTTCGCCGGCCGGTCCGCACCTCCAGGTCGGCCAGATCGTCACCGCAGTGAACGGCCACGCCACGGCCGACGACTGCGCGTTCATCGCCGCCCTTCACCCCTACGGGCCCGGCCAGACGGTTCACCTGTCGGTCGAACAGTCGACCGTCACCGCCAACGGCGTCATCCGACCCGGCCGGGTCGTCGACGAGCCGATCCGTCTCGGTCGTCGCCCGGCCGGCGACGAGCAGTCGTCCGGCTGCCCCGGCGTGCACGGCCCGTCGGCCGGGTACCTCGGCATCGTCGTCGAGACGCAGCAGGACTTCGACTATCCGTTCCCGGTCGCCGTCGACACCTCCGAGATCGGCGGCCCGTCGGCCGGCCTGGCGATGACCCTCGGCATCGTCGACACGCTCTCGTCCGGCCACCTGACCGGCGGACGGACCGTTGCCGCCACCGGCACGATCACACCGACAGGCGCGGTCGGCGACGTCGGTGGCGTCGCCCAGAAGACCGTCGCCGTCGAGCGGGCCGGCGCGACCGTCTTCTTCGTGCCACCCGAGGAGCTCGCGGCGGCGAAGTCGAAGGACGTTCCGTCGCTGCACATCTACGCCGTCTCGTCGCTCGACCAGGCGCTCGACGTCCTGCAGCGGCTCGGCGGGCAGGTGCCGCCGGCACCGATCCAGCCTGGGGAAACACCACATCGGCCGGGAGCGACGTCGTAGTCTTCAATTCCATGCCCGACGATCGCCCGACGATCTCCTCCTCGCGGGTCACCGCGGCCGACGTCGCTCGGCACTCCTTCGGCACCGTCCGCCGTGGCTTCGACGCCCAGGAGGTCCGGGCGTACCTCGAGATGGTCGCCCGCGAGCTGTCCGCCTGGGAGCAGCACGACGAGAGCCTCCGTCAGGAGCTCGCCAACGCGGAGGAGCGGTCGCAGCACCCCGTGATCGACGAGTCGACGCTGACCGCGGCGCTCGGCCAGCAGAGCGCCGCGGTCCTCCGGAACGCCCACGACGAGGCCGCCCGCATCACCCTCCAGGCCGAGGAGGCCGCGGCCACCGCCGTCCGGGAGGCCCAGCAACACGCCAGTGACGCGCTCGTCCGGGCCGAGTCCGGCGCGGCCGAGCGCATCGCCGAGGCCGAGATCGCCGCGGCCGCGATGCACCAGGACGCGCGCCAGGAGATCGCCGTCATGCTCGACGCGGCCCGCCTCGAAGGCGAGGCCCTCGTCGAGCGGACCCGCGAGCAGGGCCGGGCCATGATCGAGCAGGCGCAGGACGCCCGGCGTCGCATCCTCGCCGACATGGCCCGGCGCCGCCGGGCCGTGACGCTGCAGATCGAGCAGTTCCGGGCCGCTCGCGACGAGCTGGCCGCCGCCGTCCTCGGCGTCCGCGACTCCGTCGATCGCGTCGTCGGCGACCTCGTCCGGGCCGACGACGACGCCCGGGCCGCCGCCACCGACGTCGCCCGCCGACAGCCCGGCGACCTGCCCGCCAGCCGCGCTCACCGCCGACGTCGACCGAGCCGTCGCCGACCTCGAGGGCGCCGCCGGCGCCATCTACGACGTCGAAGGTCTCGGGCTGCTCGCGTCCCGCCCGCCGTCGGCCGGCGAGCCCGCCGGCCCGGACGACGCCAACGCCCCGGACACCGGTGTCCCCCGTGACGATGCCGCGGTCGAGGACGTCGGCGACGCGGCCGGCGCGCCGGCTGAGGGCGCGACCGATCCTGGGGAACCGACCGACCCCGGTGGTGTCGACGTCGCCGTCGACCCTGGTGCGCCCGGCGGCCCGATCGACGCCGGGCCGACCGACGCCGGCCCGACCGACGCCGCGCCGATCGACGGGGACGACGACGGCGCGCCGGCCGACGTCGACGCGGTCGAGGATCTGTTCGCCCGGCTCCGGGCGGGCCATCCGGTCGACCCGTCCGAGACGTCGTCGCCGGCTGCTGCTGCCGCCTCCGCCGCTGCCGGCGCCACCACCGCCGCCGCCGCCGGCGGCGCCGAGGTCGAGATCGACGAGACGGTCGTGGTCATCGACATCGTCGACGTCGCGCCCGAGACCGAGGCGGCCGTGCCCACGGCTGAGGCGGTGGCCGCGCCAGCCGAGTCCGAGACGGCCGGGGAGTCCGACGAAGCCGGTGAGCCCGAGGGGGATGCCGATGACGCGACGGCGCCTGATCCTGTAGACGCCGCGGCCCTCGCCGCCCGAGCGGACGTCCTCGACCCGATCGTCGCCAAGCTGGCCCGCCGGTTCAAGCGGGCGCTGCAGGATGATCAGAACCGGCTACTCGACCAGCTCCGCAGCAGTCCGGGGAACGGGTCCGGTGCCCTGCCCCCCGAGGACGACCAGCGGGCTCTCTACGTCGACGCGGCCACCGCCCAGCTACGGGAGGCCGCGGTCGCCGGCATCGCGTTCGCCCGGCGCCAGCTCGGCTCGACCCGCGGTCGGGCGCCGGCGCCGAATGACGAGATGGTGGCCAAGATCGCGTCGGGACTGGCCGGCACCGTCGTCACGCTCCTTCGCCGCCGACTGAGCGACGGGGACGCCGCGGCGGCCGATCCGACCGACCGGGTCGGCGCGGCGTACCGCGAGTGGCGCGGCGGGCGCGTCGAGCGGCTCGTCGGCGACGCCGCGCTGGACGCGTTCTCGGCCGGCGTGGCCGCGGCCGCCGGCCGAGCCGGGCTCCGGTGGGTGCTCGCCGGCGGCGGGTCAGGGTGCGCCGACTGCGACGACAACGCCCTGGCCGGGGTGGTCGAAAAGGGCGAGGAGTTCCCGACCGGCCACCACCACCCGCCGGCCCACGCCGGCTGCCGATGCCTCGTCGTCCCGACTCCAGCCTGACGTTGGCCGCGGCCTAGCCTCGATCATTCGTCCGGCCGTCAGTTGAGCGCATCCGGCACCCGATCACAGCGCGCGTAGCCGCTGGCGCTGACATGACCGCCCTGGGGCCGTGCAGGATTCCGAGATGTCCGGTCCGTCTCAGTTGTCACGCCCGTGATCACGCTTGCGGGTCGGGCGCCGGGACCCGTTCGGCTATGGGAACGCGGCCCGGAGGCGCACGAACGCGGTGGCGAGCTCGCTCGCCCACGGCCAGCGTTGATCCAGGCGCAGCACCAGGCGCCGTTGGCGGCGCACGAGGAGGCCGGCGATGTGCAGCACCCGGTGGCGCATGGTCTTCGGCTCGGCCTTGGCCAGTGCCCCCTCGAAGCAGAGAAGCTGGCTCCAGGCGAGGAGTGCCCCGGCGAGCAAGGTGACCGCCACCCAGGCCTGGTTGCGGCCGAAGCCGTCGAAGGGCAGGTTGGAAAGGCCGCAGGCCTTCCAGCACCGCACCCGGTCCTCGACCCGGGCGTGGCCCCGGTGACGCAGCTCCAACGCCGCGGGGTCGTCGCCCACCGTGTTGGTGATGAAGCAGGTGTGGCGCCACCCGGCGTGGGTGTCGAACAGGCTGAGCTGGGCGCCGGGGTGGGGGCGCTCCCGGCGACAGACGACCCGCATGTCAGCGGGCCAGCCCGACAGGGCCACCAGCCCGGTGAGCTCGATGACCTCCGCCCCCTCCCGGATGGCCCCGCCGTGCTCTCTCGCTCCAACCCAGTCCTCCTCTTGGGCCATGAGCAGGGCGTCACGGACCGAGCCGCCGACCGGGAAGCCGATCGAGTAGTCACAGTTGGCGTCGGCGAGGGCTTCGACGAAGCGATGCGTGGCCCCGGCCGAGTCGGCCCGCACCAGGATCGGATGGACAACGGTTTCCGGATCGTCACCCTCGTCGTGGCCGAGGCGGTACTCGGACGGGAGGGCCACCATGGCCTGTTCCAAGAGCTCCAGGTGATCGTCGGTGTCGTTCGGCGCCGCGTTGCCCGGGCGCAGCATGGCGGCCAACGGCTCGGTGGTGGTGTCGCACCACACGGCCAGTGGGTTGAAGCCGAAGCCGCGCTTATAGGTGGGGGCGGCGTCTTCCTTCTCCGAGTGGGCGGTGACCAGGGTGGAGTCGAAGTCCAAGACGATCGGGCCGACTGGTGGACACGCCTCCCAGACCTTCGCCCGGGCGCTCGCCAAAGCGAGGGGGATGGCGCGCAGCTCCGAAGAGGTCGTAGCCTGGATCGCCCGCCAGGCCGTCGCCACCGAGGCCACCGGGCCGAAGAGGTCCTCTTGTTCTTTGAGGGCGGCCAGATCGGCCAGGCAGTCTGCCCCGTCGGCGATGGCCACACCCAAGTGGGTGAGCACCACGCCCGGATCGTGGGTGTGCCAGGAGATCCCACAGTCGGCCATGGCCACCGACATGGCCCCGGTCAGCCCAACGCGATCGGCCAGCTCGCAGAGCAGGGCGGTGCCCGCGTGAGAGACCAGATTCCTGCCGTCGGGCATCACGACGGGGCGGCGGACCGAGCGACTACGGTGCACCGGCAAGGAGCCCTCCTCCTGGTTGCGATTGACTGCGTCAGCAACAGTCATGCTTCCAGGTGAGAGGGCTCTTTACGCGAATACGCGCATCCCTGGATCAGGGGCCGGACGAATTATCGAGGCTAGGCTGCACCCGGTGCGGACCCCCCAAGACTTGCCGGCGCGCGCCCCGCGGACGAAGGGCCGGGCGCGCTGGTGGATCATCGGCGCGGTCGTCGTCCTCATCATCCTCCTGGCGTCGCTCAAGTCGTTGGCGACGCTCTACACCGACAGCCTCTGGTTCTCGTCCGTCCAGCTGCACGACGTCTGGTCGACGCTGCTGGCCGTGAAGGTCGGGCTGTTCGCCTCCTTCGGGGCGATCTTCTTCGTCGGCCTGTGGGTCAACCTCATGGTCTGCGACCGCATCGGCATCCGCACGGCCACGCTCGAGCCGGACGACGAGCTCGTCCGGCGGTACCAGCAGGCCGTCCGGCCGTACTCCCGGCGGATCTACGCGGCGATCTCGCTCGTGCTCGCCCTCATCGCCGCGTCCGGGACCGTCGGCGAGTGGAACAACTGGATCCTCTTCACCCACGCCCAGTCGTTCGGGGTCAAGGACCCACAGTTCGGGATGGACGTCGGCTTCTTCGTCTTCCGACTGCCGTTCCTGCAGTTCCTCGTCGACTGGGGGCTGATCGTCCTCGTCGTCATGCTCGTCGTCACCGCCATCTTCCACTACCTGAACGGCGGCATCCGGGCCCAGCGCACGCCACCGCGCGTCCGGCCGGCGGTGAAGGTGCACCTGTCCGTGCTGCTGGCCCTCATCGCACTGGTGAAGGCGGCCGGCTACGTGCTGCAGCGGTTCCAGCTCGACACGTCGACGAACGGCTACGTCGAGGGCGTCGGCTACACCGACGCCCACGCCCGGCTGCCGGCCCTCGAGGTCCTCTTCTTCATCTCGCTCTTCGCGGCGGCGATCCTGCTCTACAACATCCGCCGGCAGGGCTGGACGCTGCCGGTGCTGGCCATCGGCATCTGGGCGTTCGTCGCCCTCGTCATCGGCGTCATCTACCCGGCCGTCCTCCAGGTGTTGAAGGTCAACCCGGCCCAGAGCACGCTCGAGCAGCCATATATCAAGCGGAACATCGCCGCCACCCGAGCCGCGTACGGCGTCACACACGTCAAACAGGTCCCGTTCGACGGCAGCACGACACTGCCGGCGAACGCGGTGGCCGACAACGCCACAACGCTGGCCAACATCCGGCTCTGGGACCCCGACCCGAGCATCTCGCTCCCGACCTTCCAGAAGCTGCAGGGGCTGCGGTCCTACTACCAGTTCCAGACGGTCGGCGTCGACCGGTACACAGTCGACGGAACCCTCCGTCCAGCTCTCGTCGGCGTGCGCCAGCTCAATCCCAACGACCTCCCGTCGACCAGCTGGGTCAACACCCACCTCCAATACACGCACGGCGAGGGGATCGCTCTCGCCCAGGCCAACCAGACGACGTCCAACGGCAACCCGGTCTTCTCGATCAAGGACATCCCACCGGTGTCAGCCAAGGGCCTGCCGACGATCACCCAGCCCGACGTCTACTTCGGCCTCAACGACCCCGGTTACGTCGTTGCCGACTCCAAGCAGGCCGAGCTCGACTACCAAAAGGACACAGGCACCGACGTCGAGACGCACTACCAGGGCACCGGCGGCGTCAAGATGGGCTCGTTCTTCACGAGGGCGGCCTTCGCCGTCCGTCTCGGCACATTCAACCTCTTGATCTCCGACCTGATCACGCCCCAGTCGAAGATCATGTTCGTCCGCACAATCGTCGCCATGGCCCAGAAGGCCGCGCCGTTCCTCAGCTTCGACGCCGACCCGTACTCGGCCGTCGTCGACGGCCACATCGATTGGATCCTCGACGCGTACACGACGACCGCCGAGTACCCGTACTCGCAGAACGCCGACACCCAACAGGTCCCACCCGGCAGCGGCCTGCCGAGCAGCTACAACTACGTCCGCAACTCCGTCAAGATCGTCATCGACGCCTACAACGGGTCGATGACGTTCTACGCCATGGACAACGACCCGATCCTCCGGGCCTACGAGTCGGCGTTCCCGCACATGTTCACGCCAGCATCCGCGATGCCGGAGGCCCTGGCGGCCCACCTGCGGTACCCCGAGGATCTCTTCTCGGCCCAAGCCGCCGTCTACGGCCGCTACCACATCACGTCGCCGTCGAACTTCTACACCGCCGGTGACGCCTGGAACCTCTCGCCGACCGCCGGCGTCGGGTCGCCGTCCAATGCCCTGGCCGTCACCGTGACGACCAACGCCCAGGGCGAGGTCACCGGCGGCGCGCCCCAGCGGATGTCGCCGCTGTACCAGGTGCTCGAACAACCCGGCCAGCACACGCAGTCGTTCACGATCTCCGACGCCTACGTCCCCGCGTCCCAAGGCGCGTCCATCCAGAACCTGTCCGCGTTCATGATGGCCGGATCCGATCCGGGCCAGTACGGGCAGCTTCGCGTCTACGTGACGACGCCTGGCCACAGCGTCGTCGGCCCGGCCCTCGCCGACTCGTACATCCAGCAGTCGAGCACAGTGTCCCAAAAGATCAGCCTGCTCGATCAACACGGCTCGCAGGTTGTCCTCGGCAACATCCTCATGGTCCCGATCGACCAGTCGATGCTGTACATCCGCCCGCTCTACACCGAGTCGACCGGCAACCCGCAGCCGCAGCTGAAGTACGTCATTGCCGTCTTCGGACAGAAGGTCGGGATGGAGACATCGCTCGACGCGTCCTTGAACAAGGTGCTCGGGACCCACCTCGGGACATCGACATCGTCCGCGGCCACAAGCGGCGGCCAGCCGACGTCCAGTACAACCTCGGTGCCGCCGTCCGCCGTCGCCCAGGCCCAGCAGGACCTGGAGCAGGCCGCGCTCGACTTCGCCAAGGCCCAGACCGACCTGAAGGCGGGCAACCTCGGGACATACCAGAACGACATCGCGGCCGAGCACGCCGCCGAGACAGCCGCCAAGAGCCTGCTCGGCTCGGCCGGATCGACCACGACGACCACGACGACGCCGTCCTCTTCGTCGAAGTCATCTCCGAAGTCGTCCTCGTCGAAGTCGGGCGCCACGACCACGACGACGAGCGCCAAGAGCACCGGCAGCGGGACGGCCGGGAAGACGAGCGGCACCGGTGGGGCCGCGTCGAGCACCACGTCGACGACCGGCTCGAGCAGCAAGGCGAGCACCGGCACCGTGAGCGGGACGAAGGGGACGTCCGCGTCGAGCGGCTCGACCGCGACGTCGCCGGCCTCGTCCACCCCGTCATCGACCACGACGACGACGTCGACAACAACATCGGCCAACGAAGCCTGATCTCGACGACCCGGTGAGATGCCGGTGGCACCTGTAGCGGGAACGAGCGGGGCCGTGCGATGATCGCGGGGCAGCGCCTTCCAAGGACAACGCGGCTCCCCAAGAACGACGAATCAAGAACGACGAATGCGGAGGTGACCTCGTGGGCTTTCTCGACAAGGTGAAGGAGCAGGCAGCGGTGGCCACGGCGGTGGCCAAGGACGCGGCCCAGAAGGGCCAGGCGAAGCTCGACGACTACCAGGCCAAGCGCGACGCCGACGCTCTGCTCCGCGATCTCGGGGCCGTCGCCTACGCCGAGCAGACCGGCCGGGGTACCGCGACGACCGCGACGGACGTCGAGCAGCTCATTGCCAAGCTGCAAGCGCACGAAGCGACCCACGGGCCGATCGACCTATCGCCATCGGCCTCCCGGCCGGACGCTCCGGGCTCACCGGGGGCCGGGTACTCAGGGTCGTAGGCAGCGGGCGTTACCCGGCACCGTTCCTAGAATCAGGGAATGGGCACGACAGCGGTTTGCCGCCGTCTGCCGGTTGGATCGACCGAGGCCGAGACTGCTAACGTGAGCGACTACCGCCGCGGGGTGGAGCAGTCTGGTAGCTCGTCGGGCTCATAACCCGAAGGTCGTAGGTTCAAATCCTACCCCCGCCACTTACAGTCATAGCGCAAATAGTTTTCTTGGAGTGACCTCAGGGAATCAGCACGGTGCTCCAATTCCGACATTTGAACCCAGTTCGGTTCATGCTCAATAGTGGTCGGTCGTTCGAGTCGATCAGCCGGAAGGATTGTCGCAGAGCCCGGCAATATTGATCTGAACTGGGACTCTGTCCAATCAGGGGTGTAGGCGCCAGGCAGACACGGGCAAGTCCCCCGTGGCCCTCAGAACCCCACGATGCCTCGGGATAGCGAGACGCTCACCTCTGCCTCGACTCGACCGCCGAGGCCCGCAACGACGACGACGTGCCAGGTGCCGGTACTCGGCACACCGATCACCGCCGGGGATCTGCGGTAGTGGCCGCCCCAGTAGGTGACTTGGCCACCTGAGGCGAAGCGGTGAACGTCTGACGCGCTCATCAGCATGACGTCCGACTCGACGCCCGACAGAACGACCCTCACGACCTGCCCCCTGGCAAGGTGGCCAAGATCGAAGTCCATGTAGCTCATCTGGCTTCCCAATCTCAAGATGTAGGGCTGAAGTACGAGTACCACCACTATATCTAGTATTAACTACATCTCTGTAGTTCGCTCAGCCAATGTACAGTGTCGCTGTTCCCTTCTAGATTTACGTACGAATTTAGTTTCTGTTTAGATTCCCCTACTATGGTCGACCCTGATGACGACAACGCTTGACCTGGACCTGGGGTATCCGAACGCGCCGGTGGCTCTCGTTGCCGTGGAGATCACCTTCCCCGGTGAGATCGGCGGCCAGCTAGCCCCGGCGCTTCAGCGCGCCGTGGCGGAGGTGCTGGGCGACACCTGGATCATGGATCCGGTGCAAGCTCAGACTCGCTTCACGGTGAACTTGGCTGGACCCGGGGCGGCCTCGCCCATGGTCGAGCAATCCTCTCTTGACTCGATGATCTTGCGGTTCTCCGATCGGCAGCGTGGCTCGGCCATCGCGCTCACGTCCGGCAGCGTGTCCATCCAGACGACGTGCTATGAGTCTTGGCGCACCTTCCGTGGAGTGGTTTCGACGGCCATCGCTCTGGCGGGCCGTCTACTCCGCCCGACCGGCGTCACGCGGATCGGGGTGCGTTTCATCGACGAGATCCGGGTTCCAGAGCCCGACCCTCATTGGGAAGACTGGCTGGATCCTACGATTCTGGCTCCGGCTTTTCAGATGATGAGCGAACGTGGCTGGAGGGGATCGGTTTGGAACGGTGTCGCGCAGTACCGAATCGGTGAGGACAATCAAAACCTGTTGTTCCGCTATGGACCGCAGGCGGGGGGATTCGTCGTCAACCCAGACGGCCCGTTGCGCCGTCCTGGGACGCAACCCGAAGGCCCGTTCTTTGTGCTTGATTTTGACGCATCCTGGCAACCCTTTACGATTCCCAGATGGGACGCCCAGGAACTCGTTAGTAAGTGTGACGGACTACGGGAGCCGATCAAAGTTTTGTTCAATGATGTGGTGACCCCGCGTTTGATCAGCGAGGTTTTTGAGCGAGAGGGGGATGCGAAGTGAGCGAAACGCTGGCCGGGTCGAAGGTCACCGGGACGGGTGAGGCGCTTTCGACGCCCGAACAGTTGACGCCGATCACCCGGACGATCGAAGAGCGCGCCCGCGAGATCGCCGAAGGAGCCGGCCACATCCGGAACGCCACGAAGCTTTACAATGATGACGCAACCACCCTCCAGCACGAAGCCTTCGAGATTGAGCTTGAGGCAAAGACGGCCAAGCTCGCCAAGCAGGATCCTGGTGCCCTGCTCGACGAACTCTCGGAGATGGGATTCGCCTGGCGTCAGGTCGCGCAGATGCTGGGCGTGTCGATTCCGGCGCTCCGGCGGTGGCGGACGGGTGAACGACCGACCGGCGAGAACCGGAGGCTGATCTCTCAACTGCTCGCGTTCGTCCAGATTCTGCGCGACGACCACCTTGTGTTCGAGCCGGCCTCCTGGATGGAGGTTCCGCTCATGCGCGACGCACCCGTCACGCCCATCGATCTCTACGTTTCGGGTGCCCTGAGAGTCATCCACGACCTGGCGGCCGAGAAGATTGGTCCCGAAGCAGCGCTCGATGCCGTCGATCCAAAGTGGCGTGAGCGTTATCGCACCGAGTGGGAAGTGGCGAACGGCGAGGATGGTTCCCCAGTCATCAGACCGAAATCGGGTCGGTGACTCTCGACACCTACAAGGATCCAGACGACATTTACCTCGCCCGGGCCGGCGAGGTTAACCCCAACCGCCCCATCTTCACTGGTGACGTCTTCGACAGTGTTCTGATCCCCGGGGTCGACGACGGTGGGTCGGCGATTGTCATCGCCCATCCGTGCAGTTTCCGAGGTGGGGAGGGACAGCTACAGGATCGGGTGCTTGCTGCCCGGGTTCATCAAGTATCCAGACAGGGGGCTGGTGCGTATCGAGGCGGCCACTACAACAAGATGCCTCTCCCAGACCTTGCTGGCGAGGGCCACTGGGCAGGAAGCCTCGATCTCGTTGGTCTGTGTGCTGTCGAGGATCTCGAAGCGTCGACCCGGATCGCCTGCCTCTCAGTCGTGGGCATCAACCTCCTGCAACAACGGCTCACCTGTCATCTCACGCGCACCGAGATTCCGACCCACCTCTTCTACGAAGCGTTCGCCCACACCTTCGAAGAGGCGGAGCTCCTTGAAGAGTGGTGTAACGACCTGTGCGACGTCGGTTGGTCCAAGGGTCCTGCCGTCCAGGAGTTCGATCGATTCATTAGGTCTGAAGACCCAACTCAACAGCAGCGCCTCCGAGACCCGCAACTCAGGATGGCCGTTCGGCAGGCTTGCCGTAAAGAGGCGAGACGACTCGCGGGTCAGGACCCCTCAAGCTCGGCCGACTGACGCAGCTCCCCCTGAGCAAGGTCGCTCGCTGAGCTGCCCGGCGGAACGTCGCCAGCATCGTCAGTCTGACGAGCAGGATGAGGATGGAGTTGGTGACCCCCGGCCGGTTTGCCCAGCCGAACGGCATCGTGCCGTCGAAGACGATGTACCGCTGGACGTTTGGTGGCCAAGGAGACACCCGGGAATAGGCGATCGCAATGTGGGCGTCCGAGGCCGAGCTATCGCCATATTCCAGACGAAACGCCGGAGTGGACGAGCGCGCACGAAGGGGCCATGAAGCTCGGCCAGGGGGCCGCACAAAGGACTCGGAATCCCACGACCCACGATCTAACCGAGCCAGGACAGCAAGAGGCACTCGAAATATTGGCGGTCCTCTCCTACGTTGCTCGGCTCGTAGACGCGGCTGAGGTCGTTGAGGCTCAGCCAGCGCCCTTAGGTGCCGAACCCAGCCCGGCGACCGTGGCGGCAGCTTCGGCCTGCCAGTCCGGCACGGCGTGGGCGTAGGCGTCAGTAAGGCGACAGCTACGACGGTGGCGGTGCCGGCGGTGCCGGGGGCGCGGAGGGAGCCGGCGGTGCGGGGGGAGTGGCCGATGGTGCCCACGGGCTCGGCTCCTTCAGGAACCGCAGTCCCGGCGATACCAGGTTGCGGTGCGTCACCAGGATCAGCAACGCCACCACCGCCACGTAGGCGGTAACGATCAGGGCCTCGCCGGCCAGGGTCCGGCTGACCCCGAACCCGAACACCCCGGGGCCGGCCAGCACGAACACCAGGTACACCCCGGCGATGGCCGACAGCAGCAGCATCAGCACCGACACGAACGCCACCGCGGCCACGTAGCTGCGGGCGATCCGCTGCGACGGACCCGTCGTGCCGTCGGCTACGGCGAACCGCAGGCCGCGCCGCAGGTGCACCACCAGCACCGCCACGCTCACCACCGTGATCAGCCCACCCAGCACCGCTCCCCGGGCCACTGCGTCGCCGGCCCCCGGCCCGCTGGACCCGATCAGCGACACCAGCGACTCCACGACCGCCACCGATCCGACCACGGCCGTCAGCAGGGTGACGAAGGAGATGCCGAACAGGTACACCGACAGCGGCCGTCGGCCCGTCGGGTCCGGGTCGGCCCGGTTGGACACGATCACGATCACCAGTACCCCGACCACCGTCAGGATCACCACCAGCCCCAGCAGGCTCAGCAGCAGGGTGATCAGCAGGCCGGTGTCGATGATGCCGCCGGCGGCCTGCGTGGCGTGAATGTGGAGCGGCGTCTGCTGCTGGATCCCACCCAGTCCCGATCCGCCGAGGGACCGGCCCGGTCCCCCGGGGTTCCCGCCGATTGTGTTCCCGTATGTCACCGCTCGCCGACCTCCCCCGATGGCCCGGTCTGGGCACAGCGGCGAAGCCTATCGGTCAGCTGATGGAAAGTGTCGGGACCCGGGTTGACGAGAACCCTGCCTCCGTCAGCCCGCTCGGGTGGAGCGGGAAGCAGGGAGCGCCTTGTGCGGTCGGCGCTCGTCACCATTGCGCTCGTTGCCCACTGACTACTGGGGCTAGGACAGGATCTCGACGTAGCCCTGCGTGCCGTTGACGCGGATCTGCTGTCGATCTCGGATCAGCCGAGTGGCCCCCTCTACGCCCACGATGGCCGGTAGGCCGTATTCGCGGGCAATCACGGCGCCGTGGGTCATCAGGCCGCCGACCTCCGTCACCAGGCCGGTGGCCGCCAGGAATGCGGGAGTCCAGCCCGGGTCCGTGTAGACGGTGACCAGGATGTCACCCGCGTCGAGATCGGCTTCACCCACGTCGTGAACGACACGGGCCCGACCCTCGATGGTCCCGGCAGAGACGGGTAGGCCGACGAGGGCGCCGGCGGGGACATCGACGCGGGCATATGTTGCGGTCACGACCTCGCCATCCGACGTGAACACCCGGGGCGGCGTAAGGGCTTCATACGACGCGTACGCGTCTTTGCGCTGCTGGATGAGCTGGTCATCCGGGCGGCGTGCTCGCACCATCTCGTGTAGTTCCTCGAACCGGAGATAGAAGATGTCCTCCTTCTCGTCCAGGACGCCGGCGTGCACGAGGCGCTCGGCCTCGCCCAGCATGGCTTGCTTGTAGACGAAGTAACGGCTGACCATCCCGTACTTCGGATATTCCCGATACCCGATGAAGGTCCGGACCCGATCGATCTTCTGCTTGGTTTCGTCGGCCTTGCGCTCGCCGTCCGGCAAGTCCCGCAGGCGCGCCAGCAGTTCCTGCTCTTTCTCCCAAGCCTCCTGCCGCCCTTGCTCGAAACGGCGTTCTCCGGCACCGGGCTCGGCGTTCTTGATGTTGCCGAGTATCAGGGGCACCAGTGTGGTGGGGCGTTCGCTCCAACGCGGCCTCGTGATGTCGATCTCACCGACGCAGCGCATGCCGTACTTCTCGAGATAGGTCCGAATGGCGTCTCGGGCTTCTCGGCCGCCATCGAGCGCCGGGAGCTCGTCGAGGAAATCCTCGTCGTCGACTTCCTGCAGAAATGCCACCACCTCCGGATGTGGCCGGATGACGTCGGCGACGCCCAGGAGGGCCAGCCCCATCTCGGAGGTGACGTTGTGGGGGACGGACTGCGTGAGCGTGTCGGCGGCGTTCTTCTCGCCGAGCCAGGTCTCGAGCTGCTCGTTCAGCCACCAGGTGGCCTCTATCGCCGACATGAAGACCTGGTGGCTCCGTGGATCGAACAGGATCCGTCTGAGCTCTGAGATGTCGGCCAAAATGAAGTCGAGCAGCGCCGATCCGGATTTGTTGCGGATCTCTCGTTGCAAGGTCGCGACCGAGGACCCGGTGCGTTCGATCAGATCGACGACGATGGCCGGATCGGTCTCGATCGGATCAGGGGCATCAGCCGCCGGCGTCGCGCTCGGGGCCTGGTCCGGGAGCGTCGGGACGAAGTCTCCGCGTTGGAGGATCGTTCGCAGCGCCTCCCCGATCAGCGGATCGGACCTCCCTACGTTGCTCAGCAGGGCGGCGCGCGCCGCGGGCGAACCGAGTGCCGGAGCGACGTCGACGAACAGTCGGCCGCCGGCTTCGGCCATGGGTCGCGGCGTGGTCATCTGCCAGAAGGAGAGCCCCAGGGGCTTCATGGCATCGGTCATCATCTGTTGGTGACCCACGGAGATGTAGACGTGGTTCTCGGAGTCGCCGGCCACCGGGATCGGGAACAACGTGGTGATCGGCCGGCTCTGGACGATGTGGAACCCGTCCTCATCCAGAGCCCATTCGATGTCCTGCGGCCGACCGAAGTGGGCCTCGATCCGCCGCCCCAGCTGGGCCAACCGGAGGATCTGCGCATCGGTCAGTGCCGGCTCCTCGTACCACGCTGGCTCGATCGCCAGCTTCTGCGTTCCACCGGCCGGCGACGGCCCGGTGGCGAGTACTTTGGCGGCCACGTTCTTGGCGACGATCTCACCGCCCCGCACCTGGTAGCGGTCGGGGTTCACCAGGCCGGAGACCAGGGCCTCGCCGAGACCGAAGGTGGCCTCCACACACACGACCTTTCGGTTCGACGTGACGGGATCGGCCGTGAAGAGAATGCCGGCCGCCTGCGGGAAGACCATCTGCTGTACGACCACCGCCATCTGGGCCAGCCGGTGGTCGAAGCCGTTTTGCAGCCGGTAGGTCACGGCCCGCTCGCTGAACAGTGAGGCCCAGCACCGGCTGACGTGCTGGAGGATGGCTGCCGATCCGACCACGTTGAGGTACGTGTCCTGCTGACCGGCGAAAGAGGCCGTCGGTAGATCCTCTGTCGTCGCGCTGGACCGGATGGCGTAGGCCGCGTGCTCGCCGAGGTGGGCGACTGACCGGGTGATCACCGCCCCCAGATCGTCGGGTATGGCGACCTGCTCGATGGTCCCGCGGATGTCCGCGCTGAGCGAGCGGATCGCACCACGATCGTCAAGGCTTACGTGCGACAACCGGTCGAGTCGTTCGGCCATCGATGGCACGTTCGCCATCATCCGCCGGAAGGCGGCCGTCGTGATGCAGAAGCCGGCCGGCACGAGGGTGCCCTCGAGGCGAGAGAGCTCCCCGAGTTGCGCACCCTTGCCGCCGACGAGCGCGACCTGCGTCTGATCGATCTCGCCGAAGCCCAGCACGGCGTCGCCCATCTCACCACTCTCCTCTTGGGACCCCTGCGGGAGTCCCTCGTTCCCACCGGTCGATCCTGCGGACGCCGGCCGTCCACACCGGTGGCGAGCATTGTCAGCACATCAGAGGGCCTTGCGGGAAGACCCCCTCCCTGGGATACTTTGGGCACGGTGGGGGAGGATCGGGTGTCGTCCGATCCGAGCTCTTCGGCTTAGAAGCGCTCCCGGCGAACGGTGGCCCGCCGGCCTCGGATCTTGGTGCCGCGCAGCGACTCGATCACCTCGTCAACGGTGTCTTCGGGCACGTCGACGAGGGAGAAACGCCCGGAGATCTCGATGGCGCCGATGTCCCGTCCGCTGAGCCTCGTCTCGCCCGTGATCGCCCCGACGAGGTCCTGAGGCCGCAGTCCCGCCTCCCGCCCGAGGCTGATGTAGAGCCGAGTCGTCCCGGGGCCACCCCCCGCGACGGCCCGCTGGTTCCGGCCGGGGCGGGCATGGCGAGCTCGTCCCTCCGGTGGCGCCGAGACGACGACGTCGGGGATGTCCTGCTCGTCATCGGGCCCGCCCGTTGCGGCGTGCGCCAGCTTGACCGCGGCGAGCGCCACCTCCATCACATCGAACTCCTCGGCCAGCGATTCGACCACGACTCGGAAGCCGTCGAGGTCGTCATCGAGGAGGCTCTCGCGCAGCGCGGCGCGGGTGAGGTCGAGGCGGCGCGCCCGAAGGTCGGCCACCGTGGGGATCTTCTCGACGGCGATCTTCTGCTTGGTCGCCCGCTCGATCGTCTTCAGCATCCGATGCTCGCGCGGCTCGGCCAGCGTGATGGCCACGCCCTCCCGTCCGGCGCGCCCCACCCGCCCCATGCGGTGCACGTAGGACTCCACCGAGGAGGGCACGTCGTAGTTGACGACGTGGGTGAGCTGCTCGATGTCGAGGCCCCGCGCCGCCACGTCAGTGGCGATCAAGAGGTCGGCGGTCCCGCCCCGCAGGCGCCCCATCACCCGGTCCCGCTGCTCCTGACTCATCCCACCGTGGAGGGCCTCGGCGCGGTACCCGCGCCCGTTGAGCGTCTCGGTGAGACCGTCCACTGCTTCTCGGGTGCGGCAGAAGACGAGCGCCGCGGCCGGCGACTCGACGTCGAGGATCCGCCCGAGGGCCGCCGCCTTGTGGGCGCGCTGTACGACGTAGGCGCAGTGCCGCACCCGGGGCGACTCGTCGCGGCTGCGCACCTCGTCCCCGATGCGGATGCGGGACGGGTCACGGAGGTGTTTCCGGGCGATGGCGTCGATGCGTCTGGGGAGCGTCGCCGAGAAGAGCACCGTCTGACGGCTCGATGGCGTCTCGGCGAAGATCGCTTCGAGATCCTCGGCAAAGCCCATGTCGAGCATCTCGTCGGCCTCGTCGAGGACCATGACCTGCAGCGAATCGAGCCGCAGCGTGTGGCGTCGAAGGTGGTCGAGGGCCCGGCCGGGCGTCGCCACGATCACGTCGACGCCGGTTTCGAGAGACCGCAGCTGGCGGCCGATGGGCTGGCCGCCGTAGATCGGCACCACGCGGACCTTGAGTTGGCGGCCGTAATGGTGGAACGCCTCGGAGACCTGCATGGCCAGCTCGCGGGTCGGTACCAGGATCAAGGCCACCGGCTCTCGGCCGCGCCCGTCGGGGGCGAGCCGTTGAAGGATGGGCAGCGCGAACGCCGCCGTCTTTCCCGTCCCGGTGGCGGCCTGTCCAAGCAGGTCGTGCCCCTGGAGCAGGACGGGGATGGCCGCCTCCTGAATCGGGGTCGGTTCCTCGTAGCCCAGCGTGGCGAGCGCGGCGAGCAGCTCGGGACGCAGGCCCAGCTCGGCGAAGGTGGTCGATTGCTCCGTCGCCGACTCGGTCACAGCGGTCCTTGCTCCTCGCGAGGCGGTGCTGGATGCACCAACGGGATACGTCACTCTACGACTCAGCTGGCGGCGCTCCGGCATTCGGGAAAGAAACGGACCGCCGCGCCCCAACGGTGGCGCCCGTCCGGGCCCGTCCGTTACGAAGGGCCCGTCCGTGACGAAGTGCCCGTCCGTTACGAGGTGATGGCCTCGACGGGGAGCTTGGCGAATTGGTCGTCGACGAGCACCACTGTCCGGCCCTGCCGCTCGAGCAGGCTGGCCGCGATCCCGGCCCGGAAGCCGGCCGCGCAGTGGACCCACAACGTCCCGTCGGGGATCTCGGCCAGATGGTCCGACAGCTCGTGCAGCGGCAGGTGCACCGCGCCTTCCAGGTGGCCGGCGGCCCACTCGTCGTCCCGCCGGACGTCGAGGGTGACCTGGCCGGGCCGTCGACCGGCTTCGACCAGGTCGACGAACCCGCGCACGGGATAGGAACGGACCTGGCGTGCGAGGGCGGCCGGCGGGAACGTTCCGACGTAGGCGCCGGCCAGCTGGTCGATGCCGATGCGGGTGAGATCCTGCTGGGCATGGGCCACGCCCTCAGCCGTCTCGGCCATCAAGAGCGGCGTCATCCCCTCGGGGAGCAGCCATCCGAGGTAGGTCGAGAACGGGAGCGAGTGCTCGATGTTGATCGATCGGACGAGGTGCGACCGGGCGAAGGTGGAGCGGCGCCGGAGGTCGACCACCCAACTATTCCCACCGAGGGCGCGCTGGAGATCCCTCGTGTCGAGGGCCGGCGGGACGGTCAGGTCGGGTTCCGGAGCTCCCGCCAGGTTCCGGGCGGCCATGTGCCGGTAGTAGCTCGGGTAGGCCGTCAGGCCGGACAGCAACTGATGGACGAACGCATCCTCGTCCTCGGCCCGGAATGCCAGGTTGGTGATCCGCTGCTCCCCGATGGTCGACCCCTCGACGTCACCGCTGGCTCCCGGCGAGCAGAAGCTGCCGAAGCCGTGGGTGGGAAGGACCTTCACTGAGTCGGGAAGGCGGCCGAGAAGCTGGACTGATCGGAACTGCCGGCGGGTCAACGGCTCGGTGTGGACCTCGCCGGCCAGATCGGTCCGACCGGTCGATCCGTAAAGGAGCGAGCCGCCGGTGCACGCGAGGACTGGTCGGCCCTGGTCGAGCGCCAGGTACGAGACGTGGTGGGCGGTGTGGCCCGGCGTGGCCACCACCTTGAGCGAGAACGAGAGGCTGACCGCGATCTCGTCACCGTCGCGCACGGGGCGATGCTCGAAGGCCGTCCGCTCCTCGGCCGCCACGAGGTACGGGACGCCCAGTCGGGTCGCCAGCGCCCATCCCCCGGAGACGTAGTCGTTGTGGATGTGGGTCTCCGCGACGAAGACGATCCGGAGGCCGGCGGTCGCCGCCGCGGTGATCACCCGATGGATGTCCCGCTGCGGGTCGACGACGACGGCGACCTCTCCGTCGTGGATCAGGTAGGTGCGGTTCCCGAGCTCCGGTACCGCCAACGTCAGGGCTTCGATCACCGGTCGACGACTCCCTTCAGTCCGCTGGTTGCTCAGGATCACCTACAGTCTGATGGCCCGGCCTGAACGAGGGCTGGGAGTTCACTGGCCAAACAACACAATTTCAGTAAGAAGAGTGTAATTAGGCGGGCAAGACGCGGCTCCGGCCGCAGCCTCAGTCGGCAGTGCCCCAGGGGCCAGTACCTGAGAGCTGCCGCGGCGAGATTCGGGTGACGAACCCTTGGGGCCAGTCGTCTCCGGGCGGCGGGAACCGGCCATTGGTGATTCGGCGCAGCAGAGGTACTGCTCCCCCTTCTTCGACCCGGGCAATGCCTTGGATCACGAGATAGGGACTGAACCCCTCGAAGGGAACATCGGACTCGACCGAGAGCGTCACCCGCGGATCGCGCCGAATGTTCCGTAGCTTCACGTGGTCCGCGAGGTGGCCAGCCACGATGTCGTCCTCGTCCCAGCCAACGTAGATGCACGTCACCTGGGGGGTGCCGTCCGGGTTGATGGTGGCCAGATGGACGAGTCGCCCAGAGGCCACGGCGGCCCGGGTGGTCTGGTCGAGCCGGATGGGGTCCCCAGCCGGCATCGATGCGTTGCTCATGAGACCAGAGACGCCTCGAGGGTGATCTCGGGCACCCCGGCCAGTGCTCGGCTCACCGGGCAGCCAGCCTTGGCCGCCAAGGCGTGCTCCACGAACGCGGCCTCATCGAGTCCCGGCACCCGTCCGACCGTGACGAGGTCGATCTTGGTGATGGTCGGGGCCCCGTCGACGGGTCGCAGGGTGACGGTGGCCTCCGTCTGCACCGAGTCGGGTGGGTGACCGGCCTGGGCCAGGATGTTGGAGAGGGCCATGGAGAAGCAGGCGGCGTGGGCCGCCGCGATCAGCTGTTCGGGGTTGGACCCCGGCCCATCCTCGAATCGGGACTTGAACGTGTAGCCCCCAGTGATGGTGTCCCCGGCCGTAAAGGTGCCGGTGCCAGAGGGCACGTCACCCTTCCATTCCGCAGTGCCTTTCGCCGGCATGTACGCCCTCCTGGCTCGGTTGCTCGTCCCGCCGCCTCTCAACCTATGGGCCGCGGCCGACGTCCCGCTCGGACAGCGCCGGTCGAGTTACGTTGGAAGATGAACGTCGTCTCGTCACCAAAGGAGCGCATGTCCCAGGTTCGGGTCCACAACTTCTCGATCTCGCTCGACGGGTTCGGAACCGGCGAAGGCCTGGCGCTGGACGCGCCGTTCGGGCACGCCGGCAGGCGCCTGCACGACTGGATGTTCGCTACCCGCTTCGGGCGGTCGCTACTGGGGCAAGAGGGCGGCGACGAGGGGATGGACGACGCGTTCGCGGAACGCTTCGAACCGGGCATCGGCGCCGAGATCATGGGGCGAGGTAAGTTCGGCCCGCAGACCGGCGCCTGGACCGACCTGGGCACCGAAGCGGAGTGGCGAGGCTGGTGGGGCCCCGATCCGCCGTTCCATACCCCGGTCTTCGTGCTGACCCACCACCCGAGACCGTCCATCGAGATGGACGGCGGCACGGTGTTCCACTTCGTCGACGCCTCACCGGACGAGGCCCTCAGCCTGGCCCGGGACGCCGCCGGGGGGCTCGACGTGCGGATCGGCGGGGGCCCGGCGACGGTGCGCCAATTCGTGACCGCCGGGCTCGTCGACCACCTCCACGTCGTCCAGGTGCCGATCCTGCTCGGCCGCGGCGTGCGCCTGTGGGACGGCTTGGACGGTATCGAGGATCACTACGACGTCGAGGTGGTCACGGCACCCAGCAGGGTGACCCACCTGACCTTCACCCGCCGGGCATAGGCCTCGGTCGAGCCCACGGCCATACCGGAAGCGACCGGCGGGGACGCGGCGTCCTTGGACTTTCCCTTGACAGGCCGGTCAGCGGGATCGATAGTTAATCGGCCGATTGCTTGATCGATCTAGCTCGGCGGGGAGGGTGGATCATGGGTGATTGGTCGGTCGACGTCCCGTACGAGCGGGTGCTGATCACGGGCGGGGGGTCGGGCATCGGCCGGGGGACGGCCCTCCAGCTGGCCTCGCTCGGCAAGACCGTCTACGTCATGGGCCGGCGTCAGGGGGCGCTCGACGAGACGGTGTCGCTCGGTCGGGAGCTGTCCGGAACGCTGACGGCCTGCGTCGGGGACGCCACCGACCCCGACGCGGTCGACGCCGTGTTCTCGACCGTCGAGCAGGACGGGCCGGCCACCGCGTTGGTGCACGCGGCGGCCCAGGTGTCCCTGGGCCCGGCCATGCGGATCTCGCCGACGGAGTTTCGCCAGACGATCGACAACACCCTTTGCGCGGCGTTCAACGTCCTCCAGCGTTGGGCGCAGCCGTTGCTCGACGGCGGGACGGCCGGCGCGGCGGTGATGATGACCAGCTCGACCGCCATCGGTGGGGCGCCGGGGATCAGCCATTCGTCGGCCGGCAAGGCCGGGGTGACCAGCCTGGTCCGGGCGGTCGGCCGGGAGTGGGGACCGGCGGGGCTCCGGGTCAACTGTGTCGGTCCGGGCGCCTTCCCGATCGCCAAGTCCGAGGCGATGTTCGGCAACCAGGTCGTCCAAGACCGCATGAACGAGATGATCGCCCTGCAGCGCTACGGGCAGCTGCCCGAGATCGTCGGGCCGATCATGTTCTTCCTCAGTTCGGCGTCGGCGTACACCACCGGGCAGAGCCTGGTCGTCGACGGGGGCCAGACCCTCGTTCCCTGGTTGATCCCCCGCGAGGCGCTCGAGGCTGGGCTCAACAACCAGTACCCGAGCTGATCAGTCGAGGTCAGTCGAGCTCGGGCGGGCGGCGGGCGAGCGTGACGGTCCGGACGCCGCGGATGTGGAGCTTCGTTCGTTCGAGCGGGCCGCGCTGGTCGTGCTCGTCGAGCAGCGCGGCCAGCGTCGTGCGGTCGTCGGGCTCGAGACGGTCGGCGTAGCCCTCGGCGAGCCGGGCGAACCACGCCCGGGCATAGCGAGCCGCGTCGGGGTGCCGGGGCGGGTCGAGATCGATGACGAAATCGCGTTCGTCGACGACGGTCCAGCCGGCGTCGGTGAGGCGCGGCGCCCAGGTCGAGCCGAGCGTCGGCATCGTCTCGGCGTGCGCGGCGCCGAGCGTCGCGACAGCTCGGGCCTCGAAGCCGGCCGGCCCGAAGCCGAGGTCGTCGGGGAGGAACCGCAACGGCTCGGTGAGCTCGGCGGCGGCGATCAGGCCACCGGGCCGAGTGGCCGCGAGCACGTCGCGGAGCACGCGGGTCGGATCGGCGAAGTGGTGGAGGGACATGGACGCCCAGGTGAGGTCGAACGAGCCGACGCCCGGCCATCCGGCGTCGAGGTCGGCTTCGACCGTGCGGATCCGGGCGGCGAGCCCGAGGTCGAGCGCCTTCTCCCGCAGCCGACGCAACGAGGCGGCGGAGACGTCGATGGCGACGATCTCGGCCCCGGCGAAACGCTCGGCCAGACCGATCGAGCCGGTACCGGTGCCGGCGCCGAGATCGAGCAGCCGGTGCCGGTCGTCCCGGTCTGCGGCCTGGCGGACCCACACCGAGCGCGGCCGACCAGTACTCGCGGAGGACCTCGGCGTCGAGGTCGAGCAACGGGTCGAGGGTGTCGCCGTCGGCCGTGCCGCCGTGCTGGTGCGTACCGGGGTGACCGTGGGGCTCGGGCATGCGCACCACCGTAGGCAGCCCGGTCCGCCCATCGGTTCTCTTCAGTGCCGAAGAGGTCGGCGCCGGACGGCCGTCATCGTGACGACGCCAGCTCGCAGAGGCCGTCCGAACCGATGTTGAGGCCGATGTTGCTCACGTTGTAGAGGTGCTCGCTGGCGACGAGCCAGACGATCTCGCAGATCTCGCGCTCGCGGTAGTGGCGAGCCAGCCGGGCGAACGTCTCGGGGTCGACGGCCTTCTCGGTCGTGAGCTCCGTCGCGTAGTCGAGCGCGGCTCGCTCGGCGTCGGTGAAGAGCGGGCTCGTCCGGTAGTCGGCCAGCGCGTCGAAGCGCGGGCCGTTGGTCGGCGACGCCTTCATGGCGAACCACCTCGCCGCGTCCATGCAGAACCGGCAGGTGTTGAGGCTGGCGACCTGCTCGCGGACGAGCGTCGCCGTCGCCGACGGCAGCTGGAGCTTCTTGTCGAGCTTCGAGACCTTGCCGTAGAAGGACAAGAACGCGGTCGGCAGGCGCGACGAGAAGACCGTGATCGGCGTCGCCACCTTGCCGAACTGGCGCTTGGCGAAGAAGTACACGAGCTTGAGCACGAGCCCTCGTGGCTTCTCGACAGGGGCAAGGTACGTGTCCATGTTCGGCTCCTCTCCGGTCGTCCGGCCCTATCGCCCGGTTCTGGCACGGCCGGTCCACTCCATTGACCCGCCAAGGCCCGCGAACGTGACAGGTTGTACGGGTGTCGTGCCGCCGACGCCCACGCCCACGCCGCCGCTGGGCCGGGTCCTGGCTCGGGCCGAGCGGGACGGCGGCGCTCGCGGTCGCGCTCGTCTCGCTCGCCGGGGTCCCGTCCGCGGTCGCCGCCAACACCCCGTCGTCGGCCGCCGCCGCGTCGTCCGGCCGCCGGGCGGCCGGCCGGTCGACAACGACGGTCTGGCTGTGCCGACCCGGGACGGCTCACGACCCGTGCGCTTACCCGCCGACGGTCACCGCGGTGCAGGCGGACGGAACGAGGAGCTCGGCCGAGCTTCCCGCCCGCCGCGTCGCCGTCGGCCGCTTCGGCGTTCGACTGCTTCTACGTGTACCCGACCGTGAGCCAGGAGAAGACCGCCAACACCGGTCTCGCGGTGCGGAAGGCGGAGATCGGCGCGGCCGTCGACCAGGCCTCGCCGTTCTCGGGCGTCTGCTCGGTGTGGGCGCCGATGTACCGATCCGCGACGTCGTCGAGCATCTCTCGGGGGCTGGGGGGCGACCGGGTCGCTGCTCCGCTCGACGTTCACCGTCGCGTACCGCAGCCTCGTCTCGGGGTGGCACGCGTTCCTGGCCCGCAGCGGGAACCGGCCGATCGTCCTGATCGGCGACTCCCAGGGCTCGGCCATCCTGATCCACCTGATCGCCACCGAGCTCGACCGCCGGCCCGCCCTGCGCCGACGCCTCGTGCTGGCGATCATCGCCGGCGGCAACCTCCAGGTGCCGACCGGCCGGACCGTCGGCGCGACGTTCTCCCGCGTCCCGCTCTGCACGAGGGCGGGCCAGACCGGGTGCGCGATCGCTTATTCGTCGTTCCCGTCCGAGCCGCCGGCCGACTCGCTCTTCGGGCGGCCCGGGCAGGGCGTGAGCCTGCAGTCCGGTCAGACCGCCCGACGCGGCGAGCAGGTCGCGTGCGTGAACCCCGCCGCGCTGAGCGGCGGGACCGCGACGCTCGACCCGTACTTCCTCTCGGCCACCCAGGCCGGCCTGGCGCCGCCGGCCACGACGAACTGGGTCACGTACCCGGGCAAGTACACCGCGGTCTGTGCGCACCGCGGTGGCGCGACGTGGCTCCAGGTCACCGACGTCGGCGGGCCGGGCGATACCCGACCGGCCGTCACCCAGGCGCTCGGGCCGACCTGGGGCTACCACACCGACGACGTCAACCTGGCGTTCGGCAACCTCGTCACCGACGTCGCGGCGGCCGAGGCCGCGTGGTCGGCCCGGCCGGTCCGGAGCCAGCGCTCGCCATCGTGATCAGGCCGTCGTGACGGGGACGCCGGCCGGCGGCCGGATCAGGCCGTGACGTCGATCTGGCCGTCGCCCCGCCGCCGGGGGTTCTCGGTCGACCGGCGGTAGGCCGCGGCCGGGTCGGGACCCGGCGCCGGCGACGGCGACGGTTCGCTCCGCCGCTCGTCGCCGTGTCCGGCTTTTCGCCGCGCGCGTTCGCCGCGCCGGTCGGCCCGCCGGTCGCGCAGCAGGCGTCGTTCCCGGCGCCGCGGCCGGCCGTTCGTTCGCAGCTGGTCGTTGTCGTAGGTGTTGAGGAACTTGGCGAGGAGCGCGTACGTCTTCTCCGCCAGCGCGGCCGCCTCCGCGTCGGAGTCGGTGCTCTGGGCCTTCGCCAGAAGGCCGGACGCCACTCGTAGCTGTCCACGATCCATCTCGGCGATCTCCCGCAGTCGTCCCGGCCGCCGCCCGGAACGATACCTCCTGGTCGGCGACGTGTCCCCCGCCCCTTGACGAGCTCAAGCTTCATTGGTACATTAGTCAAGTAATGAACCAAGTAACGAAGCCGACGGAGAGGCCCCGGGGAGCGCGCAGTGCTCGATGACGGGGCGCCGCTCTTCTCGCAGATCGCGGAGCGCCTGGCCGACGAGATCGCCGACGGCGGGCTCGCCGAGGGCGACCGGGTGCCGTCGAGCAACGAGCTCGCGGCGTTCCACCGGATCAACCCGGCGACCGCGGCGAAGGGCATCAACATCCTCGCCGACGACGGCCTGCTCGAGAAGCGCCGCGGCATCGGCATGTTCGTCGCGGCCGGGGCCCGGGCGCGGTTGCTCGACGTCCGCCGCCAGCGGTTCGTCGAGCGGTTCGTCGAGCCGATCGTCGCCGAGGCCGACCGGCTCGGCATCGACCCGGACGCGTTGACCACGCTGGTCCGGGAGTTCAGCGACACCCAGGGAGGAATCAAGGTATGACACCGACGATCTCGGTGGCCGGCCTGACCCGCCGCTACCGTGGCCATCTCGCCCTCGACGACGTCACCGTCGACATCGACGGCACGTCGATCACCGGACTGCTCGGCCGCAACGGCGCCGGCAAGAGCACGTTCATGCGGATCCTCGCCGCCCAGGAGTTCCCCTCCACCGGCCGCGTCGAGGTTCTCGGGGCGAACCCGAAGGAGAACGACGCCGTTCTGCGCCGCATCGTGCTCGTCCGGGAGGACCAGCTCTTCCCGGACGTCCGGATCGGCCAGGCCCTGCGCGCCGCGTCGTGGTGCTACCCGGCCTGGGATGCCGAGCTGGCCGGGGCGCTGCTCGCCGAGTTCGAGCTCCCGGCCGGCCGGCCAATCAAGAAGCTCTCCCGTGGCATGCGCTCGGCCCTCGGCATCGTCATCGGGCTGGCCGCCCAGGCCGACGTGACGCTGTTCGACGAGCCGTACGCCGGTCTCGACGCGGTCGCCCGGCAGGTCTTCTACGACCGGCTGCTCGCCGACTACGCCGCCCACCCCCGGACGATCGTGCTGTCGACCCACCTGATCGACGAGGTCGCCGACCTGCTCGAGCGGGTCGTCATGATCGACCGCGGCCGCGTCGTGCTCGACGGCGCGGCCGACGACGTCCGCGGCAGCGCGACGACGGTCAGCGGCGCCGCGGTGGCCGTCGACGAGTTCGTCGCCGGTCGCCGGACCTGGGGTGGCCGCCGGGTCGCGTCACAGGCGTCCGTCGTCGTTGCCGGCGCGCTCGACGACGGCGACTGGGCCCGGGCCCGGGCGCTCCGCCTCGACCTGGAGCCGTTGTCGCTCCAGCAGGTCATGGTCCACGCCGCCGGGCGTGACGACGACCGGACGATCGACATCAACGAGAGGAGAAGCGCATGACCGCCTCGCTCAACGCCGCCCGCTACCACCTCGTCCAGTGGTTCAACTACGCCCTGCTGCCCTGGATGGTCCTGGCGTTCGCCTTCGTCGCTGACATCGTCATCCTGAAGCTCACTCCGGCCGGTCACAACCCGAACCGCTGGGTCGGCGGCCTGGCCGCGATCTACTGCGTCCTCTTCGTCTGCGGGCTCGTGAGCGTCGCCCGGTCGTTGCCCTTCGGGCTCGCCCTCGGCCTGAGCCGGCGTTCCTACTACCTCGGCACCGCGCTGCTCGGCGGCGCTCTCGCCGTCGCCTACGGGTTGGCGATCACCGGCCTGCAGGCGATCGAGCGGGCGACCGACGGTTGGGGCATCCACATGGCCTTCTTCCGGGTGCCGTACATCCTCGACGGACCGTGGTACCTGACGTGGCTGACCGCGGCGGTGGCGATGGCACTGCTCTTCGTCTACGGCATGTGGTTCGGGCTCGTCTTCCGGCGCTGGGGCGTCGTCGGCGTGATCGCCTTCGTCGCCGCCCAGGTGACCGTGGCCCTCGTCGGCGCGGTCCTCGCCAGCTGGACCGACGCCTGGTCGAGCATCGGCCACCTCTTCCACACGCTCAGCGCGGCCGGGTTGAGCGGCGTCCTCGTCGCCGTTGTCGCCGCGCTGCTCGCCGGCGGGTTCGCCACGATGCGCCGCGTCACCGTCTGACCCGATCTCACCCCCACAGCCCACAGATCGGAACGGCACGGATGCGGTCCCCGAGGTCGAACGGTCGAGGGCCGGTATGTAGGACGACGCCCTGGGCGAAGCGGTCGCCGAGACGATCGCGCAGCCACGTCAGGTGTCGGGCGTCGTCGCTGGTCGGCGCCGCTGAAGCCTTGACTTCGATCGCCACGATGCGACCTCCTCCGAGCTCGGCGACGAGGTCGACCTCGTGCCGGCCATGTTCCTCCCGCAGGTGGTAGAGCCGGGGTCGAGTTCGACTGAGAGGAAGCTCGGCTCGTAGCTGGCTGGCGACGAACGTGTCGAGGAGCCGACCGAGAAGGTCGCCGTCGCGCAGCACGCCGCGTTCGTCCACCCGGAGAAGGCTGGCGGCAAGAGCCGGGTCGATGACGTAGCGCTTGGGTCGTGCGGAGAGCCGATGGAGACGGTTCGACGTCCACGCCGGGATGGCTTCGACGAGGAACATGTTCGCCAGGAGGTGCTCGTATGCGTCGGCGGTCTTCCGGTTGACCCTGCAGCCTCGAAGATCGTGGACTCGGCGACGGTTCCGGCCGTGCTCACGGCGAAGCTCTCGAAGTATCGGCGCAGCCGCACCGGGTCACGGCCCGGGTCGGCGGCCGGAGCGTCTCGGGTCACCACCTGGTCGATGTAGCTCTCGAGCCAGGCGTCCCGGGCGTGTTGGCCCATATGGAGGGTCGGTTCGGGAAAGCCTCCTGCGAGGGCGAGCTGTAGGTAACCCCGGAGATCCGGGGCCTTCGATGAGGGCGTCAGCGGCTCGTCGTTGGCCAGGCGATCGAGAAAGGTCCCTCCGGCGGTGTTCCCCTGCAGTTCTCGCACGGTCATCCCGTACATCGGTACCCGGACGACCCTTCCCGTGCCGGGCCACGTGACCTCGTCGAGGTCGGCGCGGACCGAGCCCGTCAGTAGGAACCTTCCCGGCCGGTAGTCGCCGTCGAGAGCACGCTTCACCGCGCCCAGCACCGTAGGGACTTCCTGCCACTCGTCGAGCAGGACCGGCTCGGTGAGCGTCGCCAACGCGGCGTCCGGGTCGGCCACGAAAGCGGCGGCTTCGGCCGGTCGATCGAGGCGGACCACGGTGTGGGCGAGGCGAGCGGCGGTCGTCGTCTTGCCGGTCGCTCGCGGGCCGGTGATCGCCAGTGCTGGAAGCTCTGCGAACAGTTCTTCCAAGAGGCCGTCGACGAGTCGCGGCTGGTACTGGCTGGCTGGCACTGAGCCACAATACCACTTCTCGACTCCAAATAGTACCACTTTTCGACACACTTGAATACATCTTTTCGACAGCCGGTACGACGTTCCGGTCGGAGCTGCGAGGCCGGTCAGGTCCGGGTGCCGGCCAGCGCCTCCGCTCGGGCCGGCAGCGTCGGCGCGTCGATCACCGCGCAGACCGACGCGAACGCGTCCGTCGGGCCCCACCAGCGGAGGTCGTCGACCGAGCGGACGAGCGAGCGGTCCACCCGCAGCGTCGCCAGGTGCCGGAAGAGCAGCGCGTCGTCGTGGCCGTCCCGCAGCGCGGCCGCCAGCTTTGGTGCCCCCCGGACGGCAACGTCCCAGTCGGCCGGATGCTCGGGGATGGCCTCCAGGTGGCCCCACCGAGCGAGCACCGCGGCCGCCGACTTGGCGCCCCAGCCGGGGAGGCCGGGGAACCCGTCCGCGCTGTCGCCGACGAGGGCGAGGTAGTCCGGGATCGACGCCGGCGGCACGCCGAACTTGGCGACGACGCCGTCCTCGTCGATCAGCCGCGACTGGCGTCGGTCGAGCTGGACGATCCGGGTGCCCCGCACGCACTGGCCGAGGTCCTTGTCCGGCGTGCAGATGACGACCTGCTCGACCGTTGGGTCGTCGCCCGCTACCGCGGCCGCGCTGGCCAGCGCGTCGTCGGCCTCGACGTCGACCATCGGCCAGACCGTCACGCCCATGGCGACCAGCGCCCGCTCGAGCGGCCACGCCTGGGACCAGAGGTTCGGGTCGACGCCCTCGCCGGTCTTGTAGCCCGGCCACAGGTCGTTGCGGAACGACTCGATCACGTGGTCGGTCGCCACGCCGACGTGCGTCGCGCCGTCGCCGAGCAGGCCGAGGATCGACCAGAGCACCCCCCGGACCGCCGCCACCTCGAGGCCGTCCGCGTTGCGATGCGACGGGGCGCCGAAGAAGTGGCGGAACAGCTCGTACGTCCCGTCGACCAGATGCACCCGCACGGCGTCAGTCTGCCTCGGCAACGACGAGCGCCAGGACGGCGGCGTGACTGTGGTCGAGCAGCTTGGTGGCGGTCAGCAGCGTCACCGGGCCGCGCCGGCGCAGCGCCCGGAGCGACACGAGCGCGGCCGCCGGCTCCGGCCGCTCCAGCTCCGCCCGGTAGCGGGCGGCGAACTCGTCGAAGCGCGCCGGGTCGTGCGAGTACCACCGCCGCAGCTCGGTCGTCGGCGCGACGTCCGGCAGCCACTCGTCGAACGTCGCCTTCGCCTTCGCCACCCCTCGCGGCCAGAGCCGGTCGACCAGCACCCGGGTCCCGTCGTCGGGGCCCGGCGGCTCGTAGACGCGGGCCGTCCGGACCGCGCCGGCTCGTCCGTGTGCCATCGCCCACCATTCTGCGCCAGTCGCCGGCTCGATGGCGGCTGCGTAGAGTCAGCGGGTGCCCGCTCCCCGCAAGGTGACCCCCCGGCAGGCGGCCGAGATCCTGGCGGCGGCCGACCCGGTGCTGGCCCGCCTGGTCGACGAGGCCGGACCGCCGCGCTTTCCTCGACCGACCGAGACGCACTTCGCCACGCTCGTCCGCTCGGTGACCCACCAGCAGCTGGCCGGCGCGGCGGCCCAGGCCATCCACGGCCGGCTGGTGCTGGCCCTCGACGGCGAGGTCACGCCGGAGCGGCTGCTGGCCGTGCCGACGCCGGCCCTCCGGGCAGCCGGTCTCTCGGGCAGCAAGGTGGCGTCGCTCCAGGACCTGGCGACGAAGGTGCTCGACGGCACGGTCGTCTTCGACTCCCGGCGGCTGGCCCGCGAGAGCGACGACGAGGTCGTCGCTCGGCTGACGACGGTCCGCGGCATCGGACGGTGGTCGGCGGAGATGTTCCTCATGTTCCACCTCCGGCGCCTCGACGTCTGGCCGACCGGCGACCTCGGCGTACGCAAGGGGTTCGGGTTGGCCTGGGGCATCCCGATGCCGACGCCGAAGGCCCTCGACGCGCTGGGCGAGCCGTACCGGCCGTACCGGAGCATCGTCGCGTGGTACTGCTGGCGGGCCGTCCAGCTCTACACCGGCGCGGCGTCGACCGGCGTCACCGCCTGACCGGGCCGGTCCCCGACGCGACGACGTCGGGCGGCCGTAGCATGAGCGAGTGCGCAAGCAGTCCCATGCCGGCGGCCTGGGCACGTGGCACTTCGCGCTCGACGGGCCCGGGCTCGTCGCGCTCGTGACCACCCGGCACGGTGGCCGGAGCGCCGGGCCGTACCGCGGCCTGAACCTCGGCTTCCACGTCGGCGACGACCCCGACCACGTCGCCGCCAACCGCGAGCTCCTCTGCGATGCCCTCGGGTTCGAGACGTTGACGGTGGCCGACCAGCAGCACGGCCGGCGGGTGGCCGTCGTCGACGGCTCGCTGACCGGGGCCGGGTACCGGTCGGACGCCGACGCCCGGGACCGCCTCGGCGAGACCGACGGGCTCGTGACCGACCGGGTCGGCACGGCGCTGGCCGTCCTCGTCGCCGACTGCGGCCCGATCGTCCTCTTCGACCCGGTCCGCCGGGTGCTCGGTGTCGCCCACGTCGGGCGGCGCGGCGCGGTCCTCGATGTCGTCGGCGCCACCGTCGACGTCATGGCCGGCACGTTCGGCACCGACTCCGGTGACCTCCGGGCCGCCGTCGGACCGTGCATCGGCTGGTCGAGCTACGAGATCGGCGGTCCGGCCCTCGACGAGGTGCGTCAGGCGCTCGGCGACGACCTGCTCGAGCCCTCCCGGCCCGGCCACGCCCGCTTTGACCTCGTCGGCGCCATCCGCCGGCGACTGGCCGGCGCCGGCGTGCCCGACGAGCACGTCGAGGTGGCCGACGTCGACACGTTCGCCAGTACGGCCGACGTCTTCTCCGACCGGGCCGAGCGGCCGTGCGGTCGCTTCATGCTGGTGGCCGCCCTCCGGTGACCGCCGGACCCGGCACCGACGGGAGCGCCCCCGCGCCGATGATTTCCGGATGCCGGCGGCGTCGACCCTGACGAGACCGACCAGTGACGACCGATCGAACGATACAAAGGAGAGCATCGATGACCACCCGTGACCAGGCGCCCGTCGGGGCGCCGTGCTGGACCGACCTCTGGACCTCCGACGTCGAGGGCAGCCGGCGGTTCTACCGCGAGCTGTTCGGCTGGGAGTCCAGTGACCCCGACCCGGCGTTCGGCGGGTACTTCATGTTCACCCGTGACGGCGTCCCCGTCGCCGGTGCCATGGGCGACATGGGCGACATGAAGGCCGACAACACCTGGAAGCCGTACCTCGCCACCGACGACATCACCCGCACCGTGTCCGATGCCGGCACGGCCGGCGCCCAGGTCGTCGTGCCCGCGATGCCCGTCGCCGACCTCGGGACGCAGGGCGTGCTCATCGACCCGACCGGCGCGCCGATCGGCGCCTGGCAGCCCGGGACGTTCCATGGGTTCACCGTGATCGGCGAGCCCGGCGCGCCGAGCTGGTTCGAGCTGCACACCCGCGACTTCGCCGCGGCGATCGCCTTCTACGGCTCCGTGTTCGGTTGGGAGCTCGACCTCGTCGGCGACACCGACGAATTCCGCTACGCCACCGCCCGCGTCCCGGGCCACGACGATCAGGTTGCCGGCGTCATGGACGCCTCCAGCTTCCTCCCCGACGGTGTGGGCGCCCGCTGGGCCGTCTACTGGGAGGTCGCCGACGCCCGCGCCGCGGCCGCCCGGGTGCCCGAGCTCGGCGGCTCGATCGTCGACGACGCCCAGGACACCCCCTACGGTCGGATCGCCACCGTCACCGACCCCACGGGAACCGAATTCCGGCTGCGGACCGCGCCCGCCGGCTGAACGCTGGCGCGCCGAGGGGTGGGATCCGGGGTGGCCGGTCGGTTCAGGCGGCCGACCGGCAGCCGCCGCCCGTCGGCACCGGCGCCCGGTCGAGATCGTCCAGCTCGATCGGCGTCATCCCGAGGACGATCGCGGTGAGCCCCATCGCCCGGCGGGCCGTGACCCGCGCCCCGGCGCGCTGGGCGGTGACCGCCAGGCGGACGAGCGGCGACGTGCCGGCGGCGTTGAGGTACCGGAGCCCGGCCAGGTCGAGCACGTACGTCTCGGCTGGCTCCGACAATGCCAGGTCGACCGCCTGGTCGGCCGTGCCGGCCGCGTGCAGGTCCAGCTCACCGCGCAGCACGAGCGTCGTCGTCGGCGGCGTGTCCCGAAGGAGGACGGCCTCGAATCCCCGGTCCTGAAAACCCAGATGGAGGTAGTTCTGGCCAGGGCCCATTCGTCACCAGCCTAACCGAGTAGAAACCTGTTTGCAACCGGGGTCTAACTTACGGGCCGGGCGCGGCGCACCGGCCCCTCGACCTACAACGGGCCGGAGCCGCCCGGCGCACGGCGTCTTTTCGCCGCTCCGCTTCTTTGGCTCAGCTTTTTCGGCCGGCCAGCGCCCGCAGGTCGCCGTCGTCGTCGTAGACGAGCTCGACGTCCCGGTACCCGTGCTCGGCCAGGACCGGTCCGAGGGCATCGGCCTGGTCACCGCCGAGCTCGAGCAGGAGCGACCCGCCCGGCCGGAGCAGCGCGCCCGCATCGGCCGTGGCCCGTTCGAGGTCGCGGGTTCCGCCGGGACCACCGTCGAGCGCCACCCGGGGCTCGTAGGCGAGGACGTCCCGAGGCAGGAGGTGGAGGGCCTCGGTCGGGACGTACGGCACGACGGCGGTGACGACGTCGACGACACCGCAGACGTCGGCGGGGAGGCCGGCGGCCAGGTCACCCTCGTAGACGTCGACGCCGTTCGCCCGGGCGCAGGCGACGGCTCGGGGGTCGACGTCGGTGGCGAGGACCCGCGCCGCCGGTCGACGGTGGCGGAGGACGACGGCGATCGCGCCCGCGCCGGTGCACAGGTCGACGGCGACGCCGTCGTCGGGCAGCCGGACCGCCGCGGTCGTGGCCATCGCCTCGGTCTGCCAGCGCGGTACGTAGACGCCGGGATGGACGATCACTGCCTCGCCGCAGAACCGGACCGAGCCGACGAGCCAGGCGATCGGCTCACCGGTGCACCGCCGGGCCAGCAGGTCGGCCAGGCGATCGTCGTCCCCGTCGGTCGCGGCGAGCAGCGCGTCGGCTTCCTCGTCGGCGGCCACGCAGCCGGCGGCGACGAGCGCGGCCACCGTCGTCCGTCGACGGTCGCCCGTCAGCGGTCGACCTCGAAGACGCCCTCTACTTCGACGGCCATGCCGTAGTGGAGCTGTTGCGTCCCGACCGCCGAGCGGGCGTGCCGGCCGGCGTCGCCGAACACGGCGACGAGGAGGTCCGACGCGCCGTTCATGACGTCGGGGAGGCGGCTGAAGTCCTCCGTGCAGTTGACCATGCCGAGGAGCTTGACGATCCGGCGGACCCGCCCGAGCTCGCCGAGCTCGGCTTTGAGCGTCGCCAGCAGATTGAGCGCGGTCAGCCGGGCGGCCGCGTAGCCGTCGGCCTCGTTCCACTCCCGGCCCACCTTGCCGACGTACTGGTACGTGCCGTCGACGAGCGGGGCGTGCCCGGACAGGAACAGCAGGTCGCCCGTCCGGACGCACATCTCGAAGTGGGCCAGCGGCGCCGGTGGCGCCGGCAGCTCCAGCCCGAGCGCCCGCAGCCGTTCCTCCGGCGTCGGCGACGTGGTCGGATGTGCAGGGGTCATGTCGGGACGGCTCGTTCGATGGCGGGCGCGGGCAGGTGCGGCGGCAGCCCGAAGAGTGGGAACAGCTCGGCCGCGTCGAGGAACGTGTGGAGGCCGGCGACCCGGTCGCCGGTGATCTCGAGGACTTGCAGGGCCCACGGCGCGTGGCCGCCGGTCGGGTCCATCCGGTATTGGCCGAAGGCCGGGCAACCGCTCGCCTCGGTGGCGAGGACGCGGGACCCGCGACAGCCGGCTCCGGGGCCGAGCATCCAGGAGCCGATGTCCTCGGCCCCCTGCAGCCACATCGCGAACGGTGGCATCGACTGGATGGCGTCTTCCCGCAGGAGGTTGACGATCAACGGGACGTCGTACCGCTCGAACGCGTCCATGAACCGCTCGACCAGCCGGGCCTGGGCCGGGTCCGGGGCGGCGGCACCGTGTTCGTCGGGGTCGAGGTCCCCGAGGGTGGCCCGGGCTCGCTGGAGGGCGCTGTTCACCGCGGCGACGCTCGTCTCCAGTACGTCGGCCGTCTCGGTCGCCGGCCACCGCAGCACGTCGCGGAGCAGGACGACGGCTCGCTGGCGGGCCGGCAGGTGCTGGAGAGCGGTGACGAAGGCCAGGCGGACCGACTCCCGCAGCACGGCCGTCTCGGCCGGGTCGGCGCCGTCGTCGAGCACCGCCCGGTCCGGCACCGGGAGGACCCACGACTCCTCGGCCAGCGTGGCGTCGAGGTACCGCTCCTCCGGCGGCCGGGCCGGGCCCATCGCCATCGGCCGGCTCCGGCGCTGCCGGCCGCGCAGCATGTCGGTGCAGACATTGGTGGCGATCCGGTACATCCAGGTGCGCACGGTCGAGCGGCCCTCGAAGCGGTCGGCCGCCCGCCAGGCCCGGACCATCGTCTCTTGCACCGCGTCCTCCGCGTCGAACGGCGAGCCGAGCATCCGGTAGCAGTAGCCGGTCAGCTCCCGCCGGTGCTCGTCGAGGAACGGCTCCAGCGCGGTGGCGTCGAGGGTCGGCATAGGGCGGCCGGGTCAGGTCCGCGGCGTGAACAGGTACGTGGAGCTGGCTCGGGCGACGACCGTCCCGTCCTCGTCGGTGATCTCCGACTCCGCGAACGCCACCCGGGAGCCGCCGGCGACCACCCACGCCCGACACTCGAGCGTCGTGCCGACCCGGACCGGGGCCAGGAAGCTCGTCTTCATCTCGACGTTCGCCGAGGTCACCTTGCGCCCGCTCGCGTGGGCGTACGTCACCGTCGCCGACCCCATCGCCGAGTCGGCCATCGCCCCGAGGAACCCGCCCTGGACGACGCCGATCGGGTTGGCGAACCGCTCGTCGGCCAGCATGCGCCAGACCGTCCGTCCCGGTTCGGACTTGTCGACGCACGTCATCCCGAGCGTGAGCTCGCAGTTCGGGGGCACCTGGATCGCCGGCCGGGGCACCCGTGAGACGGTACCCGCCGCCGGGCGATCGTGTGCCGCCCGTGACGGCATGGGCCCGGGACAAGATGGGGGAGTGGGAGCCGCTGAGCCGCCGTTGCCGACCCCCGAGCCGCTGGGGAACGAGCAGGCTGGGGACGACGAGGCCCTCAGGGCCGAGGTCGGGCGGCTGAAGGCCGAGGTTGCCCGCCTCCGGGAGGAGCTTCGCCGGGCCCGGCGTGACCAGCACGAGACCCCGCCGCACTACCTGTAGGGCGCTGGCGCCAGAAGCCCGCACCCCGGGCCTCCCAGCGGGTTGCCGGCACCGCCAGCACGGTGAACGTGGCGAGCAGGACCAGCACGGCCAGGGCAGCCAGCGTGGTGACGACGGCCGGTCGGCCCGGGACGGCCGCGGCAGTCAGCAGGACCGCGGCGGCCAGCTCGACGGCGACCATCGCCATCCGGCTCGACGGCCCGAGCGCGCTGAACCGGGCGTGGAACCGCCGGAGGGCCTCGGGCGTGTCGAGGCGGCGGCCGAGCAGGACGGCCGTCCCCCGGACCGCGCCGAACAGGAGGCCGAGGCCGAGGGCGAAGAGCGGCCGGCCGGAGAGCCCGCCGAGGACGACGGCGAGGTACACGCCGGCGGTCGTCACGTACGTGGCGACGCCGGAGCCGATCTGGAGGCCGAAGCCGGCGCCGTAGGCCCAGGGCCGGAACTGGTCGAGCCACCGTTCGTTGACCTGCCGGTGGTGGCCGACGGCCCGCCGGCCGGCGATCAGGACATCGGCCGCCGCGGCGAGGGCGGCCGCACCGGCCGCGGCGGCGTCGGCCGTCGTCGCACCGACGTGGGCCGCCGACACGACGAGGGCGGCGACCATGCCGGCGGCGCCCAGCAGCGCCCCGCCGACCACCGAACCGGCGACGAACCAGGCGGCGGTCGTGGCGAACCGGGTACCGCGGCCGCGCTCGCCGAGCGGCGTGAGCGTCGAGAGCATCGAGACGCCGCACGGCGACCACGTCGAGCGCGCCGCGGCGGCGACCGAGAGAACGAGGGCACAGACGACGAGCACGGGCGTTCCTTTCAGGCCGGCGAGCCGTAGAAGGGAAGATCGAACGCGAAGACGCCGCCGTCCCGGGCGACCGTCCAGTAGCCGGCGGTGCCCGGGTCGAGGGCTTTCGGGCTGGCGGCCATGCCGACGATCGGCTGGTTCAGCGGTTGGCCGCCCATCGAGCCGTAGAACTCGGCGTCGCCGTAGGCGAAGATCCCGCCGTCCGCGGCGACGAACCAGTAGCCCTGACCGCTCGGCGTCGCGGCCATGCCGACGATCGGCTGGTTCAGCGGTTGGCCGCCCATCGAGCCGTAGAACGCCGCGTCGCCGTACGCGAAGATCCCGCCGTCCGCCGCGACGAACCAGTAACCCCGGCCCGACGGCGTCGCGGCCATGCCGACGATCGGCTGGTTCAGCGGTTGGCCGCCCATCGAGCCGTAGAACGCCGCGTCGCCGTACGCGAAGATCCCGCCGTCCGCCGCGACGAACCAGTAACCCCGGCCCGACGGCGTCGCGGCCATGCCGACGATCGGCTGGTTCAGCGGTTGGCCGCCCATCGAGCCGTAGAACGCCGCGTCGCCGTACGCGAAGATGCCGCCGTCCGCGGCGACGAACCAGTAACCCTGGCCGCTCGGCGTCGCCGCCATCCCGACGATCGGCTGGTCGAGGACCAATCCGGACGCGTCACCGTCGAACGGTGCGTCGCCGTACGCGAACAGCCGGCCGAACGCGGTGAGGATCGAGTACCCGGCCCCGTCAGCCGAGCTGGCCACCGCCACGGTCCGGCACTCGGTGGCCGGCGAAGTGCACGGCGGCGGCGGCGGGGCCGGGACCGCCGGCGTCCAGCAGGCGACGGTCTGCTCGGCCGTGCCGTCGTCCTCCGCGTTCGTCGTCGTGCAGCTCGGGTCGACCTGCCACGGCGGCACGCACGCCACCACCCGGCAGATGATCCGGCCGATGCAGGCGACGTCCTGGTTGCACTGGCCGTAGCGGAACTGCAGGCAGCCGGTCATCCACGAGTTGCAGCCTGTCGGACCGCAGCCGCACGCGGTGCCGTCGCAACCCGTGTCGCAGAACCCCCACCCCTCGCCGCAGCCGGTCGTGCAACTGCACGTCGCGTTGCAGTCCATGTAGTAGCGGGGGCCGCCGCAGTAGCTCGAGTTGTCGGCCTTCCACCAACCGCCCATGATCGTGCCGGTCGGGCAGTAGTTGTACCCGCCGTTGATCGAGCAGCAGAACTCGCTGAACCCCGAGCAGCACGTCGACCCGCAGCCGCAGTTGGCGTCGCCGCACTCGCAGATGTAGCCGTACGCGGTGCCCGGGCGCAGGACCAGGTCGACGCCGGAGCCGACGGCGATGGCGCTGCCGACGAACGCCGAGCGGTTGACGAAGCTGCGCCGCGACAGCTTCGAGTCGAGGAACGACGACGCCCGGTCGACCAGCGTCATGCCGCCGGCTCCGCCGCGTCGAGCGGCCGGCCGCCGGCCGGGTCGAAGAGCCGTCGCGCCGCGACGAGCCGGCCGTAGGTGGACAGCGCCAAGACCGCCACGAACGCGCAGGCCGCACTGGCCAGGACGAGCGGGATGCCGAGCCACGGCCCGTGGCCCACCAGCGGCACCGTCCAGCCGTCCGGACAGGCCACCGCCACCCAGGCCGCGGCGGCCGCCAGGCCGGCGTCGACCGACGCGTGGAGGACCGTCGGCGGCGTGTCGGGACGGCCGAAGCAGCCGCAGCTGGCCAGCGGCCCGCCTCGGTGCCGGGCGACGACGACGAACCCACAGAACGCGACGTAGGAGGCCGCGACCGCACCGGCCAGCGCCGGTTCGACGACGACCAGCGCCGCCGCGCCGACGACCATTTCGGCCGCCGCGCCGACGCGGACGGCCCACCGCCACCGGCCGACCGTGCCGCCAAGCACGTGGACCGCCGCCCGGGCCGTGTCGTCGGGCCGGGCGGCCTTGGCCAACCCGGCCACGACGAGCAGGGCACAGGCCGCCAGGTACGGGCCGATCAGTTCCACGGCACCGCCGCGGCCCCCGCCGTCGATGCCCAGCCGGTCGACGTCGGATGGACGGCCAGGGCGGCCAGCAACTGGTTGACCCGCGGCACCAGCGCGGTGCGCCGGGCGTGCGACCCGAGCACCGCGTAGAACGTGAACGGTCGGCCCGACTCGGTGAAGAACCACTGCGTCCCCGACTGCTGGGGGAGGCCACGGCGCAGCACCGTCGTGCGGAAGTGGCTCTCGTCGAACGGCCCCGGCAGCCCTTGGCGGGCGAACAGCTTGGTGCCGACCGACTCCGGCCCGTACTCGAAGAGGACCGCGAAGACGTCAGCGGGGCCCAGCGCGGTGACGATGCCACTGCCGAAGTCCCCGGCGTCGGTCGGGACGGGCACCGTGGCGAAGTGGGCGACCGGGCGGGACACCTCCTGGCCGACGGCCGGGCGGACGAAGATCCGGCCGCCGAACCCGGCCGGCAGCGCGGCTTCGATCCCGTGCGCCCGGAGGACCGCCACCTAGCCGGCCTGCTTCCCGTCCGCCGCCCGGGCGGCCGTGCGGTCTCGGTGCGGCGTCCCATAGAGGTCGTCGAGCGACGTGGGGTAGAGGCTCTGGTCGCCGGGCAGGATGCCGGCGGCCCGGAGCGCCTGGTCGTTGGCCCGCTCCCGGCCCGGGCCGCCGCCGCCGGTGTCCGCGGTCCCACCGGCGTTGCCGCCGGTGCCCGTGTTGGCGGTGGTGGCGGTGTGGCTCGAACGGTGGCCGGCGTCTCCGCGTTCCGTCTGGGCTCGTCGGACCAGCTCGGCCACCTGCGGGAAGGTGCTGGCGATGCCCTCGCCGATCCGGCGGCCGTCTACGCCGTCGACCAGGACGAAGAACGGCGACGCGGGCACCTCGTAGTCGGTCCAGGCGTCGCTGCTCATCACCACCGTCGTGCCGCCGGCCCTGGCCGTGACGTCGGCGGGCACCTCGAGCTCCGGACCCTTCGTCACGACGACGACGTCGACGTCCGGCGGGAGCAGCGACCGGGCGTCGCTCGCCAGTGCCGACCAGAACCCCTGGCAGGTGTTGCACCCGCTGGACAGGAAGGCGAGCAGGGTCAGGCGGCCGGCCGTCGCCACCGACAGGGCCAGCGCGTCACCGGCCGGCGTCGTCCCGGCGACGGTCGGCGCGCTGGTCGAGCTGCGTTCGCGGGGGAGCGGCGGTCCCATCGTCACCGGGGCCGGAACCGGGACCGACGGCGACGAGCCCGCCCCGTCGTCGCCGGCCAGTGCCGGGTCGCCGACACCGGCCCCGAGCGAGTGCAGCGCCCGGAGGATGTCGGCGTGGCTGCGCAGGAGGCCGGCGACGAGGACGGCCAGCAGCACGACGACGACGGTCAGGACGACGATCAGTGCCACCATCCTGGGGGCCCTCCTCGGTACAGCACGACTACGGCCAATCGGCTCGGCGGAGCCTCCGGCCATTGTGGAGCACGGACCGGTGGAGTGGGCGCATGGCCGGTCACCTGACGGATCACGGGGTCACGACTGACCGCGACGGCAGGTTGAATGGAAAACGAGCGAATCGAGGAGCTGCCCGTGCCTTCCACCGATACCCACGCCGACGCCGACCGCGCCACCGACCGTCCCGCCACCGACCGTCCCGACGCCGACCGCGCCGTCGTCGACTTCTGGTTCGACCCGATGTGCCCGTGGGCCTGGTTGACGTCGCGCTGGATCCTCGAGGTCGAGAAGGTCCGGCCGGTCGACACGAGCTGGCACGTCATGTCGCTGGCCGTACTGAACGAGGGACGTGACGACCTGCCGGAGCAGTACCGCGAGCTGTTGCAGACGACGGCGTACCGCCCGGTACGGGTCTGCATCGCCGCCGAGCAGAAGTTCGGTGGCGAGGTCCTCCTCCCGCTCTACACGGCCCTCGGGAACCGGATCCACCTCGAGCAGCGTCGCGACGACCCGGCGATCATCGTCGAAGCCCTGGAAGAGGTCGGGCTGCCGGTAGAGCTGGCCGAGGCGGCGGACACGACCGACTACGACGACGCCCTCCGGGCGTCGCACCACCGCGGCATGGACCCGGTCGGTTACGACGTCGGTACCCCGGTCATCCACGTCGAGGGCGTCGCGTTCTTCGGCCCCGTCGTGACCCCGGCACCCAAGGGCGAAGCGGCCGGCCGGCTGTGGGATGGCGTCCGGCTGGTCGCCGGGACCGACGGCTTCTACGAGCTGAAGCGGAGCCGGGATCGCGACCCGATCTTCGACTGACGCGCCGACGGACAGGGAGCATCGTGATCGCCAGCTAGGGATCGCCAGCTAGGGATCGCCAGCTAGGGATCGCCAGCTAGGGATCGCAGCTAGGGATCGCCAGTCAGCGATGGCTAGTCAGCGATCGCGAGTTAGGCCCCTGGCCAGGGAATACAGTGGTTAGTTGACACTTACGTAAGTCATTACTTACAATAGGTCCATGGACGCAGTGCTGAAGGCCCTGGCCGAGGAGCGCCGACGGACGATCCTCCGGTTGGTGTGGTCGCGGGAGATGACCGCGTCCGACATCGCCGCGCACTTCGACGACGTGACGCGGCCGGCCATCTCGCAGCATCTCGGCGTGCTCCGGGAAGCCCGGCTGGTCGTCGAGCGCCGGGACGGCGTCCGCCGGTTCTACCGGGCCGATCACGACGAGATGGCGAACCTCCGGGCGTTCCTCGACGAGTTCTGGACGAGCGGGTTGGACCGATTGCGCGACGCGGCCGAAGCCGCCGAGCGGGCGAAACGAGCCGAGCCGGACGAACGATCGGTGCCGCCCGGGCCGGAGAGCCGCGGAAAGACACGCGCCGAAGAAAAGCAGCGGAAGAAGCGGAAAAAGCGGAAAAAAGGAGGGCAATGATGGCTGAGCTCGTGCGAGAGGTGGTCGTTGACGCCAGTCCGGCGACGATCTTCGAGTTCCTGACGGTGCCGGAGAAGCACGTCGAGTGGATGGGGAGCACCGCGGAGCTCGACCCGCGGCCGGGCGGCGTCTACCGGGTGAAGGTCGGTGACAAGCATCAGTCGGGCGGGTCGTTCGTCGAGGTCGTCCCCGATCGCAAGGTCGTCTTCACCTTCGGTTGGGACGAGCCGGACCATCCGATCCCGGCCGCTTCCACCGAGGTGCAGATCGATCTCGTTCCCGAAGGGGAGAAGACGTTGGTCCGGCTGACCCACCGCGGTCTGCCCGCCGACGCGGTCGACGACCACACGAAGGGCTGGGACCACTACCTCGAGCGACTGGGGACCGTGGTCGCCGGCGGGTCGGCCGGCCCCGACCAGTTCGAGGGGTAACGCCGAGGACCGGTGGTCAGCCCTTGCCGACGGTGCGGTCGAGGTAGGCCCGCACGACGGCCGCCGTCTCCGGCGATCCCCACGTCGCCGTGACCGCGGGGTCGATCGCCGCGGCGTCGGCGGCGATCCGCTCGACCGTCGGCCGGCGCAGCTGGGCCTTGGTCAGGCGGAACGGCTCGGCCGGTACCGTCGCCAGGTCGGCGGCCGCGGCGACGGCCCGCCCGACGAGGTCACTGGCCGGCACGGCCTCGTGGGCGATGCCGACCCGGACGGCGTCGGGCCCGTCGTAGAGGCGGCCGGTGTAGACGACCTCCTCGGTGTGGCGACCGCAGGCGAAGCGGACGATCTCGAGCGGGCTGACCGGGAAGGGGACGCCGACTCGCAGCTCGGGAGCGCCGACGCGGGCCCCGGCGTCGCTGATCAGCCGGCGGTCGCCGCAACAGGTGAGGATGCAGCCGCCGGCGATCGCCGCACCGTTGACCGCCGTCACGAGGGGCTTCGGGAAGCCGAAGAACGCGTCGAACAGCTCGACCAGTGCCGGGAGGAACCGATCGGCGTAGGCCGCGCCGCCGTCGAGCACGCGGTAGAGGTCGACCCCGGCCGAGAACGCCCGACCCTCGCCGGTGAGGACGACCGCCTGGACGTCGTCGTCCGCGAGGTCCCGGATGCCGGCGGTGAGTCCTTCGGCCAGCTCGACGTCGATGGCGTTGACCTTGCCGTGAGCCATGCGGAGCACCGCCACGTCGCCTTGTCGGTCGACCTCGAACATCGGACCTCCTGATGCTGCTGGCCCTCCGTCGGAGCCGGTCGCGAGCACGGTAGCGGCACGCGCCGAGCGGTGTCCGCCCGGTCACGGTGTTCGCCTGGTCAGCGGGGTCCGCCGGACTATCGGCGGCGGCTCCAGGCGGCCAGCACCTCCCGGTAGCGGCGGTCCCAGTCGTTGTAGGTCTCGCGGAGCCGGTCGCCCGGCCAGTCCGGCGGCAGGAGGTCGGCCGGCAGCAGGGGGTCGGCCTGGAAGTGACGGAGGACGGCGGCGGACAGCTCGAACCCCGACGCCAGGTCGTCGCGGCCGGTCGGTGACCGCTCGGCCAACCCACCGGCCAATTCGTCGGCCCGGCGAGCCCAGCCGTCGAGGTCCCAGAGGCGGTGGGCCAGCTCCTGGTCGTCCACCGGGCCGCCGTCTGCCGGGCGGCCGTCCGGCCAGTCGCCGTCCGGCAGGCGGCCGGTCATGCGGAGGACGTCGCCGACCACGTCGTCGGGCAGTGCGACGTCGACGTTGTCCGGCCGCAGCCACGTGCCGTCCCGCAGTTCGCCCAGCCGGGCGAACGTGAGCGCCTGCCGCCGTCGGGCCCGAACCTCCGCGGAGCTGCCGCTGGTCGTGACGACGACGAGCGACCAGTTGCCGGTCCACGGTCGAGTGTGCCCGGCTCGGCTGGCGATCTGGCGGGACTGCCGGTCGAGGAGGTGTCCGGCCAGCCGGTAGCGGCCGTGGCCGGCCGTCGTCGCCTCCCCGGACGCCACCATCCGGCTCAGCGCCACCCGGGCCCGGTTCTCGTTGATCCCGAAGAGGCCGACGAGGTGCAGGAGGTGCGCGACCGGGAGCTCCGGCGGCTCGCTGCCGAGCAGGGCGCTGGCCAGGACGGACCGGGCGGTCAGCGGGTCATTACGGTATTGAGCCATCTGGTGAATAAGTGTAATATAGGGGCGTGGTGGCAACGATGTCATCGACGATGGTGACGGTGCCGTCGGCTCGCCCCGACGTGCTGCCGACCGACCGACTGTTGGCCAACGGCATGGGCGTGCCGGACGTCCGTCGCGATCTGCGGCGGATCGACGACCGGCGGAACGCCCGCTCGGTCGCCGGGCTGTGGGCATGGGTCGTGGCGGTCGTCGGCGTCGCGGTGTGGGTCGACAACCCGTTCCTCTACGCCGCCGCGTTCGTGGCGATGGGGCCGCTCTACGTGCGGTTCGCCATCTTGATGCACGAAGCCGCGCACAAGCTGCTGTTCACGAACAAGCGGGTCAACGACTGGGTCGGGACGTGGCTGATCGCCTACCCGGCGTTCATCCCGATCGGGCTCTACCGGCGCGGCCACTTCGCCCACCACCGGGCCGAGTTCGGGCCGGACGACCCGGACCTGGCCTTCTACGCCGGCTATCCCTGCGACCGGGCGACGTTGCGCCGCCGCTTGGTCCGCGATGCGCTGGGCATCTCCGGGTGGAAGAACTTCGTCCCGCTCCTTCGCGCCGTCCGTCCCCGGTCGTCGCGCCGCGTCGCCCTGTCGATCCTCGGCGTCCAGGTCGTCCTGTGGGCCGCCTCGTGGCTGGCCACCGGGCGTTGGTGGATCTACCCGCTCCTGTGGTGGCTGCCGTGGATGACGCAGTGGCGGGTGCTCAACCGCCTCCGCTCGATTGCCGAGCACGGCGGGCTGCGCGCCGGGGCGGACCGCCGGGTGACGACCCACAACGTCCGGCAGACCTGGCCGGCCCGGCTCTGGCTGGTCCCCTACAACACCGGCTGGCACCTCGCCCACCACGTCGACATGGGGGTCCCGTGGCGGAACCTGCCCCGGTTCCACGCCGAGCTGGCGGCGGCCGGCTACGTGACCGAGGGACTCACGTACCCGAGCTACCGGGCGCTCTGGAAGGCCCTGGCCGCGGGCTGACGGGCCGCCGGCTGACGGGCCGACGGCTGACAGATCGACGGCTGGACGGGCCGCCGGATCAGGGCCCCTCGGCGACCTCCCGGCGCAGCCGCTCCAGGCTGGCCGCCAGCAGCCGGGAGACGTGCATCTGGCTGACGCCGATGCGGGTGGCGATCTCGGACTGGGTCAGGCCGTCGACGAACCGCAGCTGGATGATGGTCTGCTCCCGCGGGGCCAGGCGGGCGAGGGCCGGCGCGAGCACCGACCGGTCGTCGACGTTGTCGAACGTGGCGTCCTCGCCGCCGATCCGCTCGGCCAGCGTCTCCTCCTGGCGGTCCGGCGCGTCGATCGACGCCGACCGGTAGCCCTGGCCGGCTTCGAGGGCTTCGAGGACCGACTCCTCGGTCGCGCCGGTCACCGTGGCCAGCTCGGCCACGGTGGGCGAGCGGCCGAGCTCCTGGGACAGCGTGCTCACCGCCTGCCCGAGCTCGAGGTAGAGCTCCTGGATGCGCCGCGGCGCCCGTACCGCCCACCCCTTGTCCCGGAAGTGCCGCTTCAGCTCGCCGAGGACGGTCCGGGTGGCGAACGTGCTGAACTCGACGCCGCGGTCCGGGTCGAAGCGGTCGACGGACTTCACGATGGCCATCGACGCGACCTGCACGAGGTCGTCGTAGGGTTCGCCGCGGTTGAGGAACCGCCGGGCCAGCTGGTGGGCCAGGCCGAGGTGGGCGGTCACCAGGTCGTCGCGGAGCGCCGGGTCCCGGGTGACGGCGAACTCGGCGAACTTCTCCTTCGTCACCTGCGCCGGTCGGCTGGCTTCCGCCATCAGATCCACGTCGTCAGATCGACAGCAGCGCCCGGCGCTTGCGCAGCCAGGCCACCGCGCCCCGGCCGTCATCGTCGCGGCCGTGCTCGTCGACGAGGGCGTCCAGGATGCGGAGCGACAGCTCGTCCTCGGGTCGGGTGTCGCCGGCGGCCCCCGACTCCCCGGTGCCCCTCGACCCCCCGGTCCTATCTGGCTCCCCGGCCTCTTCTGGCTCGAAGGTGCAGGTGATGGTGACGGCATCGTCGGTCTGCTGGTAGGCGAAGCGCAGCCGCCCGTTGTCGTCCGGGCCGACGAGGGACAGGCAGAGCTCCTCCACCGCCAGGCGGAGGTCCTCGATCTCCTCGACGCCGAAGCCGGCCCGGGAGGCGACGGTGGCCGCGGTCAGGCGGGCCAGGACGACGAGGTCGGCCTGGACCGGGATCGACAGCTCGACGACGTCACCACCGGCACCGCCGGCGCCACCCGGAGCGGTCGGACAACCGTCGGTCGTCATCGCCTCGCCTCGCGAGCCTCGTCGACGGTGGCGTAGATCGAGAAGACACCGGTCAGGCCGGTGATCTCGAAGACCTTCAGGATGCGCGGTTCGGCCATCACCAGGCGGAGGTCGCCGCCGGCCTCCCGGCACCGCTTGAGCGCGCCGACGAGCACGCCGAGCGCGGTCGAGTCGAGGAAGGTGACGTCGAGCAGGTTGACGCCGATCGTGGCGTTGCCCGCCGCCACCTGGGCCTGGAGCCGGTCGCGGAGCTGCGGTGCCGTGGCCACGTCGATCTCCCCGGCCACCGACACGACGGGGAGGCCCCCGGCCTCGTCCTCGGTGATCTCGAAGGTCTGGTCCATGTCGTCCCGCTCCTCTCGATGGGGCGCTGTTCGCCGTCCCCGGTTCTGTCGATCACTCTGGCGAGCGGGGCGGGGTCAGGTGCAGGGAGAACCAGACCTCCTTCCCGCTTTCGCCCACGTCCGATCCCCAGGCCGAGGCCAGGGCGGCGACGATGGCCATCCCGCGTCCGTGCTCCTGGTCGGCGCTCGGCGTCAGCACCCGGGGCGCGGCCGGGCTGAGATCCGACACGACGACCCGCAGCGCTCGGGGGCCCAGTTCGGCGTGGAGCTCGAACCGTCCGCCGCCGTGGACGACCGCGTTGGTCACCAGCTCGTCGGTCAACAGGACCGCGATGTCGCGGATCTCCGCCGCCTGGTCCGACATGATCGTCCTCACCATGGCGCGGGCGTCGCGGATGCTGTTCGCGTCGCCGACCAACCGTTTCTTCTCAGCCACCCAATCCGATCCCTCTCGGCTGAACCGGTCTCACGACGACACCGATCTCGCAGCTTACGGGCGCCGCCCCACCCCGCAACTCCGGTGTGACCACCTGACGTCGGCATATGTGCCCGGCCGGCCGGCCGTTCAAACCATCGCCTGCGCCACCGGGGGCCCGGCCTCGATCGCGGCGAGCCCGCGAGCCCGGCCGGCTCAGGGCGCGAGCCCGGCCGGCTCAGCCCGTGAGCCGGGCTGGCTGGGGGCACGACTGAGGCCGGCTCAGAGGTGGAGCGGCCGGATCGGTGCGGCGACGAGGCTCGGATCGGCGTGCCAGTCGACGCCGGGGACGTCGACGTAGAGCTCGATCTCGTTACCGTCGGGGTCGGCGAGGTAGAGGCTGTGGGTGACGCGATGGTCGGACGCGCCGAGCAGCGGGACCCCGGCCGCCTGGACCTGCCGGAGGGCGGCCCGCAGATCGTCGTCGGAGTCACCGACCTTGAGACCGAAGTGGTAGAGGCCGACCCGCCGACCGTCCGGGATCGCCTGGGCGTCCGGGCCGACCTCGATCAGCAGCAGCTCGTGGTGGGTCCGCCCGCCGGAGAACGCGGCGATCCCCGCCGGCGTCTCGCCCGGCTCGGGGATGATCTGCCGCCAACCGAGGACGTCGCGGTAGAAGGCCGCCGACCGCTGGACGTCGTGGACGTAGAGGACCAGGTGGCCGAGCTCTTGAACGGGCATCACGCCTCCTCGGGGGCCAGTTCGACGATCACGGACGGTTCGGGACCTTCGGTGAGCACGAGCTCGTCGACCGAGCCGGCGTCCCGCAGGTCCGGCTCGGCCTCACCGAGCATCGTGAGCCGACCGGTCGTGTCGACGACCGTCAGGCGGGCTACCGCGGCCCGCATCGACCGCTTCTGCGTCGTCTTCTCCCGGCGGACCGCGCCGAGCACCTCGGCCGCCAGGTCCAGCGTCGCCGACGAGCCCAGCTCGGCGGCCCGTCCGGCCAGCGCGGGCTCGATCTCGACCGCGGTCGGCCAGCTCGCTCGGTGCACCGAGCCGGTCTGCCACCAGTGCCAGACCTCCTCGGTGACGAACGGCAGGAACGGGGCGAACAGCCGGAGCTGGACGGACAGGGCGATGGCGAGCGCCCCGCGGGCCGAGGCGGTGGCCGGGTCGGTGGGGTCGCCGTAGGCCCGGCTCTTGACGAGCTCGACGTAGTCGTCGCAGAACGCCCAGAAGAACGTCTCGGTCTCCTCGAGGGCCTTCGCGTAGTCGTAGTCGTCGAAGGCGGCAGTGGCCCGGGCGACCACGGCGGCCAGCCGGGAGAGCAGGTCCTGGTCGATCGGGGCGGTGACCACGTCGGGCCCGGGCGCCGGCCCGTCGCCCAGCCGACCGAGCACGAACTTCGACGCGTTCAGGAGCTTGATGGCCAGCCGGCGGCCGACCTTCATCTGGCCGTCGTCGACCGCGGTGTCCGTGCCCGGTCGGCCGCTGGCCGCCCAGTACCGCACGGCGTCGGCACCGTGCTGCTCGATCGACGGCATCGGCGTGACGACGTTCCCCTTCGACTTCGACATCTTCTTGCGGTCCGGGTCGAGCACCCACCCCGAGATCGCCACGTTGGCCCACGGCAGCACGCCGAGCTCGAGCTGCGAGCGGACGACGGTCGAGAACAGCCACGTCCGGATGATGTCGTGGGCCTGCGGCCGCAGGTCCATCGGGAAGACCCGGCCGAAGAGGTCCGGGTCGTCCGCCCAGCGGCCGGCGATCAACGGCGTGAGCGACGACGTCGCCCACGTGTCCATGACGTCGGGATCGCCGACGAACCCACCCGGCCGGCCCCGCTGGTTCTCGGCGTAGCCGTCGGGGACGTCCGTCGACGGGTCGACCGGCAGCCGGTCCTCGCCGGGCAGCAGCGGGCGGTCGTGGTCGACCGCGCCGTCGTCGGCGACCGGGTACCAGACCGGGAACGGGACGCCGAAGAACCGCTGGCGGCTTATGTTCCAGTCGCTGCCGAGCCCCTCGACCCACGCCCGGTAGCGGTGCGCCATGTACGGCGGGTGCCAGCCGAGCTCCTCGCCCCGGGCCAGCAGCGTGTCGCGCCGCGGCAGCGTCCGGACGAACCACTGGCGCGAGGAGACGATCTCGAGCGGCCGGTCGCCCTTCTCGAAGAACTTCACCGGGTGGGTGATCGGCCGGGGCTCGCCGACGAGGGCCCCCGCGCCGACCAGCAGCTCGACGATCCGGGCCTGCGCCTGCTTCACCGTCTTGCCGGCCAGCTCGCCGTAGGCCGCGGCCGCCGCCGCCGGGTCCTGCGACTCCCACCCCGGCTCGCCCCATGCCACCGGCTCCAGCCGGCCGTCCCGGCCGACCAGCGTCCGCGTCGGCAGATCGAGCTCGCGCCACCAGGTCACGTCCGTCGTGTCGCCGAACGTGCAGACCATGGCGATGCCGGACCCCTTTTCCGGATCGGCCAGCTCGTGGGCGACGACCGGCACCCGGACCCCGAAGAGCGGCGTGACGACCTCGGTGCCGAACAGCGGCCGGTAGCGGGCATCGTCGGGGTGGGCGACGAGCGCGACGCACGCCGGGAGCAGCTCCGGCCGGGTCGTCTCGATCTCGATCGCGTCGCCATCGACCGGCGGCGCGGTCGAGCCGTCGGGGAGGGCCCCGCCGGCGGCGCCGGGGTCGGCGCGGGGGAAGCGCAGTCGGTGGTACGCGGCCGGCCGCTCCCGGTCCTCCAGCTCGGCCTGGGAGACAGCCGTCCGGAAGTCGACGTCCCACAGCGTCGGCGCTTCGTGCTGGTAGACGTCGCCGGCCGCGAGGAGGTGGAGGAAGCTCCGCTGCGAGGCGCGCCGCGACCGCTCGTCGATGGTGGCGTACGTCAGCCCCCAGTCGACCGAGAGCCCGAGCGCCCGCCAGAGGTCCTCGAACGCCTTCTCGTCCTCGACCGTCAGCCGCTGGCAGAGGGCGACGAAGTTCGGCCGCGAGACCGCGACCGCATCCTTCGGCGGCGGCGTCGCCGGCGGCTCGAACGACGGGTCGTACGGGAGGGACGGGTCGCAGCGGACGCCGAAGTAGTTCTGCACCCGGCGCTCGGTCGGGAGGCCGTTGTCGTCCCACCCCATCGGGTAGAAGACCTGCTTGCCCCGCATCCGCTGGTAGCGGGCGACCGCGTCGGTGTGGGTGTACGAGAAGACGTGCCCGATGTGCAGCGAGCCGGACACCGTCGGCGGCGGCGTGTCGATCGAGTAGACGTCCTCGCGCCCGGCCGAGCGGTCGAACCGGTACGTGCCGTCGGCCGCCCACGCCGCCGCCCACTTGGCTTCCAGCCCGTCCAGCGTCGGCCGGTCGGGGACCGTGGTGGGCCGGTCAACCGCTCCGCCGGGCTGGTCACCGGCGGCGTCCGGGTCGGGGGCGGCTGGGCTCATGATCGAGTTACCGTACCCGGGTGCTGCAGCTCCACGACACCGCGACCGGCACGGTGCGGCCGCTGGCGCTGCGCGAGCCCGGACGGGTCTCGATGTACGTCTGCGGCCCGACCGTCTACGACCTGCCGCACCTCGGTCACGGCCGGTACTCGCTCGTCTTCGACGTCCTCCGCCGGTACCTCGCTTTCCGCGGGCTCGACGTCCGCTACGTCTCGAACGTCACCGACGTCGACGACAACATCATCAACCGGGCCGCGGCCGAGGGCCGGACGGAGCCGGAGGTGGCGGCCGAGTACGAAGCGCGCTGGTGGGAGGCGATGGACGCCCTCGGCGTGCTCCGACCGACCGAGACGCCGCACGCCACGGCCTACGTCCCCGACATGGTCGACCTCGTCGCCGACCTCGTCGCCCGGGGCGCCGCCTACGAGACCGCGGACGGCGTCTACCTCAGCGTCGACGCGGTCCCCGGCTATGGGCTGCTCGCCCGCCAGCCGCTCGACTCCCTGCGGGCCGGCGCCCGGGTCGAGGCCGTCGACGGCAAGCGGTCGCCGCTCGACTTCGCGGTCTGGAAGCGGGCGAAGCCGGGCGAGCCGAGCTGGAGCTCGCCGTGGGGGCCCGGCCGGCCCGGTTGGCACACCGAGTGCGTCGTCATGTCGCTCGACCTGCTCGGCGAGGACTTCGACCTCCACGGTGGCGGCCAGGACCTGGCGTTCCCGCACCACGAGAACGAGCGGGCACAGGCCGTCGCCGAGGGTCGGCCGTTCGCCCGGCACTGGGTGCACAACGGGTGGGTGATGGTCGGCGGCGAGAAGATGTCGAAGTCCCTCGGGAACTTCACCTCCCTCACCGATCTGCTCGCCCGGGCCGACGCCCGGGCCTACCGGCTGCTCGTCCTGCGGTCGCACTACCGCTCGCCGATCGAGGTCACCGCCGAGACGATCGCCGACGCCGAGAAGGGCCTCGCCCGGCTCGACGCCCTGGCCCGCCGGTTCTCGCTCGCCGATCCACTCCAGGTCGCCGACCCGGTCGTCGCCGGCGAGGGGCCGGCCGCCGGGGCCGACGCGGCCGAGGTCGAGCGGTTCGACGAGCGGATGGACGACGACCTCGACACGCCCGGCGCGCTGGCCGGGATCTTCGACCTCGTGAGCCGGGCGAACGCCGCTGCCGACGCTGCCATTACCGACGCGGCCAGCGCCGGCGCGGCCACCTCGGCCGAGACGGCCGCGGTCCTCTGCGCGGCCCTCGGGCTCCCGCTCCGCGGCGGCGTGGCCGACGACCTCGACGACGACACCCGGCGGCTCGTCGCCGAGCGCGACGCGGCCCGCGCCGCCAAGGACTGGTCGCGGGCCGACGCGCTGCGCGACGCCCTCGTCGACCGCGGCTGGGTCGTCGAGGACGGCCCGACCGGGACGGCCGTCCGCCGCTGACCGGCGACCGGTGCGCCGGGCGCGCCGCCGACCCGGGCGCCGGCCGGTCGGCAGCCGGGCGCGTCGACGGGGTGACACGGGGGTGACCGCCCCCTGTGGACTGGGGATTTGTCACAATGCCGGTTGCGACGGCTGCTAGCGTCCAGGTTGGCAATAAAGGAAGCAGAAGGGGGCTTGCCACCGTGGCAACGGGAACGGTCAAGTGGTTCAACGCGGAGAAGGGCTTCGGCTTCATCTCGCAGCCGAGTGGAGGGGCCGACGTGTTCGTGCACCACACCGCTATCCAGATGAACGGTTACCGCGTCCTCGAAGAGGGACAGGCGGTCGAGTTCGAGGTCGAGGAGGGCCCGAAGGGCCTGATGGCCAAGGACGTCCGTCCGGCCTGAGTGACCGCGGGGCTCGCTCCGCCGTCGAGAATTGCCACCGCCCGAGCCTGGTGGGATCCGCCGCGGGCTTCGCCGTGCCCACGCAGCAATCGACGTGTCGGTGGCAACGCGGCATGGCTAGGGTTACTATTGGGTAACCAAGGGGTGTGCGTCGCCGGGGTGGCCCGGTCGCTCCAGGCAAGGAGGCCAGCCATGCCCGACTTCTCGCTCGAGCTGAACGAGGACCAGGTCCAGATCCAGAAGTGGGTCCACGACTTCGCGGCGGACGTGATCCGGCCGGCCGGTCACGAGTGGGACGAGCGCGAAGAGACGCCGTGGCCGATCATCGAGGAGGCCGCCAAGATCGGGCTGTACTCCTTCGACTTCATCGCCAACTGCTTCCTCGACCCGACCGGCCTGCAGATGGCGCTGGTCAGCGAGGAGATGAGCTGGGGCGATGCCGGGATCGCCCTGGCCATCTTCGGGTCGACGCTGGCCGTCGCCGGCATCTACGGCAACGGGACGCCCGAGCAGCAGGCCGAGTGGATCCCGCAGTGCTTCGGGACGCCCGAGGACATCAAGCTGGCCGCCTTCGGGGTGTCGGAGCCCGATGCCGGCTCGGACGTGTCGTCGCTCAAGTCCCGCGCCGTCTACGACGAGGCCAAGGACGAGTGGGTCCTGAACGGGACCAAGACCTGGATCACCAACGGCGGGATCGCCAACACCCACGTGCTCGTCCTCTCGGTCGACCCCGCGCTCGGCAGCCGGGGACAGGCCAGCTTCGTGGTCCCCGAAGGGACGCCCGGCATCAGCCAGGGCCAGAAATTCAAGAAGATGGGCATCCGGGCCTCCCACACGGCCGAGGTGGTCCTGGACGACTGCCGCGTCCCCGGGCGGTGCCTGCTGGGGGGCAAGGAGAAGCTGGATGCCCGCCTGGCCCGGGCCCGGGAGGGGAAGAAGACCTCCACCCAGGCCGCCATGTCGACCTTCGAGGCCTCCCGCCCGCTGGTCGGGGCCCAGGCCGTGGGCATCGCCCGAGCGGCGTACGAGTACTCCCTGGAGTACGCCAAGGAGCGCCGGCAGTTCAAGCGGCCGATCATCGAGAACCAGGCCATCGCCTTCAAGCTGGCCGATATGAAGGTCCGGACCGACGCCGCCCGGCTCCTCGTCTGGCGGGCGGCCTGGATGGCGGCCACCGGCAAGCCGTTCGAGGCCGGCGAGGGGTCCCAGTCCAAGCTGTTCGCCGGGGAGACCGCCGTCTGGGTGACCGAGCAGGCCATCCAGATCCTGGGCGGCTACGGCTACGTCCGGGAGTACCCGGTCGAGCGGTGGCACCGCGACTCGAAGATCTACACGATCTTCGAAGGCACCTCCGAGATCCAGCGGCTCGTCATCGCCCGGGCGATCTCCGGCGTCCACATCCAATAACCGCCGGGGGTGTTCGGACTAGCTCGACGCGGTGTGCACCGTCTCGGTGTCCCGGCCCGAGCGCAGCACGGTGCCCCCGCGGTCCCCGGTGTACCGGCCGTGGGTCACCACCTCGACCCCGTTGACGACGACATGCTCGATGCCGACGGCGTCGGCGAACAGTCTCGGCGCTCCACCCGGCAAGTCGTGGCGCGTCTGCACCGGGCCGGTCGCCACGGTGCCGGGATCGAGCACCACCAGGTCGGCGAACCACCCCTCGGCTATCCGCCCCCGGCCCTTCAGGCCGTACAGGCGGGACGGCACGTCGACCAGCAGGTGCACCGCCTCTTCGATGGGCATCCGCTGCTGCTCCCGCACCGACTCGCCGAGCATGGTGGTGAAGTAGCTGAAGCTGGTCATCATGTCGAGGTGGGCGCCGGCATCCGAACCGCCCAGCACCACTCGCTGGTCCCGCCAGATGTCCGGCCGGAGCGCCCAGCTCTCGTCGTCGTCTCCGCTGGCCCGGGGTCGGAGCACCGTCTGCAGGTCGTCCTCGATGACGATGTCGCACAGGGCGTCGAGCGCGTCCACTCCCCGCTCGGCCGCCACCTGGTCGATCCGCCGGCCCAGCGCGTCCTGGTTCCGTGGCGACGAGGTGACCTCGACCAGGAACGATCCGTAGTCGCTGAGCTCGGCGTTGCGCGGGTCCTTTCGCGCCTCGGCGGCCCCGGCCCGCATCCGGTCCCGGACCGCCGGATCGGCCAACGCGACGAGCCTCTCCGCGATCGGCAGCTTGAAGACCGGCCCCCAGTTCGGCATGATCTCCAGCCCGAACCCGGTGGTGAAGGAGTACCGCAACGCCACCACCATGGGCACCGTGAGGCAACGAACCGTGGCTCCCCGAGCCGCGGCATGGTCGGAGACGGCCATCTGGGCCCGGACGGTCTCGATCCGCCCGGCGGCCACCGTCAGCACGTTCCAGTTGAGCGGTCGGTCGGCGGTCAACGACATCGCGGTCAGTCGGTCGGCCTCTTCGGGTGGCGAGCTCGGGATGTACTCCAGCACCGATCCCTCGTGCTCGCGGACCACCCGGCAGAGCCGGAGCAACTCGTCCTCCGAGGCCCACCGGGACGGCACTGGGTCGCCGTAACCGTCCGTGTGGGCCCGGCCGTTGGACGACGAGAACCCGAGGGCGCCAGCGGCCAAGCTCTCGTCGAGCAGCCGCTCCATGACCTGCATCTGGTCTTCGGTCGGCGGTTGGCCGACCGACTGTTCTCCCATGGCGACGCGACGGATGGCCGAGTGGCCGGCCAGGAAGCCGGCATTCACGGTCAACGTGCCCTCGAGCTCGTCGAGATACTCGCCGTACGACGACCACGTTCCCCAGTCCACCCCGACCTCGAGCGCGCTGAGGGGCATGCCCTCCACCCGGGACAGCAGCCGGCGCATGTAGTCGGCGTGCTCGTCTCGGATCGGGGCGATGGTGAACCCTGTGTTGCCACCGACCACCGTCGTCACGCCGTGCAGCACGGACGGCGCCAGCCCCGGGTCCCACTTGATCTGCGCGTCGTAGTGCGTGTGGATGTCCACGAAACCCGGAGCGACCACCAGCCCGTCGGCGTCGATGGTCCGGCTGGCCGCCTCGGCGACCTCCCCGACGGCCACCACCCGTCCGTCCTGGATGCCGACGTCGGCCTGGACGCCGGGGCTACCGGTGCCGTCGACAACGGTTCCGCCTTTGACAACGCAGTCCAACACCGTCGCCTCCCGCCCCTCCGCCTCGGCCCTATTACTCTATTTTTGCACTATACTATCTTCTCAAGTGGTCGCAAGGGCCGGCGTCAGCTTGCCGAGGGATCGGTTCCGAGGTGGGGAGTCGGGCGCGGGCGGGGGTAGAGACGAGGGGTGGGCATGACCGAGGGAAGGTCCAGAGGGGTTCTCACGAGCGCGGGCGGCGTACCCATCCTCGACTGCTCTCCCGACGAAACGCCCCGCCGGGCGGTCGTGGTGCTCCACGACGCGGCGGGCGCCACCGCGCAAAACGACGACTTCACCGGCCGGTTCGCCGACCTCGGCTACCGGGCGATCGCGCCCGAATTCTACTATCGGGCCGGTGATCGGTCACTCGATCACGGTGATATCGAGGGCATGGTGCGACAGATGAAAGCCCTCAATGACACCGATCTCCTGGCTGATCTTCGAGCGATCGTCGGCTATCTCAACGACGAAGGGTTCGACGATCGCGCCATCGGCTTGGTCGGCTTTTGCATGGGGGGAACCATCGGCCTCTTCGGCGCCCGGCACCTGGCGCTCGGGGCAGCGGTGACGTTCTACGGGGGCGGCATCGTCGACCCGGAGTTCGGCATCCCACCGCTGCTCGACTTGGCACCTGACCTCCAGACCCCCTGGCTGGGTCTCTACGGTGATCTCGATCGACTGGCTCCGGTCGAGGAGGTCGATCAGCTCGGCCGTGCGGCCGCCCGATCCCCGGTCCCGACGGCCCTGCACCGGTACGCCGAAGCCGGACATGCGTTCCAGGCCGACCGCCGGCCCACGATGTACCACGAGGCTTCGGCGCAAGATGCGTGGGAGAAGACGCTCCAGTGGCTCGACCAACACGTGGTCACATCGCAGCTGTCGTCTACTGCTTGAGACGTGATCGAACCTTTGCGAACGGAGCCGGGACAGTCGGTCGATCGGTGGGCGCACGGCGACGGCGGCGTCGACCCGGCGGTGGCGGCCGCCTATGTCGCCCAGGGCTGGTGGGGGACCGACACGCTGGCCCAGGTAGTGGCTCGGCACCGCGCCGCCAAGCCACAGGCTCCCGCCCTGATCGTCCCGGGGGCCGATCCCGACTCGGACGTCGTGCTCACCTGGTCGGACTACGACCGGCGGTCGGCCCAGCTGGCGGCGGCCATGGTCGATGCCGGGCTCGAGCCCGGTGACCGGGTCGGCGTGCTCCTGCCGGACGGCCCGGCCGTGCACATCGCCCTCTTGGCGGCCAGCAAGGCCGGGTTGGTGGCCGTCGGCATCGGCCATCGGGCCGGGGACGCCGAGGTACGGCACCTGCTCGAGCGAACCACGGCCGCGGCCATCGTCACCCACGGCGAGCGGGGCGGCCGTCCGGCCGCCGACGTCGTGGCTGAGATGGCTACGGGGAAGTTGGCTGGTCTCCGCAGCCTGGTGGTACCCGAGGGCGAGCTGGAGGACGGCGTCCGGCTCGACGGGCAGGCGATCGACGTGCGCCGTCCGGCGGCCGCCGAGTCCGTCATCGCCGGCCGGGCCGTCGGTCCGGACGACCTCTTCTTGGTGAACTCGACCTCGGGGACCACCGGGTTGCCCAAGTGCGTCGCCCACACCGAGAACCGGTGGTTCTACTTCCACCAGCTGGCGGTCGAGTCCGGGGCGCTCGACGAGAACGACATCTTCTACGGCGCGGTACCGGCGCCCTTCGGCTTCGGCCTGTGGACGGTCCACTTCACGCCGGCCATCCTGGGCTGTCCCACCATCGTGTCGCCGCGCTTCAGTGCGGACGACACGCTGCGGGCCATCGCCCGGTACGGGGTCACCGTCCTGGCCTGTGTCAGCACCCAGTTCATCATGATGCTGAGCTCGCCCCTGATGGACGAGGTCGACCTCCGCTCGCTGCGAGCCATGTACACCGGCGGCGAAGCCGTCCCGTACGAGCGGGCAGCCGCCTTCGAGGAGCGCACCGGCGCGGTCGTCCTCCAGTTCTACGGCTCGAACGAGACCGGCACCTTCAGTCGGACTTCCCTGGCCGACACCCGCGAGCGACGGCTGCGGACGGCCGGGCGGATCATCGACGCCATGCAGGTCCGCATCTACGACCCGGCCGGCCAGCCGGTGAGCGGTCCGGTGCGCACCGGCATCCCGGCCGGACGGGGGCCGGCCACCTGCCTCGGCTATCTGGACGACGACGCGGCCAACGCCGAGCTCTTGACCGACGACCGCTGGATGCTGATGGGCGACATCGTCGAGGTGGACGCCGAAGGTTATCTGCGGGTGGTCGGGCGAACCTCGGACATCATCATCCGCGGCGGCAAGAACATCAGCGCGCCGGCGGTGGAAGCCGAGCTGGCCGAACACCCCGACGTGGCCATGGTGGCGGCAGTGGCCATGCCGGACCCGATCTTCGGCGAGCGCGTCTGCGTCTACGTCGTGGCCCGGGGCGAGGCGATCCCGACCTTGGAGGACCTGACCGGGTTCCTGGCCGAGCGGGGCGTCAGCAAGGAATGGTTCCCCGAGCGGCTGGAGCTGGTCGACGACCTGCCGAGGTCGTCGGGGGCCAAGGTGGCCAAGGGCGAGCTCCGAGCCGACATCCGTCGACGGTTGGCCGACGAGGTACCCGCTTCCCCCTCCGTCGAGGGCCTCGGACCGAGGGCGCGGGATCGTGGTTGACCCCGAGTCTTTCTCGATAATTTTGAATAATGTGAAGTTGGCGGCCGGGGGGTCGCGGGTCGCCGAGGGGACAACAGGGAAGGCACCCACATGCTGAGCATCGACGACCTGGCGGCGAACAAGAACTTCACCGTGGCCGGCCAGTCCGGCGAACGGACGGTGACCTTCCTGCCCGACCCACCCCGGGCGACGCGCAAGTACACGGTCATCTCCGCCGACGACCACATCGTGGAGCCGGCCGACACCTTCGAGGGCCGGGTGCCCGCCGCCCTGGCCGACCGGGCCCCCCGGATCGTGGAGAAGGCCGACGGCACCGAGACGTGGCTCTACGACGGGGTGGAGCTGCCCACCGTCGGCTTCAACGCCGTGGTCGGCCGGCCGGTCTCGGAGTGGGCCATGGAGCCGACCCGCTTCGACGAGATGCGACGGGGATCCTGGGACATCCACCAGCGGGTCGCCGACATGGACCTGAACGGCGTCTACGCCTCGGTCAACTTCCCGTCGTTCCTCCCGGGCTTTGCCGGCCAGCGTCTCCAGCAGATCACCAAGGACGTCGACCTGGCCCTGGCCTGCGTCCGGGCCTGGAACGACTGGCACCTCGACGCCTGGGCCGGCCCCTATCCGGACCGCATCATCCCTTGCCAGTTGCCCTGGCTGCTCGACGCCGAGCTCGGGGCCCAGATGATCCGGGAGAACGCCGAGCGGGGCTTCAAGGCGGTGACCTTCAGCGAGGACCCGTCCAAGCTCGGCCTACCGACCATCCACTCCGGGTACTGGGAGCCCCTGGTGCGGGCCTGTGCGGAGACCGGGACGGTCGTCAACCTGCACATCGGGTCCTCTGGTGTCTCGCCGATGACGACGCCCGACGCCCCCCAGGACGTGGTCGGGGTCCTCTTCTTCGTCTATGCCATCTTCGCCGCCGTCGACTGGCTGTTCACCGGTCTCCCGTCGCGCTATCCGGACCTCAAGATCTGCATGTCCGAAGGCGGCATCGGCTGGGTGGCCGCCCTACTGGACCGGCTCGACCACATGGGTTCGTACAGCGCCATGTACGGGAACTGGAAGGGTGACCTGACCCCGCGCGAGGTGCTGCAGCGCAACTTCTGGTTCTGCGCCGTCGAGGACCCCTCGGCCTTCGTCCAGCGGGACCGGATCGGGGTCGACCACATCCTGGTCGAGTCGGACTACCCCCACTGCGACTCCACCTGGCCGAACACCCAGCGGGTCATCGAAGAGGAGCTCGGCGGTCTTCCGGCCGAGGACATCGCCAAGATGACCTGGAAGAACGCGTCCGAGCTCTACCGGCACCCGGTGCCCGAGGCCGTCCAGAACGACCCCGACGCGTACTAGTCCAAAGCGGAGCGAGCGAGCCGAGGAGGGTGTGATGGGGCAGTTGGACGGCAAAGTGGCGATCGTGACCGGCGCCGGTCGGGGCCAGGGACGGGCGCACGTGTTGGCCCTGGCCGCCGAAGGGGCGGCCGTGGTGGCCTGCGACATCGCCGCCCCGATCGATTCGGTGGCCTACCCCCTGGCCACCCCCGAGGAGCTCGAGGAAACGGTCCAACTGGTGGAGAAGGCCGGCGGTCGCGGCCTCGGGCTGGTCGCCGACATCAGGGACACCGACCAGGTGGAGGCCATGGCGGCCCGGACCCTCGAAGCGTTCGGTCGGATCGACGTCCTGGTGGCCAACGCCGGCATCTGCGCCGCGAGCCCGGTCGACCAGATCACCGACCAGGGCTGGGCGGACATGATCGACACCAACCTGTCCGGCGCCTTCAAGTGCATCCGGGCGGTCCTGCCGACGATGAAGGCCCAGCAGTTCGGGCGGATCGTCGTCGTCTCCTCCATGACCGGCCGCCACGGCAACATGAACCTGGCCCACTACTCGGCCACCAAGTTCGGGTTGGTCGGTCTGGCCAAGTCGGTGGCCCTGGAGGTGGTCCGGACAGGCATCACCTGCAACGTGATGTGCCCCACCTCGGTCGACACCCCGATGGTGCACAACGAGGCCAACTACCAGCTGTTCTGTCCAGAGATCGAGAACCCGACCATCGACGACGTGCGCCCCCGGTTCGCCGGCCTCAACCCCATGGGGATCCCGTGGGTCGAGCCGGAGATCTTCTCCCGGGCGGTCATGTACCTGGTCACCGACCCGGGCGTGATGACCGGCGTCGTCCACGAGGTCAGCTTGGGCATTTCGGCCTCAATGCCCTGACCCGGGCCGGCACCGGGCACCCGATCTGGCTTGCTCAGACGGTGCCGGCGTCCAGGACGCCCGCCAAGACCACGGTCTCGTCGAGCTCGTAGATCCGGATGTTGGCCGGGATGTCGGTCTCCATGAAGTTGGGGTGATCGTCGAACATCGCAGCCAGTGGTGGGCGCCCCATGGCGGCGGCCACCTGCTCGGGGCTGTCGAACCACAGCTCGACGAAGGCGTCGAAGTCGGTCGCCGCCGGATGGGATGCCGGGTCGTTGAAGTCGTTGACCCGATGGCCGCGGACCCGGTTGAAGACGAGGCGCCGGAACCCGTCGACCCCGTCGAAGGCTTCACGGGCCAGTGGCAGGTGGACGGCCCGATAGTGCGCCTCGCAGGCCTCGGGAGTGCGGTCCGACCGGTCCTTCCAGGTGAACATGACCTTGACCATGGGTGCTCGAGCTCCTTCGGCGCCTTGACGAATCCTATATTTCTATTTTAGCATTCTAGAGTCGGAGGAACGGGAGGGGCCATAGGAATGTGTCATGGCTGAGGCGGACGTGAGGGTCAGGGCACGCAACCGGGCAGTAGCGAGCGGCGTCGCCCTCGAGGAGGAACGTCGAGGATCGGGGCCGCCGCTCGTTTTCTTGCACGGCGAGGATGGCTTGCTGTTCTCGGCCGACCTGCTGGACGCCCTGGGTGAGCAGTTCGAGGTGCGGGCGCCCGAGCTCCCCGGATGGGGGGGCTCGGACCGGCCGGCCCATCTGCACACCGTCGAGGACCTCTCCTACGTGGTGCTCGACTACCTGGAGGCCACCGTGCGCACGCCGGTGACGTTGGTCGGCGCCTCCTTTGGTGCATGGGTGGCGGCCGCCGCCGCCGTCAAGAGCACGGTCCTGATCTCGGCCCTGGTCCTGGTGGCGCCGGTCGGGATCAAGGTGGGGGGTCGAGAGACCCGGGACTTCGTCGACCTCTACGCCATCCCCCGCCACGAGGCGCTGGCGGCCACCTACGGCGCCGGCCCCCGGCCGGACCTGGCCGCCCTCGGCCCGGAGGACTTCGTCTACCTGGCCCAGGCGCAGGAAGCCATGGTCCGCTATGGCTTCCTGCCGTACCGGCACGATCCGGCGCTGATCCATCGGCTGCACCGCATCGGGGTACCGACGCTGGTCCTCTGGGGCAACGACGACCAGTTCGTCCGGGACCCCGGGGGGTACGCCGCCGCTTACGCCGAGGCCATCGGCCCGAACGCCGGCCGCCGGGAGCTGGCCGGCGGGCACCGGCTCGAGGAGCAGGACCCGGCCGGCGTGGCCGGGGCGGTCGCCGCCCTACTGGGACCATCACCGGTCGAGGCACCGGTGGCCGCGGGAGCCGGCCGATGAGGGATATCCGCAACTACGTCTTCACCGAGATGGCGTACCCCTTCATCCCGCCGGACGAGACCATCGAATCGGCCCGGGTGACCCTGCCCAACCGGTACTACGACCCCGAAGCCGGGTCGGAGATGTACCACAAGTTCTTCGACATCTACCGAGCAGCCGACGAGCTCGGTCTCGACATCATGCTCAACGAGCACCACTCCACGGCCACCTGCCTCGACGTGGCCGTGCCGCTGTCGGCGGCCATCGTGGCTCGGGAGACCCACCGCGCCCGGATCCTCCCCCTCGGCAACCCGATCGCCAACCGGCCCGACCCGATCCGGGTGGCCGAGGAGATGGCGATGATCGACGTGCTGTCCCGGGGCCGGCTCCAGTGTGGCTTCGTCCGGGGCGTGCCCATGGAGGTCTCCCCCCAGAACATGACGCCGATCGATATGTACGACCGGTTCTGGGAGGCCGCGGACCTCATCCTCAAGGCCTGGACCACCCACGATGGACCGTTCAACTGGGAGGGCGAGCACTTCCAGGCCCGCCAGGTCAACATCTGGCCCCGCCCCCACCAGCAGCCCCATCCGGCCATTTGGGTCCCCACCCAGAGCGTCAGCACCGGCGAGCAGGTCGCCCTTCGGGGCCACAACCTGGCCACCATCCTCACCGGTACCGAGGGGGCGGCCAAGATCTTCGGCGCCTTCCGGAAATGGGCGGTCGACGCCGGCTTGCCCGAGCCGGGTCCCGAGCGGGTGGGCTACTCCGGCCTCATGTTCGTGGGCGAGAACGAGCGTGAGGCCCGGGCCGGCGGCCAGGCCCTGCAGTGGTACCTCCAGCACAACAAGACGGCGCCCCAGTTCATGGACGTCCCCGGCTACCTGGACGCCGAGATTCGCGCCCGGATCCTGGCCAAGCAGGCCCGGGGGGAGGAGCCACAGTCACCGATCGCCCACCTGATCAACGCTCCGGTCGAGGAGTTGATCGAGCTCGGCATGTTCTTCGTCGGCACGCCGGACCAGGTGGTGGAACAGGTCAAGGCCTTCGACGGGGCCGTCGGTGGCTGCGACAACCTGCTGATGATGATGCACGTCGGGACGATGTCGTTCGACACGACGTACCAGAGCATGAGGTTGTGCGCCGAAGAGGTCCTGCCCAGACTGCGCCGAGAACTGGACTGATCGCACGAGAACGGGATCGGTCACGAACGAGGCGGTCCGTCGCCCGGCCCCGGCGCCCTCGCTGGTCGTCACGCGCCACCTCGCCGTGCCCATGGCCGACGGCATCCGCCTCTCGACCGACCTCTACCGGCCGGCCGGCGACGGCCCCTGGCCGACCCTCCTGCACCGGACGGCCTACGACAAGAGCCGCTCGGGCATTGCCAACGGCGCGCTCGATCTCTTCCGGGCCGTCGAGCGCGGGTATGCGGTAGCCGTCCAGGACGTTCGGGGCCGGTTCGGTTCCGAAGGCCGGTTCGACCCCTTCACGACCGAGGGCGCTGACGGGGCCGACACCGTCGCCTGGCTGGCCGAGCAGCCCTGGGTGGTCGGCCCGGTGGGCATGCTGGGCCGCTCGTACAGCGCGGCGGTGCAGTGGCGGGCGGCGGCCGAGCTGGGCCGGCGCGGGCAGCTCGAGCTCCTGGGCGCCCTGTCGCCAGCCATGGGCGGCTGGGCGGCCCCGAACGGCTGGCTGTTCCCCACATGCGTGTTCGCCCTGGGGTTCGCCGGTTGGTGGGGTAGCGCCCATCTCGCCCCGCCCGACGTGGCCCGGGCCGCCTCGGGCGACCCGTTGGCCCTGGCCCGAAGGATCGATGCGCTCTACGCCGAGCCGGACCTGGCCTTCGGGGAGGCCGGGCCGGGGTGGCCGGACTACCTCGTGGACTGGTTGCGCGAAGCCGCCGCCGTGCGCAGTGGCGGCGACCCGATCGCCGCCGAAGCGCTGCCCGTCCCGGCCGAGGTCCCGGCCTTCCACGTGGCCGGCTGGTACGACGTCTTCTGCGAGGGGGACCTCGCCGGCTACACCATGCTGGCCGATCGTTATCCCGACCGGCACCGGCTGGTGGTCGGCCCCTGGGCCCACGGCGGGGTGACGGGCGGCAACTTCCCCGGCCGCTCCTTCGGCGTGGACGGCTCGGCCGACGTCGTCGACCTGGCGGGTCAGCAGCTCGACTGGTTCGACCGATGGCTCGTCCCTGGTTCAGGCACACCTACCCCCCGAACCCCCCCCACCCCGTTCGCCGTCCGCACCTTCGTCACCGGTGCCGACGGTTGGTGGGCGGGCCGGCAGTGGCCGCCACCGGCGACCTCGCTCGTCTTTCGCCTGGCCGGGGAGATCGACGGGCCACTGGCCGAGCAGCTCGGCGTCCAACGGGCCCAGGCCCTCCTCGAGGACCCGGCTGTTGAGGATGGGGCCGTTGGGGACGCAGCCGGTGGGGACGGAGCCGTCGACGGGGAGGCCCGGGCCGGGGGGCCGTGGACGTTCACCTTCGATGCCGACGATCCGACGCCGACGATCGGGGGCCGGACGTTCCTGCCCGGACTGGAGGTGGCGGCCCAGGCCGGACCAGCCGACCAGCGCCCCGTCATCCGCCGGCCCGACGGTCTGGTCTTCGGCACCGCGCCCCTCGAGGTGGCGGTCGAGGCGGCCGGCTCGGTGTCCCTCTCGGCGTGGGTGGCCGCCGAGCCGACGGTGTCGGTGCTGGTGGCGACGCTCTTCGACCTGGCTCCGGACGGCCGGGCCGAGCTGGTCGTCCGGGGCGCCACCCGCTACCGCCGTCCGGACGGTGACGAGCCGCGGGCGCCGGTGCTGTCGGCCCTGGGCTCGATCCATCATCGTTTCGGCGTCGGCCACCGAATCGGGTTGCACCTGGCGGCCGGGAGCCACCCAACGTACGACCGGCGAGCGGCCCTCGGCCCGTTGGTCGGTCGGCGCACGATCGCGGTGCGCCTGTGGAGCCGACCTGACCGTCCGTCCACCTTGGTCTTGCCGGCCCGATCGGGCGACGACGGCCGGGTGCGGGCATGAAAGTTGTCGTGATCACGGAGTGGTTCTACGCCCGCCAACTACGATGTTGGCCCAGTGAAGACCGACTGGACCGACGCGGCGAGCCACCTTCCGCCGACTGGCGCCCAGGGTCCGGTGAGCCTTTCCCGGCGCCGGCGGACGCCGCGTCTGGCGGAGATGGTGGCCGACACCCTGCGGCAGCGGATCTTGAGCGGCCAACTACCCGACGGGAGCGAGCTGCCCAACCAGGAGCGGCTCCTGGACGAGTTCGGGGTCTCGAAGCAGGCGGTGCGCGACGGGCTGCGGATCCTCGAGCTGGAAGGGCTGATCACGGTCCGCCGTGGCAACGTCGGCGGGGCGGTCGTGCACCTGCCGACCCACAGTGGCCCGGCCTACAGCCTCGGGCTGGTGCTGCAGTCTCGGGGCGTGCAGTTGGCCGAGGTCGGCCGAGCACTGGCCACGATGGAGCCGGTCTGTGCCCGGCTCTGCGCCGGCCGGGCCGATCGCGCCACGGCGGTGGTCCCGGCCCTGGCGGCCATCCAGGAGGAGAGCGTCCGCTCGTTGGAGGACGTGCCTCGCTTCATGGAGGCGATGAGCCGTTTCCACAGCACCGTCGTGACCTCGTGCGGCAACGAGCCGATCGCGGTGCTGGTCGGGGCGATCGAAGAGGTCTGGCTGGCGCAGGTGCGCGAGTGGGGCGTCCAGCAGCTCGAAGCCGGCTCCTTCCCCGACCTGGCCTACCGCCGGGCCGGGGTAGAGGTGCACGACAAGCTCATCGCGCTGATCGACGAGGGGAACGAGGAAGAGGTGTCGAGGCTGACCGAGGGGCACTTCGACGCCGAGCAGTTCTATACCGACCGCATCCGACCCGACCAGCAGGTGCTGGTCTCGTTGCTGCAGTACTCCGCCGAGGACAGCCCGGCCGCTCGACCTTCCTGAGGTCTCGCCGCCGCCCATCGTTGGCGCCCGGCGACCGAAGGTCATGAACGTACCGAGCACTGAGGAGGTCCCGTCGTGGACATGAACGACGTCCGGTTCCGTATTGCCGCCTCGCGGCGCATCCTCTTCCGACAGGGCTGTGACAGCCAGGTCGGGGGTCATGTCAGCCAGCGGGCGCCCGGTGAAGACGCCTTCTGGGTCACCCCTTTCGAGTACTTCGACGAGACGACTCCGGACCGGGTGGCCAAGGTCAGCTTCGATCTGGAGGTGCTGGAGGGGTCGATGGCGGCCTCGCCGGCGATCGCCTTCCATGCGGCCATCTACCGGGAGCGGCCCGATCTCAACGCGGTGATCCACACGCATTCCTTCTGGGCGTCGGTGCTGTCGGGGACGGGCCGACCGCTGGGCATGTACAACGTGGTCTCGGTGCTCTTCGACGGGGAGCAGGCGTTCCAGGAGGACGACGGCAGCCATCCATCGGCTGACGCCAAGGTGATCGCCAAGGCGCTCGGGGACAAGCACCTGCTGTTCATGAAGAACCACGGGGTGATCGCGGTCGGGACGACCCTGGAGAACGCGACCGTCGACGCCGTGTCGATCGAGCTGGCCGCCCACTACCAGGTCGAGATGGAACGGATCGGGGCCACCGAGATGCCACCGGCCGAGGTGCGCCAGTCCAAGGTTCTCTACGAGAGGTACTTCCGTCAGAACATGTGGCCAGCCCTGTTGCGGCGGCTGCGCACCTCGGACCCGGACCTGTTCGCCTACGTCGACGAGGTGTAGCGTTGGTGTATGGCACGCACCAACATTGACCTCGACGACACGGCGTGCGATGCCGTCATGCGCCGGTACCACCTCTCGACCAAGCGGGAAGCGGTCAACTTCGCCCTGCGGACGGTGGCCGCGGAGCCCCTCGACCTCGACGGCGCCCGCCGCCTGCGAGGGTCGGGATGGGACGGCGAGCTGGCCGAGCTGCGCGACGGCCGCACCGGGTGATCCTCGTCGACAGCTCGGCATGGATCGAGTTCCTCCGTGACACCGGCCGCCCGGCCTGCGTTCGGGTGGACGAGCTCCTCGACGACGAGATCGCGACGTGCCATCCCGTTCGGATGGAGATGTTGGCCGGAGCCCGAGACGAGGCGCATCTCCAGAGCCTGCGTGGCTTGCTCGCCCGGGCCTCGGTACTCCCGACGGCGCCGGCCGACTACGAGGACGCGGCGGCGCTCTACCGCACCTGCCGGCGTCGTGGCGACACCGTCCGGCGGCTGATCGACTGCCTCATCGCCGCCCACGCCATCCGAGCCCGCATCCCGCTCCTGCACGCCGACGCGGACTTCGACGTCCTGGCCCGTCACACTGACCTGCTGATCGACGGCGCCTGATCGCGGCAGGGCCGGTGGCCGCCGGCCAGACCGGTTGGTCGTAATCTCGGCGGTGCATGGGCGGGGCGGAAGGAGGGGACGAAGGGGACGGCGCCGGGTCGGTCGCCGCGCCGTCGCGGCACCGGCGCCGTGACCGACGGGACCGGCCGTGGCGGTCGATCGTCTTCGCCCCGGTCGGCGACGGCGCCACCCGGCGTCGGGGTTCCGACGCGGTCAAGGTCGGCGTCGCGGTGCTGGCCGTCCTGTGCTGCTGGCTCATCAGCGGCACGCCGGCCGCCGCCCAGCTGGCCGTCCTCCACTTCCTGACGCCTGCACCGGAGGGCGTCCGGTGGCTGGTCAATACCGTCTGGTGGCTCGGGTCGGTGGGCGTCATCGTCACCCTCGGAGTCCTGGCGCTGCTGTCGAAGCGGCGCAACATCGCCCGGGACCTCCTCCTCTCCGGCCTCGTCGCCTGGTTGACCAGCGTCCTGCTGGAACTGGCCATCGGGGCGACAGGGGGCCACGTGTCGACGCCGACACTGAAGGGCATCGACCTGGTCTTCCCGGTGGCCCGGGTGGCGGCCACCGTGGCCGTCGTCTCGGCCGCGCTGCCCTACCTCAGCCGGGGGCTGCAGCGGCTGGTCGAGGTGGTCATCGCCGTCGCCGCCGTCGCCACCGTCGTCAACGGCTCCGGGTTGCCGATCAGCGTGCTGGCCAGCCTGGCCGTCGGCTGGGGAGTGGCCGCCGCCTTCCACCTGGTCTTCGGCTCGCCGCTCGGGCTGCCGTCGACCAAGGAGGTGGCCGACCTGCTGGCCGATCTCGACATCACCGCTCGTGACGTCACCGCCGCGCCCGACCAGGAATGGGGCGTGGCCCGGTTCCGGGCCGCCGACGGCGCCGGGCCGATCAACGCCTCCGTCTACGGCCGGGACGCCCACGACGCCCAGTTGCTGGCCAAGCTGTTCCGGTTCGTCGCCTACCGCGACTCCGGGCCGACGTTGACGCTGACCCGGGTCCAGCAGGTCGAGCACGAGGCCTATCTGACCCTGCTGGCCGCCCGGTCCGGCGCCCGGGTGCCCGAGGTGCTCGCCGCCGGGACGGCCGGGTCGTCGCGGGACGCCGCGCTCGTGACCCGGCCGCCGGCCGGCACCCGGCTGGCCGATCGGTTGGCCGCGGCCACGCCGCCCGCCGGCTCGGCGGACGCGGCGGCCGGGCCGGCGCCGCTGCCGGTTCCCGATCCCGGAGTCCTGCCGGACGCGGCGGCCGACGACCTGTTCGCGCAGGTCCTGAAGCTGCGGTCGGCCCGGATCGCCCACGGGTCGGTCAGCGGAGCGACGGTCGTCGCCGACGACCGTTCGGCCGGGCTGGTCGACTTCCGCCGGGCGACGTCGACGGGGCCAGACGAGCGGCTGGACCGGGACGTGGCCGCGGCGCTGGCGACCGCCGGCCTGGCGATGGGAGCGGAACGGGCGGTCGCCGCGGCCGACCGGGTGCTCCCGACGGACGTCCTGGCGTCGGCGCTGCCGTTCCTGCAACGGGCGGCCCTCGATCCGGTGCTGTCACGGGCGCTGCGGGGCAAGAAGGGCCTCCTGAAGGCCCTGCGCGAAGGCGGTGCCTCGGCGGCGGGGGTGGAGGTCCCGAAGCTGGCCGAGCCGCGCCGGATCAGCTGGATGACGCTGATCATGGTGGTCGGTTCCCTCATCGGCGGCTGGGCGCTGCTCGGCGTCCTGATCAACGTCTCGAAGTCGTGGGACACGATCACCGGCGCCCGCTGGGGCTGGGTGGCGGCCACGTTCGTGTTGGCTCAGCTGACGTACCCGTCGCTGGCGATCACGACGACCGGATCGATCGTCGACCCGATCTCCTACGGCCGCGTCGTCGCGCTCGAAGTGGCGAACAGCTTCGTCCAGCTGGCCGGCGGGACGATGGGCGGCCTGGCGTGCCGCGTCCGGTTCTTCCAGCAGGAGGGCTACGACGCCACCGTCGCGGTCAGCTCCGGGGCGGTCATCTCGACGGTCAGCTGGATCGTCAAGGGCGCGCTCTTCCTCATCGCCCTGCCCATCGCCATCAGTAAGTTCCACTTCACAAAGAAGCCGACGAGCGGCGGTGGCGGCCACGGCGACCTCGTCTGGCTCATCGTCCTGATCGTCGTCGGCTGCGCCGTCCTGCTCGGCGCCGTCCTGCTCGTGCCCCGACTCCGCCGGGTGGCCCGCGACAAGCTGCGGCCGAAGCTGTCGGAGGTCTGGGCCCACCTCCGCATCCTGGCCAAGCACCCGCGGAACATGGTCGAGATCTTCGGCGGCGCGATCCTGGCCCAGCTGCTCGTGGCCATGGCGCTCGGGGCGGCGTTGCATGCGTTCAACCAGCACCTCGGGCTGGCGCAGCTGCTCGTCGTCCTGACCCTGGCGTCGATGATCGGCGGGTTGTCGCCGGTCCCGGGCGGGATGGGGGTGGTGGAAGCCGGGATGATCCTGTGCCTCACCGCGGCCGGCATCCCGCAGACGGACGCGGTGGCCGCGACGTTCGTCCAACGGCTGTTCACGTCGTACCTGCCGCCGATCTGGGGCTGGTTCGTCCTCGTCTGGATGCGCCGCAAGGAGTACCTCTGAGCCGGCGTCTGCTCGTGCTCTGCACCGGGAACGCCGCCCGTTCGGTGATGGCCGGGTTCATGCTCGAGTACCTGTCCGAGGTCACCGGTGCCGGCCTCCGGGTGGCCACGGCCGGGACGCATGTCGTCGACGGCCAGCCGGTGAGCCATCGCACCCGGTCGGCCATCGCGGCGATCGAGGAGCTCGCCGACGTGCCGACGGCCCGCCATCGCAGCCGGCAGCTCGACCCGTCCGAGCTCGACCGGGCCGACGTCGTTGTCGCCATGGAGGCCGACCACGTCCGCTACGTCCGCCGCCGCCACCCGGAGGCCGCGGCCCGGACGGCCACCCTGCGGCGGCTGTGCCGCGACCTGCCGCCCGGTCCGGCCCCGCTGCGCGCTCGGGTGGCCGCGCTCGATCTCGCCGCGGTGACGCTGACCGACGACGAGGACGTCGACGACCCGGCTGGCCATGACGACGACGTCTACGTCGCCTGCGCCCGCCAGCTCTGGGCGCTCTGCCAGCAGCTCGTCGATCGGCTCTGACAGCCGGGCGGCGGGTGGCCGACGAGATGTCGTTGTCGCGCCCTTTGCAGAATTGGCGCGCCCGGGGTGGGGTGAATTCTGCAAAGGGCGCGACAAAGCAATGCACCGCGATACGGGCGTGGCACCGACCGTGAGCCGCCCGGCACCGGCGTGAACTAGTCGGCCGGGGCGGTGAACTAGTCGGCTGGGCGGTGAATCAGTCGGCGTGGACGGACCGGAGCCCGGCCCAAGCCAGGTCGGCCAGTCGTCCAGCGAGCCGCCGGGCCTCGACGTCGGCGGTGACCGGGTCGAGGCCGCCGTTCGACGCGGCCCGCTCGGCCCGGGCGGCCATCCACTGGCGACTGGCGCCCTCGGCCATGCCGACGACGGCGTAGGCCAGGAACCGCCGGTGCTCGGGGTCGAGGCCGGCGGCGATGAGCGGGTCGATGGCCAGGGCGATGGCGTCCTCGACGCGTCGCAGGGCGTCGCCGAGCTCCTCGTCACCGGCGTCGTCGCGGCCGTAGAGGAGGCGGAACGCGGCCTCGTGGGTGACGACCATGTGGAAGTAGGCGGCGAAGCCCCGCTCGACCTGCTGGCGGGGACCATCGGCCGACGCAGTCGCCTCGCTGACCGCGGTGAGCAGGTCGTGGGCGACGGAGTCGACGAGCTCCAGGTAGAGGGCGCGCTTGGACGAGAAGTGCTGGTAGAGCAGCGGCTTGGTCACACCGGCGGCCTCCGCGACGTCGTCCATCGTCGTCGCTCGGTAACCGCGGTCGGCGAAGAGCCGGAGAGCGACCGTGAAGAGCTGCTGCCGTCGTTCGCCGGCCGTCAGTCGCCGCACCGGGCGGTCGCCGTCGCCGTACGGTTCGCCTGTCCCGACAGCGCCTGGCCGCACCGCTCGTGCCATCGAGGACGAGGCTACCCGAGCACGGTGGCCAGCCGGCCTGGCAGGTCGGCGAGCGAGAAGTGGGCCCGGGCGACGGCGGCGTTGTGGGCGACGACGTCGGGATCAGGGCGGTCGAACCAGCCGGCCAGCGAACGGGGGTCGGCGGCGTCGAACCAGCGGAAGCCGAAGGCGGCCAGCTCCCGGGCGACCGGGTACCAGCCGACGGCGAGCGGGCGCCGGTGGACGGCCGACTCGACGGTCGGGTTGCCGAACCCCTCCCACGTCGACGGCAGGACGACCGCGTCGCCGGCCGCGTAGGCGTCGGCCATCGTCACGGGGCCTGTCGTCCCCGGCGGCGCGCCGTGGCGGACCGGGCAGCGGGCGCCGGCGAGCCGCCGGTCGAGCTCGGGGCCGTAGCCGTCCTCGGCCGGCCCGAGGAGCCAGTACGTGGCCTCGGCGGCCTCGGCCAGCGCGAGGCCGGCGGCGATGTTCTTGCGGGCGAGGGCGCGGGTCGGCTGGAGGACGAGCCGGTCCGGCGCGGCCAGCCCGAGCGCGGCCCGCGTCAGCTCCCGCCGTCCGGGCACCGGGTCGACGTCGAACGCGTTGTAGACGGTCACCGCGTCGATGCCGCGGTCAGCCAGCTGGCGGCGGCTCAGCTCGTTGATCGTCACGTGCCGCCACGCCGGGTCGTCCGGGGGGCCCGGCCGGTCGGCGAGGTGCGGCCGCTGCCACGGCAGGTCGTGGTGGTGGAGGACGGCCGGCCGGCCCCGCAGGGCGGCCGCGACCACCGACGCGGCGGCCGGGTTGAGCGGGAGCGAGCAGAGGTTCTCGACGACGACGACATCGGCGCCGGCCAACACGGCCTCGACCTCGTCGGCGGTCGGCGGGTCGGCCGCGTCGATGGCCAGGCCCGGCAGGCGGTGGTCGACCGGCCCCTCGCCGGCGATCGTCGTCACGCGGTGCCCGAGCTGCTCGGCCGCCCACGCCCACTTCGCCGCCTCGACCGAGACGCCGTCGATGCCGCCGAGCCGGAACGAGACGATGGCGACGGTCGACACGGCCGCACCTTACGGGCGGACGGGGGCGCGGGTTGCCGTGAGGTACCGTTGAAAACCATGCCCAAGCGAGCATTGATCACCGGCGTCACCGGTCAGGACGGGTCGTACCTGGCGGAGTTCCTGCTGGAGCAGGGGTACGAGGTCATCGGGGTGGTGCGGCGGTCGAGCACGGTCAACTTCGAACGGATCGCCCACATCCAGGACCGCCTCACGTTGGTGGCGGGGGATCTGCTCGACGAGGGGTCGCTGGTGGCGGTCCTGCGCGACCACCGACCGGAAGAGGTCTACAACCTGGCGGCGCAGTCGTTCGTGCAGACGAGCTGGAGCCAGCCGGTGCTGACGGGCGAGACGACGGCGCTGGGCGTCACGCGGCTGCTCGACGCGATCCGCACGGTCGACCCGGGGATCCGCTTCTACCAGGCGAGCTCGTCGGAGATGTTCGGCAAGGTCCAGGAGGTCCCCCAGCGCGAGTCGACGCCGCTCTACCCGCGCAGCCCGTACGGGGTGGCCAAGGTCTACGGCCACTGGATCACGGTCAACTACCGGGAGAGCTACGACCTCCATGCGTCGTCGGGCATGCTCTTCAACCACGAGTCGCCGCGCCGCGGCCTCGAGTTCGTCACCCGCAAGGTGACGCACGGTGCGGCGCGCATCGCGTGCGGCCTCGGCGACAAGCTGCCGCTCGGCAACCTCGACGCCCAGCGCGACTGGGGGTTCGCGGCGGACTACGTGCGGGCGATGTGGCTCATGCTGCAGCAGGACACGCCGGACGACTACGTCGTGGCGACCGGTGAGACGCATCCGGTCCGCGAGCTCTGCGAGCTGGCGTTCGCGGCGGCCGGTCTCGACTGGGAGCAGCACGTCGTCGTCGACGAGCGGTTCCTCCGGCCGGCCGAGGTCGACCTGCTGGTCGGTGACCCGACGAAAGCCGAGCAGGGCCTCGGCTGGCACCGCGAGGTCGACTTCCCCGGGCTGGTCGCGATGATGGTCGAAGCCGACCTGGCGCTGGTCCGCAGCCAATTGCGCTGAACCGCTCGGTGATGGGCACCCGGTGATCGCCACCATCACGGCCGATCCGTTCGGGGTGCTGGCGGCGTTCGGCGCCGGCATCCTCTCGTTCCTCTCGCCGTGCGTCCTGCCGCTCGTCCCGGGCTACGTCTCGATGGTCTCGGGCCTGTCGGCCGCCGAGCTCGAGGCTGGTCAGGGGGGCGCGGCGGCGAGCGGCCCGCGGCCGCTGGCGCCGCTGCTGCGCGGTATCGGCCTGTTCATCGCCGGGTTCACGATCGTCTTCGTCGCCCTCGGCGCGGCGGCGTCGGGTGTCGGCCACGTCCTCGACACGCACAAGGCGACGCTGACGACGGTGGCCGGCGGGATCGTCGTCGTCATGGGCGTGGTCCTCCTCGTCGGCGCGCTGCCGGCGGGCTTCTGGGCCCGGGCCGGCGTCGGGCCGCTCCGGCGCGTCTTTTCGGACCACCGGTTCCAGCTCCGGCCGTCGACGCTCGGTGTCTGGGCGGCACCGCTGATGGGCATGGCGTTCGCGTTCGCCTGGACGCCGTGCATCGGGCCGGTGCTGGCGGCTGTGCTGGCGCTGGCCTACGACCGGTCGACGCTGTCGGGGGGCGTCGTGCTGCTGTTCGCCTACTCCCTCGGCCTCGGCGTGCCGTTCCTCGTCACCGGGCTGGCGTTCAACCGGCTGACGTCGTTCTACGGGCGGGCCCGTCGCGGGCTGTGGATCGTCCACCTCGTCGCCGGCGGCGTGCTCGTCGCCTTCGGCATCCTCTTGCTCACCGGCCAGCTCAGCTGGCTGTCGAGCCAGTTCTCCGACCTCCTCAACCACCTCGGGCTCGAGCGGCTCACCCGGAGCTGAGCGCCGCCGGCGTGCGGGCGAGGCCCGGGGGCCGGGAAAAGGGCCGCTGACCCCCTGCTTGGATTCGGTCGACCGGACCCCCGTAGCATGGCGGGGAAGGTCATGGCGCCCGCTGTCCATCTCCGTTCCGCCGTCGCGCTCGCCGGCCGGTTCCCCGCCCTCTCCGGGGTCGACCTCTCGGTCGACATCGGCGAGGTCGTCGTCGTCGTCGGGCCGAACGGCGCGGGCAAGACGAGCCTGCTGCGGACGTGCGCCGGCCTGCTGGCGGTGACGTCGGGGGAGGCGTCGGTGCTCGGCCACGACCTGCGGGACGATCGGACCGCGGTGCGGCTCGAGGTCGGCCTGCTCGGCCACGCGGCCCCGCTCTATGACGAGCTGACCGCGGCGGAGAACGTCCGGTTCGCGGTGCGGGCAGCCGGCCGGCCGACCGGCCGGGTCGACCCGGCGCTCGACCGGCTCGGCCTGACCGGCCGGCTGCGGCGGACGGCGGTCGGCCGCCTCTCGGCCGGCCAGCGCCGGCGGGTGGCGCTGGCGTCGCTCGTCGCCCGCGGTCCGAGGCTGTGGCTGCTCGACGAACCGCACGCCGGGCTGGACGCCGGCGCCCGGGACCTGCTGGCCGAGCTCGTCGCCGAGGCCGTCGCCGGCGGTGCGGCAGTGCTCTTCTCGTCGCACGAGCCGGAGCTGGCGGTGCCGCTGGCCGACCGGGTCGTCACGATGGTCGGCGGCCGGGTCAGCGACGAGCGGCGGGGTGGTCGGCGGGCGCCGCTGGCCGCGGTCCCGTCCCCGCCGCCAGCATCATCGAGGAGCGACGGGGGGAGCACGCATGTGGCGTGACGCACTGCTCGTCTGTGGCAAGGACCTGCGCATCGAAGCCCGGTCGCGGGTCGCGCTCTGGCAGGTGCTGCCGTTCGCCCTCCTCGTCCTCGTCCTCTTCGCCTTCGCCCTCGGTCCCGGACCGTCGGCGCTCAAAGCGGCCGCGCCCGGGCTCTTCTGGCTGGCCGTTCTCTTCTCGACGGTGCTCGCGACGCAGCGGAGCTTCGCCATCGAGTCCGGCGAGGGCACCCGGGACGGGCTCCGGCTGTCGGGCATCGACCCGGCGGGCATCTTCCTCGGCAAGGCCGCGGCGGTCGCCCTGCAGCTCGCGGTCCTCCAGGTCGTCCTGTGGGCCGGCGTGACCCTGTTCTTCGGCGTCCGGGTCCACGTCGTCTGGCTGGCCGTCGTCGCGTCGCTGCTCGCGACCATCGGGCTCGCCGCGGCGGGGGTCATCTACGGCGCGCTCTCGGCCGGGCTCCGGGTGCGCGAGACGCTGCTGCCGCTGCTCGTCCTGCCGATCCTCGCTCCGGTGCTGCTCGCCGGCTCCCGGGCGTGGGAGGCCGCGATCAACGGCTCGGTGGCGACCGGCGCGCCGTGGCTCCGGGTGCTCGGGCCGTTCGCCGCGGTCTACGTCGTCGTCGGGATGGTCCTCTACGGCCCGCTGCAGGAGGCCGGATGAAGCCGCTCGCCCCGCGGCCGGCCGTCGTCCGGGGGATCGGCGTCGCCGCGGTCGTCTCGCTGGCGCTGACCATCTGGCTCGGCCTGTGGGTCACGCCGCCGGACGAGGTACAGGGCAACATCGTCCGGCTGCTCTACCTCCACCCCCCGGTGGCCTGGGTCGCGCTCTACCTGGCGTTCGGCATCGCCGCTCTCGCCAGCCTGCTGTACCTGTGGAAGCGGACGCGGTCGCTCTTCTGGGACCGGTTGGCCGCGGCATCGGTTGAGATCGGCGTCGTCTTCAACGTGCTCACGCTCATCACCGGCTCGATCTGGGGCAAGCCGACGTGGGGCGTCTGGTGGACGTGGACAGCCCGGCTGACGAGCACCGCGCTCCTGCTCGTCCTGTTCCTCGGCTACCTGGCCCTGCGTCGGGTGCCGGCCGATCCGGAGGTGCGGGCCCGGCGCTGTGCGGTCGCCGCGCTCGTCGCGTTCGTCGACGTCCCGATCGTCCACTTCTCGGTGCAGTGGTGGCAGACGCTGCACCAGGGCGCGTCGATCCTGACGCCGACACACTCGTTCAAGGTCCACGGCTCGATGCTCTGGACGATGCTGCTCGGCTTCGTGGCGATGACGCTCCTGTACGTCTGGATGCTGATCGTCCGCTACCAGATCGAGGTGCTGAAGGACCGGGTCGGTGACGAGGAGCTCGAGATCTCGCTGGCCGAGCGGCGGGCCGAGGGCGACACGCCGCCGGCGGCCGGGGGCGGCGCCCCGGTGGAGCCGGCCGGGAGCGTGCGGTGAGCTACGTCGACGCCGGCTACTCGATCTGCCTGACGGTCCTCTTCCTCTACGGCGTCTCGCTGATCCTGCGCCGTCGCCGGCTCCTCCGGGCCGTCGACGTGGCCGAGCGCGATGTGGCCAAGGGTGCCGTGATCAACGGCGCCGGGGCCAAGGGCGCCGGGGCCAAGGGCGCCGGGGCCAAGGGCGCCGGGGCCAAGGGCGCCGGGGCCAAGGGCGCCGCGACCATCGCGCCGACCGGTGTCGCGCCGAACGGCGCGGCCGGGTTCGACGCCGGGGACGACCGGTGACCGACACCGCGGACACCGCGGACGTCACCAACCTCGGCGGCTCGCCGACCGCCATCCCGCCGGCGACCCCGCCGCCCGGCTCCTCCGGGCCCGGTGGCGCGGCGCCGGGACGCCGACGACCGCGGGCCAGGCTCCGGCTGCTCGTCGTCTTCGCCGTCCTGATCGGCGCGGTCGTCTTCCTGCTCGTCGAAGGGTTGGGCAGCTCGCTCGACTACTTCGACACGGTCGACCAAGCGCTCGCCCACAAGACGACCGTCGGCACGACGACGATCCGGCTGGAGGGGACAGTCGTGCCGGGGACGATCCGCCGGACGGGAACCGGGGCCGACTTCGTCATGTCCGGCGGCGGCGACAAGACGGTCGTCGTGCACAACGTCGGGTCGCCGCCACAGCTCTTCCAGACCAACATCCCGGTCGTCGTCGACGGCCACTTCGCGTCGGCGTCGTCGACGCTGTTCCTCTCCGACCAGATCGAGGTCAAGCACTCCGCGACATACGTCGCGGCCCACCCGACACGGGTGAAGGGCAAGAACGGGAAGACCCTGCCGTGACCGCCCGGCCGGGCCGCGGGCCGGCGCCTTGCTGAACGCCGCGCTCGGCCAGATCGGGGTCTGGATCGCCCTGGGCGGTTCGGTGGTGGGGCTGGTCGTGACGGCCGTCTCCCTGCTGCGGCCGGCCCCGGTGCGACCCGCCGTAGCGGCCACCGGCGGGTCGGCGCCGGTTGTCACCGCCGATGCCGCGCCGGCCGGCGGCGCGCTCGACGGCCGGCTGTTCGCGCCGGTCCTCCTGCTCGGCGCGGTGCTGGCGACGATCGCCATGGAGCGGGCGCTCATCACGCACGACTTCTCGCTCGTCTACGTCGCCGACAACAACGCCCGGGCGACGCCGCTGATCTACTCGATCACCGGGCTGTGGTCGGCGCTGGCCGGGTCGATCCTGCTGTGGGGGCTGGCGCTGGCCGCCTTCACCGGCCTGCTGGTCTGGCGCTACCGGCGCCAGGGCGCCGACCCGGTCATCCGGTGGGCGACGCTCGTGATGTACGCGGTGTCGGCGTTCTTCTTCGGGCTGATGGCCGGGCCGGCCAACCCGTTCCTCACGGTCCCGGGCACCGCGCCGCTCCACGGGGCCGGGCCGAACGCGCTGCTGCAGGACAACCCACTGGTGGCCATCCATCCGCCGCTGCTCTACCTCGGCTTCGTCGGCTTCACCGTGCCGTTCGCCTTCGCCATCGGCATGCTGGCCACCGGACGGGTCGGCGAGCAGTGGCAGGCCGAGACCCGACGCTGGACGCTGCTGTCGTGGACGTTCCTGTCGGTCGGGATCGTCCTCGGCGCGTGGTGGTCGTACCAGGTGCTCGGCTGGGGCGGCTTCTGGGGTTGGGACCCGGTCGAGAACGCTGCGCTCCTGCCCTGGCTCTGCGGGACGGCGTACCTCCACTCCGTGCTCGTCCAGGAGCGCCGCGGGCTGCTCCGCGTCTGGAACATGTCGCTGTGCGTCGCCACGTTCGCACTGACGATCCTCGGCACGTTCCTCACCCGGTCCGGCGTCGTCCAGTCGGTCCACGCGTTCTCCGAATCGACCCTCGGACCGCTGCTGATCGGCTTCTTCCTCTTCGTCGTCGTCGTCGGCTTCGGCCTCATCGCCTGGCGCGGTGACCGGCTGCGGTCGCCCGGCGGCGTCGACTCGCCGCTCGGTCGGGAGGGGGCGTTCCTCCTCAACAACCTGCTCTTCGTCGGCTTCGCCTTCGTCGTCCTGCTCGGCACGCTCTTCCCGCTCCTCTACCAGGCGCTCAAGAACCAGGAAGTCACGGTCGGTGCGCCGTACTTCGACACGGTCGCCGCGCCGGTCGGGCTGGCGCTGCTGCTGCTGATGGCGATCGCCCCCGCACTGAGCTGGCGCAAGGTCGACGGGGCCGTCCTCTGGCACCGCCTCGCCCTGCCGGCGTGGTTCGGCGTGCTCGTCGTCGTCGGCTGTGTCATCGGCGGCGTACGGGGGTTCCAGCCGCTGCTGGCGTTCGGGCTCGGCGCGTTCGCGGCCGCGTCGGCCGCCCGGTCGCTCGTCCTGTCGGTGCGGACGAGCCAGCGACACGGGGCCGGCGTCTGGCGCGGCCTCGTCGGTCGGGCCAACGGCGGGATGGTCGTCCACCTCGGCGTCGTCGTGCTCGCTATGGGACTGGTCGCGGCCACGTCGTACCGGGCGACACGGGAGATCGCCCTGGCCCAGGGCCAGGTCGTCCGGTACGACGGCCACACGTTCGTCTTCGAGGGACTGCGGACAGTGCGGACCCCCCAGCGGTTGGCCACCGAGGCCGTGATCCGGGTCGACGGCGGCGGCCCGTTCACCCCGGCCGTCAGCAAGTACGACGGCCCGTCGTCCGAAGCCGTCGGCACGCCGGCTATCGACTCCGGCTTCTTCGACGACGTCTACCTGACCTTCGACGCAGTCGGCGGCGTCGGCGCGTCGACCGGCGGCCAGGGCATCACCAACCTGCCGGCCGGGTCGATCGCGGTCACCGTCGTCGTCGAGCCGCTGATCGCCTGGATGTGGGTCGGCGGGCTGATCATCGGCGTCGGTGGCCTGCTCGCGCTCGTCCCCGGCCGACGCCGGCGACCGACCGATCCGGTCTCGTCCATCTCGCCGGTCGTCGCCGCGGCCGGACCGCGACCGCCCGACGGAGACGGCCCGACCGCGGACAGCGTGGCGCCGGAGGCGCCCGACGAGGTACCGGCCGGGGTCGGGGTCCCGGGCGGGTCATGAGCACCGTCGACGCCCCGCCGGCCGCCCCGCCGCCGGTTCCCCCCGCCCGGCGCCGGCACACCGCCCGGTGGGTCGCCGCCATCGTGCTGCTCGCCCTCGTCGTCGTGGCGATCGTGGCCGCCACGCGCCCGTCGTACCAGGCGACGCAGGCGACGAGCCCGCTCGTCGGCCAGCCCGCCCCCGCGCTGTCCGGGGGGACACTGCTCAACGGGAAGGCCGTCTCGCTGGCCGACGAGCGGGGGCGCTACGTCTTCGTCAACTTCTTCGCCAGCTGGTGCACACCGTGCCAGGCCGAGGAGCCGCACCTGATCACGTTCGCCAACCAGCAGCGGACCCGTGGCGCGACCGGCGCGGCGATGATCAGCGTCGTCTTCAACGACAGCGTCGCCAGCGCGACGAAGTTCGTCGAGCAGTGGGGGCCGCAGTGGCCGGCCGTCCCCGACCGCGGTGGATCGATCGCCAACGCGTACGGCGTCGACTCGCCGCCGACGACGTTCCTCGTCGGCCCGAACGGCCGCGTCGTCGGCGACCCGCTGATCGGGCCGGCGACCGTCAGCCAGCTCGACGGCATGCTCGTCGCGGCCGAGCGCGGCCACGGGGCCAACGGTGGCTGAGCCGACGGCCCCGCCGACCGTCGCGCCCCCGCCGGCCACGTCTGGGCGGGCGCGGCGGGCCGATCGAACGGGTCGAACCGGTCGAACCGGCCGGGCGAGCCATCCGTGGCTCGGGCTCGCCGCCTTGCTGGTCGTCCTCGGCGTCGCCTTGGCGATCGGCAGCGGCGTCGGGTCGGGCGGCCACCCGACGAACGCCCAGCGGGCGACCGCGCTCGAGGCGCAGATCCGCTGCCCGAGCTGCGAGGATCTTTCGGTCGCCCAGTCGTCCGCGTCGTCGGCGATCGCCGTCCGCCACCAGATCGCCACGCTCGTGGACGAAGGGCGAACGGACCAGCAGATCGAGGCCGCGCTGGTCGGCCAGTACGGGACGACGATCCTGCTCCGCCCGCCGACCAGCGGGCTGACGTCCCTGGTGTGGATCGTGCCGGCCGTCGCCGGCGTCGTGGCCGTCGGTGCGTTGGCGGTGCTCTTCTGGCGACGCTCCCGGGCCCTCGACCGACTGCGACGGGAGGGCCAGTGACCGACGCGCCGACCGGCCCGGGGGTGGCCGCCGAGGATCGCTGGCACCTCGAGGACCGGCGCGACTTCCTTTGCCGCTCGCTGGCCGACGCCGACCGGGAGCACGACGCCGGCGATCTGAGCGACGACGACTACGTCGTCCTCCGCCGCCGCGACGAACGGCTCCTGGCCGACGTCGAGGTGTCGCTGACTGCCCTCGGCGACGACCGTCCGTCACCGTCACCGCCGCCGACCCCGCCGTCTCCGATGGCCCGGTCGCCGCGGCCCGGGCTCGTCCCGCTCGTCGTCGACGATGACGATGACGAGCCGCGGCCGCGCCGCCGCCGCACGTGGCTGGCGGTCGTCGGCACCTTGGCGATCGTCGCCGGGGTGGTCCTCCTCGTCGTGCATCTGACGTCGCCGCGGCTGCCCGGCGAGACGGCCACCGGCAGCATCACGCTGAGCCACAGCCAGCAGATCCAAGAACAGCTCGCCGAAGCGACGACACTGGTCCAGAAGAACCAGCTCGTCGCCGCGCTGGGTGTCTACAAGCAGGTGCTGTCCGAGACAGCGCACCAGCCGCAGGCGCTGGCCGAGTGGGGCTGGCTGGAGTGGCAGGCCGCGCAGACGGCCGGGAACCTCACGCTGGCGGCCGAAGGTCGCTCGGCCGTGGCCGAGTCGGTCAAGGTCGACCCGTCGCTCTATGCCGGCTACCTCTACCTCGGGACAATCCTCCTCGCCCAGAAGCAGCCGGCCGCCGCGGTGGCCGAGTACCGGAAGTTCCTGGCCAACCATCCGCCGAAGGCGTGGATCACGAACGCCGCACCGTCGATCACCAAGGCGTTCTCGGAGGCCGAACCAGCCGCTACCGGCCGGGGTCAAACCGGCGGGATAGGCGGCGGCTGGTCACCGAGCGCCCGTAGCCCGGTGACGACCGGCTCGAACGCGTCGACGAACGCGTCGACGTCGTCGTCGCCGGTCGACCAGCCGACCGAGAGCCGCAGCGAGTGGCTGGGGTCGGCCCCCATCGCCTCGAGCACCGGGGACGGTTCGAGCGACTCCGACGAGCAAGCCGAGCCGGAGTGGGCCGAAATGCCGGCCCGGTCGAGGCCCATCAGGATCGGTTCGGCCTCGACGCCGTCGATGCCGAGCGAGACGAGGTGGGGGAGCCGGTCGACCGGGTCCCCGACGACGCGTACGCCCGCCGACGGCCAGGGCGGCCCCGACCATGGCGTCGATCTGGGCCGTGTTGGCGTCGATCTCGGCGGCTAGCCGGCGACCGCCGTCGGCGGACAGGGCCTCGGCGGCGGCGCCGAAGCCGACGATGCCCGGCACGTTCTCCATGCCGGCCCGCCGGGCGCGCTCCTGTTGGCCGCCGACGAGGAGCGGGTCGAGCCGGAGGCCGCGCCGCAGCACGAGCGCGCCGATGCCGGGTGGCCCGCCGATCTTGTGGCCGCTGACCGAGACGAGATCGGCGTCGAGGGCCGCCAGATCGACCGGCGCGTGCCCGACCGCGGCCGCCGCGTCGACGTGGACCAGGACGCCGGCCGCCCGGGCCAACCGGACGATCTGGTGGACGGGCTGGACGGTCCCGACCTCGTGGTTGGCCCACTGGCAGTGCACGAGGGCCGGCGGGTCGTCGGCGTGCCGCCCGAGGGCATCGGCGACGCCGTCGACGTCGATCCGGCCGTCGCCGTCGACCGGGAGCTTCTCGACCGCGGCCAGCCGGCGGGAGGCGTCGCGGACGGCCGAATGCTCGACGTCGGCGCAGAGGACGACACCGTCCGGCCGTTGTCGGCAGGCACCCCAGATGGCGGCGTTGATCGCCTCGGTGGCCCCGGACGTGAAGATCACCTGGCGGGCCCGCACGCCGAGCAGGCCGGCGACCTTCTCCCGGGCCTCCTCGATGGCTACCCGCACGGCCCACGCGTCGTCGTGGACCCGTCCGGGGTCGGCGAACGGGCCGGTCAGCCACTGCCGCAGCGCGTCGACCACCTCCGGTCGGGGCGGTGACGTCGACGCGTGGTCGAGATAGTGCCGGCGGCCCACGATCAGGCGAGGGCGGCGCAGGTGTCGTCGCCGCGAGCCCGCGACGAGAGGACGACCGGGACCGAACCGTCCGGTGTGTCGCCGCAGAGCCCGGCCAGGAGCCCTTTGACCATGCCGCGGTCGACCGCGCAGAGCACGGGGTGCGTGGTGGCCGCGTCGCCGAACGGGCACTGCTCCGCGACCACTGCCGTGGCTGTCCCCTGGTCCTCGGCGTGGGCGGCAAAGCCGTGGGCGGTGAGCGTCTCGGCGATGGCGTGCATGGCCGCCCGGACCGATCGCTGCCCCTCGCCGGGGGCCATCCGGCTGGCCAGTGTGCGGCCGTAGTCCTCGCCGACCTTGGCCGCCATCGCCTCCGCCGCCTCCGGGCCGAGCAGCGCCATCGCCTCCTGCAGCAACCGGACGAGCAGGTCGTCGCGGCGGGTCAGCAACTCGATCGTCGGGTCGTCGCCGACCGGCAGGTACCGCTTGGCCGGCCGGCCGGCGCCGTGCTCGTGGCCGTCCCGGCCGGTCTCGACGCGGAGGTAGCCACCGGCCACCAGCCGGTCGAGGTGGTGGCGGGCGACGTTCGGGTGGAGCGAGAAACGGGCCGCGACCTCCGACGTGGTTGACGCCGGCCGGGAACGCACGTCGAGGAAGATCTCTCGACGGGTCGGATCGCCGAAGGCGGACGTGACCGCGGCCACGGCGGCGGCGAAGCGGTTGCCGTCCTCCAGCGCGGCGGCGGAAGCCGGCTGCACGATCGGTAGTCTACCGGTGAGGGTCGGCCCCGGCGGCCGAGCCGTTCCCCCGACCCGAAGGGCTCCATGGCACGCGATCAGGTTGAACTCGAGCAGGCGATCGGCGCGGTGGTCGACCCGGAGCTCGACCTGTCATTGCACGAGATGGGCGCGGTCCGATCCGTCCGGGCCCGCCGGCGCCGGGCCGAGGTCAGCCTCGTCCTGCCGGTCGCGGCGTGGCCCGGCCAGGACCACCTGCGCGACGCCGTCCAGGCCGCGGCCGAGGCGGCCGGAGCCGACGACGTGGCCGTCGACGTCGGCGTGATGGACGACGCCGAGCGCGCCGCCCTGCGCGGCCGGCTGCGGCAGGACATGGAGGGGCCGGACGACGGTGCGGCCGGGAACGGGAACGGCGACGAAGGGCACGGCGACCGCGGCCACGGCGGCCACGACCATGGTGGCGAGCCGGCGACGCCCCGGTTCCTGCAGGCCGGATCGCGGACCCGGCTGATCGGCGTCTCGTCGGGGAAGGGCGGCGTCGGCAAGTCGTCGGTGACGGTCAATCTGGCCGTCGCGCTTGCCCGGCTCGGTCACCGCGTCGGCATCCTCGACGCTGACGTCTACGGGTTCTCGGTCCCGAAGATGCTCGGGGCCGATCGCGACCCGATCGTCCTCGGCGACCTCGTCATCCCGACGACCGCCCACGGCGTCCGGGTGCTGTCGATGGGCTTCTTCGTCCCCGACGACCAGCCGGTGATCTGGCGAGGCCCGATGCTGCACAAGGCGATCGAGCAGTTCCTCGGCGACGCCTACTGGGGCGAGCCGGACCTCCTGCTCGTTGACATGCCGCCGGGGACCGGCGACGTCACGTTGTCGTTGGCCCAGGTGATGCCCCGGTCAGAGATCCTCGTCGTCACGACGCCCCAGCCGGCCGCCCAGCGGGTGGCCCAGCGATCGGCCTACGCGGCCCGCAAGCTCCGGCTCTCCGTCCGCGGTGTCATCGAGAACATGAGCTGGTTCACCGGCGACGACGGGACGCGCTACGAGCTGTTCGGCCGCGGCGGCGGACAGGCGCTGGCCGACGACCTCGGCGTGCCGCTGCTCGCCCAGCTCCCGCTCGTCCCGGCGCTGCGCCAGGGCGGCGACGACGGCCGACCGATTGTGGTCGCCGAACCAGACAGCGACGTCGCGATGGCCTTCGACGCGCTGGCTCGCCGTCTGGCCGCGCTCGGGCCGGCCCGCGTCTACCGACGCGAGCTGGCCGTCCGCCAGAGCGCGCCGACCGACTGAGCCTCCCGGAGCACGTCACCGAAACGTCACGCAAATACGGCCGGCGGATCACCTGCCGGCTGCCGAGCGTTAACGTTGACCGGCCAACATAGAGCCACCAATCGGTGAGTTCGTCAGCCGCGAGCCGAACCTTCACTCCCAGGGAGAGCAATGAAGAAGTTCCTCGCCGGCGCGACGTTGGTCGCGGCCATCGGCCTGGTCGCGGCAATCGTCCTGAGGGGCACCCTCGCCCTGGGCGCCACCCCAGCCGGGGCCAGCAACGTGCAGGTGACGTCGGCCGGGTCGTTCACGACCTACCAGCTGATGCACGCCCTGTTCCCGACCTCGATCAACAACCTGCTGCCCGGCGGCACCACAGCCCATCAGACGATCGCCGCCACAGCCACACTGTGCACAGGCGGCAAGACCTACAACTCGGGCACGCCGGCTCCCAACGGTTCGAGCGCCGGGAAGACAGCGCTGCACGCCGAGGAGATCCTGACGTCGGCGACAGCCGACAAGAAGGGCTGCATCACATTTGCCCGCTCCTCGTCGCCCCCGCAGACCAGCACAATCAGCACACACTTCGACTACTACGCCTACGCCCTCGACGGCGTGGCGCCGATGGTCGGGACCAACGCCGGCGGCTCGGTGACCAGCCCGGCGGCCTTCACACTGACTGAGCTCCGGGACATCTACCACTGCACCACTGGCCACACCACATGGGCGTCGCTCGGCGGCTCGACCGGGACCATCATCCGGTTCTGGCCGCAGTCGGGGTCGGGTACCCGTTCGGTGTTCACAGGCATGCTCGGCTTCACACCGGCCAAGACGGCGACAAAGGGCACATGTGCCACGCCGGCCATCACAGTGTTCACAGTCGGCGGCACGAAGGTGACAAACGAGGAGAACACAGAGAGCGGCCTGGTGTACGCCACAAAGGTGCTGCACGACACAGTCAAGGACGCCATCTTCATCTACTCGGCCGGGAAGTTCGTCTCCCAGTGGAACAACATCACAGAGTACGGACCGACGGGGCACAACCGGATCAGCGGCTCGGTGACCGGCAACTTCACATCGACCAACGTGGAGTACGCCAGCTTCCGGCTGCGCAAGACCACAGGCGCCACAACAGCCACCGGGGCTGCCCAGAAGTTCGTGAACTTCACGGCGACAACATCGGGCCGGACAACATTCAAGGCGGGGGTCAACACCGCCACGGTGACCGAGGCCAACGAGTGGTACTCGCACATCCCGGCGACCGCCGACCCGGCCAAGACATCGGTCAGCCGGATCCCCGGCGTCCGCTACGTCTACAACGTCTGTGACACAAAGACCCCGGGCTACAGCACCTGCAAGGCCCTGGTCGGGTTCGACAACCAGAACCACGCCCAGACCGGCACCCAGACAACAGGGCTCGGCACCAAGAGCCGGCTCTGTGCCGGAGACGACGCCGCCACCATCGGGGCCCAGGGCTTCGTCACCCTGACCCGGGTCGGCAAGCCGCGGGGCACCACATCGTCCAACCTGGCCAGCGCCACCTGCCGGGAGTTCCCGGGGAAGAACTACCCCGGTCTCGGCACGGCCAAGTCCTGGACGTTCAACACATGGGTGAACCCGACAGGGTCGACCGGCGACGCCGATGCCGCCTACACCGAACAGCCCGGCTATCCGGCCATCAACAACACAGGGACAACGCTCCCCGTGACGACCGCGGCCGTCGGCGACGTCATGCTCGTCATGGCGCACACCGCCCCGTCGTCGGGAACCTCCGACGTCAGCTCGATCACCGACAGCAACAGCCGCATCACCTGGCAGGCGGCCAAGTCGACCGGGTTCACAAACCACCCGAGCGGCGACGCCATCGAGATCTGGTACGGCGTCGTCAAGAGCGTCGGCCCCACGACGATCGACGTCCACTGGTCCGGCACAACGTTCGACCACTTCGTCTGGGCCGACGAATGGAAGTCGGTCCTCGGTGCGAACGTCTCGTGGTCGGTCGTGTCGTCGGGGATCAAGAACTCCAGCGTCGGGACGGGCACGACGTGCGCGTACCCGACGCTCACCTCTGGTTCGGCCGGCGGCCTCTACTGGGGCTGGGCGTACGGGTCGGCCGTTGGGAGCGCTGGGGCCACTCCCGGGTTCTCGTACCACGTCACAACCGACCCGACACACGAGAACGTCCTCGTGTCCGACCCGTCGCTCGCCGACTCGACGGCCTACACGCCGACGTTCAGCCAAGCCAAGGCGACATCCTGGTACGACGCGGCCAGCGTCATCGTCGAAGCGGTCGCCGCGAGTCCCTGATCCCACCGACTTCGCCCGGCGGTCGCCGATGATTGCGTCAGTCGATACCCCGCGGCAGCTTGTCCGGGTCCCAGCCCAGCACCGCCACGGCTTGGCGGAAGGCGAACCGGTCCGTCATGCCCGCGACGTACGTGACCGCGGCCCGCACCGCGTCGGGCTCGCCGGCCGACAGCCCACCCGCCTCCTGGACGGCTGGGATGGTGTTCGGTCGGTCCGCGTAGTGGTCGACGAGGGCCCGCAGGACCGCTATGACCGCGGCGCCCTGGGCCACCGACGCCTCCCGGAGGTAGACGTGCTCGTAGTTGCCGGTACGGAAGGCAGCGAGGGCCTCAGCCATCGGCTCGGCCATCCCGATGCGGCCCGTCGTGAGGATCGTGTCGACCATGGCGTCGACGAACGCCCCCAACTGGCTGCTGCGGCGCTCGCCGCACCGTTCCCGGACGATCGCCGGCAGGCCGGACGGGGCGACGATGCCGGCCAGGACGGCGTCCTCCCAGTCGTGGCAGACGTAGGCGATCCGATCCGCCCAGCTCACCACCTCGCCCTCGGCGGTGGCCGGAGCCGGGCGCGACCAGCTGTGGTTGCGGATGCCGTCCGCCGTCTCGGCGCACAGGTTGAGAGAGGTCAACGAGACGTCCGCTCCCCAGCAGGCGTGGTCGAACCCTTCGGGCAGGTAGGGGTCGAGGGCGTCCTCGCTGGCGTGCCCGCCCGGCCCGTGCCCGCAGTCGTGCCCGAGGGCGATCGCCTCGGTCAGCGCGACGTTCAGGCGGCAGGCCCGGGCGACGCTCGTCGCCACCTGCGCGACCTCGAGCGCGTGGGTCAGCCGCGTCCGCTGGTGGTCTTCCGGGAAGACGAATACCTGCGTCTTGCCCGACAGCCGACGGAAGGCCGTCGCGTGCAGGATCCGGTCCCGGTCCCGCTCGAAGCAGGTCCGCCACTCGTCCGGCTCCTCTGGCCGGGCCCGTCGGCCGCCGCCGCCGGCTCGGGCGGCCCCGCGGACGAGGAGGCGGTCCTCGTCCTCCTCGCGGACTTCCCGGGTCATGCCAGCGCCGAAGGCCGGACCGGACCGGACAGCCGAGCCCATAGAGGCTCCGTCGGCCACCGCTTCCACCCTGGAGCGGGAGTCGGCGTGCGCCACCCGCACCCACCCGTCGTCACCGCCGGCGGGGTGACCCTCCCCGTCCGGGCCGAACCCCTGCATCGTCGCCGCCCAGCGCCGTCCCCGATTGGTGGGACCCCGGTCGGTAAGGCTCGGTTCCGTCGGCGGCTCGATCGGCGGGCCATCCGGCATGCCACCAGTGTGCCGCGTGCCTGTATCGTCGGAGGTGCCATGTCGACGGCACCGGGCCACCGCCCGGTTGCCCCGGGACCGAGGAGCCTCACCGAGTGGACGTACGTATCGGAATCGTCCAGACCCCCAAGGAGCTGGAGGTCGAGCTCGGTGACGACGCCGACCGGGACAAGGTCCTGGCCGACATCGAGTCGGCCCTCGGCGGGACCGACGGCGTGCTCTGGTTGACCGACCGCCGCGGCCGCCGGGTGGCCGTGCCGGTGGCCAAGGTCGCCTACGTCGAGGTCGGCGCCCCGGTGAACGAGCGCCGCGTGGGGTTCGGCGCCCCCTGACCGTCTTCCCGGCGGCTTCCCCGGCGGCCGTGACCGGTCCGCCGGCCGGGAGGGCTCGGTGGTGACCGCCCCCGGTCTCTTGGACCTGCGGCTCGTCTTCGTCACCGGCAAGGGCGGCGTCGGCAAGACGACCGTCGCCGCCGCGCTGGCCCAGCTCGCCGCCGAGCGCGGCCAGCGGGTGCTGGCCTGCGAGGTCGACGCCAAGGGCGACCTCTCGTCGCTCTTCGAGGCCCCGCCGACCGGGTTCACCGAGCGCGAGATCGCGCCCGGCGTCTTCGCCATGTCGATGGACACCGAGGCGTCGCTCCGGGAGTACCTCAAGCTCAACCTGAAGATCCCGGTCGTCGGCCGGATCGGGCCGCTGGCCAAGGCGTTCGACTTCGTCGCCACCGCCGCGCCGGGCGTGCGGGAGATCCTGACCGTCGGCAAGCTCTGCTACGAGGTCCGCGAAGGCCACTACGACCTCGTCGTCGTCGATGCGCCGGCCACCGGCCACATCGTCAGCCAGCTCGCCGCCCCCCAGGCCATCAACGACCTCGTCAAGGTCGGCCTCATCCGGACCCAGACCGACTGGATGCTCGACATCCTCTCCGACCCGACCCGGACCGGGCTCGTCGCGGTGACGACGCCCGAGGAGATGCCGGTCGCCGAGACGCTCGAGCTGGCCGACCGGGTGGCCGCGGAGACGACGGTCCGCCTCTCCGGTGTCGTCGTCAACCGGGTGCTGCCCGAGCTGTTCGGTCGTCACGAAGAAGAGGTCTTCGACCAGCTGACCGACCCGGCCGGCACCGAACGCCTGGCCGAACTCGTCGGCGGTGACGTCGGGCCGGTGATCGAGGGCGCGCGGCTCGCCGTCACGATGCGCCGGACCCGGGCCGAGCACCTGCAGCGGCTACGCGAGGGGCTCGATCAGACCGTGCCGGTGCTCTACCTGCCCTACCTGTTCACGCGGGCCCACGGGTTGCGGACGACCCGCCAGGTTGCGGCGTCGCTCGGCGAGGAGCTCGGGTTCTGATGGTCGCCGACCGGCCGTCGCCCCGCGAGGGTTCCCTCGACGGCCTGCTCGCCGCCAAGGAGATCGTCGTCGCGTGCGGCCCCGGCGGCGTCGGCAAGACGACGACCGCGGCCGCGCTCGCCGCGATGGCCGCCTGCCACCACGGCGGCAAGGTGCTCGTGCTGACGATCGACCCCGCCCGTCGGCTGGCCGACGCGCTCGGGCCTGTCCGGCACCGGGCTCGGGAACACTGAGCGACGGATCCCCGACGACGTCTTCCGGTCGGCCGGCGCCACCCCCCGCGGCGAGCTGTGGGCGGCGATGCTCGACACCAAGGAGAGCTGGGACGCCCTCGTCCGGCGGCACGCCCCCGACGACGAGACCCGCGAGCAGATCCTCGCCAACCCGCTTTACCAGAACATCGCCGGCCGGTTCGTCCAGAGCCACGACTACATCGCCATGGAGCGGCTCTACGAGATCCACGCGGAGGGCAACTACGACCTGATCGTCGTCGACACGCCGCCCACTCGCAACGCCCTCGACTTCCTCGACGCCCCCCAGCGGATGGCCGACTTCTTCTCCAGCCGACTGCTCCGCTGGCTGATCGTCCCGTACCGATCCCGGCTCGTCAACGTGGCCTCCCGGCCCTTCTACCAGGTCGCCGACCGCATCCTCGGCACGCAGTTCCTGGCGGACATCGCCGAGTTCTTCATCCTCTTCCAGTCGATGTACGACGGCTTCGTCGAGCGAGCCGAGTCCGTGACCCGGCTGCTCGCGGACCGCCGGACGACGTTCATGGTCGTCTCCACCCTCGAGACGACGCCGATGCGGGAGGCCGAGTTCTTCGCCCGCGAGCTCGTCCGACGCCAGCTCCACCTCGGTGCGATCGTCCTCAACAAGGTCCTCCCCGCGTACTTCCGCGACCCCGCGGCCGCCCGGGTCGCCGAGACCGTCCGGGACCGGGCCGACGAGTTGGCCGCCGCGCTGGCCGCCGCGCTGCCGACCGACCCGGCCCAGACCCGCCGCGTCCTCGAGGAAGTCGCCGACAGCTTTCTCAACTTCCGTGTCGTCGCCCGCCGGGAGGCCGAGCAGCAGGCCGAGCTGGCCACCAGTCCCGACGTGCTCGCGACCGTGCCGTTCTTCGACGCCGACATCTACGACATGGCCGGGCTCCTGCGGCTCGGTGGCAGGATCTGGGACTGACGATGCTCGACTACCACCTGCACCTGTGGCCGCACGACGAGCGGGAGACCCCGCTCGTCCTCGACCAGATCGCCGCGTACTGTGAACGGGCCCAGGCCGCCGGCGTCGTCGAGATCGCCCTGACCGAGCACCTGTTCCGGTTCACCCAGGCTGACGAGCTTCTCCGGGGCTTCTGGGACGACGACGAGCCGTCACCGGCGCTCCGGACGTCGATGGCCGACTACTGGGACTTCCACGTCGGCGCCGACCTCGACGCCTACACGGAGACCGTGCTCGCGGCCAAGCAGGCCGGTCTACCCGTCGTCATGGGCCTCGAGGTCGACTACTACCGCGGCCGGATGGACCAGGTGGCCGAGCTGCTGGCCGGCTACCCGTTCGACGTCCTCATCGGCTCGGTCCACTGGATCGGGGCGTGGCGGTTCGACGACCTCGACGACGGCCCGTCGATGGCCGAATGGTCCGCCCGGTCCGTCGATGCCTGCTGGGACGCCTACACCGAGGCCATCGAGGAGCTCGCGGCCACCCGGACGTGCGACGTCCTCGCCCACCCCGACCTGATCAAGGTGACCGGTCGCCGCCCCGACAGCCCCCGCGAGTGGTGGGACCGGCTGGCCGAGGCCGCCAAGGTCAACGGCACCGCCGCCGAGCTCTCCTCGGCCGGCTGGCGCAAGCCCGTGGCCGAGCCGTACCCGGCCGAGCCCCTGCTGGCCCGGTTCGCCGCCCATGGCGTCCCGTTCACCACCGCCTCCGACGCCCACCGCCTCGACCACGTCGCCGACCGGTCCGCCGACCTCCGGGCTCTTCTCGACTCGATCGGCGTCGACCGTCTTCAGGGCTATCGCCGTCGCGTTCCCCATACGGTTCCCCTTGGGCCGCCTCTCGGCCCGCCTCTCGGGCCGTCGGGGGCCCCGACCCAGCCGGTGAAGGGAGTGGGGTAGTGGCGACGCCGGCCGAGCTGGCCGCGGAGCACACGGACCTCGGGCCGGACGAGCTGGAGCACCTCCAGCGGCTGCTCGGGTCGTGGACCGTGCTGGCCGACCTGTCGTTCTCGGACCTGCTCCTCGTCGTCCCGGTGTCCTCGACGGACGCCGGCCGGGCCGATGGGGGCGGGGCCGACGGCGCCAGCACCGAAGGAGACAGCACCCGACGGGACGGCACCGAAGGAGACAGCACCCGACGGGACGGCACCGAAGGAGACAGCACTCGACGGGACGGCACCGAAGGAGACAGCACGGACGAGGGCCCCGAGCTGGTCGTCCTCGGTCAGATGCGGCCGAGCAACCGGCCGACCCTCGTCGAGCAGGACCTGGTCGGCCAGACCGTCCGTGAATCGGCGTGGGCCCTCAGCGCGGCGTCGCTGCACCAGGGGGAGATCGTCCGGGGAACGGTGCATCACCCGATGCTCGGCGAGTCGGTGCCGGTCGAGAACATCCCGGTCCGCTTCCGCGACGCCGTCGTGGCGGTGCTGCTCCGGGTGTCGTCGGCCGCGGTCACGTCGTGGCGCGGCGGCGGGAGCCTCTACGAGAAGACGTACCTCGAGGTGTTCGAGCGACTCGCCGAGATGGTGGCCGAGTCGGCGTTCCCGTTCCCCGACGAGGACGTCGGTACGGAAGAGGCGCCTCGGGTGGGGGATGGCTTCGTCGTCGTCGACGCAGAGGGGCGGGTCGAGTTCGCGTCGCCGAACGCGGTCAACGCCTTCCACCGGATGGGCGTCTACTCGTCGCCGGAGGGCCGGCGGTTCACCGACCTGGGGGTCGAGGAGTCGGCCGTGGAGTGGGCGCTGGCCACCGGCCGCCCGGTGGTCGAGGAGGTCGAGCGCCGTCCGGACGTCAGCGTCCTGGTCCACTGCATCCCGCTGCTCTCGCACCGCTCGGTGACTGGCGCCGTGATCCTGCTCCGGGACGTCACCGACGTCCGGCGGCTCGACCGGCTCCTCCTCTCCAAGGACGCGGCGATCCGGGAGGTCCACCACCGGGTCAAGAACAACCTGCAGACGATCTCGTCGCTCCTCAGCCTGCAGGCCCGCCGGGTGGCCCTCGGTGCCGGGCGCGAAGCGCTCCGGGAGGCCGAGCGACGGGTCCGGTCGATCGCCCTCGTCCACGAGATCCTCTCCCGCGACCCCGGCGACCAGGTGCCGTTCGGCGACATCGTCGGTTCGCTGGTCCAGATGGCCGAGGACTCGGTCGTCTCACCTCGGCCGGTCGAGATCACCGTCTCCGGTGACCTCGGCGACGTCGCCGCCGACATCGCCACCCCGCTGGCCGTGACCCTGGCCGAGGTGCTCCAGAACGCGGTCGAGCACGCGTTCGTCGACGAGTCGTCGGACGCCGGCGAACGAGAGCCCGGCGGAGGGGAAGGCGCCGACCCCCAGGTCGATCCCGATACCGGCATGAGCCGTGAGCCGGCGACCGGCCACGTCGTCGTCGTGCTGCAGCACCGCGGGGACGAGCTCTGGGTGACGGTCCGAGACGACGGGAGCGGCCTCCCCGACGACTTCGACATCGAGCGGACCGACAGCCTCGGGCTCTCGATCGTCCGCGACCTCGTCTCCAGTCAGCTCGGCGGGACGATCACCATGGAGGCCGTGCCGGCCCTCGAGGGTGGCGGGACCCGCGTGCTGATCAGCGTCCCGGTCGAGCGGACCGGCTGAACCGGGCCGGCAAGCGGCCGGCTGAACGGGGCCGACTGGGGTTGCTTGGGTGGGGGTTGAGCCCCGGGCGGGGTTGGCCGGCCGAGGGCCTGGGCGGGAGTGTGGGGTGCCTGGAGGGCTAGCTGGCTCGGCGGCGGGCGGCCAGCCAGGCCTTGCGGAGCTTGCGCCGCTCCTCCTCGGAGGTGCCACCCCAGACGCCGGACTCCTGGTTGGTGGCCAGGGCGAAGTCGAGGCATGGCTCCTGCGCCTCGCAGGCTCGACACACCCGCTTGGCCGCGTCGATCTGGTCGACCGCGGGCCCCGTCGTGCCGACCGGGAAGAAAAGGTCGGGCTCGGTGTTGCGACAGGCCGCCGCCCGCCGCCAATCGTTGACGTCCCAGTCGACCGTCCGGTTCCACATCAGCGCCATCGTCGGGCCTCCACTGCGAGGTTTGTGAACCTTTTCACATGATCGGCCCCAAGCTGGTGGCCGTCAAAAAGGAAAGGGAAATTGACGTCGATATTATATGGCACTCGCCGATTATTGCAAGCAGATTTCGGGCGGCCGTCGAGATGCCGTCACGGCTTTCGAGATGCCGTCACGGCAGGAGGTGGTCGATGCCCAGCCCGCACGTCTCGAGCCCGCTCGTCTTCGCGCATCGCGGCTACACCGACGGGCCCGTCGAGAACACGGTAGCGGCGTTCGAGGCCGCCGGCCGACTCGGGGCCGACGGCGTCGAGCTGGACGTTCGGCGGAGCGCCGACTGGGCACTCGTCGTCCACCACGACGCCGAGATCCCCGGGGTCGGCCCGGTGGCGGCCACGCCGGTGGGCGAGCTGCCGGCGCACGTCCCGCTGCTGGTCGATGCACTGGCGGCCTGCGGCTCGATGATCGTCAACGTCGAGGTCAAGCACGACGAGGACGCCGATCCCGACCGGGCGGTGGCCGCCGCCGTCGGCGCCGCCCTGGTGGAGGGCGGATGGACCGAGCAGGTTCTCGTCTCGTCCTTCGACGTCGCCAGCCTCGACGTCGTCCGCCACGCCGGCCTCGCCGTGGGCCGGCTGCTCGGCTGGCAGGATGACGTCCACGACGCCCTGGCCGACGCGGCCGACCGGGGCTTCCAGGCGATCCACCCGTTCGTGACCACCGTCGACGAGCCGCTGGTGGCCGACGCCCACGCGGCCGGGCTGGCCGTCAACGTCTGGACGGTGAACGCGCCCGGCGACCTGGTCGCCATGGCCGAGCTCGGGGTCGACGTGGTCATGACGGATCGCCTGGTCGACGCCCTACGGCTCGTCCGCGGCACCGGTCCGAATGGCGAGGCGGCAGCCGGGTAGTCAACAATGCAGGACCATGAACGTCGTCGTCTGTGTCAAGCAGATCCCTGACCCGGCCGCTCCGGGCTCGCTGGATCCCACCACCCACACCCTCGACCGGGCCGGCAAGCTCATCCTCGACGACTCGGACGCCTACGGCGTCGAGATGGCCCTCCAGCTGGCCGGGAACGTCGACGGCAGTGAGGTCACGCTGGTCTCGATGGCCCCCAACGGGGAGGTGTCCGGCCTCCGGACCGCGCTGGCGATGGGGGCGGCCAAGGCCATCCTCGTCAGCGACGACTCGCTCGCCGGCTCGGACGCCCTCGGCACGGCCAAGGTGCTGGCCGCGGCGATCAAGCGGGCCGAACCCGACCTGGTCATCGCCGCTACCGAGTCGACCGACGGCTACACGGGGACGCTCCCGGTCCAGGTGGCCGAGCTGCTCGGCCTGCCGTCGGTGACGTTCGCCAAGGCCGTCTCGACCGACGGGACGACCGTAAAGGTCGAGCGGCAGACCGAGGCCGGCTACGACGACGTCGAGGCACCGCTCCCGGCCCTCGTCACCGTGACGGCCGGTGTCGTCGAGCCCCGGTACCCGTCGTTCAAGGGGATCATGGCGGCCAAGTCGAAGCCGGTCGACACGTTGACGGTCGCCGACCTGGGCATCGACCCGGCCGAGGTCGGGTCGGCCGGCGCCGGCCAGGAGATCACCGATGTCTCGGCGGCCGAGGCCCGGTCGGGTGGGGAGATCGTGGTGGACGAGGGCGACGGCGCGCAGCGCATCGTGGCCTTCCTCGAGCAGATCAAGGTGATTTGAGATGGCGATCGACAAGGTATGGGTACTGGCCGAGGCCGGCGACGCCGGCCCGACCCCGATCACCCTGGAGCTGCTGACCGAGGCCCGCAGCATCGGGTCGACCGTCGAAGCCGTCGCCTGGGGCGCCGACACGCCGTCGCTGGCCGCCGGGCTCGGTGAGCACGGGGCGACGACCGTCTACGACGTCGGCGACCTCGGCGGCGCGCTACCCGGCGTGCCGGTGGCCAGCGCCATCGCCGCCCTCGTCGCCGGTGGCAACGCCCCCGACGTCCTGCTCGTCCCGGCCACCTACGACGGCCGGGACGTCGCCGGCCGCCTGTCGGTGAAGCTGAACCGCCCCGTCCTCACCAACGTCACCGGCCTCGTGGCCGACGGCGGCGAGCTCACGTCGCAGCACCCGCTGTTCGGCGGCAGCCATATCGTCACCGCCCGCTTCACCGGCCAGGGCCCCCACATCTTCGTCATCCGGGCCAAGTCCTTCACCGCCGAGCCGTCCGGTGGCGCCCCGGCCCAGGTGGTCGCCGCGCCGGCGCCCGAAGCCGGTGCGACCAACGCGGCCAGGATCGTCGACCGTCACGTCGAGGAGCGGTCCGGGCCGAAGCTCGACGAGGCGCCCGTGGTCGTCTCCGGCGGCCGGGGCCTCGGTTCGGCCGACAACTACAAGCTCATCGAGGAGCTCGCCAGCCTGCTCCACGGGGCCGCCGGCGCCAGCCGGGCCATCGTCGACGCCGGCTGGGTGCCCTACGCCCACCAGGTCGGCCAGACCGGCAAGACCGTCAAGCCGACCGTCTACGTCGCCTGCGGCATCTCCGGCGCCACCCAGCACCTCGTCGGGATGAAGGGGTCGAAGAACATCGTCGCCATCAACAAGGACCAGGAAGCCCCGATCTTCTCGGTCGCCGACCTCGGCATCGTCGGTGACGCCCTCAAGGTCCTGCCGGCCCTCATCGACGCGCTGAAGAGCCGGGGGTAGTCGGTCCGGCACGCCGGGCTACGGGCCGAGGAGCGCGGCGGGGATCACCGCGATGCCGTCGTCGCGTCGGTAGGCGTAGGGGCCGGTGGTGATGACGGCCGCGTCGAGGAGGTCGTCGCCCATCCTGCTCTTCAGCCAGGCCAGCTGGCGGACGCTGTCCTCGTTCGGTGCAGCGGTCAGCTTCGCTTCGAGCGCGACGATCCGCTGGTCGGCCCGTTCGATGATCAGGTCCACTTCATGCGCGCCGTCGCGGGTCCGTAGATGCCGGGTGGTCGCCTCGGAGGCCTGGGCGTAGGTGCGCACGCTGAGGGTCACGAGGGACTCGAACAGTGCGCCCAGCAGCGTCCCGTCCCGCGGGACGACCGGTCCGACCCTCTCTCCACGCAAGAGCGCCCCCCGGTCGACGCCGAGCAGCTGCGCGGCGAGCGCCGGGTCGGCGAGATGATGCTTCGACGCCTGTCCGGCCTTGCCGAAGTGGTTCCGGCCCGGGACCCACCCGGGGACCGGGTCCAAGATGTACAGCTGGCTGAGCACGTCCCGGTAGGCGCTCGTCGTCGTCTTCGCCGGTGGGCTACTCCCGCCAGCCGCTGCCCGAGCCAACGTGTTGTAGCTGGAGGTGGTGGAAGTGGCGGCCGCATAGGCGGTGAGCCAGGCCCGCAGCGTCTCGGGTCGGCGGACCCTCTGGCCCTGCTCCGGGAAGTCCCGTTCGACGATCCGGGTGAGGTAGCCGTTCAGCTGGGCGCGACGTGCTCGGGCCGGCAACGGCCGGATGCCGGGGAAGCCAGAGGCGATGATCTCGTCGACGTAGCCGGCCAGGTCGACGTCGGCGCGGCCACGTACGGCCGGCCGGGCGCCTGAGAGCATCTCGCCGAGGCTCACCGCGGGATCGGCCAGCTGCCGTTCGGCGAGCGACAGCGGTCGCATCCGGACCGAGACGATCCGTCCGGCACCCGAATGCATCGGGGTCCAGACCGGGGCAGCGCTCCCGGTCAACAGGTACGTGCCCGTTGGGGCACCGGCGTCGACGCGACGGCGGACGTAGTCCCACGTTGACGGCTGCCGCTGCCACTCGTCCAGCAGGATCGGCGGCGGTCCGGTGTCGACGACGCTCGGGTCGGCGCCCACGACCTCGAGGACGGCCGGGTCGTCGAGCGTGAGGACGGAGCTCGCACGACGGGCTGCGGTGGCGGTCTTGCCGACACCCTTCGCACCGTCGATGGCCAGGGCCGAGATCCCCGGGAGCAGTTGGTCGAGCTCGACGTCGACGATCCTCGGCAGGTATGGCACGATGCTCCCTCCGGCTCGTCCCGGTCCGGACCCGCCCTACCCGTCAGCCCGAATTCTACACTACCATTTGTCCGACATTTAGACTACCGTTCGTCTGGCTCACTGAATCAGAGGTCGGCCGGGAACCGCTGGGCGTAGATCGGCCGCTCATGGCCGTCTAGGACGCGCAGCGTCGCTTCGTGGCGGCCGCCGCAGGCGGCGACGAAGGCGCCGAAGGGTGACTCGATAGGCCAGGTGGTCACGCCGTCGTCGCCGGTGACCTCGACGGTCACGGCGTCAACGCCGGCGACCCCGAAGGCGGCGCAGCAGTACCCGACGGCGGGATCACTGTGGCCCGACATGCCTGCGATCTGGACCGTGCGACGTCCCAGCTGAGCGGGTCGTCGGAACGGCGGTGTGTACCAGCCGCCGCCGCACATGTCCTTCCACGTCCCGTCGACCGAGGCGAACAGCTCGACGTCGCTCTCCGCCGAGTCCTCCTGCTCTTTGCGTAGTCATCGGACGTTGAGGACGGCCGCGTAGCGCGTCCCGACCCAGCGGGCGATCGGGACCACCTGGTCGAGGAGCACGGTGTCCGGCAACGGCGGCAGCCCATGGGCGAGCACCCACGGACACCAGTCTTCGCTCCGGTTGAAACCCGACGGGCGAGTAGCTCAGCGTGTCTGCCAGGGGATCTGGGCGAAGAGGTCGCGGATCTCCTGGCGCGCCTTCTTCGGGTCGTACTGGCCCTCCGCCTGGGCTCCGTCGGCCCGGCGCAGATCGTCCCCGTCGGCCTGGCCGCTGGCCTCGATCGGGGTGGGGACAACCGTGGGGACCTCGCCGTCCGGTGGGGCGTCGTAGGACTCCACTCCGCCGTCCCGCACCAGCTTGGTCGGTTGGCCGTCGGATAGCCATCGGGCCTCGTGCCGACCGAACGGGTCGGTGTGCCAGCCCTCGAGCTGCTCCGTCATGGCCCCAAGGTAGCGGTCCCGACTGCTACTTGGCCTTGGTCGTCGTCGTCTTCGGGGCCGTCGTCGTGGTCGTCGTGGTGGCCTTCGGCAGCGGGGCGTTCAACGCCTGAACCATGAGTGTGGCCAGCTGCTTGGCCCCTGTCGGCTTCAGGTGGACGCCGTCTGTATAGAACCATGTCGGGTGGCTGGCACTGTCGACGTTCCAGTTGAGCAGGGTGACGTTGGGATAGCCGGCGGCCACTGTGGCGATGACCTGGTTGACCTGTGTCTGCCAGGACCGGGGGACCCGCGTGTTGACGAGGACGATCTTCTGCATCGGCCCCAGTGAGTTGAGCAGTGTGCGCAACTGTGTCGGCGTGTACGGGCCGTTCGTGCCGAGCTCGATGATCAGCCGGTTACCGACATCGCCGTCGGCCTTCAGCGTCGGCACTGTGGCGAGCACCTGGACGAGCTGCTGGCCGACCTTGGCGTCGATGTCGATGCCCGGCAGCATCTGCTGGAGGTACGGCGCGGCGTCGATCATGACCGAGTCGCCGATGGCCGTCACCCCCTGGCCGGCCGGTGGTGGCGGGGCGGTGGTCGGCGGGACGGTCGAGCCGCCCGCGGCGCCGGTGGTCGTCGGACCGATGGTGGTCGTCGGATGGCGCGGCGGCGTGATGCTCGTCACCTTCGACGCCGAGGCCATCGGCGGCGCGGACACCGCGCCGGAGAGACCGACCGTGCAGAGGACGATGTTGAGGGAGACGAGCCCGCCGACGATCCACTCGACCGGCGTCAGCCGGCGCCACGACCACTGGTGCCGCTTGACGCGCTGCCAGAGCCGGCCGAGCGCGCCGTGGCGGACCGGCTGCTCGATGTACCGCCACGAGAGCGCGGCCAGCCCGATGGAGGCGACGATCTGGAGGACGGCCCGCAGCAGGTTGGGCGGGGCGTTGTTCGGCGTCGTGAGGACGATGACCGGGTAGTGCCAGAGGTAGATCCCGTAGGAGCGCTCGCCGATCCAGCGCAGCGGCTCGACGCCGAGGAGCTTCCCGAACCGGGCGCTCGGGTGGACGACGACCGCGATGACGACCGCGGTGAGGACGGAGAGCAGCACGAGCCCGCCGCGGTAGAGGAAGGCGCTGTACTGGTCGGTGCGCCAGAACATGACGAAGATGCCGACGAGCGCGACGCCGCCAGCGCCGTCGAGCAGGTTCCGGGCTCCGGTCGTGATGTTGGCGAACGTCTGGGTCCGGGGGAGCGCGAGGGCCAGCGCCGCCCCGATCAATAGGGCGAAGGCCCGGGTGTCGGTGCCTTCGTAGACCCGTGTCGGGTCCGTCGGGGAGAAGAGCACGCCCATGGCCAGCGCCGAGGCGACGGCGCCGGAGAGGACGATGACGATCTGCGCCTGGCGGCTGTGCACCCACTTCATCCCGGCCAGCACGATGAACGGCCAGACGAGGTAGAACTGCTCCTCGATGGCCAACGACCAGAGGTGGCCCAGCGGGGACGGCGGCCCGAACTTGGCGAAGTACGAGACGTGCTGGAAGATAAACCACCAGTTGCTGTAGTAGAAGATCCCGGGCACGAGGTCGCTGCGCAGCGCCGACAGTTGGGCCCGGTCGAAGAGGGTGACCCACCCGGTGACGACGAAGAGCATGACGAGCAGGGCCGGCAGCAGCCGGCGGGCTCGTTTCAGCCAGAACGTCGGCAGCGCGATGGCGTGGCGCCGCCGGTACTCCGCTACCAGCAGGTCGGTGATCAGGTAGCCGGAGAGGACGAAGAACACCCCGACTCCGAGCAGGCCGCCGCGGGCCCACGAGAAGTTGAGGTGGTACGCGATGACGGCGAGGACGGCGATGGCGCGGAGCCCGTCCAGTCCTGGGAGGTACCGGCCGTCCCCCTCGACCGGCTTAGGCACGGGTCCCTCCGAGCGCAACCGGTCGTCGGCAGTGATGGTACGGCGTCGAGATCACTTCCGCGAGGTCGGTGTCGGGGGAACGGAGCGGGGCCATTCTGGCACGCGGCCGTCGCCGAGCCGGGTCAAACGAGCGGCCACGGGTAGGGCGGCCACTCCCGGTCGTCGTCCGGTTCCGGCAGCCCGCCGGCCTCGACGAGGGCCTCGGCCCGGGCGGTGAGCGCGGCGACCTCGGCCGGGTCGAGCAGCTCGGCCAGTCGGTCCGGCCACCCGTCGGCGAGGAGCCGGCGGACGTCGGCCAGCGGCCGATCGGCCAGTGGCTCGCCGGCGAAGTCCCAGATCACCGTGCGGAGCTTCGGCTCGGTGTGGAACGTGAGGCCGTGATCGATGGCCCACAGCCGGTCCTCGGCCAGCAGCACGTGGCCGCTCTTGCGGTCGGCATTGTTGGCCAGGACGTCGAACGCGGCGATCACCGCGAGCGTCGGCTGCCAGATCTCGTCGTCGCGCAGGGTGAAGTAGTGCGACGTGCCGTCCTCGACGACCAGCCGCTGCACCGATCCCGGCCCGAACGGCGCCTCGTGCCGTTCGACCGTCTCGGGCACCAACGCCCAGCCGAGCGCCTCGGAGAGGACGTAGGCCGCCACCTCGCGGCGGTGCAGCCCGTTCGGGAAGTCCCAGAGCGGGCGCTCGCCCCGGGCCGGCTTGTAGACGGCCAGCCGTTCCGTGTCGCCGAGGGCGCAGGTGACGAGGAGCGTGGCGTTCGAGCTGCCGGCGATCCGGCCGTGGACCGTCATCTCCCCGCGGCCGAGGATCTCGGCGACCGTCGGCTCGGCCGCTCCGGAGGCTGGGCTCGGGGTCACGGGGCTCGGGGTCATGGGACCGGGGTCACGCGACCGGGGTCACGTGACCGGCGGCCGGTGCCCGTTCGTACGCGGGCAGTCGTGACCGGACGGGTCGAGCGGCAGCCCGCAGAGCGGGCACGGTGGCCGTCCGGCCTCGACCAGCTGGGTGGCGCGGATGGCGAACGCGGCCGCCTGCTCCCGGGTGACGGCGATCCGGGCCACCGAGCCGTCCTCGTCGTCTTCGCCGGCCTCCTCGACGACGACGACCAGTCGGTCGAGGTCGTCGTCATAGGAGACGCCGATGGTGCCGACGACCCAGTCCGGCTCGACGTCGACGTCGAAGTCCAGGTCGTCGGGGAGGTGGCCGGGTCGGCCGAGCTCGCGGACCAGCCGTCCGAGATAGCTGGCCAACACGGCGACCTGTTGTTTCTCGACCTTGACGGTCAGTGACACCGGACCCTGCAGACAATGGAGCAGGAACAGTCTTGCGCCGACCGATCCGGCCGTCCCGACCGAGAAGCGGTCGGGGGAGTCGAGGTCGAGGTCGTCGCTCATGACAGCTCCAAAGAAGTCAACGAGTCCACCGCGTTGACGCAGAGGACGTGCGGCCCGTCGGCCCCGTAGACGATCGCCGTGACCGAGCACGGCGAGACGACGAGACGTTGGAAGAGGTCGAGGGGGACGCCGGCCGCCGTGGCGACGACGGCCTTGATCGGGTCGGCGTGCGAGACCGCGACGATCGTTTCGCCCGGGTGGGCGGCGACCAGCTCCAGCACCGCCGCGGTGGTCCGCGTCGACATCTCGGCGAACGACTCGCCGTCCGGGAAGCGGAACCCGCCCGGCCAGCGCTGCACCGTCCGCCAGTCGTTCGTCCGGGCCAGCCGCTTCAACTGGCCGCCGGTCCATCGGCCCATGTCGCACTCGATCAGCCCGGGCTTCGTCCGGACCCGGACACCGACGGCCCGGGCGATCGGCGCGGCCGTCTCCTTCGTCCGTTCGAGCGGGGACGCGTAGACCGCGCTCGGCCGGTGCCGCAGGGCGCCGATCCGTTCGGCGACCCGCTCGGCCTGCTGGCGTCCCTCGTCGGCCAGGTGGAGGCCGGGGGACCGGCCCGGCAGGACCGCCCCGGTGGTCGGGGTGCGGCCGTGGCGAACGAGCAGCACCGTCGTCGGCTTCGGCGTGGTGGGCACGGGAGCCCATCGTAGGCTCCCGGTCGTGAACGGCTCCTCTCCGGCCTCGGGCGCGACGTCCCTGCCTCGAGCACTGCCGCGACCGTTGGCCGCCCTCGAGCGGGAGATCGTCGGTTGCCGGGCGTGCCCACGGCTCGTCGCCTGGCGGGAGGAGGTGGCGGCCCATCCCCGGGCGTCGTTCGCCGGCGAGACGTACTGGGGGCGGCCGGCGCCGGGGTTCGGCGACCCGGCGGCCCGGCTGGTCATCGTCGGCTTGGCTCCGGCCGCCCACGGGGCCAACCGGACCGGCCGGGTCTTCACCGGCGACCGTTCCGGCGACTGGCTCTACGCCGCGCTCTGGCGGGCCAGCTACGCCAACCAGCCGCAGAGCGTCGCCCGGGACGACGGCCTCGAGCTCTGTGGGGCATGGGTGTCCGCGGCCGTCCGCTGTGCGCCGCCGGCCAACAAGCCGACGCCCGACGAGCGGGAGCGGTGCCTGCCGTACCTCCGGCGGGAGCTGGACCTGCTGACCGGCGTCCGGGTGGTCGTCGTCCTCGGCCAGTTCGCCTGCAATGTCGTCGCCGGTCTCTACGGTCTCCGGCCGCGGCCCCGTTTCGCCCACCTCGCCGAACACCCGCTACCGGATGGCCGGACGCTCCTGTGCTCGTACCACCCGAGCCAGCAGAACACCTTCACCGGCGTGCTCACCGAGCCGATGTTCGACGCCGTCTTCGCCCGGGCCCGCCAGCTCGGCGCCTGACGGGAACATGATGCCGTTCGACGACCTGGAAGCGATCGAGGAGACGGCGTTCTGGCAGTCCCAGCCCGGGGTGGAGGTCGAGATCGCCGCTGGCCGACGTGAAGCCGAGGCCGGGAACCTGACGGACGAGGCGGCGATCCGACGCCGTTACGACGGCGAGAAGCCGACCCGGACGTGAAGCCGGCCGGGACGTGAGGTCCTTCAGGGAGCCGGCGCCGGCAGCCGTCCGGGCATCGGCACGGCGGTGGCCGGCCACCGCTTCCGGCTGACCCGGCTGAGGCGGCGCATGAGCGCGACCGCGCCCGGGTCGTCGTCGGCCGGCCGGATCTCGACCGCGTCGGCCGCGACCATGGCGTGGAACACCTCGCGCCCCCGTTCGGTCCGCACGAGCGTGAGCGTCCAGTCGTTGAACGCCCCGATCCCGCCGGTCGAGATGTCGGCGTGCTCGGCCGCGAAGTCCGGGCACGACTTACACCCCTCCCGCGTCCAGGCGTGGGCCTCTTTCAGCGGGATCTCGTGGTAGCCACCGTCGCGGGTCCAGACCTGGAAGACGCCCTTGATGTTCATCTTCACGATGTCCTGACGAGCCAGCCCGTAGCGGGCCTCGAACAGCTCCGGGAAGATGGCGTCGTCGAACGTCTTCGAGCAGAGCAGTCCGATGGTGAGGGTGAACCGACGGGCCACCTTGCCGGCCTTGCGGGCGGCCATCACCGGCGGTGCGGACGCCTGGCAGCCCATCCCGACGAGGGCGATCCGCTCCGCGCCGCCTTCGATCGCCTCGGCGTAGGCCATCGGGTTGGCCGAGTACGTGTACCGCGACCCGGCCGTCGCCAGCACGTCGGCCCGGGTGCGGGCGACGGCGGGCCGGGCCTTCCACGTCGATCCGTCGCCTTCCAAGGCAGAGACGAGCGCGGCGTCGATCACGTCGTTCTCGAGCGCCCAGACGAGCAGGGCGGAGACGAAACCGCCGTCCTGACCGGCGGTGTGCAGCTCCGGGTCGGTCGCCCGGGCCAGGACGACGTCCTGGGCGATCCCGGCGACCTCGTCGTCGGTCCGCTCCCGGCCGAACAGGTGCTGGTCGATCTCCGGCTCCCACGTCCGGAACCTCGGGCACGCTCGCGTGCACAGCGTGCAGCCCTTGACGCCGTGGGTGCAGTTGTCCGTCCCGCCTGTCTCGGCGACGTGGAACGGTTTGTACCGCCCGTCCGTGTCGTCGTAGCCGAGCACGTCGTACGGGCAGACGACGACACAGGCCGAGCAGCCGGTGCACAGCCCGGACGTGACGACCTCTGTGTACAGGTGGGACCAGTGGAGCTTCTCGGGAGGCACGGGGCCCACCCTATCGAGCGGCCTCCTTCTGGCGCCGGGAATTCGTACCGTCGCCGCCGACGACCGGCTCTCAGGGCTCGATGACGTCGAGCCCTTCGACCCTCGCCGCTTTTCGGAGGGCCTCGTCGAACGTCGCCACCGCGCCACCATGGGTCAGGGCGGCCAGGAGGACGCAGCAGTCCGGCATCTTGAGCCGCGTCCGGGAGCGAAGCCACGCCAGCCGCTCGATCGAGCCCTCGACGAACGGCGACTCGGTCACGCCGAGATCCTGGAGGATGACCTGCACCTCGTCCAACCGGCCGGCTCGGGCCGGTCCCACCATCGTCTCGGCCAGGGTGAGCGTGTTGGCGCGCAGCTCCTGGCCGAACGCCTCGGCGATCACCCGCTCGGCGGCCTCGTGATGGGGATCGTCCTCGTCGAGGTAGCCGATCATGACGGTGGCGTCGAGGACGACGGCCATCTCAGTCGGGCCACTCGTCGCGGAGCTTGGTCAGGTAGTCCTCTTCGAAGACGCCCGTCACGGCCCCACTGTGCCGGTGGACCAGCTCGAGCCACTTCGCCCGTTCGGTCCCATCCTTCTGCCTCGCCGCACGGTTCCCCTCCATCGCCAGGCGGACCAGCAGTTGTGACCGGCTCAGCCCGGGCCATCGCTGGGCGGCGGCATCGAGCGCCTCGGCGAGATCATCGGTCTCCGTGACGAAGTGACGCGGGCGCGTCGTCGGCATACGATCAGCGTAGCACCTTGGACAAAGGTGTAACACCTTGGACGACCGGCATGTTGGTGGCGTTCCGGTACGGTCGCCCGACGTGCCGGAGATGCTGGAGGTCGAGTACTACCGCCGGCTGGCCGAGAAGGCGTTGTACCGTCCGGTCGCGGCCGTCGCGGTACCCGACCCACACGTGCTGCGGGGCCAGGTCCGGCCGGCCGCCCTCCGGAGGGTGCTGGTCGGGCGTTCGTTGGTGGCCGCCCGTCGACGGGGCAAGCTCCTGCTCCTCGACGTCGACGGCGGCCCGACGTTGGGCATGCGGTTCGGGATGACCGGCGACCTCGTCCTCGACGACCAGCAGGCGATCGGGGAGCTGCTGTACGCGCCGGTCGGCTTCGGCCGCCAGTGGGTGCGGTTCGGGCTGCGGTTCGCCGACGGCGGATCGCTGCTGTTGCACGACCCCCGCCGGTTCGGACGGGTCGAGCTCGACCCGTCCGAGGAGCAGCTCGGTCCGGACGCGGCGACGGTCACGCTGGCGCAGCTCCGGGCGGCGTTGGCCGTCCGGCGATCTCTATCCGGCCAGGCGGGTGGCGGCCCGCCGCTCAAGGCCCGGCTCCTGGACCAGTCCCACCTGGCCGGGCTCGGGAACCTGCTCGTCGACGAGATCCTGTGGCGGGCCGGCCTGTCGCCGCGACGGCCGTCGGGTTCGCTCAGCGACGTGGAGCTCCGACGTCTGCACCGGCATATCCGGACCACCGTCGCCCGGCTGCTCGACCGAGGCGGCTCGCACACCGGGGACCTGATGGCCGAGCGACGAGTCGGCGGCCACTGCCCGAAGGACGGCACCGCGCTCGACGAGGGCGACGGTCGGCGGCCGGACGACCTACTGGTGCCCGGCCCACCAGCAGTGAGCCCGGTCCACCAGCAGCGGGACAGTCGGCCCCGTCGACGGCAACCGAGATGTCGACGCCGGCGTCAGTTCGCGGTCAGCTCGTCGAGCACCTTCGCCGCGTGGCCGTCGGCCCGGACGTTGTACCAGGCCCGGCTGACCTTGCCCTTCTCGTCGACGAGGAACGTGGAGCGGATCGTGCCGATCGTCTTCTTGCCGTACATCGTCTTCTCGCCCCAGGCGCCGTAGGCCTCCATGACCTCGTGCTCGGGGTCGGAGAGCAGCGGGAACGTCAGGCCGTACTTCTCACGGAATTTCGTGTGCTTGGCCGCGCCGTCCGGCGAGATGCCGACCACCCGGGCTCCGGAGCGGCTGAACGCCTGCAGGTTCTCGTTGAACTGGCAGGCCTCTTTGGTGCAGCCGGGCGTGTCGTCCGCCGGGTAGAAGTAGACGACGACGGGTCCGCCGGCGAAGTCCTTCAACGAGACCGACGCCGCGTCCTGGTCCGGGAGCGTGAACGCCGGGGCCTTGTCGCCCGCCTCCAACCTGGCCATCGTTGCCTCCTGGTGGTCTCGTGATTCGATGCGTTCCCGGTGATCGGCCGGCCGACCACGGGGCCACCGAGCTTGGCACAGCCGCCCCTTATACGCCTGGCCCGCCGGAAGCCCTGGTAAAATCCTGTTGACGACCGGGCTTTGGCTGGCGTCAGGGCCCTCCTTCCTCTCTTTCGTGGCGCCGGGTCCCGCCAGACGAGAGAGCAGGAAATGACCGTAGACACCTACGAGACCGTCCGGAGCTTCGACTCCCTCGGTGTCGCCGAGCCGTTGACGAAGATCCTGGCCGACCAGGGCATCACGACGGCCTTCCCGATCCAGGCCCTGACGATCGCCGACGCGCTGGCCGGCCGCGACGTCTGCGGCAAGGCGAAGACCGGTTCCGGCAAGACCCTGGCCTTCGGCCTGCCACTGCTCCAGCGGACGGCCGAGGCCCTAGCCGGCGAGGAGCCGTCGGGGGGGCACCCGGCCCGGCCGAACGCCCTGGTCCTGCTGCCGACCCGGGAGCTGGCCGTCCAGGTCCACGACGTCATGGCCCCGCTAGCCGAGGCGATCGGGCTCCGGGTGGCCGCGGTCTACGGCGGCGCCGACATCGACCGTCAGATCACCCGGCTGCGCAAGGGGGTCGACGTCATCATCGCCACCCCGGGCCGGCTGATCGACCTGGGCGACCGGGGCGAGCTGTCGGTGGCCGAGCTCGGCATCCTGGTGCTCGACGAGGCCGACCGGATGGCCGACATGGGCTTCATGCCCCAGGTCGAGTGGGTCCTCCGCCGGCTCGAGCGGCCCCACCAGACCCTCCTGTTCTCGGCCACCCTCGACGGCGCGGTCGACCGGCTCGTCAAGCGGTACCTGACCGACCCGGTCCACCACGAGGTCGCCTCCAGCACCCAGACGGTGGCGGCCATGGAGCACCGGTTCCTCCAGGTCCACCAGATGGACAAGGTGAAGGTGGCGGCGGCCATCTGCCGGCCCCACGACAAGGCCCTGGCGTTCGTCCGGACGAAGCGTGGCGCGGACCGGTTGGTCGAGCAGCTCGGCAAGGAGGGCGTGAAGGCCGCGGCCATCCACGGCGACCTCCGGCAGACCAACCGGGAGCGGGCGCTCGCCGACTTCTCTTCCGGCAAGCTCCCGGTGCTCGTCGCCACCGACGTCGCCGCCCGGGGGCTGCACATCGACGGCGTCGACGTCGTCATCCACTACGACCCGCCGGAGGACCAGAAGGCGTACCTGCACCGCTCCGGCCGCACCGCCCGGGCCGGCTCGGCCGGGATCGTCGCCACCCTCGTGCTGTGGAACCAGGTCGTCGAGGCCGAGGTCATCCAGCGCCGGCTGGGCCTGCGCATCCCGATCGTCGAGATCTTCTCGAACGATCCTCGTCTGGCCGACTTGGCCGCCTGGGTGCCGTCGCCCGACGAGGGCGTGCTCTGATCGAGCCCTGGGCCCCCGGCGACGGGGTCGACCGGGTCCTCGTCGTCACGGCCCACCCGGACGACGTCGATTTCGGGGCCGCGGGTACGGTCGCCGCGTTCACCGACGCCGGGATCGACGTCGCCTACTGCATCGCCACCGACGGTGAGGCCGGCGGTAGCGACCGGGACCTGCCGCGAGCGGCGATGGCCGCCGTCCGACGGGACGAGCAGCGGGCGGCCGCGGCGATCGTCGGCGTCACCGACGTCACGTTCCTCGGTTACCCCGACGGCCGCTTGACGGCCAGCTTGGAGCTCCGCCGGGACATCAGCCGGGTGATCCGCCGCTTCCGGCCCCAGCGGGTGCTGGCCCAGTCGCCGGAGCGGAACTGGGACCGCGTCTTCGCCAGCCATCCGGACCACCTCGCGGCGGCCGAGGCGGCCGCCGACGCGGTCTATCCGGACGCCCGGAACCCGTTCGCCCACCCCGAGCTGCTCGACGAGGGGCTCGAGCCGCACACCGTCGACGAGCTGTGGCTGATGGCCTTCCCCGAGCCGACCGTCTACGTCGAGACGACGGCGACGTTCGACCGCAAGGTGGCGGCACTGCGGAGCCACCGCAGCCAGCTCACCGGCGAGATGGACGTCGAGAAGCTGCTCCGTGAGTGGTCGGCCGGCGTCGCCCAGTCGGCTGGCCTGCCCGACGGCCGCCTGGCCGAGGCCTTCCGCCGGGTCCAGGCGAGCTGAGCGAACCCGCCAACTGCTTATCCAGCCAACTGCTTATCCAGCCAGTTGGCGGAGCACGTAGGGCAGGATGCCCCGGTGCCGGTAGTACTCGGCCTCCATCGGCGTGTCGATCCGGACGCGGGCGGCGAACTCGGCGGTGCGGCCGTCCCCACCGGCCGCCCGCACCGTGACCTCCTTCGGCAGGGCGCCATCGTTGAGCGAGAGGAGGCCGGTGATCGAGAACGTCTCGTGCCCGGTCAGGCCGAGTGACGCCGCGGTCTCGCCGGCGGGGAACTGCAGCGGCAGCACGCCCATGCCGACGAGGTTGGACCGGTGGATGCGCTCGTAGCTCTCCGCGACAACCGCTCGCACGCCGAGCAGCAGCGTCCCCTTGGCCGCCCAGTCCCGGCTCGACCCGGAGCCGTACTCCTTGCCGGCGAGGATGACGAGCGGGACGCCGTCGGCCTGGTACCGCATCGACGCGTCGTAGATCGACATCTCCTCACGGTCGGGCAGATGGAGCGTGACGCCACCCTCGGTGCCCGGCGCGAGCTGGTTGCGCAGGCGGACGTTGGCGAACGTCCCGCGCATCATCACCTCGTGGTTGCCGCGGCGGGCGCCGTAGGAGTTGAAGTCCTCGCGGGCGACGCCGTGTTCGGCGAGGTACTGCCCAGCCGGTGACGTCGGCTTGATCGAGCCGGCCGGCGAGATGTGGTCGGTCGTCACGCTGTCGCCGAGCCGCGCCAGCACCCGGGCACCGTCGATGTCGTCGACCGGCGCCGGTTCGGCCGCCGCGCTGTCGAAGTACGGCGCGTCGAAGAACGGCGGCTTCAGCACGTACGTCGAGTCGCCGGCCCAGGCAAAGGTCTCACCCTCGGCGATCGTGACGGACCGCCAGAGCTCGTCGCCGTCGAAGACCGACGCGTAGCGGCGCCGGAACTCCTCCGACGTCAGCGACGCCCGGATCGTTGCCGCGACCTCCTGGTCGCTCGGCCAGAGGTCGGCGAGCCGGACCGCGTGGCCCGCGGCGTCGGTGCCGATCGGGTCGGTCGACAGGTCGATGTCCATCGTCCCGGCCAACGCGTAGGCGACGACGAGCGGCGGCGACGCCAGGTAGTTCATGCGCACGTCCGGGTGGATGCGCCCTTCGAAGTTCCGGTTGCCCGACAGCACCGAGACGACCGAGAGGTCGTGCGCCTGCACCGTCTCCGACAGGCCTTCGAGCAGCGGACCGGAGTTGCCGATGCACGTCGTGCAGCCGAAGCCGACGAGGTAGAAGCCGAGCTGCTCGAGCGGCTCGATCAGGCCGGCCCGCTCCAGGTAGTCCATGACGACCCGCGAGCCGGGGGCGAGCGACGTCTTGACCCACGGCTTCGTCGCGAGTCCTCGCTCGACCGCCCGCTGGGCGAGCAGACCGGCGGCCACGAGCACCTGCGGGTTCGACGTGTTCGTGCAACTCGTGATGGCCGCGATGACGACGTCGCCATCGGCGAGCATGTGGGGGTCCCCGTCGGCGAGCGGACGGTCGGTGAGGGGAGGGGCACCGTCGGCTGCCGCCGCTGCATCACTGTCGGCTGGCGCCGAACGGGGCTCCCTTCCCAGTGCTTCGCGGAAGGCGCGGCCGGCACCGGCCAGCGAGACGCGGTCCTGCGGCCGGGCCGGGCCGGCCAAGCTCGGGACGACCGTCGACAGGTCGAGCGCGACCGTCTCCGAGTAGACCGGCTCCTCGTCCGGCCGGTGCCAGAGGCCCTGCTCCTTGGCGTACGCCTCGACCAGCGCCAGGTGGTCCTCGTCGCGGCCGGTGAACCGCAGGTAGTCGATCGTCGCCTGGTCGATCGGAAAGATCGTGCACGTCGCCCCGTACTCGGGCGACATGTTGCCGATCGTCGCCCGGTTCTCGAGTGGCACCGCGGCGACGCCGGGCCCGAACGCCTCGACGAACTTGCCGACGACGCCGTGGCGACGGAGCAGCTCGGTGATCGTCAGCACGAGGTCGGTGGCCGTCGCACCCTCCGGCAGCTCGCCGTGGAGACGGAGGCCGACGACCGGCGGCAGCAGCATCGACAGCGGCTGGCCGAGCATCGCGGCCTCCGCCTCGATCCCGCCGACGCCCCAGCCGAGCACGCCGAGGCCGTTGACCATCGTCGTGTGCGAGTCCGTGCCGACGAGCGTGTCGCAGAACGCCCGGTTGTCGTCGGTGGCGAAGACGACGCGGGACAGGTACTCCAGGTTGACCTGGTGGCAGATGCCCGTGCCCGGCGGCACGGCCCGTAACCCGTCGAACGAGCCTTGGGCCCACCGGAGGAGCTGGTACCGCTCCATGTTCCGCTCGTACTCGATGCGGACGTTCTCGTCGTACGCGTCCGGCCGCCCCGACCGCTCGGCGATGACCGAGTGGTCGATGACCAGCTCGACCGGGACGAGCGGGTTGACCCGCTTCGGGTCGCCGCCGAGCGCGGCGAGCGCGTCGCGCATCGCCGCCAGGTCGACCACCGCGGGCACACCGGTGAAGTCCTGCATGAGCACACGTTCGGGCGAGAACGCGATCTCCTTGGCGTCGTCGCCGGCATTCGCCCCATGGGCCTGCGGGTGCTGGCCCCAGGCGGCTGCCGCCCCTACGTCGGCTGCCGCCACCCGGAGACCGTCCTCGTGGCGGAGCAGGTTCTCGAGCAGCACCTTGATGCTGTACGGCAGGTTGGCCGCGTCCGGCAGCGCGCTCAGGCGAAAGATCTCGAACTGCCGGTCCCCCACCGGGAGGGTCGAGCGGGCGCCGAAGCTGTCGGGATGCATACGGGAGTCTGAAGCCATGTGCTCATTCTGCCCCTGCCGGCCGTCGTTGCCCACCCGGCCGGCGTCGGCATCCTGCCCGGCCGGGGTACCTGCGGGCGGTGGTCGGGTCTGCCACAATCGCTGACAATGTCCTGCAGCACCCCAGCGCGCGCCGCGCTCGCGACGGTCGCCGCCCTGGTCGGGCTCTTCCTGGCCGTTCTGCTCCCCGTCGGGCTGCCGGTGGCACTGCTTCCGATCGGGCTGTCGGCGCCCGGGTCGGCCGGGGCGTCACCGCCCTCGGCGGGCCCGTTCGCCGGGGGTGGGGTCTCGGGGTTCGGCGACGCACCGACCTACGGGTCCTTCGCCGGGACCACCATGTCGGCCCCGGCCGTGGCGATGGCTTCGACGCCAACCGGCCAGGGCTACTGGGTGGCCGGGGCCGACGGCGGCGTCTTCGCCTTCGGCGACGCCGGCTACTACGGCTCGACCGGGAGCCTCGCCCTGTACGCGCCGATCGTCGGGATGGCCGCCACGCCGGACGGCGAGGGGTACTGGTTGGTCGCCCAGGACGGTGGCATCTTCGCCTTCGGCGACGCCAGCTTCTACGGCTCGATGGGCGGGACGCCCCTCAACCGACCGATCGTCGGCATGGCGGTCACGCCCAACGGGCTCGGGTACTGGCTGGTGGCCTCCGACGGCGGCATCTTCGCCTTTGGCAACGCCCAGTTCTACGGCTCGACCGGCGGCATCGCCCTGCAGCAACCGATCACCGGCATCGCGTCGACCGACGACGGCGGCGGGTACTGGATGGTGGCGGCCGACGGCGGGATCTTCACCTTCGGCGACGCCCAGTTCTACGGGTCGGCGTCCGGTCAGAATCTCGGGGCGTCGGTCGTCGGGATCGCCCCGACCGCCGACGACCACGGGTACTGGCTGGTCGCCGCCACCGCCGGCGTCCTGACGTTCGGCGACGCCCGGTTCGACGGCCCGTCCCCGAACCTGCCGCCGTTCTCCCCGACCGCGGCGATCGTCGCCACCCCGGACGGCGGCGGCTACTGGCTGCTCCAACCGGCCGACGTGCCCATCGGTTTCACGAACCCCTCGCCGGGCGGTGGCGCGGGCATCGTCGCCACCGCCGCCTCCCAAGTGGGGCCCGACCTCGCCGCCGGGACGGGGCCGGGGAACGGGAACTATTGCAACCCGTACGGACCGTGCGAGGAGTGGTGCGCGCTGTTCGCCACGTGGGTCTGGCGGCAGCAGGGCGTGGCCATCCCGCAGTACCCGTTCACCGGGAGCATCGACGAATGGGGCGCGGCCCGCGGCCTGGACCTCGCCCCGACTGCCATGCCGGCGCCGGGCGATGCCGTCCTGTTCGGTACCGGGCCGAGCTCCACTTCTACCTCCGTCCATGTCGGGATCGTCGCCCAAGTGTGGCCGAACGGGGCGATCATCTCGGTCGAGGGCGACGCCGGCCCCGAGCCGGACGGCAAGGGGGGCGTGATCGTCAACGGTCCGTACCTCCCGTCGGACTCGTTGTCGTACAACGGGGTCCCGATCTACGCCTTCGTACAGCCCTGACCGCGTCGGCGATCCGCCGGGCCGCCGCGAGCTGATTACGGAGAGTTCATCTCCGTGTCGCGAGTTGTTCGCGCTGAGCACACCGGCGAGTGGGAAAACTGCCGCGAGCCGCACCGGCTTCCCACGAAGATGCCCCGACCAGCTCTCACCCGCTCCCGGATCGTCGCCGCTGGCGTCGCCGTCGTCAGCGAGGTCGGTCTGCCGGCTCTTGACCTGCGCGCCGTCGCTCGCCGGGTGAACACGACGGCCACCGGTGTCCAACGCCATATAGGCGCCACCGAGCTGGTGGAGTCGGTGGTGGACGAGATCGTCCAGTCGATGCCGCCGATGCCCGGCCGGGGCGACTGGTCCCGACGCCTGCGCCTCTGGGCGGTCCAGACGCGAGCATGGCTGGTCGGATACCCCGGATTGGCGCGGTACCTCCTCGTCAATCGCTGGCACAGGGTTGGCCTCGACTGGCTGGAAGACGTCGCCGGGGTCCTGGACGAGACCGGGCTCGCTCGGGCGCAGCGAGTCATGGCGGCCAGCACGCTGTACCGGTTCGTCCTGTGTAGCGCCGATCTCGACGAGTCGGCCCAGGTCCTGGGGGGCGAGCTGCCGGCCGGACGGGTTGCTGGCTCGAAGGACCAGCGGCCGGCGTCGATCGCCCCGGCGGTCGACCGTCTCGCTGCCGCGCCCGACCGGAACTTCGCGTTCGGTCTGGACCTCTTGATCGAGGGAATCGAGTGCCGTTCCGGGGACGGATTGGTTGGCCCGGCCGCGGCCCGTCGATCCTTTGCCCCTTAGGTGCGGATTTAACCGCGCCGTCACAGAGAGATCATCGCGGGGCGGGCGGTGTGTCAGGGCGAGTTCACCTTCCCTCGGTACGGTTCCCACGAGGGAGCTCCCTTGGCGGGGGAGAACCTTTGCCGACCCAAACTCACCCAAGACGGAGGACCGTGTCATCTGCATGGCGCAGCAGGGCGTCTGGCGCGTCCGCCTGCTCTTTGGCGGCTCCGATGACCGAGCGGTCGACCGGCGCTGACCCGGTGGAAGGGCCACAGTGAACGGCGAGTCGGCAACGTTGACGGCGCCCAGTGGTCCTCCGGCCGGGAAGCCAAATGGCGGGCGCACGAAGCGGGTGCTCTTCGAACAGCCGAGCCGGGTCGACCGCATCTTTGACCGAGTCACCTTCGCCTCGGGGATGACCGTCCTCGTGATCCTGACGGTCGTCGGCGTCTTCCTCCTCTACCAGGGCCGTCACGCTTGGGCCCACATGGGCTGGTCGTTCTTCACGACGACGAGCTGGGAGTCGGGCACCACCTACGGCGTGGCCGGCCTCCTCTTCGGCACCGTGGTCGTGGGGCTGATCGCCGTGTCCATCGCCATCCCTCTTGGCATCTCGGTCGGCCTCTTCATTGCCGAGTTCGCCCCCATCGCCAGCCGCAAGCTCCTCCAAGGGATGATCGACCTGCTGGCCGCCGTGCCCTCCATCCTCTTCGGGCTGTGGGGGTTCTTGTTCCTCTCGGCCCAGATCGTGCCCCTGTCACGCTGGATGACCACGCACCTCGGCTGGTTCCCACTGTTCTCCACCCAACAGGACGCCGATCTCACCGGCGCGTTCTTCATCGCAGGCATCGTGGTGTCGTTGATGGTCATCCCGATCGTGGCGTCGATCTCCCGGGCCGTGTTCGCCCAGACCCCGCCCGGTGAGAAGGAAGCGGCGCTCGCTCTCGGCAGCACGAGATGGGGGATGATCCGCTCGGTCGTCCTGCCCTATGGCCGGGGCGGGATGATCGGCGGCTCCATGCTCGGCTTGGGCCGCGCGCTGGGCGAGACCATCGCCGTCGCCTTGCTGTTGCCCCAGGTGCCGTGGATCTCCGACCACTGGTTGCAGAACGGCGGCGCCACCATCGCCGGGTTCATCGCCACCCGGGCCGGCAACGGGGTCACAGTGCCCGGGTTGATGGCGGCCGGCTTGGTGCTGTTCGCCTTGACGCTCGGCACCAACCTGATCGCGGCGACCATCGTGGCGAGAAGTCGTTCGGGGGCGGGGGTAGACCTGTGAGCACTGCTGCTGCGCAGAGCGTCGCTTCCACCAGCACCGGCGGTACCCCACCGACGGGGACCCGGCGCCCACCCACCAAGCGGCGCCGGACGCCCCGGCGCCCGGTCACGCTCACCCCGATCGATGTGGTGCTGGCACTGGCCGCGGCAGTCAGCTCGATCAGCTTCTGCTGGCTGACCTTTTCGGTCCTGACCGACGGCATCGGCTGGTTCGGCTTCTGGGTGGTGGCCTACGTCGTCTTCTTGGCCATCTTCTTCGTCGTCACGCTCGACCGGGTGGGCAGGCTGGCCGCCGTCGACCGACTGGTTACGGTCATGGCCTGGACGGCCATGACCGCCGTCCTCGTCCCGCTGGTCTGGCTGATCGTCTACATCTTGGCCAAGGGGTTGCCGGCGCTCTCCTTGGGCTTTTTCGTCCACACCCAAAAGGGCGTCGTGCCGACCGATCCAGCCACGGCGGGCGGCGGCCTGCACGCCATCGTCGGCACCGTCGAGCAGGTGGGCATTGCTCTCGTCATCTCCCTCCCACTTGGGATCATGACGGCGGTCTTCTTGAACGAGACGCGATCGAAGCTGCGTCGTCCGGTCCGCATCTTCGTCGACGCCATGAGCGGGATGCCCTCGGTGGTCTCGGGTCTGTTCATCTACGCCACGCTCATCATCCCGTTGGCCAAGGACAGCTCGCTGTTCGGTTACAACGGCTTCATGGCGTCACTGGCCCTGTCGGTGACGATGATGCCGACCATTTGCCGGGCCGTCGAGGTCGTCCTGCGCCTGGTGCCGGCCGGGCTCAGAGAAGCTGGCCTGGCGCTCGGGTCGTCGAGGGCCAAGGTGGTCTGGTCGGTGGTGCTGCCGACGGCGTCGTCGGGGGTGGCCACGGCCGCCATCTTGGGCATCGCTCGCGAAGCCGGCGAGACGGCCCCGTTGCTCTTCACCGCGTTCGGCTACAACCTCATGAACGCCAACCCGTTCAGCGGGGCTCAAGAGTCCCTCCCGCTGTTCATCTACCGGTTCATCCGCGAGCCGCTGCCCTCGTCCATCGCCCGGGGTTTCGCCGGGGCGCTGGTGCTCATGCTGCTTATCCTCTTGCTGTTCGTGGTCGCCCGGATCGTCGGGCGGGACCGCTCCAAGGCCCGGCGTCGGCCCAGGTGGTCCAAGCAACTGAGTTCGCTACTGCGACCGCCCGACCGCCCGACCACCCCGGCCCTGGCGACCAAGGAGCCGTCGTGACCGACATCTACATCGCCGCGGCCGACGGCGAGCCGCTCGACGGCCACGACCCGGTGACCGCGCCGGTCCCCGTCGTGGCCGAGCCGCCCCGCCCCGAAAAAGAACCGCCCCGCCTGGTCGGGGGGCCGCCGCCCGGCGCGGCCACGCTCGAAGCCAGGGACGCCTGCGCCTGGTTCGGCGACCACCTGGTCTTGGAAGGCGTGACACTGGTCATGCCGGCCGGCGAGGTCACCGCGCTCATCGGTCCCTCGGGCTGTGGCAAGTCCACCTTTTTGCGGTTGCTCAACCGCATGCACGAGCTCGTCCCCGGGGCGGCCATGGACGGCGAGATCCTCTTGGACCACGACGACATCTACTCGACGGCCATGCGACCCCAAGAGGTCCGCACCCGCATCGGCATGGTCTTCCAGAAGCCCAACCCGTTCCCGGCCATGTCCATTAAGGACAACGTGCTGGCCGGACTCAAGCTGACCCGGATCAAGTGCACGGACAAGGACGCCCTGGTCGAACAGTCCCTCAAACGGGCCAGCCTCTGGAAGGAAGTGAAAGACCGCCTCGACCAGCCCGGCGGCGGACTCTCGGGTGGTCAGCAACAACGCCTCTGCATCGCCCGCTCGCTCGCCGTCGCCCCCAACGTGCTCTTGATGGACGAGCCCTGCTCGGCCCTCGACCCCACCTCGACCCGACGGGTCGAAGAGACCATCGACGAACTGCGGGGCGAGATCACCATCGTCATCGTCACCCACAACATGCAGCAGGCCCACCGGGTCTCGGACGGCTGCGCCTTCTTCTTGGCTGAAGAGAACGAACCGGGCTACGTCGTCGAACAGGGCGCCACCGAAAAGATGTTCGAGGACCCCGACGACCCCCGCACCCTCGACTACGTGAACGGGAGGTTCGGTTGAGCCGGGCCCGGCTTCACCCCGCCGCCCGCCGTCTGCGGGCCGGCTTGGCGATCGCCGCCGCCGTCCTGGCCGTGCTCCTCGGCCTGGTGACCACCGGTGCGGTGGCCGGTGCCTCGACACTGGCGTCGGTCACCGGTCAGGGCTCCACCTACGCCGGCCTGGCTTTCCAGACATGGACCCAGGGGGCCGAGGTCAACGACGGCCTCAACGTCAACTACACCGCCACCGGCTCGCCAGCCGGCCTCACGTCCTATGCAGTGGGCACGGCCACATTCGCGGGCACCGAGGCCGAGTACACCGAGCTCTACCCCAACACACCGCACGCCAACACAAACGTGCCCGCGAGGCTTTGCCTACACGCCCGACGTGGCGGGGGCGGTGGCTGTCATGTACCACGTCGCCCTCAACCCCACAGGCTCGGACCCGGTCACATACCTCCACCTCTCACCGCTGACCGTCGCCCGCATCTTCATGGGCATCATCACCACATGGACAAGCCCGACAATCAGTAAGGACAACAAGGGACTGGTTCTGCCCCACAAGCACATCACCCTCGACTTGCGCTCGAGCCAATCGGGAACCACGGCTCTGTTCTACGACTGGGTAAAGCACTCCGACCCCTCGCAGTACGCAATTTGGGTTGCCTCCAATGGCTTCCCTCCGCCGAGCGAGCGGGTGTGGGAGGTGGACGACGGGCAGGACGACGGTCAGTGGGGCGGTTTCGGTCACGGCGACGGGTACAACGACCAGGGCGGGTCGACACAGCAGGCCGAGGCCATCGCCTCGGGCACAGGGCTCTGGTCGATCGGCTACGACGAGTTCGGCTACGCCTTCGTCTACCACGACAACGTGGCCTGGGTGGAGAACGCCTCGGGCCACTGGACCCAGCCCTACGCCAAGAACATCGCCGCCGCCCTGAAGTCGGCCGTGCTGGCCCCCACAACGTCCCAGACACTGGTCGGCGTCTACAACAGCCAGACACCGACAGCGTACCCAATGTCCGCCTACTCCTACATCCTCTACCAGTGTGCGACGACGCCGACACGACCGACCTGCAAGGGGGCGTATTCCAGTCAGGGCGTCGTCAACACGATGTCGAAGTTCATGCGTTACGTGGCCTGCACAGGCCAGGTGAAGATGGCCACAATCGGCTACTCGCCGCTCCCGGCCGATCTCAGTCAATTCATGGCTAACGCCATCGGCTACATGACCGGCCAAGCGCCCGAGACCCTCACCGCGTCTAACTGCGACAACCCGCAGTTCCAGGGCAACCTCGGGGTCGGCGCCACACCACCGCCCGACCCGACGGCCGGCAAGACGTCGTTGGGCTCCGGCGCCGGGGGGGGCGGCAGTAGTAGTAGCGGGAGCAGTTCGACCAGCGCTAGCGGGAGCAGCTCGACCGCCACATCGGGAAGCAGTTCTTCGGTGACCGCGGGCGGCTCCACGAGCCAAGGCGCCGGTAATTCGACCTCGGTCCACGGCGGTTCGTCGTCGACTGCATCGGGTGTCACCACCACCACGGCGACCGGACGGGCGGCTGCGGTGGGGTCGACCAAGTCAGGGACGCAGGCCATTGGCGGCGGGACGACATCGATCACACCGGACCCAACGGTCTACCGTGGACCGGCGACGATCGGGCCAGCGCCACCGTGGCCGTGGCTCGTCCTGGTGCTGCTCCTCCTCATACCGGTCGCCTGGCTGACCGTGAGCATCGGCCGTCGCCGCCGGACAGGGACTGCCGTCGGTAGTCCCTCATCCGCAGTACCGCCCGTCGTTACTTCGATTGACGAGGTTCACCAATGAGGGATGGGGAGCACTGTCCTCCGGTCCATATTTTACCAATTTGTCACGACAATTATTGGGGGGAATGTGTGACGTGTGTCATCAGATACTCACTCCGGACACCCCTTGTTCACCTGGGAGTTCATGGAAAAACCTGCCAGCCGTACACCTCTTGACTTTGCGTGTCTCGCCGTCGAGAGTACGTAGTGCCGGCTGGGAAACCAGCGGTATCAATTAGCAATGCAAGCGTCAAAATACCTATGCGGATCGGAGAAAAACGAATGAACCGAACATTCAGGCGGTTCCGGGGTGGAGCGCTCGCCGTCGCCGTTTTGGTGGCCGGCGGTGGTGCCCTCGCTCTCGGGGCCACCCCAGCCGGGGCCAGCAACGTGCAGGTGACGTCGGCCGGGTCGTTCACGACCTACCAGCTGATGCACGCCCTGTTCCCGACCTCGATCAACAACCTGCTGCCGGGCGGCACCACAAGCCACACGAAGGTCGCGGCCACAGCGACACTGTGCACAGGGGGCGTGACGGCGACACAGTTCACAGTGACAGGCGTCAAGGGCGGGCCCAACGGCTCGACCTCCGGCAAGAAGTACCTGCACCAGGAAGAGCTCCTGGCGTCAGCCACAGCGGACAAGAAGGGCTGCGTCACAATCGCCCGGTCCTCGTCGCCCCCGGTGAGCAGCACAGTCAGCACACACTTCGACTACTACGCCTACGCCCTCGACGGGGTGGCGCCGATGGTCGGGACCAACGCTGGCGGCTCGGTGGCCAGCCCGGCGGCCTTCACACTGACTGAGCTCCGGGACATCTACCACTGCACCACTGGCCACACCACATGGGCGTCGCTCGGCGGCTCGACCGGGACCATCATCCGGTTCTGGCCGCAGTCGGGGTCGGGTACCCGTTCGGTGTTCACAGGCATGCTCGGCTTCACACCGGCCAAGACGGCGACAAAGGGCACATGTGCCACGCCGGCCATCACAGTGTTCACAGTCGGCGGCACGAAGGTGACAAACGAGGAGAACACAGAGAGCGGCCTGGTGTACGCCACAAAGGTGCTGCACGACACAGTCAAGGACGCCATCTTCATCTACTCGGCCGGGAAGTTCGTCTCCCAGTGGAACAACATCACAGAGTACGGACCGACGGGGCACAACCGGATCAGCGGCTCGGTGACCGGCAACTTCACATCGACCAACGTGGAGTACGCCAGCTTCCGGCTGCGCAAGACCACAGGCGCCACAACAGCCACCGGGGCTGCCCAGAAGTTCGTGAACTTCACGGCGACAACATCGGGCCGGACAACATTCAAGGCGGGGGTCAACACCGCCACGGTGACCGAGGCCAACGAGTGGTACTCGCACATCCCGGCGACCGCCGACCCGGCCAAGACATCGGTCAGCCGGATCCCCGGCGTCCGCTACGTCTACAACGTCTGTGACACAAAGACCCCGGGCTACAGCACCTGCAAGGCCCTGGTCGGGTTCGACAACCAGAACCACGCCCAGACCGGCACCCAGACAACAGGGCTCGGCACCAAGAGCCGGCTCTGTGCCGGAGACGACGCCGCCACCATCGGGGCCCAGGGCTTCGTCACCCTGACCCGGGTCGGCAAGCCGCGGGGCACCACATCGTCCAACCTGGCCAGCGCCACCTGCCGGGAGTTCCCGGGGAAGAACTACCCCGGTCTCGGCACGGCCAAGTCCTGGACGTTCAACACATGGGTGAACCCGACAACCTGATCGGGGCGTCCACTTCGTAAGGCCAACGTCGTGGGCCCGGGGCCGGCCAGCTCCGGGCCCACGACGGCGGTCTGAGCCAGTCGTCATCCGCTATCCAACCCCCAATGAACCGCCGAACCCGGGAGATCAGCAAGACCGTGGCCGCTTTCCGACGAACAGCGATCCGGCGCCCAGCGCGGCGAAGGTGGGCGGGCCGGAACCGCCGCCGGTGGCCGGTCGGGCTCCTCTCGTTCGCTCTGGTACTCGTCGCGGCAACCGGGACGCTGGTGCTGGGCGTCGGGACCGGTTCGGCGCCGGCGCAGGCGGCCAACGCCGTGACAACAACGTATGTGACCTTCTCGGTGACGCCGACGCAGGGTCTCGTTACAGGCGAGCCGATGACAATCTCCGTCGGCCGGACGGCTGCGGGGACCGCGGCCGGTGTCCAGATCTTCAAGGTGGGCTACGCCTGGTGCGCGCCCGGTACCGTGCTTCCGCCGCCAGGACCGGCGAGTGTGGGGACATCCCTCGCAGCGCCGGGGTTTCCGACAAACGTGCCGAACAAGGTCGTCTGCACGACAAATAATCACCCCACCCTGAACGGCGCTCCCCAGCCGGTCAACGAGATCAGCCCGACTGTCAATGCCACAGGCAACTATCCCTCGGTCAGTGCCACGACCTTCGCCCAGGAGACCCAGGACAAGACACTGAATCACGGCAAGCTGGCCTGTTATGCCACACATCCGTGCACATTCGCCCTGGCCGTGTACGTCCATTTCAAGACAAAGCCCACAACCACAGGACAGGTCATTTACCTGAAGACCGGGGTGACCTTCGGGGCGACAACAACTGACGTCGCCTGCGGCGGAGCAGCGACAGGCCAGTTCACATCGGTGGGACCGGACAGCCTCGGCCAGTTGGGGGCCCGGTGGGCGTTGGACGCCTGTCGAGCCAAGGTGGGCGGGGGGAGGGCGCTGACCAGGGTGACGACGTCGAGCGAGAGCGACCAGCTGGCCCTGTGCGCCTTCGCCGCCGGAAAGGCCGACCTGGCGTACAGCGCCGTCGGCTACGGCACAGCGTCGTCGCCCTTCAACCCCGCCAATTGCACAGGCAAGGCGGGAGGCCCCCAGCCAGAGCGACTGTACGTCGCCGTGCCGGTCGCGCTGAACGCCGTGGTTCTGGCGCACGACGAGACCCTGAAGAGGACGGCCGTCGCCAACGGCACAGCGTTCAAGAACTACCCCCAGCTCGACGTGACCGACGGCCAGCTGGCCCAGCTCCTGTCGAGGACAGGCCGGGCGCAGACCTGGACCGACGGCACCCTGGGGCCGGCGTTGGTCACAGAGAACCCCACACTCGCCGACGACTTCTGGTACGAACCCACAACGGCAACACCGAGCGTGAACAACAGCATCCCGATTGCCCACCACACGTCGACACACGGCACGGGGATCGTGGTCACATCGGGCACCACCGCCACAGCCTTCATCGCCACCCGGTTCCTCCACGCGATTGTGCCGAAGACACTCGTGACGATCACACCGAGCGCCGCCGAGCTGGGAACGGTCGCCAACTTCAGCGTGGCCACGCCCAGGTACGACGTCGACCCCTCGACTGGGCTCATCAATATCCTCCATCTCCTCACCCCGACGAGTGGGCAGGGCGGTATGCCCTGGGCCCTTCTCTCGGCGACCGACGCCGACGGCATCTTCTTCGGTATGGCTGACTTCGCCCTCCAGGCTCCAGGGTCGAACCCGCCGGTCTACGTCCCGGCCGACAAGACAACGATGCAAGCGGCAGTGGCGGACATGACGCCACAAGCGGACGGGACCCTCCTGCCCAATCCGACAGACCACGCCACGAACGCCTACCCGCTCACCTACGTCGAGTACGCCATGGTCCCGGCCCAGCCGCTCGTCACCTCGAGCTGCACGCTGCAAACGCAGACCGAGCTAAACCTGGTCGACTGGCTGGACTACATCACCGGGGCCGGCCAGACCGAGCTGCCGAAGGGGATGGCGCCGCTGACAACGACCCTCCAGGCGCAGGCCCAGGCGGCCATCGCCAAGGTGGGGGCGACGCCGATCACGTGCACCCTACCTACAGGTGGGAAGAAGACAGTGACGACCTCCACAGCCACAGGGTCCGGCGCGGCCGCCTCGGCATCGGGAGGTGGGCAGGCCGCCTCCGGTTCCTCGACAGGGACCGCGTCGACCGGGTCCGGCGCCAGCGGGACGACCACGGTCGCCTCCAGCGGAACCGGCAGCGCCGGTCAGTCGGGGGCCAGTGGAACGTCAGGTCGTTCCGGCGGTTCGGGGTCGAACGGTCGAGGCACAACCACAGGTGCCGCCGCGAACGGGAATGCCGCCGCCAAGACAGGGGGCTCGAAGGGTCATGGCTCGCCTCGCGGTGGTGCCACCGCCACCGATCTGGCGAACTTCAAGGTGGCGGAGGGGCCGAGTTGGTTGGTGCCTGCGGTCGGGGTGCTCCTCTTGTTCCTCCTGCTGCCTGGCCTGGTCCTCCTGGCCTCGGGTAGGTCCCCGCGCCAGGCGCTGGCCGCCCTCGGTCGCCTCCTGCACCTCAAACAGCCGCCGGGAGGGTCCCCGTGACGCTGATCGACGCGCCGCCGGCGCCCACTCGAGCCGGCAGTACCGCCGGTGAGGACGACCTTTCAGAGCCGTTCGAGCTTGACGAGGGGCCGAACTCCGCGACCGGCCGCCTCGACCGCCGCCGGCTGGTGGTGCTCGTCGTGCTGGGCCTCGTGGTCCTATTGGTCGCCGTGACGATCGTGCTCTACGCGGTGGGCCCGCTGGTCCACAACCGCGACCAGCGGAGGCTGATGGACAGCGAGCGTCAGGCCATCACGCTCGCCGCCCACGACAACCAGGGCCTCTACCACGCCACCCTCCCCGCTCAGCCGCCGGTGCCGGGCACTGCCGTCGGCATACTGGCCATTCCAGCGATCGGCCTCCAAGAGGCGGTCGTCGAGGGGGTAGGCCCGGCGCAGACGGTCGCCGGCCCGGGCCACGTGCCCGGTACGGCTGGCCTGGGCCAGCCGGGGAACTCGGCGGTGGTGGGGCGACGCTCGGCCTACGGCGGGACCTTCGGCGATCTCGGCGAGCTTCGTCGCGGGGATCACGTCGTCACGGCGACCACCGAGGGCCAGTCGGTCTACGTCGTCCGATCGGTGCGCGACGAGGCACTCGTCACACAACCGGCTTCGGCCGTCGTGTCGTCGGTGACGCCTACCACCCTGGGTCGTCGCCACCTCACCACGACGACGCTGACCGGTGCCCACGGGGCCCACCACACCACGGCGTCGACCCCGTCGGCGTCGACCGCCAAGGGGCCGACGACCGTCAGCTTCCAGACCCTCTACGGGCCATCCGTCCACAACCAGATCACCCTCGTCACCTCGGCGAGCAGCGTGCCCTGGAACACCGGCCAGGCGGTGGTCGTCGTGGCCGAGATGCAGGGCAAGCCGTATACCCCCACCATCCAAGAGTCGAGGAGCACGAGCCAGCAGGGGAACTCGGGCGCCCCGAGCGCCCTGGCCTGGCTGCTGCTGGCGCTCATCGCTCTCACGGCCGTCCTGATCGGTGCTGTCGCGCTGTACCGGCACTACACCGTCCGGGCCGCCTACCTGCTCACTACCGCCCCGTTGCTGGCCCTCACGGTGCTGGCGGCCGAGGCGGCGAGCCACCTGCTGCCGGCGTGGTTGTGACCCATGTCGACGAGCAGACCGCAATCCCCCCCCAACCTAAGGAGAAGAGGTTGATCAATAAGTCCAGTAGGAGATGGCGGACATCTGCCCGCCAAGGGATTCAGACATCGGGCTCCGACCGAGCTCGGACCAAGGAGAAGCTCATGATGGAAAAGCGCGTAGCCGGCGAGGCTACGTCGATGAACCGGCGCTGGCGGCGGCGCCTGGCTGGAGCGACGGCAGTGGTTGCCGCAGCGTCGGCTGGTCTCATCGCCGTTCCCGCGGTGGCCGGGGCCTCGACGGCCCTGAATCAGGTCACCCAGGGCACGACCGGGACCCTCCCGACGGCCGGCAGCCCGGTCAAGGCGGCCACAGCCGACGTCACCGTCACCGCCTCGGCGGTCGACCCAGCGAACGGCGACGTGGCGGAGATCGCCGGAAACCAGGTGTTCCTACTGGTGAACAAGGCCAACGAGTCGGCCACCGACTTCGGCCTCGGCACGGGCACGCTCACCCAGGGTGACGTGTACCTGCTGGCCGGTCAGGGCGCCCCGGGGTGGACACCCACCACGAGCAACGGCTCCAAGGCCACGACAACCATCATCGGGAAGCCGCAGCAGGTCACCTTCGACTCGTCCGGCAACCTCTTGATCGCCAGCAACGACACAGGTGAGGCGAACATCATCGCCGTGCCGGCGGCGAACGGGAACTACTACGGCTTCACGGGCCTGCAGGCCGGCTTCTCGTACTTCATCGCCGGGTTCACACCGTCGACAGCCCACCTTCCGGCCGCACCGGCCATCAAGCTGCCCAGCGCGCTGACAGTCCTCTCGCTCAGCGCGTCCAGCGGCCTGGTGAAGGGCGGGGTCCAAGACGTGGCGCTCAGCACGGCGGCGGGCATCTACTTGCTGAACTTCTCGACCGCGCAGACCCTCTACGGGGTCAGCGAGGCGGCCGGGAGCTTCACCCAGGTGGGTGGCGGCGGGACGGCGACGGCGGTCGCTGGCGCCCAGACCCTGAATGCCTTGGGGTCGGCGACGACAGCCTTCGCCATCCAGAGCCCCCGCATCTACGCCGATGCCTCCGGGAACCTCTGGGTCGGTAACGACGGTCAGACCCAGGGTTCGTGGGTGCTGCCGGCGGCGACCGGTTCGGTGACCCTCGATGGCACCGGCACCTCGGTTACCGCGGGCAAGGCCTACAAGTTCGCCGGCGACGGCACCTCGGCCAAGACGACCGCCCCGAGCAGTGGGGCCAAGGCCGTGACAACCTCGATCAGCACGATCGTGGGAGTCACCGAGGACGGTGCCGGGAACATTGTCTTCCTGATGGGCGGCAGCGTCCAGACAGTGACAAAGATCAACGGTGCCTACGTCATCGCCAGCACGACGGGCAAGTACTACACACAGACAATGACGGCCGGCGACTTCTACGTCATTGCTGGTAGTGCGACCCACGCGCTCGGCAAGTTCAAGACCCCGGCGTCGATCACAAGTGACAGCAGCGGCAACTTGTGGATCACCGACAGCAACGCCCACGTCCTCTACGAGCTGACTGGAGGACCGACCGGCGTTGCTCACGCTCCCACGAGCACGAGCACCTCGCTGGTCGCCAGCCCGACCAGCCCGCAGAAGCAGGGTACCTCGGTGAAGTTCACCGCCACCGTGTCTCCGAAGGCGGCCGGCACAGTGAAGTTCACCGCCGGTGCGACCACACTCGGCACGGTGCCGGTGACAACGACGACCGGAACGGCCTTCGTGACCGAGACCACGCTTACCGTCGGGACATACACGGTGACGGCCACGTTCACCCCGACCACCCCGGCGACATTCGCCGGTTCGTCGGGCACGCTGCCGTACAAGATCACTACGGCGACAGCTCCGGGGACAACGACATACAACACAAACCCGACAACCACCACAACCCCCACCACAAAGGGCACAGACACAATCGTCCAGCAGATCCCGAAGACAGGGACGTTCAAGCTGACCGTCACCAAGGCGACGGTCCACTTGACCCGACCGAAGGTCAGCGGGGCGACTGAGTCCAGCCACGGCACACTGCCGGGGGCGCAGGTGACAACAACCCGGAACACCGTTCCCGGCTGGACCGTCTCCGGCCAGGTCAGCGCCTTCAGCTCCGGGGCCCATAGCTTCCCGGGCAGTGACCTCGGCTGGACGCCGGCGGTCGCGTCGCAGACCACACCGTCGACCGGCGTGCACGCCGGTGCGGTCGTGGCTCCGGGGACCGTCTCGGGTCTGAGCGCGGCGTCGACGTGGGCCAAGGCCACAGTGGGCAAGGGCATCGGGACCACCGTGTTGGGCGCCAAGCTCACACTGGTCATCCCGTCGACCACCCCGCCGGGCACCTACGCCGCCACCTTCACGGTGAGCGCCATCTAGTAAATAGCGCGAGGTACAACCTCGTCGGTGATGCTACGGTGCGGGGGTCCGCAAGGCCCTTGTGAGGCCCCCGCACCTGGCACACCGTTCTGGAAACCTTACGCGAACATTTGGTGAATAAACGGTGACATATAGCGAGATGACTGAACAAAGAATTCGGTGATCTGACCTCGTCTCGGCTAGAGGCCAGAGACGGAGCACGACGCACGCATCGCGGTAAGAAGATGGGCCCTATTTGTGAGACTTGATCGGCAAATCACCTCTTGGCGCCTCCCCTCGGGGTGGCGCTTCGCCGCGTCCGGTGCCTTCGGCTCCTTGGCGGCCATCGCGTTGGTGGCCGCCATGGGTTCCGTCGGCCTCTCGGCTATCCCGGCTTCGGCGGCCTCTCTGCCCAAGGCCCAGGCCGCGGTCAAGGCCCCAACGCACGGCAAGTCGACCACGACGACGGCGCCCCCGTCGTCGACCACGACTACGACCACACCGAGCGACATCACCTGGAGCATCCAGCCGTCGACGGCTCACGGGCCCACAGGCAAGCCATCGTTCATCTTCTCCAACGTCACCCCCGGCAGCCGGTTCAAGAGCTATGTGGGGGTGACCAATTACTCGGCCTTCCCGGTTACCTTCAGCGTCTACGCCGCCGACGGGGTCAACACCCCCAACGGCGGCTTCGACGTGTTGAACCAAGGCAAGAAGTCAGTCGGGATCGGCGCCTGGACCAAACTGGCCAAGACGGAGATCACCATCCCGGCCGGCACCGAGGACAGCATCCCCTTCGTCATGTCGGTCCCGACCAATGCCACCCCCGGCGACCACTTCGGGGGCATCGTGGCCCAGGTCTCCACCTCCTCGCAGGGCAAGAGCGGTGAGAAGTTCCTACTGAACCGCCGGGTGGGCACCCGGATCTACCTGCGAGTGGCTGGCCACCTCGACCCAGCGCTGTCAGTCGAGCACGTGGGCCTCGACTATCACGGCACGATCAATCCGGTGGGCTCGGGCACAGCCACGGTCAGCTACACAGTGTCCAACACCGGCAACGTGGCCCTGGCCACCCCTCAGGTGATCTCGGTCACCAGTCTCTTCGGCACCTTGGCCACGGTCAGCGGCCACTCGATCTTCGCCCTACTGCCCGGCCAGACCGACCACTTCACCGTGGTGGTGAAGAAGATCCCCCCGGCCGGGCCCATCACCGCCCACGTCACCTTGGTCCCTCAAGAGCCCAAGGGCACCACCACACCGCCCATCATCAAGCTCGAACCCCCCGCCGTGGTGAAGGCCGCCTCGGGGTCCACCTGGGCCTGGCCTTGGCCCCAACTGATCCTCTTCGTCCTCCTGGTCGTCGTGATCTGGCTGTGGGCGACCCGCGGCAAGCGACGCAAGAAGAAGCAGGCGGCCGCCCTCTTGGCCGCCAAGGAGGAGGGTCGCCGCCAAGCCGAAGAGGAGTTGAAAGAGAAGGACAAGGACAAGGCGGGGATCGAGGCTTTCGCTACGGTGATCGAGGCCCCCGAAAAGTGAGCCGGTCCACCAAACGGCACCGCCCGGTGGCCCGCAGTGTGAAGGACGGGACCGAGCGCCGTCGCGGCCGAGTGAGCGTCCAGCACCCACAGATTCGCGTCGCCCAGGTCGGCTTGGCATTGAGCGTGGTGGCGGCCATGACCGGAGGCGTCGTCGAAAGCGTCGCCCAGGCCGCCGGCTCTACAACCGCCAGCTCCACAACCACCGGGAGCGAACAGATCGTAGTGACAGTGCCGCCGCCCACCACGACCACGACCCAACCACCCCACTGCCGGCCTCGGCAGGGGTTCTGGTTGAGCGCAAGCAACGGGGCGGTGGTGAGCGAGGGCGGGGCCGTCAACTATGGGTCCTCCCTCGGCCGCCAGGTGGCGGGGCGCAACGTGGGCATCGTGGCCACCGCCGACCGCAAGGGCTACTGGGAGGTAGCGGCCAACGGGGTGGTATCCCCCTTCGGTGACGCCCGGTCCTACGGCCAGCCCACACCGAGGCACCTGACCGCCCCGATCGTCGGTATGGCGGCGACCCAAGACGACGACGGCTACTGGCTGGTGGGGGCCGACGGCACGGTCTACCCCTTCGGGGGTGCCCGCCCTTACAGCCAGCTGGCCGGACGGCGCTTGGCCGCGCCCATCGTGGCTTTGATCCCCACGGTCGACAGCCGGGGTTACTGGCTCGTCGGGGCCACAGGCACCGTCTACCCGTTCGGCGACGCCGTCAGCTACGGCTCGACCGGTGGCCACGCCCCGGGTCAGCCGGTGGTGGCGGCCGCGGCCACCGGCGACGTCAAGGGCTACTGGCTGGTCACCACGGATAGCACCGTCTACCCGTTCGGCGACGCCGTCAGCCACGGGCCGCTCGCCGGCCAGCACGCCGACAAGCCGATCGTGGCCATGGTCGCTACCGACGACGCCGAGGGCTACTGGCTGGTCGCCGCTACAGGTACCGTCTACCCCTTCGGCGACGCCACGGTCACAAGCCCGCGCCAGCACGTCGACCCCGGTGCGGCGATCGTCGGCATCGCCGCTGGCCCCGTCACCACCCAGGGCGGCAACTGCTGCCACACCGGGCACGGCCACACGGGACACGGCCACGGTCAGCCAGGGTACGGCCATGGCCGGCCAGGGCACGGCCAGCCGGGCCATCAGTCCGGTGGACAGGGCTCTGGGCACGTCGGCCAGGGTTCGTCGGGCGGTTCGCACGGATCGAGCGGTTCCCACGGGGGCGGCGGTTGGCCCCTGAATGGCTCGGGTCACGGACAGAACCCGGGAAGCCCCTACGGCAACCAGGACAACGATCCCGGGCAGGGACAGGGCTCTGGGCACGTCGGCCAGGGTTCGTCGGGCGGTTCGCACGGATCGAGCGGCGAGGGCACGGGCCACTCGTCGCCACCGACCGACCACGACCAGGGGTCCCACGGTGACCAGGACGCGAGCGGTCAGGGCCACAAGCCGTGAGGTCGCCGTGAGGATCCATCTCCCGGGGCGACTACCCCGGCCCGATCAAGCAGTTGACGACCTATGACCGGCGAGGAATGACGACCAGCGATGAGGAAGCACGAAGCGATGAGCAAGCACAATCAGGAGGACAGCGTGAGCCCCACCGAGGAGACCACCCCGGCCGCATCGTTCGAACGGCCCTCGATGTCCCATCGTTGGCGGCGCTGGCTGGCTGGGCCGACGGCCGTGGTGATGGCCCTGGCCGCTGCCCTGTTGGTGGTGCCGGCCGTCCAGGCCGGGGCGGCGACCAGGCTCACTCAGGTCACCCAGGGAACGACGGGGACCATCCCGACCGCCGGTAACCCAGTCAAGGCGACAGCAGCGCAGATCGCCGTCACGGCCGCGGCCGTGGATCCGATCAATGGCGACGTCGCCGAGATCGCCGGCAATCAGGTGTTCCTCCTGGTCGAACGCGGCCGGCCAGCCGGCCAGCGACTTCGGTCTCGGCACGGGAACGCTCACTCAGGGCGACGTCTACCTCCTCGCCGGCCAGGGCCCGCCAGGGTGGACACCGAAGACCAGTGACGGCTGCACGGCCACAGCAACGAACAAGGTCAAGGCGACGACAGCCATCATCGGCAAGCCGCAGCAGGTCGCCTTCGACGCCTCCGGCAACCTGCTGATCGCCAGCAACGCCACAGGCGAGATGAACGTCATCGTCGACCCGGTGACGACCGGGAACTACTACGGCTTCACGAACCTGGACGCCGGGTACACCTGCTTCGTCGCCGGGTTCACACCGTCGACAGCGCATCTGCCGGCGGCGCCGGCCATCAAGCTGCCCAGCGTGCTGACAGTCCTCTCCGTCGGCGCCTCCAGTGGCCTGGTGAAGGGCGGAGTCCAAGACGTGGCCCTCGCTACCGCGGGCCTCTCTACAGCGGCCGGCATCTATGTTCTCAACTTCGCCTCGTCCACTCAGTCCCTCTACGGCCAGACGCTGTCCGCCGGCAGCTTTACCAAGGTCGGGGGCGGCGGGACGGCGGCGGCCGTTGGGGGTGCCCAGACCCTCAACGCCATTGGCTCGGGGACGACAGCCTTCGCCCTACAGAACCCCCGGCTCTACGCGGACGCCAGCGGCAACCTGTGGATCGGTAACGACGGTCAGACCCAGGGTTCGTGGGTGCTGCCGGCGACGACCGGGACACTGGTCCTCGATGGGACCAAGACGTCGGTCACCGCGGGCAAGGCCTACAAGTTCTCCGGGAACGGGACCTCCGCCAAGACGACCCCCCCGACCAACGGGGCCAAGGCCGTGACAACCTCGATCAGCACGATCGTGGGGGTCACCGAGGACCTCGCCGGGAACACCGTCGTGCTGATGGGCGGCAGCGTCCAGACAGTGACAAAGATCAACGGGGCCTACGTCATCGCCAACTCGAGCGGTAAGTACTACACACAGACAATGACGGCCGGTGACTTCTACACCATCGCCGGAAGTGCCGCTCATACGCTTGGCGAGTTCAAGACCCCGGCGTCGATCACAGGTGACGGCAACGGCAACCTGTGGATCACCGACAGCAATGCCCACATCCTCTACGAACTGACCGGCGGCCCGACTGGGCCGGCCTTGCCGGCCACCACCACGGTGATCACCTCGTCGACCAGCGGCACGTCGGTCTTCGGCCAGTCGGTGACCTTCACCGCCGCCGTGAGCACTGTCGGCTCGACAGCGCCGACCGGCACAGTGACCTTCAAGGACGGCTCGACCACCCTCGGCACCGGGACGCTCATCACAGTGAGCGGCGTCAAGAAGGCCAGCTACACCACGAGCACCCTTAGCGTCGCCACCCACCCGATCACCGCCGTCTACCCCGGTGACGCCAACAACGCCCCGTCGACGTCGACGGCGGTCACACAGACGGTGAGCAAGGCGGCCACCACGACCAGCCTGATCTCGTCGGGTTCACCGTCGAAGCAGGGTCACTCGGTCACCTTCACCGCCACCGTCGCCGTCACCGCCCCCGGGGCGGGCACCCCGACCGGCACAGTGACCTTCAAGGACGGCTCGACCACCCTCGGCACCGGGACGCTTTCCACAGTCAGCGGCCACGAGACGGCCACCTACGCCACCTCGACGCTGGCCGTCGGGCCGAACTCGATCACTGCCGTCTACGGCGGGACGGCCGACCTGGCCGGAAGCACGTCGTCGGCGGTCACACAGACCGTCCAGGCCTTGCCGGCCACCACCACGGTGATCACCTCGTCGACCAGCGGCACGTCGGTCTTCGGCCAGTCGGTGACCTTCACCGCCGCCGTGAGCACTGTCGGCTCGACAGCGCCGACCGGCACAGTGACCTTCAAGGACGGCTCGACCACCCTCGGCACCGGGACGCTCATCACAGTGAGCGGCGTCAAGAAGGCCAGCTACACCACGAGCACCCTTAGCGTCGCCACCCACCCGATCACCGCCGTCTACCCCGGTGACGCCAACAACGCCCCGTCGACGTCGACGGCGGTCACACAGACGGTGAGCAAGGCGGCCACCACGACCAGCCTGATCTCGTCGGGTTCACCGTCGAAGCAGGGTCACTCGGTCACCTTCACCGCCACCGTCGCCGTCACCGCCCCCGGGGCGGGCACCCCGACCGGCACAGTGACCTTCAAGGACGGCTCGACCACCCTCGGCACCGGGACGCTTTCCACAGTCAGCGGCCACGAGACGGCCACCTACGCCACCTCGACGCTGGCCGTCGGGCCGAACTCGATCACTGCCGTCTACGGCGGGACGGCCGACCTGGCCGGAAGCACGTCGTCGGCGGTCACACAGACCGTCCAGGCCTTGCCGGCCACCACCACGGTGATCACCTCGTCGACCAGCGGCACGTCGGTCTTCGGCCAGTCGGTGACCTTCACCGCCGCCGTGAGCACTGTCGGCTCGACAGCGCCGACCGGCACAGTGACCTTCAAGGACGGCTCGACCACCCTCGGCACCGGGACGCTCATCACAGTGAGCGGCGTCAAGAAGGCCAGCTACACCACGAGCACCCTTAGCGTCGCCACCCACCCGATCACCGCCGTCTACCCCGGTGACGCCAACAACGCCCCGTCGACGTCGACGGCGGTCACACAGACGGTGAGCAAGGCGGCCACCACCACGGTGGTCACCTCGTCGACCAGCGGCAGCTCGGTCTCCGGTCAGACAGTGACCTTCACCGCCACCGTCGCCGTCACCGCCCCCGGGGCAGGCACGCCAACCGGCACAGTGACCTTCGAGGACGGCTCGACCACCCTCGGCACCGGGACGCTTTCCACAGTCAGCGGCCACGAGACGGCCACCTACGCCACCTCGGCACTCAGTGTCGCTAGCCACTCGATCACCGCCGTCTACGGCGGGACGAGCGACTTCGCCACTTCCACGTCGCCGGCTCTCACACAGACGGTGGCGAAGGCCGACACGACGACGGTGCTCGCCTCCTCGGCCAACCCGTCCAAGCACAGCCACTCGGTGACCTTCACCGCGACGGTGGCGGTTACCGCCCCCGGATCGGGCACGCCGAGCGGCACAGTGACCTTCAAGGACGGGTCGACCACGCTCGGCACCGGGGCGCTCATGTTGGTGAGCGGTTACATGACGGCGACCTACGCCACCTCGACACTGACGGTCGGCGGTCACCAGATCACCGCTGTCTACGGCGGGAGCGCGGACTTCGCCGCCAGCACGTCGTCGGCCCTCACTCAGACGGTCTCCACCGTGCCGGGGGCTCCGACCGGGGCCACGGCCACTGCCGGGTTGGCCGCGGCCACGGTGACCTGGACGGCGCCTTCGACAACCGGCGGTCTGCCGATCACCGGCTACACGGTGACCGGTTCGCCGGGGGCCAAAACCTGCGCCTGGACCAGCGGGCCGCTCAGCTGCACGGTGAACAACCTGACGCCTGGGACGCCTTACACCTTCACGGTCACGGCGACCAACGCCACAGGCACCTCGGCGTCGTCGACGGCGTCGGGCGCGGTGACGCCGACGGCGCCCAACCCGCCGGTGGTGACAGGAGCCACACGCCAGCAGGGAGCGTCATCGTCCACCACCACAGGGACGGCCGCGGCCAGCCTCTCGGGCTCGACGGCGAGTGCCCCGGCCATCTCGGCCAGCGGTAAGGGGATCGGCGCCCTGACGGTTGCCCAGTACAAGGCCAACCCGACCAGCGGGTCGGTATCGAGCGGCACCGGGGTCTACTACGACCTCGAGCTGGCCACGGGCAGCACCTTCAGCTCGGTCAGCCTCACCGTCTGCACACTGGGCGGGGGCAATGCCCTCGACTGGTGGAACGGCTCGGCCTGGCTGGCGTTCTCGAGCCAGTCCTTCAACTCGGCCACCGGTTGTGCCACGGCCACCGTGAGCGGCAGCACGTCGCCTACCTTGGCCCAGCTCACGGGGACGCCGATCGCCGCGGTGGTCTCGACAACGACGCCACCGGTGACGGTGACGAACGCCTACTACGAGGTAGCCAGCGACGGGGGCATCTTCGCCTTCGGTGGTGCCCCCTTCTACGGCTCGATGGGCGGCAAGCCGCTCAACAAGCCGATCGTGGGCATCGCGACGACGCCGACAGGCGGTGGTTACTACGAGGTGGCCTCCGACGGCGGCATCTTCGCCTTCGGGAACGCCAAGTTCTACGGCTCGATGGGCGGCAAGCCGCTCAACCAGCCGGTGGTCGGCATCGCGGTCACCACGACAGGCGGCGGTTACTACGAGGTGGCCTCCGACGGTGGCATCTTCGCCTTCGGCAACGCCGCCTTTCACGGCTCGATGGGCGGCAAGCCGCTCAACAAGCCGATCGTCGGTATTGCGGTCACCACGACAGGCGGCGGTTACTACGAGGTGGCCTCCGACGGTGGCATCTTCGCCTTCGGGACGGCCAAGTTCTACGGCTCGATGGGCGGCAAGCCGCTCAACCAGCCGGTGGTCGGGATCACGCCCACGGCGACAGGTACCGGCTACTACGAGGTGGCCAGCGACGGCGGCCTCTTCGCCTTCGGCACAGCTCCCTTCTACGGCTCGATGGGCGGCAAGCCGCTCAACCAGCCGATCGTCGGGATCACCACGACGCTCACCGGTGCCGGCTACTACGAGGTGGCCTCCGACGGCGGCATCTTCGCCTTCGGTGACGCCACCTTCCAGGGTTCGATGGGCGGCAAGCCCCTCAATGCCCCGGTCGTCGGCATCGCCACTGACACAGCCGTGTCGTGAGATGACGGGTAGGCGTGCCGGCCACCGCTTGTTGGCGGCCGCAGCAATGACTGCTGCCCTGGCTGTCCCGGTGCCTTTGGCACTGGGACAGCCAGGGACGGCGGGAGCAGTGGTCTCCGGCCCGATGCGGTCGGTGTCGTGCCAGGCGGTCAGCGGTCAAGCGGCGATCGCCGCGCCGCTGTGGGCCCAGCAGGCAGGAGCCGGGGCTCAGACAAGCGGCTGGTGGTGCCAGCTTCCCCACGCCACCAAGATGCCGGCGAACTTCGTGGCCGTCAGCCGGACGGTCGACCCTTTGCCGAACACATATGCCGACTTCACAACCGAGTACACCTTGAAGGGGTCCACCGGCTCGACGGGGGCCGGGCCGAGTATCACGGTCGCGCCCGACGTGGACAGCGCGGTCACTTCTCCGACGCATCTTCAGTACCCGCAGCTACGGCAGGGGACGGCAGTAACCCTGACGCACGGGGTACAGGCCACCATGATCTCGAAGAAGCATCTGGTCAGCGTCCGCTGGCGGTACCCGACGTCAGGCGTGCCGAAGTACCTGCGGGGGGTGGCAACGGTCACGGTCATCGGATCGGGAGTACCGGCGTCGACGGTGCTGGCCGTGGCCCGGGCGGTGAAACCGGACTGATGGTGCGGCCGACGTTCGTCTCGTGCTGGCGCGGCGCCGTGGTGGTCGGCATCGGCATCGGCATCGGCATCGGCATCGGCATCGGCATCGCCGTCGCCCTGGGCGCCTCTGTGCCCGCCGATGCGGTGGTGAGCTCGGCGACCACTACCTCGTCCGCGCTGACGCTGGCCCAGTGGAAGACGCAGTACGAGCCGGCCGTTGGGCAGATCGCGGACGACGTCGATGTCGTCGTCAAGACAGGCGTGAAAGATGCCAAGCATCCGACGAAGAAGGAGGCCAAGTCCATGGTCTCCGCCTGCCAGACCTGGCACGCCGACGCGGTGAAGCTTCCTGGCGAGGTGCCGCCAATCCCCGCCGCGACGGCCGAGAAGATGTGGCAGCAGCTGGTTGCCGCGTCGCTGTCGGGATCGGTGGACTGTACGGCGGCTCTCCAACACGGCGTGACGTCGGTGACCAAAGACTTCAGGAAGCAGCTCGTGCGAGTACGCAGCGCCGAGCAGGGACTGGTCACCGAGCTGGGGACATCGACGCAATGAGGACGAACTGAGCCGATGAGCCGCTGAGGAACGACTGAGGTTCAAGCGGGTGGCGGCCTTCCCGACCTATGCGGATAGAAATACGGTGGGGTCGCCACCCGCTTGAACCTCAAATGCTACCGGTGGTCGCCTGATCGAGGGCGTCAAAGACCGATGGGCCCGGGTCGAACGGGCCGTCCGAAGTGCGATGATGGGCCATGCCTGACGCCAAGTCCGTTCTTGCCGGTCGCCTGCAGGCCGCCTTCGACACGGTCGAGCCGGGGGCTGACCCTGTCCTGCGGGCATCCGACCGGGCGGACTACCAGGCGAACGGCGCGCTCGCCCTGGCCAAGCGATTGGGACGGAGCCCCCGGGAGGTGGCCGACGCCGTCGTGGCTGCGGCCGATTTGGCTGACGTCTGCGAGGCGGTCGAGGTCAGCGGTCCGGGCTTCGTGAACCTGACGTTCTCGACCGCGTTCGTCGCCGAGCAGGTAGCCCGAGTGGCCAGGGACGACCGCCTCGGAATCGAACCGGTGGAGGTCCCCGAGACGGTGGTCGTCGACTACTCGGCGCCGAACGTGGCCAAGGAGATGCACGTCGGCAACCTCCGGTCGACGATCATCGGCGACGCGCTCTGCCGGCTGCTGGCTGTCGTCGGCGACGACGTCCACCGCGAGAACCACATCGGGGACTGGGGGACGCCGTTCGGGATGCTCATCGAGCACCTGGTCGACCTCGGCGAGGAAGAGGCGGCTCACGAGCTGTCGGTCGGCGATCTCGGCCGGTTCTACCAGGAGGCGAGGAAGTCGTTCGATGCCGACGACGGGTTCCGGGAGCGGAGCCGCCGCCGGGTCGTCCTCCTCCAGTCCGGCGATCCGGAGACCGTTCGCCTGTGGCACCTTCTGGTAGCGGAGAGCGTCCGCTACTTCGACGACGTCTACGCCAAGCTCGGCGTGCTGCTGCACGACGACGACATCGTCGGGGAGAGCTTCTACAACCCGATGCTGCCGGCCGTCGTCGACGATCTCGACCGCCTCGGCCTGCTGGTCGAGGACGATGGCGCCCTTTGCGTGTTCCCACCCGGCTTCACCAACCGGGATGGCGACCCGCTCCCGTTGATCGTCCGCAAGTCCGACGGCGGCTTCGGTTACGCCGCCACGGACCTGGCCGCCATCCGGGATCGGGTCGACCGACTCGGTGCGACGCGGATCCTCTACGTCGTCGGCGCCCCCCAAGCCCAGCACCTCCAGATGTGCGTTGCCGTCGCTCGCCTGGCCGGCTGGCTGCCGGAGGGGGCGAGGGCCGAGCACGTCGCGTTCGGCAGCGTCCTCGGGGCCGACCGCAAGATGTTCAAGACCCGATCCGGCGACTCGGTCAAGTTGGTCGACCTGCTGGACGAGGCCGTCGGCCGGGCCACCGTCGCACTGGCCGATCGGAACGTCGACATGGACGCCGACGACCGGGTCCGGGTGGCGAAGGCGCTCGGAATCGGCGCGGTCAAGTACGCCGACCTGGCCAACGACCGGACGCGGGACTACGTCTTCGACTGGGACCGGATGCTGGCCTTCGAGGGCAACACCGGGCCGTACCTCCAGTACGCCCACGCCCGCATCCGGTCGATCTTCCGGCGGGCGGAGATCGCGCCGCCGGACCCGACGGTCGCGCCGACGCTGACCGAGCCGGAGGAACGGGCACTGGCCGTCGCGCTCCTCGGTTTCGGCGAGGCGATCGCCGATGCGGTCGATGCCGACGCACCGTCGAAGGTCTGCGGGTACCTCTTCGACCTGGCGTCGACGTTCACGACCTTCTACGAGCGCTGTCCGGTGCTGAAGGCCGACGACGACGAGGTGCGGCGCAGCCGGCTGCTGCTCGCCGACGTCACCGCCCGGGTGCTCCGCCTAGGCCTTGGCCTCCTCGGCATCGAGGCCCCGGACCGGATGTAGGCCTGCAACTCGGCAGCCGCGCCCTCTGGATGGACGATCCACTGGGCAAACGGTCCACTCGGTGAACACGCCGTGAACGGCAGTTGACGCGAGCCGGTGACGAGCTGCCGGCGTCGCCAAAAATCGGTCCGGGCGCGCGCCGGATGAACCACCCCGTGGCTATCGTCCTCATGGGATCCTTCGTCGACGTCGTGGGGTCCGGCGCGGGTACCCCACCGAGCGAGGCGAGCCGAACACGATGCAGTCGCTGGCAGCACACAGCCCCCCCAAGAGACGCCGCCCGTGGATCCTGGCCGTCGCAGTGCTCGTCGTTGTGGCGGCCGGCGCCGGGATTGCCTTCGCAGTCACGGGCGGGGGTGGTGGGGGAGGAGCCGGAGGCGGTGGCGCCGCCACGGGGGGCTCGAGCACTACTACGGGAGCCAATGGAGTCAAGACGGCGAGCGACCCGAGCAAGCCGCTGACGATCGTGTCGACCACGCCACCGAAGGGCACAAAGAACGTGACGTCGAATTCGACGATCACCGTCCGGTTCTCCGCCCCGCTCGGGACCTTCCGGCAGACGCCGACGCTGTCGCCGACCGTGAGCGGGACCTGGTCCCGGACGAACGCCACCACGCTGACCTTCGAGCCGACGGCCCCGTTCATGCCGTCGGCCACAGAGACGTTGACCATCCCCGGCGGGCCCCACGGCATCGTCGGCTCTGGCGGCCAGCACCTGGCGACCACCACCCCGCCGGTGACGTTCACCATCGCCCAGGGCAGCACGGCGAGGCTCCAGCAGCTCCTCGGCCAGCTCGGGTTCTTGCCGCTCAGCTACGTCGAGCCGACTCCCGCGCCGGCACCGCAGGACATGGCCCTCCCACAACCGGGGACACTGGCCTGGCGGTGGGCTGGAATGCCGACGCAGCTCACCTCCCTGTGGACCCAGGGCGAGCCGAACGAGATCACAAAGGCGGCGATCGAGTCGTTCGAGAACCAGAACGGGCTCACCGTCGACGGGCTGGCCGGACCGAAGGTCTGGGCGGCCGTGCTGGCCGACGTAGCGTCAGGCAAAGGCGACACCACACCGTGGGACTACGTGCTCGTCACCAAGACACTGCCCCAGCACCTGACACTGTGGGTGAACGGTGCGGTCAAGTACGGCAACATCGCCGTCAACACCGGGGCGCCGGGGGCCGACACGGTCGACGGGACGTACGCCGTCTTCGAGCACGTCAAGGCCTCCGACATGAAGGGAACGAACGTCACAGGCAGCACGTACAACGACCCGACAGTGCCGTGGGCGAGCTACTTCAACGGCGGCGATGCCCTGCACGGGTTCCCCCGGGCGCACTACGGCTACCCGCAGAGCAACGGCTGTGTCGAGATGCCGATCACAACAGCCGGCAACGTGTGGCCGTACACGCCGATCGGCACGCTCGTGACGGTGGTCGGCCCCGCCTCGTAAGGCCACGAAATTTTTGCGTACCCAGCTTTTACACAATACGAACACAAACTCCCTGGTAGACGGCCCGACCCTGCAGCTGGCGACCACCCACAGCAAGGTTCGCCGGGACGGGTACTTCAAGCCACTTCCGTAGCGTCCATCGAGCTGATCCCCAGAGTCGCGGACGCTCTTGACGACCTTCGCGCACCCCATCGGAGGCGCTGCCCAGGTCTGGAGGCAAATCACCCGAACTGGGTGACGCTGGGCACGCCGGAACGACGCACTGTTAGGTGGAGGGCGTGGCGAGAGGGAGAACAGCTGTCATGACATCGAACCGTGCCCATGCGATGGACCACGTGGTCGTCGTCCTCTTCGAGAACCGTTCGCTGGACAACGTGCTCGGGCACCTCTACGGGCCCCAAGACGGCAAGACCTTTGAGGGAGTGATCGGCAAGGAGCTGTCGAACCCCATTCCCGAGTGGGCTGAGCACGGCGCGGAGCGTCGAGTGGTGCCGTACACGGTCGCGACGGACATGGACAGCCCCAACCCAGATTCGGGTGAGGAGTACTCGCACACCAACACCCAGCTGTACAACATCCTCAGCGAGGAGAACCGGTTCAAGCTCGGAGCCGAGGTCACCGCACCCTGGAACGCCCCTGCGCCCGGTCAGACGCCCACCATGGACGGTTACGTGACCGACTACATCAGTACCTTCACAGCGGAGGTGGGGCGACAGCCCACCTACGAGGAGTACTCACAGATCATGACCGGGTTCACCCCCGAGCAGGTCCCCGTCCTCAACGGGCTGGCCCGAGCATTCGGCGTCTTCGATCACTGGTTCTGCGAAGTGCCCTCCCAGACCTTCATGAACCGATCCTTTTGGACGGCGGCGACGTCATCTGGTCTGACCGTGAATGCTCCGGCGACGAAGTGGCTGATGGAGAACGATGCCGAGACGATCTTCAACCGGCTCGAAGCCCACGGCAAGACCTGGAAGGTCTACGTCGCTGAACCCATGCAGTTCTCGGCCACCGCCGTCATCCACTATCCGAGACTGAAGGATCGCCTGGCGACCCACTTCGTGCCGTTCTCGGCGTTCGAGGCCGACGCCGCCAACGGGGCACTCCCCGACTTCTCCTTCATCGAACCGTGCTTGATCGTCGGACACAGCGACTACCACCCGGCGGCCGGACGGGCCATGGGCCACGGCATCGCGATCCCGAGCCTCGACCCTCCCTCGTCGATCCTGGGCGGTGAGGAGTTCCTGTCCCGGATCTACAAGGCTTACCGAGAGATGCGGTCGCCGACGGGGTCCAATGTCTGGAACACGACCCTGCTCATCGGCTGGGACGAACCGGGCGGCACCTTCGACCACGTACCTCCGGGGCCCGTCCCTCCCCCCGACCCCGCAGCACCGGCCGGTGAATGCGGCTTCGCCTTCGATCGATCGGGCTATCGGGTCCCGGCCATCGTGGTTTCGCCGTGGGTGGCCGAAGGTGAGGTGTTCAACGGGGAGCACCGCCACACGTCATTGATCGCCACGCTCCGCGAGCAGTGGAGCCTCGGTGATCCGTTCACTGAGCGAGACGCCACCGCACGGACGTTCTCCCACGCCTTCACCCTCGACACACCGCGAGACCCAAACACCTGGCCGGTCCCCGATCCGCGCCCGGTACCCCAATTCACCCTGGATGCGCTGGCCCTCGGGCAGTCCGTCTCCGCACTGGGAAAGACCTTCCTCGACGGGTTTCGTGGGTACGCGGAGCGGAACAACATCGAGATCGAGGGTCTGCCTAGTGACCCGAACGCCGAGGTACCCCCGGAGCAACTCTTGGGCGTGCTCCGAAATGCACTGGCGATCTTCTTCCCGCTACTGGTCCCGGCCGCTCGGGACTAGGGCTCCTTCGGCGAAGCCCTACCGCATCACTCGGAGATCAGGTCGGCCCTTTTTGTCGGTGTTCGTACAAACGCCGGTTGCGCCCCAGGCAGGACTCGAACCTGCGCACCCGGCTCCGGAGGCCGGTGCTCTATCCGCTGAGCTACTGGGGCTGGCTACCCAGGACGACCGGTCCGTGAGCAGGCAGTCGATCGTAGCCGCCACCGGCCACGAGGAACGGCGGCCGGCCCCCCGGAACCGCGGTTCGTCTGTCGTATCCTGCACCTCCATGCCGCCGAGCCCGGAGGGACCACTCCAACGGGATCTGTTGCCGGACACCGCCGAGGTGGCCGCGGACGGCCGCCTGCGGGTCGGCGGCGTCGACCTCGTCGACCTGGCCGAGCAGTTCGGCACGCCGCTCTTCGTCTACGACGAGGCGCACCTGCGGGCGCGGTGCCGAGCGGCGGTGGCGGCGTGGGGCGACGGCGTGGCGTACGCGACGAAGGCGTTCCTCTGCAAGGCGATGGCCCGGCTGGCCGACGAAGAGGGCATGTGCCTCGACGTGTCGACCGGCGGCGAGCTGGCGACGGCGTTGGCGGCGCGGGTGCCGGCGGACCGGCTGGTCCTGCACGGCAACAACAAATCCGACACGGAGCTGGCCGACGCGCTCGACGCGGGCGTCGGCCGGGTCGTCGTCGACTCGTTCGACGAGATCGCCCGGCTGGGTCGGCTGGTCGACGACCGGCCGGCCGGCCGGGAGCGCCCGAAGGTGCTCGTCCGGGTGACGCCGGGGGTCGAGGTGCACACGCACGAGTTCGTCCGGACCGGCCAGGAGGACACGAAGTTCGGCTTCTCGGTGGCGTCCGGCGCGGCCGCCCGGGCGGTCGCCGCGCTCGAGCTGCTGCCGGGGGTGTCGCTGGTCGGCGTGCACGCGCACATCGGCAGCCAGGTCTTCGACGTCGGCCACTTCGAGCAGGCGGCGGAGGTGCTCGGGGCGTTCTTCGCGCCGCTCGGCCTACCGGAGCTGGTCGTCGGCGGCGGGCTCGGCGTGCCGTACGTCAACGGCGAGGCCGCGCCGACGCAGGCCGAGTGGGCGACCGCGGCGCGCCAGGCGTGCGTGGCGGCCGGCGTCGACCCGGCGACGCGGGTCACCGCCGAGCCGGGCCGGTCGATCGTGGCGACGGCGGGGATCACGCTCTACCGGGTCGGGACGGTCAAGGAGCTGCCGGGGATCCGGACGTACGTCGCGGTCGACGGTGGCATGAGCGACAACCCGCGCCCGGTCCTCTACGGCAGCGGATACGAGACGTTCCTGCCCCGCGAGGTCGACGCGGCCCGGCCGAAGGCGGCCCGGGTCGTCGGCAAGCACTGCGAGACCGGTGACGTCGTCGTCGCGGACGCCCGGCTGCCGGCCGATCTCGCCGTCGGCGACGTCCTGGCGACGCCGGTGACCGGCGCGTACGGGTACTCGATGGCATCGAACTACAACAAGGTCCCACGCCCGGCCGTCGTCTTCGTCGCCGACGGCCGGGCCCGGGAGGTCGTCCGCCGGGAGACGTTCGACGACCTCCTGCGGCTCGACGTCTGACGGCGAGAGGGGTCACCCGAACGGGCGGACGCCGATCGGGGTAACCCGCGACCCGACGTTCCAGGGGGTCAGCCGGGGGCCAGCACCGGGATGCCGGCGCCCGGCGCCGCCGCGGTGAGCTCCCCGTCGTAGGTGACGAGCCGGTCGGCGCCCACCCGCAGGGCGGTGGCCAGGTGGACGGCGTCGGCCGACCGGAGCCGGCCTGGGAGCAGGGGCGCCGTCGTGAGGTCGCTCCGCTCCACGTCGACGAGGGCCAGGGCCGCCAAGACCTCGGCGACGGCTTCGGCGGGGACGTCCTCCGGGCGCCGGTGGCTGGCGCAATGCAGCTCGGTATGGAGGAGCAGCGACGAGACCAGTGAGTCCCCGCCGCCGATCGCCTTTTCGAGGTGCTCGGCCAGGGTCGCCGATTCGGCCTCCTCGACGACCAGCTTCATGGCTGCCGAGGCGTCGACGTAGAGGAGCATCGGCTCAGGCCGGCGCTCGTCCGGCCGGTCGTGGCCCGCCGATGGTCACCGTTCGCCTCGGACGTCGGCCACGATCGTCGCGGTGGTTGCCGAGGCGGTCGCCCGCCGGATCCGGCGGAGGTCGACCGTGCGCTCGCGGTCGGGCGCCCGTACTTTACCGGCGGCCACCAGCCGCTCGTACGGGCTGAGCGCCGGGGGAACCAGGACCGCCGTCACCTCACCGTGGTTGGTCACCTCGATGATCTCCCCCTCGCGTACCTGCCGGAGAACCTCGGCGCTCTGGTTCCGCAGTTCCCGGTGGCTGATCGTCCGCACGCGTAGCAATCGTAGCACGAGTCTTCCCAGGCTCGGCACGAAGTACCGTTGTCGGATGGCCGGAGGACACCCAGACCCGACCCCGGTGCGGGTGGCCGTCCTCGGCTGCGGCAACGTCGGCGGCGCGCTCGTCCAGCTGCTGACGACGCGAGGCGACGAGATAGCCGAGCGGACGGGCATGCGGCTCGAGCTCGTCGGCGTCTCCGTCCTCGACCGGCAACGGACGCGGTCGGTGACGGTGCCACCGGGCCTCCTGACCGACGATCCGAAAGAGCTGGTCGAGCGGCCGGGCGTCGACGTCGTCGTCGAGCTGATCGGCGGTCTCGACCCGGCGCGGACGCTGGTCGAGACGGCGCTGCGGGCCGGCCGGCCGGTGGTGACGGCGAACAAGGCGCTGCTGGCCCAGGCGGGGGCCGAGCTGGCCGACCTGGCATCGGCGAACGCCGTCGACCTGCTCTACGAGGCGTCGGTGGCCGGCGCGATCCCGGTGATCCGGCCGTTGCGGGAGTCGCTGGCCGGCGAGCGGGTCATGCGGGTCATGGGCATCGTCAACGGGACGACGAACTACATCCTCACCCGGATGGCCGAGGACGGCCTCGACTATGCCGACGCGCTCGCCGAGGCCCAGTCGCTCGGGCTGGCCGAGCGGGACCCGACGGCCGACGTCGAAGGCGACGACGCGGCGGCGAAGGCGGCGATCCTGGCCGGGCTGGCGTTCGGCAGCGACGTCGTCGGCGACGACGTGCACCGGGAGGGGATCACCGGCGTCCGGGCGATGGACGTCGCCTACGCGGCCCGGCTCGGCTATGTCGTCAAACTGCTGGCCGTCGCCGAGCTGGTCGACGGGGGACCGGACGTCTCGGTGCGCGTCCATCCGGCGATGGTGCCCCGGTCCCATCCGCTCGCCTCGGTGCGGGGGGCGTTCAACGCGGTGTTCGTCGAGGGGGAGGCCGCGGGCGAGCTCATGCTGTACGGCCGCGGCGCCGGCGGCGCGCCGACGGCCAGCGCAGTGCTCGGCGACCTGATCGACGCGGCCCGCAATCTCATCGCAGGGGGCGCCGGCACCGGCGCCGCGGCGCGGGGCGACGCGGGTCCGGCCGATCGACGAGCTCCGCTCCGCGTTCTACCTCAACCTCGAGGTCGTCGACCGACCGGGCGTGCTCGCCGCGGTGGCGACGGTCTTCGGCAACCACGGCGTCTCGATCCGGACGATGGAGCAGGAGGGGCTGGGCGCCGAAGCCCGGCTCATCTTCCTGACCCACGCGGCGCGCGAAGGTGACGTGCAGGCGACGCTGGACGACCTGCGCGGGCTGGCCGCGGTCGACCGGGTCGGCGCGGTGCTGCGGGTCGTCGACGGCGACGAGCGCCCGGTCGGGCCGGTGGCGCGATCGTGACGGCTGGCTGGCGGGGGGTGATGGAGGAGTACCGCGACCTGCTGCCGCTGTCGGCCGATGCGCCGGTCGTCACGCTGCTGGAGGGCGGGACGCCGCTCGTGCCGGCACCACGGCTGTCCGAACGGGTCGGCGTGACCGTATGGCTCAAGGTCGAAGGCGCCAACCCGACCGGCTCGTTCAAGGACCGCGGCATGACGATGGCGATCTCGAAGGCCGTCGAGGAGGGCGCCAAGGCGGTCGTCTGCGCGTCGACCGGGAACACCTCCGCGTCCGCCGCGGCCTACGCGGCCCGGGCCGGACTGGCCTGCGCGGTGCTCATCCCCGAGGGCCACATCGCGCTGGGCAAGCTGGCCCAGGCCCTCGTCCACGGTGCCCGGGTGCTGCAGGTCCGTGGCAACTTCGACGAGGCCCTGACGATCGTGCGGGAGCTGCCGGGCCGGGCACCGGTGACGGTCGTCAACTCGGTCAACCCGTACCGGATCGAGGGCCAGAAGACCGGTGCGTTCGAGATCGTCGACGTCCTCGGCGACGCCCCCGACGTCCACTGCATCCCGGTCGGGAACGCCGGCAACATCACCGCCTACTGGAAGGGCTACCTCGAGTACAAAGGCGCCGGGAGGTCGACCCGGCTGCCCCGGATGCTCGGCTTCCAGGCCGCCGGCGCGGCGCCGATCGTGCTCGGCCATCCCGTCGAGCAGCCCGAGACGATCGCCACGGCCATTCGCATCGGCAACCCGGCCAGCTGGTACTCGGCGACGGCCGCGGCCAGCGAGTCCGGCGGGTCGATCACCGCGGTGACCGACGACGAGATCCTCGCCGCCTACCGGTTCCTGGCCGAGCAGGAGTCGGTCTTCTGCGAGGCCGCCTCGGCGGCATCGGTGGCCGGGCTGCTCAAGTCGGACGTCCCGGAGGGATCGACGGTCGTCTGCGTGCTGACCGGCCACGGCTTGAAGGACCCGGACCTGGCCATCAGTCAGATCTCCGTCCCGAAGGTCGTCGCCCCCGAGATCGACGCCATCCTGGCCGAACTGGCCGTCTGACCGCCCGATTCGGTGCCTGGTCGGCGGCTGCCGGGGTGCCTGGCCGGCGACAATCTGGTGCCTGGCCGGCGGCCGGGAACGGGTCGAGCCGATGATGGTTGCCTTCGTTGCGGCTGGCCCGCTACTATGTACTTATCCCACCAGCGCCTTGGAGCGTTCGTCGCGGACCGGTTCCGGTCCCGACACGGTGCCGGAACCGGTGGTGGCGGGGGTTGGCCTGCGGGACCGCTCGTCCTTCCCTCACTTCCGTTTCCCCGTACGTGGTGGCTTACCACCAACGTGACGACCCTCTCACGAGATAGGAGACCGATGACTGCGGAACAGCAGCTCGAACGATCGGTGCTCGAAAGCAAGGAGCGAGATGAGCTCCACGCCATCGCCCAGGCGATGGCCCTGAAGACGACGACCCGGACGAAGAAGGCCGACATCATCGACCGGATCCTCGAAGCGACCGGCGTGACGGCGCCAGGCGACCAGGCGGCGACCTCGTCCGGCGTGGCCGACGGCAACGGCGCCCGCCCGGCGGCCCGCCGTGGTCGGACGGGCGCGTCGGCACCGATCGCCGACGCGACCGAGCCGGCGACCGACGGCGAGACCAGCCGACCGGCCGGACCGTCCCGCGACGGTGACGCCGCCCCCCCGGCCACTACCGACACCGCCACGGACGCGGCACCGGTGACGTCCGGACCGCGGGCCGACCGCGGGCCGACCGCGGGCGATCGGCCGACCGAGGCGCCGACCGAGCCGGCCGGCGCCAACGGTGCGTCGTCGAACGGCCACGGCTCGGCGGACGCGACGCCGGGTGCGACGACGTTCTCGGCCGGCGGTTCGGCCGACAACCGGCGGGACCAGCCGTCCAACGGCCGCCAGGACCGGGGGTCGGGGCGCCAGCCGGGACCGGGCCAGCAGAACCGCCACAACAACAACGCCGGCAACCAGCCGGGGAACATCGATGCCGGCAACCGACGGGGTCGACGCCGGCGGGGCCGGGAGCGCGGCCCGACCGGGGAGCGGGGGGACCTGCAGGGAGGGACCGGCCAGGAAGCCTCGTACCAGGGCGAACTGGTCGAGGTGCGCGGCCTGCTGGACCTGCGCGACGAGGGCTACGGCTTCCTCCGCTGCGACGGGTACCTGCCGTCGAGCAAGGACGTCTACGTCTCGATCAGCCAGGCTCGGCGGTTCGCGCTGCGCAAGGGCGACTACGTGGAGGGCGCCTGCCGCCCGGCGTCGAACAACGAGAAGTACCCGGCGCTCCTGCGGATCGACTCGGTCTCCGGGCTGGACCCCGAAGAGGCTCGACAGCGGCCCCGCTTCGAGGACCTGACCCCCCTGTTCCCCGACTCCCAGCTCGTCCTGGAGAACCCGGGGTCCAAGGAGAACGTGACGGCCCGCATCGTCGACCTCCTGGCCCCCATTGGCCGCGGTCAGCGTGGGCTCATCGTGTCGCCGCCGAAGGCCGGCAAGACGACGGTGATGAAGCAGATCGCCCACTCCATCGAAGCCAACAACCCCGACGTCCATCTCATGGTCCTGTTGGTGGACGAGCGGCCCGAGGAAGTGACCGACATGCGCCGATCGGTCAACGGCGAGGTGGTGGCCTCCACCTTCGATCGACCGTCGGACGAGCACACCACGGTGGCCGAGCTGGCGATCGAGCGGGCCAAGCGGCTGGTCGAACAGGGCCGGGACGTGGTCATCATCCTGGACGGCATCACCCGCCTGGCCCGGGCCTACAACCTGGCCGCACCGGCCACCGGGCGGATCATGTCCGGTGGCGTCGACTCCGGCGCGCTCTATCCCCCCAAGAAGTTCTTCGGAGCCGCCCGGAACATCGAAGAGGGCGGGTCCCTGACCATCCTGGCCACCGCCCTGGTGGAGACCGGCTCGAAGATGGACGAGGTGATCTTCGAGGAGTTCAAGGGCACCGGGAACATGGAGCTCCGGCTCGATCGCCGGTTGGCCGAGCGGCGGCTCTACCCGGCCATCGACGTCAACGCCAGCTCCACCCGGCACGAAGAGCTGCTCTTCGACCGGGGCGAGCTCCAGCAGGTCTGGAAGCTCCGTCGGGTGCTGAACGCCCTGGCCAGCGACGGCAACGCGGCGTCCGGGCTCGAGCTGCTGATGGACAAGATCCGGACGACGAAGAGCAACGACGAGTTCCTGGCCGAGATCGCCAAGGGGCCCACCCCGAACAACTAGGCCCCGAACAACTAGGCCCCGAGCAACTAGCCAACCGGGTGCCGGACAACGGGGGCCCGGGAATAGATAGTCCGGCCGACGCCTTACACTGGCCGGAATCGAGAAAGATCTGGAGCGACGAGATGAAGGCTGACATCCATCCCGACTACGTGGTGGCGACGGTGCGGTGCTCGTGTGGCAACACGTACACGACCCACTCCACCAAAGCCGATCTCCACGTCGAGCTGTGCAACGAGTGCCACCCGTTCTTCACCGGCAAGCAGAAGCTGGTCGACTCCGGTGGCCGGGTCGAGCGGTTCCAGCGCCGCTACGGCCAGCGCGCCGGCAAGAAGACCGCCAAGAGTTGAGCTGGTCCGGCCGACGCGGCCGGGCCCCCGCCTGACCGGCCGTGCCTGCCGACGCCACCAGCCTGGACGATCGTCTGGCCGGGCTGGAGAACGAGTTCGACGCGGTCGAGCACGAGCTGGCCACCCCGGCGACGAGCGCCGATCCGGGCCGCCTGCGGGAGCTGTCCAAGCGTCACAAGGAGCTGAGCGAGGTGGTCGCCACGTGGCGGGAGCTCCGCCAAGCCCGGGCCGACCTGGCGACGGCCCGGGAGATGCTCGACGACGCGGCCGGTGACGACCGCCAGATGGTGCAGGCCGAGGTCGAATCGGCCGAGACCGCCATCGAGGACCTGTCCGCCCGGCTCAACCTGCTGCTGTTGCCGAAGGACCCGAACGACGGCCGCAACGTCATCGTCGAGATCCGCGGGGCCGAGGGCGGCGAGGAGGCGAACCTCTTCGCCCGGGACCTCTACGACATGTACGCCCGGTACGCGGCGCAGCGGGGCTGGAAGGTCGACGTCCTGTCGGAGAGCCAGTCCGAGCGCGACGGCCTGAACGAGGTCGTCTTCGTCGTCAAGGGGGCGGACGCCTGGACGCGGCTGGAGCACGAGGCCGGCCCGCATCGCGTCCAACGGGTGCCGGTCACCGAGTCCAAGGGGCGCGTGCACACGTCGTCGGCCACCGTCACCGTGCTCCCGGAGGCCGACGAAGTCGACGTGGCGATCGACCCGAACGACCTGAAGATCGACGTCTACCGGTCGACCGGGCCCGGAGGGCAGTCGGTCAACACGACCGACTCGGCCGTCCGCATCACGCACCTGCCGACGGGGATCGTCGTCGCCATGCAGGACGAGAAGAGCCAGATCCAGAACCGGGCGAAGGCGATGACGGTGCTGCGCGCCCGCCTGCTCAAGGCCGAACAGGACCGCCGGGCCTCCGACGTCGCCGCCCAGCGAAAGAGCCAGGTCGGCGGCGGCGGGCGGTCGGAGAAGGTGCGGACGTACAACTTCCGGGAGAACCGGGTCACCGACCACCGGGTCAACCTGACGCTGTACAAGCTCGACCAGGTGCTGGCCGGCGACGTCGACGAGCTGACCGAGACCCTGATGGCCGACAAGCGCTCCCGCCAGCTCGCCGGGGAGGACGAGGTACGCGGATGACGGGGGCGCCGCTCGGACCGGCCCCGTCCACGAGGGCCCAGGCCGAACGGGCCCTGGCTACCCGGCTCGGCTCGCCGATCGAGGCCCGTTGGGTCGTCGCCCACGTGCTCGGCGACGGTCCGTCCACCTCGCCGGTCGACGCGGCGGCGTGGGCCGACCTGACCGCCCTGGTCGACCGTCGGCTGGCCGGCGAACCCCTGCAGTACGTGCTCGGCACCTGGGCCTTCCGGACGCTGGAGCTGATGGTCGACCGCCGGGCGCTCATCCCGAGGCCCGAGACCGAGCAGGTGGTGGAGGTGGCGCTGCACGAGCTGCGCCGTTTGGGCAAACGAGAGCCGGTCGTCGTCGACCTCGGGACCGGCACCGGGGCGATCGGCCTGTCGATCGCCGTCGAGGCGGGCGCACTGGTCTGGGCCACCGACGCCGACACGGACGCCCTCGCCCTGGCCGCGGCGAACCGGGACCGGGTGACCGCGGCCGAGCCACCGGTCGCGGTCCGGGTCGTCCTGGCCGCCGGCGACTGGTTCGCGGCCGTCCCGGCCGAGCTGCGGGGCCAGATCGACCTGGTCGTGTCGAACCCGCCGTACGTGACCGCGGCCGAGTGGCCGGACCTGTCGCGCGAGGTCCGGCAGGAGCCCCACCGGGCCCTGGTGGCCGCGGCCGGGAGCGACGGCACGCCCGGGCTCGCCGCGGTCGAGGCCGTGCTCGTCGGGGCGGCGGCGTGGCTGGCCCGGCCCGGCGCGGTCGTCGTCGAGCTGGCTCCCCATCAGGCCGCGGCGGCGGTCGACGTCGCCCGGCGGGCCGGGTTCGTCGACGTCGACGTCGCTCGCGACCTCGCCGGCCGGGACCGGGCCGTGGTGGGAAGGATCTGAGCGGGGCCGGCGACCCGGGCCAGGGGACCGGGGGGCGCGTAGGTACAGTGTGGAGGTGCGCATCGCCGTGGGCTCCGACCACGCCGGCTACGACCTGAAAGTCGTCCTGGCCGAGCACCTCGTCGGCGCTGGCCACGAGGTGACCGACCTCGGGACGGGCAACGACCGCGACTCGGTCGACTACCCCGACTTCGGGGCCGCCGTCGGCCGGGCCGTCGTCGCCGGCCAGGCCGACCTCGGGGTCTGCGCCTGCGGCACCGGCATCGGTATCTCGATCGCCGCCAACAAGATCCCCGGTGTGCGGGCCGCGGTCGTCCACGACGTGACGACCGCGTCGCTGGCCCGCCAGCACAACCACGCCAACGTCGTCTGCTTCGGCGGCCGGACCGTCGGCGAGGCGACCGCCCTCGACGCCCTGGACGCCTTCCTCGCCGCCGTCCCCCAGCACGGCCGCCACGACCGGCGGATCGAAGAGATCGCCGAGCTCGAGCGATCCGCCGCCGGCGGGGCGAACCGCGACGACCGATCAGACCCCGTCACCGCAGGAGGTAGCCGGTGAGCCAGTACCCGTCCGAGTCGCCGTTCGCCGGGTGGCTCTCCGGCGACCCCGAGGTCGCCGGTCTCCTCGACGACGAGATGCACCGGCAGTCGACCACCCTCCAGCTGATCGCGTCGGAGAACTTCACGTCGCCGGCCGTCCTGGCGGCGTCGGGGTCGGTTCTCACGAACAAGTACGCCGAGGGCTACCCCGGCCGGCGCTACTACGGCGGCAACCAGGTGATCGACCAGGTCGAGGAGCTGGCCCGGGAGCGGGCGAAGGCCCTGTTCGGGGCCGAGCACGCCAACGTGCAGCCGCACGCCGGCGCCAACGCCAACCTCGCCGTCTACCAGGCGCTGCTGGAGCCGGGCGACACGATCCTGGCCATGCGGCTCGACCACGGTGGCCACCTCACCCACGGCTCGCCGGCGTCGATCACGTCGAAGATCTGGCGGTTCGTCGCCTATGGGGTGACCCCCGCCGCCGACGGGTCCGGGGCCGCCGGGGCGGACGCCCCGGGCGAGGTCATCGACTTCGACCAGGTCGCGGACCTGGCCAAGCGGGAGCAGCCCCGGCTGATCGTCGCCGGTTCGACGGCCTACGCCCGGATCATCGACCCCCGCCCGTTCCGGGAGATCGCCGACGAGGTCGGCGCGCTGTTCATGTTCGACGCGGCCCACCCGGCCGGGCTGATCGCCGGTGGGGTCCACCCGACGCCGGTCGGCGTGGCCGACGTCGTGACGATGACGACGCACAAGACGCTGCGCGGCCCGCGTGGCGGCGCCATCCTGTGCCGGGCCGACCTGGCCAAGAAGGTCGACAGCGCGATCTTCCCCGGCCTCCAGGGTGGCCCGCTCGAGCACGTCGTCGCGGCCAAGGCCGTGGCGTTCGCCGAGGCCGCCCGACCCGAGTTCGCCACCTACGCCGCCGGCGTCGTCGCCAACGCCAAAGCCCTGGCCACCGCCTTGGCCGGCCAGGGCTTCCGGTTGGTCTCCGGCGGCACCGACAACCACATGCTCCTCGTCGACCTGCGCCCGTTCGACGCCGAGCTGACCGGCAAGGAGGCCCAGGAGGTGCTCGACCGGGCCGGGATCACCTGCAACCGGAACACCATCCCCGATGACCCGCGCTCGCCGTTCGTGACCTCCGGGCTCCGGCTCGGCACGGCCGCGGAGACGACCGCCGGCATGGGCTCGGCCGAGATGGCGCGGATCGCCGAGCTCATCGGCCGGACGCTGCGGGGCCGCGGCGACGAGGCGACGGTGACCGGGATCCGCCGCGAGGTGGCCGAGCTCTGCGCCGACTTCCCGCCGTACCCGACGCTCACCGTCAACTCGTCTGCGGCGGCCAGTCGGTCCGGAGCCGACCGTCGGCCCGGGGCCGACGGATCCGGCTGAGCCGAGGCCGCGGGCGAGGACCGGGAGGGTATGCCGTCGATCGGGCCGCCGGTCGGTTGGTACGCGCTGATCCTCGTGGTCGCGGCGGCGGCCACCGCCGCGCTCTGCCTGCCGGCCCGCTGGTTCTCGCTGCGCGTCGGTTACGTCGCGCTGCCCGACGACCGGAAGGTCCACAGCCGGGCCACCCCGTACGGCGGCGGTGCGGCCATGTTCCTCGGCTTCCTCGTCGCGATGATGGTGGCGAAAGCCGTCCCGCAGCTCCACGACGTCTTCAAGGGGTCGTCGGAGCCGCTCGGCGTCGTGCTCGCGGCGGCGGCGATCTTCGCGGTCGGGCTGATCGACGACGTCCGCGAGATGTCCGCCCCGGCCAAGATCGCCGGCCAGGTGCTCGCGGCGAGCATCCTCTACTTCCTCGGCGTCACGCTCTACCAGTTCAAGGTGCCGCTGGCCGGGTTCGTCTCGCTGACGCCGGGCGTGACGCCACTGATCATGGCCGTCTGGGTCATCGCCATCACGAACGCGGTGAACCTCATCGACGGCCTCGACGGCCTCGCCGCCGGCGTCGTCGCCATCGGCAGCGGCGCCCTCGCGGTCTACGGCCTGTGGCTGATGCAGACAGGCGCGCTGCCGTCCGGCAACGTCGGGCCGCTGGTCGCCGTCATCGCCTGTGGCGTCTGCCTCGGTTTCCTGCCGTTCAACTTCCATCCGGCCAAGATGTTCATGGGCGACGCCGGTGCCCTCTTCCTCGGCCTGCTCATGTCCGCGTCGACGATGGTCATCGGCGGCCGGCTGCCGCCGTACTCGGCGAAGTCCGGGACGACGTACTTCTTCTTCGCGCCGCTCTTCATCCCGCTCTTCATCCTCGGCGTCCCGCTCGTCGACATGGCGTTCGCCTTCATCCGTCGCACCGCCCGCGGTGGCAACTTCTCCGCCCCCGACAAGGACCACATCCACCACCGGCTGCTGCGGCTCGGCCACGGGCACCGGCGTAGCGTGCTCATCCTGTGGGCCTGGACCGCACTGTTGTCGGGGTTCATCCTCTTCCCCCTCTTCTTCCACCAGGTCAACGCCATCATCCCGTTCGGCGTCGCCGCCCTCGGCATCGGCCTCTACACGTTCTTCCACCCCGGCCTGCGTCGCCAGGCCGAGGCCGAGGAGGAGCCGCCCCCGGCCGACCCGCCCGACCCGCCCGGGGCGCCCGACCCGGCCGGACCGGCGCCACCAGATCTGGCGACCCCGCTCGGGACGGGGGTGGCCAGTTCGGGGGAGCCAGGGACCGGATCGCTGGCGAACGGCCTACCGACCAACCTCGGCGCTGCCCAGGAGGGTGCTCGGGATGGTTTTGCCGTCGGGCGAGGCGGGATGCGATGATGTCCGCCGTGTTAACTCTCCACCTCGCCGGTCCGGAGGCTGCGCCAGCCCATGGCTCGGGCGCTCGCTGCCCGGCCGACGTGTGACGGGGGCAGTCCGCAATTGCAGCACCATCTGACCAACTTCTGTCGCGCCTACGGTGAGGTGCCCACGGATCGCCACGCAGTAGCGTTGACGCGTGGTCGAAGGGAAGGACTCGCCTCCCGGAGAAGGACAAGATCGGCGACCGGCGACACTGCCGTTCCCGGGTGGGCTGGCCTTTGTCGGCATGGGAACGTCAGCCGCGGGATGTGTCGCGGCCGGCGTCGTCTTGGGGATCCTGGGAGACGATCAACTGCACAGTTCGCCGGCGCTCCTGGTCGTGGGGCTCGTCCTCGGCTTGGCGGCGGCGATCGGCGTGGTCGTGGCCCAGGTTCGACGGTACCTGTAGCGGTGCCGGGCCGCTGGATGTAGCGCTGGATCGCAAGGGGTAGATCGAGTGTTTCCTGGATTGTCAGATCTTGACCAGCCGGTGCTGACCAAAGTGTTGCGCCGAACCGTCATCACTGCGCTCGTGGTGGGGGCGATCGGCGTCGTGGTGGCCTTGCTCTTCTCGCCGCTGGCCGGGGTTGGCGTGGCGATCGGGCTGGTCGTTGCGTTCGCCAACCTGCGGTTCCTCGATGCCGGGGTGGCCAAGGTCGAGACTAAGGGAGAATCGGACCGGAAGGTGGTCCGGCGCCTGCTCGGTACCCGGACGGCGACCCGTCTTGCCGTCATCACCGCGGTCGCCATCGGGCTGATGCTCCTCAACGGCCCCCTGGGCATCGGCGTGGTGGTGGGTCTGGTGATCTTCCAGATGGTTTTCGTGGCCAACGTCGGCCGGGCCATCCTCGCGACGGGGATCCAATGAGCGGCCTGCTCGGGCACCTGGGGTCGGTCGGGCCGATCCTGGCCACGTCGACGATCACCGTCGGGGATCACGCCAAGACGACGAAGCTCTTCGGGATGACCATCGACCTGGATATCGTGTGGGCCACCCTGTTCGCCGCGGCCGTCGTCATCGGCCTTGGTTTCCTCCTTCGTTGGCGGGTCACGTCGGGTACGCCGGGCAAGCTGCAACTGTTCTGGGAAACGGTCGTCGAGCAGGTGCAGGATCTGACCGACTCGGCCATCGGGCCCGAAGGACGTCGGTTCGTGCCTCTGGCGGTCGTCATCTTCCTCTTCGTCCTGGTCTGCAACTGGATCGAGGTCATCCCGAGCGGCCACAACCCGGAGTGGTTCCCCGCCCCCACCGCCGACGTCAATCTGCCGTTGGCCATGGCGCTGACCGTCATCCTCTTGGTGCACTACAACTCGATCAAGGCTCGGGGTTTCAAGGGCTACGTCAAGCACTACTTCAAGCCGTACGCTGCGCTTTTCCCGATCAACGTGATCGAGGAGATCACGAAGCCGATCACCCTGACCTTTCGGCTGTTCGGCAACATGTTCTCCGGGGCGCTCATGGTGGCCGTGATCGCCGCTCTGCTGCCCATCTACATCGTGCCCATCGGTGAGTTGGTCTGGAAGCCCTTCGACATGTTCGTCGGCGTGATCCAAGCCTTCATCTTCGCCCTGCTGACCGTGATGTACCTCGGCATGGGCATGAGCACGGACGAGCACTAGCGGTCGACCCCCTGCCGCATCACGGTGGTGTCCGGCAACAGTTCCATTACAAGGAGGAAATATGGCAGCAAACGACATGGAGCACGCGGTCCGGATCGCCGGCGCGCTGGTGGGTGGCGGTCTGGCGCTGGGCGGCGGCGCCGTCGGTGCGGCCATCGGCGACGGCCTGGCCGGAAGCCAGACCATCGCTGCCATTGCCCGGCAGCCCGAGATCGAGGGCAAGGCGAGGCAGTACTTCTTCCTGACGGTCGGCCTGGTGGAGGCGATGTACTTCATCAACCTCCTCTTCATGGTCGTGTTCGTCTACGTCTTCTCGTCGAAGAGCTGAATATCCGGACAGTCGATAGCGATCGTGGCCGTGCCGTCGGTCGGCGACGGTCGTTGCCTAGAAAGCGGAGACCACCGCAGTCATGAACCCAGCGTCAGTATTCCTTCTGCCGAACGGCACGTTTTTCGTCGAGCTGATCGTCTTCCTGATCATCATTTTCGTGATCGGGAAGTTCATCCTGCCGCCGTTGAACCGCGCCATGGAGAAGCGACAGGAGCAGATCCAGGCGTCTCTCGACGCAGCCGACCAGGCTCGCGCCGACGCTGCGGCGGCCGACGATGAGCGCCGGGCGGCGCTCGAGCACGCCCGCCAACAGGCCCGCGAGATCGTCGAGCAGGCCCAACGGACGGCCGAACGGCTCAACGCCGAGGCGCAGAGTCGTGGCCAGTCGGAGTACGAGCGCATCGTCGGCAGCGCGGAGGCCGAGGTACGGCTGGCCCGCCAGCGGGCCCTCGAAGAAGCCGCCTCCCGACTCGGTGAGCTGGTCGTTGAGGTCGTAGAGCGGATCATCGGTCGTGAGATGGACGCCAACGCCCACCGCGACCTGATCGACGAGGCCGTGAATGCCCTCTCGCGGGAAAACGCCGCCGACGGCTCGGCGGCCACCGGAGCCGGCAGCCTCCAGTGAACCCGGCGCTGCAGGGCTACGCGGCCGCGGTGCTCGGCCAGGCCGAGGGGGCGGAGCGGCCCCAGTTGGCTGACGACCTGGCCGCCGTCGACCGGCTCTTCGCCGACAACCGTGCCCTGCACGCCGCGCTGACCGACACCTCGGTCATGGCCTCGGCTCGCCGAGCGGTGCTCGAGGATCTCCTCGATGGCCGGGTGTCGACCGCCGCCCGCCGGGCGGTAGGGTTCGCCGCCGGCAACGTGCCGGCCCAGGAGCTCCCGGCGGCCGTCACGTGGCTGGCCAGCCGGGCCCGGCAGCGGGTCGAGGGCCTGGAGGCCGACGAGACGGTGCTGGGTCACCTCGCCTCCCGTCGCCGGGTCGGCGGCTTCGCCGCCGCCGTTTTCGAGGATCTGGCCGTCGACGACCTGGACGAGGTGGAGGACGAGCTCTTCCGCTTCGCTCGTACGGCCGCGACGACACCGGCCCTACGTACCGCACTCGGGAACCGAGATCTCCCGGCTGCCGTCCGGCAGGCGGTCGTCGACGACCTGCTGGCCGGCAAGGTGCGCCCGGCCACCCTACGGTTGGTCGAGTACGCCGTCGTCGGCGGCCGGCCGCGGGACATCGTGGGCACGCTGGAATGGCTGGCCGAGGAGACGGCGAGAGCCCGCGGCTGGCGGGTCGCTCGGGTTCGAGCCGGTCAGGAGGTCGATGCCGACGAGCGCCGGCAGCTCGAAGAGACGCTGACGCGGGTGGCCGGATCCCCGGTGGAGCTCGAGGTGGTCGTGGACCCGTCCCTACTGGCCGGTGTGAACGTGCAGATCGGTGATCTCCAGCTCGACGCCACCGCCAAGGGCCGGTTGGAGCGTTTGCGGGAGCACATCACCTTCGGCGGGTGGCAGGACAAGGGGTTCGGACGGCCGGTGGGTGCCTCCGGCCAGGGATCGAACGGACGGGGCCTAGAGGGAACCGGTCAAGAGGGAGCAGAGTGATGGCTGAACTGACGATCGACGCCAACGAGATCACCGAAGCGTTGCGACGTCACGTCGCCGAGTACACGCCGGCGGTGGGCGCCGAGCAGATCGGGCACGTCGTGGAGGTCGGTGACGGCATCGCCCGGGTGTCCGGGCTACCCGGTGCCGCGGTCAACGAGCTGCTGGAGTTCGAGGACGGCACCCTGGGGCTGGCGTTGAACCTGGACGAGGACACCATCGGGGCCGTCGTCCTGGGCACAGTCGACGCCATCGAGGAGGAGCAGATCGTCAAGGCCACCGGTGACATCCTCTCGGTGCCGGTCGGCGACGCCCTGCTCGGTCGGGTGGTCAATGCTCTCGGCGAGCCGATCGACGGCAAGGGTCCGCTCGGCACCGACCTGACGCGCCGGATGGAGGTGCAAGCCCCCGGCATCGTCGGCCGCCAGCCGGTCGAAGAGCCGTTGCAGACCGGGATCAAGGCCATCGACGCCATGACCCCCATCGGCCGGGGCCAGCGGGAGCTGATCATCGGCGACCGCAAGACCGGCAAGACCACGGTGGCGATCGACACGATCATCAACCAGCGCGGCCAGGGCGTGAAGTGCATCTACGTTGCCATTGGCCAGAAGAACTCCTCGGTGGCCCAGACCGTGAGCACCCTGGCCGCCCACAATGCCCTGGAGTACACCGTGGTGGTGGTGGCCTCGGCCGGCGACCCGGCACCGTTCAAGTACCTGGCCCCCTACTCCGGCTGCGCCATGGGCCAGCACTGGATGGAGAACGGCCAGGCCGCGCTCATCGTCTACGACGACCTTTCCAAGCAGGCCGAGGCCTACCGGCAGGTCTCCCTGCTGCTGCGGCGTCCACCAGGGCGCGAGGCTTACCCCGGCGACGTCTTCTACCTGCACAGCCGGCTGCTCGAGCGGGCGGCCAAGCTCTCCGACGAGCTCGGCGGCGGTTCGTTGACCGCGCTCCCGATCATCGAGACGAAGGCCGGCGACATCTCTGCGTACATCCCGACGAACGTCATCTCGATCACCGACGGCCAGGTCTTCTTGGAGTCCGACCTCTTCTACGCCGGGGTCCGGCCGGCCATCAACGTCGGCAACTCGGTCAGCCGGGTGGGCGGCGCCGCGCAGGTCAAGGCCATGAAGTCGGTCTCGGGCACCTTGAAGCTGGACCTGGCCCAGTTCCGTGAGCTGGAAGCCTTCGCCACCTTCGGATCGGAGCTGGACAAGGTCTCCCAGGCCCAGCTGGACCGGGGCTACCGCCTGACCGAGCTGCTCAAGCAGCCCCAGAACGAGCCGGTCCCCGTCGAAGAACAGGTGCTCGTCATCTACGCCGGCACCAAGGGCTGGACCGACACCGTCCCGGTGGAGCACGTTCGCCGGTTCGAGACCGAGGTCCGCGAGTACTTCCGTGGCAACCACCCGGAGCTGTTGACCCAGATTCGGGACACCGGGAAGTTGCCGGAGGAGGCCGACATGGACAAGGCGTTGCAGTCGTTCCTCGACGGCTTCGACACGGGGAAGGTCGACTGACCGATGGCCGGTGGCCAGGAGCGGGTGCTGCGGCGACGGATCCGCAGCGTCCAGTCGACCAAGAAGATCACCAAGGCGATGGAGCTGATCGCCGCTTCCCAGATCGTCCGGTCCCTCAACCGGATGACGGCTAACCGCGCCTATCGGGCTGGCATGGCTCGTCTCGTGGTGGAGGCGGCCAGGGCCGATCCGGCCGCCGCGGCCAAGCTCATCGGGACCCCGGAAGAACGGCACAACGTCGTCGTCCTGGCGATCGTCGCCGATCGGGGCCTGTCCGGTCCGTACAACTCGTCCGTTCTGCGGGCCACCGAGCGGCTGCTCGCCGAACTGGCCTCCGACAACATCGCAGTCCGGCTGCTGACCGTCGGCAAGAAGGCCCAGTCGTATTTCCGCTTCCGTGGCCAGGACGTCGAGCAGTCTTTCATCGGTCTCAGCGAGCGACCGTCCTTCTCCGATGCGCAGAGGGTAGCGGGGGCGGCGGCCGCGCCGTTCGTGGCCGGCGACGCCGACCAGGTACTGCTGGTGTCCGCCCGGTACCTGTCGGCTGGGTCGCAGGTAGCGCAGGTCCGTCAGCTGCTGCCGCTTCCGGACCCGGAGGCCGAAGAGGCGATGGAGGAGACCGAAGCCGCGGCCACGTCGCCGAACACCGTCCGGTCGTCGGGGGACGGCGGCGGGTACACCGAGTTCGAGCCAGACGTCGAGACACTCCTGGCCGAGCTGGGACCGAAGGCCGTCGAGTCGGAGATCTTCACCGCCCTGCTCGAGGGGGCGGCGTCGTTCTTCACCGCCCAGCAGCGAGCGATGGCCGCGGCCAGCGACAACGCGGACGAGCTGATCCGCACGTTGAGCCGCATCATGAACCGCGCCCGCCAGGACGCCATCACCACCGAGATCATGGAGATCGTCGGCGGAGCGGAGGCGCTCCGCCAGTCGAAGGGAGCTTGACCCCAATGACCACCACCGCACCAGCGGCGCCGACCACCGAGGACCGTTCGCTCGAGGAAGGCCGGGTCATCGCCATCGCCGGGCCGGTCATCGACGTCGAGTTCCCGCCGCATGCCCTCCCGGAGATCAACTACGCCGTCGAGGTCGACCTGGACCTCGAGGGGACCAAGGTGACCGTCTCGGCCGAGGTGGCCCAGCAGATCGGCGAAGGCCGGGTCCGCTGCATCTGCATGCAGCCCACCGACGGCCTGGTCCGGGGCGCCCCGGTCCGCAACACCGGCCGAGGCATCTCGGTACCGGTGGGCGACGTCGTCCTCGGCCACGTCTTCAACGTCCTCGGCCAGCCCCTCGACACCGACGACATCGGCCCGGTGGCCGAGCGCTGGGAGATCCACCGACCCGCTCCCGACTTCGACCAGCTGGAGCCCCGCGTCCAGATGTTCGAGACCGGCATCAAGGTCATCGACCTCCTGGAGCCCTACGTGCAGGGCGGCAAGATCGGCCTGTTCGGCGGGGCGGGGGTGGGCAAGACCGTGATCATCCTGGAGATGATCAACCGGGTGGCCACCAACCACGGCGGTGTCTCCGTCTTCGCCGGCGTCGGCGAGCGGACCCGCGAGGGCACGGACCTCTGGTTGGAGATGAAGGAGTCCGGGGTCATGGAGAAGGCCGCCCTGGTCTACGGCCAGATGGACGAGCCACCCGGTGTCCGGCTGCGGGTCGCCCTGGCCGCCCTGACCATGGCCGAGTACTTCCGGGACGTCCAGAACCAGGACGTGCTGCTCTTCGTCGACAACATCTTCCGGTTCGTCCAGGCCGGCTCCGAGGTCTCCACCCTGCTGGGCCGGATGCCCTCGGCTGTGGGCTACCAGCCCACCCTGGCCGACGAGATGGGCGAGCTGCAGGAGCGGATCACCTCCACCCGGGGCCGGTCGATCACGTCGGTCCAGGCCGTCTACGTCCCGGCGGACGACTACACCGACCCGGCGCCGTTCACGACGTTCACCCACCTCGACGCCACTACCGAGCTGTCCCGACAGATCGCCGCCCTCGGCATCTACCCGGCCGTCGACCCGCTGGCATCGACGTCGAACATCCTCGCCCCCGAGGTCGTCGGCGAGCGCCACTACAACGTCGCCCGCCAGGTCCAGGGGGTCCTCCAGCGCTACAAGGAGCTGCAGGACATCATCGCCATCCTCGGTCTCGACGAGCTCTCCGAGGAGGACCGGGTGACGGTCTCGCGGGCCCGGAAGATCCAGCGGTTCCTTTCCCAGCCGTTCAACGTCGGCGAGGTGTTCACCGGCCTGAAGGGCGTCACCGTGCCGATCGCCGAGACGGTCGAGTCGTTCGAGGCGCTCGTCAACGGCGATCTCGACGACGTCGCCGGAGCAGGCGTTCCTGAATGTCGGCGGAGCCGAGTCGGTGCTCGAGAAGGCCCGCCAGCTGGAGAGCCAGGGCAGCTGATGGCCAACGGCGTCTTCCGGGTCCAGATCGTCACGCCCGAGGAGCAGCTGCTCGACACCCAGGCTCGGGCGCTGGTGCTCCGCAGCTCGGACGGCAATTTCACGGTGCTCGACGGCCATACCCCGCTGGTCACCGACGTCGTCCCCGGCGACGTCCGGGTCGATCCTGACGACGGGGAGCCGGTGCACTTGGCCGTCCATGGAGGCTACCTGCAGGTCGAGACGGGCACCGACCTCGACGGGGGCGACGAGCGGCGAGCGTTCCACCCGGGCCACCCTGCTGGCCGGGATCGCCGAGCTGTCCGACCGGATCGACGTGCCCCGGGCCCAGGAGGCCCGGACCCGCGCCGAGGCCCGGGTGGAGGAGCTGCGGGCCGCCGGACGGACCTCCGGTTCCGCCAATTCGACCGCGTCGGCCGATGGTGAGCCGCTGACCGCCGAGGACGTCGAGCTGGCGTCGGCCGAGGCCGCGCTCCGGCGGGCCGAGGTGCGCCTCGAGGTCGCCGGCGTCACCGCCTAGCCCGAGCAGCCACCGCAGCGCGGCGGGCGCGGTTGCACATCGGCGTACCGACTGGGCGAGGATGGGCCCGACGCGAGATCGGGACGAGGAGGCGGCGATGGCCGACGAGATCACGGTGACGAGTGACCACTTCGACGACGACGGGACGATCCCGACGTCGGCGGCCCACACGTACGGCGGCGGCGAGAACCGCAGCCCCCATCTGGCATGGGCCGGCCTGCCGGAGGGCACGAAGAGCGTCGCCGTCACCATCTGGGACCCCGACGCGCCGACCGGGATCGGCTTCGTCCACTGGGTCCGGTTCGACATCCCGCCGGACGTCACGTCGTTCGACGAGGGCGCGGGGACCGAGGACGGTCCGTGGGTCGACGGGTTCACCGACTGGGGCGAGACCGGCTACGGCGGCATGGCGCCGCCGCCCGGCGACGAGCCGCACCGGTACATCGTCACCGTCTACGCCCTCGGCACCGAGTCGCTCGGCCTCGACGGGACCACGACGTACGCCAAGTTCAAGTTCATGTCCCGCGACCATCTGCTCGGGACCGGCACGATCACCGGGCGGTTCGGCATCGACGGCTGAGCGCGGCGTCGATCGGCGCCACTAGATGGCCGCCGACGGGCCCCGTGGCACATCGCTCGGTTCTCACCCTTTGACGAATTCGTGAAGATCCAGGTCAGCCGGGCGGGATCTTCGCCGAGATCCCGCGTGTTCTCGCTGGTCAGAGCTATTCTGCAAAGGGTGTACTAGCGCCTTCCCCGGGTCTCCTGCTGCCCCGGCTCCCCAGGGCGGCCTGGGAACCGGCGTCAGGTGAACGGGATGGCGCTGTACTCGGCCAGCTTGGCCAGCGGGTGGCTGGCGTCGATCTTGCGCAACGTGCCGGACTTCGAGCGCATGACGAGCGACTGGGTCGTTGCGCCGAAGTCGTGGTAGCGGACACCCTGCAGCAGCTCGCCGTCGGTGATGCCGGTGGCGGCGAAGAAGCAGTTGTCGCCCTGGACGAGATCCTCGGTCGTGAGGACGGCGTCCACGTCGTAGCCGGCGTCGAGCGCGGCCTTGCGCTCGTCGTCGTCCCGCGGCCAGAGCCGGCCCTGTATCTCCCCACCCATGCACTTGAGGGCGGCCGCGGCGAGCACGCCTTCGGGCGTCCCGCCGATGCCGAACAGGATGTCCACCCCGGCGCCCGGCCAGCCGGTGGCGATGGCGCCGGCGACGTCGCCGTCGGTGATCAGTCGGATGCGGGCCCCCGAGGCGCGGACCTCGGCGATCAGGTCGGCGTGGCGAGGTCGGTCGAGGATCACCGCGGTCAGGTCGTTGACCGGCAGGCCGACGGCGCGGGAGAGGGCGCGGAGGTTCTCGGTCGGCGTCCGGTTGACGTCGACGGCCCCCCGTCCCCGAGGACCGACCGCGATCTTCTCCATGTACACGCACGGTCCCGGGTCGAACATCGTGCCGCGCTCGGACGCGGCGATGACGGCGAGCGCGCCACCCCGGCCGAGGGCCGTCGGCGTCGTCCCGTCGATCGGGTCGACCGCGATGTCGGTCGGCGGCGGCAACCCGTCGCCGATGCGCTCTCCGTTGAAGAGCATCGGGGCGCTGTCCTTCTCGCCTTCGCCGATGACGACGACGCCGTCCATCGAGACGGTCTGGAGAACGACGCGCATGGCGTTGACGGCGGCGCCGTCCGCCCCTTCCTTGTCCCCCCGGCCCATCCAGCGGCTGGCCGCCATAGCGGCGGCTTCGGTGACCCGGACCAGCTCCATGGCCAGGTTGCGGTCGGGGGCCTGCGGTTGGCTGCTCACGGGGCCAGACCCTAGCGGCTGCGTCCCCGCCGGACCGCTGACCAGCACCGGCGCGCCGTCCTGACCAGGGTCGCAGGAGGAACGGTCGGCGGGCCGCCATAATTGGGCGGATGGACGCCATTCCCCCGAAGGACCGTTTCGTCATTCGGCCCAACGGGCCGCTCGGGGGGACGGTCCGGGCGGGCGGGGCGAAGAACTCGGCGCTCAAGCTGATGGCCGCCTGCCTGCTGGCCGAGGGCCGCCACGAGCTGACGAACGTGCCGCGGATCGCCGACGTCGACACGATGGCCGAAGTGCTCGCCGCGCTCGGCGCGACGGTCGAGCGGCGGCCGGACGGGGTGCTCGTCGTCGACTCGCCGCCGCCGGCCGCGCTGGTGCCGGAGGCACCGTACGACCTCGTCGAGCGGATGCGGGCATCGATCGTCGTCCTCGGGCCGCTGCTCGCCCGGTGCGGCCACGCCCGGGTGTCGATGCCCGGTGGCGACGACTTCGGCGACCGGCCGATCGACTTCCACCTGCACGGCCTCGGCGCGATGGGTGCCCGCTTCGAGACGGCCCACGGCTACGTCGAGGGTGTCGTCGACGGCGGGCCGTCCGGCGCGGCCCGGCTGGTCGGGACTCGCGTCGTGCTCGAGTACCCGAGCCACACCGCGACCGACAATCTCCTCATGGCCGCGGTCCTGGCCAAGGGGACGACGGTGATCGAGAACGCGGCCCGCGAGCCGGAAGTCTGCGACCTGGCCAACTTCCTCAACTCGATGGGCGGCTGCGTCCGGGGGGCCGGCACGTCGCGGATCGAGGTCGAGGGGGTCGAGACGCTCCAGCCGACCAGCCACGCGGTCATCGCCGACCGCGTCGTCGTCGCCACCTATCTGGCCGCGGTCGGTCTGGCCGGCGGCGAGATCGTCGTCGAGGACGCCCGGGTCGAGCACGTCGAGATGCTGCTGCGCAAGATGACCGAGATGGGGCTGCGGGTCGAGCAGCGCCCCGACGGCTTGCTCGCCGCCGCGCCCGGGCGTCTCCGGTCGGTCGACGTCTCGACGCTGCCGTACCCAGGCGTGGCGACCGACTACAAGCCGCTGCTCGTCACGATGCTCACCGTGGCCGACGGCGTCGGGATCGTCACCGAGAACCTCTTCTCCGGCCGCTTCCGCTACGTCGACGAGCTGCGGCGGATGGGCGCCGACCTGCGCACCGAGGGCCACCACGCGGTCGTCCGCGGCGTGCCGCGCCTCTCCGGCGCCCCGGTACGGGCCTCCGACATCCGGGCCGGCGCCGCGCTCGTCCTGGCCGGCCTGGTCGCGGACGGCGAGACCGAGGTCGCCGGCGCCCACCACGTCGACCGCGGCTACGAGGACCTCGCTGGTGCCCTGCAGTCCCTCGGGGCCAAAGTGTCCCGGCAGTGACGACGCCGTCCCGGGATCCCGACACGCTCCTCGCCGAGGCCCGCAAGGGCGACCGGGTCGCGCTGGCCCGGCTGCTCTCGATCGTCGAGCGTGGCGGCGAACCGAGCCGGGTGCTCGCCCGCCTGGCCTACCGCGAGCCGCCGCCGTACACGGTCGGCCTGACCGGGGCGCCGGGCGCCGGCAAGTCGACGATGACCAACCGGCTGATCGCGGCCGCCCGCCGCGGCTGGCCGCCGGTGCCGTCCGACGGGGAGGCCGGCGACGCGGACCCCGAGCCGATCGACCAGGTGGCGGTCGTCGCGGTCGACCCGTCGTCGCCGTTCACCGGCGGCGCCATCCTCGGTGACCGGGTCCGTATGCAGGACCACGCCACCGACCCGTCGGTGTTCGTCCGGTCGATGGCCACCCGCGGCCATCTCGGCGGCCTCGCGTTGGCCGTCCCCGAGGCCGTTCGCGTCCTCGGCGCCGCCGGCCTGCCGACCGTCATCGTCGAGACGGTCGGCGTCGGGCAGATGGAGGTCGAGGTGGCGTCGGCGGCGGACACGACCGTCGTCGTCGTTACGCCCGGCTGGGGCGACTCGATGCAGGCGAACAAGGCCGGCCTGCTGGAGGTGGCGGACGTCTTCGTCGTCAACAAGGCCGACCGACCCGGCGCCCGCGAAGCCCGGCGCGACCTCGACCAGATGCTCGACCTGTCGATGACCGGTGACTGGCGGCCGCCGATCGTCGAGACCGTCGCCGCCACCGGTGCGGGCATCGACGACCTGTGGACCGAGATCGCCCGGCACCGGGCGTACCTCGTCGGGTCCGGCCGGCTCGTCGAGCGCCGCCGGGACCGGCTGGGCACGGAGCTCCGGCGGGTGCTGACCGCGCGGCTGCGCCGCCAGGTCGACGAGCTGACCGCCGGCCCGGGGTTCGCGGCCGCGGTGGCCGCGCTGGTCGACGGCCGGGTCGACCCGTACGACGCGGCCGACGAGCTCCTCGGCCGAGAGCCGTCGGGTACGGTGCCGGGGTGACCGACGACGTCTTCGTCACCGTCGAGCGGCGACCCGATGGCGTCGCGCTCGTCCGGCTGGACCGGCCGAAGGCCAACGCGCTCTCCGGCGAGCTGCTGCAGCAGCTTCGGGCGATCGCCGAGGAGCTCACCGCGGACCCGCCGGGCGCGGTCGTCTTGTGGGGCGGCGAGCGCATCTTCGCCGCCGGCGCGGACATCGTGCAGATGGAGGGCGGCGGGCCCGAAGCCGTCAGCGCGAACTTCGCCGCGGCCACCGGGGCGCTGGCTCGGCTGCCGAGGGTGACGATCGCGGCGATCAACGGCTACGCGCTCGGCGGTGGCCTCGAGCTGGCTCTCGCCTGTGACCTTCGGATCTGCGCCGACGATGCCAAGCTCGGCCTGCCGGAGATCCTGCTCGGCGTGATCCCGGGCGGTGGCGGCACGCAGCGGCTGGCCCGCCTGGTCGGCGTCGGCCGGGCCAAGGAGCTCGTGCTCACGGGTCGCCAGGTGCGCGCCGACGAGGCGCTGGCCATCGGCCTCGTCAACCGGGTCGTGCCGAAGGCGGACCTCATCGACGAGGTCCTGCGGTTCGCGGCCACCCTGGCGGCCGGGCCGTTGCTGGCCCAGGCGGCGGTCAAGACGGCCATCGACGAGGGGCTGGAGACGACGCTGGAGGAGGGCCTGACCATCGAGGCAGCGCAGTTCGTCGCGGTCAGCCGGACCGAGGACGCCGATCGGGGCATCCGCTCGTTCGTCGAGCATGGGCCCGGCAAGGCGACGTTCGTCGGCCGGTGACCGCACATCGATGAGCCTGTACCGATGAGCCCATACCGATGAGCCCATACCGATGAGCCCATACCGATGAGCATGGCCCCGCTTCCGGTCGGCCCGACGGACGGATCGTTCGACCCGTCCGCCCGCTGGTTCCAGCACGCGGTCTTCTACGAGGTCTTCATCCGCGGCTTCTACGACGCCAACGACGACGGCACCGGCGACCTACGGGGGCTGCGAGCCAAGCTCGACTACCTGCAGTGGCTGGGGATCGACTGCCTGTGGCTGCTGCCGTTCTACCCGTCGCCGTTCAAGGACGGCGGCTACGACATCAGCGACTTCTTCAACGTCCACCCCGACTACGGGACGCTCGGTGACGTCGTCGGCCTGCTCGAGGACGCCCACCGCCGCGGTATCCGGGTCATCGCCGACCTCGTCATGAACCACACGAGCGACCAGCACCCGTGGTTCGTCGAGTCCCGCTCCAGCCGGACAAACCCGAAGGCCGACTGGTACGTCTGGAACGACGACGACCAGCGGTGGCCGGAGGCCCGGGTCGTCTTCACCGACGTCGAGCGGTCGAACTGGACGTGGGACGACACCCGCCAGCAGTACTACTGGCACCGCTTCTACTCCCATCAGCCGGACCTCAACTACGACAACCCCGAGGTGGCCGACGCCATGCTCGAGCTCGTCCGGTTCTGGCTCGACCTCGGCTTCGACGGCTTCCGGCTCGACGCGGTGCCGTACCTGTACCAGCGGGACGGGACGGCCGGCGAGCACCTGCCGGAGACCCACGCGTACGTCAAGCGCATCCGCAAGCAGCTCGAGGTCGACTACCCCGGGCGGATCCTGCTGGCCGAGGCCAACGGCTGGCCGGCCGACGTGGCCGACTACTTCGGCGACGGCGACGAGTGCCACCTCTGCTTCCACTTCCCGCTGATGCCGCGGCTGTTCATGGCCGTGCGGCGGGAGCAGCGCTACCCGATCACCGAGATCCTGAGCCAGACGCCGGAGCTGCCGGACGGCTGCCAGTGGGCGATCTTCCTGCGCAACCACGACGAGCTGACGCTCGAGCAGGTCAGCGACGAGGATCGCGACTATCTGTTCGCGGAGTACGCCAAAGACCCGCGGATGAAGCGGCACATGGGCATCGGCCGCCGGCTGGCCCCGCTGCTCGACGGCGACCGGCGGCTGGCCGAGCTGCTCTACGCGCTGCTGCTCTCGCTGCCCGGCAGCCCCGTCATCTACTACGGCGACGAGCTGCTGATGGGCGACAACATCTACCTCGGTGACCGCGACTCGGTCCGCACGCCGATGCAGTGGTCGCCGGACCGCAACGGCGGGTTCTCGCGGGCCGACTTCGCCCAGCTGTACCTGCCGCCGCTCATGGACCCGGTCTACGGCTTCGACGCGGTCAACGTCGAGTCCCAGCGCCGCAACCCCGGTTCGTTCCTCCACTGGCTGCGGGGCATGTTGGTAGAGCGCCGCTCGCTACCGGTCCTCGGCGTCGGCGCGATGGAGGTGCTGAGCTGCCCGAACCCGTCGATCCTGGCGTACGTCCGCTCCGGCGAGGTCGCCGACGTCCGGGTCACCGAGCCGGTGCTGCTGGAGACCACCCACCCCGACCTCTCCGAGTGGGGCCCGTGGGAGGAGACGGCCCGGACGGTGCCGGCCGACAACGAGGAGTCCGGCCAGGCCGCCCGCCGGGACCAGGCGGTCCTCTGCGTGCACAACCTCAGCCGGTTCGCCCAGCCGGCCGAGCTGCAGATCGGCCGCTGGGCCGGCTCCGTGCCGGTCGAGGTGCTCGGTCGGGTCCCGTTCCCGGCCATCACCGAGGAGCCGTACACGATCAGCCTCGGCCCGTACGGCTACCTCTGGTTCGACCTGCTCGACCCGGCCCCCCCGCCGGAGGACGCCGGTTCGTGACGTGGGGCCCGGCGTCGTGACCGGCTCGATGCTCGAGCTCACCGACGACCGCCGGGCGGCGCTGTCCCGGCTGGTCGCCGCCTGGGTCGACCAGCGCCTGGGGAACGAGGCTCGGCGCGACGGTGGTGCGGACGGTGATCGGGACGACGGGCCGCCGACGCCGACGGTCGATCCGGCCTCGGTGACCGTCCGCCAGGTCGAGGTGCTCCGGCCGGGCCGGCCGGGCGTGCTCGACGTCATCGCCGACGTCGACGGTCGGCTGGCCCATGCCGTCCTCGGCCTGCGCCGGCCGGGGGAGGAGGTCCATCTACTGCGGGCGGCCGACCAGCCGGTCCTCGGGCTGCTCGAAGACGACGACGGGCTGGCGCTGGTCGTCGACGGCCTCCGCGACGCCGACGTCGCCCCGCAGGTCCTCGCCGCGGTGGCCGGTGACGTGGCCGACCCGGGCCCGGTCGTCTCGCTGGTCGACGACGACGAGGCGACGACGTTGGCCGTCGGTCAGCGGTCGCTGACCGTCTTCCCGTGGCTGCACCCCGAGCCGCACCCCGGCGTCGGACTGCTCGTCGCCCTCGACGATGCCGGCTTCAACCACCTCGCGGCCCCACTCGCCCTCTGGCGACGGGGTGGGCTCGATCTCGGCCTCGTCCAGGAGCAGCTGTCCGGCAGCGCCGAAGGGTGGGCCCTCGCCCTCACGTCCCTGCGCGACCTCTACGCCCGGGGCGGCCGGCCGGAGGACGCCGGCGGCGACTTCGGCTCGGAGGCCCGCGCCCTCGGCACGATGACCGCCCGGATGCACCTGGCCCTCGACCGGGCGTTCGGCCGGCGGACGGACGACGTCGCCGATTGGGTGGACGGCGTCGAGGCGTCGATCGCCGCCACTGCTGTCGGCACCGGCACCAGCACCGGCACCAGCACCGGCATCGCCGCCGGCACCAGCCGCGGCGCCAGCGTCGAACCGGGTGTCGAGGACTCGCCGGTCGGTCCCGCCGCGGCTGGGGTTCTCCGGTCGCTCCGGGCGGCCGACCTGCGGGCGGCGGCCATCCGAACGCACGGCGACTTCCACCTCGGTCGGATGGCTCGGACGGACCACGGCTGGGTCGTCGCCGACTGCACGCCCGGCGGGGCGTCACCCGGGTCGGTGGCGCCGGCCATGCGCTCGCCGCTCGCCGACGTCGCCGACGTGCTCTGGTCCCTCCACCGCGTCGCCCAGGTCGCGGCGTCCGATCGCGACCCGGCCGACCGGGCGGCCGTCGCGCCGCTGGCCGACGCGTGGGAGGTGCGCAACCGCCGGGCGTTCATGGCCAGCTACGTCGCCACCCCCGGCATCGGCGGCCTGCTGCCGGCCAACCGCGACCATCTCGTCGCCCTCGTCGCGGCCTTCGAGCTCGCCCGCGACGCCCGCCAGCGCCCGGCGGTCTAGCCCTCTTTCCCGCCCGCCCGCCCGCCCGCCCGCCCGGCCGGCCGGTTCGGGTCGACGCTCGTTCGGGGTGGCGAGCGCGGTGTGGAAGGGTGGGACGATGCGGCTCGGCGTGCTGACCGGTGGCGGTGACTGCCCGGGACTGAACGCGGTCATCCGGGCGGTCGTGCTCACCGGCCACGAGATCCACGGCGACGACGTGGTCGGGTTCCTCGACGGTTGGCGGGGGGTGATGGACGGCCGTTCGGTCGACCTCGAGCCGGACCGATGCCGCGATCTGCTGACCCTCGGCGGCACGATCCTCGGCACGTCGCGCACGAACCCGTTCGCCAGCGACGGCGGCGCGGACCGGGTCGTCCGGACGTTGGCCGAGCGGGGGATCGACGCGATCGTGACGATCGGCGGGGACGACACGCTCGGCGTTGCCGACCGGCTGGGGCCGCTCGGGGTGGCCGCGGTCGGCGTGCCGAAGACGATCGACAACGACCTGGCCGGGACGGAGGTGACGTTCGGCTTCGACACCGCGGTCCAGACGGCGACCGACGCCATCGACCGGTTGCGGACGACCGCGGAGTCCCACCACCGGGTGATCGTCTGCGAGGTGATGGGCCGCCACGTCGGCTGGATCGCCGCCCACGCCGGCATCGCGGCCGGCGCGGCCGAGATTCTCGTCCCGGAGGTACCGTTCGACCTCGACGCGGTCTGTGGGCGGCTGGTGCGTCGCCACGAGCGCGGCCAGTACTCCTCGATCGTCGTCGTCTCCGAGGGCGCACTACCGGCCGCCGGGCCCCACCTCGAGTCGGCCACCGCCGCGACGTCGTCGGACGCGGTCGACCAGTTCGGCCACGCCCGGCTCGGCGGGATCGGCGCGTGGCTGGCCGACGAGATCGAACGGCGGACCGGGTTCGAGTCCCGCCAGACCACCCTCGGGCACATCCAGCGCGGCGGGACGCCGACGGCGTACGACCGGGTGCTCGCCACCCGCTTCGGCGTCGCCGCGGTCAGTGCCGTCCACGACCGCGACTTCGGGACGATGATGGCCCTCCAGGCCGCAGCGATCGTCCGGGTCCCCCTCTCGACCGCCGTCGGGAACCCGAAGACGCTCGACCGGTGGCTGCTCGACGAGATCGCCGCCCCGTTTCTCGGCTGATCGGGAAAGACCGGGTCCCTCGAGGACCTTCCGGTTGGGTGAGGCCGACGGGCCGGGCCGACCGGCGGCCCGATCAGGTGATCAGGCGGTGAGGCGGGTGGGCACGGCCACCCGGAGGTGCTCGGCGGCCTGCTCGGGGTTGACGACGTTGATGGCCACGCCGGTCCCCATCTCGAAGCCGGCCCGCGTGGTCGCCTTCGGCCAGACGTGGACGTGCCAGTGGAACGGCTCGTTGACCCGGTAGGGGGCGGAATGGAAGACGAGGTTGTAGGCGACCTCGCCGATGAGCCGCTGGAGCTGGCCGAGGCATGCCTTGAGGGCGAGGCCCACGGACACGAGATCCTCGGTCGAGCTGCGGTGGAGGTGGGGGCTGTGGGCGCGGGGGATGACGAGCATCTCGTACGGCGTCGCGCTCCAGAACGGGCAGACGACGACGACCCGGTCGTCGGCGTAGATGACGCGGTAGCCCTCCGACTCCTCCGCGTCGACGGTCGTGCAGAGCAGACAGCTGCCGGCGAACCGGGCGAACCGGGCCTGCTCCTCGGCCAGCTCCCGCGGCACGAACGACATGCCCATGAGTTGGCCGTGCGGGTGGTCGAGCGATGCGCCGGCCTCCCGGCCGGAGTTGACGATGGCCTGGCTGTAACGGAGCGTCGACCGCTGCGAATGCTCCTCGATCCGGTCCCGCAGCGCGGCCATGACCAGCCCGGTCTGCTCGTCGGAGAGCTCCGACCACGATGCGTCGTGCTCCGGCGAGAGGATCAGCACCTCGTGGATGCCGCCCGCAGTGGCCTGGGTGAAGACCGGTCCGCGGTTGGTGACGACGAACGGTTCGTCGCCGGAGAACGCCGGGTAGAGGTTCGGGACCACCCGGACGAGCCAGGCGCCGGTCGGTCCGTACGTCTCGAGGGCCGGCGGGCTCGCCTCCTCGTGACCGGGGCAGAACGGGCACGGGCGGCTGGTGTCGACTTGGCCCTTCGACGCCGAGAGGACGAAGGCGGCCGGTCGCTGGGCCCGCAGGGTGCTGACGACGACCCACCGGCCCGACAGTGGGTCGAGCCGGAGTTGGTTGATCTGCGCCATGCTCTGGTCGATCACCATCCGTCTACCCTGCTTCCCCGGCTTTCGTCGCTTCGCACCCACCGCCGCCAACGGTGGCCTGTTCCCACGGTACAACGCGAGGGCGCCCCGTCGTTACCGCGCGGTCGCATTAACTGCTCGGCCGCCGTCCAGGGGAGAATAGGCCGGTGACCGCCGCCCGCCCCGCCGCTGGCGTCGCGCTGGCGGCCGGCGCCGTCCACCACCGGCCGACCGGCGCGGCGTTCGACGTCGTCCTCCTGCTCCACGTCGCCTGCGTCGTCGTCGGTATCGGTTCCGTCGTCGTCGGTGGCTTGCAGGCCCGCCGGCTGCAACGGGCCGGCGCCGGTCCGGTCCCCGCCGACCTCCGGGGCTATTTCGCCCCCGGTCCGAACTGGGCCGGCCGGGTCCTCTACGGCGTCCCGATCTTCGGCTTCGCCCTGCTCGGGCTGTCCGATGGGTTCTTCGAGCTGGCCGACAGCTGGGTGCTCGACGGCTTCGTCCTGTGGATCCTCGCCGTCGCCGTCGCCGAGGGCGTCCTCTGGCCGACCGAGCGACGCATCCGGACCGCCGTCGCCGCGGCCGGGCCGGACGACGAGCTGGCCGCGGCGGTCGGCGGCGAGTGCCGGCAGGCGACGTGGCTGTCGGCCGGCCTCGTCGCCGTCCTCGTCCTGGCGACCGTCTTGATGGTCGTCCAGTAGCCAGGCGAGTCCGCTACGGCGCCGGAGCGGGGTCGATCGCGTCGGCCAGCAGCTGCCGGGCCTCGTCCAGCTGGCCGTTCCGGACGAGCTGGGGGAGCGGGCCGTCGAGCACCGTCGGCCAGTCGACCGACGAGGTCGGCCGACCGGCCGCCTGTAGGCGACGACGGGCCTCGTCGAGCAGGCCGGCGAGGTCGCCGAGGCCGGTCCCCAGCGCGTCGGCGGCCCGCCGGCGGAGCCAGATGGCCAGGGCCGGGCTGGCGCCGCCGGTGGAGACGGCCACGCTGACCGGCCCGTCGCGGTGGACCGACGGCAGGTGGAACGTGCACCGGCCCGGGTCGTCGGCGCTGTTGACCCAGACCGCGGCGGCCGCCGCGTCGGCCGCGACCGCGCCGTCGACCGCGGCGACCCCGGTGGCGGTGACGACGAGACGGTACTCGGCGGCCTCGCCCGCCTCGTATGGGCGGCGACGGACGGTGACCGACCCTGGACCGCCCGGCTCGGCCGCGTCGCCGGCGGTGGCGAGGGCGTCGATGGCCGCATCGACGTCGGGCGCGACGACCGTCACCGCGGCGCCAGCCGCCAGCAGCCCGGCTACCTTGCCGGCGGCGATCGTTCCGCCGCCGACGACGAGGCAGGGCCGGCCGGCGACGTCGAGGCTGACGGGGTAGAGGACCGGTTCGGTGGGCACTGCGGCAGTCAGGTGGGGCCGATCAGGCTGGGCCCGTCAGGCCGGGCCGGCGTCGACGGACTGGGTGTCGGAGGGTCGGGCGTCGGTGGTGGCGAGGTCGGGGCGCCCGACCATGCCGGCGGCGACGGTGGCGTTCGTCGCTTCGTCGACGAGGACGAAGCTGCCGGTGATCCGGTCGCGCCGGTACGGATCGGCGGCCAGCGCGGTCGCGGTCGTGAGCGTGACGACGCCGATGTCGTTGTCGGTGAGCTCGTCGGCGTCGTCCAGCACGAGCCGGTTGACGTCGAGCCGGCCCTGGACGCCGATGATCCGGGCCGGCGTCGTGCGGGTGGTGTGCTTGACCCGCAGCCGGTCACCGGCCCGCAGCGGCCGGTCGCCGAACCAGCAGACCGTCGCCTCGAGCTCGGTCGTCACCGTCGGCGGGTCCTCCGCGGTGGCGATGAGGTCGCCCCGCGACACGTCGAGGTCGTCGGCCAGGTGGACGGCCACGGATATGCCGACCGGCGCCTCGTCGAGCGGTCCGTCGAACGTCTCGATCTTCGTGATCGTCGTCGTCCGCCCCTCCGGCAGCACGACGACGCCGTCCCCGGGCCGCAGCGGCGCACCGTTGACCATGCCGGCGTAGCTCCGGCCGCCGCCTTTGTGGCGGAGGACCCACTGGACCGGCAGCCGGCCACCGGCGCTGCGCTGCGAGCCGCCGGCGGCCGCCCAGCCGCCGGCCGGCGCGTTCTCCAGCGCCGCGAGCACCGTCGGCCCGTCGTACCACGCGGCGGCCGCGGACGGCTCGACGACGTTGTCACCGTGCAGCGCGGACGCCGGGATCACCGTGCACGAGCGCACGCCGAGCTGGTTGGCCAGCGCGGCCATCTCGTCGGCCACCTGACGGTACGCCGCCTCGTCCCAGTCGACGAGGTCCATCTTGTTGGCGCAGACGATGAACTGGTCGACGCCGAGCAGGGCGGCGATGCAGGCGTGGCGTCGGGTCTGCTCGCGCAGGCCCGACGACGCGTCGACGACGACGAGCGCGAGATCGGCCGTCGACGCGCCAGTCGCCATGTTCCGGGTGTACTGGACGTGGCCGGGGCAGTCGGCGATGACGAACTTGCGCTTCGGCGTCGCCGCGTAGCGGTAGGCGACGTCGATCGTGATGCCCTGCTCGCGCTCGGCCCGCAGCCCGTCGGTGACGAACGACAGGTCGACCTCGCCGATACCTCGCTTGGCCGACGCCGCGGCGACCGCCTCGACCTGGTCGTCGAAGAGCTGGCGGGTGTCGAAGAGGAGCCGGCCGATCAGCGTCGACTTGCCGTCGTCGACCGACCCGACGGCCGCGAAACGGAGAAGGTCCATCACGCCCTCCCGCCCATCGATGGCGTGATCGTCGGCGGTCGACGGGATCGTCCCGTTGGTGTTCGTCAGCCCGGCAGTGGCGCCGGGGCGGGCAGCAGCGGCGGCGGATGCGGCGTCACCGCCTGCGGGGGCCGGCACGGCCTAGAAGTACCCTTCGCGCTTTCGGTCCTCCATCGCGGTCTCGGAGAACCGGTCGTCGGCGCGGGTCGCCCCGCGCTCGGACACCCGGGAGGCCGCCACCTCGGTGATGATCTCCTCGACCGTCGAGGCCGTGGAGCGGACGGCGCCGGTGCAGGTGGCGTCGCCGACGGTCCGGAAGCGCACGGTCTCCTCCACGGCCCGCTCGTCGGGGCCGGGGGTCACCCAATCGCTGACCGCCAGCAGCATGCCGTCGCGCTCGACGACCGGGCGGCGGTGAGAGAAGTAGATCGACGGCAGCGGGATGCTCTCGCGGCCGATGTACTGCCAGATGTCGAGCTCCGTCCAGTCCGACAGCGGGAACGCCCGCAGGCTCTCACCGGGCAGCACCTTGCCCTGGTAGAGCTGCCACAGCTCCGGGCGCTGGCGCTTCGGGTCCCACTGGCCGAACGCGTCCCGGAACGACAGGACCCGTTCCTTGGCCCGGGCCTTGTCCTCGTCCCGCCGGGCGCCGCCGATGGCCGCGTCGAACTGGTTGTCGGTGAGCGCGTCCAGCAGGGTCGTCGTCTGCAGTCGATTGCGCATGCCGCCGGGTCCGGGATCGGCCACCCGGCCCTGGTCGATGGAGTCCTGCACGCTCGCCACCAGCAGCCGCTCACCGAGCCGGGCGACCTGCTGGTCGCGGTACTCGATGACATCGGGGAAGTTGTGGCCGGTGTCGACGTGGAGGACCGGGAACGGGAAGCCGCCCGGCCGGAACGCCTTGACGGCCAGGTGGAGCAGGACGGCCGAGTCCTTGCCGCCGCTGAACAGCAGGACCGGCCGCTCGCATTCGGCGGCCACCTCCCGCATGATGAAGATGGCGTGCGACTCGAGGAGGTCGAGATGGTCGACGACCGGGCCGGGGGCAGCGGCGAACGACGGCGGAACCTCGGTGGTGAAGATCTCGGTCGTGCTCATCGTCAAAATTCCGATTTTCCCGATCGGCCGGTCACACCCGGGGGTCCGGGCCGGTGGGAGACGCTCCCACCGGAGAGGTCGTCGACCCCTCCGTCGACCCCTCCGACCTCCCGAATACTTGACCGTTTTGGTCATGTATACTTTGGGTCCTCGGAGCCGACAAGTCAAGGCACGCCGAACCGAGCGGGCAGGTGCGCCGGACATTGACGGCTCCCTACGAGCAAAGCGTGTGGAACAAGTAAAGCGTGCGGGCGCCGACCATCGGGTCGGTGCCGGATCGACAGGCCGGACCGATAGGGCTGGGACCGAAGGGAGGACCGGTGAGCGAGACCACGGCAACCGCGCCTGAAGAGATCGCCGAGGAGCTCCGGTCGGTCGATGCCCGACTGGTGACGGCCCCGGCGTCCAAAGCCATCGAGTGGGCGGTCGACCGGTTCGGGAAGAACCTCGTCCTCGCCGCGTCGTTCCAGGACGTCGTCCTCATCGACCTGGCCGTCAAGGTCGACCCGACGATCGAAGTCGTCTTCTTGGACACCGAGGCCCACTTCCCCGAGACCCTCGAGTTCGTCGAGCAGGTCCGCGCCCACTACGACCTGAACCTGACGGTCACCCACCCCGGTGCCGACGCCGACGAGTGGCCGTGCGGCTCGGCCCAGTGCTGTCAGTTCCGCAAGGTGGCGCCGCTGCGCCGGGCGCTGACCGGCCAGGCGGCCTGGCTGACGTCGCTCAAGCGGGTCGACGCGCCGACCCGGGCCGCCGCCCCGGTCGTCGGTTGGGACGACGGCTTCGGGCTCGTGAAGGTCAACCCGATCGTCACGTGGACCGACGACGACGTCGCCAGCTACCTCGCCGACCACGACCTGCCGATCCATCCGCTCGTGTCGAAGGGCTACCTGTCGATCGGCTGCGCGCCGACGACCCGGCCGGTAGCCGAGGGCGAGGACCCGCGGGCCGGGCGGTGGTCGGGGACCGGCAAGACCGAGTGCGGACTGCACGCGTCGTAGCGATGCCCCGCGATCTCGACAACCCGTACGGCATCCAGTTCCGGGGCCGCGAGCGGGCGATGCGGTTCATCAACCCGTACCGCCACGTCGGCGAGCTGAACGACAACGAGCAGTTGAAGCTGGAGCGCCACCCGTTCGAGGTGGCCCAGGCCATCGTCGACAAGTACTCGAAAGAGGGCGTCGCCGCCCTCAGCGCCGTGCCCGGCGAGGTCGAGCGGCTGAAGTGGGTGGGCCTGTACCCCCAACGGCAGGGCGGCGACGCCTTCATGATGCGGATCAAGGTTCCCGGTGGCGTGCTCACCGCGCCGCAGGTCCGCGAGATCGGCATCGCCGCCGACGCGTTCGGCGAGGGCCCCGACGACAGCCCGGTCTTCGGCAACCGGTACGCCGACATCACCACCCGCCAGACGATCCAGCTCCACTGGCTCCGGATCGAGGACATCCCGCGGATCTGGCAGCGGTTCTGGGAGGTCGGCCTGACGACCGTCCAGGCCTGCGGCGACTCGGCCCGCAACGTCTGCTCGTGCCCGGTCTCCGGCGTCGACGCCGACGAGGTCGTCGAGGCCCTGCCGGTCGCCCAGGCCATCTCCGCCTTCTTCACCGGCAACCGTGAGTACGCCAACCTGCCCCGGAAGTTCAAGATCGCCGTCACCGGCTGCCTCGAGGACTGCGCCCGGGTCGAGATCGACGACATCGGCCTGTGGCCGGCCCGGCTGGCCGACGGCACCGTCGGCTTCAACGTGCTCGCCGGCGGCGGCCTCTCCGACGGGGAGCGGATGGCGTCCGACATCGACGTCTTCGTCCGTCCGGACCAGGCCGTCGAGTTGACGCGGGCCATCGCCCAGCTCTTCGGCGAGCTCGGCAACCGGGAGAACCGCGGCCTCGCCCGCATGCGGTACCTGACCCAGGAGCTCGGGCCCGAGGGGTTCCGGGCCGAGCTGGCCGAGCGGGCTCGGTTCGATCTCGTCCCGGCCGGCGAGGAGCTGACCCGCCGGTTCCGGGGCGACCACGTCGGTGTCCACCGCCAGAAGCAGGACGGGCTGTTCTACGTCGGCTGCTCCGTCCCGGTCGGGCGGATGCGCGGCATCGAGCTCGTCGAGGCGGCCCGGCTGGCCGAGACGTACGGCGACGGGACCGTCCGGCTCGGCACCGACCAGAACTTCACCCTCACCGGCATTCCCGGCGACCGTGTCGACGCCCTCCTCGCCGAGGACCTCGTGCAGAAGTACTCGCCGTTCCCCGGCCCGTTCACCCGCGGCGTCGTCGCCTGCACCGGCAGCGAGTTCTGCCGGTTCGCGGTCGTCGAGACCAAGGAGCGGGCCGTCAAGTGGGCCCGCGCGCTCGACGAGCGGTTGGCCGGCGTCCCGGTCGGCCTGTCGACGAAGGCCGACCGGTCGGTGGGTGGCGGGGCGACCACCGACGAGAGCCCCCGCTGGGGGACCGGCGATGAGACCGGGGTCATCCGCATGCACTTCTCCGGCTGCTCCGCGTCGTGCGCCCAACCGCAGATCGGCGACGTCGGCTTCCGCGGTGACATCGCCCACGTCGGCGAGCACATCGAAGAAGCCGTCGACATCGGGCTCGGCGGCTCGCTCGGGCCCGACGCCGGCTTCATCCGCTGGGTCACCGGCGCGGTGCCCGTCGACCGCGTGCCCGATGCGCTCGTCCGCGTCTTCAGCCAGCTACCAGCTGGACCACCGGCCCGGCGAGTCGTTCCACAACTGGGCCCGCCGGACGCCCGGTGACGAGCTGCGGGCCGCGCTCGACGGCGCAGCGCAGGTGACGTCGTGAAGCGCTACCGGCTCCGCGAGGAGATGAACGGCATCCCCGAGCCGTCCGGCAAGGTCTGGTTCTGGGAGCTCGAAGCCGGCGGTCATCGAGGCCGAGCGCTGCATCCAGTGCGGCACCTGCGTCGCCGTCTGCCCGTCCAACTCGATCGGCATCCACGAGGACACCGACCTGCCCGAGCTGGTCAAGATGTGCACCGGCTGCTCGTTGTGCTGGGACTTCTGCCCCCGCGGCGGCCTCCGCTACGAGACGCTCTGGCCACCGTCGACCCCGCTGGACGGTGACGACGAGGTCGCGCCGACCGAGCTGCGGGCCGACTCGTCCGACACCTACTGGAAGATCACCGGCGCGCCGCCGGCCGACGGGCTCGGCGCGGTGCTCGAGGGCTACGCCGTCCGCTCGTCCGCCCGCAACGACGACGCCCAGGACGGCGGCGCGGTCACCGCCCTGCTGACCGCCTTGCTCGCCACCGGCGAGATCGACGGCGCGCTCGTCTCCAAGCCGAGCGACGACCCCGACGAGCCGTGGAAGGGCGTCGCCACCATCGCCACCACTCCGGCCGAGCTGCGCGGCCGCGTCCGGCAGCTTCTACAACCAGACGATGGCCCTCGCCGAGCTCGACCTCTCCCGGTACCAGCTGCCCGCCAAGCCCCGCATCGCCGTCGTCGGCACGCCGTGCGAGGTCCAGGGCCTCCGGGCCATGCAGGCCCGGCGCTGGCCGACCGGTGCGCACCGCGTCGACGCGGTCGTCCTCTCCATCGCCCTCTTGTGCACCAAGAGCTTCGACTACGAGGCGTTGATCCTGAACGAGCTCGAGCGCCGAGCGGGGCATCGACCTCGACCGGGTCAGCAAGGTCGACGTCATCCGCGGCCGGATGATCGTCGAGTACCGCGACGGCGAGATCGCCGTCGACGAGCCCGTCAAGGACTTCCACGGCGCCGCGCTCGAAGGGCTGCGACGAGTGCGCCGACTTCCTCGGCCGCAGCGCCGACATCTCCGTCGGCAGCGTCGGCTCGATGGACGGCTGGACGAGCGTCCTCGTCCGCACCGAGCGCGGCCGGCTCGCCTTCCAGCAGGCCCGTTCGAAGCTCGACGTCCGCGGCCTCGACGACCCCGACGCGCTGGTCCGGCTCGACAACCTCGACAAGCGGATCGCCGTCCGCTCGCTCCAGCGGAAGTTCGACCCCGACGCGCCGATGTTCATCGACTACGACGAGCACGTCCGCAACTACGACGGGACCGACCGCCAGCCGGTCGTGATCCGCCGGTGACCGAGCCGACCGTCACCGCCGGGACCGGGCCCATCTCCACGATCGTGCCGGTGCCGCAGCTCCACGTGCCCGACGAGCCGGTCGTCATGAAGCCCGTCTGGCGCGATGCCGTGCTCGACGGCGCCGACCTCGCCGAGATCGTCACCGGCGGCGTCGCCGGCTGGTTGTGGAGTCGCTGGCGGGCGCTCGAGTCCGCCGGCTTCACCGAGGCCGGCTTCGAGCGGCTCGTCGGCGACTACCGCCGCGAGATCTGGCTCTGGCTGGTCGGCGACCGGACGTGGGAGCAGTGCTGCTCCGGCCTGATCGGCCGCATCGGCCGGCGGGTGCCCAGCTGAGCCCAGTCCCCGCGGTCCGGCTGCTCGACGTCGACGTCGTCCGCGATGGTCGGGCGATCCTCGACTCGGTCGACTGGACGGTCCAGGCGGGGGAGCGCTGGGTCGTCCTCGGTCCGAACGGCTCGGGCAAGACGACGCTGCTGCAGGTCGCCGGGGCGCGCCTGTGGCCGACGCGCGGCGTGGTCGAGGTGCTCGGCCAGCGGCTCGGCCGCGTCGACGTCCGCACCCTCCGGCCACGGGTGGCCCTCGTCAGCGGATCGGTCGTCCGTCAGCTCCGGGCCGACCTGACCGCTCGGGAGGTCGTCGCCACCGGCCGCTACGGCGCGCTCGAACCGTGGTGGCACACCTATACCGACGACGACTGGGCCCGGGCCGACGAGCTCCTGGCCGACATCGGCGGGAGCGACGACGGGCGCGACGGCCATGACGGTGCCTTCGCAGGTGGTGGCGGTATCGGTGGTCGGGCCTTCGGCGTGATCTCCGACGGCGAGCGCCAGCGCGTCCTGCTCGCCCGGGCGCTCATGAGCCGGCCGGAGCTCCTCCTGCTCGACGAGCCGGCCGCCGGTCTCGACCTCGGCGCCCGCGAGCGGCTGGTCGGCCGGCTCGGGCGGCTCAACGCCGATCCCGACGTCCCGCCGGTGGTCCTCGTGACGCACCACGCCGAGGAGATCCCGCCGGGGACGACGCACGCCGCGCTCGTCCGCGACGGGCAGCTCGTCGCCACCGGTCCGCTCGACGACACGCTGACGTCCGACGCGGTCTCGCACTGCTTCGGGCTCTCGGTGACCGTCGGGCGTGACGACGGCCGCTGGTGGAGCCGAGCGGTCGGCTGAACGGGTCGCTCTAACGGGTTGGGGGCTGAGCGGCCGCCGCCGAGACGCGTGGTCCGCGCTCGGTGACGACCGCGTGACCAGGGCAGGACAAAACCGTTTGCCAAGGGTCGGTCCGCGGGGTACAAGTGTCGGTGACAGGGGGTAGCGCCTGCGGTGTCGGCGTTCTGCCACCCCCGACCATCCACCACTTGCAAAAGGCCTCTCATTACGGTCTTTCGATCAAGGAAGGTAGGTCGAGGGGGAGTGACGCTCATGCTGATCCTGATCCTCGTAGCGCTGTGGGTGGTCCTGCTGGCGCCGGCCTTCCTCAAGAAGCATCTCGAGCATCGATCGACCGTCTCGATCGACTCCTTCCACCGGAGCCTGCATCTCCTCGAGCGGACCGGGCCCAAACTGGTCGCCCCCGCCTACCGGCTCGAGACGGCGCAGGCGACGACCGTCGCCGCCCCGGGCCAGTCCGGCCTGCCGGCGGTTTCCAGCATGCCCGGGCGGCCCAACCTGGTCCTCCTCCAGCCGGTCGGTGACGGCTCGACCGCCGACGAGGACGTCGTCGACGACGCGGCCGGCCGGCACTACCTCCGGGTGCCGCCCCAGCTCTTCGCCACCCCGGCCGGGTCGACGACCGGGGCTTCGGCGGCCGGTTCGTCGGGCGTTCCACCGACGCTGACCGAGCGGACCGCGGCGTACCGGGCCGAGCAGGCCCGCCACCGGCGTCGTGACGTGCTGCTCGCCCTCGGTGCCACCGCCGCCCTGACCGGCCTGCTCGGTCTCGTTCACAGCCTCCGCCCCCTGTGGGTCATCACCGTCTTGGCCGTCGTCGGCCTCGGTGCCTACCTCGGCCTCGCCGCGTATGCCCAGGCGCTCGGTGGCGCCGGTCGTGGGTCGTCGGCCGCGTCGTACCGGTACGCCGACGACGTCGACCGGCGGTCCGCCGCCGTTCACGGGTTCCCGGGCGCCTGGGACGACGAGCCGGTCGATCACTGGACGGCGGCGCACCAGGCCGCGACGGCCGGTTACCCGGGCGCGTGGGACGACGAGTGGTACGACGAGGACCGCGGGTACGAGGAGCCCCGGAGGGCTACCGGCGGCTGATCAAGCGAGCAGGGCGGCGAAGGGGGCGAGGAGAAGCACCGAGGCCGCACAGATGGCCGCGGTGGCCGCGACCCCCGACGTCGTGTCCTCGGTGAGCAGCCGTTGGACCCGAGCGGGAACCGAGATCCCGGCCGCGGCGAAGGCGCACTCCGGTGCGGCCATGGCCGTTCCCATACGGACGAGCGCCCGGGCAAGGTCACGGCGGTCGTGCTGGCGGGCCGAATAGTCGTCGGCCGCCATTTCGAGCAACAAGGCGACGTTCGCCGGTGCCAGCCGGGCATAGGGGATCCATCGCAGTGGTTCGGCCAGCGACGTCAAGGGCAGCATGACCAAGCCATGGTGCTCGCAGGCGTGGCCCCGCTCGTGCTCGATGACCGCCGCCAGCTCGGAGGAGTGCAGCAACCGCAGTGCGCCGGCGCTGACGACGATCCTCGGTCGGATGCCGGGTAGGCAGTACGCGGTGGCTCTCGGGTGGTCGAGCAGCAGCGCGCCGGCCGCCTCTTCGCTGCCGATACCGACGAGGTCGAGCACTCGACGGTGCCGGGCCCGGGCCCGCACGGTCCGAACCATGGTGATGGCGACGACCGTGGCGAGAACGATCGCCACGTCGGCGGCCAGGGTGAGCCCGAGCGCGTCGGGCAAGCCGAGCCCGCTCAGCGGGTGACCGTCCACGAGACCGGCGGCCAGATCGCCGAGCCCGGCCCGGAAACCGACGCCGAAGCGGCCGACCGCCACGGCGAGCCCGGCCCCGATGGCGGCCACGGCACCGGTGACTCCGATCGCCTGCCACAACACGACGGCGGCGCGTGGCGCACGCGAGGTCCAGCGGGCCGCCGCCAGCCAACTGCTACCCGGGCCAAGACAGGTCACGGAGAGACCGAGCAAGCCCGTCGCCACCAGGTACAACCTCATGTCGGCGCTTTCGGCCCCGACGCGGGGTTCGCTGTGCCGGGCTCCCCGGCGACGCCGTCGAGCGCCTGGCGCAGCACGCTCGCCTCCGACGAGGTCACGACCTCGGCGAAACGAACCAGGACCGCATCGCGGTCGGGGGCGGCTCCCAGGGCCTCGAGCATCAGCTCCGCCGTGTAAGCCTCCCGGCTCGCGGTCGCCGCGTACCGGTGGGCCCGCCCGTCCTTCGTCCGACGCACCATGTGCTTGCGTTGCAACCGGTCCAGCACGGTGAGGATGGTCGTGTACGCATGGTTCGGGAGCTCCTCGGCCACCTGGCGCACCGTCTTCTCCGTCCCCATGGACTCCCACAGGACGTCCATGACCTTGCGTTCGAGCTCACCCAGTCGAGCCACGATTCGGTGCCCCTTTCCCCGGTGTGCTGGTCCCCGGGCGTCTTGGGCCGCATTCTAGCCGGCCCGAGCTTGAACTCCTACGCTACGTAGTACTACGTTCCGTCGGATATGCCGAGCGAGTTGTCGTGGACCCCTTCGTGAGCCCGTTCGTTCCGATCATCGGTGACGTCGCGCTCCCCGCACTGCGCGGCCGCCAGTTCCTCTCCACTCAGTTCGACGCCGTTCCCGTCGTGCTCGTGCTCGGTGCCCTGGTTCTCTACCTGTGGGCCGTCCGGCGAGTGAACCGGCTCCAGCCGCGGCATCGCTGGCCGGTCGGCCGGACGGTGGCTTGGATCGGCGCGCTGTTGGTGACGTCGATCGCCATCTTCAGCTTCATCGGCGTCTACGACGGCGAGCTGTTCTACGACCACATGATCCAGCACCTGCTGCTCATCATGGTGGCGGCCCCGCTGTTCGCCATGGCCTCGCCGATCGACCTGGCCTGGCGGGCCGCCCGTGGCCGCGCTCGCCGATGGCTGACGACGGGGCTCCGATCGCCCGTCGCCCTCGTGCTCGGCCACCCCGTCACCGCGTTCTTGCTCTACGCCCTTGTCATCCCGCTCACCCACCTGACCAGTTGGTACAACTACACGCTCCTCCACGAGAGCGTGCACAACGCCGAGCACCTCATCTTCTTGATGATCGGCTACCTGTTCTGGCGGCAGATCTTCGGTTCTGACCCCAACCGCTATCGCATGCACCCGGCCCTCCAGTTCGGCTACCTGTTCCTCGCCATCCCGATCGATACCTTCACCGGGCTCTCCTTGGACGGCGCGTCGCACGAGCTGTTCCCGGCCTACCTGTCGCTCCACCGGACGTGGGGACCGCCACTGGTCCAGGACCTGCACATCGGTGGCGTCATCATGTGGGTCGGCGGCGACACGCTCATGCTCTGGCCGATGATCCCGGTCGCCCTGCGGTGGCTGCACCAGGACGAACGGCGAGCCGTTCGCAACGACCGCGCCCTCGACGCGCCGGCGCGCGGTCCGCAGAGCCCAGCCGTTCTCGACGCGTCCACGGCCACAGAACCGACTCGGTCAGCACCGTGACCGCGTCTCGCCGCCGGACCGCTCGACCCTTCGGACGGGGACTGCTCGCCGTACTGCTCGCCGGGGGGATCTTGGCGGCCTGCGGCGGCGGTCCGCCACCGGCACCGCCAGCCAGCCAGGGCATCGTCGAGAACCGGGTCGTGCCCGGCACGATCCCCCTCGTCGACACGGCCGGCCACGTCACGAACCTCGCGGCCTATCGGGGCAAGTACATCGTCCTGGCCCCGTTCCTCTCCCTCTGCCAAGACGAATGCCCACTCGTGACCGGAGCCTTCATCGCCCTGCAGCACGATGTCCGAGCCGCCGGGCTGGGCCAGCAAGTCGTCTTCATGGAGATCACCGTCGATCCGAGACGGGACACGCCAGCCCGCCTGGCCGCCTACTCGAGCCGGTTCGGTGCCGACTGGCCCCTGCTCACCGGTACACCAGCCGATCTCGACGAGCTATGGAAGTTCTTCGGTGTCAGCCACCAGGTCGTCCCCGAAGATCGGCCGCCAAAGCTGGACTGGTGGACCGGTGAGCCGCTGACCTACGACGTCGACCATACGGACGGGTACATCCTCATCGACCGGCAAGGTCGTGAACGGTTCGTCGATGCGACGCCGCCCAACCTCCATGGGCAGCTGGACAAAGGTCTCACGGGTCTGTTGAACGCCGGCGGCCGTCGGAACCTCTACCACCAGACCGGCAACTCGTGGACGTTGTCCGAGGCTCTGGCGTCGCTCGAATGGCTCGTCGGCCGCCCGCTGCCGTCGGGCGCCGCTACCTGAATCCAGGTCGAGATCGTCGGCATCGGCGTCGCGGCAGCGACCGATCGGGCTCGAAAACTGTCCAAAGTCGACCGGGTGGTCGCTCTTGCCGTGACGGCTGGGTAGCGGGCGGTGTCACGCTCCAACCACGGCACCACGAAGTGCCCCCAGCGCGGGGTTGGGTTCGAGGAGCGGGCGACCGAGCCCGCCCGGACTAGCTATCGGACATCTGCCGGTCGAGGGCAGCCCGACACAACATCGCGGCCATACCCAGGTCATAGCCTGCGCACAACGCCGGATACCACCGCGGAAGCAACGACGTCTCCCCGCGTTCGTGCACCCGATCGAAGACGGCATGCCCAACCCAGGCGGCGGCGGTCAACGGAAACGAAACCCGATCCGACAAACTCCGGCCAGCGACGAACACCCCAGCCGTCGCACCCAGGGCCCCCCATTCTCGTCGAGGTCCCCCCGGCGGGCCGGCTCGCCCGAGCCTCGCCAGAGGGTAGACAGCCGCAGCAACCACCAAGATGGCCGCCGACGCCGACACCCGAGAACTCGGCCAGCGAGCCCGGATCGCCACGTCGGTCGACACCCCAAAAACGGCTCCCGCCACAACCGCAGCGATCCCCCCGAGACGCCGAGCCATCACCCAGGAGCGTACGTCGTCAGCAGCCCGCTCAGCTTCTTTAGGCGGCCGTTCTGGTGGCACGCCATTGAGGGACCTGTGATAGTGCCGTCATGGACCGCTGGGCCGGAGCGCTCTACGGCGACCCGTGCCGGGAGTGCGGATTCGCGTTCTCGACCGACCTCGGCGAGTCGCTCGCGTACATCGGAGGGATCCCGGACCGGTTCTCCGAGCTGCTCGCCGACGCGAACGGAACCGAACGCCACCCCGATCTGTCGTGGTCGGTGGGATCGTACGTGTGCCACGTCGCCGACAACCTGCGGATCTGGGCCGAACGCCTCGCCGGCTCCGCCGCAGGCGCGACGGTTGTCGCGCCATATGACGAGAACCTCCTCGCCCGGGCCCGCTCCTACGCCGACGTACCGCTCCAAGCTGCGCTGTGGTCCCTCGGTCGTGGCCGCGGGGACTGGCAGGCGGCGGTCGCCCTCGTGCCGCCCGAGAAGGCGTCCGTCATCGTCCATCGTGAGCGCGGCGACATGCATCTCGAGGACGTCGCGCGCGGGGTAGCCCACGATGCGTTCCATCACGCCTGGGACATCCGCCGATCGCTCGAGAGGACCTCGTCGCCGTCGGTGTGATCGCACGACCGTGCGATGATCGATGGACCGCCTCTCGGCGGAGCATCACGGGAGGGAGGGGTTCGCATGGCCGCACTGCCCGGACCGCTGGAAGGCACCAAGCTCACCGGGGACTACCTGCGATCCCTCGGCCGGTTGGCCTACCTATGGGGCTGGCCGCTCGTCAACATGCACAATCGGCTGTCCATCGCCTCGCGGCTGCCCGGCCCGGGCCTGCTCGGTGGGGTAGTGCCGCTGGCCTCTCCGGGAAGCATCGGGATGCTCCGCGACTACATCACCCCGGACGAGAAGCTGGTGGCCTGCCCCAACCAGGACGTGGTGTACGGGTTCGGGGTCATCGACGGCCAACGAGGGCCGTCGGTGGTCCAGGTGCCCGACTTCGGGGATCGGTTCTGGGTGTACCAGGGGGTGGACCAGCGGACCGACTCGTTCGTCCGCTTCGGTGCCATGTACGACACCGAGCCCGGCCTGTACCTGGTCGCGCCGACCACCTGGGACGGCGGCGTCCCAGAAGGCATAAAGGAGGTCTTCCGGTTCGACACCCGGATCGCCGCCATCATCCCCCGGGCGTTCATGGACGACACTGCCCAGGACCGGGCGGCCATCGGACCGCTGCTCGACCAGATCATGGTGTATCCCCTGGACCAGTACACCGGGACGCCGCAGACCTTCGACTGGTCGAACGCTCCCGTCTTCCCGGCCGGCGACGCCACCCAGGGAGACCGGGAGACCCAGTGGGTCGTCCCCGAGCACTTCTTCGAGGCGCTGGCCGACGTGCTGACCGAGGTGCCGGCCCGACCGGGCGAAGAGGCGCTCTACGCCTGGTTCGGCTCGCTCGTCCGAGCGGCCGCCGATCCCCACGTGGCCGAGGCTCTGGTCGACGCAGCCAAGGATGCAGACCAGGGGCTCGTGGCCGATCTGTTCCAGTTCCGCAACATCGGGCTCCCCCTCGACCACCACTGGACGACCCAGCACAACGGGGCGGCGTTCGGGACCGACTACCTGTCCCGCACGGCGATGGCCAAGGCCAACATCTTCGTCAACACCCCCACCGAGACGACCTACTTCTACCAAGACCTCGACGAAAATGGCCAGCGCCTGCACGGGGCGGCCCGCTATTCGGTGACCTTTCCGGCCGGTGGCCTCCCGCCGGTCCGGGGGTTCTGGTCGCTGACCCTCTACAACGAGCACCACTTCTTCCACTCGAACGACCTGCAGCGGTACTCGCTGGGCACCAAGAACAAGAACCTTCGGCTCGACCCCGACGGCTCCTTGACCCTGTATGCGTCCGCCGAGCCGCCGGACGACCCCCGACTGGCCGGCAACTGGCTCCCCGCTCCCCAAGCGGAGTTCTCGCTCTACCTGCGGGCCTACTGGCCCGATGAGCCCATCGTCGCGGGCACCTGGACCCCGCCGCCGGTCCGGCGAGCCGACTGATCATCGGCAAGCCAAGGCGTTCTCCTGCCTCCTGGCACACGAACCCGCCGGGCGCACCCCGTGCTGCCGCCCGGCGGCATCGCTGACGGGCGCGGACTCGCCGCCGCCCTTGTACTGCCGAGACCCCTAAAGGGTGCCCGGGGCGTCGAATGTGGAGAACACCGAGACCGACGGCGGACCAGTCAGGCCGACGGCGTCGGTGATCTGACCGACCTTCACGTTGTCCCGGAAGAACTGGTGAAACTGCTCGGCGGAGTCCCACTGGTCGATCACCACCAGCTCGCCCTCACCGGCGACGAACCGGTGGTGGAGAATCCCGGCGCCCTTGGTGTCCTCGGTGATCTCCTCCAACAGGGCGGCCTGACCGCGCAGGCCCTCGACGGCCTTGGCCACGTCGGAAACCGGGAAGTGGATGATTGCCGTGACGCTCATGACGAGCACCTTCTTGTCGGTTGGAAAACCACCCCGCCTGAGGCGTGACCGAAGGCTACGGGGTCTCGGGCGCCGTTGCTCGGGACCTGGATCCCGGCGCACATCACCGGCCTCGAGGCCGGTGATGAAGCCCTGCCGGAGGAGCTCGGGGGACTTCCGAGCCCGTTGAGCGCCTTCCCACCAGGGCTCCCCGACGAACTCCCCAAACGATCCCTCAAATGCCGCTGCGGCTCGTTCCCCCTGATCGGAAGGGCACCCAAGGATGGACTGACGATCAATGCACTCTGCCACCGACCCGGTGGGTCTACCCCCGTCTTAAATCCCTTGAAATCAGATCGTTTGGCTGCTAAATCTATCTGCTCTTCAAAAGCAATTTCTGTGGAGGTGACCCATCGCGGACCTCCGATCTTGTCGTTGCCAACGTTCCAGAGTCCCCGGTCACGCCCTTGGTAGTGGGCTGCACACCCCACTTGCACACGCTACTGCACACCCCCATCCGAGATTCTTGTCCGATTTTCGTGCCCGGACGGCCACCAGACAGCCGCCGAGGCCCGGCTGCTAGAAAATCGATAGAATCTTCTCGCGTAGGAGAAAGCGATGACGACGGCAGAGATGATCCGGAGGAAGGTGCAGGAGGTGCCGGCGGGCACCTTCATCCGCCCTGCCGATCTGCCTGGAACGCGCCCAGCGGTTCTGACGGCGCTCTCGCGGCTCCATGCCGATGGGGAGCTGGTCCGCGTCCGCAATGGTCTCTACTGGAAGGGCCTACAGTCTCGGTTTGGATCAGGCCGGCCGAACCTGCTGGACGCGGCGGTGGCCGTCGCCGCGGGAAGCGGCGCCGGGCCGACCGGTTGGTCGGCCACCCAAGTTCTGGGACTCTCCACCCAGCTTCCGGCGGTGCCCGAGGTGGCCGTGGCTGGCCCCGTGCCGACCCTCGAGGGGGTGCGGTTCCATCGTCGCAACGACACCGCACGCCATGAGCTCAACTTCTACGAGGTAGCCCTGATGGAGGTGCTGCGTACCTACCCGCGCTACGCGGAGGTCGGGATCGACCGGGTAGCGGCGACCGTCCGCCGGCTGGAGGCGGAGGGCAACGCCGACTGGTCGAAGATCGAGCGGGTGGCCCGTTCGGAGCACTCGCCGAAGCTTCGCCACAACCTCGCAAGGGTCGACGAGCTGCTTGGCCAAGACAGGGCCACGGCGTAGCACCATGACGAAGGAACGGCTTCGGGACTCTCTCGTCGACTTGGAGGTCCTGTCGGGAGCGGCTGCAGAAGCACTTGTATCCCTGGACCGATCAAGTTCTGATGATCCGCCGTCTGCCGCGTCGGCGTGGAGTCGAGCTTACTTACCCCTACCTTTTCCCTTGGACTGGGCGAGGTCGCTCGCTGCGACGGCCTTGGCGGCCTTCGAGGACTTCGGGCTCGCGAGAATTCGTCCGGCCTTAGATGCGTCCTTTTTGCTGGTCGTCACACCTCCACCTCCTTTCCGAGACCAATCAGATCGTACACCTGATGGCGAACGCACGTTCGCCTTTGGACTCATGAATGCCGAGGTTGGTCTCTCGGTCGGCGCAATGTCACCGATGGCGATCTCATTGGTTGGCGCAATGTCACCGATGGCGAGTTCAATCTCAGTCGTGCCGTAGCGAGCCACCACCCGCAACTCCCCACCCGTAGCCTCGATAAACCGAGAGAGCGTCGAGAGGTGCACATTCTCGCGATGCTCAAGCCGTGAGATCTCGCCTTGATCCATCCCAAGGGTCTCAGCAAGCTGCTGTTGCGTCAGACCCACAGCCCGCCGCACCTCGGCCAATCTCAACCGCTTGCTCTCCAAGCGAAGGGCGATCTCGTCGCCGAGGCGCTGATGCGCCTCGCTCGCCGGCGACTCATGCAACAACGTCGCCCGTGCTACGCGAACTCGTTCGTTCGCCGTCTCGAACTCCTCGACCGTGTACTCACGTCCGGCCGGTACGCCAGGAATTTTCTTCATCGTCTTGGCCTCCTAGATATCGGCCGGTGCTTCGGATGCGCGGCAGTCCACGTGTGGATGAGTTGTCCTTCGATCGTCGCAATGGCGGTGGGGTACCACGCGTTCCCGAGAGCAGTCTTGTCACCGATGAACATCACGACGGCGACCTCCCCTCCCGAATCGCCATCGACAAACCAGACGTAAGGAATTCGCAACACGGGCGGAGCATCTGCGTACGGGGTGTACTCCGTCGGTGGCGTTCGGCGAAGCGTAAACATCCGAATTCTGGCAGTGACCACCGGATGGCTCGCATCCTCAGCGTCCTCTCCTTCAATCTCGTGGCCGTACGTCGCCAAGGCGTCAATCAGCTGGCTGATCTCACCGGCGACCTCCAGCATCTCCGGATCACCACACAGTTCCTCGAACTGCCCAGCGAACTCGGGGTGGAAGTGAACCTCAGCCACGCGTACAGTATAGCTCTGACCACATATGCGTCACACCACATGTTATGACGCGGCACCAACGTGGAGCGGCAGGGAGGTCGCGCCTCACGCCAGCGGACCCGGACGAAACGTTTGGCGCCGTAGGCAGCAGGGGTCGTACACCCCAGTTGCACGCCCTACTGCCCACCCCGTCCGAGATTCCTGTCCGACCCAGCCCGCCCAGATCCTCACGTCAAGGGAGGCGAGTTCTTGCTCCACGACGTCCCGGCCGTGCTGCCCTCAGCTACGACAGGTGTTCTGTGTCGCTGTCACACCGACAGAGACGTTGGTGTGGGTGAACAGCAAGACCGAGGTCGGCGCTCCACCTGTCGTACAGACATTCACGTACTGCGGTGTAGACAGCTCGATCGGTGAGTTGGGGTGCGGCACCGGCACCGACTGGGCGCACGAAACGAACGCCTGACCTGTGCGTGGCGTCGTTGTCTTGGTCACCCATGTCCCGGTGCCCACGGCTGAATCCGGACCCCATTTGGTCCAGGTGATGTTGGTCATGTAGCTGCTGCACTCGCTGGTGCACCAGTAAAGGGAGGGGGGTCGGGTCCCCGGCGCTCGACCGCAATCGGCCACTTGAGGAATCTCTGGCGGCACCGTGGTCGCGGTGGGTGCCGGAGCGGCGGTGGTCGCGGTGGGAGGCACCGTCGTGGTGGTGGCCGACGTGCTGGTGCTGGCGACCGCTGCCGCTGCGGAGTGCTTCGTCTGGTGGGCGGTCGGCTTGGCGGCCAACTTCGCCGGTGCCGACGATCTGCCAGCGAAGTACGCGCCGACGGCGACGCCAGTGAGGGCGACCACCGCCAGGGCCACGTAGCCGGTCCGCCGCAGGGTGCGACGCGTCACCGTGAAGACCGCTTCGTCGTCTCGTGCCGGACCCTCCGCGTCCACGCTCGTAGGTTAGGGCGCTGGCTGACCACCCTGGCCCCAGTGGGCACGGATGCGGGCGAAAAACCCTGGCGCCGAAGGCCTGCACCCCATGTGCACACCCATCCCAGAGTTCCCCCTATTCAGGAGGGCGCTACCCCCATGCACTGCACGGGCATCGCAGAGCCGATCGACATACATCAGACGAATCCTGGGATTCCGAACTCTATCTTCCCAGTTCAACTATATTAAACCGACGTATATTTTCTTTCATACTAGATGCAATCAGGGTGGAGGTGATGGGATTCGAACCCACGGCCTCAGCATTGCGAACGCTGCGCTCTGCCAACTGAGCTACACCCCCGAAGGTCCGCCCAGGTTAGTCGACCCGGTGGGCGCGCGAGAAGGCCAGGCAGGATCGGCGCCGCACTGTCGGATGGGCGGCCGTCGGCTTAGCCTCGATCCACCGATCGACGAGGGCTGATCACCACTTTTGGTCCATCAAAAAGGCCTCCCCGGCTGGGAGAATGACGATTGCTGAGGTCGTCATAACCCAACAACAGGGAGGCACTTTCTGTGTCGTCAGTATCGCGCCGTCTCGACCGGATCCGGGTGACCTTCGACGAGCCGACGCTGGTCGCCAACGCCGGTCTCGTGCTCATCGCCACGCTGGTCGCCCGGCTCGGGATCGAGCAGCTGGTGGACGCCAGGGTGCGCCTTGGCGGACGGGTCGGCGGTGCGCTCCCTGGCCGCAAGGTCCTCACGCTCGTCCACGCCATCTGCGCCGGGGCGAGCCACATCGACCATGCCAACGTGCTGCGGGCCGGTAGGACGTCAGCGGTGCTCGGCCACCGGGTCATGGCGCCGTCCACGTTGGGCACGTTCCTGCGCTCCTTCACCTTCGGCCACGTCCGCCAGCTGGAAGCCGTGATCGCCGAGGTGCTGCGGCGGGCGTGGGCGATGGGAGCGGGCCCTGGCTCGGGTCGCCTGGTCGTCGATGTCGACTCGACGATCTGCGAGGTGGCGGGCCAGAAGAAGCACGGCGCGTCCTTCGGCTACACGAAGGTCCGGGGCTATCACCCGTTGCTGGCCACGCGCGCGCGACACTGGCGAGGTGCTCCACGCTCGCCTGCGCAAGGGCTCGGCCAACACCGGACGCGGGATGCGGCGCTTCGTCGAGGAGCTCGTGCCGCGGCTCCGTCGCGCCGGAGCCACCGGCGAGCTGGTGCTGCGCGGTGACTCGGGCTTCTGGTCGAACGAGACGATCAAGGTGCTCGGCCGCCTCGATGTGCGTTTCACCATGGCCGTGCGCACCGGCAACGAAGCGGTCGCCAAGGCGATCACCGCCATCGAAGCGACAGCCTGGACGCCGATCGAGTACACCGACGAGGGTGTCGCCGAGGTGGCGGAGACGACCTACAAGGGGCGCCGACTTGTCGTCCGCCGGACGCGCCTTGTTGGCCCGGACCAGAAGCTGTGGCCCGACTGGCGGCACTTCGCGTTCTTGACCGACCTCAGTGGGACCGCCGTTGCCCTCGATGCCTTCCACCGCGACCACGCCCGGGTCGAGCTGGCCATCCGTGACCTGAAGGAGGGGGCGGGCATGGAGCACGTCCCCTCCGGCCAGTTCTTCGCCAACGCGGCCTGGCTCGGCTGCGCAGTGCTCGCCCACGACCTCGTCCGTTGGAGCGCGCTCGTGGGAGGCGTCGTGCGCGAAGGGACGGGCGTCGTCGCCCGCACCGTGCGAACCCAGCTCCTCGCCGTGCCCGGCCGGCTCGTCAACCGCTCGGGTGCTCCAACCTTGCGCATGCCCGAGCAGTGGCCGTGGGCCGACACGTTCGAACGGGCGCTCGGCCGGCTCCGAGCCATCCCCGCCGCCTCGGGCTGAACGATCATCCGCGGTTCGGCGCAGCCGCAGACGCCCACCGATGCGCTGACAATCGACAACGACACGATCCCTTGGTTTGTCACGCCCCGGTATCGGTTCGGCACCCAATCACGCCGGCATCCAATCTCGCCGTTGACGCCGAGGACACCGGCGTGGGGTCGATCGGTGGATCGAGGCTTAGGCGCGGCAGTGGCGCCCGCCGCCCTGAGTCCCGTCGGTCGCCTCAGCCCGACCCGAAGTTTGTCGCGTGGAACGCGTAGACGGTGCCGTCCGAGCCCAGCATCCAGTACCCGCCGGTGGCCATGTCCGTCGCCATGCCGACGATCGGGGCCCCGATTGGCGATCCACCCTCCGATCCGTAGAACCCGGCGTCGCCGAACGCGAAGAGCCCGCCGTCGGAGGCGACGAACCAGTAGCCCGAGTCGTCGGTGGTCGGCGTCATTCCGTTGATCGGACGGTTGAGCGGGCTGCCGCCCATCGAGCCGTCGAACGGCGCGGTGAAGGCAAAGATCCCCCCGTCGGTGGCGACCTCCCAGTACCCGCCGGTCGCGTCGTCGGGCGCGATACCGACGACCGGCGCGTCGAGGGCGTGGCCTCCCATGGAGCCGTGGAATCCCGCATCGCCGAACGCGAAGATTCCGCCGTCCGAGGCGACCAGCCAATAGCCGCCCCCGTCCCGGCTCGGCGCGATGTCCACGACCGGCGCGTCCAGGGGCTGCCCGCCCATCGAGCCGTAGAACCCGGCGTCACCGAACGCGAACGTGCCCCCGTCGGCGGCGACCAGCCAGTAGCCCTGGCCGTCCGCGGTGGCCACGATGTGATTGATTGGCGCGTTCAGGGGCCGTCCGAACATTGTGCCCAGTACCGCGGCGTTGCCGTGAGCCGAGACCCGTCCGTGTGTCGTCACCAACCAGTAACCGTTGCCTGTCGGCGTCGGCGCCATTCCGGTGAAGGTTGTGACCCGTGCTGGTGCCCCGCCGCTGCTGCCGCCACCGGTCGTCGGCGTGATGGTAGGAGGGGCGGTGGTCGTCGGCAGTGGACTGGTCGAGCCGCTCGACGTCGGCTCCCAGCGCAGCCCGTTGTTTGTCTCGCAGACGATCGTCTCGCCGTTGCCCGCGACGCCCGTGGCACCGGCTGTGGCCTGCCGACAGAATTCGCCAGGCTGGTAGCAAGTGCCCTGATTGCTCAGCGGCGTGCAGGTCGCATCGGCGATCGCATTACCTCTCGCGGCCGGCGTCGTCGTTGTGTTGTTCGACAAGTTCGTGGAGGAGATGGCCGGCATGTGCAGCGCGTCCACGACGTCCTGCGTCGGTCCGAGGTCGGTCCGGTGTGGCAGCGTCGCCGCTATCACGGCCGCCGAACCGACCCCCAGGAGCGCCGCCGCCAGCAAAGCGGCCCGATTTCTTGGCTTCCCGCTCCGGTATGTCATGGTTCCCCCCATAGAAGTTGCGCTGAGCAAGCAAGAGTCTTAGAAGACTAGTCACCTTCGATGGGTCGGCTGCAAAAAGTAACGACCGGGCGTTGCCCGTGGCGCCGCGTCTACGTGTCCCGGACGCCGGTCGAAGCGGGAAAGCGGCCAGAGCCTGGGTTCGCCGAGCCGCTGGGGCCGTCGGCGTTCAGCGAGAACGGGCAGGCGAGGCGTTCAGCGTGATCGCGGCGCGGACGAGCGCCTTGAACGCGGCTTCGTTGATCTTCTCGCCCTCGGGGAAGTCGATGGCCCGCCGGACGTTGCCGTCGAGGCTCGAGTTGAAGAGGTTGGCCGGATCTTTCAGCGAGGCGCCCTTGGCGAAGGTCACCTTCACGACGCTCTTGTAGGACTCGCCCGTGCAGATCATGCCGTCGTGGTACCAGACGGGCGTCCCCCGCCACTTCCACTCCTCGACGACCTCGGGATCGGCTTGCTTGATCAGCGCGCGGAGCTTCGAGAGCGTCTCGCCTCGCCAGTCGCCGAGCTCCTTGATCCTCGCGTCGATCAACTGCGACGGAGACTCGGCCCCTTGCTGTCCGTTCTTCGCCATCGCGTCCACGCTCGTCTTTCTGTCGCTGTCCTCTCGCCGCCATCCTCGTTACAGATGGCGCCGGCCGGCGAGCTCCGGCTCGGGCTCGTCGAGGAAAGCCTACGGACGGCGTGCGGGCAGCGCCACAGAAGGCGGCCGAGCAGTGGGCGACGGCCGTCGCCCACTCGGTCGTGGTCGCCGCCGTCGAGGGCCCACATCCCGTTCAGGTCAACGGCTGCCGAGGCGCGCCGCCACGAGCTGTTCCACCTGCGTCCGCAGGCCGTTGACATCGGTCCCGGTCAAACCGGCGGTTGGCAGCGGCTCGAGAAGCTCGACGATGACGGCCCCCGGTCGAAGCCTGAGGTATGCGCCCGGCGGGAGCAGGTCGGCGGTGCCATGGATGGCCACGGGGACGACGGACGCCCCCGCGTCGATCGAGAGCACGAAGGCGCCCTTCTTGAACGGCAACCGTTCACCGACCGGCGCGATGCCGCCCTCGGCGAAGACGGCCAGGCGGAGCGGCTCGCTGTGGTCGGTCGGATCGGCCAACGCGGCGAGCTGGCGATACGCATGCGTGGTGTCGTGGCGGTCGATGGGCTCGGTACCGAAGGCCCGCATGGCGGACGCGAGGAGCGGGACCCTGAACAGGCCGGCTGCCGCGAGGAACCGGACGTGGCCGTCGGCGAGCAGGACGGCCGGGATGTCGAGCGGGCTCGAGTGGTTGGCGACGAACACGTACGACGATCCGTCGTCGAGCCGATCGGTGCCGATCGCCGAGAACGTGACCCCGCACAGTCGCCCGACCCGGCGGGCGCACCGGACGGCCACCCGCCGACCCAGGCCGGCGGAGAGCTGTTCGAGCACGGCCACCACCGGGAGAACGCCGACGAGAGCGAGGGCGACGATCAATCGGTTCAACTGGGCCCGAGCCCACGACGTCGACCGCCGGATCCCGGCTGGCCCCGTCGCCCCCGCCGGCACTGCCGTCACGCGTCGAGCGAACCCGACGCCACCGGTCCGCGGTCGGGCCGAGCGACGCCACCGGCCGGTTCGACCGTCACCGCCAGTTGGGTCGGCGTCCCGGACGCCATCGTGAAGACGGTGTTCGCGGGGTGGCTGCCCATGAGGCCGAGCGACACCGGTCGAGTGCCGAACATGGCCCACAGCTGGTACGTCTGATCGGCCCGCAGGGTCGGCATCGTCGACGACACGAAGTAACCACGGCCGTCGGGCACGACCACCACCTCGGCCACCGGCTGTCCCGACGGCGACCGCAGCGACACCAGCCGGTGGCCCGGCGTCGTCAGCGCGGCCTGGACCGCCGCGTTCCCGCTCTGGTCGGACAGCGCCTGTTGGGCGCCGCCCAGTTGGTGGTTCGCCTGCACCAGGTTCACCGTCAAGAACGCGAGCAGTGCGGCCACCGCGGCGACGCCGACGAGCACGGCCGCCGACCGTCGACGAGCGAACCGTGCCGATCGCTCGGTGCCGTGGCGGGACGGTGGGTGGTCCGAACGCGGGCGATCGAACGGCGTGGGCGGAGGCGGGTGGCCGGCGTCGTCCCGCGACCACTCGTCCATCCGCTCGGCAATCCGGTCCCACAGATCGGGGGGCAGGGCGACGACGGTATTGCCGAGGGCGGCCGCCATCTCCCGGTGGGCGTCGAGCTCCGCTCGACACCGGGGACAGGTGGTGACATGGGTCTCGACCATCGTGGCCTCGTCGGGCTCGAGGGCGTCCAAGGCATGGACGCCGAGGAGACTTTCGACGTCCTCGTGGTGGGCGGCGCTGGTGTCGGTCATCGCTCCGTCTTCTCGTGGTCGGCGAGCGAGCGACGCATCCGTCGCAACCCGCTGCGGATACGGCTCTTGACGGTGCCTTCGGGCTGGTCGAGCAGGACCGCGACCTCGCGGTAGGTGTGGCCTTCGAAGTAGGCCAGCTCGATGGCTCGTCGCTCGTCGTCGGTCAGTGACGCCATCGCCTGCTCGACCTGGTCGGCCAGCGTCAGGTCCCGGACCTCGAGGTCGACGTCGTAGCCGGCGGCGGCCGTCGATCGGGCGTCCCGCTCCTCGCGCCCCCGTCGGGCCGACCGGGAGCGGATGAGATCCACCGCCCGGCTGTGAGCCAGCGTCAGCAGGTACGTCCGCAGCGAACCCCGAGACGGATCGAACTGATCGGGACGGTCCCAGAGCCGTACGAAGACGTCCTGGGTCACGTCCTCCGCCTCGGTTGCATCGCCCATGACCCGCCCGGCCAGGCCCATGACCGCGCCGCCATGGCGTCGGTAGGCCTCGGCCAGTGCCTCGGGCCGGAACCGCCCGACGGCCACGACCAGTTGGGCATCGCTGAACTCGTGCATCTCAGTCATGCGCGCGGTCTACGTCGCCGACCGGGGTGGTGGATGACGTTTTGATCGTCGCCGCGGTGATCGGGCCGGGTTTCGTCATCCGACCGAAAGTTCTGTCATCCGGCCGGCCGTCCGTGGCGAAGAACTCGTGAAGCACACCCACGAGGAGGCATCGATGACGGCACTTCCCCAAGGACTCGACGAGCTGCTCGAGGCGTCGCAAGACCTCCAGGTCGACGCGATCGCCGCGACCCGCGAACCACTGGCCGAGCTGGCCGAGTCGGGACGGACGCAAGGGACCGACGGTGAGCACGACGTCCTCGGGAACCGGCAGTTCTTCGCCGACCACCGGCGATCGGTGCAGTCGAGCTTGGCCGGTGCCGGCTTGCTCGGGGCCGCCGGCGGTGCCGCGCTGGTCGGGTTGCTCGCGTCGCCGGCGTCCGCCAGCTCCTCGCCCGACGTCCAGATGCTCCAAACCGCGGCATCGATCGAGAACCTGGCGGTGAGCACCTACAAGACGGCGTTGACCCTTCCGTACATCGGCGGGAGCGCCGCCAACCCGGTCGTCACCAAGTTCTGCCAGGTGACCGAGTCCCAGCACGCCCAGCACGCCCAGGCGTTCAACGCCGCGGTGAAGCAGATGGGTGGCCAGGCGCAGACCAATCCCGACCCGGCCTTCGTCCCCGTCGTGAAGAAGGCCGTCGCCTCGCTGTCGGGCGCGTCGGCCACACAGGGGGCGCTCGGCGTCGTCGCGCTCGCGCTCGAGCTGGAGAACATCGCCGCGGAGACGTACGTCAACGACACCGTGAAGGCGAAGAACGCCAAGAACAAGGCGTTGTTCGCCAGCATCATGGGCGTCGAGGCCCAGCACGCCTCCGTGCTGCTCGCCGTCCAGGCGCTCCTGAAGGGCGGTGCGCCGCAGTTGATCGCCCTGTCGCCGACAACCGTCGCCCAGTTGCCGGCGGCCGCCGGCAGCGTCGGCTTCCCGAACGCGTTCTACCCGACCAGCAAAGCCGCCCCCGCCAACCAAGGAGCCGTCAAGTGAGAAAGCGCCGTCACCAGATCGAGACGTCCGAGTCCGAGCTCCGCTCGATGACCCGCGACCTCGACGACCTGCACCACGACGTCGGCCGGCCGGCGATGCACGAGGCCCTCGCCGGCTGGTCCGATGCCCTGCGTACCGGGACGACCAGATCGACCAACCGGCGCACCTTCCTGCTTGGTGCCGGTGGTGCGCTGGCCGGCGTCGGCGTCTTGGCCGCGGTGGCCACGACGCCGGGCCTGGCCGCGGCGGCTGCCGCGAGCTCGGTGACGCCGACAACGTCGAGCATGAGCAACCCCGAGGCCGGCCTCACCGGCACACTGGCCGTCGCCGCCCTGGCCGCCAGTCTCGAGAACCTGGCGGTGTACACCTACGGCGTTGCGGCGACAGCTGCCGCGGCCGGCAAGCTCGGCACGGTGCCGCCGGCCATCGGCCAGTTCGTGAAGACGGTCATGAGCCAACACACCCAGCACGCCGCCGCCTGGAACAGCCTGCTCACCGGAGCCGGCAAGAAGGCGGTGACCGTGACCGACCCGGCCCTGACCCCGACGGTCGACCAGCAGCTCGCCCAGGTGACCACGCTCACCCAAGTGGCCCAGCTCGCCCTGATGCTCGAGAACACGGCCGCCCAGACCTACCAGGTCGAGGCGTCCAAGTTGAAGAGCGCCAAGGCCGTCTCGGTAGCCGCCACCATCCAGCCGGTCGAGATGCAGCACGCGGCGATCCTCTACTACGTCCTCGGCGAGTACCCCGGCATCCAGGACTCGTCGGGCAACCCGCTCGCGTTCAACCCCACCACATTGGCCGCCTGACCGCGTCCACCGATCCCAAAGGAACCGTTTCATGCTCGCAGCCATCGAAGGACCGGACATCCTCATCGTCCTCGGCGTCGTGCTCCTGTTGTTCGGCAGCACCCAGATCCCGAAGCTCGCCCGCTCGCTCGGCTCGGCCTCCCGCGAGTTCAAGCGCGGCCAGGATCACGAACCGCCGCCCGAAACGCCGGTCGTGGTCGAGGCGCCGACCGTCGTGCATGCGGTCACCACGGTGCCGGCGGGCACCGCGGCGGTGACCACGGTCCCGGTCGTCACCGCGCCGCCCGCGCCGCCGACCGTCGTCGTGGCCGCCCCTGTCGGGAACGGGTCCGCCCCGACTCCACCGACGCCGTGACCCCGGTCCGAACGGTCGTCCGGGGAGCCGCGGTCGCCGCGGTCGCCGGCCTGCTCGGCGCCGGCGCGGCCGGTGGCGTCGCGCTGGCGTCGCCGATGATGGGCTCGGGCAGCATGGGCTCGGGCAGCATGGGCTCGGGCAGCATGGACTCGGCCGGCATGGTGGCCCAGATGAAGGCGGCGAGCGCGGCCGCCGCCTCCGCCCGTCCGACGTCCGCCTCGACGATCGTCATCCACAACTTCGCCTTCTCGCCCGGCTCGATCAAGGTGCGTCCGGGTCAGAAGGTCCGGGTCGTCAACCGTGACTCGGTGGCCCACACCGTCACGTCGACGACCGGGAAGTTCAACACCGGCGACGTCGGTCCGGGCCAGACGGTGACGTTCACCGCGCCGGCGAAGGCCGGCCGGTACCCGTACCGGTGCAACATCCACCAGTACATGACCGGCATGCTCGTCGTCTCCTGAACCACCGAACCGATGCTCCTCACATTGAACCCGGCCAAGCTGCTTATCATCGCCGTCGTCGCGTTGGTCGTCCTCGGGCCGGACAAGCTCCCGGCGGCGGCTCGCAAGATCTCGTCGCTCGTCCGGGACCTCCAGCGACTGCGGGCATCGCTTCACGAGCAGGTCCGGGAGAGCGTCGGCGACCACCCGCTGGTCACCGAGCTCACCGAGGCCCGCGACGGCCTGACCCGAGTACGGGCGGCCGTGGCCGATCCCCGGCGAGCGCTCTACCAGTCGGTCTCGCCGTCGGTTCCCCAGCCGGTTGCAGAGACGGTCCCGGCGTCGGCCTCACCACCGGTCCCGACGCCCGGCGACCTGACCGACCCGTCGGACAACTGAGCCGACCGTGGCCTCCGTCGCCTCTGTCCGCCAGCACCGCCAGCACCGGGCCGCCGGCTCGCCGATGGGTCTCTTCGACCACCTGGCCGAGCTGCGCCGCCGCCTGCTGGTCGCCGTGGTCGCCGTCGCCGTCGGCGGTATCGCCGTCTTCGTCATCTTCGACCATCTGCTCGGGTTCCTCCTCATGCCGTACTGCCACGCGGTCGGGCCGGGCCATGCGTGCAACCTCTACGTGACGGGGCCGCTCGACGGTCTGTCGATCCGCGTCAAGGTCGCCGCCTACGGCGGCCTCCTGCTGGCGTCGCCGGTCGTGCTCTGGGAGCTGTGGCGGTTCGTCGCCCCAGGGCTGCGGCCGGGCGAGCGCCGCGGCGCGCTCTCGTTCGTCGGCGCGTCGGTGCTCCTGTTCGCCGGCGGCGCCGCCGTCGCCTACGCCTCGTTCGGTCACGCGTTGCGGTTCCTCGACGCGGTCGGCGGCCCCTCGTTGCACGAGCTCTACAGCCCGTCGAGCTACGTCGGCCTGCTGATCCTGATGATGGCGGTGTTCGGGTTGGCCTTCGAGCTGCCGGTCTTCCTGGTCGCCCTCCAGATGGCCGGCGTCGTCACCCCGGCCAAGCTGGCGTCGTGGCGGCGGTGGGCCATCGTCGTCCTCGTCGCCGTGGCCGGTGTGATCACCCCGAGCTCGGACCCGTTCTCGATGCTCGCCCTCGCGGTGCCGCTCGTCGTCTTCTACGAGGGGGCGATCGTTGTCGGCCGGCTCCTCATCCGGGCCCGACGCAAGGTGCCCGCCGTCGAAGGAACCGCGGCCGCCGGAACCGCGGCCGTCGGGGGACCGACGTGAGCCGCCGCGCCGACTGGTGGTCGCGGTTGGCCGGCCCGGCCGTCAGGCCGGGGCCGCTGGTGTCGATCGCCGCGCTGGCCGGCGCCGCCCTCTTGATCTGGTCGGCCGTGATCCACCTGCACCTCTGGGCGACCGGCTACCAGCACATCCCGACGATCGGGCCGCTCTTCTTGGTCCAGGGCATCGCCGGCATTGTCGTCGCGGTGTCGATCGCCGCCCTCCGGCGGCCGATCGTGCTGGTCGGTGGGGCGCTGTTCGCCGCCGGGACGGTCGGCGGGCTCCTCCTCTCCGTCTACGTCGGGCTCTTCGGCTTCCAGGACAGCTTCAGCGCACCGTTCGCCGTCCAGTCGCTCGTCGTCGAGACGATCGCCTTCGCGGTGCTGGCCGGCACGACCGTCCTGGCTCTCACCGGCCTGGGCCGTCGCCGGCCCGAGCCGCGCCGATCGGACACCACGTCGGTCGAGAGCAGACGGGGATAGCCTTTCACTGGGCACTCGCCGGCCCCCGGCACAGGTGCCCCAGGTCTGGGACGCGGCCTTCACCTGGCCTCGACGACGATGGGGGAGAGACGATGGCTGCACCTGACGGCGCCCCCGTGAAGCATGCGTCCGGTCTCCCCGGCGCGGTGCCCGGCCCTGGCCAACCGAGTCCCGGGGACGGACAGTCGGATCCCGACGGCGGGCTCTTCGGCGTCTTGGCCGAGACCTCGGACGACGCCATCTTCCTTTGTGACGCCACCGCGAGGATCGCCACCTGGAGCACTGCCGCGGTGCGCCTCTTCGGCCACCCGGCACAGAACGCGCTGGGCCGGCCGTTCAACTTCCTCTTCCCCGACCATCTCCGCTCTCAGGTGCGGGTCGTCCTGGCGGCCGTCGCCGCCGGTGACCGCGTCCGGCACTTCGAGAGCGAGGTGCTCCGGCCCGACGAGATGCCGGTTCCCGTCTCGCTCTCGCTGAGCCCGTTCGCCGACCCGGCGCGCGGGTCGGTCGTCGTCGTGGTCGCCCGGGACGTCACCGAGCAGCACTTGGCCCAGGCGACGCTGGCGGAGGTCGAGGCCCGCCTGGAGGAGGGTGAGGCGTTGATCCACGTCGGGAGCTGGTTGTGGGACGTCCGCACCGGCGCGGTCCAGTGGAGCGCCGAGCTCCACCGGATCAACGGCGTCGATCCCCTCGACTTCGACGGAACGTTCGAGTCCCACCTGCGCACCGTCCATCCGGCCGACCGGGACCGCGTGCGGACTGCGATGGACGAGTCGGTCCGCGCCGGTCGCCCGTTCGCCGCGGAGTACCGGATCGTGCGCCCTGACGGCCAGGGCCGCGTCGTCCGGGTGCGAGCCCAGCCGACCGTAGGGTCGGCTGGTACGGCGGTCGGTCTGCGCGGGATCGGCCAGGACGTGACCGACCGGACCGACGCCGACGTCAGTCCTGGCCCACCAACCGTCTGACCCGGGTCACGACGTCCGGGACGTCGTCGGGCCCGTCCGGTTCGCCGTCGACCAGCGTGGCGACGGCCCGCAGCGTGCTCCCGACCTGTGCTCGCGCCGCGACCACGACGTCGGTGAACTCGTCGGTGCCGTAGAGCGTCTTCAGTGAGCGGCCAAGTCGACCGAGGTCCTTCCCGCCCGTCCTGGCGCCGATCACGTACCCGACGACCAGTGCCAACAGGACGTTCATCGGTCCCCCTCTTCCTCTCGTTCCGGCACGGCCTCCACGTGGAGCCGCACCCGCACGTCCGGATAGATACGGAGCATGAGGACGGTCGGTGACGTCACCGCGAAGTCCCGGATGTCGAAGACCTGTTCGCCGGCGATGACCAGTCGTCCGTCGGCCGCCGCCTCTACCCGTACCGTCCCGGAGGCCGGCCTGGTCACGCCGTGAAAGGTGAGCCGTCCCTCGAGGCGGTAGTGGCCCGCCGGCCGGGTCGTCGCGCACCGGTCGAGCTCGACCGTCGCCGTCGGGAAGCGGCGAGCGTCGATCCGGCGCAGTAGCTCCGCGTCGTAGAGCCGGTTGCCGGAGCTGAGCCGGGCGACGTCGATCTCGAGGCGAGCCAACGGCGAGGCGTCGGTACGGATCGCGCCGTCCGTGACGGCCGCCAGGACCGATCCGTCGACGCCGATCGCGCCGAAGCTCAACGGCCCGACCGTCGAGCGGACCTCGACGAGGACGGCCGAGCGGTCGTGCACCAGCCGGAAGCGAGCCGGTGCCGACGGTTCGGCGCCGCCGGCGCCGTCGTCGGTCGGCGCGGCGTCCGCGTCGTCGATCAGCGCGGTACCCGTGTCGTCGGTCAGCGCGGCGTCCGTGTCGTCGGGCTCGGCGAGCGGCACGAGGTGTCGCGGCCGGGCATAGCTGGACGACACCGGCGACCAACCGCTCCCGAGGGCGGACGCCCAGCCCCCCTCGACTTCGGCCAGGATGGCGTCGGTCGTCTCGGTCGCCTGGTAGCGGCGGAGGACGTGGCCGAGATGGTCGTGTTCCTCTTTGACGATGTCCATCCAGACGCGCAGGACCCGTTCCCCGGTCGCCGTGACCCGGTAGACCCGACGGGCCTGGCCGGCCTTGGGGCTCTGCGCCGACGCCTCGACGAGCCCGTCCTGTTCGAGCTGGGCCAGCGCCCGGTAGACCGCCGGCCGGTCGACGTGGCCGAAGCGGAGCGCCTCGAGCTGGGGCACGAGCGCGTACCCGTGGGCCGGTCGCTCGGAGAGAAAGAGCAACAGCGCGGGCAAGACGAAACGCCGCGGCGGCGCCAATTCGAAACGCGACATTTTCCTAGCCGTTGTCGACATGGCGTCACTCCGGTCTCGATCTTTCCTACCGCCGAGAGCGAGCAGTGTCAACGGAAATCGAAGCTTTTCGTTGACGCCGATCACCGGGCGTGCAGGGCCGGCGCAAACGACGACCGAGCGGGCGGAGGGCGTCCGCCGACCCGGCCGCGGCAGTGCGAAAGACACTCATTTACAGCCCCCCGTTTCCGGGCGTATGACCGAAGGGCCGCACCGAGCGGCGCGGCGTCGACGTGGGGAGGACTGCCGTGACGGTAACCGAAGCGCCCCCGGACGAGGCCGTCGTCCACGTGTTGTGGATCAATGCCGGGCTCAGTTGCGACGGGGACTCCGTCGCCCTCACCGCGGCGACCCAGCCGAGCATCGAGGAGATCGCCCTCGGCGCGCTGCCCGGCTTGCCGAAGATCGCGGTGCATTGGCCGTTGATCGACTTCGAGTGCGGGCCGGTCGGCGGCGCTGACGACTTCATCGAGTGGTTCTTCAGAGCCGACCGCGGCGAGCTCGATCCGTTCGTCCTCGTCGTCGAGGGATCGATCCCGAACGAGGCGATCAAACGCGAGGGCTACTGGTGTGGCTTCGGCAACGACCCGGAGACGGACCAACCGATGACCACGAGCGAGTGGCTCGACCGCCTCGCGCCCAAGGCGCTCGTCGTGCTGGCCGCCGGCACGTGTGCCTGCTACGGCGGCATCCACGCCATGGCCGGCAATCCGACCGGGGCGATGGGCGTGCCCGACTACCTCGGCTGGGGGTGGAAGTCGAAGGCCGGCATCCCGATCGTCTGCGTCCCGGGCTGCCCGACCCATCCCGACAACCTCTCCGAGACGATCCTCTATCTCCTCTACCAGGCGACCGGGCAGGCACCGATGATCCCGCTCGACGACTCGCTTCGTCCGCAGTGGCTGTTCGGCGCCACCGTCCACGAGGGCTGCGACCGGGCCGGCTATTACGAGCAGGGCGACTTCGCCACCGAGTACGGGTCGCCGAAGTGCATCGTCAAGCTCGGCTGCTGGGGGCCGGTGGTCAAGTGCAACGTGCCGAAGCGCGGGTGGATCAACGGCGTCGGCGGCTGCCCGAACGTCGGCGGCATCTGCATCGGCTGCACGATGCCCGGCTTCCCGGACAAGTTCATGCCGTTCATGGACGAGCCGCCGGGGGCGAGGGTGTCGACCATGGCCAGCGGGCTGTACGGCGGAGCCATCCGAGGCCTCCGGCGGATCACCGCCCACACGCTCGACGAGGAACCGAAGTGGCGCCAGCCGGGGACGCAGCTCGTGTCCGGCTACAAGGAGACGTGGAGGTAGGCCGGTGGCTATCAAGAGCACAGCCAAGACCGACGACGGCCTGGTGGAGATGGCGTGGGACCCGATCACCCGCATCGTCGGCAGCCTCGGCATCTACACGAAGATCGACTTCGGGCGGGGCAAGGTGGCCGAGTGCCACAGCACCTCGTCGATCTTCCGCGGCTACAGCATCTTCATGAAGGGCAAGGACCCCCGCGACGCCCACTTCATCACCAGCCGCATCTGCGGCATCTGTGGTGACAACCACGCGACGTGCTCCTGCTACGCCCAGAACATGGCGTACGGCGTGCAGCCGCCGGCGCTCGGCGAGCAGATCGTCAACCTCGGTGAAGCCGCGGAGTACATGTTCGACCACAACATCTTCCAGGAGAACCTCGTCGGCGTGGACTTCTGCGAGAAGATGGTCGCCGAGACCAACCCGGGCGTCCTCGAGCAGGCCAACCGGACCGAGGCACCGCACGCGGCCGACCACGGCTACAAGACGGTCGGCGACATCATGCGGTCGCTCAACCCGTTCTCCGGCGAGTTCTACCGCGAGGCGCTGCAGGTCAGCCGGTACACCCGGGAGATGTTCTGCCTCATGGAGGGTCGCCACGTCCACCCCTCGACCCTCTATCCCGGTGGGGTCGGGACGACGGCAACGATCCAGCTGTTCACCGACTACTACACCCGCCTGATGCGCTACGTGGAGTTCATGAAGCGCGTCGTCCCGATGCACGACGACCTCTTCGACTTCTTCTACGAGGCGATGCCCGGGTACGAGGAGGTCGGCCGCCGGCGCATCCTGCTCGGCTGTTGGGGGGCCTTCCAGGACCCGACGGTGTGCAACTTCGACTACCGCGACATGACGGAGTGGGGCCGGGCGATGGGCGTCACGCCGGGCATCGTCGTCGACGGCAACCTCGTGACGAACGACCTCGTCGAGATCAACCTCGGCATCCGTATCCTGCTCGGCCATTCGTTCTACGACGACTGGGAAGACCAGGAGATGTTCGTCACCCGTGACCCGCTCGGCAACCCGGTCGACCGCCGGCATCCGTGGAACCAGCACACCAACCCCCAGCCGCAGAAGCGCGACTTCGACGGCAACTACAGCTGGGTCATGGCGCCCCGCTGGTTCGACGGCCGGGACCACCTCGCCCTCGACACCGGCGGCGGCCCGTTGGCCCGGCTGTGGTCGACCGCGCTCTCCGGGCTCGTCGACACCGACCATCTCAAGGCAACCGGCAACAGTGTCGTCATCCACCTGCCGAAGACGGCACTCAAGCCCGAGGTCACCCTCGAGTGGACGATCCCGCAGTGGTCGAACACCATCGAGCGGGACCGTGCCCGCACCTACTTCCAGGCGTACGCGGCCGCCGCCGCGCTCGACTTCATCGAGAAGGCCCTCGCCGACGTCCGGCAGGGGAAGACGAAGACGTGGGAGCCGTTCGAGGTGCCTGACGAGGGGATCGGCTGCGGCTTCACCGAGGCGGTGCGCGGTGTCCTTTCGCACCACATGGTGATCAAGGGCGGCAAGATCGCCAACTACCACCCGTACCCGCCGACGCCGTGGAACGCCAACCCCCGCGACATCTACGGGACGCCCGGTCCCTACGAGGACGCGGTCATCGACACCCCGATCTTCGAGGAGAACGACCAGGAGCACTTCAAGGGCATCGACATCATGCGAACCGTCCGCAGCTTCGACCCGTGCCTGCCTTGCGGCGTCCACATGTACCTCGGCCAGGGCAAGGTCTTGAAGAAGCTCCACTCGCCGACCCAGGTCGCCGACCCCGACCTGGCCGGATGAGCACCTCGGCGGGGCCGGCCGCGGCAGGAACGACTGCGGGGAGGGCCGTGGCAGGGACGGCCGCCGCCCCGCAGAACCTCCGGGCCACCGGTGACCGGATCGAGCAGCTCTTCGACGAGCTGGAGGCGTCGGGCGACCCCGTGTCGCGCCGTCTCGCCGAGGAGCTCCTGCGGTCGGTGACCGACCTCTACGCCGCTGGTCTGGCCCGCGTGGTCGATCTGGCGACGGCGCGCGATCCCGAGCTCGTCACCGCGTTCGTGGCCGACGAGCTGGTGGCGAGCCTGTTGGTGGCGCACGGCCTGCACCCCGAGGCGGTGGAGCACCGGGTCGAGGGCGCCCTCGCCTCGGTCCGCCCGCTGCTGGCCGCACACGGCGGCGACGTCGAGCTGTTGACGGTCGACGCCGATCGAGGCACCGTCCGGCTCCGGCTCCTCGGGAGCTGCGACGGGTGCCCGTCGTCGGCGGTGACGCTGCAGTCCGCCGTCGAGCGGTCCATTGAGGAGGCCGCGCCCGAGATCGTCCGCATCGAAGTCGACCAGCCGGCCCGAGCGGTCGCGGTGCCGGTCGTGATGGGGGCCAAGCCGGCGTACGAGTCGTGCCCGACCGAGATGGTGCCCACGTGACCGATCCGCTCGCCGTCCTCCAACGCATCCGCCGGTCCCGGCCGGCGCCGGCGATGCCGGTCGAGGAGCGATGCGACGTCTGCGGCGAGCCCCTGGCCGCCGACCACGGCCATCTGGTCGACCTCGAGAACCGTTCGCTGCGTTGCGCCTGCCGGGCCTGCTCCCTGCTCTTCACGGTCGACGGCGCCGGCGGCCGCCGCTATCGGGCCGTGCCCGACCGGTACCGCGCCGTCACCGGCTTCCAGCTGTCGGCCGGCCAGTGGGACGCCCTCCAGATCCCGGTCGGTGTCGCGTTCTTCTTCCGCAACTCGACGCTCGATCGCGTCGTCCCGTTCTATCCCGGCCCGGCCGGTGCGACCGAGTCCGAGCTCTCGCTCGACACGTGGGAGCAGGTGGCCGCGGCCGAGCCGGCGCTGGCCACGCTCGAACCGGACGTCGAGGCGTTCCTGGTGCGGCTCGACCGGGAACGGGGCACCCCCGAATGCTTCATCGTGCCCATCGACGCCTGCTACGAACTGGTCGGACGCCTGCGTCGATCGTGGCGGGGGTTCGACGGCGGCCGCGAGGCCCGTGACGAGCTCGACGCCTTCTTCGCCCGGATACGGCAGCGGGCCGACCGATGACCGCGCTCGACTTCTCGGTCGTCGGCGCCCGGCCCGAACCGCACGCCGCGGTGCCGACCATCGTGCTCCGCCTACGGGTCGCCGAGGCCGACGGCCGGACCGTCCACGCGCTCGCCCTGCGGTGCCAGATCCGGATCGAGCCCCAGCGACGGCCCTACGGGCCAGACGAGGAGGAGCGTCTTTACGATCTGTTCGGCGAGACGCCGCAGTGGGGCGACTCGATGCGCCCGTTCCCGTGGACCCATGTGTCGACCGTGCTGGCCGGGTTCATCGGCTCGACCGAGGTCGACCTGCCGATCGAGTGCACGTACGACTTCGACGTCGCCGCGGCGAAGTACCTCCACTCGCTGGCGGACGGCGACGTCCCGCTGCGGCTGCTGTTCTCGGGCACCGTCTTCACCCAGGGGGCGTCGGGGTTCGCTGCCGAACCCGTCCCGTGGGACCGGGAGGCGGTCTATCGCCTGCCGGTGGGTGTCTGGCGCGGGGTCATGGACCTCTACTTCCCCGACAGCGGTTGGGTGCGCGTCCGTCGCGACACTCCTCGACCGGCTCCGGGCGTTCCGGGCCGAGCGGGCGCTGCCAACGTGGGACCAGGCGATCGAGCAGCTCTTGAAGCAGGCCGGGGAAGGCCCATGACCGCCCGGCCGCTCGACGGCGATCGGTTCGCCGCAGCTGGTGCGGTAGCCGACGCCGTGCTCTACGAGGGGTACGTGCTGTACCCGTACCGGGCGTCGGCGACCAAGAACCAGGTGCGCTGGCAGTTCGGCGTGCTCGTCCCGCCGGCGTACGGCGAGCGCGACGGGTCCGAGCGCTCGTCGATGCGCACCGAGTGCCTCGTCGACGCCGGACCCGACGCCACGCTCACCGTCCGCGTCCGCTGCCTGCAGGCCCAGCACCGGTCGGTCCAGGCGACCGTCGACACCGTCGACCGGTTCGTGCCGACGGGTGTCCTGCGCGCCGGCGGCCGGCAGTACGTCGAGTGGGACGAAGCCGTCGACCGAGCCGTCGACCTGCCGACGACGCCGCTCGTCGCCCTGGAAGCGGCGGCGCACGTCGAACCCTTCACGCTCGCCGGTGGCGACGAGCGCGAGCCGGTGATCACCGTCGCCGGCGACGTCGCCGGCCGGCTCGTCCGGCGGCGTCTGCCGGTGACCGGTCGGGTGCGCGTGGCGGCCAGCCGGCCGGCGACCGCCCGCTACGTCCGGCTGGCCGTGACGGTCGAGAACACGACCGAATGGGACGCCGCCGGCCGCCGCGACGACGCCCTGGCCCGCTCGCTCATCGCCGTGCACACGATGCTGGCCGTCGACGACGGGGTCTTCGTCTCGTCGATCGACCCGCCGGACGGCGCCCGCGCCGCCGCGGCCGCCTGCCGGGGCGACGGCGCGTACCCGGTGCTCGTCGGGGCAGACGACGTCGTCCTGTCGTCGCCGATCATCCTCTACGACCATCCCGAAGTGGCGCCGGAGAGCCCGGGCGACCTCTACGACGCCACCGAGATCGACGAGATCCTGGCGTTGCGGGTCCTGACGCTGACGGACGAGGAGAAGGCGCAAGCCCGGGGCACCGACGCCCGCGCCGCGGCCGTCGTCGATCGCTGCGACGCGATGGCGCCCGAGGCCTGGGAGCGGCTCCACGGTGCCGTCCGCCCCGTCCAGCCGACGCCTGTTCAGGCGGCGCCCGTCCAGCGGTCGCCAGCCCAGTCGTCGTCGGTTCCCGAGCCCGCCGTCGACGAGACGCCGTCAGCCGCGACCATGCCCCCGTGGTGGGACCCGGCGGTCGACGCGTCGGTCGATCCGTGGAACGACTCGGTGCAGGTCGGCGGCGTCGAGGTTCGCCGGGGCGTGCCGGTACGGCTCCGACCGTCGCGCCGGGCCGATGCCCAGGACCTGTTCCTCGGCGGGCTGGCGGCCACCGTGGCCGGTGTCTTCACCGACGTCGACGGCGCCCGGCAGGTGGCGGTCACCGTCGACGACGACCCGGCCACCCCGGAGCTGGCCTGGCAGGGGCGGTACCTGTTCTTCCATCCGGACGAGGTGGAACCGCGGCTCACCGAGGGGCGACGATGACGGCGTCGACCGTCCTGGTCGCCGGGGTCGGGAACATCTTCCTCGGCGACGACGGCTTCGGCGTGGAGGTCGCTGCCCGGCTGGCGACGGCGCCGCTGCCCGACGGCGTGCGCGTCGCCGACTTCGGCATCCGGGGCGTCCACCTCGCCTACGAGCTGCTCGACGGCTACAACTGCCTGGTGCTCGTCGACGCGGTGCCGATGGGCGAGCCCCCTGGCACGCTGGCGGTCATCGAGCCCGACGGCGCGGCACTGCCGTGGTTGAACGGGGCGGCGCCACCGCCTGTCGACGCCCATCGCATGAGCCCCGACGTCGTGCTGGCCACGCTGGCCCGGCTCGGGGGCTCGGTGCGCCGCATCCGGATCGTCGGCTGCCAACCGGCGACCCTCGACGAGGGGATCGGGCTGTCGGTGTCCGTCGCCGCGGCCGTCGACGGTGCGGTGGCGCTCTGCCGACAACTGGTGGCCGAGGTCACCGAGCCCTTGGGAGATGCCGAGCCCTTGGGAGATGCCGAGCCCTTGGGAGATGCCGAGCCCTTGGGAGATGCCGAGCCCTTGGGAAAGGGGGCAAGAAGATGATGGTTCGTCTCGCCAAGGCCGTGGTCGTCGCCTTGATCGTGGGCATGGTGATCAACTCGCTGCCGGACATCGCCCGGTACCTCAAGATCCGAGAGATGTGATGGTCCCGGGCGTCGTCCCTTGCCGCCGGACGAATCCGCGCCGCCGCACCGGCCCGTGCCGCCGCCGACGGCGGGCCAGCCTGTGCCGTCGGGCCCGGAGGGCGTGAACCGGTGGCGCGCTACCGCATCGTCCCCGAGCGATCCCGGGTGTGGATCGACGCCCGGTCGAACGTGCACCCGATCCACTCCGCCACCGACGGTCTGGAAGGGCATCTCGATCTCGAGCTCGGTCCCGACGGAACCGTCGACCTGTCGACCCCGCCGTCGGGCCGGCTCTCGCTGCCGGTGAGCCGGCTGTCGTCGGGGAACCGGATGGAAGATCGCGAGCTGCAGAAGCGTATCGATGCCCGCCGGTACCCGACGATCGAAGGCGTCCTCGGCGAGATGGTGCTGAACGGAGGCGACGGCAGCTACCGGGTGACCGGCGACGTCACGTTCCGCGGGACGTCCCGCCCGCACGAGGACCAGATGACCGTTCGCCCCGTCGACGACCGGACGATCCAGCTGGACGGCGTGTCGCGTTTCGACATCCGCGAATTCGGCATGGAGCCGCCGCGGGTCCTGCTGCTGAAGGTGGAACCGGAGGTCGACGTCCGGGTGGAGGTCGTCGCGGTAAAGGAGGAATGAGGGATGCACGAGCTCGGTCTGTGCAGCTCGATCGTCGACGCGGTCGAGCGGAGAGCCGGGGACCGGCCGGTGGCTGGCGTTCGCGTGCAGGTCGGTCGCCTGCACCACGTCCATCCGGAGGCGTTCGACCAGTCGTTCGCGGTCGCCGCTCTCGGCACCGTGGCGGAGGGGGCGGACGCCGAGCTCGTGCTGCTCCCGGTGCGAGCCGGCTGCACCAGCTGCTCGGCTACCTGGGAGTGCGACGAGACGCCGTCGGCCTGCCCGACGTGCGGCTCGGTCGACATCGAGCTGCGGGGCGGCGACGAGCTGCTGCTCGAGTCCGTCCGGTACCGGGGCTGAAGGGCCCACGACGATGTGCCTCGGCATCCCCGGCCAGCTGGTGGCGTTCGGCTCGCACGAGCACCTGGCCCGCGTCGACGTCTCCGGCGTGACCCGGACGATCAACATCGGGCTGCTCGACGACGAGCCGCTCCAGGTCGGCGACTGGGTGCTCATCCACGTCGGCTTCGCCATGTCGCGGATCGACGAGGAGGAGGCCGCGCTGGCGCTGGCGTCGCTGCAGCTGATGGGCCAGTCCTTCGGCGACGAGCTCGACGCCTTCTGGTCGTCGAGGATCGGCAACGAGAACACAGGAGGTTGACATGGGTGCGATCGTCGGAGTCCTGATCGGCTATGCGCTGGGAACCCGGGCCGGGGAGGACGGGTGGAACGAGCTGCGCGACGCCTGGGAGGTCATCAGCCGGTCCGAGGAGGTGCGGGACCTCTTGCGCTTCGGCTTCTCGACGGCCCGCCAGCTCGCCGGACGGGGGGGCGAGCTGCTCGCCGGATCGCCGGGGAGGTCGACGACCTCCCTCCGACCGGTGGCCTAGCGCCGACGATGCGGTTCGTCGACGAGTACCGCGATCCCGCCGTCGCCCGGGCGCTGGTGGCGCAGATCACCGAGCTGGCCGGCCCGGACCGGTTCAAGCTGATGGAGGTGTGCGGCGGCCACACCCACACGATCTACCGGCACGGCCTGGAGCACGTGCTGCCCCCGTCGGTCGAACTGGTGCACGGGCCGGGTTGCCCGGTCTGCGTCATCCCGATGGGCCGCGTCGACGACGCCATCTCGTTGGCCAAGCAGCCCGGCGTCATCTTCACGTCCTTCGGCGACATGATGCGCGTCCCGGGCAGCCGGGGCAACCTGCTGCAGGCCAAGGCGGAGGGCGCTGACGTCCGGTTCGTCTACTCCCCGCTCGACGCCCTGCGCCTGGCCGTCGACCATCCGGACCGGCAGGTCGTCTTCTTCGCCGTCGGCTTCGAGACGACCGCGCCGTCGACCGCCATCACGCTGTGCCAGGCCCGGGACCGCGGCGTGACGAACTTCAGCGTCTTCTCCAACCACGTCACGATCGTGCCGCCGATCCGGGCCATCCTCGAGTCCCCCGACCTCCGGCTCGACGGCTTCCTCGGGCCCGGCCACGTGTCGACGGTGATCGGCCAGCGGCCGTACCGGTTCGTCGCCGAGCAGTACCACAAGCCGTTGGTCACCGCCGGCTTCGAACCGCTCGACATCCTCCACGCCGTGGCCATGCTGCTGGCCCAGATCCGCGAGGGGCGTTGCCAGATCGAGAACCAGTACACCCGGGTCGTGCGCGACGAGGGGAACCCGACGGCGCTCGCCATCCTGGCGGAGGTCTTCGAGCTGCGGCCGCACTTCGAGTGGCGGGGCCTCGGGTTCATCTCGCAGAGCGCGCTGAAGCTGCGGCCGGAGCTCGCCCGGTTCGACGCGGAGGTCCGCTACGAGCTTCCCGGCGTGCGGGTGGCCGACCCGAAGGCCTGCCAGTGCGGTGAGGTGCTGAAGGGGGTCATCAAGCCGTGGGAGTGCAAGGTCTTCGGCACCGCGTGCACGCCGGAGACCCCGATCGGGACCTGCATGGTCTCCTCCGAGGGGGCGTGTGCCGCGTACTACAACTTCGGCCGGATGCACCGGGAGGCGGCGGTGACGCTCGGCCGGAAGGGCGCGCTCAGCCGATGACGGTGGTGGCCGCGGCCGAGGGCGTCGTCCGGCGCCGGATCCGGGTGACCGGCGTCGTCCAGGGCGTCGGCTTCCGGCCGTTCGTGCACCGCCTGGCCAACGGGCTCGACCTGGCTGGCCACGTCGGGAACGACGTCGACGGCGTGTTCGTCGAGGTCGAGGGCCGCGGGGTCGACGTCGAGACGTTCGTCGGGCGCGTGACGACCGACGCGCCGCCGCTCGCCCGCGTCCACCGCGTCACCTCGACCGTCGTGGTGGCCCGCGGCGAGCGGGGGTTCCGCATCGTCGACAGCCGGGCCCGGGGGCCTGTGCGGACGTTCGTCTCGCCGGACGTCGCGGTCTGCGCCGACTGCCTCGCCGAGCTGTCGGACCCCCACGACCGACGGTACCGCTACCCGTTCGTCAACTGCACCAACTGCGGGCCGCGGTTCACGATCACCGTCCGGCTGCCGTACGACCGGCCGAACACGACGATGGCCGGCTTCGACCTCTGCCCGGACTGCCGCCGCGACTACGACGACCCGACCGGCCGCCGCTTCCACGCCCAGCCGGTCGCCTGCGCCGTCTGCGGTCCCCGCCTCTGGTTCGACGGGCCGCTCCGGCCGGTCGACGGCACCGACCCGGCTCTGGCCGCGGCCCAGTCGGTCCTGGCCGGCGGCGGGATCGTCGCCGTCAAGGGTCTCGGTGGCTACCACCTGGCCTGCGACGCCACCGACGACGCGGCGGTCGACCGCCTCCGGCGACGCAAGCAGCGGCCGCAGAAGCCGTTCGCCGTCATGGTCCGCGACGTCGCCGTCGCCCGGCGGCTCGCCCGGATCGACGCGACCGAGGCCGCGGTCCTCGCCGGCCGGCCGGCGCCGATCGTCCTGGTCGACCGGCGGGCGGGCTCGGTGCTCTCGGCGTCGGTGGCGCCGGGCAACCCGCGGCTCGGCGTGTTCCTCCCGTACACCCCGCTCCACCACCTGCTCTTCGCGCCGGTGCCCGGCGCCGACGCGCCGGTACCCGATGTGCTGGTCATGACCAGTGGGAACCTGAGCGACGAACCAATCAGCTACGACGCGGCCGACGCCCGCCAGCGGCTGGGCCGGATCGCCGACGGCTGGCTCGACCACGACCGCCCGATCCACGTGCCGTGCGATGACTCCGTCGTCCGGGTGGCGACAGGGGAGGAACGGCCCGTCCGCCGCTCCCGCGGCTACGCGCCGCTGCCCGTCGAGCTGCCCTTCGACGTCCCGCCGGTGCTCGCCACCGGCGGTGAGCTGAAGAACACCTTCTGCCTGGCCGCCGGGCGCGACGCGTGGATGAGCCAGCACGTCGGCGACATGGGGAGCGTCGAGACGCTGGCCGCGTTCGAGCGCTCGACCCGGCAGTTCGGCCGGATCTACGACGTCGTTCCCGGACGGACCATCACCGACGCCCATCCCGGCTACCAGGTCCGTCGGTGGGCCGACGAGCGGGCCGGCCGTCCGGTCGACGTCGTCCAGCACCACCACGCCCATGTGGCCTCGTTGATGGTCGAGCACCAGGTGGCCGCCGGCGAGCGGGTGATCGGTGTCGCCTTCGACGGCACCGGCTATGGGCCGGACGGCGCCATCTGGGGCGGCGAGATCCTCGTTGCCGGCTACCGGCAATTCGAGCGGGCCGGTCACCTGCGTTACGTGCTGCTCCCCGGCGGCGACGCGGCCGTCCGCCGGCCGTACCGGACGGCGCTGGCCCATCTCCGGGCCGCCGGCATCGAGTGGGCGCCCGACCTCCCGCCGGTGCGGGTCGCCTCGGCGCCGGAGCGAGCGACCATCACCCGCCAGCTCGACCGGGGGACCGGGTGCGTCCCGACGTCGAGCGTCGGGCGGCTCTTCGACGCGGTCAGCTCACTGCTCGACGTCTGCCACGTCGTGTCGTACGAGGCCCAGGCGGCCATCGAGCTGGAGGCGCTGGCCGCCCCCTGTCTCGACCGGGCGGCCGGGTACCGGATCGCGGTGGTCGGCGGCGAGCTCGACCCGACCCCCCTCCTTTGGTCGATCGTCGCCGACCTCCGCAACCACCGGCCGGCGAGTGAGGTCGCCGCCGGGTTTCACGTGGCGTTGGCCCGAGCGGTCGCCGTCGCCGCCACCGACGTCCGGGCCCGCACCGGCATCGACCGGGTCGGGTTGACCGGCGGCGTCTTCCAGAACGGCCTCCTCGCCCGGCTGGCCCAGGATGAGCTGGTCCGGCTCGGGTTCTGCGTGCTCACCCACCGAACCGTCCCGCCCAACGACGGTGGCCTGGCGCTCGGGCAGGTGGCCGTCGCCGGCTGTCCGGCCGGCCCGGCGGAGGCAGCCGGCTGTCCGGCCGGCCCGGCGGAGGCAGCCGGCGGTTCAACCGCTGCGGCGGAGGGAGGGTGACCGTGCCGGCGCCGGCCGCGGACGTCCGGGCCGAGGCCGTGGCCGACGGGCTGGTGACCACGGCGCGGTCGCTGGCCCGCCGGTTCGCCGCCGGCGCCACCATGTGGTGCGTGGCGCCGCGGTGGCCGAGCCATGGGCGCCACGTCGCCGTCGAGTTCGTCCACCCGGTCATCGTCGGCAAGCGCGCCCTGCCGGCTGTCGACGTCGACGTGGCCGACCCGACCGGGGCCCTGCGCCTCCTCGCCCGGTCCGGCGACGTGCTGCTCGTCGTCGGGCCGACCGACGAGCCGACCGTCGATCTCCTGCGACGGGCGGAGGCCTGGGGCCTCAGCCGGATCTGGCTCGGCGCCGGCATCCGGCCGCCGACCGGCTCGGCGGAGCACGTCGTCTGGTGGGGGGACGTCGAGCCGGACCACGCCGCTCGATCAGGCGACGTCGTCCTCCTCTACCACCTCTTGTGGGAGCTGACCCACGTCGTGTTCGAGCATCCCGGCTTGCTCGACGCCGGGTCGGACGGCCCGGGCGAGGTGTGCGTCACCTGTGCCGACGAAGCCGAGGTGGCCGAGGTGCGGGCGATCGACGACCTCGGCCGGGCCGACGTGGTGGTCGTCGGTCGCCTCGACGCCGTCGACGTCAGCCTGGTCGGCTCGGTGGCCCCCGGCGACCTCCTGCTCGTGCACGCCGGGGTGGCGCTTTCGGTGCTCGGGAACGGCGGCTCGGCATGAGCGCCGAACCAACGAGCTTCCTCTACCCGTTCATCGAGGCGGAGGAGCGCGACGCCTCGGACCTCCTCGCCGACCTGGCCCGGTCGGCGCAGGCCAAGATCGCCGAGAGCGAGGCCCTGCGAGCCGAGACGCTCGACCGCCTCGGCCCCTGCCTGACCGACGCCGCCCGGGCGATGGCCGATCGGTTCCGGGCGGGCGGCCGTCTCTTCGCCTTCGGCAACGGCGGCAGCGCCACCGACGCCGAGGGGATGGTCGAGCTCTTCCGCGACCCGCCCAGCGGCCGCCCTCTCCCGGCGATGTCATTGGTCGACGACCGGGCGGTGCTGACCGCGCTGGCCAACGACGTCGGCTTCGAGCTCGTCTTCTCGCGCCAGCTGATCGCCTACGCTCGACCGGGCGACATGTCGGTCGGGTTCTCGACCAGCGGGAGCTCGCCCAACGTCCTGCGGGCCCTCGGCGAGGCAGCCGGACGGCAGCTGTTGACGATCGGCTTCAGCGGTTACGACGGGGGCCCCTTGGCTCGCAGCGACGACGTTCGCTATCGCCTGGTCGTGCAGTCCGACAGCGTCCACCGCATCCAGGAGACGCAGTCGGCGCTGGTGTTCGAGCTCTGGCAGGCCGTGCAGCGATCGATCGACGAGGGGAGCCTCCGATGACCGACGTCGTACCGGTGCCGGCCGCCGGGCGGGAAGCCGCGGTCTTCGACCGCATCGAGGCGTTCCGTCGCCGCCGGCCGCGCCTGGCGGACGACGTCGTCACCCTGGCCCACGGGGCCGGCGGCAAGGCGTCGGCTGCGCTACTCGACGCGGTCTTCCTGCCGGCCTTCTCGAACGACGTCCTGGCCGCTCGGACCGACGCGGCCGAGTTGGTGCTGCCGTCCGGTGAGCGGTTGGCGTTCACCACCGACTCGTTCGTCGTCAAGCCGTTGGTCTTCCCTGGCGGCTCCGCCGGCCACCTGGCCGTCCACGGGACGGTCAACGACCTGGCCATGGTCGGCGCCCGCCCGGTCGCGCTATCGGCGGCCTTCGTCTTGGAGGAGGGCTTCCCCGTCGAGTCGCTCCGCCAGGTCGTCGCCGACATGGCCGCGGCCGCGGCCGACGTCGGCGTCCCGGTCGTGACCGGCGACACGAAGGTCGTCGAGCACGGCGCGGCCGACGGCATGTACCTGACGACCTCCGGCGTCGGGATCATCCCCCGCGGCCGGCGGCTCGCCGCCGCCGACGTGGCCGTGGGCGACGTGGTCCTGGTCTCGGGCACCGTCGGCGACCACGGCACCGCGGTCATGCTGGCCCGGGGCGACCTGGCGCTCGAAGCCGACATCGTCTCCGACACCGCCCCGTTGGCCGACCTGATGGAGTGCCTGCTGGCCGCCGCGCCGTCCACCCGGTGGCTCCGGGACGCCACCCGGGGCGGGATCGGGACGGTCTGCAACGAGCTGGTGAAGGAGCGCAACCTGACGATCGTGCTCGAGGAGTCGGCGCTGCCGGTCCGCCCGGCGGTGGCCGCGGCGTGCGAGCTCCTCGGCATCGACCCGCTCTACGTGGCCAACGAGGGCAAGCTCGTCGCCGTCGTCGGCCCCGAGGACGCCGACGCCGCGCTGGCCGCGCTCCGCGCCCACCCGCTCGGCCGCGACGCGACGCGGATCGGCGAGATCGTCGCCGATCCGCCGGGCATCGTGGTGCTCGTCACGCCGTTGGGTGGCACCCGGATCGTCGACATGCTGGTCGGCGACCCGCTGCCCCGGATCTGCTGAGGCGGGCCTCGGCCTCGGCCACGTCCTCGGCCGCCGCATCCTCGACCGCTGCGGCCCGGTAGGCGCTCGGTGGGCGGGGAGCGCCGGCCGTCGGTGCGGCTATGTTCGGCGGCCTCAACCGCGACCGATCGAGAGCGCCGCCTGATGTCGTCCTGTCTGGTTGTCCAGCACGTCGAGCCCGAGGGTCCCTACGCGATCGGTGAAGCGCTGCTCGACGCCGGGGTCGATGTCGTGCAGTGCCGCACCTACGCCGCCGAGCCGGTGCCCGGACGGGTCGGCGACTTCGACGGCCTGGTCGTCATGGGCGGACCGATGTCGGCCACCAGTGACGACGGCTTTCCGACCCGCCGCCAGGAGATCGCGCTCCTGGCCGACGCGCTCGACGCCGCGCTGCCGACGCTCGGCGTCTGCCTCGGCTCCCAGCTCCTCGCCGTCGCCGCTGGCGGGCGGGTCATGGCCGGGCGGGCCGGCTTCGAGGTCGGCTGGGCGCCCGTCCGCGTCGACGCCGCGGCGGCCGACGACCCGCTCTTCTCGACTACCCCGGCCGAGCTGACGGTGCTCCATTGGCACGGCGACACCTACGAGCTCCCGCCGGGTGGCGTGCCGCTGGCGTCGAGCGCGTCCTACGCCCAGCAGGCCTTCCGGGTCGGTGACCGGGCGTGGGGCCTGCAGTTCCATGTCGAGGTCGACGATGTCGCGGTCGACGCGTTCGTCGACACCTTCGGCGACGACGCGGTGGCCGCCGGCACTACGCCGGAGGCCATCCGGGCCGCCACGCCGGGTGCGCTCGCCGGCCTGGCGCCCTACCGCCGCGACATGCTCGCCCGTTTCGCCGCCCTGGTGGCCGCCGGTGGTCGAGCCCTCGGTAGCGGCGGCGTGGACCAGCTGGCCGACCGGGCCTGAGCCGCCCGGCCCTGAATTGCCCGGCCTTGGGCCGACCAGACCTCAGCCGACCGAGCCTCAGCCGCCCCGAGCCCTTTGTGTCCGGCGCGTGAATTCGGGCAACAGAGGTTGTCTCTGAGGCATCGCCGCCGTAGGGTCACCGTATGGCGGTCGGAGCAGACGCAGTACTGACGTCGATCGGAGAGTCGCTGCGGGCGGCGCGCGAGCAGCAGGGGCTGACCCTCGAGGAGACGGCGGCGCGCTCGGGCATCTCGAAGTCCCACCTGTCGAGGCTCGAGTCGTCGGAGCGCCAGCCGTCGGTCGCGTCGCTGCTCGCCCTGGCGGCCGCGTTCGGCGTGACGGTCGGCACCCTGTTCGGCGAGACGGCGGGCCCGATGCCACTGGGCATCTCGCCGCCGGACGCTCCCCGCCGGGAGTCCAACGGGCTGACCATCACCGCGTGCAGCGGGTACGCCGGCTCGAGCGTGATCGACGCCCTGCGGGTCACGGTCAGCCCCGACCGGCCGGCGCCGGCGCCGGCCCGCCACCCCGGCGAGGAGTGGCTGTACGTGCTGGGCGGCACGCTCCGGCTCGAGTACGACGACGAGGTCCATTTCCTCGAGGCCGGTTCGGCCGCGCATTTCAACGCCGAGGTGCCGCACCGGCTGGGAGCGGAGCGCACCGCCGCCGAAGTGCTCCTCGTGGCGGCCAAACCGGCTCGCAACCTGCACAACATCCACTGAGCCCGACGACCACCGAGCCTGACGACCACTGAGCCCGACAAGGAGGAAGCAATGACGATCACCGACGTCACCAGCATCGAGGGCACCGGGACCGGTTTCGACCTCGACGGCTTCATGGCCATGCGGGCCCGGACCCGTCGGGCCGTGCACCTGATCGCCGACCAGCTCACGCCCGGCCTCTCCGAAGAACAGGCCAAGGAGATCGCCCGGACGACGCTGTCGGCGCTCGAGATGCGCCGCGGTTGGCACCACATCATCGTGCGCTGCGGCTCGAACACGACCAAGGACTTCATGGAGCGGTCCGAGCCCGGCGTCGTCCTCGGCGAGAACGACATCTTCTTCGTCGACATCGGCCCGGTCTACGGCGACTTCGAGGGCGACGCCGGCGACACCTTCGTCTTCGGGGACGACCCGCGCCATCTCAAGGCCCAGCGCGACGTCCGCGAGATCTGGGAGATCGTCCGGGCCAAGTGGCTGGCCGAGCGGGTCACCGGCGTCGAGCTCTACGAGTTCGCGGTCGAGACCACCGAGCGGTTCGGTTGGAAGCTGAACATGGACCTCTCCGGTCATCGACTGTCCGACTACCCACATTCGGCCCACTACGACGGGCCGCTGGCCGAGGTCGGCTTCGCGCCGAACCCGAACCTGTGGGTGCTCGAGATCGCCATCGCCGACCGAGACAAGACGTTCGGGGCTTTCTACGAGGATCTCCTGCTCGAGGACCAGTCGTTCCCGGAGGGCACCATACCGTCGTAGGAGAAATCGATAAATAGCTGGCTCAATTGGCCGGTATTTAGCTGAATTAGAAGACCGTAATAACGATCGGGCGCCCGCGGCGGTCCGCGCCTCCGAGTGGCCCCACGCCAGGGAGAGCCAAGGAGAAGAGCCACGTCAACGCACCCACGCCAGGTGGATGTTTCGGCGCGCCACTCTCGCCTAGTCGGCGGTAGGCCACGGTTTATACGCCGTTAACAGGCCAGATATTGCAATGACGGATTTCGCGCTCAATATTGGTTTGAAGCAGTAACCGTCATATCCCCCTTACGGTGTGAGGAGCAGTCCAGTGAGCACCATCGAGGCAACCAGACCACCGGCCACGGCCGCCGCCCCCGAGAGTGGTGGCCGCTCGGGCCTACGCTCCCGAGCCCTGGGGTTCCCGACCGTCCTGGCCCAGTCCGTCGCGCTCGATCTCGCCCACGATGACGGCGGTACTGATCATCCCGCTCTGCTTCGGCGACGCCGGCGAAGGGACCTGGCTGGCCTACGCCTTCGGGACGCTGATGCTGCTCTTCGTCGTGTTCTGCTTGAACCAGTTCGCCAAGCGGTCGGCGCTCCCGGGTTCGATGTACGGCTACACGGCCAAGGGCCTCGGCCCCGTCGCCGGGGTGATGTCCGGCTGGTCGCTGATCTGGTGCTACCTGTTCATCGGCATCGCCGGTCTCACCGGGTTCTCCATCTTCGCCGCCCAGCTGTTCTCCTCCATGGGGGTGCACGGCGCCATCCCCCCGGTGCTCTTCTTCTGCGTGTCGGCCGCCGTGTGCTGGTTCATCGCCTACAAGGACATCAAGATCTCGTCGCTGCTGACCCTGCTGTTCGAGGGGGCGTCCGTCGCCTGCATCACGGCCCTGGCCTGCGTGATCCTGTTCAAGCACGGCTTCACGGTCGACACGGCTCAACTAAAGGTGCAGGGGCTGACGGTGCACGACCTCAGCCTGGCGGTGGTGATCACCGTCTTCTCCCTGGTCGGGTTCGAGAGCGCCACCACGCTCGGTGGCGAAGCCCGCAAGCCGCTGCGGAACATCCCGAGGGCGGTGATCGCCAGCCTGCTCATCACCGGCGCGTTCATGGTCTTCATGAGCTACGTCGAGGTCTTCGGCGCCTCCCACGCCCACCTGGACCTGGCCAGCCTGGCCGCGCCGCTGACCGTGCTGTCCAAGGCCTACGGGGTCGCCTGGTTCAAGGTGCCGGTGGCCATCGGGGCCATGGTCAGCTTCTTCTCGCTCACCCTCTCGTGCCTGAACGCCGGCTCCCGCATCGTCTTCGCCATGGCCCGCCACGAGGTCTTCCCCAAGCCGCTGGCCCAGACGCACCCGCGGAACCACACCCCGCACCGGGCCATCAGCGCCTTCATCCTGGTGATGCTGGCCATCCCCTGCATCCTCGAGATCTTCACCAACCCGCTCACCACCTTCGGGGACGCCGGGACCCTGGCCGCCTTCGGGTTCCTGGTCGCCTACTACCTGATCTCGATCGCCACGCCCTTCTATCTGAAGAAGCGGGGAGAGCTGAAGCCCGGCCACGTCGTCCTGACGGTGATCGCCTGCGTCGCCCTGGCCGTGCCGACGATCGGCAGCTTCTACCCGGTGCCGGCTTTCCCGATCGACATCTTCCCGTACATCTTCTTGGCCTGGATGGCCATCGGCGGCAGCTGGCTCTACACCCTGAGCCGGCGACAGAAGCACATGTTCGCCGCCATCGAGGTCGACCTGGAGGCCTCGATGGCCGCCTCGGTGCGGAGCCACCACGAGGAGATGGGCACGCTGGTCTCCTTCGAGCGACCGGTCGCCCCCACCTTCGAGCGGCCGATCGCTCCCACCTTCGAGGAGCTCGACCTCGCCCTGGAGAGCGCCAGCTGACGGGCGCCGTGTTACGGTGACCGCCGCAGTAAGCGATGCCACCGAGTAGGGGAAGCCGGTCGAAGTCCGGCGCTGGTCCGCAACCGTAGGCAGCGAGCCCGAGGGCCCGTTGCGAGCCGGGATACCTCCACGGTGGTCGAGCTCCCAACGTCGAGACACACGGTCCGGGGCTCGGTGGTCCTCCACCACGGTGGGGTGCTCCCGGGTCTGGCCCGGGAAGCGAGAGAGACCATGAGCAGTCCCCGTCGGTTCGCCACCATCGCCGCGCTGGCCGCGTCGTTGACCCTGGCGGTCGGCCTGGCCCCGCTGGCCACGGCCGGCGCGGCGACGTCCAGCGCAACGACGTCGAGCACGGGACCGCAGCTCCCGCAGCTGCCGGCGGCCCGGTCGGCCGCCGGCTGGTTGGCCGGCCAGTTCAACGCCCAGGGCTTCATCACGACGACAACAGCCGGCAAGACGACGCCGGATCTCTCGTCGACCGCCCAGAGCGTGCTCGCCCTCTCGGCGGCCAATGCCGACCTGCCGGTGGCCCGCCAGGGGCTGGCCTACCTCCAGGCGCATCTCGCCACATACGTGACAGTCGACGGCGCGGCCGGCCCGGGGAAGTTGGCCCTGCTCATCCTCGACGCCGAGGCGTTGGGGGCCAACCCCCATAGCTTCGGCGGCAGCGACCTGGTGGCCCGGCTGCTCGCCACCCAGCAGTCGAGCGGCACCGACGCCGGCCTCTTCGGGACCGAGACACAGCTCGGCACATACCTCGCCGGCACCTACGACCAGGGCCTCGCCCTGGCCGCCCTGGCCGCCGCCGGCGTCCACGGCACAGCCCAGGTGGCGTCGGCCGCGAGCTGGCTGGTGGCCGAGGAGTGCCCCGGCGGTGGGTGGACGCTGCCCGACCAGGCCATCAACAGCTGCACCGGGGTGCCGGGCACATTCCCCAACACAGGGCCCGACACCAACTCGACCGCGCTGGTCGTCGAAGGGCTCGTCGCCCAGGGCCAGCTGCGCCCGTTCATGTCGATCGGTGTGCTCGGCTTCTTCACGGCCGCCCAAGACGCCGACGCCGGGTGGTCGTACTACCCGAACAGCGCCGCCACCCCCCAGACGACCCAGCCCACATCGACCGCCCTGGTGATCCAGACGCTGCTCGCCCTGGGCCTCTCGCCGACCGCGCCGTCGCTGGCCAAGGGCACGGCCACCCCGGTCTCGACGCTGCTCTCGCTCCAGCTGACGTCGGGCCCGGCCGCCGGTGCCTTCTTCGAGAAGACAGCGGCGACAACGGGGAGTCTGTTCGGCACCTACGAGGCCATCCCGTCCCTGGCCGGTTTGACCCTGCCGTTCGGTCCCTCCGGCACCGGCTACTGGGAGGTCGCGTCCGACGGCGGCCTCTTCGCCTTCGGCACGGCCGGCTTCTACGGCTCGATGGGCGGCCAACCGCTCAACCAGCCGATCGTCGGCCTCACCTCGACGCCGGACGGGAAGGGCTACTGGGAGGTGGCCAGCGACGGCGGCCTCTTCGCCTTCGGCGACGCCCAGTTCTACGGGTCGATGGGCGGCAAGCCGCTGAACAAACCGGTCGTCGGCATCGCCGCCACTCCCGACGGTCAGGGCTACTGGGAGGTGGCCTCCGACGGTGGCCTCTTCGCCTTCGGTGACGCGGCCTTCTACGGCTCGATGGGCGGCAAGCCGCTCAACCAGCCGATCGTCGGCATCGCGTCGACGCCGGACGGCAAGGGCTACTGGGAGGTGGCCTCCGACGGTGGTCTCTTCGCCTTCGGTGACGCGGCCTTCTACGGCTCGATGGGCGGCAAGCCGCTCAACCAGCCGATCGTCGGCCTCGCCTCGACGCCGGACGGCAAGGGCTACTGGGAGGTGGCCTCCGACGGCGGCCTCTTCGCCTTCGGTGACGCCGCCTTCTACGGCTCGATGGGCGGCAAGCCGCTGAACAAGCCGATCGTCGGCATCGCCGCTACTCCCGACGGTCAGGGCTACTGGGAGGTGGCCAGCGACGGCGGCCTCTTCGCCTTCGGTGACGCCGCCTTCTACGGCTCGATGGGCGGCAAGCCGTTGAACAAGCCGGTCGTCGGGATCGGCGCCAACCTGGCCCGGCCGGCCTGAGCCCCGCCCGGCCCCGGCGGGCCTGGGTCAGCTGGTCGAGCGGCAAGGACAGCACCCTCGCGCTCCACGACGTCCTGAGGTCGGGCGACGTCGAGGTGGTTGGACTGCTGACGACGGTCAACGCGGCGTTCGAGCGGGTAGCGATGCACGGCGTGCGCCGCACCCTGCTCGACGCCCAGGCCGACGCACTGGGCCTGCCGGTCGACGTCGTCGAGCTGCCGTGGCCGTGTCCGAACGAGGCGTACGAGACGTTGATGGCCGCGGCCGTCGGCCGGGCCCGGTCCTCGGGCGTCGAGGCGGTCGTCTTCGGGGACCTGTTCCTCGAGGACGTCCGTCGCTACCGGGAGGCGATGCTCGACGGCACCGGTCTCGTCCCGCTCTTCCCGCTGTGGCGGCAACCGACCGACGAGCTGGCTGCCCGACTGCTGGCCCTCGGTGTACGCGCCGTGGTCACGTGCGTCGATCTCCGCCGGCTACCGATGGCGTTGGCCGGTCGCTGGTACGACGAGTCGTTCCTGGCCGACCTGCCGCCCGGCGCCGACCCCTGTGGTGAGAACGGTGAGTTCCACACCGTCGTCGTCGCCAGCCCGGACTTCGCCCGGCCGTTGGACGTCACCGTGGGCGAGATCGTCGAACGGGACGGCTTCGGCTACGCCGACGTCATCCCCGGGCTGCGATAGCCGTCCTCGCCGTCAGCGCAGGACGCGGGCGCCCTCGGGCACGGTGCCGGGGGTGTCGGGGTGGAGCAGGTCGGCCAAGAGCTCCACGCCGTCGACCACCCGCGGTCCAGGGCACGAGAAGTGCGCGTTGGCGTCGACGGCGACCACCCGCCCCAGTCCGGCGACCTCCGGGCGGTCGAGGAAAGACGCGGCCTGGACCACCGCGCCGTCGAGGTCGAAGCCGCAGGGACTGAAGACGGTGACGTCGATCGCCTGGGCGCTGATCTCCTCCCACGACAACCGGCGTGACCGTTCGCCGGCGACGGCCAGCACCGGCTCGCCGCCGGCGGCCTCCACCATGTCGGGCACCCAGTGGCCGGCGTTGAACGGCGGGTCCGGCCATTCGAGCACGAACACCCGGGGTCGCGGCCGGCCGGCCACCCGCCGACGGACGGCGTCGACTCGCGACCGGAGGCTGGCCATGACCGTCTCGGCGGTCGCCTCGGTGCCGGTCGCCCGGCCAACGACGCCGACGCAGTCGATGACCTCGTCGAGCCGTCCCGGATCGAGGGAGATCACGTCGGCCCGGCAGCCGATCGTCGCCAGCGCCTCGTCGACCGCACCGGACGGCACCGCGCACACCCGGCAGAGGTCCTGGGCCAGGATCACGTCGGGCGCAATGGACTGGATCAGCGCGTTGTCCAGGGTGTAGATCGGCTCGCCGGCCGCCACCCGGGTGCTCACCTCGGTGTCGAGCTGGCGGGCGGTCAGCGGTTCCGCCGTCGGCAGCGCCGTGCCCGAGACCACCGGTACCGTCCGGGCCGCCGGCGGATGGTCGCACTCGAAGCTCCGGCCGGCGAGGTCGTCGCCGAGGCCGAGGGCGAACACGATCTCGGTGGCCGACGGCAGCAGCGAGACGATCTTCATCGGTCCATCATCCCGCGCCGGGTCGGTCGGCCCGACGTTGCTCGTCCGGTGGGTACGGGCAGTGCCGGCAGCCGCTACCGCAGCAGTAGCCGCGGGCGGCCAGCGCCGGCGCGGTGAAGACGAAGTACCCGGTCGCCGGATCGGCATAGAGGCCGCGGCCGGCGGCCACCGCGCCGTCATGGGCGGCTCGGATCACCGCCTCGGCGGTTGTCGCAGCCGCCGGATCGACGGCCGGTTCGACCGTCCGGTCGGTCGGTGGGTCGTGAGGTGACGCGGGTTCGGGGACGATCGTCCGACGCTATCGAGACTGCCGACGGCTACCGCCACGCGGGCCCTATCGACGACCGCCGATGCCGACGGCGCCGCGCTCCGGAACGGTTGACAACGCGCCGCGCCCGGCGTACGGTGCCGTCGGCTCGACGGGCAACCGCCGGGTCGAACAACTGAATACGACAACGTCGTGGTGCAGGGGAAGCCCGGTGAGAAACCGGCACTGACCCGCAGCCGTGAGCCGGAGCCGCCAAGGTCCGGCGAGTCGGAATGCCTGCCCGCGTCACATGTGGTGTTCGTCTCGTCGTGGTTCGCGGGACGGAGCCGAGGTCGCCTGGGCGACCCGATTCCGCCCCGTGCTCCCTACGCGCCGCGTAGGCAGCACGGGGTTTCGTGTCTCGGGCCCCAAAGGCTGCTTCCTGCTCCGCATCGGGTGCTCCGTCGTAGAGGACACCCCGACGAGAGGAGCGCAACATGTTCAACGCCCGGGTCTGGCGAGGACTATGGAGGACGGTGGCCACCATCGGCATCGCCGGAGCGGCCATAGGCACCAGCGCAACGTTGGCCGGTGCCACACCGACCCCAACCGTGAAGGCGGCCACGTGGCTGAAGGGCCAACTGGTCGGTGGCACCCACTACGACACAACATTCACAACGAGCACCCCGTCGCCCGGTCTGACGGCCGACGGCCTGTTCGCGTTCGCCGCTGCCTCGGGATTCTCGGGCAGCGTGACAACCGTCGCCACGTGGTTGGACAGCGCGACCCATATCGGTGGTTACGTCGGGTCGTCGCACAACTACCCGGGCGGCCTGGCCAAGGTGGCGCTGGCCGCGGCGGTGGCCAAAGCGGCCGGGTTGTCCTACACACCGACCAGCTTCGCCGGCACCAACCTGATCACCGACCTCGAAGGCACCCAGGTCGCGAGCGGGGCCAAGAAGGGCGACTTCGCCGACCCACGCGACACACCGACCTACTTCGGCTACGCCAACCCGACCAGCCAGGCACTGGCCATCATCGGGCTCGAGAAGGCCGCGCCGAGCTTCGCCGGCTTGGCCACAGCGGTGACCTACCTGGAGGGTCAGGTCTGCACGACAACATCGGTACCGAGTCACCACGGCTATCCGTCGGTCTACGGCGGCTGCGCCACAAACACCATCGGCGGTGACGTCGACACCACCGGAGCCGTATCCCAGGCCCTGTCCTACTACGCGGCGGCGACCGGCAACGCCGCGGCCAAGACCGCGGCGGAGAACGCCAACGACTGGCTGAACGCGACAGGGGTGAAGTTCCCGGTATCGACCAAGCTGACCTGGAAGAACTTCTGCCAGACACCGTTCACGACGCTGACACCGAGCGTGAACAGCACGGCGCTGGCGATCGAAGGATTGGTCGACGACCCCCGCGGTCCGAGCCACTTCGCCACTGACGTCACGAAGGGCACGAGCTGGCTGGTCTCGGCCCAGAACGCCACAGCCAGCTCGCCGACAGATGGCAGCCTGCCGGCGTGCACGGCGAGCGGTCCGGGCAGCGTGCGGGCCACCACCCAGGGCACCCAGGGGTTGGCCGGGAAGTCCTGGGTGGACCTCCTGTAGCCGTCCATCGGTTTCGGTCGGCGGTCCGGTGACGCCCAGGCGTCCGGACCGCCGACCGACCGACCGGGAACCACGCAACGACAACGACGACCGGGTCGCGGCCCGGAACAACCGAAGTGACGACCGAGAAGGCGGGATGCAGTGCGCAGAGTGGTGGTAGCGAAGACGGCAGTGGGGGGACGGCGGCGAGGCGTTCGGCGCCTCGGGATGCTCGGGCTGGCAACGACGATGTTGGTCGCGGTGCTGGCCGGCACCCTGGGGGGACTCAGCGTTGAGCCGGCCTCGGTGGCGGGCGCCACGACAACCACCGTGCCCAACCCCGACCCGTCGCTCATCACACGGTGGGCCCCCTGCCAACCGGGCGCCGGGGTCACCGAGTTCGTCGACTACGGCCCGCTGGGGAACGGGAAGGTGGACGTGGGCTGTGCCTCGACAGCCGCCGCCCAGGCGAACGGATTCCAGGCGCTCGACCACGCCGGCTTCACCCACGCCACACGACCGAGCACACCGGGGTTCCTGACAACCATCACAGGCTGTCCGGGGACGAGCTGCCCGGTAGTGGGCACGATTCCTTCCGGCGCTTACTGGTCCTACTGGGTGGCGAAGGCGCCCGGTGACGTCTGGGGTTACAGCGAGTACGGGGGGGCCGCGCCGCAGACCAACGGCACCGCCTACCCCTTCCAGGCCTGGGCCTACGGCAACAGCACACTGCCCAGGGTCCCGGTCATGGACAGCACCGGGCCGGTGGCGGCCACCCCTGCACCCGAGCCGACCTCTGCCCGCGCCCTCGCGCTGGCCGAGAGCTGGGTGGCCACGGTCTTCTCGCACCTCGCCGCCCAGTGCGTCGCCCACCAGTCGACATGCAGTTCGGAGCAGTACGCCAACCTGGACGACTACGTCGAGGCCCTGACCGCCGCCGGCGTCCCGACCGATCAGATCGATCCCACCGTCCTCGCTCTGCTTCGCTCGAACCAGGCGGAGAATGCCATGGCCACAGGGGCGTCGACATTCACCTCACTCGGCGGGTTGACGACAGAGAACGGCGCCGCCCCCTTGCTCTCCGTCCTGACGTCGCTGCACACATCGAGCGACACGACCGAGATCGACACACTGGCGGCCCGTATCCAAGAGACTCTTCAGCCGACAGGGCGCTACCCGGGGAGCGTCCGTCTGACACCGACAACCAACGAGCCGACAACCAACTACCCGACACCGACAACACCGACAACAGCGACAAAGCCGGTCGTGGCGACAGCGGTCCAGGCGCCGGTCGTGAACGCCCTCCTGGCCGCCGGGGTCGCCGTCCCGGTGACCGCGGTGGACGCGGTGGTCAGCTACACCGTCGGGCCGCTCGCCACAACGGCGACAAAGGGCACAACGTCCGGCGTGAAGCGTCTCTCCCAGCAGCTCGTCGCCCTGGTGGCGATCCTGGATGCCACACCGGCCGAGATCACGGGTGGAGCGGTGGCGCCGGCAGAGGTCCGGTCGAAGATCGCGGCCGATGCCTCGGCCCTCGCCGCGGCGCAGAAGGCCGACGGCGGGTTCAACGGTGGCTACGCCGGCGGCGGTGTCTCCGAGAAGGTCGAGACCGCGTACGTCACCGGCTTCGCGACCCAGGGGCTGGCGGCGGCCGCTCAGGCGACCGGCACAGCGACTGCTTCGGCCGCGGCCCGGGCCGCCGCGCGCTGGTTGGCCTCGATGCAGCTCACCTCGGCGGCGGTCAGCATCGGTAGCGGATCGAGCAACCTGGGCTTCGTCGCCCGGGATCCGAACTTCTTCGAAGCTGACGCTGACAACGGGCTCGCCTACGACCCGGCAACGCTCACGTACGACGGGACACGCACAACATCGGCCAGGGTGCTACTCGAGACAACACTGTGGGACGTCGATCACGCCATGCTCGACTGGTCCGTCGCCCCCTATGCCGACGCAACGATTGGCAGTCCGTCGCCGACGACGACGACCACCTCCGCCGCGGTCGGTGCGTCGGTCGACGCTGGGACCAGCCCCCAGACGGTGGCCGTCGACTACGGCACCACACCGACATTGGCCACTGGGACCCAGTCCGCCGGTTCGGCGGCGGTGGCGGCGACAGCCACCGAGCCGGTAAAGGTCACATTGATCGGGCTCTCGGCGAACACCACCTACTACTACCGGTTGGTGGCAACCTCCCCGGTGAAGCCCGGCTCGGTCGACACGGTCACCGTCAAGAGCGCAATCGACTCCTTCACCACCGCCTTCGACGTCACCTCGGGAGCAACGGCCGACCTCACCGCCGCCGTCGGCTACCTGACCAACCCGGCCAACCTGGTGAACAGCACCCACTACGACCCGTTCGGGCCGACATTCCCGACAGTGGGGCTGACCATCGACGGAGCCCTCGGGTTGGCCGCGGCCAAGACGGCCGACCCCACCCTGGCCATGGTCACCACATGGGTGGCCCACAACGCCGACTCGTGGACCGGGATCGCCACACCCACATTCCCGCCGTCGGGCGGGGCTCTCGGTAAAGAGGCCCTCTTGGCCGAGGTGGTCGGCCAGGACCCCCACGACTTCGGGGGTCACGACCTGATCGCGGCCATCGACCAGGCGGTCTGCCCGGCGGCTGGCGCCACATGCGTGGCCGCCGGGAACTACACCGGCTCCTCTTCGGTCTTCGACCAGGCTTTGGGCGTCTTGGCCCAGCTGCGAGCCGGCGACACGACGAACGCGGCCAGCCCGGTCGCCTACCTCGAATCGCTGCAAAAGGGCAATGGCGCGTGGTCGGGCGCCATCCCCGCCTCGACGACAACAACAGTCGATTCGACGGCCATGGCCGTCATGGCGCTCGACCTCACACCGTCGGCTACCGCCCAGCTGGCCGTCCAGAGCGGTCTCGAGTGGATCGTCACCCAACAGCAGGGCGACGGCGGGTTCACCGGTGCTTCCGGCATCAGCGTCAACTCGACCGCTCTGGCCATCATGGCCCTGGGGACGTCGACCTTCTACGCCACCCAGATCGCCGCCGCCCAGGCCTTCCTGGCGGCCGAGCAGAACCCCGACGGCGGGTTCACCACGGCCGTCGGCACAACGACAGGGTCGAACCTGCGAGCCTCGATCCAGGCGGTGAACGGCGTGGTCGGCACCTCCTTCGGGACGCTCTCGGACCCGCTGACCGGCCCCACCCCGCCCGCCCCGCCGGCCGGGACCACCACAGCGAACGGCGGGTCGTCGTCGATGTCGACCGGGACGGCGACCGCCTCGCTGCCGCCGGCCACGACAGGGGCTCCTTCCCCAGTGGCCGCCAGCGGTACCGGCCAGGGGGCGCTGACCGTGGCCAAGTACGCCGCCGATCCGACCAGCGGCACCGTCTCGGGCGGCACCGGCATCTACTACGACGTGAAGGTGGCCACGGGGAGCAGCTTCTCGGCGGTGACCGTCACCGCCTGCACATTGGGTCCCGGCGGCCAGTCGCTCACCTGGTGGACCGGCACTGCCTGGGTGCCGTTCAGCGACCAGACCTACGACTCGACCACCGGCTGCGTCACGGCCACGGTGACCGGCACCTCCTCGCCCACCGAATCCCAGCTCACTGGGACCCCGGTGGCGCCGTCATCGAATCCCATCTCCTCGCCAGCGTCAACACCGCCGTCCAGTCCCACGCCACCGTCCAGCCCGACGCCGGTGCCGACGCCGACACCTCCCGCCACGCCGTCGACGACGAGCGGCTACTGGGAGGTCGCGTCCGACGGCGGCCTCTTCGCCTTCGGTGACGCCGCCTTCTACGGCTCCGAAGGGGGCCAGCACCTGAACGCGCCGATCGTCGGCCTCGCTCCGACGTCGGACGGTAAGGGCTACTGGGAGGTCGCGTCCGACGGCGGCCTCTTCGCCTTCGGTGACGCCGCCTTCTACGGCTCCGAAGGGGGCCAGCACCTGAACGCGCCGATCGTCGGCCTCGCTCCGACGTCGGACGGTAAGGGCTACTGGGAGGTCGCGTCCGACGGCGGCCTCTTCGCCTTCGGTGACGCCGCCTTCTACGGCTCGATGGGTGGCCAGCCGCTCAACCAGCCGATCGTCGGCATCGCGTCGACGTCGGACGGTAAGGGCTACTGGGAGGTGGCCAGTGACGGCGGCCTCTTCGCCTTCGGCGACGCGGCCTTCTACGGCTCGATGGGCGGCCAGCCGCTCAACCAGCCGATTGTCGGCATTGCCACCACCCCCGACGGCCAGGGGTACTGGGAAGTCGCGTCCGACGGCGGCCTCTTCGCCTTCGGTGACGCCGCCTTCTACGGCTCCGAAGGGGGCCAGCACCTGAACGCGCCGATCGTCGGCCTCGCTCCGACGTCGGACGGTAAGGGCTACTGGGAGGTCGCGTCCGACGGCGGCCTCTTCGCCTTCGGTGACGCCCCGTTCTACGGCTCGATGGGCGGCAAGCTGCTGAACGAGCCCATCATCGGGATGGCCGCTTCGTAAGGGAGGAAACAATGGGAAGAGGCCGCCGGTGGGTGACGGCCGGCGATCCCGTTCTTCAGTGGCCGACGGTGTCGACGCCGGCGTTCCTCGCGGCGCCGATCAACTGGGTGTCGAGGGTGGCCAGCGGCGCGCCGAGGCGCTCGGCGAGGGCGAGGTAGGCGGCGTCATAGGCGCTGAGGCCGTGACGACGACCGGTGGCGATCAGCGTGTGGGCGTCCGTCGGCGCCTCGTCGTCCCGGATGGGCAACTGGCCGAGCAGTTCGAGGAAGCGGGTGGCTGCACTCTCGGTGATCCGGCCGCGACGTTCGGCGACTACGAGGACGTTCGCCACCTCGAACCGCCAGAGCGTAGGCACGACGGCCCCGGTGACCGCCAGCCGGTCGAGCACCTGGTCGGTGGTGGGCGTCGACTCGTCCTCGAAGCACCACGCCATGGCCATCGACGCGTCGATGACCATGGGTGTCATCGGCGACCTTCGTCGATCATGTCCCGCACGGTGTCGGCCCCGCGCCGCGTCCCGCGGCGGGCATGCCGGAGGGCGGCGACCACGCCGTCGGCGTCGCCGACCGGCCGGTCGACCGGGACGAGCCTGGCCACTGCTCGGCCGTGCTTGGTCACCGTAATGCTCTCCCCGTGCTCTACCCGGTCCAGTAGCTGCGCCAGGTGCGTTTTCGCTTCGTAGGCTCCCACGGTGGTCATGATAAAAAGACTAGTCGGCGACTGGTTCAAGTCTCGCCCCCGGCCCGGAGGTGAAGGTGCCGTGGTACCGTGACCAGCGCAGTCACGAATACGTGACGCCACCGTTCAGGGGAAGCCGGTCGAATTCCGGCGCTGGTCCGCAACCGTCGACGGCGAGCCGATGAGGCAGCCGTGAGCCGGGATACCTGAGTGGTGAGGGAGCTCCCAGCCGTCGAGACACAGGGTCGGGGCTCGGAGGCCCTGGCCGCTCGGCGCAGCGCCCCCGGGTCGTTGCCCGGGAAGCGAGCACGAATGGCCCAGCGCCGACGATCCGCTCGAAAGAGCCGGGGACGGCGCGCCCACCGGTGGCTGGTCGGTGGGGCACTGGTGCTGGCCGCCGCCGGGACCGGGACGGCGGGGACGGCGGCCTCCCTGATCGCCATGGCAGTACCGGCCGGTGCCCAGTCGATCGGTGACTGCTCCACGACGACCGGGGTCATCGTGGTCGTGGACCTCGCCCACTGGGGCGGGACAATCGAGCGCGGCTGCGCGGCCGATGGGTCAGCCGGATCGACCAATGGCCTGCAGGCCCTGCACACAGCCGGCTTCACCACGGCCGGCGTCCTGGCGTACGGGACAGCCTTCATCTGCCGGATCGACACAAAACCGACGGCGACACAGACATCGTGCACGAAGACCCCGCCGTCGACGGGCTACTGGTCGTACTGGCACGCCGACGCCGGCCAGACGACTTGGTCGTACAGCCAGCTCGGCGTCCGGACATACAAGCCGCCGCCGGGCAGCGTCACACTCTGGACTTTCGGCGGCACCAACGTCACAGGTACCTCCGGCACGGGTCGACCGCCGGCGACACTCACCCCGACAGCACTGCGGGCGACGAACACGACACCGTCCGGCGGTGGTGGCCCGACGACCACGACGACCGCCGCGCCACCGACCACGACGAGCCCCGCTCCGCTGTCGGGCGGCCGCGCCGCCCGTACATCGTCCACTGCCGGCGGTTCGCCAACCGGCGGGAGCGGCGGCGCACCGACGTCGGGTGGCAACGCGAGCGGCGGTGGCGCGTCCTCCTCGCCGCCAGCCGGGTCGTCGGTCGGTGCCGGGCACGCCGGGTCGACGACGTCGACCACCGCGGCGACGGGGACGACCACGACGACGACGGCCGCCGGTGGCGGCACCAGTAGGACCGGCGGCACCAATAGCACCGGTGGCACTGGGTCCAAGGGCGGTGGGTCCCACGACGGGACGAAGGGCGGCCACACTGCTCGGATAGTCGACGCCGACCCGGCGTCGGCCCGGGTCCACCCGCCGTCGGGCTCCCCGCTGCCGGTGATCATCGGGGGGATCGCGGTCGTCGTCGTGGCGGGCGCGGCAGCGGTGATCGCCTGGCGCCGTCGGCGAACGGGCCAGGCGGGGTGAGCCCCGACCGGATGAGCCCCGACCGGGTGAGCCCTGACCAGGTGAGCTCAGGCCGGGTGAGCGCAGGCCGGGTGGGTATGGCCGGCCCGGCGACGACCGGCCGGACCCACCGGTGGAGCCTGGCCGGGCACCGGCGGGTGCCCCGGACGCTGCACCCGGTCGCGTGGTGGCTCTGGGCGATCGGTCTGGCCACCGCGGCCAGCCAGACGACGAACCCGGTGCTGCTGCTGCTCGTCCTGGCCGTGCTCGGGATCGTCGTCGCCAACCGCCGCAGCGAGGCGCCGTGGGCCCGGGCGTTCAAGTACTACCTGTACCTCGCGCTCGTCGTCGTCGTCATCCGGGTGGTGTTCCGCGCCATCTTCGGCGGCGACACCGACGCGGCGACGATGCACGTGCTCTTCACGCTGCCGCACATCCCCTTGCCGTCGTGGGCGGCCGGCGTCCAGCTCGGCGGGCCGGTCACGCTGGAGGGAACGGTCGCGGCCCTCTACGACGGTCTGCGCCTCGGCACGCTCCTCTGCTGTATCGGCGCGGCGAACACGCTGGCCAACCCGAAGCGGGCGCTGCGCGTCCTGCCCGGCGCCCTCTACGAGCTCGGGGTGGCGGTCGTCGTCGCCCTCTCGGTCGCGCCGCAGCTGGTCGAGAGCGCGCAGCGGGTGAACCGGGCCCGCAAGCTCCGCGGCGCCACCCACGGCCGGTTCCACGTGCTGCGCAGCATCGCCATCCCCGTGCTCGAGGACGCCCTCGAGCGTTCGCTGCGGCTCGCCGCGGCGATGGACTCCCGGGGTTACGGCCGTACCGGTACGGCCACCCATCGGTCGCGGCGGCTCACGGGTGTCCTGATGCTGACCGGCATGTGCGGCCTCTGCCTCGGCGCGTACGGGCTGCTCGACGGCTCCGGCGCTCGCTCGCTCGGCTTCCCGGGGCTGTTGGCCGGGGCGGTGCTCTGCGGCGCCGGCCTGGTCGTCGGCAGCCGCCGGGTGCGGCGGACCCAGTACCGGCCGGACCCGTGGCGGCTGCCCGAATGGGTCGTCGTCGTGGCCGGCGCGGTGCCGGCGGCCGTCTTCATCGCCGAGGCCACGGTGGCCAGCCTCAACCCGTCGACCCAGCCGCTCGTCTGGCCGACGCTGCCGCTCGTCCCGGCGCTCGCCGTCCTGATCGCCGCGGTGCCCGCGGTGGCTGCGCCACCGCCGCTCCGCCCGATCCGTCGCGCCCCGGCCGTCGCTGACGGGTCGGCGGCGTCGGCCGCGTCGGCGGCCGGGCCCGACCGCCCGGGCCGGGCGACACCGGCGCCGCCCGTCGAGGTGCCGGCGTGATCGTCTTCGACCGGGTGACCGTGACGTACCCCGACGCCGACGCACCGGTGCTGCGCGACGTGAACCTCCGCATCGACGAGGGCGAGCTGGCGCTCGTCGTCGGCCGGACGGGCGTCGGCAAGTCGACGCTGCTCGGCGCGGTCAACGGGCTCGTGCCGCACTTCACCGGCGGCCGGCTGGCCGGCCGGGTGACCGTCGACGGCCGCGACACGCGGACGCACAAGCCGCGCGAGCTGGCCGACGTCGTCGGCGTCGTCGGTCAGGACCCGCTCGCCGGCTTCGTCACCGACACCGTCGAGGAGGAGCTGGCGTACGCCATGGAGCAGCTCGCGGTCCCGGCCGACGTGATGCGCAAACGGGTCGAAGAGACGCTCGACCTGCTCGGCATCGCCGAGCTGCGCGACCGGGCGCTGCACGAGCTCTCCGGCGGCCAGCAGCAGCGAGTGGCGATCGGCTCCGTGCTGACCGCCCACCCGCGCGTCCTCGTCCTCGACGAGCCGACGTCCGCCCTCGACCCGACGGCGGCCGAGGAGGTGCTCGCCGCGGTCACCCGGCTCGTCCACGACCTCGGCGTCACCGTGCTGCTGGCCGAGCACCGGCTCGAACGGGTCGTCCAGTACGCCGACCGCGTCGTCGAGGTCCGGGCCGACGGCACCGTCGTCGCCGGCGAGCCGGCGGCCATGCTGGCGACGACCGCGGTGGCGCCGCCGGTCGTCGAGCTCGGCCGGCTGGCCGAGTGGCGGCCGCTGCCGCTGTCGGTCCGCGACGCCCGCCGCCAGGCCGAACCGCTCCGCCGCCAGCTCGGCGGGCAGCTCGGCGCCCGACCGGTGCCGCCGCCCCACCGATCGCTGGCCCGGCCGGGCGACGACGTCGCCCTGCGCGCCCGCAACGTCGTCGTCCGCTACGGCGCGGTCGTCGCCGTCCGCGGCGTCGATCTCGACCTCGTCCACGGCGAGGTCACCGCCCTCATGGGCCGCAACGGTTCGGGCAAGTCGTCGCTGCTCTGGGCAGTCCAGGGCGCCGGGCCCCGCCAGACCGGCCTCGTCCAGGTGGCCGGCACCGACCCCAAGTCGCTCCCGGCGAGCGGGGCGCGGCGGCTGGTCGGTCTCGTGCCGCAGACCCCGGCCGACCTCCTCTACCTCGATACCGTCGGCGAGGAGCTGGCCCAGGCCGACCGGGAGTCGGCCGACCAGTCGACCGGGAGGCCAGTGGCCGGCGCCCGGGAGCTGCTCGACCGGTTGGCCCCGGCCATCCCCGACGACATCCATCCCCGCGACCTCTCCGAGGGCCAGCGGCTCGCCCTCGTGCTGGCGGTGCAGCTGACCGCGGCGCCCCGCGTCGTGCTGCTCGACGAGCCGACCCGGGGACTCGACTACGCGGCAAAGCGGGCGCTCGTCGGCATCGTCGACCGGCTGGCCGCCGAGGGTCGGTCGGTCGTCGTCGCCACCCACGACGTCGAGTTCGTCGCCGCCGCGGCCGACCGGGTGGTCGTGATGGCGGCCGGTGACGTCGTCGCCGACGGCCCGACCGCCGACGTCGTCGCCGCCTCCCCGGCCTTCGCTCCCCAGGTGGCCAAGATCCTCGCCCCGCTCGAGATCCTCACCGTCGACCAGGTCCGCGGCGTGCTGTCAGATGCGGGGAGCGACTGATGGCCACCCGATTGACGACGCGTCCGGCCGGGGTGGCTGTCCGCGTGAGCCTCCGGTCGAGGGCGGTCATCGTCATGGCGTCGTTCCTCGGGTTCGTCGCCTTCCTCTGGCCGTTCGTCATCGCCCCCCACACGTTCGGCGACAGCGCCATGGCGCCGCTCATGTTCGGGGCCGTGCTCGTGCTCGTCCTGGCCATCGTCTTCTCCGAGATCGCCGACGGCGGGATCGATGCCAAGGCCGTCGCCATGCTCGGCGTGCTGTCGGCCCTCGGCGCCGCCCTGCGGCCGCTCGGCGCGGGAACGGCCGGGATCGAGACCGTCTTCTTCACCCTCGTCATCGCCGGCCGCGTCTTCGGCGCCGGCTTCGGGTTCTCCCTCGGCTGCACCACCCTGTTCGCGTCGGCGCTCATCACCGGCGGCGTCGGGCCGTGGATGCCGTACCAGATGTTCGGCTGCGCCTGGGTCGGGCTGTTCGCCGGCCTCCTGCCGCCGGCCCGCGGCAAGCGGGAGGTGCTGATGCTCGCCATCTACGGCGCGCTGGCCGGCTACTTCTTCGGCTTCATGCTCAACCTGTCGTTCTGGCCGTTCGCCGTCGACCCCCACAGCACGATCGCCTACCTACCCGGCGCGTCGCTGGCCACCAACGTCCAGCGCTACCTCGTCTTCGACGGCACGACGTCGCTCGGCTGGGACACCGGACGGGCGATCACCAACTTCGTCCTCATCCTCCTCGTCGGCCCGGCGATGCTCGCCACCTTCCGCCGGGCCGCCCGGCGGGCCGCGTTCGAAGCACCCGTCACGTTCGGGGAGCTCGTCGAGTAGCGGTCGGGCCGGGCCGTGGCATCCCGTCGAACCGGCGCTCGGAAGTGAGTGTGGACACATGTGGGTACATGTGCTACACCAGGCCCATGGCCAGTGCGATCTCGGTCCGAGAGCTGCGGAACACGGTGAGCGAGGTGCTGCGGCGGGTCGAGCGCGGCGAACGGCTGACCGTCACGGTCGACCGGCGCCCGGTGGCCGAGATCGTGCCGTTGCGTCGCCGCCGGGCCGTACCGGTCGCCGATGCCGTCGCCGTCGTCTCTCGTCACGCCGCGGACCGGCGGCTCCTCGACGATGTGCGGAGCTTGTTGCCCGATACGACGGACGACTTGTGAGAGCGCTGCTCGACACCTCGTTCTTCGTCGCGACCGAATCGGGACGGCCCCTCGGCGAGATGGACGGTGTGACCGAGACCGAGGTCTCGGTGGTGACGTTGGCCGAGCTGACGGTCGGTGTGCTCGTGGCGGACGACGTGGATCGCCCGACGCGAGTGGCGACGCTCACCGCGGTCGAGTCGACGTGGGAACCGTTGCCCGTCGACGCGGAAGTGGCCCGCCAGTTCGCTCGCATCGTCGCCGCCCTACGGGCGGACCGGCGGCGAGTCCCGGTCCTCGACGCCCTCGTGGCGGCCACCGCCGTCGTGGAACGGATCCCGGTCGTCACGCAGGACCGCGACTACGACAACATCCCCGGAGTCGAGGTCATTCGAGTCTGATCCCGGTGCCGTGGACGACGTGACGGCGCTCGGGACGCGACGCAGAGCGAGTGCTGGGCCCGGTGCCTGGTAACGTCCGGCGTTCCACCTCGCGGCGAATTCGTGTCCTTCTGACATCGCAGCGACCGGTCGCCCAGCTCGGGAGTGTGCCTCTTGTCTTCGTCCTTTGCCGACCTCGGCGTGTCCGCCGACGCCGCCCGCGCCCTCGACGCCCGCGGCATCACCTCGGCGTTCCCGATCCAGGCGCTGGCCATCCCGCCGGCGCTCGACGGGAAGGACGTCTGCGGGAAGGCGCCGACCGGATCGGGCAAGACCATCGCCTTCGGGCTCCCGGTCGCCGCCCGGGTCGAGCGGGCCCGTCCCGGCAAGCCCCGGGCGCTGGTGCTCGCCCCCACCCGCGAGCTCGCGGCGCAGATCGAGAAGGAGATGGGTCTCCTGATGGGCGCCGAGCGGCGGCGACGGGTCGCCGCCTTCTACGGCGGCGTCGGCTTCGGCGGCCAGCTCACTGCGCTGCGTCGCGGCGTCGACATCGCGGTGGCCTGTCCGGGCCGGCTCCGGGACCTGATCGCCCGGGGAGCGATCGGGTTGGCCGACGTGTCGATCGTCGTCATCGACGAAGCCGACCGCATGGCCGACATGGGCTTCCTGCCGGAGGTGAAGGCGATCCTCGACCAGGTCCGGCCCGACCGCCAGACCCTGCTGTTCTCGGCCACCCTCGACGGCGACGTCGACCAGCTCGTCCGGCGCTACCAACGGACACCGGTCAAGGTGTCGGTCGAGGTGGAAGAGCAGCCGTCGACGACGACGCATTATTGGGTGGACGCCCGGCGCGAGGACCGCGTTGCCCTCGCCGCCAACCTCGTCGCCTCGCACGGCCCCACTGTCGTGTTCTGCCGGACGAAGCACGGCACCGACCGTGTCGCCCGCCAACTGGTCGCCGCCGGTGTCAGCGCCGTCCCGCTCCACGGCGGCCGGAGCCAAGCCCAGCGCGACCGGGCACTGCGGGCGTTCGTCTCCGGGCAGGCCCAGGCGCTCGTCGCCACCGACGTCGCGGCGCGGGGGATCCACGTCGACGACGTCGGCTGCGTCGTCCACTTCGACCTGCCCGCGACGGCCAAGGACTACGTGCACCGGTCCGGGCGGACCGGCCGGGCCGGGTCCGACGGCGTGGTCGTCACCTTCGTCACCCCCGCCGACCGCGAGCCCGTGCGAGTGCTGCAGAAGGCCGTCGGCCATCCGCTCTCCTCGACGCCCGGCGACGGCGTGACGGCCCGCCCCACCGGGTCGTCGTCCAACCGGTCGTCGTCCAACGGGTCGGCCCGGAACGGTCATCGCCGCCATCCCGATCAGCGCCCGTCCAGCCAACGCGAGGGCGACCCGCGTCAGTCCGACCGGCGCCCATCCAGCCAACGTCAGGGCGCTGCCGACGGATCGAAGCCTCGCCCGAAGGCCGACCGGACGGACCGGACGGACCGCACCGACCGGACGGACCGGACCGGCCGACCGGCCCGACCGGCGTCGCGTCGGCGGGGTGGCGCCCCGCGGGGCAACCAGCCCCGGGCCCGCGGCACTCGCTAACCGAGCGGCGGGGGAGATCCTTCAGTCCGAAGCGGCCTGACCGGCTGGCACCTGACCAGCCGGCAGCCGGCGGCGCGCCTCGGCCGGCTCGTAGGCCGCCGTCATCCGGTCGACGACGGCCTTGGGCCCGGCGACGAGGACGTACTCGACGTTCCGCAGGTGCGACACCTTCCCGACCTTCTGGCCGCTCGGGCTGTGGATGCCGATCTGCGCGCCGATGTAGCGCTTCGAGTCGAACGCCAGGACGCCGACGTGGCCGCGGACCGAGCAGATGTCGATCAGCTCTTCGAGCGACACCCACGATTCGTTGTTGTACGACAGCACGAGCACGTCGGCCCGGACGTCGGCGATGACCTGGCGGAGCGCGGCCGGCATCTCCCGGGTCATGTTGAAGACGCTCTTGGTCGCCGGATCCCGGCTGTCGATGCGCTTGCACGCGACGCCGTAGTGCTCCGGGGCGTCCCAGGCGACCAGCGTCTCCCAGATGTGGTAGTTCGTGAAGTAGCGATGCTGGTTGTACGGCGGGTCGAGGTACGCCAGGTCGACGTGGGGCAGCTCGTGGACGAGCATCCGGGCGTCGCCGCGACGGGTGTGGCCCCGGCCGGCGAGCAGCTCGGGCTCGCGCAGCGTCAACCGGTTGAACGATCGGGGCGCCCACTCCTTGATGTACGCCATCTGCAGGCCGGTCGTCGAGTCCACCCGGTCCGTCGCGTCGATCAGGCTGGTCAACAGGATCGGGAAGAGCGGGCTGCCGGCGAGCTCGCGGTCGAGCGCGTGGCGGATGGCGTCGACCCGCTCGCCGTTGAACGGCTGGAAGAAGCGCGACCGCACGCAGAACGTCTCGGTGAAGTAGCCCGCCTCCCCGCCCAAGCCGTCGAGGTAGCGGACGGCATCCCGGAGATCGTCCTTGTCCACCGTCGTCGCGTCCGTCGCGATGTAGCACCGGGCGAACACGTCCGAGTACCGGGCCGTGTCGACGGCCGTCACCTCGGCGCCCCGCCGCTTGAACTCCTGGGCCACCCGGGTCGTGCCGGTGAACAGGTCGACGGCCGATCGGGCACCCGACCGGGTCAGCAGCTCGCCGAGGACGGGGACGAGGGTTCGCTTGGAGCCGAGGTACTTGATCACACGCCAGGTGCTCCGTCATCTCGGCCAACGTTCCTGGTCAACGTACCAGGAGGCAGTCACCCGGGCGAGGGATCACCGAACTGGCGGAAAATGGGTATCGAACCACCAGGCGACGCCAGAGGAGCCCCGCCGCCGGAGGAGGAGCAGTCATGACGCCAGAGCGATCGAACCGTCCGCCGACGACCACCGATGCGGGCATCCCGGTAGCCAGCCAGGAGCACTCGCTGACGATCGGCCCGGACGGGCCGATCGTGCTCAACGACTTCTACCTGATCGAGCAGATGGCCAACTTCAACCGGGAGCGGATCCCGGAGCGCCAGCCGCACGCCAAGGGCGGTGGCGCGTTCGGGACCTTCACCGTCACCGACGACGTGAGCCGGTACACGAAGGCCGCGGTCTTCCAGCCGGGGACGACCACCGACCTGCTGGCCCGGTTCTCCACCGTCGCCGGCGAGCGGGGGTCCCCGGACACCTGGCGGGATCCGCGGGGGTTCGCGCTGAAGTTCTACACGTCCGAGGGCAACTTCGACCTCGTCGGCAACAACACCCCGGTCTTCTTCATCCGGGACCCGATCAAGTTCCAGAACTTCATCCGCTCGCAGAAGCGGCTCGCCGCCAGCAACCTGCGCGACCCGGACATGCAGTGGGACTTCTGGACCCTCTCGCCGGAGTCGGCCCACCAGGTCACCTGGCTGATGGGTGACCGCGGCATCCCGAAGAACTGGCGGCACATGAACGGCTACTCGTCCCACACCTACCTGTGGGTCAACGCCGCCGGTGAGCGGTTCTGGGTGAAGTACCACTTCAAGACCGACCAGGGCGTCGAGTGCCTCACCCAGGCCGATGCCGATCGGATCGCCGGCGAGGACGCCGACGCCCACCAGCGCGACCTGTACGACGCCGTCGACCGGGGCGACTTCCCGAGCTGGAGCCTCAAGGTGCAGATCATGCCGTTCGAGGAGGCCAAGACGTACCGGTTCAACCCGTTCGATCTGACGAAGGTGTGGCCGCACGGCGACTACCCGCTCGTCGACGTCGGGAAGATGACGCTCGACCGGAACGTCACCGACTACCACGCCGAGATCGAGCAGGCCGCGTTCCAGCCGAACAACACCGTCGCCGGCACCGGGCTGTCGCCCGACAAGATGCTGCTCGCCCGCGGCTTCTCCTACGCCGACGCCCACCGCGCCCGGTTGGGGGTGAACTACCAGCAGATCCCCGTCAACCGGCCGAAGTCACCGGTCCGCTCGTACTCCAAGGACGGCGCCATGCGGATCGACAACGTGAGCGATCCCGTCTACTACCCGAACTCGTTCGCCGACGCGCCGGCCGCCGATGCCGACACCTACGCCGAGCACGCGGTGTGGGCGGCCGACGGCGAGCTGGTCCGTGCCGCCTACTCGCTGCACCCCGAGGACGACGACTTCGGGCAGGCCCGGACGCTGCTGACCAAGGTGATGGACGACGACCAGCGGGCCCGGCTGGTCGCCACCGTCGGCGGCCTGCTCGGCGGCCTCCGCCGTGACGAGGTTCGTCGGCAAGCGTTCGAGTACTGGCGCAGCATCGACAAAGCCGTCGGCGACCGGATCGAGGCGACCGCCCTCGACCAGCGGAAGGCGTCGCCCGGCACGTAACCCCCGGTGGGTCGCTAGGTTGCGACCATGCGCGTCGATCTCCACGTTCCCCGTTTCACCTGGCCCGGCGGCTCGGCCGCCGTCGGCCCGACCCTGGCCTCGCTGGCTCGGACGGCCGAGGCCATCGGCGTCCGCACGTTGTCGGTCATGGACCACTGGTTCCAGATGGACCGGGTCTGGCCGGCCGAGGAGCCGATGCTCGAGGGCTACACCACCCTCGGGTTCGTCGCCGCGTCGACCGAGCGGCTCCGTCTCCGCCTGCTCGTCGGCGGCGTGACGTACCGCCACCCCGGCCTGCTGGCCAAGACGGTGACGACGCTCGACGTCCTCTCCGGCGGGCGGGCCGAGCTCGGTCTCGGCGCCGCCTGGTACGAGCGGGAGCACCTCGGGCTCGGCGTGCCGTTCCCGCCGGTAGCCGAGCGGTTCGAACGACTCGAGGAGACGCTGCAGATCTGCCGGCAGATGTGGAGCGACGACAACGGCCCGTACGAAGGCCGCTACTACCAGCTCGCCGAGACCCTGTGCTCGCCGCCGCCGGTCAGCATCCCTCGACCGCGGATCCTGATCGGCGGAGGCGGCGAGCGAAAGACGCTCCGGCTCGTCGCCACGTACGCCGATGCCTGCAACCTGGTCGGCGACGGTCCGGCGATCGCCCACAAGCTCGACGTCCTGCGCCGCCACTGCGACGACGTCGGCCGCGACCCCGCCGAGATCGAGGTGACCGCGCTGCTCATCGGACCCGATGACGCCGAGCCGGGCGCCATCGTCGCCCAGGCCGAGGCCCTGGCTGCCGTGGGCGTCCAGACCGTCGTCGGCAGCTCCTCCCAGCCGGACCCGGCGCCGTGGCTGGAGGAGCGGTGGGGGCCGGCGATGGACGATCTGGCCGCCATCGAGCCGGCGAGCTGGTAGACCGCCGCGCCTAACGGATCGTGTTGCCGGCGTCGACGGTCAGGGCGAGGCCGGTCACGTAGCGGGACTCCTCGGAGGCCAGGAACAGCACGGCGTCGGAGACGTCCGCCGGGCTGATGCGCTCGACCGGCAGCGCATTCGCGTAGATCGGCCCCAGTTCGGGACTCTCGGCGATCAGCGCGTCGACGGCGCCCAGGGCCTCGAGCATCGGCGTCTCCACCCCGGCCGGATGGACCGTGTTGACCCGGATCCGGTGGGCGCCCAGCTCGTTGGCCATCGTCTTGGCGATCCCCACGATGCCGTGCTTGGCCGCCACGTACGGCGCGAGGAACGGCAGGCCCTTCAACGCCGCCGTCGACCCGGTGCAGATGATCGACCCGCCGCCGGCGGCCAGCAGGTGCGGGACCGAGACGACCATCGTGTTCCACGTCCCGGTCAGGTTGGTCTCGACGACGTCCTGCCACACCGTCTCGCTCACCTGGTCCCACGATCCGCCGGCACAGATGGCCGCGTTGGCGCAGACGACGTCGAGCCGGCCGAGCTCGGCTACCCCGGCGTCCAGCGCGGCCCGCAGGCCGTCCCGGTCGCGGATGTCGGCCGGCGCGGCGACGATCCGCCGGCCGGTCGTCTCGACCGCCGTCACCGTCTCGGCCAGGTCGGCCTCGGTGGCCAGGCCGTACGCGGTCGGCTCGTAGTCGTGGCAGATGTCGACGGCGATGATGTCCGCCCCCTCCTCGGCCAGCCGGACGGCGTGGCTGCGACCCTGCCCGCGAGCTGCGCCGGTGATGAACGCCACCTTGCCCTCGACCCGCCCGCCCGCTCGTCCCGCCATCGTCGACTCCCGTCGCTCGTGGTCCGTGTACCCGTGATCCTTACCGGTGCTCGGCCAGGAATTGACCGAGCTGGCGGCAGACGTAGTCGAGCTCCTCGTCGGTCAGGCCGTGGCTGGATGGGAGGAGCATCCCCTGGCGCATCACCCGGTCGGCGTTCGGCAGGCCGTCGTCCGGTACCCGGTGCTCGACGCCGACCATCATCGGGTGCCGGGTGATGTTGCCGCTCCACACCGTCCGGGTGTCGACGTGCACCGAGTCGAGGTACTCCTGGACGCCCGGGCGGCTGAACCCGGCATCGTCTCGGACGAGGAAGGGGTAGCAGAGCCACGCCGTGTCCAGGCCGTCGAGCTGGCGCGGCGGGACGAACGCCTCGGGGTGCTCGTGCAGGAAGGCCGTGTAGACGTCGAAGTTCTTCCGTCGCCGCTCGTGGAACTCGCCGAGCCGTTCGAGCTGGACGACGCCGTACGCCGCCCCGAGCTCCGACGGTTCGAGGTTCCACGGTTGGACGTCGAAGATGAAGTCGTTGTCGTACGGGATGCCGTCCAGGTCCTCCCGGAAGACGTGCCCGGTGCGGGCGGCCTGGGAGCCGAAGAGGTGCGGCTCGGACCGTCGGCCCCACCGGCGGAGCATGAGCCCGCGGTCCCGCAGCGCTTCGTCGTCGAGCAGGACCATGCCGCCGTTGCCGGCGCACGTGATGATGTGCGCCATGGCGAAGCTCGTCACGCTGATGTCCGAGCGAGCGCCGGTCGGCGTGCCCCGCAACGTCGCGCCGAGCGCGTCGCACGAGTCCTCGACCACCAGCAGTCCGTGGTCGTCCGCCACCCGCCGGACCACGTCCCAGTCCGGTGCGTTGCCGATCAGGTTCGGTAGGAAGATCGCCTTCGTCCGCGGTCCGACGAGCTCCTCGATCCTCGACCCGTCGGCGTTGAACGTGTCCGGCTCGACGTCGACGAAGACCGGCACGAGGCCGAGGTGGTAGAGCGCGCCGATGTCCGTCGAGAACGTGAGCGGCGACGTGATCACCTCCGAGCCCCGCGGCAGGTCCAGCAGCGCGAAGGCCAGCAGGAGGGCCGACGAGCCGGAGTTGCACATCAGGCCGTGGTCCTTGCCGAAGAGGGCGGCGACTCGCCGCTCCATCTCGGCCACGTTCGGACCGATCCGCAGCGCCTGCGGGCCACCCCTCAGCACGCCGAGCACCGCCGCGATCTCCTCTTCGCCGTGGGCGGCCTGGGCGTACAGCACGCGGTCCACCGGCACGGCTTCCTCCTCCAACGACGTCCGGCCACGGCAGCCGGCGTGCCGTCCGCCTCGTCCTTCGACGGGCGACCGACGGCGACGGGCCGTGCCCGGCCCCATCCGGCCAAGCGATCGCTTGGCACGCTATTGCGCCCAGCCCGGGCCTGCAAGGGGTCGCGGCCGGTCCCGGCCCCGGGGGGACCCGACGCCGGCGACCGCCCGGCCCGACCCTCCCGGTAGCGTGGGTTCGTGGAGCCCCTGGACCCGGAGCCCGCCGAAGGGCCGCCAGCTGACCCCGAAGACTGGACCGACGAGCAGTGGCTCCGTTGGCTCCGGGCGACTGACGACGCGCCGGACGACGGGCGGGCGCCGTCGGAGAGCCGGCCGGTGACGGCGATGGGCCGGATCACCCGTTCGTCCGGCGGTGAGGTGATAACCCTCGCCATGCAGGGGTTGGCCCAGGCCATGTTCGGCCAAAAGAACGAGATCGTGATCGTCGCCGAGGGAGCCTCGGAGCCCGACGGGGACGAGCCGCTGGCCCTCCACCTCGACCCGGACCACCCCGAGCGGTCGACCGTCGTCGTCCGCCCGGTCGACGAGCCGCCACCGCCGACCTGACGGCGAGCCGGTGCGGCCGGCCGTACGACCCCCGGCCAGCGGTCCCGGTGCGCGCCATGCCCTTCTCACCAGGGAGAACGCCACCATCCCCCTCGATGTCACACCCCCGCCGTACCGTGGTCGAAGAGATCCACGGACGCCCGAAGGAGGCGCAAGATGGCACTGCGCCAGGAACTGGTCATCCTCGAGTGCGAAGGCCCGGTGGTTGTCCACCAGGACGACGCCCTCGAATGCCTCGACCCGGACTGCTTCGGCCTCGACTACGACCACGAGCCGCTCGAGACCCCGTGCTGGCTGGTGTTCGAGGGTCGGTGCCCGCGGTGCGGGTCGGTGGCGGCCTGACGATCGCGCCGCCCCCTCTCTGACCTTTCCCTTTCCGGCCGCCGTTCCCCGGTCAGCCGGGCGGTCGGGGCGGGGGGCCCGCCGGTCCGCCCGGTACGCGACACTCGTCGTTCGTCGTGTTGCTCCTCGATGGGTCGTTCGTCTTCAGCGCTTCGGATCTCAGCGGCTACCTCGCGTGTGACCACCTCCTGACGCTCGACCGGGACGCGGCGACCGGCGTCCTGGCCAAGCCACGTCGAGCCGGTGCCCTGTCGGCCCGTTACGGCGACGAGCACGAGGCGGCGTACCTGGCCCGCCTGAAGTCGGCCGGGGCTCGGGTGGCCGAGCTGGAGCGGCCGCCGTCACTGAGCCGAACGGCGCTCGAAGAGGCGCAACGGGCGACGGTGGCCGCCTTGGCCGACGGTTACGACGTCGTCTACCAGGGGACCCTTTTCGACGGCACGTGGCTGGGCCATCCGGACTTCTTGGTCCGCGGCGGCCCGACCGGCGGCGTCTGGCCACACGCCTACGACGTGGTCGACACGAAGTTGGCCCGGCGGGCGAAGGCGACGGCCCTCGTCCAGGTGGCCCTCTACGGGCAGTTGCTGGCGCCGCTCCAGGGCGTCGAGCCGCGTTGGCTGATCCTGGCCCTCGGCGACGGATCGGAGGAGCGGTTCGCGTACGCCGCGGTCTCGTCGTACCTGCGGGCCGTCCAGGCGCGTTTCGCCGACGCGCTGTCCGCTCCGGCGCCGTACCCGTACCCGGTCGAGCACTGCGCCCTCTGCCCGTGGGAGGAGCGCTGCGACGACCGTCGTCGCCGGGACGACCACCTGTCCCTCGTGGCCGGCATCCGCCGCCAGCAGGTCGACCGGCTCGAGGCGGCCGGGGTGCCGACGGTGGCGGCGCTGGCCGCCCGGCCACAGTCGGCCGGCGTGGCCGTCAACCGCGGCGTCCTCGACCGGCTCGGTCGGCAGGCCCGGGAGCAGGTGCGCAGCCGGGAGGAGGGGCGGGTGTCGTACTCGCGGCGGCCGCCGGTCCCCGGTGACGGCCTCGACCTCCTGCCCCCGCCGGACGACGGCGACGTCTTCTTCGACATGGAGGGCTTCCCGTACGCCGAGGACGGCGGCTTGGAGTACCTCTTCGGTTGGGTCGACGTCTCGGGCGCGTTCCACCACCGCTTCGCCGCCGACCGGGGCGCCGAGCGCCGGGCCTTCGAGCAGTTCATGGACGACCTGGCCGAACGGCGCCGTCGCCACCCGGGCTTGCACGTCTACCACTACGCCAGTTACGAACGCACCGCGCTGTCGCGGCTTTCCAACCGGCACGGCGTGCGGGAGGAGGAGGTCGCCGACCTGCTGCGGGACGAGGTGCTCGTCGACCTCTACCGGGTCGTCCGTCGCTCGGTCGTCGTCGGGGCGCCGTCGTACTCGATCAAGCAGCTCGAGCCGCTCTACGGGCTCCGGCGGACCGGTGACGTCCAGACGGCGGCCGAGAGCCTCGACATGTACCAGGACTGGTTGGACTCCCACCCGAGGGACGACACCATCCGCGACCGCATCGTCGCCTACAACGAGGTCGACTGCCGGTCCACCCTGGCCTTGCGGGACTGGCTCCTCGCCTTGCGGGACGAATCCCACGCCGGAACCGACACCGACACCGGTGCCGCTGCCGGCCACGCCACTGGCAACGGCCGACCCGAGCCGGTCCAAGAGCCGGCGCCGCCGACGTCGGGCGGGGACGGGGGAGCTCGGTCGGCGACGATGCTCGACTGGCTGGCCGCGGTCGACGCGACGTCGGCCCGGCTGCTGGACGGCCGGCCGGACGATCCCGCGGCATACGACGACGAGCAGCGCGGCCGGACGCTGCTGGCTCACCTGCTCAAGTTCCACCAGCGTGAGGACAACGCCGGATGGCGCGAGTACTTCGCCCGGATGGAGCTCTCCTGGGACGAGCTCCGGGACGACGACCGCGTCGCCGTCGGCGACCTGCGGTTCGAACGGCTCGGCGACCAGGTGCGCCGGTCGCAGGAGCACGTCTACTCCTTCCCTTCCCAGGACGTCGGCCTCCGCCTGGGCGACCGGCCGATCGACCCGGCCACCGGGTCGTCGCCGGGCGAGCTGGTTCGCCTGAACGCGACCAGCGTGGTCGACCCGGCCCGGGGCGAGCTGGTGCTGCGGCGATCGGCGGCGGTGGCGGCGCCGCATCCCCGGGCGCTCGTCCCGAAGGAGCTCGTCGGCACCTACGTCCTCCGTCAGTCCTTGCTCCGCCTGGCCGACTGGGTGGCCGACCACGGGCTCGATTCGCCGGAGCCGCCGTGGCGGGCCGCCCGGCAGCTGCTCCTGCGCCGATCGCCGCGGCTCGACGGCGTCAATGAGCCCGGCCGACCCCTGGCCAGCATCGGCGAGCACGGCGCCGACGCGGTGGTCCGGCTGGTGCCCCGGCTCGACGGTGCGGCGCTGCCGGTGCAGGGGCCACCGGGCTCGGGCAAGACGTACTCGGCGGCCCAGGTGATCGTCGACGCGGTGGACCGCGGTCGCCGCGTCGGCGTCACGGCCAACAGCCACCGGGTCATCGAGCACCTGCTCGTCGCCGTCGGTCGGGAGGCCGCCCGGCGAGGCACGAGCGTCCGTCTCGTCCACAAGACCGACGTCGACGACCACCCGCTCGACGGTGTCCGCAACGTCGGCGACAACAAAGAGATCATCGACCGGCTCGACCACGGGGAGGTGGACGTCCTCGGCGGCACGGCCTGGTTGATGGCCCGGCCGGAGATGGCCGGCCGGCTCGACCTGCTCGTCGTCGACGAGGCCGGGCAGGTGAGCCTGGCCAACGCCTTGGCGTCGATGGGTGTCGCCACCGACACGCTGCTCGTCGGCGACCCGGCCCAGCTCGACCAGCCGATCCAGGGCGCCCACCCCGAGGGGACGGACGTCTCGGCGCTGGCCCACGTCATCGACGGGGCGGTGACGATGCCGGACGACCTCGGCCTCTTCCTCGACCGCACCCGGCGGATGCACCCGTCGATCTGTCGGTTCGTCTCCGATGTCGTCTACGACGGCAAGCTGTCGAGCGTCGACGGCCTGGAGCGCCAGCGGGTCGACAGCCGCGTCGACCAGCCATCGCGACCAGGGCGCGAACAGTTGGCCGGGGCCGGCATCCGCTGGCTGGCGGTGCCTCACCACGGCAACCGGACGGCGTCGGTCGAGGAGGCGGAGCGGATCGCCGGGGCCGTCGACGAGCTGATCGGCGGGACGTGGGTCGACGCCGACGGCGACCAGCACGTCCTCGGCCCCGAGCACGTGCTCGTCGTCACCCCGTACAACGCGCAGATCGCGGAGCTGTCGGCCCGGCTGCCGGCCGGCGTCGAGGTCGGCACGGTCGACCGCTTCCAGGGTCGCGAGGCCCCGGTCGTCTTCTACTCGATGGCGACGAGCAGCATCGACGACCTGCCCCGCGACCCCGAGTTCCTCTTCTCCCTGCACCGGCTCAACGTCGCCGTGTCGCGGGCCCAGGCCCTGGCCGTTCTCGTCTGCAGCCCGGCCCTGCGGGCGCCGCGCTGCCGGACGACCCGGCAGGTGCAGCTGGTGAACGCCCTCTGCCGGCTCATCGAGGACGCCGAGGCGTCGCCGTAGACACGGACGCCGAGGCGTCGCCGTAGACGCCGGAGCGGCCAGCGCTCGGTCTACGCCGGGGTGACGCCGGGGTCGGCCTGCCACTCGGCGAGCTCGATCACGACGCCAGCCGGTCCGTCGAAGAAGACGAGCCGCCGGTCGTGGAAGGCCATGACCTCGTTCCTCGGCCGCCGGCCGATCTCCGCCAGCCGGGCCATGGCGGCATCGAGGTCATCGACGCGAAGGCAGAGATGGCTGAACCCCGTCCGGCTCAGGTCGCCGCTGCCGTCATCGACGGCCGCGTGGGGCCGGTGGAAGCGAAGGAGCTGGATCTCCTGATGGACCGGCGCCCCTCGGTCGACCAGCGTGACGTGGTCGGCCTCCCAGTCCGAGATCCCCATGTACGCGGCGATCGTCGGCCCACTGACGACCACCGACTGCGACTCGGTGAAGCCGAGGGCGGCGAAGAACCGAGTGGCGTCGTCGAGGTCGGTGACGACGATGGTCGCGTGATCGAACCCTGCAGACACCCGGTCGCTCCCTCGATCGGCCCGACCAGGCCGTTCGCTCAGTCCAGTGGGACCTCGCGCAGCCTACCGGTCTCGACCTCGTAGACGAAGCCGCGGATGGCCTGGTGCGGGACGAACGGACTCGCCTTGATGCGAGCGGCGGTCTGCTTGACGTCGTCCTCGGCCTTCGGGAACGCCTCCAGGGCGAAGCTCGGTCGCACGCCGGTGTCCCCGAGGATCTGGTCCTTGACCTCGTCGTCGCTGAACGTCTCCATCCCGCAGTCGGTGTGGTGGACGAGGATGATCTCCTCCGTCCCGAGCAGTCGCTGGGAGATCACCAGGCTGCGCAACGCGTCCTCCGACGCCACGCCGCCGGCGTTGCGGATGACGTGGGCGTCACCCTCTTGGAGGCCCAGGGCCTTGGCCGGGTCCAGCCGGGCATCCATGCAGGCCAGCACCGCGACCTTCTTGGCCGGCGGGAGGGGGAGCTCCCCCTTCGTGAAACCGGCCACGTAGCCGGCGTTGTTGGCCAGCAGCTCGCTCGTCGCACTCATGGCCACCTCCTATTTCCGATTAAGTACATCTTATTTCTAGATTTATGATGAGGCAAGAAGGTGGGGCCAGCGGGTCCGGCGCCTCGGTTGGCCCCCGGCTGGGCCCTCGCCGGCCCCGTCGGTAGGGCTGAATGGCCGGGCGGCCCGGCGGCGGCTTGAATCGGACGATGCAGCCGGCCGTTCGACGTTCCGCAGTCCTGGTCGGCGTCGTCGTCCCCGTCGGTGTGCTCCTGGCCGCCGCGCTCCCACCGCCTACCGCGGCACCGGCGGCCGTTCGTTCGCATCGAGCGTCGTCGTCGAGCGCACCGGGTGCACCGGGTGCGCCGGGTGCGCCCAGCGCGCCGCCGGTCCACATCTGCGGGAACCAGTCGGTCCTCCGTGGGCCGTCGACCGCGCCCGCCGGGGCGGTGCCGATGCCGGCCGGGACAAACGTGTTGACATCGACATTCACCCCGAACACGACGTACTGGCTGGCGACGGGCGTCCACACGGTCGGCCGCGGTGCCGACAGCCAGTTCGACCCGGCCGGGGGTGACACGTTCGTCGGCGCCCCCGGTGCGGTCCTCAGCGGACAGGGCAGCAACAACTTCGCGTTCGGCGGCAACTCGTCGGGCATCACGATCCGGTACCTGACGATCGAGCACTTCGTCGCGCCGCAGAACGAGGGGGTCGTCAACCAGGGGTCGGCGTCCGGCTGGACCATCCGGAACGACACGATCGAGGACAACCCGGCCGGCGCCGGCGCCATGCTCGGGACGAACGACGTGCTGGCGGACGACTGCCTGACGAGGAACGGGCAGTACGGGTTCCAGAGCTACTCGACAGCCGGCCCGCGCCACGTCACGGTGACCGGCGACGAGGTGAGCTTCAACGACACCGCGGACTACACAGGCCACACATCGGGCTGCGGGTGCAGCGGCGGCGCCAAGTTCTGGTACACCCGGGGGGCGACGGTCACCGGGAACTACGTCCACGACAACGGATCGGTGGGGCTGTGGGCGGACACCGACAACACGGGCATCGACTTCTCGAAGAACTACTTCTCGGACAACTACGGCCCGGCCATCCAGTACGAGATCAGCTACAACGCCCAGATCACCGACAACACGTTCGTCGGGAACGCCGTCGGCGCCGGCCCGACGAACCCGGGCTTCCCTGAGGCGGCGGTGTACCTCAGCGAGTCGGGTTCGGACCCCCGGGTCCCCGGTCCGTACGGTTCGACCTTGAAGATCTCCCGGAACGTCTTCGTCGACAACTGGTCCGGCGTCGTGCTGTGGGAGAACGCCAACCGTTACTGCGGGTCGTCGGCCAACACGTCGACCGGCGCGTGCACGCTCGTGACACCGCGGACGTACACGCCGAGATCCTGTGCCCGCCACGTCCCGTCCTCCACCCCGGGCCAGACGCCCGACTACTACGGCGACTGTCGCTGGAAGACCCAGGACGTGTCGGTCTCGCACAACGTGTTCACGTTCACACCGGCCCGGGTCGGCCACCACTGCACCGCGGCCAACGAGTGTGGCTTCAACGGCCTCTTCAGCGAGTACGGCACGTACCGGCCGTTCGTCGCCTGGACGGTGCCGAACGACGTCGCCAACGACCAGCACGACCATTTCAGCGACAACATCTACCGCGGCCCGTGGCGGTTCATGGCCTTCGCCCAAGGCAGCACGGTCAGCTGGGCGCAGTGGTCGAAGGGGTTTGCCGATGCCAGCGGGTCGGGCGACCGGTTCGCCGCCCAGGACGCCGGGTCGACCTACGTCGATCGGACGTCGCCGGGCTGACGAGCGTCGGACACGGCGATGGCCAGCCGGCCAGCGCCGGCCAGCGCCGGTCGGACGAGCCCGACGGCTCGGGCGGTGTGCTCGGTGGCGAAGAACTCACATTCCAGGACGGCCGGTCCGCCATGGGTGCCGTCGGCGGCCGAGCGTTCGGCCCGCCGTACCATCAGCCAGCCGCCGAGGGTCAGGCCGAACAGCTCGAGGTAGGCCGACGCGCCGGCCAGCGCGTCGTCGGGCGCGTCGTCGACGGCGACGAGCAGCCGGTCGGTGACGTCGCGCAGCACCCCGACCGCGTCGGCCAGGCAGGCACGACTGACGGCCAGCGGATCGTCGGCGTCGGTCGGCCCGTCCGTCGACCGGGCGATCGTGTCGATGAGCTGGCGGATGGCGCGGCCGCCGTCGCGTGGGAGCTTGCGGGTGACGAGGTCGATGGCCTGGATGCCGTTCGTCCCCTCGTAGATGAGCGGGATGCGGCCGTCCCGGAGCCGCTGGGCCATGCCGCTCTCCTCGACGTACCCGACGCCGCCGAGCACCTGCAGCCCGGCCGACGTGGCGGCGAAGCCGATGTCGGTCGGCCAGGCCTTGGCGACCGGGGTGAGGAGGTCGACCATCACCTGGGCGGCCGCCCGGGCGTCGGCGTCGGGGCTGTGGCGGGCGAGGTCTCGGTGGTGGGTGGCGAGGTGGACGAGCAGCCGCCCGGCCAACGTCGACGTCCGCATGGACAGGAGCAGCCGGCGCACGTCGGGGTGGTCGGCGATCGGCGACCGGGCCGGCGGCCGGACCCCGGTGGCCCGGCCCTGGTAGCGGCCCTCCGCGTACCGCTGGGCATGCTGGTACGCCCGCTCGGCCACGCTGGGCCCCTGGATGCCGATGGTCAGCCTCGCCGCGTTCATCATCGTGAACATCGCCCGGATGCCGCCGTGCCGATCGCCGACCAGCTCGGCCTCGGCGTCGTCGTACGACATGACGCACGTCGGGCTGCCGTGGATGCCGAGCTTCTCCTCGATCCCGATGCAGTGCACCGCGTTCGGTCGCCCGAGTGACCCGTCGGCGCCGACGGTGAACTTGGGCACGATGAAGAGCGAGAGGCCCTTCGTGCCGGCCGGCGCGTCCGGCGTGCGGGCGAGGACGAGATGGACGATGTTGTCGGCCAGGTCGTGCTCGCCCCAGGTGATGAAGATCTTCGTCCCCGACAAGCGCCAGCCGTCGTCGACCGGCACGGCCTGAGTCCGCACCGCGGCCAGGTCGGAGCCGGCGTCGGGCTCGGTGAGGTTCATCGTGCCCGTCCACTCCCCGGTGATCACGCGGGGGAGGAACCGGGCCTGCTGGTCCGGCGAGCCCCACGCCGTCAACAGCTCGACGGCGCTCTGGGTGAGGACCGGGTTGAGCGAGAACGCCAGGTTGGCCGAGCTGAGCATCTCCTGGAGAGCCAGGCCGACCGACGCCGGGAACCCGCCGCCGCCGTACGCCAGCGGGGCGGTGACCGCGCCCCAGCCGGCGGCGACGAACTGCTGGAAGGCGGGCGCGAACGACGCCGGCGTCGTGACGCTCCCGTCCGCCGGGTCGAAGCGCGCCCCCTGGCGATCGCCCACGCGGTCGGTCGGGACCACGACGTCGGCGGCGAAGCGGGCGAACTCGTCGAGCACCGCGGCGACCGTCGACCGGTCGACGTGGTCGAACGCCGGGAGGGCGAGGACCTCGCCGATCCCGGTCATGTCGAGGGCGTCCAGGATGTCGGCGACCGGCGGCCGGTAGGCCAGGAGATCGTCGCCGGCGGCCATCGGCCCAGGTTACCCACCGAAAGGCGGGGTGATCCGGCCCGTTATGGCTGCAAAGAGCCGAGCGTCGGATCGACCGGTCCGTAGGTAGCCCGCAGCTCGTCGCCGAGCTGGGCGAGGAGCCGGCGCGTCGACGGCGGGTCGGTGATCTCGACCAGGCGGCCGAACCCGGCCAGCTCGCCGGCCAACGCCCGCTCGCTGCCGCTGCCGACCTCGATGGCTACCCGGCCGTCCGGACCGGGCGGTCCGATGCGGACGCGGCGGCCCATGACCATGCGCAGCAGCCGGACGGTGTCGGCATCGGCGGTACCGCGGGCGACGAACCCGGTGGCCCAGCGCCGCCCGACCTCCTCGGTCACCTGCCGCCAGGCCGCGTCGAGGTCGAAGCCGGCGGGCCGGACGACGCGGTCGCCGGTCGGTGTGACCGACACGACCCGGTCGACCCGGAACGTTCGCTGGCCGGCGTCGGTGTCGGCGATCACGTACCAGGTCGATCCCTTGGCAGCCAGGCCGAGCGGGTGGATCGTCCGACGGCTCGACGCACCCTGGCGGTCGGCGTAGCCGAGGACGACCTGCTCGCCGTGGACGACGGCCTGCTGCAGCGCGTCGAGGTGCGTCGGCACCGGCGGTGCAGTGCGGCGCGAGCTTCCCCAACCGGTCGGGTCGACGACGACCGCGGTCGACGCGGCCTCGGCGTCCGTCCGGAACGGCTCGGGCAGGGCCCGGACGAGCTTGCGCAGCGCGGCCTTGACCTCCGGCGAGACCGACGACGACGGGCCGGCGACGAGGAAGAGCGCCCGAACCTCGGCGGTGTTCAGGCCGCTGAGGTCGGTCCGGGCCCCGCCGAGCAGCTGCCACCCGCCGCCCCGACCCTGCCGGGAGTAGACCGGGAGGCCGGCCAGGCCGAGGGCTTCGAGATCGCGACGGGCGGTCCGCTCGGAGATCTCCAGCTCCGTCGCCACCTCGGCGGCCGTCACGTGGCCGCGGGACTGGAGCAGCAGCAGCAGGGCCACCAGTCGGTCGGCGCGCACGACGCTCAGCGTCCCACAGAAATCCGGTCATCCGATGGCCGGTATTGGCTGGAATGTCATCGAACGTTCGTTCGTCGAAAATGGCGCGGTTCCGTCTCGCGGCTGGGGCACCCGGGTAGGTTCGTGGCCATGGCGAGGACGGCGCGATGACGGAGACGCGGCCAACGGCCGCGGCGGGCGTCAACGGTGCCGGGACGTCCGGGATCGAGGCGGGCACAGGGGCGATCCCCGGGATGAGGATCGAGAAGGGGGGCCTCGGTTCCCCGGCCCAGGCGGTCGCGCTGGCGACGCTCTGCGTCGTCCTCTTCCTGACGTTCCTCGACAACACGGTCGTCAGCGTCGGGCTGGCGGACATCCAGAGCAGCCTGCACGCCGGGGTGGCGTCGCTGCAGTGGGTGGTCAACGGCTACACGCTGACGTTCGCCAGCTTCATGCTGGCGGCGGGCACGATGGGCGACCTCCTCGGCCGCAAGAAGATGATGCTGGCCGGGGTGGCCGTCTTCTGCGCCGGCTCGGTGGTGGCTGCGCTGGCGCCGGACGTCAACTGGCTGATCGCCGGCCGGGTGGTCATGGGCGTCGGCGCGGCGGCGTCGGAGCCGGGGACGCTGTCGGTCATTCGCCACGTCTACCCGGACCGCGAGACGCGGGCGGACGCCCTCGGCGTCTGGGCCGCGGTGTCCGGGCTGGCGTTGGCGCTCGGTCCGGTGATCGCCGGCGTCCTCGTCGGGGTGGCGAACTGGCGGGCGATCTTCTGGTTCAACCTGGCGGTCGGCCTGGTGGCGTTCGCCATGGCCCTCGTCTTCGTCCCGGAGTCGTCCGATCCGCAGGGTCGGCGGTTCGACGTGCCGGGCACGATCCTCGGCGCGGCCGCGCTGGCGTGCCTGTCGTTCGCCATCATCCAGGGCGAGACGTCCGGCTACGGCGCGTGGCCGATCGAGCTGCTCTTCGGCGCGGCCGTTCTCACCGGCCTGGCGTTCGTCGTGGTGGAGTGGCGGTCGAAGAGCCCGATGCTGGACCTGCGGTACTTCCGCCGACCACCGTTCGTCGGCTCGAACTTCGTGGCGTTCGTCGCCTACTTCGGGACGTTCTCGATCTTCTTCTTCACCGCGCTCTACCTCCAGGTCGTCGTCACAGCGTCGGCGTACCAGACGGCGCTCGACTTCCTGCCGATGGCCGCCGCGCTGATCATCGGGTCGGCGGTGACGGGCCCGTGGGTGGCCCGTTCGGGCGCCCGGACCCCGATGGTCGTCGGCTGCCTGCTGGCGGCCGGCGGCATCCTGGCGACGAGCGCGGTCCTCGGTCCCCACGTCGGCTTCAGCACGCTCGGCTGGGTGCTGCCGATCGCCGGCGTCGGCTTCGGGATCGCCCTCGTCCCGGTGACGTCGGCCGCGCTGACCGTCGTCCGGCCGGAGCGCTCGGGGATGGCCGCGTCGGCGACGAACACTAGCCGGGAGCTCGGCGCGGTCATCGGCGTGGCGGTCCTCGGCTCGCTCGTCAACTCGAAGCTGACCGGGGACCTGGCGGCCCGACTGAAGGCCATCGGGATCCCGCCGAGCTTCCAGTCGCTCGTCCTCCACACGGTGACGACCGGCGGCGTCGGGGGCGGCGGCGCGGCCAACCAGGCGGAGCACTCGAAGAACGCGGAGGTCGCCAAGATCGCCACCAAGGTGGTCAACGCGGCCTACGAGGCGTTCGGCTCCGGCCTGCACCTGGCGCTGGAGATATCCGGCGGTCTGCTCTTGCTCGGCGCGGTCGTCGCCTTCGTCACCATTCGGACCGGCCGGGCAGGCACGATCTACAACGAGATCTAGATCCGCTTGCCGTCAGTGCGTCGTCCGACGTCCGGGTTCGGACGGTACGCTTGGACCATGGCCATCGAGTCGATGATCGACGTGCGCCCTGGGGTGCGGAGCGGGAAGCCGTGCTTCGTCGGCACCCGGATCACCGTCTACGACGTCCTCGACTACCTCGCCGCCGGCATGTCCGTCGACCAGATCGTGGCCGACTTCCCGGAGCTGACCCGAGAGCACGTGCAGGCCGCATTGGAGTTCGCCGCGCTGCGTGAACGGCGGCTCGCCAGCGCGTGAAGTTGCTGCTCGACCAGAACCTCTCACGCAATCTGGTCGGACGACTGCTCAGTCCTTACCCCGACACCACGCATGTGGCCCTGGTCGGTCTGGCCACGGCTAGCGATCGTCAGGTCTGGGAGCACGCCCGCGAACATGGCTACGTATTGGCGTCGAAGGACTCCGACTTCCGACAACTCGCCTTCTTGTACGGTCCACCGCCGAAGGTCATTTGGCTCCGAGTCGGCAATGCGAGCACCGCGGTCGTCCTCCAGATCCTTCTCGACCGCCGTCCAGCCATCGAAGCGTTCGACGCGGATATCGACGATGCGTTGCTCGTTCTTCCAGATCTTCCGGCGCAGTAAGGCGATCCACGACGGCGTCCGGTGGGCCCGGCGACGATTCGGGTCGCTCGGACCGGCGTCAGTCGTGCGAGGTGAGCGGGTGGGCGGCGAAGAAGCGCCACATGATGGCGTCGGCTGTGATCGAGAACGTCGTCCGGCCGACGACGGAGCTGATGGCCGCCGACACGTGGCTGCCCGGCCAGGCGTGGCCGCCGCCTTTGACGACGTACAGCTCGACGTCCGCGTCGTTCGGGCACCGGTAGCGGACGAGCGTCACGTCACTGGCGACCTTGGTCGACGCGGGCCCGGAGGCGCAGCCGTTCCGCTTGGCCCAGGCCGCAGTGTCGTCGGGGATGGACGGCGCTTTCTTCAGCGCGCTCTTGTCGCCGGACTGGCCGAGCGTCCCCTTCTTCCCTGTCGGTGCCGGCAGGTTGGCCGCGGCCTGGCTGGGGGAACCGTTGAAGTGGACGAACGGGTCGGCGGTGCCGTGGAAGGCGACGACCGGCACCGGCCGTGACGGGTGGCAGCCGGCGATGTTCTGGATGCCGGCGACCGGGGCGACCGCGGCGATCCGGCCGGCATACTGGCAGGCGATGGCCGACGACAAGAACGCGCCGTTCGAGTAACCGGTCGAGTACAGCCGGTTCTGGTCGACGCAGAGCGTCTTCTCGACGGTGTCGAAGAGGCCGCCGACGAACGCCATGTCCGCGCTGCCGATTGTCGCCTCCCACAGCGAGACCGGCTCTGTCACGCCCGGCGTGATCGTGACGAACCCGTGGCTCTCGCCGTATGTGCCGAGCGCCGACAGCGAGACCTGGCCGGACGCCGGCTCGGCGTAGCCGTGGAAGTCGAAGACGACCGGCATCGGGGTCCGGCCGTCATACGACGTCGGCAGCTGCTGGACGTAGAAGCCGTGCCGGCTGCCGACGGTCAGCGGGATCGTGGTCTCGCCGGGCGCCGCCGCAGTGGCACCCCGGCAGCCGGCCGACGGCGCGGCCGGCACCGACGCCGGCTTGGTCGCCGCCCCGGCCGGGCCGACCGCGCCGATCGGTCCGGCGCCCGGCCCGGTCAGTCCGACCAGCAGGCCGGCCGTCAGGAGCGGACCGGCGACGAGGGAGGCGGCGACGCGCCGTCCCCGCCCGGGCATCCGTTCGGCACTTCGTCGGTTCGGCATGATCGGCACCGTCGTCTCCCCGGGTCAGAGCTGTTTCGTCGGAAGGGTGAATCTGATCCGGTAGGCGCCGTTGACCGGTTTGGTCACCGTGACGACGGCCCGGGTGAAGAGGTTCCCGTAGGCGGTGGACCGGCGGACGGTGGTCAGCCGGACGGCGGCCGATCGGCGGACCGGTGAGCCAGCGGCGCAGGACGGCTGGCAGGAGTCGTAGACGAGGACGCCGTGCCCGACCGCCTGCTGGGGCCCCCACGCCGTCCAGGTCATGCCGGAGAGCTTCGAGTTTGCGTCGGCGCACGACAGCACGTAGCCGGCGGGTTGTTTCTTGGGCGACCCGGCGCAGGTCAGTACGCGGACGGTCGTCGCCGCGCCGGCCGGCGCGGTCGAAAGGACGAGCGACGGTCCGGCCACGCCGATCGTCGCCGCGAGCGCTAGGGCCGCCCTCCGAACTGCCGTCCGTCGTCGCAAGGATCGATCCTCCCGGTCCGTCGTCGTCGGGAGGTCCGGTGGCCCCCCGCCACGGCCGCCACCGTACCGGACGTCCCTTGGCGACGGACAGCGGCTACGGGTACTCGTCTTCGAGCTCGTTGACGCGCTCAGCCGGCGAGCTCGTCGTACCGGAAGCAGGTGGTCAGGTGATCGTTGACGACGCCGGCGGCCTGGAGGTAGGCGTAGCAGATGGTCGAGCCGACGAACCGGAAGCCGCGCCGGCGGAGGTCGGCGCTGACGGCGTCGGACAGGGCGGAGGTGGCCGGCACCTGGCCGATGGCCGGCCAGCGATTGACGACCGGTTGCCCGTCGACGAAGCCCCAGAGGTAGTCGTCGAAGCTCCCGAGCTCTTCTTGGACGGCGAGGAAGTGGCCGGCGTTGCCGATCGTGGCGTGGATCTTCTGGCGGTGGCGGATGATGCCGGCGTCGCCCATGAGCGACTCGGCCTTCTTCTCGGTGAACCGGGCCACCTTGGCCGGGTCGAAGTCGGCGAAGGCCTGGCGGTAGCCGTCGCGCCGCTTGAGGACGGTCAGCCAGCTCAGGCCGGCCTGGGCACCTTCGAGGACGAGGAGCTCGAAGTGCCGGCGGTCGTCGTGCACCGGGACGCCCCACTCCTCGTCGTGGTACGGCGCCAGCCACGGGCCGGTGGCCCAGCCGCAGCGAGGCCGACCGTCGTCGGTCCAGCCGCCGTCGGTCCGGTCGTCGTCAGGCAGGCGAGCCATCCCCGGAGCGTAGGTCGGGGCGGCCGATACTGGACCACATGGCGCGGGCCGGTGAGGGCGGGGGCGATGTCCTGCCCCGGGTCGTACTGGCCGGGTTGTTCCTCCTGGCGGCCACCACCGGCATGGTCGATGCGACGACGTTCCTCGGGCTCGGCCGAGTGTTCACGGCCAACATGACCGGCAACGTGCTGCTGCTCGGCTTCTCGTCGACCACTCGGCCCGACGGGTACACGCAGAACACCATCCTCTACGGCGGACTGGCCGCCCTGCTGGCCTTCGTGTCGGGGGCCCTCCTCGGCGCGGCCGTCGCCGGCCGCCGGGACGCCACCGCCCGGTTCCGGGCCGGCTTTGGCACCGAATGGGTGTTCTTGGCCACGGCCGCCGTCCTCCTGTTCGACACGGGGGCCACCCGGGGTGGACTGCGCTACGTCGTGCTCGTTCTCTTCGGCTTGTCGATGGGCTTCCAGAGCTCCGTCGTCCGCCGGATGGGGGTGCCCGACATCAACACGACCGTCCTCACCACCACCATGGCCGGCTTGGCCTCCGACGTCGTGGCGGTGGCCGGCCGCGCCGCCCGGGTGGCTCGGCGGGTGGCGACGGTGGCGTTCCTCTTCCTGGGCGCGGCGCTGGGCGCGGTGCTCGAGGAGCATGGCGTCCGCTGGAGCGCGCTCGGGGCGCTCGCCGCCCTCAGCCTGGGTGTGCTGTTGATGGGCTTCGGCGGAGCCCTGCGACCGGGCGGGGACCTGTCGGTCTGATTCAGCCCTTCTCGGCCTGCTCCCGGGCCCACCGGTAGTCCGCCTTGCCGGACGGTGACCGCTGGATCTGGTCGACGAAGACGACGGCCTTCGGGAGCTTGTAGCGGGCGACGTAGCCGGACGCGTGGTCGACGATCTTCTCCGCGGTCGCGGACTGGCCATCGCCGAGCTGGACGACGGCGACGACCTCCTGGCCCCACCGGGTGCTCGGCCGGCCGGCGACGACGACGTCGACGACGGCCGGATGGCCGGCGATGGCCCGCTCGACCTCCTCGGCGAAGATCTTCTCGCCGCCGGAGTTGATCGTCACCGAGTCCCGCCCGAGCAGTTCGATCTCGCCGTCGGCCAGGTGGCGGGCCCGGTCGCCGGGGATCGAGTACCGCGTGCCGTCGATCACCGGGAACGTCCGGGCGGTCTTGGCCTCGTCGCCGAGGTAGCCGAGTGGCACCGACCCGGTCTGGGCCAGCCAACCGTTCCCTTCGTGGCCGGGGGCGAGCACCGAGCCGAGATCCTCGTCGACGACGACCGCCCCGGGACCGGGGCGAAAGCGCGGCGTGGCCCCGCCGTCGGTGGCGCCGTCATTGGCGACGGCGTGCATCTGGGCGCCGGTCTCCGACGAGCCGGCCGAGTCGCTGATGATCAGCGACGGCAGGTGGGCCAGGGCGAGCTGGCGGACCGCGGGGGTGAGCGGGGCGCCGCCGTTGCCCACCGCGTACAGCGACGACGTGTCGTAGTCGCCGCGGTCCAGCTCGTCGAGGAGCGGGCGCAGCATGGCGTCGCCGACGATCGTGAGCGTGTTGACGCCCTCCCGCTCCACCGTCCGCCAGACGTCGGCCGGGTCGAGGTGGCGGGGGTCGTCCGGCAGCACGATCGTCGCGCCTTCGGTCATCATCATGAACGTCGCCCATTGCGCGGCGCCGTGCATCAGGGGCGGGAGCACGCCGAGCTTGAGCCGCAGGCCGTTCTCGACCCGACCGGCCAGGTCGTCGTAGCTGGTGACCAGCTCCCACGTCCCGACCCGGCGGCCGCCCATGGCGGCGACGAAGATGTCGTGCTGGCGCCAGAGCACGCCCTTCGGCATGCCGGTCGTCCCGCCGGTGTAGAGGATGTAGAGATCGTCCGGGGACGGTTCGACGTCCGGCCCGTCGGGCGAGCCGGCGGCCAGCGCGTCCTCGTAGCGGACGGCGCCGGGCAGCGGGTCGTGGCCGGACTCGTCGTCGACGTGGAGCAGGACGTCGACCGGTGGCACCTCGTCGAGCACTTCGGCCAGCGTCGGGGCGAGCGAGGCGTGGTAGATGACCGCCCGCGGCGCGCCGTCACGCAACAGGTACCGCAGCTCCTCGCCGACGTAGCGGTAGTTGACGTTGAACGGCGCCACCCGGGCCCGGTAGGCGCCGACCATGCCCTCGAGGTACTCGTTGCCGTTGTAGAGGGCGAGGGCGACGTGGTCCTGTCCGGACCGGTGTCCGGCCAGCCCAGTCCGTCCGGCCAGCCCGGTCCGCTCCGTCCGGACGCCGAGACCGCGGTCGTGGAGGTACGACGCCAGCCGCCGGGACCGCTCGGCCAGCTCGCCGTACGTGAACCGCCGGTCGCGCCAGACGAGGCACTCGCCGTCGGGCAGGACCTCGGCAATGGTCTCGACGACGCGGGCCAGATTGAACTGCGTTCCTTCGATCAGCGTTCCCCCCATTCTGCCGAGGCTAAACGACCGACAGCCCGGTCTCGCGGCCCGGTCTCGGCCGCCGATGCAGGCCCGCCGTCGGCCCGTCACCGAAGACGTAAATCAGCTCCTTATGGGCAAATCGCGCCGAAATTATGGTCCGGTGTAGGCACAACGTGTCGGAACCACGCGGATTTTCTCTTGACACGCCCCGAAGTCGGCGCGTCAATGCCGTATCGGAGGACCGCCGCCCGCCGAGGCCGGTGGCCGACAGGAGGGGGTTGGACGTGGACGACCTCACGGGGCCAGCAGTCGACGGGCACGACGCGGACACCCGCCTCCTCCACCAGATGGGCTATGCCCAGGAGCTGCGCCGGCGGATGGGCGGGTTCTCGAACTTCGCCGTCTCCTTCACGATCATCTCGATCCTGTCGGGCTGCCTGACGCTCTACGGGTTCGGGATGACCCACGGCGGCCCGGTGGCGATGACGATCGGGTGGCCGATCGTCGGCCTGCTCGTCGTCCTGGTCGGACTGGCGATGGCCGAGGTCTGCTCGAGCTACCCGACCGCCGGGGGCCTGTACTACTGGGCGGCCAAGCTGGCGCCCCAGTCGGGAAAGAACCCGGCGGCCTGGAGCTGGTTCTGTGGCTGGTTCAACCTGCTCGGCCAGGTGGCGGTGACGGCCGGCATCGACTTCGGGGCCGCGCTGTTCGCCACCGCCTTCCTCAATCTGACCACCGGGCTCTCGGCCACGCACTGGCACGTGGTCATCGCCTACGCCGTCATTCTCGCCCTCCACGGGTTGCTGAACACCTTCGGCGTCCGCGTCGTCGCGCTCCTGTCCGACGTCAGCGTCTGGTGGCACATTCTCGGGGTCCTGACGATCGTCATCGTGCTGTTCGTCGTTCCGGCCCACCACCAGTCGGCGTCGTTCGTGTTCGGCCATTTCGTCAACGAGAGCGGGTTCACCGGCTGGGGCTCGTCGGTGTACATCTTCTTCATTGGCCTGTTGGTGGCCCAGTACACGTTCACCGGCTATGACGCGTCGGCGCACATGACCGAGGAGACGCACAACGCCAACATCGCCGGCCCCCGGGGGATCGTCATGTCGATCGTGGTCTCCCTCGTCGCCGGCTGGGTCCTGCTCATCGGGGTGACGTTCGCCATCCAGAACTACAGCGGCGAGATCGCCTCGACCACCGGCGTCCCGCCGGCGCAGATCTTCATCGACTCGGTCGGCCGGGTAGGCGGCGAGCTGCTCCTGCTCATCGCCATCGTGGCCCAACTGTTCTGCGGGATGGCGTCGGTCACGGCCAACAGCCGGATGATCTATGCGTTCTCCCGGGACGGCGCGGTGCCGGGGTCCTCCCATTGGCACAAGATCAACCGCCGGACCGGCACGCCGACCAACTCCATCTGGTTCGCCGTCGTCTTCGCCTTCATCCTCGGCCTGCCCTACGGGTGGAGCCCGGTGGCCTACGCGGCCGTCACCTCGATCGCGGTGATCGGGCTGTACATCGCCTACATCATCCCGATCTTCCTCCGGCTGCGGGCCAAGGACCGGTTCGAGCGGGGCCCGTGGAACCTGGGCAAGTGGACCTACCTGATCGGGTGGGTGGCGACGGTCTGGGTGGTCCTCATCTGCTTCCTGTTCATGCTGCCGCAGACATCCCCGGTGACCGCCCACACGTTCAACTACGCGCCGGTGGCGGTCGGCGTGGTGGTGGTCGTCGCCGGCGGCTGGTGGCTGCTCTCGGCCCGCAAGTGGTTCAAAGGCCCGAAGGTGCAGGGCACGCCCGAGGAGCTGGCTCGCATCGAGCGGGAGCTCGAGCCGGTGTCATGATCGCTGCGTGACACTCGTCAACCCGGCGACGGCGGAGGTCATCGCCACCGTCCATTCGGCCACGGCGGCGGAGGTCGACGCAGCGGTCGGCCGGGCGGCGGCCGCCTTCGACGGCTGGCGAGCGGTGGCGCCGAGCGACCGGGCCCGCCTGCTCCGGCGGTTCGCCGGCGTCGTCGACGACCACGTCGACGAGCTGGCCGCCCTGGAGGTGGCGAACGCCGGGCACGTGATCGGCAACGCCCGCTGGGAGGCCGGCAACGTCCGGGACGTCCTCGACTACTACGCCGGCGCGCCGGAGCGGATGAGCGGCCGGCAGATCCCGGTGGCCGGCGGGGTGAGCCTGACGTTCCACGAGCCGCTGGGCGTCGTCGGGATCATCGTCCCGTGGAACTTCCCGATGGCCATCGCCGGCTGGGGGTTCGCGCCGGCGCTGGCCGCCGGCAACACGGTCGTCCTCAAGCCGGCCGCGCTCACGCCGCTGAGCGCCATCCGGCTGGGCGAGCTGGCCGACGAGGCCGGCCTGCCGGCCGGCGTCTTCCAGGTGGTCCCTGGCCGCGGCTCGGTCGTCGGCTGGCGGTTCGTGACGCACCCGGCCGTTCGCAAGGTCTGCTTCACCGGCTCGACCGACGTCGGCCGGCGGATCATGGCCGGCGGCGCGGCGCAGGTGAAGCGGGTCACCCTCGAGCTGGGCGGCAAGTCGGCGAACATCGTCTTCGCCGACGCGGACGTCGAAGAGGCGGCCGCCCGGGCGCCGTACGGGGTCTTCGACAACGCCGGGCAGGACTGCTGCGCCCGCTCGCGGCTCTTGGTCGAGCGCCGGATCTACGACCGGTTCCTCGAGCTCTTGGAGCCGGCCGTCCGGGGCGTCGTCGTCGGTGATCCGACCGACGAGGCCAGCGAGATGGGCCCCCTCATCTCCGACGCTCACCGCCAGGAGGTGGCCGCGTTCGTTCCCGACGGCGCGCCGGTCGCCTTCTGCGGCTCGGCGCCGGACGGCCCGGGCTTCTGGTACCCGCCGACCGTGCTCGCCCCGGTCGCCCCGGGCGACCGGGCGGTGACCGACGAGATCTTCGGCCCGGTCGTCGTCGTCGTCCCGTTCGACGACGAAGCCGACGCGGTCCGCATCGCCAACGACACCGACTACGGCCTCTCCGGATCGATCTGGACCCGTGACGTCGGCAAGGCGCTGCGGGTGGCCCGGGCCGTCGAGACCGGGAACCTCTCGGTGAACTCCCACTCGTCCGTGCGCTACTGGACGCCGTTCGGTGGCTTCAAGCAGTCCGGGATCGGGCGCGAGCTCGGGCCCGACGCCACCGACGCGTTCACCGACGTAAAGACCGTCTTCGTCTCGACCGACCCGTGAGGAGGATCTCGTGAGCACCGTCCGGGCGAGCCGACTGGAGGGAAAGGTGGCGGTCGTCACCGGCGCCGGCAGCGGCATCGGCCGGGCGATGGCGGAACGGTTCGCGGCCGAAGGGGCGGCGGTCGTCGTGGCCGACGTCGACGAGACGGCGGGCGTGGCGGTGGCCGAGGCGATCGGCGGCCGGTTCGTGGCGACCGACGTCACCGACCCGGACGCGGTCCGAGCGATGTACGCGGCGGCGGTGGCCACCTACGGTGGCATCGACGTGTGCTGCAACAACGCGGGCATCTCGCCGCCGGACGACGACTCGATCCTGGAGACCGAGATGGACGCCTGGCGGCGCGTGCAAGAGGTCAACCTGACGTCGGTCTACCTGTGCTGCAAGTACGGCATCCCCCACCTCGTCGAACGCGGCGGCGGGTCGGTCGTGAACACGGCGTCGTTCGTGGCGGTCATGGGGGCGGCGACGAGCCAGATCTCGTACACCGCGTCGAAGGGTGGCGTGCTGGCGATGTCCCGGGAGCTCGGCGTGCAGTTCGCCCGGCAGGGCGTCCGGGTGAACGCGCTCTGCCCCGGCCCGGTCAACACGCCGCTGCTCCAGGAGCTGTTCGCCAAGGATCCCGAACGAGCGGCCCGCCGGCTCGTCCACATCCCGATGGGCCGGTTCGCCGAACCGGAGGAGATCGCCGCCGCCGCTGCCTTCTTGGCTTCCGACGACGCGTCGTTCGTCACCGCGTCGACGTTCCTGGTCGACGGCGGCATCCACGCCGCCTACGTCACCCCGCTCTGAGCGGTCCGGCCCGCCTGAGCGGTGCGGCCAGCCTCCGTCGTCCGGCCCGCCTCCGTCGTCCGGCCGGCGCGGCCGGCCGAAACGGGGAGCGGCCAGACGGGCGGTTCGAGTGGCGGCGGCGCCGTACGGGGCGCCGACGGGGGGACCTCAGGGGTGGGAGCGGCGACGTACGGGCCGGCCGGACCGAAGCCGAGGCGGAGCATGGCCACCGGCCGGGGCGGGGTTGTGAAGCTGGGAACGTCGGACCGCCAGGGGGTGTAGAGCAGCCAGATGCCGGCGGCGTCGCGGAACACGGACGGCTCGCCGGGACCGGCGCCCTGGTCGTTCGAGCCCAGGAACGGTTGGGCGGACGAGTCGGCGCACGGCCCGAGCGGGCCGGCGCAGCGGGCGACGCCGATGGCGTAGCCCGGCTGGTTGAACCAGGCGCCGGAGTAGAAGAGCCAGTACGCCCCCTGGGCCCAGACGAGGTCGGGAGCCTCGACGATCCGGCCCTGCCAGGGCTCGTCGGGCCCGAAGATCCGGGTCGGCTGGCCGTCGAGGTGCAGGCCGTCGGGGCTGAGCGGCTGCGAGTAGATGTTCGTCAGCTCGGTGCCGTTCACGTCGGCGTTGTCGTCGGACTTCCAGATCAGGTACGTCGTGCCGTCGACGTCGGTGAACGTCCGCGGGTCGATCGACCCGCGCTGGTCGAGCTGGCAGACGAACGGCTGCGGCTCGGCGGTGAACGGACCGAGCGGCGACCGGCTGGAGGCGATGCCGATGCACTCGTCAGCCGGGTCGGTACTGGCGACGATCGAGGTGAAGTAGAGGACGTAGTGGTCGCCGAACCGGTGGACGTCCGGCGCCCAGGTGAACCCGGGAACGGCCCAGGCCGGCAGGTCGGGCATGGCGTCGCGGAGCGGGCCGAGCTCGGTGAGCGACCGGCCGGCGGCCACCGGGAGGTTGTTCCCGGTCTGGTCGCCCTGGCTGGTGTACAGGTAGTCGGTGCCGTCCTCGACGAGCACGAACGGGTCCGGGGCATCGCGACCGGTGACGACGAACTGCCCCGGCGATGCGGCCTCGGCGGCGGTGACCGCCGGCGGCTCGTAGTAGGCCGACCGGGTGCCCGGCACCGCGGCTCCGGTCGCCGTGCCGAGGGCGCTGATCGCCGCCAGTCCGCCGCCGCCAGCCCCTTTTCCGCTCGCCGATCGCTGACCGGCCCGACCGCCGGCGGGCGGTGGATCAGTACGATCGCCCGTCGTCGTCGGCGGCGGCGGATCGGCATGGCTGCCGGCGGCTGGTGGATCGGCACGCCCGCCAGCCGGCGGACGACCGGCCAGGACGAGGCCGAGACCGGTGGCGGCCAGGACGACAGCCGCGGCCAGCAGGCCGAGGACGACCCGTCGGTCGTGCCTCGGTACGGTCCCCGGAACTGCCCCCCGTGTCGCCGCCATCGTCAGCGAACGGGCTGGGGATGAGCTGGGGACGGGGGCCGCCGGACTGGGGACGACGGGCCGTCGACTTGGGGACGGCCGAGGATTTTGTGGGGAGAAGATCTGGATTTCCCGACAGCTACTTGACGTCGCGTGACGAGGAGCGCACGCTGGCGGCAGTTCGGGTTGCCAAGACCCGCCGTCGGACCCGAGGGAAGCCGCAAGGCGGACCGAGGGGCGAGCCGAAGGGAGGCCGCAAGGTCGACTGGACGCACCGAAGGGAGGCCGCGAGGCCGACCGGAGGGACGGCACGGGGGCCGCAAGGTCCTCGGCGCCACGGCGGTGGCGGTGGCTCGAATGATGGTGGCTCGCAAGACGGGTCGGTGGCTTCCCTGGAGCGTGCCGGACCGGGCTCTGCGGCGGGATTGTCCGACACGGTCCCGCCAGTCGGAGCGGCGGGTCACTGCGGGCGTGGCCCCGAGGAGCTGGACGGCTTCGGCCGGACGGTTACTCGGGGTCGCGTCGCGTCCGGACCACCCCCCTTGGTCACTGCCCACCCCGGTCAGCCCCAGTGACCGGCCATCGTCGATCGGCCCATCGTCAGCTGACAGAGCTCCGCACGGTGACCGGGAGCTCGTCGACGCCGCACGGGTCGTCGACGCCGTCGTCGACGCAGCGCTCGCACTCGAGCTCGAACGTCGTGTGGGCGATCTCGAACGGGCCGACGACCTCGGCCCGCACCCGGCCGCCGACGTCCTGGGCCTGTTCGAGGGTGGGATGGCCGGTGAGGACGAGGTGGGCCGAGAGGGCCCGGAGCTCGCTCGAGAGGCTCCACACGTGCAGGTCGTGCACCTCGCCGACGCCGGGCACCGCGGTGATGGCCCGGCGGAGGTCGGTCAGGTCGACGTCGGCTGGCGTCGACTCCAAGAGCACGTCGGCGCTCTCCTTGACCAGGCGGACGGCTTGGACGGTGATGAGGAGGGCGACGACGAGCGAGGCGGCCGGGTCGATGCGGTCCCACCCGCCACCGGTCGCCATGATCACGATGCCGGCGACGAGGACGACGGACGAGGCGAGGACGTCGGCGGCCATGTGGACGAGCGTCGCCCGCATGTTGAGGTCGTGGCTGCCGTCCCGCAGCACCAGGGCGGCGGCGGCGTTGGCGACGATGGCCGCGGCGGCCACGACGACGACGATCCCGCCGTCGACGCGGACCGGGTGCACGAGGCGGAAGACGCTCTCGGCGACGATCGCCACGGTGACGACGGCGAGCGTGCCGGCATTGACGAGGGCGGCGAGGATCGTGCCGCGGTGGTTGCCGAACGAGCGGGCGTCGCTGCGGGGCCGCATCGCCCAGCGGACGGCGAGCAGTGAGATGACGACGGCGGCGACGTCGGTCAGATTGTGGCCGGCGTCGGCGAGCAGGCTCGTCGAGTGGGCGGCGATCCCGGCGACGACCTGGCCGACGACGAGGACGACGTTGACGGCCAACGCCACGGTCAGGCGGCCCGACCGGGTCATGTGGGCCGACGCTCCGTCGCCTGACGCCGTGTCGCCCGACGTCGGGTCATCAGACGCTGCCCCAGAGCTGGGCCGGTCGCTCGCCCCGGCCGACCTGGCCGGCCAGGTCGGCCTGGACGAGGCCGAGGTCGTCGGGGTGGGTGACGCCGATGCACCGGCCTTCGGCCCGCAGCACTCGGAACGGCGCGGCCGGCAGGCCGCCGGGCGAGCGTCCGGCGAGGATGGCGCCGACGATCTCGGGCAGGAGAACCTCCGCGTCGGACCGACCGGCCTCGAGCGCTTCGGTGGCGTCGGCCATGGCGGCCCGGAAGATCGGCGGCATGTCCGGCCCGAAGCCCCACAGGTTCATCGAGACGAGCTCGTCGCCGTCGAGCTCCTCAGGGGCGCGCCCGTCCTTGGCCAGGTACCGGCCGTCGCCGGCCGCGCAGACCTGGCGACGCTCGTCGACCGACTCGAGCGTCCCGTCCGGGTTGACCTGGCAGACGCCGCGGGTCACGGGCGCGTCGCCGACGACCGCGTTGCGCAGCTGGTAGCCGACGAGCGAGCTCGACCCGTCGTTGGCGAGGTGATCGGCCAGCTGGGCCAGCCCGGCCTGGCCGTAGAGGTCGTCGGCGTTGGCGACGCCGAAGGCGACGGCCGGATCGAGGTGGGAGAGGGCGGCCAGCGCGGCGTCGACGGTGCCGTGTGGCGTCTCCTGGGTGGCGAAGCGGACGTCGACCGCGCCGGGCCAGGTCTGCTCGACGTGGTAGCGGATGGCCGGCCCGGTGGCCGGGCCGATGACGAGGACGAGCGAGCCGAAGCCGGCGGCCAGTGCGTCGCTGGCCAACAGGTCGATCACGGCCTCGCCGCCTGGCCCGACGGGGGCCAGCGGCTTCACGCCGCCGTAGCGACGGGCCCGACCGGCGGCCAGTACGACCAGCGTCGGCCGGGCCTCCCGGGCGGAGGCGGCGGGGATCACGGCGGTGGGGGCGTCCTCGGAGTGCTCGGTCATCCCCCCCAGCGTAGAACGGCGCTGGCCCAGGTCATCCCGCCGCCGAAACCGGTGAGGAGCAGGTGGTCGCCCCGGCGGACGCGGCCGCCGGTGACGGCATCGTCGAGGGCGAGCGGGACCGACGCCGACGACGTGTTGCCATAGCGGTCGATGACGACCGCGGTCCGCTCTTCGGGGATGCCGAGGCGCTGGCCGGCGGCCTGGATGATCCGCAGGTTGGCCTGGTGGGGGACGAGCAGGTCGACGTCGGCGGCCGACAGGCCGGCGTCGTCGAGGGCCTTGACGGCGGAGTCGACGACGACGCGGACGGCGCGGCGGAAGACCTCTTTGCCGTCCATGTAGAGGTAGCCGCCGTGGTCGCAGCGCAGGAGGTGGCGCAGCGTCCCGTCGGCGCCGAGGTTCCAGCTCAGCAGGTCGCCGGGGCCGTCGACCGGCTCGAGGACGACCGCACCGGCGCCGTCACCGACGAGCACGGCCATCGTCCGGTCGTCCCAGTCGGTGATCCGGCTGAGCGTGTCCGAGCCGATCAGGAGGACTCGGCCGGACCCGGTGGCGATCAGGCCGGCCGCGGTGACGAGGCCATAGACGAAGCCGGAGCAGGCGGCGTTGACGTCGAACGCGCCACCGGGGACGCCCAGCTCGGCCTGCACGGTGGCCGACGTCGCCGGCACCATGGCATCGGGCGTCGTGGTGGCGAGGACGACGACGTCGATGTCGGCCGGTTCGAGGCCGGCCCGCTCGAGTGCCTGGCGACCGGCCTCGATGGCCAGCCCGGACGTCGTCCCGCCGATCCGCCGCTCCCGGATGCCGGTCCGCTCGGCGATCCACTCGTCGCTCGTGTCGAGGCGGGCGGAGAGGTCGTCGTTGGTCAGGATCTTGTCGGGGACGGCGATGCCGCAGCTCCGTACGGTGAGGCCGGGCACTGGGCTACCTCCCGGCGGCGACGGCGTGGATGCCGACGTAGGCCGCGTCGCCCTCGATCACCCCGCCGGTGTTGACGGCCAGTCCGAGCCGGGCGCCTTCCACCTGTCGTGCGCCAGCCCGGCCGCGCAGGTGGGTGGCGAGCTCGACGATCTGGGCGATGCCGGTGGCGCCGAGCGGGTGGCCGCGACCGACGAGGCCGCCGCTCGGGTTGACCGTCAGGCCGCGACCGCCGATGGCGGTGTCGCCGGCCAGGGTGGCCGGACCGGCCTCGCCGTGGCCGAACAGGCCGAGCGACTCGAGGGCGTAGATCTCCTCGGCGCTCGTCGCGTCGTGCAGCTCGACCATGTCGAAGTCGCCGGGGCCGCAGCCGAACGTCTCCCAGGCCGCCCGGGCGGTCTCGCCGAGCCGGTCGTGGTAGTCCATCTCGCCGTTGCCCGACCGGGCGACGGAACCGACGATGAAGGCCGCGTCGGCCGGGGCCCGGTCGGCCGGGCCGAGCACGAGGGCGGCCGCGCCGTCGGTGAACGAGCTGCACATCAGCCGGGTCAGCACGCCGGCGACCTGCGGCGAGGCCAGCACCTCGTCGATGGTGGTCGCCTTCGCGATCTGGGCCATCGGGTTCCGGCTGGCGTTGTAGCGGGCCTTCACCGCGGCGGCGGCGATCTGCTCGACGGTCGTCCCGCGGTCGTTCATGCACTGGCGGGCCCAGAAGTCGTTGAGGCCCATCAGGATGCTGCCGCCGGGGTTCTCCTCCGGTCGGAAGCGGGCGTGCATGTCGGCCCGGTAGTCCGCGGGCAGGCCGTCCTCGATACCGGCCAGCGTGGCCGCCCGGTCGCCGGTCCACATCTTCTCGACCCCGAGCACGAGCACCGGGCCGGCCGACGCCCGGGCGACGAGGGAGCCGACGTGGGCGGCCGACGTCCCGCCGGCGCAGGAGTTGTCGACGTTGACCACCGCCACGTCGCCGAGCCCGGCCTTGCGCAGCCACGTCTGGCCCCGGATGCAGCCCTGCTCGCAGAGCCGGCCGCCGAGGGCGTTGGCCGCGACGACGAGCGAGAGCTCGTGCGGCTCGACCCCGGCGTCCCCGAGCGCCTCGTGGACCGCCTGGTGGGCCATGGTCTCGGCGGACTGGTCCCGCCGGCTCATGTCCGTCATCCCCGTGCCGAGGATCGCCACCGGTTCGGTGCTCACGCTCCCACCTCCACCAGGTCGGGCCGAACCGGGTCGGCCAGGTCGGGCCGAACGACCCCGTCGCCCGCCGGGACCGGCGAGACCGCCGGGCGGAGGGCGCCGACGAGCTCGGCGAAGTGATCGAGGGGCCGGTCGTCGGCGACCATGACGACGACGTGCTGGGCCCCGGCGTCGACGTACTCGTCGAGCCGGGCCGCGCAGTGCTCGGCCGGCCCGGCGACGAGGTGGCGGTCGAACGCCTTCGGGGGGATGCCGTAAAGGGAGGAGAGCCAGCGGGTGCCCCGCTCGTGGACCTTGCGTCCCTGCCCGACGGCGACCATCACGACGACGGCTGGGGTCACCGCGGTCGGCGGTCGGCCGGCGGCGGCAACCTCGGCCCGGAGCTGCTCGAGCGACGATGCCAGCTCGGCTGGGGCGAGGAACAGCGGTACCCAGCCATCGGCCGACGTGGCCGCCCGACGCCGGGCGGCATCGCTCGAGCCGCCGACCCAGACCGGCACCGGCGGGGCGGCCGGCGCCTGCCGGTAGGGAACCGCGGCGTCGCCGGCGCTGTCCCAGGCTCGTCGCAGCTCGGCGAGGCCGTCGTCGAGCAGTCGGCCGCGGCGGGAGAAGTCGACGCCGGCCATCTCGTACTCGCCCCGATGGCGGCCGACGCCGACGCCGAGGACGAACCGGCCGCCGGAGAGCAGCTGGATCGCCGCGGCCTGCTTGGCGACCGCGGCCGGCCGGCGCAGCGGGAGCTGGAGCACGCAGCTACCCAACGCCGCGCTCGTCGTCGCCGTCGCGGCGACCGTCAGCGTCGTCAGGCATTCGAGCATCGGCGTCGCCCAGAACAGGTGGTCGACCGCCCAGAGGGCCGATGCACCGAGCGCTTCGGCGTCCCGGCACGTCCGCTGCAGTTCCTTGGTAGTACCTTGGGTACTACCCCTGTTCTTACCATTGGTACTACCACTTCTACCAGGGATATCACTGGGCAACACGGGGGGGAGCATGAGCCCCACGGACCCAGGTTCGGCAATGGGTGGCACCGGGGGCATGGCGTATCCTACGCGAACGAACACCAGCGCGCGCCATCCTGCCCGGTCGTGATACTCCGGCGCGCCCGGTCGTGATACTTCAGCCGGGCCGGAGGGCGGTCGCTCAGCCGGTGCCGGCCGGCCCGGGACGCCCGGGCCCCCCCTGATCGGGCCCAACCTGATCAGGCTGGGCGATGACGGCCAGCGTGCAACGGGCTCGGCAGATCGGCCGGTCGTCGTCGTCGGTCAGCGCGATGTCCCAGACCTGGATGGTCCGGCCCTTGCGGACCGGCGTTGCCACCGCGGTCAGCGTGCCGGTGGTCATCGGTCGCAGGTGGCTGGCGTTCAGCTCGATGCCGACGACGCTCTGGCCGGGCGGGACGGAGACGGCGCCGCCGAAGCTGGCCGCCGACTCGGCGAGCAGCGCGGAGACGCCGCCGTGGAGCACGCCGTACGGCTGGTGCACCTTCGACGTCACCGGCAGACGGAGGACGACCCGCTCGGGCGTTGCTTCGACGGTCTCGATGTCGAGCACCGCGCCGACGGTGCCCTCGCCGAGCCCGCGGATGTGGGGCGGAAGGGCTCGATCGGGCTGATCCACCGCCATCGGGCGGAGCCTAGCGGTCGGCCGCTCGGGGACGGCCGCCGAGGAACGGCCGTTAGCATCGGGCAGTGCCATCCGACGTCGTCGACCTGCGGAGCGACACCGTCACGCAGCCGACCGCGGCGATGCGGCGGGCGATGGCGGCGGCGGAGGTCGGGGACGACAGCTACGGCGAGGACCCGACGGTCAACGCGTTGGAGGCGACGTACGCCGAGCGGGTCGGCAAGCCGGCCGCGGTCTTCGTCCCGTCGGGCACGATGGCCAATCAGATCGCCGTCCGGGTGCTCGCCCCGCCGGGAACGGCGGTCGTCGCCGGCCGCCGTCAGCACGTCGTCGCCTACGAGCTCGGCGCGGCCGCCCGCAACGCGGGTGTCCAGTTCGTGCCGGTCGACGACGGCGACGGGACCGTGGCCGCCGACGCGGTGACCGCGGCGAGGATGGCCGCCGACTACCACCAGCCGACCGTCTCGCTGGTCGCGGTCGAGAACACCCACATGGCCGCGTCCGGTGCACCATGGTCCCTGGCCGCGCTGGGGGCCGTGGCGGCGGCGGCCGGTGACGTGCCGATCCATATGGACGGGGCACGGCTCTTCAACGCCGAGGTGGCGACGGGCGTGCCGGCGGCGGCGATGGCGGCGACCGCGACGACGGTCATGTCGTGCCTGTCGAAGGGGCTCTGTGGACCGGTCGGGTCGGTGCTCGCCGGTCCGGCGGAGGTGATCGCGGCCGGGCGGATCGAGCGGAAACGGCTCGGCGGGGCGATGCGGCAGGCCGGCATCATCGCCGCGGCGGGGCTCGTCGCCCTGAGGGAGATGATCGACCGGTTGGCCGACGACCACGCCCGGGCGGCCCGGCTGGCCGAAACGGTGGCGGAGCGGTGGCCGGGCGCCGGCGGCCGGGCGCCGGCGGTGCGGACGAACATCGTCGTCTTCGCGCCGCCGTCGGCGGAGAAGCTCGTCGACCACCTGGCGGCCGACGGTGTGCTCGCCGGCCTGATCGCGCCGGGCGTCGTCCGGCTCGTCACGCACCACGACGTCGACGACGCCGGCATCGACCGCGCCGTCCGGGCCCTGCGGTCGGCGCCGTGAAGGTCCGGATCGGGATCGGCACCGGTGCTGGCGGCCTCGACGGGCCGGCACTGGCCGGGCTGGCCGACGATCTGGTCGAGCGCGGCTTCGACTCGCTCTGGCTGCCGGAGATCCTGACCGGCGATAGCGCGGACCCGCTGGTCGGCCTGGCCTGGGCCGGTGCCCACAACCGCCGCCTCAAGCTCGGGACGACGATGCTGCTGCCCGGCCGGAACCCGGTGCGGCTGGCCAAGCAGGTGGCCGATCTCGACGCGCTGTCCGGCGGCCGGTTCCTCGTCACGTTCGTCCCCGGACTCGCTCGCGGACCCGAGCGCGACGCCATCGGCGTCCCGCCGGCCGACCGCGGCGCGGCGATCGACGAGGTGCTCCCGCTGCTCCGCCGGCTATGGGCGGGGGAGGCGGTGACCCACGACGGGCCGGCCGGCCGGTTCGCCGACGTCTCGGTGTCCCCGAGACCGGCGCAGGATCCGTTCGATGTCTGGCTCGGCGGCCTCGCCCGGGCGTCGCTCGAGCGCTGCGGGCGGCTCGCCGACGGCTGGCTGCCCGCGCTGTGCGGGCCGGACGAGGCCGAGCGGGGGCGCCGGGTGGTCGAGGACGCGGCCGCGGCCGCCGGCCGGGCGATCAGCCCGGAGCACTTCGGCATGAGCATCGGCTACGCCCGCACCGCGCTGGACGACCGGATGGCCGCGGCCATCTCGGTCCGGGCGAAGGGGCGGCCGCTCGACGATCTCGTCCCGGTCGGCCTCGACGCGCTGCGCGACCTGGTCGAGCGGTTCGTCGCGGTCGGCTTCTCGAAGTTCGTCGTCCGGCCGGTCGTCCCGCCGGCCGACTGGCGGCGCGAGCTCGACGACCTCGCCACGGCGGTCGTCGACCTGCAGACCTGATCGTCCGGCGACCGGGGGGTGCGTCGGCCGGCGGGGGTGTCCGGCGTACCGACGCCCTTCTCCGTGTCGACCGCTCAGTACCGATACGTGTCGGGCTTGTACGGCCCGTCGACGGGGACGCCGATGTACGACGCCTGCTCGGGGGTCAGGCTGGTGAGCCGGACGCCGAGCGCGTCGAGGTGGTAGCGGGCGACCTTCTCGTCGAGGTGCTTCGGCAGCACGTAGACCTTCGTCTCGTAGTGCTCGCCCTTCGTGTACAGCTCGAGCTGGGCCATCACCTGGTTCGTGAAGGACGCCGACATGACGAAGCTCGGGTGGCCGGTGGCGTTGCCCAGGTTGAGCAGGCGCCCCTCCGACAGCACGATGATGGCGTGGCCGTCGGCGAAGACCCACTTGTCGACCTGCGGCTTGATGTTGACCCGCTCGATGCCGGGGGTGGCGGCGAGGCCGGCCATGTCGATCTCGTTGTCGAAGTGGCCGATGTTGCCGACGATCGCCTGGTGCTTCATCCGGGTCATGTCGGCCGCGGTGAGGATGTCCTTGTTGCCGGTCGCGGTGACGAAGATGTCCGCGGTCTCGACGACGTCGTCGAGCGTCGCCACCTCGTGGCCCTCCATCGCGGCCTGCAACGCGCAGATCGGGTCGACCTCGGTGACGATGACCCGGGCGCCCTGGCCGCTGAGCGACTGGGCACAACCCTTGCCGACGTCGCCGTAACCGCAGACGACCGCGACCTTGCCGCCGATAAGGACGTCGGTGCCGCGGTTGATCCCGTCGACGAGCGAGTGGCGACAGCCGTACTTGTTGTCGAACTTCGACTTCGTCACCGAGTCGTTGACGTTGATCGCCGGGAAGAGCAGTTCGCCGTGGCGCTGCATCTCGTAGAGCCGATGGACGCCGGTCGTCGTCTCCTCGGTGACGCCGCGGATGCCGTTGGCGATCGCCGTCCACCGGCCGGCGTCCTCGGCCAGGCTCCGGGTCAGCAGCTGCAGGACGAACGTCATCTCTTCCGAGTCGGCGGTCGCCGGGTCCGGGACCGCGCCGGCCTTCTCGAGCTCGACGCCCTGGTGGACGAGGAGGGTGGCGTCGCCGCCATCGTCGAGGATCATCGTCGGCCCGACCTCACCCGGCCAGCGCAGCGCCTGGTCGGTGCACCACCAGTACTCCTCGAGGCTCTCGCCCTTCCAGGCGAACACCGGCACGCCCTTCGGGTCGTCGGCCGTCCCGTCCGGGCCGACCGCCACCGCGGCCGCCGCGTGGTCCTGCGTCGAGAAGATGTTGCAGCTCGCCCAGCGGACGCGGGCGCCGAGCGCCGTCAGCGTCTCGATCAGCACCGCGGTCTGCACCGTCATGTGCAGCGATCCGGTGATCCGGGCGCCGGCCAGCGGCTGGGCCGCCCCGTGCTCCCGGCGCATCGCCATCAGCCCCGGCATCTCGTGCTCGGCCAGCTCGATCTCCTTGCGGCCGAACTCGGCCAGCGAGAGATCGGCGACCTTCCACCGGAGCTGGTCGTCGGCGTTGCTGGGGGCGGTAGGCATCGGTTCTCCTCGACGTTCGGCAGCCGCGCCCGATGCGTGGGCGCCCGTCCAGGATAGGAGGTCCGGCTCGGGGGGATCGTCGGGCCGGGTCGACGCTGGGTCGGACCGGGTCGCCCGACCAGGCCGGTACTAGGGTCGTCTGACGATGAAGCGGCCAGTGCCGCGCCCGGCGCCGTCCACAGGACGACGCGGGCCCGGCGAACCGACACGGCACCTGCGGTGGAGCCACGCGGGGACTTGAGCGACGAAGTGTCACGGGCCACCGCCCGTCGAGCTCTCGGCGCCCTGTCGGTCGTCGCGCCGGTCGGCATCGTCGCGGTCGATCCGGACGGCCTGTCGTGGTACCACAACCAGCGCTGGGAGGACTTCAGCGGGACGACGGGGCGCTCGCTGCGAGACCAGCCGTGGTACCTGGCGGTGCACGCCGACGACGCCGAGGACGTCGCGGCTCGGTGGAAGTCGAGCGTCGACCGCCAGGGCCAGTTCGGCGCGTTCCGGACCATCGGGCCCGACGGGGCCGTCCGGCACTGCGAGGGCCAGACGGTGCCGATGGTCGACGGCGAGGGCCAGATCGACGGGTACCTGATCGTCATCGCCGACGCCGATCCGGTTGGCACCGCCGTCGGGCCGGTGTTGTCCGGGGCCCAGCTGCTCGACGCCGTCCTCGACCGCTCCCTCGAGATCGTGACGATCCTCAATCCCGACGGATCCTGGCGCTGGTCGAGCGGTGGGGCGCTGCGGCTGATCGGTCACCAGGCCGACTTCGACCCGCAAGCCGGCATCTTCCCGCTGCTCCACCCCGACGACGTCGATGCCGCCCGGGCCGTGTTCGCCCGGGCCGTCGCCGGCGAGATCGATCCCGACGAACGGTTCGAGATGCGCCTCCGGACGGCCGACGGTTCGTGGCGGCACATGGAGGCGCTCGTCGAGAGCCAGGTCGACCATCCGGCCATCCGCGGCATCGTGATCCACGCCCGCGACGTCACCCGACGGCACGACACCCTGGCCGCGCTCGAGGCCAGCAATCGCTGGTTGAGCGGGCTGATCGACAGCATGCAGACCGGGGTCGTCCTCGAGGACGAGCACCGAGACGTCGTCCTCGTCAACGAGGCGTTCGTCGACCTCTTCCACCTCCCGTTCCGGCCGGAGGACCTCGAAGGCCGAACGCTCCAGTCGATCGGCCTCTCCGTCGCCAAGCTCGTCGTCGACCCACCCGATGCCGCCGACGCGGTCGTCCGGTTGCGGGCCCAGCCGGAGCGGATCGCCGGGGTGCGAGCGACGCTCTACGACGGCCGGACGCTCGAGTGCGACTTCGTCCCGATGTACGTCAACGGCACCTACCGCGGCCACCTCTCGACGTACCGGGACATCACCAACCAGGCGCTCGCGGAAGCCGAGCAGGAGCGGCTGCTCGCGTCCGAGCGGGATGAGAACCGCCGGCTGGCCGAGATGGACGCCTTCCGCTCCGAGTCGCTCGCCGCGGTCTCCCATGAGCTCCGCACGCCGTTGACGTCGATCGTCGGCTACACGCAGCTGCTCGGGAACCTGCTCGACCGGGACGGCGTCGACGACGCCGACGCGACCGAGCAGGTCGCGTGTCTGGAGGCGATCGTCCGCAACGTCAACCGGCTCCTCCGGCTCGCCGGCGACCTCGTCGGGCTCGACAGCCTGGAGTCACGGGCCCTCCCGCTCGACGTCTCGTCGGTCGACGTGCCCGCGATCGTCCGGCACGCCGAGCGGACGATCGCCCCCGACGCGGCCGCCCGGTCCGTCGACGTCGAGCTCGACGTCGATGACGGGCCACCGCTGAGCGGGGACGCCGACCGGTTGACGCAGCTGTTCGAGAACATCATGTCGAACGCGGTCAAGTTCACGCCGGCCGACGGCCGCGTCACTGTCCGCGCCGTGCCGATCGGTGACGGCGTCGATGCCGGCGGTGGTGGTGACGGCGAAGGCGGAGGCGGCCCCGGTGGTGGTCGCGGCGCTGGCGGCGATGGCCGTGGTGGCGGTGGCGACGATGACAGCGACGGCGGTGATGACAGCGAGGGCGGCTGGGAGGTGGAGATAGCCGACACCGGGATCGGCATCCCCGACGACGAACAGGCGCTGCTGTTCTCCCGGTTCTTCCGGGCATCGAACGCCCGGACTCGTGGCCTGCCCGGGACCGGCCTCGGCCTCTCCGTCGCCAAGGCCATCATCGACCGGCACGGCGGGACCATCTCGATCCGTTCGATCGTCGGCGCGGGGACGTGCGTCCTCGTCCGGTTGCCGAACGGGGCCGCGGTCGCCGGCGATGCCAACGGCGGCGGTGAGGACGGCGACGTCGGGACTGGGGCGGAGGCTGAACGAGGTGGCGATGCCGGGTCCGACGTCGGGGGCGAGCACAGCGGCGAGGACGGATAGCGTGCTGCTGAGCCCCCGTAGCTCAGGGGATAGAGCAGTGGTTTCCTAAACCATGTGCGCAGGTTCGAATCCTGCCGGGGGCGCAAAATGCCGGGGGCGCAAATGGCCTGACCAGCGATTTCGGCCAGCGAGTTCGTCCAGGGCGCGAACCCGTTCCGCTCGGTTCGGATGGCGGAGCCATCGTGATGTCGCGGTAGCATGATGGCATGACGAAGCAGACCACCGTCCGGCTACCCGACGACTTGGCCGACGAGGCAGAGGCGGTCGCCCGGGTTCGTGGTACCAGTGTGAATGCGCTGATCGTCGACTCGCTCGGGGCCGAGGTGGCGCGTGTCCGCTCGGACAAAGACTTCGTGGCCCGGGCCCGCAAACTGCTGGAGCGAGACAAGGAGCTGCTCGACCGGCTCGCCAAGTGATCCGGTACCTGAGCCTGGCCGAGTATGTCTGGTTGGCCGAGCAGGTCACCGGGTGTACAACTGGGTCGGGCATAGCCCCACAAGGGCGGTTCCCCTTGGGCTGCGGGGAGGAGGTGTCCCTGGCCTCAGGTGCGCGTCCTTCGGGCGAGCCCGGCTGTCCTGCCGGACCCTGTTCAGGCCAGCTCCAGCCGCCGGCTCAGTCGCACCATCCGGCGGAGGACTGGCCCGGCTCCCCCCGTCCATCTCGACAGATGCTGCGACGGTAAATATGCAGGTCAGCCGGCGAATCAGTACGGCGACTGGGATCGGCCGCTGTCCACAGCGACGGAAGGGCGATTCGTGCCTCCGACACCAAAGTCGAGCTGTGTACAGCAAGGTGGGGGATGTTGACAGATAGCAACAGTCTGTTGTAATATGTCAACGTGGCTCGCAAGCGGCACCCCTCAGGGGTGATCGAGGAGGCCGTTCGCTATGCCGAGTCCAACGGCTGGAGCTACCGGGCATCGGGGAAGTCCGCCCACGCCTGGGGCTTCGTCGTCTGTCCGGGAGACTGCCCGCAGGTTGCCGTGTGGTCTACCCCACGAGTGCCTGAGCACCACGCCCGAGCCATCCGGCGAGCCGTTGATCGATGCCCTCACTCCACAGGAGGATCCACATGAATACCTACAACGTCACGCTCATGGTCGTCGGTGTCGACGAGGAGCGCCTCGACGACATCTTCGAGGCGACCGACGGTGCAGCCACCGTCGAGGTGGCCGACCGTTGGGCCAGCACGGTCGGGTTCGACATCGAGGCCGACACCTTCGCCGATGCGGTCCTGCAGGCCATCGACCAGATCGAGCAGGTCGGCGGCCTGACCGTCGTCCGGGTCGAGCCGGACCAGTTGGTCTGGGCGTCGGAGATCGCCGATCGGATCGGTCGGACGCGCCAGTCCATCGACCAGCTGGTCAAGGGACGGCGAGGCCCCGGCGGGTTCCCTTCCCCCGTGTCGGGGAACGTCCGGAACCCGCTGTGGCGCTGGGCCGACGTCGAGGCATGGTTTGCCGCCTACGAGCACCGTGAGATTGACACCGAGCGGCCGGCGGTGATCGGGGCGATCAACGGGGCCCTGGAAGCACGGCGCAACCTGCACCTCCAGCCGAACCCCGGGCTGGCGACCAGGCTGGAAGCATTGATCGGGGCTTGACCGAGACGAGGTCATTCCGGTCGGAGGGCTGATCATCGCTATGTCCGGTTCTGCCACCTCACCTCAAGGTGTGGAACTGCGCGAGCTGCGCCGCGAGCTTGGTCGGCTTCGAGCGGAGAACGCTCGGCTGGCACGGCTCGTCGGCTTGGTCGGTCCGCGTCCCTTGCCCGACGAGGCGGCCCGCTCCCCCTTTTCGGCGGACTCCCAGGAGCGGTGGACCATTCGTCCACGAAGGCGGACAAAGTCACCTTCTTCCGGCACCTATTTGCCGGCCGCGATGACGTGCATGCGTTGCGATGGGAGAACGATCGTACGGGTCGAGCCGGATGGATGCCTGCGGTCGAAGGCGGCTTCCGACGAGGCCAGACCAACCGGACGTACCTGCCGTTGACCGACGAGGTCGTCACTGCCCACCTTGCCGGCACCATCCACGCCGGTCTGTACCCGTTGATGAACGGCGACACTTGCTGGCTGCTTGCCTGCGACTTCGACGGACCTCTGGCACTCCTGGACGCCCTCGCGTACACCAAGGCAGCCCGATCTTTCGACGTCCCGACGGCACTGGAGGTCTCCCGCTCCGGTTCTGGAGCCCACGTCTGGATGTTCTTCGCCGATGCTGTGGCGGCCACGATGGCTCGCCGAGTCGGCGCGGGTCTCCTACGCGAGGCGATGGCGATCCGCGGCGAGCTGGACCTGGCCAGCTACGACCGGCTGTTTCCCGCCCAGGACTTCCTGCCGACCTCGGGGTCGATCGGCAACCTGATCGCGCTGCCGCTACAGGGCAAGTGCCGCAAGCAAGGAACGACCGTATTCCTCGATCTGGCGACGCTGGAGCCTCACGAAGACCAGTTCGGCTACCTGTCGCATGTGGAGCGCCTCACCCCAAAGCAGGTGGCAGACCGCGCAGAGGCGATGCGACCGCTGACCGTCGGACCCGCTGCCTATCGTCTCCACGCCAGTGGAGCGACCCGAATGCACCCGCCAGCGCCGGCGGTCATCCGCGCTCGCCTGGGGGCCGGGATCTCCTTGGAGCGTGCCGGATTGCCTCCGGCCCTTCTCGGGTCGCTCAAGCACGCCGCGTCATTGCATAATCCGGACTTCTACAAGCGTGAGAAGCGGCGACTGTCCACGTACGGCGTTCCCCGCTTCGTCCGCTGCTACCACGAGGATCTGGAGTGGCTACACCTGCCTCGCGGCCTCCGGGAGGTCGTCCAGGATCTGGTCTCGCAGGCTGGTAGTCGGCTGGAGATCACCGACGACCGGCCGGAACCGCCGCTCCATGACTTCTCGTTCAACGCACTGGCCTTCCCCCGCCCAACCGGACAGCCGTCACGCAGCTTCTTGACGGGTCCAAGACTCCTCGAACTCCACCGGTGACAGGTAGTCAATGGAGCTATGAAGTCGTTCGTTATTGTACCAGATGATCCATTCAAATACAAGATGTCTTGCCTCGTCTTTAGTTGAAAAGTGGGTTTCGTAGACAAGCTCACGCTTCAATGAAGACCAGGCGCTTTCCATCATGCAGTTGTCGTAACTTGTGCCGACGGTTCCCATCGACTGGACGATGTGAAGAGCTCGGCAACGCCGGCCGAACGCGTCGCTCGTATATTGACAGCCGTGGTCAGAATGCAGCACGGTGCCGGCGAAGTCGCTCCGTCCGCGTCGCAGGACGGCGGCCTCCAGGGCGTCGGTGCACAGCTCGGTGCGCAGGTGGTCGGCGATCGACCAGCCAACCAGGTGGCGGCTGAACACGTCCAGGATCGAACAGAGGTAGAGCCAGCCTTCGTCGGTCGGGATGTAGGTCACGTCGGTGAGCCAAAGTTCTGTGGGCGCGTCGGCGCTGAAGTCGCGTTCGACGAGGTCGACGGCCGGTTGGGCATCGGGATCGCGTCGCGTCGTCTTCACCTTCTTCCTCCCGCAGATCCCGGCGATGCCGATCTCGGTCATGAGCCGGGCCACGCGTTTCTCGGGCACCTGTTCTCCCTGCTTCCCCAGGGCGGCGGTGACCCGGGGGGCGCCGTAACGCCGGCGGCTCGTCGCCCAGACGTCGAAGACGGCATTGGCCAGATGGGCCTCGTCGACGGTGGCATCGGCGGGGGCCTCCCCCTTCTTCGCCCAGGCGTAGTAGGCCGAACGCGACACCCGGCAGCACCGGCACAGGGCGGCAACGGGGAAGTCCGCCTGCTCGCGGGCGATGAACCGGTAGATGCGCTCCCGGCCACCCGGACCGCCGTCGTCGAAGGCGGCCAGACGCCGGGCGATCTCGGCTTCTTCACGCAGCCGAGCGACCTCCCGGCGCAGGACCACCACCTCGACACTGCTCACTTGCCACCCTCCTTCACCCAGTACGCCGTGAACCGCTTCAGGATCTCGATCTCCTGCTCGAGGTCCTTCACCTCCTTGCGCAACCGCGCCGCTTCGGCCCGGTCGGCGGCAGTCTCCTCGGACTCGACCGTCTGCTGCCCCTTCTCCTGGGCGTGGATCCACGCCCCCAGGGTCACGTCGTTCATGCCGAGCTCCCTCGCCACCGCGGCGATCGACTTCCCCGACGTCTTGTAGAGCGCCACCGCATCTCGCTTGAACTCGGGGGTGTAACGCCGCTGGCTTGATGCCGGTGATCCCCCGCGCTGGGCTTTGCCATCCGAACATCCTCCTTCAGCTATAGCTGGCGAGGTGTCCGGTTGGAGGGGGGAAGTTCAGCCCATGTGGTCAGCTTTGAGCTCGATGAACCCAGGAGTGACCAGGTCCACGTCCTCCTGGGCCCACAGGTCCATCTCTACGATCCGCCACCTTCCCACAGGGGGTGTCACCGTCCGTCGGTACTTCCCGGCCACCGCTTCCGCCCTCCTCTCGTACGGATCAGTGGCGACCGGTGCCGATGACCACGCGCCGCTCGCCGGCCACGCGAGAACGGTGGCCGTGTCGGTCATGACGGGGTTCGAATCAGCCAGGGTCTTCCGGAGATCCGTCTGCTTCGGTTTTTCGCGCTACCTGAACGTGAGGATGGGGAGCGTAGTAGGCCGATCCGACTTCATGAGGAGTGCCCTTGCGTCATCAGACGCCGGACGAAGCTCTCTCCAAGCAGCTCGAGCTGGGCGGCGTCAATGCGCTCGACACCCTGGACGGATGATCGAACCATCGCGGCGACGGTCCGGTCGACCTGGATGACGAGATGCCGGTGAGCCAATTCGGCGATGCGTGCGACGAAGTCGGCATCGGCGACCGACCGGAGCTCGTCGGCGAGCGCGTCCGGACCGAGCCGCTGCATCAGCCGCGCGACATCGAAGGCGTCGCTGCCCACCTTGCGCGGGTCACGTTGGCGGCCGATGCCTTCGCTGATGCCGAGCTTGACGGCCACAAGCGCTGCCGGGCGCGCAACGTCGACGTACGCCGAGATCGGAGAGCCTCGGTGCGGCTGCACTACGAGCTGGACCGGCGTTCTGGTATCGAAGGCCAGACGATGCGTGAGGTACGGCAAATAGTCCGCATCGCCCTCGCTCACGTCGATCACGTCCACCTTGAGATCGTCGTCGAGCATGACGCTGTCGCCGAATCGCTCAAAGCCGTCGGCGGCGAGCGCATCGAGCAGCCCTGACTGGTCGTCGCTGACCGTGTCGATGTCGTTGGTTGCACGATGCGCTTGTCCGAGCCGGACGATAACGGCAAGTCCGCCGATCAGTGCGAAGGCGGGCAGGCGCGGCGTCACCTCGGCGAGACACCCGACCGCGCGGTATGGGACGCTGCCCACCTCGGCGGCGAGCAGGACGGATTTACCAGACACGGATCACTCCGAGGGGCGTCGGGTCCCAGGCCTCCACGACCTCGCGACCTCGAGCGCGATCGTGTGCGAGGTCGAGCGCAACGATGACGGGATGGGCGACGCCGATGCCCGATGGCGTTCGCTGGAACGGCTCGTCCGTATAGATGCCGGCATGGTGGATGGGTCGAACAGTCGCCGCTGGCTGCCCGCGTGCTGGCCCGAAGTGGGCCACGGCGGCGTCGACGATTGGCGGTTGGGGGACGTAGAAGTCGGGCGGTCCCTCAGCGGACGCGATCACTGGCGCCCCGAGGAAGAGGGCCGCTTGCGTATCAGTGAGTACCCAGTCCCGGGGGAGACCGAGCCACGACAGCTGAGGGAACGGGCCCACGATGCCGGGGAAGGAACCGAGCCCGACCGACCGTTGGTGCCACGGGCTCACCAGCTCCCAAAACAGGTCGGGGATGAGCGGCGAGTTGTGACGGTCCACGAGTCCGGCCTCGCGCAGCGCCCGAAGGCGTTCTGACACCCCGCCCGCCGACCGGCCCAGATGACCGGCCAGCCCACTCACCGTCCACTGATGTTCAGGATCGGTAAGCAGCGCCAAGGCCACCTCGATGCCGACGGGCGGGAAGACCGAGCCCACGCGGTCGTCCGTCTCCTTGCTGCGGTGCGGCTCGATGTCGGACGCGATGCGCAGGCCCTTCGTCCAGATCCGGACATGCCCCCGGCGGTCGACCCAACCCCAGCCGCGTGATGCCAACTCCTTGCGGGCGTCCCCGCTGATCCGATCGGCTATCACCACGGCCACCACCCCGTCGGGCAGTTGCTGAAAGCCGCGTGCCGAGGCCGGCGTCACCACCGCGAGATGCTTCACCTCGACCGGCACGGCTACCCCGTCCACGACCAACCGTCCGTCCCGGCCCGCCGCGGCCAGTCCGGCGCGCTCCAACGCCGCAACGACCTCGTCGAGAGGGGCTGGAACTGACGACACGTCCATGAGGATACCAAGATTCACGGTTCATGTATTCGTGAATCGTGAAGTCCGTACCCATACGCCGGAGGGGATGGACCGGCTCCCCCCGGGGGCGCCGAATTGGACAAACAACATTGTTACGTTGCCGCGACGGCGGCGTACGTCACGAAGTCCCTACACCAGGGAGTTCGTGACTCGGCCGAAGTCATCACCGTGGTCCTTGCCGAGGTCATCGTTGGCCTCCAGCAGTCCCTGAACCGCCGACGGCGTATGGACAGTCAGTTGGGACACTCGCTGGTACGAAAGTCCCATGACCTTCCCGGCGTCGCGCACCGTGAGGCCCTCGCGCTCGGTCAATGCCAACGCGGCTTCCCGGTCCACCGCCTCCCGCCGGCGCTCCGCGTCGGCGGCCTCGGACCGGGCCGTGGCCCGAGCCCGCAACACCTCCTCGGTCTCGGGCCTGAGAACCGGCACGACTTCGACCTCGAAGCTGTCTGATGGCACGTCGAGCATGGCGGAAAGGGCGTCTCGGGCCATCTCCTCGGCCTGGTCGAGCCGACGGGCCTGGGAGTAAAGACCCGGGATCTCGGGGGCCTCGAGCGCCCACCAGTGCCCGCTCCGCTCCGCTCGTACGGTGTAGGTCTTCATTTCCACCACCCCTCTCCCAGTTCCAGTTCCAGTTCCGTAGCCTGCATGATCTTCCGTGCCGTGATCTCGTTGATCTCGTTATGCCGAGGGATCGATACCTGGACGGCGCCGCCCAGCCGGTAGATGTCGTGCTCGGCACCGGCCCGAGCGGGCTCCCAGGTGAGACCTCGGGCCCTCGCTTGCTGGCTGATCTTCCGGATGAGGTCCCGTCGCTTCGTCAGCTTAGTCTACTCTTGATAGACAGTATCAGTCCAGTCTAATTAGACAGAGTTCCGAGTCATCGATCCCTTTGGTAGCTGCCCCGGCGAACGTTGGCGTGATTGGACGGCAGGCTCACAGGTCGCCGGTCAGGACGGGCCAAAGGTTCGCGTTATGCACAGCTGGAGGCGCCGTGGGGCTGGCCGGGGAGTTTGTGATACGACCCTGCCAGGGCGCGAACGGGGCAGAGAAGGTTCGGATCATCTCGGTTCGCCGGTCGCGTGTGCAAGAGGTGGCGATCTATGAAAGCTGAAGAGTTCGACCAGGCGTTCGACCGGGGCGAAGACGTCATACCGGCGCTTGACTACGGCTCGGTCCGCCGGCCGGCGCTCGAGCAGTGACGAGTCAACGTCGACTTCCCGGCTTGGGTCGTCGAGGCGCTCGACCGGGAGGCCAGGCGTCTCGGGGTGACCCGCCAATCCATCATCAAGGTGTGGATCGCCGAACGGCTGGAGCTCCGGGACCACGACGCCGCCTGACGCAGCGTGAGTGGTCGACGACGGCAGTCGAACCCCCGACCCGACGAGTGTTCAGCCCAGTCCGGCTTGGTCGAGAACCTTGATGAACGTCGGGCGCCGCCGTGGGCCTCCCGCAGGGCCGTCAAATGTTCGGCGAACTCACGTCGGCGGCCGGCCGCCTTGGCAGCGACAGAACCGACGTTGCTGGTCATGCGATCAGGGTCGTCGTCGGACGATCAAGCCACCGCGTCGAACAGCTCGGGCTGGACGCTGAGCGAGCTCAGATCGGCAGCCAGCGTCCCCGCCGCCCACCCTTCGCGGTCGTTCGCCTGCGAACCCCGGTGCTCCAGCTCCGGGAACAGCTCGGCGATCACGTCGTCGGCGGCCGATGAGCGTGAGGCGAGCACCGGCAGGAACGCGTCGCCGTACGCCGCCGCGCCCGCCGAGACGCTGACCTCCTCGACCGCCCGGAGGCGCTCGCCGATCCGGATGGCGAAGGCCACGAGGAAGGACTGGCGAAACGACCGCGTCCGCGAGCGGCCGCCCCGGTCGGTTCTCGATCCGGCGGCCGTCATCTGGGTGGTCGCTTGCACGAGCAGCGACGTGAAGAGGACCTCGACGGTCACGAGATCGTCCTCGTGTCCGGCCACGGTGGCCAGGCCGATCGACGGCGTGAGTACCGACCGGCATCGGTTCGCGGCCGCCACGACGTGCAGCAGTTGGGCCTTGGCCACGATGTATGGGTCCTCGATCCAGATCCGCCGTACGGCGACGGTCGGCCGGTGCGACTGGTCGGCCCGCTCGACCGCGGCCCGGTCGATGCTGTGGCGGGCCAACAGTTCCTGCGCCTTGGCCGTGAGGGCCTCCGCCTCGTCCGGGAAGGTGGTCGACTCGGCCTTCGCCAGTAGGTGCCGCGCCTTTTCCAGGGTCCGGTCCCGACCGGCGGCGCCCGGGTCGTGCCCGGCGGTGCTCTTGGCGGGCTGCGGCTCGGGCAGCGGGGGCAGGTGGGCCAGCAGGCCCAGGACCTTGACGCCCGTCTCGACGTCGGCCCGCCAGCTCGGCGCGCCGGGTTCGAGCCGCCAGCTCGGCGCTCCGAAGGCCGCCGCCTCGGCCTCCCAGGCCGGGTCGGCCTGCCCCGTGGGGTCGGCCGGGCGCCCGTTGCGCCGACGTGACGCGACGAGGACGACCGCGGCGGCGACCTCGCCGCCGCCGGCCCCGATCCGCCGGCGCGCTTGCCCGACGATCTCGCCCGGGTACCAGTGACCGGACGCCAGGGTCTCTACGCCGGATCGCAGCTCCTCGCGGAGGACCTTCGCCACGATCCGTCGGCCACCGGCCATGGGTGGTCCGTCGACCAACAGATCGAGCAGCTCCTGCGCATCACCCCTCGAGTGGAAGACCGCCTCCGCGGCCTCTCGGACCGTGACGGCCACCGCCAGGTCCTGGGCGACCGACGTCCAGACGTCGTCTTGCCCGACCCGCCCGCCGCTGCCGCCCGCCCGCCGCTGGCGTGCCTGCTTCGCCTTCTTCTCCTGCCGTCGCTCCCGATTGCGCGTGCCCATGGCGGCGATGATCGCGCGCCGCTGCGACAGCACTGCGGATGGGGGCGCCGGGCCGATGGCCGTTCGTCAGGTCGAGACGACGGCCGCCTGCGCCATCTGCCGGAGGAGATCGGCGCGGACGGCCTCTTCGTGGACGGCGAGGCCATGTTGGGCCATGGCCGCCTGGAGCGCCGGGTCCCACGGCGTCGGCGGGACGGTGCCGCGGAGCCGGACCGTCGTCCCGGTCGTCCCGAGGGCGCGAAGGTAGTCGTCGCCGGTCATCTGCCACGGGGTGGTGCCCGTCCGGTCGGCGAGCCACGTGCTGATGCCGAGGCCGGCGACGTCGAAGTCGGCGTGCTGAGCGAGAACCGCGCCGTCCTGACCGAGCTGGCGCAACAACGTGACGACCGCGTGCGTCGGGCGACCGGACGTGCAGATCAGCGGCGCACCGGGCCAACGCCGGTCGGCGGCCTCGACGACGAGCGTCGGGTTCTCGACGACGAAGGCGACGTCGCCGCGCCCGAGCGGGGCCACCGGCCACCGCCGGAGCTGGGAAAGCGTCAGCGTCGTCGGTTCGCCGGCGTCGGCCATCGAGTGGAGGTGGACGGCCAGGGGGTCGTCCCCCCGCGGGCGCAACCCGAGGGTGAGGACGGTGGAGGAGAGCGGATCGGGCACGACGCCGACGCGCTCCCAGAGCAGCCGGGTCGTCTCGGCGTCCGTCGGCCGATCCTGGCCGAGCAGCCGCGCCACCGCGTCGAGGACGAGGGCGGCGGCGCCACGCCCGCGGTCGAGGGCATGCGCGTCCCCGCCGTAGCCGTCCGCGGCGAGGCTGGCCAGCGCGATCCCGTCGGCGGGAAGGCGGCCGAGCGTTCCGAGGACCGCGGTCAAGAACCGACGGTGCGCCTCGACGTCGCCGCCCGGCACGCCGGCGCGCCGCACGCGGTCCACCCAGGCCACAGAGGCCGCGCCGCCGCCGTCCCCACGGCTGAACGGCAGCCGAGCCAGCTCGTCGGCCAGCCACGCCCAGAGGTCGCCGCGAGCCCGTTGCCGGGCGGTCCGAGTGGCCCGACGGTCTTCGACCGGACCGACCAGCTCCTCGACCGCGGTGCGTAGTTCCTGCGGCCGGTCGAGACCGAGCGCGGTGGTCAACCGGCTGATCGCCAGGCGGGTGGTCGGCGGGGGCAGACGGTCGATGCCGAGCAGGTCGGCGATGGCCCGCCGCTCCGTCATGGAGAGGTCCCGGACGGTCAGCGTCGTCGGCGCGGCGCCGTCGCCGTAGCGGCGGGCGAGCTCGTGCAAGACGGGGAGCAGGTCGGCACGATCGAGGCGCCGGGCCGCACCCGAGCGGTCGCCGCCGTCGTTGCGCCGACGGCCGGGATCACCCGGGACGTCCCCGGCCGTGGTCACGGACGCGCTGCGTCGATCGACCGTCGCCGGCCGTCCCACGTGAACCGGGTGGAGGTGACCGGCTCGTCGCCGACGGCCGGGTGCAGGTGGTGGATAGCGATGCCGGACAGCGTGGCGTACTGGCACCACTCGTGGTCGCTCGTGAACACGGCGTCGAGGTCCCAAGCGTCGAAGGTCCCGAAGAGCTGTGCCCGGTTGGCGACGTCGACGCCGGCGAACAACTCGTCGAGGAGCACCAGCCGGGGGCAGCCGGTCGGGGCGGCACCGTCGTCGGAGTAGTGCGCGGCGATGGCCGCCAGCATGGGCAGGTGCAGGGTGATGGACCGCTCGCCGGTCGACAGTCGCTGCAGCCGTCGGGCCGTCGCCGGCTGGAAGCCGTCCCAGTCCCGGTGGGCGATCTGCAGCGTGAAACGGTGCCACGCCCGGTAGTCGAGGGTCTCGCGCAGCCGGGCCTCCCACGGTGCGTTGGCCTCGAGCTCGGCCCGGGCCTGGTCGACCCGGGCCCGGACGAAGTCCTGGAGGGAAGTGCGCTCGCCGTCGGAGAGGTCGGCCGGGTCGCGCAGGAGCAAGGAGCGGGCCGCCTTGACCGCGTCGGGCTGGTCGGCGTCGACCTCCCAGCGGAGCCGCACCTCGACGCCACCGGCCGCCGTCCGGACGGCGGCGAGCTGCCGGTTGATCCCGTCGACCAGCTGCCTGGCCAGGCGGATCCGGTCGGCGAGGGCCCGGCGGACGCTCCCGGCGAGCGTCTGTTCGAACAGCCGCTCCTCGTCCTGGACGAGCTCGGCTTCGCCCTCGGCCAGCTCGTGGCGGAGCGCCTCGGCCAGTGCACCGGCTGACCGGCGGACCCCGTTGGCCGTCGTCCTGAGCACCCACCAGCCTTCGTCGGCGAGCTCTCGCCTGAGGTCGGCGCGGCTGCCGAATGCGGCCTGGACGTGGTGGAGGTGCTCCTGCACCCTGGCCGACGCCCGTTCGACCGCCGTCGCGTCCGAGGCGACGCCGTCGAGCTCGGTCGCGAGCTCCCGGGCGGCAGCGAGGACGGCCGTGACGCCGTCGCCGGCCGTCGGTTCGACGACGACGTCCGCATCGGTGAGCAGCCCGTCGGCGCGGAGGCGACCGAACCGGCTGTGCGCGTCGGTCCTCTCCTGCTCCGCTCGGGCCCTGGTCTGCTCGGCGTCGACGAGCTCGGTCTCGAGCTTGCCGACCTGCCGTTCGACCGCGGGCTGCCGGGTGGAGAGCTCCCGGTACCGGTTGCGGTTCGAGCGCCGCTCGCCGTCGAGCTCGTCGATCCGCGCCAGCAGCTGCTCGTACTCGGCCCCGATCGTCGATTCGAGGGTCGTCAGCTTCACGTCCAACTCGGTTGCCTGACGCTCGGTGGTCGCGAGGTCGTCGGCCGCCCGCCGCGCCGCGTCCTCGGCCCGGGCCATGTCCGAGATGGCCGCCTCCAGGGCCCGGTCGGCCGACGCGAGCTCTCGGGCCCGGCGGGCCCAGGTGCCGGCCGCCCGCTCGAATGAGCGCAGGTCGTCGACGACGTGGTCCAGTCCGTCGCTGCTCGTCGGCAGCTGATGGCGCGCGCCGAGGGTGGTGAGGGATCGGAGGGCCGACCGAACGGCGTCCTCGGCCCGGGCCAGGGCATCGCGGCTGGTGGCCAGGCGGTCCTCGGCGTCCGCCAGCCGCGCCTGTGCCTGGGCCGCCGCCACCGCGGCGGCGTCGACCGGGTCGCGGCCGGGTACGGCGTCGAGGTCGGCCGCCATCGCGTCGCGCCGGGCGTCCGCGGCCGCGGTAGCCCGATCGAGCTCGACCAGGCGGGCGTCGGTCGCCGACAGCGCCGTCTCGATCTCGGCCAGGCGCTGTCGGCGGCGTCGGTCCTGGGCCTCCGCTCCGAGCAGTTCGGCCGGTCGTGGTGCGCCGCGGCCGACCGCGGCGCCGAGCCGGAAGGTGCCGTCCAACCCGACGACGACGTCCGCACCGGCACCACCGTCGTCCGGCTCGACCGTATCGACGACGGCCACCGACGCGAGCACGCCGGCGACGACCGCGGCACCGACGGCGGTGCCGTCGAGGGGGGTGAGGACGTCGGCGAGGCTGCGCGCCACGCGCCCCCTGGTGGTGAGCAGCACGTCCGGCGTGTCGCCGACCAGGTCGATCGTGCCGTCCGGGGTGATCCACGCGTCGAGCAGCCCGGCCGCCAGCAGGGCCGCCTCCAGGCCGTCCACCCGGGCCGGTTCGAGCGCCGACCGGACGTCGACCAGTCGCCAGAGCGGGGCTCCGGTCCGTCCGGTCCGGTCGCGGCGCCAGGACGCAGCCGCCGGCTCGACCACCCGGCCGCCGGCCAGGAGCGCGTGCTCCGCCGCCAGCTGGTCTCGCTCCTCGTCGACCTGGCGACGGGCGGCCGCGAGGTCTCGTTGGGCGACGGCATGCTCCGCGGCGAGCGCGGCCGCCAGCTCGCGCCACGCGGCCGCGACGGCGTCGGGGTCGAACGGTGCCGCCGGCAGCGCGCCGGCCACCCGGGCCGGTCCGATCGCCGCGCACGAGGACGGCCACTCGCCGACCGCGGTCCGGTACTCGTCGAGCGCGGTCGCGTACGTGCCAACCGCCTCGCGCCCGAACGCGGCCCGTTCGTCCACCTTCGTCGCGTCCTCGCCGACGCGGTCCTCGGCGAAGGTCCGCTGGTCGACGGCGCGGCGATGGGTGGCGAGGGCGGTGCGCATCTCGCCGATGCGCAGCTGCTGTGCCCGGACCCAGGCCTGGAGGAGCCGCTCGCCTTCGTCCGGTGCGAGGACGACGGCCTCGTCCGTCGCCGCGTCGGCGCCGACCGAGCCAGCGGCGGCTCGCAGCTCGTCCGACGCCAGCCCGGCATTGCCCTGGGCCGTCACGCGACCGGCGTCGGCGTCTTCGCGCTGCGTACGCCGCCGATCGGCGTCGGCGGCGTGCTCGTCGGCGGTCGTCCGGTCGCGCTCGACGAGCCGTCGGAGCCGCCCGGCCTCGGCCCGGACATCGGCCAGGTTGGCGCCCTCGCGGTACGCGTCGCTCGTCCGCAGCGCGTCGAGCGCCGCGTCCACCGCGACGAGCCGGTCGTCGAGCCCGTCTCGCTCGGCGGCGAGCGAACGGGCCTCCTCTCGGGCTTCGTCGAGCGCCGTGCGCGCTTCTCGTTCGGCCCGCGTCACCGCGTCGCGTCGGGACTCCGCCGAGCGGACCGCGACCGCCGTGCCGGCGACGACGGCCCGGGTGTACGCCCGCTGACGGGAGGCCAGCGCCTTCGCCTCTTCCAGCTCGCCGGCCAGCGCTCCCAGCTCGGACCGGCGGCGGTCGAGGCGCTCGAACCCCTCGGCGACGGCCGCCAGGTCGTGGTCGTCGAGGGACGGCAGGGCCTCGGAGAGCACCTCCGACAGCTTGTCGAGATCGAGGTTCTGCGAGAGCTTCTCCTTGCGCAGCGCTAGGAGCGCGGTGACGACCGACGCGTACCGGTCCGAGCTGAACCCCGGGAACAGGACCTCCCGGACGGCGGCCCGGTGCTCCTCGGCCGAGTCGTGCACCCGGCCCCGATCGCCGATCGCCGCGGCCAGGTCCTTGCGCGAGAGCGGCACCCGGCTTTCGTCGATCAGCTGCAGCTCCGAGCCGACGGACTGGGAGGTCGTGAAGAAGTTCAGGTCGGTCTTGCGCGTGCTCTCCTTGGCCCGGATCCGTGCGCCGACCGTGAAGACGTCGTCGCCACGCGAGAACTCGACCCAGACGAACCCGGTCCGGTTGCCGTCCGCGCCGCCGGTCATGACCCGCTCGTAGAGGCTGCCTCTCGACCGCGCCGCCGACGTCAGCCGGGTCGGTGACGAGTCGGCGTCGAGCACGAACGGCAGCAGCAGCTCCAGAGCCATCGACTTCCCCGAGCCGTTCGGGCCGCGCAGGAGGAGCCGGCCGCGGTGGAAGACGAACGTCTCGTCCCAGTACCGCCACAGGCCGACGATCCCGGCCCGCGCCGGACGCCAGCGATCGGCCGGCGCCGATGCCGGAACCGGCTCCGCGCCGGCCGGAGGGGTCGGAAGGAGGGTCAGGGCGTCGTTCATGGTTCCTCCTCGAAGAGCGTCGGGCCGGGGCCGGCGGTCGTCGGCGCGCCGACGCGGTAGCGGGCGAGCGCGGGCCGGGCGACGACCGTGCCGTCCCCGTCCCGGCGGACCAGGCCGAAACCCTCGAGGAGCCCGACCGCCCCGTCCGCCAGCCGTTCGGGACCGCCAGCCTCCCGGTGGCTCCGCGCCCAGCCCGGGAACCGTTCCAGGACGCCGTCCACCGCCCGCTGCAGGCCACCCGGCGACAGCGCGCCGAGGCGACGGGCCCGGTCGTCGGGCCCTTCGGCGGGGCCGGCGAGCTGGTCGAGCAGCAGCAGGGCGAGCTGGTGGACGTTCCCGTGCGGCGCCGGGAACGTCTGGTCGGTCGCGACGGCCGCGACATCGACGGCGAGGAGCCCTTCGGCTCGCTCCTCCAGCTCGAACCCGGCCTCCGTCGCTCGCTCTCGTACCCAACGTCGGCCGGACGGGTTCGCCAGGTACTCGCGCTCCGCGTCGGAGAGCTCGTCGAAATGGACCACCGGGTCGTCGAGGAGGCGGCGGGTGACGCGGTGACGGACCCACCGGAGCCGCTGGTCCTCGTCGGTGCCGGCCGGATCACGCGCCGCGTCGCCGTACCGCGGTTCCTGTTCGAGCGCGGCCGTCGCCGTCTCGGTGTCCGTCCCTTCGGCCAGGGCGGTGGGGGCGGTCGCACTGGCCAGGAGGCGGTGGAGGTGGGCCGTCTCCGCGGCCAGGATGGCGTTGCCGCCCTCGGCATCCAAGAACGCGTCGACGTCGCCGGCGGACACCCGGAGCGCCCCCCAGGCCATCAGCGTACGGAGCGCGTCGACGAACGCCGCCCGCTCGCCGTGCCGGCTCGTGTCGAGGTCGGCCTCCGGGCCGATCGCCCCGGCCAGCAGACCCACCGTCGTCACGGGGTGCCGCACGAGTTCCGCACACACGAGGCAGAGCAGCTGGTAACGGCGACGATCGAACGGGTGGGCCGAGCCACGAGCCCGCAGGAGCGGGCGGCTCACTTCCGGCGACGCGCCGCGCTTGGCCAGTCGGGCGAACCCGGCCGCCGTGTCGACGACCAGCCCCCAGCCACAGGCCGCGTCGAACCATTCGGCCAACCAGCTGCCGTGGCGGGTCACCAGACGGAAGTCGTCCGCGCTCGTGCCGACGTCGACCAGGGGGGTCGCCAGGAGGACGCGGATCGCCCGGGACCGCTCGTCGGCGACGTCGTCGGCCAGTCGGGAGTCAGCCACCGGCCACCTCCACCGCGTCCGCGCCGCCCACGTCGTGCGCGCCTCGCACTTCGTCCACGCCATCGGTGAGTGAAATCGACACCAGCAGGTCCGGGCCCCGCAACGTGCCGTCGTCACAGCTGACGCTCGCCACCCGCCCGTCCAGGGGGTCGCGCACGACGATCTCGACCCGGCCGTCGATCGAGAGGGACCGCCGGGCCCCGTCACCGTCCGTCGGGGCGTCGAGGGCCAGGGCGAGCAGCGACAGCAGCTCGCCGAAGGCGTCGACCGGGAGACGGCCGAACGCGGCGAGCGGTGCCGTGCCGTCGGTCACGAGTGCCGTCCGGAGCTGGTCGTGCGCGGCCAACAGCTCGACCTGGGCCCGCTGGCGCAGGGCGCGCACCTGGGCCGGATCGGCGACGGCGCGGGACCGTCCGATGTTGACGAGCGTGCCGGCCGTTCGGAGGGCGGGGGCGACGTCGACCGGTGCGGCCGCGCCCCACGACGTCGACGGCGCCCGGGCCTCGCCATCTGTGGGTCCGAGATGGGCGTGCCGGGCCGACCAGAGGCCGAAGGCGACGGCGAACAGCCGATGGGCCTCGGCCTCGCCGGGTGCCTCGGCGAACAGCTCCGCCAGACGTCGGAAGTCGGCCGCCACCGACGACGACCGACGGCGCCCGTCCCACCGACGTTCGAGCACCCGGAGCAGCTCGACGATGGCGGTACGGGCGACGTCGAGGAGGCTCTCGATCCGGGGCGGCGCGCTGTCGGCCGGCGCGAACCACGCCCGCAGCGCCTCCCAGCGCCTCGCCCGTTCGGCCAGCCAGTCGGGCCCGGGATCGCCGCCTGCGACGGGTGCGAGGTTGGCGCCGGCCAGCGCCCGGTCGAACAGCGACGCCACCCCGATCGCCTCGAGACGGCCGACCGCGGTGGCCAACCGCCGCTGCGGGCGCTCCACGCCGTCGACGTACTCGTCGAGGTAGGCGACCGTCCGCCGCTTCACGTCCGCGAAGACGCCGTCGTCGGTCGCCTCTTCCCGGAGGAGCCGCTGGAGGTGGCCGTTGAACTGCCGGACGCTCGTCACCAGGGCGGCCAGGTGCCCCTCGACTTCAGCCAGCCGGATGTGGACCCGGGCGTCCGTCGTGCTGTCGGCCGGTGCCGCCAGCCGGTCGGCGAGCTCGCCGAGCCCGTCGCCGATGGCGTCGAGGATCGCCGGCTGCAGGCCGACCGCGTGGCGCAGCGCGCCGAGCGCGTGGAGGAGGCCGGCCACCGCCGCCTCCCCCCGGCTCGTCAGCGACCACTGGAGGTTCTTCCTCTCGAACTCCTCGGGGGTCCCGTAATGGGCCGCGTGGTCTTGCGTCACGTCCAGCAGGCCCCAGTCCACGAGCGCGCCGAGCGCCCGCTGCACCACCTCGTCGGTGCTCGCCTCGTCCCACCCGACCGTCGCCAATGCCGACCGGACCTGGTCGAAGTTGAGTGCCGGGACCAGCACGGCGTTCTCCTCGAACGCCGTCATGAGCGCGATGTGGAGCTCTCGCAGGTCGGTGACCGTGAACCGGAAGAGGTTCGGGTCCGCCGCTCTCCAGATCCATCGACGTTCGGCCACGGCGAAGAGAATAGGGAATGGGTGTATCGCCTGCTACCCGCCAGCCAGCACCGCGGCGGCGACCCGCCTGACCCGTGACGGGTCGGCGATGGCGTCGATCTCGACGATCTGACCGGCGACGACGGTGAAACCCATCACCGCGACCGGCCGGCCGCGGGCCGTGACGACGACACCGGCCGCGCCGTTGACGAGCGCGGGGTGCAAGGTGCCGCCGATGCGCCCCCCCAGTCGGGCTTGCTCGACGACGGCCGCCGTACCCCGGACGACGGTCGACCGGCCGGGACGGCCGGGCCCGTAGTCGGCCCGCAGGACGACGTCGGGGTGGAGCAGCGCGACGAGCGCGTCGAAGTCCCCGGCCCGGCCCGCCGCGAAGAACGCATCGACGACCGCTCGCTGGCGGCGCACGTCGCGGTCGGGCGCCGGCGTCTCGGCACCCTTGATCCGCCGGCGGGCCCGGCTGGCCAGCTGTCTCGTCGCCTGCGGCGTCCGGCCGACCATCGGGCCGATCTCGTCGAACGGGACGTTGAAGAGGTCGTGGAGCACGAAAGCGAGGCGTTCGGCCGGGGCGAGCGTGTCGATCACGATCTGGAGGGCGAGGCCGACCGAGTCGGCCAGCAGTGCCTCGACCTCCGGGTCGAGCGCGGCTGCGTCGGTGGTGACGATCGGGTCGGGGAGGCCCGCCGCCAGCGGTTCCTCGCGCCTGGTCTGGCGGGAGCGCAGCTTGTTGAGGCAGACGCGGGCGACGATCGTCGTCAACCATCCGCCGATGTTCTCAACGTCGCCCGCGCCGGCCCGGCTGGCCCGTTCCCAGCCGTCCTGGACCGCGTCGTCCGCCTCGGCCAGCGAGCCGAGGATCCGGTAGGCGACCCCTCGAAGGTGGGGACGGTGCTCCTCGAACCGTCCGGCCAGCCACTCGTCGTCGTGCATCTGTCCCGTCCTCGCGTCGGCGGTCCCATGACAATGACCCACGAGCGGCCGCCGATGTGACGCCCGGCCGATCTGCCGTCCACCGCATCGGTGCGCCCCGGCGATCCGTCCGGCAGGACCACCGACCGCGGGCAGTCGCCACGTAGGCTGCTCGGTACAGCCACGATCGGGTGGCCGGGCGGCGCAGGAGGTGCCATGACGGGCTCGCGGGTCGTCGCGCTGGGCCATTTCCAGCCGGACACGGTGATGACGAACGCCGATCTCGAAAAGCTCGTCGAGACGAGCGACGAGTGGATCCGGCGACGGGTCGGTATCGAGACCCGGCACATCGCGGGGCCGGAGACGACCGTGACCGACATGGCCGCGGCCGCGGCGAACCGGGCCCTCGAGCGGGCCGGTTGGGCGCCCGACGACGTCGACCTGCTCGTCGTGGCGACGTGCACCGCGGTCGAGCGGTCGCCGAACGTCGCCAGCCGGGTCGCCGCGCAGTTAGGCATCGCCGGCGGGCCGGCAGTCATCGACGTGAACACCGCCTGCTCCGGTTTCACCCACGGCCTGGCGTTGGCCGACCACACGATGCGGGCCGGCGCGGCGACCCGGGCGCTGGTCATCGGCGTCGACAAGCTGTCGGCCGTCACCGACTGGACGGACCGGAGCACGTGCGTCCTCGTCGGCGACGGCGCCGGGGCGGCCGCGGTCGAACGAACCGACGATCGGCCGGGGATCGGCCCGGTGGTCTGGGGATCGTTGCCCGAGCTCGGCAACGCCGTCGTGATCGACGGCGAGCCGCCGGTCTTCCACCAGGAGGGCGCGGCGGTCTACCGGTGGGCGACGACCGTGCTCCCCGGCATCGTCGCCGAGATCTGTGCCCGGGGCGGCGTCGCGCTCGAGGATCTGAAGGCGATCGTCCTGCACCAGGCCAACCTGCGCATCATCGAGGCGATCATGGCCCGCGTCGGACCGGTGAAGGCCGTCGTTGCCCGCGACGTCGTCGAGTCCGGCAACACCTCGTCGGCCAGCATCCCCCTCGCGCTGTCGAAGCTGCTCGAGCGCGAGCCGATCGAGTCCGGCGAGCCGATCCTGCTGCTCGGTTTCGGCGGCGGGCTCTCGTACGCCGGACAGGTGATCGAAGCCCCCTGACGGCCAGCCCGATCCCTGGCCCCAGTTCTGATCGTCACTGGCCGATCGTCACAGTCCTGATCGTCGCGGGCCGGCCCGGTACGATCGACGGCTCCCCGGGTATCGCCAGGGGCAGGACCACGACGGAGCGGAGGCTCGATGCGACAGCGGAGCCGGTGGATCGGTCTCGGGGCCGGGTTATCGGGGTTGACCCTTGTCGTCGGGTCGGTGGCGGCCGTCCCGGCCGGCGCGTCGGCCAAGCCGAAGAACGCGGCGGCCCATCAGGACCTGCTGCGCCTGTCCGATCTGCCGACCGGGTGGAAGGTGACAAAGACCACATCGACATCGTCGACGTCGACAGCGTCGACAAACGATTTCACCGAGGTCGCCTCGTGCGAGGGGACCTCGGCCTCGGGCCTCGGCGCCAACGTGCCGAGCGCGCAGGCGAGCTTCACCGACCAGCAGACCGCCCAGTTCGCCTTCGAGCTCGTCGGCGTCTTCCCGTCGACGAGCACGGCCAACCAGACCTACGGCTTCTTCTCGAACGCCAAGGCGCCAACGTGCGTCGGCCAGCTGCTGGCCAAGTCGATCGCTTCCGGCGCGACCGGCGCCGGCCTCACGGCGTCGAAGATCACGACGTCCCGCCTGCCGTTCCCCCGGGAAGGATCGGCGACGACCGCGCTGAAGCTCGCGATCCCGCTGACCGTCGACGGAGAGAACCTCCAGATGAACGCCGACTTCATCGTCATCCGCAGCGGGAAGAAGATCGCCGTCCTGGCCCCCGTCGGCCTGTCGACGGTGCTCTCGACGACCTTCGCGTCCTCACTCGCCAAGAAGGCCGCCGGCCGGCTCAACTGAGGGGTCGACGTACCCGGCGGCTGCGGCGGCCCCTTTCGGCTATCCTTACTTTTTATACTAAGTAAGGAGGCAGGTGATGGACGCGGCGGCGAGAGTGACGTCGAAGGGCCAGGTGACCGTGCCGAAGGCCGTGCGTGAGGCACTGGGGATCGGTGAAGGCGACACGGTCGTCTTCCGGGTCGAGGGCCACCAGGCCACCATGGCCCGCACCCCGGACTTCCTCGATCTTGCTGGCACGATCCCGGTTCCCGCGGCGAGACGCAATGTCGCCTGGGACGACGTCATTCGCACGACCCGAGCGGTACGGCTGGCCAAGCGTCGGTGAGCGCGTTCGTCGACACCAACGTCCTCGTTCGGCACTTGACCGGCGACCCGCCGGAGATGGCGGGACGGGCCACGGCGTACCTTCGGGCCGGGGCCGAGCTGTTGTTGACCGATCTGGTGGTGGCCGAGACGGTCTACGTGCTGGAATCGTTCTACGAAGCGCCTCGGACCGCGGTGGCCGGCGCGGTCCGCTCCCTGCTGGCGTTGGCGTCGGTGATCTCCGTCGACGCCGCCTTGTTGTTGCGGGCGGTCGAGGTCTACGAGATCGAAAGGATCGACTTCGCCGAGGCGTACCTCGTCGCGTGCGCCGAGAGCACCGGGATCAACCAGGTCGCTTCCTTCGACCGAACCATCGACCGTGTCGGAACGATCCGGCGCATCGAGCCCGGCGGCGGCCGATAGGCGGACGCGGCAGAGCCCGGCGAGGGGGGGGTTCGCCGGGCTCTGCACGCATTGTGACGGTCGTAGATCGACCGTTCTCGACCCTATCGGCGGCGCTCGGCGCAGGGACGCCTCGACGGAAGAGTTCATCTCCTCGTTACCTGCCGGACACATCCCGGATACGACGAGGCCCCGCCACGCATCCCAACGCAGCGGGACCCCGTCCGCCGCCGCCGACAACGGCGAGCGACCGGCTCCGCCTCCGGTCTTCGTAGGAACGGTCCAGGGCGCCCTCCCTCACGAGAAATAGAAAATTTCCGTGACCGACGACGGAACCGACCGTTCTTCGTGTGTCCATCACCGAGCGGTTCAGTCGCCGGCAGTTCCTCACTACTGCGGGTGGCATCGCCTTCGCCACGGCCACCCTCCCGACCGGCCTCCGGCGGGTGCTCGCGGACGGTTCGTCGCCGGCGGCCGGCCGGCGGGCCGCCGGCGGCGTCCTCTCGCAAATCAGGCACGTCGTCGTCCTCATGCAGGAGAACCGCTCGTTCGACCACTACTTCGGGACGATGCCCGGTGTGCGGGGGTTCGCCGACCCATCGGTCGCGAGGCGGGTCTTCCGCCAACCCGACCCCGACAACCCGGACGGGTACCTGCTCCCGTTCCATGCCGACACCCATCGCTCGAGCGCCCAGGCGCTCCGGTCCAACAGCCACGCCTGGGGCGTCCAGCACCAGTCGTGGAACCGCGGGCGGATGGACGGCTTCGTCACCTCCCACCTGGCCGCGGACGGCCCGGACGGGCGGTACACGATGGCCTACTTCACCGAGGCCGACATCCCGTTCCACTGGGCGCTGGCCAATGCCTTCACGGTCTGTGACGGCTACCACTGCTCGATGCTCGGCCCGACGTGGCCGAACCGCTTGTACCTGATGACCGGCACCGTCGATCCCCGAGGTGCGCACGGCGGCCCGGTCACCGCCAACGAGGTGCCGCCGTCCGGGTTCAGCTGGACGACGTACCCCGAGATGCTGACCGACGCCGGCATCAGCTGGCGGGTCTATCAAGAGGCCGACAACGACGGCCTGAACATCCTCGAGCAGTTCGCCCAGTACCGCGATGCGCCGACCAGCTCGCCGCTCCACCAGCGGGCGATGCGTCGCGACGGGGCCGGGCAGTTCGAGCACGACGTGGCCCACGACCGGCTCCCGACCGTCTCGTGGATCCTGCCCACCGCTTACCAGTCGGAGCACCCGAGCCACCTTCCCGCGGCCGGCGCCGACTTCATCGCCCGGAAGGTGAACGCCATCGCGTCGAACCCGGACGTCTGGGCGTCGACCGTCTTCTTCCTCGTCTACGACGAGAACGACGGGTTCTTCGACCACGTCGCCCCGCCGACCGCCCCGGTCGGAACGGCCGACGAGCACATCACCGTCGACGGGGTCAGCCAACCGATCGGCCTCGGCTTCCGGGTGCCGTGCGTCGTCGTCTCGCCGTGGACGGTCGGCGGGCATGTCGCCCACGACACGTTCGACCACTCGTCCGTCCTCCGCTTCCTCGAGCGGCTGACCGGGGTGCCGAACCCGAACATCAGCCCGTGGCGGCGACGGACGGTCGGCGACTTCACCGGCGTCCTCGGCTGCCGTCCGGCCCGGCGGTCGCCCCGTCTGCCGCCGACGGCCGCCGACCTGGCGCTGGCCGAGCGAGCGGTGCGGACCCTGCCGCGACCGCCGGTGCCGCAGGCCGGCCAGTTCTTCCCGACCCAGGGACGAGGGCGGAAGCGGCGGGCCGGCGGTTGCTAGCGCCCCCGCCGCCCCCGTTGTCGTCGCCGGTGTTCGGGCGCGACGAAACCGGCACCGAGGCGAAGGTGCCGGTTTTCGTCGCAACGCCTGTGTTCCCAGACGCTGTCCGATAGAGCGAGCACCGGGTCGTGAGATACGCGAATCGCGAAGAAATGGTGACAACCCGTCGCCGGGCCGGCGGCTCGGGGGAACGTCGGCGATGTCAGGGACCGATGTTCGACGCCCACTGGATCGACGACTGACCGGTGATCGGGGCGATCGCCCGCTCGATCGACGCGTAGCTCGTCGCCGATGTCTGGCCGTCCGGTGCCTGGGTGAGCACGCCGAAGATCGTCACGTTCTGGCCGTGAGCCTTGGCGTAGCCGATCAGCGAGGCCCACTCGGTGACGTGTGTCGGGAAGTACAGCTCCGGGAAGACGACGTCGGGCCGGAACCCGTCGGCCACCTGGAGCAGTTGCGCCTGCGTCCAGTAGCCCGGCTCGGCCGAGCCGTAGTCGACCATCGCCGGCTGGTAGCCGCCGACCTCGGCCGCATAGCCGGCCAACACGTTGTACGTGTTCAGGTAGCCCGGGTCGAACGCCGGCTCGACGTCGTCGCCGGCGACGACGGTGACCGTGTCGGTGAACGACGACTGCTGCTTCGTCCGGGTCGCCCACGCTTGCACCGACTCGACCGTCGACGCCAGCGTCGCGCCCCATGTCCGGAAGCTCGGCGGTTCGAACGCGCAGCCGCAGACGACGCTCCCGCACGGCTGCCCGGTGCCACAGCTGTCGTTCGTCCCGATCGCCACGTGCAGGCGAAGCCCGGCGGGCGCCGTTCGGAAGTACCCGGCGACGTAGCTCTCGACGGCCGCGGCGATCGACGGGAACGACGCGAAGGTGTCGTCCTGCGTGATCGTCCCGAGCGTTGTCTCGGCTGCCGGTCGGCCGAAGTCGAGGATGACCATGCCCTGCGCCCCGGCCGACCCGGCCGCCTCGCCCTGGGCGTAGAGCACCGCCGGGCTGGCGTCGTTCTCGTACTGCGACGCCGTCGCCGTCGGCGTACCTGTCTGGCCAGCGCTGACGAGCGTCGTGCCGAGGAGCACCGCGGCGAGGAGCACCGCGGCAAGGAGCGGGGCCGTGACCAGTGGAAGCGCAGGCAAGGACCGCGACCACCGGTGGTGGAAGCCCCCGGTCCGACACCCGGAACTACGCCTCGTCTCCATCCCGTACCAGCCTTCGTCAGGCCGCCCGGGACGATGTTAGCGATCGACGCTGGTCGTCGCACCTGCCCCACTGGCAACAGACGCCACATCGGCCACGTTCGCCACCCGGGAAACAGCCGCTGCAGCCATCGGGCGCCCTGAGCTCAGGGGCACTGGCTCAGGGGCACTGGCTCAGGGGCACTGGCTCAGGGGCACTGGCCGGCCGGCGGCGCGGCGGTTGTCGCCGGCGCGGGGCAGACCGCCGGCACGCCGTCGACGACCTCGAGCGGCCGGAGGAACAGCACCCGACTGTGGGGGAAGCCGACCTCCCCTGTCAGCCAGGCGGCGAAGGCGATCCAAGGCCGGCCGTTGACGTCGGTGAACGCGGACGCGCCACCGGGGCCGGCGATGATCCCCTGCGAGGAGAAGGTCGGGTGGTCGAGCGGCTTGTGGCACGGCCCGAGCGGGCCGCTGCACTCGGCCACACCGATGCCGTAGCTGGCGGTCTTCCAGTCGGAGCCGGCGTAGAAGAGGTAGCGCTGGCCGTCGAGCCAGAACATGTCGGGGGCTTCGGTCCAGCCGTGCTCCCACGACTGGGACGGCCCGAGGATCGCCGTCGGGCCGTTCCCGGTGAGCTGGGTGCCTGTGCCGGCCATGGGCTGCGCCCATATCGTCGGCGGCTGCCCGTTGGCCCCTTGGGACTTCCAGTCGAGGAAGAGGCCGCCGCCCGGGTCGACGAACGGGCTCGGGTCGATCGAGCCGCCCTGGGCCAGCTGGCAGACGATCGGGAAGCTCGACGCGTCGACGAACGGCCCGGTCGGCGACGACGACACCGCGGCGCCGATGCACTGCTCGTTGGCCGTGCCGTAGACGGCCGAGAAGTACAGCACGAACGTGCCGCCGAGCTGGAGCACCGACGGCGCCCACGTCCCGCCGCCCGGCGCGGCCCACGACGGGAGCTGGGGGAGGGCGTCGCCGACCGGCGACCAATGGACGAGGTCGGTCGACGTCACGATCTGGATGTTGCCGGCCGCGGCGTTCGTCCCGTAGGCGTAGTACGTGTCGCCGACGGTGAGGACGAACGGGTCGGGGAAGTCGAAGGGGTAGGCGAGCCCGCTCGCCGCGCCGCCGTCGGCGGCCAGGCAGTCGCCTGACGAGTTGTCGAGGGCGGTGACCGCGGCGGGCAGGTTGTCGCCGCCGGTGAACGCGCCGTACGCACCGTCCACCCCGAGCAGGCAGCCCTGGAGATCGGTCAGGGCCTGGCCGGTCCGGGCGACCGCCTGACTGTCGGTGGCGAGCTGCTGGTTCGACGTGGCGAGCGCGGCCTGGGCCGACCGGACCGACGCCTTCCGGCTGGCGAGCGTCGCCGAGTCCGCGGCCCGGGCGCGCCGCGTCCGGGCCACCGCGGTGTGCCGTTGCTGCAACGCGGCGGTCGTGCGGGCCAGGCTCGATCGGGCCGTCGCCAGGCCGTGCTCGGACACCCCGAGCCAACCGGTGGCGACGGCCAGCGCGGCGACGGCCAACCCGACGGCGAGCCACCGCCACCGCGGTCGGCGGTGGCTCGCCGATCCGGCCGACCCGGCCGCGTTGGCTAATGCGGTCATGGTCCGCCGCCCTGGACGGCCTGGCAGCTGCTGGTCACCGCGGCCAGGGACTGCGCCGCGCCCGCGCCGTCGCCGAGCGCCGTCTGATTGACTGCGGCCTCGACGCCGCCGAGGCAGGTGTCGAGGGCGGCGATGGTGGCCGCCTCGATGAGCTGGCCGGCCTGGTCCTGGCCGACCTGGGCCTTCACGCCAGCGAGCTGCTGCTCGACCGTGGTCAGCGCCCGCGCTTGCGCCGCTGACGTCGCCCGGATGGTATCGACGGCGGCGGTCACCCGGGCCAGCTCGGCCGACGCCTGCCGCAGGTCGGCCCGGGCCGTCGCCTGTCGGGCGCCGATCTGGCGCCGTTCCTGGTCGACGTGGACCGTCCATCCGGCCATTGCCGCGGCCACCACGACGACGACGGTCGTGGCGACGGCCCAGCCGGCGGGGCGACGGGTACGCCGGGCCGGTCGTGGCGCGCCGGACTCCGGTGACGGCGCGTCGAGCAGCGCGACCGCAGGAGCGTGGTTGTCGGGCAGCTGGCGATCGTCGGTCAGCTGGTCAGTCATGGCGACCCCGTACCCCGCCGCGGGGTGGACGCAGTGTGCGGGCGCCCGAACGATAGTGCGCCGGCCGGGCCACCGGCCTACCCCGACGGCCGCGCTGGGCCGCCCGGTCGGTCAGCTCGGGAGCTGCAGCCGGGGATCGTCGGTGGCGACGATGTCTTTGCCGAGGGGGGCGACCGCGACCGCGGCGAGCTTGATGTTGGCGATCCCGAGCGGGATGCCGATGATGGTGAGGCAGAGCAGCATGCCGGTCACGATGTGGGCGATGGCGATCCACAGCCCGGCCAGGACGAACCAGATGACGTTGCCGACGGTCGACGCCGCACCGGCGTCGTCCCGGCGGACGACCGTCCGGCCGAACGGCCAGAGCACGTAGGCCGCCAGCCGGAAGGCGGCGATCCCGAACGGGATCGTGATGATCAGGATGCACATGACGACGCCGGCCACGGCGTAGCCGATGGCCAGCCAGAGCCCGCAGAGGACGAGCCACAGGACGTTGAGGACGGTCTTCACCCGAACCGCTCGTCCATCAGGTCGAGGAGCTCGCGCACGCCGATCGGCTTCGTCAGGTACTCGTCGGCGCCGGCGGCCATCAGGTCGCGGCGGTGGGCGCTCGTGGCGTCCGCGCTGAGCACGATGACCGGAATGGCGTCGGTCTGCTCGTCGGCCCGGAGCCGGGCGAGGACCTCTTCGCCGGGGATGTCGGGCAGGTGCAGGTCGAGCAGGACGAGGTCCGGCTGGTGCTCTTTGGCCAGTCCCAACGCGTTCTCGCCGCGCGACGTCGAGACGAGCGTGATGTTCGGCCGGCGACGCAGGATCTGCTCAACGAGCTTGATGTTCGACGCGACATCCTCGACGTAGAGCACCGTCCGGGTTCGGTCGTAGGCGTGGGCGCCGCGAGCCGCGCCGGCTCGGGCCGATTCCTCGACGGCCGGCGGGTAGGCGAGGACGAGCTCGACGGTGAACGTACAGCTGGCGCCGACGACGCTCGACGCGGTGAGGCGGCCGTTCATGCTCTTCATGAGGTCCGCCGAGAGGGCGAGCCCGAGGCCCGTCCCCTCGATTCCTCGCGCCTCGGCCCCCAGCCGCTCGAACGGTACGAAGAGCCGCCCGAGCTGTTCCTCGGTGAGGCCGGCGCCGGTGTTCGTGACCTGGACCCGGACCTGGTCGTCGGTGACGACTTCGACGGCGAGGGTCACCCGGGCCCGCTCGTCGTTGTACTTCACCGCGTTCGACAGGAGGTTGAGCAACACCTGCCGCAGCCGCTGGCGGTCGGCCAGCACGTAGAGCGTCCGGCCTTCCTTCGGCGGCTCGCCGATCAGCACCCGGTAACTGGCGGCCAGCGGCTGGGTCAGCTCGTACGCGTCGTTGAGGATCGCGGCGAGCGAGACCGGCTCGAGGGAGATCGACAGGTGGCCGGCTTCGATGCGGGCGATGTCGAGCACGTCGTCGAGGAGCGACTGGAGGTGCCGGGCCGCGGTCAGCGACAGGTCGATCCACTCGAGCTGGTCGTCGTCGAGGGCCGTCATCGACAGCAGCTCGCCGAAGCCGAGGATCGAGGTGAGGGGCGTACGCAGCTCGTGGCTCATCCGGGAGAGGAACCCGTTCGTCGCCGAGCGGGCGTCCTCGAGCTGGCGGTTAGCCCGGGCGAGCTCCTGGGAGCGCTGGAGGATGTCGATGACCATTCCGTCATCCCGACGGCGTTCGACGGGACCGCCCGCCCTCGTCCGCCGATCGCTGGCCGGCCCGTCACCGGCCCGTCGGTCATCGGCACTCCCGCCACCGGCCCGCCGGTCGGTGTCGCGACGCCGTTCCGCGGCCTCGCCGCGCCGGCCGATCAGCTCGGTGACGTCCTCGACCCGGTGGATGATGAACGCCACCCGCCCATCCGGTCCGAAGACTGGTGAGTTCACCGGGCTCCAGTACCGGACCTCGAAGCCGCCGCTGGTCGATGCCGGCTGCTCGATGTCGTACCGCTGGACGGCCATCGTGTCCGGCTGGCGGCGCGAGATGACCCGTTCCAGGGACGCTCGGAGGTTCTGTGCTCCGGAGGCGTCGGGGTCGTCGGGGTTGTCAGGGAAGACGTCGAAGAGGTGCCGGCCGACGATGCGGTCCCGCTCGGTCAGGGTCACCTGGAGGTAGGCGTCGCTGACGGCGACGATGACGAACGACGGATCGAGGACGACGTAGCAGCCGGGGAGCGACTCGAAGACGAGCTGGAGCTCGTCTGGACGGAGACCAGCACCGTGCCGGGAATCGCCGTCCGTCATTCGACTGGCCACGTCCGCCTCCGGTTACTGCTCGTCGCGAGGGGCGCCCGCCAGTGACCCTCGGGCGAGAGGGTAACACGGGGGGTTCTGACCGCCCGGGCCGGTCGACGTGCTGGTCAGTGCCAGACGAAGTGCAGGACGACCAGGGCAGCGACGACTCCGAGGGCGATCAGCTCCATCCAGAGCAGGCGCCGCTCGGCGGCCCGGGAGGTGGCGAGGTCGTCGCGGAAGATCGCCTCCCACTCCTCGTCCGTCCGCGCCGGGCGGCCCGGTTGCCGTTCGGGGTGATCCGGTTCCGGCGGCGTCGTCACTCCGACACCGCCACACGGCCGGACTTCTCCGTCTTTTCCCAGCGCATCTCGGCGTGCCGGAGCTGCTTGACGTAGGCCGCCAGGGTGACAACGCAGAGGACGGGGCCGTAGCCGACGAGGTAAAGCAGCCCGCTGGCGGTTCGGTGGGCGCCGGCGTCGTCGATCTTCTTGACGAGATAGGCCGCGAGCATGCAGCCGGCGACCCAGACGTAGGCGAAGAGCATGATCCCGTGCCGCTGGCCGACGGTCAGGTCCCAGTGGGTGACGTCCTCGAACCGGTCGACGAGCCAGTGGAAGGCCGTCGGGAGACAGGCGTAGAGGATGATCAGGAGGGAGATCGACCCGGGGAAGAAGAAGCCCTGCACCCACGTCCGCCGCCCGGCGGCGCGGTCGATGAGCAGGGTGAAGACGGTGGTAAAGACGAAGCAGAGGGCGTTGACGATCCAGAGCGCCCGGAAGACGTGCTGGGCGGTGGCCAGGTCGGTGAAGTACAGGACGACGAGGCTGGCCGACGAGACGATCATCGTGAGCGGGAGCAGGAAGATGCTGAACCAGATGAGGCCGAACGAGACACCGCCGAGCCGGTGTGTCGGATTGCGTCGGAACCAGATGCGCCGGAAGGCCCACGTGACGTGGGCGTTGCCACGGGCCCACCGCACACGCTGCTTCCAGAGGCCGTTGATCCGTTCGGGCTCCTCGGCGAAGGTCACCGCGTTCGGTTCGAATACGACGCGGCGACCGCCGAGCTGGGTCATGAGGGTCGTGAACGTGTCCTCGGCCAGCGTCGAGGTGTCGATGCGGCCGCCCAGTGCCTCGAGGTTGGCTCTCGAGTGCAGCTGGGCTCCCCCGGCCAGGCAGGCGACCGCGCCGAGCACGTTCTGGGCCCGGCGGCCAGCGGCCTGGGCGGTGATGTACTCGTACTCGATGAAGCGGGTCAACGTGCGGCTCGGGACCGAGCCCTCCTTGATGTAGCAGGTGACCGCGCCGACCTTGTCGTCGGCCAGGTGGCGGGTCATCTTCCGCAGCGTGTCCGGAAGGAACACGACGTCCGCGTCCATGATGAGGAGGGCTTCCATCCAGCCCTCTCCGAGGACGACCGAGAGGCCGTAGTTCAACGTGTGCGACTTGCCCTCCCCGCCTTTCTCCCGGCGGAGATGGAAGACCGAGCCGGGGTACTGCGTCTGCTTGATGGCCATGATCGACGCGGTGTCGTCGGTGCTGGCGTCGTCGACGACGTACACCCGTAGGCGGTCGGGCGGATAGTCGAGGGTCATCAGGCGGTCGACGGTCCCGGTCAGCACGCGCGCCTCGTTCCAGGCCGGCACAAGGATCGCCACCCGCGGCACGTACGGCCCGACCCTCCCGTAGTGGTTCCGCCACCGGACCGCGCCGATGAGGAGGTACTGGTAGGCGTTGACGACGAGCGGGACGGCGCCGACGAGGACGAGGGCGATGAGGATGTCGTCGCCGACGGTGCCCCACACGGTCAGGGCCGGCCGGCCGGTCGCCGGGCCGGCGACGTCACGTCGGGAGCCCGAGGGGCAGCGGGGTGCCGGTGGCCTCGAACTCGTCGACCGGGAGGAACGTCTGCGCCCAGTGCCGGACCATGGCGACCGGGTGGAACGGCACGTGTCGTGGCACCGTCCGGCCGAGCCGGTCGGCCAGGGCCAGCGCCGGCATGTTGACCCCGCTGGCGACGGTCAGTGGCATGGCGCCGGGGAAACGGGGGTTCACCTCGAGCAGCTTCGGTACGCCGTCGACGTCCTCTCGGAACTGGATGTTGGCCACGCTGGTCAGGCCGACGGTCCTAGCCACTGCGGCGGCCGCCGCCTGGAGGGCGGGCCGGTGCAGCGAGCAGCCGGCGACGGCGATCCCGGAGTCGACCTTGAGGCGGCTGCGGGGCACGGCCGCGGCGACGTGCCCGTCCCGGTAGGCGAGGACGTCGACGGAGTACTCCGGGCCGGGCAGGTACTCCTGGACGAGCAGCGAGCCGTCGCGAGGCAGCCGGTCGAAGGCGGCCGCGTCGTCGACGAGGGCGATGCCCCTCGACCCGCTGCCCCGCCGGGGCTTCGTCAGCACCGGCCAGCCGAGGGGCGTCGGATCGAAGCCGTCGTCGAGCAGGCCGCCCCGGGGGAGCGGGACGTCGGGGCCGCAGGCCTGCAGCAGCGCCCACTTGTCGAGGCACCGCTCGAGCGTGGCCAGCGACGCGCTGAGGACGGCGACGCCGAAGTCGTCGAAGTCGTCGAACCGTCGGGCGACGGGGATGAGCTCGCTGTCGACCGTCGGTACGACGACGTCGATCCGCTCCTGCCGGCACGTCTCGAGGACGACGTCGACGAACGCCGCGTCGTCCCCCCTCGGAACGAGTGCCCGCCGATCTCGGGGCACGAGGTAGAGGCCGGCCGCGCTGGGGTCGATGTCGACGGCCCAGCAGTCGGTGGCCAGCTGCCCGTCGTCGCCGATCCCTTCGAGGAACGCCACCGCCGCCGGACCGCCGGCCCCGGTGACGAGCACGCGGACCGGCTCGGTCGTCGTCATTGGTGCTCGGCGGACGCGACCGGCGCGCCGGCCTGCCGGTCGCGGACGACCTCGAGTGGTTCCGAGAACTTCGTCGCCCCGAACCGACCCCAGTAGCGGGCGGTGGCCCGGACGAGGTCCTCGGCGAGGTACTGCCGGACTTCGGTCTGGCTGGTGTAGGCGCCGATGACACCGATCTTCCCGTCGACGTGGTCGTCGACGCTGACGAAGCGGACCGGCCGGAACTCGACGGTGGCCGACGGGCTCTCGTAGCAGTAGACGTTCGGCACCCGACGGGCGGCGACCATCGTGGCGCGGTGGACGTTGCGGTGGTCCTGGTGCAAATCGGCCAGGGTGTGGGTGTAGACGACGGTCGGCCGGACCTCGTTGATGACGCCTTCGAGCAGCCCGACCGTCGGATCACCCTCGGGGATCCGGGTGTCCTCGAGATCCTCGAGGAACAGTCGGGCGCCGAGCATCTCGGCCGCTCGAGCGGCCTCGTCGGCCCGGCGGATGGCCGCACCGCCGCGGGCGCCGTGGCTCATCGTCACGATGGCGACGTCGTCGCCGGTCACGCGGTGGTTCAACAGGATGGCGCCGACGCCGATCTCGACGTCGTCGGGGTGGGCGCCGATCGCTAGCACGCGTTCGGCGCCGCGGTCCCGGGTGCGCTGCCGCTCGACGAGCCGCTCGACCTGGGTGACGAGCGTCGTCGGCGAGATCGGCTTCGGAAGGAAGTCGTCGACCTCGATCCGCAGCGCCCGGACGGCCACGTCGACGCTGGCGTCGGCCGTCATCAGCGCGATGGCCATCTGTGGGCGGCGGCGCCGGGCGTCGGCGACGAGCTCGAAGCCGGACCGGTCCGGGAGCCCGATGTCGGCCAGCAGCACCTCCCACGGCTCGTCGTCGAGCACCGCGAGCGCCTGCTGCGCGTCGGCGACACCGGTGACCGTGAAGCCGCCTCGACGCAGCGCGGTGGTGACGAACTGCAAGGTCGCCCGGTCGTCCTCGACGACAAGCACCCGGCCCTTGGACGACGACGACGTCGTCGGTCTGGTGGAAGGTGAGCCGTCCGGCGGTTTCCCGTCGCCGTCAGGGTCCGGGCCGCTCGGCGGCTCGGCACTATCGTTCATGCGTCACGGCGTTCATTCATGCGTCACGGCGTTCACTGCGTCACGACCTCCCAAAAGGCTGCCTTCTTGACCACGCCAAAGACCAGCGGATCGTTCGCAGTCAGAGAGTACCGAATCCGGTCCGGCCGATCGACGCCATCCTGATGCGATCCCCCTGGCAGCGGACGGCCCGGCGGTGGTCCGACGCCCGTCTGCTGACCAAGTCGCTGTTGATCGTCGGTGTGCCGGTGCTCGCCCTGATCGTGACCGTCGCCATCTCGCTCGGGTTGCAGGGCCGCGAGAGCAGCTACCGGACGACGGCCATCGCGATCAACGCCGACCTCAACTCCTCGCAACGGGCGGTCCAGTCGTTCTACGAGGCCGACTCGTTCGTCCGCGGTTCGGTCGCCACCGGCGACCAGTCGTCGTTCCGTTCGTTCGATACCGTCGTGCCGACGCTCGTCCGGTGGCTCGGGGCGCTCCGTACCGAGCCGAACGTGAACGAAGGTTGGGCAGTCACGGCCGTCATGACCGATGGTCACCACGAGATCGCCGTCCTCGACGAGATCCGGCGGGACTCGGCGACGGCCGGACCGGCTGGGGACGGCGAAGCGACCAGCGTGCTCGTTGCCCGGGACGACGTGTCGATGGGCCGCCTGCAGCGCGACCTCCAGAGCCTGATCGCCGAGCAGAGCGCGGCGTCGCTGCGCCAGCGATCGAGGATCATCAACGCCCAGGATCTGTCGGAGTGGTTCTTGATCGCCGGTCTCGTCGTCGGCGTGCTCGGTGGTCTGCTCGGCACCGTGCTGCTGTCGACGAGCATCGTCCGCCGGGTGAAGCTGGTCGGGGTCAACGCCCAACGGTTCCTCGTGAGCCAGCCGCTCGAGGAGATACCGGACTCCGAGGACGAGATCGGACAGCTTTCCGATGTCATCATCACCGCTGGCTCGCTGCTGGCCGAGCGCAACCGGGAGATCGCCGCGGCCCGCGACGACGCGCTGGCCGCCAATCAGGCCAAGGATGAGTTCCTCTCGAGGATGAGCCACGAGCTGCGGACGCCCCTGACCGCCATCCTCGGCTTCGGCCAGCTATTGCAGCTCGAACAGCTGGGTGACGAGGACCGCGAGAGCGTCGATCACATCGTGCGGGCCGGCGAGCATCTGCTCAGCCTGATCAACGAGGTGCTCGATATCGCCCAAGTGACCCAGGGACGGCTCGACCTCCTCTTCGAGACGGTCGACGTGGACGCGGTGGTGCGTGAGGCCGTCGCCCTCATGGGGCCGGCGGCGGCCGAGCGGGGCGTCACGATCGACGTCGTCCGGCCCGCGCCCGGCCTGGCCGCCCTCGCCGATCGGCAGCGGCTGCACCAGATCCTCCTCAACCTGTTGTCCAACGCCATCAAGTACAACCGGCCGACAGGTTCGGTCACCGTGGCGATCCAGCCGGAGCACGACGGCGACGGGATCGACGTCGCGGTCGTCGACACCGGTCCGGGCATCGAAGAGTCACAGCTCGAAAGGGTGTTCGTCCCGTTCGACCGCCTCTCGGCCGCCCACAGCACGATCGAGGGCACCGGCGTCGGGTTGCCGCTGGCCCGGGCTCTGTCCGAAGCGATGGGCGGCACGCTGACTTTCCGGAGCGAGGTCGGCGTCGGATCGACCTTCACCATCCAACTGGTCCGGGACGTCAAGGGCTCGACGGCTGGTGAGCCGGGCGGTCGCCCGATGGTCGGCTATCTGGACGGTCACGGGCCGCGCCACGGCCGTACGGTGCTCTATGCCGAGAACGACCTGGCGAACCTCGGGATCCTCCAGCGCGTGCTCCGCCACCGGCCGGAGCTCCTGCAGGTGGCCGTCCAGGGCCAGAGCTGCCTCAACCTGGCCCGCCAGCTCGATCCGGCCCTCATCCTCGTCGAACTGCACCTGCCCGACATCCGCGGCGAAGAGGTGCTCCACCGGCTGAAGGCCGACCCGCTGACCGCCGGCATCCCGGTCGCCGTCTTCGGCGCCGACGTCGGGCCCGGTCGGACCGACCAGCTCGTGCAAGCCGGCGCGCTCACGTTCCTGCCCGCGCCGCTCGATGTCCGTCGCCTCATCGCGCTTCTCGACCAGGTCGGCGACGCGACCACCTGACGGCCACTGGGAGCGCTGGTCGCCGGGAGCGCTGGCCACCGGGACATCGCTGGGCTACCGGGAGCGCTGTCCACCGAGAGCGCGGGCCGCTCTGGCGTGACCTCGCCGGAGGTATTTGGGAACGATCGTTGAATCTGGCCATTTCTTGACCGGTTTTGGGGCGCACGATGGGGCCGACGACGAACGTACGGCTGGGGAATTGCCCGGTCGCAGAGACGGCCGGGGCAACCCGGCAGAAAGCCGGAGGTGCCCGATGCCCGGTCTCATCCCCCCTGTCGACGGCGAACGAGATGGCTTGCTCGCCGCGCTGGCCCAACAGCGCTACATCCTGCGGATCGCCACCTACGGGCTCTCCGACGACCAGGCCCGGGCGGTGCCGTCGGCCAGCGTCCTCAGCGTCGGCGGGCTGGTCAAGCACGCCGCGGCGACCGAGCGAGGCTGGATCGACATCGCCCTCGAACGGCCGCACGCCGGTTCGATGGGCGACTACGAGGCCAACTTCGCGCTCCAGCCCGGCGAGACGCTGGAAGAGGTGCTCGCCGGCTACGACCGCGTGGCCCGGGACACCGAGGCGGTGCTCGACGGCATCGCCGACCTCGGCCAGCCGGTTCCGGTGCCGCCGGGGGTGCCGTGGTTCCCCGACGACGTCGACGCCTGGTCGGTGCGCTGGGTGCTGCTCCACCTCATCACCGAGACGGCCCGCCACGCCGGCCACGCCGACATCGTCCGGGAGTCCATCGACGGTGCGACCGCCTACCCGCTCATGGCCGCGGTCGAGGGTTGGCCAGTGACGCCGTGGATGCAGCCGTGGACGCCGGACGGGGCGTCGGCGCTGGCCTAACCGTCAGCCGGCTTCGAGAAGCTGACTGTCGTTCACGACTGCCCGCTCCCGAGCCGCCGCGGCGATCCGTCGGGCAACGGACGGCGACGCGTCCACCAGCGCCCAGAACTCCGGCCCGCTGCTGACCAGCGCGGTGACCTCGGACACCGACGTCACAGTGGCCGAGCGGGGGCGCCCGGAGAGCAGGCCCATCTCGCCGACGAACGCGCCGACGCCGAGCTCGGCGACGGGAACGGTAGCCCGGTCGACCTGCCGGGTCACCCGGGCCGTCCCGCCGGTGATGAGGACGAACTCGTTGGCCGACCCGCCCTCTCGCATGATCGGGGTGCCCGGGCGGATGTGCACCGGCGTCATCAGCGCGGCCAGCCGTCGCCGCTCGGACCGGCTGCACTCGGCGAAGAGATCGACGTCGTTGAACTTGTCTGAGGTCGAAGCCGTTCTGAACATGGGTACCCCTCGTGGGTTCTCTTACTTCTCTTTGGTTCCGCCACCATCGTCGCGAAGGTCAACCCATCTGTCAAGGAAATGAGTGGGATCTACTCCATCGTCAAAGAAGATCGAAATTCCTGGGCGTCAGGCGTGAGGCGTCAAGCCCCGGGCGACTGCGTCGAGCGCGTCCGGCGTCGGAGAGGTCCCTCGGTCCCTCGGTCCCCCGGGCCGGCCCGGTCCGTCGGGCCCGACGACCGTCTCCACCGTCGCGGCGTCGGTGGCCGGATGGCCCGCCTGGAGGTCGCCGGCCGCCCGGCGGTCGAGCTGCCCTTGGCGGGGTCCGGCCCCGCCGTCCTCGACGGTCACGAGGAACGCTTCGTGGTCGCCGGCAGTGGTGTGCCAGAGGATTTGGCCCTCGATCCAGGCCGAGCAGTCGGCGAGGATCGGTGCACCGGTGGCGCCGCGCCGCCAGTGGACGTGGTCGAACTTGTCCACGGCGTCGCCACTCTGTTCCCCGAAGAGGGATGCGAGGTCGTGCTGGTCGGTGCCGACCAGGTGGATGGCCAGCCCGGTGGCCCGTTCGGCGACGCGGAAGGTGTGGTTCTGCTTCGAGATGCAGACGATGAAGCGGGACGGGCGGATGCTCGACTGCGTGACGAACCCGGCCAAGCAGCCGCTGATCTCCGTCGCGTCGGCCGCGGTGACGACGTAGAGCGGGTAGTCGACGCGGTCGACGAGCGCATCGAGGTCGGTGGCCGGATCACTACCCATCGCCGTCGTTCTACCCCGAGGGGTGGCCGCCCATTCGACCGTGCCGTGCCGCCGTTCGGCCGTATTCAGCCATAGGACGACGGTCGATCGCGAGCGATTGCCGCTGAACGGGTGTAGAGTGTGCGGATGCGACGGACGGACCGAGCCCAGCATGAGGCGAGCACCGTTGTCGCATCCTTGGCCGCGGTAGGTGCGGTCTGTCGGTCGGCCCAGCCGTGGCTGCCGATGGCGCTCGATGCCGATGGCGGATCGACGCTGGTGTCGGCAGCCGTGAAGGGGGCCTCCTCGATGGTGTGAACTGGACTTCCAGAAGTCCGGAACCGTCGAGGAGCCGCTCCCACCAGGGGGCGGCTCTTTTGCGTTCCCCGTGGTGACCGCGGCCGCCGCTCGGCACGGTCGTCGACCGATCGGTCCGGAGACCGTGGCCAAGCGGACCGGATGGCCGCGTCGACACGGTAGCGACGTCGATCGGCCGGGCAAATACCCGCAGATCCGTGGATAACTGAGTTTGAAATAGTGATCGTATGGTGACGAAGGAGAAGAGCAATGGAACGACAACTTGACGACGAGCCGGAGCGGTTCGACGACGACTACGGCTACTGGCCGCCCGACGACACCTTCGTCGCGGTCGGCGACCGCCATGACCGCGGGGTCGAGTCCCTGTGCGTCGGCGAGGCGGCCTGAGCGCGGCCGGGCGTCGGGCTCCGTGCTCCAGCCACCCGGCTCCGGCCGCCCGGCTCCGTGGGCCCAGCTCCAGCCCCGGGTTCCCTCCGGAACGTCAGTGTGTAATAATGTAATTATGAAATACGGACAGATGGCAGACGAAGAGATGGGTCGGCGGCCCGGTGGTCGCCGGGGCCGGGGCCGTCCTCGGCAGGGCACGGAGCAGCGGACGACGACGGAGCAACGGCAGCGGATCCGGGCGTGGTTCGCCGGCCGGCTGCCCGAGGAGTGGGGCGTCGGCCCGGCCGACGTCGCGGTCGATGACGATGAGGTCCTCGTGACGGTGACGCTCGCGCCGGTCGCGTTGCCCGACGACGCCACCGCGGCTGAACAGGAGACCGCGGCGGGCGCCCGGGTGGCCGGTTTCCGGGAGGAGACGCGGGAGCGGCGTATGCAGGTCGCGGCAGAAGCCCAGGCCCAACTCGACCGGGTGGTGAGCTGGGGGGCGTCGTGCGGGTCGACGACGTACCTGTTCACGACGGCCAGTGTGCCGGTGATGACGCGCTTGCGGATCGGCGAGCGTCAGGTGCTCGATACGCTCATCGACGCTGGCATCGCCCGTAGCCGGAGCGAGGCGCTGGCCTGGTGCGTCCGGTTGGTGGCGACGAACGAGGACCAATGGATCAGCGACCTCCGGTCGGCCTTCGAGCACGTCGAGGAGGTTCGGTCCCGGGGCCCCGCGTCCCGGTCGACCGACTCGTAAGAGCGGCCTCGTAAGAGCGGCCTCGTAACGGCGGCCTCGTAAGCGCAGCCCGATCGGTCGACGAGCGAGCCGGTCGAGCGATCGGCACAGGTCGGCACGTAGGGTGCGGGCCATGGCCCACGACCACGAGACGACGTACGGCCCGCAGGTGCGCGAGGAACTGGCCGGCCCGTACCGGGCGTTGCGGGAGGCGATCCCGGACGTGTTGAGCGGCTACGCCGCGCTCGGCCGGGCGGCAATGGCTGACGGCGAGCTGTCGGTCAAGACGAAGGAGCTCATCGCCCTGGCCATCGCCATTACCCGGGAGTGCGACGGCTGCATCGCCGCCCACGCCCAGGGCGCGTTCCGCCGTGGGGCGTCGACGGCCGAGGTGGCGGAGATGATCGGCGTCGCGATCATGATGAACGGCGGCCCGGGGACGGTTTGGGGACCACGGGCCCTCGCGGCGTTCTCCGAGTTCGCGGCGGCGACAGCACCGACGTAGCGCGACAGCACCGACGCAGCGCGACCGCACCGGCGTAGCGCGACAGCACCGACGTAGCGCGACCGCACCGACGGACGCGGCGAGGAGATGGCGATGATCCCGGTTCACCGCCGGTGGGTCGGTTCACCGCCGGGTGGATCGAGCGCTACCCCTGACCGATGGGCGTGAACGCGCAGCCGAGGTGCTTGATCCCGTTCAGGAAGTCGGACCGCAACTGGTCCGGCTCGCCGGTGGCCTCGATGTCGGGGAGCCGGGCGAACAGTTCACGGAACATGATGGTGATCTCGCGGCGGGCGAGGTGGGCGCCGAGACAGAAGTGTGGCCCGGCGCTGCCGAAGCCGACGTGCGGGTTCGGCGAACGCCGGAGATCGAAGCGGAACGGCTCGTCGAACACGTCACCGTCGCGGTTGGCGGAGTTGTAGAAGAGCAGGAGTTTGTCGCCGGCCTCCAGCGGGTGACCGGAGAGGACGGTCGGCTCGGCGACCGTCCGTCGCATCCAGGTGACGGGCGACGCCCAGCGGACGATCTCGTCGGCCGCGGTCGTCGAGACCTCGTCGAACCGGTCGCGCCACAGGTCGCGCTGGTCGGGGTGCTCGGTCAGTGCCCACAGGCCGTGGACGATGGCCGTCCGCGTCGTCTCGTTGCCGGCGACGACGAGCTCGACGAAGAACGACGAGAGCTCCTGACCGGTGAGGGACTCGCCGTCGATGTTGGTGTTGACGAGCGCCGACGTCAGGTCGTCGGTCGGGTGGGCGAGGCGATGCTCGCCGAGGTCGTGCATCAGCGACACCAGCTCCTGAGCGGCGGTGAGGAAGGCGACGACCGGGTCGGCGTCTTCGGGGACGAGCTCCGGGTCGCCGTTGCTCAAGATGATGTTCGAGCAGCGGAGCACCCGTTCGTGCTCGTTCGCCGGGATGCCCATCATCCGGCAGATCACCCGCAGCGGGAGCTGGGCGGCGACGTCGACCGCAAAGTCGCATTCGCCGCGACGCTCGACCTCGGTGACGACGTCCGCGGCCACCCGCTGGATGTCGTCCTCGATGGCTCGGATCATCTTCGGGCTGAACGCGGTCGACACGATCCGTCGCAGCCGAGCGTGCCGCGGGTTGTCGGTGCTGATCATGCCGCCGAAGTAGTCGAGCATCTCGGGCGGCAGGTCGAGGACGCTGATCGCCCCCTGGCCGGAGCAGAAGATCTCCGGCTGGCGGCTCACCTCGGCGATGTCGCGGTGTCGCGTCACGGCCCAGAACCCGGGGCCCGGCGGCGGCGCCAGGGCGGAACGGTCCCGGAGGTCGGGTTCGTCGAACCGACCGATCGGTCGCTCCCGGCGCAACGTCTTGAACGCGCCGTCGCGGACGTCCCACGGCAAGGCCCAGAAGTCGAGGTCGGACAGGTCGATCTCTTCCAGTGCGAGCGTCTCGGCGGGCTCCATCGGGCCACCATATCGAGCAACTGCAAAAGGACGCGGGTGGCCGCCGCCCGGCCACTCACCGCCGACCCGCCTGCCGCCCGCGGTCAGCCGTCCGACCGGGAACGCCAACGGCGCCACCATCCGGGGGCCCGGCGGGCCACCTCGACCAGGAGGCTGACGAAGACGACGATGCCGAGGGCGAGCAGCAGGCCGATCCACGGCTGGTCCTTGAACGCTTCACCCCCGAGCCGACCGATCAGGAAGGCGTACGTCGCCCAGAGCACCGCGGATACGGCGGTGGCCACGACGAACGAGCGGCGGCGGTAGCCGGTGACGCCGCACGTGAGCGTGACCGCGGTCCGGCCGCCGGGGACGAAGCGGCAGAGGACGATGAGGCGGGTGCCGTAGCGCTCGAGCGCCCGATCGGCCCAGGCCCGTCGGGCCCGCCCCCGGTCGCTGGCGAAGAACCGCCGCTCCGCCCACGGCCCGAAGCGTCGACCGATGACGTAGCAGACGTTGTCGCCGACGAACGCGCCGAGCGCGGCGAGGGCCACCAGCACCACGACCATCGGGTCGCGGCTGCCCGCGCTGGCGACGCCGAGGGCGACGACCGCCGACTCGCTGGGCACGACCGGCAGCACCGCGTCGAGGGCGGGGAGGGCGAACGCCACGACGTACGACAGTGGCGAGCCGACCCGGAGCTGGGCGAACCCGATGACGTCGATCACGGTTCGGCGGATGCCGGACCCGGCCGGCTACCCCGCCAGAGGCTGACGCCGACCGCGGCGCCGATCACGACGACGATCGTCACCAGCGTCACGGCCACCGAGAGATGGACGAGCGGGGTGATGAGCATCTTGACCCCAATGAGCACGAGGAGGACGGCCAGCCCGTACTTGAGGTACTCGAAGCGGTCCATCGCGTCGGCGAAGACGAAGTAGAGAGCCCGGAGGCCGAGCACGGCGAAGGCGTTCGACGTGAAGACGATGAAGACGTCTCGGGTGACGCCGAAGACGGCCGGGATCGAGTCGGTGGCGAACACGACGTCGGTCACCTCGATGGCGATGAGGGCGACGAGCAGCGGGGTGGCCGACCACCGGCCGTGCTCGCGCACGACGAAGTGCTCGTCGCAGAACCCGTCGGTGACCGGGACGACGTGGCGGACGAGCCGGACGACGACGTTGCGGTCCGGGTCGACCGGACCGCCACCGCGCAGCATCCGGACGCCGCCGAGCACGAGGACCGTGCCGAAGACGTAGAGCACCCACGAGAAGTTGTCGAGCAGCGCTGCGCCGGCGCTGATGAACGCGGCCCGGAGGACGAGCGCGCCGACGACACCGAAGTAGAGGACGCGGTGCTGGTAGCCGGCGGGCACGCCGAACGCCCGGAACAAGAGGACGAAGACGAAGATGTTGTCGATGCTCAGCGCCTTCTCGAGCAGGTAGGCGGAGAAGTACTGCTCGGCCGACGCGCCGCCCTGGACGGCGCCGAGGCCGGCGCCGAACGCGACGCTGACCGTGATCCACCCCGCGCTCGCGATGAGGGCCCGACGGAGCGTCGGTGGCGTACCGGCCCGATTGCCGGCCAGGTCGACGGCCAGTAGGACGACGATGAGGCCGACGACCGCGAACCAGCTCCAGAGCGGGACCACTGGACGTCCACTCTGCCCCGTCCGCCGAGACGCTGCGGCCTCTGGGCGGGCGGCGGGCCGTCAGTCCGAGGCCGGCGACGCGGTCTCGGCGTCGACGCGGAGGAGGATCGGCAGGTCGAGGGTGAGCAGGCACACGGCGACGACCTGCGGCCAGACGGCGCCGTAGCGGACGAGGAAGGCGCCGAAGGTGGCGCTGACGAAGAAGATGGCGATCGAGCCGGCCCGCCGGGCGGCTCGGGTGTTCGGGCCGCCGGCCAACGGCGAGTCGGCGATCAGCCCGGTCATCGTCAACGTCATCACGTTCGTCGCCAGGTCCGGGATGCCCCAACGACGGACCATGGCGTTCTGCACGCCCATCCCGAAGGCCAGGATGCCGGTGACCCAGAAGCGCGGGTCGCCGTGGGGGCCGGCGTGGGTCACGCCGGTGACGATGGTGGCCGCGACGAGGGCGACCCACTCGACGGCGAAGCCGACCCGGTGCCGGCCGAGCGCCCCGGGCCAGTGGACGAGCCGCCCGCCGACGACGGCGCCGACGGCGAACGTCGCCAGCACGACGAGGTACGGGAAGACGGAGAGGTGGGCGGGCGTGCCGAGCGTGCCGACCGCGAACGCCAGGTAGACGAGGTTGCCGGTCATGATCTCGGCGAAGACGTTGCCGAGGCCGAGGAAGCAGGCGGCGTCGAGCATGCCGCAGATGCCCGTGATGACGTAGATCCCGACGATCAGTGGGGGACGTCGGATGGCCAGTCGGTTCATGGTCACTCCTGCAGCCGGACGGAGGCGCCGTCCGACGCGCCGCGGTCGTCCTGTTGTAGCGGACCGGCCACGCTCGGCCGTGGACCGCGGGTCGCCCGGCCGGTCCCCATTAGGGTCGGCCCGTGCGCCTCACGACGTTCCTGACCCCCGACGTCCGAGCTGCCGCTGCCGGCCTACGGGTGCAGGAGGTCGCTCGCACGAGCGGTCGGACCGGTCTGGTCGTCGGAGACGAAGTCGTCGACCTCACGCACCCGGCGGTCGGGCTGCCGGCGGAGATGCCGGCGCTGCTCGGCCTCGGCCAGCCGGCCCTCGACGCGGCCGCCGCCGCGCCGGCGACGGCCGCGGCGCGGTGGAGCCTCGACGACGTCGGTCGGCTGGCGCCGGTGCCGACCCCACCGAAGGTGCTGGCGATCGGCATGAACTACGGAGCCCACGTCGCCGAGCTCGGTCGGGAGGCACCGGCGTACCAGTACTGGTTCAACAAGCAGCGGACGTGCGTCGTCGGCCCGGGTCACCCGATCGAGGTGCCGCCGGTCTCCGAGCAGGTCGACTACGAAGGCGAGCTCGGCCTGGTGATCGGCGCCTACGCCAAGGATGTCCCGGCGGACCGGTGGCTCGACGTCGTTGCCGGGTTCACGGTCGTCAACGACGTCAGCGTCCGGGACTGGCAGTGGCGGACGCCGACGTTCACGATGGGCAAGTCGTTCGACACCCATGGGCCGACCGGTCCGTTCCTGGTCACGCCGGACGAGATCGGCGACCCCAGCGCCCTCGGCATCCGGACGTGGGTCGACGGCGACCTGCGCCAGGATTCGACGACGGCCGATCTGCTCTTCGGCTTCGGGGCGATGATCGAGTACCTGACGACGGTCTTCCCGCTCGAGCCCGGCGACGTCATTGCGACGGGGACGCCGGCCGGCGTCGGCGCGTCGTTCGACCCGCCCCGCTGGCTGCGCCCGGGCGGCACCGTGCGCATCGAGATCGAGGGTGTCGGCGCGCTCGAGAACCCGGTCGTCGCCGCCTGACGGTCGCGGCGCCGGCTGGGCCGTCGTACGGGTACGGCCACGGCCACGGCCGCAAGTCCGTCGAGGTCCGACCTAATGTGCTACAATGAAGAACATGTCTGAGGTGGGTATCCGGGCGTTGAAGCAGAATGCTTCGGCCGTCGTCGCCGACGCATCGGCCGGCGCGACGGTCACGATCACCGACCGGGGGCGCCCGGTGGCCCAGTTGACGGCGATCCCGGGGTCGCGGCTCCAGCAACTGATCGCTTCTGGCAAGGCTCGTCCGCCGCGCCGCGACTTCAGCAACTTGCCGGCGCCCGAGCCGGGTCCGAGCGTGGGCGCGGAGCTGATCGCCATGAGGAACGCTGAGCGGTACTGACGTGGCGCATTATCTCGACACGTCGGCTCTGGTCAAGCTCGTCGTGGCCGAACCGGAGACCGCGGCTCTCCGGACCTGGATGAACGCGGCAGACCGCGTACCGGTGGCGTCGAGCCTGGTCCGAACGGAGTTGTTGCGGGCGGTGCGCCGGTTCGCTCCTGATCGCGTGCTGCAAGCACGAGCGGTGCTCGACTCGATCACGCTCGTCCAGCTCACGACACCCCTTTTCGAGATGGCCGGTCGTCTCGACCCGACGACGCTTCGCAGCCTCGACGCCTTGCATCTGGCCGCGGCGCTCGACCTCGGCGACGACCTCGATGGCCTGGTGACTTACGACGACCGGCTGGCCGAAGCCGCGGGGCTCAACGGTGTACCGGTCACGGCGCCGGCATGACCGACGCGGTGTCGGCGGCACGGTTGGGTCGTCGTCACGGCAGAATGGAGAGATGGCAGACACTGCGAACCCCGGAACCGGTGACCCGACGGCCGGTGGCTCCAGCGCCGCCCCGCTGAGCGACGAGGAACGAGCGGAGCGGCTCGGCCAGCTCCGGTCGCTCATCGAGTTGATGCGCCCGTCGGTGCAGGCCGACGGCGGCGACCTCGTGCTCGTCGGCGCGGACGTCGAGACCGGCATCGTCGAGGTCCAGCTCCAGGGGGCCTGCAGCTCGTGTGCGGTCAGTTCGGCGACCCTCCAGGGCGGCGTCGAACGGATCCTGAGCGACCGGCTGCCATGGATCCGGGAGGTCGTCGGCGGGCTCGACGACTCGATCGACGCGGACGAGAGCGCATCGCTCGGCCAGGGCGGGTACGTCCCGAGCTTCTGACCCAGCGCCCGGCTGGATCGTTCGCGCCGGCCGCTGCCGCGCCATCCCAGGCCGGAGAGCGTCGGACGGCGGGTGGCAGGCCCGCTCGACGTCGCCGGACGAAGGGGAAACAAGCGATAGGTTTCGTCAGATCATGTCGCTGCGGAGAGAAGAGCTGATCAAGATTGCCGGGGACCTCTTCGCCCGGAAGGGCTTCTCGGCCACGACCGTCCGGGGAATCGCCGACGAGGCGGGGATCCTCCCCGGGAGCCTCTATCACCACTTCGACTCGAAGGAAGACATCGCCCGAGTCATCCTGACGGAGTACTACGACGGTATGGCCAGTCAGTGCCGGGCGATCGCGGAGAGCGATCTCGACCCTCGAGAAGCGCTCGCCGAGCTGATCCGGGCGTCCTTCCGGAGTATCGCCACCAATCCCCAGGCGGTTGGCCTCATCCAGAACTCCGGCGACATCATCGACCGGTTCCATGTCCAGGACACCAAGGAAGAGCTCGAGGACATATGGATCGAGGTGGTCAACCGTGGAATTCGCCACCGTGTCCTGCGAGGCGAGCTCCACGCGACGCTCGTGCGTCGGTTCATTCGTGACAGCATTGCCGCCGCCGTCCGTTGGTGGAGGCCCGACGGCGTCCTGACGATCGATGAGGTCGCGGAGAGCTACATCGATCTGATCTACAACGGGCTCCTGATCGTTCCGCAACAGTACGTACGGCCACCGAGCGCTCCCGCGGCGAAGACCAGAGGCGATGGTCGTCGGAAGGCGTCCACCGGCTCTTGAGCTGAGCTCCGCCGCCGAGGGCGGCGCTTTCCGCGCGGCACGACCCGCTCCGTCCAGGTGGATGCCATCCATGTAGGGGTTGTTCAACCCGCTTGACGCCTGTCCCGAGTCGAACTAACGTTTGATTTAATCGTCTCGCCAATTGGGACGGCGGCTGGACGGCATGCCGGTTCTCCGGTCGTTCGACCGACGGTCGGCCTCGCTAGGGACGGCCAACTGCCAGTCCGCGAAGCCGTGCCCGGTTCGGTTCGCACCGAACCGGCGAGTCCAGAGGGAAGCCCGGGAGCGACACCCGGAGAGGAGCGAGCGCCGATGACCACGCTGGAAGCGATGTCCCAGATGGACGTATGGCAAGCCGGCCCGGAGTACGACCGATCGACGGCCGTCCTGCCCGATCCGGAGCCGCGAGAGCGGCGGCACCTGATCATCTCCGTCGACGACCACCTGGTGGAGCCACCCGATGTGTTCACGAAGCGACTGCCGAAGAAATACCTCGACCGCGCCCCGCGGGTCGTCGAAGAAGAGGGCCGGGAGTACTGGCTCATCGACGGTGGCCTGGAGTTGAACGTCGGTGGCAACGCGGCGGCCGGCCGGTCGATCGACGCCCCGTTGGGCGGCGAGTCGGTCCGCTTCGACGAGATGCGCCGGGGGGCGTGGGACATTCACGAACGCATCAGGGATATGGACATCAACGGGATCTATGCGTCGTTGGGTTTTCCGTCGATGGTCTTCAGCTTCGCCGGACAGCGGTTCATGCGTATGCGCGATCCCGCGCTCGGTCGGCTCTGCGTCCAGGCCTATAACGACTGGGTCATCGACGAATGGACCGCGCCGTACCCCGAACGGATCATCCCGAGCCAGGTCGTCTGGCTGCTCGACGCCGAGATCGCCGCCAACGAGGTCCGCCGGAACGCCGAGCGGGGCTTCAAGGCGGTGAACTTCACCGAGAACCCACAGAAGCTCGGCCTCCCGTCGATCCATACCGACTACTGGGACCCGCTCTTTGCCGCCTGCGAGGAGACCCGGACGGTGCTCAACCTGCACGTGGGCTCATCGTCCCAGGTGACGCATCCGTCGACCGACGCGCCGGTCGACACGATTGCCGCGCTCTTCATGGTCAACTCCATGGTGGCGTCGGTCGACTGGGTGTACTCGGGTATCGCCATCAGGTTCCCCGAGCTGAAGATCGCCCTCTCCGAGGGGGGGATCGGTTGGGTGCCGGCCGTTCTCGACCGGCTCGACTATCTGTTCGAGTTCCCCCGGACGGCCACGTGGCCCGACCGGTCGATCTCGCCGGCCGACATCTTGCGCCGGAATTTCTGGTTCGCCAGCTTCTGGGACCCCTCGGCCTTCGAGCATCGGCACCAGATCGGCATCGACCACATCATGGTGGAGGCCGACTACCCGCACGTCGACAGCACGTGGCCGGACACGCAGGCGATGATCGACCGCGAGCTCCAGGGCTTGCCGGCGGAGGACGTCCGGAAGATCACCTGCGAGAACGCGGCCCGGCTGTACCGGCACCCGCTCCCCACTACTTGACTTTGCTCATAGCGTCGGCGACGGACCAGGGCGCGACCGGCGGGGCAGGGGCGCGCTATTAGTTAGCAAAACTAACTATACTGAGAGCCATGAGCGGCACTCGCACCGTGGTGGCAGACCCGAGAGCTGATCGGACGGTGACCGCCGACGCCGGGCCGGCGGTGGAGGACGAGCTCGCCACCCGGCTCCGGGTGGCGGTCACCCGGCTCAACCGGCGCCTGCGCCAGCAGTCGCTGGCCGGGTTGTCGCCGGCGAAGGCCTCGGCTCTGGGCACCGTGAACCGGTTGGGCCGTCCCACCCTCGGTGAGCTGGCGGTGGCCGAGCAGGTGCAACCGCCGACGGTGACGCGACTGGTGACGGGCATGGAGGACGCCGGGCTGGTCGTCCGATCGACCGACGCCGGTGACCGCCGGGTGGTCCGGGTCCGCATCACCGCCGAAGGCCGCCGCACGCTCCAGCGCATCCGGACCCTGAAGAACGCCTTCCTCACCCGCCAGTTGGCCGCCCTCGACCCCGAGGAGCAGGCGGCCGCGGCGGCCTTGGTCACCCTGCTCGAACATCTGGTGGCCGACCGGTGAGCCCGGTCGGGCGGGCGGCCCGCCAGACGTTCAAGGCGCTCCGGGTCCGGAACTACCGGCTCTACTTCGTCGGCCAGGTCATCTCGGCCTCGGGCACCTGGATGCACGCGGTCGCGCTGGGCCTGCTCGTCCTGTCGGACCGGTTGCACGGGAGCGGGTTCAACGTCGGCATCGTCACGGCCCTGCAGTTCTTGCCCATGCTCCTCCTCGGCAGCTGGGGCGGCGTGATCGTCGACCGGGTGGACAAGCGGCGGCTGCTCTACGTCACCCAGGCGGCCTCCGGGGTACTGGCCCTGGCCCTCGGCCTGCTGACCGCCGTCGGCACGATCACCATGTGGGAGGTGTACCTGATCGCCACCCTCTTCGGGATGGTGAACCTCTTCGACAACCCGGCCCGGCAGACCTTCGTCTCCGAGATGGTCGGCCGCGACCTCATGCCCAACGCCATCAGCCTCAACAGCGTGGTCATGAACTCCGCCCGGGTGATCGGTCCGGCGATCGGCGGGGTGCTGATCTTCGCCGTCGGCCTGGCGGCCTGCTTCTTGTTCAACGCCGCGTCGTACGTCGCGGTCATCGTCGCGCTGTTCATGATGCGCCCGGGGGAGCTGCACCGCCGGCCGGCGGTGGTCCGGGCCAAGGGCCAGGTCCGCGAGGGCCTCCGTTACGTCTGGTCGACGCCGGGGTTGCGGGACCCCCTGCTGGCCATGGCGGTGGTGGGGATCTTCGCCTTCAATTTCACGACCACCCTGCCGTTGCTGGCCACCCATACCTTCGGTGGGGGGGCCGGCACGTACAGCGCCCTGATGGCGGCCATGGGCCTCGGCGCGGTCATCGGTGGCCTGATGGTGGCCCATCGCAGTCGGCCGAGCACCGCCATGCTCAGCCTGATCGGGCTGGCCTTCGGGGTCATGCTGCTGGCAGTGGCCGCCGCGCCGACCGAGGCCGTCGCCCTGGTGGCCCTGGTCTTCATGGGGCTCTGCAGCATCTCGTTCATCTCCACCGCCAACGCCACGATCCAGCTGCAGGCCGATCCGGCCATGCGCGGACGCGTGATGGCGCTCTTTTCCATCGCCTTCCTCGGGAGCACGCCTATCGGCGCGCCGCTCGTCGGCTGGATCGCCGATATCAGCAACCCGCGGGTGGCCGTACTGATCGGCGGAGTGGCCACCCTTCTCGCCTGCGCCCCGCTCGCCCTCCGTTACTGCCGGGGCGGCCGGACGGCCCGGTCGACCCTGGAGATGGTGGCGGAAGTGCCCGACGCCGAGCCGGGAGAGGTGGTCGACTTCTCGCCGCGGCCGATCGTGGACGGCAGTGCGGACGGCAGCACGGACGGCGAACGGCCGCCGGCGCGCCGGGCGACGGGCAGCTAGGCCGACCTCACGAGGTCGCCGGCTCCGGTCGGGGTTCCTTGGGCAGCCCGAGGACTCGCTCGCCGACGATGTTGCGCTGGATCTGGGCGGTGCCGCCCCAGATCGTCTCGGACCGCGAGAAGAAGAACGACGCCTGGAGGTCGTCGACCGGGTAGTCGGTCCGGCCGCGATGCATGCCCGGCAGCACCTCGACGCCGTCGGCGTCACCGCGGAGGATCTGCGCGTCGGGGCCGAGGATGTCCATGGCCAGGTCCATGGTCTGCTGGTGCGTCTCCGACCAGAACATCTTGTGGCCAGCGGCGAGGGCGGCCGCGTGGTGGGTGCCGTGGAGGGCGTCGGTCAGCGTGCGGTAACCGTTGATCTCCAAGATCTTTATGGCCGACCACGCCCGAGCCAGGCCCTGACGGACGAGCGGATCCTGGTCCCGACCACGCCGGCGAGCCTCCTCCAGGATCACGTCGAGCTCGCGGGCGAAGCGGCGGTGGCCGGTCGTCGCGGACGAGCCGCGCTCGAAGCCGAGGGTCGTCATCGCCACCTTCCACCCGTTGTTCACCCCGCCGACGACGTTGTCCTTCGGGCAGCGGGCATTGGTGAAGAACACCTCGTTGAAGTCGGCCGAGCCGTCGACCTGATGGATGGGGCGGACCTCGATGCCGTCCTGGCGCATGGGCACGAGCAGGTACGAGATGCCGGCGTGCCGCGGCGCGTCCGGGTCGGTGCGGGCGAGCAGGAAGATGTAGTCCGCGAACTGGGCTTGGGTCGTCCACACCTTCTGGCCGTTGACGACCCACTCGTCGCCGTCGAGCTCGGCCCGGGTCGTGAGCGACGCCAGGTCGCTCCCGGCGTCCGGCTCGGAGAACCCCTGGCACCAGGCGATCGTCCCCTTCAAGATGCCGGGGATGAACTGCTGCTTCTGCTCCTCGGTGCCCCACTGGAGGATCGTCGGCCCGACGAGCGTGTCGCCGAAGAAGTCGGCCCGCAGCGGTGCCTGGGCGCGGGCGAACTCCTCGTTGAGGACGACCTGCTGGAGCAGGGTCAGGCCCTTGCCGCCGTACTCGGTCGGCCAGCTGGCGCAGATCCAGCCGCCGGCCCGCAGCTGGCCGACCCACTGCTCGTTGAACGCCTGCCGCTCGTCCTTGTCCATCGAGAACGCCGGCGTTCCCCAGCCGTCCGGCAGGTTGTCCTCCAGCCAGCCGCGGATCTCCTGGCGGAACGCCTCGGCCTCCGGCGGGTACGAGAGATCCATCGATCGGAGGCTACCGGCCGGTCCCGGGGGACCGGCCGGCCCCCAGGGTCGGGGGCCGGGCACCGGGTACACTGCGGGCCAGGACCAGTACCGGAGTGCCCGCAGAGGGCTGAACGGCGAGGAGGTGAGGCCGATGACCAGGGGCGAACCCCCCAGTAGACCCGGCGGCCCGCCGCACCACCCTTCCCGGCGGTCCTTCGTCGCGCCCCGCTAGTCGGCGTCTCCTTCTCGCCGAGCGGCGCCCGCACGGACCGGCCACGGGTGGCGTGCGCCCGGCCGGTCGACTGACCGGCCGCCCCGTCCGACGACCGAGCTGACCGCGCTCGGTCGGTACCGACCTGTTGCTGCGATCGGAGACCCCCGATGGCCCACTTCTTCCTGACCCGACCGATCCGTCCAGCCCGTGCCGCCGGCGATGTCCCGGCTCGACCCGAAGACGCCCGCCGATCCGGCGGGCGCGTCCTCCACGCCCCCCGCCGCCGGCCCGGCGCCCGGCGGCACCGGACCGAACGCATCCTGGCCACCGCGGCGGTCCGCCAGGCCATCGTCTCGGTGGCCGGCCTCGTCGGCCGGCCGGTGCGCAACCAGGCCGGCGACGAGATCGGCTCGCTCGTCGATGTCGTCGCCCGCTGGTCGGACGGCCAGACGTACCCGCCGGTGACCGGGCTCGTCGTCCGGGTCGGCCGCCGGCTGGCGTTCGTCGACGCGTCGACGATCGACCGGGTCGAGCACGCCCAGGTCGTCCTGCGCACGGCCCGGCTCGACCTGCGGGACTTCGCCCGCCGGGCCGGCGAGGTCATGCTGGGTCGGGACGTGCTCGACCACCAGCTCGTCGACATCGACGGCAAGCAGGTCATCCGGGCCGCCGACCTCTACCTGGCGCCGGTGCTCGGCCGGGTGCGGCTGGTCGGCGTCGACGTCAGCCCGTCGACGCTGCTGCGGCGACTGGGGCCGCGGCGCTGGCGGGTGCGGCCGACGCCGGACCGGGTGATCGACTGGGCGGCCATCCAGCCGTTCGGCGAGGCGACCAGCGACGGTGTCGAGGTCCGGCTGCGGACGTCCCACGACGGGCTGCACCGCCTGCGCCCGGGGGAGCTGGCCGACCTGCTCGAGAACCTGCGGCGGCCCGAGCGCCAGGAGCTGCTGGCCGCCCTGTCGCCGGACGAGGCCGCGGACGCCCTCGAGGAGATGGAGGCCGAGGACCTGACGTCACTGTTGCGCGAGGCCGAGCCGGCCAAGGCCGCCGAGCTGCTGGCGTCGATGGAGCCGGACGAGGCGGTCGACGCCCTGCGGGACCTCAACGAGGAGGAGCGGACGGCCCTGCTCGGCCGGATGCCGGTGGTGTCGGCGGCCCGGCTGGTCGAGCTCCTCGGCTACCCGGAGAACGAGGCCGGCGGGTTCATGACCACCACCCTGGTGACCGCCCGTATCGAGGACAGCGCCGCCGACGTGGCCGACCGGCTGGCCGAGGCGAGGGTCCACGACGTCGACATCGACGCGGTGGCCGTCGTGGACGACGACGGCCGGCTCGTCGGCGACCTGCCGCTGCTCGACCTGCTGCTCGCCCTGCGGAGCGAGCCGGACGTGCAGACGGGCGAGCTCCTGGACGACGAGGACCCGGTGACGGTCGGGCCCGAGGAGCGGGCCACCGAGGTGGCCCAGCGGCTGATCCACTCCCGGCGGCTGTCCCTGCTGGTCGTCAAGGACGACCGGCCGATCGGCCGGATCCTGGCCGACGACGTGCTCGACGCGCTGGTCTCGACCAAGGGTCGGTTCCACTTCCCGCAGCTCTTCGACTGAGGCATGTCCGAGACGACGCCCGTCCCGGCCGGGTCGCCGCCATTGGCGGCGGCACCGACGAAGCGCCGCCGCCGGTTCCTCCTCTACCTGGCCGCGGCCGGCCCGGGGCTGATCGCGGCCGCCGCCGGCAACGATGCCGGCGGCGTCGCCACGTACTCGTCGGCCGGCTCCGAGTTCGGCTACCGCACGCTCTTCCTGATGGTCCTGATCGGCGTCGCCTACGTGATCGTCCAGGAGATGGTCGCCCGTTTGTCGGTCTACACCGGCAAGGGTCTGGCCGCGCTCATCCGCGAGCAGTTCCCGCTGCGGATGACCGCCTTCGCCATCGCCGCCTTCGCCATCGCCAACATCGGTCTCGTCGTCACCGAGTTCGCCGGCATCGCCACCGCGTTCAGCCTCTTCGGTGTCTCCCGGTACCTCTGTGTCCCGATCGCCGCCGTCGCCATCTGGGCGCTCGTCCTCTTCGGCTCGTACCGCTACGCCGAGCGGATCTTCATCCTGATGACGCTGGTCTTCATCACGTACCCGATCGCCGCCGTCCTCGGCCATCCGGACTGGTCCAAGGTGGCCACCCAGGCCCTGTGGCCGCACTTCATCGCGTCCAAGGCCTTCCTGTTGCTCGGGGTCGCCCTCATCGGGACGACGGTGACGCCGTACATCCAGCTCTACGAGGCCGGTGCCGTCGTCGACAAGGGCATCGGGCCCGAGGACTTCAAGTACGAGCGGGTCGACGCCATCGGCGGCGCGCTGCTGGCGTCGTTCGTGTCGATCTCCATCATCGTGGCCACCGCCGCCGTGCTGGGCGGGACCGGGCCGCTCAACTCGGCCGCCGAGGCCGCCCACGCCCTAGAGCCCGTCGCCGGGTCGGCGGCCCAGTGGCTGTTCGGCCTCGGCCTGCTCGGCGCGTCCGCCCTGGCCGCCGCGGTCGTCCCGCTCTCGACGTCCTACGCGGTGGCCGAGGCCGTCGGCGCCGAGCGGTCGGTGTCGAGCAGCTTCCGCCAGGCCCCCCTCTTCCTCGGTCTCTTCACCGCCCAGATCGTCGTCGGCGCGGCCGTCGTCCTCGTCCCCGGCAACCTGATCCACCTGATCGTCAACACCCAGGTGCTCGAGGGCGTCATCACCCCCATCACGCTGATCTTCATCCTGGTCCTGGCCAACCGGCGGAGCCTGCTCGGGAAGGCCGCCAACGGCCCCGTGGCCCGTTGGCTCGGCGGCGCCTGCGTGCTGGCGGTGGCGGTGGTGGCGTCGGTCTTCGTCGCTCTCACCGTCCTCGGTTGGTTCGGGGTCGGGTAAAGCGTGTTTGCACGGACCGTGCGGGTCGGGGGAGGCTGTCGGGTCATGACGGCAGGGGTCGGTTCGCCGCGTGGTTAAGACGCCGCGTCAGAAGTGGCGACAGATGAAGGAATCGTGGGAGCGGTCGACCCATGTCGTCGTCCCCCCGGCCGTCCCCGCGGCCCCGCCGGCCCCCGGTGGACTGCGGGTGGCGTTCCTGCTCTACCGCGGCAACCCGCGCTGCGGCGGCCAGGGCGTCTACACCCGGCACCTCACCCGCGAGCTCGTCGCCCTCGGCCACTCCGTCGAGGTCTTCGCCGGACCGCCGTGGCCGGAGCTCGACGCCGGCGTCGGCTTCACGCCGGTACCCGGGCTCGACCTCTACCGGGACCCGGACCCGTTCCGCGTCCCGCACCCCCGCGAGCTCCACGACCTGGCCGACGCGGCCGAGTTCGGCGTGATGTGCACCGCCGGCTTCGGCGAGCCGTGGGCCTACTCGATCCGGGCCCGCCGGCTGCTGGCCGAGCGCCGGGGCGATTTCGACCTCGTCCACGACAACCAGTGCCTCGGCTCGGGCATGCTCGGCATGATCGCCGACGGGTGGCCGCTGCTGACGACGCTCCACCATCCGATCACCGTCGACCGCCAGCTCGCGCTCAGCCACACGTCGAACCCGTGGCAGCGCGTCACCACCCGCCGGTGGTTCGGGTTCCTGCGCATGCAGGTCCGCGTCGCCCGGCAGCTGCCGGCCATCCTCACCGTCTCGGCGTCGTCTCGGACCGACATCGCCGCGCAGATGGGCGTGGCCACCGATCGGATGACGGTCGTCCCGGTCGGCGTCGACCACACCGTCTTCCGGCCGATCGACGGCGTCCATCCGGTCCCGGGGCGGTTGATGGTGACGTCGTCCAGTGACGTACCGATGAAGGGGCTGGTGCCGCTGCTCGAGGCCGTCGCCAAGCTGCGGACGGAGCGTCACGTCGAGCTCGTCGTCATCGGCCGGCCCCGGCCGGGTGGCCGGGTCGACCAGGCCATCGAGCGTCTCGGGCTGCGCGACACCGTACGCTGCGTCAGCGGCATCAGCGACGACGAGCTGGCCCGGAACTACGGCGAGGCCGAGGTGGCCGTCGTACCGTCCCTCTACGAGGGGTTCTCGCTGCCGGCCGTCGAGGCGATGGCCTGCGGCGTGCCACTCGTCGCCACGACCGGCGGCGCGCTGCCCGAGGTCGCCGGCCACGACGGCGAGACGGCCCTGCTCGTCCCCCCGAACGACCCGGGCGCCCTGGCGACGGCGATCGGCCGACTGCTCGACGACGCCGCGCTGCGCCAGCGGCTCGGCCAGGCCGGTCGGGAGCGGGTCCTCCACCGGTTCACGTGGCAGGTCACCGCCAACGGAACGGCAGAGTGTTACGAGGCGTTGCTGGGCCATACGTCAAAGGGGTCGAGGGGCCCGGAGGGAGCGAGGGAACGGTGTTGACCGTCGACTACGACCGGCTGGGTGTACGAGCCGGCGACCGCCTGCTCGACCTGGGTTGCGGGTTCGGCCGCCACGCCTTCGAGGCGGCCCGCCGGGGGGCGGCCGTGGTCGCCCTCGACGCCGGGGCCGACGAGGTCGCCGGTGTCCGGGACACGTTCGGCGCCATGCTCGACGCCGGCGAGCTCCCGCCGGGCGCGCCGGCCGGCGCGGTGCAGGGCGACGCCCTCCACCTGCCGTTCGCCTCCGGGACGTTCGACCGGGTCATCGCCTCCGAGGTGCTCGAGCACATCCCCGACGACCGGGCGGCCATGGCTGAGCTGGCCCGCGTCCTCCGACCGGGCGGGACGATGGCCGTCACCGTGCCGCGCTACGGGCCGGAGGCGGTGAACTGGGTCCTGTCCGAGGAGTACCACGACGTGCCCGGCGGCCACGTCCGCATCTACCGCCGCTCGACCCTGCGGGCCCGGCTCAGCGCCACCGGGCTGGTGCCCGTCGGCAGCCACCACGCCCACGGCCTGCACGCGCCGTACTGGTGGCTCCGGTGCCTCGTCGGCCCGAAGAACGACGCCAACCCGGCCGTGGCCGCCTACCACAAGGTGCTCGTCTGGGACATCGTGAAGGCGCCGAAGGCGACCCGGCTGGCCGACCGGGCGCTCAGCCCGCTGATCGGCAAGAGCCTCGTGCAGTACCTCCGTAAGCCCGACGCGGTGGCGACCGCGACGACGACGGCACCGGCGGCGGTGGCCGCGTGAGCGCCGATCCGGTCGAGGCCCCGCCGACTGGCCCGGGGCTGTCGACCGCAGCCGTACCGGTGACCATCCCCGAGGTGCCCGGCATCCTCAGCGCCGCCGACGTCCTCGCCACCGCCCGGTCGATCGCCGATGTGCAGCGGCCGGACGGGATGATCCCGTGGTTCGTGGGTGGGCACTGCGATCCGTGGAACCACGTCGAGGCGGCGATGGCGCTATCGGTGTGCGGCCTGCAGGACGAGGCCGAGCGGGCCTACCGGTGGCTGGCCGACCGCCAGCTGGCCGACGGCAGCTGGTTCAACTACTACCTGGTCGAAGGGGTGAAGGACCCGCGGCTCGACACCAACGTCTGCGCGTACCTGGCCGCCGGGCTGTGGCACCACCACCTCGTCACCGGCGAGGACGACCTCCTCCGCCGGCTGTGGCCGGTGATGGAGCGCGGCCTCGACTTCGTCCTGCGCTGGCAGCAGCCGGACGGCTCGGTCCGCTGGTCGCTCGACGGCGCCGGCCGGGCCGAGGGCTACGCCCTGCTCACCGGGTCGTCGTCGATCTACCACAGCCTGCGCTGCGGGGTCGCGGCCGCCGAGCGGCTCGGCAAGGACCGACCCGACTGGGAGCTCGCGGCCGGCCGGCTCGGCCATGCCGTCGCCCACCACCCTGGGGCGTTCGCGCCGAAGGACGAGTTCGCGATGGACTGGTACTACCCGATGCTCTCCGGCGCCGTCGACGGCGAGCCCGGCCGCCGGCGCATGGCCGAGCGGTGGGACCGGTTCGTCATGGACGGCCTCGGCGTCCGTTGCGTCTCGACCAACGACTGGGTGACCGCGGCCGAGACGGCCGAGTGCGTCCTCGCCCTCGACGCCGTCGGTCTCGATGACGACGCCCGCCGGCTCCTCGCCGACGTCCAGGGGTTGCGGCTGCCGGACGGCTCGTACTGGACCGGCATGGTCTACCCCGACGAGGTCTCGTTCCCCGGTGGCGAGCGAACGACGTACACCGCGGCCGCGATGGTCCTCGCCGCGGACGCCCTCTCGAACACGTCGCCGGCCGCCGGGCTGTTCCGCGGCGAGTGCCTCCCGGCCGGGCTCGACCTGGCCGAGCCCCACTGCATCGGCGACGCCGCCGACGGCTGCACCGCCGCCCGCTGACCGACCCTGCGCCGGGGCGGCCTCGTTGCTCGCTGCCCGACCTCGTGCCGGTCCGGGCTCGTCGCTCGCCGGTCTTCGTTCTGTTTCACCGTTTGCAGAAATTGCCTTCCTCCAAGGGGACTTTCGGCAAACGGTGAAACAAAGGGACGATGCCGGCAGAGCCCACGCGGCGGACTTCTTCCGGCCGGGCGCGGCCGACCGGTGCCGACATCGGTACTACACTTGACGTACATGGAAACGATCGGCGTCCGGGAGCTCCAGCAACACGCCTCGGCTGCGCTCCGTCGCGTGGCGCGGGGAGAGACGATCGGCGTCACCGAACGTGGGCGCCTGGTGGCGGTCCTGACTGCTCCGTCAGCGGCCACCGGTGCCGCGGCTCTGGTCGCCTCGGGTCGGGTGCTCCCAGCCCACCGAGCCGCTACCGACCTCCCGCCCCCGGCGACGGCGAGCCGAAGCGTCGCGGCGGTGCTCGACGAGCTGCGGGGCGATCGCTGAGCGGACGGCCAAGGTGACCTGGTACCTCGATACGTCTGCTTTCCTCAAGTTGATCACGACCGAGGTCGAATCAACCGCCATGCGGGATTGGTTCGTTGCCCATGACCCGGTGTGGTCATCCCAGCTGCTGCCGACCGAGGCCTGGCGAGCGGCGGGGCGGTTGGGTATCCCTATGGACGTGGTCGACGATGCACTGGCGTCGGTGACGACGGTGCTACCGAGCGCGGCCACCTATTACGTAGCCGGTCGGCTGGCGCCGCCCGCTCTGCGATCGCTCGACGCGCTCCACCTGGCCGCGGCCATGGAGCTCGGCGACGACCTGGAGGGGGTCGTCACCTACGACGAACGGATGGCGACCGCCGCCCGTTCCCGGTCGATCGACGTCGTTACGCCGGTGTGACCGGCGGGGCGACGCGGCGCAGGACCCGGAGGCTGCCGCACTCGCCGTCCTCGACCCACTCGCCCGAGGCGAGCGCCGCGCACCACAGCTCGTACGGTGGCCGGCCGCCGTCGGCCGGGTCGGAGAAGACGTCGTGGATGGCCAGCCAGCCGCCGACCGCGACCTGCGGTGACCAGCCGCGGTAGTCCGCCCACGCCGGCTCGTCGCCGTGGCCGCCGTCGATGAAGCAGAAGGCGACGGGCGTCCGCCAGTGGGCGGCGACGGTGGGGGAGTCGCCGACGATCCCGACCACGACCGCCTCGAGACCGGCCGCCGCGACCGCCTGGCGCCAGTGCGGCAGCGTGTCGAGCCGTCCGTCGTCCGGGTCGACCAGGTCCGTATCGTGGTGCTCCCAGCCGGCCTGGTTCTCCTCGGAGCCCCGGTGGTGGTCGATGCTGAAGAGCACCGCCCCGCTGACCTCCGCCGCGACGCCGAGGTAGAGCGTCGACTTGCCGCACCACGCACCGATCTCGACGAACGTCGCCGGGCTGGCCGGTCCGGCCCCGTCGGCGAAGGCCGTCCCGGCCCGGCGGGCCGCGGCCGCCAGCGCGGCTCCCTCGTCGTCGGGCATGAAGCCGCGGGTGCGCCGAGCCACCTCGACGACGTCGTCGATCCGTCCCACCGGCCTCTCCCCGTCGTGTCGATCAGGCCGGGCCGGCGATGTCGGTGAGGACGCGACCGAGCCCGTCGCGGTAGCGGTCGCCGAAGGCGACGTTGACGGCCAGTCGCTCGAGCATCTGGACGACCGACCGCTGGCCGCTGCGTAGCGGATGGTCGGCCAGAAAGCGCGTCACGTCGTCAGCGACCGCCCGGTCGCCGCAAAGCGTCCGGGCGCCGTCGAGCATCCGGCTGTGACTGTTGACCGGGAACCGCTCGAGCAGCGTCGACCACTCGGCCTTGACCCGCTCCCAGACCGCCGGCCCGCCGACCCGGTTGGCCAGCAGCGCAGTGACCAGGTAGGGCGCGTTCTGCGTCCGGACCTCACCGAGCGCGAGGTCGAAGGTGGCAACGCACCTCTCCGCGTCCGGGAACGTCGCCAGCGCGGTGAGGTAGCGCAGCTCCTCCTGCGGCGTCGACGGTGCCCGGTAGCGGGCGAGGATCGTCTCGTAGTCGCCCGGCCGGACCTGCGCCGTCACCGACTGGAGGACCGCCGACTCGATGTTCGGGTCGATGCCGTCCCCGTCGGTCCCGGCAGTGTCGAAGCGACGGGCGGCCTCCGTCCGGACGTCGCGGTCGTCCCCGACCGTGCCGAGCGACGCCAGCAGCAGCGCCCGCAGCGTCGGGACGCGCTCGCCTTCGTCCGACGCCGGCTCCCAGCCGACCGTGGCGAACCGGCGGCCCAGCCGCGCCCGGGTGGCCGCGGCCACCGCGCCCCGGTCCGCCTCCGCCGCCACTCGGTCGCAGAGGCCGAGCGCGCCGGCCACGACGGTCCACGTGCTCGGGTCGCCGCCGTCGAGACCCGGGTCGCCGAGGGCGGCGGCCAGGGCGACGAACTGCCGCAGCTCTCCTTCGCCGGCCAGGACGAGCGCCCACGTGTCCGCGAACAGGTTGAACCGCTCCAGCGCGTCGAGGTCGGCCAACCGGCCGGCCAGCTTGTCGAGGTCGTCCGCGCCGTAGCCGACCCGGTAGACGCCCCACCCGCCAGCGTTGACGATCGTCGGCGTCGAGTCCGCACCGTCGTCCCCGGTACTGGCGCTGGCACCCGCCGCCGACGGGGGCACCGCGGCCGGGGCGTTCCCGAGCAGTAGCCGACCCGAACCGCCGTCGAGCGACCGGACGAGTACCGGGATCTCCCACCGCTCGCCGATGGCATCCGCTTGGCCGGCGACCGCCGGCGTATAGGCAAACGGCTGCTGGTGCAGGACGCCACCCTCCGGCCGGACGACCGGATGCCCGCCTTGGAGGATCCACGAGTCCATCACCGCCCGGACCGGCTCGCCGCTCACGATCTCGAGCGCTTCCCACAGGTCGGCCGTCGCGGTGTTCCCGTACGCGTGAGTGCGGAGGTAGTGGCGGACGCCGTCCCGGAACGTCTCGGGCCCGAGGTACTGCTCGAGCATCCGTAGGACACTGCCGCCCTTTTGGTACGTGAGGACGTCGAACATCCCGTCCGCCTCCTCCGGGGAGCCGACCGGGTACTCGATCGGCCGGGTCGCCCGCAGGCCGTCGACCGCCAGCGCGGCTTCCCGCTCCAGCCCGAAGCCGACCCATCGCTGCCACGCCGGGCGGAACGCGTCGACGCAGAGAACCTCCATGAACGTCGCGAACGCCTCGTTCAGCCAGATCCCCTCCCACCAGCGCATCGTGACGAGGTCGCCGAACCACATGTGCGCGATCTCGTGGGCGACGACGTCGGCTACCCGCTCCAGCTCCGTCCGGGCCGCGCTGGCCGGGTCGACCAGCAGGGCGGTCTCGCGGAACGTCACGCAGCCGAGGTTCTCCATCGCCCCGAACGCGAAGTCCGGGATGGCGACGAGGTCGAGCTTGTCCGCCGGGTAGGCGATGTCGAAGTACTCGGTGAAGAACCGCAGCGCGTGCGCGGCGACCTCCAGCGCGTACGGCGTCAGGTGGGCCTGGCCCGGCGCGTGGACGACGCGGACCGGTACCCCGTCGACGTCGACCGGCGCGGTCGCCTCCAGCGGCCCGACGACGAACGCGACGAGGTACGTCGACATCTTCATCGTCGGCGCGAACCGCACCCGTCGCCGGCCCTCGCCGGCCGGCTCTTCGTCGACGATCGGCGAGTTCGAGAACGCGGCCAGCCCGTCCGCGACGACGAGCGTCACCTCGAAGACCGCCTTGCGGTCCGGCTCGTCCCAGCACGGGAACGCCCGCCGCGCGTCCGTCGACTCCATCTGCGTCGTCGCGATCGTGCGGACCGTGCCGTGCTCGTCGGTGAACGTGCTGCGGTAGAAGCCGCGAAGCTTGTCGTTGAGCGTCCCCGTGAACGAGCAGCGCAGCGTCGCCGGCCCCGGCGCGACGGTCGTCGTCAACCCGAACGTCGCCCGCTCCGTCGCCTCGTCCAGGGCCACCGTCGCGTCGACCGTCTCCCCCGTGGCCGTCGTGAGCGTGACGTCGTCGATCGCCAGCTCGATCGCGTTGACGACCAGCTCGTCGGTCGCCTCGTGCACGACGACGTCGATCTCTGCCCGGCCGGCGAACGTCGCCGTCTCCAGGTCCGGGGCCAGCGTCAGCCGGTAGACGACCGGCTCGACGGCGCGGGGGAGCCGGAACGCTTCGTCGGGCGCGGGCGCGGCAGCGGAGTCGTCGAGAGCCATCGGCAGAGGCTACCGTCCGGCACCCGACTACCCTCTCGGCCTGTGACCGATTCCCTCCCGGCCGACCCGTACCCGCTCGATGTCGTGGGGGTCGGCTCGCCACTCGTCGACGTCCTCGCCACCGCTACCGAAGACGAGATCGCCGCGACCGGGCTCGTCCGCGGCTCGATGGCCCTCGTCGATCTCGACCAGGCCGAGGGCATCTACGCGGCGATGGGCCCGACCATCGAGGTCTCCGGCGGCTCCGCGGCCAACACGATGGCCGGCGTCGCCGCCCTCGGCGGCGTGGCCGGGTTCGTCGGCAAGATCGCCGACGATCCGCTCGGGCAGGTCTTCGTCCACGACATCCGGTCGTCTGGTGTCCTCTACGACCCGGCCGTGGCCGCGGCGGCGGACGGGACGGCCAGCCCGGTCGATGGTGACGGCGCGGCGAGAGACGACGGCGCAGCCGGGGCGCCGCCGCTCGGCACCGGCCGGTGCCTCGTCCTCGTGAGCGGCGACGCCGAACGGACGATGGCCACCCACCTCGGCGCGGCGACCACGATCACCCCGGCCGACGTACCGGCCGACCTGGTCGCCCGGGCCCAGGTCGTCTACCTCGAGGGGTACCTGTGGGACCTCCCGCCGGCCAAGGAGGCGATGCGTCGGGCCATGGCCGTCGCCCACGACCACGACGGCTCGGTCGCCCTCTCGCTCTCCGACCCGTTCTGCGTCGAGCGGCACCAGCGAGAGTTCCTCGACCTCCTGGTCGACGACGTCGACGTCCTCTTCGGCAACGAGGAGGAGATCGTCCGGCTCTTCGGGTCGCCGACGTTCGACGCCGCCATCGAGGCCGCCGCCGAGACCGGGCTGCTCGTCGCCGTGACCCGGGGCGCGCTCGGCTCGGTCGTGCTGACCGCCCGCGGTCCGGTGGCCGTGCCGGCCACCCCGGTACCGGCCGTCGTCGACACCACCGGCGCCGGCGACCTCTACGCGGCCGGCTTCCTCCACGGGCTGACCCACGGGCTCGACCCGGCGCGTTGCGCCGAGCTCGGCGCCCTCTGCGCCGGCGAGGTCATCGGCCACCTCGGGGCCCGCCCGCAGGCGGACCTCGCCGCGCTGGCCGCCGCGGCCGGGCTGCAGTAGGTCGGGGCGACCGCGACATGGCTCTCTCGATCGGCATCGTCGGCCTCCCGAACGTCGGCAAGTCGACGCTCTTCAACGCGCTGACCCGCAACGACGTGCTCGCGGCCAACTACCCGTTCGCCACCATCGACGCCAACGTCGGCGTCGTCGCCGTCCCCGATCCCCGGCTCGAGAAGCTGGCCGCCCTCTACGACAGCGAGCGCGTCGTGGCGGCCGCGGTGACGTTCGTCGACATCGCGGGCATCGTCCGCGGCGCCTCCGAGGGCGAGGGGCTCGGCAACCAGTTCCTCGCCGCCATCCGCGAGACCGACGCCATCTGCCAGGTCGTCCGGGCGTTCGACGACGACGACGTCATCCACGTCGACGGCCGCGTCGACCCGGCCGACGACATCGCCACCGTCAACACCGAGCTCGTCCTCGCCGACCTCCAGACCGTCGACAACCGGCTGGCCAAGTTGAGCCGGGAGGCCCGGATGCGGCCCGAGCTGGCCCCGGTACTGGCCGCGACGACCGCGGCCCGCGACGTGCTCGACGGTGGCCGGCCCATCTCCGCCGCGGTCGCCGCCGGCGACATCGACCCGGCCAGCCGGGAGTGGCTGGCCGACCTGCACCTGTTGACGGCCAAGCCGTTCATCTACGTCTTCAACGTCGACGAAGCCGCGCTCGGCGACCGCGGCCCGGCGGCCGCGCTCGCCGCGGCCGTCGCCCCGGCCGAGTCCGTCGTGCTCTGCGCCCAGATCGAGGCCGAGCTGGCCGCCCTCGAACCCGACGACGCGGCCGAGCTGCTCGCCGGCTACGGCCAGGACGAGTCCGGGCTCGAGCAGCTCGTCCGGGTCGGCTTCCACACCCTCGGCCTGCAGACCTTCCTGACCGCCGGGCCCAAGGAGGCCCGGGCCTGGACGATCCATATCGGTGACACCGCACCCGCGGCCGCCGGCGTCATCCACACCGACTTCCAGCGCGGTTTCGTGAAGGCCGAGATCGTCGGCTACGACGACCTCGTCGCCGCTGGCTCCGTCCCCGCCGCCCGAGCCGCCGGGAAGGCCCGCATCGAGGGCAAGGACTACGTCATGCGCGACGGTGACGTCGTCGAGTTCCGCTTCAACGTCTGAAGCCGCGCTCCAGGTCTGAAGCGCCGCTCCTGGTCTGAAGCGCCGCTCCTGGTCTGAAGCGCCGCTCCAGCTGCCATTCAGGGCAGTCCCAGCCGCCTCTCGTCAATGGCCGCGGCCGCCTGGCGATCACGGCAATCGGCGCCTGAGTTGTGCTATCCATCGATCGTCGCATGAGGCGTCGGCGGTGGTCCCCGCCGAGCGAGCCAAGGAGTCGCTATGACCGCTATGAGCGCCACCGGCCGGCCGAGGAACCTGATCCTGGCCGGCATGATCTTCGCCGTGGCGATGACGTTCATCGACCAGACGATCGTCTCGATCGCCGCGCCGAACATCCAGCGCGAGCTCGGGCTGACGGACACCGGGATGCAGTGGGCCATCAACGCCTACCTCGTCGCCCTGGCCGCGCTGTTCGCCTTCGGCGGCCGGTTGGCCGACACCATGGGCCACCGCAAGATGGTCGTGCTCGGCGTCATCATCTTCGCCGCCGCGTCGACGATGTGCGGGCTGACGCCGAAGGGATCGGCCGCCGAGGCGTGGCTCATCACCTTCCGGGCAGTCCAGGGGGCCGGCGGCGCCATCATGTTCCCGGCCGCCCTCGGCATCGTCGTGCAGACGTTCCCGCTGCGCGAACGCGGCAAGGCGCTGGCCATGTTCTTCGGCATCACCGGCGGGCTGACGGCCATCGGGCCGCTCCTCGGCGGGTACCTGACGGAGTGGACGTGGCGGGCCATCTTCTGGGTGAACGTGCCGGTGGCCATCGTCGCCCTCGTCCTGATCGCCATCTCGAAGCCGGTGACCGACCACAAGCCGGCGCCCATCGACTATCGAGGCCTGGCGCTGATCGTCGGCGGCGTCGCCCTCAGCGTGATCGGGTTCCAGCAGTCGGCCGTCTGGGGGTGGGGCAACCCGGCCACCATCCTCTGCATCGTCGTCGGGATCCTCATGCTCGTGGTGTTCGCCGTGGTCGAGCAGCGGACCCGGACACCGTTGATGAAGGTCGACATCTTCCGCATCCGGGCGTTCGCCATGGAGAACGTCGTCCTCGGCGTCGCCATGCTGGCGTTCGTCCCGCTCTTCTTCTTCGCCAGCGAGTACGCCCAGATCGCCCTCGGGAAGTCGGCCCAGACAACCGGCCTCGTGCTGCTGTACTTCTTCGCCGGCTTCGTCGTGACGTCCCAGATCGGCGGGCGCATCCTCGATGCCCGCGGCGCCAAGATCCCGGTCGTCCTCGGCTGCGCCATCGCCGCCGTCGGGTTCGCCCTGTGGGCCGGCAAGATGACCGACCTGAACCTCTCCCACCAGATCTGGGAGATCATCCTGGCCGGCGCCGGTATGGGGTTCATGTTGAGCCCGGCCAGCACCGACGCGGTCAACCGGGCGTCGCGGCTGTCCTACGGCGAGGCGACCGGTATCACCCAGACGGTGCGGAACTATTCGGCCAGCATCGGCCTGGCCATCCTGGGCACGATCCTCGTCAACCGGCTGCGGTCCGAGGTGACGAGCAGTCTGCTGGCGAAGGGGGCGAGCCCGACGCAGGCGGCGGCCGGGGCGGCCAAGGCCACGGCGGCCAGTTCCGGGGCCGGTGGCAGCGGCGGCGGTGCCGGGGCCGTTCCCCATTTCCTCCGCGTCGACTTCGCCCACGCGTCGCAGACCGTCTTCTATGTCATGGCCGCGGTCATGGCCGTGGCGGCCGTCGTCGCCCTGATCGGGCTCCAGCGGGGCGTCCAGGAAGACCTGGCCACAGCCACAGCCACAGCCACAGCCGGGTCGGTCGCCGCCGCGGCGACCGACCCGATCGCCACAGCCGAGCCGGCGGGGGAGGCTGGAGGAACGGTCCCGGCCCCTTGACGACGGCGGACCGCCCGTCGTCCGGCTAGGGCGGTGGCTCGCCAGGGGACCGGGCGCCGAGCAGGACCGGGAAGGTCGGGGCCAGCCCGCCCACCGCGGCCGGCATCGGGCGCAACGTTATCCGGGCGTCACCGTTCCCCGGTGAGGTGAGGCTTCGGCTCGCCGGGGCGGCCGTCCGTCCCGGCGTCCGTCCCGGCGCCTGGCCTGTCGCCTGGCCTGTCGCCCGGCCCGGTGTCGGGGTCGCCGCTCGCCTGGCCAGCCGCGTCGGCGCCGGCCTGGCCAGCCGCCTTGCCGCTCTCGACGAGCTTGTCGAGCGCGGCGTCCAGCGCCTCCGGGTCGCTCTGTGTCACCACCGGCATCAGCTGGGCTATCACGTCGGCGACCTCCTCGGCCCGGTCGTCACTCCGTCCGTCCATCCGTCGGTCCTCCGTCCGAACCCCGCCGATGGCCGCCGGATGGTGGCCGGTGCTCCGCACGATAGCCATTCGGTTCCGACGTCCGGACCGATGACTTCGGGACGCGACATCCGTCACTATGGGAAAGTGAGCGCCGCTCCCGGCTCGAGCGGCCGGCGACCGTAGGAGGGATGTCATGCCCCGGATCACCCCCAGCCTCTGGTTCGACACCAACGGGCTCGACGCGGCCGAATTCTACATTTCGATTTTCCCGAGCTCGGCGGTCAAGAACGTCCATTACTACGGCGATGCCGGTCCCCGCGACGCCGGCACGGTGTTGATGGTCGAGTTCTCGCTCGACGGGCAGGACTTCATCGCCATCAACGGCGGCCCGCAGTTCACCTTCGACGAGGCCATCTCGTTCACCATCCACTGCGCCGACCAGGCCGAGGTCGACCACTACTGGGCCAAGCTCACCGACGGCGGCGAGGAGGGGCAGTGTGGATGGCTGAAGGATCGCTACGGCCTCTCGTGGCAGGTCGTGCCCGACGAGATGGGCGAGGTGCTCGGCGACCCCGATCCGGCCCGGGCCCAACGGGCGATGCAGGCGATGCTCGGGATGTCCAAGCTCGACCTCGACGCCCTCCGGGCCGCCGCCGACGGGACGTAGCTGGCCGGCTTGGCCAGATGCCGCGCTGCGCTCCGGCGCGATGGTGCTCGCCGGCGCGACGCTGTTTCCCCGGCGCGATGGTGCTCCCCGGAAACGAACGAACCCCTCCCGTGAACGGGAGGGGTTCGTCGCAGAGTGTCCCGCCGTGCTGGTGGAACACCGTTACTACGGAGCCGCCGACGATGTTGGATCAGAATTTTCTGGAACGCACCGGCGCGGTACGTCGGTCAGCCGTCGACGGTGAACGGCGTCGTGATCTGCTTGCCGGACGGCGCGACGACGTACCAGTAGCCGCCTTCGTTGAGCAGGGCCTGGCCGGTAACCATGCCGGGCTTCGTGTCGCCGTTCCAGGTGTAGAGCGGGTGACCGCCGTAGGTGACCTGGGTCGACCCGTCCGACCGCCGGATCTCGCCGACGAGCGACTGCCGAAGGCCGTGACCGACCGTCGGCGCCTGGTCGGCCGGCACGGTGAGTGGCGGCCAGACCAGCACGCACGAGGCGGAGACACACGCGCTCGACGTCGGCGTGTCGGGGGCGAAGTCGTAGAGCGTGGCGCCGGTGCCGGTGGTCAGGATGGGCCCGACCGGCGACGGCTCGGTCGAGACGGTGAGGCCGGCCGCGGTGGTCGGCGTCGCCTGGATCGTGGTGACCGGCGGGCCGCCGCCGCAGGCCGCGAGGACGACCGCGCCAACGAGGGCGGCCAGTGCCCCCAGGAGCCGCGGCACCGTTGCGGTCGTCGGGATCCACCGGCTCGCCGACGCCGCGTGCGCTCGCGTCGTCGGGCTCACGTCGTCGCGGTCACGTCGTCGCGGTCACGTCGACGTGGCTGGGATTGTCTTACCGACGAGCCAGCTCAGCGCGGCGAGGGCCTGGGGGATCGTCCACGAGTTGGCGGTCTGGTGGTAGAGGTTCGTCAGGCCGCCGGCGTTGAGCAGCTTGCGCAGCCCGGGGTCGAGCTGGCCGTGCAGGTTCGGCGGCTCGACGGTGATGAACCGTTCGTGGCCGGCCGGGTCGAGCAGGATGAACCCGTCGGTGTGGTCGACGTCGAACGTCAGCGGCTGGCCGGTCCACCAGTCGAGCATCGCCGGCTGCTCTTCCGGGACCCTGGCGAAGTACACGTCGAACTGCTTCCAGAAGGCCTTCAGGTTGGCCAGCGTCCCGGTGAGGAGCGGCCAGTCCGCGCCGAACCGCTTGGCATAGGCCGTCAGCCGGGCCGGCGAGTCGCGCCACGGGTCGACGGACACCTCGAGGAAGACGACCTGGCCGCCGAGCCCGGCCGCCTGCACGTCGCGCTGCATGGCCAGGAACGCGCCGGTGACGAGCGGGCACTCGTCCTGGCAGAGGCTGAGGAACGGGGCCATGACGACGTACTTGCCCCGGTAGGCGGCCAACGTGGTCGGCCGGCCTTGCTCGGTGACGAGGGTCGTCGTCGGGACCGGACGGTTCTGGACGATCCCCAGGCTGGCCGGCGGGGCCGGCGGCGAGCTGCTGCAGGCGGCGAGCAGGCCGCCGGCGAGGCCGGCGAGGACGAGCCCGGTGACCGCGGTCCGGGCGCGCCGGCCGACGACGAAACGGCGGAGGGAAACCACACCCCATCCCTAGCCGACCACGGTCCGCCGGGACCAGTCGCCCCTCGGCCCGCTCGTCGATCGGCGGCCGGCCCGATCGGTTCGACGCGGGTCAGTCGTCGTCGGGCGGGTCGGGTGGGAGGAAGGTCATCGGCAGGTCGGCCAGCTGGACGAGAGTGGACGAGATCCAGCGGGTGAGGGCGCTGACGATCGGCTGGAGCGTCGTCGGGTCCTCGAGGTTCGTCTCGTCGAGCCGGATCGGCCCCTCGTACGCGGCTTCGACAGCCCACCGGACGGACGGGGTGGTGTCGGCGTCCCGGTCGTGGTCGGGCTCGGCGCGGACCTCCTCGATCGTGGTCGACGACCGGACGAGCGGCTCGCGCCCGAGCACGGGGCTCTCGGTCGGGAGGACCGCGAGCACCTGCTCGGCCGGCGGCGGCCCGGCGAGTCGCTGGATGCGCATGGCGACCTCGACGATGACCTCGGGGAGCTCGGCCGGGGCCTCGCCGATCGACCAGCTCCGGTAGGCGGTCTGGCTCCACGTCGGCCAGTCGATCGAGAGGTCGGCGCGGACCCGGGGCGGCTGCTCCTCGCCGGGCAGGCTGTAGCTCGTCTCCCAGGAGACGTCGCCGAGGAAGACGTCGACCTGGAACCGCTCTTCGACGGCTTGTCGTTGCAGCAGCGCCTCGTCCAGGGACCGGCGGATGGTGCTGATCAGATCGACGAGGAGGTGGTCGAGCACGGCGGCAGAGGCTACCTTCCCAGCGTGCCCGACGATCGACGATGGCTCGAACGCCGGATCGTGGCGTACGCCCACCAGGGCGGAGCCTGGGAATGGCCGTCGTCGACGCTCTTCGCCATCGACCGGGCGATAGCGGCCGGAGCGACGGCGATCGAGCTCGACGTCCACGCGACGGCCGACGGCGAGCTGGTCGTCTGCCACGACGCGACGGTCGACCGGACGACGGAAGGGGCCGGCCGGATCGCGGAGATGACGCTGGCGGAGGTGAAGGCCCTCGACAACGCCTACTGGTTCATCCCCGGCGCCGACGTCACGCCGGGCCGGCCGGCGGCGGACTACCCGTACCGGGGCGCGCCGCGACCGACCCGGACTTCCGGGTGGCGACGTTGCGGGAGGTGCTCGAGCGGTGCGCCGGCGTGGTGCTCAACCTCGACATCAAGCAGACCGCGCCGGCCGTCGCGCCGTACGAGGCGGCGCTGGCCGACCTGCTGGCCGAGGTCGGCCGGACCGACGACGTCATCGTGGCGTCGTTCCTCGACCCGGCGACCGATGCGTTCCGGGCCGTCGCGCCGGACGTGGCGGTGTCGGCCGGCACGATGGCGACGGCCGAGTTCTGGCGGGCGGTGCAGGAGGGCGTGGCGCCGGTGCCGCCGCCAGTGGCCGCGTTCCAGGTGCCCGAGCGCCGTGGCGAGCTGGTCGTCGTCGACGAGCGCTTCGTCGAGGCCGCGCATCGGGCCGGCATCGCGGTCCACGTGTGGACGGTCAACGACCGCGACGACATGGCGCGGCTCATCGACCTCGGGGTGGACGGGATCATCTCCGACCTACCGACGACGCTGGTCGACGTCCTCGACGCCCACGGCGTCGCCTGGCCGGGCTTGGGCTGACCCGCTCGGGCCAGGCGAGATGGGGCTAACGAGATGGGGGCTGGCGAGGTCGGCGCAGAGGGGTCAGCCGACGGGACCGGACCGACGGGTCAGCCGCGCCCGCAGTTCGGCTTCTTGCCGTGGTTGGCCTTCTTCTTCGACCGTAGCTTGCGCTTCACCGTCCGCTTCGACATAAGACGGACAGCCTAGATGACGGGACTAGCGTCAGGCGACGTGGAGGACCGGTGAGGCAGGTCTGGCTCCTGCGCGACGGGGACGTGCTGGCGTCGATGGACGTCGCGGAGTGCCTGGCCGAGCGGGCCCGGGGGCTGTTCGGCCGGTCGGGCGACCAGGCCGCACTGCTCCTGCCCGGGACCCGTTCGATCCACACCGCGGGGGTGTCGCACCCGGTCGACGCGGCGTTCTTGGACCGGGACCTGACGGTCCTGGCGACGGTACGCCTGAACCCGTGGCGGGTGGCCCTCCCCCGGCCGGGGGCCCGCAGTGTGCTGGCCTCGTCCGCCGGGAGCTTCGAGCGCTGGCGCCTGAGCCCGGGGGACCGGCTGGAGATCCGGGAGACGTCGTGAGTGGTCGCTCGTGACCGCGGTGCCGGCGACGGGCCAGGTCGTCCTCGTGGCGACGCCGATCGGCAATCTCGGCGACCTGGCGCCGCGGGCGCGAGAAGTGCTCGCAGTGGCGGACGTCGTCTGCTGTGAGGACACTCGCCGGACGCGGGCGCTGCTCAGCGCCTGCTCGATCCCGGCCGGCGGGCGGCTGGTCTCGCTGCACGCCCACAACGAAGCCGCCCGGATCCCCCAGATCCTCGGCTGGGTGGCGAACGGGAAGACGGTGGCGGTCGTGACGGACGCGGGGACGCCGGCGGTGTCGGACCCCGGGGCCCGGCTGGTGGCCGCGGCGGTCGCCGACGGCGTCGACGTGACGACGGTGCCGGGGCCCTCCGCGGTCCTGGCGGCGCTGGTCGTCAGCGGGCTGCCGACCGACCGGTTCTGTGTCGAGGGGTTCCTCCCCCGCCGAGGCACGGCCCGCCGTCGCCGGTTGGCCGCGCTGGCGACGGAGGAGCGGACGACGGTCGTCCTCGAGGCGCCGACGCGGTTGGCCGGCACGCTGGCCGAACTGGCGGCCACGCTCGGTGATCGCCCGGTGGCGGTGGCCCGCGAGCTGACGAAGGTTCACGAGGAGGTCTGGCGGGGCCGCCTCGGCGACGCGGCGGTCGAGCTGGCCGATCGGGAGGCCCGCGGCGAGGCGGTCCGCGGCGAGATCGTCGTCGTCGTCGGCGGTGCGCTGCCGCCGCTCCGGCCGGGTGACGACGTCGTCGCGGCGGCCGTGGCCGAGCGGCTGGCCGCCGGGGATTCGCCGCGCCAGGCCGCTGACGCGGTCGCCGGCGATCTCGACGTCCCCCGCCGCCGGGTGTACGAGATGGCGATCGACCTCCGGGACCGGCGCGGCTGACATCAGCGGACAGCCCGGATCGGAGAGCCCGGACCGGGCAGCTCGGACCGGGCGGTAGGGCGGTGGGGCGCCGGTACGCTACCGGCGGTGCCGCGCTTCTACATCACGACCCCGATCTACTACGTCAACGACGCGCCGCATGTCGGTCACGCCTACGCGACGGTCAACGCCGACGCGCTGGCTCGCTGGCACCGGCTGTGCGGGGACGACGTCTTCTTCCTGACGGGCACCGACGAGCACGGGGCGAAGGTGGCGGAGGCGGCGGTAGAGCACGGCGTCTCGCCGCAGGAGTGGGCCGACCGGGTCGTCCAACGGTTCGAGGGCGCGTGGGCGGGCCTCGACATCGCCAACGACGATTTCATCCGGACGACCGAACCGCGGCACCACGCCGCGGTCCAGCAGTTCCTCCAGCGCATCTACGACAACGGCTACATCACGCTCGGCTCGTACCGGGGCCTCTACTGCGTGTCGTGCGAGGACTACTACACCGAGGACCAGCTGGTCGACGGGAACTGCCCGGTCCACGGCCGCCCGGTCATCCAGATGGAGGAGGACAACTACTTCTTCGCGCTCAGCCAGTTCGAGGACCGTTTGCTCGAGTGGTACGACGCCAACCCGACGGCGATCCGGCCGGCCGGCAAGCGCAACGAGGCGCTCAGTTTCATCAAGGGCGGCCTCAAGGACATCTCGATCACGCGGACGTCGCTGGAGTGGGGCGTCCCGGTCCCGTGGGACGACCGTCACGTCTTCTACGTCTGGTACGACGCGCTCGTCAACTACCTGACGGCGATCGGTTACGGCTCCGACGACGAGCGGTTCGAGGCGTGGTGGCCGGCCGTGCACCACCTGATCGGCAAGGAGATCATCCGGTTCCACTGCGTCTGGTGGCCGGCGATGTGCATGGCGGCCGGCATCGACCCGCCGGCGGAGGTGTTCGTCCACGGTTGGCTGCTCGTCGGCGGCCAGAAGCTGTCGAAGTCGCTCGTCCGCCAGGCGGACGGCGGGCCGGTCAAACTGACGGAGATCGCGCCGGACGCGCTGACGACCGACTTCGGCGTCGACGCCACTCGCTACCACCTCCTCCGGGACCTCCCGCTGGGGGCGGACGGCGATTTCTCGTACGAGGGCATCGTGTCCCGGTACAACGCGGACCTGGCGAACAATCTCGGCAACCTGATGCAGCGGGTCGCAACGGTCGTCGGCTCGAAGTGCGACGGGATCGGTCCGGCACCCGACCCGGACAGCCCGCTGGCCGCGGCGGCCGCGGCGGCGGTCACCGCGACGGCCGACGCGTGGGGCCGGTTCGCTCCGCACGAGGCCCTCGAGGCGACGTGGCGGCTGATCGGTGCGGCGAACGCCGAGCTGGAGGCGACGGAGCCGTGGAAGGCGGAGCCGGGCCCGGCGGTCGACGCGGTCCTCGGCAGCGCGCTCGAGGCACTGCGGATCGTCGCCCTGCTGTCCGCCCCGGCGATGCCGTCGACCGCGGCGGAGATCTGGCGGCGGATCGGGCTCGACGGCTCGCCGACCGACCGACGCCTGCCCGACGACGCGGCCTGGGGCGGGTACCCGAGCGGCCGGCCGGTGACCAAGGGCGATCCGCTCTTCCCCCGGCGCAAGGCCTGACGGGGAGAGGACCCGGACGAATGGACGACCCGACGGCTCCGGTCGGGGAGTGGTTCGACTCCCACTGCCATCTCCAGGAGCGGTACCTGCCGTCGGCGTCGACCGGCGGTGCGGACGGCGGTGGCGCCGAAGGGACCGACAGCGCGGCCGGCCCGGACGTCCGGGCCGGCGACGACGGCCCGGCCGCGGACGACGTCGCCGAGGTGCTCCGCCGCGCCGCCGCGGCCGGGATCGGCCGGATGATCTGCGTCGGGACGGACCCGACGACGTCGACCCAAGCCGTGGCCCTGGCCCGGGCGGTCACCGCCGGTGCGCTCGGCCCGGACGTGCCGCAGCTCTGGGCGACGATCGGTCTGCACCCGCACGAGGCGGCGTCCGGGACGGACGAGATGGTCGCGCTGGTCGAGCGGTCGGTGGCCGCCGCGGACGGGGTGGTCGTGGCCGTCGGTGAGTGCGGGCTCGACTACCACTACGACCACTCACCCAGGGCGGCGCAGCGTCGGGCGTTCGCCGACCAGGTGGCGTTGGCCTTGCGACACGACCTGGCGCTCGTCATCCACGCCCGCGACGCGTGGGACGACCTGTTCGACGTGCTCGCGTCGGAGGGCGTGCCGGAGCGGACGATCCTGCACTGCTTCACGGGTGGGCCAGCCGAGGCGACGCGCTGCCTCGATCTCGGCCTGTTCGTGTCGTTCAGTGGCATCGTCACGTTCAAGAACGCGGCGGATGTCCGTGAGGCCGTGGCGCGGTGCCCGCTCGACCGCCTGCTCGTCGAGACGGACAGTCCGTTCCTGGCGCCGGTGCCGTACCGCGGCCGCCCGAACGAGCCGGCGTACGTGCCGCTCGTCGGCGCCGCGGTCGCCGAGGTGAGGGGGATCGCCGCGTCCGACGTCGCCCGCTCGTCCGCGGCCGCGGCCAGCCGGGCATTCGGTCTGGCAGCGCCATGAAATTGCAGGAGATTGTTACTTTCCTCCCACCCCGCTGACCTGGTGTATCACTCAATTCCGGACCACGATTCGGTCCTGACCTGGGGAAATAGTAATATTGGCACTGAAATTCGGCCGTTGACCAGGGGTGACGCGCCGCCAGCGGACGACCATCCTGATTTCGGCTTGCACAGGCCAATGATCCCTTCCTAACTTCTCACGAAACCCCGGTCCGGATGGCCGGCGCCCGGGGTGCCACTGTCCCCGGAGAAGGGTGGAGTTCTGAGGACGCGGAACATCGGGGGGAGGCGCGTGGGCCTCGCCCTGCTGTTCAGCGGAGCGATGCTCGCCGTCCCCCTTGTCATATTGCATGGGCAGGCCAGCGCGGTCCGTCCGGATGGAGGAACGACCGGGCAGTCGGCCGCGGCCGTCCGTCTCGGGCACGGCCGCGCCAGCCCGGTCAGCGACGAGATCGCGCTGGTCCACTTCAGCGACCAGCGGATGGCGGCGACATCGACGACAGGGGCGGCGGCCGCGTCGTCGACGCCGACGACGACCGGGGCGGCGGTACCGGCGATCACGGCGACTACCGCCCCGCTACCGACGACCACGACCACGGCGCCACCGCCACCGCCACCGCCGACGACCACGGCACCGGCCGCGTCGGCGACCGGTGGAGCGACGTGGTACACGGAGACGCCGGCCGGCGGTTGCGCCAGCCCGTGGCTGCCCCGTGGCACGGAGCTCACGGTGACGAACGACGTCACCGGGGCGAGGACGACGTGTCTGGTGGACGACCGCGAGGCGGACAACCCCGGCCGCGTCGTCGACATGTCGTACACCACGTTCTCGGAGATCGGGGACCCGTCGACAGGAGTGCTCACCGTTACGATCACCTGGTGACGCTGAGCCGGCCGGAGGTCCAACGACTCCTGGCCGATCACGGCCTCCGGCCGAGCCGGGCGCTCGGCCAGAACTTCGTCGTCGACCCGAACACGGTGCGCCGCATCGTCCGGCTGGCGGGCGTGACCGATGGCGCGGCGGTAGTGGAGGTGGGGGCCGGGCTCGGCTCGCTCACGCTGGCCCTGGCCGAGGCGGGGGCCCAGGTCGTCGCGGTCGAGGTCGACCGGGGGCTCGTTCCGATCCTCCGCGAGGTCGTCGCCGACCGGTCGGTGACGGTGGTCGAGGCCGACGCTCTCCAGCTCGACTGGGACGAGCTGCTCGGACCGGTGGACAGGGCCGGACTGCGGGGCTCGGCCGGCGGGGCCGGGCGGTGGTCGCTGGTGTCCAACCTGCCGTACAACGTCGCCACGCCGCTGGTCGTCCAGGTCCTCGAGCAGGCGCCGCAGGTCGGCTCGTTGCTCGTCATGGTCCAGCGGGAGGTCGGCGAGCGGCTGGCGGCGCGGCCCGGGCAGGCGGCGTACGGGGCCGTCTCGGTCGTCGTCGACTACTGGGCGGAGGCGTCGGTCGTCGGTCGGGTGCCGCCGACGGTGTTCGTGCCCCGACCGAAGGTCGAGTCCGCGCTCGTCCGTATCGACCGGCGCCCGTCGCCGGCGGTGCCGGTGACGGCGGTCACCTACGATCGCCTCCGCCAGGTCGTCCGGGCGGGATTCGCGCAGCGGCGCAAGATGCTCCGTCGCTCACTGGCCGGCGTCGTCCCGGCGGCCGCGTTCGCCGCCACCGACATCGCGCCCGAGGCCCGGGCGGAAGAGCTGAACGTCGTGCAGTGGGGGAGGTTGGCCGGATGGACGGAGGAGACGTAGCGGCCGGTCGGTGGGTCGTCGCGCCGGCCAAACTGACCGTCTCGCTCCGTGTCCGGCGCCGCCGGCCCGACGGGTACCACGACTTGGAAGCGGAGATGGTCTCGCTCGACCTGGCCGACCGGCTGTGGATCGATCCCGCCGGCGACGGGCTCGAGATCGTCGCCGACGCGAATGCCCGGGCGGCCGGGCTGGACGCCGGTCCGGACAATCTCGTCCGGCGGGCGCTCCTCGCCGTCGGCCGGTCGGCCGGCGTCCAGCTGCACAAGCAGATCCCGGTGCAGGGTGGTCTCGGCGGCGGTTCGACCGACGCCGCGGCCGTCTTGCGATGGGCCGGCTGCACCGACCTGAGCGTCGCGGCCGGCCTGGGGGCGGACGTGCCGTTCTGCGTCGCGGGAGGCCGCGCCGTCGTCACCGGGCTCGGCGACGAGGTGTCGTCGCGGCCGTTCGAGCCGCGCACGTTCGTGCTGCTGTTGCCGCCGTTCGGCGTGAGCACCGTCGACGCCTACCGGGCCTGGGACCGGCAGCAGCGCGACCGGCGAGAGGGTGACCGGCAGGACAGCGTTCGGCAGGACAGCGTTCGGCAGGACAGCGTTCGGCGGGGCAGTGAGCGGACCGAGGCCGGGGTCAACGACCTCACCGCACCGGCTTTGTCCGTCGAGCCCCGGCTGGCCCGGTGGCGGGACCGGTTGGGCGCGCTGACCGGGCGCGAGCCGGTGCTGGCCGGGAGCGGCTCGACGTGGTTCGTCGATCTCGGTCCCGGGGACGCGGACGTCGAGGACCGACCGGTCGACATGGACGGCGAGCGGGGGAGGCTGATCGTCGCCCGCGCCGTGCCGGCGTCGGGGGACGGCGAGGCCGTCGAGAAAGGCTGAACGCGACGAGCTGAGGAGGAGGACGAGCTGAAAAGGCGAGGAGCTAACCCCGGCGATGAGCGCCCGAGGCCGGTGGCTCGAGACCCGTGGGAGCTACTTACCGGCCCGCCGTTGCCAGCGGGTGGCCTTCAACATCTTCTTGTGCTTCTTCTTCCGCATTCGCTTGCGGCGCTTCTTGATGAGCGATCCCATGTCGAGCGGCAGGCTAGCGGGCTGCCGCTCCGGCCGCCAGGTGGCCCCGCCGCCGTCGTCGGACGGCCGACCGCCGCTGGCAGTCGGCCGGTAGCCTGCGAATGTGTCGTTCAGGGTGACCGGCCTCGACCACGTGCAGCTGGCGATGCCGGCCGGGGAGGAGGACCGGGCGGAGGCGTTCTACGCCGGCCTGCTCGGTCTGGCTCGCCAGCCGAAGCCGCCGCCACTGGCCGCCCGCGGCGGCTGCTGGTTCTCGAACGGTTCGGTGACGATCCACCTCGGTGTCGAGGACGGCTTCCGCCCGGCCCGCAAGGCCCACCCGGCGATCGTCGTCGACGATCTCGACGGCCTGGTCGACGCGCTCAGCGCGGCGGGCCTGGCGTTCCGGCTGGACGAGGAGCTGCCGGGCGTCCGTCGCGGCTACGTCGACGACCCGTTCGGCAACCGGATCGAGCTGATCGACGGCACCGGTCGCTGAGGGCCGGCCCGCCCGGCCCGCCGGTCACGACACCCAGCGTGCGGTGCGGCGGGCACGGCTGATTGCTCGATCGTGTCCGTAGGTGGCGTGACGGCGGGCCAGGGCCGGTCGACGACGGCCATGCTGGGGCCTGGGTCTAAGAACTACGGCAGCCCAAGATAAGAAATCGGGAAGATCACTCGTCGGCGACGTCGATGTCGACGCCGGACGGGTCGCTGGCCGCCGGGTCGCCGGCAGCCGGCAGGGCCGGGCTGCTCACCGCGGGGAGGGTCATCTGGAAGGACGCGCCGCCGCCGGGAGCCTGGCCGGCGGTGGCGGTGCCACCTTCGGCGTCGGCGACCTGGGCGACGATGGCCAGCCCGAGCCCGGAGCCGGGCAGGGCGCGGGCGGCGGCGGCCCGGTAGAAGCGGTCGAAGACGTGCGGCAGATCCTCCGGTGAGATACCGGGGCCGTGGTCGCGGACGGTCACGACGCCGGCGACGCACCGGACCTCGACCTGACTGCCGTCGGGGCTCCACTTGAGGGCGTTGTCGAGCAGGTTCCCGACGGCCCGGGCGATCCGGTCCCGTTGCCCGCGTACCCAGCATGGCTCGGTGGCCAGGGCGAACCCGACGTCGCGCGGCCGGCCGTGGGTGATGGCCACGGCGACCGCGTCCTCGACCAACCGATCGAGGCGGAAGGTGACCGGGGACGTCTGTCGCTGGTCGCCGCGGGCCAGTTCGGAGAGGTCGCCGACGAGGTTGGTCAGCTCGCCCATCTGGGTGAGCAGGTCGTCGACGAGCACGGCCCGGTCGCCGGGCGGCAGCTCGTCGAGCCGCCGGACGACCTCGAGGTTGGTGCGAAGGCTGGTGAGCGGCGTCCGCAGCTCGTGGCCGGCGTCGAGCACGAGCTGCCGCTGGGCCTCCTGCGAGCGGTCGAGGGCGGCGAGGAGGTGGTTGAAGGCCCGCCGGAGCCGGCCGAGCTCGTCGGTGCCGCCGGCGTCGAGCCGCCGGGACGTGTCGGTCGTCTCGGCGACCTCTTCGACGGCCGCAGTCAGCTCGTCCAGCGGCACCAGCGCGGTGCGGCTGACCAGCCAGGCCAGCACGAACGCGAGGCCGATCCCGACGATGGCGACGATGATGAGGATGAGGCCGAGGTGGGAGAGCTGGTGATCGACGCTGTCGAGCGGGAGCGCCACCTGGAGGGCGGCCGGCCCCGCGTACAGAAGGATGCCGACCTCGTTGCCGACGCTCACTGTGCCGGCGTTCTCGACGAGCTCGCGGTAGTCGTCGCCGTGCAGCGTGATCTCGGTGAAGTACGACGGCGCCTTGTTGGCCGCGACGGCCCGGACCTTGGCGGTCACCGGCAGATTGCTGCCGGACGACAGGACCTGGCCGGACGGCGCGGTGTACTGCACGCCGAGCCCCTTGACGCTGTTCTCGGTCACCCGCCCGCCGTGGGACAGGATGCTTGTCGCGGTTGTCCGCAGCGTCCCGTCGAGCGAGCTGATCAACGAGTTCCGGGCGGCGAAGTAGCTGGCCGCGCAGGCGGCCAGGACGGCGAGGACGACCGCGACGGTCGCCACCGCCACCAGCCGCGACCGGAAGGTCACGACTCGCGCAGCACGTAACCGACCCCCCGCACGGTGTGCAGGTACCGGGACTCGCCGTCGGCCTCGGTCTTCCGGCGCAGGTAGCCGACATAGACGGCGAGCGAGTTGGTCCCCGAGTCGAACGTGTAGCCCCAGACCCGGTCCAAGATGACGTCCCGGGTAAGCACCTGCCGGGGGTGGCGCAGGAGCAGCTCGAGCAGGTCGAACTCGATCCGCGTCAGCGTGAAGAGCCGGTCGCCCCGCCGGGCCTCGCGGGTCCCGAGGTCGAGCGAGAGGTCGCCGAAGCGGAGGACCTCGCCCTCGGCGCCGGACCGGCGCCGGAGGAGCGCCCGCAGCCGGGCCAGCAGCTCGGCCAGCGCGAACGGCTTGACGAGGTAGTCGTCGGCGCCGGCGTCGAGACCCTGGACACGGTCGTCGACCGCGTCACGGGCGGTCAGCATGAGGACCGGCGTGTCGTCGCCGGCCGACCGCAGCCGCCGGCAGACGGCCAGGCCGTCGAGGCCGGGGAGCCCGAGGTCGAGCACGACCGCGTCCGGCGAGCCGAGGCTCAAGACCTGCAGCGCGGCCGGACCGTCGGCGGCCGTCTCGACCTCGTAGCCTTCCAGTCGCAGGGCGCGGTCGAGGGACGACCTGACCGCCGGGTCGTCGTCGACTACCAGGATCCGCATGTGCCTGCCCTTCGTCCGCTCCCCACCCGTCCGGCCGTGGCGCGGAGCCTATCGGTGCCCTCCTACCGGGGCCGGTGGTCTTTGCAACTTCTTAGGTCGGTGGAGGTGCTTCAATTGGCCGGCGATCGGTCGCCGGTCCGGCCGGCGACCGGCCCGTCGCCAGTCATTCCGGGGTAGTTCAATCGGCAGAACGCCGGCCTTTGGAGCCGGATGTTGGAGGTTCGAGCCCTCCCCCCGGAGCTTAGAGCGCTGAACTGGGAAAACACCTGGTTCAGGGGTGCCCGAACGGGCGGGCGTGCAACCTACGTGCAATAGCGATCGCGAAGATCACCACGGTCAGATATCAAGAAGGGTCGCAGCGATGCCCGATCAGTTCGGTTGGCACCAGCAACGGTGGGGTGCCTCGGTTCAGGGACCGGCTGAGCGGTTCGTTTCGGATGCCACGGCTCTGCTGCTCGAACAGCGAGGTGAACTGCGGGCGTGGCGCCGCTTGCCGAGGCCCTTGGGCGATCCCAGTCATGGGTCTCGACTACGAGGCGGGTCAGCGCCGACTCGACCTGGTCGAGCTTCGCTCCATTTGCGGGGCCTACGGAATCACCCTGCGGCAGTTCGTCAACCGTTTCGAGAAGGCTCTCGGAGGCGGCTGAGACGCTCCCCGATCCCCTTTGAACCCTCGTAAGTACTGGCAACGGCTTGGTGTCCTCGCTCCGTGAGGGTGACGCAGACGCGACACCACCCCCAGGTTGACGACCGAGGGGGTGGTGTCGGGTCGAGGAACTGTTGTCCCTCTTGGTTCCCGCCAGTCGAATGTACGACCTTGTTGAGGTAAAAGGGCTGGGTAACTGCGATTTTCTTAGTTGGGGGTAGCGTCGCCTTGATGATGTTCGCGACGGCCACCACAACCTCCGGCTCGGTGGCGCATCAGCTACTGATTTGGGCTCTCATCATGGCGGGCATGACGGTCGCTTCGGGCTCCATCCTGGTCATGCGCCGGTTCACGACGCGCACATTCGACAGGGCGCTCGGTACGGACCTGGCCAGCCGGCAAAGGCGCGTCTTTTACGAGGTCGCCCACCAGCGGGGCTACATCTATGCCATTGAGGGGCTCGTCGTCCTCACCTTCCTGTTGTTCCTGACGAGTGCCATCGCCGTACTCGTCGGCGCGTAGCCCTCAGCTCGCCGAGCCAACGGTCAGCGTCGTCCCTCGGTGGTCTCCTTGGTGCGGGTGGCCAACCTGACCACCGCGAGCTGGGAGATCGAACAGAAACGGCCTCTCGTCGGCCGCGGCGAGGTAGAAAGACGGTGGTGTCTACGAGCCGAGCTGGTTCGACAGGCTGGCCAGGCGCTATCTCCGCTATCGACAAAGCGACTGGGGCAAGACGATCACTGACTGGGCCAGGGCGTCACGGTACTGGGGCGACCGAATGTACGGCCCACGCCCACAAGACCCCGCCGATTCCGTTCGGACCGGGGTCGAGCAGTACCTACACGATCGGGAGGATCCGGAAGAACAACCCTCCGAAGGACTACTCGCCCGAATAGTCTCGGCGGTGCCCCAACGAAGCGGATTGGGCTTCATCGGCGTAGCCGTGGGGATTGCTCGCCTCGCTTGACACCATGCAGGATGATGCGATGTTGGCAGCTTGGGGTGCATTTCCTAAGGAGGTCCAGGACGCCCTCGCCGAGGACGAGCAGCCAATCGCCTTCACGTGGGCACACGTACCGCGTCGAGCGACCAGGCGCGGGACGTTCGTGTCGGTCCACCTAGTCGTTGGGATCGTTGACATGGCCCGTAGCCGAGCAGACACGAAGGCGATACGCGAACAGGAAGGGTTTCCGGCGGATCGGAGAATGGCGCTCTGCGTCACGTCAAAGAGGCTGCTCATCTGGAGAGCCACGGGGCACCCGCGAAGACTCGGACCGCTCTTGGGCCACGTTCCTCGAACACAGGTCGTGAAGGCGGACTTACCGTTCGTCGGCGGCGGCCGGTGGCGCACTGTCACCCTGACCGGCGAGAAGTGGCGCGTCTCCTTTCAGGTAGAGCGAGATGCCGCGGAAGCGTTCGTGCAGACTTTCTCTGGGTGAGTGCCAGAGCAGAACCGGTGCGCCGAGCTGAAGCTCCGGGCCCAGCGCAGGCGGGAGATGTTGCAGCGACCCCTGGCGTGCGATGCGCGTACCGAGGGATGGAGCAGGGTCGAGCCTTCGACGGAACCGACCTACATCCGCGCCGACCGACGAAGTAGCTGGACGCCGGGGCCGGCCAGTTCAGAGCGCCCGGTACTGCTTCCTCGCGACCGCGCTCAGTTGCGGCCGGCCAAGGCCGGACGACTGGATAATGGCCATCACTTTGCCCTTCGAGAAGGTCGCGGCCTCGAAGTTCGATCCGCTCGAGGTCGTGTGGCACGTCACGAGGTGGGCATTTGGAATGCCTTGGATGCCCGACTTGCTGAAGGCTGTCTTTTGAGTGGCTTGCGAGCAGAAGGAGTCACGACGTGACACCGTCACACCAGCTCACCTAGACAACCCCGGGTCGCCGTGTTGGACCTTCAAATGTTGGAGGTTCGAGCCCTCCCCCCGGAGCTTCTGCGGAGCTTCTGCCGTTCTGGCGATCTCGAAGTTCTGAGGGATGTAAGTGCGTTACACCCTGACGATATGGTTGTCGCCGATGGTTCCCATCGACGATCCCTACAGGGAGCAGGCCGAGCGGGAGTTCTATGAGGATGTGGCTGAGGGCCGTACCGACCAGGTACGCCAGCCGAGCGCCTTTCTCGACGGTCGGTCGCTTCATGATGCGTGGACCGATGGCGATCACGAGATCGTCGAGAAATGGCTGGCCGAGGCGTACGCCCGGAACGAAGTCGCGGCGGAACAGCTCCGCAACGATCCTCAGTTCGTGGAGATGATGCGCCGACGAATGGTCGAGATCGACGAACGCCAAGCGGAGGAGCAGGTCAAGCGCGATATCCGCGTTCGGCAGTTCCGCCGCACCGCCTGATCGACCGTCATGCTCCGGGAGACGGCTGAGCTGGACGCTTGGGCCGAGCGCGTCGAGCCATCCGACTACGAGTGGCGCATGGTGGCTCGGTCCGTCTTTCGGATCGGCCGGCGACCGTGGCGAGCGCCGTCGATGCCTTGGCTACCGGCCGATGGTGGTCGGTGCGAGGCCCGCATCGTCGACGTTGAGGGGACGAGCCCGTTGGTCCAGATTGGCTATCGCCACTACTACGACGACGCCATCGTCGATCTCGTGGTCGTCGGGACGCTCACCGCGTAGAGCGCTCTGCGGGCCGGAGCCGTGTCGCCGTGCCCTACTCCGCCAGCGACCGCCTACGTTTGCCATCGACGAGGAGCGCTGTCACCCTGGTTGCAGGCCGGGTGGCGCGAACCGGGTGGCGCGGACGGAGGAGGTCCGGGACGTGGCAGCAGGCGGCTCGAACGGAGCAACGACCGGACGATGGCGTTGCCGCGTGCTGGCCGGGCTGGTCGCCGGCTGCCTGCTGGTGCCGATCTCGGCGTCGGCGGCCGGTGCCGCGGGAACAGGGAAGGCGACCTATGCCACCAAGGTGAGCGGGTTGTGCCGTTCCTACGCGACGACGTTCGCGCAGGCCGGGGCCAAGGTCGGCTCGGGCAGCCCGTCGGGTGCCGCGGCCGCGGCCGCGCTCGCCAAGGCCGTCTCGAAGGCGCAGGCCGAGCTGCAGAAGATCACATCGGTCCCGAAGCCCAAGGCGCAGGCGGCGGCGCTGCGCGAGACCTTCGCGAAGGCCAAGAAGTTGCTCGCCCAGCTCGGTGCGCTGGCCGCGCCGGTGAAGGCGCACAACGAGCAGTCGGTCGCGGCGAAGTTGGCGGCGATCGAACAGACGGAGGCGACACTCGCCAAGAAGTTCGGTTCGGTCGGTCTGGCCTCGTGCGCGACCGGCGCCTCGGCCACGACGTCCGGGAGCCAGCCGGTGTTGGACGCGAGCGTGCTCGACTCGCCGGTCGGTGGCACCAGCGGCTACGGGCAGGTGAAGCCCGTCGGGATCGCCATCTCCGGAACGGGCGGCACCAACGAGGTCATCAACATCGTCTGGAGCTCGTGGGGCGGCGCGACGGCGACGGGCACTGGGACAGGGTGCGTCCTGCAATCGACAGGGATCGAAGCGAACTGCGCCCGGACGCCGGCCGACGTCGTGGTGTACGAGCTCGGCTCGTGTTCGGGAAAGCCGGCCTATCTGGCCATGACGTGGTATTTCCCGAGCCTCGGCCAGTCGTTCACACCCAGCACCGCGTCCCCCACACCGGTCGGCAGCTCCTGCCACACGACAGCTTCGGCTGGTTCGCCGACCACCTCGACGACGGCAGCTCCGCCGGCGACCACGACCACCCCATCAACCGCCGCCGGCTCCGCGTCGGCGCCGTGCACCGCGACAGCCGTGACGACGGCGGTGAAGGCTGTCAACCACGACTTCTATTCCCTGTCCGGCTACGGGTGCACAGGTGACTTCGCGTACGCGGCGGCCACGGTCACCGGCACACAGACAGATAAGCCGATCGCCACAGTCACGCTGGTCCTGATGGCCGAGAACGGTGCCTGGCAGGTCGTCTCCCGTTCGGACTGCACACAGAACCTCATCCCGGCGGGGATCTACCAGCCGGCCTGCGAGTCGAACTGACCCGGCGTCCGCCCACCGCCCGGTGGGCCGCCCGACGGTGTCGCCAGATGTCACGGGCGGCTACTCGGCGACGGTGACCGCTTCTCGACTCGGTCGGCTCGGTGATTGGCTCGCTAGTTGGGCCGGTGGTTGGGTCGGGCCGGATCGTCCGATCTTCCGGCCCACCGCGTTGGCGAGGCGGTGGCTCGGACGTTCGACGACGAAGTAGAAGCCGGCAGCGACGACGAGCGCGGCGGGGATCCCGACGGCCAACATCACCCCCACGTTGGGGTGGCCGCCGAGAAGGAGCGCCAGGGCCACGAGGACCGGCTCGTGGGTCAGGTACAGGCTGAAGGAGCGCTTGCCCACCCATTGGGTCGATCGGCGATCGAGGGCCCGCTCCAACCGCGGCCACGAAAGGACCAGCCAGATCAGCATGGCTGCGCCGACGACGCCGGCGCCGTGACAGAGCGTCGCCACCGAGCCGGGGTAGTGGTTGCGGAGGGCGTGCACCTCGAGGCTCGAATCGGCCAGGACGACGGCCAAGGCGACCACTCCGGCCAGGAGCCACTTCGATCGCTCGACGACGAAACGGCCGGCCCGCAGCAGCGGGGTCTCGTAGGCGGCCATCAGCACGCCCATCCCGAACATCGGCAGGTACAGCACCGCGTTGCGTACCCCGACCGAGTGGACCTTGATGTCCACCACGCCGAGGACGAGGATGCCCACCACGACCAGGCCGCGGGTCAAGGCCGAGGTCCGGAACGACCGGGCCAGCACGATGTAGAGCGGGAGACCCAGCGAGAACAGGACCTCCCACCGCAGCGACCACAGCGGTCCGTCGACCGTGTCCCCGATGTGCGGAAGGAGGGCGTCCTGGCCGATGTAGCTCCCCGTGCGGTTGACGTGGCCGTTGGTCCAGAGGCCCGACCCCGCCAGGCCGTGTCGGGAGACCAGACCGGTCATCACCACGGTGAACAGCAACGCCCCCCACAGCGGGAGATAGAGCCGGATGAGGCGACGGGGGTAGTAGGCCCGCCACGACGGGCTGGTGCCGCTCAAGAATGGCCGGGACAGGACGAAGCCGCTCAGCACGAAGAAGACGATCACCGCCTCCTTGCCGTTCCAGAGCAGCGAGACCGGCGTGTAGCTCAGCCACCAGGCCACCGAGCCCGAAGCCGGGTCGATGAACGCCGGCGTTGTCCCGAGGATGTGACTGAGGACGACCGCCAGCGCGGCGATGCCGCGGAGGCCGTCGAGCGCGGTCAGTCGCCGGCGAGGCGGTGCCGCGACGTTTTCGCTTTGCTGCATCAATATGGTCCTCGCTGTCGGATTGGCCGCCGACCGCGGCAGCCATTGACGAAAAGGGCGCGAAGAACCGCTTCTGATACGCAATCGGTTTTCCATACGGCGAGCCGACCATGCCGCCGAGGCTGCCCGAGCTCGTCGACGGCGAGCGGTTCAGGCGGTCACCAGTGCTTGCGCCGGCCGGACACGTCGAGCTCGGCGAGGTACCGGTTGTACGCGGCCATCTCCTCGTCGTCCTCGTCCCGGTGGCTGACCGGCCGCCATCCGGTCGACTCGGCGGGCTCGGTTGCGGGCAGCCCGGCCGGCGCGCCGGCGACCGGCGCGCCGGCGACCGGTGTGGGGGCGACCGGTGCCGTCGCCTCCGACCGGTTGGCGACGGTGGAGGCGGTGTCCGCATCGGGCTCCGCCGTTTGGTCGTGGACGAGCTTCCACCACATGTAGACCGCGTACGCGGCGAAGAAGGGCCACTCGAAGACGTAGGCCCAACTGAGCGTGTTGCCCTGGCGCACGCGCTGGACCTGCCACCAGAAGAGGCCGGCGAACGTCGGGACGACGACGAGCAGCGTGACGTGCATGGCGATGGCCCGCGGCGTGAGCCACGTTCGCCGCCAGTCGGTCGGGGCCGACCGATCGTCGGGCGGCGGCTGATCGGATCGGCCGGCCATCGGTCGGCCTACGGCGCGAACTGGTCGATCAGCCGGGCCAGGACGACCGGTTGGTCACCCTGGACGCTGTGGCCGGCACCGTCGACCCGGGCCACCTCGGCGTCGGGCTGCCGGCGGACGACCTCGGCTTCGTCGTCGTCGTCGACGACCGACCCGGCGGCCATGCCGCGGACGAGCAGTAGCGGCACGGTCAGTCCGGAGATCGTGTCCCACTGCCCGGCGAAGTCCGGACCGATCTGGTGGTCGCCGCCAGGACCGCTCTGGCGGGCGTAGCGCCAGACCCAGCTCCCGTCGGCCTGCTGGGCCGCGTTGTGCAGGATGCCTCGCCGGAGGGACGACACCGATCGGGTCGGGTTGTGCTCGATGGTCCGGGCGAGGATCTCGTCGAAGTCGGCGAACGACGCCGGACCGTCGACGAAGGCGGTGATGGCGGCCGCCTTGGCCGCGGTGACGGTGGGGGTGATGTCGACGAGGACGAGCCGGCGGACGAGCTCGGGGTCGTGAGCGGCCAGCGCCAGCGCGATGAGGCCGCCGAGCGACATGCCGACGACGGCGCGGGCCCGCGGCGCGAGGACCCGGACGGCCGCGGCGACGTCGGCCGCGTCCTGGGCGAGCGAGCGTGGCCGGGCTGGATCGTCGGAGTGCCCGTGGCCGGGCAGGTCGACGGCGACGAGCGGCCGGTCGAGAGCGAGGGCGACCGTGTCCCAGGTGTGAGCGTTCTGGGCACCGCCGTGCAGGAGGACGAGCTCGGCGTCGCCGGTGCCCCAGACGAGCGCGCTCAGGCGTCGCCCCGGCGCGACGTCGACCGCCTCGCGCCGGACGGTCGGCGGCCCGTCGTAGGGGAGACCGAGCTCCTCGGCGTTCTCGTGGAAGAGCCCGAGCTCGTCGTAGTCGACGCGAGTCACCGCCCCCGACAGTACCGCCCCCGAGCCAGGACCATCCGTCCGGGAACGCTCCGGGGGCCGTGGACCGGCGACGGTGGGCGGCCATCGGTCGCCCACCGGTCACGAGCGGGGGAGGGTCAGTCGGTGGGCCCGCCCGATCCGCTCGGCGTCGTCGTCGGTCATCCCGGCGTCCTCGGCGAAACGCGGCCATCCGGCGACCGCCCGGCGGACGTCGTCGACGATCTGGTCGACCCGCTCCCGCTGCATCGAGACCGTCTCGCCGCACTGCCGGAAGTCCTCCAAGGTGAAGTCGTCCCGCTTCTCGTTGATCGACATCTGGTGCCGGCTCGTCCATCGTCCACCGGGCGAGTACGCGTACGTGACGTCGAACGCCGGCGAGAGGCGCCACCGCCCGCTGCGGTCCATGAGGAAAGCGATGTTCTTGACGTGGTCGTCCTGGTTGCGGGCGACGACGTTGAAGACCATCCGCCGGAACTGCTGCTCGACTGCGTCCATCGACAGGCCGAGCTGGCGGACGACCAGCAGGGCTTGCTCGTACGAGTACGCGCCGGCCTGGTTGAAGTCGTAGTGGGCGATCGCGCCGAGCGACTGCATGTGGAGCTTGGCGCCGTCGCCGGTCCGGTCGAAGCGCCGGGTCATGAAGTGCCGCCGGCCGTGCTCTTCGAGCAGGCGGCACTCGGTCATCGTGATGCCGGCGGCCCGGGCCATGCCGGCGTAGGCGTACTCGATGACGCCGTAGCCCTGCGGGTCGTCGAGCTCCTTGTCGCGGTTGCCGTAGACGCCGTCGAACTTGAGCAGCCAGTACTCGAAGCCGGACCCGGCGTCGATCTGGCCGGACCGGACGACCTGGGTGCGGGGGTTCCAGGCGATGACCGCCTTCGCCCGGGCGCCGCCGGCCGAGGTGCCGACCCGGAGGATGTCCTTCATCGCCTCCGCCTTCCCGGCGTCGTCCAGCGAGGCGACGAGGTCGGCCCGTTCCGTGAGCACCTCGGAGGCCAGCGCCACGAGGTCGCCGACCCGGAGGTTTCGGCCGCCGCCCGGCGCCGGCCCGATGGCCGGGGCGAACTCGAGCGCACCCATGCCCCGGGTCCCGACGTAGCCGAGCCGTTCGACCGCGTCGAAGCTGTCCGGTGCCCGGCCCTGCGCGGCCAGCCACGTGTCGATGAGCGCGTTGCCGAACCGGTCGGGCAGCGAGTCGGCGAGCAGGCCGGGGAGACCGCGGAAGGCCTCCCGGTCCAACGCCGGGAACGCGTAGGGCGCGTCTCGCAGCGGCATCGTGATCGGCGCCACCTCGATGCCGCTGCGGGCGAACGCCGGGTCGTACTGGAAGGCCGCGGTGTCGCGGCAGTCCGCCAGGCCGACCGCGCCGATCATCCGTCCCCAGAGGCGCACCTCGGCGACGCTGCTCACTGGGTTCCGCCGCTCACGGGGTGCCGCCGTCGCCCCACCGCCACGCGTCGGCGTCATCGGCGGCGACCGGCCCCGGCGCGGCCCGTTGCCGGGCCCGGCCGTGCAGCTTCAGCCGCTCGAGCGGGCTCGGCAGCGGCTCGGGCACCAGCCGGTCGAGCTGGTCGAGGAGGCCGAGCACCCGGAGGACGCGGACGAAGCTCGACAGTCGCGTCTCCGCCCCGGCCTCGATGCGTTCGACCGTGCGCTTCGACACCCCCGCCTCGGTGGCCAGCCCCTGCTGGCTGATGTTCCGTTCCAGGCGCGTCCGGGCCAGTCGCCGGCCCAGCTCGGCCAGGATCGTCTCGTCGTCGTTCTCGTTCGTGATGTGCATAACTCTCACTATCTGGCGAGTATAGCCGATAATATATCATAATTCGTCGTATAAGAAGAGTTACGTGCAGAAGTTGAGAAGGGGGGATCCTCCGAGAGATACGTTACTCGTCAAATACGGCGATTATCAGGGTCAAAAAGGCATTACTCGTCGTATAGCACGAGTTGTGAACTCCGCCACTGCCCGCGGCGGAGGCGGATCCCCATCGGATCGGCCATCTGCCGTGCCACGCCCCGGCCGGCCGGAGGCGGAAGAATGGCCGCATGAGCCATCGACCACTCTCCGCCGTCGTCCTGGCCGCCGGTGAGGGCACGCGCATGCGCTCGCACCGGCCGAAGCCGCTGCACCGGCTGTGCGGTCGGCCGATGGTGCTCCACGTCCTCGACGCGCTGGCCGAGCTCGACGTCGACCGGGTGGCCGTCGTCGTCGGCCACCGCGGGGAGTGGGTCGGCAAGACGCTCATCGAGCACGCGCCGAAAACACTCGACATCGAACTGGTCGAGCAGGCCGAGCAGCGCGGCACCGGCGACGCGGCGGCGGTCGGCCTCACCGGGCTCCCCGACGACACCGCGCTCGACGAGGACGCCGACGGCGACGTCGTCGTCCTGCCCGGGGACACCCCGCTCCTGCGGCCACCGACGCTGGCCGCGCTCGTCCGGCACCACCGCGAGCACGATGCGGGGGCGACGTTGCTCACCGCCGACGTCGCGGAGCCGACCGGCTACGGCCGGGTCGTCCGCGGCCGCGACGGCCTCGTCGTCCGGGTGGTCGAAGAAGCCGACGCGACCGACGACGAGCGGGAGATCACCGAGGTCAACACGTCGATCTACTGCTTCCGGCGCAGCCTGCTCGCCCCGTCGCTACGCCGGCTCAGCCCGGCGAACCAGCAGGGCGAGTACTACCTGACCGACGTCGTCGGCGTCCTCCACGAGGCCGGGTACCGGGTGGACGGGGTGACCGTCGCCGACCCGATGGAGGCGGCCGGGGTCAACGACCGGGCCCAGCTGGCGGTGGCCGAGGCCGAGCTGCGCGACCGGATCAACGAACGGTGGATGCGCCGCGGCGTCACGATGTGGGACCCGGAGCGGACGTACGTCGACGCCGAGGTCCAGCTGGCGACCGACGTCGTCCTGCTGCCCGGCGTCATCCTGCGCGGCACATCGACCGTCGGCGAGGGCTGTGAGATCGGTCCGGACTGCACGCTGACCGACACCCGGGTCGAGGACGGCGCGACGATCCGTCACAGCACGTGCGCCGACGCCACCGTCGGCGCCGACGCCGTCGTCGGACCGTTCGCCTGCCTGACGTCGGGGGCGGTCGTGCCGCCTGGCGCGGTCGTCGCCCCGTTCTCGGTGCTCTCGGGGGCCGGTGTCGAGCCCCCGGCGGACGGCATCGAACCGTAGGCGGACGGTTCGGCCGGCCGTCGTCGAGCCGTCCGGGGCCGGCGGCACCCCCGGCGGGCCGGAGCCGGACGCGGTAGCGTCGGCGTCGTGGAGTTCGTTCCCCACCGCCGGCTGGAGCTGGTCTCCGGCCGGTCCCACCCGGAACTGGCCAACGAGATCGCCAAGCACCTCGGCGTCGAGCTCGGCGAGGCCAATCTGCGCGAGTTCGCCAACGGCGAGGTCCACTGCCGGTACGCCAGCTCGATCCGCGGCAGCGACGTCTTCATCGTCCAGACCCACTGCGGGCCGGTCAACGACACGGTGATGGAGCAGCTCATCATGATCGACGCGGCCAAGCGGGCGTCGGCCAAGCGGATCACCGCGGTCTGCCCGTACTACGGCTACTCGCGCCAGGACCGGAAGTCGACCGGCCGCGAGCCGATCACCGCCAAGCTGGTCGCGGACATGCTGTCGGCGGCCGGCGCCGACCGGGTGGTCAGCGTCGACCTGCACTCCGGGCAGATCCAGGGGTTCTTCGACGTCCCCTTCGACCACCTCACCGCGGCGCCGGTGCTGGAGAAGTACCTCCGCGTCCACTCCGACGGCGACGTCGTCGTCGTCGCTCCCGACGCCGGCCGGGTGAAGGTGGCCGAGCGGTACAGCCAACACCTCGGGAGCGACTTGGCCCTCGTGCACAAGACGCGGCCCCGCGGCTCGGCCAACCAGGTCGAGGCCCGGCACGTCGTCGGCGAGGTCGAGGGCCGGCACTGCATCCTCATCGACGACATGATCGACACCGCTGGCACGATCTGCGCGGCGGCCGAGCTGCTGGCCGACGCCGGCGCGGCCGACATCTGGGCGATGGCCACCCACGCGGTCCTCTCGGACCCGGCCGCCGACCGGCTCAAGGCGTCGACGATCTCTCGGGTCGTCGTCACCGACACCCTGCCGGTCACCGACGACCGGGTCTTCGACAAGCTCGAGGTCCTGTCGGTGGCCAAGATCATCGCCGATGCCATCGACGCTGTCTTCGAGGACACGTCGGTGTCGGAGATCTTCGGCGGCGAGAACCTCGCCTGAGGGCCGAGCAACCAGACGGCCTACCACATTGCCATGGTGAGGGTCGCGGGTTCGAACCCCGTCGTCCGCTCCGTAACGGTCGGTGCACCCGGACGATTCTCACCAAGCTGCAACGAGCTCCGGTGGGGTCCATCTCGGCCACTTCGAAGCGGCCAGCCGCTGGCCTCTGGACAGGCTGGCCACGAGCTCGGGCCCTCCCGGCTGTGCGTTGTCCCAGAAGTCGGCGGCCTCACAGGTCTGGCCCGCTTGGACCACGAGCGGCCAGAGCCGCTGATAACGGCCCCGGATCTTGTCCTCAGGGACCGAGTGGCCGCCGGCCAAGACCCGGTACACCACCCGGGCCACGGCCAGATCCTCAGGGATCAGCAGGACGTGGAGAGCGACGAAGTACCCAGCCGCCCGTGCCTTGGCGATTAGCTCGAGCTTGGAGGGGTGGGAGAACACGGTCTCGGCGATGAACTGCTGTCCTTGCCTGATGAGCTCGGAGCGCGTGTCCTCGGCGAGCTGCGCCGCTTCATACGCGTGACGCTCTGGATCCGCGGGCCAGTACTGGGCAGCGATCAGGTCGGCGTTGACGAACGGGATCTCTGGAAACTGTGGCGAGAGGATCCTCGACACGAACGTGGACTTGCCTGCGCCGTTCGGACCGACGACCAGGTCAAGACGACTCACGTAGTGCTGGAGACTCCGCTCGGCGGCGCCCACTCATCGTCGCGCTCACTGGGATCCCGAGTCTTCGCGAATGGCCGAGTCGTGCCGTCCGGGAAGAACTGGCACAGTTCTCCGTCAGCGTTGAGCGCGACGACCACCGTTCCGGCCTCGAGTAGCGCCTCACCGAAAGACGTTGCCGCTGCTCGCTGCCTGATGGCGTCATTGAGCTCGAGGTTGGCGACGAGCTGTTCCTCGTCGTCCAGTTCCGACAGGGCGGCCTCGCCTTGGACGACAGCGAGGATCCTTCGCCTCGGCGCCGTCTCATGAACAGAGAGCTCCCGGCCGAGCCGGGCCCAGTACTCGAGCTGTCGACGGGCAGAACGATGCTCCCGGCGTCCCTCGTCCGCGGCTGCTTCGAACAGATCTCCGTCAAACCGGGTCATGTGTTCCGTCGCCATGTCGGACTCCCTGTATCGATCTGTCACTGACCGTAGCAGGTTGCTAACACCAGGCAACTGACACCCGCCGGTCTCGCACAAGCCAGATTCCTGGGCGAACCAGTGCGAGTGACGCTCAGCCCGAGCATCGGATGGGCCCCACGATCAGCCAACTGCCCCGATCAACTCCCCGAGCTTGGCGTACGCCTCGCCCAGACGGGCATAGACGAATCGAAGCTCCTGGATGTTCGGCTTCTCGTCCGACCGAACGGGGACCGCGATGACCCGAGTGGGGATCCCAGGCTTGATGGTCGACAGGATGCCTTCATCAACGAGGACCTGTTCAGCGGCGCGAATCGTTCCGAACGAGGCCTTGACGCCAAAAAGCTCTTCAGATGCCGCCTCGAGCTTGCCGAGATCGCCAACCGATTGGCCGATTCTCCAGTGTCCGTCGGCGATCCGTCGTCGCAGCGCGTTAGCGACCTGCTCAGTCTTCGTCATCGCTCTCCCACCTCTCTGTAGGGCTACAGGTTTAACCCTACATAGGTGTTGATAGGTTGTCAATGGTGGTAATTCCCGAGTCGGCCTTACGGTGACCGCTAAGGTGTAGACGGATTCGTCTACACGAACATATACTCGAGGCGTGAGCACGACGCTCCGGGTAAGCGAACAGACTCGGGACCGTTTTGCCAAGATGGCCGAGACGACCGGGCGGCCCATGACGCAGCTCCTGGACGAGGCCGCTGAAGCGCTGGAGCGACGGGTCTTCTTCGACGAGCTCTCGGCCCGGTACGACGACCTGCGTGACGACCCGGCGGCATGGGCCGAGATAGAGGCTGAACGAGCGTCCGAGAGCGGAGCACTCCACGACCGTTCGGCGTGATGCCTCGTCGCGGTGAAGTATGGCTGATCGACTTCGGGGATCCGGTGGGGCGAGAGCAGGCCGGCCGACGCCCGGGTGTCGTCGTGTCGGCCGACCCCTTGAACGAGAGCCGGGCCGGAGTCGTCGTCGTGGTTCCCACGACGACGAGTCGCCGGGGGTTGCCGTCCCACGTGGAGATCGATGCAGGCTCCTCCGGGCTGGACGACGTGAGCTACGCGAAGTGCGAGGACGTCAAGTCCATCTCCGAGCAGCGACTGTTGGCCCGTCTCGGTACCGTGAGCACCGAGGCCGCATTCGACATCGGCCGTGTCTTGCGTCTACTGCTCGATCTTTGAAGGGGCCTCCACCGTCGTCAGATCACACCGGCCGTAGTCCGAGGCCCGCGGCCACCGACGACTGTGCCTCGTCGCGAGTCGCAAAGCCGAGATCCTCGCCCGGCTCGGCCAGGCCCGGCAGGGTGAGGACGGCCACGGCGAGATGCCATGCGTCCATGGCGCGGATGGCGTGCTCGCGAACGAGGTACCGCGCACGCTCCTCGATGTCCTCCTGATCGGCGGTCACTACGGTCACGGGACCGTCCGTCCCCAAATCCCCGTCGAGCAGGTCCAAGAGCCCGGCTGCATCGCCGCGTCCGGCCCGGGCGGCCCGGATCAGCGCGCCGGAGACTTCGATCCGGGTCCACGTGCCGGTCACCAGCCCGATCCCGGGATCTTCGAGCAACCTCGCGGCCTCTTCGTGGCCGGACTCGTCGGCCAGATAGGCGCGCGCGAGCACCGATGAGTCGACGTAGGCGATCACACCCGTTCCCGGTCTTCCGCCAAGAGCCGGTCGAGGACCGGCCCGGCACCCCTCGTCGATTCGACGATCCTCCGTCGGCGGGGACGGCCGACGGTCGGAGTGGTCTCTGACCGTGCGACACCGATCGAGGCCGCCCGGGCCCGTAGTCTCGTTCGGCGGTCTCCCTCGTCGGCGTCGACCGCCGCGTCGAGGATCTCGTTGGCCACGGCATTCACGCTCCGCCCACCTCGAGCCGCCCGCGCCGCGAGCCGGCGGTGGACGTCGTCGGGCACGCGCAAGAGGAGCTGCTTCATGCCATGATGATATCACATTGGTAGTCTGATATCACGCGGACGGGTGCACCGGTGGACGGGCCCACCGCTAAGGGCACCCGCAATGTGGAGGGGGTCGGTCGGCGACGTCCGCCGGTTGGCGATGCGCCCGGTGGAGCCGCTGGTCACGCCTCGGCTACGATGACTGGCCGTCCGCCGAGCCGTCCCGCCGAGGGGCGTCGCCCGGCCGGTACCAGCCATTTCGCCCGAGGAGACCAGCCATGCCCGAGATCATCCTGCACGCCGAGATCGGTCGCCCGCTCGGCTCGCGCCCGGCCCGCCGGCTCCGGGCCGACGGGAAGATCCCCGGCGTCGTCTATGGCCACGGCACCGACCCGGTCCCGGTGGCCGTCGCCGGCCGGGAGCTGCGGGTCGCGCTCTCGGGTGAGTCGGGGACGAACGCGCTCCTCTCCCTCGACACCGGTGACGAGAAGTTCCTGACGCTGGCCCGGGAGCTACAGCGCCATCCGATCAAAGGCACGGTCACGCACGTCGACTTCCAGATCGTCCGCCGGGACGAGATCATCGCCGCCGAGGTCCCGGTCACGCTCATCGGTGAGGCGATCGAGGTGCACCACGGCGACGGCCTGGTCGACCAGCAGCTCTTCACCCTTCCGGTCCGGGCCAAGCCGGCGGACATCCCGACGGCCGTAGAGGTCGACATCTCCGAGCTGACGATCGGCGGCGCGGTCCGGATCGCCGACCTCCAGCTGCCGGCGGGCGTCACGACCGACCTCGAAGAGGACGCGGTCGTCGTCAGTGGCCAGCCACCGAGGCTCCAGGCCGCGGGCGAGGGCGAGGGCGAAGCCGGCGAAGCGGCCGAAGGGGCCGAGGCGTCGGCGACCACCGAGTCGTCCGAGACCGCCGAGGGCTAGACCCTGCCGCGCCTCTTCGGAGGCCGGGGACCGGGCGGCGACGACGGGAGCCCGCGGCGGGGCACCCCGGCGGACCTGCTCGTCGTCGGCCTCGGCAATCCGGGCGCGGAGCTCGTCGGGACCCGCCACAACGTCGGCGCGGATGCGATCGAGATCCTCTCGGCCCGCCACAGCACCGGTCGCCTGAAGCCGGAGAAGGGGCAGCAGGCACTGGTCGAGGAGCTCCACCTGGGCGGCGTCCGCGTCGCGCTCGGCGGTGCCGACGACGTACATGAACGAGTCCGGCGCGGCCGTGCGACCGCTGCTGCGCCGGTTCGGGATCGACGACCTCCGCCGGCTGGTCGTCGTCCACGACGAGCTCGACCTGCCGCCCGGCCGCGTCAAGGTCAAGATCGGCGGCGGCATCGCCGGCCACAACGGGCTCCGGTCGATCCAGGCCCACCTGCACTCGCCGGACTTCGTCCGCGTCCGCATCGGCATCGGCAAGCCGCCGGGCCGGCGGTCCGGCGCCGACCACGTCCTGCGCCGCCCGTCGCGCCGCGACCGCGACGTCCTCGACGTCGCGGTTTCCGCGGCGGCCGACGCGGTCGAGCTGATCGCCGGCGACGGCGTCGACGCGGCGATGAACCGCTACAACGGCCCAGTTGGTGGACCGGTCGATGGACCGGGCAGCGGCCGGGACGGCGACTGAGTGGCCCCTCCGACCGCCCCATCGGCCCCGACGGCTCCGACAGCTCCGACGCCGTCGACGGCGCCGCTCGCCGCCCTTCCGCCCCTGCTCCGGCAGGAGACCGCACTGGCCCGGGTCGTCGGGCTCGCGGACGCCACCCTCGCCGTCCCCGGCTCGGCCCAGGCCTTCGTGCTGGCCGGCCTGGCCCGGCTCTCGGACCGCCGACCGCTGCTCGTCGTCACCGCCACCGCGACCGCCGCCGAACAGCTCGCCGGCGACCTGGCGTGCTTCGTCCCGCCCGACGACACCGCCGCGGGCACCGACGGGGCCGGTGGTGGCGCGGGGACGCGCCACGTCGGCGCGCTGGCCGACCCGGTCGCTCTCCTCCCGGCGTGGGAGACGCTGCCGTTCGAGCGCGTCAGCCCGGAGGTCGGCACGATGGGCCAGCGGATGGCCGCGCTGTGGCATTTGAGGATGGAGTCCGACATCGGCGGGCTGGCGGGGCCGCGGATCGTCGTCGCGTCGGTGCGGGCGATGCTCCAGCGGCTGGTGCCGTGGGACGAGATGCCGCCGCCGCTGGTCGTCCGGGCCGGCGCGGTGCTCGACGCGGCAGCGACGGTGGCGGCCCTGGTGGCCGCCGGCTACCGCCGGGAGCACCAGGTCGAGCACCGCGGCGAGGTCGCGGTGCGCGGCGGGATCATCGACGTCTTCCCGTCGACGTCGGACCGGCCGGTCCGGATCGACCTGTGGGGCGACGAGGTCGACCGGCTGACGGTCTTCGACGTGGCGGACCAGCGGTCGGTCGGCGACCTCGACCTGGTCGCGGTCTTCGGCTGCCGGGAGCTGCTGCCGACGCCGGCCGTCCAGGCCCGGGCGGCCGAGCTCGTGACGTCGGAGCCGTGGGGCCGGGCGCAGTGGGAGAAGCTGGCGGACGGCCAGGTCTTCGACGGCATGGAGTCGTGGCTGCCGTGGCTGCACCCGGCCGAGCACCTCCTGACGGACCTGCTGCCGCCGGCGGCGCAGGTCGTGCTGGTCGAGCCGCGCCGGGTCCGGGACCGGGCGGTCGAGCTGGTCGACGAGGAGGCCGCGCTGGCCGACACGCTGGCCGCGACGTGGGGGGCCACGCCGGGGGTCGAGTCGGCGGGCGGCCCAGAGGGGGCGGGCGAGCGGTTCCCCCGCCTCTACCTGCCGTTCGACCGCCTGCTGGCGGAGAGCTCGGCGCCGGTGCTGTCGCTCGTGCCGGTGGCGGAGGGACCGGCGACGCCGGCGGTCACCGTCCGCGGCTTCGACTCGGTGGCCGGCGACCCGAGCCGGCTGGCGAGCCAGGTGACCGGTCTCGTCGACGGCGGGTACTCGGTGACGCTCTGCTCACCGACGGACGCCGGTGCCGGACGGCTCTCGACGGTGCTCGCGGAGGAGGGCGTCGCCGCGCCGCTGTCCAGCGACGCGGTCGGCTCGCCGGGGGTCCGGGTCGTCGCGGCGCCGCTCAGCGCCGGCTTCGCCGTGCCGGACGCCCGGGTGGCGGTGCTGTCGGAGTCCGACGTCACCGGCCGGCGCACGCCGCACCGACCGGCGCGCCCGCGGGCGCGGCCGACCGACGGTTTCTTCGACGACCTGGCGCCGGGTAGCTACGTCGTCCACCGCCAGCACGGCGTCGCCCGCTACGCCGGCGTGACGACGCGCGCCGTCGGCGGGACGACCCGCGACTACCTCGTGCTCGAGTACCGCGGCAGCGACCGCTTGTACCTGCCGGTCGACCAGATCGAGGCGGTGACGCCGTACAGCGGCGGCGAGTCGCCGACGCTGTCGAAGATGGGCGGCGCGGACTGGCAGCGGGCCCGGGCGAAGGCCCGCGCCGCGGCCGGCGAGATCGCCGACGAGCTCGTCGAGCTCTACCGCCAGCGGGCGGCGGTCGAGGGCCACGCGTTCGGGCCGGACACGCCGTGGCAGGCGGAGATGGAGGGCGCGTTCGCGTACACGCCGACCGCGGACCAGCTGCGGACGATCGCCGAGGTCAAGGCCGACATGGAATTGGCGCGCCCGATGGACCGGCTCGTCTGCGGCGACGTCGGCTTCGGCAAGACCGAGGTCGCGGTGCGCGCCGTCTTCAAGGCCGTCCAGGACGGCAAGCAGGCCGCGGTGCTCGTGCCGACGACGCTGCTGGCCAGCCAGCACTTCCAGACGTTCGCCGACCGTTTCGCGGCGTACCCGGTCCGGGTCGAGCTGATGAGCCGGTTCCTCTCGAACGCGCAGGCCAAGAAGGTGGTCGAGGGCCTGGCCGACGGCTCGGTCGACGTCGTCGTCGGCACCCACCGGCTACTGGCCCAGGACATCGCGTTCCAGGACCTCGGGCTGCTCGTCGTCGACGAGGAGCAGCGGTTCGGGGTCACGCACAAGGAGGCCGTCAAGCGGCTGACCGCGGGCGTCGACGTCCTGACGCTCACGGCCAGCCCGATCCCGCGCACGCTGGAGATGGCGCTGACCGGCATCCGCGACCTCTCGCTCGTCAACACGCCGCCGGCCGACCGCCGGCCGATCCTCACGTACGTCGGCGAGCAGGACGAGGCCGCGGTCTCCGAGGCCATCCGGCGCGAGCTGCTGCGCGAGGGCCAGGTCTTCTACGTCCACAACCGCGTCGCCGACATCGACGCCGCGGCCCGCCGCCTCGGCCGGCTCGTGCCGGAGGCCCGGGTGGCGATCGCCCACGGCCAGATGGACGAGGGCAGCCTCGAGCAGGTCGTCCTCGACTTCTCGGAACGCCGGTACGACGTGCTCGTCTGCACGACGATCATCGAGTCCGGCATCGACATGCCGTCGGTCAACACGCTCGTCGTCGATCGCGCCGACCGGCTCGGGCTCGGCCAGCTCCACCAGATCCGCGGCCGCGTCGGCCGGAGCCACCAACGGGCGTACGCCTACCTCTTCCACCCGGTCGATCAGGTGCTCTCCGAGCAGGCGTACGAGCGGCTGCGCACCATCGGCGAGCACACCGAGCTCGGCTCGGGCTTCAAGATCGCCATGCGCGACCTCGAGATCCGCGGCGCCGGCAACCTGCTCGGGCAGGACCAGTCCGGCCACATCGCGGCCGTCGGCTACGACCTCTACGTCCAGCTCGTCGCCGAGGCGGTCGCCGAGGCCCGCGGCGAGCCGCGGCCGGTGCCGACGACGATCTCGCTCGACGTCCCCGGCGACGCCCACCTGCCGGCGGACTACGTCCCCGCGGAGGACGCCCGCGTCGAGGGCTACCGGCGGCTGGCGTCGGTGGCGACGACCGCCGACGTCGACGACATCGCGGCGGAGTGGGTCGACCGGTTCGGCCCGCTGCCCGGCCCAGCGGAAGGGCTGCTGGCCCTGGCCCGCCTGCGCGTCGCCTGCCTCGCCGCCGGCGTGACCGACGTCGCCGTCCAGCCGGCCCGCGTCGGCGGCGCCCGCCACCCGGTCGCCCGGCTCTCGCCCCTCGTGCTCCCGGCCAGCGCCCAGGTGCGGCTGCGCCGGGTCGTGCCCGGCGCGACGTACCGCGAGGAGCAGCGCCAGCTCGTCGTCCCGCTCGACGCCGACGGTCGCCCGGCCGACGCCCTCCGGTCGCTGCTCGACGAGCTCGTCCCCGCGCCGGTCGCCGATCCGGCCGCCGGCCAGACGGCCCCGGTTGGCGCCGTCGATTCGGTGCCGGGGGAGTGACCCGGTAGCATGCCCGGCGCGTGAAACGCCTCGTCGTCCTCATCGCCGCCGTCGCCGCCGTCGTGGCCGCCGCGGCCTTTACCGTGCCGTCCAACGCGGCCAGCATCAACGGCACATCGGTCAGCCAGCAGACGCTCAACGAGAACCTGTCGGCCATCGCCCGGAGCGAGGGCTTCCAGTGCTACCTGTACGCCTCGGAAGCGATCGCTGGCACCACGCAGTCCGGGAACTTCCCGATCGAGGGCGTCGGCGTCCCGGCCGGTACGACGAACCCGTCGACGTTCAATGCCTCGTTCACCCGGTACTGGCTGAGCGAGCTGCTCAACGACCAGCTCGTCGCCCAGGTCGTCGCGGACGAGCACCTGACGGTGACGCCGGCGGCCCGGGCCATCGGCCGGGTCGTCCTCGGACAGCAGATCGACAGCGTCCTGCAGTCCGCCCAGTCCAGCGGCATCAGCTGCCCGGCCACCAGCTCGGCCATCCTGGCGTCGCTCCCGGCGACGTTCACCGACCAGCTCGTCCAGGCCGTCGCCGAACAGGACCTCCTCTTGAGCCACGCCGCCGGCTACAGCTTGGCCACCGGCGGGCTGACCCGCTACTACACGCTGCACCGGACCGACTTCACCAAGCTCTGCTTCAGCTACGTCCTCTTCACGTCCTCCGCCGACGCCACCGCCGCCCGGGCCAAGGTGGCCGCCGGCACATCGTTCACATCGGTCGGGACCGCGACGCCGATCGGCTGCGGCCTCCGGACCGCCGCCGCCAGCGAGCTGCCGAGCGGCGTGGCGTCGCTCCCGGTCGGCCAGGTGTCGCAGCCGGCGTCGCTCGGCAACGGGCAGTATGCCCTCTTCGAGATGACCAGCCAGCAGGCGGCAACGTTCGTCACCGTCCGGCCCACAGTCGAGACCGCCATCTTGGGTGCCGGGGAGACGAAGGCGGCGGTGACGCTCCGGGCCGCCGCCAAGCGGGCCCAGGTCACCGCCGACCCCCGCTACGGCCAGGTCACGCCGGGGTCGATCGCCCTGCTGCCGCCGGCCAGCCCGGCCGAGCCGTTCGTCCTGAACCCCTCGGCCAACCAGCCGGCCGTCACCAGTTCGGCGTCGGCCGGCTGACGAGGTGGCGCCGGTCGACGAGACCGAGCCCCGGGTGCCCCAGCCGCCGGTGCCCCTGCCGCGGGTAACCGTCGTCGGGCTCGGCCCGGCCGGTCCGGACCTGCGGACGGCGGCCGCGGTCGAGTTGCTCGCCATCGCGTCGATCGCGTTCTTGCGGACCGACCGGCACCCGGCCGCCGCTGACCTCTCGGCCGTCCCGTCGTTCGACGACCACTACGAGGCCGCGGACTCCTTCGACGAGGTCTACGCCCGCATCGTCGAGGACCTCGTCACCGCCGCGGCCGCCGCGGCCGGACGGGGCGAGCCCGTCGTCTACGGCGTGCCCGGCTCGCCACTGGTCGCCGAGCGCACCGTCGAGCTGCTGCGCGCCGATCCGCGGGTGGTTGTCACCATCGTCCCGGCCCTCTCCTTCCTCGATCTCGCCTGGGCGCGGCTCGGCGTCGACCCCGTAGCCGCCGGCGTCCGGTTGGTCGACGGCACCCGGTTCGAGACGGAGGCGGCCGGCGAGCGCGGGCCACTGCTCGTCGCCCAGTGCTGGTCGGTCGACGTGCTGTCGGTGATCAAGCTCTCCGTCGACGTCGACCGCCTCCCGCCGGGCCAACCGGCGCCGACGGCCACCGTGCTCCACCATCTCGGACTGGCCGACGAGCGGGTCGAGACCGTCGACTGGGACGACCTCGATCGGGCGGTCGCGCCGGACCACCTGACGTCGGTCTGGATCCCGTCGCTGGCCGTGCCCGTGGCCGGCGACCTCGTCGCCCTCGACCAGCTCGTCCGCCGGCTGCGCCAGGACTGCCCGTGGGACCGGGAGCAGACGCACGCGTCGCTGACTCGCCATCTGCTCGAGGAGTCGTACGAGGTGATCGACGCCATCGACGAGCTGACCCGGGCCGAGACAGCTGACGGCGATGGCCACGCGGTGGCTGACGCCAACGGCGTCGGTGAGGTGGCTGACGCGGTCGACCACTTGGAAGAGGAGCTCGGCGACCTCCTGTTCCAGGTCTACTTCCACTCGTGCCTGGCCGCCGAGCAGGGCCGGTTCACGCTGGCCGACGTCGCCCGCGGCGTCCACGACAAACTCGTCGCCCGCCACCCGCACGTCTTCGGCGACGTCGTCGCCGACGACGCCGGCACGGTGGTCGGCAACTGGGAGCAGATCAAGAAGGCCGAGAAGGGCCGCGAGAGCGTGACCGACGGCATCCCGGCCGCCCTGCCCGCCCTCGCCCTGGCGGCCAAGCTGGCTCGCAAGGCCGAGACGGTGCCGGGGGCCGAGCTACCCGGGTTCGACGCCGAGCGGGAGCGGGCCGCGGCCATCCTCGCCGGGCTGCCGGGCCCGGAGACGTCGGCGGACGTGACCGACGAGGTCGGCGAGCTCCTGCTGGCCGTGGCCAACGCCAGCCGGCTCCTCGGCGTCGACCCGGAGGACGCGCTGCGGGCGGCGGCCAACGGGTTGCGGAACCGGGTGCGGGAGATCGAGCGGGTGTCGAAGGGGGTCGGATGACGGCCACGGACGTCGACATACCGCCGAGGGCACCGGCTGCCCACCAGCGGCCGGGCGGGTGGCCGCGCTGGCGGTTGTCAGCGATGACCCGCGGGGCGGCGGCGACGCCGCGCCGGGTGTTCGTCGTGACGTTCGTGCTGGCGTTCTTGGTCATGGCGATCTGGTCCCTGGCGACCCCCCTGTTCGCCTCTCCCGACGAGTGGGCCCACGTCGCCCGAGCGGTGGCGTTGGACCGAGGGCAGGTGATCGGTCAGACGGTCGAGAGCTCGGACAACGCGTTTACCGACATCAACATCCCCGAGCTCTATGCCGTCGGGGAGAAGTGGGAGCGGTGCTTCGCCGGCAAGCCCACCGTTCCGGCGTCATGTGCCGGCCCGTTCAAGGGCAGTGCGAGGGTCGTCCCGGCCACCACCTATGCCGGTCGTTACCCCCCGCTCTACTACGCCATCGTCGGCCTGCCGTCGCTGGTAACGGTCTCTCCGACCGGCCTCTACCTGATGCGAATGGTGAGCGGTCTTCTCAGCGCCCTCTTTTTGGCTCTCGCCGTCATGTCGATCGTCGCCTGGTCGAAGAGGCGGTTCCTCTTGATCGGTTTGGTTCTGGCGGTGACGCCGATGGTCGTCTTCCTGGGCGGCGTCGTCAATCCCAGTGGACTGGAGATCATGACGGCCGTCTGTCTTTGGACGTCGGGCCTGGTGCTGGTGCTCGAGCGCGCCAAGTCGCCGCCGGCCGGGCTGGTGGCCGTCGTCGCCGGCTCCGCGGCGACGCTCATGCTCGTCCGCGCCCTCTCGCCGTTGTGGGCGGCGATCATCGCCGTGGTGCTCGTGCTTCTGGGCGGGTGGCGCGTCGTCGTGTCGATCAGCCGCGCCCGCTCGGCCCGCTGGTCGTTGGTCGTGCTCGTGCCGTGCGCGATCTTCGCGTTGCTCTGGACCGTGCTGGCTCATGCTCTCGACCTACTGCCGCTCGGCCTGCCCGTGACGAAGGGCGGCAGCCGGCTCGACCTCGTCGTCCAGATCTTCGGGTACACCGACCGGTGGCTCCAGCAGATGGTCGGCGTCTTCGGCTCGCTCGACGCGGTCTCGCCGCTGTTGACCTACGTCCTCTGGGGCGCCGCGCTGGGCCTCGTCGTGCTGCTCGCGCTGGCCTGTGCGCGGGCCCGCCACATCGCCGCTCTGCTGCTCGTGGTGGTGCTCGTGCTCGTCGTCCCGATCGTCATCGCGTCGAGCCAGGCCCATCGACTGGGGATCGTCTGGCAAGGTCGTTACACGATGCCGATGGCCGTGGGCATCCCGCTGGTCGCTTCCGTACTGGCCGAACGCTCCGACGCCGTCAGATCGCTCGTGCCGCGGCTGTCGAGCATCCTGTGCATGGCCGTGGGCGTGGCGGCCTTTGCCGCTTTTGTCTGGGCGCTCCGGAGGTACATGGTGGGCGCGACAGGACCGCTGGATTTCTTCGACGGCGCCTGGCATCCGCCGCTCGGGGCGATCACCCTCACGGTGGCGTCGGGCGTAGTGACGATCCTGTGGCTCGGTTTTGTCCGCTACCTCGTGACGGCGGGCGGGTCGCCGAAGGAGGTCGGGCGCGGCGCCCCTTCCTGCAGGTAGACCAGCCGCCGGGCCTCCTGGCGGCCCAGCTTCACGCTCTTGAGGATGACGCCGCAGGCGAGCGACAGGAACGCCACGATCTGGATGGACGCGGCGAGGACGGCCGTGGGCAGGCGGGGGACCTGCCCCGTCTGGTTGAAGGTCTCGATGACCGGGATGCCGAGGGCGAGGGCCACGCCGGTCAGCACGGCGAAGCACAGCAGGAAGAACCGGAGCGGGTACATCGCTTCGAACAGCCGGACGAGCGAGATGGCGATCCGGGCACCGTCGCGGTAAGTCCGCAGCTTGCTCGACGAGCCCTCCTCGCGGCTGCCGTACGGGGTGGGGACCTCCAGCCAGTTGGCGTCGACCTCGACGGTGTGGGCCGTGAGCTCGGCCTCGATGTCGAAGCCGTCGGCGTGCATTGGGAACGACTTGACCAGACGGCGGGACATGACCCGGTACCCGGACAGGACGTCGGTGAAGCTGCCGCCCAGGCAGAGCCGGAACGCCCTCGTCAACAGGGCGTTCCCGGTCGCGTGGCCCCGCCGGAAGGTCTCGGGGTCGTCGCCGTCCGTTTGGCGGGTCCCGACGACCATGTCGAGGTGCTCGTCGACGAGCCGGGCGACCATCTCCGGTGCCGACGCGGCGTCGTACGTGGCGTCACCGTCGGCCAGCACGTAGACGTCCGCCTCGACGTCGGCGAACAACCGGCGCACCGCGTGGCCCTTGCCCCGGCGGCGCTCGTGCAGCACGGTCGCGCCGGCGGCCAGGGCACGGGCCGTCGTCGCGTCGGTGGATGCGTTGTCACAGACGTAGATGCCAGCGTTCGGTAGGGCCCCAAGGAACGCGTCGACCACGGTGGCGATCGACGCCTCCTCGTTGTGACACGGGAGCAGCACCGCCACGCGCACGGCCGCGCTTGGATCGTCGAGCCCTCGCAGGGCAGGATCGGGGTCGACGATCCGAGCCCTGACGCCTTCTGTCTCTTCGATGGTGTCGGTGATCACACAGTCCCCTGACAGGCGGGGAGAGCATAACCGTACGGCGGTGCTCGTCCGTTACCCGCGCGTTGATGGTCACGCCGGCCGTTGGTTACGATGGCGTCCCGTCGGCGGAGGCCCTGTCGGCCAGCGCCAGGCGGTCCACATCCATGACGACGTCCACCCCCACCAATCGGTCGAGAATCGCCGTGATCGGTGCCGGCTACGTCGGCCTGCCGACGGCGGCCGTTCTCTCTCACCTCGGCCACCAGGTGGTGTGCGCCGAGAGCAACCAGCGACGACTGGGCGCCCTGGAGCGAGGGGAGCTCCCGATCGTCGAGAGCGGACTGAACGAGCTCGTCCATGAAGGGACGAGCCGGGGCACGCTCCGTTTCGTGAGCAGCGCAGTTGACGCGGTGGCCGACGCCAAGTTCGTGTTCCTCTGCGTGCCCACGCCCCAAGGGGCGGACGGGGCGGCCGACCTGAGCGCGGTGGAGACGGTAGCCAAAGAGGTGGCGCCGTACCTGTCGGCCGGGGCGGTGATCGTCAACAAGTCGACGGTGCCGGTCGGGACGGCCCTACTGGTCGAACGGGTGACCGACCGTGACGACGTCACGGTCGTCTCGAACCCCGAGTTCCTGCGGGAGGGCACCGCGGTGTCGGACAGCCTGCACCCCGAACGGATCGTCGTCGGTGCCGACGACCAGCGGGTGGCGTCCAGCGTCGGCGCGCTCTTCAGCGGGACCCGGGCTCCCCTCATCGTCACCGACACCACGACGGCGGAGACGATCAAGTACGCCTCCAACGCTTTCCTGGCCGTCAAGATCAGTTACGTCAACGCGCTGGCGGCGCTCTGCGAGGCCGTCGGGGCCGACGTCCGCGACGTCATTCTCGGCCTGGGCTACGACCGGCGGATCGGCTTCGAGTCACTGCGCCCCGGCCCCGGATGGGGAGGCTCCTGCCTGCCCAAGGACACCGCGGCGCTCGTGCACATCGCGGAGTCGGCCGGTTACGACTTCGGCCTGGTCCGGGAGGCGATAGCGGTCAACGACGCGGAGATGACCCGTGTGGTGGACAAGATCGCCGGTGGTGAGCCCCTGGAGGGGCGACGGGTGGCCGTCTGGGGCCTCACGTTCAAGGCCGGGACGGACGACCGGCGTGACTCGCCGGCGGTGGCCATCGTCCGTCGCCTGGTGGAGGCCGGGGCCCAGGTCAGCGCGTTCGACCCGACGGTCGACGCGGCGACCGACGCCGAGGACCTGCGCGGGGTGACCATCTGCGTCGATCCCTACGAAGCCGTCCGGGGAGCCGACGTGGTCGTCGTTTTGACCGAGTGGGGAGAGATCCGGGGGCTCGACTTCCGCAAGGTCCGCGAGCTCATGGAGGGCACGCGGATAGTCGACGCCCGAAACCTGCTCGACCCCGCCGCGTTGCGGCGTCTCGGGTTCGAGTACTCCGGGATCGGACGATCGTGATCCGGGGTTGCTCGAGCACAAGGCCGCCGTCGTCTACGGCAGCCGGTTCACCGGCGAACGCAAGAACATGCTCGTGCTCTACTGGCTCGGCAACCGCTTCCTATCGCTCGTCACCAACCTGCTCTACTCGTTCATGCTCTCGGACATGGAGACGTGCTACAAGCTCTTCGACCGGCGGGTGCTCGACGGCTTGACCGTCGTCTCCAACCGCTTCGACTTCGAGCCCGAGATCACCGCCAAGATCCTCCGGCGGGGCTACCGGATCTACGAGGTCCCCATCTCCTACGCCGGCCGGGAGCCGGACGAGGGCAAGAAGATCACCTGGCGTGACGGCTTCGGGGCCGTGCGGGCCCTCGTGAAGTTCCGGTTCACCCGGGACTACTGACGGATCTCTCAGGTCGCCCGACCCGGCAGACGTTCTCCTCATGGTGCGGGTCCCGGATCAGCACGTGGCCTCATGGGTCAGGAATTGGGTGAGCCGAAGACGGTCATTCCTCTCGGCTGTGTTACAGGCTGCTCGTAACGTGACACCATGCTGCGACGACGGCGTGGACGACCCGCAGACAATCAGCGCAAGGACTTTTCCGAGGGTGGTACTTCTCTTACTCATCTGTACGGCGAGCTCATCGGCGTTGTGCGAGATCAGATCTCCGACCAGCTCGCCTCTGCAAACACGAACGATCTCATCTCCGCGGGCGCCATCGCTGCTGCGCTGGCTCTCATGGCGACGCTCCTCCTCCGTTCCGCTGCCGCGCCCGTACTTGGCTGGTGGTGGTGGCTTCCTTTTCCAGTGCTTGCACTGCCGATCGGAATAATCAGTATTCCGCTTGCGCCTCCAACCGAAGATCGTGGGTTCGAGGGTGGTCCTTCGATCCCCCGTTTCCTGACGGCGTATTCGACACTGAATGTGACGTTGGAGGAGATGCTGGAGGGGCTACTCCGGGCGCTCCAAATTACGTTTCAACAGAATGACGAGTTGCTTTCAGGTGGGGGCTTCCGCTCCTACTCGGCGCAGCGTTGGGATCGATCGGACTGTATGCTTGGGCGTTGAGGTAGGAGGTGTCCCGGTGGCCAAGGACGTTCAAAAAGACGCGGGGCCACGAGTTGGCAACGATGTGCCCTCGTCCTCGAGTAGCGCTGGGGGCGGTGGTACGCCGATCTCGGTCCCGAAGATCGACTTCACAGAGCTTCCGCAGGGCGTGACGCTCGTCAAGGTTCGTAAGGGTTTCGGGGTTTCTTCCGTGGGCCCAACGGGGTCGGCGCGTTCTCGGCAGCGATCCCAAGCCGAGAAGCCCGCGTAAGTCAATCGGCCAGAGCGTCTCCGGGCTCACCGGGACGGGATCGGGCTCGGCTCCGCCGCGTAGCGTTCGACCGTCGGCATCGGTTCCGCAGGCGCATCGAGCGCAGCCACGAACTGTTCGAAGGCCGCGCCGTTTACGGTGATGCGACCACCTCGTCCCAGAGCCTGCTCTGGTGGGTCCACGACCCGAGAGTACCCTCCTGTACGTACGGTCGACGCCGGTGACGTAGGCGGCCACGGCTTCCGCCCGTTGATGGTGACGCCGGCTGAATGGTTCCTCAACAAGAATGGCCGGCCGCGTCCCCCTCGGTCCGCTGGCCAGCGGATAGCGTGGTGGACCGACGCCCACCAGGGACGGCGCCGAGGAAGTGAGCACCGTGAGCACCATCGAGTACGTCGTCGGTCGCGAGGTCCTCGACTCGCGGGGCAACCCGACGGTCGAGGTCGAGGTCGTGCTGGACTCCGGGGCCCGCGGCCGGGCCATCGCCCCGTCGGGGGCGTCGACCGGCATACGCGAGGCGGTGGAGCGCCGCGACGGCGGCGAGCGGTTCGGCGGCAAGGGCGTCCTCCAGGCCGTCGCCAGCGTCGACGGCGAGATCAACGAGGCGCTCGCCGGCTACGACGCCCTCGACCAGCGGGCGGTCGACCTGGCCCTCGTCGACCTCGACGGGACCCCCGACAAAGGCCGGCTCGGGGCCAACGCCACGGTGGCAACGTCGCTGGCCGTGGCCAAGGCCGCGGCGGCGGAGCTGGAGGTCCCGCTCTACCGGTCGCTCGGCGGGGCCAACGCCCACGTCCTGCCGGTGCCGATGCTCAACGTCGTCAACGGTGGCGCCCACGCCCGGAACTCGATCGACTTCCAGGAGTACATGCTGATGCCGGTCGGGGCGGCGTCGTTCAGTGAGGCGCTGCGGTGGGGCACCGAGACGTACCACGCCCTCAAGAACGTGCTGGCCGAGCGGGGGTTGTCGACGGGCGTCGGGGACGAGGGCGGGTTCGCCCCCGACCTGGCGTCCAACGAGGAGGCGATCACGCTGCTGCTGGAGGCGATCGAGGTGGCCGGCCGGACGCCGGGCGACGAGATCGCCATCGCCCTCGACCCGGCGACGAGCGAGCTCTGGAAGGACGGCGCCTACCACTTGGCCGGCGAGGGCCGCACGCTCGGGTCGTCCGAGCTCGTCGCCTACTGGGCCGACCTCGTCGACCGGTACCCGATCGTCTCGATCGAGGACGGGATGGCCGAGGAGGACTGGGACGGCTGGGCGGAGCTGACGGCCGCCCTCGGCGACCGGGTGCAACTCGTCGGCGACGACCTCTTCGTCACGAACGTCGAGCTGATCGAACGAGGCATCGCGTCGAACGTCGCCAACGCGGTGCTGATCAAGCTGAACCAGATCGGCACGCTCACCGAGACGCTCGATGCGGTGGCCCTCGCCACCCGGTCGGCCTACCGCTCGGTGATCTCCCACCGGTCCGGCGAGACCGAGGACACGACGATCGCCGACCTCGCGGTCGCCACCAATGCCGGGCAGATCAAGACCGGCGCCCCATGCCGGTCCGACCGGGTAGCGAAGTACAACCAGCTCCTGCGGATCGAGGAGGATCTCGGCGGGTCGGCTAGCTTTGGCGGCGCCGACGCCGTGGTCCGTGGACGCGGTGGCTGGGACTGATCGCCGGCGCCCGGCGCCGCCCCCGACCGGCCGGAGCTCCCGTCCCGCAGCGCGCCAGAGCGCCGTGGCGGGCGCTCGGAAAACGGCCCGGTCGACGGCTCGATCGACCGCCCAGCCGAAGTCGACCGCCCAGTCGCTGAGCCGGACGGAACGGCGGCAGGCGGTAAAGGCGCGGCGTAACCGGTTGCTGCTGGCCGGGGCGGCCGTGGTCTCCGTCGTCATCGTCGCGGCCTGGTTCCCGGCGTCCGCCCTCTACCACCAGCACGAGCAGCTCACCGCCAGCACGGCCCAGCTCACCGAGCTGCGGCAGCAGGACAAGGCGCTCGACCAGGAGCGCAAGAGCCTGGCCAGCCCGGCCGAGATCGCCCGGATCGCCCGTCAGCAGTACGACCTGGTGAAGCCCGGGCAGCAGGCCTACGAGGTCCTGCCGCCGAGCGACGGCTCCGGCTCGAACGCGCCGGACGCCGGCGACCCCGGGCTGAGCGGGCCGGTGACCCCGTCCGGCGAGTCCGAGCTGCCGGAGGACACCAGCCACCCGTCGTCCGGTGCCGGCAGCACCGACCACAGCAGTAGCTCGGGGAAGGACGGAAGCGGCTCGACCAACGACAAGACTGCCGACGGGTCGGCCGCGTCGAGCGTCGGTGGCCGGATCCTCCAGACGCTCGAGTTCTGGCGTTGAACCGACGGGCGGGCGATCCGTCCAGCGACCAGGACGACCTCGACGCGGTCACCCGGCTGCTCGGCCGGCGACCGGCCGGCGCGTTCACGGTCGTCGTGCGTCACGCCGACGGTTCTCCGATGGTGATCGCCAACGCACCGTTCCTCGACGACGGCACGCCGATGCCCACCCGGTATTGGCTGGTGGACCCGACGCTGCGCGAAGCCGTCAGCCGGCTGGAGTCGACCGGTGGGGTCCGGCAGGCCGAGGTCGAGGTCGACCCGACCGCGCTAGCGGCCGCCCATACCCGCTACGCGGCCGAGCGGGACGCCACCGTGGCCGACGACCACGTCGGCCCGCGACCGTCGGGAGGCGTCGGCGGTACGCGTCAGGGGGTGAAGTGCCTCCATGCTCACCTGGCGTGGTGGCTAGCCGGTGGTGACGATCCGGTCGGCGAGTGGGTGGTTGGGCAGATCGGGGTAGGGCGGCCGTGATCTCGGGAGGTGTTCGGTCAGCGGTAGGGCGGGGCTTCCGGTGGACCGTGGCCCGGCCGTGGCGGGTATTCGTCGTCGCCTTCGTCCTCATCTTCGCCGTCATCGCCATCTGGTCGGTGGCGACGCCTCTGTCCGGTTCGCCGGACGAGGAGGCCCACGTGTCCAAGGCGGCGGCGGTCGTTCGTGGCCAGCTGGTTGGCCGGACGGTCGGCCGCGCCGCCAATCCGAGCACCGGGATCACCGTGCCGGAGGTCTTCGCGCTGATCGGCCAATCCAAGAACTGCTTTGCCTTCGAGCCCAAGGTCACGCCCGCGTGTGCCGACGGCTATCACCCGTCTACGAAGGTCGTCCAGACAACCACCTATGTCGGCCGCTATCCACCGTTGTACTACGCGATCGTCGGACTTCCCTCGCTGGTAGCGGTGTCGCCGACCGGCGTGTACCTGATGCGCCTCATGAGTGCCCTACTCGGTGCCCTTTTTCTCGCCTTGGCGATCATGTCGGTCGTCTGCTGGTCGAGGAACCGTTTCCTCCTGGTGGGTCTGCTGCTGGCGGTCACGCCGACGGCGGTCTTCTTCAGCTCGGTGGTGAACCCCAACGGTCTCGAGATCATGTCCGCGACCTGCCTGTGGTGCGCCGGGCTCGTCCTCGTGCTCGAACGGGCCGACGCGCCGCCGACCGGCCTGATCGCCATCGTGACGGCGTCCGCCGCCACCCTGATGCTCGTCCGTGGGCTGTCGCCCCTGTGGGTGGCCATCATCGCTCTCCTGCTGGCGACGGTGGCCGGATGGCGGCGGACCTTGGCCATCGTCCGCTGCCGCCCCGTGCGGTGGTCGTACGCCGTACTCGTCCCCTGCCGCGGTCTTCGCCGTCGGCTACATCGTCGCCGCCCACACCCTCGACCTCGGGGCAGGCGTCCCCGCCCCCGCCAACGCGTCGACGGCCCAACTGGTGTTGAAGCTCTTCGGTACAACCGGGCCCTGGCTGAAGCAGATGATCGGCGTCTTCGGCTGGTTGGACACGAACGCGCCGGTGGTGACGTACATCGTCTGGTTCGCCGGTCTCGGGCTGGTCTCGCTGATAACGTTGGCCTGCGCAAAGGGGCGGGAGCTGGTGGCGTTCGTCCTCCTCCTCGCCGCCGTGCTCGTCGTCCCAGTGGTCATCTCCTACGCCCAGGTCCATCGGTTGGGCGATGTCTGGCAAGGTCGCTACACCCTGCCCTTGGCGGTCGGCGTTCCATTGATGGCGGCAGCGCTCGTCGAGCGGTCCGGCGTCCTCGCGCAACTCAAGCCCCGACTAGCCACCGTGTTGTGCGTCGCCGTCGGCATTGCCGACGTGGCGGCCTTCGCCGGGGCGTTGCGACGGAACACTGTCGGCGTCACAGGCCCGAGCGACTACCTGCACGGTGCATGGCAGCCGCCGCTCGGCGCGACGGTTCTCAGTCTGGCCATCGTGGTCGTCACCGTTCTCTTCCTCACCTTCGTCCGGTGCCTGGTCAGCCGGCCCCTGCTCGATGTCTCGACAGCGATCGGCGACGACGAGGCGGCAGTCGACGACCATCTTCTGGAGGATGATCGGAGCGGACCGGCGCCACCGCCGGAACCGATGGCCGGGCTGGCTGGGCGCACGTGACGCCGTCGATCAGAACGTGGCGGTTCGGGGGACGACGCCGGCGACGGTAGCGAGGGCAGACGAGAAGATCCGGACGATGTCGTCGCGCTCGTGTTCGGGGGAGTACCGGGAGGCGACGAAGGTGGCGGCCTTGCTCGTCAAGTCGTCGTACCGCTCTCCCTGGTCCCACGCACTGGTCACGTTCTCGACGGCCCGGACGAAGTCCGTGATCGAGCCCTCCCGGACCGGAAAGCCGGTGTCCGGCCGGAGGTACTCCTCACCGCCCTGACCGGCGAAGCCGGCGACGACGCAACGACTGGCCATGGCCTCGACCGGCGGGAGGCCGAATCCTTCGCGGTCGTTGAAGCTGAGGAATACGGCAGTTCGGCGAAGCACCCGGGCGGTCTCCCCTTCGGGGAGGTTGCCGATCGGGTAGAGCCGCCATCCGTCGAGCGATCGCCGGCGTTCCAAGATGCGGAGGACTTGGAAGAGGTCTTCCGCCCGCTTTCTCGGCATGAAGGCCAGGGCGCGTTCTTTCGGCCCCTCGGGAGCGTGGAAGAGGCGCGGGTCGATGCCGTAGTGGATCCGGTCGATCCGGGTCCCGGGAAACGCCAGCGTCAGGTAGTCGACGGCGTCGTCGGAGACGGTGGCGATCGACACCACGTCGTCGGGGAGCACGTCGGGGGGTGGTTGCGGTGGCAGGCCGGCACCGAGGAAGGTCAGGTACGGGTTCTGGTTCAAGACGAGCTTGGGGACCCCCGGCCACCGCTCGGCGGCCATCGTCACCGAGATCTCGGGGACGACGATGAGGTCGCCGGTACCGAGCCTCACGTCCTCCAGCCAGGTCACTGGCGTGTCGCTCTCGAACCAACGGCACCGGAAGCCGCGCGTCTCGTGGACGACCCACGCCGGGATGCCGGCGGCCACGAGGTGGTCGACGAAGCGGTAGATCGTCCTGATGCCGCCGGTCGGGACCGGCGAGTCTGGGGTCAGGAACCAGGCCGTGCCCGTCATCGGTGGGAAGCCGGCCGCGGGACGTGCGCCGAAGGCCGGTGCCGGGCGATGCCGGAATGATGGGCGATGTGCATCAGGTCTGGCGAGAGGTGGTCAGCTCCGGTTCGGGCCGACGCACACTATCAATTCCGGTCCCGTCCTGCCCTCCCGTGATCGCGCTGTCAGCGGGGCGGCCGGCTGCCCCACGGTGCCGACGGACCCTATGTCGACCGTTGGGGCGACTCCCCAGCCACCACCCCAATCCGAGCAGGAGCAGGCCGACGAGGAACGCCACGAACGCCAGCTCCTCGTGGCGGGGGAGGAACGTGAACGTCACGGTGGATTTCCCGGGTTCGAGGACCACGGATTGGAACACACTCTCGGCGTCGCTGATCGTCAAGGACCGGGTGCCGGTCGACGCGGACCACCCAGGCATGTAGAGCTCGTGCCGGACGACGACCGCTCGGCCACGGCAGTCGGCGACGACGCTGGTCGACGTCTCGGCCGACAGGCGGCACTGCCCGCTTTTCACCGTGTACAGCGGCTCGGGCGCTGGGAGCCGGTAGATGTCGGTGGTGTCGTCGGCGTACGACAGCCGTAGGTGGGCGGCCGATGCTGTTGCCGGAGGGACTTGACCGGGGACGGTGACCAGATAGGCCACCCCGATCTCTTCGTAGCCCCGAAGGTGCGTCAGGAACTCCTGGAGGGTGGACGGCCCGGCCGGGTCGACGGTGGTCGTGCCGGTGAATGTGCCCGGGGCGACGTTGGGGTCGAGCGAGTGGACGATGTAGTTCCCGTATCGCTTCGGGATCGGCACGTCGTTGATGTTGGCCGACCCGATGCCGAAGTAGCTGCCGTAATCGGGGGCGATCGGCCCCAGGGTGTAGAAGCGTTGGCTCCCGAGATGACGTTGGAGCCACGTCACCGGTGCCGTGTCGATCGTCGCCTGTCGGGGGGCGGAGAGCTCGGGCGTGACGAACATGGCGAGCACGTCGACCACGACGCACGCCAGGACGACCACCATCTTGACGCGACCCCGGAGGAAGATGGCGGCGACGGCCAGGACGACGATGATCCCGAACCCCCACAACAGCGAGGCCACCACCCAGGCGTGCTCGTGAGGTGCTGTCGTTAGGTCGTGGCGCAGCGACGATCCGGTGAGGAATAGCGCGGCGGCGATGGCCGCCGAACCGGCGACCGAAGCGGCCACATACCACCGCGGCACGGCCCGGCGGCGGATGTCGTCGACCCCGAGGGCGGCGAGGACAATGACGGCCAGCTCCCAAGACGTCGGGACGTACCGGTACGCCGCTACCTTGTCCATGATCGGCAGCAGGGCGAAGAGCTTGGCAAACGGTTGGACGCCAAAAGCTCGCCCAACGGTGAGGACGACCCACAGGGCCAACACGATCCGCAGCGATCGGAGCCGCTTGCCATACAGGCCGATGAGGGCTAGTACCAGGATGGAGGTCGTCGCGTAGCCGCCGACGTTCCCCCACACGGTGTAAAGCACGCCAGAGTGGTCCGACGACGTGAACCCGAAGATCGGTCCGAACGAGTACGGAAAGAGGAGGGTCGACGCCGCACTGTGGGGTAGGAAGGCGTTGTTGAAGCCGGCGGCGTGGGCGCCGAGGTCGGCTGTCGGCAGATAATCGGCGAAGGCGACGAGAATGGGAACGGCCAAGAGGATGCCGACGACAACACCGGCGACGATCTTCTTCGCGTAGGCGATGGCCTCGGCCCGGTGCAGCCCGATCGCCCGGACGACCACCCAGGCCAGGACCAGGAGGCCGTCGAGGTAGGCCATCTCCGGGAACCCGGCGTAGAGCGAGAGGGCGACGGCGATGGCGATCAACGCCCACCGCTGTGGTCGACCGGCCTCGGCGGCGTCCCGGGCCCGCTCGGCTCCGAGGAGCAGGAGCGGGAGGAAGGCGATCGGGTTGACCGGCGCGTGCTCGAACCACGAGAACGTCCCGTTCAGCGCGAAGGCGATGCCGCCGACGGAAGCGATCCAGCGGGCGATCTGGAGTCGCAGGAGGAGCCGGTAGGTGGCGATGCCGGTGACCATCTCCAGCAGGACGTGGAAGTAGAGCTGCCCGTTGGTCAGTGCCAGCAGCAGCGTTGGGGGAAAGAGGGCAGCCGATTGCATCTCGCCCGCCAGGGGAGCGCCGACGCCCTCGAAGGGGTTCCACCAAGGAAGGTGGCCGTGCAGCAGGTCGAGGGCCGCCAGGTGCCCGAGGGCCTGGGCGGTGAACCCGCTGTTGGGGTCGATCGAGAACGTGCCGGGGAGGACGCCAGCCCGGGCGATCGATCCGAGCCCGCTCACCACGTTGATGGGGTTCGGGTTGAACAGCCCGAGAAGGTAGAGCGCGTTGGCGACGAGCACGGCGGCGACAACCAAGGCCAGAGGGCCGACGTCGGGGCTCAGCGACTGGAGCCGACTGGCCACACCCGGTACCCATGTGCCCGGAACCCAGGCGAAGGTGCGGCGGGTCGACGCCGGCAGGTCGTCCGTCTCGCCGGCGTCGGCCGGGGACGGGTCAGTCGCCCGACTGGCGAGGTCGTTCACAGAGGCCTTTCGATACGACCCACGTCCGGCGTGACGCGCTACGGGCGGCGGAAGCGGTGAGTCGACATGGTCCGGAGGCCCGTCGAAGCGAGAGACCGTCCATCGGCGAACGTCCCGGGCACCCGCTCACGATAGCACCGGCAGTTCGCCGAGTGAGGTCTGTGGAGCTCCTGCCTGGTCGCCGATTGCTACCATCCGACCGGTGCGCACGGAGGAGGTCTTCGACAGCGAGCGAGAAGACGTCACCCGGGGCCCGTCGGCGGCCAATGGCCGCGACCGGCGCCGGGACGACGACCGGATCTTGCGTTGGATCGTCGGCACATTCGGCGGCGGGAGCGTCTATTGGATCGCCGGTTCCGTCGGCGCTGCCGACCGATCGGTCGCTCGCCTGCGCGAGGCCGGCCTCGCGGCCTGGGCCGGCACCGTAGTGCCCGACGACGAAACCTCGTCGGAACATGACAACGACACGCCGGCCGGCCACGACCCCGTCCCGGCCCACCGCGACGCTGCTCCGACCGACGGCAACGCTGTCCCGGAGAACAGAGCGACGCTCGACGAGGGAGCGGTGCCCGGCACCACGGGAGCCGGGGCCAATGATCACCCGACCGGGAGGGTCGATGTCGTCGTGGTGGCGAGCCGCTTGAGTGATGTCTCGCCGGCCCAACGGCGTCGAATCGTCACCGATGCCTGCGCGACCGGTCGTTGGGCAGTGGTGGTCCTCACCGGTAGCGACGTCGACGCCAGTGAGATCGCCACGCTCTTCGCCGAGCATGGATACTTCGAGGACGTCCCGACCGGCGCCAAGGGACCACCGGGGGGCGGCGCCTCGTACCGGGACCTCCGGCTGCCGGAGTCTGCCCGCCCGCGTCGCGGCGCGTTGGGCGGGACCTTCGGGCTGCTGGCCGACGAACGCGACGATGCAGAGACGCGGTACCGCGGGGCGCTGGCCGAGCACGACCGGTTGGCTGACCGGTACAACGCTCTGGCCGCGGAGCTCGCCTCGACGACGACCGAGGCGGCCCGCCGGACCGGGGGTCTGGAGGACGAGATCGTTCGGCAGCGAGTCGAGATCGCTCGGCAGCGAGACGAGGTCGTCCGGCTCGGGGAGACGGAGGCGGAGCTCGAGATCCTGCGCCGCCGGCGGGGGGCCGAGTCGAGGGCGGCGACCGACGCGGCTCGACAGGTCGAGAAGCAGTTCGGTGTCGTGGTGGCCGAGTTGGGGGCGGAGCGTGTCGCGGTCCAGGCAGAACGGGAGGCGGCCGCGGCGGCCCGGGCCGAGCTCGACGCGCTCAAGTCGACCAAGCTGATCCGTTACTCCCGACGGTTCCGCGGCGCCTACAGCCGCTTCCGTCGCTTGCGCTCGACTCCTCTGGCCCCACCCCCTGCACCGGCTGCCGCCGCGCCGTCGGTCGTCGAGGACGACACCGACTACGACCTGTGGGTTCGGCTGTTCGACACCATGGACGACGAACGGCGCTCGATGATCCGCGGACGGCTCCAGAAGTTCGACGCCCTACCGACGGTCTCCATTCTCCTCCCGGTCTTTGATCCGCCGATCGACCTGCTGCGCCGGGCGATCGACTCTGTCGTTGGACAGATCTACCCGCACTGGGAGCTCTGCATTGCCGACGACGCCTCACGGGATCCGGCCGTCCGCCAGCTCCTCGAGGAGTACGGCGCCAGGGACGAACGGATCCGCATCGAATGGCGGACCGAGAACGGCCATATCGCGGCGGCGTCGAACTCGGCCCTGGCGTTGGCCGGCGGGGACTGGGTCGTGGCGCTCGACCACGACGACGAGCTCGCCGAGCACGCCCTGGCCCTCGCGGTGCTGGCCGCTGCCGACCACCCGGGTGCCGGGCTGGTCTACAGCGACGAAGACAAGATCGACGAAGTCGGTCATCGCTACCAACCGTTCTTCAAGCCCGATTTCGATCCGTTGCTCCTCTTGGCCCAGAATTACCTCTGCCACCTCACGATGCTGCGTCGGGACCTGGTCGAGCTGGCCGGCCGGTACCGGGAGGGTTCGGAGGGCAGCCAGGACTGGGACCTCGCCCTCAGGGTGACCGAGCTCCTCGAGCCCGAACAGGTGGTCCACGTCCCGTACGTCCTCTACCACTGGCGGGTCCATGCCGCGTCCACCGCGCTCGACATGGGGGCGAAGCCCTACGCGGTTGAGGCGGGCCGCCGGGCGGTCGCCGATGCCGTCGAGCGTCAAGGCCTGGCGGCCGAGACGATCGTCAACGGCGCTTCCGGCCTCGTCCGGGTGAAGTGGAGCCTGCCCGCCGCCGTCCCGAAGGTGAGCATCGTCATCCCCACCCGCGACGGCCCGTACCTCTCGCGTTGCATCGAGAGCATCGCCCGGGGCACCGGCTATGCGAACTACGAGGTCGTCGTGATCGACAACGGGAGCATCGGTCAGCCCACGCTGGAGTTCCTGAGCCGCTCCGAGTCGTGGCTCAAAGTGGTCCGAGACGAGCGGCCGTTCAACTACTCCGGGCTGAACAACGGGGCCATCGCCCACTGCTCGGGGGAGATCATCTGCCTCCTCAACGACGACTGCGAGGTGATCCACTACGACTGGCTCGAAGAGATGGTCGGGCAGGTTCTCCAAGAAGGGGTCGGCGCGGTAGGGGCCAAGCTGCTCTATGGCGACGGTCGGATCCAGCACGGTGGGGTCCTCCTCGGCGTCGGCGGCGTTGCCAACCACGCCCATCGCCTGAGCGACCGCCTGTCGACCGGGCATTTCAACCGCCTCTTCGCCCCCCATTCGCTCTCCGCGGTGACCGGCGCCTGCATGCTCGTCCGGCGTGCCGCCTACGAGCAGGTGGGGGGGCTCGACGAGGTGAACCTTCCGATCGCCTTCAACGACGTCGACTTCTGCTTGCGGCTTCGCGAAGCCGGTTGGCGCATCGTCTGGACGCCGTTCGCCGAGCTGACGCACTACGAATCGGTCACCCGAGGGGCCGACACCGGCGCCCGGGCCGAAGGGTTCGCCCGTGAGGTGCACTACATGGTCGAACGGTGGGGCGACGTCCTCCGTCGGGATCCGTCCTACAATCCCAATCTCACGCTGGAGCACGAACGGTTCAGCCTGGCCTTCCCGCCTCGCGTCACCTGGTGACCGCCGGCCGCCGGTAGTCGGTAGTCGCGGTCGGCGTACTGACGGGGCAACCAGCCGTCACGGCGCGGGGGGCGTCTCTCCGGCATCGAGGAGCCCGCTGACGAGGCCGTCGAGGATGTCGGACTCCGAGACGAGGCACCGCCCGAGCCCGAGACGGCGCATCGTCTGGCGGAGCACGAGCGCACCCGCGGCGATGACGTCTTGGCGCCCCGCTGTCACGCCGGGACGAGTGCCCCGGGCCGACGCACTCTCGGAGAGAAGGACGTCGACCCACCTCGTCACCGCCGGCTCGGCCAGAACGTAGTGGTGGATCCGAGCGCGATCGTACGCTTCGAGCCCCTGGTCCAGCGCGGCCAGGGTGGACACGGTACCGGCCAGGCCGATCATCCGACTGCCGGGACGCAGATGGCCGAGACCGGGTACCTCGGTCACCGCCCGTTCGAGCTCGGCGTCGACGTCGGCCATCGCACGGTCGATCTCGCTGCCGGTCGGAGGGTCGTGAGCGAAATGGCGCTCCGTCAGCCGAACGCAGCCCAGCTGGAGCGACACCAACGACACCGCCCCGTTCCGTCCGAGGACGAGCTCCGTCGATCCGCCGCCGATGTCGACGACGACGTCGTCGCCCGATCCGGGCTCGAGGCCGGCCGTCGCGCCGGCGTACGCCACCGCGCCCTCCTCTTGGCCGGAGAGGATCTCCGCCGGCACGCCGCTGGCTTTCGTCGCCGCTTCGACGAACTCGCCGGGGTTCGCGGCGTCGCGAACGGCGGACGTCGCGACGAGGCGAGCGACCGTCACGGCTCGGGCGTCCATCTCGATGCGCATCTCTTGCAGGACGTCGATCGTCCGCTGGATCGCGGCCGGCGACAGCGAGCCGGAGGCGTCGACCCCCTCGCCGAGCCGGGTGATCCGCAGGAGCCGGGTGAGGGGTCGCCCGTTCTGGTCGACGATCAGCAGGCGGGTGGAGTTGGTACCGCAGTCGATCGCGGCCACCGGCCCTGTCCCGCGCATCTCCCTCGTCTACCACAGCCCGTGGGCCCGTCGACCTGGGAGCACCGGAGGCCGTATGGTACCTTTCCGCGATGTTGTCTGGGCCCGGCGGGACTGATGGGCCCGACGTCGCTCGCCCACCCTCCAGCGGACCACCCGCCGGCCGACGTGCTGGCGCCGAGGCAGCCGACGAACCGGGAGGCGGGCCGCCGGCCGACGGCCTGCGCCGCCGACTGGCCGAGGCCGAGGCCGAGGCCGAAAAGCTCCGCATCCAGGTCGACTCGACCGAGTGGCTCGCCATGCGCTACACCGAGCAGGAGACCGAGCTCGCCAAGCTTGGCAGCGATCTGTCGGAAGCGCAGGCGGCGATCGGGCGGCTCCAGGGTCAGCGGATCGTCCGGTACGCGTCGCGGGCTCGCCGGGTGCTCGGCCGGGCCAAGCGAGCCGTCGTGCGGCCGCCAACCGCCCCCTCGCCGGCCGGCGTCGACCCGCCGTTGCGTGAGCCCTCGGCCAGCTTCGCCGAGGACCGGCGCTACGAGGCCTGGGTCGCCTGCTACGACACCGTCGACGACGACGCCCGACGGGCCATCCGGGCCCGGCTGTCGGGGTTGCGGCACCGCCCCCTGGTTTCGGTCATCCTGCCGGTGTACAACTCGCCCCAGGACTACCTGCGGCAGGCGATCGACTCCGTCGTCGGCCAGCTGTACGAGAACTGGGAGCTCTGCATCGTCGACGACTGCTCGACGGCCCCGTGGGTGCCGAAGATCCTGGAGGAGTACGCGACTGACGAGCCGCGGATCCGGGTGGAGCGGCGCGACGAGAACGGTCACATCTCGGCGTCCTCGAACACCGCCTTGGCCATGGCGAAGGGGGAGTGGGTCGCCCTCTTCGACCACGACGACCTCATGGCAGAGCACGCCCTGGCCCTGGCCGTTCTCGCCCTCGACGAGAACCCCGACGCCGGCGTCCTCTACAGCGACGAGGACAAGATCGACGAGGACGGGAGGCGCTTCTTCCCGTTCTTCAAGCCGGACTTCGACCCGGTCCTCCTGCTGGGCGAGAACTGCGTGTCGCATCTCTGCCTGCTCCGCCGCGACCTCGTCGAGGCGGTCGGCGGCTACCGGCTGGGTTACGAGGGGAGCCAGGACTGGGACCTGGTGCTGCGGGTGGTCGAGACGCTGCAGCCCGACCAGGTCGTCCACGTCCCCCACGTCCTCTACCACTGGCGGGTCCACGCCGAGTCGACCGCCGGTTCCGTGGAGGCCAAGCCGTACGCCGCCAGTGCCGGGCAGCGGGCGGTGTCCGACCACCTGTCCAGGACCGGCCGGTCCGCAGCGGTGCAATTGATCGGCGGCACCGGCTTCAACCGCGTCCGGTGGGCGCTCCCGGACCCTGCCCCGCCGGTCAGCATCGTCGTCCTCCCCCGGAGCGGCCCGATGTTCCTGCGGTGCCTCGACAGCGTCCGGCTCTGCTCGACGTACCCGGCGATCGAGTTGGTCGTCGTCGACGACGGCACCCGGCGGCCGCCCCTGCGCCAGTTCCTGCGCGACCGGCAGGGGGGGATGACGGTGGTCCGGGTTCAGGGCGACTCGACCGATTCGGCTCTCCGGAACGTCGGGGCGCGGGCGTCCAAGGGCGACGTCGTCTGCTTCCTCCACGACGACGTCGAGGTCCTGACCGGGAACTGGCTGGAGGAGCTCGTCGGCTTGCTGCTGCAGCCGGGTATGGGGGCGGTCGGCGCCAAGCTCCTCTATCCAGGCGGCGCTATCCAGCATGCCGGTCTCGTCGCCGGCATTGGCGGGACGGTAGGCCACGCCCACCGCTTCGTCGACCGGCTGGAGCCAGGCTACGTCGGGCGGGCGATGTTGGCCCAGTGCTTCTCGGCCGTGTCGTGGGCGTGCATGGCCGTCCGGCGGGAGGCCTTCGACGCGGTCGACGGGTTCGACGAAGGGCACCTGGCGGGGCTGTTCGGCGACGCCGACTTCTGCTTCCGGCTGGGCGAGGCCGGCTGGCAGGTGGGCTGGACGCCCCACGCCGAGCTCCTGCACCACGAGTCGACGGACGAAGGTCGCGGGACCGACGGGGAGAACGCCGTCCGGTTCGCCCGGGACATCCGCTACCTCCAGGAACGGTGGCGACCGCTCCTCGACCGGGACCCGGCCTACAACCCGAACCTGTCGGTCGCTCACGAGACCTTCCCCATGGCGTGGCCACCCCGCGTCTCGTATCGCTGAGTGGCGTTCGGTCGGGACCGGTGAGCGTGGTCACCGGCGTCGTGGCCTGAGCCGCCGCGTCGCCCGTTCGCTCAACGAGCCAAGGCCACCCCTACCCGGTCGACGAACCGGTCGGCGTCGCCGTACCAGTCGTCGGCGAACTGCCGACCCTGCGCCCCGAGCGTGTCGCGCAACTGTCGGTCGCCGATGGCGTCGACGCACGCCACCAGCTCGGCCGCGTCTCGGTACCACAGGCCGCCACCTCGGGTCGCCAGCTCGGCCGCGGCCGTGGCCGCCGGTACGACCATCGGCGTGCCGTAGCGCAGGGACTCGACAGACTCCCGGGCGAGCAGCCGGCCGGGGCCGAGGTCGACGGTCACGAGAGCATGGGCGACCAGTCGCCACAGGTCGGTCCGGGTGTCGATGACGATCCGGCCACGGAGCGACCGGGACCGCCAAGCCGAGGCGATCCCGTCCTCGACGACGACGACGTCGTGCCGGGGCAGGGCGGCGACGAGCCACGCGGCCAGCGGCGTGGGGACGTCGCGATCGGCTGCCGCCGGTCCCCGGTCGCTGAGGACGAGGACGTAGCCAGTGAACCCGAGGCCGTTGTGCCGACGCTGGGCGGCGAGCGGATGGATCGGCACGTGCAGGCCGACGGGGTGCACCGACGTCGCCGGGTGGTCGGTGTCTGGTGATGCCGCCGACGGCCTCTCCGGTGGCGCGGCGACCGACAGGAGCCGGTCGACGTCGGCCGGGACGGGGTCGCCATCGTCGACCGTCAGTACCATCGCCCGTGGGGCGAACCGCTCGATGAGGGTAAATGAGTTTTCGTCGGCCCGGTCGACCAGGACGACGTCGGGGAAGTCGTCGGCTGGCCACGTCGCGTCGTCGGTCGTCGGCCAGACACTGCCGGCGGCCGGAACGCCGAGCGGTACGAGGTCGAACAGTCCGTCGGCCCGGGCCGGGCCGGGCGCCCCGGGAACGAAGACGCGGACGTCCGCGAACCTCGACGCGGCCCCGGCGACGCTGCGGACGACGAAGGCCCGTTCGTCACGTCCGCCCCACGTACTGCTCAGGATGGTGATCCGCCGGGCGGACCGGCGGTCACCCATCCCGAGGGTGGCGCTCCCGGTCGTGGGTGGCCACTGACTCGCCGGCGAGGACCACCGGTCCGCCGGTACCCGTGCTCGGGGCGTCGTCGGCGGCGCGGCGGGCAAGCTCCGCACGTACCCGGACGAGGTCGGCACCGAGGACGTCGACGACCTCGCCGATCACGGCCTCCAGCTCGGCCACTCGGCCGGTGAGCTCGTCGCAGCGCCGGGCCACCGCATCGACGGCCTGGATGACGCTGGCGACGACTGCCCGGTCCCGGCGTTCGCCGGGACCGGTGACGGCCGACATCGCCGACTCGACCCGGGTGCGCAGCGAACCCCGGAGCCCCTCGCCAACCCGGTCAGCGCCGGTGGCATGGTCGGGGTCGTGGGCCTGGGCCCAGGCCTCGTGCATCGCGGCCACCGCCGGTTCGTCGCGCAACGGCGCCAGCGGATGCTGGCTGGGGACCGGTCGGGACAGGAGGGTCGGGGCGTCGTTCACGGTGTCCCGAGGGTCGAGCGCCATGCCTGCCACCATCCCTCTTCGTCGGGCCCCCGCAACGCGCACATCGAGTCTAACCGGGTGAGGTGCCGGTTGAGGAAGGCGTCACCGGCGGCGACGAGGCCTTCCCATCGGTCGATGAAGCGGGCGATGTCGTCGACGCTGCCGGACGTGCCTCGGCTGGGCGACTCGTAGTGGACGAGCTCGGCGAGCGGTTCGTAGACGACCCGCAGGCCTTGCCGGCGGGCCCGTAGGCAGAAGTCGATGTCGTTGAGGTCGAGCCCGAGGGAGACGTCGAACCGGCCGAGGTCGTCGAAGACGGCTCGCCGCGTGGCGAGGCAGGCGCCGGTGACGGCAGAGCAGTCCCGGGTGAGCACGGCCATGCCGAGGTAGCCGGGGGCGTCGCCGTCGAGGCCGACGAGGACGTGCCCAGCCGCTCCTCCCAGCCCGATCACGAGGCCGGCGTGCTGCACCCGGCCGGTCGGGTAGAGGAGCCGGGCTCCAACCGCCCCGACCTCCGGCCGGAGGGCCTGGGCAGCGAGCACGTCGAGCCAGCCGACGTGCCTGGCTTCGATGTCGTTGTTGAGGAAGAGGAGGACGTCGCCCCGGGCGGCGTCGACGGCGTGGTTGTTGAGAGCCGCCCAGTTGAACGGCCGGTCGTCTCGGACGACGACGACGTCCAGCCGGCCGGTCAGCCGTTCGACCAGCGTCCGGGTCTCCGGCTCGACCGAGCCGTTGTCGACGAGCACGAGCTCGAGGTCGACGTCGCCGGCGGTGGCCGAGACGGAGTCGACGCACGTCCGCAGGAACGCGGCGCCGTCGCGGAACGGGATGATCGCGCTGACCGACGGCCGGGTACGCGCCCGGCGCTGGACGCGCCACGTGCCGGGGAGCGGGCTCGGCTGCACGGACCCGTCGTCGCCCCGGCGGGCCAGTGCTTCGGTCACCGCGCCCGGCCCGATCGGCGGTCGTGTCGCCGGAAGTCGAGGGCCGCGGTGGTAGAGCACCTCGGCAACGTGGGCGATGCGATCGGTCGTCTCGGCGGCCCGGAGCATCAGGTCGTGCTCCCAGTCTCCGCCGACCAGCGTGCCGATGCCGCCGGCCGCGTCGACGACGACCCGGCGCAGGACGAGCGGCCGACCGAGGTACGGCGTCGAGAGGAGCAGCTCGGGCGACCAGTCCGGTTTCAGGGCCGGGTCCGTCGGACCGTCGCCGGTGCCGAGACGGTCCTCGTCGGCGTACGCCACGTCGGCACCGGCCAGTGCACCGACCAGGATCGCCGTGGCGTCGGGCGCCAGCTCGTCGCCCGGGTCGAGCAGCGCGACGGCCGGAGCATCGCTGGCGGCGAAGGCGGCCGCGGCCGCGTCGGCTACTCGGGTCTCCGGCGGCAGCTCGATGACCACCGAGCGGCCGGCCGGCACGTCGTCGAGCGCTCGGGCGAGGTCGGCGTCGGCCGCCGGGTCGATGTCGCCGACGACGGCCAGCGCGAGCGTCCACCCGTCCGTGGCCTGCACAGCGACGGAGCGGACGGTGCGGTGGAGGGCGGCGGGGTCGGGCTGGTCGATGACGACGAGCCAGGCGATGTCCGAGACCGCCGGCGCGGGCGCCACAGCGGCGTCCGGCGGACGGGCGACGGTCGGCTGCACGGTGCCGGCCAGGCGCTCGGCCTCCCGTTGGCGTACCCACGTCCGATAACGGGGCAGGTCGGCAGCCACGTCCGGCCCGAGCGGCGGGAGATCACGCGGCGCGAAGAGGACCCGTTCCATTGTTCGGGAATCTACGGCGTGGCCGGCGACGTCACCAGGTAGGCGCCCGGATGCCGCGGCCGGGCTTGTTCTACCGGCCGGCTCACTGGCGCACCGGTCGGCCGACCTGCCACGATCCGCGAGTGGCTCGCACCGTCCACGTCGCCCCCCTGGAGCTCGTCGGCCGTCGCGTTACCCTCCGCACGATGGGGGACGGGGACTACGACGCATGGTTCGCGGTGCGCGACCGTTGCCGCGAGTGGTTGGTCCCGTGGGAGCCGCGTCCGAAGGGTGCGCCGCCGCCGGCCGAGGACCGCCAGAGCTTCGGCGCCCGGTGCGCCATCCGCGAGCGGGAACGCCAGCTCGGCACCGGCTACGGCTTTGGTATCTTCGTCGAGGGGCAGTTTGCCGGGGAGATCACGCTGTCGTCCATCCAGCGCGGTCCGTTCCAGAGTGGGCATGTCGGGTACTGGATCGACCGCAGCTTGGCTGGGCGGGGATACGTGCCGGAGGCCGTCGTCACGGTCCTCCAGTTCTCGTTCGACTCGATTGGCCTGCACCGGGTCGAGATCTCGATCATCCCCCGCAACCACTCCAGCCTGCGGGTCGTCGAGAAGCTCGACATTCGCTCGGAGGGAGTGGCCGAGCGGTTCCTGGAGATCGACGGGCAGTGGGAGGACCACGCTCGGTTCGGGATCACGGCGGAAGAGTGGCAGGTTCGTCGGACGCAGCTGGTCGATTCTTGGATCAGCCAGCGTTAAGAGACGAAGCGCCGGCACCCTTGAGCCAGGGTCGCAATCACTGCCGCAGCTCGCTAGCCTCGATAATTCGTCCGGCCCCTGATCCAGGGATGCGCGTATTCGCGTAAAGAGCCCTCTCACCTGGAAGCATGACTGTTGCTGACGCAGTCAATCGCAACCAGGAGGAGGGCTCCTTGCCGGTGCACCGTAGTCGCTCGGTCCGCCGCCCCGTCGTGATGCCCGACGGCAGGAATCTGGTCTCTCACGCGGGCACCGCCCTGCTCTGCGAGCTGGCCGATCGCGTTGGGCTGACCGGGGCCATGTCGGTGGCCATGGCCGACTGTGGGATCTCCTGGCACACCCACGATCCGGGCGTGGTGCTCACCCACTTGGGTGTGGCCATCGCCGACGGGGCAGACTGCCTGGCCGATCTGGCCGCCCTCAAAGAACAAGAGGACCTCTTCGGCCCGGTGGCCTCGGTGGCGACGGCCTGGCGGGCGATCCAGGCTACGACCTCTTCGGAGCTGCGCGCCATCCCCCTCGCTTTGGCGAGCGCCCGGGCGAAGGTCTGGGAGGCGTGTCCACCAGTCGGCCCGATCGTCTTGGACTTCGACTCCACCCTGGTCACCGCCCACTCGGAGAAGGAAGACGCCGCCCCCACCTATAAGCGCGGCTTCGGCTTCAACCCACTGGCCGTGTGGTGCGACACCACCACCGAGCCGTTGGCCGCCATGCTGCGCCCGGGCAACGCGGCGCCGAACGACACCGACGATCACCTGGAGCTCTTGGAACAGGCCATGGTGGCCCTCCCGTCCGAGTACCGCCTCGGCCACGACGAGGGTGACGATCCGGAAACCGTTGTCCATCCGATCCTGGTGCGGGCCGACTCGGCCGGGGCCACGCATCGCTTCGTCGAAGCCCTCGCCGACGCCAACTGTGACTACTCGATCGGCTTCCCGGTCGGCGGCTCGGTCCGTGACGCCCTGCTCATGGCCCAAGAGGAGGACTGGGTTGGAGCGAGAGAGCACGGCGGGGCCATCCGGGAGGGGGCGGAGGTCATCGAGCTCACCGGGCTGGTGGCCCTGTCGGGCTGGCCCGCTGACATGCGGGTCGTCTGTCGCCGGGAGCGCCCCCACCCCGGCGCCCAGCTCAGCCTGTTCGACACCCACGCCGGGTGGCGCCACACCTGCTTCATCACCAACACGGTGGGCGACGACCCCGCGGCGTTGGAGCTGCGTCACCGGGGCCACGCCCGGGTCGAGGACCGGGTGCGGTGCTGGAAGGCCTGCGGCCTTTCCAACCTGCCCTTCGACGGCTTCGGCCGCAACCAGGCCTGGGTGGCGGTCACCTTGCTCGCCGGGGCACTCCTCGCCTGGAGCCAGCTTCTCTGCTTCGAGGGGGCACTGGCCAAGGCCGAGCCGAAGACCATGCGCCACCGGGTGCTGCACATCGCCGGCCTCCTCGTGCGCCGCCAACGGCGCCTGGTGCTGCGCCTGGATCAACGCTGGCCGTGGGCGAGCGAGCTCGCCACCGCGTTCGTGCGCCTCCGGGCCGCGTTCCCATAGCCGAACGGGTCCCGGCGCCCGACCCGCAAGCGTGATCACGGGCGTGACAACTGAGACGGACCGGACATCTCGGAATCCTGCACGGCCCCGGGGCGGTCATGTCAGCGCCAGCGGCTACGCGCGCTGTGATCGGGTGCCGGATGCGCTCAACTGACGGCCGGACGAATGATCGAGGCTAGGTGTCGCGTCGGAGGCCACTATGCAGCCAGGCGCCGCCGGCGGTCGTCGAAGCGTGCTGGGTTCCTTCGGATCGATGAGCACAGCCGCGGATCCCGGTCCGGCTGCCTGGCGTACCTCTTCGATCCTTCCCAGGCCGCCCAACATGGCCTCGTTGTTCTTGATCGTGTCTCCGATTGTGCTCCATCCGCCGGGCACTTTTAGAGGGTAACCAAACAGCAGCCAGATGTCCCGGTGGGTAGCAGCCCGCATGATGGATACCGCCGGTGAGGATGAACATCCGGGGGAGCCCTGGTACGAGAAGCTCCCGGTGATGGGGAAGCCGAGCATCCAGTGGTAGTAGACGGCGGGCCCCATGTCGTATCCCTGCACGAAAACCGAGTCACCAGGTTGCAGTTGCGACTCGATCAGTTTTGATCAGAGGCCGGATCGGCTGGCAGCCCGAATCCACAATGGGGACTTGTGCGGTTCCGTACCTCGATCGGCGATCGCATCGTCAACCTTCGCTGGCGACGCCTCGGGGGGGGGCGTAGCTAGTCCTGTCTGCATCCTACTGCCGAACTCCTCGGTCAGTAACGTTCACCGCTAGACCTGACAGACCCGATTGCTAATCCACCTGAAAGTCATCCACGCCCTGCGGTTCAACAGCCCGATCTGCATCAGCCACGACTAGACACCCGTAGTCGGGCGAAGGCGGCGAGGAGCGTCGGCCCACGGCCAGGTCCGTGGCAAACGCAGCGTGAGGATGCGTGCGCCCCGGCACCACCCGGACGGCGGTGTGCCACAGCGCACCGGAGCCGCTTGGGCTCGGCCGGGCGAGCTCACCGTCGAGACAGATGGTCGCCAGCCAGGCCATCAGGTCGACGGCCAACGGCCAGCTGGAACCAGGTGTCGTTGGTGGCCACGTCCCGAAAGGTTGTGGATCCCGGTCTGCTTGGCGCAGCGAATGCGGTCCGCCACCCGGGAATGTCCCGGTGACGAAGTTCGAGGTCGGCCACCGTTCCCGCCGAGTTGGTTGCGAAACACTGGTGGCGGAGCTCGGCCGATAGATCAAAGACGCTGAGCTGGGCCCCGGAATGGGGCCGCTCCCGGCGGCAGAGGATCCGCAGGTCCTTGTCCCAGCCCTCCAGGCCGACAAGATCGGTGAGCTCGATCATCCGGGCGCCTTCCCGGCGAGCGCCGTCAGCCTCGATCGCCGGCACCCAGTCCCCTTCTTTGGCCATGAGTAGGGCATCTTGGAGGCGCCAGTCGACCGGGAACCCGATCGAGACCTCGTAGGTTGCGCTCAAGGCACTTGTCCAGCGCCACAGAGAAGGTGCTGTAAAGAGCCTCTTGACTTCACGAACAAGTCGGGTATTAATTGGCAAAACTCAGTTTTGTAAGACATCGCGAAGCCAGAATAAACGGTAACTTAAAAAATTCCATTGAATAAGCGAGATTTTCTAAGGGGTTGATGGTTGCGCCTGTCGAAACGCGCCAAATTCCAAAGTGCTGCGGTGATCTGTGGGCTTGCTGTCGTGGGCCTGGTAGTCGGCTTGGTCCTCTCGGTCGGTGGCGGTCCTGGCAACTCGCCGCGGTCGGCCTCGAACACGCTGCTGACGTCTGGGCCGGGTGTCCACGTCGCCGATTCCGGTGCGGGGGGATCTCCTTCGACGACGGCGCCACGCAGTGCATCGCCGACCAGCACCACTGTCATGCCGACGTCGCGTCCGGCTGCTCCTGCGGCAACCGGCTCGTCGGCATCCACCGGGGCCGGTTCGTCGTCACCGCCAACGGCTACCAAGAAATCGTCGTCCGGCACACCCTCAGCCACCGCCACGCCGATCTCGTGGTCCAAGCCCACCCCGGTGGTGCCGACCGCACCGAGCGGGTCGACAGCCCCGGTGACGCCCACCACGTCGGCCAGCCAGGTGGTCGGCCTGGTCGGGGTGGCCTGTCCGTCGAGCGCGCTCTGTGTCTCGGTCGACTACAGCGGCAACGTCCACACCACCACCGATCCGACCGATGCCACCCCCCAGTGGGTGACCACGCCGATCGGCGGCGCCCCTCGTTTCTCGGGGGTGTCGTGCCCGAGCACCACGCTGTGCGCGGCCGTCGACTACCAGGGCGACGTCTGGACGAGCACCAATCCAACCGGTGGGGCGGCGGCTTGGACCGAGACCCAGGTGTCTTCCACCGAGCCGTTCACCGACATCTCGTGTCCGACCACCACCCTGTGCGTGGCCACCACGCTCGGCGGGGGGATCGTCACCTCGACCGACCCGGGGACAACCACGCCGCAGTGGACGACCAAGACGCCCTCGCACCCGGTCCGGCTCACCGCGATCTCGTGTGCCACGGCCACGCTGTGCGTGGCCGTCGGGGCCAACGGCATCGCCGTGCGTTCGACCGATCCGGCTGGTGGGGCCAGCAACTGGACATCGCTGGTGGTCGACACCGACAGCTCGACCGTCGCCGAAGGGGTGACCGGCAACCTCTTCATCGGGATCTCCTGCCCCACCACTTCGCTCTGTGCCGGTGTCGACGCCGGCGGCGACGTGGTCACTACGGCCGATCCCACCGGCCAGCAAACCGCCTGGCAGACGGCGTCCATCGCCCCCAAGGGGGCCGGCACCCCGGCCATCTCGTGCCCGACGGCCTCCCTGTGCGTCACCACCTGGGCCCAGGGTCAGGTGATCTCCTCGACCGACCCGACCGGCGGGGCCAAGACCTGGCACACCGTCACAGCCAAGGGGACAACCGCCATCACCGCCATCTCGTGCACGAGCGACCAGCTCTGCACCGCCGTCTACGCCGACGGCAACGCCATTACCGGATCATGACCAGGAACCACCGTTTTCCACCCCGTCACCACGACGGACGACCGCGGTACAACGAGGAGGGGTAGTGCGACAGGGCTACAAGCGGGCCACGAGGTACTTGCGAGCCGGTCTGGCGACCGGGTCGCTGCTCATGGGTGGTCTGATGGCCACGACGGTGGTCGGGGTCCATGCGGCCGGGGCGACGGTGGGCGTGAGCGGGATGACCAAGGTGTCCACACTCGACACCCCCGACCCGGACGTCGTCTACTCGGGCAGCGGCACCAAGTACTACGCCTATGCCACCGGGACCAACACATACGTCCAGCCGACAGGTCATGTGTACCCGAACTCGGTGCCGGCCAAGTGGACGACACTGCACAATCGCGGCCAGACAATTCCGGCCGGCGGCATCAGCATCACCCCGCTCAGCTGCACCAAGACAGGTTGTGCGATCACAGGAACAGTCACAGTGGCACTGCGGCCCGGCAACATCCCGAGCTCGATCACAATCAAGTACGGCCTCCAGGCCCCGTCGGTGGCCTACCTCGGGAGCCATTGGGTCATGTACTACGGCGCCCGCAACACCTCGTCGGGCCAGGCCTTCGCCATCTACGACGCCACATCTTCGAGCCAGACCGCAGGTTTCAACACCCCCTCGACAAGGGGGCCCATCATGTACCAAGGGTCAACAGGTGGGTCGACCGACCCGAGCGTCCTCATCGACAACGCCGGCAACACCTGGCTCCAGTGGAAGTCGAGCACGTACACAGGTGACAACGTCACCGCCAACCTCTGGTCGATGCTGCTCAGCGCGACAGGTCTGCACACGAGCGGCGGCGCCCACGTCTTGATCTCCCAGCCGACGACAACACCGAGCCTTTGGGACCGGGCCACCATCGAGAACCCCGACATGATCTACTCGGGCGGCACCTACTACCTCTTCTACTCGGGGGGGCTTTGGGGCACCCCGACATACTCCGAGGGCTACGTGACCTGTAGCGCGGCCACAGGCGGCTGTGGCAGCGCCCGGTCGACATCCCACGAGGTGCTGCACAACACCACCAGCGCCCCCTACGGGCCGGGCGGCGCCTCGCTGTTCACGGCCACCACAGGCAACTGGCTGATGGCCTACCACGGGTGGAACCTGTCCTGCACCAATTACGCCTACGTCTTTGGTGGTCCCACCTGTGGGGCCTCCCGCCAGCTCTACGTGAACAAGGTGAGCGGACTCAGTCCCACGACGCCGTCGATCAGCTCGTTCACGTCGTCGGCCTACACAGTCGGCTTCACCGGCGGGAACCTCACCCTGTACGCCTCGGCCACACGGGCGACCACCTACAAGTTCACCGCCAACCGAACCGTTCCGGAGTTGCCGGCGACGATCCACACCACCGGCAGTGCCAGCGTCACGGTGCACATGCCGGTGAACACAACGCCGTCACCAGTGACCTACACCTTCACAGTGACGGCGACCGGTCCCTACGGGGGGCAGGTGGACCGGCAGGTGACGGTGACGGTTCAATCCTCATGGGTCGGCAATCTGACCACGTCTAACGTCACCTCTGACAGCGTCACGATCAAATGGAGCGCCGTTTTCGAGGCTACCAGTTACGACGTCGATCGCACAGGCCAGCCGGTTGGAACGACGACGGCCGCCTCATACACGGACTCCAGCCTGGCGCCAGACACCTCCTACAGCTATACCGTTATTCCATACTCTGGGGGTATTCCAGGCGAGACCTCGACAGCGGTTCGGGTGACGACGCTTGGCGTAGGTATAGGTGTACTTCTGAACAATGGATCATTTGACGCCAAGCAGGGTGGCCTATATTCCTCTTGGGCTGAGGAAGCAACAAGCGGTGTTAAAGCGATCGCCCTGAGCGGTACACGCATCGGAGAGTTGTTCAGCAATGGACAATTTGACGTCAAGAATGGCCTCTATTCGTCTTGGGCCGAGGAAGCAACAAGCGGCGTGACTGCGATCGCCCTGAGCGGGACACTGATCGGAGAGTTGTTCAGCAATGGACAATTTGACGTCAAGAATGGCCTATATTCCTCTTGGGCTGAGGAAGCAACAAGCGGTGTTAAAGCGATCGCCCTGAGCGGTACACGCATCGGAGAGTTGTTCAGCAATGGACAATTTGACGTCAAGAATGGCCTATATTCCTCTTGGGCTGAGGAAGCAACAAGCGGCGTGACTGCGATCGCCCTGAGCGGGACACTGATCGGAGAGTTGTTCAGCAATGGACAATTTGACGTCAAGAATGGCCTATATTCCTCTTGGGCTGAGGAAGCAACAAGCGGTGTTAAAGCGATCGCCCTGAGCGGTACACGCATCGGAGAGTTGTTCAGCAATGGACAATTTGACGTCAAGAATGGCCTATATTCCTCTTGGGCTGAGGAAGCAACAAGCGGTGTTAAAGCGATCGCCCTGAGCGGGACACTGATCGGAGAGCTGTTCAGCGATGGACAATTTGATGTCAAGAGTGGCCTGTATTCCTCTTGGGCTGAGGAGGCATCAAGCGAGGGCACAGCGATTGCTATAAGTAGTACATAGTACTAGGCGGCATACCTAAATGATCTGGATTACGACCGCTAGAGGTCGGCTCGCCCGGTCGTGAGAAGCGCTAAATTTGGATCGACACCGCTCAGCGATTTATGTCGATTAGTTGGCGGTATTAGCTTGTTGATGAGGCGACGGTGTCGACGCCGCGGCCATAACGCGGGAGCGCTTCGATTTCGGGCGGGAGCTCGAAGAGGCCGAGGCAGCGTTTAGATGTCCTTATGTCGTCGCGCTCAGCCCTGGGTAGCGAATCCGACTGGGGGGTATTCTATCGACCAGTGAAAATAAGGGGGCCGCCATGGCGGGACCGAGTAAAGCTCGAGCATGGTCGGCGCGGCGATCGGAGTCTCGGAGTCGATGGGCGCGGGCGGTCCTGGGTGCTGTCGTCGTGTTGCCGATGGCACCGGCGATAGCCGCCCTCGTCCCGTCGGCGGTCGCCGCCGCGGCGAGTGCGCCGACTGCGGGTCGAGCGCGGGTGCTGTGGACCGCGGACGTCGGACGCCCGCTCCCTACCGATAACGACGACACGGGCCCGTTGGTGGTGTTGAAGGGCTCGACGCTCTCGGGCGTGACACGGACGACCGGTTCGGTGGCTTGGCGAAACCAGTTGTCCGGGAACGGCGGGGCATGTACCGGAACCGTTGCCGGTGGCGTGGCCTTTGTCGCTTGTCCGAGCGGAGCGACAACACACGGCGGGGCGACGGCGACCGCGGTCAACGTGGCCACTGGGCGTACGCAGTGGACGAGATCGACAGCTGCCTGGTCGGCAGCCAGTCTCGCTGCCAGTGACGGCGTCGTCGTGCTCACCGGCGATCTCATCGACATTGTCGGCAACGATGGTGGCTACGAACCCCGAGGCGTGTACACGCTTAACGCTAATTCAGGTTCCGTACTCTGGCATCAAGACGCGCCAGCAACACGATGGCTGACAGCGGCTCCGTTTGCCACTGGGGGCCTCGTTCTTATCCCACCGAGTCGGACGGGCCTCACAAGCACCATCGGGTACCGCTCCGTCGATGCCGTCACGGGGGCGACGCTGTGGACGACGACGTCCAGCTGCACCACGGCCTTTTACCCCGATCTCTTGGTCGCCCGGCAGACCCTGTATATGGCTTGCATTCCAGATAACGAGGGGGTGCCGACCGCCAACTATTCGGACGCCCGTGCGGATTCGACAACCGCTCCGAGTCTGTGGTCGATCGTGGCTATCGACCTCATCGATGGAGTTACCGAATGGACTACCCCGGAAGGCCACAGTTTGATGGGCGCCAGGCTGTTGGGCGTTACGACAACGGTGCTGATGGTGGGTGGCGCCACAACCGTGGTGGCGTTCGACGCCGAGACGGGGGCGCAGTCGTGGACTGGTACCGGTCGCTATGTCGGTATCGCGACATCGCTTCTCTTTGTCCTGGGACGGTCCAAGCCGTTTTCCGGGCTCGATCCTGACGTCGGGAGTGTCCTGGATCCCGACACGGGTGCCACGTTGGGGACGTTCTCGTTCGCCGGTGGCTGGGTACCGCCGCACGGGACATTCTCGGTCCAGGGCAACGGCGAGGTGATCGTGCACACAGTAACCACAGCGACAAGTTCGACGATCACTGCCGTTCGGCTGCCCACGGCTGGTTGGATCCCGCCGTTGGTAGCCCTGGCGGCTACGCCCGACGGTGGCGGCTACTGGCTCGCCGGTCAGGACGGCGGAGTCTTCGCCTTCGGCGATGCTCCGTTCGCTGGGTCCCTCCCTGGGCTCGGCATCGCGGTCGACGACATCGTCGACATGGCCGCCACGCCGGATGGCAAGGGTTACTGGCTCGCCGGTCAGGACGGCGGAGTCTTCGCCTTCGGCGACGCCCGGTTCTACGGTTCGGAGGTATCCCCCAACCTGCCGAGTCCGGTGGTCGGCATCGGCGCTACCCCCGATGGCGGTGGGTACTGGCTGGTGACCGGCAATGGTGAGGTGTTCGGCTTCGGTGACGCCCAATTCCACGGGTCGATCCTCACAACAGATCCCGCCACACTCGGTCAGGTGATCGGCATTTCGTCGACGCCGGACGGCAATGGGTACTGGCTGGCGGCCGCGTCGTCGCGGATGATCCCGTTCGGTGACGCGTCGACGTTCACCAACCGCCCGACGAACGTGGCGTCGGCGCCCCAGGTGGCGACGATTCCCGCTGGCGGCGGTTACTGGTCGGTCGGCCAGGACGGCGGGGTGTTCACGGCTGGTAATGCTCAGTTCTACGGCTCGGTACCGGGGCTCGGCTTGCGGATCAACGACGCGACCGGCATCACGCCGACCGCGGACGGAGCTGGATATTGGGTACTCGGTGCTGACGGAGGCGTGTTCACCTTCGGCGACGCGCAGTTCTACGGCTCGAGGGGCTGACCGTCCGGTCGCGGGCAAGCGAAGCTGGTGGCATCGTTTGCCGCCCGGAACGGGGCGGGTGGGCGTCAACCGTCGGCCGGCCGCACCACCGCCGGCGAGTGGCGGAAGAACTGCTCGACGTCGTGCTCGTAGGTATACGACGCTGGACGCGGCCGGTGCTCCGCCGTAGCCAGAGGCTGCGGACGAAGCTCTCGACGGCCCCGGCGCTGGTGTAGCGGTAGTCGACGCCGGCGGGGTGGTTTCGTTCTCGAGAGCCTGGTAGTAAAAGCCGCCGGTCGCCGCCGCGAGCCACCGGAGCGGGTACGACTTTCCCTGTCGCCGGGACCGTAGGCGATGCCGATGCGAAGGCCCGGGCAGCGGATCGACCCTCTGCCCGGTACTGCGCCGTATCATCCGGCCGATCGTCGTCGACCTGATCGGAGCTGCCTGATGCCCGCAACGCCGTGCGATGCGACGGCCGGATCCGACGTCGCTCGGGACGTTCCGCTCTCGAGACGGCGCCTCCTGCAGCTCTCCGCGGTCGGCGGTGCCGCGCTCCTCGGCGGAACGGCCTTGTTGGAAGCGACGGGCCGGGCCGCCGGGGCCGCCACCTCGGCGTCGGGCGGGTCGTCGTCCCTCGTCGTGCCGTCGCCGGGACCGACGGCCAACCCGGCGAACGGCGTCACCTTCTTCTCCCAGGCCGACCTGGAGTTCGAGGTGCTCTTCGGGTTCGGCGGCACGGCGTACGGCGCTGGGGAGTTCGGCGAGCTGATCACGACGGTCAACCAGATCCAGGCCGCCGGACCGAGCTACCAGACCTACTACGACAACTTCGTCGCCACCGGCCGGCGGGTGGCCGCGCTCGCCGACCGCGAGCGGGCGGCCGGTCACCGGGCGAGCGCCCGCTCGGCCTACCTGCGGGCGGCGCAGTACTTCGACCAGGCGCTCTTCTTCGTGCTCGGCACGTCGACCCCTGATGCCGAGGCCGCGGTGTACGCGACGATGCAGCGTCAATGGAACCGGGCGGCGCAGCTGATGGACCCGCCGTTCGAGCGGGTGGCCATCCCGTACGGCAAGACCACCCTCCCGGGGTACTTCCTCCGTCCGTCAACGGCTGACGTCCGCCGGCCGACGGTGATCGTGAACAACGGCAGCGACGCCCAGAACCTCGACACCTACGCCTGGGGTGGCGCGGCGGCGGTCGAGCGCGGGTGGAACGCCCTGCTGTTCGAGGGGCCGGGCCAGGGGTCGATGCTCTTCGAACGCGAGATCCCTTTCCGACCCGACTGGGAGGAGGTGATCACCCCCGTCGTCGACTGGCTCGTCCAGCGCCCCGACGTCGACGCCTCCCGCATCGCCCTCACCGGGTGGAGCTTCGGCGGGGACCTGGTCGCCCGAGCCGCCGCCTACGAGCCGCGCCTGGCCGCGGTGTGCTCAGACCCAGGCATCACCGACCCGTTCGCCAGCTGGCCGGAGTCGGTGCGGTCGCTCTTCACTCCTGGCGCGACACGGGAGGCGGTCAACGGGGCCTGGAACGAGGGCTACGTGCCGGCCATCGACGCCGACCCCGTCACCAAGTTCACCGTCGCCAAGCGGGCGGAGATCTACGGGAGGGCCGAGCTCGAGGCCGCCCGGGCCGGGCAGCTGTTCACCGACATGTGGTCCTTCGGGCACACGATCATGCAGTACAACCCCGTCGAGACGCTGCACCGGATCTCTGTGCCGTACCTCGTGACCGAGTACGAGCTGGACACAGCAGTCTCGGCCGACCAGCCGGCCACCATGTACGCCCGCGTCGGGTCCGAGCAGAAGAAGCTCGTCACCTTCACGACCGCCCAGGGGGCCGAGTACCACTGCGCCCCCATGGCCCCGCAGACCCGGAACCAGGTCGTCTACGACTGGGTCGACCGGGTCTTCGCCAAGGGCTGACGGTGCCGAGTCGGTTCCCGGCTCCGTACCGTCCGCGACGATGACGCCAAAGGCGGCACGGCCGGCTCCCAACGTCGTGGTGGGCGAGAGGATCAAGGCTCGGCGGCTGGAGCTGGGCTGGTCCCAGCGCCAACTGGCGGACGCCGCCAAGGTCCACGCCACGTACATCTCCACGCTCGAAGCCGGACACCTCAATCCGGGCGTGAACAAGGTCGTCGAGATCGCCTACGCGCTCGGCGTGAACCCGGCCCGGTTGACGGGCGATCTCATCCCGCGCGATCTGCGGGGGTGGCGCAAAGCCGCACCGCCGGACACCGACCAGCCGGCGTCGTAGTCGCGGCCGTCCAGATCAGGTCGTCCCGGCGAGCCGGCGGGCCAGGGAGCGTGTCAGGTGCGGCACAGCAGTTGGTTGGCGCGCTCGTGTCCAACCGCCGGGAGTGCCAGCGTCCACGTCATCGTCTTCGCCAGCTCCGGCAGACGTTTGGCCCGACCCTGGCCTAGCGCGTACTCGAGCGGCCAGAGCACCCCGCCGACGAGCACGGTCTCGTAGGTGCCGGCATCGACGTCGACGCCGTCGGGGGTGGGCAGCTCGCCCGTGCCCCCGAAGCTCGTCCGGCAGCGAGCCACGACGGCGTTGAAGTACTCGACCCCGTCGGCGTCGCGTTGCATGTCGACGAGGGCCAGTCGGGCGAACGCCGGGTTGGGTGCCAAGAGGTCGAGCATGGCCGAGAAGGCGGCGTGCAGCCGGACCTCCCAGGCGCCTTCGGTCTGGCGAAAGACCACCTCGCCGAGATCGCACACGATGTCCGAGCCGATCCAGAAGGCGGCCAGCGCGCAGTCGATCTTGCGCTCGAACAGTTGATAGAAGACGGTCAATGACACGCCCGCCTTCTGGCACACCACCCGGACGTCGGTCTTGGGCAGCCCGCGGGCGCCGACCTCCTGCACGAAGGCGTCGATGATCCTGGCCCGCTGGATCTCGCGGACCTCCTCGGGCCGACGCTTGTGGCGGCCGCGAGGGACGACCCGGTCCGGACCGAGTGGCGAGCGCCCGCCGGGGAGGATGATCCCCGGTCGCTCGGCGCGGCGTTCGTCCACGACTACGAACGCTCGGCTCCGGCGCACGCGCCGAGCGCGGCGCCGGCGCCGGAGCAGGAGCCGAAAGATGCCGTGCCGTGGCAGCCCCCGCCGGGCTGAGAGGGTGGAGGGCCCGATGCAGAGGCCACCACGGCACAGCGGTTCCACGCCCCCATCCAGGGCCTGGAGATCATGCGCTCGCCACCGGTGCTTCCTCGATCGGCCCGGCAGCGAGCAGTGATAGAGCTTCTACCATGATCATGTCCCCCTTCTGGATGATAGAGATAGCAGCTAGAGGCCGATAATTGCAAGCAAATATCTAAAATATTATAAGACCTAGATTTACTATCCACCGCCGTCGGGTGGTCCTCTCCTACCGTCCGCGTCGATGACGCCAAAGGCGGCGCGGCCGGAGCCCAACGTCATGGTGGGCGAGAGGATCAAGGCTCGGCGGCTGGAGCTGGGCTGGTCCCAGCGCCAACTGGCGGACGTCGCCAAGGTCCACGCCACGTACATCTCCACGCTCGAAGCCGGACACCTCAATCCGGGCGTGAACAAGGTCGTCGAGATCGCCTACGCGCTCGGCGTGAACCCGGCCCGGTTGACCGGCGACCTCATCCCGCGCGATCTGCGGGGGTGGCGCAAGGTGGCGCGGCCGGACACCGACCAGCCGGCGTCGTAGTCGCGGCCGTCGGCCGGGCTTCGAAGAAGGGGCATTTTCCAAAAAGGTGTGTCACATTGGGCGCGCTCGTTCGTTAAGCGAGCGAAGCCCGATGGCGGGGGCTTCTGGAGGAACGTCGGCGGGAAATGGGCCATCCCCATTTTCCATTGCGTCGGCAGTTTGAGGGGAGACAACCATGAAGACGCCCATGCGCTGGATCGTCGCGGCCTTGGTGCCGGTCGCCGGTGCCGTGTCCGCCGTACCGATCGTAACGCCGCCGGCGTCGGCCAGCTCGGCCACGACGAGCTGGCCGACACTGGACCAGACCGGGCTCGCCGCGGCCAGCACCTACCGGGGCGACGGCGCCCTAACCGCCGTCGGCAGCCCGAGCCCGGTCAGCGACTCGACCGTGACCACCGCGTCCGGCGTGATCTCCGTCGCCCAGCGGACGGTCGTCGCCGACGACACATCGGGCACCGTGCTGGTCAACCTGACGCTCCTCGGCGGCCGCCAGCTCGTCGTCACCGAGCTCAGTCCGGGTGCCGACTTCGCCGGGGCCACCTTGGTGCTCGAGCCCGGCACCTCGACTGTGGCCGGTACCTACCCCCGGCCGGGCAATGACGGGACCGCCACCACCACCGGTGCGGTGCGCCATGGCTCGACGGCCGTGCCGGCCTCCACCGCCACGTTGCGGGAGGTGTCGTCGCCGGGCCACCGTTCCCGGCACGGCATCGACCGGCTGGTGACAATAGGCGGCTGCGTCCCCGACCCCGCACCCCCCGACGTCATCGGCAGCACATTCGGCCCGCTGGTCCAGGGCGAAGGGGTCATCGACTGCCTGGTGACCGAGACACTGGCCGAGATAGTGGCGGACTATCGGGGCAACACACACGTCGGCAACACGGCCACAGGGTCGGACAGAGGGAACTGGCTCGGTGTCGACGCCTACTACGGCTGCTCGGTCATCAGCGGCACGAACGGCTTCGAGACCGACGAGCTGTGGGCGGTCAACGGCACGGTGGAAGGGGGAGCGCAATCGAGCCCGGCCAACCTCCACTGCGCGTAGCGACGACCCATCCCTTGACCGACCGGGCTGTTCGAAGCGCCATTTAGAAAATAAGAGCTTCCAGTTCCCGACGCCCTCTATTCCCTTGCCCCTCAACTTTTTGCAAAACTCTGTCACAACGTGACTTTTCGTTCGTTAACACTTGGGGGAGCCATTGCCCGCGGTGAAGCTCGTGGGTGCCCGATGGCTGGTGACGAGAAGTCGAACAGAAGGGACGGAGCCAGTTGACCGAGGGGCCTGGGGACGAGTCGGACGGCGGTGTTTTCACCGCCGGCGAGGTACGGACCGCCGCCGCGCTGGTGGCCTACATCGAAGCGCCCGCGTCGGCAACCGAAGCCGAGCTGCTGGCGGCCGCACCGGGTGGGTTCGGCGAGTGGTTGCGCGACGTGGGCGACGCGTACCCGGGACGTGAAGGCTCGGCGTGGGCGACGGCCACGCCGTCGATGATTCGCGACGCCTATGCCGACTGGTGCGGTGAGTGGTGGAGCGAATCGGCACCGGACGAGCTGGTCGAGGCGATGCGGCCCTACGTCGAAGAACCGACCGTCGAACGCCAACAGGCCGTCCGGCGATCCGCCCCGAAAGGTTCGGGCGCGTTCTGGGTGGACCACTGTGATGCCCTCCGGGACCGCCCCGGTTCGGCGTGGGGCGGAAGACTGTTCGGTTGGGAGCAACGTCCGGTCCCACCGAGAAGCCGATGGCGCCTTCTCGGGGGCGAACCTCGATGGACCGGGCGGATCGCCGTTGTCGCCTCCGTTGCCGCCGCCGCATTCGTGCTCATCGCCGCGTTCGGCGTCTTTCCCGGAGGCACACCACCGCCGGCCGTCACACATCTCGGCGTGACCCCGGTGGCGTGGCGGATCACGAGCTTTATCGACCAACCGGCCTGGCAGTCGAGCGGTTCGCCGGGCACAGGCGGCATCACGGCCGCCGTGGCCTGTCCGAGCGTTTCGAACTGTTACGCGGCGAAGGAGGGCGTCGGTCCGGAACCGGCCGTGGTCGAGGTATCGGTCGACGGGGGTCTCGACTGGCAAACGTCGGCCCTGCCGGCGGGATGGCAGCTCACCTCGTCGCTCGCCTGCCCGAGTCCCGCCGAGTGCCTGGCCGGAGCCTCGGCGTCGAGCGGCGCTGGCATTGTCGTGACGACAGACGGGGGAAGCACCTGGTCGGTGCACCCGCTACCGGCTTCTGTGGGGCAGGTAAACGATCTGGCTTGTGATTCCACAGGGCAATGCGTTGCCGCGGGCTATGGACCGACCTCGGACCCCGGTTCGAGCGCGACACCGATCGTCGTTCCCCTCTCGGTCGCCGGCAGCGTTTTGGGATCGGTAGTGGACCTTCCCCAAGCCTTTGTCGCCGCTAGTCCGGGAGGATTGGCCTGCGCGGCTGCCGGTGGACTCTGCGTCTTGGTCGGAGTGGCCGGTCGGGCGACACCATCGTCAGGCATAACCGCGGGCACAGGGGCTGTGCTCCGCAGCACCAACGGGGGGCGGACCTGGTCCCGAACTGAGATCCCGGCCACCGTTGCCAGGGTCCGCGCGGTTTCGTGCCCCAGCGTCGACCGTTGCATCGGCGTCGGCAACGGGCGGTCGCCGACACCAGGGCCCGATCCTTACGGACCGAGCGAGGCGCTCACTACTGGCGACGGTGGTCAAACCTGGTCGGTCGCCACCTCGTCCGGGCTCCCCGGATCGACACTGGCATCGATCTCGTGCCCGGCGGCGACAACCTGCTGGGCGGCGGGGAGCACGCCGGATGGCTTGGGCGTCATCGCCGCGACCGATACCGGCGGCCGGTCCTGGGCGACAGTGCAGCTCCCGACCGCACTGACTCCGGCCCAACGGCGCAGCACCGGGTTCACACACCTCGACATCGCCAACGTCTTCTCGCTCTCGTGCCCAACGGTCAGTGCGTGTGTCGCGATGGCGGTTCCGACCAGTCTTGCGTTCGGCGACCAGCAGATGGTGCTCCGAGGTGACGGACGGCCGTGACCTCGACGGCTATGGAGCACACCCGAAGGCGGTGAACCGTTTTGCGGTCGCGGGAGGGATTTTCCACTTGTTCAGGAACGCCCGCCCTTGCTCGGTGCGCTCGATCGTTGGCTGTACACAGGCGTCGCGCCACGCCGGACCGAGGGCAGCAAATCGGCGCCGCACGTGGGAGCCCACTCCCGGCAGGCCGGGCCGGAAGGCACTCGAACCAGAAGGAGTTCGTTCGTAGGCGACGGTCCGAGCGCTCGACGGTCCTTCTTCGATACCGGTCGCCGGCAGTCAGTCGTCCCCGGCCCGCACGACGGACGGCGAGTGCCGGGAGAACTGCTCGACGTCGTGCTCGTAGGTGTCCGACGCGGGACGGCGGCCGGTGCTCCGTCGTAGGCCGCGGACGAAGCTCTCGACCGCGCCGGCGCTGGTGTAGCGGTAGTCGTAGGCCGGCTGCCGATCACCCTGGGCGAAGCATCACGCCTGGTTCACGCGGTCGTCCTTCGGAGCGCCGGCGTTGATCACGGTCTGGAGCATGGCGACGCGGTCTATCACCCAACCGAATTCCGGTGGCTCACCCCGGAACATCCCCGAGTTCGTCATCTCGGCGTAGTCGGCCCGCAGCGCGTCGAGTCCGGTCTGGTCGGGGACGAGACGGATCCCTCCCGTCGTGCAGTCTTCGTAGTGGGAAGTGCTCCTCGAGAAGTGGACGTTCTTTACGGCTACAACGTCGGCGAGGAGATCGCTGTCCTCGAGTGCGACCTCCCCGACCTCATGCTCGGACAGCCGGGCCAGGTCGTACCAGTGGCGGGAGATCCGATCGGAAGCTGTCAAGCTGTTTGAGACAGGTTCTGCTCAAACGTTCGCTATCAGCGCCTCCTCGGGCTGGTTGATCCACGCCACCGTCGGCAGCTTGGGTGGCATGGGCGGACGGGCGAAGCGTGACGGGTTGGCGGCGTAGGCGGCATCAAGAGTGGCGCCCCGCTGGGCACGGATCTCGGACGCCGTGCCGTAGTGGACGCTGGCCGGGGTGTGCAGGCCCAGGGCCCGGTGACGGTGGACATGGTTGTAATACTCGAAGAACTGCTCGCACCACGCTCGGGCGTCGTCGAGGGTGTCGAAGTGGCCGGGCCAGGCCGGGCAGTACTTGAGCGTCTTGAAATGCGCTTCGATGTAGGGGTTGTCGTCACTCACGTGGGGCCGGCTGTGGGTCCGAGTGACCCCCAGGTCTTCGAGGAGTTGGGCCACGGTCTTCGAGGTCATCGACGTGCCCCGGTCGGCGTGCAAGGTGAGCTGGCCCCAGTCGATGCCCTGACGCCGACAGGCGCCGTCGATGAGCGCGGCGGCGATGTCGCCATCCTCTGCGGCCGCCACCGTCCAGCCGACGATATAGCGGCTGAAGATATCGATGATGACGTAGCAGTCGAAGAAGACGCCTCGGATCGGTCCGGGCAGCTTGGTGATGTCCCAGGACCAGCACTGGAGCGGGGCATGGGCCACGAGCTGGGGCTTCTTCTTTGCCGGATGGGTCCGCTGGCGGCGGCGGTCGCGGTTCTCGCCGGCGGCGCGCAGGATCCGGTGCATCGTCGACTGGCTGGCCAGGTAGGTGCCGTCATCGAGCAGCATGGCCCAGACCTGGGCGACGGCCAGGTCGCAGTAGGCGGGGCTGCGCAGAAGGGCCAGCACCTGAGCCCGCTCCTCGTCGTCCAAGGCGTTGGGCGGGGGCGTGGTCCGCGGTGCGCGTGGGCCGTGCACCGGTCCGGCCTGCGCCCGGTAGTGGGTGGCCTTGGACCGGCCGGTGAGCGTGCACGCCCGGGTGGTGCCGACCACCGCGACGAGCTCATCGCAGGCGGCGACCGTCACGTCGATGACTTCTTGTCGGTGTCCGCGCTCTCGGCCAACAGCTCCAAGAGCGCGGAAGCTTTTCCCATGATCTCGAGGGCGGTCTTGGTCCGGGCCAGTTCGGCCTCGGTACGCGCCTGACGGCGCTTCAGCTTCTCGAGCTCCACCTCGGCCGGGTGGCGCTTGGACTGGCGGGTCCTCGTCTCTAGCGCCCCGAGCGCCCCGGCCTCGCGAGCCTGGCGCCACTCGGTGATCTGGGAGGAGTAGAGGCCCTCTCGGCGCAGCACCGAGCCCTTCAGCCCCTCCTCAGTGGCTTCGTACTCGGCCAGGATGGCCAGCTTGTACTCGGCGGCGAACCGCCGACGTTGCGGTCGGGCGGCCGGGTTGCCATCGGACACGCCTCCATTTTGGGCGCGACCGTCCAGCACTGCAGTCGGAAGTGACATCAGGTGTTCCGTTCTCGCCCTACGAGGGAAGATCCGCTGTAGCGGGCGTCTCACGCCAGCTTGACATGTAGGGGATCGGCCCCCCGGTCCCACTGTCCGCGGTTGCACTCATCGTGGGCCAGGGTCGCCTTTTCCCAAAACGTCCGCGCCGCGGAGAGCACGTCGACGGTGGCAAGAGGAAGCTCCACGTCCTCGGTCGTGAGAAAGTCGGCCACGTACGGAGTGATCGTGTGGGACTCGCTCGGAACTACACGGTTGCGGGCCCCGAACTCCATCTTGACCCGCTCGGTGAGGTAACCACCTTCCTTGTCAAAGCAGCTCGGATAGTCGAGGACGACGGTCTCGTTGTCGAGCGTGGTGACGCATTCGCTCGGGTCGTCGACGTAGGGAGCGAGGGCAGAACTGACGAGTGGCACCGTGACCTCTTCGAGGTGAGTCTTCAGCTGGACGACGAGCCGCTCGCGGACCTTCTTGGCGGCATTCCTCGAAGCAGGGAGCTCGGCGTTCGCCTCGGGATCGAGAGCGATCGTGATGTCGATGTCTTCGGAGAACCGGTCGATGACCCCGTAGACCTTCGAGAGCGAGGTGCCGCCCTTGAAAGCCATTTGCGGGCGGCCGTCCTGGCCGAAGAGGACGCCGAGGGCCCAACAGAGCCAGACGTCCTTCTCGAGGATCTTGGGCGGTAGACCAGTGCTGGCGGCACATGCGGCGTAGACGTCGCGTCGCTCGTCGGGCTCCTCGAGCAAGAACTGTTCAGGCAACTGCCGGCTCGCTGACCGTCTGGCGCGTCGAGGCTCCGGATCCAGGGCGCTCGAAACGGTAGAACTCGTCACTCAGCCAAGCCGGCATCGCGTTGGTCTCCTCGCGCAACGTCGTGAACTCCGCAACCGGCAGCGCGCCCCGCACCTGCGCAATCACCGCGGGGGTCACCTGCTTGGGGCCGAGGTAACGCAGCGCGCGTAGCGCCTCGCCGGCCGGGGTGCCCGCCAACACCAGCTCCTTGGGGGCTGCGTGTCGGAGCTGCACTCTGAGCTGACCCAGCTGGAGGGTCCGGCTGTGGCCAGAAGTGAGGAATACCGGGGACAACGGGGCCTGGGTGCTCAAGCCGAGCCGGCGGGCAGCCTCGGCGCCATGGACGGCGATCGACTCGCCCCGGCTCTCGGCCAGCGCCTCAACCAGGGCCTGAGGCTCGGGAGGGACCGCGCCGACGAGGCGGCTGGTCTTCGGCCGGTAGTAGACGCCACGGGCGGCACGCGTGATCTCCCCAGCCCGCTCGAGACGGCTGAGCGTCTGGTCCACGGCAGCCCTCGTGCCATAGCGAAGTAGTCGGGACGTCGGGATCAGTGCCCCTGGCGTGGCCTGCTCGAACTCCCCTCGGATCGCCGTGGTGGTCGACGTACTCATGTCAGAAATCATAGCAAATTATCTGACACATTGCCACGCGCGACGATCAAGCAGTAGGAGGCGTTGCTGTCATCAACTGTGACGGACCGCTCGGTTACTCCGTGGACGATCCCCGGAGAGGGTTCCCCGCTCGAGCCTCGATGCAAAAGGAAGTGACGAGGGGGCGGACGGTCCCCGTGGCCGGTCTCGGTCAGCCGTCCCCGGCCTGCACGACGGACGGCGAGTGCCGGAAGAACTGCTCGACGTCGTGCTCGTAGGTGTACGACGCGGGACGGCGGCCGGTGCTCCGCCGTAGTCGGACGGCGCGGACGACGTCGTCCTCTTCGACGAACTGCAGGAGCGGGTCGAAGCCGAAGATCGACGGGCAGAGCGGCCGGGAGAGGTTCTTGGTGATCGGGGTGACGATGTCGGTGCCGAGGACGTTGGCGAAGCGGAGGACGGTGACGACGACGTCGGGGTTGTCGTCGGCGAAGTCGTGGACGAGCGTCTCGGCGTCGACGTCGCGCCGGGGGATCCGGCGCCCGCGTTATGGGAGGTTCAGCCGTCTCGAAAGTGCAGGCACCGTCGCGTCCCGTTCACGTCAGCTGCGACGTGATGGAAGTGACCACTCGCTCCGCGGCAGCCACTACCGCGTCGACACGGTCGGCGGTGACGTCGCCCAGGTCGGCCGGGTAGCGACCTTCTATCGAGATCGCCTTCGTCGATGAGTGCCGCGTCATCGTCCGGCAAGAGACCGACGATCTCGAAGAGGTCGTGGGAACGTCGCAGGGTGACCGCTCGCTCGATGCCTTTTCCGCAGAGAGATGTGCGTGCAAGCAGGCCGCTCGCGGCGGTAGGTCCGCACGTTCCCTGAGGGCTCGGGCAACCGCCAGCTCTTCGTCAGCCTCCCGGAGCCAGCGTCTTGCCTCGGTGCTCACCTCAGGCGGAGGCTCGGTCGTAGACCACCTTGCCCTCGTGGGCCGGGAAGTAGAGGAGTGAGCCGTTGATGTTCGCCTGCCGCTGAAGCTCGTCGACGTCGGTGACGATCACGTCGCAGGGCACCGGAGCGGCGATTGACCGGCGAACCTTGCCCATGAGATCGACGATCTCGGACCTGTCGACATGGTCGAAGACGACGAGGAGGTCGAGGTCACTGTCCGGGGACTCCGAGCCGAGGGCCACGGAACCGAAGACGATCACTTGAGCGGGATCGAAGGCGCGCACCACGTCCTCTACTGCGGAGGGGACCCACTCGCGGAGCGTCTTCCCGTTCCATCGGCCGTCGCGGTAAACGGAACGTTCCCTGGTCCTGGCCATCAGAAAGTGACGAACCGTCGACCGTCCAACATGTGGTGAAGCGTAGTCCTAGCCAGCATCGGCGCCGAGAGGTGGTCAGCCGTCCCCGGCCTGTACGACGGACGGCGAGTGCCGGAAGAACTGCTCGACGTCGTGCTCGTAGGTGTACGACGCGGGACGGCGGCCGGTGCTCCGCCGTAGCCGGAGGCTGCGGACGAAGCTCTCGACCGCGCCGGCGCTGGTGTAGCGGTAGTCGAAGCCGGCATCGGTCAGGCGGCGGGTGTCGACGCCGCGGCCGTAGCGCAGGAGGGCTTCGAGCTCGGGCGGGAGCTCGAAGACACCGAGGCGGACGAGGGGGGCGATGGCGAGGGCGGGGTGGACGGGCGGCAGGGGGAGGAGCCGGGTCGCACAGATCGACGCGACCTCGCGCCACGGCAGCCGGCCGGCGCCGGCGACGTTGAAGACGCCGGGGAGCCGGTGGCGGACGACGAAGTCGACGCGCGGACGGCGTACTCGAGGACGAAAGCATCCGGCCACGGTTCGGCGGCCCCTGGAGTCGACGCCGTGTCGACAGATTCCAGGGCTCGCAGCTTCAGCCCTCGACCGACCGGCCGTAGCAGCCTCTGCCCGCACTGGTCTTACAATATCCCGGCTGAAGCGGTGATGAATTGCCGGTCGTACTCTTAACAATCTCCCGGACAGTTAGGTTACAATCTCCCGAATGGCAGACACCAGCTCGCCCTACCGGCGTCGCATTGTCGACCGTGAGCTGGTCGAGCTGCTCGCCGCCACCGGCGCGGTGGTCATCGAAGGACCCAAGGCGTGCGGCAAGACGGCGACGGCCCGCCAGCTCGCCGCCAGCGAGGTACTGCTGGACGTCGACGAATCGGCCCGCAGGGCGGTTGAGGTGGACCCAGGACTGGTGCTCGACGGCCCGGTCCCTCGCCTGATCGACGAGTGGCAGATCGAGCCCTCCATCTGGAACCACATCCGTCGTACGGTCGATGGGCGGACCGAGCCCGGGCAGTTCATCCTCACCGGTTCGGCCGTCGCGGCCGACGACATCACCCGGCACACCGGGGCAGGGCGCATCGCCCGGCTGCGGATGCGCCCGATGAGCCTCTACGAGACCGGCCACGCCGACGGGGCCGTCTCGCTGCGTCGTCTCCTCGACGGTGCGCCGGCTCGCAGCGCGGACCCCGGGCTGTCGGTGCGCGACCTGGCCGAGCGGATCGCCGTCGGTGGGTGGCCAGCTCTCCAGGATCGGAACACGATCGATGCCCTCCGAGCTGTCCGCGGCTACCTGGACGAGATCCGACGGGCCGACATCGTCCGGGTCGACGGGACCCGCCGTGACCCCGAGCGGGTCGGCCGGCTCCTGGCTTCGCTTGCCCGCAACGTGTCCACCTATGCCGCGGCTACCACCTTGGCCGCCGATGCCGGCGGTGCGGACGGGGCGTTGGACGACGACACCGTGCGTGACTACCTGGGCGCGCTCGAACGCCTGATGATCGTCGAGGACCAGCTCGCGTGGGCTCCACGACTGCGGTCGCGGTCTGTCCTGCGGAGCGGACCCAAACGTCATTTCGTCGATCCCTCACTTGCGGTCGCCGCCCTCCGGTTGACGCCCGAACGCCTGCTCTCGGACCTGAACCTGTTCGGGTTCTTCTTCGAGTCCCTCGTCGTGCGCGACCTCCGGGTGTACGCACAGGCATCCGACGCCCGAGTCCTGCACTATCGGGACAACACGGGTCTGGAGGTCGACGCCATCGTCGAAGCAGCCGACGGTCGGTGGGGGGCGTTCGAGGTCAAGCTGGGCACGGGATCGGTGGCTGACGGAGCGGCATCGTTGCGGAGGTTCGCCGAGCGGGTCGACACCGACACCTGTGGCCGCCCGATGGTGCTCGGTGTGATCGTCGGCACCGGGTATGGCTACACGCGCGACGATGGTGTCGCCGTGATCCCTCTCGGATCGCTCGGACCATAGGCCACTTCAGCGTGGCGCAGGGGAGATCATGCGCACCCACCCCGGGCATGATCAACTGTCTCCGGTCTGCATAACGGACGGCGAGTGCCGGAAGAACTGCTCGACGTCGTGCTCGTAGGTGTACGACGCCGGACGGCGGCCGGTGCTCCGTCGTAGCCGGACGGCGCGGACGAAGCTCTCGACGGCGCCGGCACTGGTGTAGCGGTAGTCGAAGCCGGCATCGGTCAGGCGACGGGTGTCGACGCCGCGGCCGTAGCGCAGGAGGGCTTCGAACTCGGGCGGGAGGTGGAAGACGCGGAGACGGAGGAGGGGGGCGATGGCGAGCGTCGGGTGGACAGATGGGAGGGGGAGAAGCCGAACGGCAGAAGTCAGCCTGTTGACGAGCGGTGTTCGAGCACGAAGGGACGCACCGCTTCGACGACACGTTCGGCGATACCGGCAATCACGACCGCCTCCGCCGAACTGACCGGTGGCAGGTCGGCTGCGTACCGGCCGTCGATGACCCACGGGTCGAGTGCGTCGAGGTCGTCCTCGTCGATCGTTGGCCGTCGCTCTTCGGGGAATGTGCCAAGAAGCCTCGTGAGCCCATGAGACTTTGGGAACTGTCTGCCGATCGCGATCAACCCGGCCTTCAGCGCCTTTTCGGCGGCCTGTTGGGAGAGAAAGCAGGCGATTCGCGGCACGATGTCGTCGGCATGAAGTAGTGCATGCGCTGCGGCCAGATCCTCCTCTGCCAGCCGGTACCACCGGGCGGCCGGCGAGTCAGGCAGCGGGCCGTCGCTCATAGACGACGATGCCGTGGTTCGCCGGTTCGTACTCGGTCGTTCCGACGACTGATCGGTTTCGCTCGAAATCTGCGACGCTGGTTACGAGGAGGTCCCGGGGCAGATCCAGGGTCCGGGTCGCCCGTCGTAGTGCGACCATCAACGCGCGGCGCTGATCGACCGGAGCGTCATCGAGCACCACCAAGAGATCGAGATCGGAGTCAGGCCCGTCGGTGCCTTCGGCAACCGATCCGAACAGGATTACCTTGGCCGGCTCGAATCGCTCGACGATGAGCGCGGTGATGTCATCGGCCCATTCCCTGAGCCGTCGACCATTCCATGACGACTTTCCGTTTCGGACCTCGTAGGTCGGCGACGGCATCTGCCCATAATGCCCCATCGGCGCCGTAGTGACGAGTGGTGCCGGCTGGGGAATGGAGCCACTCCCAGCCGGTTTCCCGCAGCCTCGCGGTCAAAGAAGATTCGCCAAGCTCTCCCGGTCCATACCGGCATCCCGAAGAATCCCCCGCGAGGGTCCCCCGCTCGAGCTCTCGATGCAACGGAACGACGAGGGTGGTCGACCGTTCGGGGTTCTTCAAGAGGACGTGGCTTCCCCGCTGTCGAGTGGCACGCCAGCCGTCTCGTTCGAGGACCTTGATCAGCTATGCACCGGACAGGACGGGCTGGCGGTCGCTCACGCGGGAATCGGCAGCCTCCGCCGCACGACCCCCGCCCCGACCGACCGACCTTCCTCACGAAGCTCCTCGACGTAGAGCGCCAGGGCTTCCTGTGCGTTCGCTGCCGCTTCTTCGAGATCGTCACCCTGGGTGTGCAGCCCGGGTAGGTCGGGGGCGTAGGCGCTGTACCCGCCCTCTTCCTGCGGCTCGAAGACGAACTCGATCTCCGTCGGCTCCTCCATGTCCGCAGTGTATGTCCGTCCCGAGGAGGGCCGCCCGCCGCGGGAGATCGTCGTTGTCCGGCTTGGAAGTGTGCAGTCCGATCGGTCTCCGGCGCTCTGTCGGTCGCCTATCGGATCGGTGCTCGGTAACTGAGCACTGGCGTCAGGTGGCGGGTCTCGGTCAGCCGTCCCCGGCCTGCACGACGGACGGCGAGTGTCGGAAGAACTGCTCGACGTCGTGCTCGTACGTGTACGACGCGGGTCGGCGGCCGATGCTCCGTCGTAGCCGGACGGCGCGGACGAAGCTCTCGACGGCGCCGGCGCTGGTATAGCGGTAGTCGAAGCCGGTTGCCGATCACTCTGGACGAAGTGTCACGTCTGGTTCGCGCCGTCGTTCTTCGGAAGGTCGGCGTTGATCGCGACCTGGAGCATGGCGACGCGGTCTATCACCCAACCGAATTCCGGTGGCTCACCCCGGAACATCCCCGAGCTCGTCATCTCGGCGTAGTCGGCCGCCGCGAGCGCGTCGAGTCCGGTCTGGTCGGGGACGAGACGGATCCCGCCCGTCGTGCAGTCTTCGTAGTGGGAAGTGCTCCTGGAGAAGTGGACGTTCTTTACGGCGACAACGTCGGCAAGGAGATCGCGGTCCTCGAGTGCGGCCTCCCCGACCTCATGCTCGGACAGCCGGGCCAGGTCGTACCAGTGGCGGGAGATCCGATCGGCCCCCCGGTCCCACTGTCCGCGGTTGCACTCATCGTGGGCCAGGGTGGCTTTCTCCCAAAACGTCCGCGCCGCGGAGAGCACGTCGACGGTGGCAAGAGGAAGCTCCACGTCCTCGGTCGTGAGAAAGTCGGCCACGTACGGAGCGATCGTGTGGGACTCGCTCGGAACGACACGGTTGCGGGCCCCGAACTCCATCTTGACCCGCTCGGTGAGGTAACCACCTTCCTTGATGAAACAGCTCGGGTAGTCGAGGACGACGGTCTCGTCGTCGAGCATGGTGACGCATTCGTTCGGGTTGTCGATGTAAGGAGCGAGGGCAGAACTGACGAGTGGCACCACGACCGCTTCGAGGTGGGCCTTTAGCTGGGTGCCGAGCCGTTCCCGGGCTTTCTTGGCGGCACTCCTCGAAGCAGGGAGCTCGGCGTTCGTGTCGGGATCGAGAGCGACCGTGACGTCGATGTCTTCGGAGAACCGGTCGATGACCCCGTAGATCTTCGAGAGCGAGGTACCGCCCTTGAAGGCCATCGGCGGCCGGTCGTCCTGGTCGAAGAGGACGTCGAGGGTCCAGCAGAGCCAGACGTCCTTCTCGAGGATCTTGGGCGGGAGGCCAGTGCTGGCAGCACATGCGGCGTAGACGTCGCGTTGCTCGTCGGGCCTCTCGAGCAAGAACTGGTCAGGCAATTGCCGGCTCGCTGACCATCTGGCCCGTCGAGGCCCCGGATCCGGGGTGCTCGAAACGGTAGAACTCGTCGCTCAGCCAGGCTGGCATCGCGTTGGTCTCCTCGCGCAGCGTCTTGAACTCCGCAACCGGCAGCGCGCCCCGTACCTGCGCAATGACCGCGGGGGTCACCTGCTTGGGGCCGAGGTAACGCAGCGCGCGCGCAGCGCGTCGCCGGCCGGGGTGCCCGGCAGCACCAGCTCTCTGGGGGCTGCGTGCCGGAGCTGCACGCTGAGCTGGCCGAGCTGCACGGTTCGGCTGTGGCCAGAAGTGAGGAATACCGGGGACAACGGGGCTTGGGTACTCAAGCCGAGCCGTCGGGCAGCTTCGGCGCCATGGACGGCGATCGACTCACCCCGGCTCTCGGCTAGCGCTTCGACCAGGGCCTGAGGCTGGGGAGGGACCGCGCCGACGAGGCGGCTGGTCTTCGGCCGGTAGTAGACGCCACGGGCGGCGCGCGTGATCTCCCCAGCCCGCTCGAGGCGGCTGAGCGTCTGATCCACGGCCGCTCTCGTGCCATAGCGAAGCAGTCGGGACGTCGGAATCAGTGCCCCTGGTGTGGCCTGCTCGAACTCCCGTCGGATCGCCGTGGTGGTCGACATGCTCACGTCAGAAAGTGTAGCTAATTATCTGACATGCGCCAACACGACGACCGAGCGATCGATACCGCCAGCTGTTGTCACGACTGTGACGGACCGCTCGGTCAATCCCGTCGGGACCGCCGGTGAGGGTTCTCCCTCGAGCTCGCTGCAAGGGGAGTGACGACGGGGGTGGACGGCCCCCATGCATCGACTCAGCCGTCCCCGGCCTGGACGACGGACGGCGAGTGCCGGAAGAACTGCTCGACGTCGTGCTCGTAGGTGTACGGGCGGGAGGCCGGCCCGATGCTCCGGCGCAGGCGGACGGCGCGGATGAAGTTCTCGACGGCGCCGGCGCGTGGTGTAGCGGTAGTCGAAGCCGGTCGTCGGCAGCCGGCGGGTGTCGACGCCGCGGCCGTAGCGCAGGAGGCGATCGAGCTCGGGCGGGAACTCGATCAGACCCGAGGCGGACGAGCGGGGCGGCGGCCAGCCGGGTGGGTGGACCGGCGGGAGGGGCAGGAGCCGGGTGCCGCAGATCGCGGCCACCTCGCTCCACGGCAGCTTGCCGTGCGCCGGCCACGTTGTAGACGCCGGGGATCCGGTGGCGGGTGACGTGCTCGAGGCGCGGACGACGTCGTCCTCCTCGACGAACTGCACGCAGCGGGTCGAAGCCGGCGATCGACGGGCAGAGCGGCCGCGAGAGGTTCTTGGCTGATCGGCGTGACGATGTCGGTGCCGAGCACGTTGGCGAAGCGCAGCAGGGTGACGACGCGTGCGGGTTGTCCTCGGCGAAGTCGCGGACGAGGCCCTCGACCTCGAGCAGGGAGCGCTCGACCCGGGTGCGCGGCGGCGTGCGAACGCGGCGTGCTCCTCGGGGAACCAGTGCCGGGTCGGTGTCGGCCGAGCCGTAGACGAGGGTGGAGGACTTGACCACGACCTGGCGCACCGGGATCCGGGCTGGCCGGCGGCGGCGAGGAGGTTCATCGTGCCGATGACGTTGATCTCGTGCAGGGCGCGGCCGGGCGCTGGGTCGAGTCGACGACCAGGAAGGTGTGGACGATCGTGTCGACCTGGGTGGCCCGGACGATGCGGGAGAGGATCGAGTAGGTCTGGTCGGCCGCGGACGAACTCGGTGCGCTCGAAGGGCGACCGACGGGTCTTCGGTGCCGAGGCCGAGGATCATCTCGACCTCGGGGTCGGACTCGAGGGCCTGGGCCATCCGGCCGCCCCAGAAGGTGTCGAGCCCGGTGATGAGGACGCGCCGTCCCACGCGGCTCAGCCGAACCAGACGCTGCGGCGGTCGCGCAGCATGTCGTAGAGGGTCTCCTGCACCGGTGCCGGATGCTTCTCGGCCTCGTCCATGACCCGGCTCTTGGAGTAGCGCTCCTGGCCGGGCGGCACGTCGAAGGTGACCGGGTCGAGGACCCGCGAGCTTGAACTTGGCCGGGAAGTAGCCGAGCGACTCCGAGCGGGCCCGAGCAGCGAGCATGTTGGCGGTGACGGGGAAGTAGGGGACGCCGAGGGCCTTGGCGAGCGCGGGCAGCCGGAAGACGATCGGCATCGACTCCTCGGCGCCGACGCACGGCGATCGGGATGACCGGGACGCCGGCCCGCATGGCGATCTCGACGAAGCCGCCGCGCCCGAAGCGCCGGAGCCGGTAGCGGTCGGTGTAGGTCTTGGACGGTCCCTTCGTGCCCTCGGGGAAGACGAGCACGAGCTGCCCCTGGTCGCGCAGCAGCCGGTAGGCGTTGTCGGGATGGGCCGGCACGCCGCCGGCGCCGGCCCAGCAGCGTGCCGAGCCAGGGGACGCGTGCGGAAGAAGTAGTCGGCCAGGCCGTAGACGGGCCGGCCGAGCTCCTCCTCGATGCCGTGCATGATCACGGGCGCGTCGGACGGGATGGCGCCGGCGTGGTTGGCGACGAGCAGGGCGCCGCCCTCGGTCGGGGATCTTCTCGAGGCCCTCCCACTCGACCCGGAACCAGTTGCTTGTAGACGGGGTCGTAGAGCGCGTCGGGCCAGCTGGCCGCACGCGCTCGGAGCGGCCCCACTCGTCGACGTCGGAGCGGCGGCTCTCGTCGGCGGGCGGCGAGACGGTCGTTCGCTCGTCGGCGGGCAGCCGGAGGGGGACGATCTCGGTGCTCGGTCGGGCCGGCGCCGCGACTTCCCTGCGGGCTGCCACGTCGCCATCGTACCGACCGCTATCCGCCGATCGGCAGCCTCCGGATCCGAATACCACGGTTCTCGATAACGACGATTGCCCCCGCGTCGAGATCTTCTTCGAGGGCTGGCATGTTGGCGAGAAGGATCATGACCTGTTCATGCGGCCGGCGGCGGCCTTGCCGACGGTAGAGGATGACCGAGGGCACCGTGCTTTCTCGAGCGACGAGCATTCCGCCGAAGTCGGTGTCGGCCGAGATCAACACCCGTTGCTCTGCGGCAGCTCGGGCCAAGATTTCTTCATCGGCGGCCCGGGACAGCCCATATGCGGCCGCGTGCACAGCGTCATGTCCAGCCGCGACAAGACCATCGGCCAACTGTGACGACAGGCACTGGTCGATGAAGAACCTCAAGCGGGATCGAGCAGCGGAACCGTGCGCTCCTGGACCGCAGCGGCGGCGTAGTGCAAGGCCTCAGCCACGTCCGCAGGCTCGAGGGCTGGAAGAGCGTCCACGACCTCGTCTGCGGTCATCCCGTCAGCAACCATGGCCACAACGGTGGCGACGGGGATGCGCATACCGCGAATGCACGGCTGGCCGCCCATCTGCCCCGTTTTCACCGTTATCCGTTCGAAGCGCATCCGACGGCCTCCTCGGATGTCAGCGTACCGGCGCCCTTCCCGAGGTGGCGACGGAGCGAGCCGGCAGCCTGCTGCAGTTCGTCCGCCGTCGGGTCAGGGCCGTCCGGCGCCGATCAGGTCTGTGTCGTAGATCGGCGAGTACGAGACGGTCGTCCCGGTGTACGGGGCCTGGATGATCGTTGTGCTGCCGTAGGGGCCGGAGCCGACGTACATGACGACGTGGTCGATGATGCCGTCGCCGTCGAGGTTCTTGTAGAAGAGCAGGTCGCCGGGCTGGAGGGCGGCCAGCGAGACGCGGGGGATCGACGCGTACTGGGCTGTCGCGGTCCGCGGGATCGACACGCCGGCCTGGGCCCACGCCCACTGGGTCAGGCCGGAGCAGTCGAAGCCCTGGCCGGGAGTCTCGCCGCCCCATGCGTAGGGGACGCCGAGCTGGCTTTCCGCGGCCTGGACGGCCGCGTCGCCGCCGCCGCTGGACGAGCCGCTGGCGCTGACCGTCGGCGGTGAGCTGCTCGAACCGCTACCACTCGAACCGCTGCTTCCGGAACCGGAGCTGCTCTTGCCCGACTGGCTGGACGTTGCGGCGGCTTGGTTGGCCGCAGTGGTGGCGGCCGCGCCGGCACTGGAGCCGCCGACCGCGGTGGCAACGGCGACCGCGCTGGCGGCCTGTTGCGCGGCCTGTTGGCGGGCGGCGGCCGTCTTCGCCGCGGCGGCTGCCGCGGCGGCTGCCGCCGCCTGGGCCTGGGCTTGGGCGGCGACCTCCTGGGCCAGCGTCCCCTTCACCTGCTGCAGCGTCGCCTCGTCGGCCGCGGTGGCGCTGGCGTTCGCCTGCTCGAGCGCCTGGGCCTGTTGAGCCTGGGCCTGGGCCTGCTGCTCCTGGGCTTTCTGAGCGGCCTGGTCGGCCTGGAGCTTGTTCTGCTCGCCGACGAGCGCGGTCTGGTCGGCGACGACGTTGCCGATGACGGTGCTCTCGTACTCGGTCCGGGCGTCGGAGCTGGCCGCTGAGGTGGCGAAGAGGGCGGAGATCTGGGTGGCGGGGGCGCCGGAGACGTAGGCCATGACCGCGTCATGGGCCAGCTTCGTCTTGTCGGCGGTGATGTTTGCCTGGGTGCCGCTCAGGTCGGCGGCGGTCGTCGCGAGCTGGGCGTTGACGGTCTGCAACGCCTGCTGGGCGGCGTCGTACTGCTGGCTCAGCGCGGCGGTCTGCGCCTGCTCGTGGGCGATCGTCGTCGCGAGCGTCGCGGCCTGCTGCTGGGTGGCTGTGATCTGCGCCTGGGTGGGGACGCTGGTCGAAGTGGTCGAAGAGGCGGCCCCGGCCATCGGCGCGCCGATGGCGACGAGGGCAAGCACGATGATCCCGCCGGCGAGGGCAGGCAAAAGCGTGCGGCGTGTGCTCCGACAATTCACAGCAGCCACTTCCGCAACAGTAACCCCTCGAGTCACACAATCCAAGGGGTTTAGCCAGTTCGGACGGCCTCGACGGAAGTCGTGAACACCGTACTTGCCGGGGCCGGTCGCGGATCGGCACCGGTCGGTGGGTGGGCAGGGCGCTCTAGGGTGCGTCCGTGGACGGGGTGCGGGAGATCGTCGGCGGCCGGATCGAAGGTCGGGAGCTCGACGGCGGGTGGGCGTTCGTCGGCGTCCCGTTCGCGGCGGCGCCGGTCGGTCCGCTGCGGTGGCGGCCGCCGCAGCCGCCGGCACCGTGGTCGGGTATCCGCCCGGCGGTGGAGTTCGGGCCGATCGCGCCGCAGACGCCACCGATCCCGGGCGTCGCCGTGCCGGGCGATCCGGTGGCGCAGGACGAGGACTGCCTCAACCTGAACGTCTGGACGCCGGCCCTCGACGACGGGGCCCGCCCGGTCATGGTCTGGGTGCACGGCGGCGGGTTCACGACGGGAGCCGGGTCGAGCCTCCTCTACCGGGGCGACGACCTGGCGCGGGACGGCGACGTCGTCGTCGTCACGGGCAACTACCGGCTCGGCGCGCTCGGCTTCCTGGGCCATCCTGCGTTGGGCGACGAGTCGACCGGGACGATCGGTAGCTGGGGCTTGCTCGACCAGATCGCGATCCTGCGGTGGGTCCGTGACCACATCGCGGGGTTCGGCGGCGATCCCGGCAACGTCACGCTCTTCGGCGAGTCGGCGGGAGGGATGGCGATCTCGGCGCTCCTCGGCGTCCCGGCGGCGCGCGGGCTGTTCCACCGGGCGATCGTCGAGAGCGGGCCGCCGTACACGCACTCGGTCGAGCAGGCGGTGCGGGCCGCCAGCGATCTGGCCGGCTTGCTCGGTGTCGGCGACGTCACACGGCAGTCGCTCGAGGCAGTGCCGGCCGGCGAACTGGTCGCGGCGACGGCGGAACTGCAGAACCAGTCGCCGCGACCGGGAGAGCTGCCGCTGCCGTTCCTGCCGGTCGTCGACGGACACTTCCTGCCGCGACGGCCGGAGGACGCGGTCGCGGCGGGCGAGGTGGCGTCGGTCCCGCTGTTGATCGGGACGACGCGGGACGAGCTGACGTTCTTCGCGCTCGGCGACCGCCGGCTGCACGGCATGGACGACGACGGCTTGCTGCACTGGCTGCAGCTCGCGGACCCGACGATCCCGCCGGAGCGGATCGTCGACGCGTACCGGACCGCTCGTCAGGCCCGGGGGGAGCCGGTCGGACCGCTCGACCTCTGGGTGGCCGCGGGTAGCGACCGCGTCTTCCGTTGGCCGTCGCTGCAGCTGGCCGCGGCGCAGCGGCGCTACCAGCCGGCGACGTACGTCTACCTGTTCACGTGGGAGTCGCCGGCGTTCGGCGGCCTGCTCGGTTCCTGCCACGCGCTCGAGATCCCGTTCGTCTTCGGGAGCATCCGCCAGCCGGTCATCGCCGCGTTCGCCGGCCGCGGCCCCGAAGCCGACGCGCTGACCGACGAGATGCAGCGGGCGTGGCTCTCGTTCGCCCGCTCGGGCGACCCGAGCCACGACGGTATCGGTCAGTGGCCGGCGTGGGACGCCGATCGGCGGGCGACGATGGTCTTCGGCCGGACGACCGAGCTGGTCGACGCCCCCCGGAACGACGAGCTCGCCGCCTGGGGGTCGTTACCCCTGGCCGACCCGGTCGGCTGACGCGGCGCCAGTCGGTCGAGGGTTGCCGGCCGGCGGTCGTGGTCGGCCCCGCGACGGTCGGCCGCCACTAGCTTCGTAGGCCGGCGCGAGACGCTGGCGTCGTGCGCACACCGGGGAGGACCGGTGGCGTAACGAGGGGACGTAGCCCAACCGGCAGAGGCAGGGCGCTTAAAACGCCTCCAGTGAGGGTTCGAGCCCCTCCGTCCCCACCAAGTAGCCGTAATTACAACCCTCACCAAAAAAGGGTGAAGTGGCGGTTTGAACAGAACGTTCACGTGCCGCCGGAACCAACTGCAGGCGGTTTCGGTCGTTGACCGGACCCGTCCCCCGCTCACGGAGTGCCCGCTCCACCTGATCGGCCAGCGACGTGCCTTCCGCCGAGACAACCGCCTGCCGCAGCTCCTCACTGATCAACAACTCAAACGGCTCCGCCAGCTCTGAGGTGACGTTGCCCTCATCGTCCACCAGAATCCGCCGGAAGAACACCTGATTGAACATCCGCCGGAGCGAGTCCGGTGCCTGCCGGTAGGTGGCTCCGCAGTCTCCGGCGACTGCAAGCGCCTGCCGGAGGTTCACTTCGACGGCCCCAAATTCCTCATCGGCCGCGTTCAAACGGCGTTCCGCGATTGCGACCTCCGAACCAATCCGGGCCTGTTCTGACTTCAACAGGTCAAGCGGGATCGCGTCGGCGTAGTGGGCGTCGAGCAACTTCTTCTGTTCGTCCCGAAGCTTGCGAAGATGTCGCTCCTGAACCGTGCGTTCGCGCTCGGCCAGTGCCCGCTTGGCGTTCAGCTCTCCAACTACGAACGCCTCAAGACCGCTGGCCTCCTCCTCCGACAACTGCACCCGGTCGTACAGAGCCACGATCAGCTCTTCGACGGCTTCGATGCGTACGGCCCGTTGCTTGCAGTCAGTTCGCTTCTGATGGCGACCGATGCACACGAAGTACGGGTAGACGGCTCCCCGCCGACCCGTGGCGTAGTTGACGATCAGGCGGCTGCCGCAGCCACCGCAGTAGACCGTTCCCTTGAGGTAGTGGCGGTGCTCCCGCTGTTTCTCTCCAGACAGGTTCTTGGCTACCAGCACATCTTGAACCTGCTGCCACGTCTCCTGCGAGACGAGCGCCTGATGCTTCCCCGGGTACACCACCCCCTGATACCGGACGACTCCGGTGTAGTACGGGTGGTGCAGGATGCGGTGGAGTTGGGAAGGGCTGAGGAGTTTCGCCGTCGAGCGCGGGCCGGGGAGCGTTCGTAGCCCCTGCTCCGTCAACTCCTCCAGCAAGCCTCGCATCGTCCATTCGCCGCTGGCGTATGCCTCAAAGGCCCAGGCGATCAACGGTGCCCGCTCAGGGTCAACCTCAACCGTTCGCACCTCGCTGCCGTTGACCATCAGTCTCACGTTGCGATAACCGAGCGGTGCCCGGCTCGGCGTACCGCCAAGCTGCGCCTTCTTGATCGTCCCCTTCATGACCTCGTTGGCAAGGTTCCGGGAGTAGAACTCCGCAATCGAGCTCATGATGCCGTGGAGCAGGATGCCCGATGGAGTGTCGTCAATGTTCTCGGTCACCGACACCAGTCGAACCCCGGCCTGCTGGAGGGCGAGATTGATCGTCACGTCATCGGCCCGGTTGCGGGCCAGCCGGTCAACCTTATGAACGATGACGTACTTGACGGGCTGATCGCCGACGAAGCCGAGCAGTCGCTGCAACTCGGGACGGTCGGCCGTCTTGGCCGATTCGCCGCGATCGACGAACTCCGCAACAACGCTCGCGCCCAACGCCTGAGCCTTGCGGATGCAGGCCTCCCGTTGCGCCGGCAGCGAGTAGCCCTCGGGGTCGCCGTCCCGCTCCGCCTGCTCACGGGTGCTCACCCGCAAATAGATAACGGCTGAGTCCGTTAGCGCTGATACTTTGCTCGCTATTTCCATCTCTCAACCCCCATCTATTGATCCACAATTTTCGCGCTGAACCGCTCGTCTGTCAAATATTTTCCCTGATGAGCGACAATTCATGGGAAAAGTAAGAGGTAATGGCGACCTCCGTCCGATGAGGTAGATAGAGCTAGTCATCTGCACCTGTTCTTCTCAAAGATGTAGATGAGCGGGTTCGTCGCTGCATCGTTGGTTTCCCAAGGTGTCCGACTGCCCTGATCCGCTCCGTAGCCATCCGGGCGAACTCTGGGTTCAGCTCGATACCCACCCAGTCCCGCCGGTGGCGGGCTGCCACCACACCCACCGTCCCGGCTCCCATGAACGGATCGAGCACCACACCGGGCCGGAACGGAGCCGCACACGCACACCCGGCAGCCAGTTGCCCTCGGGCGTAGTGGCCGTCCACTAGCCGTGCTGGCTCTCGTCGCCACGGCTCCCCGCAGACCCGACAGACCCGCTCCGGGCAACTTGCCAGCAAGGGCCGCACCACCAACGACTCGGGGAAGGTGGCGAAGTGGGCTCCCCGGTAGTTGGACGAGGCCGTCGTCCAGACGTCCCCCGGGTTCTTGCCCAACGGATGACCTGCCATCCCGTTCGCCTTGAGCTTCGCCAGCCCGGCGTTTGTGCCGGCCAGCGGACCGGCCCACGACGGCCGACTGGTAGGGATGACCGCGTCGCGAGTCCGACGGTGTCCAGCCCGCTCCGAGCGATGCGGCACCCGGATGGCGTCGAGGTCGAAGAAGTAGCGACGGCTGCGGGTCAACAGGTAAAGCGCCTCCCACTGGCAAGACAACCGATCCCGGACGCTCGTCGGCATGGTGTTCGTCTTGGCCCACACCACCTTGTTCCGCACCATCCAGCCGTCTGCCACCAAGGCCAGCACCAGTCGCTCCGGCCCGAGCAGCAGGCTCTTGGCCGGCGCTCCGAAGCGGGGGTGCCGTGAGTAGCTGTCGCCCAGATTGAGCCAGACCGAACCCGTTGGTTTGAGCACCCGGGCCAGACCCCGGAAGGTCAGTCGCAGCTCATCGACCCAGCCCTCGACCGTGTCCTCGAGTCCGATCTGCCCGCTGACGCCGTAATCCCGCAGTCGGAAGTACGGCGGGGACGTGATGACGCAGTCGACGGACGCTGCCGGCAATCCGGTCAACTGCTCCCGAACGTCACCGATCAGCACCGTGCCCAGCGGCAGCTGCTTCATACGGCGTCCCCGATCAAGGTTCTGACCGCTGCTCCACCCGTCGTCGCCACCGTGAACAGCCGCCCGTCCAGATCGCCGGTTGTGCCGATGGCATCCCGGAACCGGTTCGCCCGGTGCTCATCGGGCACCAGCCATGCCACCCGGGGGAACACTCCATGCTTGGCCTGTTCCGCGCCGGACCGGTAGTAGCGGTCGTAGACCCGGCACTTACGGATCACCACCGGCAGGCTCTCGCTACCGAGGTCCATCTCGACCAGCCACCGGTGCTCGTAGTCCCCGACGCCGAGACTCACGAACAGATCAGGCCGCAGCACCTGCCGACCGCCGAGCGCCCCAAACGGCCGCCAGCAGGCCGGCTCCGCCTCCACCGCCAGCAGCTCACAGACGCCCTGTTGTGCCGCCGTCGTCAACGAGACCACCAACTGCCCGATCGCCAGCGTGTGATCCACGAACGTCGCGGTTGGTTCCCGAAACCGCCGCCTCGGTCCGTCCGTCTCCAGCACCCGCTGTCCGATCGGCCCCAAGCAGTAGACGAAGGATGCCGACCCCGACCGGACACCGCCGACCCGGCGGTCGAGCCGGGCCAGCACCCGGCGCTCGACCAACCGGTTGAGCACTCGCCGGCACGTCCGGGTTGCCGTGATCCGACTGGCATGATGCTCGTCGCCGAAGTGCAGGGCCTCGATCTGCCGGGCGTCCATCAGCCGGAGCTCGGCCACCTGAGCCACGATCCCGAGATCCCGTTCGGACAGTTCTTCGCGGAGCCGGGCCAGTTGCAGCGCCCCGAGGCGCGCCCGGCTCACCACCTCCCTCCTTTGTTTCCAATCCGCGCCCGAAAGTGAGAAGGAACAGGGGAACGCCGGGGCGGACCCGACCACCCGACCGGGTAGACAGGACAGCGGTTTTGTCCGTCATCATTTTTTTCAGACGCTGTCGCTGAGGATGACGAGGAGACGACCGGGATGCAGGAGCTGAGACGGCACTTGGCGAACGAGCATGAAACACCCCGAACATGGAGAAGTGTCCGCTCCCGAAAACTCCGGTAACAGCGCCACCACCAGCCAGTACACCGACCAGAACAGTCGCAACTCACCCACCCGAGCGGGTAGGCGATCGGGTAGGCACGGGCAGCCGTCACGACCGGCCTCCCCGCCGCCTCGGCGTAAGGTCATCGACCATCGCATCATCACCGTTCATGAGGCGTTCGATGGCTTGATCGACCTCCGCCCGATCCCGGCCGTAGTTGGCCCGGGAAGCCGCCCGGACAGTCTCCGGATCGCTGATCCCCTCCGGTGGCGGCAAGCTTCGGGCACTCGCCCACGGCTGCACAGCGCCGTCAGCCACCAGTTGCACGTAGCACTCGTACGCCCCGAGCCCGCTGAAGTCCTCGGGTGTCAAACGACCCCCGGTGGCCATCACCCGTCCATCCTCGGCGGACGTGCGGAACACCACTTTCGACCCGGCGTTGGCCAGCACTGCTGATCGCATGTCGCTGCTCAGTTGGCCGAGGTGCTGATGGGCCACGGTCAGGCAGAGCCCGAGCCCGCGGGCCTGCACGAACATGTCCCCCAGATCCACCGGCAGATGCAGGTAGTTCTGAAACTCGTCGATGTAGAGAAAGGCCGGCCGACGTTTTGTCCGTTCGACCGTGCTCCGCCCCTGAGCGGCCTGCCATACCTGACTGAGGACGAGCGCCCCGAGCAACGTCGCCATCTCCGGGCCGAGCTGTCCGACCGCCAGATTGCAGAGCAGCACCTTGCGCCGGGTGAAGACCTGCCGAAGATCGAACCGGGGTTCGGCCTGACCGAGCATCCGTCGTAGTGACGAGCGCATCAGGAACGGGCGGAGCTTGTTCAGCACCGGGGCCGCCGCCGTCGAACGCTCCGCCTCGCTCCATGCCTCGAACCCGGCCCAGAACGGCCCGAGTCCCACCGGATCGTTGATCTGACTCAAGACTCGCCGCCGGAACCCGGCGTTCGTGAGCAAAAGCGGTACAGCCACCAGCGACATACCGGGAAGCTGCACCAGCGTCAGCAGTGCCGCCCCGAGAATGTCGGCCGTGCGAACCCCCCAACTGTGGGCGTAGAGCGAATGGAAGCTGCCGAGCAACTGATCGGCTACCAGCTCCGGCGGCCGCCCGGCCGGCATGAGCGGGTTCAGCCCGACCGGCCGTTCGGTGTCGGTCGGGTCAAGCAGGACGACGTCATTCAGTCGCTCAGCTGGCACCGAAGCCAGTACGTCGGCGATCAGGTCACCGCGAGGTTCGATCACGATGAGCCCGGCCCCGGCGGCGAGATCCTGAGCGATCAAACCATGCATGAGCGTGGACTTGCCCGACCCCGAGGGGCCGAGCAGGTGCAGGTGTCTGGTGGACGCCACGCCGGTCAGAGCGAGGGGGCGTACCGCTCCGGGGAAGGTGCTCTCGGCTACTACCCGCCCCCGGCGGGGGATAGCTGCCGCTGCGGCCACCTGTCGGCTGTGCTGCGCCGCCACCGGCAAGTCCTGGGTTGTCCCGACCGGCCACGACGACAGCGCGGCCAGTTCGAGTGCGTTGAGTCGGAGCGGCCAACGAAGCCGGGGGATAGCCACCCCCTGCGCCCGGCCGGGCCGTTGCCGGCGCAGGAGGGCGTGCAGCCCCGGCGTTTCCAGCGAGCGCAGGGCCCCGGCGACGTAACGCAGCAGCCAGATTCGCCGCTCGGCTGTGGCCGCCCTGACGGCAACCCGGCCAACCGCCCGCCAGCCCGGCTCCCCCTGCTTGGCAGCCAGTGCCCGCCGGGGTTCGCTGTCGTTGGGCCGGGACGCGCCGGTGAGGGCATCCCAGGTGGACGACAACCATGATTCAGATGACAGGGGCGCACCACCACTCGGTGTTGCCTGAGCGTGCAGGGGCCGCCCAAGGGCCCACTGCAGCAGTACCGTCTCCTCCCGTTGGGCAACGGACAGGGCGGTGAGCAACGCCCGGCTGGCACTACCGAATTCATCGGTTGTGACGGGCCGCCGGCGGGTGGTGAAACGAACCTCACCGGCCGCTCCGAGCGGGCCCAGCGGCTCGCTGTCGTCCTGATCAACGCCGATGCCCGGCAACTCGCTCCGTAGGTGTCGGGTGATGGCAACTTCTCGACTGGCACTGACGCCAAGCCGGTGCCGTACGACTCCGTCCTGTCCCACGGCCTCGATAACGAGGGGCCAACCCCCGATAGCCGGCAGCCGCCGCCAGACGTTCGTCATCTGCAGCTCGGTGACTTCCCGGGGCCACCGCAGCTTGAGCCAAACCAGCGCCTCGCCGGTCAAGCCCGGTTGCTCTTCCGCTTGGCACCGGCTTCGCCCGAAGCCGGGGATGGTGGTGAGGACGCATTCTGACTTTCGCCGGCGTGCTGTGCCTCGGCCTCGGCTTCAGCCTGCTGCTGCGCAAACTCGATCAGCGCCCGCCCCAACCGCCGCAAATCCGGCGTCTTGCGCTTGATACCCCGAACCCGAATACGATGATCTCCATTATGGTACGTACGACTCATAACTACCCCCTTTCCTGTGTAAAACAGTTATTACGTGCCGCGTTTTACGCGGCGTCAAGTTGATGTGGGACTTAGTAAAAGATGGCGCTATATGTAGTGTCAAGGGCATGTGTTTTGGACACCATGCCGAACGGCGAGCCCCGACCTCTAGATAAGGGGTGCCACCTCTGTGAGGAAAATCACCAGTGGTTGCGGCGGTACTGGATGACCTTCAACACGATGACGAGCACGGCAACGACGATGATGACGGGCAGGAGCGGGCGCAGGCGATGCCAGACCCACGTCAGCCCGATCGTCACGGCGACGAGCGCCACGGTGAGGGTCACCAGCCGTTCGGTCAGCGACTTGGGAAGCCCGCTCATCGCCAGTCCTTCGTTGCTGGCTCCGTCAGTTCCTCCGTCCGTAGTTCCCGGCCGAGTTCCTGCCGCAACTGCGCTGCCGTCCTCCTGATTTCGGTCTTGGTACGGCTGGCGTCGAGCCGGGTCCGCACTTCATGCAGGTGAATCCGCACCTCGGCATCGAGTACGGCATCCCGTCGTACGCTGTCGTCGTCCTTGAGCAGGCAGGCGATAGCGATCAGGGTGACCGGGAGCGCGAGGGCGATGAGGATGATGAGGCCGATCATGGCCACCGCCGCCGTGCTGCACGTCGCTCCTGCAGGGTGTAGCCGAGACGCAGCTTGCTGGCGATCAGCCCTTGTGCCTCGGGTCGGCCTCTGGCGCTGGCCCACCGGCCGGCAGCCTGATCGATCCACTCATCAGTCGGTGTCCCCTGCACGGCCGGTGACGTCTCGACGGCCGTCGGGTTGGCGTGCGTTCGCCAGATGGCCACGAGCCAGCCGGCCAGTCCACCGCCGACGGTGGCTCCGGCGATGACGATGAGCTGCTGGTAGATGTTCATCGGCCGAACCGCCGGGCGATCCGCCGGTTGTTGATGCTGGACAGCATCTCGATTTTGCGGGCGACGAGTTCGACCTTGGCTGCGCTGTTGCCGGCCAACGCCAGGCCATGATCGAGGAACCGGAGTTCTTCCTCAGTCGCCGTCGTCAGGACGTCGGCGATGGCGTAGCTGTCCTGCCGGTCCATCTCGGTGGCGGCCGCTGCGTCCAGGCCATGCAGAAAGACAACGAGATTGGCGTCCCGCTGGGCTCTCGCCGCCCGGCCGGATTGGCGCCCGGTGTGTCGAAACCGGTCACCGTCGTCGGCCATGCTGACAAGGGTGGAGGTCATGGTTGCTTCCTTTCGCTGGTTGGGTGTTGGGTTACAAGGTCAGTCAGGGACAGCGAGGCCAGCAGCAGGGCAGCCGGCGAGGTCGCCTCATGGAGTAGGTGGGGTTGGGGTGGCCGTGACACCGAGGCCGGTTCAGGCGATGTGCTGAGGAGTCGCCGGAGCTGGCCGTCCTGAACCTCGAACAGCAGGCGGTCGGTCAGGGAGGGCTGGCTGGCCTGATCAGAGGCCAGGTGCTGACGGATAGCGACGTTCTGCCGGGCCACTGAGACGTCTGCTGCTACCTCGTCCGGCGTACAGCCGTCCCAGCCGGTACCACCACAACGACACTCGCGGTTGGGCGGCATGAGTAGCTCCTTCCGTGTTTTCTGAAGCAAGGCGGTGTTTGACGGGGGTGAGCGGTCACGGCTGCTCACTCCCGATTCCGAACGCACCAGGCGGCAGCGGGATAGTGAGCTTCGGTGTTGGCTGGTTCAGCTCGGCTTCGGTCAGGTACGGGAGCTGATGTTGAACGTCAAGGTCAGGAAAGTTGAGACCGAACCAGTGGGGCGTATCGCACTCAACAGATTGAATAAGGTCATCAGAACAACGTGCGTGTGATCCAAAGTCATCCATGCCATCTACGCTGAACCTCTTGAAATACTGAAGTCAATCCCCGAAGAATTACTGGATTCGCCATCGGACCCGGAAATTTTCCCTGAAAAACCCGGAAGCCCAGGTAAAAGTCATGAAACAGGGGCGCTACCGGCTACGGCGAGGGCCGGTCTGGACAGAGACAGTCTCATTGACTTATATTAATAAATATGGTTAACTTATTTAGTTAATACGAGTAAAGGTTATGACAACAGAATCCACCTCAACCAAAGCAGTACAAGCATGGCGAGACCGCAGCGCTGCCTACGTGCGGGGTTTGCAACAAGCAGGTTGGAACAACGACGGCGGGACGCTGACCGAGATCGACGTCTATGACCTACTGGGTGTGAAAGGAAAGATTCCGCCAACCCCGGCCGAGTTGGTGACGGAGGCGGAAGAGGGCGGAGAGACCCTCAACTCTTGGCGGCTCCGTTTCGTGGCGAGCGATCCCAATCTTGATCCTTGGCTGGAAAAGTTTGAGGAAGCCGATGGAACGCCGCCGTATATGGTGGAGCGGACTCGACGCCTGCTCGGTGACGGCCCGTTGGCCGGCAGAGCGGAGGATGCAGTTCATCCCGTCTGCCGGATTCTGGACGGCATGCGTGAGCCGCTCCGCACCGTCGGCATTCTGTCGGTCTACGGGGTCAGCTTCGTGTCTCACGACCACAGCACGCCGCCAAGCACTGAGGAGCTGGCTGGTTCCCTCGGCACTTCTGTTGAGACGATGGAGTGGCTGCGGGACGTGGCCCTGGACATGCTGTCGGCCCAAGTCCGGGTGACCTTCCAGTCGTAAGGGATGAAGTACCCGCCGGTAGCATGAGCGCCCGTGGAGACAGCCGAACGAACCGCCTGGGCGGCCCGCCTGATGAGGGTCGCCCGGTACCGTCCGCCAACCGGGGCGCCGAAGGCGTACGAAGTCACTTCTGACACTCTGGCGCTTTACCGAGCGGTCAACCACCTACTCGTTCATGGAGTCAATCCGAGTCGGCCGCTAAAGAGCGATCAGGTAGAAGTGCTCTGGCTGCTTCTCGATCTCTTTGCTCCGGACGAACCTGATCGGCAAGAGCAGGCACGAACCATGCTCCGGAGGATCTTCCTTGTGGTGGACGATCTCCCTACGGACTGTGTTCATCATCACCAGCCCACTGTGTTCTGGAAAGCGGTACTGACGAAACCGGGGCCGTTCACGCCGAAAGTCAGGAAACGGGAGGGGGAAGACACAGACGGGAAGATTCAGCGAACGGTCAAGGAGTTTGCCGAGCTTCTCGCCATTGCCGTGGAGCGAGCGGACGGAACACTTAGATCTGAAGTAAACGAAAGTGAAGCACCCGATAAAGATTACGACTACATCAGGCCGCCCAACTATGGGTTCCATATAGAGCCGGAATTGGTTGCGGTCGAAAAGGGCGTTGTCACCATCGAAATTGATGGGAAGCCGTCGCAGATACTTCCAGGAATAAGAGGAAAATATAGTAAGGGATCACCTCTTGTTACCGTCACGATCGACCTCAGAATTACACACCTAACACATCGTTTTCACATAGGCGATTACTATCCGACTGTGGGAGTTGGTATAGAAGGAGATCTAGTTGGTTGGTACTCGGAGATAGCGAGAGGCAAGCTTAATGGGCGGTTGCCGACCGCAAAGGTCAGGATCACGGCGAGCTCCATTTATAAGATCAACCTATTTCAGGCAGACATGATTCAGGGGCTTAAGATGACAGCCTTGTCCGTAATTAATTCTATTGCTGTGGTAGGTGTACAGAAATTTTATCTATATTATCCCCACCCAACACACATCAGTACATTGATACAGAACACCCTAAGTATGGGGTGGATTAACGATCGATTCGATAAGAGGGCATCCGAAGTCTTCGTTAGAGGGTTGAGGAGCAAGGGCCGATACAGCTTTTCCCTTCGTCTCCCCCACTACATGGTAAATGGGTGGGGTGGTAGCGCCGAGAGGGTTAGGGAAGTACTCAAGATGTATCCTCAAAGACTCAAGGACATACCCAATGATGTTCTTACCGGGAGATACATCCCGGGTATAATCGGTCTATGGCTCACGCGCGGAACGCCACCACCACCATTTAATGATCCGAAATACTCGATTACGGATAACAATAAGTGGGCGTGGCTAGGAGTCGAGTGACGGCTTCGGGACTGTTGTAGCGACGAGCCTACCAACCTCGCCCTCCTGCAACCCTGACGCGATCGATACTAAGCCGTTCTACGCCCACCGTTCAAACTCCACCCCGCTGCCTTGAACGACTACGGAGCTACCACCCACCGCCTCGCCGTTGGCACTGAACTCGACCCCCGCAGTGAACAAACCCGGTTCTTGTTCGCCGGCGAACATCAGGACGTCGCAGTCCCGCCCATCCGCCCTCGAGTTCATGCACAGCTCGACGATGCCCTGCTTGACCCTGATCACCGCCCGTTCGGCTCCGTGCTCGTCGACTACCACCAACCGCTGCGTCCGAATCTCGGGTACGACCGGCACCGCCGGCGGGTCATTCCCCGCACCTGTCCCGTTCGGCTTCTCTGGCACGCTGCCCTCCCGCTCCCTTGGATGAATGAGGGCGAGAAGATGGCGCTGACGACGCCCCGGCGTCAAGGGACAGCCATGACCCACCCATTGACCTCGTAACTGCCGTTCGTCCAAGCGACCGGACGGTTAGAGCCGCCGTTCCGTCCGTCGAATGATCTCGCTGGGGCGCACCCCCAGCGCCTCGGCAAGCAGCCATAGCGTCGTGATCGATGGAGCGTTTCGTCCGCGCTCGATCAAGGACACGTACGTCCGGTGCCTCCCGCACGCGAACGACAGTCCCTCTTGGGACAACCCTGCCTTGCTCCGCAGCTCACGGATGACCTCGCCGAAGGCCAGTTGAAGGTCGGTAGTACCCACGACCCAAAGCGTTCCCAGTTGCAGAGTAAAGCTCTACAGCATATATTCTGCGCCCGCCGGGAAGTCCTGCCGTCGCCGTCCGGCGAAAAGCGAACAGCCGATCAGGGGGAGAAGCGCTGCCGTGACCGTCACTACCAAAGCACGATCAGTAGCAACGCTGTGGGCTCTCGGGCTGATCGGAGCATCGATCGCTCTGGCGGCGTGCGGATCAGCACCGGGCACCGTCCTGAGCGATCCCACGACTACGACGGCCCGTACTACGCCCCATCCGGCCACCACGACGAGCACGACGGTTCCGGCAACCACCACCACCGCTCCCGCTACTCCCGGTATCGGGTCATGGCAGGGCCAAACCAGCTATACCGACTCCGCTGGTAGTTGGACAGTGAAGTGGACATTCACCGGCGGGGCAGCCAGCTACAGCACCATCGGCAATCACGGCAGCTACGGCTCGGTCACACTGCCAGTCTCCGGTTCGTTTGTGCTTGCCAACACGGGCACCCAGCCACAGAAGGGCGAATCCCTGGCGATCATCGCCTACTTCCCGCCGGGGAGCGCCCTCTGCAGCGGTCTACCCAACCCATTGGTGAATGAGTCCGCTCACGTCGTCACCAACGGCGTGCAGAAGACAGCCGCCTGCGCCCTGCCACTGCTGGAGGGCAAGTTCGACAGCGACACAACGATCGCTCCCCAGGCGTTCGCTGCTGAGAAGGGTGTCGGCTACGACTCCTATCAGGATCAGTACATCATCACCGTCGGCGTCTACGTGCCAGATTTGGCGACACCGACCCATACGGCCGATGTCACAGCCGTCCTGCAGGCCCTCGATAACACACAGCCGGTGTTGGCTGTCGCCACCAATCACGATGACGCCTTTGGCGGCTTTACAACCCCGCTGTGTTCGGTGAGCTTTCCCGACCTCCAGAGCTGGCAGGTACTGATGAGCAAGCCGGCCGGCTTGCAGTGCTCGTAGGGCAGACGTACCCGGACATGACACCGTACGGCTCCCCATCACCAGCACCCAACCTCGGGCTGCTGCTTCTGACTGCTCTGCTGTTGTGTTTGGTGATCTATCTGGCCTACGCCATCCCGTTTGCCGGGGTACTCCGCAAGACCGGCCGTGGTGGTGGTGCCGCCTACGTCCCGATCTACAACAGCCTGACGCTGCTCGAGGTTGTTGGCCGGCCCTGGTGGTGGCTACTGCTGTGCTGCATCCCGTTTGCCAGCCTCGTCTTCATGATCATCATCCTGCGGGACTTGGCCCGGAGCTTCAACAAGGGGGTGGCGTTCACGCTCGGCTTGATGTTCCTGCCGTGGCTGTTCCTGATGATCCTGTGGCTTGGCGACAGTACCTACCGGGGGCCATTCGCCAGTAGCCAGCGCATGACGACCTACCTACCCGGCGACGTCGTAGCCATCCGGCGAACCTTCGTCCTGCCGACAATCCCCGTCAAGCTCTACCGGACCATCATCGCCGCTGGCATTGTCGGGGCGCTGTTAGTGGCGATGATCAGCCATCAGCCAGCCGTCATCGTCTGTTCCATCTTGGGGATCGGTCTGCTGGCCACCTTCTTGATCTTGGGCTGACGATGATCCGATACTCGCATGTTGTTTCGAAAGCATGTACGGTACGCCGGTCGGATGCAGCTGTAGCCCACAGAGGACTCACAGGTTCCCCTCAATCTTGACCGAATTGGTTGTAGACCTACCCGAAACGTGAGATCATGGTTACTATCATGTCAAAGTTTCGTCTTCGCTCCGAGGAGACTGCCCTCGCTGATGATCCGGTAGAGGGTGTCGCCGAGTACGGTTCGGTCGTCGGACTTGTGAGGCGACTCGGAGATGAAGCGGTGTCTCGATTCATCGATGACCTGAGTCCGTTTCTTGATGACGTTCAGCACGGCAAGAAAGATGCTGCCGAACGGCTTGCTGCGGAACTGCATCGGAGTGCCATCGCTGCGGCGATCGTCCTAGAGGCAGGTGGCATTGATGCGTTCGACCAAAAGGTAGCCGAAGCCCGCGAACAGGGCTTTCCGGGTAAGACGCCAGCCGAGGTTCTCGCCGACCTAGATGCGCTATCGTAGCCCTCTCGATCTTGGGGGGCTTATGTGGACGATTGAGAACAGCGACGTAGTTGTAAACACCTTTCGCAATTTCGAAGGTAAGCACAAGGTCATGGCTGAGGCTCGGTTTGCCTACTTTGTCAACAAGCTTACAAGCGTTCATCCCTGCTGGATGAAGTCGACCACTAGGATGTTCAACTATGGCCCTAACCGACTTGCTTTGCACTTTCCGCAAAACTGGTACGCTACTTTTGTAGTAACACCCGATTGCGATGCCACGGATGGAGTTGTTCGATTCGTGGAGATGGGTTGCCTTAGGGGTGTACCCCGCCACGACACAATGGCCTGAGGGCTCTGAGACTCCCCAGTATATTGGCGGTTAATCTGGAGTGTTTTTTGATCAATTAGTTTCTTGGGAGAAACCCGTCAGGGTGGGGCCCATCCAGCCGAGTTCGTTCCGTAATAAGACACCAAGCGAGCCAATCCGGGATCACACAAAGGAAGCGGGTCAAATATGGCGCTGTTTGGTAAGAAGAAGGGGGCCAGCGGATCAGGAGCCCGGGTGGAACCGAGCCCGCCTTCGGTGGGCGAAAATGATCTGATCTTGGCTCGCCAAGGTCTAACCAGATTTGAACAGGATTCAATCCATCACCGGGATATAAAAGCGGCGGTACTGGCACTAGCGATATCTGCGAAATCTCCCGACCCGGTCGAGGCCACGATGATCATGTCGAGGACGGGAGAGTTTGCTTACGGTCGCTTGTGGACGTGGTTGGTGGCTGTCGCAGATAGAGCCTATGACGATGGAGACTATGATCTTGTAGCGCACATTACGTTCTTCTTTTTCAATTGGAGCGTTACTCCAGAATTGCAACACCTTGACGTTCATGATGCCCAGGAGATGCGTGTCGGCGGCCAACCGTCCAACAAAATTAAGGAACAAATCTACTCCATAGCTTTTGACACTCTTCCACTGATGGACCCGGAAACTGTGCTCATCGAAACCCCCTCGAACGTCCTTACCGCCGATGAGCTACTTCATGGTTGCGCTTCAGACGTCATAAGAATCGGCTGCAAGGATGCGACTCTTACCGAGATGGCGCATTCCCTGTTAGGACGCTAGGTTCGCCCTATGGAAGACCAGCAAGGCTAAGGTACCGGTCGGCGGGGGAGGGATTCGCGTGCGACCAATCATGCGGGAAAAGCCAGATCTGCAGCGTCTTGCCAGAGTACTCGTCAGTGCTGCGGAAACCCGGACCCAGAAGTTGAGAGTAGTGGACAGAGGAGAGGCAGCATAAGGGGGATAAGAGCCCCATTCTTTGCTACCTTGGCGATTTCAGCAGGGCGGAGTTTCCTCGGTGTCTTCTCGGCACTTCTGCTCGCTTGAGATGTTCAAAGACCGTCACGCGGTTGATCCCGTAGCACTCCGCTAGCTCCGTAGTACCGGTTTGATAGTCTCCCAACGCTTTGAACAGGGGCGATACCTTCGACGAACGACTGAAAGCTGTTCCAGCAGGCGCCACCCGTTATGAACAAAATGTCCCTGGCGGCGAGACTCTTGAGGGCCATTCATTTGCAGACGGAACAAATGAAACTATAATGATCCTATGAATACCGAGTTCAAGAACCTACATCTCTACAACTGGAGACAGTTTAGGAACGTTGATATAAAGTTTCATAAGCGCCTGACTGTCTTGACCGGCGCCAACGGGGCGGGCAAGACGACCCTGCTCAATCTGCTCGGACGTCACTTTGGTTGGAACATAGCTTTCATTTCGACGGGCCGCCTGAATAAAAGAGGAGTTGCCAAGTACTATTCAGGAAGAGAGCTTCTAACAGGCCCGCCTGACGACAGCAACCGTGGCTCCGATCAGATCGGCCGCATCATATACGGCGATAACACGGAATCGACTCTGAGCGTTCCGAGCGGTGAAGTTGGCCAGGTTTTTAATGTTCAGCTTCAGAATCAGCAGCCAGTGAAGGGCCTGTTTCTTCCATCACATCGTCCAGTGTATAGCTATAGAGAAGTAGATCAAATTCCCACGAAGATCAGCGCTCGTGAAGAGCTATTCAACCAGTATTACTCAAATATGCGTAGCATGTATGAGCCACAGACTCGATACGATTCGCCGAGCTTCCGCCTGAAGTCTGCTCTCGTTTCCCTCGCAACCTTTGGTTATGGGAACCAGGTGGTTGCCCCAAACGCAGAGGCCGTCGAAACGTTTGAGGGTTTTGAGAAGATTCTCAGGCTAGTTCTGCCGAAGCGGCTTGGGTTTCAGAAGATTAGTGTCCAAATGCCCGAGGTTGTTCTTGAGTGTTCCAGTGGCCCGTTTTCTCTTGACGCTGCGTCGGGGGGAGTTGCCGCCATCATCGACGTGGCTTGGCAGCTATATATGAAGAACTTGCTGGATCCAAACTTTGTTGCAGTCTTCGATGAGCCAGAAAATCATCTCCACCCGGAGATGCAGCGCTCCATGATGCCGGGACTGCTCAATGCTTTTCCAGGTGTTCAGTTCATTGTGGCGACGCACAATCCATTTATCGTTACCTCTGTTGAGGACTCAGCAGTGATCGTCCTCAACTACGTCGATGATCGAGTCGTATCGAGTCGACTAGACGAAGTCGACAGATCCGCTTCCGCTAATCGGGTGCTGACGGATGTGCTCGGACTACCGGCACCGATTCCGCTGTGGGTACAGGACCGCCTTGATCAAGTGATCGGGCGATTCACCGACCGGGAACTGACCGCCGACTCCTTGTCCGAACTCCGAGCTGATTTGCAACGATCGGGTCTTGGGTCGCTTTTTCCGGACGTGATCAATCGACTCGTGGGAGACACACAGGGATGATCGCCCTGACGAAGCTTTCGGAGCCGGAGGTGCTCGCTCAGAACCGTGATGCATGGACTGCGGAGTTCACGGAGGGTACCGATCGGCGCCGTTATGCCCATGAGCAGATTCGTCAGAAGCTGCGAGAAGAGACTCACAGAAAGTGTGCTTATTGCGAAAGCAGGATGGAGCACGTGGCTCCCCCTCATGTTGAGCATATCCTGCCGAAGTCAAAACGCCCTGAGCTGGTGTGTGACTGGAATAACCTGACCGCAGCATGCCCAACGTGTAATACGAAAAAGGGTGACTACTACTCGACGGAATGCCCGATCGTAAATCCCTACGTGGATGATCCAAGTGATCACCTGCAATGGGCGGGGCCCTGGCTGTTTCACGTCACTGAGGACCGAGGACGTCTCACGGTCTCTCGCTTGAAGCTCAATAGGGAGATGCTTATGTATCAGCGAGGGGTTCATCTAGAGAGAGCGTTGTCGATCATGGAGATGATCGACAAAAACCCAGGACCTGTGGGCGAAGCGTTGAGAGAGAACCTCAATGCAATGATGGCGGACGATGCGGAGTACGCCGCCGCCGTGCGTGCATTCGTCGACAAGCAAGATGGCCTGGGATCTGGAGGCGGCCTGACGACGTCTTCGGTTGCTCCGTCAGGTGATCACTAGATCGGGTAAAGCCACAGAGCAGGCGTAACCGATCCCGGACGCCCCGGAGGGTAGGTCTGGCGCATCGCTTAGTCCCATCCGTTCCGCTTCCGCAGCATGACCCCAGCCCGGTACTTGACCGAGGCAGTCCTAGGAATCACTTGGTTCCTGACGGCCTTCCCCGACGTCGTAGCACGACGCCCGACTTGACCAAGGCCCGCCGGACAGTCGTAGTGCCTACCCTCAGCTCATGGGCGACGACCTCGACTGACTGCCCGGCAACATAGAGGCGGACAGCCTTGTCGATGTCGGCCTGTCGGAGTCGGGAGTGTCGCCGCCGGATGCCCTGACGCTTGAGATGTTCGAGAACGGTGGCGCGGTTGATCCTGTAGAGCGCTGCCAGATCATTGATCGTGGTTCCGCTCTGGTAGGCGTCGACCAACTGTCCCACGTGCTCGGCATCGAGCCTGCGCTGCACTTGCTGGGGTGGGTGGCTGATCCGAGTGTTCGGGGGAGCAGGCCGCAAGGATTCGTCGGACTGGCCGTTAAGTTGTCCTACCAGGGAGGACAGCTTTGACGAACGACTGGAAAGCTGTTCCAGCAGGTCCACTACGCCACTGACGTGCACTTTTGCACGACCGGTGGTGCCATGGCGCGAACACCCGTCCCGTAGTTCGTATCGAGACAGTTAGGGCGGATTGGCGCTGTCGGCGGCGACCTCGGCCGCCGCAGGCTCCAGCATGGGCACATACCCGGACTGATGGATCTCCCCGATGATCCAGTTTGATGGGCGTTTGTGTCGTGCGCCGAGACCTCGTGAGCGCAGCTGGTGATGACTGCTGTGCAGGGTTGTCAGTCGGGGCTTTGCGGCCATCCTGCTGCGTCAAACACGGCGATGGGGTCCAGGTAGTCGCGCCAGTGGGTCACTTTGCGGTCGCCGATGGTGACGATGGAGACGAAGCGGTTGTCGTACGGGCGACCGGTCTGCACTGAGGTGCCGTGCACTTCGTATTCCAGGACGATCACCGAGGTCTCTGGGTCTCGGTGAACGCGGAGGTTGTCCGCGCTGTGCAGCTCCATGTAGTCGCCGTAGTCGCGGTAGAGGTCGACGATGTTCTGTCGCCCTTCGACCCGCCTGGGGTATCCCGGCACGGAGATCACATACTCGAAGACGACGTCCTCGGCCAGGAGGTCGAAGTAGTCGTCACCGTCGACGAAACCCTCCAGCCCCTCCTTGATGATCCGAAAGAACGGGCCGTTCGCGCCGAACGGGGCATCGTCACTGTCGGTCTTGCTCACTTCGTCCCCACGGACCAGGCCTGGGCGTTGCGTTCTGCGAACTGGCGGAAGGTGACTGGTGTCCGGCCGGTGACCTTCTCGATGTCGTCGGTGGGCACGGAGCCGTTGCCGGCAATGATGGCTCCCGTGAGCCAGCGGAGCATCACCGCGTACTCCGCGGGGACACCCGCGGCAACGGCGCCGCTGATCCACGCTTCGAGGTCGATGTCGTTGTAGATGACGGGCCGGCCGGACACCGAAGAGATGATCTCGGTGACCTCACCGAAGGTCAGGGCCTGCGGACCGGTCAGCGTGTAGAGCGCGCCAGCGTGGGCGTCGGGATCCACCAGCGTCTCGGCCGCCACCGCAGCGACGTCTTCCGCGTCGACGAAGGCTTCCGTGCCGCCGCCGCTCGGCGCCGTGATCACCCCGTCGAGGACCGGGAGATGGTCGTCATTGAAATTCTGCATCACCCACGCCGGGCGCAGGACGGAGTGCGTGACGGCCCCTCGGGCGGCGAGGTCGGCCTCGACCGCAGCAATGTCGATCCCCTGTGGCGCCCGGTCCGCGTTGTAAGTGCTGAGGAAGGTGACGTGGCGTACCCCGACGGTCTCGGCGAGATCCAGGAAGCCGGCGACCCGCTCGGCGTACGAGACGCGCAGCACCGGAGTGACCAGATAGAGCCGGTCCACGCCGACCAGGGCATCGGGGTAGGTAGTCGGGTCGTCCCAGTCGAAGCGGACGTCGGCGCCGTTGCGCGCCGCGGTACGGGTCGCGATCCCGCGCCGGGCGAGGGTCCCGGTCAGCCGTGACCCGGTCCTGCCGGTGCCTCCCAAGATCAGCGTGATAGGTGCTTCGTTGCTCATGGCTCCATGATCGGAGCTTTGGTCGAGTGAATCAATGCTTACACCGCTCGAAGATTTGTGCGAGGCTCTCACTGGCTTGACCCGGATGCTCGTTCTGCGCAGTGTGGTGTCATGGACCTGTTGTACGACCACCTGGTGCGGGCTCGGGCCACCGGAGCCGTCTTCGCCCGGACGGTCGCCGAGCCGCCATGGGGCCTTCGCCTCGGCGGCTCGATCCAGCTTGCGGTGCACACGGTCGTCCGCGGACGGGGCTACCTGTGGCTGGACACCCCCACAAACGCGGTGGAGCTCTCACCGGGAACCGTCGTGCTCGTGCGTGGCGGGCCGGACCACCACATCGGGCATGAGGCCGGCGCCGCCTGCCTGGGACCGGAGGAGTTCCGGGCTCGATACCCCCAGGCAGACCCCGGCGACAACCCGCAAGCCACGGTGTTCCTCTGCGGTGCCTACCAGTTCAGCGGCGACGTCGGCGGGGGCCTGCTCGATGCGCTGCCCCAGGTCCTGACCCTCTCGGCGGCCATCGACGATCCCCTCCGGGACGTGGTCACCCTGCTCTCACGTGAGCTTGTCGGTACCGAACCGGCCCAGCAGCTCGTGCTGGACCGCCTCCTCGACCTGCTCCTCGTGCTGGCCATCCGCAGCGACTTTCGCCGCAGCGCGACCGCACCGCCCTGGTACCGGGCCTCCGCCGACCCGCGGCTGAGTGCAGCGCTCCAGGCCATCCACGAAAACGCCGCCCACCCCTGGACGGTCGCCGAACTCGCCGCGCTCAGCGGCCTGTCGAGGGCTGCCTTCGCCCGGACCTTCCGAGGGACGCTTGGCCAGGCCCCCATGCAGTACCTGACCGAATGGCGGATGACCCTCGCCCGCGACCACCTACGCGCCGACGACCTCAGCCTGGCCCAAATCGCCAGCGCCGTCGGCTACGGCTCGCCCTTCGCCTTCGCCGCCGCCTTCCGCCGCCACCACGGAGAGCCGCCCGGCACCTGGCGACAGCGGGAACGGGCGGCGTCAGACGCACGTCTCCTCACCACACACCCCAGCTCGTAATTCGCACATATGCGAACGCGGCGCCACCCGCCGCTTCCGAATCGCTGAGGTCATTGGCGTGACTCGAACCGCCGACCTTGCCACTGGCCCCTAGCGATCTCCGTCTCCCAGTCGAAGGACCGCGTTAGCCGACGCCAGGCCCATCGGTTCGCCCTCAAGGATGGCCGTGACCTGGCCCTTTTCAGATCTGGGGGTGTTCGTATAATGACACCCCAAGACCACTAAGCCGTCCAGATTGCGCACCGGGTCTTGCGGCTCACTCGTGAGTGGCTGGCTGCTTGGTCGATAGACGATCGGCGTCCTCCGGGGGATCAGACGACTATGAGGCCGACCCTCGGATCGAGTATCCGTAGATCGTCGGGGTCGGAAGTAACGACTGATTGCTGAGCCCGACGCGCGCAAATCACGACGTGAGCGTCGATGACGTCGGCGGTTGCACTCGCGGCCAGCAATCGCCCGACATTCGTAGCGTCTACACGGTCGAGCGGGACGACGTCAGTGGTCGGTTGCCGGATCAGCCGGGCGAGGCGGGCTTGTCGTTCCGGCTGTCGGATGGCCTGCCCGAGCGCGGTGGCGGGAATGGTGACGCGAGCACCGGTCTCCTGGGCCCGCGTCAGCAACACGAGCACGCGACGGTCGTTCCGGTCGAGGGCGATCAGACCTCCCGCGTCCAGCGTGACGCCGGCCATCAGGCCGCGGGACTGCGGCGTCGCTTGACGCCGAGCGTCTCGTCGGCCCAGCGACGCTCTTCGCTCGACAGCTCCCCGCCGGTCTCGTGCAGCGCGCTTGCAAGCATGGCACCCCAACCTGCGACGTCATCGAGGGCTACACCGACCGCGTGCTGTACGAACCCTGACACGCTTGAGGTCGAGCCGGACTCGACCAGAGCACGGATGCGGTCCAGTTGGCCCTCGTCCAGAGTGACCGTGACTTTCCTAGTTGCCATACCAGATACCATACCACTCGCCGACTGGTCAGAAAGTAGTCCGGCAAGCTCATCGGGCCCTCGATCTTAAAGATGAGGACGGCTATCGGTCAAGAGCGTTGCGGGCAGCGACCTGGCGCAAGCCAAGGGCGGAAAGAAGAAGTAGGCGGTACCCTCCATTCGTCGTGAACCTGCCGGGGGCCCTGAGGGTGGCTCGAAACCCTCGGCACACGGCGTCTTATGACCATCGGGAGCTGACAAAACCGTGACCTCCACGCACAAGGTCGACACCATCGACGAGAATGCTATCAACATCTATACGGATGGATCTTCGTACTCCACCCCCCGAATTGGCGGGATTGGGATCCGGTTTATAACTGTCGGATCTGACGGGTATGAGATTGTGGAAGAGGTTCAGCTGCCGGGATACAAGGGTGCCACGAACCAGCAGATGGAACTCAAGGCGTGCGTCGAGGCGCTGACACTCCTCAATCGAGGCCGGACCAACGTCGACGTGGATGCCTTTGGCAAAATCATTATCAAGACTGACTCGATGTACCTGGTAAACGGGTACCAATCAGCCCGTCACTACTGGGCCGCCAATAGGTGGATGACTAAAGACGGCACGCCTGTCATCAGCGCAGATCTGTGGAAGATCTTCCTAAGGCTTGCGGCGAACAGTGGGAAGCGTGTGGAGGTTCAGTGGGTAAAGGCACACAAGAAAAGTGTTCACAACAATGCAGCAGACAAGCTGGCCAAGAAGTCAGCGAAGGGGCCCCTAAACCCGCCCCTTAACGTCGTCAGTGTTCGACGAAAGCAAACGAAAAAGTCAGTCGAACGTGGAAGCGTCCACATGAATGGCCAGCGGGTTACCCTCCGAATCATCTCCTGCGAGTATCTGAGAGTCCAAAGATGCTGGCGATATAAATACGAGGTGATGTCAAAGGCAAGCTCATACTTTGGGAATGTCGACTGGATCTTTTCCGAAATATCGCTCCGGGATGGACATACCTACTATGTCAGGCTAAACGATGAGACGCCTAACCCTCGGATATTGAAGCTCTACCGCGAAGTGACCTGACGATGGCCTCCCTCTAGACTTGCAGTCCCGATTTGTGAAGATTCTGGTTACGAGGCCGGTTGACTCGTGTCCCAGGGCCACCCACTTTCGCTCGCCGCCCGAGAGTATGCCTCGCCGTAACTCTCACTTCGAGCGTCGCTCTGAACCAGCGTGTCGAGGGAAAGGTTATCCATGAACTCTCGTTCACTGATGCCGCTAGCAGCGGCTCTGATCGCAGCGTCGAGAAAATATTGCGCCAATGGGTCGAGCTGCTCGGACATGTTTCCCTCCTGGTTGGCGGTAACGATAGCTCGCTGGTGACATCGGTGAACCCGCCGGAGGTGCCGCCACTTGTCAAACTGACTCCGAGTAATCCCCTGCAAGCTCTACCATGACCCGCTTGCTCGAACTGGCGATCAATCGACTGCCACGGCTGGGTCGTCCTCGGCGCCGCAGCTCCACGCGAGCTTGCCTGAGGACTCGGCGCACAGTCGTCGGCCCAACCCGAAGCTCATAAGCCACTGAGTTGACTGATGCCCCAGAGGCGTAGAGCTTGACTGCCTTGTCGATGTCCACCTGCTGCAGCCGTCTTGGTCGCCGCCGTTGGATACCCTGACGTCTGAGGTGTTCCAGTACGGTCGTCCGGTTGATCCCATAGGCTCGGGCCAGCTCGTTTACCGTAGTGCCAGCTTGATAGGCAAGGACGAGCTCAGCGACTTGCTCCGGACTCAGTCGATTTTGGACTTGGTGACGGAGCTCGCTTCTCTTACAATTGATCTCGGGAGAGCGTGCGGGCCAGTTATCCGCTTCTACCTCGTTGACCAGAGATAACAGGGTTGACGAATGACTGGAAAGGTGTTCCATTAAGGCCACGATCGACACAGATTACGAACCGCGGGCGTAAAAGTGGGAACGCGGAAGGTCGGGTGGATGGCAGTGCGTCGATCCGCACTCCCTCGATGAGCTGCCAGAAGAGCGCCTTGATGGCAGGCGGGTCGGCCCCGTCTTCCTGGGTCAAGATCTCGCCTATCGGGCAAGAGATTGGCAGACGCCTTCATGAAGGGTGAGGGTCACTGGTCCATAAAATAGGAGGACTGGTCGTCCTGACGCCGCGGGCTGGCGACGGACGCACCGAGCCGGGTCTCCTGGGCATCCAGGGAGAACGGCTGGTGCTCCTCGTCGGTCGAGATGCGGACGTAGCAGGCTACCCGGGTGGGGTTGTTTCCGGACTCCTGAGGGATCGATAGCGATCTCGTCTGTGGCGTCGCCGTGGTCACGTCCTCCTCCGATCACCGTTGCACTTGATGGGGTCAGATGAAGTTTCGGAACCAGCTATCCACACTGGCGTGGGGGACTGCTCGGCCATGGCTTCATCGGTACCAAGCACCTGCTGCTCGGTCTGATGTGGAACGGAATGTCAACCCCCCGCGCTGATCTGGTGGTGGGCGGTTTTTAACCGTGCCGAACCAAGGGTTCGGCGCCTGATTGCTCCTGGCAGGCGACGGGGCCCCGGAGTCAAGACGGAGCGCCCGCAGCGAAGCGAGGACGAACGGTCTTGACCCCGGGGTGGCGGCTGCTACGCCCTCCCCGTGGGTCTCGGCGGTGAGCGATCGAGAACCTCGACCATGCACCGGGACACTGGTGCGGTTCGACGAACCGCCACGCTGATGTTCGCGGATTGGGACCGCAAGATGACGATGCGCAGAACGGTGCCCCTCACTGAAATCGCGTCCGGGCCAAAAGGTCCGGGTTCGCACAACCGAAACGGGGATCTTCTCTGCCGCGGCGGGTTCCCGGTGCATGGTGGAGGCCTCGCTCACGACCCCGCCGAGGGTTGAGCGAGTTGAAAGAACGGCACTTCAGGCCGCCGTCATCTCGGCCCACAAGAAGCCGGCAAGCTGGCGGGCCACCGCCGTCGCCACGATGTTGCGTGAGCTCTTGGTGGCGGCCAGGCGGCCGAACTTGGCCGTCAGGTGGACCTGGGCCGCCCAGGCCCGGGCGATCGTCTCGTCCGACGCCCGGGCCTGGCGCTTCTTGATCTCGGCACCGGTCCTCGGGCGGTGTTGGTAGGACCAGGCCGATTCGACCAGAGCGGTGCGCAGGTGGACGTTGCCGGTCTTGGTGATCCGTCCTCGCTTGACGCGATCCCCCGAGGAGTACTCGGCCGGGGTCAGCCCGCAGAACCCCATGAACGAGCTGGCCCGGGGGAAGCGGGTCCAGTCACCCACCTCGGCCGCCAGTGACAGCGCCCCGAGCTCGGTCACGCCCCGGTAACAGCCCAGCCGGGCCACCGCCTCGGCGAACGGCCCCTGGGCGAGGTAAGCCCCCAGGTCGCTCTCGACCGCGGCCATCTCGGCGTCGAGGGCGCAGAGCACCGAACGGTAGCGGGCGAAGGTGCGGGTGAGGGCCTCGTCACTGAAGGCCACCTGGGCCAGCCAGGCCTGGTGACGCATCGTCCAGTGGGAGCCGTCACGAAAGACCACACCATGGCGGAGCAGGAACTTGATCAGCCGGTGCCGGGCCCGGGCCCGGTCGATCACCAGATCGCGGCGGGTGCGGCAGAGGTCGCGGATGGCTTCTTCGGGCTCGGTCGGAATGCGCACCGGGGTCAGTTGGCCGACCCGATAGAGCTCGGCCAGCCGCCGGGCGTCCCGACGGTCGGTCTTGACCCGGGCGCCGACGGTCATCGGGATCAACGACGGGGCGATGACCTCGCAGGCCACCCCCAGGCGCTCGAGCAGACGGGCCAGGGCGTAGCCGGTGGGCCCGGCTTCGTAGCAGACCGCCACGGCCTTGGGGTCCCCCCAGCCGAGCACCAGGCGCTTGATCGAGGCCTCGTCGGGGAAGATGCGGTCGATCACCGCCACCTCGGCCCCGGGGACGAGCACGGTCGAGGTGATCGAGCTCTTGTGGACGTCGAGGCCCACGAAGGTCGTGTCAGAATTGCCCTGACGATGGAACATGGCTGGCTCCTTCAGTATGTGGCACCGCCCAACACGGTGACCCACGCAGGATCAACCTTTGCTGAACGGCGCCAGCCGTTCCATCGTCACTGATCGGCAAGGGGGCCTGGCGGCTTGGTTACTGGTTCAGGCGGATGACTTCGACGGCGACGCCGGCCGTAGCGGCCGCACGGTCGAGAAGAGGCGATTCGGTGGTCACCGCGATATTGCCGCCCAGCACCACTGCTGCGGCCACCGCCTCGGCGGTGAGGAGATTGAACTGTCCGGAGAGGGCCGCCATGACCGGCACCAATCGTCGCAGGCTCAAGAGGCCGATCTCCGCCGGCAACTCGACCAGGACCCCCGCCACTCGCGAGCGCTCATGTTCGGACATGGCCCCGAGGGTTCGGGAGAGCACCCCTCGGCCGGGGCGGGCCATTGCTCGGGTCAACCGCCAGTACCACGATCCGGTCGTGAACACTTCACCACGTCCCGCTGCGTCGGTGAACTGGGCTACCGAGCCGGCCGACCGCTCCGCCACGACGGCGAGCAGGAGCGCATCATCGACGACGATCATGGAAAGGGTCGGGGTGTTCAGCCCTGGGCCAAGTCCGGGTCCCCTGCGACCGCTTCGCGGGCTGCTCGATGGTAAGCACCCGAGGCGAGGTCTTCAGCGATGGCTAGGCGAACAGTCTCGGGAAGGTTCGTAGCGACCGGGCCGATCCGAGTCGGACGCAGCTCGCCTGCCGCCGCCGCCGCCGCTCGTGCCCGATCGGCCGCTGCCCGCAGGTCCTTCGTGGAGATCACCATGCTCGAACGTTACCGTCCCGACTGGGTCGTTGATCACGAACCGTTGCGACCCCATCGTCGAACGGGTGTGAAAACACCGACAGCCCCAGCCCACATCGTCAGGTCTCGGAGCCAACACCGGAGGTCCGTCCCTGCGGGATACCGGCCCGCTCTGGAGGCATCAGTCTGCTCCGCTTGCGCCATTGCGCAACCTGGTAGACCTTATATGCATGGCCGAGAAGATCGGAGACCGGATCAAGCGGGAACGCTTGAGGCTTGGTCTCACCCAGCGGCAGCTAGCGGACGCGGTGAACGTCGGCGTTCCGCACATCTCGAAGGTCGAGGCTGGGCGGGAGAGCCCGAGCGACGATCTTCTGAAGAGACTGGCCCCCGTGCTTGGTGTCGAAGCGGACGAACTTCTCCTTGTCGCGCGGCGGCTGCCTGATTCCTTGGTCGAGGAACTTGCGGCCGATCCTGCCCACGCTCTCGCCTTCCTGCGCACCTGGTCTGCGTCCAAAGGGAAGAGGCGGTAGTGCCGAGGAGGACCTTTCCGCGCTCGGAGGACCACCACCGTCTGGTGGCGCGGGAGATCCTCGAGAGGCACGCCGTCAAGTCGGGTACTCCCGTCACGCTCCCCGTTCCCATCGAGCTCATTGTCGAGATGACCTACGAGCTACAGGTTCTCTGGCAGGAGCTAACGGAACCGCCGGAGACCGTCATCCTGGGCGCCCTTTTTCCGGCTGAGCGGCGGATCGTCCTGAACGAACGCCATGCGGACACGTTCGACCGGTGGATCGGCCCCGAGCGCTTCACTTTGGCGCACGAGCTGGCGCATTGGGTGTATGACGCCGACGACCCCAACCAGCTCAGCTTCGATCTCACGTCCGCGCGGTCTGAGCAGTATTGCTATCACCGGAAGGCTCCGCATCTGGCTGAGAACCTTCGGATCAGGGAGGTGAATGCCAACAAGCTGGCGGCCCACCTCCTACTGCCTGATCACCTTGTGAGGGAGGTTTCGATCGACCTCATCGTCTCCGACTTCAGACGACGGGCGGCGGACTGGGGGGTATCTCAGCAGACGTTGCGGATCCGTCTGGAGACCATGGGCCTGCTCGACCCTGGCATGGATGCTCCGATCTCCGAGTGGTAGTTGCGCAACCCCACAACATGAGGTAAGGTGAAGTTGCGCAACTACACCTAGCCGCAGAGGATCCTCGATCGTCGGCGGAGATCGGAGTGATCCTGATGAGCGAGCACCCGGATGGCGGCAGCCGCCGGCAGCCGATTCACTTCACCATCGACGGTCAGCCATTCGAGACCGAGGACCCGGAGCGGCTGGCTGGTGTGATCCTGGTCGAGTACGCCAAGGTCAGCCCAGATAACTACCAGCTTGGGGAGTTGGAAGGCCACGACCCCCATCCGAAGCTCTTCAAGAGCGACGATTTGGTGCACATCCACCCCGGTGCGCGGTTCGTCACGGTGAGAATCGGACCTGGACCGGTCGAGTGACCGACACGACCACGGCTCGTAGCGGGCTGCCTGCCTTCCTTGCTGGCCTTGCAGCACAGGGAATCTTGACAGAGAGGCGGGGGAATCTGGTGGTCTACTGGCTGGAGCCTCTAGTGGGCGGATGGGCGGGCAAGCCGGTGGAGACGGGCATAGCGGTCGGCGAGTTGGACGGTTGGCCGACGGCTCCGCCGCATTGGATCCACGTGCCCGAGGGCCTCAAGATCGCCGGCGGTCAGGCCTCGGATCTGCCCGGTTGGTTCCGCTACTCCAGACCCCATCCAGGCCGCGTCGACGCCGCCCCCAGTCCGGCTCAGGCTTGGGTAGCCCACGTCCGGGAATTTCTTGGTCACGCTCCATGACCCACGAACGATATTCGGTGGCCATGACGGGCTATCTCCACTCACAGCTGGCCGATCACCTGATCAGGCCAGATGGCCAAGAAGATGTGTGCCTCGCCACCTACCGCCCCTCCATCGGATTCGAGCGCTGGAGCGCGGTGCTCCGACGATCCGTGATGCCAGGCACAGACGACCGTCTCGTCCATGGCACGGCGTGGTTCACGACGGACTACGTCCTACGCGCCGCCGCAGAAGCGGTTTCGGACGGTTGCGGCGTGGTAGTCCTTCATTCCCACCCCATGGGTCGGGACTGGCAACAGATGAGCGGAACCGACGAGATGACTGAGGCCGGCTACGCGAACCTGGCGCGGGAGATCACTGGCTTCCCGTTGGTCGGTATGACGTTGGCGGGCGACGGGACCTGGTCCGCCCGCGTGTGGGACCGGGGAGTCGGTCGCGATGTCGGAACGAGCCACTGCGAGAACGTAAGGGTTCTGGACGCCGATCGCCTGCGTGTTTCCTGGAACGATGCGGTACGGGAACCACCACAGATTGGACCTACCCAGCTCAGGACGGTCAACTGTTGGGGAGACGAGGTTCAGGCGGACGTCGCTCGCCTTCGCGTGCTGGTGGTCGGTGTCGGCAGTGTTGGCATGCCTGTGACCGCATCCTTGGTGGCGACCGGCATCGAGGCTGTGGGGACGATGGACTACGACACGATCAAGAGTCACAACCTTGATCGTCTCCTCGGTGCGACTCCGTTGGACGCCTTTCTGCGGTCGTCGAAGGCGAGTCTCTCCGGCCGCCTGATGTCCGATGCCGCCACTGCCCAAGACCCGCGTTGCCAGCATTGGGAGGACAGCATCTGCGAAGTGGATGGTCTGCGGCGAGCGCTCGACTTCGATGTCGTGTTTTCCTGTGTCGACCGGCCGTGGGCGAGGCACGTCCTGAACACCCTGGCGTACGCGGACCTGATACCGGTCATCGACGGTGGGATCCATGTCGACCCCATGCCGGGGGGCGGGATGCGGGGGGCGATGTGGCGTTCTCACGTCGCCGGACCGGGTCGAATTTGCCTGGCCTGCAACGGCCAGTACAACCCTTCGCACGTCACGATGGATAGAGATGGGAGCCTCGACGACCCGATGTACATCTCAGCTCTTCCCGACGAGCACCCTCTCAAAAGTCGCCAAAACGTCTCGATGCTCTCCATCAACTGCGCCGGTGCTTTGCTGGCCCAGTTCATTTCGCTCGTTGTCGGGCCAGGTGGCATGGGTGATCCGGGCCCCATTCGTTACCACCTCGCGATTCACTGGCTCCAGCACGACGAGGAGCGGTCATGCGTCGAGGGCTGTCCGTATCCCCGGATGACCGGGGTGGGCGATCTCCGGCAGGTCCCGACGGGAAGGCATGCCGACGCCGATAACGAACGGCGGTTGCGCGCTCAAACGGGGAACGGGCCGCTGGTGTACATCGCTCGATTGGCTGACAGGCTCATTTGGGCCTCTCACAACCGGCTTCGGCGATGGGCGGCGCGGCGACTGGAGTAGTACGTTTGGCTCGGAGGGGACGAGGGTCCGCATTTGGTCTCCGGGTTGGTGCCTGCGGATCTGAGAGAGACGCCCGCAGATACCCGAGCCAGGTGACAGTCAGCTTGGACGCCGCCCCCGTGGTCGCATCGTGACGTCTGCCTTGTTTAGAGTTCGACTCACGGTTGACGAGCCGACCTTCAATTTGTCGGCCACTGACTGAATGGACTCTCCGGCCTCGTACAGTTGGACGGCGGTCGCGATCTCGCCCGGACCAAGCGTGCGGCGAACTTGCGTGGGGACCCCCTGGCGCCGAAGGTGAGCGAGGACGGTCGTCCGGTCGATCCCGTACCGTTCGGCCAGCTCGATTATGGTGGCACCGTCTTCGAATGCAGCAGCTAGTTCGCCTACTTGGGACACTTCGAGGCGGATTTGGATCGACGGATCGGCCTCGAGGAGGTTGATGACCTGGCCAGGGAGGATTGGCCTCCGGTTCTTTTTGTGGGAGGCCGAGACCACTTCCTTGTCATGGCGAGAGAAACCCACGGCAACCCGCCCGACCCGCCAGGGCTCTCAAGACGCTCAGGACAGTTGTTCCCGGTGTCCTGCCATGAAGACAGAACATAAATGTTACGCTAGACTCGAAGGAGGTGCAGTCGATGGAACCTAGGACCGGTGCCGAGCGGTACTTCCGTGATCGCCAGAGTGACCCGAAGTACGCCACCGCCTACCGTGACGCCCGCCAGCGGATTACTGAGGTGGACCAGCTCATGCGGACTTTTGACCAGCAGCGCGTCGTTCTCGACCTGACCAAGGCTGAGCTCGCCCGTCGGACCGGGATGCGACCCGAAGCGGTCCGACGGCTGTTCTCGGCCAGGCACGCCAACCCGACGCTCTCGACGGTGGTGGCGCTAGCCCACGAACTGGGCCTCGACCTTGTCGCCGTACCGACCGAGGAGCGACGGGCTCGTGCTGCCTCGGCTCTCCGCGAGCCGGTGAAGGTCACGGCAGCACCGTCCGATGTTCGCGGAACTCGGCGGCGTAGCGCCTAATCGTTTCGTAGTCGCGTGGGTTGGCGGGGCTGCGCACGGGCTTCGAGAAGCCGCCCAGAGCCACGATGCTTGGGCCGCCCAGTTCCTCCATGTTTCGGACGAGGAGGCAGAGTAGGCGATGGTTCGTCTGGTGCCCAGAGGCATCCCCACCCGAGGTTCGGGCCTCGTAGAACCCGGCCATATCGCCATGCATGGCCTCCCACTTCCCGCCTCCCGAAAACGCTGGCGGCGGCGCAATCGCTACCGCTTCGAGGATGGCCTGGAACTCGGCGGCGACAGCGGGCGAAACCGCGTCGAAGAAGCCAAGGGTAGGGACTGACCGGTCCGGATCGTCGGCGGGGTGGCGTTGGAAGAAATGGATGCGCCAGGGTTCGGAGCGCTTCTTCGGGGTCCGAGCCACGCCAGGCACTCTGTCACGACGTTGGTTCAGCTCGCCTCGCCCGGATGAGAGCAACGCGTCTTCTCGGTCGCGTTGTACGGGAACCGACGATGGCTGCCGCGCTGGGCTACCTGGTGCCAGCCGTCACGTTCCAGCAGGTGGGAACCAAGGCTCATCAAGAGACCTCGAACCCATGGCGGGTCTGGCTCCTGGTAGTCAGATGTTGGCATCCATCATTCGGGTCGAGCGCCAGACGGACTCGGTCTGCCGTCCGCGATATCTGAGGTCGGCGCCGCGTCGAGCGACGACGTCGTGGTGACGGCCGGCACCACGAACGCGGCGACGAAGGCCGCGACCATCAGCGCGCAGGAAACCGTGAACGCCCTCCCATAGCCGGCGGCGATGGCGCTCGTGGCCTGCATCCCGGCGTGTTCCAGATGGGCCGTGTGGCTGGACGCCACCGTGGCCAGTGCGGCGAGGCCGATCGAACCGCCGACCTGCCGGGACGTGTTGAGCACCCCCGATGCCAGTCCGGCGTCGCCTGACTCCACGCCGACCGTGCCGGCTGAGGCCAGGGCGGTGTACACCATGCCGATGCCCAGCGACACCAAGACCGCCCCGCCGAACACGACTGTCCAATAGCCCCGGCTCGATGCGATCTGGGTCAGCCACCCGAAACCCGCCGCGGCCGTCAAGGTGCCCGCGAGGAGAACGCGACGCGTTCCCAGCCGGATCAGCAACCGGGGCGCCGCCTGCGCGCCCACGACGATCGTGGCGGACAACGGCGCAAACGCCAGACCGGTCCGTAGGGCGTCGTACTGCAGGACGTTCTGCAAGAACAGCGACAGGAAGTACCACACCGAGAAGATGCCGGCCGCCGCCAGGAGCATGACGACGTTCGCGCCCGTCACCCACCGAGACCGGAAGAGCCGAACGGGCATCAACGGGCTCGACGCCACCTTCACCTGCAAGACCATGAACACGCCCAACAGCGCGAACGCGACGGCCAAGGTCACCAGGGTGCGGGTCGACCCCCAGGAATATTCATCGGTGTCGACGATCGCGTAGGCCAGTGCTGCCAGCCCCGCCGTCACCGTCACCGAGCCCCACACGTCCAGCCGGGCGCCGGAACCCGGCCGACGAACTTCCGTGAGGTACGCCATCGCGCCGACCATGGTCAGGGCACCGATGGGCACGTTGACGAACAGCACCCACCGCCAGCCGAGCTCAGAGGTCAGTACTCCGCCGATCAACACCCCGGCCGCCCCACCAGCGCCACCCGTGGCGGCCCATAGGCCGATGGCCCGAGCGAGCCGCAGCCCAGAGAACGTCGTCACGATGATGGTCAAGGTGGCCGGTGACAAGAACGCGGCACCGATCCCTTGGGCGGCCCGGGCCGCCGTCAACCAGGTCGATGTCTGGGCGAGCCCTCCGACCAGGCTGGTGGCGGAGAAGAGACCGATACCGAACAGGTAGACCTTCCGACGGCCGTAGAGGTCGGCCGCTCGGCCACCCAGGAGCAAGAACCCGGCGAACGTCAGCACATACGCGTTGACGACCCACTGCAGCCCTACCGGGCTGTAGCCGAGCGCCCGTCCGATCGACGGGAGCGCGACGTTGACGACCGAGACGTCGAGGACGACCATGAACTGCGCGGCGCAGGCAAGGACCAAGACGATTTGGTCGTGCGAATGCTCGCTGGAGGGCGACGAACGTCCGTAACTGCGCACGGCTAGAGGTCGAGTCCGTCGAAGATCATGTCCCCTCCATGTCGGCCGGGCCGGCTCGCCGCTCACCTTCGGCGTGCGCCGTCGTTGACACCGGTGCGTCCGAGTTCTAAATTCTACCAAGCGTTCGATCGGTAAGGGAGGGGATCGTGTACAAGCTGTTCAGCGTCGATGACCACATCATCGAGCCACCTGGCGTGTGGGCTGATCGCGTGGCCAAGAAGTTTCAGGCGGCGGCACCGCACGTGATCGAGGACGAAGGGCGCCAGTTCTGGGTCTACGAGGACCAACGGGCGCCGACGATGGGCCTCAACGCGGTGGCCGGCAACCCCCGAGAGGAGTGGCAGAACGAGCCGGTTCGCTACTCCGACATGATCCCCGGGTGTTATGACCCGGTCGAGCGGGCCAAGGATCTGCGCTCCGAGGGCATCTTCGCCAGCGTGAACTTCCCCTCCCTGCCACGGTTCGCCGGGACGTTGTTCCTCGAGTTCAAGGACCAGGAACTGGCCCAGACGTGCGTGTCCGCCTGGAACGATTTCGTCATCGACGAGTGGTGCCCGGCGGCGCCGGAGCTCTTCGTCCCGATGGTCATTCTGCCGCTCTGGGATCCGAAGCTGGCCGCGGCCGAGATCCGACGGTGCGTGGAAAAGGGGGCTCGAGCCATTTCGATGGTCGAGAATCCGGCACCGCTAGGCCTGCCGTCGTTTCACACGGACCATTGGGACCCGATCTGGGAGGCGTGTGTCGAAGCGGACATTCCCATCTGCATGCACATCGCCTCGAGCGGGAAGAGCACGGTCCTCACGACCGAGGAACCGGGGATCGTCGAGATCGCGGCCGCCTTCACGCGGGCGGCCCATTCGTCCGTCAACATGATGCTCAGCCCGATTCCGCGGAAGTTCCCCGATATCAAGATGGTGTGGTCCGAGGGTGGGGTCGGCTGGATACCCGCCGCCCTCGAACGGGCTGACCGCCAATTCGATCGTCACCGCTATTGGTCGAGGGACGCTGATGATCTTCGTCCTTCGGATGTGTGCCGCCGGAACATGTGGTTCTGCATGATCGAAGAACCCATCGGCCTGAAGTATCGGTCGGACATTGGGGTCGACAAGATCCTGTGGGAGAGCGACTATCCGCACGCCGACACGACCTTCCCGCTGACCCAGGAAGGCGCCAAGATCGTCTTCGACGGCGTACCCGACGACGAAGTGGAACAGATCACGCACAAGAACGCATCTGCTCTCTTCAAGTGGGACTTCGTCGCGCCGGTCTGAGCGTTCCTCGCGACCTGCTCGGCGCTTTCCCGACCTACCCGGCGCAGTTCAGATCAGGCGGGTACCGGCGTCGATGTAGAACGTCGAACCCGTGACGTGCCGGCTGTCGTCGGACGTCAGGTAGAGGACGAGCTGCGCGATCTCCTCGCAGTCGAGCCCGGCGGTCGGCAGCGCATGCCGCTTGAGGGACGCCTCGTCGAAGTCGGCCCGGGTCGGGTTCTCGAGCTCCGGCCGGAAGCGCCCGAACGTCATGTCGTTCAGCACCATCCCGGAGAGAACGGTCCCCGGATGGATGGTGTTGACGCGGATGCTCTCGGACGCCAGCTCGAGCGCGAGCGTCTTCATCAACATCACGACGCCGGCCTTGGCGGCCCCGTAGTGGGCCATGGCGAGCAGAGCCCGTTCGGCGGCGACGGAGCTCGTGAGGACGACCGAGCCGCCGCGCCCGCCGGCCACGATGTGCGGCACCGACGCCTTGACCGTCTTCCACACCCCCGTCAGGTTGACGTCGATCATCTCCTGCCACATCTGCTCGGTCATCTCGAGGGTCGACGCCGCGCTGTGGATCCCGGCGTTGGCCAGGACGACGTCCAACCGGCCGAGCTCGGCCACCGCCCCGTCCACGAGCGAGGTCAGGCCGTCGAGGTCGCGGACGTCGACGTCGCCGGTGATGATCCGCCGCCCCGTCGACTCGACCTCCTTGACCGTCACCTCCATGTCCTCCGGCGTGGCCAGCGGATACTCGACGGTGTCGATCGGCGTGAACGTGTCCACGGCGATGATGTCCGCCCCCTCGCCGGCCAACACGACTGCGTGGGCGCGCCCCTGCCCCCGAGCGGCGCCGGTCACGAACACCACCTTGCCGTCCAGCTTTCCCATGCGTCCCGCCCCTTTGCTCGACTCGTTGTTGCCGTGTCGTCCCCGATGATCCGACCGGTCCCCCCCGGTACTCTAAGTCAGTTAGCCGACATATTTCTTGGCCCGGGCCGGGCCATCGAGCCGGAGCGCCTGACCCAGCCATCGCTGCACCGCCCGTAGCCGCCGTGGTTGAATTCGGTCCGGCAGCGCTGCCGGGGGCCCACGAAAAGGGGAACGAACGATGCTCGGAACCGACTACCCACTGCTCGACATCTTCTGGACGATGCTCGAGTTCTTCCTGTTCTTCATCTGGATCTGGCTGATCATCAGCATCTTCATGGACATCTTCCGCAGCCACGACATGGGTGGCGTGGCCAAATTCTTCTGGGTCCTGCTGGTGATCATCCTCCCGTTCCTCGGTGCGTTCATCTACCTGATCGTCCGCGGCGGCAGCATGCACGAGCGGGCGGTCCAGCAGGCGAAGGCGCAGGATGAGGCCTTCCAGAGCTACGTTCGCCAAACGGCCGGCGCCAGTGGGTCGAGCGCGGCGGACGAACTGGCCAAGCTGACCGACCTCAAGTCGAAGGGCGCGATCTCCGACGACGAGTTCGAGAAGGCGAAGGCCAAGATCCTCGGCTGACACCGGTCGCGGCCACGCCCGCCCGGCGGTAGTGTCGGCCGTCGTCGGGACTCCCGTCACAGGAGGAAGCGCCCATGTCGGAGCAGGCCGAAGAAGGTTGGTACACCGACCCGTTCGGGCGGCACGAAGCCCGCTGGTTGTCGGACGGCACGCCGACGAAGCTCGTCCGTGACGACGGCGTGACGTCGTACGACGAGCCGCCGGACAAGCCACCGACGCAGGCTCCGACCAGGATCGAGGCCGACCCGGCGTCGTCGCACGGCTCGGACCTGCTCCGGGCCGACGCGGCCGAGGCGGGCGACCAGAGCTTCGACGCCGCCCGCGCCACGATGGCCGAGCTCGACACCATCGGCCAGGTCGGCGCGCCGAACATGGAGCGGATCCTCGACGGCGAGGAGTACTGACCGGGCCGGTACGCTGACGTGGTGACCGACGACCGGGCCGGCCGTTCCGGTGGCGGTCGCCCCTGGCGCCACCGGCTGGCCCGACCGGATCGGTCGTTCGACCCGGTCGCCGCCGTCGATACGGCCTCGACGGCGACACCCGGCACGGCCACCCGGGCCGACACCGCCGAGCCGATCACGTACCCGGAATGGGTCGCCCGGTACGACACGCTCGAGGACGATCGACGCGCCGCGATCGCCCGCCAGGTCGACGCGCTCGGCGACCCGCCGACGTTCAGCGTCGTCCTGCCGGTCCACGATCCGCCCACCGAGCTCCTGCGGGCCGCGGTCGACTCCGTTCGGGCCCAGCTCTACCCACACTGGGAGCTGTGCATCGCCGACGACGGTTCCCGTGACCCGGCGGTCGTCCGGTTGCTCGACGACTGCGCCGGCGACGACCAGCGGGTCAAGGTCGTCCACCGGGCCGAGAACGGGCACATCTCGGCCGCGTCGAACACCGCGCTGACTCTCGCCACCGGGCGCTGGGTGGCGTTCTTGGACCACGACGACCTGCTCGCGCCGCACGCACTGGCGCTCATGGCCGTGCACCTGGCGGACCGTCCCGACGCCGGGGTGGCCTACAGCGACGAAGACCTCGTCGACTACGGCGGCCAGCCGGTGGCCAGCTACTTCAAGCCGGCGTTCGACCCGCTGCTGCTGCTCGCCCAGAACCACGTCTGTCATCTCGCGGTCGTCCGACGTGATCTCGTCGAACAGGTCGGTGGACTGCGGGAGGGCTACGAGGGCAGCCAGGACTGGGACCTCCTGCTACGGGTCACCGCGGGGCTCGACCGGGACCAGGTCGTCCACGTGCCGCACGTCCTCTACCACTGGCGGACGTACCCGGCGTCGACTGCGTCGTCGCTCGGGGCGAAGCCGTACGCGGCCGGCGCCGGCTGGCGGGCCGTCCGGGACCACCTGGCCGGCTCACCGAGCGCAGCCACGGTCGACCCGGTGCCCGGCCTCGGCTGGAACCGGGTGTCGTGGCCGGTGCCGGAGCCGGCGCCACTGGTCAGCATCGTGGTCCGGGCGTCCGACGAGCCGTCGCTGGCGCGGTGCCTCCAGAGCATCTGGGTCCGCACGACGTACCCGTCGTACGAGATCGTCGTCGTCACGACCGGCACGACGGCCGCCGCTGTCCGGGTACTGCTCGACCGGGAGAACGGCCGAGTCGTCGTCGCCGACGCCAGTGGGCCCGATCAGGCCGATCGTCCCGGCGATGTCGATCAATCGGGTGGCCAACCCGACGACCGGTACACGCTTTTCAATCATGGTGCGGCCCGGGCCAGCGGCGACGTGCTCTGCTTCTTGGACGAGGCGACGGAGATCGTCTCGCCGGACTGGCTGGAGGTGCTGGTCGGCCACGTGTCCCAGCCCGGTGTCGGCGTGGCCGGCGCCACGATCTACGACGACGACGGGCGGCTCCGTCACGCCGGCCTCGTCCTCGGCCTCGGCGGCGTCGCCGGGCCGGTCCACGAAGGGATCGACCGGCTCGACATCGGCTACTGGGGCCGGGCGGCCGCGCCGCGGCACGTCTCGGCGGTCGCGGCCGACGGCCTGGTCGTGCGGCGCGACGCCTGGGCGCAGGCTGGCGGCTTCGACGCGGCCCACCTGCCGGCCACCTACGGCGACGTCGACCTGTGCCTCCGCCTCCGCGACGCCGGCTGGGCGACGGTGTGGACGCCGTTCGCCGAGCTCGTCTCGCACCGGCCGCACCGGTCCGACGCGGCGACGACACCGGACGAACCAGGCGATGCGGCGGACGCCGAAGCGAAGGCGGGCCGGTACATGCGCCAGCGATGGGGCCCGGCGCTCGACGACGACCCGGCGTACAGCCCGAACCTCTCGCTCGACCGGGGCGACTGCCGCCCGGCGTGCCCGCCCCGGGTCACCTTGATGGAAGGAGTGGGGGGGCGGGGGCGGTCTCGCTCGAGCCATTGAGCAGACGTATAGTTGGGCGTATGCCACGGCTTCAGGTGTACCTCCCCGACGAGCTGTACCGGGCGGTCAAGGAGCGCCACCTCCCGGCGTCCGAGCTGCTGCAGGGGGCCGTACGGGTTGAGTTGCGACGTCAGGAGCTCCTCGACGAGACGGACCGGTACCTCACCGAGCTCGTCCAGGAGGTCGGTGAGCCTTCGCGGGCGTCCGTCGCCCGAGCGGAATCGTTGGCGCGGCGCGTACGCGGCGCGAAAGCCCAGCCTCCGAAGGCAAGTTGACCGGTGCTCGTCCTCGATTCGGGCGGTCTCAGCTTCCTGGCCAAGCGCAACCAAGACGCGGCGGCGGTCATCCGCGTGCTCGTGGGTGACGGCCTTTGGCCGCCGGTGGTTCCCTCGGTCGTCCTCGCCGAGTCGACCACGGCTCGCCAGCGCTATAACGCGACGCTGAACCGGCTGCTGAAGACGTGCGACATCGTCGAGGCGCTCCCCGAACCCTTGGCTCGCCGCGCCGGTGAGCTCCGCGACCAGGCCCGCCGAGGCTCCGTCGTGGATGCGGTCCTCGTGGCGACGGCCGAGCCGGGCGGCACCGTTCTGACCGGGGAGGTCGAGGACCTTGGCGCCCTGGCCGCCCACGCCGTCGCGGTGCACGTCGAGCGCGTCTGAACCGCTCGCCCCGGCGCCGGTTGACGGATCGATGGCCGCGCTGGTCGGGTGTCCGTCAGCGCGGCGACCGGGCGATCACCGGCCAGCCGCACGGGTCGTTCCAGACGATCCCGTGCTCGGGGATGGCCCGGTCGAACGGGGCGACGTCGGTGAAGCCGACGCGCTGCAGGCTCTCGATCAGGTCGGGCAGGGAGAACAGTCGCATCTCCAAGGTGGCGCCGGGGCCGCCGTGGAAGACGAGATCGTCGAAGACCTCTATGGCGCCGGCCCGGGTCCGGTTGACGAGGACGCGGTCGTCGCCCAGCGTGGCCAAGTCGTATTGGAAGAGCTCGGGGAAGTGCTCGTCGGTCGAGCCGTCGGCTTTCATGGGCACGGTCAGCACGAGGAAGCCGCCGGGCTTGAGCAGCCGACGCAGGTTGGCGAGCGCCTGCTCGTACGGCGGGGCGACGTGCTCGAGCACGTCGGAGGAGATGACGAAGTCGTAGGTACCGGCCATCTCGTCGGGCACGGGGGCCATGACGTCGAACTGCGGCGGCTCGTCGTAGAAGGTGTTCCGGTAGTCGAAGACCCGGGCCAGCCGGCTGGCGTAGCCGTCCCAGTCGGACATGCCGAGCCCGACGACGTCGCGGTCGACGGGGAACTGGTCGAGCAGCAGCGACCGGCCGAAGAGGGAGACCGAGACGGCGGCGACGACGCTGCGCCAGCGCACGATCGACGTGCACGCCGAGCAACTGTTGTGCTCCCGGCCGAGTTCGGTGCGCCGCACGGTCGACGTCGCGCCGCAGACGTTGCAGACGAACCGGAGCTCGTCGGGGGGCACGGGGGCCCGCCCCCGTCGCAGCAGTCGGCTGAGCATCAGCAGTGCCTCCCAGGGGCGGTCGAGGTCGTCGGGGTGGTCATCGGCCGGGTCATCCGAGCCGGGCCCCGTTGGCCATGATGACCCGTCGCGGCAGCCCGCAGAAGTCGTCGTCGACGACCAGGGCCGACGTCGCGGCGGGGGAGCGGATGACGCCGGTGGCGACCATCGTGACGAGGTCGAGGACGGCGGCCAGGTCGACCGGGACGTCGAGGATGGCGGTCCCGTAGGCGCGGAGGAGATCCTCGCAGTAGCGGGTGGCACCGGCGTGGAGGCGCTCGATCGTTCCGAGCTCCTCGGCCGTCCGGTACTCCGGGCGGAAGTGGTGGACGACGTCGCCCCCTTGGATCTCGGCCCGCTCGACCTGGCCCTGTGGCGCGGTCAGGAAGGCTTCGAGCAGGATGGAGTAGCGGTGGAACGGCGATGTGGGCGTCCACTTCGGGACGTCCTCGGCGAAACCGCCATATGCCGCGCCGCCGGTGGCGGTCACCTCGTTGGCCTTCGACAGCGTGCCCATGTAGAAGCCGGTGAGGCCGCGCCCGGCCAGCACCTGCAAGTGCTTCTGGATGGTCGCCGAGTAGCCGATGTCGACGACGCCAGCCGCCGATGGGCCGGCCGCCGACGGTCCGGCCAGGCCGACCTGGCGGAGGTAGGCGACCATGTGCTCGAGCTCGCCGGCCCCGTGGGCGACGATGACGTCCTCGAGCTCGGTCAGGATCTTGCGGGCCGCCACGTCGTCGTCGGGCAGCGTCAGTCGGAGGTCGGCGAGCTCGTCGCCTTCGGGCAGGACGAGGCCGATCCGGCTGGCCAACATCTCGCGCACCGTGCCGTCGAACCCGAAGCCCTGCAGGATCTGGTCGGCGTCGAACGACACGGCCTGGGCGGCGGCCATCGACGCTCGGCGGGAGGTCAGCAGGTAGGTCGACGCGGGGAGATCGGGGCGTCCGGCGGCCCGGACGCGCTCCCATAGTTGCCGGAGCAGGTGGCCCTCGCGGGCGAGGAAGTAGAGGTGGTCGACGTCGGCCAGCGCCGGGTGCTGGGCCATCCAGACGAGGAAGGCCATGACGACGGGACCGAACGCCGCGTAGCCGAGGTCGTCGGCGCCGGCGACGACGACCGGGTCGAACGCCGCGCCGGCCAGGAACGGGTCGTTGGCCAGCGTGGCCGTCACCGGACCGAGCAGGAGATCGGTCCCCCAGTGCTCGGTGTCGGCCGCGGTGACGCAGCGGAAGCCCCGGAGCTCGAGCAGCGTCGTCGGGTTCATGCAGTGGTAGGTCCGGATGCCCCGGTCGGCGGCCGCCTGGATGTCGGACCGTTCGTTGTCACCGACGTGGAGCCATCGATCGGCGGCGACGCCCTCCTGGTCGAGGACGACGTCCCAGAGATCGCCCCGGTCCTTGCGGGCTCGGCGCTCGGACGAGAGGTAGAGCTCGTCGAAGCAGTCGCCGACGCCGGCCTGGGCGAGCAGCTGTTCGACGTGCGGCCGTTCGAAGTACGTGTCGCTGATGCCGATCACCCGCTTGCCCAGCGAGTGGGCGTGGCGCACCGCGTCGGCCACCGTCGCCCGGGTGACGCTCGTGGCCAGGTCGTCGTCGGTCTCGATGGCCAGCGCCCGCGGCCGTAGCTCGCCGCCCCACGGGCCGGTGCCGGGGAAGGCGTCGTAGATCTCGGGCAGCGAGACGTCGCCGGCCCACTGTCGCCCGGCCCGAGCGCGGTCCTCGGCTTGCTTGCGGACGGCGAAGAAGTCGTCGGCGTCGGGTTGGAGCCGGCGCAGCCGTTCACCGGCCAGGCGGATGACCGAGTCGGGCCGGGTCGAGCGGCGCGTCACGACGGTGTCGAACACGTCGAAGGAGACGATGTCGGCGGCGTCGATCGCCTCTCGCAAGCCGTCGGCGGACAGGGCCTGGTACTGGTCGAGGTGGCGCGTCCCCCAGCCGAGCTGGCACGCGCCGGTCTCCCGGTCGAGCTCGACGAATTCGTAGCCGCTGGACTGCACGAGCGGTACGAAGCAGCGCTCGATGACGTGGGCGAGCGTGCCGTCGGTCTGCCCGCTCTCGATCGGGAAGTCGTCGAACGTCAGGCCGGCCTCGAGCAGTGGGCGAATGGCGTCCACCCGGGCCCAGAACATCCCGCCGACGGGGTACTCGAAGTAGCCGCCGGTCGGGAACCGGTCGACGCCGAGGCGGGCGAAGAGGCCGGGCGCGGCGGCGGCGTTGCTCAGCCAGTGGTGCGCCCAGTGCGGCATCGTCGCCGCGGTCGTCGGGAAGACGAGGCCGATCGGCGGCCGGCCCGGTGCTGCCGGCTCGTCCGGCGTGCCCGGTCCGCCGGCTTCTCCGGCGAGCAGCTGGAGGGCGGCACCGACGACGGCGGGGGAACCGACGAGCGACGAGACCAGCTGGTCGCGCCAGTGGGCCTGGTCGCTGCCGGTGAACAGCGACCGCTTCGTGTGGAGGTGGAGGACGTAGTCGTGGGCGGCGATCTCGGTCGCGAAGGTGGCGACGAACGGGCCGAAGTTCCGGCCGCGGTTGGGAACGACGCGGACGGTCGCCGCTGCCGGCAGCCGGTGGCGCTGGATCGACGCGTGAGCCGCCGCTTGCCCTTCGTCGGTCGGCGTCGAGACGAGCAGCGTGAACGGGAACCGGAGCGCGTGGCGCAGGGTCACGCAGATCTCGTCGAACGTGTCGGGATAGTACGCGTGCACCATGACCGCTACCGACCCCGACGGTCGGAGCTCGGCCGGCTGGTGGACGACGACGTTCTCCCGCCCGGGCGGGGCCGGGACGGTCAGCGAGCGGGCCACGCGGCCCTCGGCGGCTCGCGCCCGGAGGAACTGCACGAGCGGGTTTTCGTCGCGGCCGGTGACGTCGAGGTGGTGGGCCGCGTACCACCGGGCATCGAACAGCGGCCCCGGGTTCCGGCCTTCCCGGTAGCCGTGGCGGAGGTAGTGCCGGGCCGGCCCGTGCCGGGCGGCCTGGACGTCGGGGTACGCCAGCGCGTACCAGGACGGGTCGAAGAACCCGGACCGTTCGATGAGTGGGGCGTTCGACCGGGCGGACAGGGCCGACCGCAGACGACCGACGCTCGATCGGCGGGCGCGGCTCACGGCGCCAGCATACCGGCCGCTCCCCGCGTCCCTGGTAGGGCCCGCGCCCCTGGTAGGGACCGGTCGAGGCCTACTGGCTGCCGGCGAGCTGGCGGTTGAGTGTCGCCAGCGGCGCCGCCCCGGCCTCGGGGGCGCCGGTGGTGCTGTAGACGTCACCGAACTGGGTGAAGTTGTACAGCTGGACGTCGGAGATCGTCACCGGGGCGGTCGTGGCGATCGAGATCTGGCCCGTCGGCGCGCCGGTCGAGAAGGCGGAGCCGGGCAGCTGGACCTGGTAGGTCTGCGAGGCACCCTGCACCGTCACCGACTGGGTTGCCGCGCCGGCCACGTTCACTCGGACGGTCGCCGGCGAGCTGGCGGGCGTCGACGCGGTGAAGCTGACCGTCACCGTATTGCCGGCCGGACCGGCCAGGTCACCGACGTTGAACTTCTGGCCGATCGACGCATTGGCCGCCAAGGCCAGGCTGCTCCCGGCGGACGACGAGGACGGCGTTGCCGATCCGGCCGTCGTCCAGCCGCCGGTGCCGAGGCTGAACGACGGGTTGTAGAGCGGGCTCTGGTTGTAATCCCGGTACGTCCACAGTGAATAGCCGATCGTGTACTGGTGCAGCAGCGGTGCACTGCCGAGGAGGAACTGTGGCACCTGTGTCGACGGCAGGCCGGGGGCGCTGGAGATCACCGGGCTGTTGCTGACGATCTCGAACTCGAAGATGTAGAGCGGTAGGCCACCGGAGCGGCTGTGCATCGACGACAGCGTCGTCTGCAGGGCGGTGAGGGCCTGGGCGGCCGTCTCGACCTTGGCCGTCGACGGGTCGCTCATGTACGGCTCGAAGTACATACCGATGTACGACGTGCCGGGCAGCTTGAACGTGCTGGCGTGCGAGTACAGGCCGATCTGGGTCGAGCCGTGGTAGAGGGCGTCGCTCTCCACCCGCGCTTCGAGGTTCAGGCCGGGGAACCGGCTCGACGCCGGGACGAAGAAGCGGTTGACGACGGCCCAGTCGTCGTACTGGTAGACGAGGCGGAAGGCGGGTTGGGTGTTGAGGGGGGTCGGCACCTTGGCCCAGCTGGTGAACGTCGTGCCGTAGAGCTTCGAGACCTTGGCCAGGGAGGAGGTCTTCTGCAGCCAGGCCCGGTAGCCGGTCTCCGTGGCCAGTTGCAGCCGGTTGGGCAGTGTCGTCGTGGTCTGGGCCACCGCCACCGGTTGCCAGAAGTCCTCCCACGAGAGCTCGCCGATCTTGACGTTCGGGAACCGGGCGACGCTCTGGCGTACCCGGCTGATATAGGCCAGCCAGGCGTTGTACGCCGTCTGGTTGCCGAAGACGGTCATGAACCGGTTCGGCGCCTGGTCCTTCGGGTAGACGTCGACCGAGTAGCTGAGCCGGAGGACGGCCTGGAGGTGCAGGCGGTTAGCCAGCGAGACCAGTGAGACGAGGCGCTTGAACGCGCCGGCGTTGTAGGAGATGGGGCTGATCCCCGGCTGGAACTCCCCCCACGGGACGGCCAGCTCGACCGCGTTGAACCCCTCCTGCTTGATCTGCGCGAACGCGGCCGGGGCACCGGACAGGTCGCTGTTCCAGAAGTTGACCGGGCTCGCCTGGCCGAAATAGAAGGCGGCCAGCACCGGCTGAGCCTGGCTGGGCGGCTGGTACGACGTCGACGCGCCGTCCGACGACGTCGCCAGCGTGCCGACGGTCACCCCGGCGGCCAGGACGACGACGCCGGCCGTCGCGGCCAGCCAGCGGGTCCAGCGCGACCGGCGCCGCGCCCGGGCGTGGGCGCCGCGCCCGGCACGGCGCGACGAAGAAGGGTTCGGCAAGCTGTTGCTCCGAGGTGCTCTGGGCCCGGGACGGTTCACCGGACGACGCGGAGTGCGGACCGGACGAGCATACCGGCCCCCTCCCGCCGGTTGGTGGCACCGCGGACCGGCGGCCTCCGCCGGCAGCTGGCGAGGAACAACCGACTACTGCTGCGGCTCGCCGTTGGCCGGCAGGGTGAGGATGCCGAGCTTGGCCAGGATCTGGCTCAGCCCGACGCGGACGCTGGCCGGTGAGTACTGCCGGGCGACGGTTTGTCGACCGTTGGCCGACAGGCGGGCCCAGAGGGTCGGGTCGCGGTGGACCCCGAGGATCGAGCGGGCCAGCCCGGCCGCGTCCTCGGCGACGACGAGCCCGTTGCCGTGCCGCAGGCCGATCCCTTCGGCGCCGGTCGGCGTCGACACGACCGGGACGCCGTAGGCGAGGCTCTCGCCGACCTTGCCCTTCATCCCGGCGCCGAAGCGGAGGGGCGCGACCGACACCCGGACCTGGCGGTAGAGCTCGTCCATCGACGGCACCCAACCGTGGACGACGACGCCGTCGCCGGCCAGCGCCAGCACCTCGTCGGTCGGGTTGGCGCCGGCCAGGTGCAGGGTGACGTCGGGCACCTCGGCCCGGACGATCGGCAGGATCTCCGTCGCCAGCCAGCGGGCCGCGTCGACGTTCGGGTGGTGGGTGTAGTTGCCGACGAAGAGGACGCCGGACCGCTGGGCGAAGGACGGCCCGGCCGAATGGTCGCGGTGGATGTTCGGGACGACGGCGATCCGGAGGCCCGGCTCCTCGAGCAGGAGGGCGTCGCGCTCCTCCGGCGAGACCGCCCACGTCTGGTCGGCCAGGCGGACGAGGCTGAGCTCGATCCCGTAGTGGTAATCCGCGCTCCGCTGGGCGGCAACGCCCCCCTCGACGGCGGCCCGCGCCCGCTCGCGCAGGTAGTGCAGGTCGACGGTGTCGTAGACGATGGTCGCCTGCGGGACGAGCGAGCGGATCATCGGGTAGTTGGCCCAGGCCACGGTGGGCCGGGAGAGGATCACCAGCGCCAGCGACGGCCCGACGGCCTTCAGATAGGGGTCGAGGTCGCCGGGCCCGTCGAGCACCTCGACGCCGAGCGAGGCCAGCGCGTCGCGGTAGCGCGGCACGGTGACGCCGTCCTGGGGCACGAACGTCACGCCGAGCCCGAGATCGTCGAGCAGGAGCAGGAGCTCGAACATCCGCAGCGACCCGGAGTCCTGGTCGGGCGTGGGGATCTGGTGGTCGACCACGAGCACCCGTCCGGCCGGCCGCCGCCAGCTCGAGAGGCGGGGACTGGCCGGCGCGGGCTCGCCGTGGTCGACCAGGACGGCGCCCCATTTGTCGACGAACCGCGCCTGGTTCACGACCTGATGCTGCTTGACGCCGCTCGTCACGTCGGTACCGTGACTAGCTCCTTCGAGGTGGCAGACGACCGCGGCCGGCTGGTACACGACCCGGTAGCCGGCCGCCCGGGCCGAGAAACAGAGGTCGGTGTCCTCGTAGTAGGCCGGCGAGAAGCGCGTGTCCAGGCCGCCGAGGGCGGTCAGGAGCTCGCGGCGCACCAACAGGCACGCCCCCGAGCAGTAGTCGACGTCGCGGACGAAGTTGAACCGTGGGTCGGAGGCGTCCTGGTCGCGTCCGTAGTTGTGGCCGGAGCCGTCCTGCCAGATGATCCCGCCGGCCTCCTGGAGCCGGCCGTCGGGGTAGACGAGCTTGGCCCCGACGACGCCGACTGCCGGGTCGGGCGCCGCGGTGGCCACGAGGGCGTCGAGCCAACCGGGCGAGCAGACGGTGTCGTTGTTCAAGAGGACGACGTAGCGCCCGAGCGCGGCGGCGATCCCGACATTGGCGGCACCGAGGAAGCCGACGTTCTCGTCCAACCGGATGATCCGGACCCCCGTCACCTGTTCGAGCTGGCCGGGCGTCTCGTCGGCCGACGCGTCGTCGACCACGATCACCTCGTAGCCGACCGACGTGGGGTCGTCGGCGATCGAGGTCAGGCAGCCGGCGGTCAGGTCCCAGTGGTCGTGCACCGGGACGACGATGCTCACGTCCGGCTGGTGCGTCGTCGGCAGCGCCGGCACCGCGACCGGCACGTCGTCGGGAACCGACGACGGCGGGACGACGACCCCGCCGTCGTCGAGTGGCGGCTCCGACGGCAGGACGACTCGGCGGACCGCGCCGGCCACCCGGTCGTAGAGCCGGCGACGGAGCTTGCCGGTCGGCGCCGCCCGCTCGACCCAGGCGCCGTACCGGTGCATCAGGCGAACCGGGACCGTGCCATCGAGCGCCTCGTACCGGGCTCGCCACGCGCTGGCTTCGTCCTCGGCCCGGCGGACATCGTCCGTCAGGTCCGGTCGCAGGCTCTCCGCCGGCTGGTTGGCGTCCGACTCCGGCATGGCTCCTCTCGTCGGCCTCGGCAGTCTCTGGGCCCCCCGGGCCGCGGAGCATCAGTTTTCCAGATCGGCGGCCACCAGCCGGTGCAAGCGGCCCGACCGTTCTCTGGCGTGCGCGAACCACCGGCTGCTGGCGAGCCGCCGTCGCCGGCCGAGATCGTCGTGCTCGTGCTCGGTCCGGTCGAAGTCCGGGGCGCGGCGAGGCCGTTCTCACGGGCCGGCGCGCTGGACCTCGTCGCGTACCTGGCCATGCACCCGAGGGGCGCGACGACCGAGCAGTGGGCGACCGCGCTGTGGCCGGAGCGGGTGGTGGCCGCGTCGACGTTGCACAGCACCGTCTCGGCCGCCCGGCGGTCGCTCGGCCGCTCGACCGGCGGGCTGGACCACCTGCCGCGGGGCCACGGGACCGTGCGGCTCGGCCCGACGGTGGCCGGCGACTGGGCCCGGCTCGAGGGCCTGGCTCGGACGCCGGACCCCGAACACTGGCGCCGAGGTCTGGCGCTCGTCCGCGGCCGGCCGTTCGACGGGTTGCGTTGCCCGGACTGGACGGTGCTCGAGGGACACGCCGCGGCGATCGAGGACGCGGTCGTCCGGCTGGCCGTCCGGCTGGCCGAGCACGACCTGGCCGCCGGGGACGGCGCGGCGGCCGAGCAGGCGGCCCGCCGCGGCCTGCGGGCCAGCCCGTACGACGAGCGCCTCTACCGGCTCCTCCTGCGGGCCGCCGACGAACAGGGAAATCCGGGTGGGGTCGAGTCGGCCATGGCCGAGCTGGTCCGTCTCCTGGGTGGGTCCGGGCCGTTCTCCGGTCGGCCGGAGCGGGTGCCGGCGACCGCCGATGCCGCGACGTGGGTGCACCCGTGGACGGCCGACCTCTACCGGGCGCTGACCCGAAGACGGACCGCCGTCGGGACGCCCGTCGCCAGGCTGTAGGGTTTGCACCCGCCATGCCAAGGAACACAGCCGGGAAGTGGGTCGCACGGGCGGGTGCGACCGGCGGAGGGCGGACCTACCGCGGCCAGCGGCCGGTGAACTGGTACGCCGCGCTGGTCATCATCGTGGTCCTCGGCATCCTCTCGGTCATCTTCGCCAGCTACGAGTACCGGCACCCCGCGGCCGCCTCGACGACGAAGCCGGCCAAGGGCACAACCTGGTACGCCGCGCTGGCTTTCGACGTGTGCGGCACCCAGGCCCCGTCGCTGGCGTCCAACGCGGCGTCGACAACGTCCAAGCAGGCCTTCTTCACCACCGGCAAGGGCGTGATCACGGTCGCCCCCAAGACGACAGCCGAGACCGGCACCAACGCCACCTTCGGCAAGTTCGTCTCGGCCTATGGCGGGTTGACGGTCGACAGTTCCGAGCTCGTCCTCCCGACCGCGTCGACGCCGTCGTCGACGACGACCACGACGTCGACGACGGCCAAGACGTCGGCGACGACCACCTACAAGAACGGCGAGACCTGCCCGAAGGGCACCCCGGACGCCGGGAAGAAGGCGAACGTCCAGCTCGCCTACTGGCAGAACGGATTGAACTCGAAGGGCAAGGCCATCCCGTACCACGGCGAGCCGGCCGACCTCCGGTTCGCCACTGACAACCAGGAGATCACGGTTGGCTTCGTGCCGCCCGGGACCACCCTGCCCAGGCCGAACGGCACAGTGGCGACCGCGCTCGTGGGCGCCAACACCGGGTCGGCGACGACGAGCGTCTCCACGACGACGGTCCCGGGCGCGACGGCGACGACGACCCCGACGACCACCGTCGCCCCGTCGGCCACGACGCCGACGACGGCCCCGACGACCGCGACGACGACGGCCAAGAACAAGCAGTAGTGAAAGCCGTCGTCCTCGTCGGCGGGGAGGGCACCCGTCTCCGGCCGCTGACGTTGTCGTCCCCGAAGCAGATGCTGCCGATCGTCGAGCAGCCGATGATCGAACGAGTGCTCGGCCACCTGGCCGCCCACGGCATCGACGAGGCCGTCCTCTCGCTCGGTTACCTGCCGGACGCCTTCATGGCGGCCTACCCGGACGGGCTGGCGGCCGGGGTCCGGCTGTCCTACGCGGTCGAGCCCGAACCGCTCGACACGGCCGGGGCGGTGCGCTTCGCCGCCGACCGTGCCGGGGTCGACGACACCTTCGTCGTCGTCAACGGCGACGTCCTGACCGACATGGACGTCACCGCGCTGATCGCTTTCCACCGGGACCGGAAGGCCGAGGGGACGATCGCCCTGTACCCGGTGGCCGACCCGTCGGCCTTCGGCGTCGTCCCGACCGACGGCGACGGTCGGGTGACCGCCTTCGTCGAGAAGCCGCCGCGCGAAGAGGCGCCGACCAACCTGATCAATGCCGGCACGTACGTGCTGGAACCGTCCGTCCTCGCCCGGGTCCCCCAGGGCCGCCGGGTGTCGATCGAGCGGGAGACGTTCCCGGCGATGGTCCGTGACGGTGGCCTCTACGCCCGGCCCGACGACGCCTACTGGCTCGACACCGGCACGCCCGCGGCGTACCTCCAGGCCCACCGCGACCTGCTGGAGGGGCGTCGCCCATCGTCGCCGTCCCCGGGAGCGCGGTTGGAAGGTGACTCGCTCTGGATCATCGGCTCGCCGGTCATCGACGGCACGGTCGTCGGACCGAGCCTCCTGGCCGACGGCGCCCGGGTGGCCGACGGCGCCCGGGTGGAGCGCTCCGTGCTCGGCGCCGGAGCCGTGGTCGAGGCCGGCGCGACCGTGGTCGACTCGGTGCTGCTGGCCGGCGCCCGGATAGCCGGCGGCTCGACGGTCGCCGGCTCGATCCTCGGGCCGCGCTCCACCGTCGGCGAACGTTGCGACGTCCGCCCGACGTCGGTGCTCGGTGCCGGCGCGGTGGTGGCGTCGGGGACGTCGCTCGACGGGGAGCGGGTGCCCGGCTGAGAAAGGAGGCTCCATGCGGACGATGGTGACCGGCGGAGCGGGGTTCATCGGGTCGACCCTCGTCGATCGACTGTTGGCCGAGGGCCACCAGGTCGACGTGGTCGACGACCTGTCGTCCGGATCGCTCGGCAACCTGGCCGACGCCCGGGCGACGGCCGGCGGCGCGCTGACCATCCATCAGCTCGACATCCGCCTGCCGGAGCTCGTCGACCTGGTCGTCCGGCGGCAGTCGGAGGTCGTCTTCCACCTGGCCGCCCAGGCCGACGTCCGCGTCTCGGTGGCCCGACCGGTGTTCGATGCCGACGTCAACATCCTCGGGAGCCTCAACGTCTTGGAGGGCGCCCGCCGGGCCGGCGCCGCCCGGGTCGTCTTCGCCGCCAGCGGCGGGACCCTCTACGGCGAGCCGGCCCCGGCCGACCTGCCGGTCCGGGAGGCCCACCCGCACCGACCGCTCTCGCCGTACGGGGTGGCCAAGAAGTCGGTGATCGACTACCTCGTCGCCTATCGCGAGCTGCACGAGCTCGAGTTCTCCGCCCTGGCCCTGGCCAACGTCTACGGGCCGCGCCAGGACCCCCACGGCGAGGCCGGCGTCGTCGCCATCTTCGCCCAGCACCTCGTCGACCGGTCGCCGGTGACGATCTTCGGCAGCGGGGACCAAACGAGGGACTTCGTCTACGTCGACGACGTCGTCGACGCCTTCGTCCGGGCGGCGACCCGGGGCGGCGGGCTCGTCTGCAACGTCGGCACCGGCGACGAGACCTCGGTCAACGACCTCTACCGGGTCATGGCCACCGGGGCCGGCGTCGACGTCGAGCCCGTCCACGCGCCGGCCCGGTCGGGCGAGCTCCTGCGCAGCAGCCTCGACAACGGGCGGGCCAATATCCAGCTCGGCTGGAGCCCGTGGACCACGCTGGCCGACGGGACGCAGGCCGTCGTCGACTTCGTCCGGGCCCGGTCCGCCCAACCTTGAACCGACCGGCTACCGGAAGAGGTCGTCGGCGGCCCGGCGGATGACCTCGCCGGCCACCGACCCGTCCCGCTGCCACTCGGCCGGCACCCCCCGGACGACGGCCGCCGGCACGCCGCGGTCCTTGCCCATCACCAGCTCCGCCGCGGCGGCGATCTCGTCGGCCACGCAGACCTCGGTGGCCACCAGCGGCCGGCCGAGCGCGTCGACGGTGCCGCGCAGGTCGACGACGGCCGCCACCCCGGCGCAGCCGATGGCGACGTCCGTCACGCCCTGCCGCCACGGCCGGCCGAACGTGTCGGAGACGATCACCCCGACATCGACGGCGAGCGCCCGGCGGAGCCCGGCCCGGAGCCGGCGGGCCGAGCGGTCCGAGTCGACCGGCAGCAGCGCGGCCGTGCCGTCCGCGACGTTCGACAGGTCGACGCCGGCATTGGCGCAGATGAAGCCGTGGGCCGTCTCGGTGATCAGCAGCTCGCCCCGGCGGCGCAGGACGCGGACCGATTCCTGCTCGACCAGACGGACCTTCGCCGCCGGGTCGCCGGGGTCGAGCGGGACGATCCGCCCCTCGGCTTTCGAGACGACCTTCTGGGTCACGACGACGACGTCGCCGTCGAGCAGCACCGGGACGCCGTCGTCACCGGGGCCGACGGCCGTCGCCAGCACCGCGGCCAGGTCGTCGCCGGGCTCGATCTCCCCGATGCCGGTCACCGGCAGGACGGTCAGGCTGGTCCGGGTGTCGAGTGCCACGGGGCCTCACCCTAGGGGGCGGCCGTAGCCGGCTGCCGTGGGGCGGGCCCGGTACGCTGGCGACCGCATGAGGGCACTCGACGGGCTCTCGACCTGGCCGGTCGGTGCGGCCGCGGCCGGCGTCCTGGTCGTCGGGCCCGGCCCCCCGGTCTTGGTCGGCCCGGTCTTGGTCGGCCCGGTCTTGGTCGGCCCGGTCTTGGTCGGCCCGGTCTTGGTCGGTGTGGCCGGCGATCCCGACCGCGCCTTCGCGTGGGCGTCGGTGACGAAGCTGTGCACCACGCTCGCCGTCCTCGTCGCCGTCGAGGAGGGCACGATCGCCCTCGACGAGCCGGCCGGGCCGCCGGGGTCGACGGTCGCCCACCTGCTCGCCCACGCGTCCGGGCTGGCCCCGACCGGCACCGCGGTGCTGGCCCCGCCGGGCCGCCGCCGGATCTACTCGAACGCCGGCTTCGAGCTCCTCGGCGACGTGCTCGCCCGTCGGGCCGGCCTCCCCTTCGCGACGTACCTCCACGAGGCCGTGCTCGATCCGCTCGGTATGCGGGGGGCCCGGCTCGCCGACGGCGACTCGCCGGCCTCGGGCCTGTCCGGCCGCTTGCGGGACCTCCTCGCGCTCGGTGGTGAGCTGCTCGCGCCGTCGCTGGTCGACCGCTCGACCCTCGAGCACGCGACCGACGTGGCCTTCCCTGGCCTGGTCGGCGTGCTGCCCGGCTTCGGCCGGCAGGACCCGTGCGACTGGGGGCTCGGCGTCGAACGGCGCGACGACAAGCACCCGCACTGGACCGGCCGGCGCAACAGCCCGCAGACGTTCGGCCACTTCGGACAGTCCGGCAGCTTCCTCTGGGTCGACCCGGTCGCCGGCGTCGCCTGCGCCGGCTTGGCCGACCGGGACTTCGGGCCATGGGCGGCCGACGCGTGGCCCGACCTCGCCGATCGTGTCCTCGCCGAGCTCGGCGTCCCGCCGGAAGGGGTGATGAAAAGCCCTGTTACCATCGCAGAGCCGTAGCCGTCGGAGGGCCCGACCGGTCGACGCGCCGGAAGTGCCGCGCAGAAAGAGGGGGGCGGGATGAGCCCGATCAAGAGCCTGGGAGGTCCGGACCCGGACCGCGGGACGGCGGCGGAGTACCTCTCGCCCGGGCGGTTCGCGGGTAAGGCCGCACTGGTCACCGGCGCCGGGTCCGGCATCGGCCGGGCCACCGCCCGCCGACTGGCCGCCGAGGGCGCGGCCGTCGCCTGCCTCGACATCGCCGAGGACGCGGTCAAGACCGTCGCGGCCGAGATCGCCGAGTCGACCGCAACTGCGCCGGAGTGGGCGCCCGGCGGGCGCGGCGTGCCGATCCGCTGCGACGTCACCGACGAGGTGTCCGTTATCGACGCGGTCGCCCAGGCGACGTCCGAGCTCGGCCCGATCACCGTCGTCTGCAACGTCGCCGGCATCGGACGGTTCGCCCACACCGTCGACCAGACGCTGGACGGCTGGGAGAAGATCCTCGCCGTCAACCTGACCGGGACGTTCCTCGTCGTCCGGGCCACCCTGCCGAACCTGCTCGCCCACGGCGGGTCGATCACCAACGTCGTCTCGACGACCGGCGTCATGGGCCAGGCGTACTCCGCCGCGTACAGCGCGTCGAAGGGCGGCGTCGGCATGATGATCAAGGCGCTCGCCGTCGAGTACGTCGACAAGGGCGTCCGGATCAACGGCGTCGCGCCCGGTGGCGTCGACACGCCGCTCGTCTGGGAGTTCGGCCTGCCCGAGGGCGCCGACCCGAAGCAGCTCGAGCGGATGATGACGCCGATGGGCTTCTGCAGCCCGGCCGAGGTGGCCGGCGCCATCGCCTACCTCGCCTCCGACGAGGCCGCGTACATCTCCGGCGCCATCCTCTCCGTCGACGGTGCGCTGAGCGCCTGAACCTCCTCCGCCTCCGGGCGGTGTGCCAGGCTCGACGGATGGCCGAGAACCGCCCGCCCGGCGCGTCCCTGCGGGTGGCGCTCGACGTGACGCCGCTGCTCGGCCGACCGACCGGTGTCGGCGCCTTCTGTGCCGGCGCGCTCGCCGGCCTCGCCGACCGGCCCGACCTGGCCGTCTCCGCCTTCGCGGTGAGCTGGCGTCGGCGTCGGCGGGTCGAGTCGCTCGTCCCGCCCGGTGTCGACGTCCGCCAGCGAGCCATGCCGGCGCGGCCGCTGCACCGGGCCTGGGCCCACCGCGAGCGGCCGCCGCTCGAATGGTTCGTCGGCCCCGCCGACGTCGTCCACGGCACGAACTTCGTCGTGCCGCCGACCCGACGGGCCGGCCGGGTGATGACCGTCCACGACCTGACGACCGTCCGCTTCCCCGAGCTCTGCGACCGGCCGACGCTCGCCTACCCGGATCTCATCCGCCGCGCGCTGCGCCACGGCGCGTGGGTGCACACGCCGTCGGCCTTCGTCGCCGGCGAGGTCGTCGAGCGGCTCGGCGCCGATCCGGACCATGTGCGCGCCGTCCACTCCGGTGTCCCGCCGCTCCCGCCGCCCGACCCCGGCGCGGCCGACCGGTACCGGCCGGCGGGGACGGCCCGTTACGTCCTCGCCGTCGGCACCGCCGAGCCGCGCAAGGACTTCCCCGGTCTCGTCCGCGCCTTCGACGACGTCGCCGCCGACCGGCCGGATCTGGCCCTCGTCCTCGCCGGCCCCGACGGCTGGGGGACCGACGCCGTCGCCGACGCGGTCGGTGCCACCGCCGCCCGCGCCCGCATCGTCCGGACCGGCTGGGTCGACGACCGGACGCTGTCCGGGCTGCTGCACGCCGCGACCGTGCTCGCCTACCCGTCGGTCTACGAAGGCTTCGGCTTCCCGCCGCTCCAGGCGATGGCCGCCGGCGTGCCCGTCGTCGCCACCCGCGCCGGTGCACTGCCCGAGGTGCTCGGCGACGCCGCGGCCCTCGTCGACGTGGGCGACCGCGCCGCGCTGGCCGCCGCCCTGGCCGACGTGTTGGACTCGCCGGCCCGCCGGGACGACCTCGTCATCCGCGGCCGGGCCCGCGCGGTCGGGTTCACCTGGGCCGCCTGCGCCGATGGCCTCGAGACGCTCTACCGGGACGCCCGGCGGTGACCACCCGCACGCTCGTCGTCGTCGAGCAGCTCCGTCGGGCCGTGCCCGGCGGGATCGGTCGGTACGCGTCCGGCCTGCTCGGCGGGCTGGCTGCCCTCGACGACGAGGTCGACGGGATCGACGGCGTCGGCCAGATCGGACGGAACGGCGGCGTCCGAGGAAACGGTGGGGTCGGGGAGAGCGGCGGCGTCGAGGGGAGCGGCGGCGTCGAGGTCTCGCTCCTCGCCAGCCGCTGGACCGGTCCCGGGGCGGACCCGCTGGCCCGGTGGGGCATACCGGTCGTGACGTCGCGGCTGCCCGGGCCGGTCCTGACCCGGTCGTGGGACCGTGGCCTCCGCCGGGCGCCGTCCGGCTTCGACGTCGTCCATGCGGTCTCGACCGCGGCGCCGCCGGTCCGTTGGGGCCGGCCGCCAGGAGCCGGCGCGGCCAGTGAAGATGGCCGGACCGGCCGAGATGGCAGGGCCGGCCGAGATGGCAGGGCCGGGCCCGCCGCGCTGGTCGTCACCGTCCACGACATGGCGTGGCGGCTCTATCCCGAGGCGACGACCCGGCGGGGCCGACGCTGGCACGAGGCCGCCCTCCAGCGGGCCCTGCGCCGGGCCGACGTGCTGCTCGCCCCGTCGGTCAGCGCCGTCGCCGAGCTCGAGGCCGCCGGCGCCCGGCCCGGCTCCGTCTTCGTCCTGCATTGGGGGACCGACCACCTGCCACCGCCGGACCGTGACGGCGCGGCGGCCCTGCTGCAACGACTGGGCGTGACCGACGGCTACCTGCTCACGGCCAGCACCCGGGAGCCCCGGAAGAACCTGCACCGGCTCGTTGCCGGGTACGCCCGGGCCCGGCCGTCGCTGCCCGAGCCCTGGCCGCTCGTCCTCGTCGGGCCGGAAGGTTGGGGGGACGCCGACGTCGGGGCGCGGTCGGGACCGGGCGCGTTCGACGGCGTCGTGACGACCGGGCTGGTGACCGACGAGATCCTCTCTGCCCTCTACGAGGGCGCCCGGGCGTTCGTCTACGTGCCGCTGACCGAGGGCTACGGGCTGCCGCCGCTCGAGGCGATGACGTTCGGCGTCCCCGTCGTCGCCTCGACCGGCGTCCCGAGCGCCGCCCCGGTCGACGGCGCCGATCCGCCGGCGCTGCGGGTCGACCCGATGGACGTCGACGCCATCGCCAACGCGCTCGTCGCCGCGACCAGCGACGCCCGTCTCCGGGCCGAGCTGTCGGCCCGCGGCCGTGCGCTCGTCGCCGGCCGGACGTGGCGGGAGGCGGCCCGGTGGCACGCTGACCTCTGGCGGTCGCTTCGGTGACCGGCGCCCTGCTCGAGCCGCTCGAACTGTCGCTCGACGTCAGCGCGGTGCCCGCGACACCGGCCGGCGCCGGTCGCTACACCGTCGAGCTGGCCGCCGCCCTGCTCGACCGGGCCGATGTCGACCTGACCGTCGTCGCCCGCCGCCACGACGCGGCCCGCTGGGAGCGGCTCGCCCCGACCCGGCGGCCGACCGTCACCGCGGTCGCTCCCGGTCCCCGGCCGCTCCGACTGGCCTGGGAACAGGTCGGCCTGCCCGGCGTCCTCCGCCGGGCCGCGGTCGACGTGCACCACGGGCCGCACTACACGATGCCGGAACGGACGACGCTGCCAGTCGTCGTCACGGTTCACGACTGCACGTTCTTCGACCACCCGGAGTGGCACGAGCGGTCGAAGGTCGTGCTGTTCCGCCGGGCCATCCGGGTCGCCGCTCGCCGCGCCTCGGCGATCGTCTGTGTCGAGCGCGACGACCGCGGCGAGACTCGAAGAAGTGTGTCCGGTGGCCGCGCCGGTCGTCGTCGCGCCGCACGGCGTCGACCACGACCGGTTCCGCCCGACCGAGGTCGAAGCCGGCGCCGACGCCGCCGCGGTGGCCGCGCTCGGGCTCGACCCGGACCGGCCGATGATCCTCTTCGTCGGCACGATCGAGCCTCGCAAGAACGTGCCCGCGCTCGTCCGGGCGTTCGAACGGATCGCTGACGCCCACCCCGACGCGATCCTCGTGCTCGCCGGTCAGCGCGGCTGGGGGGCCGACGAGGTCGAGCGGGCGATCATGGCGGCCGAGCGGCACCAGGACCGGATCGTCCGGACCGGCTACGTGCCCGACGATGCGGTGCCGGCCCTGCTCCGCCGGGCCGCGGTCGTCGCCTACCCGTCGCTGGCCGAGGGCTATGGCCTTCCCGCCCTCGAGGCCCTGGCCTGCGGGGCCCCGCTGGTCACGACCGCCGGGACTGCCATGGCCGAGCTGGCCGGTGACGCCGCGCTCCTCGTACCGCCCGCCGACACCGTCGATCTGGCGGCCGCGCTCGACGCCGTCCTGGCCGACCGGGGTGGTGCCGCGACGACGGCCCGTCGCCAGCGCGGCCTGGCCGTCGCGGCCGCCCGGACCTGGGCCGCCAGCGCGGCCCTCCACGTCGAGGCCTACCACCGGGCTGGCCAATAGGGTGCTGGCCGATAGGGTGCTGGCGTGCGTGCGCTGATCACGGGGGGGCGGGGGTTCGTCGGCAACTGGCTGGCCGAGCATCTCCGGGAGCAGGGCGACGACGTCGTCGCCATCGACCTGGAGACCGACATCGCCGACCAGGCCGCGCTCGACCCGGTCGTCGCCGACGCGGCCCCCGACGCCGTCTATCACCTGGCCGCCCGGACGCACGTCGGCGAGTCCTGGCAGGTGCCCGCCGAAGTTCTCCGCGTCAACGTCCTCGGCACCGCGGCCGTCCTCGCGGCCGCCCGCCAGGTGCCGTCTCGCCCGACTGTCCTCGTCGTCAGCTCGGCCGAGGTCTACGGCATCGTCACCCCCGCCGATCTGCCGCTGACCGAGGCGTCACCGGTCGCCCCGGCGACGCCGTACGCGGCCAGCAAGGCCGCGGCCGAACAGGTCGCCCTCCAGGCTTGGCGGGGCTACGACCAGCCGGTGATCGTCGTCCGGCCGTTCAACCACGTCGGACCCCGCCAGTCGCCGTCGTTCGCCGTCTCCGCGCTCGCCCGACGGATCGTCGAGGCCCGCCGCGCCGGTGCCACCGAGCTGGCCGTCGGGACGTTGACGTCACGCCGGGACTTCACCGACGTGCGCGACGTCGTCCAGGCCTACCGCCTGCTGATCGAACGGGGCGTGCCCGGCACCGTCTACAACGTCTGCTCCGGTCAGGACGTGCCGATCGCGGAGGTCGCCGACCGGCTGCTCGCTTTGGCCGGCTCCGACCTCCACCTCGTCACCGACCCGTCGCTCGTCCGGCCGGTCGACGTGCCCGTGCTCCGTGGCGACGGGTCGCGGCTGGAGCAAGCCACCGGCTGGAAGCCGACGATCCGGCTCGACGACACCCTTCGCGACGTCCTCGACTACTGGGAGTCCCAGCCCGCCGAGGGGTGAGCCCCCCGGGCAGGGCACGTCTTACCTGGCGGGTAGTCCTTTGCTTGATGAGGTACTTCGGTACTCCTATACTTTTCACGGAGGTCCGAATGAGCCAGGCGCCCATCAAGGTCGGCGAGGAAACCAAAGAGCGGATCCGCTACCTCGCCGCGCTCACCGACACCACTCAGGCCGACGTCGTGGACCGAGCCGTCCGTGAGTACGCCGTCCGTCACGCCGACCTGATCGAGAAGGGCCTCGACCATGCCCGGTCGGTACTCGGCGCTGGTGACGCCGCCATCGCCGCCCATCTTCTCGACGTTCCCGTCCAGGTGGTCGAGCGGGTCGCCGGAGGTCACTCGGCTACCGCAGCCCGAGCCTGACGGTCTCGAACCACCCGACATCGCCGGTGGGCCAGTCGTCCCGTGCCTCGAACACGGCCGGAGCGAGTCGCTCCTCCAGAGCGACGAACAGCAGGTCGCGCACCTCGGCGCGAATAAAGCTGCCGTCTACGGAGCGGACGCTGATGGCGCACCAAATCTCCTCGACTTCCTCGCTCCGGTAGACCAGCGCCCGGCCGGGAAGCCATCCGTCGAGATCGGCGTCGCAGTCGGTCCCTGGGTCGTGTCGCGCGCCCTCGACGAGATCGAAGAATGCTCCGCTCAGTCGTCGGAACGAGCGGAGCGCCTCCTCTGCCTCGTCCCGCAGGCGGTCATCGTCGGTCGGCAGCAGCCGGCCGACACGGTGCAATTCGCTGAACCACTCGAAGGCATCGTCGTCCGATCCCTCCTCCCGACGCCGGACCGCACAGAGCCAGACAATGCCTTCCTGGTCGAGCCAAGTGGCTCCGCGCCCTGACGACACCCGGAGGCGGTAGACGAGCGGATGATCGATCGACAGGATCCGCTTCTGGCCGGCCGGGCACGTCGAGGCGATACGGCGCAGCTCGGCGACCCAGGAGTGGTGCAATTCGCCGAGGTCGGTTGCCAGGGGCGGCAGCTCGATGCCGAGATCCTCGATGAGACAGCGAATCGTCGGCCGAGCCCTCCGGATGTTGCTCATGTCGCCGGTCGATCGTACGTATCGGCTGTGACTAGAGCCGATACTGAGCCGAAGATTTCCGAGCGGGTGACCTAGTGTCCTGAGTCGCTGATTCGGGAGAAATATCCCCGATTCGGGAATTTCTGGTTCGACGGCGCGTTCTTTCCATCGTTCACCTGTGACGATGGGAGGCGACATGGCAATGATGGGACGGCCGAAACCAGCACTGGTGCTCACCGACGAAGAGCGCTCGACCCTCGAGCGACTGGCGACGAGGCGCAAGAGCGCCCAGGCGCTCGCCATGCGCTGCCGCATCGTGCTCGGGTGCGCCACCGGGGCGACCAATGCCATCGTCGCCGCCGAGCTGGGTGTCTCAGGGGCCATGGTCGGCAAGTGGCGTTCACGCTTCGTCGCCGAACGCCTCGACGGACTCTTGGACGCACCCCGGCCCGGAGCGACCCGGACGATCACCGACGACCAGGTCGAAGCGGTGATCGTGAAGACCTTGGAGGAGAAGCCGAAGGACGCGACGCACTGGTCGACGCGGTCGATGGCCAAGGCGACCGGGATGAACCAGACCGCTATCTCGAGGATCTGGCGGGCCTTCGGACTGCAGCCTCATCGGGCCGAGAGCTTCAAGCTCTCCACTGATCCGCTCTTCGTCGAGAAGGTCCGCGACGTCGTCGGCCTCTATCTCGATCCCCCCGAGCGCGCCGCGGTGCTCTGCGTCGACGAGAAAAGTCAGATCCAGGCGCTCAACCGCTACCAGCCGATCTTCTCGATGCTGCCCGGGGTCCCTGAGCGACGAAGCCACGACTACGTGCGCCACGGGACCACGAGCTTGTTCGCAGCACTGAACATGGGATCAGGCAAGGTCATCGGCTCGCTGCACAAGCACCACCGGGCGACGGAGTTCAAGCGCTTCCTCGTCCGCATCGACAACGAGGTCCCCCAAGATCTCGAGGTCCATCTCATCCTCGATAACTACGCCACCCACAAGACCCCGGAGATCCACCGGTGGTTGCTGCGCCATCCCCGCTTTCATCTGCACTTCACGCCGACCTCGGGGTCGTGGCTCAACATGGTCGAACGGTGGTTCGGCGAGCTGACGACGAAGAAGATCCGTCGCGGCTCACATCTCAGCGTCAAGGCGCTCGAAGCCGACATCACCGAGTGGATCGAAACCTGGAACGAGAACCCACGTCCCTATGTCTGGGTCAAGACCGCCGACCAGATCCTCGCCGCGCTCGCTCGTTACTGCGAGCGGGTCTCCGCCGCCGCGGCGGGCAACACCAGCTCTGGCACTTAAGTATCGAATCAGCGACTCACGACACTAGATCTCCTTCGAAATCCCCCGAAATTGGGGCATGTCGAAGTAGCGGTGTTCAGGGCTCCCCTGGCCCAGGCTCAGGCCGCCGACCCGGCCAGGCCCCGGAGTTGCCCGCCGACCTCGCGGGCCTGCTGCAGCGTCCGATGGGCCAGCTCCCGAGCGGCTCCCGGCATCTGGTCCTCGAACGGCTCCAACGTCGACTCGATCAGCTGCGTCGCCTCTTCCACTACCTCGTCCAACCGCTGCAGACTGATGGCCACCACGGACCGGAGGTCGGCTAGGAGCGTGGGTCAGTACCCACCACTCACGCCCCGGCGTTGAACGATGGTCACCGGACGGGCCCCGTGGGTTCGATTCGCGTTTTTGGTGCTGGAGGGGGAGAATTCCCCCATGGCAGACGAACCGTCGGTCGATCGGCTCTTCGATGCCGGTGCGCCAGGAGACCCACCCAAGACCAAGGTGCCGGCAGGGGCGTCCAAGCGATTCCGGGACTACGACCCGACGCAGGTGTTCTTGTTGCCGCCGTCCCTCGACGACTGGCTTCCCGAGGATCACGAGGCTCGGTTCATCGCCGAGGTCGTAGACGAGCTCCTCGACCTCTCGCCCATCTACGACCGCTACGTCGAAGCCGCCGGTGCGCCCCCCTACGACCCGCGGATGCTGCTCAAGCTGCTCTTGTTCGGGTACTCGACCGGCGTGACCTCGTCGCGGGAGATGGAACGGCGCTGTGCCACCGACGTGGCCTTCCGGTGGCTGGCGGCCAACCAGGCACCCGACTACCGCTCGATCTCCCGCTTCCGTCGCCGCCACCTCGGCGCCATCGGCGACCTGTTCTGCCAGGTGCTCGCTCTTTGTGCCCAAGCCGGCCTGGTACGCCTCGGCCGGGTAGCCCTCGACGGCACGAAGCTCCGGGCGTCGGCGTCGAAGCACAAGGCCATGAGCTACGACCGCCTGGGCCCGCGGATCGAGCAGCTCCAGGGCGAGGTCGACGACCTCCTGGCTGAGGCCGAGACGACGGATCGGGCCGAAGACGAGACCTTCGGCGCGGCCAAGCGGGGTGACGAGGTCGGCGCCGAGCTGGCCCGCCGGGAGAGCCGCCTGGCCAAGCTGCGGGCGGCCAAGGAGGCCCTCGAGACCGCGGCCAGGGAAAGGGCGGCCGCCAAGACCATCGAGAAGGCGGCGAAGGGCGGGGCCGACGAGGAGGCCGCCGCCGCGGCCGGACAGGCGGCGGCCACAGAGGCCACGCCCGAGGGCCGGGCGCAACGCAACTTCACCGACCCCGAGTCGCGCATGATGAAGACCACCGACGGGTTCCAGTACGCCTACAACGCCCAGGCGGTGGTGGACGAGGAGGCCCAGGTGATCCTGGCCACCAACCTGACCAACCAGGCGTCCGACGTCGACCAGTTCTCCGAGATGATCGAGGCGACCGCCACCAGCCTGGTCGACGCCGGCATCGAGGATTCCCCGGGCGTCGTCCTGACCGATGCCGGCTACTGCTCCGAGGACAACCTGAAGGACGCAGAGGAGTCCGAGGTCGACGTGCTCATCGCCACCGGCCGCCTCCGCCACGGCGAGCGGGTGCCCGCTGCACCGAGGGGACCGGCCCCAAAGAACGCCACCCGTCGGGAGAAGATGGCCAGGCGGCTGCGGACCAAGAAGGGCCGGGCCGACTACGCCCGGCGCAAGGCCATCGTCGAACCGGTCTTCGGCCAGATGAAGGTCCGCCAACACGCCGGGTTCCTCCGGCTCCGCGGCATCGAGGGCGCGACGGGCGAGTGGGAGCTCCATGCGCTCTGCCACAACCTGCGAAAGCTCGCCACGGCGGCGGGCTGACGGACACAACGCCGTTGGACCCCAGCACTGCCGCCGCCGATAACAGGCACACGGCCAAGCACCTCGGATCGCCCACCAGAGCGGAGTGGCCAGCTGGAGGGCCGGCCAGCGGTCAACAAGCACCCCGCTGGCCGGTACTGACCCACGCTCCTAGGTCGGCGACCGCCGACCGGACCGCGGTCAGATCAGGCATCGCCGACCGGACCGCGGTCAGATCGGGCATCGCCGACCGGACCGCGGTCAGATCAGGCATCGCCGACCGGACCGCGGTCAGATCAGGCATCGCCGACCGGACGTCGGCCAGGTCGACGTGAGGGAGGTCGGTGCCGAGCCGCTGCTGGAGCTGTCGCCGCTCGACCTGGGCGCGCTGGAAGCCGAGGACGCCGAGACCGACGGCCACATAGGCAACGTCACGGGCCCAGGTCGCTACGTCGTCGGTGATTTCGTGCAGTTCCGGCATGGCGTCGTCCCTTCTGTCCTGCTTGTAGCAAGAGTATACCGAGACATAAACATTTGCAAGCACTCGACGAGCGATCGCTGGCGGTGCCGGGCGGCCTGGATAGACCAGAGCTGATTGGCGGGAGCCGATAGCCTCGCCATCCTGATGGACGTCGAAACGGTGGACGCCCGGGCGCCGGCGGTCGTGGCGGTCGTGGCGACCCGGGACCCGGGGCCGTGGTTCGACGAGACGCTGGCCGCGCTGGCGGCGCAGGACTACGAAGAGCTGTCGGTGCTCGTCCTGGTCTCGGGGAGCGACGAGGGCCCGGCGACGCAGGTGGCCCGGTACCTGCCGGAGGCGTACGTCGGGCGACTGGAGGGCAGCCCGGCGTACGGCGAGGCGGTCAACCAGGCGCTGTCGATGGTGGAGGGGGCGGCGTTCTTCCTCCTCTGCCACGACGACTGCGTGCCGGACCCGGACGCGGTCCACGTGCTCGTCGAGGAGTCGTACCGGTCGAACGCCGGGGTCGTCACGCCGAAGATGGTCTCCTGGGAGGACCCGACAGTTCTGCTGCACGTCGGCATGAACGCGGACAAGGCCGGCGCGGTCGTCGAGCGGGTCCAGGCCGGCGAGGTCGACCACGGCCAGCACGACGCGGTCCGGGACGTCTTCGTGGCGCCGGGCGGGTTCACGTTGGTGCGGGCCGACCTGTTCCGGGAGCTCGGCGGCTACGACGCCGGCATGCCGTCGATGGGCGAGGATCTCGACCTGTCGTGGCGGGCGCAGATCTCGGGCGCTCGCGTCGTGGTGGCGCCGAACGCCCGGGTGCGCCATCTGGAGGCCGTCGCCGGCGGGTTGCGCCCGCCTGCGGCGCCACCGGGGGAGACGCCGCGGCCGTCCCGACAGGTGCTCCAGCGCCGGCACGAGCTGCGGGCGGTGCTCAAGTGCTACACGTTCTTCCACCTCGTCCGGGTGGTCCCGCAGGCCGCGCTCCTGGCCATCGGCGAGGCGGTAGTGGCGGTGGCGGTGCGGGACCGGGCCCGGGCGCGGGCGGTGATCGGCGCGTGGCGGTGGAACCTCCGCCGGCTCGGCGAGCTGCGGCAGCTGCGGCGGTCGGTGCGGGCCCACCGGGTCTTCCCGGACCGCGAGGTCCGGCGGCTGCAGCTCCGGGGCAGTGCCCGCCTGTCGACGTACTCCTCGCGCCTGACGTACCAGGGCTTCGACGTGGCCCACGGCCGGGTCCGGGCGTCGGCAGAGGCGGCCGGCCGGGAGGTGGAGGACGAGCCGGTCCTGACCGGCAGCGTCGGCCTGGCCTTCTCGGAGGACTCGGACTTCGACGAGCTCGACGATCTCGGCCACCGATCGGGCCGGGACCGGTTCGGCCGCCGCCGACGACGGCCGGCCCTCACGTCCCGCCGTTCCCGGCTGGTCGTCTGGATCGTGACGGCCGTCGTCCTGGCCGTCGGCACCCGGGACCTCGTCGCTGGGGGCCTACCGCTGGTCGGACAGTTCCTGCCGTTCCTCAGCTGGACCGGGACGTGGCACCACCTGTTCGCCGGCTGGCAGGCGCCGGGAGTCGGGACGACCGCACCGGCCAGCCCGGCGTTCGGCGTCCTCGGTCTGGCCGGCACCGTGCTGTTCGGTGGCATGGGGCTGTTGCAGAAGATCCTCGTCGTCGGCTGCATCCCGCTCGGAGCCTGGGGGGTATCGCGGTTCTTGAAGCCGCTCGTGTCACCGCGGGCCCGGATCGTGGCCGCGGTCTGCTACCTCGGCCTCTCGTTGCCGTACGACGCGCTGGCGCAGGGCCGCTGGGACGGACTGATCGCCTACGCCGCGGTGCCGTGGATCCTGGCCCGGCTGGCCCGGGCGGCCGGGCTCCGGCCGTTTGGCGATACCGGCTCCGGCTCCGGCTCCGGCTCCGGCTCCGGCTCCGGCTCCGGTACCGGCTCCGGCTCCGGCGGGGGCGACGGGGGCGACTGGCGGCGCCGCGTGGTCGGCCAGATCGTCGTCCTCGGGGCGATCGAGGGGATCACGGTGGCCGTGGCCCCGGCGACGGCCGTCGTCGTCCTGCTGTGCGGCGCCGGCATCGTCGTCGGCTCCCTCCTCGTCGGGGAGGGGGGGCGCAGCCTGCGGGCCGTCGGCGTGGCGGCCGGGTCGACGGTGGTGGCGGCCGTCCTGTGCCTCCCGTGGGTGATCGGCACGCTGGCGGCGGGCCAGAGCGCAGTGTCGGTCTTCGGGCTGGCCGGCTCGCCGGCGGCGGCGGCGGACTGGAGCCAGCTGCTCCGCTTCGACGTCGGGCCGACCGGCGGCTCGGCGCTGAGCTGGCTGCTCGTGGCGGCCGGGCTGGTCCCGCTCGTGCTGGCCCGCGGTGACCGGCTGGCGTGGGCCGGCCGGCTCTGGATCGTCGCGTGCGGCAGCTGGGTCCTCGCCCTGGCCGTTGCCCGCGGCTGGACGGCGCCGTTCTCCCCGTCCGTCGACGTCCTGCTGGCCCCGGCCGCGGTGGCGGTGGCCTGCGGGGTCGGCCTCGGTATCTCGGCCTTCGAGATCGACCTCTCCGGTTACCAGTTCGGCTGGCGCCAGCTGGTGGCCGCCATATCGGTGGCCGCGGCCGCGGTCGGCCTGCTCCCGGTGATCGTGGCGGCCGGCGGCGGTCGCTGGGGCCTGCCGGTCACCGGCTACGGCCAGCCGCTGTCGTTCCTGGCCGACAACGGTTCGAACGGCAGCTCGAACGGTGGCAGCTCGAACGGCAGCTCGAACGGTGGCAGCTCGAACGGCAGCTCGAACGGCACCAGCTCGGCCGCCGGCTCGGCGTACCGCGTGTTGTGGCTGGGGGACCCCCGGGCGTTGCCGACCGGGGGATGGTCGGTCGTCCCGGGGCTGGCGTACGCCACGTCGGAACAGGGGACGCCCGACGCCACCAACCTGTGGTCGCCCGCGTCGCCGGGCCCGGCGGCGGATCTGGCCGCGGCGGTGCAGCTGGCCCAGGCGGGCCGTACCGCGGAGCTCGGCGACCTCCTGGCGCCGTCGGCGGTCCGCTACGTCGTCGTCGTCGACGCGGTGGCGCCGACGATCAGCGGCATCCAGCAGCCGCAGGCGTTCGCGCCGCCGCCCGGGCTGGTCGGTGCGCTGCTCGACCAGGCCGACCTCCTCCAGGTGCCGACCAGCGGCTCGGGCTACGAGGTCTTCGAGAACACCGCGTACCTGCCGGCGCGGGCGGAGCGATCGGCGGCCGTGGTCGGCTCGTCCTCGACGTGGCCGAACCCGGACGAGCTCACCGGCTGGCGCCCCGTCCTGCCCGGGCCGGCCGGCGCGTCGTCGTACGCGGGGCCAGTCGACCAAGGCACGGTCTTCGCGTCGTACGCGCCGGCCGGGTCGTGGCAGCTGACGGTCGACGGCCGCCCGGTGCCGGCCTCCGCCGCGTTCGGATGGGCGGCCCAGTACCGGTCCGCCCCGCCCGGGCCGGCCGTGCTCCGGTTCGACGGTTCCGCCCTCGTCCCGCTCGGCGTCACCCTCGAACTGCTCTTGTGGGTGGCGACCGCGGCGGCGCTTCTCGGCCGCCGTCGCTGGCTCGATTGGTGGTGGGGCCCGCTCCGCCGCCGCCGCCAGGCCCGGGGAGACTCGTGACGGCCGTGCCGCGCCACGGTCGGGGACAACCCGGCGACGACGGACGGGGGATCCGGCGGCTCCCGGTGATCGCGGCCGTCGTCGTGGTGTTGGTCGGCGTCGGCCTGATCGCCGCCTCGGTTGGCGTGCCGTCGGACAGCGGCCCGGCCGGTCCGAGCCCGGCGGTCGCCGCGGCCGCGCCGGTCGACGCCCAGTCGTCGACGTGGTTCTGCACCGGTGGCAGCGGCACATCGACGGGTATCGCCAACGCCACGCTCTCCCTCGTGAACATCGGTTCGCGTCCCGTTGACGGGACGGTGACCGTCGTCGACACAGCCGCCTCGACGGCCAGCCGCGCCGTCGTGGTCCCCGCCCGCGGCCAACTGACGGTGGTGCCGTCGACGATCGAGCCGGGGCCGTGGCTGGCCAGCCGGGTCGAGCTCGACGGGGGCGGGGTGACCGTGAACGAGATCGTCAGCGGCCCGGCCGGCTGGGCGCAGTCGGCCTGCTCGACGACGACGTCGTCGACATGGTTCTTCGCGTCCGGGTCGACGACCGACGGCAACACGCTCTACGTGTCGCTGTTCAACCCGACGGCCACGGCCGCCGTCGTCGACCTGGGGTTCGTCACCTCGCAGGGGTTGACCGAGCCACAGCCGTTCGAGGGCATTCTGGTCAACCCCGGCCGGCTGGTCGTGGCCGGGGTGGCGTCGTTCGTCCAGGACCAGAAGTCGATCGGCACCATCGTGATGGCCCGCTCCGGCCGGGTCGTCGCCGAGGCGCTCCAAGAGCACGTCGTCAACGGCGTGTCCGGCCTGTCGCTCCGGCTCGGTGCGCCGTCACCGGCGGGCCGCTGGTACTTGCCGAGGACGGTCGACGTGACCGGTGGCTCGTCCGCCCTCACCGTGCTCAACCCGACCGACCGGCCGGAGCAGGTGACCGTGCACGTGCAGCTGGGGTCGGGGCCGGTAGCGCCGTTCACCGACAGCCTGCCGGCCGACTCGTCGTGGACGCTGCCGGTCAGCTCGGCCTCACGGGTGCCGGCGAACACAACATATGCCGTCGAGGTCACCGCGACCGGCGGTCCCGGCGTCGTCGTCGACCGGACCGTGCAGTCGTCTTCGGCCGGCGCGGTCCCGCAGTGGGGAACGGTGACGGCGGTCAGCGACGCCGGGACGACCGCGCCATCGGGGCGCTGGATCGTCCCGTCGCCGTTGGTGGCGACGACACCGCCCGTGGCCGGCATCGGCCCGCTGGCCCTCAATCTGCAGAACACCGGGATCCGCGACGTGATCGTCACCGTCTACCGGTCGACCCCAGAGGGCCTCCGCCGGCTGGCCGGCGTGTCGAAGCTGCGCATCCCACCAGGCGTGTTCACGGTCATCGAACAGGACGTCCTGGCCCAAGCCGGCAGCGACGCGCTGGTGCTCGAGGCCGACGGGCCGCTGGCGGCGATGGAGGAAGGTGTGCCGGCCGGGGTCCCCGGCGCGGTGGCGTTGGCGGCTATCCCGCAGACGTAGGCGGACGCCCGCCGTCCGGCCCGGGTGGCGGCCAGCCACCGGACGGCGCCGGCGGCGGGGGCCACTGGGGTGGCGGCCAACCACCGGTCTCGTGGTGGGCCGCCGGCTCGGCTTCCTCGGCCGGTCCGGCGACGACCGGCGCGGCGGCCGGAACCGGGGCCGAGCCGTTGCTGTCCTTCGAGCCGTGGTGCCCGTTGCCGTTGAAGTGGGGAACGGCCTTGGCCCCGTGCTCGTGGACCGGGCGGCCGAACGCCCCGTCGACCAGGCGCCCGACCTCCGCGCCGTCGATGCTCTCCTGGGCCAGCAGCGCCCGGGCAACCGCGTCGAGGCCGCCCCGGTGCCGGGTCAGCACTTCGAGAGCCCGCTCCTCTTGGGCCCGGAGGATCCGCTCGACCTCGTCGTCGATGACGCGGCTGGTGTCCTCCGAGTAGTCGCGGGTGTGCATCAGATCCTCGCCGAGGAAGACCTGGCCCTGCGAGCCCCAGGCCATCGGACCGATCTCCTCGCTCATGCCCCACTCGCGGACCATCTTGCGAGCCAGCTCGGTGTTGCCGACGAGGTCGTTGGCCGCGCCGGTCGACAGGTCGCCGTAGATGATGAGCTCGGCCACGCGGCCGCCCATGCGGACACAGAGCGAGTCCTCGATGTGGACGCGGGGGTGGATGTGCCGCTCCTCCATCGGGAGCTGCATCGTGACGCCCAGCGCCATGCCGGTCGGCAGGATCGTCACCTTGTGGACCGGGTCGGCGAACTCGAGGACGTACGCCAGGACGGCGTGCCCACCCTCGTGGTAGGCGACCCGCTCTTTCTCGTCGTCCGAGAGGACGAGGCTGTCCCGGCGCTGGCCCATCAGGACCCGATCCCGGGACGACTCGAAGTCCTCCATCTCGATGGCCGGGCTGCCCCGGCGCACCGCGTGCAGCGCGGCCTCGTTGACCAGGTTGGCCAGGTCGGCGCCGCTCATTCCCGGCGTCCCGCGGGCGACCAGCTCGAGGTCGACGCCCGGGGTGATCCGCTTGCCTTTCGTGTGGACCTGGAGGATCGGGAGCCGCTCTTCGAGGTCGGGCAACGGCACGACGATCTGGCGATCGAACCGGCCCGGCCGCAGCAGCGCCGGGTCGAGGATGTCCGGCCGGTTGGTGGCGGCGATCACGACCACGCCCTCGGCCGGATCGAAGCCGTCCATCTCGTTCAGCATCTGGTTGAGCGTCTGCTCCCGCTCGTCGTGGCCGCCGCCGAGCCCGGCTCCCCGCTTGCGCCCGATCGAGTCGATCTCGTCGACGAAGATGATGGCCGGCGCCTGCTTGCGGGCGGTCTGGAAGAGGTCACGGACCCGGCTGGCGCCGACGCCGACGAACATCTCCATGAAGTCCGAGCCGCTGACCGAGAGGAACGGCACGCCGGCCTCCCCAGCGACCGCCCGGGCCAGCAGCGTCTTGCCGGTCCCCGGCGGCCCGACGAGCAACACGCCCTTGGGGATCTTGGCCCCGATCTCCTTGAAACGGCCGGGCGTCTTCAAGAAATCGACGACCTCGCTGATCTCCTGCTTGACCCCCGTATAGCCGGCGACGTCGCCGAACGTCGTCGACGGCCGATCGGCGCTGAACAGGCGAGCCTTCGACCGTCCGATCGACATGATGCCCGACATCTGACCGCGGGCCTGCCGGCTGATGAAGATCATCAGGATGACCGCGATGCCGACGAAGAAGATCCACGGCAGCAACGAGCCGAGCAGGTCGCTCGGGGTCGAGAACGTGACCTTGACCCCGTCGGTCTGCATCTCCTTGACGTCCGACGCGATCACCGGGTTCGGACCGTTGACCGTGAACTCGGTGTTTGTCTTGAGCTTGCCGGTGATGACCCCGGACGTGTTGTCGATGTTGGCTGTCACCACTTTTTTGCCGCTGACGTCGCTCATGTACTGCGAGTAGCTGAGCGACTTGGCCGAGGAGTGGGGAAGGAGCGACGGGATGATCAGCACGGCCAGCACGGCGACGATCAAGGCCACCCAGATCCATCGCCAGTTCTGCTCGCCGCCGCCGGACGACCCCGGCGGTCCACTGTTACCGGGCGCGGGGGGTCGGGGCGGCGTGGCGTCCGGCCGTTGAGGGCTCACCGCCCCATGCTATGCGCCCCCCTTGCAGACCGGTGACCGGGGCCGGTTCGCCGCCCGTGGCGGGCCACGGTCCTGTGACCAGGTCAGAGGAGGCGCAATTGCCGCCCTGAGGTGGATCGTCGGGCCTGGTCGCGGTCCGGACCGGTCATCGCGTCGACCAGCGCCGGGTCGATGTCGCCCACGAACGGTGACACCGGCTGCTCCCGCACCGCTCCCCAGCGGTGCCGCGCCGCCGCCGACGTCAGGACGAGCCGGTCGATCGCCCTCGTCATGCCGACGAAGAACAGCCGCCGCTCCTCCGCGGTGTCGCCGTTCCCGGCCGCCGGCGTGAGGCGGAACGGGAGGAGCCCGTCCTCGCAGCCGACGACGAAGACGACCGGGAACTCGAGTCCCTTGGCGGCGTGCAGGGTGAGCAGCGAGATCCGGTCGGCCCGGGGGTCCCAGGTGTCGACCTCCGTCCAGAGCTCGACATCGTCGAGAAAGCGGTCGAGATCGGTGCCGTAACTCTCGGCCAGCGGACAGAGGAGGGCCCGCACCGCGAGCGCAGCGACGCGGCCCGCGTCGCCCGGCCGACCGGCGACGTCGATGGCGCGGTCCAGCTGCTCGGCGACGCTCACGGTCGGGGTGGCGCCGGTCGGCGGGCGCACGACGGGTCGTCGCGCGTCGAGCGCGACGACGACGGCCCGCACCTCCGGCCGGTCGACCAGCCGCTCGTGCGAGCGGACCTGGACCGGGAAGCCGCGGCGGTCGAGGGCGTCGGCGATCGGTCCGGCCTGGGCGTCGGTGCGGTAGAGGACGGCGAAGTCGGCGAACGACAGCCCCGGCTTCGTGCTCCCGTCGGCGGCCCGTCGGTCGAGCGTCCAGAACGACGCGCCGCCGAGCATCCGCTCGATGGCGTCGGCGACGGCCTCGCCCTCCTCCCGGGGACTGGCGGCGCGGTGGACGGCGATCGGCCCGTCGTCGACTGCGGTCCGCTCGGCGGAGAGCCTCCGGTCGGGCACCAGCGTCGCCGGGGCGATGGCGCCGAGCGCGGCCCGGACGATGGTCGGCGTCGACCGGTAGCTCCGCGTCAGCTCGACGACGCGGGCGGTCGGGAAGTCGTGGCGGAAGCGGAGGAAGTAGCCGACGTCGCCGCCGCGGAAGCCGTAGATGGCCTGGTCGGGGTCGCCGATGGCGCAGAGGTTGCCGTCCGGTCGGGTGACGAGGCGGAGCAGGCGGTACTGCAGCTCGTCGACGTCCTGGTACTCGTCGACGCCGACGTCCGACCACCGGTCCTGCAGGCGGCCGGCCAGTGCCGGGTCGGACTGCAGCAGCGTCACCGGCAGGGTGAGGAGGTCGTCGACGTCGACGAGACCGCGGCAGCGGAGGCCCTCGTCGTAGAGCGTCAGCAGGTCGGAGAAGGCCTGGTCGTCGTCACCGGCGGTCGCGTTCTCGGACGCCCCTGGGCTCGCCGCCCGGCGGCGCTTGGCGTCGGCGAGGCGTGCCATCAGTCGCCGTCCTTCGGCCCGCCCGCAGCGGCGCAGGCCCATGACGAGGTCGAGCCGGAGGGCTTCGTGGGCCACCGACACATTGGTCGCTAGTCCGAACGCCTCGTGGTGCTCGCGGACGAGTTGGAGGCCGAGGCGGTGGAAGGTGGCGACCCGGACGTGGTCGGTCCGTCCGGGGACGAGGTGCCGGAGGCGGTCTTCCATCTCGGCCGCGGCCCGCCGGGTGAACGTCAGTGCGAGGCACCGCTCCGGCGCCACGCCGTCCTCGACCACGCGGTACGCCAGCCGTCGGGTGAGGACCCGCGTCTTGCCGGTACCGGGGCCGGCCACCACCAGCAGGGGACTGCCGTCGGCGACGACGGCCGCCCGCTGGTCGCGGTCGAGGCCGTCCAGGACCGCCCGGACCGCCGGCTGGGGGTGAGCAGTCACGGTCGCCGGGGATCTCCCGCCGCCGCCCGATGTCGTCGCTGTCACCGGTGCCGGTGCCGGTGCCGGTGCCGGTGCCGGTGGGGCGACGGGCGCGGTCCGCCCGGCTGTCGGTGACGACGAGGACGGCGGGGTGGGGCGCCGGCGGCCGCGCCGACCGAGGGCGTCGGACGCCGGACCAGGTACGGCGAAGAGGGTCTGGGACCCTTCCGGCGCCGCGAGCTCGTCGGCGTCGAAGAGCCGGATCGTGCCGTACTCACCGTCGAAGCCGGCCTCCCGGACGACCTGGCGGCGCCGGAGCCGACCGAGGGCCTCGACGAGGACGGAGGAGCCGACCGCGGCGACGTCGTCGAGGGGGACGTCGCGCAGGATGGCCAGCTCCGGGCCGAGCCGGCCGACGAGGTCGGAGACCTTGGCCGTCACGGTCTTGGACTTCGGGCCGACACCGAGGATCTCACCGACGATCTCGGGCAGCGGGATCAGCGACGAGAAGTCGTCACCGTCGGCCGGCCGGTAGGTCGACGGCCGGTCGGCCAGCGCTTCGACGCGGTGGAGCACGCCGACGGTCAGCGGCTTCCCGCAGGCCGGGCAGCGGCCGTCGAGGCCCCGGGTCTCCTCCGGCTCGGTCCGGATCCCGCAGGCCCGGTGGCCGTCGAGGTGGTACTTGCCCTCTTCGGGGAAGAACTCGACGGTGCCGCCGAAGCCGTCTCCGGTCTGCAGGGCCCGCCGCATGGCGAAGTAGTCGACGTCCGTGTCGAAGACCGTCGCCTCGCGGGCGAGCATCGGCGGCGAGTGGGCGTCGGAGTTGCTGACCAGGCGAAAGCGGTCGAGCGACGAGACGCGCCAGTTCATCTCCGGGTCCGACGACAGCCCGGTCTCGACCGCGAAGACGTGCTCGGCCAGATCGCCGTAGCAGTCGTCGACCGCGTCGAAGCCGGACTGGGACCCGAGCACGGCGAACCAGGGCGTCCACGCGTGGGCCGGTACGAGGTAGCAGTCCGGTCCGCTCTCCAACGTGATCTCGAGCAGGTGGCGGGAGTCGAGCCCGAGGATCGGCCGGCCGTCGGCCGACAGGTTGCCGATCCGGGCCAGCCGCTGCGTGATCCGGTCGACCGCGTCGAAGTCCGGGGCGTAGAGGAGGTGGTGGACCTTACGGGTGCGATCGTCGCGCTTGTAGATCGTCGAGATCTCCGACGACAGCAGGAAGCGGACCGGCGTCCGGCAGGACGGCGGCAGCCGCTCGGCGATCCGTCGTTCGACGTCGGGCTGGAGGCGGAACAGCCCCGGCTCGGCCGGGACGAGCTGGCTCCGTAGCTCGTCGATCCAACCCGGATGCGTGAAGTCACCGGTGCCGACGACCGCCACGCCCTTGCGACCGGCCCACCAGGCCAAGTGCTCGAGATCGCAGTCGCGGCTGCACGCCCGGGAGAACTTCGAGTGGATGTGCAGGTCGGCGTGGAACCGCATGGTCGGCATGGTAACGATGCGCGACCCGATTCGACATGGGGCCGGACGGTATCGTTGGCCCCCGATGGAGCGGCCCGACCCCAACGAGCCGTCCGCCGCGCCGGGCCCCGCCGCCGGCTACCCGCCCCCGGGCTGGTACCCGCCGCCGCCGGACTACCCGCCGCCGTCCGGGCCGTTCCCGCCTGCACCACCGCCGGGCTACCCACCACCGGAGCGTCCGCCGGGGACGGACGGGCCGTTCCTCGACGTGCCCGGCGCGCCGCCGGCGACCCGGGGCGCCGCCGGCATGTGGTTCCTCTTTGCCCTCATCGGCTTCGCCGGTGGGGAGATCGTCGCCCTGATCGCCACGGAGATCGCCGCGTCGGTGGCCGGCCAGGGCGGCCAGCTCCAGAAGATCGCCGCGATGACCCAGCCGCCGGAGTGGTACGTCGGGGCGTCGCTGATCGGCCTCTGGGTCGGGTTCCTGGGCGGCCCGTGGCTGGCCAGCAAGGTTCGGGGGACGGGCCGGTTCCTGGCCGACCTCGGCGTCCGCTTCCGTTGGGTCGACCTCGTCGGCATCGTCATCGGCATCGGTGGCCAGATCCTGGTGGCGCTCCTCTATGCCCCGTTCCGGAGCCACCTGAAGAACTTCACAGCGCCGACGCAGAAGCTGACGGGGGCGTCCCACGGTGGCGGCTTCGCGGTCATCGCCATCTTGACGGTCGTCGGCGCGCCGTTCTTCGAGGAGCTGTTCTTCCGCGGCCTGCTCTTCAAGGCGCTGGCCCGGTTGTTCACGCCGACGACGATCGGGCCGTCGGCCCGGCGGACGATCGGCCTCGTCGGCGCAGTGGTCGTCGACGGGGTGCTGTTCGGGCTGGCCCACGGCGAGCTGGAGCAGCTCGCCGGCCTGGCGGTCTTCGGGATGATCCTGGCCGTCGTCAGCTACCGGACCGGCCGCCTCGGCATGAACATGGTCTCGCACGCGTCGTTCAACCTCGTTGCCGTCGTCGCGGTCCTCTCCACCCGCAACGGCGTCATCCACTGACGGTCGATGACGACGGACGGTCGATGACGGCGACGACGCTCTCCTCCGGCACCGACGATCCGCCGGCCGGCGGAGCGACCGACCGCGACGCCACCGCCGAACCGCTGCGGCCGGCCTGGCGGCCCCGCCGGCGCGGGATGGCTCGGTGGGCGCCGATCGTCGCGACGCTCCTCGTCATCGTCGGGGTCATCGCGGTCACGCTCTGGCAGCTCCACCTCAACCTGCTGCTCTCGGACACCTCGACGACCGGCGGCGACACCGGGGCGCACTACATGATGCCGGCGTACTTCACGTCGGACCTCTTCCCCCACCTGACCGGATGGGACCCGGCCTGGTACGACGGCTATCCGATCTACACCTTTTATTTCGTCCTGCCAGACGCGCTGGTGGCGCTGGCGTCGCACGTCATCTCGTACAACGTCGCGTTCAAGCTGGCGACGGTGCTCGGGTCGGTATTGCTGCCGATCGCCGCGTGGGCCTGCGGGAAGCTGTTCCGGCTCCGGCCGCCGATCCCGGCGGCGTTGGCCGCGGTGACGCTGCCGTTCCTGTTCGACTACACGTACACGATCTACGGCGGGAACCTCTTCTCGACGCTGGCCGGGGAGTACGCCTACTCGCTCAGCATCGCTCTGGCCGTCCTGTTCCTCGGGTTGATGGCCCGGGGCCTGCGGACCGGCCGGTACCGGGCGTGGGCGGCCGTCGTCCTGGCGCTGTGCATCGTCAGCCACATCGTCCCGGCGATGCTGGCGCTCGTCGGCGCCGGACTGCTCACGGCGTTCGAGCTCCTGCCGGAGCGGCTGCGCCTCCACGACGACGCGACGCGACCGTCGTCCGCGGTGGCCCGGGCGCCCGGCCGGGAGGGCGTGCGGAGCCGCTGGCCGGCGGTGTGGTGGGGGGTCTCGACGACGGCCATCGGCGTGCTCCTGTCCGGTTGGTGGCTGGTGCCGTTCGGCATCCGCCAGCCCTACTCGACGTCGATGGGTTACGCCAACGTCACGACGTACGCGACGTTGCTGTTCCCGCACGCCGACCTGTGGGCGCTGGTCCTCGCCGGGGTGGCCGTCGTCGTGGCGGTCGTCCGCCGCAGCCGGTTCGGTCTGCTGTTCGGTCTGCTCGGCGGCCTGTCCGCGGTCGCCCTGATCACCGACCCGCAGGCCAGCCTCTACAACGTCCGGTTCCTTCCGCTGTGGTTCCTGTGCGTCTACCTGATGGCCGGCTGGGTCTTCGGGGTCGGCGTCGCCGCGGCTGCCCGGTGGTGGCGCCGGGCCCGGCTGGCCCGCTGGGTGTGGGCGGTACGGTCGGCGACCGAGCCGCCAGCGACCGATCCGTCGGCGACCGAGCCGTCAGCGACCGAGCCGTCAGCGACCGATCCGGCGGCCGACGACGGGGCCGCCGCCGGCAACGGGGCCGCCGCCGGCGACGCCGTCGCGTACGGCTGGTGGCGTCGCCCGCCGTCGGCCCGGTGGGCCCCCGGCGCGGTCGGGGGGCACTGCTCGCGCTGTTCGGCGCGCTCGTCGTCGTCATCCCGCCGTTCATCCCGGCCGTCGCGTCGGCGTTGCCGGACCTCGGGATCACGCCGGGAGCGAACGAGGTGAAGAACTGGGCGGAGTGGAACTACACGGGCTACGAGGGGAAGGCGGACTACCCGGAGTACCGGGCCGTCGTCGAACTGATGGCAAAGGTCGGCCACAAGTACGGCTGTGGCCGGGCGATGTGGGAGTACAACGCCGACGAGAACCGCTTCGGCACGCCCGAAGCGCTGATGCTGCTGCCGTACTGGACGAACGGCTGCGTCGACTCGATGGAGGGACTGCTGTTCGAGTCGTCGACGACGACGCCGTTCCACTTCCTCAACCAGGCCGAGCTGTCGCCGGACCCGTCGGAGCCGATGGTCGGCCTGCCGTACGGGTCGCTCGACATCCCGCTCGGCATCCAGCACCTGCAGATGCTGGGGGTCAAGTACTTCATGGCCGCCAGCTCGGAGGTCGAGCAGGCAGCCAACGCGGACCCGTCGCTGCAGCTGGTCGCGTCGACCGGCCCGTGGAAGACGGTCTTCACAGGCCAGTCGCTGTCGACGACGTGGGACGTCTACGAGGTGCGGGACTCCGCCCTCGTCACGCCGTTGACCAACGAGCCGGCGGTGTTGCAGGGGGTCGGGCCGAGCCAGGGCACATGGCTGGGCAAGGTCGGGCCCGACGGAGAACCGATGGCCGGGCCGTCGCTGGCCTGGTACGACGACCCGGCCCGCTGGGGCGTGGCGCTGACGGCCGGCGGCTTGGCGTCGTGGCCGAAGGTGACCGCCGCCACCGCCGGTGCCGCGCCGGCCGTCGCGGTGCCCAAGACGACGGTGACCGACACCACGACGACCGACAGCTCGATCAGCTTCCACGTCAGCCGGGTCGGTGTGCCGGTGACGGTGAAGACGTCGTACTTCCCCAACTGGCAGGCGACCGGCGCGAAGGGCCCGTGGCGGTCGGCGCCGAACCTGATGGTCGTCGTCCCGACCAGCCACGACGTCACGCTCACGTACGGCACGACCAACGCCAACCGGCTCGGCGACGCCGGCACGGTGCTCGGCGTCGTGGCCCTCGTCGTTCTCGCCGTCGCGCCGGTGGTCGTCGCCCGCCGCCGGCGCGAGGCCACCGCCCGCCGCCGGCGGGGTGCCCACCGCCGGGGCCGCCGGGGGCCCCGGGTGCCGGGTTAGGCTGACCCCTCCATGGGTGCCACCGGTGACGTCTTCAAGGCCTACGACATCCGGGGCACCGTCCCCGACCAGCTCGACGCCACGATGTGCCGGGCCATCGGTGGCGCCGTCGCCCGGTTCACCGGGGCCTCCCGGCTGCTCGTCGCCCGCGACATGCGGCCGTCCGGGGTCGAGCTGGCCGCGGCGTTCGCCGAGGGGGCCCGGGCGCAGGGGACCGCGGTGACCGACCTCGGCCTGGCCTCGACGGACTTCCTCTACTTCGCGTCCGGGCATCTCGACGCCCCGGGGGCGATGTTCACCGCGTCGCACAACCCGGCCGCGTACAACGGGATCAAGCTCTGCCTGGCCGGTGCCCGGCCGATCGGCCGGGACACCGGGCTGGCCGAGATCGAAGCGCTGACCAACGAGCTCTTGGCCGACCAGTCGCTCGCCGATTCGCCGGCGGCTGGTGACCTGGCCCCGCTCGACCACGCCGACGTCCTCGAGGCCTACGCCGACCACGTGCGGTCGTTCGTCGACCGGACCGTCCTCAAGCCGCTCAAGATCGTCGCCGACACGGCCAACGGCATGGGCGGCCTCGTCGTCCCGCTGGTCATGGACGCCCTGCCGTTCGACGTCGAGATCCTCTTCCCCGAGCTCGACGGCACGTTCCCGAACCACCCGGCCGACCCGATCCAGCCGGAGAACCAGGTCGACCTCAAGGCGGCCGTCCTGGCGTCGGGGGCCGACATCGGCCTGGCCTTCGACGGTGACGCCGACCGAGTCTTCCTGGTCGACGAGCGGGCCGAGCCGGTGTCCGGCTCACTGACGACGGCCCTCGTCGCCGCGTCGATGCTCGACAAGTATCCCGGGGCGACGATCCTCTACAACCTCATCTGCTCGCACGTCGTGCCGGAGGTGATCGCCGAGCACGGCGGCGTCGGCCTCCGTACCCAGGTCGGTCACTCGTTCATCAAGCAGGTCATGGCCGAGTCCGGCGCGGTCTTCGGCGGCGAGCACTCCGGCCACTACTACTTCCGCGACAACTACCGGGCGGACTCGGGCATCATCACCGCGCTCGTCGTCCTCGAGCTGATGAGCCGGAGCGGCCAGCCACTGTCCGCGCTGCTCGAGCCGTACCGCCGGTACGCCGACTCCGGCGAGATCAACACCGAGGTGGCCGACCCGGCCGCCGCGGTCGAAGCGGTGGCCGCCCACGAGGCCGCGGCCGGCAACGACGTCGACCGGCTCGACGGCCTGACCGTCGACCACGGCGACTGGTGGTACAACCTGCGGCCGTCGAACACCGAGCCGCTGCTGCGGCTGAACGTCGAAGCCCGGACCGACGACGAGTGCCGGCGGCACGTCCAAGAGGTCCTGGACCTCGTCGCCGCCACGTCGGCGCCCGGGAACTGATCGGTCGGAACGGGCCCGGGGCCAAGCGCCCGCCGAGCCAGGAGAAGAGGAGAGACGCCGATGCCGCTGGACCCGTTGCTGGTCGAGGTGCTGGCCTGCCCGGTCGACAAGGGCCCGCTGCTGTGGTTCGCCGACGAGGACGTCCTCTACAACCCGAGGCTCCGGCGGTCGTACGTGGTGCGGGGCGGGATCCCGGTGCTCCTGGTCGACGAGTCGACGGCCGTCGGCGAGGCCGAGCACGAGCGACTGACCGCCAAAGCGGCCGCCGGCGGGGTCCCCGAGACCGGCCGGCGGGGAGCCGGTGACGTCGACGCCGGCCGGACAGCCGGGGACGCGCCGGGCGGAGGGAGCCGGGGGTGACGCTCCCGGTGGACTCCCTCGGCATGTGGGAGGCCACGGCCGGGCTGCCCGAGCAGATGACGGCCGCGCTCGACGCGGCGAACCGCCTGGACGGCCTGGAAACGATCGGCCCGATCACCAACGTCGTCGTCTGCGGCATGGGCGGCAGCGGGATCGCCGGGGACGTGCTCGCCGCGCTGGCCGGCCCGGAGCTGGCGGTGCCGGTGACCGTCGTCAAGTCGTACGAACTGCCGGCGTTCGTCGGGCCGGACTCCCTCGTCTTCGCGGTCTCCTGCTCCGGTGACACGGAGGAGACGGTGGCTGCGGCGACGGCGGCCCGGGCGGCCGGCGCCCAGCTCGTCACGGTGGCCGGCGGCGGTGAGCTGGCCCGCCTGGCCGAGGCCGACGACCGGCCGCTCGTCACGGTGCCGGCCGACATTCCCCAACCCCGGGCCGCCCTCGGGGCGATGGCCGTCCCGTTGCTCGTCGTCCTCGAGCGGCTCGGCCTGCTGGACGGGACGACGCTGCGGATCACCGCCGCCGCCGACGCGCTGGCCCGGCGGCGGGACCGGCTGGTCGGCCCGGACAGCCCGGCCCAGGACGTCGCCCGGCGGATCGGCCGGACGATCCCGCTCGTCTGCGGGGCCAGCGGGCCGGCCGCGGTGGCCGCGCAGCGCTGGAAGACCCAGGTCAACGAGAACGCCAAGTCCCCGGCGTTCTGGTCGGCCGTCCCCGAGCTCTGCCACAACGAGGTCGCCGGATGGGGGCAGGGCGGCGACGTCACCCGGCAGGTGCTGACGCTCGTCCTGCTGCGCCACCCGGGCGAGCACCCGCACGTCGCCCGCCGGTTCGCCCTCGTGACCGACGTGCTGCTCGAGGTGGTGGCCGACGTCGTCGAGGTCCGGGGCGAGGGGGACGACCCGATCGCCCACCTCTTCGACCTCGTCCTCTTCGGCGACGTCGTCTCGCTCTACCTGGCTGGGCAGGAGGGGACGGACCCCGGCCCCGTCCCGGTACTGACGGAGATCAAGGAGCGGGTGCGCACGTGACCGGGACGCCGACACCGACCGCGCTGACCGACGACGAGTCCCTCGCCACCGCGTCGCGCACCAGCGAGCCGGCCGCCGGCGAGCCGACCGTCAGCGAGCCGACCGCCAGAGCCGTCGGGCTGAGCGCGCCGCAAGGACGCATCGTCGGGAGCCTGATCGAGAAACAGCTCGTGACCCCCCAGCAGTACCCGCTGACGCTCAACGCCCTCGTGCTCGCCTGCAACCAGGCGTCCAACCGGGACCCGGTGGTCGCGTACACCGAGGAGCAGGTGGTCGGCGCGCTCGACGAGCTGAAGGAGCGCCGGCTCGTGCGGTTCGTCCTGCCGTCGCACGGTCGTTCGGTCGTCCGGTACCGGCACGTTCTCGACGAGGCCTTCGGTATCGACGCCCCCCAGCTGGCCATCCTGGCCATGCTCCTCCTCCGGGGGCCGCAGACGGTCGGCGAGCTGCGGACGCGTACCGACCGGATGGCCAGCTTCGACGGGCTCGCGGCGGTCGAGCACGAGCTGGCGTTGCTGGCCGGCTCGGCGCCGCCGCTGGTCGCCCGGCTGGCCCGCCGGCCGGGGCAGAAGGAGGAACGCTGGGACGAGCTCCTCCGGGAGCCGGACCCCTCGGGCGATGACGAGCCGGCGCCCGTCTCCGTCGCTGCCCCCGGCTCGCTGGGCATCCCGGTCTCGCCGGGCGCTCCGGGCGGCTCGCCGTCGACGGTGATCGAGGAGCCCCCGGGGTGGCCGACGGCCGGACCGCCGTCGGGGCTCGCCAGCTCGCTGGCCGAGCTGCGATCGGACGTCGACCGGTTGACGGCCGACGTGGCGTCGCTCCGGGCGGCGCTCGAGGAGCTGCGAGCCAGTCTGGGCGGCTGATCCCGGAAGTCCGACCGTCGTGCGGACGACCTCATCCGGGTGCGGCGCGAGCGGATCGGGCAAGATGACGGGCCAGCACCGAGAGGAGCTGGCACCGAGAGGAGCGCTATGCCGACCGTCACGATCACCCGGTCCGACGTTACGAAAGAGGAGGCGGCGACCGCCCTCCGGGCCCAGCTCGGTGGTCGCTACACCGTGACGCCGAAGGACGGTGCCCACGAGGCGCTATCGGTGAAGCAGTCGGCGATGTCGTTCGCCTCCGTGCGGATCGAGCGGGTGCCGGCCGGCACGAAGTTCCACGTCCACGGGGGCGGGATCATCATCGGGCGGCTGGTCAACGAGCTGACGATCGCCCGCAAGATCGCCACGGCCATCAGCCAGGCGCCCGGACTGGGGGCGTAGCCCGGCTGGGGGCGTAGCCCGGCTGGGGGCTCAGCTGGCGCGGAGCTCAGGCTGGCCCGGGGGTCAGCGGAGCCGCTCGACGATCATCGCCATGCCCTGGCCGCCGCCGACGCACATCGACTCGAGGCCGAAGGTCTTGTCGGCGTCCTCGAGGCCGTTGAGCAGCGTCGTCATGATGCGGGCACCGGTCTGCCCGAACGGGTGGCCGAGGGCGATGGCCCCGCCGTGGACGTTCAGCTTGTCGTAATCGATCCCGAGCTCGCGGGCGGAGGGGATGACCTGGGCGGCGAAGGCCTCGTTGATCTCGACGAGGTCGATGTCGTCGATCGTCATCCCGGCCCGCTCGAGGGTCTGGCGAACGGCCTCGACCGGCCCGAGGCCCATGATCTCGGGGCTGAGGGCGGAGACGCCGCTGGCGACGATCCGGGCCAGCGGGGTGATCCCGAGCTCGCGGGCGCGGGTGTCGCTCATCACGATCACCGCCGCGGCACCGTCGTTGAGCGGGCAGGCGTTGCCGGCGGTGACGGTCCCGCCCTCGCGGAAGACCGGCTTCAACTGGGACAGCCCCTCGAGCGTCGTGCTCGGGCGGGGGCCGTCGTCCTTGGTCACGACGGTCCCGTCGGGCGTCGTCACCGGAATGATCTCCCGCTCGAAGAAGCCGTTCGCCTGCGATTCGACGGCCCGCATCTGGGAGCGGAGGGCGAACTCGTCCATCTCCTGGCGCGAGACGTGCTTGAGCTCGGCGACGTTCTCCGCGGTCTGGCCCATGGCGATGTAGACGTCCGGCAGGCCCGGTCCGGGAGCCCAGGGCTCGCCGACCGCCGCGCTCCGGGCCTCGCTGCGCGCCTCGGCGTCGGCAAACCGCGGGTTGTGGGGGCCGCGGTCGGACGCGCCGTTGCCGAACCGGCTGACCGTCTCGACGCCGGCGGCGACGAAGACGTCGCCCTCGCCGGCCTTGATGGCATGGGCGGCCATGCGGATGGTCTGCAGCGAGGAGGAGCAGTAGCGGTTGACGGTCGTCCCGGGGACGTCGAGCCCGGCCAGGAGGCCAGCGACGCGGCCGAGGTTGAAGCCGGACTCGCCGGCCGGCTGGGCGCAGCCGACGATGACGTCCTCGACGGTCTGCGGGTCGAGCTGGGGGAGCTTTTCCAGGACGGTCTTGACGACGAGGGCGGTCAGGTCGTCCGGCCGGCAGTCGACGAGGGAACCCTTCATGGCCCGGCCGATAGGGGTCCGGCCGGTGGCGACGATGACGGCTTCGGGCATGGCTGCCTCCTCGGTTCGGTGAGACCGCGGCGGCGGCCGGGACGTCTCTCGATTCTAGTTACTGCTTGGTAATAACGACGCTCCGCCCTCAGGCTAACGGACGGGGAAGGTGGCTGGCCGCGGTCGGCCGCAGACTGTAACGTGTTCTACTGCCGGGCCCGGGAGGCCTGGCTGACGGCGGCGGCTCCGGGGCGGCGACCCGTTTTCGGGCGTTCGTGGAGGCCGCAGGGGAGGACGTATGCAGATCGGGTACACCGCGGAGCAGGAGACGCTCCGCCAAGAGATCCGCGGCTACTACGCCCGGCTGCTCACCCCGGAGGTCGAGTCGGAGCTGGCCGAAGCCAACGGCGTCGGCCCGGTCGTCCGTCGGGTCGTCCGCCAGATGGCCGCCGACGGCTGGCTGGGGATCGGCTGGCCGACCGAGTACGGCGGCCAGGGTCGCTCCGCGATCGAGCAGTTCATCTTCTTCGACGAGTCGATGCGCGCCGGCGCGCCGGTGCCGATGCTCACCATCAACACCGTCGGGCCGACGATCATGAACTTCGGGACGCCCGAGCAGAAGGACTTCTTCCTGCCGAAGATCTTGGCGGGCGAGCTCCACTTCTGTATCGGGTACACGGAGGCGAACGCCGGTACCGATCTGGCGTCGCTGACCACCCGGGCCGTCCGGGACGGCGAGGAGTACATCATCAACGGGGCGAAGGTCTTCACCAGCCTGGCCGGCGACGCCGACTATGTCTGGCTCGCCGCCCGGACCGACCCGGAGGCGCCGAAGCACAAGGGCATCTCGATGTTCGCCGTCCCGATGGGCACGCCCGGTGTTCGCGTCGTCCCGATGACGCTGCTCTCCGACCACAACATCAACTACACGTTCTACGAGGACGTCCGGGTGCCCGCCACGAGCCTCGTCGGCGGGGAGAACCGCGGTTGGACGCTGATCACGAACCAGCTCAACCACGAGCGGGTCACGCTGTGCTCGCCCGGCATCGTCGACCGGATGCTCGCCGACGTCCGGGCGTGGGCGCAGCAGACCAAGCTGCCGGACGGCCGGCTGGTCATCGATCAACCGTGGGTGCAGGAGCATCTCGCCCGCGTCCACGCCGAGCTCGAGTTCCTGCGCCTCATCAACTGGAAGGTCGCCTGGCAGGCCACCCAGGGTCACCTCGACGTTGCCGACGCCTCGACCATCAAGGTCTTCGGCACCGAGTTCTACCTCCGGGCGTTCCGGCTGCTCATGGAGGTCATCGGCCAGGCCGGCTACCTGAAGCGCGGCTCGCCGGCCGCGGTCGTCGCCGGACGGCTGGAGATGTACGCCCGCAGCCTGATCATCCTCACCTTCGGCGGCGGCACCAACGAGATCCAGCGAGACCTGATCGCCATCTTCGGCCTCGGCCTGCCGCGGTCGCTGCGGTAAGGAAAGGGAGCACCTTCACATGGACTTCGCGTACGGCGAGGAGCAGGAAGCGGTCAAAGAGCTGGCCGATCGGATCTTCACCGAGCGGTCGACGCCCGAGCGTCTGAAGGCGGTCGAAGCGGCGGCCGACGCCAGCGGGCCGTTCGACCGTGATCTCTGGGCCGACCTGGCCGGTGCCGGCCTGCTTGGGATCGGTCTGCCCGAGGACGTCGGTGGGGCCGGGCTCGACTTCGTCGCGGTCTGCCTCGTCGTCGAAGCGGCCGGCCGCACCGCGGCGCACGTGCCGGTCGTCGAGACGCTCGTCTACGGCGCGGCGACGATCGACCGTTTCGGCACGGCCGAGCAGCGGTCGACCTGGTTGCCAAGGGTCGCGGCCGGTGAATTGGTGCTGACGACCGGACTGGCCGAGTTGGTCGGTGACGTCGTCGTCCCCGGTGACGCGACGCCGGCCACCACCGCCACCCCGGCCGGCGTCGGCGGATGGCGGCTCGACGGCACGAAGGCCTGTGTCCCGGCCGGCCTCGTGGCCGACCTCGTTCTCGTCCCGGCGACGTTGCTCGATCAGGGCGGCAAGCCCGACGGGGTCGGCGTCTTCCTCGTCGCCACCGACGCGCCCGGCGTCAGCCGCACCCGCCAGGACGGTCCGGCACTACCGGAGGCCCTCGTCGACCTCTCCGGGGTCGTCGTCGGCGAGGACGCGCTGCTCGGTGGTCCGGGCACCGACGGCACCGTCGCGGTCACGTTCGCCGCGCAACATGCGATGGCCGCCCTCTGTGTCGAAGAGGCCGGAGCGACTGCGGCCTCAGTAGCTCTCATCGGCGAGTACACGAAGACCCGCGAACAGTTCGACAAGCCGATCGCCACGTTCCAGGCCGTCGGCCAGCGGGCCGCTGACGCCTACGTCGATGCCGAGGCGATCCGCCTGACGGCCTGGCAGGCGGCCTGGCGGCTCTCGGCCGGTCTCCCGGCCACCGCCGAGCTGGCGGTGGCCAAGTTCTGGGCCGCCGACGGTGGGCAGCGGGTGGTTCACGCCGCGGTCCACCTGCACGGCGGCGTCGGCGTCGACCGCGACTACCCCCTCCACCGCTACTTCCTGCTGACCCGGCAGATCGAGCTCACCCTCGGCGGGGCCCACGAGAGCCTCCGGCGGCTCGGCGCCGTCCTGGCCGCCGAGCCGGCGTAGGCGTAGCCGTCGGGGTCGCCGATCCCGGACCCGACGGCACCCGATCGAGGGCCATCAGGGATCGGGAGGCAGCCGATTGCGGATGGCGCGGTATCTATCGATCTGGTCACTGAACGATGGGTATTTGCCCGACCGGAGCGTCGGCGACGATTCCTTCTTTTCAGACGGTAACCGACCGTATTTATCGACAGATCATCGTGATCTTCATCGAAGAACACGCCTTCGTCGTTCCGTTGCCGGTGTCCTGGGTGGCCGATCAGCACCGCGAGCGACGACGAGGCGCCTGTCATGACGGATGCGAGGTTGCGATCTCGCCATTTACCAGTTCTAACGGCATCTGTCCGTCGAGAGACGATCGGCTCCGCTCGCAAGTATGGGCTCCGATCCGGCTGGCTGATATGGCACGGCGCGTCGGCGACGAGTGGGGACGGTCGGGTATTCGGTGATGTTTCTGAACGAATAAGTCACCAAGCAGCGCCCGCGGCGGATGGTCAACGGCGGGTCGTGGACAGAATTCTTTGATAGAAAACTGGACGATCGCACCCGGTGTGTTAGAATAAGTAACGAAGATCTGTAGTGGGGGAATCCGGCCTCTCCGCCTGTCCGCGTTGCGTACCGACTGCTTCGCGGCATCGCGACGAATGGCCCGGCTGTGATCACCCCCGGAGGGGGCGGAAGTCTGTCGGGCTGGGGTGAACTCGTCCGTTTGTGATCCCCCTCCGGATGAGCGCTGGCCCCAGCCCGACAGTTACGAGGGTAGCGAACGACTCGATCAGCGACTCGGGTCGACGATCGAGTCGCCGGGAGGACGCTCGACGAACCACTGGGCGATGCCCGGCATGTGTTGTTCGAAGTCGCCAGGGGTCGAGACGTTGAGCATCCCGGCCTGCTCCGAGCTGCGGTTCTCGAAGTCGTGCGGCACGTTGCCCGGTACCAGGACGAACGACCCGGCGGGCGCCTCGATCCATTCGGCGTCGATCAGGACGCTCATGGTGCCGGTGAGGATGTAGAAGACGTCGTCCTCTGGATGCGAATGCGGGCCAGGGCCCTTCGTGTGCGGGTCCAGCCACCACTCCGAGATCGAGTACGCCTGCCCGGTCTCGGCCCCGTCGGCCTTGAAGACCGCCGAGAGGCGGCCCATCGGGTACTCCCGACCTTCGCCTGGTCCCCGCACCACCGGACGTCGGCCGGCGGTGCTTTCGCCGTCGGTCATCGTCGCTCCCTTGCTCGAGCTCCAGGCTACTTGCGGGCTCGCCGGATGCGAAGGGCGGTCGACAGGACGAACTGGCTGCCGAGAGCGTCAGCCGCCGAAGGATCGCGCTGTCGCCTGATCGCCTGGTCCGGCGGTCGTGCCGGCCGGGCTGCCGGTGCTGCTCGGGCTGCCGGTGGTGCTGGGGCCGGCCACGTCGGGCTCGTCTACCGTTCCGCTCGAGCCGGGCCCATCGGTCGAGGGCGACGCCCCTGTCCCGAGGTTCCCGCCGGTTGACGGCCAGCCGCCCGTCCCCGACGCCGTCCCAGCGCCGGCCGGCGATGTCGAACTGCCCGATCCGGTCCCGTCGGTGCCAGGCCACGTCGTGCCGGTCTGACCAGTGCCCGACGTTCCGCTCGACGAGCTCCCGCTGTCGCCCGTCGGGCTGGAGCCGCTGGTGCCGGAGCCGCTGGAGCTGTTGCCGTTGCCGGACCCGCCGGAGGTCGATCCCGGGCCGCTGGACGGCCAGCCGGCGCCGTCACCGGGCTGGCTCGAACCGGTGCCCTGCGACTGGCCGCTGCTGCCAGATGCCCCGTCGCCTTGCGAGCCCGAGGACGAGCCATACCCCGACGGCGACCCCGAGCCCGACGGCGAGCCGTACCCCGAGGACGAGCCATACCCCGACGACGAGCCATACCCCGAGGACGAGCCGTACCCCGAGGGCCCCGTCGAGCCGGGGCGCTGGTGGCTGGTGCCGTATCCGTTGCCGGCGCCCGAGCCGGACTGGTGGCTGGACGACGGCGGGGGTTCAGTGGAGCGGCCGTTGCTGGTCGCCCCCGACCCGGTCCCGCCCTGATGACTGGGTCCGGTACTGGTGGATGTCGGCTGGTTCGACGGGTACTGGTTGGACCCGGACGACTTGGACCCGGGCGACGCCGACTTGGATCCCGACGGCGTCGACGATGTGGAAGCGGGGGTCGTGGCCTGCTTGGTCGGCCAGGTCGTGCTGCCGCCCCGGTGGCTGGCGACCGGCGTCGTCGTGGTCGACGCGGCGGAACCCGAGGACTGATGTTGGTCGGTCCCGGCCGACCAGGAGCTCGATCCGGCGGCGGGCGGGCTGCCGCCGTTCGACGAGAGGCAGTAGGTCGGGGCGTTCACCGCCGGCCGGTCGGGGCCGTCGGCCTTACTGGTCAGGCCACCGCCGGCGTACAGCGCCTGACAGGCCTGCTGCAGTAGTTGATCTGACTGGCCGCCGACCTGGGCCCGCTGTTGGGGGTCGAGCTGGCCGAGCTGGCTGGCGAGGGACTGCGCAGCTCGGGCGGTGGCGGCCCGCGTCGCCGCCGACCCGCTCACGGCCCGGTCGCCGTGGTCCTCGGTGTCGACCGGCGCGAGGCCGAGCTGCTGGAGGTCGTCGTGCAGCGTCGAGGTGGCCTGCCGGGCTGTCGCGACCGCCGGCGAGGCGATGGGCAGACCCATCTCGTTGGCGACGGTGCGGACCGACCGCGGGATCGGCGCACCGGCGGCGAAGGCGACGCCACTGCCGAGGATGAGGGAGCCGAGGACGGTGGACAGCACGACGCCCGGCCGGCGCCACCCGTGGCGGTACCGCGGCCGGACGACGACCGGGCGGGGGCGGGCGGGGCGGGCCGGGACTGGCCGGGGCTGGGGCTCCCACTCGGCCCGGACCGCGGCCCGTAGAGCCTCGAACCCGCCGGCGGGCGGTTCGACCGCAACGGCAACGGTGGGGGCGAGCGCCAGCTCGAGACGGGCGAGGAGCGCTTCCTCGGCGTCGGGGCCCGGGAGGAGGTCGTGGTCAAGCATCGTCGCCCTCCATCAACCGCCGGAGGTGCTCGAGGGCCCGGGACTGGGCAGTGCGAACGGCGCCCGGTCGCTTGCCGAGCACGGCGGCGACCTCGTCGGCGGAGAGCCCGGCGACGACGCGGAGCTCGAGGAGCTCCTGCTCGGCCGGTGAGAGCCGGGCGAACTGCCGACGGACGAGCTCCTGGTCGTCGGCGAGGACGAGCCCGTCGCCGGGAACCTCCAACGGCTCGGTCCCGGCGGCGACCTGCTGGCCGGCGGCAACCTGGCGGCGGCGCCGATCAGCCTGGCGGTAGTGCTCGGCGGCGACGTTACGGGCGATCCCGAAGACCCAGCCGTCGAACCCGGCCTCGCCGAAGCGGAAGTTGTCGATGCCGGCGACGGCGCGGGTCATGGTCTCGTTCACCGCGTCTTCGGCGTCGTTGGCGCCGACTTTGCGGGCCAAATAGGCGCGGAGCCGGGGGTAGACGCGGCGGTAGAGGTTCTCCCAGGCGTCCTCGTCCCCGCGCTGCGCCTCGAGGACCTCGGCCTGCTGGTCGATCGCGACGACGGCACTGTCCTGTGCTTCATCGGGACGCGGCGCGACGTTACGGATTTTTCTCACCTCTTCTCCCGCTTCGAGCCCACGTTAGCGGGGCCGGTCGGCGATGGACAGGGGTCGTCGACGACAATTGCCGTTTGACAAGGGATTTCAGGAATTCTTCAAACTTTTCGTAATGCTGGGCCCGGAGGCGTCATGTACAGGGCAATGGAGGTCAGCCCTATTCGAGCGGCAGTCCGTCATCGCGGTGACCGACGGGCCGGAAGCTTCGGCGGCGCATAGCGGCAACCACCGGTGGCCGGCCAACTCCGCAGGCTGGCCGCTCCGCTGGCCCTGGGGCTCTAATCCCAGCCCCAGGGTCAGCGGTATCTCTTAGCCGACGAGCTCTCAGCCGACGAGCTCGGCCATCGTTTGGAGGGTGGCGGCGTCACCACTGACGAGCAGCGTGGTGGCGATCGACTCTCGCCAGGCGTCGAGGTCGTCGCGGATCTTCTCCTTCGGCCCGACGAGGGCGATGTCCTCGATCATGGCGGTCGGGACGGCGGCCGCGGCGTCGTCCTTGTGGCCGTCGAGGTAGAGCGCCTGGATCTTGGTGGCGGCCTCCTCGTAGCCCATGCGGGCGAAGACGTCGAAGTGGAAGTTCATGTCCTTGGCGCCCATGCCGCCGATGTAGAGGGCCATGAACGGCCGGAAGCCGTCGGCGGCCGCGTCGACGTCGTCGGCGATGACGGTCGGGGCGAAGGCGAGCACCTCGAAGCTCTCGGCGTTCCGACGGGCCGCCGGCCGGGCGAACCCCTCGGCCAGGGAGGCCTCGAAGGACTTCATGGCGCGGGGGAGAAGAAGATCGGGAACCAGCCGTCGGCGATCTCCGCGGCGAGCGCGACGTTCTTGGGGCCCTCGGCACCGAGGATGATCGGGATGTCGGTGCGTAGCGGGTGGACGATCGACTTCAGCGGCTTCCCGAGGCCGGTCCCGCCGGGATAGGGGAGTGGGTAGTGGGGGCCGTCGTTCGTCACCGGGGACCGGCGGGCGAGCACCTGCCGGACGATGTCGACGTACTCCCTGGTGCGGGCCAGCGGCTTGGGGAACGGCTGGCCGTACCAGCCCTCGACGACCTGGGGGCCGGAGACGCCGAGCCCGAGGACGAACCGGCCGCCGGAGAGGTGGTCCATCGTCTGGGCGGCCATCGCCATCGCGGTCGGGGTCCGGGCGGAGAGCTGGCAGAGGGACGTCCCGAGCCGGACCCGGGAGGTCTGCGATCCCCACCAGGCCAGCGGGGTCAGGGCGTCGGAGCCGTACGACTCGGCCGTCCAGACCGAGTCGAAGCCGAGCCGCTCGGCCTCGACGGCCAGCTCGACCGCGTTCGGCGGTGGCCCGGCGCCCCAGTAGCCGAGCTGCAGGCCGATCTTCATGTCCTTCATGGGGTGTCCTCCACGGGTCGACTCGGCGGGGCGCCGGCCGGACCACCTTGGCGATGGGTCAGACCGATCTCGGCGATGGGTCAGACCATTTTGGCGATGATGTGCTCGGCGAACCACTCGCAGGCGCCGATACGGGCGGCGAGGATCTCGTCGGGCGACGTCGCCGGGCGGGGTCGGCGCGAACATCCAGGGGGCGCAGACCATGTCGGTCACGCCGGCGTCCTCGAACCGTCGGTAGAGGTCCGGGTCGGGCCGCTCGGCCAGCGAGAGGTACGTGACGAACGGCTCGTCGAGCCGGCCGGCCTTGGCGAGCGCCTTGCGGAGGCTGTCGAGATGGGTCCATGCCTCGGCCTCGCTGTAGGCGCCGGCGGCGATCCAGCCGTCGCAGAGCGTCGCGGCCCGGCGCAGGGCCACCGGGGAGTGGCCGCCGCCGAGGATCGGTACCGGCTCGGTCGGGGCCGGCTGCATCTGGCAGGCCGGGACGTCGTAGTACTGCCCGTGGTACTCGACCCAGCCGTCCTGCCAGAGGGCACGGAGGGCGGGGATCATCTCGTCGAGCCGCTTGCCGCGGGTCGAGAAGTCCTGGCCGGTCTGGACGAACTCCTCCTCGCACCAGCCGACGCCGACGCCGAGACGGATCCGGTTGCCGGAGAGCACCGCGGTCGTCCCGACCGATTTGGCGACGGTGATGAGGTCCCGGGCCGGGGCGACGTAGACGCCGGTGGTGAAGGTGACGTGCTTCGTCACGGTGGCGAGACCGGCGCACAGGCACATCGGGTCGGGCCACGCGGTGTCTTTCTCCCACCCCGGCGCGCCGTCGGGCTGGACGGAGTAGGTGTAGCGCGATGCCAGGTCGCGGGGGTTGAACAGGTGGTCCGAGAGGTACATGCCGGCGTAGCCGAGCTCGTCGGAGGCGACGGTCAACGGCACGGCCTGGTCGATGGGCAGGAAGCTGAGGGCTTGGTGGAAGCGCATGTCGGTCGTCCGGGCGATCAGCTGGGCAGCGGGACGGCGGGCGTGAAGGCGACCGGCAGGTGCTTCGTGCCGTTGATGAAGTTGGACTGCAGCCGCTGGATCTCGCCGTCGAGGCGGATGTCGGGCAGCCGCTCGAGCAGCCGGTCGAACATGACGGTGATCTCCATCCGGGCCAGGTTGGCCCCTAGGCAGAAGTGGGGACCGCCACCGCCGAAGGCGATGTGGTTGTTCGGGGTTCGGGCGACGTCGAAGGCGTCCGGGTCACTGAAGACCCGTTCGTCTCGGTTGGCCGAGATGTGCCAGAAGACGACCTTGTCGCCCTCTTCGATCTCGTGGTCGCCGATGTGCCAGTCCATCGTCGCCGTCCGCCGGAAGTGCATGACCGGCGTGACGTAGCGGAGCATCTCTTCGACCGCGAACGGCAGCAGCGACCGGTCGCGTCGGAGCCGCTCCCACTGGTCGGGATGGGCGAAGAACGTCGCCATCGCCCCGGACATCAGGTTCCGGGTGGTCTCGTTGCCGGCGACGATGAGGAGGAGGAAGAAGAGGTCGATCTCCATCTGGTCGAGCTTCTCGCCGTCGACCTCCGCGTCGAGAAGGACGGAGATGACGTCGGTCGCCGCCGCGGTGCCGTCCTGGCGGGCGGTGCGACGGCGGGCGGACAGCTCGTCGGCGTAGGCGTAGACCTGCATCGCGGCCTCGCCGGCCGCCTCCTGGCTGATCTGGTACTCGGGGTCGTCGGAGCCGACCATCCGGTTCGACCAGTCGAAGACGTGGCGCCGGTCTTCAGGGGGGACGCCGAGGATCTCGGCGATGACGAGCAGCGGCAGCTCGGCCGCGATCTCCTCGACGAAGTCGGCGGTGCCGCGCTCGGAGACCGCGTCGATGATGCCGTCGGCGTAGTCGACGATCCGGGCCTCGAGGTCGCGGACCATCTTCGGCGTGAACCCCTTGTTGACGAGCCGCCGGTACCGAGTGTGCATCGGTGGGTCCATGTTCAGCATCATGAGCCGCAGCTGCTCGAGGCCGGCCTGGTCCATGTCGTGGAAGAGGGCGCCGCCGCGGTACGACGAGAAGTGCTCGTAGTCGCGGTTGATCGTGACGCAGTCGTCGTAGCCGGTGACGCACCAGAACCCGTCCCGGGCCGCCCCCGGCTGGGGGTGCCAGAACACCGGGGCCTCCCGGCGGAGCTGCCGGAACCACTCGTGCGGGACGTGGTCGACGAAGTTGCGGCCGTCCGTCAGGTCGATGGCGCCCAGGTCGACGTCCTGCATGTCGCTCTGCACGGTCCCTCCCCCCGCTGGCTCCGGTCCGCCCGTCGGTTGCCGCGAACCACGTTCTTCTAGAACGCGTGTCAATCGCCCATCATAGAGGTGACGGGTGCAGACAAGACACCTGGCGCCCGGTGCAGCCGAGGCTCGGCTCAGAAAGGTGGCGGCACGTGGTCAGCCGGGAGGCCGATGGCCTCCCGGAAATCGATCACTTGATCGCTACGACGATTCCGACGACGGCCATGCCGATGGCGACAATTACCGGGACTGCCCAGGCCATCCATTTGACGCTCGTCTTCAGATCGCCCACGTCGCTGGCCAATGAAGTCAATGATTTCACCATCCCGCCCAGCGTTGGGCTGTCCGGGTGGCTCAACTCTTCGACATCTTCGGGTCCCAACCCGGTTTGACCCTGGCGGGAGCCGGCGTACGGCTTCGCCACGGGATGATTGAGCTTGAAGAACTGCACCGTCAAGAAGGGAGCCTCGTACGCAAGCGTCACACGACGAGGGGCGAGATTCGTTACCCGAACGACGAGGACGCCGCCGAAGCCTGGATCGACCTGCGGACCTGAGAGGAGGATCAGGCCCTTCCGCGCGTACAGAGAACAGAGCCCCAGCTGTGCGGCAATCTGGGGACCGCAGTGGACGCGTTCGCGCGTGACCAGTACGGCGAACTCTCCGGGGTCGATGATCACAAGGCCCTTGTTAGCTACGTCGATCTTTTCGTCGGTGCCACTGACGAATGCCTCCATGCCGACTCGGCAGTCGTAGCTGGCTGACTCCAGGCATGATTGATCCAAGGGCTCGATGGCAAGATCCTCTGCCGCGATGGCGGCACGGATCTCAACATCGGTCGACATGGTCTGTACCTTAGCTCATCGAACACATGTTTGTATTGGATGGTCGACGTGGGTGCGCGAGCGGCTGCGCCGGCGCCGGTCGCCGATGGCGCCGGCTGCGGCCCGGAGGTCATTTCGAGAACGTGTTACAGTTTCTGCCCGGCCGGCCTGGACCTCCCGGGACCGGCATGCGGGGGCCGAAAAGGGCGGGCGCAGCGATGTTCCTCGAGGAAAGCCCAGAGCAGGAGCAGCTCCGTGCCGAGCTGCGCGCCTACTACGCGAGCCTGCTGACCGACGACGTCCGGGCGGCGTTGGACGGCGAGGGCGACGGCGGGTCGGTCTGGCGCCAGGTGGTGCGGACGATCGGCAAGGACGGTTGGCTCGGTATCGGCTGGCCGACCGAGTACGGCGGCCAGGGCCGGCCGGCGACGGACCAGTTCATCTTCTTCGACGAGACGCGCCGCGCCGGCGCGCCGTTCCCGTTCGTCACGGTCAACACGGTCGGGCCGACGATCATGCGGTTCGGGACGGAGGAGCAGAAGCAGTTCTTCCTCCCGGGCATCCTGTCGGGGGAGATCAACTTCGCCATCGGCTACACGGAGCCGGAGGCCGGCACCGACCTGGCGTCGCTGCGCACGCGGGCGATACGGGACGGCGACGAGTACGTCGTCAACGGGGCGAAGATCTTCACGAGCGGGGCGGACAACGCGGACTACGTCTGGCTGGCGACCCGCACGGACCCGGACGCGCCGAAGCACAAGGGCATCTCGATCCTCTGCGTGCCGACGTCGGCGCCGGGGTTCCAGTGGCACCTCATCAACACGGTCGGCGGCAACACGACGACGGCGACGTTCTACGAGGACGTCCGGGTGCCGGTGGGCAACCGGGTGGGCCCGGAGAACGAGGGCTGGCGGATGATCACGAACCAGCTCAACCACGAACGGGTCGGCCTAGCCGCGTGGAGCGGCCTGGGGATCCTGCTGTTCGACCAGGTCGCGGCCTGGGCGGCAGCGGAACCGACGGACGACGGCCGGCGGGTGATCGACCGGCCGTGGGTGCAGATGGACCTGGCCCGGGCAGAGGCCGAGATGGAGGCGATGCGCCTCCTCAACTGGCGGATGGCCGGCTCGGTGGCCGCGGACACGCTGACCGCGGCGGAGTCGTCGTCGATCAAGGTGTTCGGCACGGAGCGGACGATCGAGATCTTCCGCCTGCTGCTCGGCATCGTCGGCGCGGCCGGGTACCTGCGGCCGGGTTCGCCGGGGGCCGCCTTGGCCGGCCGGCTGGAGGCGTCGGCTCGGCAGGCGCAGATCAACACGTTCGGGGGTGGCGTGAACGAGGTGCAGCGGGAGATCGTGGCGATGGCTGGGCTCGGTATGCGACGGGGGGCCCGATGACGGCCACGCCGGAGAAGGCGATGGAGAAGGAGAAGGCGTCGGTGTCGCCGGACGGGTCGGCCGGCGGCTCCGCCCCGGCGGGCGCGTACCCGGACCACAGTGCCGAACTGGCCGCCCTTGTCGGCCAGTCGGCCGGCGAGCCGAACCTGTCGCCGCACCCGGTCAACGAGCCGATGATCCGCCACTGGATCGAGGCGATGGGCGACGAGGACCCGGTCTACGTCGATGCCGACGCGGCTCGGGCGGCCGGCCTGCCGGGCATCGTGGCTCCGCCGACGATGCTCCAGGCGTGGATCATGCGCGGGTTGCGGGCCAGCCTGGAGGTCGAGGTGGCCCGGGCCGAGGGGCGGTCGACCGGGGACTCGGCGACCGACCGGATGATGTCGCTGCTCGACGACGAGGGCATGACGTCGGTGGTGGCGACGAACTCCGACCAGACGTACGGCCGGCCGCTCGTCGTCGGCGACCGGGTGGTGATGACGTCGGTCATCGAGTCGATCTCGGACGTCAAGACGACCGGCCTCGGCGTCGGCCGGTTCATGACGAGCCGGCTGGACTTCCTGGCCGTCCCGGACGACTCGATCGGTGCGGGCGAGACGCCCGAGGCGATCGCCGCCCGGGGTGAGCCGGTGGCGACGATGCGGTTCCGCATCTTGAAATACCGACCGAAGGCGGCCGCGCCGGCTGGCAACGACCAGGCCGGGGGCGACGAGGCGCCGGCCCGGCCGAAGCGGCCCCGGCCGGCGATCACCGAGGACATCGCGTTCTGGTTCGAGGGGGCCCGCCAGCACCAGTTGCTCATCCAGCGGTGCACCAGCTGCGGGGAGCTCCGGCACCCGCCGCTGCCGGCGTGCGCGCACTGCCGGTCGTTCGACTGGGACACCGTCGAAGCGTCCGGCCGGGGCGAGATCTACAGCTTCGTCGTCGTCCACTACCCACAGATCCCGGCGTTCGACTACCCGCTGCCGATCGGGCTGATCGAGCTGGAGGAGGGGACCCGGCTGATCGCCGACCTCGACGGCCTCGACCCGGCCGAGTGGCGGATCGGCATGCCGGTCGTCGCCCATTTCGTGGACTACGACGACGAGCTCTCCCTGCCGGTGTTCCGCCCGGCCGACGAGGGGGGCAACTGACCGTGGACTTCGCGTTCACCGAGGAGCAGCTGGCCGTCCGCGAGGCGGCCGACGGGGTCTTCGACGGCCTCGTCGACCCGGACCGGGTGCGGGTGGTCGAGGAAACGGACGACCGGATCGACCGGGAGCTGTGGGCCGCCCTGGCCGCGGCCGACCTGCTCGGGCTGGCCGTGCCGGTCGAGCACGGCGGCGGTGGGCTCGGGCTCACCGAGCTCGGCCTGCTGCTCGAAGCCCAGGGACAACGAGTGGCGCCGGTGCCGCTCTGGGCGACGCTCGTCCTCGGCGCGCTGCCGCTGGCCCGGTTCGGCCCGGCCGAGCTGTCCGCCCGCTGGCTGCCGGGCGTGGCGGCGGGGGACGTCTTCCTCACGGCCGCGTTGACCGGCTCGGCCGCCAGCGCGTCTGGCGGGCCGGTAGTCGAGGCGGCGCCGGACGGCGACGGTTGGCGGCTGACCGGCACGGAGCCGGCGGTGCCGCACGCCCACGTCGCCGACCGGGTGCTCGTGCCGGCTCGCACCGCCGGCGGCGGCGTCGTGCTCGCCCTCGTCGACCCAACGGCGGACGGCGTCCGACTGGAGCGGACGGTCACGACGAACCGGGAGGTCCATCCCCACCTGCACCTGTCCGCGGTGATGGTGCCCGACGGCGACGTCGTCGCCGGCCCGGGTGACGGTGCCGCCGCGCTGGGCTGGACGCTGGAGGCGGCCTGGACGGGGCTGGCCGCCCTGGCCGTCGGGGTCAGCGAGTCGGCGGTCCGGCAGACCGCGGCGTACCTGAACGAGCGGCACCAGTTCGAGCGGCCGCTGAGCGCGTTCCAGGGGACGATGCTGCGGGCGGCCGACGCGGCGATCGACATCGAGGCGATGCGGGTCACCCTCTGGCAGGCGGCGTGGCGGATCGACACCGGGCGACCGTCGGCCGAGGCGGTCGCCGTCGCCAAGTGGCAGGCGGCCGAGCGGGGCCAGCGGGTCGTCCACGCCACCCAGCACCTGCACGGTGGGATGGGCGCGGACGTCACGTACCCGATCCACCGGTACTTCCTCTGGGGCAAGCAGATCGAGCTGCTGCTCGGCGGGCCGAGCGCCCAGCTCGCCCGCCTGGGCCGGGAGATCGCCGCCCGGGTGACGACCGCCGGCGGCGCGAGGGGGGTGGCGAGCTGATGGAGACCCGCCCGTACGACCAGGTCGCGGTGGGCGACGCCCTGGACGACCTCGTCCTGCCGATCACCCGGACGCTCGTCGTGGCCGGGGCGCTGGCCAGCCGGGACTACCAGGACGTCCACCACGACGCCGAGCTGGCCGGCCAGCGCGGGTCACCGGACATCTTCATGAACATCCTCACGACCAACGGTCTCGTCGGCCGGTACGTGACCGACTGGTCCGGGCCCGGCGGCATCCTGCGGTCCGTGTCCATCCGCCTGGGGGCGCCGAACTACCCGGACGACACGATGACGTTCACCGGCTCGGTCACCGCGTTGCACGGCCTCGAGCCCGACGGGGCCCGGGGCGTCGTCGAGGTCGCCGTGCGGGGCGCGAACCGGCTGGGCGACCACGTCACGGGCACCGTCACGGTGGCGCTGCCCCGGTGACCGAGCACGCGTTCGCCGGCCAGGTGGCGGTGGCCGGTATCGGGGCCACCGAGTTCTCCAAGGCGTCCGGCCGGTCCGAGCTGCGGCTGGCCACCGAGGCGGTCGACGCCGCCCTCCGGGACGCCGGCATCGAGCCGTCCGAGGTCCAGGGGATGGTGACGTACAGCGCGGACACCAACCCGGACATCGACATCGCCCGGGCGCTCGGGATGGGGGAGCTGACGTTCTTCAGCCGGGTCCACTACGGCGGCGGCGCCACGCTGGGGGTCATGCAACAGGCCGCCCTGGCCGTCTGGAGCGGGGTGGCCGACACCGTCGTCATCTACCGGGCGTTCAACGAGCGGTCCGGGAACCGGTTCGGCGGCGGCATCCAGAACCGGCCGGTCAACCCGAGCGCCGAGAACGCCCAGTTCTCGTGGTACTCGCCCAACGGGTTCCTGACCCCGGCCAGCTGGGCCGCCATGTTCGCCCGCCGGTACATGCACGCCACCGGGGCGACGAGCGAGGCGATGGGGTGGATCGCCCTGGCCGACCGGACGCACGCCGCGACCAATCCGAAGGCCTGGTTCTACGAGAAGCCGATCACGATGGACGACTACCTCGCCTCCCGGTGGATCGTCGAGCCGCTGCGGCTGCTCGACTGCTGCCAGGAGACCGACGGCGGCCAGGCCATCGTCGTCACCTCGCTGGAGCGGGCCCGTGACCTCCCCAACCCGCCGGCGGTCATCCGGGCGGCGGCCCAGGGGTCGTGGCACGGGCAGGACATGATGACGTCGTACTACCGCGACGACATGACCGGGTTGCCCGAGATGGGGCTGGTCGCCCGCCAGCTGTACGAGGTCGCGGGCATCGGGCCGGCCGACATCCAGACCGCGGTCCTCTACGACGCGTTCACGCCGTTCGTCCTCTACACGATCGAGGAGCTCGGCTTCTGCGGCCAAGGCGAGGCGAAGGACTTCGTCCGCGACGGCAACATCCAGATGGGTGGCGATCTGCCGATCAACACCCACGGCGGCCAGCTCGGCGAGGCCTACCTGCACGGGGTGAACGGCATCGCCGAGGCCGTCCGCCAGGTCCGGGGGACCGGGGTCAACCAGGTGCCCGACGTCGAGCACGTCGTCGTCACGGCCGGCACCGGGGTGCCGACGAGCGGCATGATCCTGGGCGTCGACCGCTGAGCGCCCGCCCCATGACCGGCCACTCGAGCCCAGCCGTCCCGTGACCAGTCGCCCGACGACCGACCACGCCTTCACCGGCCGGGTGGCGATCACCGGTATCGGGGCCACCGAGTTCTCCAAAGCGTCCGGCCGGTCCGAGCTGCGGCTGGCCACCGAGGCGGTCGACGCCGCCCTCCGGGACGCCGGGATCGAGCCGGCCGAGGTCGGCGGCATGGTGACGTACAGCTCGGACACGAACCCGGACATCGACATCGCCCGGGCTCTCGGGATCGGCGAGCTGACGTTCTTCAGCCGCATCCACTACGGCGGCGGTGCGGGGGGCGCGACGGTCCAGCAGGCCGCCCTGGCCATCGCGGCCGGCGTCGCCGACGTCGTCGTCTGCTACCGGGCGTTCAACGAGCGGTCCGGCAACCGGTTCGGCGCCGGCGTGCAGGACCGCACGCCGATCGCCAACGGCGAGAACGCCCACTTCGCCTTCTACTCGCCCTTCGGGCTGCTCGCCCCGGCCCAGTGGGTGGCCATGGAGGCGCAGCGGTACCTGTACGCCACCGGCGCCACCAGCGAGGACCTCGGTCGGGTGTCGGTGGCCGACCGCAAGCACGCGGCGACGAACCCGAAGGCGTGGTTCTACGAGAAGCCGATCACCCTCGCCGACCACCAGGCGAGCCGCTGGATCGTCGAGCCGCTGCACCTGCTCGACTGCTGCCAGGAGACCGACGGCGGCCAGGCCCTGGTGGTCACGTCGCTCGAACGGGCCCGCGACCTCCCGAACCCGCCGGCGGTCGTCCGGGCGGCCGCCCAGGGGTCCGGCGACGGCCAGGACATGATGACGTCGTACTACCGGGACGACATGACCGGGTTGCCCGAGATGGCGGTCGTCGCCCGCCAGCTCTGGGCCACGTCCGGGCTCGGCCCCGACGACATGCAGGCGGCGATCCTCTACGACCACTTCACGCCGTACGTCCTGTACCAGCTGGAGGAGCTCGGCTTCTGCGGCAAGGGCGAGGCCAAGGACTTCGTCCGCGACGGCAACATCGAGCTCGGCGGCCGCCTGCCGATCAACACCCACGGCGGCCAGCTCGGCGAGGGCTACCTGCACGGGATGAACGGCATCGCCGAAGGGGTCCGGCTCGTCCGCGGCACGTCGGTCAACCAGGTCCCGGACGTCGAGCACGTCGTCGTGACCGCCGGTACCGGCGTCCCGACGAGCGGCCTCGTTCTCGGCACCGACCGCTAGCCGCCGCGTCCCAGCCACCGTCGGGCTCAGCGATCGTCCGGGCCGCTCCCATCTGCTTTGATCGGCAGGATGGACGGCGGCGGCGTACGAGTGGCACGGACCGTCGTCGCCTGGGTGGCCGCGATCGTCACGGCGGTCCTCCTCCCCCTCGCCGTGACCGCCCACTGGGCCCACCGTTCGCTGACCGACACCGACCGGTTCGTCGCCACGATGGCGCCGCTGGCCCACGACCGGCCGTTCACCGACGAGCTCGCCGACAAGCTGACCGACCGCGTCTACCGGGACCTGCCGGCTTCGGCGCAGTCGGCGGCGCTGGCCACAACGGCCCGGGAGACCCTCCGCCAGGCGTTGGCCGAGCGGATGGCCGAACCGTCGTTCCAGACCACCTGGAACCGGGCCACCCGGAGCGCCCAGAAGGGCGCGGTGCAGGTCTTCACCGGTCCGGCCGCTGACGATCGCGGGGCCGTCGTCGTCGACCTGACGCCGGTCGTGGTCACAGTGGTCGACGGCGTCCACGACCCGCAGCTGGCCCCGCTGGTCCCGGCCGTGGCGACAACGATCCGGCGGCAGCGGATCACGGTGACGCTGCTCACGGCCGCCCAGCTGCGCGAGGGCCGGACGGTCTTCGCCGAGGTCGTCGGGGCCGAGTGGCCGTTGTGGGTCGGCGCGATCGTGGCCGCCGCCGTCGCGCTGGTCGTCGCGCCCCGGCGCTGGCGGGTGCTGTTCGGCGCGGCGGTCGCCACGGTCGCGATGACCGCGCTGGCCTTCGGCGCGCTGGCCGTCGCCCGGGCCGCCGCGGTCGATCGGGCCACCCGCCTCGGTCTCGACCAGACGCTGTCCGGCAACGTCTTCGACGTCCTCGACCGTTACCTCCGGCTCGACCTCACGATCGCCCTCGTCGTCGCGGCGGCCGTCGCGGTCGCCGTCGGCGCGGGTGCCCTCGTCCGGTCCCGTCAGATCGGTCGCTAGCCGCTCCGGGGCCGGACCTCGACGAACCCGGCGGCCGAGAAGTCCCCGTCGAAGGCCAGTGCTTCGGTCATCCCCCGCCGACGCATGACGGCGAAGCTGGTGGCGTCGACGAACGAGTACTCCCGTTCGTCGTGGCGCCGCAGCCAGTGCCACGCCTCGTCCTCGGTGCCCGGCGGGACATGGACGACGTCTACTGCGTCGGACCGTTCGATGAGCTCGCAGGCCCGGCTCGCCGTTCCGTGGCCGTCCCGGCGCCGGAGGAACGTCCAGACCTCCCCGAGGACGTGGTTGCTGACGAGCAGTGGCTCGTCCCGCTGGGTCCACAGGAGTCCCGCCGCTTCGTGGCGGTGGTCTCGCCGCAGCGCGAGGGCCACCCAGAAGCTCGTGTCGGCGAACCTCACCCGCCGTAGACGACGGCGTCGATGTCGTCAGCCGGTTCGGCGTCGGACAGGCCGACCAGGTCGTCGACGGGGTCCGAGCGCTCCGCCGGCCCGAGCTCGGCGAGCAGGCTCTGGCGGATCAGGGCGGCCTTGGAGACCTGGCGTCGGCGGGCCTCCCGCTCCGCCCGGCGGTCGAGCTCGTCGTCGATGTAGATGTTGATCCGGCGCACGACTCCAATATACACACCATCGAAGAAAGTGATGTATACGGGGCGTTGCCGTCAGACCGGCCGGTCGGCGACCGCGGCGTCGAGGTCGGCCGCGGCCGCGTCGTCGAGGGCCACGTAGCCGCCGCCGCGCTCGGGCCGCCACCAGATCGGGTCGGCCGTGCGCCAGCGCTCGGCCCGGATCGTCCGCTTGAGCACCTTGTTCGTCGCCGTCGTCGGGAGATGCTCGGCTACCCGGACGAACCGCGGCGCCCACTTCGTCCCGAGGTCGTCCTGGGCGGCCAGGAAGTCGGCGAACGCGGCCGGGTCGAACGTCGTGCCCGGCCGGAGCTCGACGGCCGCCATGACCTGGTCGCCGACCACCGGGTCCGGCACCGCGTAGACCGCGGCGAGGACGACGTCGGGGTGGCGCTCCACGATCCGCTCGACCGGGGCGGACGCGAAGTTCTCGCCGTCGACCCGCAGCCAGTCGTGGTCGCGGCCGGCGAAGTAGAAGAACCCGGCCTCGTCCCGGTAGGCGAGGTCGCCGGTCCAGTACCAGCCTTCACGCAGCCGGGCCGCCTCTGCCTCGTCGTTGTGCCAGTAGCCCTCGAACCCGGCCCCGCCGGCCTTACTGACGAGCTCGCCGATCGCCGCCTCGCCATTGACGAGCCGGCCGTGCTCGTCGAAGCGGGCCGGTGGGCACTCCTCGCCAGTCTCGGCCGAGAGCACGACCGTGCCCGCCGGGGCCCGGCCGAGCGCGCCGGCCGGCGTGTCCGGCGTCCGCTGCACCGTCGCCCCGCCCTCCGTCGATCCGTACGCATCGGTCACCGCGCAGCCGAACCGCGCCGTGAACCGGGCGACGTCGGCGCTGGCGCCCTCGTTGCCGAACGCTCGGACGAGCGGGTTGTCGGCATCGTCCGGCCGTTCCGGCGTGGCGAGCACGTAGGCCAGCGGCTTGCCGACGTAGTTGAAGTACGTCGCGCCGAACCGGCGGACGTCCGGCAGGAAGCCCGACGCCGAGAACCGGCCGTCGCTCGGCAGCGCGGCCACCGCCCCGGCGGCCAGCGCCGGCCCCCACCCGGCCATCAGCGCGTTCGAGTGGAACAGCGGCATCGACAGGTAGCAGACGTCGTCCGCGGTGAGCCCGAACATCTGGGCGACGACCGTCCCGATGCGGGCCAGCCGGCCCTGCGTGCACCGGCACGCCTTCGGCGCCCCCGACGTGCCCGACGTGAACAGCAGGTAGCCGAGGCTCTCCGGGGTGACCCCGCCGGCCGCCGGCTCCGGCGGATCGACGCCACCGAACGGCGCCAGCGCGGCCTCGCCGGACGGGTCGTCGACCACGACCACCCGGTCGCTTCCCGTCGATGCGACGCCGAGGGCGCCGCCAAGTGTCCGGCCGTCGACCAGCCGGAGCTGCTCGGTCGACGTCACGAGCAGCTGGCACTCCGTATGTGACAGGTCGCGGGCCAGCTCGTCGCCCCGGTGCGTCGGGTTCCCGCCGACGACGACCGCGCCGGCCAGCGCGGCGGCCTGCAGCCAGAAGACGTGCTCCGCCACGTTGTCGAGCAGCAGCGCCACGTGGAACGGCCCCGGCCGCCGCCGCTCGGCCAGCCACGCGGCGCGGACCGCGGCCTCGGCGACGACCGCGGCGTGCGTGTACGTGCGGTCGGCCGTCGCCAGCCCCGGCCGGTCGTCGCCGGCCCGGCGCAGGACCAGCTCGGCGACGGTCTCTGGTGCGGGCGTCTCCGGAGCGGTCTCGGCTGGGGCCACGGGTTACCTCGGATCGTCGTCGGCCGGCGACACCGTACAGGGTTGCACCGGCGTGAACAGGGCGGGAGCAGTCATTTCTGGAACACGTTGCAATTTAGCCGACGCCGTGTTACCGTCGCCGCCAGAGCCTCCGGGGTGTCCCGGAGCGCGCGGAGCGAGAGGAACCCTCAGCGCCATGGAGTTCGGGATCTTCAACGCCATCAGCATCCTGCCCCGCTACCGCGAGGCCCACGGTGCCGCGGCCGAGCACGACCGGATGATGGACGAGGTGGCCTTCATCGAGGCTGCCGACGCGGCCGGCATCAAGTACACCTGGGCCTCCGAGCATCACTTCCTGACCGACTACTCGCACCTCTCCGACAGCGAGTCGTTCCTGGCGTTCTGCGCGGCTCGGACCAAAAACATCCACATCGGCTCCGGCATCTTCAACATCACGCCGCCGGCCAACCACCCGGTCCGGATCGCCGAGCGCGTCGCCATGCTCGACCACCTCTCCGAGGGCCGCTTCGAGTTCGGTACCGGCCGTGGCTCGTCGACCACCGAGCAGCGCGGCTTCGGCATCACCGACCCCGAGATCACCCGGGAGATGGTCGCCGAGACGCTGCCGCAGATCGTCCGCATGTGGAAGGACGACGACTACCCGGCCTACGACGGCCAGTTCTTCTCGATGCCGCAGCGCAACGTCCTACCGAAGCCGTACACCCAGCCGCACCCGCCGATCTGGATGGCCGCCGGCAGCCCGAGCACGTTCGAGCTGGCGGCCAAGCTCGGTGTCGGCGTCCTCTGCTTCGCCTTCACCCCGCCGCAGGTCCTGACCCCGCTCATCGCCAAGTACAAGGAGATGATCCAGGACTGCACCGACCCGGTCGGCGCGTACATCAACAACAACGTGATGATCACCACCCAGATGATCTGCATGGAGGACGGCCAGAAGGCTCGCCAGGCGATGTTGACCGCCGACTCGAACTACCACCTGAGCCTCGTCTTCCGGTACCTCGACACCTTCCCGAAGCCCAAGGGCATTCCCGACTGGCCCGAGGTCATCCCCGCGGCCACGCCCGAGCAGGTCGAGATGATGATCGACAGCGGTGCCGTCGCCGTCGGCGACCCCGACGAGTGCGTCCGCGCCGTCCAGACGTTCGTCGACACCGGCGCCGACCAGCTCGCCTTCGGCATGCTGTCGTCGTCGATCGAGCGGGACGTCTGCCTCGAGGCCGTCGAGACCTTCGGCAAGCACGTCCTGCCGCAGTTCGACAAGGACCCCGTCCACTCGACGACCCGCCAGCGCGAGGAGCAGCTCGGCAAAAAGGGCTGAGCCCGGCCGGCCGGCCATCGGGGAGCCGGTCGTTCCGTGGCTACCCGAATACAAGAGTTTTGCCGTTCGGCTTGGATGGACCCTCGCCATAGGCGGTGAAGGGGTTGGAATTGGCCGATTGAAATGTTAGTCATTATGGCTTAGACTAATATTTGTGGATGCGGACCGACTTGTGGCCAGCCCGGTTGGGCAACTGGTACCGGTCCAGGGCACTGACCTCCGGTATGGGCCCTATGCCGCTTTCGCCTTCTTTCCGGCGCCGCTACCTGAAAGCCTCGACCTGTCGATGGCGACCATCAACGAGGTGGCGCGGGCGTCGAGCTCCCTGGCCCGACTCGACCAAGCGTGCGAGCAGCTGAAGGAACCAGGGCTCCTGATCCGGCCGGCCCTCTACCGAGAGGCGTTGGACACGTCGGCCCTCGAAGGAACGTACGGTCAGTTGACCGAGATTCTGGAGGCGGAGCTTCCGGGCGCGCACTTCCGCTCGCCGGAGACGCGCGAGATCGTCGGCTACGTGAACGCGGCACTCAACTCGTTCGAATCCGTTCCGGCCTCGCCGGTGTCGACCGGACTGCTGAGCGAAGCCCAGGCGACGATGTTCCACGGAGCGGACCATCCGCCGAGGGACGTCGGCAAGGTCCGGGAGCACCAGGTCTGGATCGGACCACCGGGCCAGTCGATCCTGGAAGCTCGGTTCATCCCGCTACCCGGTGACGACCGGCTGAAGGCGTCACTGGAAGCGTGCATCGAGTGGATCGAGGCGGACAATGACTGGCCGCCCGTCCTCCGGGCCGCCCTGGCGCACTACCAGTTCGAGGCGCTCCACCCCTTCGGGGACGGGAACGGGCGGATCGGACGGCTGCTCATCGTCCTTCAGCTACTGAGGACCGGAGCGATCCGGTACCCGGCGGTGACCGTGTCACCGTGGTTGTTGCGGCATCGCGAGGACTACCAGGACCAGCTGCTCCGGTTGAGCTGCACCGGCGACTGGAACCCTTGGGTCCAGTTCTTCTGCCGCGGCATCGTCGCCCAGTGCGACGCCGTCATCGCCGGTGCCGTGAAGCTCACGGAGTGGCTGGCCGAAGCCCGTGACCGGATCAACCAGCACCGTTGGTCGGGCGTGATCTACGACGTGCTCACCGACTTGACCCAGTGGCCGGTTACCTCGGTCGCGGCGATCGCGATGCGGCACCGGAAGACGTCGACCGCCGCCTCCAACATCGTGAGCCACCTGACCGACATCGGCCTGCTGGAGGAGATGACCGGGAGGAGCTACGGGCGTGTCTTCGGCGCCACCGGGGTCATGAGGATCGTCGACGATATGTAGAGGCCGGTACGCTCCGGCCGTGGACCAGGAGCCGTCGAGCCGCCTGCTGACCCGGGTGTCCGCGTCCGGCCGGCTGGCGTTCGTCGCCGCCCTCGGCCTCGCCGGCGGCATCGTCGCCTCGCTGGTGACCATGTGGCAGGGCGCCGCCCTCATCGGCTGGGATGTGATGGCCACGGCCTTCCTCGTCCTCGTCTGGCTCGCCGTCGGCCCGATGACGCCGGCGGAGGCCGACGTCCACGCCCGGCGGGAGGACCCGAACGTCGCCTTGGCCGACGTGACGGTCGTCGCCGCCTGCATCGCCTTCCTGGCCGCGGTGGCGCTCGCCCTCGTCAAGGCCGGGAGCGCCCATGGCGGCACCAAGGCCTACCTGATCAGCGTCGCCGTCCTGAGCGTCGCCCTGTCGTGGGCGATGGTCCACACCGTCTTCACCCTCCGCTACGCCCGGCTCTACTACGCGCCGCCGGCCGGCGGGATCGACTTCAACGAGACCGATCCGCCCGGCTACGTCGACTTCGCCTATCTCGCGTTCACGCTCGGCATGACGTTCCAGGTCTCCGACACCGACCTGACGGCGAAGCCCGTCCGCCACCTGGCCCTTCGCCATGCGCTGATCTCCTACCTCTTCGGCGCGGTCATCCTCGGGCTCGCCATCAACGTCGTCGCCAGCTTTTTCGGCTGAGTGCCGGCGGCCCCTGCCCGCCCCACCGGGCGGGGGGCGGGTCGAGCAGGACCGGCCGGACTTCACAGCGGGCCCACAGCGGGGCCACAGCAGCCGGGGAGCCGGTCGTGGGAACCTGGGCCGCGAGGAGGTGTTCCCGATGGCCGATGATTCGCCAGCGCGCCGTATCCTGGTCGTCGACGACGAGCCGTCGATCGTCGACTCGGTCTCGACGTCGCTGCGCTACGAAGGGTTCGACGTCGACGAGGCCACGACCGGGCGCCGCGCCCTGGCCATGGCCCAGGACCACCCGCCGGACCTGATCGTGCTCGACGTGATGCTGCCGGACCTCGACGGGCTCGAGGTCACGCGGCGGCTCCGGGCCGACGGCATCCGGACGCCGGTGCTCTTCCTCACCGCCCGCGACGCGCTCGACGACAAGCTGGCCGGCCTGACGATCGGCGGTGACGACTACGTCACGAAGCCGTTCTCGCTGGCCGAGGTCATCGCCCGCATCCGGGTGATCCTCCGCCGTTCGCTCGGTGACGACCACGACGACGGCGTCCTCCGCTTCGCGGACCTCGAGATGGACGAGGCGTCCCACGAGGTCCGCCGCGACGGCCAGCCGATCCAGCTGACCGCCACCGAGTTCAACCTGCTGCGGTACTTCCTGCTGAACCCCCGGCGCGTCCTGTCGAAGCCGCAGATCCTCGACCACGTCTGGCACTACGACTTCGGCGGCGAGCCGAACGTCGTCGAGACGTACGTGAGCTACCTGCGCAAGAAGCTCGAGCGCCACGGGCCGCCGCTCATCCACACCATCCGCCTCGTCGGTTACACCCTGCGTGAACCGGCCGCGGCGCGATAGATGTCCCTGCGCAGCCGGCTCGTCCTGGCCGTCGCCGCCATCGCCGTCGTCGCTCTGCTCGCCGCCGACGTCGCGACGTACTCCGCGCTCCGGTCGTTCCTCTACAGCCGGACCGACCAGGCGCTCCAGCAGTCCGCGGCGTCGCTGCCGCTCGGCATCGGCCGCCAACCCGCGGGCGGGCAGAGCGGGCTCGGTGGCCGAGCGCCGTCCGAGAGCGGGCCGGACGGCAGCCGTCAGCCGCCGCCGGTCGTCCAGACCCATGCTCCGGGCGCGTTCTTGGAGGTCCGCAAGGCCGATGGCGACGTCGTCCTCGGGCCGTTCGCCGAGCACCAGCAGGGCGGGAAGGCGTACTCCCCGAAGCTGCCCGCGGACTTCACCGGCTTCTCGGCGGCCACCGCCGGCAACCCGTCGGAGGTCTTCCTGACCACCCCGTCGACGGTGGCCGGCGGCCCGTCGTTCCGGGTGCTCGCCGTCCGACAGGCGAACGGCGACGTCCTCGTGCTCGGTGCCTCGCTGAGCGACACGCAGAGCACGCTGAACCAGCTCGTGCTGATCGAGGCCGTCGTCACCGGCGCCGCGCTGGTCGCCGCCGTACTGCTCGGCCTCTGGCTCGTCCGGCTCGGGCTGCGCCCGCTGGCCGACGTCGAGGACACCGCCGAGCGGATCGCCGCCGGCGAGCTCGACCAACGCGTGCCCGGGGAGAACGACCGGACCGAGGTCGGTCGATTGGCCCGGACCGTCAACGTCATGCTCGCCCGGATCGAAGAGGCGTTCGCCCAGCGCGACGCCACCGAGGCCGAGCTGCGGCTGTCCGAGGAGCGGTTGCGGCGGTTCGTCGCCGACGCCTCCCACGAGCTCCGCACGCCGCTCGCCGCGGTCTCCGCCTACGCGGAGCTGTTCGAGCGCGGCGCCCGCGAGCACCCCGAGGACCTCGGCCGGGTGATGACCGGCATCCGTGGCGAGACGGCGCGGATGGGCCGGCTCGTCGAGGACCTTCTCCTGCTCGCCCGGCTCGACGAGGGGCGGCCGATGGAGCGTCAGCCGGTCGAGCTCTTCACCCTGGCCGCCGACGCCGTCGAGACCGCCACCACTGTCGGCCCGGGCTGGCCGGTGCGCCTCGACGCGGATGAGCCGGTCGAGGTCGTCGGCGATGCCGCCGGCCTCCGGCAGGTGATCGACAACCTGCTCGCCAACGTCCGTGCTCACACGCCCGAGGGCACCGCGGTCACCGTTCGCGTGGCCCGCCAGGGCGACGAGGCCGTCGTCGAGGTCGCCGACCGCGGACCCGGGATGACCGACGACGAGGCCACCCACGCGTTCGAGCGGTTCTACCGGGCCGACCCGTCCCGTTCCCGGGTGCACGGCGGGACCGGCCTCGGCCTGTCGATCGTCGCCGCCATCGTCGCGGCCCACGGTGGCCGCGTGACCGCCGCGTCGGCGGTCGGCGGGGGGACGACGATCACGGTCCGGCTGCCGCTCGACCGGGCGCCGGCCGTCGCCGGCGCGCCCCCGGCCGACGGGTTTGGCCGGTCGACGGGTTTGGCGCCAGAGCGGTCACCGTCGGCTGATCACTCGCCCAGCTGATCACTCGCCCAACTGATCACTCGCCCAGATGGTCACTCGCCCAACTGATCACTCGCCCAGATGGTCACTCGCCCAGCGCGGCCTGCAGGTCCCGGACGTGCTCCTGGGTCTGCTCCAGCAGCGGTCGGAGCGCCTCGGCCACGTCGGCCAACCCGAGGTCGTTGGCCTGGGCGAACCGCTCCCGGTAGCGGTCGAGCTGGTCCTGCTCCAACCGCAGGTCGGCCTGGAGCGCCGATCGGCTGTCGTCGGCGGCGACGGCTGTCGCGACCGTCGTCGTCGGTGAGCCGCCGAGGAAGGACACCTGGGCCGCCAGGATCTGGGCGTGCCCCAGCTCCTGAGTCAGGTGGCGTTTCAGCTCGTCGACGATGCTGAGGTACTCGGCCCCGGTGATCGTGGCGACATGGTTCGTGTACTGGACGATCGACTGGTACTCGGTCGACAGATCTTGGTTGAGCATCTCCACGAACCCCTTGGTGTCCATCGGGCCTCCTCGCCTTGTGGTGTCTTGGTGTTCCCCCTGCTCTACCCGTCGCCGCCCGGGGCAACCTGTGCGGCCGGCCCCAGCCGGGGCACAGCCGGCCGTAAGGAACCGACCGCAAGCTCGGACCATGAGCACCGTCGAAGCCGTCGCCAGCCATCGGGCGAGCCGGGAACGGCCGCCGAGCGTCGAGATCGTCGTCCCCGTCTACAACGAGGAGGCCGAGCTCGAGGCGAGCATCCTGCGTCTCCGCTGGTTCCTCGACACGTCGTTCCCCTTCGACGCCACCGTCACCGTGGCCGACAACGCCAGCACCGACCGCACGTGGGAGATCGCCGCCGGTCTGGCTCGCCGGGTGCCCGGTGTCCGGGCCGTCCACCTGGCCGAGAAGGGCCGCGGCCGGGCACTGCGGGCCACCTGGATGGCCAGCGACGCCACCGTCGTCGCCTACATGGACGTCGACCTGGCCACCGGGCTCGACGCGCTGTTGCCGCTGGTGGCGCCGCTCCTGTCGGGGCACAGCGACGTCGCCATCGGCACCCGGTTGGCTCGCGGCTCGCGGGTCGTCCGCGGGCCGAAGCGGGAGCTGATCTCCCGGGGCTACAACCTCGTCGTCCGGGCCGCCCTGCACAACGGCTTCTCCGATGCCCAGTGCGGCTTCAAGGCCGTCCGGACCGACGTCGCCCGCGCCCTGCTGCCGATGGTCGAGGACGAGACGTGGTTCTTCGACACCGAGCTGCTCGTCCTGGCCGAGCGGCACGCGCTGCGGATCCACGAGGTCCCGGTCGACTGGACCGACGACCCCGACTCGCGAGTCGACATCCGGCAGACCGCGGTCGACGATCTGCGCGGCGTCTGGCGGCTGATGCGGTCCCGGCCGGCCCGGGACCCGCGGTCCGGCGGCTCCGCCTCCGCCGTCGGTGGGCGACCGGACCCGGGCGGTTCCCCGTTGGCCCGGTTCGCCGGGGTCGGGCTGGCCAGCACCGTCGCCTACCTCGTGCTCTACCTGTTGCTCCGGGCGCCGCTCGGCGACTATGCGGCGAACGCGGCCGCCCTCGTCCTCTGCACGGTGGCGAACACGGTCGCCCATCGGCGGCTGACCTTCGCCGGCGCCGACCCGCCCGCCCGCACCGCGGTCCTCGGCGCGGCGGCCGTGCTGCTGACCAGCCTGGCGTTCACCACCGCCGGTCTGGCGGTCGCCGGTTGGTCGGCGCCGGCGTCCCTGGCCGTCCAGGTGGGCGCGCTGCTCGTCGCCACCGGTCTGGCCGGGCTGGTGCGGTTCGTCCTGCTGCGGGCCTGGGTCTTCCGGGCCCACCGCCGCTCGGCTACGGCGCTCCCAGGGCGGTGATGACGTCGTCGACGGTCGTCAGCGTGGCGACCAGCGCGATCGACGTCCCGAGCACCGCCGCCGTGTAGTCCGCCGGGACGCCGGCGACCGCATCGGTCGGCACGGCCACCTGGTAGCCGAGGTTCACCGCCTCGATGCACAGGCCGAGCACGCCGAGGTTGACGGACACGCCGGTGACGACGAGGACGCGGACGCCGAGGTTGCGCAGCGTCGCGTCGAGCGACGTGCCGATGAACGGGGAGACGCCGTGGACCCGGGCGCTGACGACGTCGCCGGCGTCCGGCCCGAGCTCGGGGACCAGCTCGGTCGCCGGCGTGCCGGTGAGCAGGTGGTCCGGCCGGCGGAGCACGGCCGAGTGGAGCGGCGTGTTGACGACCGTCCCGATCCGGTCGGCTCGGAACTCGGCCGTGCAGTGGACGACCGGCAGGCCGACCCGGCGCGCCGCGTCGAGCAGGCGGGCGGTGTTCGCCACCGTCCCCGCCGCCTCGGCCGCCTCGGCGAGGGCGGGGAACGATGCCAGGTCGCCCATGACCCCCCGCTGCAGCTCCATCGTGAGCACCGCGGTCGGCCAGTCGTCCGGCGGCCCGTCCGGCCCGTCGGGCCGCCGCCCCCTGGCCGGGGCCCCTCTGATCAGGCTCTGGCCGGCGAGGAGGGAGCGGAGGTCGACGGGCACGTCAGGGCGACCCGCCGGCGACGACGTCGTTGGCCCACCGGTAGTCCGGCTTGCCGCTCGGTGAGCGTTGGATCGTCTCGACGGTGTGGAGCCGCCGCGGCAGCTTGTACCCGGCGATCGTCGTCCGGCAGTGCTCCTGGATGGCCTCGAGGTCCGGGTGCCGGCCGGGCCGGGGCTGCACGATGGCCGCGACCGTCTGGCCCCACCGCTCGTCCGGCGCGCCGACGACGATGGCGTCCATGACGTCGGGGTGCGAGCGGACGGCCGACTCGACCTCCTCGGGGAAGATCTTCTCGCCGCCGGAGTTGATGACGACCGAGCCGCGGCCGAGCAGCGTCACCGAGCCGTCCTCCTCGACGGTGGCGAAGTCGCCCGGCATGACGTACCGGGTGCCGCCGACGGTGATGAACACTTCCGCCGTCTTCGCCGGGTCGTTGTAGTACCCGAGCGGGATGTTGCCGGACCGGGCGATCTTGCCGATCGTCCCCGAGCCCGGGACGACCGGCTGTAGGTGCTCGTCGAACACGACCGTCTCGCCGAGGATGTGCACCGTCGGCCCGCTCTTCATGGCGGTGTTGTCCTTCGAGACGATCGTCATGCCGTTGTTGCCGCTCTCCGACGACCCGACCGCGTCGGTGATCAGGATGTTCGGCAGGTGGGCGAAGAACTCGTCCTTCACCGGAGCCGAGAACAGGGCGGCCGACGAGACCACCGCGATCAACGACGAGAGGTCGTAGGCCGACCCCGGCTCGTCGAGCGTCTCGACGAGCGGCTTGGCCATCGCGTCGCCGGTGACCATCAGCGAGTTGACCTTCTCCTGCTCGATCAGCTGCCACACCTCGTGGGGCTCGAACTTGGCCATCAGCACGATCTTCGCTCCGACGAAGCTCTGGCCCATGACCGCCCACTGGGTGGCTCCGTGCATCAACGGGGCGACCGGCAGGTGGGTGATGACGCCGTTGCGGCCCTTCTCGACCATCTCCTCCGGCTTCTCGGCCCGCGTGTTCGTCATCGGGTCGACGCCGCCGCCGAGGGCGTAGAAGACGTCCTCGTGCCGCCAGACGACGCCCTTGGGCATCCCGGTCGTGCCGCCGGTGTAGAGGATGTACAGGTCGTCGCCCGACCGGGGGCCGAAGTCCCGCTCCGGGCTGCCCGCGGCCATCGCCTCCTCGTAGCGTGCCGCCCCGGGCGGGTCCGCCTCGCCGGTCCCGTCGTCGATGACGAGGACGTGGCTGACCGTCGGCAGCTCCGGCAGCAGCGCGGTCACCCGGGGGGCGAACTCGCGCTGGTGGACGAGCGCCTTCAGGTCGGCGTTCGTGAACAGGTACCGGAGCTCGTCCTCGACGTACCGGTAGTTGATGTTGATCCAGACGGCCCGCAGCTTGAAGACCGCCCACGCCGTCTCCACCCATTCGACGCTGTTGTAGGCGTAGATGCCGACGTGGTCACCGGGACCGATGCCCTGCGCCGCCAGGTGATGAGCCAGCCGGTTGGCCCGGGCCTCCAGCTCGGCGTACGTGCGCCGGGCACCGTCGGCCACCAGGTACTCACGGTCGCCGAACGCGTCGACGGCCGCTTCGAACAGGTCTGCGAGATTGAACTCCATCGGGAGATAAGTAGAACAGGTTCTCGTCAGCCGGGCAACACTCGACGGCGGCCTGGTCAGCCGGGCAGCCGACCGGTCGGCACGACCGGCCCGGCGTCGCCGAAGCCCTGGCGGATACCCTGGCCGGCCCGTCGGGTGAGCTGCTCGGGCTCGTAGAGCATCCAGTACGCGTTCCGGGCGTGCTTGCGGGCCCGGTCCCGGCAGACCCCCGCCAGGACGACCGGGTCGTCGGCCTCGTCCTCGTGGACGAAGACCTCGAGGATCGGCGTGCTCGTCATCAGCTGGGCCAGCATGATCCCCGACGACGCCTCGTGGGCGCACGTCTTGTCGACCGCTTCCTTGCCCGGCATACCGAGGACGACCGCGATCCGGCAGCCCTCGCCCTCGATCAGCTTCTTCGCGGCCACCGCCAGGTCCTTGAACCCCGGCACGGTCTGATGGAGCACCTCGAAGCGCTCGCCGTGGCCCGGGCACCCGGCTAGCTCGTCGAGCGCCTCGGCCCCCATGTCGTAGCGGGCGAACATCGTGTCGACAACCGCGATTCGGTCCATGTCGAGGACGATACCGGCCGGCCGGCCCCGGCTCGTCGCCGAGCGGGCCCGGCTCGTCGCCGAGCGGGCCCGGCTCGCCGCCGGTCGGGCCCGGCTCGCCGCCGGTCGGGCACAGCCGCAATGGACCGCCGCCGCCCGGTGGTCGAGAATCGGGGCCGTGGAGCCCGAGACCGGCGACGAGACCACCGGCGACGAGAGGGTCGGCGCCCCTGGGACAGCCGCGTCGTGGGTGGCCCGGGACGCCGGCGCCGTCTGGCACGGGTTCACGCAGATGGCGACCTACGCCGACAACGCGCCGCTGATCATCGAGCGAGCGGAGGGGCGCGAGCTGATCGACGTCGACGGCCGCCGCTACCTCGACGCGATCTCGTCGCTCTGGGTCAACACGCTCGGTCATCGCGTCCCGGAGCTCGACGCCGCGCTCGTCGAGCAGGTCGGCAAGGTCGCCCACTCGACGATGCTCGGCCACGGCAACGCCGTCGTCGTCGAGCTGGCCGAGGCCCTGCGGGACGTCGTGCCGGTCGACGACGCGCACGTCCTGTTCGCCGCCGACGGCGCGGTCGCGGTCGAGCAGGCGCTCAAGATCGCCTTCCAGTACTGGGTCAACCGGGGCGAGCCAGGCCGCCATCGGTTCCTCGCCCTCGGCGACGCGTACCACGGCGATACCGTCGGCGCGCTGTCGGTCGGCGACGGCGGCGTCTTCTCGGCCGCGTTCGACCCGCTGTGCTTCCCGGTCCTGCGGACCCCCGGCTACGCCGACCCGGGCTGGGCGACCAAGGCCCGGGCGGCGATTGCCGCGCACGCCAACGAGCTGGCCGCGGTGGTGATCGAGCCGCTCGTCCAGGGCGCGTCGGGGATGTGGTGCGCCGAGCCCGACGACGTCGCCTCCCTCGGCGACGCCTGTCGCGACGCTGGCGTCCTGTTGATCTGCGACGAGGTGGCGACCGGTTTCGGCCGCACCGGCACGCTCTTCGCCTCGAGCCGGTGCCGGCTCCGCCCCGACCTGCTCTGCCTCGGCAAGGGCGTCACCGGCGGCTATCTACCGATGTCCGCCACGGTCGCGTCCGGTCGGGTCTACCGCGAGTTCCTCGGCGACGACCTCGGTCCGCAGACGTTCTTCCACGGCCACTCCTACGGTGGCAACGCCCTCGCCGCGGCCGTCGCCCTCCGGCACCTGCAGCTGGTCGACGAATGGGACGTGCTCGCCAACGTCAACCGGCGGTCGGCCCAGCTGGCCGCCCTGCTGGCCGAGAAGGTGGCGCCGCACCCAGCGGTCGCCGACGTCCGCCAGCGTGGCCTGATGGTCGGGATCGAGCTCGCCCCGCCGACCGGTGGCCTCCGTTGGGGCCGCCGCGTCTCGGCCGCCGCGGTCGCCCGCGGCGTCTTGCTGCGGCCGCTCGGTGACGTCATCGTCCTCGTGCCGCCGCTGACGATCACCGCCGGCGAGGTGTACCGCCTCGTCGACGTCGTCGAGGCCGCGCTCGACGACGTCACCGCGCCGGATGCCACCGGTCACCGGTCCGATGGCGCGGCGGCCGCCGGCCCACCCGTCGGTGATGCCGGGACCGGCCGGTGAGCGACGGCTGGACCCAGCGGGTCGGGGAGCAGCTCGCCCGGACCCGGGCGGACGGTCGCTGGCGGGAGCCCCGGAGCTTCGACGCCCGTGGGCCCGAGGGGGTGCTGGCGCCCGATGACGGGGGGACACCGGCGTCGGTCGTCTCGTTCGCGTCCAACGACTACCTCGGCCTGAGCCGCCATCCGGCGGTCGTCGCCGCGGCTCACGCCGCACTCGACCGGTGGGGCACCGGGTCCGGTGGCTCCCGGCTCGTCACCGGATCGCGCCCGGTGCACGAGGCGTTGGAGCAGGCGCTGGCCGCGTGGAAGGGCACGGACGCCGCGGTTTGCTACCCGACGGGCTTCGCCGCGAACCTCGGCGTGCTCAGCGCCCTCGGCGGCCCGGGCACCCGGATCCTCTCCGACGAGCTGAACCACGCGTCGATCATCGACGGCTGCCGCCTGGCCCGGGCCGACGTCGCCGTCTACCGGCACGCCGATCCGACGCACGTCGACGCATTGCTCGCCGCGTCGGACCGGCCGACGTTGGTCGTCACCGACACGGTCTTCTCGATGGACGGCGACGTCGCGCCGCTCGCCGAGCTCGCCGCGGCCTGCCGCCGCCACGGCGCGCTGCTCGTCCTCGACGAGGCCCACGCCGTCCTCGGCCCCCACCCCGGCCCGGAGGTCACCGACGACGTCGCGGTGGTCCGTGTCGGGACGCTGTCCAAGACGTTCGGCGCCCTCGGCGGCTTCGCCGCGTGCTCGCGGCCGGTCGCCGATCTCCTCGTCAACTCGTCCCGGCCGTACATCTTCACGACCGCCGGCTCGCCGGCCGACGCCGCGGCCGGTCTCGCCGCCCTCGACGTGCTCGTCTCGGCGGAGGGCGCGGCGCTCGTCGCCCGGCTGGCCGGCCACGTCGAGCGGGTGGCGCCCGGCCACCCGGTACCGATCGTCCCGGTCGTGCTCGGCCGCGAGGAGCGGGCGGTCGCCGCATCGGCCGCCCTGCTCGATCTGGGGCTGTGGGTGCCGGCCATCCGCCCGCCGACGGTGCCGCCGGGGACGAGCCGGCTGCGGATCACCCTCTCGGCCGCCCACACCGACGAGCACGTCGATCGGCTGGTTGCCGCGCTGGCGTCCTTCGAGGTCGACGCCGACCTCGCCGATGTCCGCTGACGGTCCGGCCGGATCCACCGCACCCGCCGGTACGGTGGGCCCCGCCGGCGTAGACGGCCGACCCGAACGGCTCGTCCTCGTCACCGGTACCGGCACCGCGGTCGGCAAGACGTGGGTGGCCGCGGCCGTCCTGCGCCACCTCGCGGCGGCCGGCCACCGGGTGGCGGCCCGCAAGCCGGCCCAGTCGTTCGGGCCGGCCGACCCAGCCGAGTCGACGGATGCCGCCGTCCTCGGCGAGGCGACCGGGGAGGCGCCGACGACGGTCTGCCCGCCGCCACGTTGGTACCCGATGGCGATGGCACCGCCGATGGCCGCGGCGGCCCTCGGCCGGCCGCCGTTCACGGTCGCCGACCTCGTCGCCGAGGTCCGGTGGCCGGCGGCGACCGCCGTCGGGCTCGTCGAGGCGGCCGGCGGCATCCGCTCGCCCCAGGCCGCCGACGGCGATGCGGTCGCGCTCGGCCGGTTGCTCCGTCCCGACGTCGTCGTCCTCGTCGCCGGCGCCGGGCTCGGCACGATCAACGACGTCCGTCTGGCCGTCGACGCCCTGACCGCACCGACCGGCGTCCCGGCGCCGGTCGTCGTCGTCCTCAACCGGTTCGACCCGGCGGACGACCTGCACCGCCGGAACCGTGACTGGCTGGTCGACCGGGACGGGATCACGGTCGTGACGACGCCCGGAGGAGAGGACGCCCTGGCCGGCTGCGTGCTCGGGTAACGACGGCCGGTCGGATGCTGTGGTGTTTATCGCGTTTGGCTATCGTTGAGGCTATGGACCGGGGACTTTCGACGACGCAGGTGGCGAAGCTCTTCGGCGTATCCCGCCAGCACGTTGCCGACTTGGCCGATCGCGGCGAACTGCCCTCTTGGCGGGTGGGGCGGCACCGACGGTTCGACCGCGGCACCATCATGTGCCGGCTGCCGCCGCGGTCCGATCGGGTCGCCGCGATGAATCTGACCGACCGCCGCAGTCTCGCCTACTGCCTGCTCCTGTCGGCCAGGCTCGTCTCCGACCCCGAGGCCGTCCTGGTCAAGGCGAGAGAGAACCTGGAAGTTATGCGGGCGGCGCTCGACGATGGATCGTCCGACCGTTGGTTGGACCGCTGGGACCAGTTGCTGGACGGTCCGCCGGAGGCGATCCTCCACGCCTTCACGGCACTGGACGAGGAGTCCACCGAGCTCCGCCACATGGCGCCGTTCGCCGGCCTGCTCACCGACGAGGAGCGGCTCCAGATCATCGACGCGACGCGCCGCGCCGCATGAACCGGGAACAGCTGGAACAGCTCATCCGGGCGGCCGGCGACGTTCTCGGGGAGACGGAGATCATCGTCATCGGCAGCCAAGCGATCCTGGCATCCTTCCCGCATGCCGCACTGCCGGCGCCGTTGGTGCGGTCGAGTGAGGCCGATCTCCTGCCCATCGACGATCCGACCGGCGAGAAGGCCGACCTCATCGATGCGAGGTTCGGGGAATTTTCGCATTTCCAAGAGAGCTTCGGTATCTATGGGGACGGGGTCTCCCGCACTACCGCCCGGCTTCCCGACGGGTGGGAGGAACGGCTCATCCCCTATAAGAACGAGAACACGAACGGGGTGACCGGATGGTGCCTGGAGAAGCACGATCTGTGCGTCGCCAAGCTCTTCGCCGGTCGGGAGAAGGACTACGACTTCGTTGGCACCGCTCTCCGTGAGGGACTGGTCGACGCCGGGACGGTCCTCGAAAGGGACGGTCCTCGAAAGGATGGAGCGCACCGACCTCGACGCCGCTGATCTTCAGCGGACGGCCGCCGTGGTGCACGGGGCGACCGGCGGCCCCATCCGGCCGTAAGTCGGTGCCGCTGATGATCTCCTACAGTGTCGGCCAGGACCAGGAGGGCGATGCCGTGGACCAGGTGGACCGGGTAGATCCGGATGGGGGAGACGAGGGGGACGGCGGGACCCACTGGGGTGAGGTCGTGACAACGGCCACGACGACGCCGCGACCGGGCGACCTGGCGTTCAGCTCAGGGTTGGGGATCGCTCCGACCCCGCTCGTCGGCGGCGAGGAGTCGACGCCGTTGGAGGAGGACGAGCCGGAGGGGATCGTCCCGCCGAGCCCGCTGTGGGCGATGAAGGACCGTCGGCACGTCCAGTGGCACCTGTTGCCGTCGCACGAGCGCCACGAGCGCGTCCGGGACTGCGTCGGTGCGGGCGACTGGGCGATCTACGTGGTCGACGACGGGCGACACCACGTCATGCTCGGTCGCCGCGTCGGGCGCGTCGCGGGGGAGTGCGAGTACTGCCTCGTCGGCCGGGCCACCCGGGACCACTACGACGGGCTGCGAGCCGACCCGACCGACCTGGCCGGCGCGTTCGACGGCGCCACCGAGCTGACGCTCTGCGGCGTCGCCGAAGAGGAGAGCATCCTGTCGTCGAACGTCTTCGACGTCGACCGCTACGACGACGCCGCGGCCATCCCGGCCGCGTACCGGCCGGGTGCGCCGTACGTCGAGCTGACCGAGGCCCTCGAGATCGCGGTCGACTGACGGGCGGACACAAACCCGACGGGCCGGCGCAATGGGCGCTGCCGCACCGAGGCGCGTGCTCAGTAGAGTTCCGGTGACTTGGTAACAGCGGCCGTCGCGGAGCGCGACGGAGGACCCGGTGAGGTGATGGCAAGACAGCTGGTCGTGTCCGGTCCGGACGACCCACCGTCCGCTGACCCGACCGATGCCGAGACGCCGGGAGGGGCACCGCGGGTGTCGCTCCGGGGATTCGCGGCGATCGGGTTGGTGGCGACGACGGCGATCCTGTGCGGCGTGGTGCTCGGTGGCACCGCGTTCATGTCGCGCCTGCCGGGCGCCTGGTTCTTCGGCACGCCCGGCGGGCCGCTCGGCTCGCTCGGCCCGGACGGGACCCAACCGAGCGCGGCGGCGGTCGTCGCCGTCTACGGGGGCACGGTGCTGCTCGTCGTGACGTGGCTGCGGCTGCTGCGCACGCTGCGGCGCCACCCCGGCGTCGCCGTGCGGCGGGTCGTCGGGGTCGTCACGACGTGGGCCGTCCCGATCCTCGTGGCGCCGCCGTTGTTCAGCCGCGACGTCTACAGCTACGCCGGCCAGGGCGAGATGGTCAGCCACCACATCAGCCCGTACCTCTACGGTCCCGGCGTCCTCGGCGCGACGCCGTTCAGTGCCCTCGCCGGCCAGCTCTGGAGCAATACGCCGTCGCCGTACGGGCCGACGTTCCTGTCGCTCGACGGCCTGGTGGCCCGCCTCGCCCACCACCAGGTGCTGGCCGACGTCGTCCTCCTCCGCCTGCTCGCGGTCGTCGGTATCGCGCTGATCGTCGCCGGCCTGCCGACGCTGGCCCGGGCGGCCGGGCGCGACGCGGCCGCGGTCGTCGCCCTCGGGGCCGGCAGCCCGCTCGTCCTGATGACGCTCGTCGGCGGTGCCCACAACGACGCGCTCATGGTCGGCCTCCTCGTCTGCGGCCTGGCGGTCGCCCGCCGCGTCGGCCCGGTGCCGGGGATCGTGCTCTGCGCGCTGGCCGCCGGCGTCAAGGCGCCGGCGCTGCTCGGCGCGGTCTTCATCGGGTGGTGCTGGCCCGGCCCGGCCGCAGCCGTCCGGGCCCGGGTCGAACGGACCGTGCTCGCCCTCGGCATCGCCGGGGTCACCCTGGCCGTGCTGTCGTGGGTCTCCGGGCTCGGATGGGGCTGGGTCGACACGATCAGCGCGGCGAGCAAGGTCTCGACCGGCGTCACGCCGGTCGACGCGGTCGCCCACCTCGTCACCGACGGGGCGCACCTCGTCGGGTGGCAGGTCGGTTTCGGCGGCGTGCGCGTCGCCTTCGCCACCCTCGGGCTGTTGGCGGCCGCGGCGATCACGACCGTCCTGCTCTGGCGGTCCCCCCGGATCGGCCTCGTCCGCGCCCTCGGCCTCTCGCTCCTGGCCTTCGCCCTCCTCGGCCCGGTGCTGTGGGCGTGGTACGCCACCTGGGGCCTGGTCCTGCTGGCGCCGGTGGCGACCGGGCGGCTGCGGCGGGCGGTCATCGCCATCACCGTCGTCGAGGCCCTCATCGGCATATCCGCGGTCGACGGCATGGCGCGCACGCTGGCGTCGGCCGGCGTCGTCGACGACCTGATCATCCTCTTCGGCCTCGCCGCGGTGGTGCTGGTCTCGGTCCTGCCGTTCCGGGACTACGACGACGGGTCGCTCCTCCGAGCGCCGTGGTCCGGGCACCGGGCCGACCAGCCGGCGGGCGTCACCGTCACCGCCGCCCAGCGCCCGCACGTCGCGCAGTAGCGGGGCGGGTCGAGCGCCCGGCCACAGCCCGGGCAGTCGGTCAGCGGCCGGCCGCAGCCGGTGCAGTGGGCGTCGCCGGTCACCCGTCCACCCGGCCGTTCAGAAGGCGGCGGTCAGCGCGGCGACCGGCATGCGGAGATCCTCCAGCATCTGGAGGTCCTCGGCCGGCGACCGCCCGAGGGTGGTCAGGTAGTTGCCGACGATGAGGGCGTTGATCCCGGCGGTCATCCCCATCGACTGGAGGTCGCGCAGCGTCACCTCGCGACCGCCGGCGTAGCGGAGGATCACGCTCGGCAGCGCCAGGCGGAACAGGGCGATCCACCGCACGGCCTCCCAGGCGCCGACCGGCGGCCGGTCGCCGAGCGGCGTCCCGGGGCGGGGGTTCAAGAAGTTGACCGGGACCTCGGTCGGGTCGAGCTCGCGCAGCTCGAGCAGCAGCTCGACCCGCTGGGCGTCGGTCTCGCCCATGCCGACGAGCGCGCCGCAGCACAGCTCCATGCCGTGGGCCCGGACGAGCCGGCACGTCTCGGCCCGCTCTTCCCAGCCGTGGGTCGTGACGACCTCGCCGAAGAACGATCGGGCGGTCTCGAGATTGTGGTTGTACCGGTGGACGCCGCCCTCGGCCAGCCGCCGGGCCTGGTCGTCGGTGAGGATGCCCGCGCTGACCGCGACGTTCAGCCCGGTCTCGTCGCGGACGAGCGGGACGAGCTCGAGGAGCCGCGAGAGCGTGCGCTCGTCCGGGCCGCGCACCGCGAGGACGAGGCAGAACTCGGACGCCCCGAGCGCGGCCGTCTCGCGGGCGGCGCGGAGGACGTCGTCGGTGTCGAGGAACGGCGTCGCCTTGACCGTCGTGTCGGAGCGGGAGGACTGCGAGCAGAAGTGGCAGTCCTCCGGGCAGCCGCCGGTCTTCGCCGAGAGGATGCCCTCGACCTCGACGGCCGGCCCGCACCAGGCCAGCCGGACCTGGTGGGCGAGGGCGGCCAGCGCGACGACCGCGCCGTCCGGGAGGGCGGCCAGTTCGGCCAGCTCTTCGCCGGTCAGCGGCCGCCGCTCGTCGAGCAGCGCGTGCTCGGCCGAGGCCAGCAACGCCCGCTCGGCGCCGGTCAGTGGCGCCAGCGCGGGAGCCGCCGCCGGGGCCGCCGGTGGGTCGCCGGCCGGCGGGGGGGTGGCCGGCCGGAAGGCGACCGTGGTACGAGTGTGGACGGGAAGCGGTTCGCCGGGCACGGCGCCAACGGTAGTGGCCGCGTGCCACCACCCGGTAGCCGAGGGGGCTCCCGATCGGTCACCGAGCGAGGGAGAGACGGTCATGGCCTGGGATTTTTCGACCGAGCCGGAGTTCGAGGCGCAGCTCGACTGGATGCGTGGCTTCCTGCGGGAGGAGGTCATGCCGCTCGAGACGCTCGACCTCACGCACGACCAGGTGCTCACGGCCATCGAGCCGATGCAGGCCGAGGTGAAGCGCCAGGGGCTGTGGGCGGCCCACCTGTCGCCCGAGCTCGGCGGCATGGGCTTCGGTCAGCTCCGCCTCGGCCTGATGCACGAGATCCTCGGCCAGTCGCCGTACGGGCCGGTCGTCTTCGGCAACAACGCCCCGGACTCGGGCAACGCGGAGCTGCTGGCCATCGGCATCGAGGCGACCGGCCGCCAGGACCAGCGGGAGCAGTGGCTGCAGCCGCTGCTCGACGGCCGGCTCCGCAGCGGCTTCTCGATGACGGAGCCGAACACCGCTGGCTCCGACCCGACGTTGCTGTCGACCCGAGCCGTCCGCGACGGCGACGAGTACGTCATCAACGGGCGGAAGTGGTTCACGACGAACGCGTCGGTGGCCGACTTCCTGATCGTCATGGCCGTCACGAACCCGGACGTCCACCCGTACCAGGGGTCGTCGATGATCCTCGTGCCGGTCGACACGCCGGGGCTCACCGTCGTCCGGGACGTCCCGACGATGGACCACATCGGCCGGCCGTTCGCGACGTTCGGCAACCACGCGGAGGTCGAGTACCGCGACGTCCGCGTTCCGGTGACGAACGTCATCGGCCGGGAGGGCGAGGGGTTCCAGCTGGCCCAGGCCCGCCTCGGGCCCGGCCGGATCCACCACTGCATGCGCTGGCTCGGCCAGTCGCGCCGGGCCTTCGACATGCTGTGCGAGCGGGCGGTCTCCCGCTACGCCCACGGGTCGCTCTTGTCGGAGAAGCAGACGATCCAGAACTGGGTGGCCGACTCGCTGGCCGAGATGACCGCGGCCCGGCTGATGACGCTGCAGGCGGCCTGGAAGATGGACCGGGAGGGTGCGGCGGCCGCCCGCGTCGAGATCGCCATGATCAAGTACTACGGCGCCGGCGTCCTCTACAACGTGATCGACCGGGCGATCCAGGTCTACGGGGCGCTCGGCTACTCCGCCGACCTGCCGCTCGAGCACATGTACCGCGCCGCCCGCGCCGCCCGCATCTACGACGGGCCCGACGAGGTCCACCGCCAGACCGTCGCCCGCCGGACGCTGCGCAACTACACCGCGACGGACGTGCCGACCGAGCACATCCCCACCCGCGAGGTCGAGGCCCGGCGCAAGTTCGCCGACCTGCTCGCCACGTTTACGGGCTGAACGGCACTGGATGACCCGCCCGGGTAGACCAGGGGCCGATGGGACCTAGTGTACGTCATTTGGTGTACGTTAGATCTATGACGGCGAAGACGGAACGACTGAACCTCCGCCTCACTCCGGACCAGGACGCGGTGCTCCGCACGGCGGCCGAGGCTCGGGGGGAGTCGGCCAGTGAGTACGTCCTCCGGAACGCCGTCGAGGCCGCCGAGATCGACCTGGCCGACCGACGGGCGTTCGTGGTGGATGACGCCGCGTGGCGCGAGCTCGCCGAGCTCCTCTCGGCCCCGACGACGATGCCCGAACCCATGAAGAGGCTGCTCGCCGATCCGACCGTGCTGGACGAGCCCAGTCGGTGAGCTACGCCGGCCCGGAGTTGCTGGCCGGCCACCACCTGTTGGTCGGGTTCGACTGTGGCCGGCCGGCGCTCGACGACTGGCTCGTTCGTCGGGCGCCGACCAACCAGCAGACCGGGACGACCCGCACCTGGGTCGTCACCGAGCGTGGCTCCTCTCGCGTGGTGGCGTTCTACGCGTCGTGCACCGCGTCCGTGCTCCGCCGGACGGCCCCGACCCCCTTTGGGCGGCGCCAGCCGGCCGAGATCCCCGCGGTCCTTCTCGCTCGCATGGCGGTCGACTCGGAACACCGGGGGCGCGGCCTCGGTGCGGCGCTGCTCAAGCACTTCATGCTGAAGGCCATGCAGGTCTCGGCGTCGATCGGCGTTCGTGTACTGCTCGTGCACGCCAAGGACGACGAGGCGAAGGGTTTCTACGAGCACTACGGGTTCGTCGGGTCGCCGGTCGACCCGCTGACCATGATGATGCTCGTCGACCCGTCGTAGCTGGGCGGCGGTCCTAGCGGAGAAGGCGGGAGAGCCGCCGGTCGGCGAGCACCCGGCCGCCGGTCTGGCAGCGCGTGCAGTAGACGATCTCGTACGACTCGTACGAGATGCGCTTGAGCTCCTCGGCACAGCGCGGGCACGGGAGGCCGGCTCGACGGTGGACCAGGAAGCGGTCGCCGAGCTTGGCGTCGGAGAGCGCGCCCGTCCGCTGCCGTTCGCTGACGAGCGCCTCGTCCATCACCGTCCGGATGGCGTCGAGGAGGTGGCTCCGGTCGTTCCCGTCCAGCCCGCTGAGGGAGGCGAACGGCGAGATGCCCGCCCGATTGAGCGCGTCGTCGGCGTAGCCACGGCCGATACCGGCGACGACGTGCTGGTCGCGTAGCCACGTGTGCAGGCGCCGGTTGCTCGCGCCGTCGGCCATCAGCTCGGCGAACGCCGGGTCGTAGACGTCCGGGCCGAGCGCGGCCAGCGGCCCGTCGTCGCCGGGGCCGAGGACCCACCAGCCAGCCTTGCGCTGGCTGCCGTGCTCCCGGAACAGCAGGCCGACCGGGCCGCCGGCGTCATCCGTGTCGTCGCCCTCGCGGGCGGTGAAGATCCAGCGGACGACCGAGCCGCGCGGCTTCGTCGCCTTCGGCGGCGGCTCGAGGTCGAGCCGGCCGCCCTGGGAGAGGTGGAACGCCACGCGGAGACCGTCGCCGAAGTCCATCACGTCGTACTTGCCCCGCCGTCCGACGCCGACGAGGGTCCGGCCGATCAGATCGCCGGCCGGCGGATCGGCCGTCTTCAGGCCGGTAAAGCCGAGTGGTTCGTACCGTTCGAGCGCCCGGCCGGCCAACGCGGCGTCGAGCCGCTCGGCGAGCGCCTGCATCTCGGGGATCTCCGGCACGCCATCAGGCTAGGCGGCCGTGAATCGAACCGGGGCCTTCCGGATGCCGGCGATCACCGGGCTCGGTGCCCGCTCGACCGGGCCGGCCGGTTCGATCGCCGCGAAGCGGTCGAGCAACGCGTCGAGGACGACCCGCCCCTCCAGCCGGGCCAGCGCCGCGCCGAGACAGAAGTGTGGGCCGAAGCCGAAGCTGAGGTGCGGGTTCGGATCACGGCCGACGTCCAGCCGATCGGCGGTGTCGCCGAAGACGGCCTCGTCGCGGTTGGCCGCGGCGTAGACGAGCAGGACCGGCTCGCCGGCCGCCACCAGCTGGCCCCGCAGCTCGACGTCGCGGGTGGCCGTCCGCAGGAACGAGATCACCGGCGTCGTCCATCGCAGTAGCTCCTCGACCGCGGTCGGCACGAGCGCCCGGTCGTCGCGCAGCCGCGCCCACTGCGCCGGCTCGTCGGCCAGCGCGAGCAGGCCGCCGGAGAGCAGGTTGCGCGTCGTCTCGTTGCCGGCGACGAGCAACTGGACGAGGAACATCGCCAGCTCGTCGTCGCGCAGCTCGTCGCCGTCGACCGCGGCGGTGGCGATCGCCGAGATGACGTCGTCGCGTGGCGCCGCCCGCCGGGCCTTCGCCGTCCCGACGAGGAACTCCCACATCTCGAGCTGGAGCGCGGCGATCTTCTCCGGCGGCCAGTCGACCGCCCCGGGGATGACCGCCTCCGACCATTCGTAGAAGCGCGGCCACTCGCCGCCGTCGACGCCGAGCAGGTGGCAGATGACCTGGAGCGGGAACGGCACGGAGAGCGCCGGGAGCAGGTCGACCGGGGTCCCCGGTTCGATCCCGTCGATCAGCCGCCGAGCGTGGTCGCGTACCGCCGCCTCCAGGTCGCGGATGACCGTCGGCTTGAACCCCGGCTGGACCAGTCGCCGGTAGCGGGTGTGCGCCGGCGGGTCGGTGTGCATCATCGTCGGCGGCGTCGCGTGCTCGACGCCGATCTCTTGGACGAGGATCCCCTGCCGGCTGCAGAACGTCTGCGGGTCGGCCCCGGCGTGCTGGACCTCCGGGTGGGTCGTCAGCGCCCAGAAGCCGTGCTCGGCGTTCCAGGCCACCGGCGCTTCCGCCCGCAGCCGGGCGTAGAGCGGGAACGGGTCGCCGGCGTACAGCGACGGGTCCGTGAGGCCGGCCGCCAGCGCCTCGCCGGGGCGCGGCGTCACGGCCGCCGTCCGTTCATGGCGCGCTCCTTGTCCGGCACCGCGGTCGGGAGCCGCCGCTCAGACGATCAGCCCGTTCGGACGGGGCTTGCCCTCGGCTTCGAGTAGGGCGTAGTACGCGGCCAGCGTGCCCGGGCCATCCATCACGCTCTCGACATTGCCGTCCGCGTCCAGGTTGAGCAGCGCGCCCTCGATGACGAACAGGACGTCCGTCACGCCGGTGTTCTCCGCCGGCACGTCGAGCGTGTGCACCGAGCTCGCCGGCTCGTAGATGTACGAGCCGGCCGTCGAGTAGAAGTCGTACTCCAGGTAGTGCCACCGGCCGGCCAGCGTGTACCCGTCGACCGGTCCCGTGTGCCGGTGGACCTGGAGGCGGACGCCCGGCTCGAACCGGTTGAGGATGACCCACGTGCCGTGGAGCGAGTCGTAGCGGACGACCTTCAGGCCGACTCCCGTTCCCGTCTCGGCGATGAGCGCGTCGTCCTCGCCGACGTGGCGAACGACGTCGTCGGATGCGGTGGTCGTCATCGTGGTCCCCCCTTGCGGCTCGCTCGACGGGCGGACGACCCGTCGGGCCGCCAGTATGCCAGGGCCGTCGGACCGGACCGGCACCGCGGCCGACGTTCAGCCGCCCTCCGCCAGCCGGTAGCACCGCCGGGCCTGGCGGACGCCCTCGACGGCGACGACCGCCGCCACGACCGCCGCGGCGGCGATCGGTCCGGCCCAGTCTCGTAAGGGGGAGACGACCGCCTCGTACGATCCGGCCGCTGGCGCGGCCGGATCGATCCCGAGAGCGATGGCCCAGGTCGCGATGGCCGCCGCCAGCAGTGCGGCCGTGGCAGCCAAGAACCCGCTGATCGCCGCGTGGTCGCGGAGGGTGGGTACCGAGAGTCCCCGGCGGCCGGCCGTCACGGCCAGGGCGACCGCCGAGAGCAGGAGGAGCCCCAGGAGGGCCAGTGCCCCGCCGGCCAGCAACGCCGGCGCCAATCGTCCGTGGGTGGCCAGGGGTCCATGGGCGATGCCCAGGGCCAGCGCTGCCACGGCACAGGCCGGCGGAGCCCACCAGAGCAGGCGGAGCCCCCAGTCCCCTCGGGGCAGCTCCGTCCGGAGCCCGAACCAGCCGGTGCCGAGGGCCGTCGCCGCCAGCACCGTCAGGATCAGGATCGTGAACCCGGCGTCCAACGTCACCCGGCCGGCCAGGACCAGCCCCGACCACGCGCCGGGAGCCAGTTCGTACCGGCCCGGTGCGAACTGGTGCCACGGCCCGACGATGTGGCTCCTGTCGCCGGTATGGGTCATCACGGCCACTCCCAGCATCACGAGCACGACCGTCGCCACCGCGCTCGTCGCCAGGCCGGCCGACGCCCGGCGGCGCAGCCCGGCCGGTATCGGCGGCAGGCCGGCCCCGCGGAGGCGGGCGTCCACCGCGCCGCGCAACAGGCTGGCCGCCAGCCGGCCCCGACCTCGACCGTCGGCCCGCAGGTCGGTGCAGACCTGCACCAGCTCGTCGCCGTAGCGGTCCCGCCACCACGGCGGGTAGCACGCCAGCACCCGGGCCCATGCCTTCTGCCCGGCCTTCAGCCGGGCGCCCTCGTCTGGCCCCCCGGCCCTCACGAGATCGCCCCGTCCAGCCGGGCCCGGCCGGTCTCGACCACCCGCCGCGCCTCTTCCAGTCGCTCCCCGAGCGCCACCGCCCCGGCCGCGGTGAGCCGGTACGGCCGCCGCCGGTCCGGGTCGCCGACCGGCTCCACCAGGCCCCGTGTCTCCAGCCGGGCCAGGCAGCCGTACAGGGTCCCCGGCCCGAGGACCACCCCGGCGAACGTTTCGATGTCCTTGATCAGCGCGTAGCCGTGCTTCGGCCCCGCCGCCAGGCTGGACAGCACCAGGAGGGTCGGGTCGGTGCCCGGACGGGTCCGCATGCCGGCGAGATTAGTACGTAATACGTACATTTTGCCGGGTTGGGCGTCAGGCGGTCGGCGCCAGCGCCCGGACCGACTCGGCCAGGTCGACGCCGACCGGGATGACCATGAGCGCGGGGATCGTCACGCCGTTGGCGACGTACCGGGCGACGTGCTCCCGGCAGGCGGCCGGCGACCCGTGGACGACCAGGTCGTCGACGACCTCGTCGGGCACCGCGGCCAGCGCGGCCTTCCGGTCGCCGGCGGCCCATGCGTCCCACATCGGCTGCAGCGCCGGGCCGCGGCCGAGCCACCGGTGGAGCTCGGCGTACGCGCCGACGTTGAGGTACGTCGTGATCATCCGCCGCGCCACTGCCCGGGCCGCCGCCGCGTCGTCGGTCGGGATGACGAAGATGCGGGCGACGATCGCCTTGCCCGGTCCGACCTCCGCCGCGGCCGTCGCCACGTCGTCGGCCGACAGCCAGTTCACGATCGCCCCGTCACCCTCCCGGCCGGCCAGCCGGAGCATCCCCGACCGCAGCGCGGCGACGTAGATCGGCGGCACCTGCTCCGGCGGCCGCCCGAGGCGGAACCCCTGCACCGAGAACGTCTCGTACGCCTCCGTTACCTTCTCGCCGGTCAGCGCGGCGCGGAGGAACCGGACCGTGTCGCGGACCCGCTGGTACGGGCGGTCGTACGAGAGGCCGTTCCACCGCTCGACGATGACGTCCGACGACGCGCCCAGCCCGACCGCGAACCGGCCCGGCGCGGCGTCGGCCAGGCCGGCCACCGTCTGCGCCAGCAACGCCGGGCCGCGGGTGTACACCGGCGCGATGGCGATCCCGAGCTGCAGCGCCGGCGTCCACGCCGCGGCGAGCGCCAGCGGCGTGAACCCGTCGACGCCGTCCGACTCGGCCGACCACGCGTCCGTGTAGCCGAGGTCGACCAGCTCGTCGAACCACTCGCGATGGGCGTGCAGCGGGACGCCGGTGAACGGGATCGTCATCCCGTAGCGGGCGGCCGGCGCGTCGGAGCCGGTAGGCGTGGTCACGGACGTCACTGTTGCACGGCGGCTCGCCGGCTGCCCGGCGAGCGCGGCCCGTCCGGCGAGGTTCGGGCGCGGCTCGGTCCGGGTGGTCGCCGGTTCAGGTGCCGGTGCGGTCAGGTGCCGTAGTTCGCGCCGGTCGACGGCGGCGGCTCGATGCCGCAGCGTCGCATGCCGTCTTCGACCCGGTCGATGATGGCGCGCAGCACCGCCACCCGGCCGAACCGCTTCTGCTCGGCCGCGATGACGTCCCACGGCGCGTCCGGGTGGTCGGTGGCGGCCAGCATGTCCTCGACCGCCGCTTCGTACTCCGCCCGCTGCCCACGGTTCCGCCAGTCGTCGTCGGTCAGCTTCCACCGCTTGAGCGGGTCCTGCCGGCGAGCCTCGAACCGCTCGAGCTGCTCGTCGTCGGAGATGTGCAGCCAGAGCTTGACGAGGACCATCCCGTCGGCGACGAGCGACGTCTCGTAGTCGGTGATCTCGTCGTACGCCCGCCGCCACTGCGCCTCGGTGGCGAACCCCTCGACCCGTTCGACGAGGACGCGCCCGTACCACGACCGGTCGAGCACGGCCATCCCACCCCACCCCGGGAGAGCCGCGGCGAACCGCAGCAGGTACTGATGGCGAAGCTCGTCCGGCGTCGGCACGCCGAACTCGGCCACCCGGACGTGCCGAGGGTCGAGCGGCGCCACGAGCCGCTTGATCGCCCCACCCTTGCCGGCCGCGTCCCAGCCCTCGAACAGCACGCAGACCGGTGGCCCGAACCGGCCGCCATGGTGGGCACGGTTGAGCGAACCGGCGTCCACGAGGCCGGCGTTGACGAGCCGGAGATGGAGGAGCCGACGCTGCGCGGCCGCCAGCTGCGCCGCACCGTCCTTCCCACTCAACCGGGCCGACAGATCGACCGCGTCGAGCCGCGACGGAACCGTCATCCGCGATGGTCCGGCTGGTGGTAGGGCGATCAGGCCGTCGAACTTAGACGGTCGAGCTCAGGCGGTCGGGATGGGGTCGAGCGACGGCTCCGGCTCGCCCGGCTCCTTGCTCTCCGGGTACCGGGGGTAGAAGAAGACGTGGGCCACCGCGGCGATCGCCCCACCGACCAGTGGGGCCACGATGAACAGCCAGACCTGGCTGAGCGCCGTCCCACCGACGACGAGGGCCGGACCGAGGCTCCGGGCCGGGTTGACCGACGTCCCGGTGATCGGGATGCCGATCAGGTGGACGACCGTGAGCGTCAGCCCGATCACCATGCCGGCCGTCGCCGCATTGGCCATCTTGTCCGTCACGCCGAGGATGACGAAGACGAAGAGCGCGGTGAGGACGACCTCGGCCAGGAACGCGCCGCCGGCGCTGATGTGGATGAGCGACGCCTTCCCGTAGCCGTCGGCACCGAGCCCGGTCCTCGTCCGGCTGTAGAACGGCGACGCCGAGAACAGCGCCCACAGGAGCAGTGAGCCGACGATCCCGCCGGCGAACTGGACGATCCAATAGCCGACCGCCTCGACCGGTCCGATCCGTCGGGCCACGAGCGCGCCGAGCGTGACCGCCGGGTTGACGTGGCAGCCCGAGATCGGGCCGAGCACGTACGCCAGGCCCAGCAACGTCAGGCCGAACGCCAGCGCCGTGGCCACGACGCCGGCGGCGACGCTGCGACCGTCGAACTTGAAGCCGGGCCCGAACATGAGCGTCGCCACTCCGACGGCGAAGAAGACCAAGAGAAGCGTTCCTAGGAACTCCGCTGCAAGCTTTCGAACCACCACGTCCACCTTTCGTCAGCCGATGGGGCTCCCCCGTTGCCGCCGCGTGTAACGCACTGTCGCCAGCGATTTCGACCCTACTCCGCGGGGTTTATCGACGGTGGTGATGGTGGGGCGCGGTCCGTACGATGGGCGTCGTGAGCAATCTCGAGTTGATCACGCCCCGGCGGGCGCCGGTCGGCGAGTCGACCGAGGTCGCCCGGTACCTGCCGCGCCGGGCCCGGACGACCGTCGGTGCGTGGTGCTTTCTCGACTACTACGGGCCCGACGACGTCGCCGCCGGGCCCGGCATGCGCGTCGGTCCGCATCCCCATATCGGCCTCCAGACGGTCACGTGGCTGCTCGACGGCGAGGTGCTCCACCGCGACAGCCTCGGCAGCGTCCAGCCGATCCGGCCGGGCCAGCTCAACCTGATGACGGCCGGCGCGGGGATCGCCCACGCGGAGGTGTCACCGGACCCGCACCAGCGGTGGCTCCACGGGCTCCAGCTGTGGGTCGCCCTGCCCGATGCCGACCGGCTCGCGCCGCCCGCTTTCGAGCATCATCCCGACCTCCCCGTGCTCGACGTCGGCGCGGCGTCGGTGACTGTTCTCGTCGGCGACATCGGTGGCGTCGCGTCACCGGCGACGACCTTCTCGCCCTTGGTCGGTGCCGACGTGCGGGCTTCCGGCCCGGCCCGGTCGTCGGTCCCGCTCGCCCCCGGCTTCGAGCACGCGGTGCTCGTCGTCGACGGGTCGGTCGTCGTCGACGGGTCGCGGCTCTCGACCGGCGACTGCGCCTACCTCGGCCGAGACCGCCGGCAGCTCGTCGTCGCCGGCGATCCGTCCGGCCGGTTCCTGCTGCTCGGCGGCGAGCCGTTCACCGAGCCGCTCGTGATGTGGTGGAACTTCGTCGGCCGGACCGCCGACGAGATCGGCGACGCCCGGGCCGACTGGGAGGCCGGCCGACGCTTCGGCGACGTCGACGGATCCGGCGACCGGGTGCCCGCGCCGCCGCTCCCGCCGGGGAGGTTGACGGCCTGGCGATCTCAGCCGGCCGGCCGGAGCCGGACGACCGGCAGCTCACGGTCCGTCAGCTCCTGGTAGTGGTCCCAGCCGGCGTAGAAGGCGGCCAGCCGGGGCCACAGGTCGGCCTTGGCCGCTCCCCGGAGCACATCGGCCACCACCGGGATCTTTCGTCGTCCGACCTGGACGTCGGCGGCCGGTGTCGCCTCCAGGTTGAGCAGCCACGCCGGCGGCTGGTCACGCCCGCCGTTCGACGCGACGACGACGAGATCGTCGCCGTCGGCCAGGTAGAGCAGCGGGGTCGTCCGGCGCGTCCCGGTCCGCCGGCCGACGGTCGTGAGGAGGAGGAACGGCCCGACCCGGCTCCGGTGGCCGACGATGCCGCCGGTCGCCCGGTAGACGTGGCGGTGCAGCCGGTAGAACCACGGCCCGACCGATCGGTCGAAGGCCACCGCACGTTTCGGGTCCATGTCGAAACGGTACTGGCACCGTCGATCCTCGCCCTACCGACCCCGACTGCCCGCGGTCGGTCACCGCGGTTCGGCGGACAGGCATTCGGCGGACAGGCATTCGGCGGACAGGGCGGCGGTGTCGTCGTCGACGCTCGTGCCGATGCGACCGAGGGCCGCGGCCCGGCGCTCCCGGGCCACGAGATAGCCGACGACAACGGCTGCGGTGGCGATCGCGAAGACGACGACCACGATGCTCTCGGGCCGCGGCGGCCACGGGACGAGGTTCCGGTACATCGTGTACGCCATCGACCCGGCCCCGAGGACGCCGATGGCGACGAACGCCGACCACCGGTTGCCCTGCCGCCACAAGAAGACGGCCGCGGCGACGCAGATCAGGGCGTAGACCAGCAGCAGAGGGAAGCCGGAGAGGTCGCCGGCCACCGCGCCGTAGGTCGAGAGCGGCGTCGAGCTCGTCGCGCCCATGAGCACGACGAGGACCAGCCAGACGACGCCGGCGATCGCCAGGGCGTGGCTGGGCGTGCGGTAGCGCGGGTGGATCCGCCGCCAGGACGCCGGCGCGACGCCTTCCCGGCTCATCGTGAGCATCATCCGGGCGACCCAGCTGAAGGCGGCGATGAGGGCGGCGCCGATCGTGAACGCCAACGCGATGTCGACGACGTACCGGTACGAGCCGATGCCCGCGACCTGGGCCAGCGTGCCCATCGGGGCCGGTGACCGGGCTAGGGACCGGGTGGAGTCCTGGAAGCCGAGGAACAGCGTGTAACTGGAGAACATCCAGACGATCCCGGCCACCGCGACGCTGCCGACCATGGCGATCGGGATGATCCGCGTCGGCCGGCGTGCTTCCTGGCCGTAGACGGCCGCGCTCTCGAAGCCGCCGAACCCGCCGACGCCGAGGACGACGGCCGTGAGGACGACGCTCAGCGAGACGTGGTGGAGGTGCAGCTGCTCCGGGTCGACGACGGAGCCGCGGTGGTCGACCAGGACGGCGACGAAGACGACGAGCATCGCTGCGGTGGCGACGACCTCGGTGACGAACATCACCCACGCCGCCGGCCGGGCGCCGATCCGGGACAGGTACCAGCAGATCGCCAGGGCACCGACCGACGTGACGAGCAGGGTCGGGCGCCCGTACGTGACGCCGAACAGGGTCAGGAATTGGCAGAAGTAGACCCCGAAGCTGAGCACCGACGCGGCGATCGCCGCGCCGCAGAGGACGACCATCAGCCAGCCCGTGACCAGCCCGCCGAGCGGCCCGAGCGCCTTGGCCGTCAGCCCGTAGAGCCCGCCGGTCGTGGCAAACCGTCGAGCGAGGACAGCGATCGAGAGCGCGACCAGCATGATGACGACCGCGGCGATCGCCCACGTCAGCCAGCCGCCGGCGCCGGCCGTGATGGCCACCACCGGGACCGACGTGCCGATGACCCCGGAGAGGCCCATCGCGCTCAGTGACTGGCCGGTCACGCCGGCCAGTCCGATCGAGTTCCGCTGGAGCTGCGCCGCCGCCGGCCCGTCCCGCTCGGCCTCACCGGCTAGCGCTGTCCTGGCCCCCACCACGGCGAGAACAATGCCATACCGCCTCGGCCGGACCGGGGAGGACGCGGGCGCCGACGGCGGGTACTGTAGCGAACATATGTTCGGTTCTTCGGGCACTGCGGCCCTACATCCCACTCGGCGGCGACCCGGCGACCCGGCGACGCTCGGCGAGCTCGCCGAGCGGGTCCGGCCGACCACCGCCAGCCGGACCCGGCTGCTGCCGGTGCCCGACGCCTTGACCGCGCTCCTGCCCGACGGTGGGCTGCGCCGGGGCAGCGTCGTCCGCTGCCGCGGGGCAGGGGCCCTCAGCCTCGCCCTCGCCACGGCCGGCGCGGCGTCGGCCGCCGGCTCGTGGTGCGGTCTCGTCGGCGTCGACGACGTCGGCGCCCTCGCCGCGGCCGGCTACGGCGTCGATCTCCACCGGCTGGCCGTCGTCCGGGCCCCGGCCGCCCAGTGGGCCGTGGCGGTCGGCCGGCTGCTCGACGGTCTCGACGTCGTCGTCGTGCGACCGCCCGGTCGTCCCCGGCCGCCGGTCGTCCGCTCGCTGGCCGCCCGGGCCCGGGAGCGGCGGGCCGTCCTGATCGTCCTCGGCGGCCGCGCCCGCTGGCCCGAGCCGACCGACGTCGGCCTCTGCGTGACCGACCGGCGGTGGCACGGGCTCGACCGGGGGGCCGGCCGCCTCCAGGCCCGCCGGGTCACCGTCGTCGCCGACGGACGGGGACCGGCGGCCCGGCCGATCCGGTGTGAGCTGTGGTTGCCGGCCGCCACCGGTCGGGTTGCCGCCGCGTAGGGACGGCCGATGGAGCGGTTGTTGTTGATCGGCTGCCCGGCGCTGATGGACCCGGACGACGACGGTCAGGTCCTCCGGCAGCTCGCCGCCCTGATGGAGGCCCTCGCCGAGGTCTGCCCCTGGATCGACCCCGTCCGTCCCGGAGTCCTGGCTCTCCCGGTTCGGGGGCCGGCCCGTTACTTCGGCGGAGAGGTGGCCGTACTGGAGCGGGTGGCCGACATCGTCGGGGCCTCCCACGACGACGTGCTCCTGGGGGTGGCCGACGGGGTGTTCGCGGCCGCCCTGGCCGCCCTCGCCGGTCGCCTCGTCGCCCCCGACCGGACGCCGGCCTTCCTCGCCCCCTGGCCGGTGGCCACCTTGGCCGAGCCGGAGCTGGCCGATCTGCTCGTCCGGCTCGGGCTGCCCAGCCTCGGGGCGTTCGCCGCTCTGCCCGCCCGCGATGTCGTCGCCCGCCTCGGGAGCGACGGCGTCCTCCGTCACCGGATCGCCCGCGGGCTCGACGGCGAGCGGCCCGGCTACCGGGTTCCCGACCTCGCCGCTCGGCTCGCCACCCTCGAGCACCACGTCCCCCTGCGGAACCACCAGCCCGGTTTCTGGGGAGGGGTCAGCGCGGCCGACGAGCGGGCGGCCGAGGCGCTCGTCGGCCTGCAGCGACAGCTCGGGTCCGGAGCGGTCGCGGTCGTCTCGACGGCCGGTGGGCGTGGCCCGGCCGACCGTGCCCGCTTCACGCCCTGGCGGGCCGACCAGCCGGTCCCCGACGCCGGCGGGCGCGACGGTGGGGCCGACGGTGGTTCGTTCGGCGAGCCGTGGCCCGGTCGGCTGCCGCCGCCGTTCCCGGCCCGGGTGCCCGACGCCGGCTGGCCGGCCGAGCTCGTCGACCGGGCCGGCGCTCCGGTGGCCGTCACCACCCGGGGGCTGCTGACCGCGGTGCCGGACCGGCTGTCGGTGGCCGGCGAGCGCTGGGCCGCGGTCACCGGCTGGAGCGCGCCGTGGCCGGTCGACGAGCGATGGTGGTCACCGGACCGGCACCGCTCGGTCCGCCTGCAGGTGGCCACCGCCGACGGGCGAGCCCACCTCCTGGCGGCCGGGCACCCCTCGGCGGGGTACCTCTCGGCGGGGCACGGCGGCTGGCGGCTCGAAGCGAGCTACGACTGATGGACGACCTGTCCGGTGCCGAGCCGGCCTATGCCGAGCTGCACTGCCACTCCAACTTCTCCTTCCTCGACGGCGCCTCCCATCCCGAGGCGCTCGTCGCCGAGGCCGTCCGGCGCGGCCTCGGCGCGCTGGCCCTGACCGACCACGACGGCCTGTACGGCGTCGTCCGCTTCCACGAGGCCGCGGCCGCGGCCGGGCTGGCGACGGTGTTCGGCGCCGAACTGACCCTGGCCCCAGCGGGCCCGCGCACCGGCGAGCCGGACCCGACCGGGCAGCACCTCGTCGTCCTCGCCCGCAACCCCAACGGGTACGCCCGGCTCAGCCGGACCATCGCCGACGCCCATCTGGCCGCGGGGGAGAAGGGCCGCCCGACCGTCCGGCTCGACGACCTCGCCAGCGCCCACGATGGCGACTGGCAGGTGCTGACCGGCTGTCGCAAGGGCGCCGTCCCGGCCGCGGTCGTCGCCGACGGCCCCCGGGCCGCCCGGCGCGAGCTCGACCGCCTCGTCGACGTGTTCGGCCGTGAGCACGTCGCGGTCGAGCTGTGGGACCACGGCGACCCGCTCGACTCGACCCGCAACGACGCGCTCGCTCTCCTCGCCGCCCACGCCGACGTCGACCTCGTCGCCACCAACAACGTCCACTACGCCCGGCCGGCCGACTTCGCGCTGGCCGGCACCGTCGCCGCGGTGCGGGCCAACCGGCCGCTCGAGGAACTGGCCGGCTGGCTACCGGCGTCGGCCGCGGCCGCCCTGCGGTCCGGCGCCGAGCAGGCCAGTCGGTTCGCCCGCTGGCCGGGCGTCGTCGCCCGGGCGGCCGAGATCGGCGCGGCCTGCGCGTTCGACCTGCAGTTGATGGCCCCCCGCCTCCCGACCTACCGGGTGCCGGCGGGGCACACCGAACAGAGCTGGCTGGTCGAGCTGGTCGAGCGGCGGGCCCCCCGGCGCTACGGGCCGCGCCGCCACGAGACGGTGGCCGGCGCCTGGGCCCGGCTCGACGAGGAGCTCGCGACCATCGGCACGCTCGGCTTCGCCGGGTACTTCCTGACCGTCTTCGACATCGCCCAGTTCTGCCGGACCCACGACATCTACTGTCAGGGCCGCGGCTCGGCCGCCACCTCCGCCGTCTGCTACGTCCTCGATATCACCGTCGTCGACGCGGTCGACCGGAAACTGCTCTTCGCCCGTTTCCTGAGCCCGACCCGCGAGGGCGCGCCGGACATCGACCTCGACATCGAGTCCGGCCGGCGCGAGGAGGTGATCCAGTACGTCTACGAGAAGTACGACCGCCGGCACACCGCTCAGGTCGCCAACGTCATCACGTACCGCCACCGCTCGGCCGTCCGCGACGTCGGTAAGGCCCTCGGCCATTCGCCCGAACAGCTCGACCGGTGGGCCAAGGCGACCGATCGGGACCAGGCCGTCGGCGACCGTGACGACGTCCCCCCGCTCGTCCGCCACCTCGCCGGCCAGCTGCTCGGCTCCCCCCGCCATCTCGGCATCCACTCCGGCGGCATGGTCATCTGCGACCGCCCGGTCGTCGACGTCTGCCCGGTCGAGCCGGCCCGGATGCCCGGGCGGACGGTCCTGCAGTGGGACAAGGACGACTGCGCGACCATCGGGCTCGTCAAGTTCGACCTGCTCGGTCTCGGGATGCTCGAAGCCCTGCACCACATGGTCGACCTCGTCCGTGAGCACCACCACGTCGAGCTCGACCTCGCCGCGTTGCCGGAAGAGGACGCGGTCTACGACCGGCTGTGCCGGGCCGACACCGTCGGCGTCTTCCAGGTCGAGAGCCGGGCGCAGATGGGAACGCTGCCCCGCGTCCAGCCCCGCAGCCTCTACGAGCTCGCCGTCGAGGTCGCGCTGATCCGGCCGGGCCCGATCCAAGGCAACGCCGTTCATCCGTACATCCGCCGCAAGCGCGGTCGGGAGCCCGTCGTCTACCTCCACCCGTCACTCGAACGGATGATGAAGCCCACTCTCGAGCGGATCCTCGAACGGACCCTTGGCGTTCCGCTCTTTCAGGAGCAGCTGATGGAGATCACCGTCGAGGTCGCCGGGCTGTCGGTCGCCGAGGCCGACGAGCTGCGCCGGGCCATGAGCCACAAGCGCTCCGGTGAGCTGATGGCCGGTCTGCGGGCCCGGCTGTTCGCCGGCATGGCCGAGAAGAAGGTGCCCGAGATCGTGCAGAAGGACATCGTCGAACGGCTCGCCTCTTTCACCAGCTTCGGCTTCCCCGAGTCCCACGCCCTTTCCTTCGCCGCCCTCGTCTACTCCTCCGCCTGGTTGAAGCTGCACTACCCCGCCGCCTTCACCGCCGGCCTGCTCAACGCCCAGCCGATGGGGTTCTGGTCCCCCCAGAGCCTGCTCGCCGACGCCAAGCGCCACGGTGTCGTCGTCCACCGGCCCGACGTCAACGCCAGCGCGGTCGGTGTCCGGCCAGGCGCAGTGGACCCGGCGGCCGATGCCCGGGCCGCCGCCGGTGGAGTCGGCGCCGGTGGGGTCGGCGCCGACGGGCGCAGCCCCGCTGGCGGAACTGGGGGCGGTGCGGCCGGCGGGGGCGGGTGGCTCGATCCGGGGGCTCCGGCGATCCGCCTGGGCCTCGCGTCCGTCCGGGCCGTCGGAGAGGAGACCGCGGCCCGGCTGGTCGCCGGTCAGCCGTGGGGGAGCCAGGAGGAGCTCGTCCGCCGCGGCGGCCTGACCCGGTCGCAGCTGGAGGCCCTCGCCCTCGCCGGCGCGCTCGATCAGCTGACCGGCGACCAGCAACGGTCGCGGCGGCGGCTGGTCTGGACGGCCGGCGCGGCGGCCCAGTCCACCTTGGGCCACCTTCCGGGCATCGTCACCGGCGCGAACCCGCCGCCGCTCCCGGTGCCGTCGCCGCTCGAAGCGATCGCCGACGACCTTTGGGCCATCGGCGTGACCCCGGAACGCACGGCCATCGAACTGGTCCGGACGACACTGGCCCGCCGGGGGGTGGTCCCCGCCCGGACACTGCCGACGTGGGCAGTGTCCGGGCGGGTGACCGTGGCCGGGGTGGTGACCCACCGCCAGCAGCCGGAGACGGCCGGTGGTGCCGTGTTCTTGAACCTCGAAGACGAGACCGGTCTGGTCAACGTCGTCTGTTCACGCGGTGGATGGGTCCGTTGGCGATCGGTCGCGCTGACGTCACCGGCCCTCGTCGTGCGGGGCCGGCTGGAGCGATCCGACGGCGTCGTCAACGTGTTGGCCGAGCGGTTCGAACCGCTCCCGCTCGGCTCGGCTCCTGGGTCCCGGGACTTCCGCTGAGCGGGCGCCCGGGCCCCGGATGTTCGCTAGGTGTTCGCTAGCCCCGGGTGCGCGGGATGCCGGCCTTTTCGAGGACCGACGCGCTGACACCAACCGCCCGCCAGGCCGAGTAGGAGATCCCCTTACGGGCACCGTAGGCCTTGGCGACCTTCGTGAACTCCTTCTCCAAAGCGGCCAGGTCGACGGTCTCGTCCGACTGGGCCAGCTCGGCCTCGAGGTCCCGTTGCTCTTGCACCAGATGCAACCGGTTCAACACGCTGGCGGTCGACAGCTCCTGCTCGATCGAGGTCAGCTTCTTCTGGATCGACTCCGTCGTCCGCCGACGGCCCCGGCGCGGTTTGGTGGATTCCAGGGCCTCGAGGTAGGCCCGAACAACTCGGCCTTCCTCGCGCCCCTTTGCCAAAGCCGCTTTGTGGGCGTCGGTCATCGCTCCGGCCTTGCGAGGCCTTCTCTTGGTCACATTGGTGGTCGCCATGAACGGAGACTCTATAGGAAAGTGCAGCTTGGGAGGGAACATACCTCTTCCACGGGCCTTCGCTAGGTCGTCTGGCGTCCGAAAAGCGACGGAAAACCGAGCCGAACATCCTGTTCCTCAGGAAAGTCGTCCCCGGATTGTCCACCGGTGCCGGCCCGCCCACCGTTGACTGGTAGCGCTTGACCTGCAGTTTCGTTGCAGAAAGTTCTGCGAGCCGCCGGGAGCCGGCCGTCGCCTTCTCGAACCCGAAGCTTCGGGCGCTGAATGTCGGCCTTAGACGATATTATAACCCGGCCGATCCTTCGGTCCAATAGCTGTGTCCGATGTCTCGGAGGATGCCACCGAAGTTGCTGGATCAAGTGACAAATGTCACGAGCGGTGAATGGGGATGGTCCGACTATGGAGCAGTCCGACCGCCTCCCCCCTTCTTTCGCCGGCGGACCGCCGATCGTCGACCAGAGGGGGCGATGTCATGAACCGGGGCGACCGGCTGACCCACCGTCTCGACCGGTCGTCGGCGACGGTCGGCGCCCGACGCCGACGATCCGGTCCGCCTGCCGGCTGCGATGCCGTCGACGTCGTCGTCGGCCGCCCGACCGGCGGTCCCCGCATTGGTCCGACGTCCGGCTGACCGTCACGCCGCCGGTGGTCGTCGTCCGCTCATCCGACATGAGGGTTGCAAAAACGGATGGGTCGAAATGTCGTTCTTGTCGAATATGGGTCCCCGGCCAGTGTGGTAACCCGCGTTGCCTTCGTTCTGCAAGTAGATGGTCCGAAAGCTGGCCGCAACCGCCGGGATCGTCCCGGCACAGAGGAAGGAATAAAAAATGAGACGCATCGAACCTTCAGCGCGGTTGACGGCCCTCCGCGGGTCGATCGCCGCGCTGGCCGCACTCGGAGCCGTCGCCGGCTCGGGTGTGTCCCTTGCCGCATCGGCGGGGGCGGCGACCGCGGACACGGCGACCGGCAGCGCGTACGGGATATCGGTGACCGGGCCCAGCACCCCGATCGTCCCGCCGACGCCATCGGTGACGCTTCCAGCTTCCGGGGCCGCCCAGTCGTCGAACCTGCTCACACTGCCGACGCACACAGTCGTCACATCGGCGACCGCGACAGTGAGGACCGCGGCGACCAATGTCGGAACCGCGGCCGAGCAGGTCACGAGCTCGGCCACCGTCGACAACCTGGCTGCCCGGGCCGCCATCCGGGCCGCCACGGTGACGTCGAGCTGCACCGCCGACGCCACCGGGGCGACTGGGTCGGTGAACGTCGCCAACCTGACACTCGGCGGCACGCCGGTGACCGTGCCGACGTCGACCGCGACATTCGTCCTCCCGACACTCATCCCCGGCGTCGCGATCGAGGCCAACCACGAGGTGAAGTCGACGACCGCCGGATCGGTGAGCATCACCGTGGACGGTCTCTTCGTCCAGCTCGTCACAGGCGCCGGCGCGACAGTCGTCGTCGGTCAGTCGGTCTGCGCGGTCCAGGGGCCCGGCATCTTCGAGCCCCCGACCGCCACCGGCGTCACGCCGTCGACCGGAGCGACCAACGGCGGCACCCCGGTCACGGTCACCGGCACCAACTTCTACGGGCCGGCGTCAGTGACATTCGGCGGCACGCCGGCGACCGACGTCACCGTCGTCAGCCCGACCGAGATCACCGCCGACTCGCCGGCGGAGAACGCCGGGTCGGTGCCCGTCACCGTCGAGACGCCGGCGGGCGGTCCGGTGACGGCCGGGACATTCACCTACGTCACCGTCCCGCAGCCCGGTCACACACCGCCGAAGCCCACCGGCGTCTCGCCGACGAGCGGAACACCATCCGGCGGCCAGACGATCGTCATCACGGGGACGAACCTGTGCGACGTCAGCTCCGTCTACTTCGGCGACACCCCGGCGTCGTCGTTCACCGTGTCGAGCACATGCCAGGTGCTGACCGTGCAGGTGCCGCCAGGCACGGCCGGGACGGTGCCGATCACGATCACCACCCTCGGTGGCGTCGTGACCGCCCCGGAGGGCTACACGTACATCCAGCCCGGCTATTGGATGACGGCCAGTGACGGCGGCATCTTCTCGTTCGGCGGCGCCCAGTTCTACGGCTCGACCGGGAGCATGGTGCTCAACCAGCCGGTCGTGGCCATGGCCGACACGCCCGACCATGGTGGCTACTGGCTGTTCGCCGCCGACGGTGGCGTCTTCGCCTTCGGCGATGCCCAGTACTACGGCTCCGTACCCGGCGTCCTCGGGCCGCAGCACCGCACGTTGAACAAGCCGATCGTCGCGGCCGAGGCGACGCCGGACGGGAAGGGCTATCGGCTCTTCGCCGCCGACGGCGGCGTCTTCGACTTCGGCGACGCGGCGTTCGTCGGGTCGCTGCCCGGTCTCGGCGTCACGCCGGTCAGGCCGATCACCGCGGCCACGTCGACACCGCTCGGTCAGGGGTACTGGTTGACGGCCGCCGACGGTGGCGTCTTCACGTTCGGTTCGGCGACGTACGAAGGTTCGATGGGCGGCCAGTCGCTCAACGCTCCCGTCGCCGCCATGTCGGCCACCGCGGACGGGCACGGTTACTGGCTGTTCGCCACCGACGGCGGTGTCTTCGGCTTCGGTGACGCCACGTCGTACGGCTCGATGGGCGGCCAGTCGCTGAACGCGCCGATCGCCTATGGCGTAGCCGACGGCACCGGCCACGGCTACTGGCTCTTCGGGTCCGACGGCGGCGTCTTCGCCTTCGGCGACGCGGCGTTCGAGGGCTCCTTGGGCGGCACCCACCTCAACCAGCCGATCGTCGGCGGCATCGGCTTCTGATCCGGCCGCGACCGGGCCCGGTCTATTGGTGGATCGGGAGGGCGTCGACGGGTGCTTCGACCAGGCTCCCGTCGGCGGCCCTCCCGAGCCGCCAGGCCCTCGACGCCCGGCGCTCGGCGAGCACCTCGACGAGCTCGTCGTCGGCGAAGTGGACCGTCACGCCGTCCTCGCACGCGACGCCGGCCGGGAGCGAGCCGTCGCCGACCTTCTCGCGGTAGCGGAGCCGGCGGGGGTCCCGGTCGAAGTGCGGGCAGAAGCTGCCGCCGACGATCCCGAGGCCGTCGGGCAGCGGGTGCAGCGCCGGTCCGAACGAGTCGGTGAGGCTCGCCTCGAACCAGCACATCGCGCCGGCGCTCACCCCGCCGACCACGGTGCCGGCCGCCCACGCGTCCCGGAGGACGCCGTCGAGACCGTGGGCCCGCCAGACCGCGAGCATGTTCGCGGTGCTACCGCCGCCGACGAAGATGGCGTCGACCGACCCCAGCAGGTCCGCCGGATCGGCGACGTTCGGCGTCGGGAACAGCCGGAGGTGCGAAACCCTCGTCGTCGACGTCTGGAGCGTCCGTTCCGTCGCGTCGAGCCACCGCAGGTCGGTCTCGTCCCCGGTCGGCACCAGGCAGAGCGTCGGGTCTGGCCGCCCGGTCTCGGCCAGCATCGCCGCGACGAGCGGTGGGATGCCGAGGAACGGCAGGAAGCCGCCGCCGGCGAAGACGTGACGCCGGCCGTCCCGTGCCATGGCCCGTCATCGTAACGGTGCCCGGTGGAACGGCCGGCGTAGTGACCAGCGGAACGGCGTCAGGCGAGCAGGGCCCGGCCGTACCAGTCGTGCTCGTCGCTGACGCCGGGCAGGGCGAAGTAGTAGCCGCCGCCGGTCGGGCTGATGTAGTCGACGAGCGGCTCTGTGTGGAGCCGATGCTGGACGGCTTCGAACTGACGCTGGACGTCCCGCTGATAGCAGACGAAGACGAGGCCCTGGTCGAGCTGGCCGGTGGCGTCCATGCCGCGGTCGTAGTTGTAGCCGCGGCGCAGGATCTGGCTCGACGCCGTCGCCGGCGTCCGGGGATTGGCCAGGCGGATGTGGGCGTTCTCGGGGATGATCGCTCCGGTCGGGTCGCCGACGTAGTCGGGGATGTCGTCCTGGCTGTTGCCGGTCAGCGGCGCGCCGGTCGCCCGCCGGCGACCGATCATCGTCTCCTGCTCTTCCAGCGAGACGCGGTCCCAGAACTCGACGAACATGCGGATGATCCGCACGACCTGGTAGCTCCCGCCCCGGGCCCACGCCGGCTCGTCGTCACCGGCCCACAGCAGGTCGTCGGCCACCGCCGGCTGATGGACCGACGGATTGGCGATCCCGTCGTTGAATCCCTGCAGGTTGCGCGGTGCCCCCGACGGTCGCGGCGGGGAGACGAAGCCGTCGATCCGGTACCGCACCTGCATGGCGCCCCGCGTGTGCTTGGCCACCAAGCGGAGCGCGTGCAGCGCGGCGTCGGGCGACCCGGCGCAGAGCTGCAGCATCAGGTCGCCATGGCACTCGGCCTCGTCGAGGTTGTCGTTGGGGAACGGTGTCATCGTCGTCAGGCGCCGCGGCTTGGCCGACGCCAGGCCGTAGCGGTCGTCGAAGAGCGACGAGCCGACGCCGACGGTGAACGTCAGGGCGTCGGCCGGGACGACCGGGCCGAGGATGCCCGAGTCGGACGGCGGCGAGCCGATGCCGAGGTTGGCCGGCGTCCCGCCGGTCGTGAGGAACCGGGCGAGGCTCGTCAGCTCCTGGAAGAGCGCCTTTACCTCCCCCCGGTTGGCGGCGAGGACGTCGAAGGCGACGAAGACCGCGGCCGGCGGCTGTTGGGTGAGGATCCCGGCTTGGTGGGCGCCGTGGAACGGGACCGCGGCCAGCGTCCCGTCGCCGGCGACGACGCCCGACACCGGCGTCAGCACGCCCTGTCGTGGATCGGCGATCTGCGACGCCCGGGCGGCGTCGGCGGTCGATGCCCCCGCGGCCCCCGCACCCTTGGTGAGCGCGTCGGTGGCCAGCGCCGCACCGATGAGGCCGGCTCCCGCCGACTGGATGAACCGCCGTCGCGAGACGCTCGGTGGCGTCGACCGGTCGTCCGGTTGATCGTTCGACGGCTCGTCGGTCATCGGCTCAGCCTCCGATCCCGTTCGTGAACCCCTGGATCTCCAGGAGGTCCGGGATGGGGGAGAGCGTCTCGAGCACCTGCCCGACCGCACCGTCGATCTGTTGCGTCTGGGTGGAGGTGAGCGACGCCAGGGCCGGCCACTGGCCGCCGACCATCGTGCTCTTCAGCGCGTCGTCGAGCACCGTGATCTCCGACTCGGCCGTCGGGACCAGCTTCGCTGTGCGCCGGTCGATCGCCGGACGAAGGTAGCCGAGGATGACCTGGTCGCCCTGGACGTCGGCGGCCACGATGGCCAGCGACGCGTCGGCCCCCTCGTCGTCGCCGCCGCTCAACGTATCGCGCAGGGCGTCCTCGAGAACCTCGTGGGCCCGCGTCGACAGCTGGTTGGGGGTCATGACGCCGCCGGACCACAGCGTCTGGAGCCGGGCGACCGACTCCGTCAGGTCGTTCAGGTACGGCTCGATCGCCGCGGCCGGCTGACCGGACCATAGGAGGTACTCGATCTTGTGGAGCCCGAGGAACTGCTGGTTGGTCGCCCCGCCGGCGAACCCGCCCGGTAGCCCGTTGATGTCGTTCTCCAGGCCACCGACCGCGCCGTACGTCCCGCCGATCCCGCTGAACGTGAGCTCCGCGGCCAGCCAGTCGACCTTGGCCTGGGCGAGGTTGTCCGACCCGACGTCCGCCGTCAGCGCCGACACCTCGGACTGCAGGGTGGTGATCTGGCCAGCGACGTACGCGTCGTACTCGGCGACCGGGTGGGCCATCTCGGCGGTCGTCGCCGGGACGACCGAGGGCGTGGCCGACGACGCCGGCACGCCGTCGGCCACCTCCGCCACGTCGGACAGGCGATGGACGAACGGCGGCGCGGACGAGCGGTGGTGGTCGTAGATGCACTGGAGCCGGTAGCTGCCCCGCCGGAGCCGGGCGTCGAGCGGCAGCGTCGTCCTCGGCCCGAGCTCCTTGAGGGCGGTGACGATCCCCCCGTTCGCTTTGTCGATCAGCTCGGCGTCCACCGTCACCGACGTCTCGTTGTCGACGCCGAGCGACACTGTTCCCGACGCCGGCAGCGACCAGCCGGGGGCGCACGCCGAGCTGGTGACGACGACCGTCTGGTCCTCGGCGGCAACCGCCGGACCGGCGGCCGCGGCCGACGCACCGATCACGGTGACGACCGTGACGGCGACGGCCATCGCCCACGACACCACCACCGGCAACGCCGTCGTTCGCCGGCCGGCAACGGCCCGCCGGCACCTCGCAGTCCTGGAAGCGGCCGTCAAGGGACGATCCGTTTCCCGATCGTTCGTCGACCGGGGGCGGTGGCTCGTCTGTACAGACCGACAGAGGCGGCAGAGGTGACCGAGGTGACGGCCGACCCAGACGACAGCCGACCCAACGGGTCGGGGGGCGGCGAGGGCTGCTCAGGCTCGTCGTAGAAGGAAGAAGAATCCATTGTTTTTAGGCTTGCCTAACTTCGGTAAGTTACCGCAATTGTGGGCGTCCAGCCGGCGGTCGACCATCGGAATTGCCCGCTTCTCAGGCCCGCGGCCCGGAAAAATTATTGCTGAGAGTCAGCTGAGTATCAATTAGCATTGCGCTTTCGGCGCGGAAGCCGTATCGTCCCTGCGCAGCGGGGGCGGAGAGCGAGAAGGAGGAAGTATGGCTGACAACACGTCGAGGCGCGTCGCGTCGCGACATCCGGTGCGGTGGACGTCGAATGTCTTGGTGCGATGCGTGGCTGCGGCGGCACTCGTCATTGTCGGCATTGCGACGGCGGTCACCCTGCAAGCAGGCGCCAGCGAATCGCATGCGAAGCCGTCGGCACACAAGCACGCCAATGCGCCCGGGTTTCCGGGCACGTCGACCAACGCGCCGTTCAACGAGTGTCCGGCCATCGGCGCCGACACATCCTGTGGGCTCCTCATCGTCGTGAGCAACAACGGCGACCAGATCCTCGGGAACCCGGCGAACGGGCCGTACGACGGCGCGGACGACACGCTGGTCGGCATCCTCAACGAGTCGAGCAAGCCGCTGTACCGGATCCAGCTCTCGGCCCCGAACGTCCCGATCTTCGGCTTCGACGGGGACGGGATCTGCACGTACGCCAAAGGTGGACTGACCGGCGGGACACCGATCACACCGATCACACCGACAACAGCGACAATCGTGCCCACCCCGGTCGGCTACACCGGCGACTCCTACTGTTCGCCCCACCAGCTCAAGGGCCAGACAGCCAACGGCACAGTCGACACGCTCGGCGCTGACTACCAGGGCCCGACCAACACCTACTCGACAATCGACACAGGCTTCACACGCGGGAACGTCAACTTCTCGAACGGCCTGGCCCCGGGTGGTGCGACCTACTTCAGCCTCGAGACATCGCTGACCGCCGGGCAGTTGGGCGTCCAGTACGGCTACTGGCTGGCCGCCGCCGACGGCGGCATCTTCGCCTATGACGCACCCTTCCAGGGGTCCATGGGCGGGAAGGCCCTCAACAAGCCGGTTGTCGGCATCGCCGCCGACCCCAACACGGGGGGCTACTGGGAGGTGGCCTCCGACGGCGGCCTCTTCGCCTTCAACGCCCCGTTCTACGGCTCGACCGGTGGCGTTCCCATCAATGCCCCGGTGGTGGGCATGGTGGCCACCCCCGACGGGCTCGGCTATTGGGAGGTGGCTTCCGACGGCGGCATCTTCGCCTTCGGTGACGCCGCCTTCTACGGCTCGATGGGCGGCCAGCACCTGAACGCCCCGATCGTCGGCATCGCGTCGACGCCGGACGGCAAGGGCTACTACGAGGTGGCTTCCGACGGCGGCATCTTCGCCTTCGGCGACGCCACCTTCAAGGGCTCGATGGGCGGCCAGCACCTCAACAAGCCGGTCGTCGGCATCGCTGGCGACCAGGGGACCGGCGGCTACTGGGAGGTGGCCTCCGACGGGGGCCTGTTCGCCTTCGGCACAGCGCCGTTCTACGGCTCGACCGGTGGCATGACCCTCAACAAGCCAGTCGTCGGCATGGCCGCTACCCCTGACGGCAAGGGCTACTGGGAGGTGGCCTCCGACGGCGGCATCTTCAACTACGGGGACGCGTTCTTCTGGGGCTCTACCGGCTCCATGACGCTGAACTCCCCGGTGGTCGGCATCGCCGCCAGCGCCTGATCCGCTGGTCGCCGGCCCCGCAAGGGGTCAGCGACCTCGTTGTCGGCCCAGGCGCCCCGTCACTTCGGTGACGGGGCGCCTGGCCGTTTCGGGGACGGGCCCGGGACTACGTCGTCGGTACTGCGCCGACGACGTCGGCGACATGAACGCCGACCTGCGGCAGGGAGCCGTCGAACGTCGCGTCGCCGAAGGAGAAGATGCCGCCGTCCTCGCCGATGAGCCAGTAGCCCCGCTCGTCAGCCGTCGGGACCAGCTCGACGACCGGCGCCGTCGGAGTGACGCCCGTCTCGGGAAGGGAGCCGAGGAAGGTGGCGTCACCGAACGCGACCACGCCGCCGGCTTGCGTGACGACCCAGTACCCCTGGCCGTCCGGGGTCGACTCGATGCCCGAGACCGGCGACGACGAACCGGTGACCGAACCGTCGGCGACCGCGTTTCCGTACGAGTAGACGTGGCCTGTCGACGTGACGAGCCAGTAGCCGTCGTCGTCAGGGGTGGCCGCGATGCTGACGACGTCGTCGACGTGCACCCCGCTGCCCGGCAGCGACCCGAGGTACGGCGCGTCGCCGAACGCGAAGACGCCGCCGTCCGCCCCGACGAGGAAGTAACCGCGGTTGTCTGACGTGCCCACGATCGCCCGGACGTCGTCGACGTGCACCCCGCTGCCCGGCAGCGACCCGAGGTACGGCGCGTCGCCGAACGCGAAGACGCCGCCGTCCGCCCCGACGAGGAAGTAGCCGTTGTCCGACGGGGTCGCCACCATGCCGACGACATCATCGACGTCGACCCCGTCGCCGGGCAGCGAGCCGTAGTACCCACCTGACTGGCCGGTCGGGAACACGAACACCCCGCCGTCGGCCGCGACCATGTCGTAGCCGGGTCCCCCCGGACTGGTCGTCGAGCTGCCCGATCCGGCCGAGCTGCCCGATCCGGCCGAACCGGAGCTGGATCCGCTCCCCGTACCAGGGCCGGTCCCCGAGCCGGAACCACTGCCGGAACCACTGCCGGTGCCCGACCCGGACCCTGTGCCGGAGCCGCTGCCGGTGCCCGAGCCGGAACCACTGCCGGAACCGCTGCCGGTGCCCGACCCGGAGCCACTCCCGGACCCGGACCCTGTGCCGGAACCGGAGCCACTCCCGGACCCGGACCCTGTGCCGGAACCGCTGCCGGTGCCCGACCCGGAGCCACTCCCGGACCCTGTGCCGGTGCCCGACCCGGACCCTGTGCCGGAGCCGCTGCCGGTGCCCGACCCGGACCCTGTGCCGGAGCCGCTGCCGGTGCCCGACCCGGAGCCACTCCCGGACCCTGTGCCGGTGCCCGACCCGGACCCTGTGCCGGAGCCGCTGCCGCTGCCGGTGCCCGACCCGGACCCTGTGCCGGAGCCGCTGCCGGTGCCCGACCCGGACCCTGTGCCGGAGCCGCTGCCGGTGCCCGACCCGGACCCTGTGCCGGAGCCGCTGCCGGTGCCCGACCCGGACCCTGTGCCGGAGCCGCTGCCGGACCCGGACCCACTGCCGGAACCGCTGCCGGTGCCCGACCCGGACCCTGTGCCGGAGCCACTGCCGGAGCCACTGCCGGACCCGGACCCTGTGCCGGAACCGCTGCCGGTGCCCGACCCGGAACCACTGCCGGTTGTCGTTGGGGAGGACGCCGGACCTGTGGCCTCCATCATGACGGCGACCGCGTCGTACCAGGACGACTGCGCGGCCTGTGTGAACGTCGGCGTGTACGTGGTGTCGGGGGTCAGCGACGCGCCCGAGACGAGGACGTTCTGATGTAGTGGGTCCGTTGTGACGTAGTACGAGAACCCCGTGCTGTCGCCGGCGCTGCCCTCTGTTGACCCGTAGGCCCACCCCCAGTACAGGCCACCGGCCGGTCCGGTGGTGAGGGTCGGGAACGAACAGGTCGTCCCCGTTCCGAGGGCCGAGTTCTTGACCCCACCGGCGACGAGGGACCATGACGTGGTGGGCCCCTGGCCGGAGCTCCACTCCGCCGCCCAGACGAAGTGGTCGAACGTTGTGCCGGACCAGTGGACGTCGATGGTGGTCGAGCCGACGCTCTTGACGACGCCGTACCAGATTTCGATGGCGTCGCCGCTCGGTTGGCTTGTGAACCCGGCCGACTTGGCCGTCTGCCAGGTGATCCGGCTGTTGCTGTCGGTGATCGACGTCACGTATGACGGTCTGGCGACGTGAGCCATTACCAACATGACGTCGCCGACGGCCGCCGTCGTCACCGGGAGTGTTGTCCCTGTGTTGTTCAGCACCGGATAGCCAGGCTGTTCGGTGTACGACGTCGCCAGGACCCCGCCACTGGCCTGAGCGGTCGGCGCCGTCACCCCGATCACCGGCAGGGCGATACCCGCCATCAACGCCACTGCTGCTCCGGCCGCCAGGCGTCCGTGCATTGCCAACTCCCCCCGGCGGGCCTCGCCTCGATCGACCCGCAGTCGGACTTGCCAGCGGTGTGGCCAGCGAGTCTTCCTTCACCAACAGGTTATCTCGCCGTCGACCGGGCGGTCTCATGCCGGCCCGCCGGTCGATCGGGGCCGGCCGGCGGACCGGTCGGACCGGCCCGTAAAGTACGAATGCTCGGACACAGGGAGGTCGTCGCTCATGAGCAGGCAACGGAAGCTGACGCTGGCGGCGATCATCGTGCCGGCGCAGGTCGCCCTGGCGGTGCTGGCATGGCGGGACATGGCGTGGCGGAGCGACGCCGACGTCCGGGGCCCGAAGTGGTTCTGGCGGGTCTTCGTCCTCTTGAACCCCGGAAACTCGGTGCTCTACTGGCTCTTCGCCCGGCGCTGATCCGGCCGACCTCGAGCTGCCGACGGCTATCGCAGGGTAGGCCTGACGGATACCGCTGGATAGGGTGAGCGCGGTGCAGTTCGAGCTCGATCCCGAACTCCGTGAGCTCCAGCGCACGGTCCGCCGTTTCGCCCAGGAGAAGGTGGCGCCCCGGGCGCGCGACATCGATCGGTCGGGCGACTACCCACAAGACGTCTTCGACGAGCTCCGGCGGGCCGATCTCTTGGGTCTCGGCCTGCCCCGGGAGCTCGGTGGGTCGGGCGCGGGAACCCTCGGCCTGGTGCTGGCGGTCGAAGAGGTCGCCAAGTACTCGAACACCGTCGCGCTGATGCTCCTGCTGACCCGGCTGCCGGCCGGCCCGGTCCTGATCGCCGGGAACGAGCGGCAACGGCAGCGATACGTCGCACCGCTGGCCAGTGGCGACCAGCGGGCGGCCTTCGGGCTCTCCGAACCCGGTGCGGGCAGTGACGTCGCGGGGATGCGCACCCGGGCGGTGCCGGACCCGGACCCGGCCAACGAGGGCGGCTGGATCGTCAACGGGCTGAAGTGCTGGATGTCCGGGGTGGCCCAGGCCGACTGGTACACCGTCTTCGCCAAGACGGCCGACCCCTCGGAACGAGGGCACGACACGATCACCGCGTTCATCGTCGAACGGTCGTGGGAGGGCGTATCGGTCGGTCGGCGGGACCGCAAGATGGGGGTCCACGGTGTCGACACCGGCGAGCTGCTTCTCGAAGACGTAAAGATCCCCGCCGACAACGTGATCGGCGACGTCGGCGGCTTCCGTCTGGCCATGCTCGGCCTCAACGCGATGCGTCCGATCGTGGCGGCCCGGGGTATCGGGCTGGCCGAAGGGGCGCTCATGTACGCCACCGAGTACGTGAAGGAGCGTCAGGCGTTCGGTCACACGATCGCCGACTTCCAGGGCATCCGGTGGGAGATCGCCAAGGCGGCCGTCGAGATCGAGGCGGCCCGCCTCCTCACCTACCGGGCCGCCTGGCTCGTCGATCAGGGGAAGTTCAACAAGGAGGACGTCCCGCAGCTGTCGGCGGCGAAGTACTTCGCCACGGAGCTCGCCGTGCGGGTGTCCGGGCTCGCCGTCCAGTTGCTCGGCGCGGCCGGGTACATGGAGGACCATCCGACCGAGCTCTGGTACCGCGACGCCCGGCAGTTGACCATCGTCGAGGGCACGTCGCAGGTACAGCTCGACCTGATCGCCCGGGGCGTCCTCGCCAAGGATCTCTGGTGGGACTGATCACCGGACGGTGACCCCCGGTAGGGTCCGGTCATGCGCTCAGTCACCGCCTATGCCACGTCGGGCCTGAAGGCCCCCTTCGAGAAGACGATGATCGAACGCCGCGACGTCGGTCCGGCGGACGTCCTCATCAAGGTCGCGTATGCCGGGATCTGCCACTCCGACATCCACACCGCCCGGGCCGAATGGGGCGACGTCCACTTCCCGCTGGTGCCCGGTCACGAGATCGCCGGCACGGTCGAGGAGGTCGGGTCGGGCGTGACGAGGTACGTGGTGGGGGACCGGGTGGGCGTCGGCTGCATGGTCGACTCGTGCCGGGAGTGCGAGAACTGCCGGGCCGGGGAGGAGCAGTACTGCCTCGAGCGTCCGGTGTTCACGTACGGCTCGATCGGCCGGGACGGGCGATGGACCGACGGGGGATACTCCACCCACATCGTCGTCGACGAGAACTACGTCCTCCGGATTCCCGACGGCCTGCCGCTCGACGTGGCCGCCCCGCTGCTCTGCGCCGGCATCACGCTGTACTCGCCGCTCCACCACTGGCGGGCCGGCCCGGACAAGCAGGTGGCCGTCGTGGGCCTGGGCGGCCTCGGGCACATGGGCGTCAAGATCGCCCACGCGCTGGGCGCGGAGGTGACCGTCCTATCGCGCACGGGAGCCAAGGCCGGCGACGCCCAGGCGCTCGGGGCCGACCACTTCTACGCCACCGAGGACCCGGCCACCTTCTCGACCCTGGCCGGCTCGCTCGATCTCATCGTGAACACCGTCTCCGCGGTGCTGCCGGTTGACGACTACCTGTCGTTGTTGCGGCTGGACGGCGCCATGGTGACCGTCGGCGCGCCGCCCGACCCCTTGTCGATGCGCGCGTTCTCGCTCGCCCACAACCGGTTGAGCTTCGCCGGCTCGATGATCGGTGGCATCCGGGAGACCCAGGAGATGCTGGACTTCTGCGCCCGGCACGGCCTGGGCGCCCAGATCGAGGTCATCGACGGCGAGCAGATCGACCAGGCGTACGACCGGGTCGTCGACGGTGACGTCCGCTACCGGTTCGTCATCGACACCAGCCGGTTCTGACCCAGACCAGGTACCCGGCCGGCCATCGGCCGCTGGATCGAGAACGGAACGACGACTCCACTTTCTCTTGATTCGCGGTTTCGGCTCGGATATAGTTTAAATAAGCGCTTCACTGAATCTGCACACCAACTAACCCAACGAGGGGGGGACCTCGAATGCGAAAGAATCGCGCCTTGGCACGCGCCTGCTCCCGGGCCCGTCGGCTTCCGGCGGTGCTGGCGGCAGCGGCCACCGGACTGGTGACGGTAGCCGCGGTGGTGGCGCCAACGGCCACGGCGACGGCCGGTGCGGCGACGAAGGGCACCGTCAATTTCGACGCGGTGATGGACCTCACCGGTACATACGGCCAGTACGGCGGCTACCAGCTGGCGGGGGACAAAGCGATCATCGCCCTGCTCAACAAGAGCGGCGGCATCAACGGCAAGAAGATCGTGCTCCACTACGAGGACGATCAGTCGAACGCCTCGACCGCCGCGCTCGACGCGCAGCAGCTGTTGCAGCAGTACCCGGCGATCGTCATGGACAGTGGGACCATCACCCCGACCTGCAACGCGGTGCTGCCGGTGACGACCAAGGCGAAGGTCATCTCCTTCTGCTCCGGGCAGTTCCTCCAGTCACAGTTCCCTTACGCCTTCAGCCTCATTCCGACATCGACACTGTTCGGGGCGGCGGAGGATTCGGCACTCAAGACCCTGGGGGCCAAGAAGGTCGCCACCATCACGGATCAGTCGTCCGGTGACCTGACGGACACCAAGATCGCGTCGGACAACGCTCCCCAGTACGGTCTGACATCGGTGGCCTACATCACCACGCCAACCGGGGCCACCGACTACACGGCGGCGCTGCAGCAGGCCAAGAACGCCGGAGCTCAGGCTGTCTTCCTCAGCTCGGTAGTGGCGTCCAGCGTCGTCGCCTTCATGCGTGACCTGCAGACGCTGGGGTGGACCACAGTCAAGATCCTCGTGAACGATGAGTCGGTCGGCACGTCGGTCATGACGAACATCCCGCCGGCGGTCGAGAAGCAGTTCTATGCCGTGGCCCCGCGGATCTACCTGAACTCGAAGACATCGAAGAACCAGCTCCTCACCAACTTCGCCCAGCAACTGGCCTCGCAGGGTCCGATCACCGACATCGGCATCTCGGCCTACCACGGCGACGCCGTCAACCTGGCCAAGTACGCCATGACGAAGGCCAAGACCACGACGACAATGCCGAAGGTGCTGAAACAACTGGAGGGGACGGGCAAGGCGAACATCCCGGTGGGCCAGTTCCTCGCCTATCAGAACCCGCAGTACACCAAGGCAGACCACGCGCTCCCGGCCTCGGCGATGATGGACTACTGGGCCCTGATCCGACCGGGGATTCCGCAGACAGGGCGTTACAAGGGCACCCCGATCACCGTCAAGACACCGTAGGCCCGTCATCAGCGGTGTGCGTCGTGACTAACTCCTTCGATCCGTTCGACGTCTCCCAGATGAACGACCTGTGGAACCTGACGAGAGAGCTCCGCCAATCGGATCCGATCGCGCGCCTTGACTCAGGGATCGTGTACGTGTCCCGTTATCGAGATGCGCGCCACGTGTTCCGGTCTCCGCAGTTGTTCTCCAGCCAGCACGGCTTCAAGGCCGAGAGCGTGGAGGTGCCACTGGGCGACGCCACCCTGGGCGAACTGGACCAACCGGAACATGGACCGGCGCGACGGTTGGCGATGGCTGCCGCGGGTCCCTCTCGTGTCGAGGGGCTGCGCGGGTACGCGTACGAAACCGCAACGAGATGCGTCGCCAGCTTCGGCGACAACGGAACTGATCGCGCCGAGGTGGTGGCTGATCTCGCCCTGCCTTTGTCCAGCCTGGTGACGGCCCACGTGATGGGAATGCCGTCGACAGACGCCGGGACGCTCGTCGAGTGGGCCGAGGACATCATGCACAGTGCCTTTCCGACGTCTCTGCGAACTGAGCGCGGGGTGGGTTATCACGGTGCCTTTCCAGAGTTCGCCGGATATATCGATGCGCTCATCGACGAGCGGATCGAGCACCCGGAGAAATACGATGATGCGGTCGCCGCAGTGGTCCGCGGTGTGCTGGCAGAATCTGAGTTGTATGACGACCAGATAGCGCGGCCCATGACGTTCATGATCCTCACCACCCTGGTTCTGGGGGGGATCACGACCACGCGTGACTTCATCGGTGTCGCGGTCTATGAGCTGCTCAAGTCTCCTGGTCTCCACGAGGCGCTGTGGCGCGAGCCAACACTGATCACCAAGGCCGTGGACGAGACGTTGCGACTCTATCCACCGATCTTGTTCGAGATGCGCCGATGCACGGAGGATACCGAGCTGGGCGGGGTGTCGATCAAGCGTGGTGCCCGGGTCCTCATCGGCATCGCCTCGGCGAACCGAGATGAAGAGGTGTTCCCGGATCCGGATTCGTTGCGGCTGGACCGTTCGGCCAAGCACCTCTCCTTTGGGCATGGAATCCACACGTGCGTTGGCAACGGGCTGGCCCGGATGGAAGGACAAGAAGCGCTCCGTGCCGTGCTGGAGCGCTTCGCCCCAGGCGAGCTGCGGCTTGCTCCCGATTTCCAGTTCGAGCTGATGCCGCAGCCGTTCATGTACGGGCCGAAGAAGGTCGACGTCTGTATCGAGCAAACGAAGAGCTAGGGGAAACGTATCGTGGAGCGGTTGGCGGGGAAGGTGGCGATCATCACGGGGGCTGCAGCGGGCGCTGGTCGGGCGACTGCGCTCATGATGGCCGCCGAAGGAGCCAGCGTCGCCGTAGCGGACATCAACGGTCCCGGCGCCACCGAGGTCGCCGACGAGATCACGGCTCTCCATGGGAACGCAGTGCCGGTCGTCGTCGACGTCCGCGAGGAGCAGTCGGTCGCCGAAATGGTCGATGCGACGGTGCGTGAGCTCGGCCGTCTCGATGTGTTGAACAACAACGCGGCCGACCACAGCAACATCGGGGCCAGCGACGGTGAGCTCGCCGACCTCAGCGTTGACGTATGGGATCGCATCATGGTGGCGAATCTCCGTAGTGTCATGTTGGGCTGCAAGCATGCAGTGCCGGCGATGCTTCGCAATGCGGAAGGTTCGAGGGGGTCCATCATCAACACCTCGTCGATTGGCGGGTTGTCGGGCCATGTCACGAACGCGGCATATGGCACGGCCAAAGCCGGCATTCTCATGCTGACGAAATATGTTGCAACGATGTACGGCCGCCGGGGGATCCGGTGCAATACGATCGCTCCCGGTCTATTCATCAAACCGGAGACAATGGGGAATTTCTCCGACGAGTTCCTTGGTATATCGAGAAGTGAACGCCTGCTCGAGCGTTGTGGGACTCCCGATGACATCGCCGCCGCGACCGTTTTTCTTGCATCTGACGAAGCGGGATATATCACTGGTGAGACGCTCGTCGTGGACGGTGGGTTCATGGCCCACCGGCCCTCGTACACCCTCAGGGCATGGCGATCCGAGAATGAGAATGGATGAAGGAGAGGATGACCGATGACGGCAGATAGCAAAGGTTCAGAGGACCGGTTGCCGAGCTACTCGGAATTGCCGGTCCGCCCCGGGTTGCCGGCGAAGTCTGCCTGGGGGCTCTGGGGCGACGACGACGAGCTCGGCACCTTGAACCTGCTGACCGATGAGCGGACGCTGAAGGCGGCACAGCTCATCACCAAGGGGAAGGTGATCCCACTCTGCCTGCCGCTGCACGAACCCCGACGCCCGGAGGGAAGCCGGCGGGGAAACCTGGGGCATCACATCATCGAGACCGACTACATGCCCAAGGGCATCGATGATCCGGTGGCCAGGACGTTGGGCCGGGACGACTACGTCTCCGAGCTGTGGTTGCAAGGAAGCAGTCAGTGGGACGCCCTGACCCATGTCCTCGACACCGAACATGGGGACTACAACGGGGTTGCCGCGTCCGACGTGCACGGGGACGAGGGAGCCAAACTCGGGGCCGACCAGTGGGCTCGACGGGGCATCGTGGGACGAGGCGTCCTCCTGGACGTGGCCCGCTACCTCGAGGGGCAGGGGCGCCCGATCGACCCGCGAGGGAACTATGCCATCACGGTCGAAGACCTCGAGGAAACGGCCGCGGCCCAGAACGTCACGGTGGAGGTCGGGGACATCTTGCTCTACCGTGTCGGTTGGACGACACACTTGGTGAACGCCGACGACGAGGAGCGGGCGAGGATCCTGGGATCGGGTGTCAGCGCCGCGTCGTCACCGGGGCTCGAGGTGTCGGACCGCATGCTCGAGTATCTGTGGAACCTCCACGTGGCGGCCATCGCGGCGGACGCCATGTCCGTCGAGCAATTCCCTCCGCCGGATCGGCGAGACGAGTTCAAGATGCACAAGCACTGGCTGCCCTTGTGGGGTATGCCGCTCGGGGAGTACTGGGACCTCGATCTTCTGGGCGAGGACTGCGCCGAGGATGGGCAGTACGCCTTCTTGCTGGTCTCCGTACCCCTCAATGTCCGTGGTGGCGTGGGTAGCCCGCCACAGGCCGTCGCCATCAAGTGAACCAGCGCCGATGATGCGGCTGGAGAATTTGGCCGCCGTGGTCACCGGTGGGGGCTCGGGGATCGGCGCCGGTGTCGCCCGGGCGTTCGCCCGGGAAGGCGCTCGGGTCGCGGTGTTCGATGTCAACGAAGCGGCCGGACGGCGAGTCGTAGAGGATTGTCCCGGTGGCATCGCCATCGGGGTGGATGTTGCCGATTCTGCAGCGGTCGACAAGGCGTTCAGCGACGTTGGACAGGCCTTCGGCACTCTCGACGTGCTGGCCAACATCGCTGGGGTGACCGACGTCGGTGAGCGAGACGAACGGATAAACAGCCTGCGGATGCAGCAACGGGAAGAGTTGGCTGCGACTGGGGGGGTGCAGACTCCTCTCGACGCCACCGTCACGATGTCGGACGACGAGTGGGACCGGGTCCTTTCCGTCAATCTGGCCGGCACCTTCTACTGTACGAGGGCTGCACTTCGGATCATGGGGCCGAATCGTTCAGGAGCCATCGTCAACACCTCGTCGGTGGTCGGACTGACGGGCTATGCGGGAAGCGCGCACTACGCGGCGTCGAAGGCCGGTGTGCTGGCTTTCACCCGTTCGGTCGCCCGGGAGGTCATCGTCCAAGGTATCCGAGTCAATGCCGTCGTACCGGGCGCCATGGACACGCCGATGAACCAACGCATGCCGGCGGCCATGCGCAAGGCGAGTGACGCTTCGATTCCGATCGGACGGCATGGAACCGTCGAGGAGATCGCCTCGGCCTTCGTCTTCTTGGCATCGAATGAGTCCAGTTACATCGTCGGGGAGACCATCGCTGTCGACGGGGGGATTCTCACCATCTGAGCGTGACCGGAGAAGGGTGGCCGCCGACGTCGACGTCGTGTTACGGCGCCGGCGATGGAGTCTTGGGAATCGTGAGCAAGCGTTGCTCGAGGAGGAGACATGGTCCAGAGAACGCCAGTCGCCACTGACCGAGAGCCAGCGGGGCGTACTGCTGATGAGGCACCGCTCATGATCATTTCGAGCGATGGGCACGCCGGAGCCCGCATGGCCGACTATCGCCCGTACCTCGACCCGGAGCTCCGAGAAGAGTTCGACGGGTTCCTCCCCGACTGGGACGAGCGCGGCTCTCGGAACTTCGATCCGCCGGCATTGAAAGGGCGTCTGGACCCCGAGTTCATCGATGAGTGGAAGTCGGCGATGTTGGACACCGGTCGGGTCAACGGTTACGTCGACCCCGTCGAACGTCTGAAGGACGTGGGGGAAGACGGCATCTGTGCGGAGGTGCTCTTTCCCGACTTCGGCCTTCCGTTCGAGCTGTACGCGGCCAGTTTTGCCGCGGCGCTCGGTTACCCCCCTCTCGACGAACGGCATCGCAACGCCGGGTACCGAGCGTTCAACCGGTGGTTGGCGGACTATGTGGCCACCGCTCCGAAACGGTTCGCCGGGATGGCCGCCGTCGCCTGGAACGACGTGAGCAGCGCCGTCGCCGAGATCAGGGCGGCGCACGCCGCTGGCCTCAAGGGAGTGGTGCTGCCCGCCTTTTCGCGGCAACGTCCGCTCTACCACGAGGACTTCGAGCCGATCTGGTCGACCCTCGAAGAGCTCGGCATGGTGGCGAACAGTCACACCGGCATGTCCTCGACCACCGACGAACAGTTGGTGACCCCAGGCGTGCCGCATCCGGCCTGCTCGTTCCGTCTGCACGTCCCCGAGACGTTGTTCTTCTGTCACAACATTCTCAGTCACCTGATCTGGGGTGCAGTACTCGAGCGTCATCCCGGGCTCGAGGTCGTGTTTACGGAGCAGCAATCGGACTGGGTGGTCGGCGACTTGGCCACGATGGACTACGCCTATGAGGGAAGCTATTACCGCACTGACTACAAGTCCCTGATTCGTTCGAAGCCGTCCGAATATTTCCGGCGCCAGTGCTATATCGGGTCATCGATCTTCTCGAAGAGTGAGGTCGAACATCGGCACACGATCGGCATCGGGAAGATGATGCTCGGTATGGACTACCCTCACCAAGAGGGCACCTTCATAAAGTCGACGGGCGACTATCTGCGGGCGACGATTGGTGCATCGCAGACGGGGATCGAGGACGCCCGGCGCCTGCTCGGTGAGACGGCCGCCGAGGTGTTCGGCTTCGACCGTGAGCACCTCGGTGGGGTGGCAGCGGAGGTCGGGTTTCGCCCGAGCGAGATCCTGACGGCCCCCGGACACGACGTCTACCCGCGCGGGGACGTCCATCGACCCGTGATGTGGGATGTCGTCGAAGGCTATTTGTCGTGACGATCGCGGAGGCGGTGATCCGCACGGTCCGTCGCACGTCTGGGCATCGACTCGAGCTCGGTGGGGACCGGGCGTCGGCGAGGTTGTCCTCGTGGTTCGGGGTCGGCGGTCGGTCATAACAACATGGCCCGGCTGGGGTGCGACGAATGATCCGGGCTAATTTGGCACCGGCCGCTCAGGGGGGACTGGCTGTTCGTTCCCACCGCCAGCCCTTCAGTGACTTCAGGACCAGATGACTCGAACCGTCGAACGTTCCAGCTACCGGTTGACTTTCGCCGTCCTGGTGATCGGGGCGATGGCCTACACCATTCTCCAGACCCTGGTGGTCCCGGCGCTCCCGACCATCCAGCATGAGTACCACACCTCCCAGGACACCGTCACGTGGGTGTTGACCGCGTACCTGCTCTCGGCGTCAGTGTTCACGCCGATCCTCGGACGCATCGGGGACATGGCGGGAAAGGAGCGGCTGCTGGTCGCTACCCTCGCCGCGCTGGCCGCGGGGTCGATCCTGGCCGGGCTGGCCCATTCGATCATCGTCCTGATCGTGGCCCGGGTCATCCAGGGGGTGGGCGGGGCCGTGATCCCGTTGTCGTTCGGGATCATCCGAGACGAGTTCCCACGAGCCAAGGTGGCGGGAGCGGTGGGGGTCATCGCCGCGGTTCTTGCCTTCGGGGCCGGTTTGGCGCTGGTTCTGGCCGGCCCGATCGTGGAGCACCTCGGCGTCCATTGGTTGTTCTGGATTCCGCTGATGGTGGCCGGCGTCGGGATGGTGATGGCCTATTTCTTCGTGCCGGAGTCGCCGGTCCGCACGCCCGGTGGCGTGAGTTGGTTGGCCGCCCTCCTGCTCTCGGGGTGGTTGGTCGCGCTGTTGGTGGGCGTCAGCGAGGCCCCGGTGTGGGGGTGGGGGTCGGGCCGGGTGCTGGGGCTGTTGGCGCTGGCCGTCGTCATCGGGGTGCTGTGGGTTGTGGTCGAGCTCCGGGTCCGGTCCCCGTTGATCGACATGCGGATGATGCGGGTGCCGGCAGTATGGACGAACAACCTGGTGGCCTTCTTGTTCGGGGTGGGCATGTACTCGGTCATGACCTTCCTGCCCGAGTTCCTGCAGACGCCGACGTCGTCGGGGTACGGGTTCGGGGCGAGTGTCACTCGGTCGGGCCTCTACCTCCTGCCCCTGACCGTGACGATGTTCGTCGGCGGCCTCTTCACCGGCAAGATCGCTGTCGGGATCGGGTCGAAGGCGGCCGTCGTCTTCGGATCGTTCGCCTGCATGGCGTGCTACTTCATCCTGGCGTTCGCCCATGACCAGCCCTGGGAGATCTACCTGGCGAGCACCCTGCTCGGCATCGGACTCGGCTTGGCCTACTCCGCCATGTCCAGCCTGATCGTCGAAGCGGTCCCGCCCGCGCAGACCGGGGTGGCCAGCGGGATGAACGCCAACATCCGCACGATCGGTGGGGCCATCGGGGCCTCCGTCATGGCATCCATCGTGACGTCCGACCTGGGGAAGACGGGCTTTCCCGCCGAAGCGGGGTACACGCGAGGGTTTGCCTTTCTCGGCATCATGACGATGGTGGCCATCGTGGCCGCGCTATGCATCCCGTCCGTCGATCGGGATGCGGTCCCGGAGCACGATCGCCGCCTCGACCACGCCGAGCTGGCCATCGTGGCCGGCGGCACCATTACCGACGCATGACATCGACCAAGGCCCGTTCCGGTCGCGGCGCCCCAGCTCCCCAACAAGCCCCAGCTCCCCAAGGAGAAGGAGAGCCGGAAGTCGACCCTTCGACCGAGGTGCCGGTGCTCCGACGGGACGCGGCACGCAACCTGGCCAGCATTCTCGCCGCCGCCCGCACCACGTTCTGCGAAGACGGCGTCGATGTCGGCGTAGAGGTGGTGGCTCAGCGAGCGGGGGTCGGCGTGGGGACGCTCTACCGGCGGTTCCCGACCAAGGACTCCTTGATCGAGGCCGTGGTCGACGAGCTGGTTCAGGACTACCTGGTCGCGGCCCGGGCGGCGTTGGAGGACGAGTCGCCGGCCGGCGGGTTCGCCGCGTACATGCGGGCTGCCGGCCAGCTCCAGGCGGACCATGTCGGCATCCTGCCGCGGCTGTGGAGCAACGCCCGCCGGCGTCCCGTGCGGGCCGATCTCGAGATCGTCGGCCGCCAGCTCCTGGCCCGGGCCCAGACGGCCGGATCGGTGCGTCCGGATCTCGTCTACGAAGACGTGGCCATGCTCCTCTGGTCGATCCGGGGCGTCGTCGAGACCACCGCCGCGGTAGCGCCCGACGCCTGGCGCCGCCATCTCGACCTGCTGCTGGCGGCGGTGGCCCCGTCAGACCTGCCGCTGGACCACCCGCCGCTCAGCGACGGCCAGGTGGACGCGGCGATCGCTTGGCGCGGGCGATCGGGAGCGGGCTGATCGTCGTCGGCGCACCGCCTGGCGTTCCACTATGCCGCGGTGTCGCCGGCGCGGGGCGGCGTCGGATCCCCGTGCCAGGCAGTGGCGATCAAGTAGCAGGCGAGCTCACTGCGCAGACCATTCAGTTGCGGCGCAACCCTCCAAGATGAGCGGGCGGTCGACGCCTGATAACGTAATTCGACCCCTGGGGGTGTAGCTCAGCTGGTAGAGCGCTTGACTGGCAGTCAAGAGGTTCGTGGGTTCGAGTCCCATCACCTCCACTTTTGTGATGTCGCGAGACATCAGCGACGATGTGTCAAGACATCGTGGACAGACGAACCTATGGAGCGTAGGTCATCGGCTCGCCGAGAGGGGCTGGTAGTCCCGGCTCGGGTCAAGGGTGAGAGGTCCTCCCTTGGCGCGCCCGCCGATCGGAAGCTCACCGGATATCTGGCGCCAAACTGCCGACGGAGCCTTCGGCGCTCTCTTGACAAACTGCGCTCCTTCAGAGATGAATGTTGACCTCCGTAAGGACTGCCGGACACGCTGGCCGTCCCCTCTCCCCCAGCTCGGAACGAACCTCTGATACCGCCTCCCCGCTGACCCGCACCGGAAGGACAAGATGACCGATGACTCCCTCAGTCGAACAGATCGTGGAGGTGGGGGCCGTAACGGTCGCCGGCGCCATGGCTGGAATCGCTCTGTGGCGCAGGGAAGCCCTCTTCGACGGGCGGTCAGACTTGACGTCTCGCGGCGTGTGGATCTTTGGCCTCGGCATCTGCGCGGTTCTGGTGGCCCTCGGTATTGCGGGGTTCTTCGTCCTAGCCTTGGGCTAGTCACGGTGCTCGTCGCGGGACGTTCTCGACTCCTGACCGGCTTTCTGATACTGATCGGGAGCCAGGGGTTACTGATGAAAGTGCCTCCTCGGCTCTGGGTGATGAACGACTTCAGCAATCGTCATTCTCCCAGGCAGGGAGGCACTTTCCGCGGACGCGCGACCCTCAGATCAGACGGTCAATCGGTGGATCGAGGATTAGTCAATGAAACTGGACAACCGGGCCGGCAACGGTGGACGGCCGGTTCGTACCGTGGGAACCAAGGTCCACTCAGCTCGCCGACCTGGCCGAATGCGGTTGGCTATCTCCTCGATACGAACCACGAGCGGTCGAGCGGTCGGTGCGACTGTCAACCCTGGGGCGACAGTCCCTCGACACCGGGGGTTACGCTGGTTGGCATGTCCCGCCTGGACCGGATCACCTCGGACCCTGCGATCTGTCATGGCCAGCCGACCGTGCGCGGCCTCCGCTACACGGTCGAGAGCCTGCTGGAGCTCTTGGCCTCGGGCATGACGATCGACGACATCGTGGATGATTACCCCGACCTCGAACGTGACGATCTCCTGGCCGTGCTGGAGTTCGGCGCGTTGACGGCCGGCCAGCGCCGAGTGGTACCGCTCGGCGCTGCATGAAGTTCCTCGTCGACGCCCAGCTCCCCGCGAAGCTCGCCCAGCTCCTTCAGGCGGCGGGACATGATGCGGTCCACACGTCGGAGTTGCCGGACGGCAATCGCACGTCCGACCAGGTTCTCGTCAGGCTCGCAGACGACGAAGAGCGGGTGGTCGTCACCAAGGACCGGGACTTCCGCGACGGCTATCTTCTGCGCCGCTCGCCCCACCGCCTGTTGGTGGTGACGACCGGCAACATCACCAACCGTGACCTACTCGCCCTGTTCGATGGCAACCTGGCGGCCGTCATCGAGGTCCTGGCGGAGTCGCCGTTCGTTGAACTCAGCCCCGCTGGCCTCATCCTCCACGCCAAACCTGACTGATCGCGACCTCGTCGGGGGCCTTTCGGGGGTCACCCGATGCGGGACGAGAGCGGTGGACCGGTTCGTATTGTGGGACCCAGGGTCCACGAGGTGTCACGGCGCGAACACCCCTCCCTCGGCTTCCTTGGAGGTGTTCGAGCCGTGTTCATCGGCGTCGCGAACGGCGGCTTGCCCTGTCCAACGGCCTCTCCGGGGTCAGTACGGAGTGGTCTCCTCAGTAGCCGGAGGGCTGGTTGAAGATGACGGCGAGGCTGACAATCTTGTTGTCCCGGACGCTGAAGTAGCTGGACATGATCAGCTCGTCGGGCAGGTTGGTCTTGTCGTAGGTGCCGTCGAACTTGGCGCGCACGATGATGTCCCCGTAGTGGTCGATGACCTCGCGTACCTCCATGGTCACGCGGTCACCTACGAACTCCTTGGCGATGAACCGGCGAATAGCGTCGACACCGTCGATCTCGCGGCGGTTGTCGTTCACGTAAGCGTCGGAGGCGAAGGTCGCCACGATGGCGTCGGTGTCGAAGGCGTTCACCGCGGCGATGAAGTCGGCCACGACGCCGGTTGGTTGGTTGGTCATGTTGGTCGGCTCCTCTGTGTCGCTCAGCCGTTTGGCTGGCTGAGTAGAGGTTCATCCGTGCCCTTGTGGGAGGGTCAAGAGCCTTCTTGGCGCTTGTATCTCCCCTAGGGGGAGGTTTCATACTGGGGTCATGCGCCCGTCGCTCGCCATCGGTGACTTCTCCCGTGCCACCCACCTGAGCGTGAAGATGCTCCGTCATTACCACCGCATCGGCCTGTTGGAGCCGGCCGACGTCGACCCCGACACCGGTCATCGCCGCTACATGACCGAACAGATCCCCACGGCCCAGGTCATCCGGCGCTTTCGGGCCCTGGAGATGCCGCTGGAGGAGATCCAGGCCGTGATCGCCGCACCCGATCTCGACGCTCGCAACGAACTGATCGCCGCTCATCTGGACCGGCTCGAAGACAGCCTCGCCAAGACCCAAGAAGCCGCAGCTTCGCTGCGGGACCTCCTCCAGCCGCCTTCAGGGTCCGTCCCCGCCAAAGTCGAACACCGCAGCACCGCGGCGACCGCGGCTGTCGCCGTGTCCGAGGTCATCGACGTCGAGGACGCCCTGTCCTGGTTCCAGGGGGCGCTTGGGGAGCTCTACGCCACCTTGGCCGCCCAGAGTCTCCCGATTGCCGGGCCTGGAGGCGGCATCTACTCCAACGACCTTTTCTCCCACGAGCGTGGCCTGGCAACGATCTTCGTCCCCCACCAGGGCACGGTACGGCCAATGGGGCGCGTGACCTCGCTGGTCGTTCCGGCCATCGAACTGGCCACGACCGTGCACATCGGACCTCACACCGATATTGACCGCGCCTACGGGACGCTCGCCACCTACGTCACCCAGCACGCGCTGGCCGTCGATGGACCGATCCGCGAGTACTACCTCGTCGGAGCCCACGAGACCAGCGACGAGTCGGAGTGGCGCACCGAGATCGGGTGGCCGATCTTCCAGACTGGCCGAACCGCCGACTCGGCCCACTGAGTCGGGCACTGGTGACTCGGCGATGGGACGCGAGGACCTCCCCATCGCCCATTCGAAGGACAGCGTTTGCCGCGGCCAGACCGATTGGTCGTGACCGGATACCCCTGACCTGACCCACCGGGACCCCTCAGGCGGGCACGGTCTCAGGCTCTGAACGCTTCGAGCGGCGTGCGCCGGCCAAGGGCCCGATGGGGCTGGTCGGCGTTGTAGACGATGAACCGGTCGGGCCGTCTATCCGGGCGCGAGGAGGCTTGCGCCGGAGAACGACCTATGCACCGTCGTTCCCGTCGCGCAGGGAATGGATCACGTTTTGCAGGATTCGGAACGCGTCTGACTGCTCGGTCTCGGTCAGGCCGGCCAGCATTCTGAGCTCGACGGACCGGACCGCTACGGTCGCCTTCTCCAGCCTCCGTCGGCCGCGAGGGGTCAGCCGCGTGGGAAGAACCTTCCCGACGGGTGCCTCCGCGGGCCTGGTCACATGGCCCTGCCGTTCCAGGGTCTGGAGCAGCACGTTCATCGACTGCCGGGTCACGAAGGCGCCCCGCGCGAGCTCGGAGTTCGACAAGCCCGGTCGTTGAGCCAGGAGCTCGAGGCAGGCGTAGTGCGTCACGGTCATCCCGAGCGGCCGTAGCACCTCCTCCATGGCAGTGCGGAGCGCGACCGACGCCTGCTTCAGCAGGTAGCCCAGCGACGTCTCCAGGTCGACGCCGAAACCGTCTTGACTCATGTCAGTACTCTGACATACTGTGTGTATGTCAGAGTACTGACATACACAAAGGAATGGCACCATGCCTGTTACTGGCCCTGACTTCATCTCCCTCCAAGCGCGCAACCTCGACGCTTCGCAGGCGTTCTACGAGCAGTACCTCGGCCTCGTCCGCTCGCAGGCGGGCCCTCCCCATGCTGTCGTCTTCGAGACGAGGCCGATCGCGTTCGCACTGCGTGACGTCGTTCCCGGCACTGATCTCGCGTCCGTTGCTCGGCCCGGCATCGGTGCCGCGATCTGGCTCCACGCGACCGACGTCCAGGCCATTCACGATGCTCTCGTCGCCGACGGTCACACCATCGTCTCCGCACCGATCGACGGCCCCTTCGGTCGGACCTTCACCTTCGCCGACCCCGACGGCTACCACGTCACTCTCCACGACCGCGCCTGATCGGCTTTCTCGGATGAGGGCGCAGGCCAGCCAACAAGCGGATCGACGGCCATCCGGTTGCTGGCTCTATGAGCGCGACCTGACCTGAATAGCGCATCGGCGGCGGGCCTGCCGCACTCCGTCGGGTCGCCGGGCTGGTGACGACTGTTGATGGCGTTCCGAAACTGCTGGAGAGGTGTGGTGGAATCGGCTGCCGTGCTCAAGGCGCATCTGCGTCAAGAGCAGCATGGGACGGCACAAGCTCTGGTCGGCTATAGCGGCTCATCCGGGTCCCGACCCACGCGACCGGTTCCGGTCCGCCCGGCGCTGCAAGACGGTGCGTTCGCCCGCGTTCGCGGTACGCGAGGCTGCCTCGGTGAACGCCTGGTGCGCCTGCGCGTGCAGCCCAGCCCGCTCAAGGAGGTCCCCGCGTACGCTCGGAAACAGCGGTGAGTCGCCGAGTGAGTCGGCGTCCACCTCTTCCAGCACGGCGAGCCCGGCGCCGGGGCCGTACGCCCGCCCGAGCGCGACCGCCCGGTTCACCTCGACGACCGGGCCGGGCGCGGCGCGGGCCAGGACGCCGTACAACACCGCGATCCGACGCCAGTCCGTGTCCTCGGCGCGTACCGCCCGGGCGTGCTGCGCCGCGATCGAGGCCTGCAGGAAGTACCTCCCGACCGGGGTCCCGCGGGCAGCCAGCTGCTCCGCCTTCTCTAGGGCTTCCGGACCGAGGGTTGAGGTTGCACATCCACCCCGTAGCGGGGCACGGCGATGGACTCTGTGGTTCCTACCAAAGACCCATGGAGACCATCACCGTGACCCCAGCAGAGATCATCTACCAACGTCGCATCGCCGTGTTGGAACATGCGGCCAAGACGGGCAACGTGGCCGAGACCTGTCGGACCTTCGGCATCTCTCGGACCCGCTACTACCAGTGGAAGGGCGTGGCCGACCGCTACGGCCTGGACGCCCTCGTGCCCAAGGCCCGGCGGCGCCCCCAGATGCCCGAGGCCACGCCCACCCACGTGGTCGAGACGCTGTTGACGCTGGCCGTGGTGGAACCGACCATCGGCTGCCGCCAGTACGCCGACCGGCTCGGTGACCGGGGGTTCTCGATCGCCAAGTCGACCGTGCAAAAGCACCTCGTCGCCCACGGGCTGGGGACGAGGCAGCAGCGCCTGGGACGAGCGGCGGCCATCACGGCGGCCACGACGGGACTTTCGACCGAGGCAGCCCGAGAAGCGGGCCCTATGGGGTTCTGCCTGGCCACCGGCGGCCCGGGTGAGCTCGTCTGTCTGGACAGCTTCTACATCGGCAAGCTGAAGGGGGTGGGCAAGGTGTACCAGTTGACCGCCGTCGACGTCTTCACCCGCTGGGCCGTCGTCATGATCGTGCTCGGCCCGGTGACCGCCGCCCACACCATGGGCTTCATCGACCAGGTGCTCAAGCGCTACCGGCGCCACGGGGTGGCTGTCCGGGCCGTGCTCACCGACAACGGTCCCGAGTACGTGGCGAAGGTCTTTCAGGCCCACCTGGCTGCCAGGGGGCTTCGTCACCAGCGCATCCCGGCCCGCTCGCCCAACCACAACTCGGTCTGCGAGCGGCTGCAGGGCACCATCCTCCAAGAGTGCTGGCGCCCGGCCTTTCATCGTCGGCACTTCACCTCCGTCCGCCAGCTCCAGGCCGAGGTCGATGCCTGGCTCACCACCTACCATCACCGCCGGCGCAACCACGGTGACTACATGCGGGGCCGGACGCCTCACGAGATCCTCGACAACCACCAGAGAAGCAAGGCAGCATGACCCTCAGCCACAGAGCCCATCTGTCACCTCAACCCTCGGTCCGGAAGCTCTAGGGCGGCCAGGCCGCGCCGGATCAGCAGCTGATCCCAGAGGTTCCTATCCTGTGCCTCCAACAGGACCGGAGCGCCGTCCTTATCGAGCCGGGCCGGTATCCGCGACCCTTGGATCTCCAGCAGTGCCTGCAGGCTGAGTACCTCGAGCTCGTCGGGAGCGAGAGCGGCCAGCATGCGCGCCAGCCGGATTGCCTCGTTCGCCAGGTCGGGGCGCATCCACTCCTCTCCGGCGGTGGCGGTGTAGCCCTCGTTGAAGACCAGGTAGATCACCGCCATGACGTCGTCGAGCCGCTTGGTCCGCTCCGGCCCCTCGGGAAGCTCGAACTCGGCGTGCGCTTCGGACAGGGTCTTCTTCGCTCGTGAGATCCGTTGGCCCATGGTGGACTCGGTGACCAGAAATCCCCGGGCGATCTCGGCGGTGGCGAGCCCGCCGACCAATCGCAGCGTGAGTGCGGCTCGGGACTCGGGCGTCAGGGTCGGATGGCAGGACAGGAAGATGAGCCGGAGTACGTCGTCCTCGATGTAGTCGACCTGGCTCTCGACGTCGGGCATCGTCTCCCCCTCTCTCCCTCGGGCACGTTCGAGCTCCGCCACCTTGTGGCGGAGGCTGTCGGCACGCCGGAACTGGTCGATGGCGCGCCGTTTCGCGGTGGTCATCAGCCACGCGACCGGATTGTCGGGGATGCCGGTGGCGGGCCACTGTTCGAGCGCGGCGACGAGGGCGTCCTGCGCCAAGTCCTCGGCGAGGCTCACATCTCGGGTCATCCGGGTGAGGGCACCGACGAGGCGGGCCGACTCGGCCCGCCACGCGGCGTAGATGGCCTGGTTCGGGTCATCGGGTCGGGTCTCTGCCGGCACCACGCCAGCGTAATGAGCCCGATTTCAGCCTGGATCCGCCGATCCTTGCCGCAGAAGGCGAAGGAACGGCGGATCCAGGATCAGTCACGCGCCGGGCGCCTCGGGGCCGGTCGAGATCTGGCGCAGGGTGGAGATCACCGTGATCTCGGGCCAGTACTTCGCGTGAAGCTCGGCGAACGACTGCTGGTCCGCCGCGGCCTCCTCGAGGCTGGGGTACTCCATGATGGCCCAGCCGCCGACTACCTCCTTGGCCTCGGCGTACGGCCCGTCGACGCGGGTAACCTCGCCTTGGCGGACGACGTAGTTCACGGCGTCTTCAGTCCCGTACAGACCACCCCCGTCTAGGAACACGCCCTTGGCCGCGCGTTCGCTGATGTACTCGTCCATCGCGTCGAACAGCGCCTGCGGTGGCGTCCCGACACCCTCTTCCATCCGCACGAATCCCATGAAACGCGGCATCTCGATCACTCCTTCTGGTTCGTCAGGGGTTGCTTTCTCGTACGTACGTCGAACGAGCATGCGGTCCTTCGACATCGACCTTGAGGATTCTCGACCATGTTGCGGACACCCGGCGCGCGGGTGCCAGCGCGCCCCGGCGGCGTGGTGATTCGCGGGTCTCATCGAGACCGTGTTACCTACTCACTGAGGCGCCACCTTCGGGTCGTGAAACCCGAAGGTCGTCAGAGACCTTGAACGCCTCCGGCCGGCATTGAGCAGGCAACACGTAGGGTGCACCCGGGTGTGCAGGGGGTGTGCAGTTCGACCGACTCTTTCCGACAGGGGACAACGTGCCCACAAGCACACAAGAGGGCCCCGATGTGGAACATTCAGCGCCCACGCGAGACTGGTGGGCATATCTCGCCTGGATCGGATCACCTCGGACCCGGCCATCTGCCACGGCCAGCCGGCGGTGCGCGGACCCCGCTACACGGTCGAAAGCCTCCTGGAGCCCTTGGTCTCGGGCATGACGATCGACGATGTCCTCGAAGATCACCCCGACCTCGAGCGCGACGATCTCTTGGCCGTGCTGGAGTTCGGTGCGCTGGCGGCCGGGCAGCGCCGGGTGGTGCCGCTCGGCGCCGCATGAATTTCCTGGTCGACGCCCAACTCCCCGCCAAGCTTGCCCAACTCCTTCGGACGGCGGGACACGCTGCCGTCCATACCTCGGAGCTTCCGGAAGGGAATCGGACCACCGATCAGGTTCTCGCCCGGAAGGCCGACGTCGAAGGTCGGGTCGTCGTCACCAAGGACCGGGACTTCCGCGACGGCTACCTCCTGAGCCGCTCGCCCCGCCACCTGCTGGTGGTGACGACCGGCAACATCACCGGGCGGAAGTGGTTAGCCGCTCGGCAAACTCGGCTGGGATGTCGTAGCTCAAAGGGCTCCGATGCTCAGCTTGGCACCCTGATCGAGGTGGCCGGGTAACGGTGCCGATCCACGTCGGCGAGACCATCGGCCCCGCCCCGCTGCGATCGATCCTGAACCAAGCGGGCCTGACGGCCGGGGAGTTCCGAGCGTGCTGATACGGACCTACACGATCGTGGTGGAGCCGGAGGAGTCCGTAGGGTACTTCGTCGCCGTCCCCGCCCTACCCGGCTGCTTCACCCAGGGCCGGACCCTGGAGGAGTGTCAGGCCGGAGCCGTCGAAGCGATCGAAGTACACATCGCCGGCCTCGAGGCCGGCGGTTAGGTTGTTCCCGGGGAGTTCGGCACCCCGCAACTGCTGGCCGTGACGGTGGCTGCCTGAGGCCAGCACTGGCCGGGCTCCGTCCGGCGGTTCAGATGGTGATCTGCAGGCCGCTGATCGTCGTGGACCGGTTCTTATTGTGGGAGCCAAGGTCCACTCACGTCTGTGACCTGGCTGAACGCGATTCATTGGTTCCCGTCCGCGAACCGGATCGGCGGATGATCGCAATCCGTCCAGCAAAGTGACCCGCCAAGGTGGCCCCAGTTCTGTCGGACAAAACTGCTAGGCTGGTCCGTGTGCGTATCAGCTGGACCCACGCCTCCCGGCGGCACGGCGGCGCTCGACGCGACGCCCGGTACGTGGTGGTCCACTGTGGGTTGGTCCTTCTCCAGCCCGCACCGACCGGATCCGCGGTGCCGGAGGATCGGTTCGTTTATCTGGGCGACGATCCGTCTGGAAGACCGTTGGAGGTGATCGGCATGGAGTTGGAGAGCGAGGACGGCGAAGAGCACCTACGGGTGATCCATGTCATGGAGCTACGGGCGAAGTACCGCAGTCGGTACGAGGAGGCCAAACAATGGCGAGTGTGAAGCGGACGAAGGGCGGTGCGGTCCTCACCCCCGAGGTAGAAGAAGCGCTGGCCGACGAGGCCGAGGCCGGTTACGACCTGACGAAGGCCAAGGCAGTCCGGACCGGTCGTCCCTCGCTTAGTCGGGGGACGTCGCCACGCCTCGATCTTCGAGTCGAGCCGGAGCTGTCAGAAGCGCTCCACAGGCGGGCCCGAGAGGAGCACCGCACCGTCAGCGCCGTTGCCCGAGACGCCCTCCGCCGTTACGTCGCGTCCTGACGAGCGTCCGCGGCTGAGGGGAGCCTGACAATCGGTCCCCGAAAGGCAGGGGACCGGTTCGTATTGTGGGAGCCAAGGTCCACTCCAAAATCCCAGGTCAGATGTTGTCTGGCCTGGGATTTTCTATTTCCCCGGGAAAGATGCCGTCGGGTCGACGCGTCAACGCCGAGGCGGGTCGAGGACCATCTCCGCCCCGCTGGCGCGTGGGGGAGATACTGGCCGGCCGTGGCCACCCTGTCGTCACCTCGCCGGTCGCCGGCCCCCACTCGGAACGGCCGGTCGCGCCGGACGCTGGCGACGATGAGCCTGGCCCAGGGGATGATCCTCCTCGACGTCACGATCGTCGACGTCGCGCTGCCGTCGATCCAACACGGCCTGCACATGTCGGCGGGTCGGCTGGAGTGGGTCGTCAGCGCGTACGCCCTCGCGTTGGCCGCGCTGATCCCGTTCGGCGGCGCGCTCGGCGATCGGTTCGGGCGGCGCCGGTGCTTCGTCGTCGGGATGGCCGTGTTCGTGATCGGTTCGGCCGCGTGTGCGCTGTCGACGGTCGACGTCGAGTTGATCGCCTTCCGGGCCGTCCAGGGGGTCGGCGGCGCGCTGATGTCGTCGTTGACGCTGTCGATCCTGGTCGAGGCGACGCCGACGGACGACCGGCCGTCGGCCATCGGGACGTGGGCGGCGATCGCCGGCGTCGGGTTCATGGTCGGGCCGATCGTCGGCGGCCTGCTCCTGAGCGTCTTCGGCTGGTCGTCGGTCTTCTGGGTCAACGTCCCACTCGGCGTCGCCGGTCTGGCGCTGACGCTCACGTCGGTCGACGAGTCGAGGGACCCGTCGGGCCGGCACCTCGACCCGGCCGGCGCGGTCCTGGCGTCCGTCGGGTTGTTCCTCGTCACGTTCGGCCTCGTCGAGTCGGCTGACCGGGGCTGGGGGTCGCCGGTCGTCGTCGGCTGCATCGTCGCCGGTGCGGTGGTCCTCGCCGGCTTCTTCTGGTGGGAGCACCGGACGAGCTCGCCGATGGTCCCCCCGGCGATGCTTCGCCAGCACCGGTTCGCCACCGGCAACGTCGTGCTGCTCGTGGCGTTCCTCTCGCTCACCGGCATGTTCTTCTTCGTCACGCTCTTCTTCCAGAACGTCGAGGGCTGGTCGGCGCTCAAGACGGGCGTCTCGTGGATCGCGCTCGGCGTGCCGTTCCTGTTCGTCGCCCAGTCGAGTGGGCGGGTGACGAAGCGGTTCTCGCCGGGCGCAGTCATCGCCGTCGGCTGCGCGGTGGCCGCGGCCGGCATCGCCGGCCTCTCGTTCGTCGCCGCGGCGACGCCGATCGCCGAGGTCGAGGGGTGGTACGTCGGCATCGCCGTCGGTTTCGGCCTGTTGTCGCCGGCGGCGTCGACGGTCGTCATGTCGTCGGTCGAGGGCGGCGCGTCCGGCATCGCGTCCGGCATCTTGAACACCAGCCGGCAGGTCGGCACGTCGGTCGGGCTGGCCGTCCTCGGCTCGATCGGCGTGACCGTGGCCGCCCGGGCGTGGCGCGCCGACCTCGTCGGCGCGCCGACCGCCGCGCTCCGTCAGGCCGGCGACGGGCTGGTCGGGCCGGTCACGAGCGGCCAGATCGCCGTCGTCCGGCACGACGTCGGCGTCAACCTGGCGACCTGGGCGACGGCGGCGTTCGAGTCCGGCCTGCAGGTTGCGCTGTTCGTCGGCGCCGGGTTGCTGCTCGTCACCGGCGTCGTCGCCTACGCCGTCCTCCGCCGCCCGGCCGCGCCGGTGACGCACCGGCCGGAGGTGGTCGGCGGGCACCGGCAGTAGCATCCGACGTCATGGCACGGGCCTACGACGTCGACGCGATCGAGCAGAAGTGGCAGCAGCGCTGGCGGGACGACGGCACGTACGAGGTCGACAACGACGACCCGCGGCCGAAGTTCTACGCCCTGTGCATGTACCCGTACCCGTCGGGGTCGGCCCACCAGGGCCACGTCCGGAACTACACGTTCGGTGACCTCGTCGTCCGCTATCAGACGATGCAGGGCAAGGCCGTCCTCTCGCCGCTCGGCTTCGACTCGTTCGGGCTGCCGGCCGAGAACGCGGCGATCCGCACTGGCACGCACCCCCGCATCTTCACCGACGCCCGCATCGCCGAGCTGAAGGCATCGGTGACGCGACTCGGCGCGGTCTACGACTGGCGGCGGGAGATCCACAGCCATGACCCCGCGTACATCCGCTGGAACCAGCTGATCTTCTCGAAGCTGCTCGCGGCCGGTCTCGCCTACCGGGCGAACGCGCCGGTCAACTGGTGCCCGGGCTGCCAGACCGTGCTGGCCAACGAGCAGGTGCTGGCCGACGGGACGTGCGAGCGGTCCGGCGACGTCGTCATGGTCCGCGACCTCGAACAGTGGTTCTTCAAGATCACCACCTACGCCGACGAGCTGCTCGCCGGGCTCGACGACCTCGAGTGGCCGGAGCGGGTCAAGACGATGCAGCGCAACTGGATCGGCCGGTCCGAGGGCGCCGAGTTCGACCTGCCGATCGTTGGGCCCGACCCGGGAGCCCCCCGCGCCGGCTCCCTTCCCGACGGCGCGGGGCGAGCGTTGCGGGTCTTCACCACCCGGCCGGACACCGCGTTCGGGATGACGTACGCGGTCGTCGCCCCCGAGCACCCGCTCGTCGACGCACTGACGACGCCGGAGCACGCGGCCGCGGTCGCCGAGCTGCGGGCCGCCGCCGCACTGGAGACCGAGATCGAGCGGACCGCGTCGGCCGAAGGCGGGAAGGCGCTCGACAAGCGGGGCGCGTTCACCGGGAGCTACGTCGAGAACCCGTTCACCGGCCAGCCGGTGCCCGTCTACGTCGCCGACTACGTCCTCATGGGTTACGGCACCGGCGCCATCATGGCTGTCCCGGCCGAGGACGAGCGCGACTGGGCGTTCGCCGAGGCCCACGGCCTCCCATTCGTCCGCACCGTCCGGCCGCCGGACCGGTGGGACGAGGACGGCGGCGGTGCGTACACCGGCGACGGCGAGAAGATCAACAGCGGCTTCCTCGACGGCCTCGACATCGCGACCGCCAAGGCGAAGGCGATCGAGTTCCTCGAGTCCGAGGGGCTCGGGACGCGGAAGGTCAACTACCGGCTCCGCGACTGGCTCGTCTCGCGCCAGCGGTTCTGGGGCTGCCCGATACCGGTCGTCTACTGCCGGGAGCACGGCATCGTCCCGGTGCCCGAGAGCGAGCTGCCGGTGCTCGCCCCCGACGACGTCAAGTTCGAGCCGACCGGCCAGTCGCCGCTCGCCTCGCACGCGGGCTTTCTCCACACGACCTGTCCGATCGACGGCGGGCCGGCCGAGCGCGAGACCGACACGATGGACACGTTCGTCGACTCGTCGTGGTACTTCCTCCGCTTCTGCGACCCGTTCAGCCCCGACGTCCCGTTCGACCCCGCGGCCGCCCGCCACTGGATGCCGGTCGACCAGTACATCGGCGGCATCGAGCACGCCATCCTCCACCTGCTCTACGCCCGCTTCTACACGCGGGCCCTGATCGACGTCGGGCTCGCCCCCGACGTGCCGCGCGAGCCTTTCCACCGGCTGTTCACGCAGGGCATGATCCGGATGGACGGGACGAAGATGTCGAAGTCGAAGGGCAACCTCGTTGCGCCCGAGCGGTACTACGAGACCGTCGGCGCCGACGGTCTCCGGCTGTTCCACCTCTTCGTCGGGCCGCCGGCCGACGACTTCGACTGGACCGAGCAGACCGACCAGGTCATCGAAGGCTGCGGCCGCTTCCTCGACCGATTGTGGCGGCTCGCGGCGTCGGCCGCCGACGACGGGCTGCGGACCGGCGAGCCGTCCGACGACGACTGGGCCGTCCGCCGGGCCGTGCACCGGACGATCCAGCTCGTCTCCGCCGATATCGAGCGGTGGTCGTACAACACCGCGGTCGCCCACTGCATGGAGCTCGTCAACGTCCTGCAGCGCTACGCCCGGGCCGCCGACGGCACCGGCGGCGGTGGCGACGGCTCGGCGCCGGGCAACGGCGCGCACCGCGATGTGCTCGGCGAGGCCGTCGACGCGCTGACGCTCCTACTCGCCCCGATGGCCCCGCACGTCACCGCGGAGCTGTGGGAGCGGCGCCACCCCGACGAGCCGTCCGTCCACGCGCAGCGTTGGCCGGCGTTCGACCCGTCGCTCGTGGCGGAAGAGACCGTCACCCTCGTCGTCCAGGTCAACGGCAAGGTCCGGGAGCGCCTCGCCGTCGACCCGTCGATCGGCGAGGAGGAGGCCCGGTCGCTCGCCCTCGCCACCACCAAGGTCCGAGAGGCCCTCGCCGGTGGCGAGCCGAAGCGGGTCGTCGTCCGGCCGCCCCGGCTGGTCAACGTCGTCGTCTGATCACTGCCGTGGTCGAGAGGGAGGCCGACCCCGGCGGAGTCAGTTCGCCACGCCGTCGGGTACCGGCTGGTTCGGCACTCGACCGAGTGCTCCACGGCGCGCCGGGGGCTGCCGCAACCATCGACCGACGGGAGCGGCGGCTGCAGGGTGGGAGACCTTGGTCGTCCTCTCGGTGTTCCCGCTCGCGGCCACGTTCAGTGCCCTGGTGCTGCTGATTGAGCACCTCACGGTTGGTATCGCCTTCGACGCCCCGATCGCCATCCGCGCCCCGCTGTGGGTCGACCTGCTACTGAATGTCGTCTTCCTCCTGCTCGAGCTATCCGCAGCCTTTCTGGTGTGGTATCTGATGGTTCGGTCGGGGGAAGGGCTAACGGCCATCAACCTCGGAGGGCGGCGATGCCGCACCGACTTCGCGTTCCTCTTGCCGGTGTTCTTCACGGTGTTCCTGCTACCGCTCTGGCTCGGACGGGGCATTCTTGCGTGGGCCGGACTGCATGCTTACGCCGTCATCGGTCCGGAGCTTTCTGCCCGATGGGCCGACGTGGTGCTCCAGTGCGTCCACGGGGCCGTGTCCGGGGTGATCGAAGAGGTCGTCGTGCTTGGCTTCCTGGTCCGACGTTTGGAGCAGCGCGGTTGGCCGGTGGCCGCGATCGTCGGGGTCGACGCGGCCGTCCGGCTCTCTTACCACGTGTACTACGGTCCCGGCGTTATCGAGGTCGCCCCCTGGGCCGTTGTCAGCGTTCTCGTCTACCTCCGAATCCGTCGACTCCTGCCGTTCATCATCTGCCACGGTATCTACGATGTCGGCCTGGAGATCCGAGCGGCGTACCACGTGCCCTACGTTGCGCTAGCCATTGGGGCGACCATCCTCGGCCTGGGCTTCACGGTCCTGTGGGCACGATGGGTTCCCGCCGACGCATGTCCCGGCGGGGGACGGGCGGCTGAAACGGACGCCCTGGGTCCCCGGGGTGGGTTGCGCCTGATGGGACAGAGACCTCCCAGCGAAGCGCTGGGTGGCGTCAGCTCGTGAAGCCGGACAGCAGCTCGCGGCACCGGTCCGGCCCGACCGCGTACGGCGTGTAGAAGCCGAACCGGTCGATGAGGTCGCCGAACCGCTCCTCGACCCGGGCGCCGACCTGGCCGGGCGGCGCGACGACGGCGAGGGCGTCGAGCAGCTCGTCGTCGATCAGGCCGCCCATCGTCGTCCAGTCGCCGCGCTTGGACAACGCGTTGAGCTCCGGCTGGAGGTCGCCCCAGCCGTGGAGGTCGAGCACCGGTCGGTACGCCGGCGTCGACCCGTAGAACGCGATCTGGCCCTTCACCGCCTTCGTCGCCCGCTCGAGCTCCTCGTCGGTGTCGCCCGTGACGATGAGGCCGGCCAGCGAGACGGTCAGATCGACCCGCGTCCGGCCGGCCGTCGCTGCGCCCCGCTCGAGCGCGGGGAGGCTGACCTCGCGGAGATACCGCGGCGTCGTGAACGGGTGGGCGAGCAGCCCGTCGCCGACCTCCCCGGCCACCTCGGCCATGTGGCCGCCGACCGCGGCGAGCAGGATCGGCGGACGGCCGTACGGGTTCGGGCCTGGGTCGAAGAACGGCGTCATCAGCGTGTGCGTGTAGAACTCGCCGCGGAACGCCAGTCGATCGCCGGTGGCCCAGCTCTCCCAGATGGCCCGGACGGCCAGGACCAGCTCCCGCATCCGGGGGGCCGGATGCGACCACGGCATCGAGTACCGCTTCGTGATGTGCGGCTTGATCTGCGAACCGAGGCCGAGGATGAACCGGCCGCGGCTCAGCAGTTGCAGGTCGTTGGCCAGGATCGCCAGGTTCATCGGGTTCCGGGCGAACGCCACCGCGATGCCCGTCGCCAGCTCGAGGTGCTCGGTCGCCCCGGCCGCGGCGGCCAGCGTGACGAACGGGTCGTGGCTCGCCTCGGCCGTCCAGACGCCCGCAAACCCGAGCGCCTCGGCTTGGCGCGCCGTCGCGGCCAGGTCGGACCCGTCGAACTGGAGGGAGCCGTCGACCTTCATCGGCCGTCCTCGTCGCGGAGGAACCGCTCGAGCTCGGCCGCCAGCTCCTCGCCGGTCGGGACCTCGTCGACGCCGAGCGGGTTCCCCTCCGACGCGTCGATGCTCGCCTCGAGCTTGCGGACCATGGCGAGGTGCTCGGCGTTCCCGGCGATCAGATCGTCGACCTGCCGGCGCGAGCTGTCGGCGGCCGAGCGGAGCGACGACGAATCGAGCGTCAGGTTGGCCACCCCGGCCAGGCCGTCGATGAGCGCCGCGCTGGCTTCGGGGAACGGCATCGCCGACACGTAGTGCGGCACCCGGGCCCAGAGGCTGACCGCGGCGACGCCGACCGAGCCGAACCCGAGCTCCAGCGCGGCCAGCACGCCGGCCGGCACTTCGAGCTCCCCCTGGACGACGCCGACCTGGGCGACGAGCTCGGCCGAGCCCGGCGGCGCGGTGGCCGCCAGCTTGACCGGCCGGGTGTGGGGTGCCGGCGCCGGGAACGCGCCGAGGCCGACGACCATGCGGACGCCGTAGCCGAGCGCGAGGTGGACGACCGCGTCGACGAACTCCCGCCAGTGGAAGTCCGGCTCCGGGCCGAGGAGATAGAGGACGTCTGTCCCCGCCTCGTCGTGGCCGTGCCGGAGCATGGTCTGCGGCCACGTCAGGTCGGCCGTGATCCCGTCGACGATGTGGGCGATCGGCCGGCGGGCCCGCTGGTCCAAGAAGTGGTCCCCGTCGAACGTGACGAGCGGCTCCGTCGGTTCGTTCAACAACGCGCTGACCGCGGCCGCCGCGCCGAGCCCGGCGTCGACCCATCCCTCCAGGGCGACGACGAGGACCGGGTCCTTCAGCACCGGGGTCGTGTGGACCTCGAAGAACGGCGCCTCCGACGAGCTCACCGAGCCGCCAGCATCGTCGCCGCCCGGCGGGCCAGCCGGGCGACGACCGACGGGAACTGGTCGACGCTGTTCGGATCGCCGGCGCCCGCGCCCGCCCGGTAGCGGGCGTACACGCCCTGGAGGATGCACGCCAGCCGCCAGTAGCCGAACGCCATGTAGTACGAGATGTCCGACACGTCGCGACCGGACGCCGCCGCGTAGCGCGCCAGTACCTCCTCGCGACCGGGGAAGCCCGGGGCGACGCTGGCCGGGTTCGTCCACAGCAACCGGTCGTCGTCGTCCGGCTCGACCCAGTAGCAGAGGAGCGTGCCGACGTCGGCCAGCGGGTCGCCGAGCGTGCAGATCTCCCAGTCCAAGATGGCGACGACCTGGCCGTGGTCGTCGACGACGACGTTGTCGAGCCGGTAGTCGCCGTGGACGATCGAGACCCGCTGTTGCTCGGGCACCTCGGCGGCCAGGACGCGACCGACCTCCGCCACCAGTGGGTCCGGCCCGTCGACGGCCATCTCCTCGTACTGGCCCGTCCACCGCCGGACCTGGCGGCCGATGTAGTCCTCCCGCCGGCCGAGGTCGCCGAGACCGACGTCGTCGACGTCGACCGCGTGGAGCGCCGCCAGGACGTCCGCCAGGTCCATCGCGGCCACCCGGCGCGTCGGCAGGTCGAGGGCCGCCTCGGCGATCGGGGCCTCTTTCAGGATGTGGCCGGCCACGAATTCCATGACGTAGAACGGTCGGCCGTTGACCGTCTCGTCCACACAGAGCCCGTACGTCGCCGGGACCGGGACGTTCGTCGGGCCGAGCGCGGTCATCACCCGGTACTCCCGGGTCATGTCGTGCGCCGTCGGGAGGACGTGGCTGACCGGCGGTCGCCGCAGCGCGTGCGTCCGCCCCGCCGCGTCCTCGACCCGGAACGTCAGGTTCGACCGCCCGCCGGCGACGAGGGTGAACGAGAACGGCGGCACCGACCCGGCGACGTGCTCCGCCAGCCACGCGCTCACCGCGTCGACGTCGATGCCGACCACTTCCGTGTCCGACTCCCGCTGTACCTCTTCCGCCGTCCCCATGCCACCGACGCTACCGGAGCCGGCGTCGGCCAGCGCATCCGCCGGCTGGCGCTCCCGGACCGCCCGGGGCGCGGTCACGATAGGGTCGGGCGGATGACCGACGTCACCGACGCCACGTTCGAACAGGCCGTCGTCGCCCGCTCCGCCGAGGTCCCCGTCGTCGTCGACCTCTGGGCCCCGTGGTGCGGCCCGTGCAAGACCCTCGGACCGATCATCGAGCGGGTGGTCGACCAGACCGACGGGGCGGTCGAGCTGGCCAAGGTCAACGTCGACGAGAACCCTCAGGTGGCGGCCAGCTTTCAGGTGCAGTCGATTCCGGCGGTGTACGCCCTACGGGACGGCAAGGTCGTCGACGGCTTCGTCGGCGCCGTGCCGGAGGCCCAGGTGGCCGAGTTCGTCGCCCGGCTGGCTCCCCAGCCGACCGAGGCCGACCGCCTGGCGGCCGCCGGCGACGAGGCGTCGTTGCGCCAGGCGCTGGAGCTGCAGCCGGACCACCCGGGTGCGGTGGCCGGGCTGGCCGGGTTGCTGATCGCCAAGGGCGAACCCGACGCCGCGCTAGACCTCCTCGCCCGGGTCCCCGAGACGCCGGCGGTCCGGGCGCTGGCGGCCGAGGCCCGGTTGGCCGGCCAGCAGGTGGCGGTGGGCGACGACGTCACGACCCTCCTCGACGGGCTGCTCGACCGGGTCCGCGACGACGACCAGGCCCGACAGGAGTTCGTCGACGTCCTCGAGACCCTCGGCCCCGACGACCCGCGGACCGCCGGCTATCGCAAGGCGCTCGCCGCCCGGCTGTTCTAGTGCACCTCGATCTCGGCGGTCGGTCGTACGACCTGACCCACCGAGCCCTCGTGATGGGCATCCTCAACCGGACGCCGGACTCGTTCTACGACCGTGGCGCCACGTACGGCTTCGATGCGTTCCTCCGGCGGGCCGAGCAGCTCGTCGCCGACGGGGCCGACATCCTCGACGTCGGTGGCGTCAAGGCCGGCCCCGGCCCGGAGGTGACGGAGCCCGAGGAGCTCGATCGGGTCGTCCCGGCCATCGACGCGCTGGCCCGGCGGTTCGACGTCCCGATCTCCGTCGACACGTGGCGGGCCTCGGTCGCCCGGGCGGCCTACGGCGTCGGCGCGGTCGTCGGTAACGACATCAGTGGGTTCGCCGATCCCGACTACCTGCTCGAAGCGGCCAAGGCCGACGCCGCGGTCGTCGCCACCCATATCCGGCTGGCGCCCCGCGTCCGCGACCCCGACCCGCAGTACGACGACGTCGTCGCGGTCGTCGCCGAGCTCCTCGCCGATCGGGCCGCCCGGGCCGTCGCCGCCGGCATCCCCGCCGACCGGATCGTCCTCGACGCCGGGCTCGACCTCGGCAAGACGGCCGACCAGTCCCTCGTCCTGTTGCGCGCCTCCGACGTGCTCGCCGATCTCGGCTACCCGCTGCTTCTCTCCGCGTCGAACAAGACGTTCCTCGGCGTGCTCTTCGACCGCGAGCTCACCGACCGCCGGGAGGCCTCCCTGTCCGCCGCCGCCCTCGGCGTAACCCTCGGCTGCCGGCTGCTCCGGGTGCACGACGTCGCCGGGACTTGCCGCGTCCGCGACGTCCTCGCCGCCGTCATGGAACAACGGTGACGCCGGGCGGGACGGGGTCCGACCTCGCGCCGGCCTACTTCGTCCGAGGCGACGACGCTTCGCTCGTCGCCCAGGCCACCCGGTCGCTCGTCGAGCAGCTGCTCGACGGGCGGGATGCCGCGCTGGTCGTCGAGGAGCACGGCGGGCCGTCCGCCGACGACCTCGATATCGGCGCGGTCGTCGATGCCTGCACGACGCCGCCGTTCCTCGTCGACCGGCGGATCGTCGTCGTCCGTGACGCGGGCCGGCTGAACGCCGCCGACGGCGCTCGGCTCGTCCAGATGCTCGCCGACCCGGCGCCGGCCATCTCGCTCGTCCTCGTCGCCGGGGGCGGGACCGTCCCCCAAGCGGTCGTCAAAGCCGTCACCGCGGCCGGCCGCGTCGTCGACGCCTCGGCCGGGACCGGCCGGGACCGCGGCCGCTGGCTGGCCGAGCAGCTGAAGGACGCGCCGGTCCGCCTGACCGGTGGGGCGGCCAAGCGGCTCGGCGACCATCTCGGCGAGGATCTCGGCCGGCTGGCCGGCCTGGTCCAGACGCTCGCCGTCGCCTACGGCGATGGCGCGTCCGTCAACGAGGATCAGCTCGCCCCGTTCCTCGGCGAGGCCGGCGCCGTCCCGCCGTGGGACCTGACCGACGCCATCGACGCCGGCTCGACCAGCCTGGCGCTCGCCACCCTGCACCGCATGCTCGTGGCCGGTGGCCGGGCCGGGCCGGAGATCGTCGGCATCCTGCACCGGCACTTCTCCGCCATGCTGCGGCTCGACGGGTCCGACGTGGGCTCCGGCGAGGAGGCCGCCGCGCTGCTCGGCGTTCGGAGTCCCTTCGTTGCCAAGAAGGCGCTCGCCCAGAGCCGACGGCTCGGGTCCGAGCGGGTGGCCCAGGCCGTCACGCTCCTCGCCGCGGCCGATCTCGACGTCAAGGGTCAGAGCGCGCTGCCGACCGACCTGATCCTCGAAGTGCTCGTCGCCCGGCTCAGCCGGCTGGCCCGGACCCGGGTGCCCGCCGGTCGCCGTTGAACTGATCGCCTGGTCGGGAAGCCGCCGGCCAAGAGCCCGGCGCCCGACCGGCGGCTATTCGGCCTCGGTCTCGATGGCGTTGATCCGGCGCATCAGCCGGGACTTGCGGTTGGCGGCCTGGTTCTTGTGGATCACGCCCCGGGCGGCGGCCTTGTCGATCCGCTTGACGGCCAGGCGGAGCGCCGTCGCGCTGTCCTCGCCACCGGCCTCGGCCGAGCCGACCGCGACCTTCGTCCGGGTGCGCAGCTCCGAGCGGACCGACTTGTTGCGAAGCCGCCGCCGCTCGTTCTGACGGTTGCGCTTGATCTGGCTGCGGATGTTGGCCACGGAGGATCCTTGGAGTCGTTTGCGGGGAAGTCGTCGGTTCGTGGTCCGGGCCGGTCACCGCCCCGGACAACCAGCGCAGGGGCCGGCCGACCGAAGCACCGATCGTAGCAGGGTGGGCGGCGTGTCCGCCGGGGTGGCTGACTCCCGGGATCCGGTGGCGTCCGGGTCAGCGGCCGGGGCCGGCGATGCCCAGGATCTCGGCGACGGTCAGGGCGACCTGGGGGAGGGACCCGGGAGCGAGGGCTTCGCCGACCCGAACCGTTGCCGACGTCCGGTAGCCGTCCGGGCCCGGGTCGGTGAAGACCAGCACCACGTCGTGGGCCACGTCGATGATCCAGTACTCCGGGATGCCGGCCGCGGCGTACACGGGGCCCTTGCGGTCTCGGTCGAACGCCAGCGTGCTGTGCGCCACCTCCACTACGAGCAGGACGTCCGCGGGACCGGGCTTGCCGGCCGCGTAGAAGTCGTCCCGGGGGAGCAGCAAGGCCAGGTCCGGCTCCGGTTCGGAGTAGTGGGACGGACGGATCGGGTTCTGGACCCACACCACGGCGCCGTCACCGGCGCGGGTCACGGTCAGCCGGGTCAGGCGGGCCACGCAGGCGGCGTGCCGGTCGCCGATGGGCGGCAGGTCGATGATCTCTCCCTCGATGAGCTCCACTCTGGCCTCTTCGTGGAAGAACCCGAGGCGACCCAGCTCGTCCCACTCGTCCACCGTGAACCGGTGCCGGGTGGGGGCGCCGGAGATCGTGGTGGGGGTGACGACGGCCATGAGAAAAAGCGTACCGGAGGGGTGGATCGCCAGCGGCCCGCCGCCCACCCCGGCGTCGCCGTTCACCGGGGCCGGGCCTGGCGGTTACCTGGGCTGGGCCAGTGACGGGGCCCGGTACGATCGTGCAACCGTGTCCGCCGCCCCGCCGATCGCGACCGATCGCCTACGCAACTTCTCCATCATCAGCCACGTCGACCACGGCAAGTCGACCCTCTCGGACCGCATCCTGGAGCTGACGGGGGCGGTCGATCCCCGCCTGATGCGCGAGCAGTACCTCGACTCGATGGACATCGAGCGGGAGCGGGGGATCACGATCAAGGCCCAGAACGTGCGGGTGGGGTGGAAGGAGCACATCCTCCACCTGATCGACACCCCGGGCCACGTCGACTTCGGCTACGAGGTCAGCCGGTCCCTGGCCGCCTGCGAAGGGGCGGTCCTCCTGGTCGACGCCTCCCAGGGGATCCAGGCCCAGACCCTGGCCAACTGCTACCAGGCCATCGAGCACGACCTGGAGATCGTGGCCGTCCTCAACAAGATCGACCTGCCGGCGGCCGACCCCGAGCGGTGCGCCAAGGAGATCGAGAACGTCCTGGGGCTGCCAGCGTCGGACATCCTGCACATCTCGGCCAAGACCGGCGAGGGGGTGCCCGACCTGCTCGACGCCATCGTGGCCCGGATCCCGCCGCCGGTCGGCGATCCCGCCGCCCCGCTCCAGGCCCTCATCTTCGACTCCTCCTACGACCAGTACCGGGGGGTGGTGAGCTCCATCCGGGTCAAGCAGGGGACGCTGCGGTCGACCGACAAGCTTCGCTTCATCCATGCCGCCGCCAACCACGAGATCGAGGAGATCGGGGTCCGCACGCCGGTCACCGTCCCGGTGGACGAGCTCGGACCGGGGGAGGTCGGCTACCTGATCGCCGGGATCAAGAACGTGGGTGGTGCCCGCTCCGGAGAGACGGTCACCACCGCCGCCCACCCCGCCCCCGAGGCCCTGGCCGGCTACCGGGACCCCAAGCCGATGGTGTTCTGCGGGCTGTTCCCGATCGACGGCGACGACCTTCCGGACCTCCGGGACGCCCTGGAGAAGCTCCGGTTGAACGACGCCAGCTTCACCTACGAGCCCGAGTCGTCGCGGGCCCTCGGGTTCGGGTTCCGCTGTGGCTTCCTGGGCCTCTTGCACATGGAGATCGTGCGGGAGCGCCTGGAGCGCGAGTTCAACCTGGCCCTGATTGCCACCGCCCCCTCGGTGGCCTACCAGGCGCACCTGAACGACGGGACCGTGGTGGCGGTGGACAACCCCAGCGAGCTGCCGGACCCCACCCATCTGGACCACGTCGACGAGCCCATGCTGAAGGCCACCATCCTCACCCCGGCCGAGTACACCGGGACCGTCATGGAGCTGGCCCAGGGGCGGCGGGCGGAGATGACCCGGATGGAGTTCCTGTCGCCCGAGCGGGTCGAGTTCGTCTACGTCATCCCCCTGGCCGAGGTGGTGGTGAACTTCTTCGACCAGCTGAAGAGCCGCACGAAGGGGTACGCCAGCCTCGACTACGAGCCCTCCGGGTACGCCACCGCCGACCTGGTCAAGGTGGACCTGCTCATCAACCACACCCCGGTGGACGCCTTCTCGACGATCGTCCACAAGTCCCAGGCCGACTTCTACGGGCGCCGGATGACCGAGAAGCTGCGGGAGCTGATCCCCCGGCAGATGTTCGACGTCCCCATCCAGGCGGCCATCGGGGGCCGGGTGTTGGCCCGGGAGACGGTCAAGGCCCGCCGCAAGGACGTCCTGGCCAAGTGCTACGGGGGTGACATCACCCGGAAGCGCAAGCTTCTGGAGAAGCAGAAGGAAGGCAAGAAGAAGATGAAGAACATCGGCCGGGTGGAGGTGCCCCAGGAGGCCTTCGTCTCCGCCCTGCGGCTCGAGGACTGAACGGCCGCTCCCGCCGGGGACCCCGGGCGGGTGAACGGCCTGGCACTCGGTAGAATCGAGTGCCAGGCCACCAGTGGAGCATCCGATGCCGAGGAGCAGCACCCCGAAGACCGAGAGCCACCCGTCGGACGAGGCGGCCGTTGGCCGCGACCTGAACCCGCGCAAGGCGGCGATCCTGGAGGCCGTCGTCGCCGAGTACATCGGCTCGGCCCAGCCGGTCGGCTCGCAGCTCGTTGCCCAGGTGGCGGGGGTCAACGTGTCCTCGGCGACGATCCGCTCGGAGATGGTCGCCCTCGAGCACGAGGGGTACCTGGTGCAGCCGCACACGAGCGCCGGCCGGATCCCGACGGACAAGGGCTACCGCTTCTTCGTCGACCACCTCGTCGAGCCCGGCGTCCTCGGCTCGGCCCAGCGCCAGAAGGTCAGCCGGTTCTTCGAGCAGGTCCACGGCGAGATGGAGGACATGCTCGAGCGGACGTCCGGCCTCTTGTCCGACCTGACGTCGTACGCATCGGTCGTCGTCGGCCCCGGCCACGACGCCGCCGCGGTCCGGTCGGTCCAGCTCGTCGGGCTCGGCCCCCGCCACGTCCTGCTCGTCGTCGTCCTGGCCGACGGGGCCGTCGAGAAGCGATCGATCGACCTCGACGACGACGTCGACGACGACGTCCTCGCCACGGCCGGCGGGCTGCTCCACGCGGCGGCGCAGGGCCGACCGCTCTCGCCGGTGTCGGCCCCGGCGCCGAGCGGGAACGCCGCGGTCGACCGGGTCGCCGGCGTCGCGTCGGCCACCCTGGCCGAGCTGGCGGCGGGCGGGGAGCCCGACCATGTCTTCGTCGGCGGCCCGTCCCGGCTGGCCGGTGCGTTCGAGGCGGTCGAGACCGTCCGGGCCGTCCTGGCCACCCTCGAACAGCAGCTCGTCGTCGTCACGTTGCTCCGGGACGTCCTCGACCTTGGCCGGTCGGTGGCGATCGGTCAGGAGCACGGCTACGAGTCGCTGGCGTCGTGCGCGGTCGTCGTCGCGCCGGTCTCGGTCGACGGCGGGTACGCCGGCGCGGTCGGCGTGCTCGGGCCGACGCGGATGAACTACCCCCAAGCCCTGGCCGCCGCGCACTTGGTCGGCGAGCGGTTGGGGGAGCGGATCGGGGGGGCCCGCTAGGGATGGACGACCTCTACGAGCTGCTCGACGTCCGCCCGGACGCCACCGACGACGAGATCAAGAAGGCGTACCGCCAGAAAGCCCGTGAGCACCACCCCGACGCGACCGGCGGCGACCCGGAGTCAGAAGCGAAGTTCAAGGAGGTCTCGTTCGCCTACGAGGTTCTCCGGGACCCCGAGCGCCGGGCCCGCTACGACCAGTTCGGCCCGGCGAGCTTCGGCCAGAACGGGGCGGCCGGCGCCCAGGGCTTCGGCTTCGACGGCGGCCTCGGCGACCTGTTCGAGGCGTTCTTCGGCTCGATGGGCGGCACCGCCGGGCGAGGCCGACGACGCGGGCCCCAGCCGGGGGCCGACGCGGAGGTGACGCTGCAGCTCGAGTTCGGGGAGGCCGCGTTCGGCGCCCGCAAGGAGCTGGGCATCCGCCTCCCGGTCACCTGCGGGACGTGCGGCGGCAACGGGGCCGAGGTCGGCACGGAGCCGACGGAGTGCCCCGACTGCCAGGGCACCGGCGAGATCCGCCGCATCCGCCAGTCGCTGCTCGGGCAGGTCGTCACCGCGGTGGCCTGTGGTCGGTGCCAGGGCATCGGCGAGGTCGTCAGCCAGCCATGCCAGGACTGTCGCGGCGAAGGCCGGCGGATGGAGGACCGGAGCTTCGCCGTCGAGGTGCCGGCCGGTGTCGAGCACGGCTCTACCCTCCGGCTGGCCGATCGCGGCCCGGCCGGACCGCGAGGCGGCCCGAACGGCTCGCTCTTCGTCCACCTCGCGGTCGCGCCCGACGAGCGGTTCGAACGGGCGGCTGACGACCTGCACACCGCCCTGCACGTGGGCGTGGCCCAGGCCGCGCTCGGCGCGCAGCTCGACGTCGAGACGCTCGAAGAGCCGCGCCCGGTGACGGTGGCCCCGGCGACGCAGAACGGTCACGTCATCCGCTTGAAGGGCCTCGGCATCCCGCACCTGCGCGGCCGCGGCCGCGGTGACCTCTTCGTGCACGTGGCCGTCGACACGCCGACGACACTGACGCCGCGCCAAGAGGAGTTGCTCGTCGAGCTGGCGGCCGAGCGGGGCGAACCGGTCGGCGGTACCGAGGCTCACGAAGGCGTCCTCTCCCGGATCCGCTCGGCCTTCGGCTGACGGCGTGCCCCCGGCCAACCCGCCGCCGGCCGGTGTCGTCGAGCGGGCGGCCGCGGCGGCCCAGGTGCTCGTCGACGATCCGGCGGACCCCGTCGTCGGGGCCGACGACCGGCACCACCTGACCCGGGTGCTCCGCCTGCGAGCCGGTGAGCCGGTCGTCGCCACGGACGGCCGCGGCCACTGGTCGCTCTGCCGCTACCGGGGCGACGAGGCCGGTCGGGAGCTCGGCGCGGTCCTGGAGCCGGACGGACCGGTCATCTTCGAACCGGCACCGTTCCCGGCGCTGACGGTGGCGTTCGCACCGGCCAAGGGGGACCGTCCGGAGTGGGTCGTCCAGAAGCTGACCGAGCTCGGCGTCGACCGGATCGTGCCGCTCGCCGCGGCGCGGTCGGTCGTCCGGTGGGACGGCGACCGGGCCGTCCGGGCGATCGACCGGCTGCGTCGGGTGGCCCGGGAGGCGGTCGGCCAGTGTCGGCGGGTCTGGCTGCCCGAGGTGACGGACGTCCGGACCGTCGTCGGCGTCGTCGGTGACGGGGCGTTCCTGGCCCAACTGGCCGGGGACCCGCCGCCGGCCGCCGTGACCGCGGTCGCCGTCGGGCCGGAAGGCGGTTGGTCGCCCGACGAACTGGCGGTCGCCGACGGCACTGTCGGGCTCGGGCCGTACGTGCTGCGGGCGGAGACCGCGGCGCTCGTCGCCGGGGCGATCCTGGCCGGTCGCCGCGCCAGTACGGTGGTCGGGGAGGGCCGATGAGCACGAACGACGATCGCCACGAACTGGTGTTCCCAGATGCCAAGATCCCAGTGATGCCGGACCGGATCCAGTGGATCAGTACGAAGGAGGCGTCCCGGCGCCTCGGGGTGACGCTGCGCAGCCTGTACCGGTTCATCGACGAGGGCGAGCTGGCCGCGTACAAATTCGGGCGCGTCATCCGGTTGAAGGCCGACGACGTCGACCGGTACATCGAGTCCTGCCGCATCGCCCCCGGTGAGCTCGAGCACCTGTACCCGCCCCGCCGGCCGGGCGGCGGCGAAGTTGCCGTGGACGGCGTGTCGGGCCGCGACGAGGAGGACTGAAGCCGGTGGCCGACTGCCTGTTCTGCGGGATCGTGGCCGGGGACATCCCGGCCGAATTGGTCGCCGAGACCGATCGGACGATCGCCTTCCGGGATATCCAGCCACAGGCGCGGGTCCACGTCCTCGTCGTCCCGCGCCGGCACATCGAGAACGCGGCCGCGGTCACCGCGGCGGACGCCGACGATCTCGTCGCGCTGGTCACGACGGCCCGGGCGGTGGCCGAGGCCGAGGGCCTCGCCGCCGGGGACCGCGGCTACCGGCTGGTCATGAACGTCGGCCCGGACGCCCTGAGCTCGGTACCGCATCTCCATCTCCACGTCCTCGGTGGCCAGCAGATGGCAGGCTTGGTCGGGTGACGTCGGCCGAGAGCGGAGCCGGTGTGCAGGCCGCCGAGGCGCCGGCCGTCTGGCGGGCCGAGACGATGGTCCCGCACAACCACCTCATGGCCGGGCTGCTCGGGCAGCGCGACGAGCTGCTCCGGCTGGTCGAGGCGTCGTTCCCCGAGACCCGGATCGTCGTGCAGGGCAACCGCATCACCGCCGAGGGCCCCGACGCCACGCGGGTGGCCCGGCTCTTCGACGAGCTCGTCCTGGTCCTCCAGTCCGGCCAGGAGCTCGACGCCACCAAGGTGGCTCGGACCGTCGACATGGTCCGGGAGGATCTCCGGCCGTCCGAGGTGCTCAACGCCGAGGTCGTCCGGGCGGCCCGGGGGCGGACCGTCCGGCCGAACACGGCCGGCCAGAAGCGCTACACCGACGCGATCGTCGCCAACACGATCACCTTCGGCATCGGCCCGGCCGGGACCGGCAAGTCGTACCTGGCGGTCGCCATGGCCGTCCAGGCCCTCCAGAGCCGGCAGGTCAACCGGATCATCCTGACCCGCCCGGCCGTCGAGGCCGGCGAACGGCTCGGGTTCCTGCCGGGCGACCTGATGGCCAAGGTCGACCCGTACCTGCGGCCGCTCTACGACGCCCTCTACGACCTGCTCGAACCCGAAGGCGCCCAGCGGCTCTTGGACCGCGGCACCATCGAGGTGGCGCCGCTGGCCTTCATGCGGGGCCGGACGCTCAACAGCTCGTTCATCATCCTCGACGAGGCGCAGAACACGACGCCGGAGCAGATGAAGATGTTCCTGACCCGGATCGGCTTCGGATCGAAGTGCGTCGTCACCGGCGACGTCACCCAGATCGACGTCGCCGGTGGCCGGTCGGGGCTGGTCGGGATCGAGCCGGTCCTCGCCGCGGTCGACAGCATCGCCTTCGTCCACCTGACCCGGCGCGACGTCGTCCGCCACAAGATCGTCGCCGACATCGTCGACGCCTACGAGGCTGCCGAGCACGACCGCCCCGCCGGCGACCCGGGGCGTCCCGACCGTGGCGGTTGACGTCTTCGCCGCCGACGAGCAGGCGGCCGGCGGCGGGGAAGGCGGTCCGGTCGACCTCGACCGGTGGGCGGCGCTGGCCCGGTCGGTCCTGACCGACCGGAACGTGAGGGGCGACTGCGAGGTCTCGCTCCTCTTCGTCGACGAGGACGCGATCGCCGCGTTGAACGAGCAGTTCCTCGGCCGGACCGGGCCGACCGACGTCCTCGCCTTCCCGATCGAGGACGACCCGGCGCCCGGTGGGCGGTCGCCGGACCTCGGGGGCACCGGGCCGGGGACCGAGCCGGAACCGGACCCGCTCGTCCTGCTCGGCGACGTCGTCATCTGCCCGGCCGTCGCCGCCCGGAACGCCGTCGACCACGGCGTGAGCCAGGACGACGAGCTCGCGTTGCTCGTCGTCCACGGCCTCCTCCACCTGCTCGGCCTGGACCACGAGGTCGACACCGAGGCCGAGCGGATGGAGAAGCTCGAGCGAACGCTGCTCGCCCGCTACCACCGGGTGGGGGATTGATCGCCGCCACCGGCTTCCGTGCCGTCGACTGGCTGCTGATCGCCGTCATCCTGGTCCTGCTGGCCATCTCCGGGCTGCTGGCCCTGGCCGAGACCAGCCTGGTCCGGACGAGCCGGGTGAAGGCCAAGTCGCTGCTCGACGAGCATCGTCGGGGCGCCCGGCAGTTGGTGCGCCTGGTCGAGCACCCGGAGCAGTTCCTCAACGCTGTCCTCCTCCTGGTCCTCATCTGCCAGTTGATCTCCGCCACCCTGGTGGGGGTCCTGGCCTCGGAGTGGTTGGGGGCGCTGGGCGTGGTGGTGGCCACCGTCTTCGAGATCGTGGTCATCTTCGTGATCTTCGAGGCCGTGCCGAAGAACTGGGCCGTGCACAACCCCGAGCGGGCTGCGCTGTTCAGCGCGCCGCTCGTCACCGCCATCGTCCGCTTCCCGCTCGTCCGGGGCGTCTCCGGCGTCCTCATCGGGCTGGCCAACCTGCTGATCGGCCGGCGGCCGGGCGACGAGGAGGAGTCGGCGAACGTGACGGAGTCCGAGCTGCTGGCGATGGCCGACGTCGCCCACGCCGAGGACGTCATCGAGCACACCGAGCGGGCGTTCATCCACTCGATCATCGACTTCGGCGACGCCGTCGTCCGCGAGGTGATGGTGCCCCGCCCGGACATGGTCGTGCTCGAGGCCGAGACGACCGTCAGCCGGGCGCTCGAACAGGCACTCGCCGCCGGGCGCAGCCGGCTGCCGGTCTACGAGGACAACGTCGACGACGTCATCGGCATCGGTTACGCCAAGGATCTCATGCGGGCCGAGCGCGACGGCCACGGTGCCGACGCCGTCCGGGCCCACGTTCGCCCGGCCAACTTCGTCCCGGAGACGAAGCGGCTGACCGGGCTCCTCCGCGAGATGCAGGACCGCAAGTTCCATCTGTCCGTCGTCGTCGACGAGTACGGGAGCACCGCCGGCCTCGTGACGCTCGAGGACCTCATCGAGGAGCTCGTCGGCGAGATCGTCGACGAGTACGACGTCGAGGAGCCGACCGTCGAGCGGCTCGGCGACGGCAGCGTCGTCGTCACCGGTCGCATGGCCATCGACGACGCCGACGACCTCCTCGACGCCGAGCTGCCGCAGGGGGCCTGGGACACGGTCGGTGGGCTGCTGCTCGACCTCGCCGGCCACATCCCGACCGAAGGGGAGGCCGTCGAGGTCGACGGTTTCCGTCTCGTCGCCCAACGCGTGCAGGGCCGGCGCATCGGGCGGGTGCGGATCGACCGGCTCGCCCGGGCCGACGTCGCGAACGACGACGGCGACTGAGGGCACCGAGGCGGCTGAACAGTGCGGACCGGCTTCGCCACCATCGTCGGACGGCCCAACGTCGGCAAATCGACGCTGGTCAACGCCATCGTCGGGACGAAGGTCTCGATCACGTCGCCGCGCCCGAACACCACCCGGCACAACGTCCGCGGCATCCTCCACCGTCCGGACACCCAGGTCGTCTTCGTCGACACGCCCGGGCTTCACCGGCCCCGGACCGCTCTGGGCGAACGGCTCAACGGGACCGCGGTCGCCTCCCTCGCCGACCTCGATGTCGCGGTCGCCCTCGTCGACGCCACCGCGGCCATCGGGCCCGGCGACCGGTTCGTCCTCTCCCGAGCCCTCGAGGCCACCCGCGGCGACGCGGGTCTGCTGGTCGCCGTCAACAAGATCGACCGCGCCCGCCCACCCGAGATCGTCGCCGCCCTGGTCTCGGTGGCCGAGACGGTCGATCGGCTGGTCGCCGACGGGGCCGGCCGGGTAGGCGGGGTCGGCGGCGCCGGGAGCCCGCCGGACGTCGAATTCTTCCCGGTCTCGGCGGCGACCGGCAAGGGCGTCGACGCCCTCGTCGACGCCATCGTCGCCCGGCTGCCGGAGGGGCCGGCGTACTACCCCGACGACATGGTCACGGACACCCCCGAAGCGCTCCGGGTGGCCGAGCTCGTGCGCGAGCAGCTGCTGCGGCGGGCCCGGGAGGAGCTGCCGCACGCCATCGCCTGCCGCGTCACCGAGTGGGAGTGGCCGCGGATCCGGGTCGAGATCCTCGTCGAGCGGGACTCGCAGAAGGCCATCGTCATCGGCCGCGGCGGCGAGGTGCTGAAGGCCGTCGGTATCGCGGTGCGTCAGGAGCTGCCACCTGGCGCCTACCTGGAGCTGTTCGTCCGGGTCGAGAAGCGCTGGCAGCAGCGGGACGACGCGCTCGACCGGCTGGGCTATTAGTGGCTCTTCGGAAATGAGCGGGGTTCAGCGTTCGCGAAAGCAAGCACCTGGCCAACATTGTGTACAGGGAGTCGGACCCAGGCCCCGCGTTTGGTGGCGGACCAAGCTGCGCCAGCGCTGAACGGTATGGCACGCCGCCGCAAACCAGCCAGTGTCGTTACGCGGGAAGGTTGCTCAACCATCAGTTTTGGTATCCTCGCCGCTCATCCTCACTTGGCCAACTCCCGCCTGCCCGCCGCTCGATCGAGCCAGCCGCCTGATGGTGTGCCGTCGGCTGCGAGCTGCGCGGCGAGTATGCCAGTCCGTGCTGCGACATGAGCCAAATAATCCGCGGGCACGTGCGATGCTCGTGCGGCTTAATCTCGCCACGAAGAGAATCACGCGAGCCGAGGCTCAGCAGGAGATCAGCCAACTAATCGGCGAATACCCCGACATCCTCGGCCTCAGACTGTCCGCTGCCGTCGTAGCAGGCACAGCCGAGTACAGCGAGGACACGATCGCCGATCTCCGACAACTCGATAGGGAGTATCCAGGTAACTCCGACATCCAAGAAACTCTCGGTGCTGCACTCTTCCGCATCCCGCAGACCCGGGTCGAAGCCTGGGAACAATTCCGATCCGTCCTGTCACGGCGGCCACTCGCCTCTCCGAACCGCGCCGCGGCATACAGCCTCGGCAAGGAAGTGGCGCCCATCGAGGCAAGTGAGGCGCTCAATGGTGCCGGGGCGGTAACGCGCTTTCTAATTCGGACCCGCGCCCGCGGCGGACGGGTCCGCGCTCTCCTCGCACTACTATTCGTCGGGGCCATCGTCGGAGCCTTTAGTCGACCTTTCGGACTGATTCTCCTCTCCGTGGGCACCCTCGGTGCAGTATGGCTCGCCGCTTCAAACTGCGCGATTTGCTGTTGGAAGTGCGTAAAGGCGGTGTTGGCCGTCGTCTTCTGTGCGTGGGCGCTCTTTGCGTTTGCCGTTCTGGCCTCAGCCGGAAGGATCGGGAAGTCCGCCGGAAGCAACCCCTTCAGGCCCGCAGGCTATGCGACCGGAGCGGAGACGGGCGATTGCTATGGCAGGGAGCTCGGCGACACCAACTCCACAGGCCAGCACGTCATTGCGGTGGCCACGTTTGTCAGGTCCGCCTCTTCTATGCAGATCAGGGACTTCATAATGGAGCAGTTCCAGTCCCCACGAAGCATCGGGATGTGGTGCAACTTTTACTCCTCCACGGCATACCTGGACGGAACCGATCTTCTATGGATCACCGGCTCTCCTTCACAGAAACTCCGGTATGAGCGTTTGATCGAGTCCAAACTGAAGAGTTCCCATCTGATTTCCGCCGTTGAGGGCGGAACTGGTCTCTGGTATGCGTCACGCCCCTAGGGAACGGTGCAGCGGGCGCAGGTGTCTCAATAACACTCTTGTGCTCGGGCATTGGCTGCCCTCGAAGTGCCGGAGCGGGGCAGACAACTTTCGCGAGCGCTCCGTCGGCCGAGCGGACGCACCCGCTCATTTCCGAAGAGCCCTATTAGTCCGGCTGGGCTGTTAGTCCGGCTCGGCTATTCGTCCGGCCGGGCTATTGGTCCGGGTCGGCGAGAACGCGGGCGAAGAACGCTTCGACCTGGGCGAGGTCGATCGAACGGCGCATCGGCGGCAGCGCGGCGAGCAGGACGTTGCGGTAGCCGGCGGTGGCCAGCCGAGGATCGAGGACCGCGACGACGCCGTAGTCGTCGGCCGACCGGATCAGGCGCCCAGCGCCCTGGGCGAGCAGCGTCGCCGCCCGCGGCAGGTCGACGACGGAGAACGCGGCGTCGCCGGCCCGGTCCCGCCGGGCCTGCAGCAGCGGGTCGTCCGGTCGGGCGAACGGCAGGCGATCGAGCGTGACGAGCGACAGCGACCGGCCGGGCACGTCGACGCCCTGCCAGAAGCCGAGCGTCGCGAACAGGCACGACGTCTCTTCCGCACTGAACGCCTCGAGGAGCCGGCCCTTCGGGAGCTGCCCCTGCACGAGCAGTCGGAACGGCAGGTCGGGGGCGAGGGCATCGGCCGCCGCGTCCGTCGCCCGGCGGCTCGTGAACAGGGCGAGCGTGCGGCCACCGGCCGCGGCGATGAGCGAACGGAGCTCGGTGTGCAGCGCGGCCTCCGACTCCGGCCGGCGCCGGTCGGGCAGGTGCCGGGCGACGTAGAGCATGGCGTGGGACCGGTAGTCGAACGGGCTGCCGACGTCCTCCTCGTCGACGTCGAAGCCGCGCAGCCCGAGCCGTTCGGGCAACCGCGGCGGGATGGTCGCGCTCGTGAGGACGGCCGTGACCTCCCCCCAGAGCTGCTCCGCCAGCGGCGGCCCGACATCGATGGGGGAGAGCCGGAGGACCGGGGAGCGGGTCGTCCCGTCGATCCATGCCACCTCGTCGTCGCCGCGACCAGCCAGCCGGGCGAGGTCGTCGACGAGATGCCCGGCCGCGCTGACCGCCCGGGCCCGCCGCCCGTCGTCCTGTCCAGTGGTCTCGCCGGCCGCCCCGTTGGCGTCGGGCGTCCGGCGGAGCAGGGCCAGCGTCCGGTCGACCTGGGATGCCGCCTGTTCGAGGACGTCCACCAGCTCGACGTCCCCGGCCGGGCCGGCCGAGCGCGGCTGGTGGAGGACCCGTTCGCCGACCCGACCTTCGACGGCGCCCTGCAGCCGGTTGGCCAGCGTGCCGAGGTCCGCGGTGGCCGCGACGCCGGGGTCGTCCCGCAGGAGCGGCCGGACGACGGCCTGCAGCGCCCGGAACCGGCCGGGCGTGATCTCGGCGCCGAGCGACGCGGTCATGATCTCCTCGACCTCGTGGGCCTCGTCGAAGACGACGACGTCGTGCTCGGGCAGCACCGCACCGCCGCTGGCCAGGTGGGCGCCGTAGAGATGGGTGTTGACGACGACGACGTCCGCGGCCTGGGCCTCCGCCCGGGCCTGCTCGGCGAAGCAACGGCCGCCGGACGGGCAGCGGTACGCACCGGGGCACTCCCTCGGCCCGACGCTGACCATCGCCCACGCCCGCTCGTGCGGCTCGAACGGCAGGTCGCCGCGGTCGCCGGTCGCCGTCTCCTCCGACCATTCGAGCAGCCGGCGGACCTGGTCGACGAGGCGTCCGCGGTCCAGCTCGACCGCGGTCGACGGCCCGTCGACGTCGAGCTCCGGTTGGTGCCCGTGGTCCTCCATCTCGGTCGCCCGCTGCCGGCAGAGATAGTTGCTGCGACCCTTGAGGACCGAGAACGTGACGTCGGCGGGGAGGGCGGCGGCGGCGATCGGCAGGTCCTTCTGCGCCAGCTGGTCCTGTAGGGCCTTCGTCGCCGTGGCGACGACGACCTTCTTGCCGGAGGCCAGCGCGGGGACGACATAGGCCAGGGACTTCCCGGTTCCGGTGCCGGCCTGGACGACGAGGTGCCGGCCCCCGGCCAGGGCGGCGGCGACGGACCGGGCCATCGCCACCTGCTGCGGCCGCGGCTCACCGTTCGGCAGGGCGTCGGTGACCCGGGCCAACCACGTCTCGGCCCGGTCCGCGGCCGCGGTCGCGGCCGCACCGTCGGCGGTGGCGGTCGTGTCGGCTGTCGGTTGCACGGCCCCGATCATGCCTGGCGACCGTGACCACCGCGGTAGTTTCGACTCGTGGCACGTATCGCGGAGGTCCCGTTGCCGTCCGGGTCGGTACCGGGCGAGCCGGCGCCGGCGCCGGTCCCCGACGGGATCGACGCCGACCGGGTGCCGACCCACGTCGCCTGGGCGCTCAGCCACGACGACCGGGTCGGTCGGGCCGGTGTTGGTCGGGCGACCGACGGCTGGACCGCCCTGCTCGAGGTGGTCGACGGCGCGCTCGCTCTCGGGGTGTCGTGGTTGACGGTCTACGCCGTCTCGGCGGACGACCGCGCCGGCTCGACCGGGAATGCCCGTCGATGGCCGGCGTGGTGCGAGGCGTTCGTCGCGGACGGTTCGGCCGCGCTCGTCGGACGCGGTGTCCGTTTCCGGGTGGCCGGCCGGCGGGCGGCCGACGCGGCGGCGACCGGCGGGCCGGCCGGGCTCGACGAGCTGGTCGGACGGACGGCCGGCGGCGACCGGCTGACGCTGACGTTGGCCGTCGACTACGACGGTCGGGTCGAGATCGTCGACGCCATCGCCGCCCTGGCCGCGGCGGGGACGCGGCCGCGCCACGTCGACGAGGCGGCGATCGCCCGGCATCTCTACCACCCGGACATGCCGGATCCCGACCTCGTCGTGCGGACGTCGGGGGAGCACCGGGTCTCCGATCTGCTGCTCTGGGAGGTCGCGTACAGCGAGCTCGTCGTCGTCGACGCGCCGTGGCCGGACGTCCGCCGCGGCCACTTCTACGACGCGGTCGTCGAGTACCAGCGACGGGACCGCCGGTACGGCGGTCTCGATCCGGCGGCCGACGACGGTGATCTGCGGTGAGCGTCACGAAGCTGGTCATCGGGCTCGGTGTCGTCGTCTTCGGGTTGCTCTGCTGGATGGCCGTCGACGGCATCACCGCGGCCGCGGTCACGCTGATCACGGTCGGCGCGCTCGTCGTCCTCGTCGGCGGTGGCAACTGGATCGGCGGGCGGTCGTCGCCCCACGGGCCGCGGCCGGCCGGGTCAGGCCCGCCGTCGTCGACGTACGTGCCGCCGACGGCACCGTCGGTCGCCCAGCCGAGCGAGCAGCCGGCCGAGCCGCCGGGCGAGCGCGAGGTCCCGTAGCGGTGAGCCTCTTCCGGGACAACGGAGTCGTCCTGCGGACGTACCGGCTCGGGGAGGCCGACCGGATCGTCGTCTTCTTGACCGAGCACCACGGCAAGGTCCGGGCGGTCGCCAAAGGCGTGCGCCGGACGGCCAGCAAGTTCGGCGGCCGGCTCGAACCGCTCAGCCACGTCGCGCTCCTGCTGTGGCAGGGCCGGAGCGACCTCGACATCGTCAACCAGGCCGAGGTGCTCGACCACTTCCGCGGTATCCGCGAGGACCTCGACCGGGTGGCGAAGGCGCTCTCGCTCGTCGAGGTCGCCGACCAGCTCGCCCAGGAGCGCCATCCGGACCCGCGGCTCTACGAGATGCTCGTCGGCGCGCTGCGGACGCTCACCGACCCGGCTCGCGACCCTCGCCTCGTCGCGCCGGCCTTCTTCATGAAGGCGCTCGTCCTCGAAGGCGCCGGCCCGCTCCTCACGGGCTGCGCGTCCTGTGGCGAACCGGCCGACGCGGTCGACCTCGTTGCGTTCGACGTGCTCGAGGGGGGTGCGCTCTGTCGCCAGTGCCGTCGCGGCCGGCCGGTCACCCCGGAGGCTTTCGACGTCCTCCGCCGCATCCTCGGCGGCTCGCTCGGCGCGGTGCTCGCCGAGCCGCCGCCACCGTGCGCCGACGAGGTGACCGCGCTGGCCACCGACGCCATCGAGGCCCACCTCGACCGCCGCCTGCGCTCCGTCCGCGCCACCGCCCACCTGTGACCCCCTTCGGGGTGTACGTGCACGTGCCGTTCTGCCGGCACCGGTGTGACTACTGCGCGTTCGCGACGTACACCGACCGCGACCACCTGATGGCCCGTTACGTCGACGCCTGCGTGACCGAGCTGCGCCGGGCGACGGCGGCGGGCGAGCTGCGGCCGGCGACGAGTGTCTTCTTCGGCGGTGGGACGCCGTCGCGACTGCCGGCCGACGAGCTGTGCCGGGTCCTCGACGACGTGCCTCGGGCCCCCGGCGCGGAGGTAACGGTCGAATGCAACCCGGAGGACGCGTCCGCGGCGCGGTTCGCGACGTACCGGGCGGCCGGCGTCACCCGGATCTCGCTCGGCGTCCAGTCGACCGCCCCGCACGTCCTCGCCGGTCTCGGCCGCCGCCACGACCCGGCCGCCGTCCGCCGGGCCGCCGATCTCGTCGCCGACGCCGGCTTCGCGTCGTACAACCTCGACCTCATCTTCGGCGGCGCCGGCGAGACCGACGACGACTGGGCCCGTTCGCTCGACGACGTGCTCGCCCTCCCGTCGCCGCCGCCGCACGTCAGTGCGTACGCGCTCACCGTCGAGCCGGGGACGCCGTTGGCCGCCGATGTGGCGCGTCATCCCGACGACGACGTCCAGGCCGCCCGCTACGAGCGCGCCGACGCGGTCCTCACCGCGGCCGGCTACCGCTGGGAGGAGGTCTCGAACTGGGCCCGCCCCGGCCACGGCTGCCGGCACAACCAGCTCTACTGGGCTCAGGGCGACTACCGCGGCATCGGCTCGGCCGCCCACTCGCACCGCCGCGGCCGCCGGTGGTGGAACGTCCGGACGCCCGACCGCTACGTCGACGCGGTCGAGCACGGCCGGCCCGTCGTGGCGGGGGAGGAGGTCCTCACGGACGGGCAGCGAACGTTCGAGCAGCTGTCCCTGTCGCTCCGGACGCCGGCCGGTGTCCCGGCGGCGGCGTTGGACGAGCTCGACGAGATGGCGCGGGAGGGCCTCGTCGACCGCCAGGGGAACCGGGCCGTCCTCACCGTCCGCGGCCGGTTGCTCGCCAACGCCGTCACGACCAGGCTCCGAACGCCCGGTGATTAAAGGCGCCGCCGTCAGCCGGTAGCCTGCGGCGCATGACCGACCTGGCCGCCGACGAGAGCCCCCGCACCGACGAGGGAGCCGACGGCGGGGACGTCATGGAGAAGATCGTCGGGCTCTGCAAGCGCCGCGGCTTCATCTTCCAGTCCGCCGAGATCTACGGCGGCTTCCGCTCGACGTACGACTACGGGCCGCTCGGCGTCAACATGCTCCGCAACGTGAAGAACACGTGGTGGCGGTCGATGGTCCAGCTCCGTGACGACGTCGTCGGCCTCGACGCGGCCATCCTCTCGCCGCCGGCCGTCTGGGCCGCGTCCGGCCACCTCGCCAACTTCACCGATCCGCTCGTCGACTGCCGCCAGTGCCACAGCCGGTGGCGGGCCGACAAGATCGACGGCGTCTGCCCGACGTGCGGCTCGACCGACTTCACCGAGGCGCGGGCGTTCAACCTGATGTTCAAGACGCACGCCGGCCCGCTCGAGGACGAGGGCGCGGTGGCGTACCTCCGGCCGGAGACCGCGCAGGGGATGTTCATCAACTTCGCCAACGTCCTCCAGACGACGCGCAAGAAACCGCCGTTCGGTATCGCCCAGGTCGGCAAGTCGTTCCGCAACGAGATCACGCCGCAGAACTTCGTCTTCCGCACCCGCGAGTTCGAGCAGATGGAGATGGAGTACTTCGTCCCGCCCGACGACAGCCCGAAGTGGTACGAGTACTGGCTCGACCAGCGCCACCGGTGGTACCTCGACCTCGGCATCCCCGCCGACCGGCTCCGCCTCCGTCACCACGACGCGGCCGAGCTCGCCCACTATTCGACCGCCACCGCGGACGTCGAGTTCCTCTTCCCGTGGGGCTGGGACGAGCTCGAAGGCATCGCCAACCGGTCCGACTACGACCTGAAGGCCCATGCGGCCGCGTCCGGCGAGAAGCTCGACTTCTTCGACCCGACGACGAACGAGCGGTACGTGCCGCACGTCATCGAGCCGGCCGCCGGCGCCACCCGCACGATGATGGCCTTCCTCCTCGCCGCCTACGACGAGGACGAGATCGGTGGCGAGCGGCGCGTCGTCCTGCACCTGCACCACCGGCTCGCGCCCTACCAGATCGCGGTCCTGCCGCTCTCGAAGAAGGACACGCTCGAGCCGACCGCCCGCCAGGTGCTCGGGCTCCTCCAGCCGCACTTCATGTGCGACTACGACGTGACCCAGTCGATCGGCAAGCGGTACCGCCGGCACGACGAGGTCGGAACGCCGTGGTGCGTCACGGTCGACTTCGACTCGATCGAGGACCGCGCCGTCACCATCCGTGACCGCGACACGACCGAACAGGTCCGCGTGCCGATCGACGGCCTCCTCGCCGAGCTGCAGTCCCGGGCCCAGTAGTCGCCAACCGGTCAGTAGCCGCCGCGCCGGCCAGTGGCCGGCTGGTTCGACGGGCCGGCGCCGTGATCCGGCGCAGTGATCCGGCTTAGTGGCCGGCGATGCGGTGCGGCTCGTAGGGAGACTCGAGCTGCTCGATCTCCTCGGGGCTCAGCACGATGGTCAGCGCGGCCAGCGCGTCGTCGAGCTGGCCCGGCTTCGTGACGCCGACGATCGGCGCGGTGACGACCGGCTTCGAGAGCACCCAGGCCAGCGCCACCTGGGCCCGGGCGATACCCCGCGACTCGGCCACTGCGGCCACCGCGTCGACGACCGCCCGGTCCGTCTCGGCGTAGAGGCTCCGGCCGAACTCGTCGGTCTGGCTGCGCTCGGTCGCGTCGTCCCACTCCCGGGTGAGCCGGCCCCGGGCCAGCGGGCTCCACGGGATCACGCCGAGGCCCTGGTCCGCGCAGAGCGGCAGCATCTCGCGCTCTTCTTCGCGGTAGAGCAGGTTGTAGTGGTCCTGCATCGTCACGAAGCGGGTCCAGCCGTGCCGATCCGCGGTGTAGAGCAGCTTGGCGAGCTGCCAGGCGTACATCGACGATGCGCCGATATAGCGGGCCTTGCCCGCCTTGACGACGTCGTGCAGTGCCTCGAGGGTCTCCTCGACCGGCGTCCGGCGGTCGAACCGGTGGATCTGGTAGAGGTCGACGTAGTCGGTCCCGAGGCGGCGGAGGCTGTGGTCGATCTCGGCCATGATCGCCTTGCGTGACAGCCCGCCGCCGTTCGGCCCGGCGTGCATCCGGCCGTGGACCTTCGTCGCCAGGACGATCTCGTCGCGCCGGCCCATGTCGCCGAGCGCCCGGCCGACGATCTCCTCGCTGGTGCCGTCGGAGTAGACGTTCGCGGTGTCGAAGAAGTTGATGCCCGCGTCGAGCGCTTGGCGGATGATCTTGCGGGACTCGTCCTCGGGCAGGCTCCACGGGTGCTGGCCACGGGACGGCTCACCGAAGCTCATGCAGCCGAGGCAGAGCCTCGACACGTCGAGCCCGGTCGCGCCGAGCTTCACGTAGTCCATCAGGCAGGCTCCTTCCGATCGCCGGCCGGCTTCCGATCGCTGGCCCGCGGTCCGGTCTAGCCGGCTCGGCGGTACCGCCAGACCGCCAGCGGGGCGAAGACGATCAGGATGCCCACCGCCCAGACGAGGGAGATCCAGATCGAGTCCGGTGACCACACGTGGGTGGGACTGTTCCCCAACATCAGCTGCCGACAGGCGTCGATGACCTGGCTGACGGGCTGGTTCACGGTGAACGCCTGCAGCCAGCCCGGCATCGTTGTCGTCGGGACGAAGGCCGACGAGGCGAAGGTCAAGGGGAACAGCAGGGGGAACGCGGCCAGCTGGGCGGCCTCGCTGTTCGACGCGGTCAGGCCGATGATGGCGAAAGCCCAGCTGAGGGCGTAGGCGAAGAACAGCACCAACAGGAAGCCGCAGAGGAACAGGCCGAAGTTCGTCTGGACGCGGAAGCCGACCAGATAGCCCACTCCCGTGATGATGATCAACACGAGGACGTTGCGCGCCGCGTCGGCCGTCGTCCGGCCGGCCAGCACCGCCGAGCGGGCCATCGGGAGGGCCCGGAACCGCTCGATCAACCCCTTCTGGAGGTCGTCGGCCAGCCCCACGCTGGTGCTGACGCAGCCGAACATGACCGTCTGCACGTACACCCCGGCGATCAGGAAGTTCACGTAGGTGGTGCCCGGGACTGTGATCGCCCCGCCGAACACGTACCGGAACAACAGCACGAACATGATCGGCTGGACGCTGGAGAAGAAGACGGCGTCGGGGATCCGGGTGTAGGCGACCAGGTTCCGCCACGTCACCGTCACCGCGTCCGTGAACACCCAGCGCAACCGGCCACCGGCCGCTTGGGGGGCGCCCGACCCGTCGGGGGTCAGCGCCCCCGGTCGGAGGGCATTCGGGTCGATCGTGCCGACGGTCATCTCATGCTCCCTTCCCGGCCGCGGCCGCGTTGTCGCTCTTCATGGACTGGCCGCCGCGTCCGGACCGGTCGCCCTGGTCCGCGCCGTCCGCGCCGTCCTCCTCGTCCTCCGACTCCGCCCGGTGGCCGGTCAGGCTCAGGAAGACGTCGTCGAGGCTCGGCTCCCGCAGGGCGAGGCCGGCAACGGCGATCTCGTGCTGGTCGAGCGCCCGGAGCACCTCGGCCGCCACCTTCGGCCCCTCTTCGACCGTGAGGTCGACCGTCGCGCCGTCGACCACCGGGTCCTTGCCGGTCACCGGTCCGAGGATGGACGCGGCCTGCTGGGCCAGCTCGTGATCGGCGAACGTCACCGCGATCACCGTCGTGCCGAGGTTGGCCTTCAGCTCCGGCGGCGTCCCCTCTGCGATGACCTGACCGTGGTCGATGACGACGATCCGGTCGGCCAGCCGGTCGGCTTCTTCGAGGTACTGCGTCGTCAGGAGGACCGTGGTCCCGTGGGCCACCAGCTCCTCAATGACCAGCCAGAGGTCCTGCCGGCTCTGTGGGTCGAGACCGGTCGTCGGTTCGTCGAGGAAGAGGATCGGCGGCCGCCCGACCAGCGCGGCGGCCAGGTCCACCCGGCGACGCATGCCGCCGGAGTAGGTCTTGAGCGGCCGGTTCGCCGCGTCCGTCAGGCCGAACTGCTCGAGCAGCTCCGTCGCCCGCTCCATGACCACCTTCTTCGGCATGTGCGTCAGCCGGCCGACCATCCGTAGGTTCTCCCGCCCGGTCAAGTTCTCGTCCACCGTGGCGCTCTGCCCGGCCAGCCCGATCAGCCGTCGCACCGCGTCGGCCTCCTTGACGACGTCGTGCCCGAGGACGGTGGCTCGGCCACTGTCCGGCGGCAGGATCGTCGAGAGGATGCGTACCGCCGTCGTCTTGCCCGCGCCGTTCGGCCCGAGCAGCCCGAGGACCGTGCCCGACTGGACCCGGAGGGAGACCCCGTCGAGCGCCCGCACCTCCCGCTTGCCCTTGAAGACCTTGACGAGGTCGTCCGCCTCGACCGCGATCTCTGCGTTCGTTGCCATCTCCACCATCCGGAAAAACTTAGTGATAAAGTTACTTATATGTCAAGGCAATCTGGACCGCGCCGGTGCAGCCGGGCCGAGATCTCGATGCAACTGGCGATGGCGCTCCGCGAGTACCTCGGCGCGGCCGATCTCTACGAGGAGGCGATGGCCGAGCGAATGGGCCTCGGCCGGACGGATCTCCGATGTTACGACCTCCTCGAACGGCGCGGCACGATGACCGCCGGCGCGCTGGCCGTCGCCAGTGGGCTGACGACGGGGGCGATGACCTTCCTCATCGACCGGTTGGAGGCCGCCGGCATCGTCCGCCGGCGGCGGGACACCACCGATCGCCGGCGGGTGCTCGTCGAGGTCGTCCAGGCCGCCGCCGAGCAGGGCTTCGCCCTCCACCAGCCGATGATCGCCGACATGCGGGCGCTGGCCCAGCGCTACAAGGTCGAGGAGCTGGCGATCGTCCGTGACTTCCTGAGCGAGGCCCGCCAGATCTACGAGACCCACGCGCCGATGCTCCGGGCCCACATCACTGGTGTCGCCCAGGAGGCCTGAGCCGGCGGCCCGGGGAGTGGGCCTGAACGGTTGGCCCGAACGACCCGAGGAGTAGGTCCGGGAGTAGGCCCGGGCAGCTCGGAAAACGTAAGGACCATCACGGGCGGCCCGACGCGGCCGATAGTGTTGGTCGTCCCGTGCGCCGGTCGTCCGGCTCGCCGGTCACGGGCAGCGATCCAGGGCTTAGGCCAGCCGGCCGGCGCAGGCCACCAGGGCAAGGGAGACCCGATGCCGTTCGTCTTCGACTTCGACCACAAGCACCGCAAGCCGCCGATGGAGATGAAGGACCTCCTCGGCGGCAAGGGCGCCAACCTGGCCGAGATGACGTCGGTACTCGGGCTGCCGGTCCCACCGGGCTTCACGATCTCGACCGACGCCTGCCGGGCGTACATGGACGGCGGCTGGCCGGACGGCTTGACCGAGGAGGTCGCGAGGGCCCGGGCGCGCCTCGAGAAGGCGATGGGCAAGGTCATCGGCGACCCGTCGGACCCGCTGCTCGTTTCGGTCCGTTCGGGGGCGAAGTTCTCGATGCCGGGGATGATGGACACGGTCCTCAACCTCGGGCTGAACGACCAGTCGGTCGAGGGGCTGGCCAAGCAGACCGGCGACGAGCGGTTCGCGTTCGATTCGTACCGCCGGTTCGTCGCCATGTACGGCCGGATCGTCCTCGACATTCCCGGCGAGGAGTTCGACTCGCTGTTCGACGCGGCGAAGGAGCTGGCCGGGACGGGCTCGGACGCCCGCGTGCCGACGGAGCTGCTCCGCTACCTCGTCGACTCGTACCAGCAGATCGTCGAGCGGCACACCGGCCAACCGTTCCCCCAGGACCCCGCGGCCCAGCTCAAAGGGGCGATCGAGGCGGTCTTCCGGAGCTGGAACGGCCCGCGGGCGATCGCCTACCGCGACCGCGAGCGCATCCCGCACTCGCTCGGGACCGCGGTCAACGTCCAGGCGATGGTCTTCGGCAACCGGGACGACCAGTCCGGGACCGGTGTCGGCTTCACCCGCGACCCGGCGACCGGCGTCAAGGGCGAGTACGGCGACTTCCTCGTCAACGCCCAGGGGGAGGACGTCGTCGCCGGCATCCGCAACACGGAGCCGCTCTCGGCGCTGAAGTCGGCGTTCCCGAAGGTCCACGGGGAGCTCCTCGGCATCTTCGACCGGCTCGAGCGCCACTACCGCGACATGTGCGACACGGAGTTCACGATCGAGCAGGGCAAGCTCTGGATGCTCCAGACGCGGGTCGGCAAGCGGACGGGTCGGGCCGCGCTGAAGATGGCCGTCGACATGACGAAGGAGCCGAAGATCCGGCTCAGCCGGGCCGAGGCGGTCGGTCGGGTGACCGAGGACCACCTGGCGTCCGTGCTGCACCCGCAGTTCGCCGGGTCCGGCCACAAGGTGCTGACGAAGGGGCTGGCCGCGTCGCCGGGTGCCGCGGTCGGCCGGGCGTACTTCACGGCCGACGACGCGGCGGCCGCGGCGGAGCGGGGCGAGCCGGTCGTCCTCGTCCGCAGCGAGACGTCGCCGGAGGACGTCCACGGGATGCTCGCCGCTGAAGGGATCCTGACGGCCCGGGGCGGGCTCGTCAGCCACGCCGCGGTCGTCGCCCGCGGCTGGGGCAAGCCGGCCGTCGTCGGGGCGGAGGCGCTGCGGCTGGCCCCCGGCCAGGTGACGATCGGCGACGTGACGATCGCCGAGGGCGAGTGGCTGTCGCTCGACGGGACGAACGGCACGGTCGTCGCCGGCCAGGTGGCGCTCATCCCGGCGGACCCGCCAGCCGAGTTCACGACGCTGCTGGCCTGGGCCGACGAGATCCGGGCCGGTCACCTGGGGGTCCGGGCGAATGCCGACAACGGCGACGACGCGGCGAACGCCCGGCGGCTCGGGGCCGAGGGCATCGGGCTCTGCCGGACCGAGCACATGTTCCTCGGCGAGGACCGGCTGCCGGTCGTCCGCCGGATGATCCTGGCGGCCAGCCCGGAGGACGAGCGCGACGCGCTCGAACAGCTCCGCCGGGTCCAGCGCGAGGACTTCGTCGAGATCCTCGCCGCCATGGACGGGCTCCCGGTGACGGTTCGCCTGCTCGACCCGCCGCTGCACGAGTTCCTGCCGTCGACCCACGAGCTCGCGGTCAAGCACGCGACGACCGGGCTCGGCGCCGAAGAGCAGCTCCTCTACGAGGCCGCGCTGACCTGGCAGGAGGCGAACCCGATGCTCGGCACCCGCGGCGTCCGGCTCGGCGTGATCAAGCCCGGCCTCTACGCCATGCAGGTCCGCGCCCTCATGGAGGCCGCCCGCGACCGCGTCGCCGCCGGCGGTCACCCGATCGTCGAGATCATGATCCCGCTGACGGTCACCCGCGAGGAGCTGGCGCTCGCCCGGGGCTGGGTCGAAGAAGCCGTGGCCGAGGTGGCCGAGACGGCTGAGGCGGGGTCCCCCAAGGCGGCCAAGTCGACGGCCAAGCCGACGGCCAAGGTCGGATCGAAGGCCGGTCGAGGATCCCTGGAAGTGACCATCGGCACCATGATCGAAACCCCGCGGGCCGCGCTGCGGGCCGGCGAGATCGCCGAGGTGGCGGACTTCTTCTCGTTCGGCACGAACGACCTCACGCAGATGACGTTCGGCTTCAGCCGCGACGACGTCGAGGGCCGGATGATGGCCGCGTACCTCGAGCTCGGCCTGCTGCCCCGGAACCCGTTCGAGACGGTCGACCAGGACGGTGTCGGCGAGCTCGTCCGCCTCGGGACCTCACGAGGCCGGGCGACGCGCCCGTCGCTCAAGGTCGGCGTCTGCGGCGAGCACGGCGGCGACCCGGAGTCGATCGGCACGTTCTACGACGCCGGCCTCGACTACGTGAGCTGCTCACCGTTCCGTGTGCCCGTCGCCCGGCTGGCCGCCGCCCAAGCCGTGCTGGCCGCCGGCGACTACGACGGCGCGTCGACGGCCAAGACCGGGCCGGCGAAGACCGGGCCGGCCAAGGCGAAGGCCAAGCCAGGTCGGGCGACCAGGTAGCGCCCGGCGCCGGCACGCGGTGGGGCAGCCGGGCGGTACCCTCCGGGCATGGCCATCCCCGATGAGGACGTCGCCCAGGTCCGGGCGGCGACCGACATCGTGGCGCTGATCGGCGAGCACGCGGCCCTGCGGCAGAGCGGTCGGCGCTGGACGGGCCTCTGCCCGTTCCACCAGGAGAAGACGCCGTCGTTCAGCGTCAACGCCCAGGAGGGCTTCTACTACTGCTTCGGCTGCCAGGCGTCGGGCGACGCGATCACGTTCGTCCGAGCGACCGAGCACCTCGACTTCGTCGACGCGGTTCGTTTCCTCGCTGACCGGGCGGGGGTCGTCATCCACGAGGATGCCCAGGCCGGGGCCGACCACAAGCGGCGGACCGAGCTCCTCGACGCCATGGAGCGGGCCGTCGACTGGTACCACCAGCGACTGCTCGCCGCGCCCGACGCCGGCCCGGCCCGCGACTACCTGCGAGCCCGCGGCTACGACGGCGACGTCGTCCGGAAGTTCCGGCTCGGCTGGGCACCGGACGACTGGGACACGTTGGTGAAGGCGCTGAAGCTGTCCGAGCGGGTCATGACCGACAGCGGGCTCGGCTTCGTCAACCGCCGAGGCCGGGCTCAGGACGCGTTCCGGGGCCGGGTGATCTTCCCGATCTGCGACCCGTCGGGACGACCGGTCGCCCTCGGCGGCCGGATCCTGCCGGCCCGGCCGGCCGGCGGACCGGATGGCCGCCCGGGCCCCGGTGGCGGGGAGGGGGAAGACCGCCGCCCGGAGCCCAAGTACAAGAACTCCTCGGAGACCGCGATCTATTCCAAGCGGCGGACGCTGTATGCCCTCAACTGGGCCAAGCAGGACGTCATCGCGTCCGGTGAGGTCGTCGTCTGCGAGGGCTACACCGACGTCATCGGCTGCTTCACGGCCGGCGTCCCCCGAGCGGTCGCCACGTGCGGTACCGCGCTAGCCGAGGAGCACTTCAAGCTCCTCCGGAACTTCGGCCAGCGGATCGTGCTGGCCTACGACGCCGACAGCGCCGGCCAGTCGGCGATCTCCCGCGTCTACGAGTGGGAGCGCCAGCACGAGGTCAACGTCGTCGTCGCCGCGCTGCCGGCCGGCAGCGACCCCGGTGAGCTGGCCCGCACGGACCCCGACGCGCTGCGCCGGGCCGTCGCCGACGCCCGGCCGTTCCTCCAGTTCCGGGTCGACCGGGTCCTGGCCGCGGCCGACCTGGCGAACGCGGAGGGCCGGGCACGGGCGGCCGAGGCCGCGCTGGTGGCCGTGGCGGAGCACCCGGACGGCCTCGTCCGTGACCAGTACGTGATGCAGGTGGCCGACCGCTGCCGGCTGGACGGTTTCCGCCTCCGCGAGGAACTCGAAGAGGTCCGACGCCGGCCAGTCGCCCCAGCGGATCAGGACGTTCGACGGCGCGATGCCGAGCGCGAAACGACCAGCTCTGATCGGCATAGGGCCCGTCCCTCTGAGGTTCGTCGTGCCGCGGGGGAGGTCCTTGGGGGTTGGACGCAAGGGAGCCTGCGGCGAGCCACTCCCATGGCCGCCGGGCCAGGTCGAGCTGCGCTGTGGCTAGCTGTCCACCGGCCGGAAGAGGTTGCCAACCTCGAAGAGGTGCTCTTTGTCGATGGCCTGGAAAGGCGAGCTTTTCGTGTTCTGGCAGAATCGGAGAACGTACAGACGGCGATCGCCGCTGCCGATCCGCAGGTCGTCGAACTGCTCCAGACGATCGTGGCTGAAGAACCGAGGGGCTCCGACGTCCTTGCGGCCGATCCGGTCGACTCGGTCGTCACGCAGCTGGTCCGCGAGGCCTCCCGGCGGGCGCTGGCCGACCTCCAGTCGGCCCTCCGGACGTCGTCGGGGGACCCCGGCGCGACCGCGATCCAGGCGGTCACGGTGCGTCGTTGGCTGGAGGAGCTGGACGATCCGGTGGCGGGGCGCGAGGCCTCGGATCGATTGCTAGCGTGGCTCCTCGGGGCTTGGCAGGAGGGCCTATGAACGGGCGGGTTCCGGACGACGGGGTACGAACAACTGAAAGGGCTGTCTCCCCGCTCGTCGGGGCGACGGCCCTCATCGCCGTGCCGGCCGGTCCGCCCCAACCGACGGTCCCGCCGGAAGGCGCTCGCTCGCTCGTCGTCGAGGTCCACGACCGCGTCGACCTGCCGCCTGACGAGGTGGTGGTCGATGGCCTGGCCGCCGACGATTTCGAGGTCGACGCCGCCGACGACGTGACAGCCGATGATGTCGTCGCTGACGAGACGGTGGCCGACGACGGCCTCGGTCCGGAGGGTGACGAGGCCGATGACGTCGATGACGTCGAGGACGTCGAGGACACGGCCGAGGAGGCCGTTGCCGAGCTGCTGCCCGATGACGACGGCGACGATTCCGTCCGGACGGACGGTGTGGGTCGGTCGGCGGGATCGAGAGGCGAGCCGCGGACCGACGGGCGGGTGGCCGACCCGGGCCGGGCCGGGAGGCCTCGTCAGAGCTCGTCGGGGTCGGACTACTTCGGTGGTAGCGCCGAGGATCCGGTCCACACGTACCTGAAGGAGATCGGGAAGGTCCCGCTGCTGAGCGCTGAGCTCGAGGTCGAGATGGCGCGGCGGATCGAGGAGGGCAACGAGGCGGCGGCCCGTATGGCCGCCCACGGCCTGGCCGAAGCCGAAGGCCTGCCGGAGGAGCAGCTGCTGTCGCCGGACGACCGGTTCCGGGACCGGCGGCTCGTGCGGCGGGGCGAGCTGGCCAAGGAGGCGTTGATCGAGGCCAACCTCCGCCTCGTCGTGTCGATCGCCAAGCGGTACCGCAACCGAGGGCTGGCCTTCCTCGACCTGATCCAGGAGGGCAACCTCGGGCTGATGCGGGCGGTCGACAAGTTCGACTACACGAAGGGCTTCAAGTTCTCGACGTACGCGACGTGGTGGATCCGCCAGGCGATCACCCGAGCGATCGCCGACCAGGCTCGGACGATCCGAATTCCGGTCCACATGGTCGAGACGATCAACAAGGTCGTCTGGGCCCAGCGGCAGCTCTTGCAGGAGCTCGGCCGGGAGCCGACGGCCGAGGAGGTTGCCCAGCGGGTCGAGTTCGCGATCGAACGGGTGCGGGAGATCCAGCGGATCAACCAGGACACCGTCTCGCTCGAACAGCCCGTCGGGGAGGAGGACGATTTCAGCCTGTCCGACCTCATCGAGGATCGTGGCGCGGTCGTCCCCGACGACGCGGCCACCCGGGCCATGCTCGACCAGGCCGTCAAGGAGGCGCTCGCCCACCTGACGACGCGGGAGCAGGACGTCGTCCGTCTCCGGTTCGGGCTCGAGGACGGCAAGATCCGCACCCTCGAAGAGGTCGGCCGGGAGTTCGGCGTCACCCGGGAGCGAGTCCGCCAGATCGAGTCGAAAACGCTCGCCAAGCTCCGCCGGCCGGACGCCGCGTACCTGCTCCGCGACTACCTCGAAGAGGCCTGACCGGTTTCTTTCGACCGGCCCGCATGTCGGCCGGCGTCGGGTGGGGGCCGCTGGTTGTCGACGCTCAGTCTCTGGCTGCTCACCGGGCTCGGCGGCTGTAACGTCGGGAGGCCGCGGCCAGTCGGGACCCGATGGACCGACTGCTATCGTCGCGTGGTCTTTCCGGGGTAGCTCAATGGCAGAGCAAGCGGCTGTTAACCGCTAGGTTGAGAGTTCGAGTCTCTCCCCCGGAGCTCTTCCCGGCGTTTCCCCTGGCCAGATCCTGTGGCAACAGGAGGCGGGTGTGGTGGTTTCGATGCCGCGGGCGTTGTGCGCGCGAACGAAATCCGCGATCACCCGGAGCGGGTTCCCACGAGGACAGCCCGACCAGATCGAGGCTGCCGGCCGACACCGTGCGGGTATCCTATGGCCATGGCCGCGCAGCCCGTCATGACCGCTGAGGAATTGATCGAGCGAATGCGGCACGCCGCGCCCCCGACCGAGGACGACGTGACCATCCTGTGGGACGGGCGGCGTCTGGACTCCCGTGAGGCCGTGATGGAGTGGCTGGTCGAGGTGGAGGCCAAGCGGGCCGAGGAGGCCGCGGCTGCCGGTGGCGACGTCTGACGGTCCGCCTCACGACCTCGGACGGCTGATCGAGGTTCTGGACCGCCACCGGGTCGAGTACTTGATGGTTGGTGGCGTGGCCGCGACCGGGTATGGCGCCGAGCGCCCGACCGAGGACGCCGACTGTGTGGTCCGCCGGGAACGGGCCAATCTCGACCGCCTCGCCGGTGCACTTCGTGAGCTGCACGCTCGGCTCCGTGTTGGCGGCATGAGCGACGCCGAGGCCCGCACGCTGCCGGTCCAGATCGACGCCACGGCACTCGACCTGGCGGGGATGTCGACGTGGATGACCGACGCCGGTCCCTTCGACGTCCTCGCCGGCCTGGAGGCTCCCGACGGCCGCCTTGTTCCCTATGAGGAGCTGGCCACTCGCTCGACCCTGCTGCAGGGGGACGGGTTCGTCATCCGGGCTGCCGCACTCGAGGACATCATCACCGCCAAGGAGCGGGCTGACCGAGCGAAGGACCGCGAAGCCCTCCCGGAGCTGCGCGCCCTGCGCGATCGGAAACCGCCGGCGGAGGCCGGGGGACTCTAGCGGCGGGTGATCGGCGCTGGGGGGCTGTTCGACGGATGTCGTCGAACTCGCGTCAATGCCGGGGTCCCGTTCGCGCACTACGCGCGCGAACGGACGGTCACTGGGGGTCACGGACGGTCATCGGGGGGGGGGGGCAGGTGGACCTCTTTCACCAAGGGTTTCGTCGTTGTCCCCAGGTGGCGGTGTCGGCTAGTCCTCCCGCTAGGTTGAGAGTTTGAGTCTCCCCCGGAGATTGGCTCTTACGCTCTCCACCTGGTGAGAGCCCGTTGTGGCCCTCGCTTACGCCGTTACTCCCTGGTGGGAACGGCCCCGACGATATCGGTCACGTCAGCCCCAAGGCCCGGCAGCGAACCCACGAAGCCGGCGTCGCCGAAGGAGAAGGTGCCCCCGTCGGAGCCGATGAGCCAGTAGCCCGCTGTATCGGCCGTGGGGACGATACCGATGACCGGACGGGCGGGAGTCACTCCGAGCGCCGGCAGTGTGCTGAAAGCCTTGGCGTTCCCAAAGGCATAGACGGTGCCGTTCTGAGTGACGATCCAATAGCCGGCTCCATTGGGCGTTCCCGCAATAGCCGAGACCGGCGAGAGCGCCCTCGTTGCCGAACCGAGCTGCTGAGCGGCTCCGAAGGCGTAGACCGTGCCGTTGGCGGCGACGAGCCAGTAACCGTTCCCCGAGGGCGTTGCCGCGATGCCGACGATGTTGCTTACGCTGATGCCGTCGCCAGGTAGCGAACCGAGGAACGGAGCGTTGCCGAAGGCGTAGACACCACCGTCTCGGCCCACCATGAAGTACCCGCCATTTGTCCCGGTTGGGACGATACCGGTGATGGGCTGCGCCGGCTTGACCCCGATTCCGGGCAGTGAGCCCAGGAACGGAGCGTTCCCGAAGCTGAACACCCCGCCGTCGGCGCCCACCAAGAAGTACCCCTGGTTGTTGGAGGTGGGGACCATGCCGGCGATGTCGTTGACGGCGATCCCGAGGCCAGGAAGCGAGCCGTAGTAGCCGCCGGAGCTTCCGGTCGGGAGGACGAACACACCACCGTCCGAGCCGACGAGGTCAAAGCCCGAGGCCGGAGGAGTTGGTGCTGGAACCGGCGCTGGGACGGGTGGTGCTGGGACGGGTGGTGCCGTGACCCGAAGTGGCGAGGTAGCAGTCGACGAGGAGAAGTTGTTGCTGCCCCCGTAGCTTGCGGTCACTGTGTCCAGGCCAACCGGGGCCGTCGTGCTGGTGCACGAGCCCGACCCTGTCGTCAACGTGACCACACATACTGCGGTGCTCCCGATCGAGACGCTGGCGGTACCGGCAGGTGTGCCCACGGATGACGTCACGGCAACGGCGTAGGTGACCGACGCTCCTTGGGTGACGGAGGTGGGAGTGGTCGACACCGACGTCGCCGTGGCCGCCGTGCTCACGGTGAAGGTCTGGGGGCTCCCTACGGCTGTGCTGTAGTGGGCTCCGGCGGCGACGTGCGCGGCGAGCGAGCACGTCCCGGCGCCGACGTAGGAGACCGTGGCGCCGCTGACGGTGCAGACTCCGGGCGAGCTGGAGGTCACCGAAGTGGTCCCGTCGCCCGTGGTTGTCACCGTTGCCGCGAAGCTGCCACCGTACGTGGCGTTCGTCGGCAGATCATCGACCGTCGGAGGGTTCGGCGTCAGCCCGACGCTGAAGGACGGTCCTGAGACGAAGGCCTGGTTGCCGAGATCGTCTGTCACCTGGATACGGGTCTGGTACGTCCCGTTGGCCAAACCGTTCGGCACGGTGCAGACCTCGTGGAAGTAGCCGTCGGTGGCGGTGCTGCCCGTGGCCTGAGTGGGTGGTGCGCAGGCGCCAGAGGGAAGCCCGGCCCCGCCGGGGCCGGAGACCACCGCTGCGTTGTACGTCAGTGTGGTCCCATGGGTGACCTGCCACGAGATGGTCGTCGGTTGTCCGGCTGTCACCGTGCTGGGGGCGACGGACGATGTGACCACCACGGGGGAGCCACCACGGTGCTGTTCACCACGCTGAAGGACGGTCCTGAGACGAAGGCCTGGTTGCCGAGATCGTCTGTCACCTGGATACGGGTCTGGTACGTCCCGTTGGCCAAACCGTTCGGCACGGTGCAGACCTCGTGGAAGTAGCCGTCGGTGGCGGTGCCCGAGACCTGGATGGGCGTTGCGCAGGCGCCAGAGGGAAGCCCGGCCCCGCCGGGGCCGGAGACCACCGCTGCGTTGTACGTCAGTGTGGTCCCATGGGTGACCTGCCACGAGATGGTCGTCGGTTGTCCGGCTGTCACCGTGCTGGGGGCGACGGACGATGTGACCACCACGGGGGGAGCCACCGGTGTGGCACCTGCAGAAACGGCCTCGGGGACGGTCATCCCGATGGTCACGAGGACGACCAGGGCTACGACTCTCGCACGCGCTAGTACTCCCTCTGGCACGCTAAGGCTCGGTGGTCAGTACAGATAGCGTGGCCGACAGCGTGACGCGTCGAACATGCCCACGCAAATACCAGTTCCGGGCCCGGCTGGAGCGAGGGTCCACCGCACCGGCACTATCGAGAGGCACCATTGGGACATGGCCCTCTTGGATTTTGACCGACCGGACAACATCGTCGACCCAGGCCCGGTCGACGATGTTCTCGGTGATCGAGAAGCCGAGCTGGATCGCTCCCTCAGCCAGAGAGAGGATCGCCCGATCTACGAAGCCATCTTCATCTACTGACCCGATCCCATTGCGACCTTGCCGTCGCCGTCGTCACTGCGGTCTGATCTTCGTTTCGGCGAGGCGATCTGGCAGGGCGCTGATGAGACCCGTCGATTCCCTGACAACGCCGCGGTCGGTGCGAGTCACGCACGTTCGATGTGAGCCCTGGCCTTATCGGCGAATCGGTCGATAGATCTGCTCACCGCTTAACGAGATCGGATCCAGCGGGAGCGCCTTCGGCAACCCACGGTTCCCGGTCCTCGTGCCAGACATTCGTGACCCCCGTTCACCGATCGTATGGCGGCCTCGACCGCCAATGTCTCATCGTTGTACTGCTGCTCCAACAGCGTCCATGACGGGTGAGGCTAGGCGACCATTTTCGGTTGAAACCCCATTGGCCTTCCTCGTATCTCCGACGAGATCGTCGACTCTTACACGCGACCTGTAACTAAGCGAGGAGCGACGATGCAGCGGATGATATGGGGGGCGTCAACGCTGGCCGTGGTGGGGGCCCTGACCCTCGGCACGATGAGCTCGGTCCAGGCGGGGGCCAGCCAGCCCGGCGCCTCGCTTCGAGGGAAGGTGCTGTCGGTGTCGGACCTTCCAGCTGGATGGAGCGTCGGCCACACATCGAAGGGCACAGCAACCGACCGGGGATGTTTCCACGCCTTCTCCATCAAGTCACCGGCCGGCACCAGGGCCAAAGTCGCCTTCACGGGAGCGTCTACAACCTTCCTGGGAGAGACGTTGGCCACGGGGCACATCGAGGTGACCAGGTGGACCGATCTGACCGATCAGCTGAAGGACTGCGAGCCGTTCACTTTCACCGCGACAGGAAAGACCGCGAAAGTGTCCGTCGGGGCCATGTCGTTCCCCAAGGTCGGGAAGCAGTCGATGGCCTACTCGATGACGATCACCGTGACAACGCGCACGCTCGACGCCGACGTCGTCCTGTTCAAAGCCGGGAAGTACGTCGGACTCGTCGACTACGGCGGACTCGGGACTCCCGACGTGACACAGGCCGAGAAGTTCGTCGACCTGGCTGTCGCCAAGGTGAACGGGAGCCATGGCACGACGGTGACGACGACTCCTGCGGCCACCACGACCACCACGACTACTACGACGACCACGACGACTGTCCCGCCAACGACGACCTCTCCGCCGACGACGGTGCCGCTACCCCCGACGACGGTGCCCCCGTCGACCGCACCAGCTCCACCGCCGACCGCGGCAGCCTCGGCCTGTAGCCCCATCGACGACGAAGGCGGGTGCTACGAACCAGGCGAGTACTGCCGCGACGCCACACATGGCGTCGCGGGAACGGCTGGCGACGGCGAAGCGATCGCCTGTGAAGACAACGATGGTTGGCGCTGGGAGCCGACCTCGTAGGGGCTGTCCGGCGATCGAGGAGGTTGGTCCCCTTGATGCTTTTAGCGGGCGTTTGCCGCAAGCGTCAGGCGATGGAGGAGATCCTCGATCACCGAGAGGCTGGGGTATGCCCGGACCAGTGGGGCGAGGGTGGTTGACGTAGCTGTGGCCGGCGCCATGAGAAGTTCGACGCCCACCGGTTCGCCGGTGTTGTCGAGATCGACGGCCAAAGAGTCACCGAACTGCTCGGTCGTCGCGACGGTGGCATCGGACAGCTTCACGTACGTGGCGTCCGCTTCCGGGTCGTACGTCACGAGCACACCTACAGGCTACCGGCAGGGTGGTCGACGGCGCTCGGCCACCGTCACGACGAGTACGGAATCGCTGTCGGCGACAACGACGACGAAGAGCTGGCGGCCGACTGGGGTGCGACCGATGACTACTGTCCGGGTCGGTTCGTCGATCCTCGGGGTCGGAGAGGACCTCGGCTACGTCAGCGGCGTCGACGGCCCGCTCCCGCATCCGCTCAGCGGCGTGCTCACTGAACCGGAGCTCCACCCCAGCGGACGGTAGGGGCTGGTTGTGACGAGACGCCGAGCGTTGTCCGCTGGTTCGGGCAACCGGCCGGTTCGAGGGGGCGGATCAGTCGGCCGCGACGGCGACGATCGGCGCGACCAGCCGTGTCGGGCCGATCGAGCCGAAGTAGGCGGCGTCGCCGTAGGCGTAGACCGACCCGCCGGCCCCGGCGATCCAGTAGCCGCCACCGTCCGGGGTCGGGCTGAGGCCGACGACCGGCGGTTGGCCGGTGATGCCCTGGCCGGGCACCGATCCGAGGTAGCCGGCATTGCCGAACGAGAACAGGCCACCGTCAGCGGCGACGAGCCAGTAACCGGTCCCGCTCGGCGTTGGCGCCATGCCGACGACCGGCTGGTCGAGCGGCTTCCCACCCATCGACCCGTAGAAGGCGGCATCGCCGAACGCGAAGATCCCGCCGTCGGCTGCGACGAGCCAGTAGCCCTTGCCGTCGGCGGTCGGCGCGATGCTCACGATCGGTTGGTTCAGCGGCTTGCCGCCCATCGAGCCATAGAAGGTCGCGTCACCGAACGCGAAGACGCCACCGTCCGACGCGACCTGCCAGTAGCCCTTGCCGTCGAGCGTCGGCGCGGCACCGACGATCGGTTTGTTCAGCGGTTTCCCGCCCATCGAGCCGTAGAATTGGGCATCCCCGAAGCTGAAGACGCCGCCGTCGGACGCGACCTCCCAGTAACCGCCGTCGCTCGGGGCAACGGCCAGCCCGACGACCGGCTTGTTGAGCGGCTTGCCGCCCATCGACCCGTAGAACTGGGCGGTCCCGAACGCGAAGACCCCACCGTCGCCAGCGGCCAAGAGGAAGCCCTGGTTCGACGCGGGTGGCAGGACCATCTGCTCGATCAGGGACTGCAGGCCGGGGGATGTCCCCTTGGTCGAGGTCACCGCGCTACCGGCCGCCCAGCATGACGCCGCCTTCACACACGAGATCGTGTCGAGGATGCTGAGGACGGTCACGTTCGGGCTCGGCTGGATCGACCACGCCGACCCGTTCCAGCTCTCGATGAAGCCCTTCGGCATGAACCCGCCGCCTGTCCCTGTGCCGCCGCCTGTCCCTGTGCCTGTCCCTGTGTGGTGGCCTGTGCCCTTTGTCCCACTTTCGCCTACGCCGACACTTCCGGACCCGACGGCCCAGCACCGTGTCGCCGACAGGCACGTGACGTCACCGAGAAGAGCCCCGCCGGTCCCGGGCGGTGACGCCGTGGCGACGACCGACCACGACGAGCCGTTCCAGCGCTCCGCCAGCGCGGTCCCGGCCTTCCCCGAGCTGTTCGTCGACGAACCGGCCGCCCAGCAGTCCGTGCCGGTCACACAGGTGACGCTGCTCAGGTAGCTGCCATCCGGCGCGGCCGCCTGGTAGCTCGGGACGATCGACCACGCCGACCCGTTCCAGTGCTCGATCAGCCCTTGGTCACCCTGGCCGCCGGGGAAGATCGGCAGGAATGTCGACTTCTCCTGGTTCGGTCCCGCACTGCCGACGGCCCAGCAGTCGGCGGGACCGCTGCAGTCGACTGCGACGAGCTCGTCGTAGGTCTGGCCGGAAGGGGTAGCCGGCTCGATCGACCACGCCGAGCCGTTCCAGTGCTCGACCAACAGCGACGACTCGTTGCCTCCGGTTGCTGTCGTCGTGTACCCGACCGCCCAGCAGTCCGACGTTGTCACGCACGTCACTCCCTGGAGCAGGGCACCCGACGCCCCGGACGGGTTCGGGGTCGAGACGATCGACCACGCCGTCCCGTTCCAGTGCGCGGCCAACGTCCCGGTCGGTTGGCCACCCTGGCCGGCCAGCATCGTGCCGACGGCCCAGCAGTCGGCGATGCTGACGCACGTCACGCCGAAGAACCCGCCGTGGACGGCTGGGTTCGCCGGAACGGCGGCCAGCGACCACGTCGCGCCATTCCACTGCTCGATCAACGGCGTGAACTGCGCATCCGGGTTTGTGCCGAGTCCTGTCACCGTCGTGCCGACGGTCCAGCATTCGACGGCGTTCGCGCACGTGCTCCCGAGGACGATGTCGTCGGGCTCGCTGCTGCTCGGGCTCGTAACGATGTTCCAGCCCGACGGGCCCGGCACGGTCGCCGCGGTCGCCCCTTGGGAAGGGACGGCCAACGCGACCAGCGGGACGACGACCGCGCTCGCCGCCATGACCACCCGGCGCCAACCCCTCCGGCGGCCGATCACCGTGCGTGCCTGCCACGGGTCACTGCGTTTGTCGGCACGTTCCGATGTTCGCGCCCGGCGACCGTTGTTCGGCGGAGATAATGGGGATTTCCGATTCCTGCCGGCTATGGGCAACCGCGCTGCCACCACGCCGAAACCAGACCCGCACTTTCGATGAAGGCCGGCCGCCGGCACGCCTCCCGGTCGTCCTCGGCGGCCGCGGCAACGGGGCGGACTTGGCCGATCGACGTCCGTATCCTGGGTCCATGTACCGCTGCGATGAGTGCGAGTTCGCCTACGACCTCGACCGGTACGGATCGGCCGGTGACGCGATCTCCGGTGGTGCCGACGAGATTGCCCGGCTCCTCGGCGGTCCCGACCGGCCGGCCGACGTCGTCGTCCGCACCCGGCCGCACCCGGACGTCTGGTCCGTCCTCGAGTACGGCTGCCACGTCCGCGACGTACTGCTCGTCCAGCGGGAGCGGGTGCTGCTGGCCCGGCGCGTCGACTGCCCGTCGTTGCCGTCGATGGGCCGCGACGAGCGAGTCGAGCACGACGGCTACGCCGAGCAGTCGCCGGTCGACGTCGCCCGTCAGCTCACCGACGCGGCCGGACTGTTCGGCAGCGTCTTGGACCGACTCGGCCCCGACGACTGGGATCGCTCCGTCGTCTACAACTTCCCGGAGCCGACGGAGCGGTCACTGCGCTGGGTCGCGGTCCATACCGAGCACGAGGTGCGGCACCACCGGCTCGACGTCCGGCGTCAGCTTCCCTGAACCTCGGGGCGATCGCCGCCGGCCGGCCGGTGGACGTCACCCTTCGCCGGGACCGGCATCGTCGAGGCGAACCGAGGATCGAGCGGGCCGATCCCATAGCCCGCCCGGAGCTCGTCGATGTCGCCGTCGGCGTGGTCCCACAGCGACCACCCCGGATCGAACGTGTCGGTCGTCGTCGCCGCGCCGCGGGCCCAGGCCACGAAGAACTTCTCCGGGTCGTACGCGCCCGTGGCGTGCCGGGCGACCTCGTTCACCTGGGTGCCGACGTGCCAGCTGACGATGACCGGGACGATGTGGCCGCTCATCGCGTTGACCTCGTGCATCGTGGCCGTGAACGTCGACACCAGGAGCTCGCCCTGGAGAGACGTGTTGTAGCCGCTCAGGAGGTGGGTGGCGTCGTGCCGGGTGGCGAAGTGCTCGTTGAGCGCGCCCGCGTCGCCGGGGAACGAGAACCCGTAGCGGTCGTAGAAGTCGAAGAAGCTCCGGCCGAGGCTCCCCGGTGGGCAGTCGGCCAGCCGGTAGTACGACGCGGCCAGCGCTGGGTCGGTCGCCGCGTCGACGTACGGGGCCAGTGCCCGTTCGACGTCTGCCGGCGACCATTGCTCGTCCCAGCCGATGCCCGGGATGCTCCGGAGGTTCTCCCGCATCATGTCCCGGCCCATCTCGACCGCGTCGCCGGCCGTCCCGAGCTCGATCTGGTGCAGGTAGTCGCCGGTCACGTCGAGCGCGTCCGCGTACCCCAGCAGCCGGTCGACCTTGGTCCCGTCGAACGTCCCGTCCGCCAGTGCGGCCACGGCCAGGAGCCGGGTCGTCACCTCGGCTTCCCACGGGTCGGGGACCAGCGACGCCAGCTCGTCGGCCGCCACCATCGACGGAAGGACCTTCCCCTCGGTGAGTGCCGCAGCCGCCGCCGGCTGTCCGAGGACGTACTGCGACGCCGCCTGGGCCGTCCCCGCTCCGAGGCTCGACAGCGGGTCGCGTCCACCGGCGCTCGCCACGACCGCGATGGCCGTGGCGATCGCCGTCGCCTGTGCCGGGGTGGCCGAGAACACCGCCTTGCGGGTACCCGCGGCCGGGTGTTCGTCAGTCGTTGCCGCCGTCACGGGGAACGACAGTACCGGCCGGCTCGGCGTCCGACCGCAGGTGGGAGATCGTGTGAAAATAGAAGATCTCGGTGACAGTAAGTCGCCACGAGAAGGGCCGTAGCTCAGTGGTCAGAGCAGGGGACTCATAATCCGTTCAGAATGGCCGAGGGAACCCGTAATACCTGGTAGATGCCAGTGTTCACCCTGGTAGATGAGTCGAGAATCCGTGCCTGACGCAACGGGTCCGTTCCGGAACGTTGGGCATCGTGTTGGGCATAGACGTCGCCCTACTTGCCGATGATCCATCGAGGTTCGGGCAGTCGGTGCTGGCCATCCGTATTGATGCCCCAGGGACTGAAGATGACGACCGACGGTGTGTCTCCGAAGGGCATTGGAATTGTGACGGTGCCTGTGACGGTGGCACCTGGGCCCAGCACATCCGAATCGATGAGGGCAGCTGCTTCCGCCGAAGGTGATGCGCTGTAGTAGGTACCGCTGGCGTCGATGACTCCGATCTGTGCGATCGCCTCGGTGAAGTACGCCGTCCCGCGATTCGTAATCGAGATCATGAGGCTCACGCCTCCGCCTGTCAGTGGCCCGACTTTCGTCACCACCGTCGCCACGGCCTCGCCTTGCTGGGAGCCGTAGGAGTAGACGGCGCGTCCCTCCGGGAACGGCCCTGTTGTCGATGAGGCGTCGGTAGTGGGCGTCGTGGCGGGCGGGTTGGTGGTCGTCGTCCCGACCGTCGAGGGCGTCTGGACCCGTCCGGTAGCCGGCGATCCAACCGGGATCGCCGACGGACTCGACCCCCGCACAGCGGTCCCGATCAGGATGCCAGCTCCAGCGAGCACCAGGGCGATGGCGACGCGAACGGCCCACCAGAGAGGCGTTCTGCGCTTGGATGCTCGCTTGTAGATCGTCGGCGGCGTCATCAGGTCTTGGTATGTAGGACGATCTGCAAGTTCACTCCGGTGGAACCCTCCGAGCCGATCGCCACGCAAGGTCCGGTCGTCGGGCAGTTGATCCCTGAGACACCCTCAACCTCGACGTGACTTAGACCGGTCCCGTCCCGAGACGCGACGGTCGTCGAAGAGGGCAGACGATCGGATGCCCAGGATTGCCCTCCATTAGTGGTCGAGACGATGACCCCAGTTGGCGAGTTCGTCAGGGCCCCGCTCGCCCAACAGATGGAGGCGGACTGGCAGGACACGGCCGCGAGAAAGGCCGGCTGTGGACCCGCCTCGCCATAGGAGACCCAGTGGCGTCCGCCATCGCGGCTGGAAAGCGCCTGACTTGGCCCGTATGGGGCGGTTGAGTCGACCGCTGGTCCATTGCCGATCGCGACGCAAGCTGTGCGCACGCAGGTAGCCCCCTTGATCTGCACCAGGAATGTCGGAACGGAGGCCCACTGCCAGTGACGGCCGCCATCGGTCGTCACGACCGCCGCACCATGGTGGGGAGATGTCGAGCTCGTAGCGATGCCGACTGCAACACACACGGACGGCGAGGAGCATGAGAGGCCCTGGGGGCTGGCGGGCAAAAAGTTCGGTGGCATCGACCCTCGATCCCACGTCTGCCCGTGGTCGCTGCTCGTGATGCTTGCCGCCGTCCCGCCCACGGACGACGTTCCAACGCCCACGCAGACGTTGGCGTTCGCGCACGTCAGATCCGTGATGTCGGCTGTGCTGATGGTGCGGCTCGGCCGCCACGTTGCAGCGTCGCTATCGCTGGTGGCGATCACTGACTGACCATCGGACGAGCGTGCAGCAGCGAAGCAGGTACCTGGAGTCGGGCACGCGATGTCGCTCGTCAGGCCATCTGATTCCGGGAGGAGTGAACTTGCCCATGAGCGAGCCCCATTCGTTGACTCCTTCACGACGCCGGCGCCCCCAACTGCAGCCGCTTCGTAGGCGAAGCATCTCGTCGGAGTTGAGCACGTGACGTCAGCCGATTGCCCGGTCGTCTGGGCGTCCGAACCGCGTGACCACGTGGCGCCGTCGATCACGCTTGCCACCTTCCATCCGGCAACGGCCGAACTGGGGAGCCGGGTGCCGGATGGAAGGTGAACCGAGTAGGCGAGGACGATCACGACGACAAGGGCGGCTGCGGCCACCAATGCCGGCAGTCGCTCTCGTCGAGCGTGCCGCGTCCTTAGGGAAATGGGGAGATTCTGTTCCTCGGGAGCCGTGATCGTTGCGGCCAAGGGAAGGCCGCCCTGATTCCGTTCGACGAGTACCCTTCGCAGGTCCTCGAGGTTTTCGCCCAGCCGTTCAAGGCGCCCAAGAAGCAGGACGAGCCGCCGAGCAACTTCATCCGAGAGATCGTCCTCTGCGCCCCATTCAACCCCTCCGCTCAACGACTTCCCCTTCGACCTGCTTGACCGCGTAGACGGCTACATCGGATCGCACCTCTGAACGCTTAAACGAATGAGATCACTCGATGTGACAAATTCTTTCGGAAAATCAGCCTGCGCACTGAAGCGACGCGCGCCCTGTCGTCCCTCCCTCAATGTTTCCGTTGACCGCCCACAGCTCGTCCGTCTGGAACGTCGCTGATCCGCTGGTGCATGGATCGTAGGAGTTGACCACCAGGTAATCTCCCACGTCTGTCCCACTGGCGGTCGTCCCCACATGGGTGCTACCAACGTAGAGGGAGACTATTGCCGCGAGGCTTTCGCCGGTCAGGCAACTGATCGTCCCGGCGCCCTGAACGAGAGGCCCGAATGTGGAGCCGATCACCGTCGGTGGATAGGCGTAGCCGGCACAGCCACCTATTGTGACCAGGCGCGCTGCCGAGCGGCCTCGATGGGCAGCGCCGTTGAAGCTGGAACCCTGCCACGCGGCGTGCAGCGGGTACGACCCGGCGATCTCCGGAGAACCGGGCTGCAGAACGAGGATCGCCCCTTCGGTGCCGGCCGACGGGCCGAAGACGCTGACGGCGAGCTGCCGACCGCCGAGCAGGCTGAGCCCAAGCACCTCCGTTGCACCCTCCGCGTTGGAGGCCACGACGGTTTCCTGTTCAACGGAAATGACCTCTCCGCTCACCGTCGTGGCGCTTGACTCGCTGATCGAACTCGGATGACCTTGGAGCACCAAAGGCGTGCTTGTCCCTTGGTACGACCCGACTGCCTCGTAGGCCATCTGCCGCAGCGACGTCCAGGATGTTGTCGAGCTTGAAGCGCTAGCGAGTCCCGATGGAATCACCACCAGCGATGCTGCGGTGAGGACAGCAATCGCCGTTCCAGTTAGAAGCCGTCTCATGACCCCTCCTCACGGCCAGCTCCCATGAGCTGGCCGTGAGGAGGGAGTCTAGGGAGAAGTGGGAGTCATGCCAGAACCGTCTTGATTCCTGCGCGAAGGGTGCACTTCGATACCCGCAGCGCGAAGAGCTTCGAGAATCGCTGAGAGCGAAGACTCGACTTCGCTCATGCGTCCGTCAAGGAGATCGAGAAGGGGCATCACGCCAAGAAGGGGCATGACGCTTTGAGGACTTCCTCCTGCAGCGGGCGCTTTCTTGGGATCATCTGTTACGACGACCGGCGTTTTGCCAGCAATGATCCTGTCGATGCTGTTGGGAGACCATCCGAGCGCCTGGCAGAGGCGCCGCTTCACATCGGTTCTCTTGATGGGCGTCCCTTTTAGATAGCGGCCCAATGACTTGCCCGAGGGTCCACCAAGGGCTTCTATGTCGGAGGGACCGATGGATAGGTCCCCCATGCGATCGCCCACGGCTTTGCTTAGTCGTCGCCAGTCGTCTGCAGTTGCGATCATGCTCTCCACCCTGATCGAGAACTCCGGCTAAATCTAGCCAAGTCCAGCTAACTCCGGCGGCGGCGGTGCGAACTACATACTGATAACTACTGGGGTGTAACAGGGGTTGATCAGGAGAACGAAGCAAAACTCCCGCTAACTTCGAAGAAGTATTGACAAGTTAGCGGGAGTTAGTTACGGTGACAGCCGTGCTCTTCAACCCCGCTGCGCTTACCGAGGTCCGGCGAATTCGGAACCTGAGCAAGTCGGAACTGGCCGTCCGTGCCGGCAAGAGTCGGCCGTACATCACGCAGCTTGAGGGTCAGGATCGGAAGGCTCCGTCTCGTAAAGCGGTCGAGGATCTTGCACGGGCTCTAGAAGTCGAGGACCCTGCGGTCCTCTACGTAGAGCCCAGCGTTGAAGAACTTCTTCGGGAGCTGCAGATCGCCCACAATCGGGAGGCGGCCTCCTGATGGCCCCTCTCATCCGCGTCGTGGACACCGACTACCCGCTCGTCATGTCTCCCGCGCAGGCGACGAGCGTGCTCCCCAGGAGCGAGGACACCATCCGCGTCTGGTGCAAGGCGGGGCTCCTTCCCGTTATGAAGCGGGTGAACGACAAGGAGCCGTACCGGATTCTGACCGGGCAGCTGTTTGCCCAACTCGGGATCGCCTACAAGACGGTCACAGAGGCGGTGGCCTCATGACCCGCCACTCCGTCCACCTCAACCTCCTCAACAACGACGTCCAACCAGTCGAACTCGTCCTCGGCGATCACCTCCCAGTGATCAAGTACGTAGAGACCGGAGAGTTCTCAGACGCGGAGATCGCGAGGGCGTTCGGGTTGTCGTTCGCTGGGGTGGCGTCGTGACCACGGCCGAGCCCTGCTGCCACGAACACGCAGGACGAATCCCCGACGGCTGCTCGGGTACCGCCGAGGTGTTCATCGACGGCCTGTGTTACGTGGCGATCTGTCGCACGTGCGGACTGGACGACCCCTCGTTCACGAAGGCCGGGGCGGAGCAGGTGGCCGCGGAGCACAACGCTGACGAACTGCCGGTGGCCGAGTACGAGGCGGTGCGGTCGTGACCAACCTGCTCGACCTCATCCGGCCGCCGGTCGACATCCCGACGGACATGCGCCGGCTTCCACTGGAGCAGCGCTTCCCGCTGTGGTTGGAGCGCAACCCCCACATCGTGGAGCGGGTCATCGTGCTCGCCCTGGCCGACGTGCGACGCGGCGTTCACCGCTGCTCGATGAAGCGTTACTTCGAGCTCATCCGGGGGAGCGTCGCCGTCGACAACGGAGGTCCCACGGCCTTTCGTCTGGATAACAGTTACACCGGCTTGCTCAGCCGTCACGTCATGGACCGCTGCCCTGAACTCCAGGGCCGGTTTGAACTTCGGACGAGGAGGGCGGCATGAAGCGCGGGTCCGAACTCAAGCGCATCGCTCCGCTCAAGCCCATCTCCGAACGACGAGCCCGGCTCAACCGCAAGCGGGCCAAGGCGATGAAGGAAGTGCGGAAGCGGGACAAGTACTGCCAGCTCCGGGCGATCATCGGCACTCCCTGCTGGGGCGAGCTGCACGGTCACGAGGCGCTGACCCGAGCCCGCTCGACCGACATCGAGAACTGCGTCACGACAGTGCGCCGGATCGTGCTGGCGTGTGACTCCCATCATGACTGGGTTCATGCGAATCCCATCAAGGCGTACGAGCTAGGTCTGCTCTGGCCGAACGAGGACCGCTTCGTTCCCTACGACCGATCACGTCGTTCAAGTTCGCCCCCGTCATCCTCTGCCGACACTCCGCCCGGCAATCAAGGACGACAGGCGATGCCCCCCACCGTCGGCCTTTCGTCACTGCCCCTTGGTCCCCCTCGGGTGAGTGACGTAACCGGAACCGACCCCGGCTTGGCCGGCGGTGGGGGATCACACAACGGGAGGAAAGCGTCGTGAGCATCGGGAACGTCTACGGCTTCGGAGCAGTCGATGTGACCGAGGTGCGCGTCTGGGACGGGTCGGACGGCTCATCAGGCATCGCGACCCTGACGCAGAGGGCTGGGGAACAGATACTCGGCGCCGTACGGGTTCACGGCATCCAGGAAGAGCGCGTCGCTCTCCTCACGAAGTGGGCCGAGGCCGAAGGGTTGGCCGTGGTGCCGCAGTTCCAGCTTGCTGAGGGCTGCCTCAAAGGCGACAGCGATCGGCCCATTGCCACCGGAGCTGACTCGTGAGAGACCCCCGAACCATCAGGTGCCGTCTCTTCGGCTGTCGGTGGTCGTGGCGCTGGCTGGGTGTTGGGGCGCAGCACCGCTGTCTCCGAAGGAGCTGCGGACGAGTGCACGGGAGGAGCCTTGCCCGTCACTTCGGCAACTACGAAAGGGGAGTGGCGTGATGGTCAGAGTCGAGTACGAGGTTCGCCTGTCTTGCGGATGCACTAACTGGTACCCGGTGACCTGTCACCCGTTCCCCGGCGCACTTCTTCACTGTCCTGAACATGGTGACGTTCGCGCTCGGGAGGCAGGACAGCGGCGGGTCGTGCCCGACGGAGCCACCGCGCCAGAACCGTGCGACTTCGATCATCCGCACCCGTCGCATCCTTGCGGTAGACGGATCATTCCAGGCGTCACTACGTGCCAGCACTGCGGGCATCTCGATGCATCGCCCGAATGTCGGGAGGCTGGCTGTTGGCAGCCCGCTACCGAGGCGGATGTTGATGGTCTCTATCAGGAGGCGTGGGGACTTACCGAGGCACCGTCGTGACGATCGACTCCCTCACTACCCCGTCGATGGCCCAAGCCGCGGCCCTGTCGACTGCGCTCGACCTGACCTTCGACGCCATCGACCGTCCCCGTACTCCTGAGCCCGGAGAGGGTCACTGCGTGGCCTGCGGACGAGTCGTCCCGGTGCATCGGGATGGGAACCGGTGGTGCTCGGAGTCGTGCGCCATCGCGGAAGACGGGCCGTACGACGACCCGGAGCCGGACGAGGAAGACGACGAGGAACTCCTCCGGGAGGAGGACTGAGTGCGGGTCTACGCAAATCCAAGACACCCAGCGGATGAAAAGCCGAGGGACCGAGCCGGTTCGCATCCCGGTGACTCGGTCCCTCTGACGAAAGGAACCCTAATGGCTATTGCAGAAGCAGCGCCGGACGTCTCCGAAGGCGAGGTCGAAGAGTCGATCCTGGCCGCTCTGGACGAGGTGGACGTACCGCCGACCGAGGATGGTCGTTGGCGAGTGGGCGACAAGGCGCAGGCCGACTGGGCATTGCGCAAGCTCGCCCGGGCCCGTCAGCGCCACGCAGAGGTCATCGCCATCAGCCGCCGGCAGATCGACAAGATCAACGCGGCCGTCGCTCCTCACATCACGCGGATCATGGAGTGGCGGGAAGAGGAGCTGACGAAGCTCGACCGCGAGGTGGGGAACTGGGAAGCCCTGTTGGGCGAGTTCCACCGCACCCTGCTCGGTGAGGACGACCACGAGAAGACGGTCGACCTTCCCCACGGAACCCTCGTGGCTCGCAAGCAGCCCGACACCTGGGAGACGGACGACGAAGCGTTGCTCGCTTGGGCCGAGGCCAACGGCGTCGAGATCATCCGCCGCAAGGTCGAGGTCGATCGGCCGGCCATGAAGAAGGTGCTCAGCGTCGCCACTACCGGAGAGGTCGTGTGGGGCGGCGAGATGGTCCCCGGCGTCCAGGTCACGCCGGGCGAGGTCAAGTTCTCCGTCGAGACCGAGGAGGTGGGGAAGTGAGCATCACGTTCCAGAAGGCAACCAAGCACCAGCTCAAGGCAAGGATCGCCATCGACGGTCCGTCGGGTGCCGGGAAGACCTGGACGTCCTTGGCGACGGCCCGGGTTCTCGGCGAGCGCGTGCTGCTGGTCGACACCGAGCGGGGCTCCGGCGCCCTCTACGCCGACGAGTTCGACTACGACTACTTCCGGATCGACCCGCCGTACCACCCGGCTCGGGGTGAAGAGGTCCTCCGAGCCGCCCACGAGCAGGGGTACGACGTCGTCATCATCGACTCGCTCTCTCACTTCTGGGACGGTGAGGGGGGGACGCTCGACATCGTCGATGCGGCGGCGCAGCGGTCGTTCGGCGGGAACTCTTACGCCGGCTGGTCGATCGGCACCCCGGCTCTCCGGAGCCTCGTCGACTCGTTGCTCGGCCTCGATGCCCACTTGATCGTCACCATGCGATCGAAGATGGAGTACGTCCTCGAGGAGGGGGCCAAAGGCACCAAGGTCCCGCGCAAGGTCGGCATGGCGCCGGTCATGCGCAACGGCGTTGAGTACGAGTTCACCGTCGTCGGCGACATGGACCTCGACCACCGGATGGTCATCAGCAAGTCGCGGTGCGCAGCGTTGGCCGACCAGGTCATCCAGCCTCATCACGCTGAGGAGATGGCCACGACGTTCAAGGCGTGGCTGAACTCCGGCGAGCCGATGGTCAGCCGGGAACAGGTCGCCAAGCTGACCGACCTGCTGAACGGCATCGAGGACCCGGACGACCGCAAGAAGTCCAAGGCCCTGTTCGTTGATGCCTGGGACGTACCGGACCGGTTGCTGGCATCGCAGTTCGACGAGGCCCTCGCTTTCGCTCAGGAACTGACGTCGCCGCCGGAGACGGCCGAAGCTACCGAGGGCGAGTCGGATGCCGGCGACGAGGCACAGACCCTTCTGGATGCCGGCTTCACGGAGCACCCGACAGCCAAGAACCGGGCGGACTGAGCAGAACACGGGGCTTTCCCAGCTCGGAGCCCAGTGGGTCGGTCGCAAGCTCCCGACACCACCGGGCTACTGACGAAGCGATCTATCAACCGACATTTGGAAGGGGACCGTTGTGAGCGCCAAGAAGAAGAAGTTCGCCCACACGATCGACGAAGGGCTGTCCAAGTTCAAGCTCGTCATGGGGAAGGAAGGAAGCGAGGACGACAAAGAGGCATGTCCAATGTCCCTCCTGTCGTGGATCAACGGTGATCCGTGGAGCGACCATCCCGTCTGCGCCCACTCCGTCATCTGCGATCAGGTGATTCGAGGGACTGACGCGGGGACCACGGAGGAGCAGCGGGAGGAACTCGTTCGGCTCGGGATGGACGGAGCGCTCGACACCTGGTGGATTCCCGTTGAGGTGATCGCCTTGGCGATGGCGGTTCCGAGGGACCAGGAGGTGTCATCCTACGAGCGGGCCGTTCTTCTTCTGAAGAACATCGCCGCTTGGAAGGTGGGGCCGCGCGAGCGCGCCGACCTCGTGGACGCCGACCTCGTGGGCGCCAACCTCAGGGGCGCCGACCTCGTGGACGCCGACCTCGTGGGCGCCAACCTCAGGGGCGCCGACCTCGTGGACGCCGACCTCGTGGGCGCCAACCTCGTGGGCGCCAACCTCGTGGGCGCCAACCTCGAGCGCGCCAACCTCAGGGGCGCCGACCTCGTGGACGCCGACCTCAGGGACGCCAACCTCGAGCGCGCCGACCTCAGGGGCGCCGACCTCGAGCGCGCCGACCTCGGGGACGCCAACCTCGAGCGCGCCGACCTCAGGGGCGCCGACCTCGAGCGCGCCGACCTCGGGGACGCCAACCTCAGGGGCGCCTACCTCGAGCGCGCCGACCTCGTGGGCGCCGACCTCGTGGGCGCCAACCTCAGGGGCGCCGACCTCGAGCGCGCCGACCTCGGGGACGCCAACCTCGTGGGCGCCAACCTCGAGCGCGCCAACCTCGAGCGCGCCGACCTCGTGGGCGCCAACCTCAGGGGCGCCGACCTCGTGGACGCCGACCTCGAGCGCGCCGACCTCGGGGACGCCAACCTCAGGGGCGCCTACCTCGAGCGCGCCGACCTCGTGGGCGCCAACCTCAGGGGCGCCGACCTCGTGGGCGCCAACCTCAGGGACGCCAAGGGCAACCAGTACACGACGTTGCCCGCTGGCTGGAAGGTCAACGATGGCGGTCTGATCGTGAAGGCCGACTGACGGTGACCTTCATCCAAATCTGCGGCGCCGTGCTCTTCCTCGCAGCAGTCCTCTGCACCGCGTACCTGACCCACCAGGACGACAAGGCCAAGCGTCGTCCACGTGCCCAGCATCGCTCCGTCGAGCAGTCGTCGCACGTTCGCGTGGTCCAGGGGGAGAACGTCGTGGCGATGCGGAGGAAGGCGTCGTGAGGGGGCCTGACTACATCACCAAGCACTTCGACGGGATCGTGGAGCTGACGAACAACCACAGCTACATGGACCCGCGGAACGGCCGCTCCTATCGAGCGGTGGCCGGCAAGGTGACCATCCTGGAGGACACGAAGCTCGTCGGTTTCAAGACGCGCTCGACCGACTCGAACTGGATCGCCCGCATCGAAGGAAGAAGCGGGCAGTCCATCAACGTCCTCGGCTGCAAGGTGATGAACATCACCGCGTGGCGACGCGGGACGATGCCGGCGCTGGATGAAGCCTGCGTCTACGTGGTGCCGTGACCTGCCAGCCCGACACCTCAGAACCGCAGACCTGTCCCACCGACGACTGCTTCGCCCCGATGTGCTCCGTCATGAGCGTGTTGTTTCACTACGGGGACCACCTGACGAAGTGCACATGGTGGAAGGACCACCGGACGTGCTCCTGTGGATGGCAGACAGAGTGGCGAAGGATCTGGATGCCGTCCGTCCAGGCCGACATTGAAGCCGTCAGGGCTGCGAACGCGCCTGAACCGGACCCACAGGGATCGTTCGCCCTGGAGGCGTCGTGAGCCTCACCTGCCTTGAAGAGCGGATGGCGCTGATGGACGCGGCAACCCGAGCGGGAATGGCCTGGGACCGTGGAGACCGTGACGAGGCGGCACGTGCCAAGGCCGAGGCCGACGTGGCCAGAGAGGCGTTGCGCACGTGCCTGGAACGAAAGGAAGTGTCCCATGCGAGCTTGGCGGTGCTGTCGTGACCGGCTTTTCCTTTTCGCTCTCTTGCCCCAAATGCGGCGCCGAGGTCGAGCAGACCGCCTCCGGCCGTAAGTACTCCTGGCAGACCGCGGCCGCCGTCCGCTGTACCGCGTGCCCATGGAGTGCCGTCGTCAATGTCTCCGTGTCCGAGACCCGAGCAGAACGTGGAACAACCCGTCGACAAAGGATCTGTGCCATGCCGGATGAACGTGTCCCGATCTTGAGCCAGCACGAGGGCCCGGTGACTGTCTGCACGGTCCTGAGCCAGAAGGGAGAAGGGCGGCATGAGTGAGGCCCTCGCGCCGGTCGGCGCTCCTCCTGTCGATAGCCATCCTGCTTGTGGCAAGTGCGGGTGTCTGCACCGCTTCACCAAGGGGGAAAGAGGCGTCGAAGTCACCTACGACGCTGCCTGCCCCTGTGGCTGCACGGCCAGCGCCGAGACCTATGACCGCGGCGGCGTCGACGTCCGTACCCACTTCTTCGGCGACGAATGCCCCGGTGGCCACCTCGACGACCCTGCCGCCACCGACGACGACGAAGCCGATGCCTCCCGACCCGGTGACGACAGCGGAGCGAGTGGCGTGGACTCGGGTGGCTGTGTGCGAGGAGGGTGGCTGGATCGGCTCTTCCGGGCCGGCCTATCCGGACTCGCTCGGCATTTCCGCCGCGAACTGGACGGCCTACGGGGGTGGAGCGGCCTTGACAGAGACAGCACAAATCGAAGTGGCGATGCGGATTCAGTCGACACCCCCGGACCAAAGTGGTGGTTGCGCGGCGTGGTGACCGCGTATACGGCCAGTGGACGCCAGGCGAAGTGTTGGAGGGCGACATGACGATGAGGCCCGACGTGTTCCGTAAGCGCCCAGTCGAGGTCGAAGCCGTGCGCTGTCCATACGGCTCATCGCCTGGGATGCGACGGGTGGCTGAGTGGTGCGGCGCCAAGGTCGTCAGGGAATCCTCGGGACAAAGGGTGGCGTGGCTCGTCGTGGAGACGTTGCACGGCCCCGTACGCGTGACACCCGGCGACTGGGTGCTCAGAGGCCCGAGTGGCGACTTCTGGCCTTGCAAGCCCGAGATCTTCGCGGCCAGTTACGAGCCCAGCCTGTCCGCCGTCCCTAGTACTGGAGGGACGGATGGCTGAAGAGTTCCCACTCGTTTTCGCGGGCCACGTGATCGGGGACTGGATCGTTCAGACCGACTGGCAAGCGGCGAACAAGGAGCGGTCATGGAAGGCCAACCAACAGCACATGCTCGGCTACCACGTAGCGCTTCTCGGCTGCTCCCTCCTCGGCCTCCGTCCACGTCGCGCCTTGATCCTGACTGCTGTCTCTTGGGCTACCCACAGCGTCATCGACCGCCGTTGGCCCGTGCGCTGGATCATGCGACACACGGGCAGTGAACCCTTCAGCGAGACCACGTTTGGGCTAATCGCCGTGGACCAGGCCCTACACCTAGCGATCTTGGCGCTGACGACGAGCTTTCTCTCCCCCTCCATCAACCGAGAGCGAGGAAGCCGAGATGCCTAAGCAGCTGCTTGTTTCCGGCCACACGTTGTGGATGGAAGGCCGAGCAATGAGAAGCGGCTTCTACGGAGGTGGGCCGGCGAGTGCTCACTGCTCATGCGGCGATACGAGCCCCACACTCCCGAGCATCGCCGCACGTCAACGCTGGCATCGCCAACACAAGCTCGACGTGGTGGCTGACCGAGAGCGAGGAAGCCGATGAAGCACGAGCCGCGACTTAGCGAAGCGCAGCGGTGGGCAGCTCTGGCTCGCGCTGATCGGGACCTCATCGTCGCTGCCGTCAGCGCCCTCCCTCTGCTCTTGGACGTGGTGGAAGCGGCGAAGCCGTTCCGTGGACTGGCCACCCGATGGATTCCGTCAGAAGCCCAGTGTCTCGCCCTCGATAGTGCCCTCGACCGTCTGGAGCACTTCGATGCCCGCTGAGCCCTCTCGTCAGCAGATCACCGCTGTCTTGCTGGCTCACGGCCACTACCGGGAAGACCCCGAAGAGATCGAGACTCCCGAGCTAGCCCAGATCATGCGCATGGACGCTGAACACCTACTGGCGATTCCTCGCATCTACGACGAGGTTGACGCCCTGTTGCTCGACGTGGGACTGCACGACCCTGACGACTGTAACGACGTGTGCGTGCGAGCCGTTCTGGAGGTGCTGTCCGATGCCCGCTGACCCCACCGTGAGCGACGGAGAAATCGAGAACTTTCAACCAAATGGAGCGGACATTGCTCTGATGCGGGAAGTCCAAGCAGAGAACGTGACGTGGAACAAGCGCAGTTTCCGGCTTTGGAGCGACGACGAAACCTACTCACTGGTGACCGCAATGGCTAAGCGTTTGGTGCAACACGGCTACCTAAAGACCGAGATGGCGGCGGGGTTCTCCTACGTCCAGCGTGGACCCGTCGAACTGACTCGACTTGGACGAGAGGCACTCCATGTCTGAAAGCCCCGACTTTCCCACCGTGAGCGACGGCGAAGAACATGACTGCTCGTCCCACGGTTTTCTGCGCCATCCCACAGAGGCGCCCACCGTGAGCGACGGAGCGACGGAGGAAATCGAAGCCCGAGCACAACAAGCGACACGATGCCTTCGGGAGCAATGGCGGGGGAGCCTCCATGACATGCCGGGGCACCTCGGCTCAGCCATTGCAGACATCCGAAATCTCCTCGCCGCCCTCCGAGCCAAGGATGCGGAGATCGAACGGCTGGAAGCGGAGAACCGTCAGTGGTACGAGGCTGCGGTCGAATGGGACGAACGGATCGAACGGCTGGAAGCCGAGAAGGCGACGATGGTTCCAGCTTTCCAACTTGCTGAAGGTGTGCTGAAGCAGGCCGCTTTGCGAGCAACGTTGGAGCGCGTTGGCGAACGGCTTGCGTTCACAACCGACTGGGGTTCTCTGGCTGAAATCCAACGATGGATCACCGACGCCCTTGACGCCGTTGCCCTCTCTGAGCCTACGGAGGCGGAGGTATTGGCCGAAGATCTAGCTCGTGTGCACTCCCTGGCTAAACCGGACTGGGCGACAGAGCGACCATGCCGTTTGGCTGACTGTCGGATTGTCGGTGAGCACTGGCATGACGGCTATCGCTACTGGGGTTCCGTCCCCGACAGCCCGGCTGAGGGTGACGAGCGGCAGATCCGCTGCCCGAAGTGCCACATGGCCTACGTGGTCGGTCCCGACGAGTCTGAGGAGTCATTGGCTGCTGAGTGCCACGTCCCAGGCGGCCACCACACCGACACGGAGGCGGGTTGTCCCGAGGGAGTGATGACGTGTCCGGTCAAGGGATGCTCGGTCAACGGCGAGATGCAGCCCTGCCAGTACCCGTCATGCTGCCCGGCTGAGGGTGACGAGGAACTGCCGCCGTTGAACTGGGCTGGCTATCCGCCGCCGTTGCCAGACGTCCCATCCCCCGAGGAGCCGAGCCCCGATGCCTGAAACCTTCGACCCCTCCGACCCTAGGGACGAACACGAGTGTTGGTGGTGCAACTTCCATAAGGACCAGTCCTGGTTGACGGAGTACCCAGCGAGTGGTCCCTTCGGCCCTGTCTGGCTATGCGGGTTCTGCGCCGTCTCGTTCTCGGCCCAGTCGGTCCGCTGTGGGTACGAGCAGCCAATGGCGGCAAAGGACCTGCCGGCGATGATGAACCGCCTTCGCATGGAGCTGCGGGAGGGGAGCGACCAATGACTAGGCCCGACTTCGACCGGCTGGACGAGCTGTACCGAGATGCTAAAGCCGCCCTGTCACACCTTTCTGCGCACGGGCTAATCCCCTTCGAGAGGGAGATTGTCGCCGCCTACCCCTCCATCCGTGACTACGTCAAGGAACTGGAGGAGTTCTACGCCGACGCTCTGAAGGGCATCCGAGACGGCGAGGCCGACCAAGTACGGATCGAACGGCTACGGGAGGCGTTGGAACACGTCGTCGACGAAACACGCAACCCCTGGGCCATCGCCCGTGACGCCCTGGCGGCTGACAAGGAGGCCGGTGATGGCGACTGAGAAGGTGAACGCAAAGTGCGGGACTGAAGCCGGATACATCTACCACCGCAACCACTGGGAGAAACCCTGTGAGGACTGTCGGAACGCCGTAGCCAAGAAGGTCAGGGAACGGCGGGGAGTGGATGAGTCGAAGGCCCGTGGTCCACGTGGCAACTACGCGCCCAGGGATACAACCCCGTGACCGACAAGGAGGCCGGCGGTGGTTGAGCGATTTGACAGCCTCACGGCCCAGCAGGACAAGGCACTCGCCAAGATCGCCACGGGAACACCGCTGCCCCGATGCCACCCAGCGACGCTTAAAGCCCTGGAGGACAAGGGCCTGATCGTGCGAACCCCGGACAAGGTGGTCGGCCAAGACAACCTCGGTCCTGTCGCAATCCCGCAGTACGAGATGCCCGTTCACCACCACATCCGATGGTGTGCGTGGGCGGCTGACAAGGAGGCCCGCAATGGGTGAGGCGAGAGACACGCTCCTTCAGATTGTGGAGGACTCGGCCGGCTGGCGCTTCAACGACGTGGGCAAGAAGGTCGCCGCTCGAATCGTGGACTCACTGCTTGCAAATGCCGAGTGGTTCACCGAGGCAGTCAAGGAGGCCGAGAGGGATGGGTGACGAAGCATGCACCGAACCGTGTCGATACCGAGAGGCACTGCGAGCTTCACGTGACCGCGACGAAACCTTTCTCCGCTACCAGCGACTCGAAGCCCTGGTGTCGTGGATCGACGGACGGTGCGTGGACTTCAGCACGACGCCGCACGCGACCGTTCTTGCCGGTGAGATCCGCGCGGCCATCAACCGGTACCGAGAGGAGCGGTCGTGAACCCGATGAACCGTCCCTACAGCCGTGCAGACGAACGAGAACAGGCTCGGGCCGAGAGGGTCCGCCATCTCCAGCTCGCCCGGGCTGGCTTTGTCGAGCACATCCGAGTCATCGATGTCGAACTTGAAGAACTCGGCCTGCCTCCGTGTCCGGTCTGTGGTGGACGCGTGGCCAAGAAGGGCCACGGTCCGACGCCGACGTACTGCAGTCGAACATGCCAAGTGAGGGCGCTGCGGGGTTCGCCTGTGCACCGCCGAGAGGAGCAGAGGTGACCACCTACTTCCACTTGGAAGGAACGCTGAGCAAGGAAGGTGATGACGGCGAGAACCAGCCAATCACCGACCGAGCCGAGTACACGTTCATCGTGGATCGCATCCTTCAAGCCTTGGACGTTTACGCACGTGAAGACCTCGGCTTCCGCTTCGTCGACATTGATGCCCACGGCGCGATCGCAGATGGCAACCTCTCGCTGAACTGGTCTGACTACGGACTCAGACCGGATCGAAGGCGCGATGACTGAGCCCACCGTCGCCGGAGAACCGGCAGCCGACCGTCTCTGCAAGCAGATCATCCAGAGAAACCGGCTCAGCAGCGAGCCGGTCCCCTCTCCCCAACAGGTGAGGGTCGTGCTCCGAGCCCTCGCTGACTACACGCACATGGAGATGGCCGTGCTTGGCGGTCCCGATCCGGCGCACAACGTCGCCTCTTGGATGCATGCCGTAGCGGACCAGATCGAACGGCAGGAGTGGAAGCGGGAGTGGCATGTGTAAACACGAGGGCTACCGACTCGTCAACGCCCTGCTCTGGCTGTTCACGTCCAAGGGCTACCGCGAGCGGCTCAAGGGCTACATCGTCGCCGGCATGAACTGCGTAGGTGGGCATCCGCTGGGCGATCCGAACGACTGACCGGGAAACAAACGGAGGGAGCAGGAAGGCAGTGAGGCGTTCACCTACGGGTGTGATGATCGAAGCGGTAGCCGAGTGGTACTCGGTCGAAGCCGACGAATTGCTGACGACACATCGGCGCCGTGGCACGCGTCTCCATCACGCGCGTTGCGTGGCGATCCTCGTCCTGCACGACCACGGGGGACTGTGCTGGCGAGACGTGGCCCGCACCCTTCACTGCTCGCCCAGCACGCTCTACGAATGGAAGCGGTCGGTCGTCTACGAGGACATCGAGGACGCCCGCAAGATCGGTGAATCGTTGACGAGGGGAGAGGTGGCGTAGGTGCCGTGGGTCTACCTCGACGACCACTGGGACGATCACCCGAAGCTCTTGGCCGTATTCGGCGCCGATCCGCAAGCGTTGATCCTGTTCTTCTCCGGGCTCGCCTATTGCCGGCGCAGTGGCAGTGGAGGGCTGATCCCCGCTCCCAAGGTCAGAGGACTTTTGGCATGGCGCCCGAAGTCGCAGGCAGTTCTCCAGACCGATTTTGGTGCAAGCGAGAAGCCAGGAGCCCTCTGGCACCCCGTCATGGACAGCGGCGCTGTCGAGGTGCACGACTACCTCGACTGGAACCGAGGGGCCGAGGAACGCTCGGCCAGCGCAAGGAACGCCGCTCAGGTGCGATGGGCAAAGGATCGTGCGAGGCGCAATGCGACCGCATAACGAATCGCAGATTCGCACGCATATGCCCAGCGATGCCCAGTACCCCTTCCCCTTCCCAACTGAAAGTTACTTACAACCACTGATGGGACTTACAAGGGCCGCGAAAAGGCAGGTCAGAATATGAATTCTACCGAGATGACGGAGGCTTTCAGCGACCTCCGAGGCACCTGGCAGTACCAGGGCTTCGACGACGACACGCTCAGAGCTTGGAGGCGCCTACTGCCCAGGGTGACCTTCGACGACTTCAAGATCACCCTGGCTCGATTCGAGAATTCGAAGCGCCGCCCGACAGTTGGGGAGTTCGGCTCGATGCTCAACGCCGTCGCCACCGAACGTCGGCAGCGTGAACGCGACGCCGAACGTCGACGGGAGCGAGCCCAGGAACCCGACACCCCTCCTGAGGTCGCCTCCCAACGGATTGCCGAGATCAAGGACGAGCTGCGAGCGAAGGGAGTTCGTTGTGGCTGACAAGCACGTCATCGTCATCCGCCAGGACAGGGGCGATGACTTCCCGGTGACGACCATCGAGTGCGGGTGGGGAGATGAGCCGGCCCGTCCCTGCAAGCAGATCGACTGCCCAACGTGCTTGGAGTACTCCACGGCCGCGTGTCTCGACGAGCACGGAGCCTCGGTTGATCCTGGCTGCGGCGTTCGGCAATGGATGGAGGACTGCGGTCTCGAGGCCATCGGTGTCGAAGGATTGGAAGTTCGGGTGGCTGTCAAGTCCGTCGTCTACGACGAGGGGTGGTGGCTCACGGCTGTTCCGTGGGCCGAGATCAAGGAATCGCTAGCGAAGGGAGAGCGGGTGTGAGCACGAAACGGAACCCGGCGGTCAAGGGCCACGCCTTCCGAGAGGAGTTCATGCCCGGTGGCCCCGACTTCAGGAGGCGTTGGTACTGCCAGTGCGGCGAATACTTCGGTCATCAGCCAGAGATGTCCCTGGCGCGAGCACGGGCAGCTCACCGTCAACACCGGCAGGAGGCAACAAGCGATGGCTGACGTGAAACGACTGCGGGAGCTGCTCAGCGGCGGGAAAGATCGTCCGTGGCACGTATACAACCAGGCCGACGATGACGGAGTCGGCTACCGGTGCTACATCGACTCGCCCGACCAGACAGCGGACTGGGTGGCACAGGAGGTCGAGAAGCCTGACGCCGACCTCATCGTCGCCGCCGTTAACGCCCTACCGGCTCTGCTCGACGTGGTGGAAGCGGCGAAGCACTGGAAGGAGTTCTGGTGCGTTCCGCTCTCGGGAGCGGCGCTGGCTCCGGCCGCTGCATCTGCACGTGTAGCCGCATCAGACGTTCTGGCTGCCGCCCTCGATCGTTGGGAGGACTCCGATGCCCGCTGACCCCACCGTGAGCGACAAACGGTTCAACGCTCTGATTACGCACCCGCACGTCGGAAGCGTGTACCTGATCGACTGCCACATCACTGAGGACGGCAAGACGGTGGTGGGACTTGTCGAAGAAGACCGGATGTTCGGAAGTCCGATCTACGGGACGATGAACTTCCCGGTCGGGTGCATCCGCAGAAAGGAGCCCTACCGTGGCCGCTGACCCCACCGTGAACGACGGAGCGACGTTCGAGGACAGGGTCGTACTGGCGGCCAAGGTCCTCGCCAAGCACTTCGGTGGGCCGCCGATGAGCTGGCTGTCGCATGCCCGCTACATCCGCCGCATCCTCACCGCTGCCGGCGTCCCCGAGATTCTCGTCACCTCCCAAGCCGACCGAACGCTGATCGAGGAGAAGACTGAGCAGGTAGAGCGATTGAAGGCTCACGTGACCGAGCTGGAACGCCTGGCTCGACAGAACAGGAAGCACGTCTCCCAACGTCTAAAACGCTACGACCAGAACTTCCGAGCGCTGATCGAGGCCAAGGATGCGGAGAAGCGAGAGCTGTTCGAGGCTGCACGGGATTACCACGACCGGTCCACATGTCCCGACTGTGAGGCAACCGACTTCGCCTGCGACCTCGGCGAGCTGCTCGATCGGCTTGAAGGTCGTGTCCCCCATGCCGTCCTCTCTGAGCCTGCGGTAGAGGCAAGCCCCGAATCGGTCACCACTAAGCACATGAGCCACTGGCAGAGCGGCTGTAACTGTCTCGGCGACTCGGCCATCTGTTGCGTGGAGTCGTGTGAGTGCCACGTCGTCCCCGACAGCCCGGCTGAGGGTGACGAGGAACTGCCGCCGTTGAACTGGGCTGGCTATCCGCCGCCGTTGCCAGACGTCCCATCCCCCGAGGAGCCGAGCCGGTGACCACCCTTGCCTCCACCATGACCGAGGCCGAGCTTCAGAGCGCAGTGATCGACCTGGCCCACACCTTCGGTTGGGCTGTCGCGCACTTCCGGGCTGGCCGTACTGGCTCAGGAAGCTGGAGGACGCCGGTAGAGGCCGACGGATCGGGGTTCTTCGATCTGGTCGCTGTCCGCAAAGGACGCCTGTTGCTGGTGGAGCTGAAGTCTGCACGTGGACGGCTGTCGCCTCAGCAGGTCTGGTGGCACCAGCTGGCCAAGGCAGTGGAGAAGGTGGCGCCAGGGGTCGTAGGGGTGCACGTGTGGCGACCGGAGCAGTGGATGGACGGGACGATCGAGGAGGAGTTGCGGTGAGCGGCGAGTTTTGCGAGCCCGAGCCGTCGACAAAGGTCGAGCAGGTGGTATGCCCAGCGTGCGGGCGCCTGATCCTAACGCCGACATCGCCAAAGTTCGACAACTTCGAGAGTGCGCAGAGGTGGGCTGTTGCGCTCCAAGGGAAACTTGCCAAGAACTGCCGGTTCGCCCATACCGAGAACCACTACGGAAACGAGAGGAGCAACGACGTGGACCAAAAATGCATCGACAAGCGAGGAGCCGGCGTGACCGAAGGCCAGCCCAAGTGGCGCGTCCTCTCCACAGGCATGGTCGTCAAAAGGGACCCGAAGAAGCTGATGGAGGGGTTGGTGGAGGCGGGGATGCTCGAAGAGGCGCGGTGGGCGAGCCGAGAGCTGGTAACCGATTGCGGGCGGCGGTGTTGGACGTTCCCGATCATGGCTCCGCTGGAGCAAGCCCAGGTCGACGAGGGCGACCGGCAATCGAGAGACACGGGTCAACGCGGCGGTCAGGGCCTACGACGAATGGGCGCGGGAGGAGGCGTAGTGATTCGTCTGCAGCGCCTGAAGTGCGCAACGTGGTGTGCCTTGTGGCACGGGACTCGCAAGGCGGAAAAGCCCTTCGCTGGTAACCGGCGGTGGTGCTCAAGCTGCAAGCACCTGCCGATCCGTTGGAAGGTCTACTAACGCGAAGCACCGCCCCGTAGGGCGGCACTCCTGCGATCTTGCGATCGGCTCGGCAGCCCGCAAGATACAGGAGGGATGCACAAGGATGGGACATACCCTGACGGCCGATCAGAAGCTCGAGCAGGCACGGGCGCTCTGCCGGGCCGTTGATCGAATCTGCGATTCGTGGGACGACGCGGTCGAAGCGTCTTACGCTCGCGGCTATCCGACCCAGTCACCGGGACCGAGCGAAGCGCCAGCCCTTCGGAGTCCGCACGACCCGGCCGACCCGCTCCACACCCGCACGATGGCGCCGGCATCAGGTGGACACGGCGACGCAGGAGATGGCGGCATCGCTGCCCAGGCAGCTCGGCCCGACGTGGCTGGCGAGTGGTTGAGTTCAGCTCGCAAGGCCCTGACGACCCTGCTCCTGTGCTCAGGAGCCGAAGCCCGACCTGAGCGTCGATGGACCGGGCCGTTCCACCCTCCAGCCATCCGAGCGACGTTGAAGCGTGCAGCCGAAGACGTGGTCGATTGGTGGCCGCAGAACATCGAACGGCTCGTCCAGCACATCCACGTCCTGGCCAACACGGCACGACGTGAGTGGCCGCCGATGCCGAAGGTCGGACAGACGATCGAGACGCCCGAAGGCCCGGTGACGGTCGGGGAGCGGGGCAACCAGGCCGAGACCTGCGAGGAGTGTGGCCGGGTCATCGGAGCCAACGCCGTGGACCCTCTTCGTCGTGACCCAGACGGCAAGACGTACCACAAGACGCCCTGCTACGAGACGGTACGCAAGCGCCGCCAGCGTTCAACCGGGAAGGTGGCGTGATGACCTACAAGGAGTTCGTTGAGCTTTGCGAGCGTGAATTCGCTAATGGAGGCGAGGTCCGTGAGCTGCGCCTTCGGCAGGAGTCGTGGCTCGAACTGGCTGTCTCCGTGGTTCCTCGAGGCTCCTGGCCGGCCGTGACCACTCTTGTGAATCCGGCGACTGGGCGTCTGGTCGCGATCACACTTCACGAGGATGAGGCTGTGGTCTATCGGCGACCGACTGTCGAAGCGACGTATGTCGTCAAGCTGTCCCACTCGGGCTGCCCAGTCCCACCACAACCTGACCAGGCAAATGCTTGACATGGTGCATCCACGGTGGTTCACTCTCGGTATCTGGTGACCCGTGCGCACGGCGTACGGGTCACTTCGCGTCTCAGCGCCGTGGAGCAGTCCGGAAGCTCGCGTGGCTCATAACCACGAGGTCGCCAGTTCAAATCTGGCCGGCGCCACGATCGCAGCGGTGGTTACAGCTAATCCCACAACGGGTGGATAGGCGAGCGTACGTACGTAAGGCCGTCGCCGCGGGGACCAGCCAGCCGCTGCGACTTCTTGCAGTACCTGCTCTCAACAGCGAGAGGAGGTGAGCAATGGCAAACATCACCATCGGCCGCTATCCAGTACCGACGGACCCTGAGAGGGCAGAAACCCCCGAAGGCGTCAACTGGGTGAGCGACACGTGGGAGAGCTGGATCGAGCCAGAGGACCGATCGTGGATCCTCTACGTCGATCGAGACGGCAGTCCGACCTTCTATGTCGAGCGCGACGAGCGCGGAGGCGTGGTCGGCGAGCCCGTCGTCGGTAGACGAGTCATCCAGTGAAAGCGAGCAGTCCGGGGGACGACCGGCCGCTGCTCATGCCGCTCACCCCTCCCCGGGGAGGTCCGGATGCCAGCGCTACGTGGCCTCGGCCAGGGTCCGGTTGAATCGACGATCACCTTCGGTGAGTGGGCCAGAGCCAACGGCTACGACCCGGACAGACGGAAATACGATGTGGCTGACTCCGTGATCGCTGCGATGCCGAGGGTGAACTTCGACGCACCGGGTGGACGGAAGGTGGCGTGAAGCCGGTCGCGGACTTCATCGAGGAGATCCTGGTGAACGTCCATGACGCCGGCTGCTCGTGTGCTCCGGTCGTGACCCTCGGCTCACCGGTTCACGCCAGGACAGGCACCGTCGTGGCTCCGATCGACGTGGAGCATGACGAGGACTGCTGGCTGCGGCTGAAGTTCGAACGGGTCGCTGCGGCGGGGACGAACTGATACACCCGCCCTGTAAAATGGTGCCGTGCAGGGAACTTGTCCGATAACAGCGTATGCGCAAGCTACCGCCGAGCGCTTCTGGTCAAAGGTTGACAAGGACGGCCCGCTCCGTAGGCGGGAGACCATCCACAGGACGGACAGGCCATGGCAGGCAAGCCGGACGACCCAGGCCATGACAGGTGCGGTGCCCGCAAGAAGGGTGGCGACGGCTGCTGCGCTCGTCCCGCCGGCTGGGGCACCGATCACCCCGGCCTCGGCAAGTGCAAGCTCCATGGGGGCTCGACGCCGAACCACCAGCGCTCGGCCCAGCTTGAGCTAGCCCGACAGGCCATCACCCGTCTCGGCCAGCAGATTCCCGAGGACGAAGCCACACCCACGCTGATCATGATCGGCTTGGTCCGAGAGTCCGCCGGCAACGTCGAGTTCTACCGCCGAGCAGTCGCCACCGACGACCCGCAAGACCTGATCTGGCGGGAGACTGGGCCCGGCGGCGCCGCCAAGCAGGTCAAGTCGGTCTGGCTGGTCGTCTACGACGAAGAACGGGATCGTCTCGCCCGGTACATCAAGGAAGCCATCGGACTCGGCATCGAAGAACGCCGTGTCCGGCTGGAAGAGGCCGACGCCCGCACCCTGATGGAGGGATTCAGCAAGGCGGTGACCGCAGCCAAGCTCTCGCCCGAGCAGACCGAGGTGCTGCGCCGTGTCTTTGCTGACCACCTCCGCCAATCCCGGGCTCCTGGGCTCGCTGGCTGATCTTCTCGACCCACCCCAGAACCGGTTCCTCCACGATCCGGCTGCCTGGGTCGATCACCGCCTCGGCGAGTTCTTCTGGTCCAAGCAGGTCGAGATCGCCAACTCGCTGGTGGTCCATCGGCGCACCGCGGTCAAGTCCTGCCACGGTGTCGGCAAGTCCTTCTCGGCTGCTCGATTCATCGCCTGGTGGCTCGACGTCCACCCTCCCGGTGAGGCGTTCGTCGTCTCGACCGCACCCACGGCCAAGCAGGTCGAAGCGGTGCTCTGGCGAGAGGTCAACAAGGCGTCCAAGAAGGCCGACCCGCCGTTCTTCGGTCGGGTGCTCACGACCGAGTGGAAGATCGGCAACGAGCTCGTCGCCTACGGCCGTAAGCCGGCTGACCATGATCCAACGGCCTTCCAGGGCATCCACGCCCGCTACGTGCTGGTCATCATCGACGAGGCGTGCGGGATTCCAAAGGAACTGTGGATCGCCGCCAACTCGCTGGCCTCCAACGAGGACTGCCGCATCCTCGCCATCGGCAACCCCGACGACCCGACGGCCCACTTCGCCGAGGTCTGCAAGCCCGACTCGGGTTGGCACGTCATCCAGATCAGCGCCTTCGACTCGCCCAACTTCACCGACGAAGAGGTTCCCCAAGACCTCAAGGTGATGCTGGTCTCGAAGACCTACGTGGCCGAGATGGCTCACGACTGCGGTGAGGACTCCGGCGTCTATGCCGCCAAGGTGCTCGGTGACTTCCCCGAAGACTCCGAAGACGGCGTGGTGCGGATCTCTGCCGTCAAGGCGTGTCAGACCGAGGGCCAGGAGAACACCGAAGAGCCGAACGAGCTCGGCGTCGACGTCGGTGCAGGTGGTGACTTCTCGGTCATCTATCACCGCCTTGGTCGTAAGGCCATCCCGCTCTGGCGGGGCAAGACGCCCGACACCATGAAGCTGGTCGGCACCATCGTCGAGTACTTCGAGCTGACCGGCGCCACCTGCGTCAAGGTCGACAAGACCGGCGTCGGCCAAGGCGTCACCGATCGTCTGCGGGAACTGGGCGAGGACGGCAAGCACGAGGCCCGGGTCATCGGCGTGATGGTCGGCTCAGCATCGAGCAAGCCCGAACGGTTCCCCCGCCTGCGTGACCAGATCTGGTGGGAAGTCGGGCGCCTCTTGTCCGAAGACGGCGGCTGGGACCTGTCCGAGGTCGACGACCGCACGGTGGCCCAGCTCACCGCCCCGCACTACTCGCTCGACTCCTCCGGCCGGATCAAGGTCGAGAAGAAGGACGAGACCAAGGCGCGCATCGGCCGCTCACCTGATGACGCTGACGCCCTCCTGCTGGCCTTCTACTCAGCCCCCCAACCCCGGGTCGTGTTCGCTCCAGACGAAGAAGGCATCGCGCTCGACGGACAGCCCCTGCGCCCGCTGATCGGCCCCTACGCCATCGCCAACGACCAACAGAGACCGTTCGTCTAAGCCTCGGGAGGCGGTGCCAATGCCAATCTGGCACCGCAAGGGAGCCAGCACCGCCGACATGGTGCCGGTCAGTGAGGCCAACACCACGGCCATGCAGGCCACGGCCAACCGGTTGGTCTCCAAGATCCCGTCCACCCGGGGTTACCTGAACGACATCCCGATGGGTGGCACCACCCCGTGGAACCCGGGCAGCATCGGCTCAGCCTCACGTCGTGAGTTCGCCGACCAGCTGTACGGGGCCTACATGGCCTGCACCTGGGCGTCGGGGTGCGTGGACGTGATCGCCCGGACCGTCACGGCCGGCGGCCTTGACGTGGTCCCCGACGACGAGTCGGTCGAAGCCGAAAACCCGCCGCTCGAGGTCCTGCGGATGCAGGAGCTGTTCGACTTCGTCAACCCCCGCGAGAACATGAAGCAGCTCCTGACAGGGGTGATCAAGGACCTGCTGGTCTTCGGCGACGCCTTCGTGGAGATCGTCTACTTGGGTGGCGTGCCAGCGGCGCTGTACACCCTCGACTCGCCCTCGATGATCCCGCTAGCCGACGAGCACGGCAACGTGACCGGCTACACCCAGCAACTCGACCCGCACCGCACGGCGACATTCTCGGCCACAGAGGTGCTGCACTTCACTCTCGGTGGACCGCGCGGCGGCGTCTACGGCGTCGGTGCGATCCAGAAGGCGATGCTGCCCATCACGGCTTGGCTGTTCACCGCCGGCCTCTTGAAGGAGACGATGCGCAAGGGCGATCCGCCCAAGGTGCATCTGGACTACCCGATCGAGACCCCGGCCAACGAGATCGAGAACGATCGCCAGAAGTGGCTGGTCAAGAACCTCAGCATCGCCAACGTCGGTAACCCGTTCATCACCAAGGGTGGTGCGAAGGCCGCCGACCTCAAGGTCTCGGCGGTCGCTGAGTACCTAGCGACCTTGGACCAGAAGCGCAACGAGATCCTTTCCTCCATGGGCGTGCCGCCCCGAAAGCTCTCGGTGGCTGAGCCCGGGCAGCTCGGTGGGACCGGTGAAGGCGCGGTCAGCGACAAGACGTTCCGGGTCAACACCTGCGGGCCACTGGGTGAACTGGTCCTCGAGGTCTTCAACTACGGGCTGGGGTTCCTCGGCTTCGGGATTTCCGACTGGAAGATCAAGCTCGGCGAGGTCGACTACCGAGACGACGAGACGATCGAAGGCATCTACGACAAGCGCCTGCGTAACGGCGCCTGGACGCTGAACCGCTATCTGCGGGAGATCGGCGAGCCCGAGATCGGCGATGGCGGCGACATCCACGTCATGATCGAGCGGCAGCTGATCATCGACTGGAACGACATCGAGGCGTACTCGAAGAACCTGGTCGCCTCGCCCAACACCACAGGCGCACCGCCGGAAGACCCTGAGGAACCAGACGAACCGGATCCGAAAGACCCCGATCCCAAGGGTCCGAAGGAGTCGGCACTCACTCCCGGGCAGATCCAAGAGGCGATCGCCAAGCGAACGCGAGGTCCGATCGATGAAGAAGCCGCGCTCGTTGACGCCTGGAACCGGGACTACCAGCAACGGCGAAAGCGGGCTCTCCGAGAGCTGCCCAAGGTCCCTGTCTGACGACGAGCAACAGGACGGTAAGGGCATGACTGCAGTCAAGGCGTGGCCGTTCATCCCGAAGTACATCGGCTGATGGCCCGTAGCTCGCAGATCCGTGCAGAGGCCGTCCGGGTACGGACCCAGCAACGGCGGGCGGTCAAGGGGATCGGCAAGAGCCGCAACAAGGGCGTCTCGATGCCCCGGCGGCGCAAGCTGCGTATCCGCGCCTAGGAGGCTTCCGTTGCCGACGCCTCCGAGTGTGTGGGCGCACGCCGGTTTCGCTCTCGGGTACGCCGAGGACGGGGTGTTCCCGATCCCTCTCCGCGCCGAAGCATCGTGCTTGGCGGCGCAGGAGTCGACGGACGAACAGGCGCATCCCGCGGTCGTCACCGTCGTCACGGAGGCTGGCAGAAAGGAAGGTCGCCGGGCGGCCCGGGCCAAGGGCCACGTGGCCCTGTACGGCTACCACGCGTCCGTCATCGACGCCCTCTTGGCCCCAGTCCTGAAGCGCATCGACTCGGCGGCGCTGATTCCTGATCTCCTGGCTACCGCTGCCCACCAGGCCGGAGCTGGTACGGCCGCCACCGAACGTCACCGTGTCGTGGCGGCCGCCGCGCTAGTGGCCATCCGGGCTGCCATGACGTCCGACGAACGGCACCAACTCGACAAGGCGAACGCCGACGGTTGGGCCCATGCGCACGCCCAGGGCTCGGCCGAAGCCCAGGCCACTCCGGACAAAGGCGGCCCACCCGATCCGAAGAAGGTGGCCGCTCTGGCGACTACCGCGCTGGCATCGGTGCCGACGACGGTTGCCGATCAGGTGGGACGGACCTGGACTAGCGACGAGCTGGCATCGGCCGCTATGGGGATCGCTCTCGCCGCTGGCGATGGAGCGGCCACGGCAGAGGCGTCGCGCAAGATCGCCCAAGCGCTCGTCGACACCGGACGAGCAACCCGCACCTACGCCAACGGCCTTCACCAGGTCGTCATGACGACGTACCTGGACCAGATCACGGCGGCCAATCCCGGCCGCACCGTGAACTTCGTTACCGCCGGCAACCCGTGCCCGACATGCCTCGAAATCGAGGGCGAGAACCCCTGGGACCCGCTGTCCGTGCCGGTGCCGCCCGTCCATTTCAACTGCCAGTGCCACCTCGAGCTGGCCACCCAGCCAGCCCTTGTCATGGCTGACGCCACATAGGAGGTCCCGATGCCCCACGGCATGTTCTCGGCCGGCCGGATCATCGGCGTATCGAAGGCCGAGCGGGAGGGACTTGCCGTCCGTACCGGCGAAGGGCTGAAGGGCTACCCGCCTCGGGTAACCCACGCCGGGCTACCCGGTCGGAGCCGCGCCGAGAAGCGGGCCATCGGCAAGCAGGCACGTCGGGTCCTGGTGGAGTACCGACGCCGCGGTGGTGTGCTGTGACCGTCGCCGAGAGTCACCAGATTCGCCTCAGTCAAGACACGATCGACCACCCCGATGGCGGCCAGGTCATCTGGTGCAACGTCGAGCCGTACCCCTATCCAGAGATGCAGCACTTCTCCGATGCAGCTCTGGATATAGAGGCCATCGGATCGATCTCGTGGACCGATCCCGAAGGTGCGCGGTGGGTGATGTTGGGTTCTCCGCCGGTGGTGCTCTACCGCATCGTCGGTCGTGACGGCGATGGACGAAACATCGCCGTCAAGCACCAGACCTTCCTCGCCCGAAAGGTGCTCCTCTGATGGCCCGCATCGCCACCATCACCGGCGTCGCCATCCGGCCCTGTGTGTCGAAGAACGGCCGTCGCTACACCAAGGAGAACATCGGGAACGCCCACAAGCGCCTCTCCGAACGACTGACCGACCCCAACGGCCGCCCAGTCGTGATGCGGACGTACCACCCCGGCAATGGATCGGACCAGCAGGCGGTGACCAACATCGTCGGTCGCCTTACTGGCGCCACCCTGGACGAGAAGGGTGCGCTGCACTTCGACGCCGACATCGCCGACACCGCCGCCGGACAGGACGTGGCATCTCTGGTGACCGCTTCGGCGCCCTACCTGCGCAACGTCTCGATCCGCGGCTGGTGGGTGGACGACCCAGTGGTCGACGGCCAGGGGTGCGAGACCGCGCACGACCTGGAGATCGACGGCCTCGACTTCGTGACCAACCCCGGCGTTGACGGTGCACAGATCGTGTCCGCAGTCCTGGCCGAGTCCAGCGCGCTGCACCCCATCACCGAATCCGTGGAGGACCCCACCGTGACCTTGATCGACGAGGCGTCCGACGCGCTGACTCCCGGCTCGAACTACGCCGACCCCGGCTACCAGAAGGACAAGAAGAAGCGCTGCCGGCTCGACACCAAGGCGCACGTTCGCTCGGCCTGGGGCTACATCAACAAGCCGGCCAACCAGAAGCCCTACACCGCCGCGCAGCTGAAGCGGATCAAGGGCCGGATCAAGTCGGCCGCCGCCAAGTTCGGCGTCAAGGTCTCCGACGAGTCAGCGGTCCAGGCCCTCCCGCTTCTCAACGAGGCCGCGTCGGCTCTTGAGGAGCTGCAAGAAGCCATGGCATGCGTGTCCGTGTCGAACGGGCCCGCTGACATCTCTGTCGCCGCCTATGGCAACGACCCCGCCGACCTCCAAGCGATCGTCGGCCGTCTCTCCGACGCCGTCATGGCCGCCCTCGATGCCGTCGACCCCGACGGCGATGGCGACATCGATCTCCCCGAATCAACCGAAGCAGCACCTATCCAAGGATCGCCCACGGGTGAATCCGCGACCCAAGGAGACGCACCCGTGTCCAACCCCTCCAACCCCGAAGGCTTCGCTGGCATGACCCAGGGAGTTCCCAACCCCCACAACGGCACCCCGGCCGTCGTCCCGTCCGTGCCCGCCGTCGAGGCCGCTCCCGTGGCTCCTGCGGTCGAAGCCGCGCCGACCACCCCTGCTCCCGCTTCGCCGGCTGCTGAAGCCGCTCCCGTCGCTGATGGCGCCGGCACGTTGAGCGAGGCCGACCTGACCGCCATCGCCGCCAAGGTCGCCGAGGCCATGAAGCCTGCGGACCCGGCTGCTCCGGCCACCGAAGCCACCCCTGTTGTTCCCGAAGCGGCGGCTCCTGCAGCGCCGGTCTACACCGCCGAGCAAGCGAGCGAGATGGCCCAGCAGGCCGTCAGGGAAGCCGCGGGCGAGATGAAGGCGGCACTGACCGACGAGGCGATTGCCCTGATCCGCTCCGGCGGCCGCAAGGGCGTTGTTCGACCCACCGATGAGTCGGGCGCCCCGAAGGCCATCCACGAGATGTCCGAGGAAGAGCGCAATGCCTACGCCAGCGAGGCGTGGGCCGCAGTGCTCAACCGGCTTCCCGCGTAACCCCCCCAAATCCCCTTGATGCGACAGGCCCTTAGCCCGTCGCGCCCTCAGAAAGGAGTACCCAATGGGTACTGAACTTCAAGAGGCGCTGACCGCAGCTAATGCGGGCGCCCTCATCCCGAAGGAAATCGACTCGCTGCTGTTCGACCTCACCCGTCGATATGCGCCGCTGCTGGTAGCTCTGCCCTCCCTGCAGATCGGGTCGAACGTCTACAACTTCAACACCCGGAGCACCCGTGTTCCTGGTGGCTTCGTCCAGGACGGCGGCGCTCGACCGGTGGGCAACTCCACCTACGTCCAGACCCCGTTCACGGTGAAGCTGCTCCAGGCCGTCGGGGCGGTGACCGGCTTCAGCCAGGAAGTCACCCGTGCGGTGATCGGTGACCTGCAGCGGCAGGAAATCGAATCGGCCGTGACCGGTCTGACCTGGGACATCGAGAACGCCATCCTGTGGGCCAACTCGGCTTCTACCGCCAACGGTGCGTGGCCCCAGTTCGACGGCCTTGACACCCAGGTGAGCCAGTTCGCCTCCGGTGGGTCGATCCCGGTCAACTCGCTCGACGTGTCGTCAAGCACGACAGCCGGCACCGCCACGACACTGTCGTTCAGCAACCTGAACCAGCTCATCGACTTGGTGGAGCAGAACGCCGCATCGCCGGTGGTTGGCAACGACTGGATGTTCGTCATGTCCACTACGGCGGCGTCGAAGACCGCCGAGCTGTTGACGAACCAGCAGCGGTTCCTCGGCAACAACCCTGGCGTTGCTATCGCCCCAGGGCTGAACGTGCCGTCGTACCGGGACGTCCCGATCGTGCGGTCGTCGTTCCTTGGTTCGCGGGGCATCACGATGGGTGCCGTTAGCTCCACCACGGCTACCTCTGGTGGCACGCTGGCGTCGGGGACGTACAAGTACTACATCGCCCCGATCTTCGCCCGCATGGGTGAGGCCGGTGTGAATGCCACGGAGGTCTCGCAGACCACCACGGGCACAACATCGACCATCACGTTGAGCTTCAGCACCCCGAGCGGATACCAGAGCTCATCTCCGCAGCTCTACAAGGTGTTCCGGACGGCGAAGGGTGGCGCTACGAAGACCGAGACCCTGTTGGGCTACGTCGACGCCAACTTCGGTCTCGCTTCGACAGGGATCACCCCGATCACGACGACCTCGATCGTGGACACCGGGTCTGCCCTGATCCCCAAGCACGGCTCGACAGCGCCGCAGGTGACCCCGACTGCCTACTACGGCACCAACGCTGGCGAGAAGCCCCGCTGGCCAGGTGGCGAGGACATCTACCTCATCAGCCGGAACCGCGACAACGTCGTGCGTCCCTACGTGCGGAACATCCAGCCGATCGCGCTGGCTCCGACCGTGCTGCAGCCCGACGCCCTGCCGTTCGCGCTGGTAGCCGACACCTGCCTCGCCGTGCGGGGACCAGAGTTCGCCGCTCGGGTGCGCAACGCCGCTTCCAGCCTGTAAGGGCTGACAGGGAGTGCCCCGTCGCCGCATCAGGACGACGGGGCACTCCCTGGTCAACAAGCAGAAGGGAATCCACCATGCCCGTGCTCTCCGCTAGTCATGCGCCGGGCGCCTTTGGCGAATACGTGTGGGCCACCGCCGATGACGAGGTCGAGGTCACGCCCGAAGAGGCGCAGGCGCTGCTCGCCATCCCGGATGCCGGTTTCACCGAGGTGCTTCCGAAGGCCACGGCGAAGCCCAAGGGTCGGGCAAAGGTGACCGAGCCCGACCCGGATGCTGACTGACCAGTCGTGCCCCCAGTCCAGCTGGCCACCCCGGACGACTTCATCGGGTTCGGCTCGAATCAGGAGCTCGTCCAGAACTCGACACGGTGGACAACGGCGGCCATCACACGGCTGATGACCCGCGCCACGACGTCCGTCGAAGCTCGCTGCGACCGACGCCTGGCCCCGTTCACGGGACTCACCGAGTCGTACCGAGCAGAGGGCGTGGCCAACGACTCGTCGCCTAACGACGACGTTCCGCTCGACCTGCGCAGCGCCCTGGGTCGGGCCCAGTCAATGGCCTTTGGTGCCACGGCGCTCGTCCGGGACTTTCTGGTTGGCTCAGTACGCGCCGGTCTTCCAAGACCAGTGGTCGTACACACTCGAGCAGATCGTGGTGGTCACCCCGTACGGGGGAGCCCTCACCATTCCGCCGAACCAGATCACCGACGGCCCCCAGCCCGACAACGGGCACTTCCGTCTTCCGCTCGGTGAGTTCTGCCCGCCCGGATCGACCGTCCGAATCACCTACTCGGGTGGCTATACACCGATCCCCGAGGACCTGAACCTGGCGTGCATCCTCCAGGCGACCAAGGTCGTCTTGATCGGCGCTGAGCCCGAACTCCGAAAGACAATGTCGACTGCGGACCTTGACGAAGAGATCGTCACGCTCCTCGTTCCGTACATCCGGTACTGACCATGCCGACCACGGCCCTCACCATCGGGATCGATGAGGTCGAGGACACCTTCACTCCCTATGTCGACGGGGTGATCGAGCGGGCCGGCGACATGGTGCTGGCGTACGAGGAGATCTACGAGGAGTTCCTCAAGATCGAGGCTGGTCGGTTCAAGCAGGAGGGCCCCGGCTGGGCTCCCTTGGCCACATCGACCGTGACACAGCGACTGCGGATGGGCATCGGCGGAAGTCACCCGATTCTCGACCGCTCTGGATCGCTCAAGGCGAGCCTGACGGATCGTGGTCACCCCAACGCCGTGTTCGAGATCGAGGCGGATGGCGTGTTCATGGGGACGTCCGATCCCATCGCCGAGTACCACCAGACAGGGACCGACAAGATGCCGTCCCGACCGGTAGTCGACATGACCGAGGCCGACGCGGCGCTGTTCGCCGAGATCATCTCGGACCATCTCTTCGCCGGCACCACCCGGTTCGTGGCTGCGTTGGGCGCCTCGACCTTTGCGGTCGGTTCTCTCGGGCTATGACCTGGACACCCCCGCAACCAGACAGTCTCGGGGCTCTTGTCGGCGCCGACGACGTCCGCGACGCGGTCAAGGCCACCATCGACAAGTGGTCGGCCTACTACCTCGGAGTCCTTTCGGGACGGCTCGAGGCAGCCGGTCGCATCGGCAACGCCAAGGGTCTGCCGACAGCACCCCTCCCCACGTTCGGCACTTGGGTCAACGAACCCAACTGGCGCTCGATCGGCACCGGCCAACCGGCGGCCTTCCTAGTCACCGTCCCGGCGACCGTCGGCTCTCCGGTGGAGCAGGGGACAGGCGAGGTCATGGCGACCTGGCGAGCCCAGGTGAGCGTGCAGGTGTTCGGCACCACATGGCAGAACGCCGCTGACCTCACCAGCTGGTACGAGAAGGCCGTCCGCTGGTGCATTCTCCAGCACCGCGGTCTGGGGGACTTCGCCCAGGCGACGAAGTGGATGGGGACGAGCTACTCGGGCAAAGAGCACTCGTCGAGTCGCACCGAGGGTCGAGCCGTCCTGGGCTTCAACGTCGTCGTCACCGACGCCATCGAGATGTTCCGTGGTCCCAAGACAGTCCCGACGACAGCCGGACCGCCAGCTCCCGATCCGACGGTCGAGACGGTGATCTTCGACCTCACCCGAGTCCCGGTCACCGACGAGGTTTAGACAGCCACCTCAACGGAACGCCACATCAGCGGACTGCACGTCATGACGTCGCCGCAGCGGTGGCACGGCTTCTTCCTGTAGATGGCCAGCATCTCAGGCGGTTCCCTCGGATCGATGTCGATCACCTCGTAGTACATCAACCCGTCCAACTCAGGATGCTCGTTAGTGCACCGGAGTAGTAGGTACGGCTGCTCACCAACGGCCCGCATGCCCCGGAATTTTACCGCAGGGCGCCCCCTTTAGGAGACCCCATGGTCCGCAGATCCGGCAAGACGTACTTCGCCGTCGCGCCCTTCCACTACTCCGACGGCGTACTGGCAAAAGGCGAGTCGGCCGTCCTCGATGACTCCACCGCTGCTCCGGGCATTGCGTCCGGAGCCCTGGTCGAGACCCCAGCACCCAAGTCCGCCGACGACTCACCGTCCGAGCCCGAGGAGTAAGCGATGGCCACCCCTGGAACGATCGTCAACGTCGCCACGTCGGCGAACGCCAACAACCCTCCGGCTAGTACGGGCGTGTTCTTCGCCATCGGTCAAACGGCCCGTGGTGCGGTGGGTGTGGCGACGCCGGTAACAAGCCTCGCTCAATACATCGCCCTCTTCGGCTCCCGTACGGCCAACGGGGCGACGCAGACACTGTACGACGCCCTCGACATCTTCTTTCAGGAAGGTGGGTCGCAGGCGTACGTCTCTCGGGTGTCGGGTTCGAGCGCCGTCACGGCGAATCACACCCTCTCGGACCGAGCCGGCTCTCCGCTGTCCACGCTGAAGATCTCGGCTCTCGGACCTGGAACGTGGGGCAACTCGATCACGGTGGCGATCGCCAACGGGAGCGTGTCCAACACCTTCGTCATCACCGTCACCAACGGGTCGATCACCGAGGTGTCGCCGAACCTCTACAACCCGACACAGGCGGTCTCCTGGGCGGCTTCGTACTCGAAGACGATCCGGGTGACGAACCTCGGCTCGGTCACCGCAGCGCCGAACAACAACCCGGCCGTCATCTCGGCCACCAGCCTCACGGCCGGCACTGACACAACCAGCCCAGCCGACGCCACATGGGTCGCTGCGCTGACTGCCTTCTCGGTGACACTCGGCCCGGGCCAGGTGGCCGCTCCGGCCCGTACCACCGCCACCGTCTGGGAAGCCTTGAGCAACCACGCCCAGGCCAACAACCGGTATCCGCTCCTCGACGGACCGAACGTCTCGACAGCGGCCACCATCGTCGCCGACTCGGCCACGGTCCAAGGAACGGTGACGGATCCTTCGTACGGCTTCATGCTGGCGGGCTGGCCGATCTACTCGGGCCCGGCCACCGGAACGGCCACGCCGCCCTACCCCCGGACGGTCGCCCCGTCCGCGGCCGTCGCGGCCCTCATGGCCCGATCCGATGCCGTCAGCGCGAATGCCGATGTCGCTGCCGCCGGGAACAATGGGATGCTTCGCAGCGCCATCGGCGTGAGCCAGACGTACTCGACAGCCAACCGGGGAACGCTGGACGCGGCCGGCATTGGAGTGATCCGCCTCTACCGCGGTCAGGTGCAGCTCTACGGCTACACGTCGATGGCCCTCAACATCACATGGTCCGACGTCGGCAACTGCCGCCTGCGGATGCAGATCGTTGACGCGGTCCGACGGATCGGTGACGGGTTCGAGTTCGCCGACATCGATGCCAAGGGTCATCTCGCCTCGGCATTTGGCGGCCAGATCAGCGCCTTCTTGAACTCGCTCTGGAGCGCCACAGCCCTGTTCGGGACAACGCCGGCCGATGCCTTCACGGTCAACGTGGGGCCGTCGGTCAACACCCCCGTCACCGCCCAGGCGCGGGAGCTGATCGCCCAGGTGGCCGTACGGATGAGCCCCACGGCCGACCAGGTGACCATCAACGTCACGCGCTATCCGGTGACCGCCTCCCTGCCTAGCTGATCGGTCTCGACCCTCCTCCGAAAGGACTGACCCATGACCACCATCCCCATCGGGAGCACCGAGCAGAGCCGGCTCATCACCGTCGTGGTGAACGGGGTGAACCTCGGCGTCTTCCAGAGCTACTCCGGGGGCGACACCACGGCCAAGGTGACGAAGAGCCGCGAAGGCGGCATGGGCACAGAGGTCCCGTACCCTGGCCTGCCGTCGTACTCGGACATGAAGGTGAGCCGGGTCAACCAGGCGCAGCGGGACTGGGAACTCGTCCGGTCGCTGAAGCCGATGTCCGGCCGCGTGACGGGTTCGGTCACCATCCAGCCGCTCGACACGACAGGGAACGCCTATGGCAACAGCCAGACGGCGACGGGTCTGTTCCTCGGGGTGTCGGGGACAAAGGGCACATCGGATAGCGAAGCGCCCTCCAAGTACGACCTCGACTTCTCGATCACGAGCTGGAGCTGACGATGACCGACGTGGTTGGGAAGACCGACGCCTCCGACGACCCCGACGAGCTTCCGGAACCCACCGGGCCGACCTCTCCGCTCGAGCTGCTCTACGGCAAGCGGGAGGAACTCGACCGCCGGCTTCACCTCGACCTGCCCGTAGCCCGGTGGGACGAGCTGTTCCCCGGCCATCAGGTATGGGTCCGGTACCGACCCGGAGATCCCGCCGTTCTCACGAGCGCCATCGAGCGTCGGGAGCGGGACCACCAGAAGGCGACCTCCAAGGGCGGTCCGGGCGACAAGCACAGGATCACCAAGGCCAACGCCGACTTCCTGGTGGCTGCCTGCATGGGGGTCTACGCCCTGCCGGCCGGCGAGGAGCCCCCGGATGGGGACCTTCCGACTGACCTGCCGACGTTCGGTTCGCCCGAACTCTCCCAAGCGGTCGGGGCTCCCGACAACGCAGTGGAGACCGTTCGGAAGGTCTACGCCACGGACGGCGACCTGATGATCGCCGCCAACCAGCTCCTCGAGTGGTCCGGCAAGGCGATCCCCAAGGCCGACAAGGATTTCTAGACGGGCTGGCCGACGAGCCCGCAATCGAAACGGCAGCGGTGGCCATGCTGGCCGGCGTCAACGATCCAATCGCCTTCCTGAGCCGCTCGGGGACCGACTGGATGATCCAGGTGGCCGTGGCCCGCAGGGCTCAGGAACTCCAGGTTGAGCATCGCGTCGACGAGCTCACCTTCCTGGTGAAGAACCTCGGGACGTCGGTCGGCAATCGGGTGGGCGAGATCGTCAGCAAGGTCGTCGTGGGGGTCCTCAAGGCTCTTCGATAGGGGTGCTCGATGGGGACCAACTCCGAGTCGAACGTCGGCACGCGCCTCACTATCCTCGGCCGAGCGGCCTTCCTCGCCGGCATGCGGGAGGCCACCGCTGCCGTCGCCGACTACAACAAGACGGTCGCGGCCGGCGCCGCAGCTTCGGCTGAGGCCGCCGCTGGCCAGGACGCCTTCTACGCGGCGGGGTCGAAGTCTCTGGCCCAGTACAAGGCCGAACAGGAAGCGGCTACGGCTGCCCAGTCGGCGTCCGTGGTTGCACTGGGCAAGCGAGCGACGTTTGCCCTCGGAGCAGCTGCCGTGGCCATCACCTATGAGGGATTGAAGATCCACTCGTCGTTCCAGTCGGCCATGACGCGGGTCTCGACCCTGGCTGGTGTCAACCAAGGCCGGCTGGCGGAACTGACCGCGGGAATCAAGGCACTGTCGCCGCAGGTCGATCAGGGGCTCACGCCGCTAGCGAATGCCCTCTACCGGATTGCCTCGACGCCAGCTGGCCTGAAGGCCACCAACGCCCAGCTGCTCACGATGACGAAGTACGCCGGGATGTTGACCACCATCGGCGGTCCCGGAACGACATTGACACAGACGTCCCGGATCATCGGCGGGGCGATGTCGACCGGCATCAAGGGGGCGGGTAGCCCGAAGAACATCGTCTCCCTGGCCGCGGCGACCGTTGGCTCTGGCGACATCAAGATGTCGGACTTCGTCAACTTCATGGGAACCGGCGTCCTTACGTCGGGAAAGCTGACCGGCGTCACGATGCCGCAAGTTGCTGCTTTCTTGGCGCTCGCCGGATCCAACCTCCAATCGGGCCAGGTATCGGGCCACGGCCTGGCTCACGGTCTGCAGCTCATGGCCGCGCCGACCCCGACCGCCCAGAACGCGCTGGGGGCCATCGGGTTGGGCGCCACGACACTCGCTCACGTCATGCGGACCAAGGGGCTCGGGGCCGCGGTCAAGACGCTGTACGCCCACCTGCAGGCGCCCCTTCGGCACGAAGGGGACCCCAACAGCCCGGGGCTTTCCACAACCCTCACGAAGTACGGCTTCACGCCGAAGCAGATCGCCCAAGCCCAGTCGGTCGGCATGGGGAAGATGGCCACAGGCAAGACACTGCAGAACCTCCTTCTGACCCGGATGTTCGGCGGCGCCAAGATGGGCATCCCGCTCGACATGCTGGTCACCGAGTCGAAGAACTACACAGCCACCCTGGCTCGGATGAAGAAGACGGGGGACAACTTCTCGAAGGCGTGGGGTCAGCAGACCGACACCCTGGCCTTCAAGACGGGGGCGTTCGAGAAGTCCCTCGCCAATCTGGCCGACACCATCGGGACAACCCTGACGCCGGTCGCCAAGGGCTTCCTGACGGTCGGTACCGCCTTCTTCGGGTTCCTAGGTAGGAACCGGTGGGCTGCGATTGCCTTGGCGACCGTGGTGACGGGCGTGCTCGGGCCTGCCATCGGGGTCTATCTCAAGGCCAAGTTCGCCGAAGCCGGCGGAGCACTGGCCTCAGTGATCCGCGGGTACGCAAACCTCGTCCGGGCCATTCTCCAGCGCTTCATCCCGTCACTCCGGGCCGAAGACGCGGCCCTTGCGACCAACGACGCCTCGCTCACTGCCAACGAAGCAGACGTCGTGGCGGATGACGCGGTCGCTTCACGAGGTGCAGCTGCCCGACTCGGACTCGGAGGAGCAGCCGACGCGGCCGGTGACGCCGGATTCCTCGGTGCGCTGGGCGCTGGGACCGGCGGTGCGGCGACGCTCGGGACGGTTGGTGCGGTAGCCCTTCCGGTCGCCGCCACGGTGGCCGGCTTGATGTACCTGAACGGCGGCTTCAACAACTCTGGCAAGACGCCGCAGCTTGGACTCGAAGGGATTCCTCGGAGGGCGATCAGGACCTTCGGTCATCTGAAGCACCTGCCGAAGCACATCTCCTTGCCGAAGGATCTCGACCAGCTCACATCGTCGAAGTTGGTCACAGAGCTGAGCCGGACCACACCGTCGGCCGCGGCCCAGGTGAAGGCTGCCCTTACCGGGCAGACCTCCGTGTACATCGATGGCAAGCCGGTGTTCACGGCGGTGCAGAAGCAGGCCAAGAAGAAGGCAGCGCGGAACTGATGGGAAGCCTCACCGTCCAAGCGATCGCGCCGCTCGGCCCTCCGGTCGTGTGTGGACTGATCGGCAACCCCGAGTACGGACGACGGATCGGGACGTCAGCCTCTGCTTCGTCGGGCGGCGGAGGGTGGCAGACGGTCGACCGCGCTCTGTCCGCTGCGTCCACGGAGTGGTTCGACTACTACCCGCTGGTCATGAGCCTCACGTTGATGCTCACAGGAGGGGTCGGGCTCAATCCGCAGTCGGTCGAGCCGCAGATCGCCATCCTCGAGGGGTTCGAGCTCCCGGCCCCCGGTTCCCAGCCTCCAGGACCCCCGCAGATTGGCATCGCCGGTCCGGCGCCCCATACCGACAAGGTCTGGATCTGCAGCAACCTGACCTTTGCCGGCGGCGAGACAGGGGCAATCCGCAACTCTGCCCAGCAACGGACCCAACAGAAGCTCACGATCGAGCTAACGGAATACTCGCCCTCGACGACGACCGTGGCCGGGCTTACGCCAGCCCAACAGGCGGCGGCCGCGCAGCAGACGTCATGAGCCCCGCTGCAGCCTCGGGCAAGACCTACACGGTCAAGGCCGGCGACACCCTGGCCGGCATTGCCGCCACGCAGCTTGGCGACGTTCGGCGGTGGATCAAGATCGCCACACTGAACGGGATCCGTGACCCGCGGGCCCTCACGGCCGGCCAGGTGCTCAAGCTGCCGGGGTCCTGACGTGTCCGACAACGGGCAGTTCTTCTCGAAGTTCGCCACAGACGCCCAGATCGCCTCAGCGGCCACCGGAGTTCTGCGCTCCGTCATCCTTGCGCAGTGGGCCGACGAGACTTCCTACGGGACCTCGCAGGCGTTCACCAGTGGGTGGAATTTTGCCGGCGTTTCCTATGGGGGCTCGGTCAACGGCTTCCCTTCGCAGCAAGCGGGGCTCGACGCCTACATCCAGGTCCTCAACCAGTCGACATACGACTCGGTGCGCCAGGAGAAGGGGTTCCGGGACCAGTGCATCGCGCTCGGCAAGTCGGGCTGGGCGGCCAGTGGCTACGACGTCACCGACTTCAACGCTGGTGTCCCGTTCACAAAGTTGAACTGGGGCATCGACCTCATCAACATCGTCAACCAGAACAACCTGACGAAGTACGACCCGAGCGGGTCGACAGACGCCAGCGGGTCGCCCTTCTCGACACACGCCGGGACCTCTCCCGTCAGCTCCCTCGGAACCCCCATCCCAGAACCGCCTCCGGGGCTGGCGTCCACGATCGCCAAGGACAGCTTCATCATCAACGGGACGTCGATGGACCTCGACGTCTCGGGTTCCTTGACCAACGCTGGGGTCAGCTACAACATCACATCGGCGTCCGTACTCATGCTGACGTTGCAGGACCCGACCCGATCACTGATCAACCACCCGGTCCTCAACCAGAAGTCGGTCCTCAACCTCACAACATCGTTGTGGGTCATCGTGGCGCTGGAGAAGCAGGGCAACGTCCTGACCGTCACATTCGAGCCGTGGGTCGTTCAGGCTCTCCGCACGGCTACCGGGGCGTTCACCGTCAGCACAGGCCAGATGACCCGGACCGCGTTCGCCGGCCTGCTCGTCAGCCAGGTCCAAGGGGCTGTCTTCACCTCGCCACCGCAGAGCTACCTCTACGGCCTGGACGAGGGCTACGCCCGACCGACCCAGGAGCAGGTCAGCCGGGGCACCATCAAGAACCCGCTCGAGGACTCGTGGACCTGCCTGCAGAGGCTGGCCTCGGAGATCGACTTCCGATGCTTCGAGTACAACGGCTCGGTCTACTTCGGACCCGACTCGTGGCTCACCACGTTGCCGGCTGCCGTGACGGTGGTAGAGCGAACCGGGGGCATCCAGACAGTCGACGGGACATACGACACCGGACAGCCCCTTGGTGATGTGAAGTTCACGGCGGTGGCGGGCACCTGGACGCCGGCTCCGGGGCAGCGGGCCACAGTGTCCAATCTCGGGCCGTTCTCCCAAGCTCCCTGGATCGTGGCCACGATGGAACGGGACTCGCTCTTTCAGCCCGACATCGCAGTGACGCTTCAGCAGCCTCAGCCGTCGCTGCCAGAGCCGACCACGGGCGGCACACGACCGGCGGTCGGAGAGACAAACAAGAGTCCGGGCGACCAGCAGACGACGGCTGGCACCGCGGCTGCACAAGCGGCGATCGCCTACGCCAAGGGGCAGCTCGGCAAGCCCTACATCTGGGGTGGAGAGAACCCGAACTCCGGCTTCGACTGCTCGGGCCTCACCCAGGCGTCCTACGCCGCGGCCGGCATCTCGATCCCCCGAGTGGCGGCGACACAGCAGGCAGCGGGGCCCGCAGTCCCGGCTGGCGCGTCGAACCTCAAGCCCGGCGATCTCGTGTTCTTCGGTCCCCAGGGTGGACCGGCATCCCACGTCGGGCTGCTTACCAGCGTCACACCGAAGGGGAACAAGGCCACAATGATCAACGCTCCGTATACCGGCGTCGACGTTCGGTACGACTCCTTCAACCCGACGGTGGGTGCGGCCTTCGGTGCCGACGTCTACCTCGGGGCCACGAGGCCAGCGCCGTGACTGGGCTCCCGCAGGACAGCTCCCGAGTGCTGCAGCGCCTCTTCACGGGACAGCGGGTGGCGACGCCAGCGATGGGATATGCCCCCCTGGCCGCGATGGTGGTCACCGCTACGTCAACATATGTGATCGTTACGATCACAACATTCGACCCTACGGCGACCTTCACTTGCTATTACGAAGCAAGAGTGAATGCACCGAGTTCCGGCTCGCGATGCTTCGTGACGTTCCCAGCCAACGACCTACAGGGTCGCGGGCTCGTGGTCGCCTTCGTCGGAATCCCACCGACAGGCGTTGGCGTTGATGTGACGGGTACGCCAACGGCTGGTCAGATCCCTGTTGCCACGAGCGGCACGACGGGGGAATGGGCGACACCGCTTGCGAAGCAACTCCACGGGATCGCGGGCGCCGTAGTCCGCACAACACAGACCACGACGAGCACGTCGTACACCAACCTCGCGATCGTGGGCCCGTCTGTGACCGTGTCGACCGGTACCCGAGCCTTGGTGTTCCTGACGGCACAGGTAGGCAATCCGACAGTCGCCTATTCGATCATGAGTTACGCGATCAGCGGGCCCACGACGGTGACAGCCTCAGACACATGGACGCTGAGCTACGCGGGCAAGACAAACCTGGACCCCATCCTTTCGTCGGTGATCCTCCATACAGGTCTGACGCCTGGAAACAACACCTTCACGTGTAAGTACCGAGTCACCAGTGGGACGGGCCGCTGGCAGCGGCGTCGAATCGCCGTCATTCCACTGCCTTAGTGCGTAGGTCGCGCTCAAGCTGATCAACCTGTCGGTTTTGGTTGTACCGGCGCCGTGCCTTGATCCGCTGTTCCCTCGTAGTCGTCTTCTGGACGCCAGCCCACACCAGCACGATCCAGGGCAACCAGAAAATAGCGATGAACGAGGCGACCGCCCAGGAGGCGAATCGCCCACGCCGCGGTCGTGAGCCGGTCCAGATGAAGCACCAGACCGGGATGACGGGCACGACGTAGACGAATAGCCCGAACGTCGCCAGCCAGAACACCCCCAAATGCTACTCCGACCTGGGAGGAAGGACCATGGCGACAACCAGCGTGACCGGCGTCGTCCTCGGTCCGATCCCTTCCGGAGTACCTCACCTGCAGATTCCCTTTGCCCTGGCTGCCGACGGGTCGGCGATGGTCGTCGAGCAGGACACCGAGGCGGAGGTCATCCAGTCGGTCGCCATGCTTGTTGGCACCCGTCCAGGGACTCGATTGGTGGCGCCGAGCTACGGCATTCCTGACCCGACGTTTGCCGGGATCAGCCCGGTGGTTCTCCAGACCGCCGTCACGAAGTGGGAGACGCGGGCCCGGGTCAGTCTCGTTACGACTCCCGGCAACACCGAGCAGGTGATGGTTGAGGTGACATCGTGACCTTCGTCCCGCCGCTCAACCCGAACGGGTACGTGGCACTCCCGGTCAACATCGACCCCAACGCCGTCGCCTACCAAGCGCTGCGAGACGTCATGGCCCAGATCCCCGGCTACGTCCCGAGGCAGGGTCATCTCGACGTCGCGGTTATCGAAGAGACCGCCCAGATGGCAGCCGAAGCCGGCGCCGTGGCCGGGACGATGATCCCGATCATCTTCATGTGGTTCGGGAAGCTCGTGGGGATCACACCGATCACCGGGACACGGGCGACTGCTCCGGTGACGTTCACGATGCGAGACACCCTCGGCCACACGATCCCGGCCGGCACGGTCGTCAACTACCCGATCTCGGGCAGTTCGGGGACGACACAGCTCCTCTTCACCGTCCAGTCGCCCATCGTCATCTCGTCGGGCTTGTCTACCGGGACCGGGACGCTGATCTGCGAAACCATCGGAACCTTCGCCAACGGACAGCCGGTCGCTACATGCCAGATGGTGAGCACGAACGCCAGCGTGCTCTCGGTCGCCACCACCGCAGTCACGTCGGGTGGCATCAACGCCGAGACGGCCAACGCCTATCTCAACAGGCTCTCGAACGAGCTCCAGCTTCTGGCTCCTCGGCCAATTTTGGCCCTGAACTACGCGGCGATGGCTCCGAACGTCCCCGGCGTCTTCCGGGCGATGGCGATCAACGGCTTGAACCCGGGCCGGAAGGTAACGAACGGCGCCACCACGAATGGATCGAAGACCGTCACCTCAGCATCAGGAGCGTTCACATCAGCAAAGGATGTCGGTCGCAAGGTAACGGGGTCCGGCATCCCGTCGACAACGGTCATCTCGACCGTCACAAGCACGACCACGATCAAGATCTCCAAGACAGCCACGGCCACGGCCACCGGCGTCACGCTGACCTTCGGGGATCTATCGACACAGCAGCGCTACGTGACGGTCTGTGGGCTGACGACAGGCGGCACAGCGCTCTCCACATCGGTCAACACGGCCCTCCAAGCGTACTTCGCCGCCAAGCGGGAGGCCAACTTTGTGGTCGCCACCGTGAGCCCGACGTACACCGCGATTGACGTCACGGTCACCTGCGACGCAATCCACGGCTACACAACTTCGGCCGTCCAGTCGGCCGTGGCAGCCGCTCTCCGGTCGTTCCTCACAAAGGCAACCTGGGGCGGCGGATCGTTGACACCCCCGCAGTGGGCGACCACGGCCGGGGTGGTCAGGTTCCTCGACATCGCCAACGTCATCCGGACCACGACCGGGATTCTCTACATCCCGAGCGGCAGTCTGACCACCCGAGTTCATGGTGGCTCCATGGGCACCTCGGACATCACGCTCCCTGGTGACGCTCCTCTACCGACGGTCGGGACAATTCTCGTGACCGTCAACGCCACCTGATGGCTGTCGGCTTCGGGACGCCGGTCGTCGCCAATGCCGAGAACTCCGGAAGCTTGACGCTGTCGTTTTCCGGGGTGACGTCGGGCCAGCCGATCGTTTTGGCGCTGATGGGGATCACACTCGCTGTTTCGGTTTCCGACACCTTCTCGACCCACTACACCTGGACGAAGATCTCGGGCCTCGGCACGGGAACGCGTTTCTACATCGGGACTGGTGGCGCAGGGGCCTCGGGAGTTGTCACCGTCGCCACCACGAGCGGCGATTACGTTGCTGCCGCAGGCGTCCCTTGCACGGGTGCATCGACGGCAGCGGGCGCAGCGGCTATCGGCTTTTCGAGCAGCGGTGGTTACAACGCCTTTGCTGGTCAGCCGGACCCTGCGGTCTCTTCGGCGAGTGCCGGGCGGGGCGCAGTTTGGTGTCTCTTCGCTAAATCGGCCATCACGGCATCTCCAAGTTCTCCTTTCTCGTCCACCGCCGTCACTTTCAGTGGAGTGGCTGAGGGCAGTTTCGTTACCTACGCGAATGTTCCGACTGGAACAACGCGTGCGTCTTGGACCGTTACGACAGACGGAGCCTCCAAATATTCGACCGGCTGGCTCACTATCAACCCAGCGACGGCCCCGTACGCGCCGACGACAGTTGTCGCCGTCCCCGGCAATGCTCAAGCATCAGTCTCCTTCGTAGCCCCGAACAACGGAGGCTCGGCAATCACCAGCTACAAGGTGACGGCCAGCACCGGGCAGACTGCGACGGGGGGTAGTAGCCCGATCGTTCTCACTGGGCTGACAAACGGGGTAGCAACGACCTTCACCGTCGTGGCGACCAATGCAGTCGGCACAAGCACGCCCTCAGCGGTTTCCGGCGCTGTCACCCCGGGAACGGTACCCAACGCCCCCTTCCTGTTCGGCGCTGGCGGCGGAAACACCACCGTCACCCTGTCGTGGGACGCCCCGTCCACAAACGGCGCTCCGATCACCGGCTACAACATTTACCAAGGGACGACGGCAGGCGGCGAGAGCGCAACCCCGGTCAACTCATCGCTCATCGCCGCGACCTCCTACGTCGTCACGGGTCTGACAAACCTCACCGAGTACTTCTTCAAGGTCGAGGCGGTCAACGTCTGGGGATCGTCCGTAGCTTCGAACGAGATCTCCGGTACGCCGGCAGTCCCGCTCACGTTCGTAGCTGCTCCGACACTGGAAGCCGCTGCTGGTATAGATGCCCTTTCCGGCGATCCCATCGTCACGTTGACGGTGACCAACAACCAGGCGGCGGTGACAGGGGTCGCGGCGACAGTCTTCGCCACCATTCTTCGATCAGACGGCTCCTACGTCATCGGGGCGAGCCCGACGTTCCCGTTGGCGTTGTCGCCGGGAGCCGGAACCACGGCCACCATCGCTGATCGGACCGCGGCCTACGGCCTACCGGTCAGCTATGTGGCCTTCATCTCCTACGGCGGGGGTCTCTCGGCTCCCTCAGCCGCCCAACACGTCGTGATGGGGCAGGCCCCCGACACCCAGATGCTTTACGAGCGCACGGGGTGGGCGGCCGACCAGGACGAGTCCGGGCTGCTCTTGCAATGGCTCGCCGGCATCGGCCAATCCCTACAGCGGATCGACTCGCTCTGCCGGGACGGCTTCGACACCAACGGCAATCCGGCCCCTGGCTACTCACAACTTCTCGATATCGATCGTTGTCCCACTGCAGCCCTTCCTTGGTTGGCGCAGTTCCTTGGGGTCCGGCTGAACACCAATCTCCGAGACGACCAGCAGCGCTACGCCATCGCCAACCCGCAGGGCTTCGGCCGAGGCACCCCAGCAGCGATCGTGGCCGCGGTCAACCAGTACCTGTCGCCCGGCTACACGGCGTCGCTGATCGAGCGGGACACGAGCCCCTACCACCTCTCCATCAAGGTGCCCACGGCCGGGATCGCCGGGCTGTCCACCTGCGAGTCGGTCTATCTGACGTACACCACCTGCTCAGCCGTGGCGGCTGCCTTCACCACATGCGCCGCGATGTGGAAGATCCCCGGCGAGATCACCGCTGCCGTGATGAACGCCATTCCTGCTGGTCTCCAAGCCAGCATCACCTACGACTGATCGGGAGCCCCTATGCCCACCCCGTCAGGGACGACGCCTCAGTACGGCTTCCCGTATCTCCTCGAGTCCGACGTGCCCGACGTGGCTACCGCTTCGCAGCTCTTGGCGCAGGCGGTCGAGAACCTGCTGAAGACGACCCGAATCGGGACTCTCTTCGAGTGCCTTACAGCGTCTGCTCCGACAGGGTCCGTCTTCCTTCAAGGGCAGGCGGTGTCCCGAACGACCTACGCGACCCTCTTCGCAAAGTGGGGAACCACCTACGGCTCAGGCAACGGCTCCACCACCTTCAACCTTCCGGACTTCCGAGGCAAGGGCCCAGTTGGCTATAAGTCGGGCACATCGAACTTCGGCACGTTGGGCGCATCGGTCGGTTCAGCCACCGTCACCCTCGCCACGGGGAACATTCCGCGTTTCGCCACAGTCTCGCTGAGTATTGCTCCCCACACCCACTCTGGGACAACGGGTGCCGAGAGCGGCCACGAGCACCTGGGTGCGTCGAACACCTACCAGTACATGATCGACTACCCAGCGTCGACGAATCATCTCCCGATGACAACGGGTTCCTGGGGAGTTTCCTTCTCGTCGAATACCGGCACATCGACCGGTCACCACCACTCCCTCTCGATCAACAACACGACGGCGTCCGGGGCCGTCAGCTTCGGTAGTTCGAGTCCGACGCCGATCAGCACGGTCCAGCCGTCCATCGTCGTCAACTTCGCTGTCTGGTACGAGTAGGGAGGTTCGCTCGGATGGCCCTCTGTCCCTTCGCGCTCCAAAAGCCGGTCAGCGCCCATGGCGGACCGATCAGCCAGGTTCTCGGCGTGGTGCTGCACGTCACTGCCGGTACAGGCGATCCGTTCAACGAGTTCGCCAACCCGGCCAACCAGGTGAGCTCGCACTTCGGTGTCGGCAACGGTCGGGGCGGAATGCCCGACGGCCAGATCGAGCAATACGTCGACACGGCCAACGAGTCGTGGGCACAGGCGGCCGGCAATTCGTCGTACCTGTCGATCGAGACTGAGGGTGAGCCGACAACGCCCCTTACGGCTGCCCAGGTGGCCGCGGTCGGAAAAATCATGGCCTGGACCAACCAGGTCCACCGCGTGCCCCTCACGGTTACCGACACCGTCGGCGCACGAGGGCTGATCACCCACGGCGACGGGGGAGCTGCCTGGGGCGGTCACACCGGCTGCCCAGGTGCGCTCCGCACCGCCCAGCGTCCCGCCATCCTCGCCGCCGCTCAGGCGGTCCTCAAGCCCACAGGAGGAGCACCAGTGTCCTCATCGGACTTCCCCAACGCCGTGGCATCGATCCTCACGCCGACCGGCAATGGTGCGTGGGTCGTTGGCTCCGACGGCGGCATCTTCTGCACGGGGGACGCCCAGATGTACGGCTCCCTGCCGGCGCTGAAGGTCACCCCCGCAGCACCGGTAGTCGATGCCGCGGGAAGCTGGTCCGGCAAGGGCTACTACCTGCTCGGCCGAGACGGCGGCGTCTACTGCTTCGGGGACGCCGTCATGTACGGCTCCTACCCGGCGCTACCGGCCACGGAGCGGGAGGGGACACGGTCCTTTGGGGCCCGGGGGTTCAACCTTCACTGGGCTGGCACCGGGTACACGCTGGTCGCCCTCGACGGCAGCCGTTATGGATTCGGAAGCTGAGGACTGTGTGCTCGCTTCCGGAGTTCCCCTTTCGAGCCTGCTTGACGGAGCGATCCCGGCGGTGGCCATCGTGATCGCCGGAGCGGCGGTGCGTCAGGTCAACAAGCGCCGGACGAAGAAGCTCGATGGCGACACCGATGTCCGCAAACGCCTGCGAACCGTCGAGACCGACATCAAGCTCCTTAAGGACGGCCTGTTCGGCGAGGTGACGCCCTTCGGCAAGAAGCCCGGGTTCGTCACAGAGGTACGCGAGGCGCTCGGAACCCTGGTTCACGAAGCCACCCCCAACGGTGGCCACTCGCAGAGGGACGACATCACTGCCATGCGCAGGGTGATCGCACCCCGTGAGGGAGAGCACGATGCACCTTCCTGACGCCGAGAAGCGGTCGAAGATCTGGGACAAGGCGTCGGTCTGGGTTGTGGCCATCGCAGTCTTCATCGGGGTCTGCGGAGGGTCGTGGGGACTCTTTGAGCAACACCAGCTCGTGGTGAGCGGGGACAACCACCACGCCCAGACCGTTACCCAGAACAACACGATCGAGACCCTGCTGCGCGAACACTCCGCGACCTTCGCCGCCCAGAAGAAGGCAGCCGAGCAGCAGGCCCAATACGACGCCGACGTGAAGCTCCTCGCTGAGGAACTGGTCGGCCAACTGGCCGCCGTCTGTCAGATCACCGGGGCTGACTGTCCACCGCTGACGATTCCAGGATCGTGATCGTCGCTCTGATCGCCGCTGCGGCGATGTTCCTCCAAGACCTGATTGCGGTTCCGCTCACCCAGGCGGAAGCCCGGAACCGAGCGCACCTGGCCGGCCTGCTTGACACCGTTGGCTGGCTGGTGGCCATCACTACCACCTTCGTCTCGGTCGACACCCTCCAGGGCCACTCGCTCACCAACAAGGTGCTCGTTGTGGTCTTCGTGTCGGGGGCTAACTACGGCGGGACGGTGCTCGGTACGAAGATCGGCAAGCGGTTCGTCAAGGACGACCCGACGACCTCTCTTGCCGATCGGGTGACGCAGCTCGAAGCGATCACCCGCACCCCGCCGCACTAACCGCTCCCCTCAGTTCTCGCACCATCGAAAGGACCCTTGATGCCCCGCGCCTCCACGTCGTACGGCCAGTTCCACACCCCCGAGCCGCCGTCATCGCTGCGCTCGCTCCACCTGCACGACGGCCGAGCGCTGACGACTAGCACATTCGAGCCGCGCAACGGCGTGCTGGACCAGGAGAACCTCTTCGCCCAGGGGATCGACACGGCCGAGCTCATCCCCGGCGCCCAGAGGGTCGACGCCCTTGGGAGCTGCACGGCTAACGGCACGATGTCGGCGGTCTCGCTCGTCCTCGCCGAAGCCGACTACCTCGGCTACTGCAAAGCCCAGGCGTACGACGATGTGGTCAACGTCGAAGAGGCGGCGATCCGCTTCTACCACGCCTGCACCGACCAGACGGGCACATCGGGCAAGGAGTGGCCACCGACTGACTGCGGGTCCTCGGGTCCGACAATCGTCAAGGAACTGCTGACGCAGAACCTGATCTCGGGCCAGAAGATCGCTGCGGCCGGGACAGATCTGGTGTCGCTGCTCCAGACCAACGGCGTGCTCCAGGGGACGCCGTTCTTCAATGCCTGGGAAGAGCCGGACAGCTCGGGCTTCGTCGACGGCGACGGCTCGGCCACGGCGCTACGGAGTGCCATCCAGTCCGGTGTTGCCGGCGGCCACGAGACGTTCATCTTCGGGGTGGAGAAGATCGTCCTGCTCCACAGCGGTCAGGTCACACCGTTCAAGACGGTCCTGACGGTCCGCAACTCCTGGAGCGAGTCGTGGGGCGACGAGGGGAACTTCCGCATCCACCTGTCGACCCTCGTCATGCTCGGCAGCAATTGCGACTTTCGCTCGCTGGTGGCGGCGTGATGGATGTAACCGACGAGATGCGCCTCGCGGGCGACGCCTGCCTGAAAGCCGGCGAACTACTGGTCAAGATCGAAGCTCTGCCCGACGCCGTGAAGGCGCAGTTCCCGTCTGACCTACAGGTGAGCATCGGGGAACTCCTGTCTGCACTTGAAGCCCTGCACACAGATGGCTGAGCCCCATGTCGTCACCCGGACGCTCGTCGAGGCCGTCGCCTACCCGGCCCACGAGCCCCGCAAGGCATCGGCCGAGTACCACCGGGTCCACCACCACCTCGTCTATGTGCTCGACGAGCCGTGCTGGATTTGCGGCGTGCGCCAGTCCCGGCTCCCGACCGGCGAGCACATGGAGACCCACCACGACGAGCTGGAGTGGGCGCTCGCCAACGCCGCTGACCCAGCCAAGATCCTCGCCGACTTTCCGGCGATGGGCGCTGCCGATGACGAGCACCTTCGGGCGTGGCTCGACAGCGAAGGCAACATGCTCGTCCTCTGCGCCGAGCACCACCGCAGTGCCTACCGAGGCATCCACATGGTCACGTACCCGGCTTGGAAGGCGCAGCGCTGGGCCCAAGACGGCTTCGATCTTCTCCCCATTCCCGCCCACCGAAAGGACCCATCATGACCACAGTTTCCCCAGTCCCCGTATTGCCCTCGAAGCTGACGCCGGCCACCGTCGTCGCCTACGTGGCGTCGCTAGCGACTTTCATCCTCGGCGTCCTGACCTCTGCCGGCGTGACCCTTCCGTCGGGCGTCGCTGTCGACGTCCAGGCCGTTGCCGGAGCGACCGTGACGCTCGTCGGCGTCGTGACCGCCCTGGTCGCCACCCTCAGCCACAACAGCGTCGTGAAGGCCCAACTGCGGGCCGGGAAGTAAGGGGGGACGAATGCAGATCGAACTCGGCAATCCTGCGCCGGTAGACAAGGTCGACGACGGGTCGGGCAGCCGCGTCTCAGCGCCGGCCAGCTTCGACGGCCCCGCGGTGACCTACGTCACCATCCCGTACGGTCCCGACGAGCATCAGGCTGAGCACCACGGCTACCTGTTCGGCGCCGACAGCGAGCACCCGGTGATGGACCCGGACGCGCTGCGTCTGCACGTGGCCGCGGCGATCGTCGACCGTGACGGCGTGACCAACGCGCCAGGCATGGAAGCAGTGCTGGCCGTGGTCAGCCCGGCCGGTCTCTGGCAGCAACACAGCTGGCCAGGCACGACGCCGACCTGGGTGTGGTCGGACAACGAAGAGGTCGAGAGCTACCTCGCCGCCTACTACGGCTGTCCCGCCGGGCGTCCGGCGGACGTCGAGGACACGCACACCACGTATGCCGGTGGTCCCGGCATCGTGCCCGGCGCCAACCTCGATCTCAAGGCCGCTATCACCAAGAGCGGCCGGGACATCCAGGCCCGGGCGTTCGGCAACCCGACCATCCCGGCGCCGCTCAAGACCACGTCGGCGCCGACGTCGACGACGGTGACGTTGACCGGTGTCTCGGCCCCCGGATCGACCACGGCGTACAACGGCCTGCGGGCCGTCGTCTCGAAGACATCGGCCGCAGTGTGGGGCATCGTGAAGTCGAACACGACAGCGTCGCCCCCGGTGCTGACCGTCGACCGGTGGTACAACCCGGCCACCCCCGGCGGCGCTGCCGGCTCGACCCCGGCCAACACATCGGTCGTGGCCCTCGTCGGCGGCGCTGGGCCGGCCTGGTTCATGGGCCTGTCCACGTCGACTACGACACCGGGCTCGCCGTCGACAACAGTCACACTGCCCTCGGAGATCACCACGGCGACAGGCGGCCTGATCCGTCAGATCTGCCCGTGGGCGCACACCGCCGGCACCACGACCACCACGCTCACCCCTGTCTTCACGGCCAACACCCACGACTCATTGCCGGCGGTCATCGGCTCCATCGGGGTGTTCCAGTCGATGGTGCACTCAGACACGACGGGCACGATGTTCTTCATTGACAAGCTCTCGACCACGGCGACTATCTCGGCGTCCGGCGACCAGCTGACGATCACCGAGACCATTACCGGAACCTGAGCGGAGGGCCGTCGTGCCCCTGCCGACGTACACCCACCGGTCGTCGTTCCCGAAGACGAACACGACATCGTCGACACAGACAATCACGACGACCAACGTCGGGGATCTGGTCGAAGCCATCGTTCACGTCCAGCCGTCGGCCGGCACCACGACCGGCACCTCCATCACCGACACCAACAACCGGATCACCTGGCAGACGTCGGCGACCAGGGTGCTCACCCAGACAGTGGGCTCGAACAACCGAATCGAGCTTTGGTACGGCGTGGTCAAGTCGGTTGGCTCGACCAAGATCCAGATGCATTGGTCGGGGACAACCTTCGACGAGTTCATCTACGTCGACATGTGGGGGTCCTCGTACGGGGCGTCGTCCGTCTGGGCGGCCGTCAACTCGAACTACATCGCTTCCACGGCAGTCGGCCGGACATGCTTCTACGCCACACTCAAGTCGGGCACCAACGGCGGCATCTACTTCGGTTACATCTACACGTCGACCGCGGCGTCGGCGGGGGCAGCGGGGACAACGGCCGGGTTCGGCTACACGCTCGACGTCTACGAGAACATCCTCTGCTACAACGGCACCCTCGCTGCCACAACGAACTACAAGCCGAACGCCAAGCAGACACCGGCCAACACATGGTACGTCGGCATCGCCGGCATCTTTCAGGCCACGACAGGTGGCGGCGGCACACCGTCGAAGTCCGTTAGCGACACAGCCCACACCGCTGACAGCGTTGGCCGCGTCGGAAGCCATCCCCGATCCAAGAGCGACAGTGCAGCGACGACGGACTCGGTCGCTCGCAAGCTCGGCGCCGCCCGGGCGATCGCTGAGGGCGGAGCAACCGGCGACTCGGTCACCCGTGGTCTGTCGATGCACCGCACCATCGCCGATACCGCAGCGACTGGTGACGCGGCAGCGCGGGTGGCGGCCTATCAGCGGACCGCGGCCGACGCCACCGCAACGGCCGACGCCGCGGTCCGCGGGGTCGCTGTTGCTCGCTCGACCACTGAAGCGGCGGCGACGCCCGACGCTGCCGTTCGAGGTACCGCCATGGTGCGCCCGGTGGCCGACGCCGCAGCCACGGTGGATTCCGTCGCCCGGTCGCTTGCCCTCACCCGCGCCGTGGCTGACAGCTCCACCGCCGTCGACGCTTCCGGCCGAAACGTAGCGATGCCGCGGGCAACGACGGACATGGCTACAACGGTCGACAGCGCCACGGCGGCGTCAACAGGGAACGCGTCACGGTCGGTGACCGACAGCTCCGTGAGCGTCGATGCTGCGGCGAGGGCAGTCGTCTCGGGGCGCCCTGTCAGCGATGGCGCCACCACGGTCGACGGCACGGCTCGAGTTGGTCGGTCCGGCCGGGCTGCCACCGATGCAGCGGCGACCGCCGACAGCGTGGCTCGCAGCCAGGTGTCGACCCGATCGATCACCGATCCCGCCGCGACGACCGATGCGGCGACGAGAAGTGCGGCCGACGTCAGGATCACCCCCGACGCCACCTTGACCGGTGACGCCGTGGTCCGCTCATCGGCGCGGACCCGCGCTGCCGCCGACACCGCGGCCACCGCGGACACCGCCGGGACGACAGGAAACGTTGCTCGCAACGCCTCGGACACCGCAGCCACCGGCACGGCGACCGTTCGGTGGACCGTTTTGTCCCGTGCCGTTGTCGACTCGGCGTCGACCGGTGATTCATCGTCGGCCCGCCGCCGCTTGGCCCGCATTGCCAGCGACGCCGCCGCTACCGCTGATGCCGCGACGATCCATGTGGGGCCATCGGTCATCTACGGCACCGTCACGACGTCGATCGTCCCGTCCACAACCGTCACCGTGTCCATCCAGCCGGCGACCACGGTGTCGATCGAGCTGAGCCCGGCCACAACCGTCACGGTCACCATCTCCTAGGAGGCGTCGTGCTGAGCTTCATGACAGGCGACCCGGTCACGGCCGTCAGCACATTCAAGAACGCCACAGGCGACCCCTTCGACCCTGATGTCGTGACGCTCGAGTGGGGACGTCCGCCGTCGCCCACGACGTGGACGTACGGGACAGGAGGCCAGATCACCCGAGTCTCGGCCGGCGTTTACCGGGCCACGTTCACGACCCTCCACCTTGCCGGATCCTCCGCGGTGACCTGCTTCGCCCAGTTCGTGGGGAACCTGGGGAACGGGGTTGAGCCGAACAACTACGCCGACTTCAAGGTGAACCCTCGGCCACTCTGACGTACCCGCTACGCTTCCTTCGGGTCCACTGATGCCCTTGATGATGCCCCCTGGCCTTCGGGTCGGGGGGCATCGTCGCGTCCCATACCAGCTCGTTTGGTAGCCTAGAGTGGATGCGGAACCCCGCGACTTAGCCGGCATCTTCGGGTGTCGGCTTTGTCGCGTCCGGGCACAGAATCCAAGTCGAACGGCGATCGACTGACATTTCGCCCCGGAGAATCGAACTCCTGGTTGCGAACAAGCGTTCGCTCTGCCAAGCTCGGCCGGTGCCCGTCGACGAGCCGACCACCAACCCCGGCTCATGCTGGCGCTTGCTCTACGACCCGACCATTCCAACGAATCTGACCTGGTTCGACAGTGATTACCGAGGGCCGTGGAGAGCCTGTCCCGGTCGGGTCCGTTGGGTGGGGCTCGTGCACCACGGCGATGGGGCGAGCCGCTGGGTCCACGCCTGCGACGAGCACGCCGAGGGGCTTGAGGAGCTGCGGGCGGTCGATTAGGCCGGCGCCAGCTGCCCCTGGTCGAGGTAGTTGCGAACCGCGTGGCGCACCAGCTGGGCCATCGTCAGGTCGTCCTCTTGGGCCCGCTCCTTGACGGCCTGGTGCAGGTCAAGCGGCATCCTGACGACCAGCGGCTGGATGTCCTGTCCCTTCAGCATCCGCACTCCTTCGGGGGTTGGCGACGCCCCAACCCTACGGCTCGTGTATCGCGCAGGGGTGGATGAGCGATACATCCGCGATATCGACACACTGTCGCATTAAGTTGTGGGTGGTGCCGGCGTAGCTCAGTTGGATAGAGCGCACCTGTCGAAGGGTTGAGGTCCCGGGTTCGAGTCCTGGCGTCGGCGCATAGAGAAAGGGGCCCGTTGCGGGGCCCCTTTCTCGCGCTCTTGGTGAACCCCTGAGCGGATCACGGAATCGCTCCCCACTCAGCTGGACCGAGAGTGCACCTGTCGAAGGTGTCTTCCAGTTTAGACACAAAGCCGATCCGAGGCGACAACTGGGTTGACAGCGGCCGGTCTACTCCACCCTCGACCGTCGCACCTCGTCCTCGTCGATCACCTCAACCCGGACCCGGCGCCAGACCGGCAGGTGGACCCATTCGACAGCCGGCTCTATCAGCTCGGCTCCCGCTTCCAACGCCGCTCCCGGGGTCGACGCCCCTACCATCACCGCTATCGAGTAGACCGCACCGTCCGTAGACGCTCTGCCCATGTGCTCGGCGAGGATCTCGGAGCACAGGGCCAGACGGTCGTCGTCGAGGGCCAGTTGCGCGTCGCCCACGCGGCCGCGGTAGTCGACGGTGACGAGCCAGGAGGTCACGCCGTGCGTGCGTAGTCGTGCCAGCGCCGGTTGATCTCGTCCTCGTCGAGGACCGTTTGGCCATCGGCCACGATCCGGAGCGGGACGCCCTGGGTGTCATCGATGAGGTGGAAGGCGAGCGGGAGGGACTTGCCGACCGAGAGCATGTCGTCCAACTCGACCTCGTTCCCGTAGCGCATCACGAACAGGCTTACCTCGTCGTCACTTGCCATCGTGGTCTCCCGTCAACCGGCCCGTCTCTCGAGCCCAGGGCTCGATGTCGGACTCCCATGTCCAGATGGGAACCCGTGAGATCACCCAGCGGGGAGGCGGGAGGACGTTGCGGGTGCGCCACACTCGGACGGTCTGAGGCAGCACGCCAAGACGATCGGCCACTTCGAGAGGGCCAACAGGGTCAGAAGCAGCCATGAGATCGTCCACACCCCCGCGGGGAGGAGGATAGATCATCTGACTGCCTCGACGCCGGGACTCAGCAACCCTAGGGTGCCGTCAGTGTTGTATGCGTCACCTGGATCGGGGTAACCGTCGCTGTTGGATACTGTCCCTCGTACTGCGCACAGGACCCTGTCGGCGTGGCGGGTCCAGCGCCGAACGAGAGCAGGTTTGGCGAGGTGATCGTCACCTCGCAGGTGGTCGACGTCACGGTCGTGACTGTCGGCGCCATGGGCTGAGGTCCTGTCTGGACGGGCGCGGCCGTTGAGGTCGTGGGTTGTGTGGCACTGGCCGGGCTGGCCGGGGGAGGGGGGGATACCTCTACCGAGGAACCTCCCGCCGGCGCAGCCTCGGATGGGGCCACCGCTGCTGGTGCTGAGGGGGTCGACGTTTGTGCCGGGGTGGTCGGAGGCGCGGTGGGCGACGGCACGGGAGCCGGCGCAGGGGCGACGACAGGAGCCGCAGGCTGCTCGGCGGCGATTGTCGCCGCGAACATGAACGGCGGTGTTACTGCGATGGTCCGCTGGGGCGATCCACCAGCGACGGCAGCGGGCAACGCCAGCGAGCCGAGCCCGACAGCAACTGCAGCGGCGGTCATCCTGATGCGTCTCACGGTTCCTCCCGATCGAGTGTCAACAGAAGATATACACCACAGAGAATGGGGTGTCAACCTTCTGTTGACAGGTAATCGAGAGTTTCCGGAAGCGATGACATCGCTCAGATTTCCCCGGTACCTGGGTCCAGGCCCTCCGTTTGCGGGGCCGAGATCGAAGCGCTGACCTGGGGTTTTGCCAGGTCCGGCGTGGGATTCCGCAATAGCGAGCCGATGTGGTTTGCGGCCGCTCGAGCGCTTGGCTCCCTGCCGTGGCCATAGATGTCATTGGTCGTAGACGTCCGTTCATGGCCGAGCAATCCGCCCACCACGACAGCGCTGAACGCCTCGAGGAGTTCCGTGGCGAAGAAGTGCCGGAGATCGTGGAACCGGAACGGCCACTGCTCCGATAGGGGAAGCTCGGCCCGCGTTGCCTCCGGGTCCTTCTTCTGGAGCCTCTTCAGTGCCGGCTCTTCGGCCTTTCTGCAAAACCTGTTGAACGCCTGCGTGATGCGGTCCGGATCGTAGGGTTCCTTGCCTTCGAAGTCTGAGCACCAGACGTAGCCGTTCCGGTCGCTCTGCAAGCCCAGTTCCGCCGCCTTGGCCTTGGCCTGTTGGCTTCGGACCAAGAGCACCGACATCGCCTCGGGACTCACTGAGAGTTCCCTCGTCTGATGCGTCTTGGTGTCCTTCTCGCCAGAAGATCCGGGGACGCTGTAGTACGACCGCCGGACCATGACCGTTCCGGCTTCCCAGTCGACGACGTCATGCCACCGCAGCCCACAAATCTCGCCGCGCCGCATCCCGGTCAGGGCGCCCCATTTGATGATCCCGGCCATCTCTGGGGCCTTGCTGGCATGAGCGACCCGGATGAGCGTGTCCACCTGGGCTGCCGTCGGCGGCCGGATATCGTGCCGATCCACCCGCGGGGGCTCGGCATCCTCGGCAACACTCGCCGGCACCGCCCCCCACCTCTTACCCTTCCGCAGGGCGGCCGAGACGATTCGGTGGTAGGCGCGTACCTGGGCCGCCGAGACCCCCTTCTTGCGGAGCCGGCCGTACCAGGTGTCGAGGTCTCGGGCCGTCAGATCGGCCAACTGGATTGACCCGAGGGCTTCACGAATGACCTTGGCCTTGACGCGGTAGCCGTGCATGGTGGTGGGGGAGCGGTCCGCCGCGTCGCCGTGGGCGAGCCAGTCGTCGAGGAGAGCACCGAAGGTAGTGGTCTCCACCTTCTTTGCTGCCGCTCGGCGCTCCAAATCCTTTAGCCGTTCCTCGGCTGCCCGCCTCCCCGTATCCTTTCGAGGGGAAACGTAGGTTTCCTGAAGGAAGCGAGGACTGCCGGACGGTGATCGTCCTACGTAGGCTCGCAGTTCAAAATGCCCCGGCTTACGCTCTCGGATGGTCCCCACGGGATCGGATTGTAGGGCATTTGTTGGGTATGGGCTACTGGGAAACCAGGTAGACCCAGTTCAGGGCCGTAGCTCAGTGGTCAGAGCAGGGGACTCATAATCCCTCGGTCGTGGGTTCGATCCCCACCGGCCCTACCGACGTCCGTGCTACTGATATGCAGCACAAACCTATGCAGCACAGCCCCTCATGCAGCACGGCCTTTATGGAGCTCAGCCGACGACGAGCCGGTACGCGACCGTCGGCACCTCGAACCCCTTCAGCGTGCTCGGCGGCAACGGCTCGAAGTGCAAGTCGTCACCACCCGGGCCGTCGGAGTCGCCGTCGTGTCCGAGATCGACGTGCTGGCCGAAGTCACCACCGGTCGGCGGGCCGAGCCGGTCGACGACCCGCCGCCGGACGTCGTCGCTCACGACGGCCGTCGACGGGTCGGCCAGGCCGACCAACCGAGAGGCGAGGTTGACGACGTCGCCGAAGTAGTCGCCGTGGAGCGAGACGACCCGTCCGGACGCCAGCCCGACCCGGGCCGGGGGCACGCCGTCCTCGTCGGCCAGCTCGGCGAGCAGATCGACGGCGGTCCGGCAGGCGCCGGTCGCATCGGCCGCGACGAACATGGCGCCGTCGCCGAGCAGCTTGACGACCTGCCCGTCGTGCCGGCTGAGGACGCGGTCGAGGACGGTCTCGAACCGGTTCAGGAGCTGCTCCAAGGCCCGGACGGTTAGCGTCCGCGAGAGCCCGGTGTAGTCGACGAGGTCGACGAAGCCGACGGTCAGGTCGCGGCCGGCCGACGAGCTCTCCGGGTCGAACAGCCAGCTCCGTGAGGCCGCGGCGATGAGGTGGCGGACGAAGACGGCCCCGACCGCGTCGAGGAACGCCGGGAGCTCCTCGTCGACGAGCCCGGAGTACTCGGCGACGATCTCGGCGTAGCCGGTCCCGGTGGTCCGGCGCGGCATCTCGAACTGGACCCGGAAGGCGTCGACGACGGCCTGGGCCAGCCGGGCGGTGCTGCTGCCGATGACCCGGACGAGCCCGAGGATGGCGTCCTCGCCGAGCAGGTCGTGCCCCGCCCCGGCCAGTAGCCGGAGCGCGTCCACCTCGTCCGGCGTCAGCCGCGGCACGTCGTCGCCGGGGGTCGGGAAGCCGAGGGCGCTCCAGACGTCGGCCGCCTCGGCCGTTGACAGGCCGGCTTCGCCGACCGCCTCGGCGAACGGCCGCGTCGTGGTCTCGCCGCGCAGCGTCAGCTCCAGGGCCAAGCCGCCGAGCGTCCCCGCCTCGGTTGCCGCGACGACGTCCTCTGGACGTGCCCCCTGGTCGAGGAGGTCGCGGAGGAGTCGGAGACGGTCGGCGGCGTCCGGCGCGGCCGGGTCGTAGACCCCCAGTCGCTCGAAGTCGGCCGCCTCCACCGCGTCAGCATACGGACGGCCGCCCAGGCGAGCAGGGTGTGGACGGCCTGACGGGCCGGAAGGCAGGGTAGGAGATGGTCATGGACCGCACGGCACGGCTGACGCTCCTGGCCGGACTGCCGGCCGACGAGCAGCAACTGCTGCGGGCCGGACCGTCACCGGACTGGGTAGCGCCGACGTTGGCGACGCTCACCGATCGGCGGTTCTCCGACGATCATTGGCTCTACGAGCGCAAGCTCGACGGCGAGCGTTGCCTGGCCTTCGTTACCGGTGACGACGTCCGGCTGTGGTCTCGGAACCGCAAGGCGCTCGACGGCACGTACCCCGAGATCGTCGACGCCCTGGCCGACCAGGACGGTGACTGGATCGTCGACGGCGAGGTCGTCGTGTTGCACCGGGGGCAGACCAGCTTCAGTCGGCTCCAGCAGCGAATGGGGATCACCGACCCGGCCGTCGCCCGGCAGAGCCCGGTGGCGGTCGTCTACTTCCTCTTCGACCTGCTCCGGCTGGACGGGTTCGACACGACCGGCCTGCCGCTGCGCACCCGGAAGTCGCTGCTGCGCAAGATCGTCCGCTTCGACGGCCCCCTACGGTTCACGGTCCACCGGAACGGCGACGGCGAGGCGTACTACGCGACGGCCTGCGCCCGGGGCTGGGAGGGCGTGATCGCCAAGCGGACCGACGGCCGCTATCGGGCCGGGCGCTCGCCGGAGTGGCTCAAGTTCAAGTGCGCGGCAGGCCAGGAGCTCGTCGTCGGCGGTTTCACCGATCCGGCCGGCAGCCGGACCGGCTTCGGCGCGCTCCTCGTCGGTTACTACCGCGACGGCGAGCTCGTCTACGCCGGCAAGGTCGGCACCGGTTACGACGAGCGGACCCTGACCTCCCTACGCCACCGCCTCGACGAGCTGGTCGTCGCCCGGTCACCGTTCGCCCGGGCTGGCGGGCCGACCGAACGGGCGCACTGGGTGCGGCCCGAGCTCGTCGGCCAGTTCGGCTTCGCCGAGTGGACCGACGACGGGAAGCTCCGCCACCCCCGGTTCCTCGGCCTGCGGGACGACAAGGCGCCCGGCGACGTAGTCCGGGAACGACCGTCAGGTACCCGGCCGTGAGCCGTTCCCACTGTCGGCGTACCGACCGTGGAGGGCTCCTTGCCGGCAACCGTTTTGCAACTGGACGAGCACCGAGGGCACGTAGGCTTTCGGCGACACGATGGGGGACTCGGTGACGGGGTGACGGTTCCGATGCCCGGGACGGGAGGGCTCGACGCGGCGCTGGCCGCCGTGGTCGACGGTGCGCGCCGGTTCGTCGAGCAGCTCGGGGTCGCGCCGTGCCTCGTCCTCGCCGTCGCCGGTTCGCAGACCCGGGCCGCGTTCGACCTGGTCTGGCGAGACGACGTCGAGCGGGATGTCCTCGTCACCGCCCTGACGACGGTGTCCTTGGCCGTCGGGGCCGACGGGTTGGCGGCCGCGGTCGTCGGCGACGTCCCCGATCGACCGGAGGTGGCGCGGCCCGATCGCCGCTCGGCGATCGTCGGGCTGACGGTCACGGCGGACGGCGTCGTCGCCCGCCGGGTCGTCCGATTCGCCCCGACCGCCGGCGGCTGGGAGGTCGGCGACCCCGAGCCTGACGACGTGGGGCTCGGCGCCGTGGGGCCCGGCGACCTCCGGCTCGGCGGCGACCTCGGCCAGCTCTTCGTGCCCGCCGCCGCCGCCTTCGGGGCCGACGGTGCGTACGTCCCGCTGCCGGCCGAGGTGACCGCCGCCTACGTCAACCTCCGCGAAGCCGGCTGCGTCGTCCGGACCGACGGCCCCCTAACAGCCTCGTGATCGCAGCCCCTGATCACTTCCGGCGACACTATTCCTGAAATTCCTGTCAAGTAGTCGGGCCAGCGCGCCGATGACCGTTGAGGAAAACGCGATCACCCTGTCCAGAACTCCCTCCATCACGCCCGTCACCACCCTTTTTGCGGCCAGAGAGAACCCCGGAGATGCCCGTGCCCGGCCCGTACCACCCACGTCGAACGGACGACCGACGGTGCTCGGCCGAGAACGGGCGGCGACCGTCGTGACGATGGCGGACCGACCGGTCGGGGTCGCGACGCCGGACGACGAGGACGTCGCCGCCCTCTGGCGCTCGTTCAAGCAGGACGGCAGCACGTCGGCCAGGAACCGGCTGGTGCACCTCTACTATCCGCTCGTCAAGCACGTCGCCCGGAACGTCGCGTCGTCCCTCTCCCGCCAGGCCGAGCTCGACGACCTCGAGGGCTATGGCGCGGAGGGGTTGATCGACGCCATCGACCGGTTCGACCCGGGCCGGGGCGTCCAGTTCCCGACGTTCGCCGCCCACCGGATCCGCGGCGCCATCTACGACGGGATCCGTAGCGTCGACTGGGTGCCTCGCAGCGTCCGTCGCAAAGCCCGGGAGCTCCAGGAGGTCCAGTCCGAGCTGAGCGCCACGTACGGCCGGCAGCCGACCGAAGAGGAAGAGGCGATGGCGCTCGACCTCAAGGTCAGTGCCCTCCGCCATAGCAAGGCCCAGGTGGCGACGGCGTTCGTCGCGTCACTCGACGCGCCGGCCCATCCCGACGGTGGGCCGTCGACCGAGCCCGGGGACGGGGCCGACGAACCGCTCACCGCCTACCTGTCCCGCGAGGCCGGCCACACCGTGCGGGCCGCGATGTGCCGGCTGACTGAGCGCGAACGCACCGTCGCCACCCTCAGCTTCGGCCAGGGGATGACGCTGGCCGAGATCGGCAAGACGCTCGGCGTGACCGAGAGCCGGGCCTGCCAGATCCGCAGCAGCGCGCTGAACCGGCTACGGATCTACATGCGGTCGCAGGGTATGGGCCCCGAAGGCGACTCGGCCGAGGAACGGCTCGCCGCGCCGGTCAGAGAGGTCGTCGACCAGGTCGGTTGATCCGGCCGGGTGGTCCAGGCGATCCTTCGCCGGTAGTGATCGACGGCGGCCGGGTCCGGCCCGAGCCCGTCGCCGACGGTGGCCGGGTCCGGCCCGAGTGCGCGGTCGTCGACGGCGGCTGTCAGCGAGCCTTTGGTGATCGGCGTGGCCGGGGACGGGTTCCCGGCCGACAACGGGACGCCGCCGATGGCGGCCCAGCGCTGGGTGATCGCCCGGCGCACCCACCACTCGGCGTACGCCGAGAACCGGACGCCGCGACGTCCGTCGAAGCGATCGGCCGCGTGGACGAGCGCGACGTTGCCGGCCTGCACCAGCTCGACGAAGGCCTGGGTCGTCGGGACCGGGTAGCGACGGACCTCGGCCATCACGAGCCGCAGGTTGGCCTCGACGAACGTCCGCCGGGCCCGCTTGCCGTCGTCGGCGACGGTCTCGAGCCGGGCCCGCTCGGCGCCGGTCACTCCGGCGGAACCAGCCGGTTGGTCGGCACCGGCCAGCCGTCGCTGCGCCTCGGCCCCGGCGGCCACGGCCCGGGCCAGCCGTAGCTGATCCGGATAGGAGAGCAGATCGAGCTGTCCGACCTCGCGCTCGTCGCGATCGGGCATCAGGACGCGGGCTCGCCGGCCCGCATGCGATCGAGCATCGACCGGATGGCCCGGGACCGGATGCGCGAGACCCGGCCCTCGGAGACGCCGAGGACGTCGGCGATCTCCCGCAGCGTCAGCTCGTCGAAGTAGTACAGCTCGAGCACCTGCCGCTGGCGGTCCGGCAGGTCGGCGATCCCTTCGCGGAGCACCCGGAGCTCCTCGGCCGCCTCGAAGGCGGCGGCGGGGTCGGTCGAGTGGTCGAGCAGATGGTCGGCTTCGTCCAGCTGCAGCTCGTCGACGGTGCCCCGAGCCACGTGGACCCGCAAGCGCTCGAACGCCTCTCGCGAGATGCCCATCTCGGCGACGATCTCGTCCGTGGTCGGCGCGCGCTTGAGCCTGGTCTCGAGCTGAGCGGACGCGGTCGCCAGGGCCCGGGCCCGGGCCCGCACGGATCGCGGCGCCCAGTCGTCGGAACGGACGGCGTCGAGGATCGCCCCTTTGATGCGGGGGACGGCGAACGTCTCGAACTGGACGCCCCGGTCCGGCTCGAACCGGTCGATGGCGTCGACCAGTCCGAAGACTCCCCAGTGGGTCAGCGAGTCGCGCTCGACGTGTCCGGGGAGCAGGGGCAGCATCCGGGCGGCGACGTAGCGGACGAGCGACAGGTACGCCGCGGTGAGCTCCGCCCGGACATCGCGGTCGCGGCCGTCGAAGAACCGCTGCCAGAGGATGGCCGTGGTCGTGAGCGGCTCGGCCACTGGGCCATCGCCCAGGCCGAGGCCGTCCTCACTGCTCTGTGGCCACGCCGACACCGTAGCTGCAGACATCTGGTTGGGACCTCCTAGGACCAGAAACGTATAGGACGCCGCCCGGCGAAGCGAACGGGGGTTGGAGCAGGCCCGTTCAAGATCGCCCGGGCCGGTGCCGATAGGGCCTGCGGGGTCCCCCGTGCCCGCCACCCCTCTCGGGCGGGCGCACCCGAGAGGCAGGGTCATGATCATCGTCACCAACCTGAAGGGCGAGTCGATCGCCATCAACGACGAGCTGATCGAACGGGTCGAGGGGGACCGGGAGGCCCGGATCATCCTGACCGGGGGGGCCCGCTACATCGTCGCCGAGTCGCTCGACGAGGTCGTCCGGCGGTCACGGGAGGACCGGGCGGTCGTGCGGGCGGCGGCCCGCCAGCTGTTGGACGGCGCCGCCCCCGGCGACGGCGCCGCCCTCCGCCTCCTCACCGCCGACGCGGCCGACCCGCCGGAGGCGACCGAAGGCGAGACGCCGTGAAGGACCGGCTCACTCCGATCGCCATCGGCGGAGCGCTCGTCTGCGTCGTCATCTCGATGGTGCTCGACGGCGGGAGCCCGACCGTCCTGCTCAAGCCGGCCCCGCTGATCCTGGTCTTCGGCGGGACCGCGTGCGCGGCGGTCGCCGGTTGCCTACGGTCCGACCTGAAGGGGATACGGCCCGTCCTTCGCAAGGCCATGGGGTCCACCACCCCCGACCTGGACGCGGCGATCGAGACGATGGTCAACCTGGCCCGCAGCGCCAAGAGCGGCACGATGCTGTCGCTGGAGGACGAGGTGCGGAGCATCGACGACCGCTTCCTCCAGCTCGGCGTGCAGCTGGCCGTCGACGGTCGCAGCTCGCAGGAGATCCGGGAGATCCTCGAAAGCGAGATCGAGGCGATGGATCGCCGGCACCAGCTCGGATCCAAGCTCTTTTCCGACCTGGCCGGCCTGGCGCCGACGCTGGGCATCCTGGGCACCGTCATCGGGCTGGTGCACGTCCTGTCCCATCTGGACAGTCCCGGCACCCTCGGTCCGGCCATCGGGTCGGCGTTCACCGCCACCCTCTGGGGGGTGCTCTCGGCCAACCTCCTCTGGCTGCCGATCGCCAACAAGCTGAAGCGGGTCAGCGTCGCCGAGGTCCAGGTGAAGCAGATGCAGCTCGAAGGGCTGCTGACGATCCAGGCCGGCGGGTCGAGCCGGATCGTGCGGATCCGGATGGAGACGTTCCTGCCGGCCGCGGCCCGCGGCGACGGCGGGGCCGAGCGGCGGGCGGAGGCCGCGTGACCGCCGGCCGACGCCCGACGGCGGGCGGGTCCGAGAGCGAGGGGCCCGGCATGGAGCGCTGGCTCCTCACGTATGCCGACATGATCACGCTCCTGCTCGCCCTCTTCGTGATCCTCTTCGCCTTGAGCTCGATCAACGAGAAGAAGTTCGTCGCCTTCAAGCTCGGGCTCTCCCAGACGTTCACCAACTCGCCGGTGACGAAGGCGTCGGCCAGCGGCAACGGACTGCTCCAGCACACAGGGCTCATCTCGCACAGCGCGACCGCGTCGGCGAGCGCGCCAGCCCCGGCGGCGGCCACCGCCAGTGCCTCGACGCCCAGCCTGAGCCAGATCGCCGCGGCGATCGAGCAGGCCCTGCAGGCCGCCGGGCTGACCCAGGACGCCAGCACGACGACGACGACCCGCAGCGTCGTCGTCCAGGTGCTCGCCGACAAGGCCTACTTCGCCCTCGACTCGGCCACACTCGGGACCGTCGGCGACCAGGTCGTCGACACCATCGCCGGTGTCATCACCGGCGTTCCCAACGACGTCGCCGTCGAGGGCTACACCGACAACCAGCCGATCTACGGCGGGCCGTACGCGTCGAACTGGCAGCTCTCGGCGGCCCGCGCCGCCAACGTGGCTCAGCGACTGGCCACCGTCGACGGGATCGCCGAAGCCCGGCTCTCGGCCGTCGGCTACGGCGAGACGCACCCCCTCGTCCCGGACACCAGTCCGGCCAACCAGGCCGAGAACCGGCGGGTCGACGTCGTCGTCCTCGCCCCCGGGACCAGCGGAACAAGCACGCCGTGACGATGCCCACTGCACCAGGCCCCGCCGCCCCAGGGCCGGCCCCAGGACGGGCACCCGGCGCGGCAGGTGGCCGGGCCGGCGACGGCGCGCCTCGGCTCTCGTCGGTCGACCGGCGGCCGCCGAACGGGGCTGGCGCCGGCGCCGGCGCCGAGCCGGACGAGGTCCAGAAGTCGACCGGGAAGAAGAAAAAGAAGCTCGTCGTCGTCCTGGCGATCGTCGTCGTGCTCATCGCCGCCGGCGCGGTCGTCAAGCTCAAGACGTCCAAGACCGTCTACCGCCCCGGCCAGCCGGTGCCGGCCGGGCCGGTCGTCTCGCTCGGCACGGTCACTGTCGCGCTCTCCGACGGCCACCTCGTCCAGGCCACCATCGCCCTGCAGATGACCAAGCCGGCGAGCTCGACCGAGGAAGCCAACGACTCGGCCCATCTGGAGGACGTCGCGGTCACAGTGCTCGGCCAGCAGAGCTACACAGGCCTGCTCGTGTCCTCTGGCCGGACCGCGGCGCAACAGCAGCTCCTCACCTCCTTCCAGCAGGTTCTCGGGCCGGCCGACGGCGCGCCACAGGTCAGCGCGGTCTACTTCACCGGCTTCGTCCTCCAGTAGGGCGATGACCGCCGTCGGAAATTCCTTCATCGCCGGCCGCGACGTGCCGATTGAAGAGCCGTGGAACCACTGACCCGGGAGGCGCTCGAACGGCTCGCCCGGAGCCTCGAGGAGCAGCTCGTCGCCCTCCGCCATCTCTGCTTCAAGTTCGAGGTCCAAGAGATCGTGCTGTCCGGCGGCCGTCACCAGTGGCTGAACGAGACGACGGCCGAGCTCGAGCGGGCGGTCGCCGACGTCCGGGGGTGCGACGCCGACCTCCGCCAGGCGCTCGTCGCCGCTGGAGTGGCGCTCGCCCTGTCGCCGGAGGCGACGGTGCGGGAGGTGGCGGTGACCGCGCCCGAGCCGTGGGGCTACATCTTCGACCAGCACCGCACCGAGCTGCAGCAGCTGCTCGACCGCGTCGGGGCGCTCAGCCGGGCCAACCGGAAGCTCCTGGCCCGCGGCCACGCGGCCACCGTCGCCGCCCTGGCGTTCCTCGGCGTCGAGGCGCCGACGTCCTACGACGCCAGCGGTGCCCTGACCCCGACCGGCGGGAGCCTCGGCCTGCTCGACGCGAGGGCCTGAGATGGACGAGGCCATGAGCATCGCCGCGTCGAGCCTCAACGCCGAGCGGGTGGCGATGACCGCGACGTCCGAGAACGTCGCCAACGCCCAGACGCCCGGCTACGTCGCCGAGACCGCGCAGATCAGCACGCTGCCCGGCGGTGACAGCCTCGGCGTCGGGGACGGCGTCGAGGTCACGACGGTCAGCCAGGCGACGAACGCGCTGCTCGCCGCCAACAACTGGCAGGCCCAGGGCGCCCTGGCCAACCTCGGCTCCCTCCAGCAGTCGCTGACCGCCATCGAAGACGTCTTCCCGCTGGCCTCCGAGCCGTCGACCAGTGCGTCGAGCACGACAACGAACGCCAGTATCTCCGGCCAGCTGGCCAACTTCTGGTCCGCCTGGGACGCCATCGCCGAGGCCCCGTCGTCGCTCGCCCCGAGGACCGAGATCGTCAACATGGCCCAGGGCCTCGTCACGAGCCTGAGCGAGGCGGCCACCCAGTTGACACAGGTGCAGACGAACAGCACCCAGCAGCTCGGCAACCAGGTCGAGCAGGTCAACTCCCTGCTCTCCCAGGTGGCCGAGCTCAACCAGTCGATCGTCACCACCGAGGGCAGCGGGGCGAACGCCAACCAGCTCGTCGACCAGTTGAACGCCGCGGTCAGCACACTGTCCGAGCTGGCCGGCGTCGACGTCCGGATGCTCGGCAACGGCACCGCCGCCGTCTCGATCGGCGGCGTCGCCGTCGTGCAAGGCGACAACGCGGCGACGCTCTCGCTCTCGACCACCGGTGGCGTCACCTCCGTCGTCGCCAACCCCGGCGGCGTCACCGCGCCGATCTCCAGCGGGTCGATGGCCGGGCTGCTCTCCTCCCTCAACCGCTACCTGCCCGACTACCGCCAGCAGCTCGACACCGTCGCCGACGACCTGGCGTCGACGGTCAACAGCCAGCTGGCTGCCGGCTACACCGCGTCCGGCACATCGGGGGTCACAGACCCACTGTTCGTCGGGAGTGGCGCCGCCGGTCTGGCCGTCAATCCGGCCGTCGTCGCCAACCCGATGCTGCTCGCGGCGTCGGGCACCGCCGGTGTGGCCGCCGCCAACGACGGCAGCAACGCCCAGGCGGTGGCCGAGCTCGGCACCGTCACGACCGGCCCGGACGCCGCGTACCAGACCCTCGTCCAGAGCATCGGGGCCGACACCCAGAACGTCAATAGCCAGCTCGAGGCCCAGACCTCGGTGGCCAACCAGGCCGAGCAGGCCCAGCAGGCCGTGTCCGGCGTGAACATGACACAGGAGCTGACCAACCTGGTGACCTTCCAGCAGAACTACGAGGCGTCGGCCAAGCTCATGACCGTTGTCGACGCCACCGTCCAGTCGCTCCTGACAGCAGTGTGAGGAGACGGCCCGCATGAGCAGCGTCGGCGCCACCGGACCGGTGATCGTCACGCCGGGCGTGATGTCCGGCGCGCTCGTCGGCGATCTGACCAACGACCAGGCGTCGATCGCCACGCTCGAGAACGAGATCTCGACCGGCTACGCGGTGACGTCCCCGTCGGACAACCCGGCCCAGGTGGCCAACATCCTCCAGTTGCAGTCCGGCGTCGTCCGGGCCAACCAGTACGAGTCGAACGCCCAGGACGGCGTGAGCTGGCTGTCGCTGGCCAACTCGACGGTCGGCTCCGTGCTGTCCGTGCTGCAGAAGGTCCAGAGCACAGTCGAGAGCATCAGCGGCTCCAACCTGTCGGGCACCCCGTCGACGGTGGCCGGCATCTCCGACGCCATCACAAGCGCCCTCGAGCAGCTCACCAACCTGGCGAACACCCAGTACGCCGGGCAGGCCATCTTCGCCGGGACCGGCAACGCCACGCAGGCCTACTCGTCGACCGGCACATACGTCGGTGCCGGGACATCGCCGACCCGGACGGTCGCTCCCGGCAGCCAGGTCGCGGTTTCGGTGACCGGACCGACCATCTTCGGCTCCGGCACTAGCGGCCTGCTGAGCACCGTGCCCGGCAACCTCGGCGTGCTGGCCCAGATCGTCCAGGACCTGAAGGCCGGCACAGCGACATCGATCAAAGCGGCGACGACGACAGGGCTCGGCGCCCTGCAGAAGGCCATGTCGACCGTCGAGACGGCCGCCGGGACGCTCGGGGCCAACCAGCAGGCCATGCAGGGCTTCGCTACCCAGGCCACCGCGTCCACCTCCGCGCTGCAGCAGGAGCTCGGTGCCGCCCAGGACGTGAACATGGCCCAGGCCATCACCAACCTGCAGCTCCAGCAGACGTCCTACCAGGCTGCCCTCTACGCGACCTCGCAGCTGCACACCGATTCACTGGCCGAGTACCTGTGACCGGCCGCGTCGACGACCAGGAGGCGACGTGACCGAGATGGCCGTCACGACCGGACCGAGGCCCGCCGACGACGAGCGCGCGCCCGACGAGCGCATCCTCGAGTTCGTCCGGCCGATCATCGGTTGGGAGGAGTCGACCCGGTTCGCCGTCCGCTCGCTCGGCACCGAGTACGCGCCGTACCTGACGATGACGTCGCTCGACCAGGCCGGGCTCCAGTTCGTCGTCGTGCCGCCCGGCCGCCTGTTCGCCGACTACGTCATCGAGGTTCCCGCCGCCGACCGCCAGCTGCTCGGCCTCGACGACCACGCCGACGCGCTCGTGCTCGCCATCGTTCGGCGTCGCAACGTCGCCACGCCGGTCGTCAACCTGATGGGTCCCATCGTCGCCAACCGGCGGAACGGCCGGGCGACCCAGGTCGTCCTGCAGGACGCGGTCTACGACGCCGCGGTACCCGTCGACGCCGGTACGGCTCGCCCGCCGGCTCGTTAGGGCTGGGGCGGCCCGCCCCTGTGTAGACCGCCGCTGGGAGGGCTGGGGCCGACCCCTACCCGCTGAGGTTCACCAACCGTAGGTAACGCAGATCGGTCAGTGCAGCCGCCCGAGGCAAGCGGCACACCGCGGATCCGGTGAGGCGAGCGTGTACTTCGAGGTGCTTGTCCTCGATCACCCTCTGGACTCCGACGATCAACTGGCTCGGGGCCACGGACCGGCGGGCCAGGTTCTGGGCAGCAATCTCGAGGCCCTTCTGCTTGATCTCGGACAGCTGTTGCACCTCACCGTTCTTCATCGAGCGAAGGGCCAGACGTGACGTACGGCCGGCCACACCTCGAACGTGCCCGATGCCCACCGCGAACTGCACCGGAGCCCAACCGTGCTCGGCGAGCTTCAGAAGGTCCGTGCCAGCGAGGCCCGTCGTGAAGGGCCTCTCGACCGTAGCCGTTCCCGGCGCCGTTACCGCCGTTCCGCTGACCGCTACCTCGAGCACCGGATAGTCGTGTGTGGCCTCCGTTCCCAGGTGACGCACGTCCAACGAGACGCCGATCACGCCGTGCGCCCGGAGGGCCCTGGCTTCGTCGAGAAGGTCGGTCAGCGCTCGGTCGACGAGCTGGTGCTCTCGCCGCTCGTGCATGACGAGCTCCCACGTCCAACCCACGTGCCTGGTGGTCTGCCCGTCTTTCCCGTACCTCCAGTCGTGCACGTAACCGCCGTGGGTGCGGGAAACCACGAAATCGTCCAGCGGCGACGTCTGCCAGCGGGTCCCGTCAGTCGGCGGAGGCACGGACCGGCGCTTTCGGGACCTTCGACGAGGAAAGGGGACGCCCCACGAGTTCACCGATCCGATCACGATGCCGACTGGCGAGAAGCCCAGTCGGCGGAGGGCGAGCTCTTCACCGACGGTCTGTTGGGACGACCACAGCTGTCGTTGCACGCCCTTGGCGATCCGATCCTGGGCCGGCTGAGGCATCGAGCCGGCACCAACAGGTGACGGGGATCCGATCCCCGGCCCGCCGCCGGCGGTCACCTGCTGGCTCTTCTGGGGGCGCGGTCGGCCCGGCCATGGAGCGACGCTGGATCGGTAGCGACGCGGCGGTCCCGAACAAAGAGCGCCGTGCCGGGCTCGTCGAGCCGGCGGTCGTTGCTCCTGCGAACAGCCGTTCCCGTGCAGAAGAACTCGATGGCCTTGCGCCCCCAGACATGGGAGTTCTCGGAGATGGTCACGCCCACGACCCCCTCGCCCCCGCAAGCCAAGGCTTCTTCCTGGAGCCGCCGCATGGCCAGCTCCCGAGCCTCGTACAGGGCCGCCGTGGTCGGGCCGAGCTCCTCGGTGGCGGTCAGATTGCGCAGTACAGCGCGGGGGCGCTGCCTGGCGATGTGGTACACGCACACGCCCATCACCACATCGACCGGCTCGTACCCCCCGCTCACCAGCACACTGAGCTCCTGGCCCGACATGCCGGCCACGAAAGGCTCCGTGGCAACGGTCGCCCCGGCCGCCGGAGCGCTCCGGGTAACGGCGGTGCCGACGGCCACCACCCTTGCCAGGTGGCGCTTGTCCTCGAAGGCCTTGATCTCGAGTTGCACGCCGAGGACTCCGGTGGCACCGAGCTGGGAGGCCTGCTCCCGCAGCCGAGCCACCGCCTGCTCTCGCGCCGCCAGCAGGGCCTGCGACAGTGGGACGAGCTCGACGTTGGCCATGCGGGCACCGACCAGGCCGACGTGAAAGACAGCGGCACCTACGACCGCTCCACGAGCCTGGTAGCCGGCACTCTCGACGAGCAGCAGCTCGTCGGCGCTGAGCATGGTGGAGATCGTCGGCTCAAAGGTCGACGTCGCCGGTCGGGCCGCGCCAGGCCCCGGCGGCTGAGTGCTCACCGCCACGATCTGCTCGGCGAGGGTCGAAGCCGCTGCACCGCCCTGGCTGCCGTCGTGCATCGACAACGGCTTCAGTGGTCGAGGGTCATCATCATCTGCGGTTCGGCCATGGGCGGCTGGTCGGTTCGAGCCCGGACGCCGGTCCCGACGGCCAGGAACTCCACCACATGGGAACCCAACATGTGCGACTTCTCCACCAGCTGGACGCCGACGATGCCCTCGGCGCCGACGTCGATGGCGTCCTGCTGCATCCTGGCCATCGCCAGCTCACGAGCTTCGTACAGCGCCTGGGTGGTCGAGGGGACCTCGACCGTACGCGCCATCTGGCTGGCGGCTCGCTTGGGGGAGCGGTGGGCCACGTGGTAGACGCAGTTCCCGAGCACCAGCCCGACCGGGGTATACCCCATCTTCAGCAGCGTCCAGAAGTCCTGTCCGGAGAGGTCGCTCGTGAACGGTTTGCCCGTCGGGGCCTTCCAGTCCCCGCCACTTGTGGCCGACACCGCCGTACCGATGGCAATGAACTCCGCCGACCGGTGGCCCCAGTCGTAGTAGGTGATGTCCAGACGCACGCCCACGATCCCGTCGGCTCCCAGGACCTCCGCCTCGGTCTCCATCCGCTGCATGGCCAGCTCACGGGCCGAGTACATCGCCTGGGTGTAGGTCACCATCTCCTGGTTCTTCCACCAGTTCCGTTTCGAGATGCCGACGTTGAAGATCGAACTGCCGAAGACGAGCCCGCGAGGATGGAACCCGGCCTCCTTGATGAGCATGAACTCGTTGACGGACAGGTCGCTGGTGAACAACGGCGCCGCGCCACCGTCGCTGGACAGCTCGCCGAGCCGTTCCCTGGCATCGGGCGGGAGTCCCTCCAGCGACAACGCCGCCGGGTCCGGCCTATCCGTCTCCCCGCTCATGCCGCCCACTTCACACGCACTTCTCCCAGGTAGGGGACGTTCCGACGATGAAGTATCGCGCACGCCTCTTCAGGGTCGCGCTAGCTACCGGTGCTCACGTCGGCGCGTCGGTCAGGGTCTGGCCGACGTCACCCGCCGCTGTCGGAGGGCGAGGTTGGAGGGTGTTCCGAGAATGGCTGGGCCCGGTCAGGGCTGGGGGGGCTCGCTCGGGTCCGGGCGGTCGCCGACGAGCGCCGCCAGATCGCCGGTGAGATCGCCGGCCGCCTCCCGGTTGGCCGCGGCCACATCCTCCCAGAGCTCCTTACGGAACACGCGGCGATCGGCCGGCGCGTCGATGCCGACGCGGACGTAGCTGCCCATCGTCCGGAGCACCGTGATGGTGACCGAGAAGCCGATCGCCGGCCCGGTGATCGCCAGGCACGGGTTGCCCTTGGAGATGGCGGCCACCGTGACCGTCAGCCCGTCGCCGATCGTCACCGACTCGCCGATCCGGCGGACGACCGACAGCATGGCGTCGACCGCGACCGCCGGCTCGTCGTCACCGGCCACGTCGACGCGCACGTCGTCGGTCGTGATCCGCACCGACGTCGGCGAGCCGACTTCGACGCGGACCTCCTCCGTGGAGATGGCCGCCGACGAGAGCCGAAGCGGCTGGTCGAGGCCGGGCGCGGTGATGCGGAGGTGCACCTTGCGGTCGACGACCGACGAGACCGTGACGTGGATGCCGCCCTCGACCACGATCGATTCGTCCGGTCGCCGGTTCAGGACCAGCATTCGTCGCTCCCTCCACGCCGGCCAGCTGGCCGACCGATCAGCCGTCCGTAGCTGACCGTCGCCCAAACCGTACCCGGCGGGCGGGCCGCGGATCAGCTTCTCGGCTGGCCCCCGACCGGAGGTGAGGGGTCGCCACCGGGCGACTGGCCGGCGGCTCGTCCCGGGTCGTAGTCACCGAACCGGGCTCGGGCCTCGTCGAGCAGCCGGGTGATCTCGGCCTGCCGGGCTTGGCGGGCGTACATGTCGACGACTCGCTCGACCACCGCCGCCAGTCCCCAACAGAGGACGAGCGCGATGGCGAACCGGACGAGGCCGGCCGCGGGACTCAGCGCGCCGTCGAGCACCGACGGAAGGAACGGCAGCGACAGCACGAGTGCGGCCGCGACGACGAGCTCCGGACGGCGGACGCCCACGGTCTCGATCCCCTCCCGCTACCGGCCGTCGCCGACCGGGCCGGGCTGGCGGGCCCGGCGGAGCGACGATCGGAGGTCCACGGTCGCGGTCATCGTCCCGTCGCCAGCGCGGCGGCGACGTCGGCCCAGCGCTCCGGCGTCGCCGGCTCGCCGTCCAGCCGGGCCACCGGGATGCCGGCCGACAGGATCGCGGCCGGCGTGACCGTTCCCGCCACCTGGTCGACGACCAGTGCGTCTACCCCGCCGACGTCGTTCGCCCAGCGCCCGACGTCCTCCGGTTTCGTCGACGCCCGCGCCAGGCCCCAGACGCACGACGGGCGCATCGCCCGGAGCATCTCTCGGGCCCAGCGCCGGTCGGCTTCGGCCCACGACGCGTGGACGACGACGACACCGACCCCGTCGCGACGCCAGCCGGCCGAAAGGTCGGCCGCCTCGTCCGGCGTCCGCACCCGGTAGCCCGGTCGCCGTGAGCGAGTCGTGCCCTCGAGTGCAGCCACCGCGATCTCGCTCGAGCGAACGCCCAGCTCCGCCGCCACCGAGCGGGCGACCTGGGTGGCCGCCCGCCCTTCGCCGACCACCGCCACCAGACTGCCCGGCGTCCTCGGCAGTGGTCGCGGTGCCGGCACCGCGGCGAAGGCCTCCTCCAACGAGCGAGCGCCGGCTGGCCCTCCGGTCGTTACCTCGCCTACCGGAGCCGGCAGGAGCCATTCGGGGAAGCCGGCCATGACCAACAGCCCGGACTGGGTCGCGGCCCAGGCGGCCGTCCGGCGATCCGGTGGGCCGATGGGCCACGCGACCGGCGCAACCGACCCTCGCTCGTCGCCCGCCGGCCGCTCGGCAGCCGGCCGCTCGGTCGCCGGCGGTTCATTAGCCGGTAGCTCGGGCGTCGATCGGGCCGGCGCGGCCGGCCGGCCGGGGGTGATTCGCCGCATCGTCGCCGGCCCGGGCCGGTAGGTGCCCGGCTCCTCACCCAGCGAGCTGGCGACCTCGGTGAGCACTTCGTCGAACGACCGGCCCTCGAAGGGCCTCGTCGCCGGTGACCCGGCCGCGGGCGCTGGCGACGATGCGACAACGGTCGCCGGCGACGATGCGGTCTGCGGCGATGCGGTCTGCGGCGATGCCGCGGCCGACAGCTCCAGTTCGTCCTCGGTCGTGTCGAGCAGCGCGGCCAGCCCCCTGGCGGCGGACCCGTCGACGGCCAGGCCGTCGAGGGCCAGGCTGTCGACGGTCGATCCATCGACCGCCAGCCCGTCCATGGTCAACCCGTCGACCGCCATTCCGGCGGCCGGCCCGTCGGGATCGACCTCGATCGTGTAGACCTCCCGGGCGAAGAAGCCGAGGAAGCCGCCCTTCCGCCGCCGTTCGGGCGGCCGGATCTTGGCCGGGCCGTGCTGGTCCAGCACCTGCTGGATCAGCGCTTCGAGATCCGTGCCCTCATACACCAGCTGCTGCGCTGACACCGCTCACCACCCCAATTCGCTCGAGTTGTACGTGTGCGCCGATCTCGCTGACGGACATCACGGCCAGCCGGGGGACGGCCGTGGCGAAGAGCCGTTGGAGGGCCGGTCGGATGGGTGCGGCCACGGCCAGCACCGGCTCGGTGCCGGCCCGCCCGGCGTCGTCGAACAGCGAGCGGACGGCCGTGACGAGATGCTCGGCGGCCGCCGGGTCCATCGGCAGCACGGAGCCGTCGTCGGTGGTCCGGACGGCGTTGGCCAGCGACTGTTCGAACGCCGTGTCGAGAGTGATGACGGCCAGCTTCTTGTCCCTCGTGTGGAGCGCGGTGATGGCCGGCCCGAGGGCGACCCGGGCCGCTTCGGTCATCGCCTCCGGGTTCTTCGTCTGCCGGCCGCGCTCGGTGATCGCCTCGACGATCCGTACGAGGTCGAGGATGGGCACGCCTTGGTCGAGCAGGGTGACGAGCACCCGGTGGAGATCGGTCACCGTGATCTGGGCGGCCGTCATCTCCTCCAAGGCCACCGGGTCGGTGCCCTTGTGGGCGTCGAGCAGCGTGCGGACCTGCTGGACGGAGAGGAGCTCACCGGCGTGGGAGGAGGCGATCTCGCCGAGGTGGGTGATGATGGCCGACGAGCGGTCGATGGCGGTGATCCCGGCTGCGGCCAGCGCCTCCTGGCGGGCTTCGGCGGGGATCCACTTGGCCGGCAGACCGAAGACCGGCTCGATCGTCGCCTCGCCGGGCAGCAAGTCGAGGCCGGCGCCGATGGCCAGCATCCGTCCCGGCGGCGCCTGCCCCCGGGCGACCTCGACGCCGTGGACGCGGATGGCGTACGTGCTCGGCGGGAGGTCGATGTTGTCGCGGGTGCGCACCTTCGGGATGAGGATGCCCTTGTCGTAGGCGAGCTTGCGGCGGAGCCCACGGATGCGGTCGAGGAGATCGCCGCCCTGGGTCTTGTCGGCCAGCGGCGCCAGGTTCGGGGCGATCTCGAGCTGCAGTGGCTCGACCCGGATCTCGTTGGCCAGCGCCAGGGGCGTGTCCGCGGTGGCCGGGTCCTTGGCCGCGGCGTCGGTCGCCGCCCGCTCCTTCTCGTTCTCGGAGGCATGGGTTCGCCGGATCCGACTGGACACGAGGAGCAGCACGACGCCGACGAGCAGGAACGGGATGTGGGGGAGCCCGGGCACGAGGGCGAGCACGAGCATGGCCCCGCCGGCTACCTGGATGGCGCGGGGTTGGTTGCCGAACTGGGCCGTGACGTCGGACCCGAAGTCGGCCTCGTCGGTCGCGCCGCGGGTGACGATCAGGCCGGTCGAGATCGAGAGCAGCAGGGCCGGGATCTGGGAGACGAGCCCGTCCCCGATCGACAGGATGCTGTACGTGTGGATGGCGGCGGAGACCGACATGTGCTGCTGCAGGACGCCGATGGCGAAGCCGCCGATGAGGTTGATGAACGTGATGACGAGGGCGGCGATGGCGTCCCCACGGACGAACTTGCTGGCGCCGTCCATGTTCCCGTAGAACTCGGACGTCGCGTCGATCTCCTTGCGCCGCCGCCGCGCCTCGGCCTCGTCGATCAGGCCGCTGTTCAGCTCGCCGTCGATGGCGACCAGCTTGGGGGCCATGGCGTCGAGGGAGAACCGGGCCGCCACCTCCGACACCCGGCCGGCGCCGCTCGTGACGACGACGAACTGGATGACGATCAGGATCAGGAAGACGACGATCCCGACGATGATCGAGCCGCCGACGACGAACGAGCCGAAGCTCTGGACGACCGATCCGGCATAGCCGTGGAGCAGGACGAGCCGGGTGACGCTGACGTTCAGGGCGAGCCGGAACATCGTGGCCACGAGCAGCAGCGCCGGGAAGACCGAGAAGTCCATCGCCCGCCGGACGTGCATGGTCGTGAGCAGGACGATCAGGGCCGCCGACATGTTCAGCGTGATCAGGATGTCGAGCAGGAACGTCGGCATCGGGACGACGAGCATCACGACGATGCCGATGACGATCGCGGGGACGCCGAACAGCCCCATCCGCTGCTTCAGGTTCATGCGCTGCCTCGACACTGTGGACCGACCGGTTCCCGGCCGTTCCGTGGCCGGTGCTACAGGCCCGCCGTCCTGGCGCGCGCCCTCTTCGTATCGGCCGACCGTTACGAGACCTTGAGCCCTGGCGATGACACGACCGTTCGTTGCAGCGATTATGAGTAATCGGAACGTCTACATCGACGAGACCAAGCAAGCGGGCTACGTCATCGTGGCGGTCACGGTGAGGGACCCTCCGGCAGCCCGCCGGATGGTTCAGGGTGTCCGTGACGATCTACGACGCCGGCCGCAACTACGACACGGATATCGCGGCACGCGCCGCCTGTCTGGCGGCTCTTGTCAGCGACCACGCCGCGGCCAAAGGAAATACGCGGCTCGTGATCGAGCAGGATGAGTCGTTGGTGCGATTCGACAACCAGCGGCTAATCGAACTGACTCGAAATGCTGGAGTGCGTGAGACCTTTCGCTACGAGCATCTCCGAGCTTTCGAAGAGCCTCTGCTTGCCCTTCCTGACATCGTGGCCTGGTGCTGGGCACGATCAACGGAGTGGCGTCGTCGGGTTCGTCCCATCGTTACCGATGTTCGGCTCGTCCGCCCCTAGAAAGCGCGAGGCCCGGGCGCCACCGCCGTCCGGCGGGGTCCCGGGCTCACTTCCTGAAGCTCAACGCAACAGGCTCCATCAAGGTACCACCCGCTCCAGCGACGGATGGCCGTTTTTCTTCGGATGGGCTGTTCAGGACCTTGCACCAGCGGGCGTGACTTGGTGCTCCCGGGCGGCCTGGTCAGGTCGGGCCGGGCGGGCCCGCCAGGCCCGGGCGGCGAGCAGGCGCAGGCCGTCGGGGTCGTCGGGGCGGACGACGGCGAGGTGGGCGAACGGGCCCTGCGGTCGGCGGCCGGAGAGGACGGCGTAGACCTGGTCGGCGACCTCGCGGTCGGTGGCCGCGGCGGCGGTGGGCGGCAGGATGGCGGCGACCTGGGGACCGTGCTCGACGTCGACGCCAGCCTGGTCGGCGACGGCGCGCAGCGCGTGCTCGAACTCGACCGGGTCGACGGACGGACCGTAGACGACGAGGGACGCGTCGTCGGCCGCGGTGAACGCCCGGCCGTAGGTGGCGAGCAGGGCCGGGTCGCCGAGCACCTCGTCGGCGTGGGCCAGGACGAGGAAGCGGCTCGTCGGCGTGGGCCGCTGACGGGCGACCTTGGTCGCGACGTACCGCTGGTTGTCGGCGGACATGGCGGCCGGCGTCGAGGGGCCGTCCCAGATGCCGGCGACGGTGGCCGACGACCGATGCTCGAAGTGCAATACCTTGCCGGCCCGCAGCCGGAGCACCCGCTCGCCGATGCGGGCGGCCCGCATGGCGTAGTCGTCGTCGTCGTGCCAGAAGAGGCCGAGGCTCTCGTCGAACCGGCCGACGCGGGCGACGGTCTCGGGCCGGAGGAAGAGGCAGAACCCGACGGCGACGTCGCACGGCTGGGGACCGTCGCCGACGACCGGGTGGAGCTCGCGCCCGTCGGGGCCCCACGTCACCCGCACGCCGTCCTCACCGGCGATGCCGGCGTCGGGGTCGGCGTCGAGGGCGGCGACGTACGGCGCCCACCAGTCGGCGAGGACCTCGGTGTCGTTGTCGAGGAAGACGACCCAGTCCTCGTCGCCGTCGAGGTGGTCGAGGCCGACGTTGCGGCCGCCGGGCACGCCCCGGTTCTCGGGCAAGAGGACGGGTCGGACGCGGTCGTCGTCGAGACCGCGGAGCCAGTCGGCGGTGCCGTCGGTCGACGCGTTGTCGACGACGACGAGCCGCAGCGGGACCGTCGTGTGGTGGAGGAGGCTGGCGATGCAGCGCTTCGTGTAGCCGAGCGCGTTGTGGGCGAGGACGACGACGCCGAGCTTCGGCGACGGCCGGAGGGCCCGGCGCGAACGGCGTCCTGTCCCCAGGCCAGCGGCCGATCCGAGGCCGCCGACCAACCGGTCGGCTCGCACCTGGGCGAGCAGGTCGAGCTGGCGACGGACCGCGACGGCGGGGTCGAAGAGCCGGCGGACGCTGGCTGCGCCCCGCCGACCGACGTCTTCCAGACGGTCCCGGTCGGCCAACTGGTTGGCGGCCAGCCGGCCGAAGGTGGCGGCGTCGTCGGTGGCGACGGGGAGCAGGCCGTCGTCGGGCGTCAGCCAGTGCCGCAGCCCGCACCGGTCGCCACAGATCACCGGCACGCCGGCCGCGAGGGCCTCGGCCGCCGCGGTGTGGAAGTTCTCGAACCGGGAGGGGAGGACCGCGGCGTCGGCCGCCGCGAGGTGGCGGGCGACGCCGTCGAGGTCGAGCTGCTCGACGAAGCGCACGCGATCGAACCCGAGCCCGAGGTCGTCCATCAGCGGCCGGAGGACGGCCCGCCGGTACGACTGGCCGGATGGTCCGGTCGGCGTGTCCCGGCCGACGAGGGTGACGCGGGCGTCGACGTTCCGGCGGGCCAACTCGGCCACGGTATGCAGAACCAGCTCCGGTCGCTTGTTCGGCTCGAGGCGGCCGACGAAGGCGAGCTCGAGCTCGTGCGGCCCGACGTGGGCGCGGGCGGCGAAGCGGGAGCCGTCGAGTGGCGGGGCGAGCACGGCGACCGGCGGCAGCGAGCCGGCCCGACCGGCCGTCTCGGTGGCGATGATCTGGGTGGGGGCGACGAGGATGTCGGCCCGGCGGAGCGCCAACTGCTCCATGTCGGCGGCGGCGGCGAACGCCGGGTCGCGCCGGCGGTCGCAGCGGTCGGGATGGACGACGGCCCGGGTGGCGTGGAGCTGGACGGCCAGCACGGTGCCGGGCCCGGGCTGGATGGCCATCGACTCGGCGAAGTAGTCCGGCGCCCAGATCGCGTCGAAGTCGACGGTCGCGTCGAGGGCTTGGTAGAAGTTGGCGACGGTCGCCGCCCACAGGCCCTGCTCGACCTCGGGGTGGCCGGCCGGCGCGCCGGCCGGCATCGGCAAGCGGTAGACCGCGACGCCGTCCTGCAGGACGCGGCGGCCCTGCCCGGTCCGGTCGAGCGAGATGACGTGGACCGCGACGCCGTGGTCGACGAGGCCGCGGGCGGTCATCTCCGAGACCCGGCCGATCCCGCCGTCGGCCGTCTCCGGCGGGTACTCGCGGCTGACGATGCAGATGCTCCTGATCATGCTGTTCTCCCGGCGGTCATGCTGGCCTCCCGACGATCACGACGTTGTCCTCGTGCGGGCAGTACAGGTCGGCGATGCGGAACCCGGCCAGCCGCACCAGCCGGGCCAGGTTCTCCTCGCTGAAGAGGTGGACGTGCTCGAGTGGGCTCATGCACTCCCAGTCGTCGCCGTCGACGATATAGGTGAGAGCGTCGGTCGTCGGCGTCTCGACGACCAGCACGCCGCCGTCGGCCAGCACCCGCCGGCACTCTTCGAGCACGGCGAGCGGCTCGAAGAGGTGCTCGACGACGTCGTGCAGGAGGACGACGTCAAAGCTGCCGGCGGCCAGCCCGAGGTCGCGGAGGTCGCCGCAGTAGAGCTCGATGCCGTGGGCCGCCTTGGCCGCCGCACAGATGTCGGCCGACGGCTCGACGCCCTGGGCGGCGAACCCGAGGTCGCGGGCCGCTCGCACGGTGCCGCCGTTCGACGCGCCGACGTCGAGGAGCCGGCCGGTCGAGGCGAACGGGAGCACGTCGCGCTGCAGCTTGCCGAAGCCGTTGCGGTAGTCGTACTCCGTCCGTTCGGCGAGCGTCGGCGAGCCGATGCCGAGGCAGTACTCGGTCCAGTACGCCTGGCCGTAGAGGTCGGCGACGGCCGCCTCGGGGAGGCGCGGACTGACGAAGAGGTGGCCGCACTCGTCACACGTCCGCAGGTCGATGCCGTCGACCGTCGTGGCGTGGGACGTCGCGGCCGCCGGCCCGCACAGGACGCAGGGGACGTCGTCCCATCGATACTGCGCCCGGAGGCGATCGATGACGTCGTCGCGGCGCTGGCGGTGCTGCTCGGCCAGCTCGGGGACGTGGAACCGGGTGGACATGACGTCGGCCATCGTGGTCACCTTCCGAGTGCGGGGACGCGGGCGGGCGGTCGTCGGGTGCGGCCGAGCTGGTCGTCGATCTCGGCCAGCCGTCGGCGGATCGTCGAACCGGTGACCGCGGGGCCGTGGGTACGGCGGATGTCGCGCTGGGCGAGCCGGCCGCGGGCGGCGGCCTCGTCGGGGTACGTCCAGACACGGTGCAGCGCGCGGACGGCGTCGTCGTGCCGCGGCTCGGCCCACGTCGCGCCGGCCGGGTAGACGTGCTCCAGGCCGGTCGGTACCCGACCGGGATCGAACGGGACGAGGAAGCTGTTGTCGGCGGTCATGAAGTCGAGATTGCCGGAGTACCCGGTGGCGACGACCGGCCGGCCCCAGGCCATCGCCTCGGCCGGCGTGAGCCCGAACCCCTCGGCCCGGTGGAGCGAGACGGTGCAGTCGGCGTGCCCGACGAGGTCGGCGATCTCGTCGTCGGTGAGGTAGCCGTCGAGCAGGACGACGTCGCGACGACCGCCGACCGCCTCCTGCAGCGCCCGCCAGCCGGCCGGGTCCCAGGCGGCGTTCAAGACCTTCAGGACGAGGACCGGACCCTCGCCCGGCGCGAAGGCATCGCAGAAGGCCCGGACCACGCCGAGCCCGTTCTTGCGGGCGGCCACCGAACCGAAATCGAACATCGTGAGGAACGTGAACGCGTCCGGCAGGCCGAGCTCGTGGCGGGATCGGCCGGGGCGCCCGGTGCGGTGGGGGACGGGCAGGGGGACGGTGACGACCGGCTTGTCCGTCCGGCGGGCCAGCGCGTCGCGGATGAACCCGCTCGGCGCCCACAGCTCGTGGACGTACGCGAATGCGGGGACGTGGCGGGTCGGGAGCTCCTCGAGCTCCCAGAACCAGATGCCGACGGTGTGGCGGCCGAGCCACAGCTCGGCGCCGGCCATCGTCGCGAACGGCGGGAGCACATCCGCGTTGAGGACGAGCAGGTTCGTGTCGTAGATGAGCCGGTCGGCCACCTCGGGGGCGTCGGCGACGACCGGCGACCCGTGGCGCCGGTACGCGAACGCGGCCGTCTCGATCCCGGCGCCGTCAGCGGCGGCCAGGTAGCGCCGCCCGGCGTCGCCGACGCCGCAGGCCGCGTCGAGCAGGCCGACGACGTTGAGCCCCCGCCGGACCGACCGCGGCAGGTACGGCGGCGTCCAGTCGAGCGGGTCGGATCGGGCGATCGGCGACCACGACCCGGCCGCGCCGACCCGCTCGACGCGGCAATCGGGCATGGTGGCGCACCGCCAGCCGGCCGCGTCGAGGGCGGCACCCGTCGCCGGCGGGACGAGGTGGCCGTCACCGTGGTGGCTTTTCTGGTGGGCGTCCCCGTCGGTGCGCTCGCCCCGGTCGCCGGGGTCGTCACCGGCCAGCGCCCGGGGGCCGCCGACCGAGTCGAGCGCCAGCCGGCGGACGGCCATGACCGGCGGCCCTGACTCCGACAGACCCGCGTCCGACGGCCCGGGCACCGGCGGCACCGGCATTGGCGGCCCAGCCACCTTCGGCACGACGACGCCGATGCCGGGATCGTCGGCAAACGGGGCGACGGCCGCGTCGAGCCAGCCGTCCGGTAGCGCCGCTCGGGGGTCGACGAGCACGAGCAACCGTCCGGCGGCCAGGTCGGCCCCGGTGGCGAGGGCCTCACCGGGTCCAGTGGCGAGCCGCCGGTGGACGATGCGGACCGGGCCGGTCAACCGGGTCAGCTCCGTCCGGACCGCCGACGTCGTGCCGTCGTCGACGACGACCAGCTCCGCGTCGGGCCGGGCCGCCACCGCCCGGATCAGCCCGGCCAGGGCCGGCGGCGGAGCCGGCGTCGGCGGACCGACCGCGACGACCACCGAGACCGACAGGTGTTCGTCCCTCATACCAGTGCCTCCTCTTGCCGCATCGACTCGCTCGACGCCCCGTCGCTGGGCGCCCCGACGAGGGTGGCCAGGCGATCGGCGACGACGGCCGCCGTCCGTTCCCACGTGAACCCGGCCACGATCCGCTCCCGCCCGGCCGCGCCGCGCCGCCGACGCTCGGCGGGGTCGGCGACGACCTGGCGGAGGGCGGCGACCAGTCCGAGACGGCTCGTCTCCGACCACCAGGCGCCGCCGACCGTCGGCGTCCACTCGGCCGGGGCGATCCGGACGCGACGGGCCGGCACGAGCCAACCGGTGCGGTCGTCGCAGAAGTCGAGGCACGGTCCGTCGTCGGGCACGACCACCGGCAGCCCCGAGGCCATCGCCTCGGCGATCGGCAGCCCGAACCCTTCACCGCGGTACGGGTGGACGAGCGCGTCACAGCTCCGGAAGAGATCGGCCATCTCGTCGCCGGTCAGGTCGCCGTCGACCACCTCGACCGCGGCGCCGCTCCCGGCCGCGGCCCGGCGGACGTCGGCTTCGAGCGTCGACGTCCGGTAGACGGTGTCCGAGCCGAACGGCTTGACGACGAGGCAGACGTCGTCGGCCGCGCCGAACGCGCCGAGGTAGGCCTCGAGCAGGATGTCGATGCCCTTGCGCTCGATGCAGCCGCCGACGAAGAGGAGCCGCGTCCGCTTCGTCGTCGCCAGCGCGAACCGCGGGCCGTCGGGCCGGAACCGGTCGACGTCGACCCCGTACGGGACGACGTGGACCCGGTCGGCCGGCACGCCGCTGGCCACGGCGCAGTCGCGGCCCCACCTCGTCGGCACCCAGAGCTCGTCGACGACGTCGCGGACCGGGCCGACCCACTCGGCCGGCAGCTCGCCGAACTCCCACGGCTGCATCAGGACGAGGCGACCGCTCGCCGGCGGCGAGAGGTCCGGCGGCCACTGATGGCGAACCTCGATCGCGGCGGGCGCCGCGACCGCGTCGACCGGACCGGCGGTCGAGCGCACGGTGACGCCACCGAGCTCGTCGACCGTGTCGATCGGGTACGGCGGTCGTTCGCCGGTGCAGGCGACGACGTCGAGCGCCGTCCCGTCGGCGGCCAGGCGGCGGACGATCTCCCGGTTGGCATGGGCCAGGCTGTGGTGGGAAAAGATGTCGCCGACCCAGCGGACCGTCGAGCGACCGCCGGGCGGGCCGTCGTCGGACCGGCGACGGTGCCACGGTGCCGGCAGCCCGGCCAGCGGGTCGGCGGCGTGGTTCGCCGGCCCCCCGTCCTCCTTCGACCGGCGGCTGTCCGGCCCGGTCGCGACCCGCGGGGCCATGCGGGACCAGAGCTCGTCCAGCTCGACCAGGCCGGCGACCGCCCGGGCCAGCCGGTCGGCGTCGTCGGGGTCGTCCGGCACGAGCAGCGCCGGCGTGCCGGAGACGGCGGCGGCCGACAGCCAGTGTTCGGCTCCCGCGGTGACCGCGACGACGACCGCCCGGGCCGTCCGGAGCCACGGCGTCGGATCGGCGACGGGTCCGGCTGGCAAGGCCAGCGGCAGGGCGGCGGCCATCCGGCGCCCGGGGTCGTCGCCGACGACGGCGATCGGCGTCGTCCCCAGTGCGGTCCCCAGCGCCGGTGCGGTCACCCGCTCCCAGCGTTCGCGTTCGGCCGGTGTCACCCGCCGGAAGTCGCCGACGACGCAGACGCCGGTACGGACGCCGAGCGGGACGACCGGCCCGGCCGGGAACAGCGACGGGGCGGACGCGACGGCTGGCGTCACCCGCCCGTTCCCATCGGCCGGCCCGGTGGTGATGGCCCTCAACACCAGGTCGGCGTGGCCGGTCGTCCCGTCCGGATCGCCGGCGTCGACGTCGACGACGAGGTGGGCGGCGGGCAGGAGGCGGCGGACGTCGGGCGCGGCGGCGGCCGCCGCGGTCGCGAGCACGACCGTGTCGAACCGGTGCTCGGCACAGAGTCGGGCCAGACGGGCCGCGGCGGGACCCCACCAGCCGTCGTCGGCTGCGCCGACCGGCGTCGCGTCCGCCGCCGCGTCGTCCGTCCAGCCGTGCACGACGATGCCGTCCGGCGCCAGGAGCTCCTCGGTCTGGGCTGCCGGTTGCGGGTGGACGACGGTCACCTGGTGCCCCGACCGGCGGAGGAGATGGGCGACGGCCAGCGTCCGGATGTTCGACACTTGGCGGTCGACGACCAGCACTCGCCGGCCGCCGGCGGGGATCGCCGCCGCGGTGCCCGGCCGGGCCGCCGTCGCCGTCGCCTCGGCACTCGCCGGCACCGGCGCGAGGACGTCGAGGACCGGCACCAGCGCCGGCGCGATGGCGCCGACCTCGGAACGGAGCTGGGCCTGTTGCGCGGGCGGCAGCGAGACGATGTTGGCGCCGAACGCCTGGCGACCGCGCCGGTCGGCGAACGAACCGACGGCGACGGCCGCGGCCAGCAGCCGCTCGCGGGCGGTGCGGGACCGGTCGATCGTCGCCCCGACGAGCGGGCACGGACCGGGGAGGTTCTCGGCCCGGAGCCGGGCTGACCAGACGAGCTGGCGCTCGATCGGCAGCCCGACGGCCACCGACGCCGCGGTGGCCAGGACGACCCGCTGCCCCCCGACGACCTCGTACCACGCGTCGAGCGCCCGGTCGGCCGCGTCGGCCCGGATCTGCACGAGCTGGGGACAGAACGCGGCCAACCGGTCGGCCGGCACGGCGGCGACCATCTCCGACAGCGGGCGGCCCGACCGTTCGAGGCTGTCGATCAGCAGCCCGACGTGGGCGTCCATCCCGCCCTGGGCCCGCAGCGAGCCGAGCAGGGTGTAGGCCGCCTCGCCGTGCCGGCCGAGCCCGGCCAGGGCCTGGGCCCGCCCAGCGGCGACGAAATGTGGCTCGTACTCGAACCCGTCGTCATCGAGCCCGCCGGTCACCCGATCGAACGCGGCGAGGGCGCCGTCGAACTGCTCCAGCGCCAGGCGGGCGTGGCCTTCGAGGGCATCGGCCAAGGTCGGCACGGCCGTCACCCGGCGCAAGCGGTCGATCTCGACCAGCGCCTCGTCTGGCCGGTCGAGGGCGAGCAGGCCCTCGACGACGGCCCGCAGCGCCAACCGGACGGTCGCCGGCTTGACACCGTCGGTGGCCACGGCCAGCCGGCAGAGGTCGATGCCTTCGTCGTAGTGGTGGGCGAGCAGGTGTGACCGGCCAAGGCTGAGCAGGCCGGTGGCCCGGTCGAGGTCGGAGTCGCCGGCCAGGTCGCCGAACGCGCTGCGGACGTTCCGGCTCCCCTTGGCCCGGCCGGCGACCGCCGACTGCAGGTAACCCCAGTGGGTGATCCGAGCCGCGTCGAGGGTCGACAGCGCCAACTCGACCGTGCCGGCCCGGGCGCCGACCTGCTCGTGGAGCCGACCGATCCAGTGCCCGCAGGCCCGCCGGAAGAGCCGGCAGGCCGGGTGCGTCAGCGTCGTCGACGCCTCCGTGCCGCGCAGGTTGTCGATGTGGACGAGGAACCCCTCGACGTCGGACGAGGCGGCGGCCAGGTGGCACCGCAGTGCGGCCGGGTCCGGGCAGGCCAGCGCCTCGTCGGCGTCCAGCCAGAGGATCCACTGGCCGCGGCAGTTCTCGAGCGCCTCGTTGCGGGCCCGGGCGAAGTCGTCGTCCCAGTACCCCTCGACGACGACCGCGCCGGCGGCCCGGGCGATCTCGACCGTGTCGTCGACCGAGCCGGTGTCGTAGACGACGATCTCGTCGGCGATCGTCCCGAGCGATTCCAGGCAGCGGGGGAGGTTCTCGTGCTCGTCGCGCACGATGAGGCACGCCGACACGAACGGCGCGCCAGGCGCCGGAGGCGGCGTCCCTTCGCTGTTCTTCCAGGGCGGCGTCCCGCCGCCATTCCCATTGGGCGGCGTCCCGCCACTGCTCTCTCCGGGCGGGTTTCCCCCGCCGTGGTGCAGGTACGAGCTCTCGGCGACGACGAGCCGGCCGTGACGGCTGGCCCGCTCGGCCAGCGCGGCAACGGGATCGGGCCCGGTGAGCGCCCGGGCCATCCCGCCGGCACCGTCGACGAGCGATCGCCGGACGGCCAACGACGGCCCGGACAGCCGGGACGCCGGGCTCACCACCCCCGCCCGGCCGGCGACGAGCCGGCGGGCGAACGACCGGTGGACGTCCGGCTCGTACGGGCGGTACGGGACGCCGACGAGCAGCTCGTCCCCGTCGGCCAGGTTCGTCCGGGCGGCGGCCGCGGCGACGTCAGGGTCGCCGAGCGCGTCGACGAGCCCGTCGGTCCAGCCGGTCGTCGGCACGGCGCGCTCGTCGACGACGACGACGATCTCGTGGGTCGGCGGTCGGGTCGCCGGCCGGCTCAGTCGTCGCGCCCCACGTACCCGCCAGCTGCCGGGGTCGGTGGGGGATCGGCCGGCACCGACGAGCACCACGTCGTCCGACGCCGCCAGCGTCTCGCCGAGGACATCGAGGAAGGCCCGGGTCGCTCGGCGATCGGGGCCGGCCAGGACGGCGACGGTGACCGGTCGGCGTGGCATGTCGGGCGGTCCCCCAATCGATCCGGGCACCCGGCCGTCCGAGTGCCTCCGGACGGACCCATCGGCAGAAACGGGCCGCGGCTCAAGCCGAGAGCTCGACCGCCGAACGGTGCTCAAGTCGGACGGGCCGGCGACCGATAGCAACCCCGGCTCGTCAAGACGGCGGGCCACCGGCCGGCGGCTCATCGTCACCGGCCGGGGCAGTACCCAGGAACCAGCTGCACACGGATGTGCAGCCCAGCGAACGGAGGATACGGATGTCTTCTCTCGTGGTCGACACCAACCTTTCAGCCATCACAGCGCTGAACGACCTGAATTCCACGAACAGCAACATGGCCACGGCCATCCGGGAGCTGTCCTCGGGCCTCCAGGTCCAGACAGCGGCCGACGGTCCGGCCCAGTACGTCACCAGCCAAGCGCTGGAGTCGCAGGCCAACGGTTACTCGACGGCCATCAACAATGCCCAAGACGGCGTCTCGTTGATCCAGACCGCGTCGGGAGCGCTCAACCAGATCTCGTCCATCTTGCAGACGATGGACCAGCTGGCGCTCTCCTCGGCGAACGGCGCGACCAACGACGCCACGTCGTTGGCCGCCAACCAGCAGGAGTTCGCCGCGCTGCAGTCCGACATCAACCAGATCGCCGGCACGACGAGCTTCGGTCAGACCACCCTGCTCGACGGTTCGTTCTCGAACCAGACCCTGCAGGTCGGGGCGTTCGACCTCTCGAACCAGCAGATCGGCCTCTCGATCGCCGCCGCCACAGCCAGCTCGCTGGGTGTGACCTCCGGTGTGGTCGGTGTCGGCTCGGCCGCGTCGGCCCAGTCGGCGGTGACCTCGGTGCAGAACGCGATCTCGTCGGTCGACAGCATCGAGGCGTCGGTCGGCGCGGTGCAGAACGAGCTGCAGGCCATCGTGGCCAATCTGACGGTCGGACAGCAGAACCTCTCGGCCGCCGACAGCCAGCTCGTCGACGTGAACATGGCGCAGGAGATGACCACGTTCTCGACCGACCAGATCCTGGAGCAGACCGGCGTCGCCATGCTGTCCCAGGCCCAGCAGGCACCGCAGTTGGTCCTCAAGCTGGTCTGATGATCCGCCGGGCTCGTCCCGGCCCCGACGCCGACTCCTTCTCTTCTCCTTGTCGGCGTCGTGGCCGGGGCGGTCCGGCCCCCTCCATCAGATACGGACCGAAGAGGGAGCGGTGGGATGACACTGTCGAGCGTCAGCGGTGCCAACGGGAACCAGATCGTCGTCAACGGGCTCGTCTCCGGCATCAACACCACCGCGGTGATCCAGGCGCTGCTCCAGGGCTACCAGGCGCCCATCACGAACACCGAGGAACAGCAGGCCACCGAGACCGCCCAGGCCGACGACTACCGGACCCTGAACAACGACTTCCAGGCGGTGCAGACAGCCGCCGAGGCGCTGTCCACGCAGTCGTCGTGGAACCTGGCCACGGCCACCACGTCCAATGCCGACGTCGCCACCGCGACAGCCGCCGCCGGGGCCCAGACGGGCTCGCTCGCCTTCACCGTCAACCAACTGGCCCAGGCGAACGTGCTGGCTTCGTCGTCCGGCGTCTCGTCGGAGGGCCAGATCGTGACGACGTCGCCGTCCCTCCTGGTGTCGACCGGCGCAGCCGCCCTGGGTTTCAGCGGCCTGAGCGCTGATCCCGGGCTGTCGATCGGCTCCCACACGGTTACCGTGACCCAGGCGTCGGCCGCGGCCACCGTCACCGGCCAGACCGTGCCGGCGACATCGACGGCCATCGTGACCGGCACCAACGACACCGTCGACGTCACAGTGGACGGCTCGGCCTACGCACTGACGCTGGCGGCCGGCACAGCCGACAGCCCGACCGGGCTGGTGTCGGCGCTCAATGCCGCGGCCACCGCGGCCGGTGCGCCGGTGCAGGCCTCGATCGGCCCGACCGGCGCCCTGCAGCTGGCCTCGGCCCGGCAGGGCAGCCAGGCGTCGCTGACCGTGACCGGCGGTGACGCCCTCTCGACGCTCGGTCTGTCGGTCGGCCAGTCGGCGACCGGCGCCGACGCCATCGTGTCGGTCGACGGGACGGACACGACGCTGTCGTCGATCGACCCCGGTCAACAGGTGACGTTGGCCGCGCCGACCGGCAGCGTCGTCGCCACCGTCGCCGGTGGACCGAACGCCGCCGGCTCGCTGGTGGGTGCCGGCACGGCCGACGCGGCCAACGTCGCCACCGGCAGCGGCAGCCTGTCCCAGGTCGTCTCGGCCATCAACGACTCCGGCCTGGCGGCCACCGCGGCGGCCATCCAGCTCGCCTCCGGCCAGTACATCCTGCAGGTCTCGGCCAACCAGACGGGTGAGAACGGCGCGGTGACGATCGACCAGCAGGCGCTGGCCGGATCACCGCTGGGTCGCATCAACACCATTGCCGAAGCGCAGGACGCCACCGTCTCGGTCGGCGGCGCCAGCGGGTACACGCTCAGCTCGTCGAGCGACACGTTCGGCAACCTCCTCCCGGGCACCGCCATCACGGTGGCGTCCACCGGCCAGGCCACCGTGACGGTGACGCCGGACGCGTCCGGCGAGGCGGCCAAGGTCTCGACGCTCGTGGCCGCGGCCAACAAGGCCCTCTCGGACATCACAACGCTCGCCGGCTACGACGAGGCCACCAAGAAGGCCGGCCCGTTGATGGGATCGGCCGTGGTCGAAGGGCTCCAGCAGCAGATCCTCTCGATCGTCGGCAGTGTCTCGGGCACGTCGACACTCGGGGACTCGGCCGACGTCGGCATCACCCTCAATTCGGACGGCACGCTCAGCTTCGACCAGGACGCGTTCGAGTCGGCGTACAGCGCCAACCCGAAGGCGGTGGCCGCCCTCTTCACGCAGGGGGCGACGTTCACGCCGTCCGCGTCCGGTCAGGCCGGCGAGGTCAGCCTGGTCTATGCCGGCAACGACACCCAGACCGGCAGCTACGACGTGACCGTCAGCCACTCGGCCACCCAGGCGACGGACGCCGGTGCCGTCGTCGGCGGCGGGACGATCGGCACGGCCGAGACGCTCACGTTCCAGCAGAACGGGATCGCCGTCGACTACAGCACGTCGGCCGGCGAGAGCTTGGCGTCGGTCGAGACCGGCCTGAACCAGGTCTTCGCGGCGGCCGGCCTGACAGTGACCGCCCAACTGGTCACCGGCGGCACCCAGCTCCAGGTGACGAGCAACGGCTACGGCAGTGCCCAGGCGTTCGAGGTCACCTCGACCGCCAGCGGGGTCGGCACGACCGGGCTGGCCGGGACAACCGCCGGCCAGCCGGTCACCCATGCCGGGACCGACGTGGCCGGGACGATCAACGGCGTGGCCGCCACCGGTCTCGGGCAGGTCCTCTCCGCCCCCGATGACGACCCCACGCTGGCCGGCTTCTCGGTGCTCGTCAATGCCACCGGGGTCAGCACGACAACCGACCTCGGCTCGATCGCCTATCGCCCCGGGGTGGCCCAGCAGCTCGTCTCGACCATGAACGGGGCCACCGACGTTTCGTCCGGTTCGATCACGAGCGCCATCAACACCCTGAACGGCGAAGCCACAGGGCTCAACTCACAGATCGCCATGCTGGAGAAGCTCGAGAGCTCGCAGCAGGCCGTGCTCGAGCAGGAGTTCGCAACGATGGAGACCAACCTCGGCAAGCTCAAGAACGAGAGCTCACAGCTCGCCAGCCAGATCGCCGACCTGTGACGAACGCCGAGCGGGCCGAGGCGTTGCGCCGACGCTACCTGGCCGACCAGGTCGAGACCGCGTCACCGGAGCAGCGGCTGCTCATGCTGTTGGCGCGGCTCGGTCACGACCTGCGGATGGCCGATGACGGGTTCGGGGCCGGTGACCTCAAAGCCGTGAACGACAGCCTCGTCCACGCCCAGCAGATCGTCCTCGTCCTCCGGGACAGCCTCGGCGGCGAGTGGACCGGTGCGGCGTCGTTGCGGTCCGTCTACACCTTCGTCCACCAACGGTTGGTGACCGCCAACCTGCAGAAGGATCGGACCCTGCTGCCGGCCTGCGTCGACATCGTCGGCCGGATCACCGAGGCCAACGCCGCCGCCCTCGCCGGCACGGTGCCCGTTGGCTGACCCCGCCGCCCGCCCGACGAGCCGGCCCGACTCCTGGGACGACGTGCTCGACGTGATGGAGCGGCGGCTCGATCACTGGTGGGCGGCCGTGCACGGCGAGGCCCCGTTCCCGGCGACCTACCGGCTGCCGGACGGCCTCGGGCCGGTGCCGGGCCGCCTGCGTTCGCGGGCGGCGACGGTCCTGGCGGCCCAGCGCGACGTCGAGGACGCGATGGGCGCTCGGCGGGCCGCGCTCGGCGCGCTGTTGCGCCAGAGCACGACGCCCCGCCCGTCATCGGTGGCCTGTTTCGTCGACCGTCGGGCGTGAGCGGCGGGAAGAGAATCCCTCAAGGCCGACCGGCGAGCGTCCGATGAGACTCCTGGCGGCTCGAGGGATCGGCCGCTGACGTCGCCCAGGACGGGCCCAGGGACGGCGCGCGGCTCGCGTGCCGGTACAGATGTCCGGAGGGTGCGCCAGTGGACGGCCAGATCGTCGATGTCCTGCAGTTCGCGCTGGACGGCGTCCAGCAGCAACAGACCTCGGTGGCCAACAACCTCGCCAACCTCGACACGCCGAATTACACCGACACGGAGACGACGTTCCAGCAGAGCCTGTCCCAGGCGCTCGACGCCAGCGGCGGTGGTACCGCGACCGTCACCGAGGAGCCGTCGACCAGCGCGGCGGGGACCGACGGCAACAACGTCGACCTGGCATCCGAGCTGACCGAAGCGGAGCAGTCGACCCTGCAATACCAGGCCTTGAGCGAGTCCATCAACGCCCAGTTCCGCCTCGTCCAGGGCGCGTCCGGAGGGAGCTTCACGTGAGCATGTTCGGAGTCCTGCCCATCGCCGCGTCCGGTGCCGACGCCATGCAGACGTGGATCGACACGGCCGGCGGCAATATCGCCAACATGGACGACGCCGTGTCGATGACACAGCCGGCGTACGCCGAACAGACGCCGATCCTCGCCCCCGCCGGCAACCTGGCCCCGGGCACACCAGCCCAGGGGGTGGCGGTCACGTCCATCCAGCTTGGCGACACCACAGGCGTCGTCAGCGACGAGCCGGGAAGCCCGTTGGCCAACGCGACAGGCGAGGTCAAGCTGCCGGACGTCTCGATGTCCGACCAGCTCACCGGGATGATCGAGGCCCAGGAGAACTATCAGGCCGACACCGTCGTCATGCAGCGGGCCCAGACCGCGTACTCGGCCGGCCTGGCCATCGGGAGCTGACCGTGATCCCCGCCATCCCGCCCATCTCGCCACTGTCGTCGACGCCACCGGCCGCCGCGCCATCGTCGGCATCCTCGACCGACGCGACGTCGGCGACCGACGACAGCTTCGCCACAGTGCTCGGCAACGCCCTCGACTCGGTCCAGCAGACCCAGAACACCGCGGCCACCGACGAGGCCCAGGCCGCGGCCGGTCAGGGCAGCCTGACCGACACGATGATCGCCGCGTCCGAGGCGTCGCTCGACACGCAGGTGACGACGTCGCTCATGGACAAGGGTCTCGCCGCGTACACGTCGATCGCCGACATGACGCTCTGATCGACCGATGGCCCTGGTTCCCGCCGCCGAGTTTGCCCGGGTCAAGGAGAGTGCCCGCCGGTTCGCCGCCGGGTTCACCCCTGGGCAGAAGGCCGTCACCATCGCCGCCGTGCTCGGCGCGCTGGTCATCGGCATCGTCTTCATGCTGCTCTCGGGCAAGCCGACGTACGCCCCGCTGTTCACCAACCTGTCCGCCCAGGACGCCGGGGCGATCACCCAGAAGCTGACGGCCGATCACGTCCCGTACCAGCTGCAGGACGGCGGGTCGACCATCCTCGTGCCGCAGAACGACGTCGATCAGGAGCGGTTGGCCTCGGCCGAGGCCGGCCTGCCGACCCAGAGCACCGTCGGCCTGACACTGCTCGACAAGGAGGGCCTGACGACCTCCCAGCTGACCCAGCAGGCCGACTACCTCCAGGCCATCCAGGGCGAGCTGGAGCAGACGATCGATGCCATCGGCGGCGTCAGCAGCTCGCAGGTCAACGTGGCCCTCCCGGCCAACCAGACGTTCGCGCTGAACAACTCGAACCCAACTGGCGCGTCCGTCCTCGTCTCGCTCCAGCCCGGCCACTCGCTGTCGTCGGGTGAGGTGCAGGCCATCGTCCACCTCGTCTCCTCCAGCGTGCCCGGTCTCAGCGCGTCGAACGTCACGGTCGCCGACTCCGACGGCACGTTGCTCGCCGGCCCCGGCGTGACCCAGAGCAGCGCCGGCCAGGCGGCCGCCTTCGATGCCCAACAGGAGGCCAAGGTAGCGGCCTACCTGGCGACGATCTTCGGCACCGGCAACGCCGATGTGCAGGTGAACGCCACGCTGAACGAGAACAAGGTGCACACGAACACTCAGTCGGTCGTGCCCGGCGCCAACGGCGGCGCCCCGGTCGGCTACTGCACGAGCACAAAGCAGTCGACCACCAAGTACACCGGCACCGGGACGCCGACCGGCGGCGCGGCCGGGACCGCGACCGCGCCGATCTCGGGCGGGAACGGTACGTACACACAGACGTCCACCACAAAGAACTGCGAGACGAGCACGCAGACCCAGACGGTGACACAGGCCCCCGGCAGCCTGACCCAGCAGTCGGTGGCCGTGCTCGTGAACTCCAAGGCCATGCCGAAGGGCACCAGCCTGGCCCAGATCCGAGCCGGCGTCGCCGCGGCCGTGAACCTCCAGACCACCCGAGGCGACGTGCTGAGCCTGACCGCGGTCAAGTTCAACACCACCGCGGCGACCGCGGCGACCGCTTCGGCCCAGGCGACGGCGGCGGCCAACGCCCACAACCGGATGGTCGCGGTGATCAAGGCCGGGGTCGCCGTCCTCCTCGTCGCCGCCCTGGTGCTGCTGATCTGGTTGAGCTCCCGCCGCCGCCGGCACCGTCTGCCGCCCGTCGACGGCCTGGCCGGCGCGACGGCCGCCCTACAGGCGAGCCAGTTCGTCCCGGTGATGGAGGACCCGCTCACGGCCGAGCTGCCGACCGTGCCCCGGGCCCAGCTGCCGCGCGAGAAGGTCGCGCAGAGCATCGAGGAGTTCATCGACGAGCAGCCGGCCGAAGTGGCGTCGGTGCTCCGGAGCTGGCTGCAGCGCGGCAGCCCCCCGCCGTCGGACCCGCTCCGAACGGGCCAGCCGGTAGAGGCGCTCCGGACCGGCCAGCCGTCCGAGGCGCTCACGCCGTGAACCTCTCCGGCCCCCGAGCGCGCCGCGGTGATCATCGCCCAGCTCGACGACGACCGCGCCCATCTCCTGCTGCGCGCCATGAGCGAGAACGAGGTCATCCGGCTGATGGCCGAGGTCGCCCGGCTGCCCTCGCTGACCACCGACGACGTGCGCGGCATCGTCGAAGCGTTCACCACCGAGGCCGGTGCCTATCTCCAGGTTCGCCAGGGCGGGATGGAGCTGGCGCAGCGGTGGCTGCACGACCGGCTCGGCGGAGCCCGGGCGGCCGAGGTCATGGCCGAGCTGGAGCTGATGACCCAGGACCAGCCGCTCGCCTTCTTGAACCGTATCGAGCCGTCGCAGGTCGCCGGCGCCCTGGCCGACGAGCACCCCCAGACGGTCGCCATCGTGCTCGTCAACGTCTTCCACGAGTACGCCGCCCGGGTGCTCGACCGCTTCGACCAGGACCGGCGGCCCGAGGTCGTACGGCGCATGGCGACGATGGGCGCGGTCCCGCCCGTCCTCGTCCAGCGGATCGCCGACGAGCTGACGACGCGGCTCTCGGCCGTCCTGCGGGCCGGCGGCGGCCCCGCCGACGTCGGCGGCGTCTCCGCCGCCGCGGCCGTCCTGAACAACGTCGACCGGACGGCCGAGAAGCAGATCCTGGCCAGCCTCGAGCTCAGCGACCCCGATCTGGCCGAGGTGATCAGGGGCGAGATGTTCGTCTTCGACGACGTCGTCCAGCTCGACGACATGACGCTCCAGTCCGTGCTCCGTTCCGTCGTCCTGAAGGACCTGGCGCTCGCCCTCAAGACGGCCACCCCCGACGTCGCCGGCAAGTTCATGCAGAACATGTCCGAGCGGGCGGCCGAGGACCTGACCGAAGAGATCACCTCGCTCGGCCCGCAGCGACTGTCGGTCATCGAGGGCGCGCAGGCGATGGTCGTCCGCGCCGTTCGCGAGCTGGCCGACAGCGGGACGATCGTCATCGGAAGGGCGAACGATGAGCTCATCGTCTGAGCAGCCGTCGCCCGAGAAGCCGTCGCCCGAGAAGCCGCCGTCCGGGAAGCCATCGCCCGAGAAAGCAGTGCGAAAGAGCCGGGTCATCTCCCGGCCGGACGGCCCGTTGCCGTCCGCGTCGCTGTTGGCCAAGGCCGACCCGACCCGGTCGGCCGAGTGGCCGGTCGTCCCGACCTCGACGGAGCACCGTCTGGAGCAGGCCCGCCAGGCGGGCTTTGCCGACGGGCACCGGGCCGGGCTCGAGGAGGCTGCATTCACGTCCGAGGGGGCCCGGCTGGCCGCGGCCACCCGGGCCGCCGACCGGCTCGCCGCGGCCGCCGCCGACGTCGGTGAACAGCGGGCCGCGGTCGTCGCCGAGCTCGTCACCGACGTCGTCGGCCTCGCCTTCGAGCTGCTCGAGATCCTCGTTGGTCGGGAGGCTGCGCTGAGCGACGCCCCGGTTCGGGACGCCGTCGTCCGGGCGCTCGCGCTCGCCCCGGAGGGCGACGACCTGCTGGTGCGGGTCCACCCCGACAGCGGGATCGGCGTCGCGGAGATCGAGCAGCTCGCCGCCGACCCCCGCGTCACCGTCATCCACGACCCCGACGTCGAGGCCGGCGGCTGCCTCGTCAGTGTCGGCCCGTGCCACATCGACGCCCAGATCGCCCCGGCACTCGCCCGGGTCCGGGCCTGCCTGGAGTCGCTGACCCCGCCGGCCGTCGGACCGGCTGTCGGATCGGTCGTGGGACCGGCCGGGGGGCCGTCGTGACCCTCTTCTCGTCGCCGGTCCTGCGGGCATCGCTCCGCTCGGCAGCCAAGCCCCGTCGGACCGGGCGGGTGACCCGCCTGGTCGGCCTGCGGGTCGAGGTCGAGGGGATCGATGCCGCGGTCGGCGAGGCCGTATGGATTCAGCGAGCCGCCGGCGACGTCCTGCCAGCCGAGGTCGTCGCCGTCCAGGGCGGCAGCCTGGCCTGTATGCCGCTCGGCGAGCTCTCCGGGGTGCGCTACGGCGACGTCGTCGAGGCGGCCGGCCGGCCGCTGCCGCTGACCGTCGGTCCGGCCATGCTCGGCCGCATCGTCGACGGCCTGGGCCGGCCGATCGACGACGGGCCGCCGATCGTCGAGGGCGAGGACGTCGCTATCGACGCGACGCCGCCGCATCCGCTGCGCCGCGAGATGGTCGACCGACCGCTCGCCCTCGGTGTCCGCGCCCTCGACACCGCGGTGCCGTGTGGCCGCGGCCAACGCCTCGGTATCTTCGCCGGGTCCGGCGTCGGCAAGTCGAGCCTGTTGTCGATGATCGCCCGCGGCACCGACGCCGAAGTCTCCGTCGTCACGCTGATCGGCGAGCGCGGCCGAGAGGTCAGCGAGTTCATCCAGCGCGACCTCGGGCCCGAGGGTCTCGCCCGCTCGGTCGTCGTCGTCGCCACCTCCGACCAGCCGGCCCTCGTGCGGATCCGGGCCGCGTTCACCGGCACCCGGATCGCCGAGTGGTTTCGCGACCAGGGCAAAGACGTCGTGCTGATGATGGACAGCCTGACCCGGTTCGCTATGGCCCAGCGCGAGGTCGGCCTCTCCGCCGGCGAGCCCCCGGCGACCCGTGGCTACCCGCCGTCGGTCTTCTCGCTGCTGCCGAAGCTGCTCGAACGGGCCGGCGCGGCCGAGCGGGGGAGCATCACCGGGCTCTACACCGTCCTCGTCGAGGGCGACGACATGAACGAGCCGATCGCCGACGCCGCTCGGTCGATCCTCGACGGCCACGTCGTCCTGTCGCGGCGGCTCGCCACGGCCGGCCACTTCCCGAGCATCGAGGTGCTCGACTCCATCTCCCGGGTCGAGCCGGCGATCACGACGACCGAGCAGCGGGCGCTCGTCCGCGAGCTCCGCCGGCTGCTCGCCGCCTATCGCGACGCCAAGGACCTGATCGAGATCGGCGCCTACGCCAAGGGGGCCAACCGGCTGGTCGACCGGGCCATCGAGCTGCGCGAGCTGATCGACGCCTTCTTGTGCCAGGAGGTCTCGGTGACGTACCCGGCCGCCGAGTCGTGGGCGTGCCTCGGCGCCCTGCTCGCCCCGGTCACTGCGCTGGTGGGTACTGCGCCGGTGGGGGCGGCGTCGTGAGCCGCCGTTACCGCTTCCGGTTGGCCGCCGTTCTCCGCGTGCGCCAGGCCGAGGAAGGGCAGGCCGCCGAGGCGCTACGACGGGCCAATACCCGGGTGCGCGAGCGGCTGGCCGTCCGTGACGAGGAGGCCGCCCGGTACCGGTCGCTCGCCGTCACCAGCGGCCCGATGACCGCGACCGAGCTGCGCCAGGAGCGGGCGGTCGCCGCGCTGGTCGCCGACACGGTGGCCGCCGCCGACCAGGCCGCCATGACCGCGGCCGCGAACGCCGCGCTGGCCCAGGTGGCATGGTCCGAGGCGGCCCGTCGGGTCACCGTGCTCGAGCGGCTGGACGAGCGCCGGCGGGCCGAGCACGCCGACGACGGACGGCGGGCCGAGATCACCGAGGTCGACGATCTCGTGACTGCCCGGCACGGGGTATCGGTATGACCGACACCCTCTCGGCGATCCAGGGATGGATCACACAGGTCCAGTCCCAGATGGCGAGCGTCCCGGCTCAGATGGACGACGTGGCACCGACCGGCGACTTCGCGTCCGTGCTGACTCGCGTCGACTCGGTGCTCACCGCGGGTCCGTCGGCGGCGACTGCGTCGGGGACGACCGGCGCGGCCACACCGGATGCCCCGGTCACACCGTTCACGTCCGTCACATCGGCCACATCGGCCACATCGGCGAGAGCGGCGTACGGCACGGCGGCCACCGTCGGCCGCGGCTCGACCGGGCTGGGTACGTCGACCGGGCTGGCCGGCTCGTCGGCCGGCAATGCGGTCGTCAGCGAAGCCGAGCGGTTCGTCGGCACGCCGTACGTGTGGGGCGGCACCACCCCGGCCGGCTTCGACTGCTCCGGGCTCGTCCAGTACGTCTACGGGCAGCTCGGCGTCGATCTGCCCCGCACGAGCGAGGAGCAGGCCACCGTCGGCACCGCGGTACCGAGCTTGGCCGACGCCCAGCCGGGCGATCTCGTCTTCTTCGCCGGTAGCGACGGGACGACCACATCGCCCGGCCACGTCGGCATCTACGTCGGCCACGGCGAGATGATCGACGCGCCGTACACCGGTGCGGACGTCCGGATCGAACCGGTCGGCACGCCGGTCGCCATCCGCCGCGTCCTGCCGACGACAACGGCTGGCGCCAACGGTCTTGGCAACAACGGTCTTGGCGCCAACGGTCTTGGCGTCGCCGGGCTCACCGGGACGAGCGCGGCGGCGGCCGGTGCGGGGGCGACGGCTGGCAGCGGCGTGCCGGCCACACTGGCGCCGCTCTTCGTCCAGGCCGCCGGCCAGTACGGCGTCCCGGTCACCTTGCTCACCGCGGTGGCCAAGCACGAGTCGGACTTCGAGCCGAACGCCGTCAGCTCGGCTGGCGCGGAAGGGATCATGCAGATCATGCCGGGCACCGCGGCCGGGCTCGGCATCAACCCCTTCGACCCGGCCCAGGCGATCGACGGGGCGGCCCAGCTGTTGTCCGGCTACATGACCCAGTTCGGTTCGATCCCACTGGCCCTCGCCGCGTACGACGCCGGTGCCGGCGCGGTGGAGGAGTACGGCGGCATCCCGCCGTACGCGGAGACGCAGAACTACGTCACGGCCATCATGCAGGCGATCGGCGGCACGGCGTGAGCGTCGCCGCGCTGCCCGGACTGCCCGCCCCGGCGGCGCCGAACGTCGGTCCGGCGGGCTCGCCCGACGACCCGTCGCAAGGCGACGGCGCCGGTGGTGGGTTCCTCGCCGCCCTACGAGCCGCCACACCGGACCGCGACGCCAGCGCCCCTGGCGCCACGACCGCGGCCGACCAACCGCCTACTGGGCCGGCGTCCTCTGGGCCGGCGTCCTCTGGGCCGCCGCCCACGGGGCAGTCATCCGGTGGGCAGACGCCGCCGGCTGGCATCGACGGTCACTCCACCGCGGGTGCTGCCGCGACTGCGTCCTCAGTCAGCGACGGCACCGAGACGGCGGCAGTGACCGGTGACGGGAGCAGCAGTGCCCCAGGATCGGCGACGTCACCGACGACGAGCCACCGTTCGCGGCACGGCCAGAAAGACGCCGCCGCCGAGGACGGGTCGACCGCGACCGCCCAACCGTCGTCCACCGGCACCGACAGCCCGGTGCCGACGAGCGGGTCCAACGGTCCGGCGACCTCGATCGGGAACAGCGGGCGGGCGACCGGGGCGGCGACATCGGCCGGCGGGCCGGCCGTCGACCCGAGCGTCGCGGTGGCCGCCGTCGACCCGGTGACGACGTCGGGCATCGCGACCACGTCGACTTCGGCGAGCAACTCGGGTCCCGACGGGGCCGCGGCTGCCGTGGGTAGCGCGGCGCCGGTCGCGACGACCGCCACCCTGGCCGCCGGCGACGGACCGGCCGGTGTCGCGCCAGCGTCCGGCGCCGTCACGGCGCCAGTCACGGCGCCGGTCGGACCTTCGACGACCTCGGCGCCGCCACCTGGGACGCCGACCAGCGGCGGCCCGGCGCCGGTCTCGAACTCGGCATCGGCGACCCAGCCCGCTGGCCCGACCGTCACGCCGTCCGGCCCGGCGTCGACGACGGACGCGACCACTGCCGCGACCACGGGGTCGACCCGGACGGCGCCTACCACCGAGCCGGCCGCCTCGACCGGACCGCCTACCGCGGCCGGTGGTTCGATCACACCCGCGGCCGGTCAGCCCGGTCCGGTCGCGGGGAGCTCACCGCCAGCCGGGACGGTGTCGGCCCCGCCGATCGCGATGACGCTGCCGGTCGCGCGCCCACCGTCGACGACGGAGATGCCGGGGGTGGCCGGTCAGCTCGTCGACGTCCTGTCGCCGCCCCGACCGACGGCCGGTGGGACGTACACGGTGACGATCGCCCTCCATCCCGAAGAGCTCGGCGAGGTGCGGGCGACGGTGACGGCGGGCGAAGACCAGGTCACGGTCCGTCTGGTCGCCGCCACCGGCGACGGCGACGACGCCCTCCGCCAGGCCCTGTCGCAGCTCCACGCCGACCTTTCGGTCGGCGGCCAGCGGACGACCGTGACGGTCGGCGGGCACGGCGACGATGCGTCGACCGGATGGACGGCCGGGCAGCCGACGGCCGACGGCCAGGCCGACGGCCGCCCGGACGCCAAGAACGCGGCGACACCGACGAACGGGGCGTCGACCGGCGACGCCCTGGCGGGTCGTGGCGGGCCGCCGACCGGGTCGACGGTCGCCGACGGGACGACCGGCACCAAGCGGCTGATCGACGTGCGGGTGTAGCGGTGCGACGGCACCAGAGCGGTGGGTTCGCCGGAGGACGAGGAGGACGGCAATGACGATCGGATCGATCACCAACTCGACGGCCGCGCCAGCGGCGGCCGGCACGTCTGCGGCCGGTACGTCGGGAACGAGCTCGTCGACATCGACGACAAACTCGAACGAGGTCAGCCAGCTCGACAACCCTGACCTGTTCATCAAGTTGTTGATGGCCGAGCTGGAGAACCAGAGCCCGACAAGCCCGACGACACCGAGCTCGATCCTCCAGCAGACCTCCGAGCTCTCACAGGTGGAGGCGGTCACGTCGATGACGAAGGCCGTCGACCAGCAGGAGCAGGTCTCGGAGAACAGCGAGGCGACGAGCCTCGTCGGTCAGCAGGTGACGGCGGTCGTCGGCGGGACCACGGTCAGCGGCGCCGTCTCGGACGTGACCCTCAGCAGCTCGGGGTCGCCCGTGCTCGACGTCGGCGGGACGCAGGTCCCGCTCTCGTCGGTGACCCAGGTCGGGAGCTGACCTCTCGATCGTCCCGTCCACGACCAAGCGAACCGTACGACCCAATCAGCCAGCCCGACGCAGTTCGAAGAACGACCCAGCAACGAGTGACAGGAGCAGAACCATGGCAGAGCGTTCCCTTCTCGCAGCGGTCTCCGGCATCGATGCCAACCAGACCCTGCTCGACGAGATCGGCGACAACATCGCCAACGCCGACACCGTCGGCTACAAGGCCGGCCAGGTCGAGTTCGGCGACCTGCTGAGCGAGCAGATCGCCGGGGCGACCGCGCCGGGGGCCACGTCCGGCGGGACGAACCCGGTGGCCGTCGGGTCCGGCGTGCTCGTCACCTCGGTCGGCACCGACCTGACAGAGGGCTCGCTCGAGTCGACCGGCAACCCCAACGACGTGGCCATCCAGGGGTCCGGGTACCTCGTCGTCGACAAGGGCGGCCAACAGCTCTACACCCGGGACGGTGCGCTGACACCGGACGCGGCCGGCAACCTGACCGTCGACGGCGGGGTCGTGATGGGCTGGGCGGCCAACGCGGCGGGGACAATCAACACGAACGCCCCGCTGACGGCCATCCAGATCCCGACCGGCCAGACGATCGGGGCGACGGCGACGACCGAGCTGACGCTCGGCGGGAACCTCCCGGCCTGGGACGGCGTGGGGACGCCGCCGTCGATCACGGTCACGACATACGGCTACGACTCCCTCGGCGCGGTCGTCCCGGTGACGTTCACGTTCACCGGCGTGGCCGGGACGGCCAATCAGTGGACGATCCAGGGGACGGTGCCGAACCCGGGCGGTGGGACCGACGACCTCTTCACCGCGACAACACTGCCGAAGATGACCTTCAACCCGACGACCGGCCAGATCACAGCGATCACCGGGGCCACAGTCGGGGCCAACGGCGCACTGTCGTTGAAGGTCAACACCATGCCGGCCGGGTACACGTTCCCGACAGGCGACACGTGGAGCGTCGACTTCCCGGCGCCCGGATCGACCGGCTCGGTGACCCAGTACGACAGCCAGCAGACGCTCGGCGTCCGCGGCCAGGACGGCTACCCGGCCGGCGCGCTCGAGAGCTACTCGATCAGCAGCGACGGGGTGATCACCGGCTCGTTCTCCAACGGCCAGACCCGGGCGATCGCCCAGCTCGCCATGGCGTCGTTCGCCAACCCCGGTGGACTGGTGGACCAGGGTGGCGGGCTGTTCGCCACCACCCCCAACTCGGGCCAGGCCCAGGTCGGCGTGGCCGGCACCGGCGTGCTCGGCACCCTGCTCGGCGGCCAGCTGGAGCAGTCGAACGTCGACATGGGCACCGAGCTGACCGACCTCATCACCGCCCAGGAGGCGTACGAAGCGAACACGAAGGTGGTGACGACCACCGAGCAGGCGGTGCAGGCGCTCGAGACGATGAGCTGATCACCGCGAGCGAGCTGATCGGCGAATTCGGGCTCAAGTACCCGCCCGGACGTGCCGATAGGCAGGGTGCGCGCCAAGACGGCGGCCCAGGAGCACCGGCCACGGACGGGTCCGGACCGATGAGCACTGCAGGTCGACGTCGTGGGGTCGCGCCATGGGCACGAGCAACAACCGAGGATCGAGGGCGGTAGGGCACCGGACGGTGGTCCGGTGACGCCGGTCATCCTGTCCGGCGACCCGAGGGTCCGCCGGTACGACTTCAACCACCAAGAAGCGATCGACCGGGCCCGGCTCCGCCGGCTGCAGCCGGTCTTCGATGCGCTCGCTCACCGCATGGCCGGCTCGCTGACCGGGAACCTGCGCCGCCCCGTCCACATCACCGCCGTCGGCTTCGAGCAGGCGCCCTGGGAGGAGTACGCCGGGGCCATGGAGGACCCGACGTTCCTGGCCAGTGCGTCGGTCATCGGCCCGGACGGCCGTTTCGTGCTCCACCTGCCGGTCGAGCTCGTCCTGGCCCTCGTCGACATCCAGCTCGGTGGCGAAGGCGGCGCCCAGCCGGAGCGGCTGACGTTGACGGACATCGAGCACGCACTGGCCGGGTCGCTCGTCGAGGATCTCTTCGCGGTCCTGCCGACCGCGTTCGACGCCTTCATCGACCTCGGGATCGGTGTCATCCAGACGACGCGGCAGCAGCATCTACCTGAAACTCGGCCGGCCGGGCGAGATGTGCCTGCTGGTCGAGCTGCGGCTCGGCATCGGCGACGCGCCGGACCGGACGCTCCACCTCGGCATCCCGCTCACCGTCCTCCATCCGATCCTCGAGGCGTTCGAGCGGCTGCAGAACGCCGAAGGCCGGGAGCTGCCGACCGGGTCGACGACCGCCCAGCAGCGGCTGCTCGAGGTACCGGTCGACCTGGAGGTCGCCTACCCGTCGATCGGCCTGACCCCGACCGAGCTGCTCGGCCTCCGGGTCGGCGACGTGATCTCGCTCCATCAGGACAAGGAGGAGACGCCGTCCCACGACATCGTCGTCGGCGGCGTCCTCTTCGGGCGCGGCGTCCTGGTGGAGCACGGGAAGCGGTTGGCCTGCACGATAACGAGCTCGATGGGCACGAGCTCGATGGGCACGAGCTCGATGGGCACGAACTGGATGGACGCGAGCGTGGAGAAGGAGATCCGATGAACGACGAGGTTCCGGTCGGCGTACCGCTGGTGTCGGCGCCACTACCGCTGGAGGCGTTGCACGACGTCGAGCTGAAGGTCGAGGTCGTGCTCGGCCGGGCCCGGCTGCCGCTGCGCGATCTGCTCGGCGCCCACCCGGGGACGACGATCGAGCTCGACCGGACGGTCCACAGTTCGGTCGACGTGATGGTCAACGGGACGCTGTTCGCCCGGGCCGAGATGGTCGTCGTCGACGACGCGGAGATCGGCGTACAGATCACCGAAGTCGTCGGGATCGACGTGCCCAAAGACGGGCGGCTCGGCTGATGGGCGGTCCTGGCGTCCTGGTCGCCGCGTCGGCGACCCACGGCCTGCTGATCGCCAGCCAGTCCACGACGACGGCGCCGGACATCTCGATCGGCCACGTCCTCTTGCAGATGGTGATCGCTTTGCTCATCGTCGTCGGCGGGATCTGGGGGTTCAGCAAGATCATGCGTCGTGGTGGTCGGTTCGGCGCGACGGCCGGCCGAGGGCGTCACAAGGCCCCGGTCCCCGGCCTGACCGTCCTCAGCCGCCAGCCGATCGGCAAGGGCAAGTCGATCGCCGTCGTCCAGGCCGGTTCCCGGCGGTTCCTCGTCGGCATCTCCGAGTCCGGTCTCAACCCACTCGGCGAGATCGAGCCGAACGACGAACCCGTCTCGCCGGCCGGTAACCCGCTGGCTGGCATCAGCTCGGCCGCCAACGGCCGGCCGGCCAACGGCCCGGCGGCCGACCTGCGGTCGCCCAACGGCGTGGCCGGTGCTGCCGCCACGTGGTTGGACAGCCTCCGAGAGGCGACCGTCCGGCGTTGAGCCGGACCGTCCCGACGAACTCGCGAAAGCCTCCGTGATCCCGCTGCCGCCGCTGCTGCTGTCGGCGACCAATCAGATCACGATCAACCTCGGGAAGAGCTTGACGAAGCCGTCGTCGAGCATCCTGATCATCCTGGCCCTGGCCGTCCTCACCCTGGCGCCGTCGATCCTGATCCTGCTCACCGGGTTCACCCGGATCGTGATCGTCCTGGGCCTGACCCGCCAAGCGCTCGGCCTCCAGACAATCCCGCCCAACCAGGTGCTCGTCGGCATCGCCCTCTTCATCAGCCTGTTCCTGATGGCGCCGACGATCTCGACGGTCAACCACGTCGCCCTCCAGCCCTATCTGCACGGCGACATCACCGCGTCGCAGGCCTACGACCGGGCCGAGGTCCCGATCAAGACGTGGATGCTCAAGCAGACCGGCCAGGAAGAGCTGGCGTTCACGGCCAACGTGGCGCACGAGAAGGCGACAAAGCCGATGCAGGTGTCGCTGGCCGCCATCATCCCGGCCTACCTGCTGTCGGAGCTGCGGAGCGCCTTCATCATCGGCTTCGTCATCTTCATCCCGTTCTTGATCATCGATCTCATCGTCGCGTCCACGTTGATGGCGATGGGGATCGTCATGTTGCCACCGACGCTCGTCTCGCTGCCGTTCAAGCTGCTGCTCTTCGTGCTGGTGGACGGCTGGGTGCTGGTGACGCAGACGTTGGTCACGAGCTTCCGGTGAACGAGCAGGTCGCCATCCATCTGGCCGCGGGCGCGATGACGACCGCGGCCAAGATCGCCGCGCCGATCCTGCTGTCGGCGATGATCGTCGGTCTGGCCGTCTCCCTCTTCCAGTCGGTGACCCAGATCCAGGAGATGACGCTGACGTTCGTGCCGAAGCTGCTGGTCGTCGCCCTGGTGATCGGCCTGGCCGGCCACTGGATGCTCGGGCAGTTCGTGGGCTACGTCCACGAGCTCTTCAGTCAGGTGCCACAGCTCATCGGGACAGGGTGACCGGTGACCATCGCGGTCAACGCGTCGTGGCTCATCGCCTTCCTCCTGGTGATGGCCCGGGCCCTGGCCTGGCTGCTGGTGGTGTCGCCGTTCGCCAGCCGGAAGGTCGTCCCGACGCTGGCGCTGCTCGGCATCGCCGCCGGCTTCGGCTTCCTGGTGGCGCCGCAGCTCGAGACGTCCAGCCTGCCGACGACCACGCCGAGCCTGATCGGGGCCATCGTCGCCCAGGTACTGACCGGCGCGGCCCTCGGTTTCGTCATCCAGCTGCTCCTGTCCGCGGTGACCGCGGCCGGCAGCATCCTCGACCTCGTCGGTGGGCTGACGCTCCCCCCGGCCATCGACCCGTTGAGCCTCGACCAGACGCCACTGATGGGGCAGTTCTACCAACAGGTCGTCGTGCTGCTGCTCTTCGTCACCGGCGGCTATCTGCTGATGATCGAGGGCTTCGTCAACTCGTTCCGGGGCCCCGGGTTCACGCTCGCCGGCAGCGGCCGGGTGGCGTCGGTGCTCGTGACGGACCTCGGTGTCTTCTTCACGTCCGCCCTCGAGATCGCCGCGCCGGTCATGGTCGTGCTGTTCGCCGCCCAGATCGTCCTGGCGCTGCTGTCGAAGGCCGCACCACAGGTCAACGTGTGGATCCTCGGCTTCCCGCTCCAGGTCTTCCTCGTGCTCGTACTGGTCGCCGTGGCTATCTCGGCCATCCCGGGCTTCCTCACGAACATCTTGACCCGCGGGCTCGGCGACGGCGCCCGCATGTTCGGCGTCCTCTGAGATGGCCGGCGAGCGGGGTGGCCGGGGCTGATGGCCGGCGACAAGGACGGGAAGACCGAGAAGCCGACGCCGAAGCGCAAGCGGGAGGCCCGCGAGCGCGGGCAGGTCGCCCGCTCGCCCGACGTCGGCGGCTGGGCGGCGGTGCTCCTCGGGTCGTTCCTCCTGCCGTGGATGTTCCAGATGGCCAAGAACCGTGTCCTCGCCGTCACCAACGACATCGTCCCGGTGATGCGCCACCCGACCGTGCCCGGTGCCCTCTCGGCCCTCGGGACCGGGCTCCTCCAGGTCGTGTACTACGGCGTCACCGTCGGGGCGACCTTTGCGTTGCTCGGCGTCGTCGTCAACCTGGCCGAAGTCGGTCGGGCCACGTCGCTGAAGGCCGCGGCGCCACAACTGTCGCGGCTCAGCCCGAAGGCCGGCATCAAGCGACTGGCCTCGCCGAACACGCTGTGGGAGCTGGCGAAGCAACTGCTGAAGCTGTCCATCTTGGCCGTCGTCGGCTACGGCGCGCTGCGCGGCCTGACCGTCGCGGTGGCCGGCACCGCCCCGGTCAGCCTCTCGCCGATCCTCGCCTACACCGCGGGGTCGCTCCTGCGGTTCATCCGCACCGTCGCCCTGCTCGGCCTGCTGCTCGGCCTGGCCGACTACGGCGTCCAGCGCTACCGGCTGAACCAGTCGATGAAGATGACGAAGCAGGAGGTGAAGGACGAGCACCGCCAGTCCGAGGGCGACCCGACGATGAAGGGCCAGCTGAAGCGCAAGCAGTACCTCATCGCCCGGTCGAGGATGATGGCGGCGGTCAAGACCGCCGACGTCGTCGTCGCCAACCCGACGCACTTCGCGGTCGCCCTCCGGTACCAGCCGTCGAAAGGCGGCGCCCCCCGCGTCGTCGCCAAAGGGGCCGACGGGATGGCCGCCCGGATCCGGGACGAGGCGTCGACCCACGGCGTGCCCGTCGTCGAGGACCCGCCGCTGGCCCGGTACCTCTTCGCCGTCTGCGACGTCGACCAGCAGATCCCCGGCGCCGTCTACGTCGCCGTCGCCCAGGTCATCGCCTTCGTCTACTCGCTGTCGCCGGGCACCCGCGGCATCGGCGTGCACCGGCGCCCGCACTCGCTCGTGCCGACCGTCGACCCGGCCGAGCCGCCGCCGGCCGTCGCCCAGGCCCGGCGGCGACGGCAGGCGCAGCTCGCCCGACGACAGCCAGCCGCGCCCGCGGACAACGCCGGCCCCCCGGCGAGGACCGACCGGGCCGACGCCGCTGGCCCGGCGCCCGGTGGACAGGCGTCCGGTGGACAGGCGGTGGTGCGGGCATGACCCGGTGCGTCGGCCGGGGCCGGTCCAGCGTCAGTCGGCGCCGGCCCGGCGGCGGTCACCGTCAGACACGACGGACGCACGACGTCCAGTACCGTTGGAGACCCGTCGGCTCGGCCGGGCCCGGCGGCCGACGCCGCCCGGGACCAGCGCTCGCCTCTCGGGTCGTGGCAGGAGGAGGCTCATGCGGCGCGAAGGGGACCGGCGGCTCATCACCGAGGTGCTGTTGGAGACCCGCGGCCGGACGGAGATGCGCCTCCTCGAGCCCGGTGCCAGCCCGGCCGGCCTGCTCGACCTGCTCCAGCGCCACGCCGTCACCGGCGATCTCGTCACGCTCGTCCACGTCGGCGACACGTGGACGGCGTCGACGCTCACCCGGGAGTGGCCGTTCGACGAGGCGATGGCCGCCAACCTGCTGGCCGACCGTAGCCCGACGGTCGTGGAGCGGGCCGAGTCCCGCGTCGTCCAGCTCGGGGCGGCCGGGAACCTGGCGGTCGTCAGCGGGGCCAGCGGCAGCCGCCAGCGCTTCCCGAACTGGATCTTCGGCATGACGCGCCGCCCGGCGTCGCTGGTCGTCGGTTGGACGACCCGGGACGGTTCCCCCCGGCTGCTGACGTTCTCGAGGAGTCCGGACTTCCTCGCCGCGGTCGACGGCGGCGACGCACCCGGCGACGGGCCGGTCGAGCGGCGGGCGGTGGCGGCGGAGGTGCTGGCCCGCCGCGTGCCCAACCGATCCGTCGTCTACCGGTTCCAGCTGGCCCGGCCGCTGGTCCGCCGGTCCCGGAGCGACGATCCCGTCGCCGCCTCGGCCGCGACCCCGGTCGAGGAAGACGGCGTGGCGCCGTGATCCTTCGTCGGTCGCACCGGTCGAGGCATCTCCGGCCGCTCGGCGACCGTACGCCAGGCGACGGGGCCGGCGACCGCCGGGTCGGTGACGCCGAGCGGTCCCGGGCCGCCGACGCGCTGGCCCGGGCCCAGCGGGAGGGGCGGTTCGGGAGCTCCGACCTCTACGAGCAACGGATGGACGAGCTGCCGGCGGCCCGTTGTCAGGCGGACCTCGACCGGCTCGTCGGCGACCTCGACGACCTCGTTCCGGCGCCGGTCCGACAGGAGGTGCTCGAAGCGGTGGCCCGGGCCCACGCCCGCGGCCTCCTCGACTTCGACGAGTTCGACGTCCGGAGCGACCGGGGCCTCGGTCCACTCACCTACGCGGCGGCCGAGCGGCTCGTCGGCGACCTCGGCTACGAGATCACCGGCCGGACCGCTCCGGTACCGAGCCGATGGCGCCGTCGGTTCCGGGTCGTCGCCGTGCCGGCCGCCGTCGGTGGCCTCGTCGGCACCGCGTTGGTGGCCGTCCCGGCGGCCGTCGACCTCCCCGGTGATGCCGTGCACTGGCTGCCGCTGGCCGTCGGCACCGGCCTGTTCGCCGCGGTCGGGACGGCGATCGCCACGGTGGCTTGGAAGGTGCGCCGACCGACCGGGGTTGGCGGCCACCCCGGGGCTGGCGGCCACCCCGGTGTCGGCTGACGGCCACGACCCGCTGCTACCATCGCTGGCGATTGCCGGTCGACTGGCGCGACGGGACGCGAGACCCGGGCTCCGTGGGGACCCGGGAGGGGGCGCTGACCTGGCAGCTCGGAGCAACACGCCATGACGACCTACCTCCTCTCCCAAGAAGGACGGCAGTGCCGTGTCCACGCGGCCTGGTGGACCCCTGACGGCGAGGAGACGACCGGCGTCGTGCTGCTGCCGGACCGGCGGATCGCTTCGCGGTTGGCGACGAGCCTCGGGATACTCTCCGAGGCGATCTGGGGGCAGACCGCCGAGTCGCCCGCTGACCCGCTGCCCGTCCCACCGGCCATGGCTGCCCTCGTGGCCGGCCGTCACGGGTCGGCCACGATGTCGTCGGCCACGGCGCCAGCCACCGTGCCGGCCGCGGACCTGAGCGGTCGGGCGCGGCCGGATGCCGTTCGTCTCCGGGCGCGGATTGCCGATGACGAGGCCCGGACGATCGTCGAGCTGGTGGCCGGGCTCCCGGACGAAACGGTCCTCCGGTTGCGGGAGGAGATCGACAGTGAGCTGACCGCGGCGGCGTCGGCGACACCGTCCGACCTCGACGAGACGGACCGCCGCTGGCAGCGCTTCCGTCGCCTCGACCCGGCCGGGTTCCTCGCTCTGTGGGCCAACGACGACCACCCCGACGCGCCGTTCCTGGCGTGGGCCGTCGGCCGGCCGGTGCATGCCGTCGCCGATCAAGAGAGCGGCCTCGTCACCCATTGCGTCGACGTCGGGGAGGGGATCGAGGTCCGGATCACCCCGGACACGGTCGGCGACGACTCGGTCCTGCGCATCGACATGCAGTGCGAGGGCGCGACCCGCGCCTATCTCGACATCGATGACGTCGGCGAGTACGGGCACGCCGGGGCGCTGCTGGCCGAGATCCGCGAGCGGCTCACGCCCCACTACCTCGTCGACGCCGTCGTCCGCACCGAGGCGACCTACCAGCCGGCGCCGAGCGAGGACGATCTCGTCGCCTTCGATCACGTCATCCGCCGGTTGAACGCACTGTTGCCGGCCGACGAGCCCGGGCTGGCCTGACCCGCCGACGGCCCGGTGGGCGCCGCCCGCGGTCGTCCCCAACCTCTGGTGACCCGGCTCTAACGTCTGGTGACCCAGATCTAACGTCGCTCGGGGACGTCGCCGAGCGCGTCGGCGGCCACGCCGTAGCGGTCGTGGCAGCGGTCGGAGCAGAAGTAGACCGGCTGGCCGCCGTCGACGGTCCGCGCCGGCGCGTCGGCCTTACGGACCTGCATGCCACAGACCGGGTCCCGGGCGTACTCATCGCCGGCCCCGAGCTGTTCGCGATGGCGGTACAGCCAGTAGACGACAGCGAACAGGCCGAGGAAGACGATGTTCAGGTACGCCGTGTAGTCCCACGAAAAATGCGACGTGGTGATCGCCACCGACCGGTTCGTCGGGACGAGCCCGGCCGCCCGGAAGATGCCCTCGGTGGCCAGCCCGGCCAGTGACATGAAGACCCAGAAGACCGCCAGCATGCGCAGGGTCAGTCGGATGCCGTAGTAGCGGCGGTAGACGAGGAGGAGAGGGAACGTGATGAGGTCGGCGAAGATGAACGAGACGACGCCGCCGAACGAGATGCCGCCGCTCCACAACGCGGCGGCCAGCGGGACGTTGCCGATCGAGCAGACGAAGCTGATGATCGCGATGAACGGCCCGACGATGACGTTCTCCAGGCTCGTCCAGAAGCCGTGGCCGTGGAGGAAGACCACGTTCCAGAAGTGAACCGGCACGAGGACGGCCAGGAACCCGGCGACGACGTAGCCGATGACTAGCTCGCGCCGGAGCATCGTCAGGTCCGACATCGTGTACGTCGCCGCGTCGGCCCACGCGCCGCGTTCGCGGATTCGCGTCCGCCATCCGGCGGCTGGGCTGGCACCGCGGTCGCCATGCGCTCCGTGCTCGCCGTGGTCTCCGGGCTCACCATTCGCTCCGGGCTCGCCGTGGTCCTCGTCCCCGTGGTGCGCGTCGCCGGGCGCACCGGTGGTCGGCTCGTTCAGTCGCTCGCGGGCCGCGGCGACCGCCCGACCGCCGAGGAACGTCGCGCCGAGCAGCGCGAGGAGGACGATCATGATCGCCCCGCCGACGAACTCGCTGGCCGCGAACTGCCAGCCCATGAGCACGATGAGGACGATGCCGAGCTCGACGACGAGGTTGGTCGAGGCGAACATGAACACCATCGCGGTGACGAAGTCGGCGCCCTTGGCGAACAGCGACTTGGCCATGGCCGACGCCGCGTACGAGCAGGACGACGAGGCCATGCCGTAGGCCGACGCCCGGCCTACGGCGGCCGGCCGGTGGTCGCCGAGCGCCCGCCGCATCGCGTCGCGGCTGACGAACGTCTGGACGGCGCCGGACAGGGTGAACCCGAGCACCAGTGGCCAGAGCGTCTGCCAGAACATGAAGAAGCCCTCGCGCAAGCTGCGCCCGATGTCGTCGAGCACGGCCACGGTGGCGAGCATCGTCAGGAGCGGACGAGCCGGGCGATGGCGGCCGACGCCTCGCTGATCTTCGCCGACGCCTCGTCGCCGCCCTCGTGCACCGCGTCGGCGACGCAGTGGGCGAGGTGGTCGTCGAGCAGCTGGAGGGCCACCGACTGCAGGGCCTTCGTCACCGCCGAGACCTGTTCGAGCACGTTGATGCAGTACCGGTCGTCGTCGACCATCCGCTGGAGGCCGCGCACCTGGCCCTCGATCCGCCGGAGGCGTCGCTGCACGGCGAGCTTGTGCTCGCTGTAGCCGGGGTCCATGGCGGCCTCCTCTTGCCGATGCTCGGTCGGGCGGAGCTCGATCAAACGGGTAGATACCCCCCAGGAGTATAGAGAAGGGTCGGTGCGCCGTCGACCCCCGGCCGTCGATTCACAGGTGCCGGACCGTCTACGACCTCTCGCCGTCGTCTTCTTCGGCCTCCGGGTGATCGGCCGTCGTCGGCGCCGCCGCGGCCGCCCGGCGGCGGCCGCGGTAGGTGCTGGCCAGCAGCATGACGATGGCCAGGAGGGGCAGGACCACCGCGCCGACCACCCGATGACCGCGCAGGGCGAAGGCCACGCCGACGATGATCAGCGTGGCCACGAAGAGGTCCGGGGTGTCCCCGACGAGGAACTCCCACCAGAACCGGCCGAAGGCCTTGAGGGCGCCGACGACGGCCGAGGTCATTGGGCCGCCGGCTCCCCGGTCGACGCCGCCGACCGCCTGGTCGCCGACCGGTTCGGCCGGCGGCCCGCCGACCGCGGCGGGCGTGTGTTCTCCGGCAGCAGCGTCCGCATCCAGACGACGGCGATCGCCGTGACGCCGGCGAACACGGCGATCAACACGAGGATGGCCAGGTCGCTCCCGGGCCAGTGGACGCCGGCTCCCTCGCCGACCCAGAACAGGCCGAAGCTCGTCAACATGATCCCGACGACGGTCTTGATGGTGTTCTCGGGCACGGCCGCCAGCTGGCGGGCCACGATCAGCCCGACCACGGCGACCATGACCGCGGCCGCCGCCGCGGCCAGCGCGGCGAGCCCGAGACGATGCTGGCTGGCACCGAGGCTGACCACGATGAGGACGACTTCGGTCCCTTCCAAGAAGACGCCCTTGAAGGCCACGGCGAAGCCGACTCCGTCACGACGGCGGGAGCCGGATCGGCCGGTTCCACGATCGAGATCGGCAGTGCCGTCGGGCCGACGGAGATCGGCCGTGCCGTCATGCCGACGGAGATCGGCAGTGGTCTCGGCGAATATGGCGTCCTCGTCGTGCTTGGCTTTGTGCCCGCTGGCCCGCAGGATGGCCTTGCGGAGCCAGGACAGGCCGAGGACGAGGAGCAGCGCGCCGACCACCACCCGGAGGGCGTCGAGCGGGACGTAGTGGATGAGGGGGATCCCGACCGCGCCGACCAAGGCCCCGAGGACGATCACCGCCGCCGCGGCGCCCTCTAGGGCCGAGCGCCATCCTCGGGTGGTCCCGGCGGCCACCACGATCGTGAGGGCCTCGACCATCTCGACGGTGCTCGCCCCGAAGACCGCGAGAAGAAGGACGACGGTCGACGAGGTGCTCACCGCCGCCGTCCGGTTCAGGTCCCGAGGACGACCACGGACCGGAGGACGTCGCCGCGCTGCATCCGGGCGAAGGCCTCTTCGACGTCGCCGAGGCCGATCGTCTCGGAGACGAAGCCGTCGAGATCGAGCCGGCCCCGCAGGTAGAGGTCGATCAGGATCGGGAAGTCCCGGGTCGGCAGGCAGTCGCCGTACCAGGAGGACTTGAGCGCGCCGCCCCGGCCGAACAGCTCGATCATCGGCAGCTCGATCGTCATCGACGGGTCCGGCACGCCGACCTGGACGAGCGTGCCGGCAAGATCGCGGGCGAAGAAGGCCTGCCGGTACGTCTCGGGCCGGCCGACGGCCTCGATGACGACGTCGGCTCCGTTACCGCCGGTCAGCCCGCGGATGGCCTCGACCGGGTCGGTGCCCCGGGCGTCGACGGTGTGGGTGGCGCCGAACCGGCGGGCCCATTCGAGCTTGCGGTCGTCGACGTCGACGGCGATGACCATCCGGGCCCCGGCGGCCACCGAGCCGGCGATGGCCGCGTCACCGACGCCGCCGCAGCCGATGACGGCCACCGTGTCGCCGGACGACACGCCGCCGGTGTTGACCGCCGCGCCGTAGCCGGCCATGACGCCACAGCCGATGAGCCCGGCCGCCTCCGGCCGGGCGGCCGGGTCGACCTTCACCGCCTGGCCGGCCGCGACGAGCGTCTTTTCGGCGAACGCGCCGATGCCGAGGGCTGGGCTGAGCGGCGTCCCGTCGGCCAGCGTCATCGGCTGGGCGGCGTTCGCGCTGTCGAAGCAGTACCACGGTCGGCCGCGGCGACAGGACCGGCAGTTGCCGCACGGTGCCCGCCACGCCAGGACGACGTAGTCGTCGGTCGAGACGTCGGTCACGCCGTCGCCGACGGCCGAGACGACGCCGGCCGCCTCGTGGCCGAGCAGAAACGGGAAGTCGTCGTTGATCGCGCCCTCGCGGTAGTGCAGGTCGGTATGGCAGACCCCGCAGGCCCGGACATCGACGACGACCTCGCCCGGCCCCGGATCGGGGATGACGATCGGGACGACGGCCACCGGGTCGCCCTTCCCGGCGGCGACGACCCCGTTGACGGTGGTTGGCATCGGCGTCCTCCTCGTGGGTCCCGTCGTCGGCCGCCGGCGCGGTGGCCGACGGCTCGACCGGCCCTCTACGGCCTCAGTGTACGGAAGGGGCGGCCGTCTCTGCCGGCTCCGCGGGCCGGCCGAACGCCAGCCGGAACGCCTCGTCCTCCCGGGCCCGGGCTTCGTGGATCGCCGCGGCGTGCGGCGCCCGCAGCAACCGTTTGATCGCCTGGACCGCGGCCGGGGGGAAGCCGGCGATGCGGCGGGCGAGGGCGACCGTGTCGTCCAGCACGCGGTCGTCGGGGGAGACCTGGACGGCGATGCCGAGCTCGACGGCCTCGTCGGCCGTCACCCAGTCGGCGGCGAGCAGGATCCGGGCCGCGGCCTGCCGGCCCATCAGGACCGGGAACAGGTAGCTGCTGGCCGCCTCCGGCGGGACGCCCATCTCGGCGAACGGCACGCGGAGCCGGGCCGACTCGGCGACGAGCACGAGGTCGCAGTGGGCGAGGATCGTGAACCCGAGCCCGATGGCCGGGCCGTTGACCGCGGCGAGGAGCGGCTTGTCGAGCCGATCGACCGCGTCGAGCAGCCCGCGGAACCCCTTCTCGATCCCGGCCGGCGCGGTGCCGGCGGCGATCTCGGCCATCTCCTTCAAGTCCTGTCCGGCGGTGAACGCGCTGCCCCGGCCAGTCAGGATGACCACCCGCACCGCCGGATCGACCGTCGCGTCGGCGATGGCCTCGGTGACGGCCCGGTAGAGCGGGAAGTTGAAGGCGTTGCGGACGTCCGGGCGGTCGAAGGCCAGGACCCGTACGCCGTCGTCGTCGCTGACGTCGAGCACCGGTCAGGCCCGCATGATCTGGCCGCCGTCGACGTTGAAGATGTGGCCGGTGATCCACGACGCGTCGTCGGAGAGCAGGAACTGGCACATCCCGACCAGGTCGGCCGGCGTCCCCTGGCGCTTGAGCGCGAGGTTGCCGACGATCTGCTCGATGAAGACGTCCGGTACGACCGTCCGGGCGGCCTCGGTGTCGATCGGGCCCGGCGCGATGGCGTTGACCCGGATGCCCATCCCGCCGAGCTCGTGCGCCAGCTGCTGGGTGAGCGAGTTCACGCCGGCCTTGGCCAGGCCGTAGAAGCCGGCGTAGACGTACGCCGCGGTCGACGACTGGTTGACGACCGCGCCGCCGCCCCGCTTGCGCATCGACCGGTAGCAGGCCCGGGTGCAGTTGAGCGCGCCGAGCAGGTTGACGGACAGGAACCGCTGGAGGTACTCCCAGTCGACACTGATCAGCAGGTCGAGCTGCATCGTCCCGAAGATCGCCGCGTTGTTGACGAGGTAGTCGATACCGCCGAGGACGTCGGTCACCGCGGCCACCATCGCCGTCGCCGACACCGGGTCGGCCACGTCGAGCTGGTAGGCCATCGCCGTCCCGCCCTCGGCGTTGATGCCATCGGCCACCGCGGCCGCGCCGTCAGCATCGATGTCGGCCACGACGACCGCCGCGCCGGCCGCGGCCAGCGCCGCCGCGTACGCCTGGCCGATGCCACCGGCCGATCCGGTGATCACCGCCACCTTGCCGCTGAAGTCGTACGTCATCGGTCGGCGGCCTCCTTGGCCTGGCGATGGTTGGCGATGGCCCGCTCGGCGGCCGCCTGGGCGCCGGTCGACAGCGGCCAGCCGACGTAGTGGGCGAGGTGCACGACCGTTTCGCGGACCTGCTCCTCGTCCATCTCGCCCCGGGCGAGGGCCGCGCCGAACTGGATGTCCAGCAGCTCGTGCTGGCCCTGGGCGACGATCGCCCCGATGGTGAGCAGCCGCCGCTGGGCGATGTCGAGCCCGGGCCGCGTCCAGACCGCGCCGAAGAGATGGTCCACGGTGACCTCGAGATAGCCGCCGGTCACGTTGGCCGGGTCGACCGCGAAGCCGTAGACCTCGCGCATCTTCTCGGCGCCCCGGACTCTTGCGCCGTCCGGGGCCAGCGGGTCCTTGCCGCTCATGCCGGCTCCGCCAGTGACTTGGTTTGCAGGTACTCCTCGAAACCGGGCACACCCATCTCCCTTCCGATGCCGGACTGCTTGTAGCCGCCGAACGGGACGTCGGGGCTGTACCAGATGCCGCCGTTGACACCGATCGTGCCGGTCCGGATGCGGTTGGCGACACCGACCGCTCGATCGCGATCGCCGGACCATACCGACCCGGACAGCCCATAGGCGGACGCGTTGGCGAGGGCGACCGCGTCGTCGTCGCCGTCGTGGGGGATGACGACGAGGACGGGACCGAAGATCTCCTCCTGGGCCACCCGGGCCTCGTTCGAGAGCCCGGCGATCAGCGTCGGCTCGACGAAGAAGCCGCGAGCCAGGCCGTCGGGCCGGCCACCGCCGACGACGGTCCGGCCGCCCTCCGCCGCGGCCAGCCGCAGGTACCCCTCCACCCGCTCGCGCTGGCGGGCGCTGATCAGCGGCCCGCAGATCGTGCCCGGGTCGGCCGGGTCGGCGGCCGGTAGCTTGGCGAGCACCTTGGCGGTGGCTTCGGTGGCGTCGTCGAGCAGCCGTCGGGGGACGAGCAGCCGGGTCGTGATGGCGCAGCCCTGACCGGCGTGGGTGCAGATGGTGAACGCGGCGGTCGCGCACGCGCCCTTGAGGTCGGCGTCGTCGAGGACGACGAAGGCCGACTTGCCGCCGAGCTCGAGGAAGACCCGCTTGACGGTCGCCGACGCGGCGGCCATCACCTGGCGGCCGGTGGCGGTCGAGCCGGTGAAGCTGACCTGGTCGACCCGGGGGTCGGTGGCCAGCGCGGCGCCGATGCGGTGGTCGGACGACGAGACGACGTTGACGACGCCGGCCGGGATGTCCGTCGCCTCGGCGACGAGGCGTCCGAGGACGGTCGCACACCACGGCGTGTCGGGGGCTGGCTTCAGGACGATCGTGTTACCGGCGGCGAGGGCCGGCCCGAGCTTGGCCAGGTTGATCTGGTGGGGGACGTTCCACGGCGTGATCGCACCGACGACACCGGTCGCCTCGCGGCGCACCCACCGGTGGGACGGGATGCCGAGCGGTGCGGCGTCGCCGAGGTCGGTCTCCCAGGCGTAGCCCTCCGCCAGGTCGGCCATCCAGCCGAGGGAAGCGACCGGGTCGTCGAGCTGGGCGGAGTACGTGAGCGAGACGGGCGAGCCGGTCTCGGCGACCGTCAGGGCCCGGATCTCCTCCGCGTGGGCGACGAACGCGGCTTGCAGCTGACGGAGGCACCGGACCCGCAGCTCGACGTCGGCCGACCACGCCGTCTCGTCGAACGCCCGCCGGGCCGCGGCGATCGCCGCGTCGAGATCGTCGGCCGTCCCGTCGGCCGCGACGCCGAGGACGTCCTCGGTGGCCGGGTTGATCGTTTCGAAGACCGCCCCGCCACTGGCCGCCCGCAGTTCGCCGTCGATCAGCAGCCGCTCCTCGCCGGTGAGCGTGGTCATGACGGCGACCCCGGCATCGCGCCACTCGGCGTCTGGCCGACGCCGGCTGTCCGGTCGCTCGGCGTCTGGCCGACGCCGAAGATGGCGTCGCAGTAGGCGTCGGTCAGGCGGGCGACGGGGACGGCGACGCCGAGCGAGTCGGCGAGCTCGCGGGCGGCTCGCAGATCCTTGTGGGCGAGCCGGGCGGCCGCGCCCATCGGCTCGATCAGCCCGGCGTCGGTCGGCACGTCCGCCCGGAGCGGCGCGACGGTCGGCCGGAACATGAGCGTCGCCGCGCCACCGATCCGCTGGTCGCTGGCCCGAATGGCCCGGGCGAGCAGCGCCAGGTCGATGCCGGCGGCCTCGGCGAGCACCTGGCCCTCGTAGGCCGCGAGCCACGAGCCGTACTGGACGAGGTTGCGGGCCAGCTTGGCCGAGAGGCCGGCCCCGAGCGGGCCCATGTGGAGGACGTCGGTGCCGACCGCGTCGAGGACCGGCTGCACCTGTTCGACGGCGGCCGCGTCGCCGCCGACCATGCAGACGAGCTGGCCTTCGGCCGCGGCCGACGGACCGCCGCTGACGCCGCAGTCGACGAGCGCCACGCCGGCGTCGGCGGCCCGGTCGGCGAGGTCCCGCACGGTCCCGGTGGTGACGGTCGAGACGACGACGATCACCGCGCCCTCCCCGTCGGCCGCGGTTGGCCGTGCCATCGTCGGCGGCTCGGGCGAAGCCGGCGAGCAGCCCGTCGGGGCCGTCGACGACGGTGCGGACCTGGTGGTCGTCGACGACCGCGACGAGCACAACGCGGACGTCGGTGGCGAGATCGGCCGGGGACGTCGCCACGCGGGCCCGGTCGGCGAACGGTGCGGTGGCGTCCGGCCGGACGTCGCAGACGGTCACCGCCGCGCCGGCCCGGAGCAGCGTCCCGGCCAGGCCGCGACCGATCTCGCCGAGGCCGACGACGCCGACCGGCGGGACCGACGCCGTCCCGTTGGCCGGCGCCCCGTCGGTGTCGTTCGCCGTGCTGCCCCCCATGTGTCTACCGTCCCTCCCTAGAAATGGACAACTGTCCAGACTATAGTTTGGACTGATGACTGAGAGCAATGTGCCCAAGAGCAGCAATGTGCCCAAGAGCACTGGGACGAGCGCACCCGGCACCGACGGGACGGCCGCCGACGGGGATCCCCGTGGGGCGAGCGGGATCGATGGTGGACGGCCGGACTATCGCGGCCCGTTCGACGCGGCGTTCGACTACGAGGATCTCTCGAAGGACGCGCTCGTCCGGCTCGTCCGGGAGTACGCGCTGATCGTCCACATCCTCGACCGGTCGATGTGCGCGGCGATCGGCCTGCGGCACGGCCTGGCGGACATGGAGGCGTTGGCGATCGAGGAGTGGAAGGGCGCGAGCCCGGTCTACGGCGAGCGGCTCCGGCGGATCATGGCCGTCGAGGGTGACGGGGTCGAGGCGATCTTCAAGGTCCTCCAGCTCGACCCGGGCTTCCCGCACCACTACCTCGACGTCCGCTACGAGGTCGTCGACGACCGACACGGCTACTTCGAGCTGGCGTGGTGCGGCGCGCTGATGGACGCGGAACCGTACGGCGAGCGGATGGTGACGAGCATGTGCCACCACATCGAGGACGGCACGTTCGACGTCACCGCGCAGGCCGTCAACCCGAAGGCCCGCATCCGCCACGTCCACCGGCCACCACGGTCACCGGGTGACCGGGTACCGCACTGCCGCTGGGAGGTCGTCATCGACGACGACACCGAGACGTTGCCGGAAGCCGAGATCACGAAGATCACCCGGCTGACGACCGCGGCGACGTTCGAGTTCCCGCCGATGAAGGACGGCACGCCGCACGTGCCGGACGCCGGCGCGGGTGCACCGGTCGGCGGCCCTCGTCCGGCGCGCGCCGGGTCGGCCACGTCGGTGCGGGTCGAGGGGCGGCGATGACGCCGTTCGGGCGGGCCACGTCGACCGGCCGCCCGTCGGCCGAACCGGCGGAGACGCCACGTCGCCATCTCACGTCGCGACAGACCGCGGTCGTCGACCGGCTCGTGGCGGCCGCGGCCGACGAGGTCGAAGAGCACGCGTACGACGGGATCACCGTCCGGTCGATCGCCAAGCGGGCCGGCGTGTCGCCGGCCACCGCGTACACGTATTTCAGCTCGAAGGACCACGTCCTGGCCGAGGTGCTGTGGCGACGGACGCGTAGCCTGCCGCCGCCGCTCGTCGACCTCAACCGACCGGCCGCCGAGCGGGTGGCCGACGTCGTCCGGCACCTCGGGCTCGGCACCGTCGACAGCCCGGCGGTCGTCGCCGCGTGCACGACCGCGTTGCTCGCCGGCTCGCCGGACGTCAAGCGGATCCGGGAGCGGATCGGCGCGGAGATCCACCGCCGACTGCAGGCCGCGCTCGGGCCCGACGCCGATCCGGCGATGCTCCGGGTGCTCGAGACGATGTACGTCGGCGCGATGCTCGAAGCCGGGCTCGGCCACGTCGACTTCGGCGAGCTGCCTGAGCGGCTCCGCGAAGCGACTGAGCTGATGACGGGGGCGAGCTGATGACGGGGGATAGGGAGTGACGAGGACCGAGGCGCCGGTGCGGCCGCCACTGACGTACAGCCCGTACGACTACGCGATCCACGAGGACCCGTACCCGACGTACGCCCGGCTGCGGGCGGAAGCGCCGGTCTACCGGAACGACGACCTCGACTTCTGGGCGCTGTCGCGGCACCGCGACGTCCTCGCCGCGTTCCGCGACGTCGACCACTTCTCGAACAAATACGGCGTGTCGCTCGACCCAGCGGCGTTCGGCCCGGACGCCCACCGGGCGATGTCGTTCCTGGCGATGGACCCACCGGACCACACCCGGCTGCGGTCGCTCGTCGGCAAGAGCTTCACGCCGCGCCGCGTCGCCGAGCTGGAGCCACGGATCCGCGAGCTGACGATCGCCCACCTCGAATCGGCGTTCGAGCGCGGCTCGTTCGACTTCATCGCCGACTTCGCCGGCAAGGTGCCGATGGACGTCATCTCCGAGCTCGTCGGCGTGCCCGCGGCCGACCGGGCGGAGCTCCGCCGGCTGGCCGACGTCGTCGTCCACCGGGCCGAGGGCGTCACCGACGTCCCGCCGGAAGGCGCCGAGGCCGCGTTCCTCCTCGCCGCCTACTACGCCGACATGATCGCCGAGCGGCGGCGACGGCCGACCGACGACCTGACGTCCGCACTGTTGGCCGCCGACCTCGACGGCGAGGGCGTCACCGACGACGAGGCGATCGCCATCCTCTTCCTGATGGTCGTCGCCGGCAACGAGACGACGACGAAGCTCCTCGGCAACGCCTGGTACTGGGGGTGGCGGCACCCCGACGAGCTGGCGAAGCCGTTCGCCGACCCCGGCCGGGTCCCGGACTGGATCGAAGAGACGCTCCGCTACGACAACTCGACGCAGATGCTCGTCCGCGTCACCCGCCAGGACGTCCGGATCGCCGGGGGCGACGGTACCGGTGGCGATGCGACGATCACCGAGGGCGAGAAGGTGCTGCTGCTGATCGGGTCGGCCAACCGCGACGACGCGGTTTTCGCCGATCCGGACCGCTACGACCTCGACCGGGCCGGCACCGACGGGAAGGCGCACATCAGCTTCGGCGGCGGCCGCCACTTCTGCATGGGCGCGTCGCTGGCCCGATTGGAGGCTCGGGTGGCGTTGACCGAGCTGGTCGCCCGGACGGCGAGCTACGACATCGATCCCGACGGCATCCGGCGCGTCCACTCGATCAACGTCCGCGGCCTCGCCGCGCTGCCGACGACGGTGCAGCCGCGATGAGCGGGCGCACGGATCGGTCGGTGGCCGAATGAGCCGCTTCGAGCCGCACCCGGACGAGCGACCGGCCGTCGTCACGGGCGCGTCGTCGGGCATCGGCACCGAGGCCGCCCGGGCGCTGGCCGACGCCGGCCTGCCAGTTGTCCTCGGGGCGCGGCGGCTCGACGTCTGCGAGGACGTCGCGGCCAAGATCCGCCAGTGCGGTGGCCGGGCGGTGGCCTTCCCCCTGGACCTGGCCGACGCGGCGTCGATCGACGCGTTCGCCAAGGCGGCGATCGAGCCGTTCGGGCCGATCGAGGTCGTCGTCTCGAACGCCGCGGCGATCCGGCCGGGGCGAGCGCTGCCCCACGCCGGCGGGGCGGCCGGCTCGGATGGGGCGGTTGGCGACGGCGAGACGAGCAGCGAAGAGGCGCTCGAGGACGTCGTCCGGGTCAACCTGTTCGGCCCGCATCGACTGGTCGCCCGGTTCGGGCCGGGCATGATCGAGCGCGGCCGCGGCGACCTGCTGTTCGTGACGTCCGACGTCGTCGCCCATCCGCGGCCGTCGATGTTCGCGTACGTCTCGTCGAAGTGGGGGCTCGAGGGCTACATCCATGCACTGCAGATGGAGCTGGAGGGCAGTGGCGTGCGGGCGTCGATCGTCCGGCCCGGTCCGACGCTGACCGGCATGGGCATGGACTGGGACGCCGGCGTGACCGGCGAGGTGCTCGACGAGTGGGTGCGGTGGGGGCTGGCCCGGCACTCGAACTTCTTGCGACCGAGCGCGGTAGCCGCGGCGATCGTCTCGACGGTGACCGCGCCCCGGGGGACGCACCTGACGGTCGTCGAAGTGCATCCCGAAGCGCCGGTCGACCCGAGAGCACCGGCCGAGAGAAAGCCGTAGGGGGAGCGAACGATGACGACGACGGAGACCGGCCCATCGGCGGCCCGAGTCGAGCCACCGATGGTGTCCGGTGGCGACGGCGACGGCGGCCACCTCGACGAGCTGCGCGAGGACCCGATCGCGCTGATGCGCCGGGTCCGCGACGAGTGCGGTGATGTCGGCCGGTTCCGCCTCGGCCAGCGCGACGTCGTCCTGTTCAGCGGGGCGGACGCCAACGAGTTCTACTTCCGGGCCCCCGAAGAGACACTCGACCAGGCCGAGGCGTACCCGTTCATGACGCCGATCTTCGGGCCCGGCGTCGTCTTCGACGCTCCGCCGGAGCGTCGCCGCGAGATGCTCCACAACCAGTCGCTGCGCGACAAGTTCATGCGCGGTCACGCGGCGACGATCGCCGGCGAGATCGACCGGATGGTCGCCGGCTGGGGGGAGCGCGGCGAGATCGACCTGCTCGACTGGTTCGCCGAGCTGACGATCTACACGTCGTCGGCCTGCCTGGTCGGCCGGAAGTTCCGCGACGAGCTCGACGGGCGGTTTGCCGCGCTCTACCACGACCTCGAACGCGGCACCGATGCCATCGCCTACGTCGACCCGTACGCGCCGATCGAGAGCTTCCGCCGCCGCGACCAGGCCCGCGTCGACCTCGTCGCCCTCGTCCAGGGCATCATGGATCGCCGCGCCGCGGCGACGACGGTCGACGACACCGACCGCGACCTGCTCGATGTCCTGATGTCCGTTCGCCACGACGACGGCTCGCCGCGCTTTTTGGCCGACGAGGTCACCGGCATGTTCATCTCGATGATGTTCGCCGGCCACCACACGACGTCGGGCACCGCGGCGTGGACGCTCATCGAGCTGCTCCGCCACCCCGACGAGCTGACCGCGGTCGTGAGCGAGCTGGACGACCTCTACGCGGACGGTTCGGAGGTCAGCTACCAGGCGCTGCGGGAGATCCCGCGGCTCGAGTCGGCGATCAAGGAGGCGCTGCGGCTCCACCCGCCGCTGATCCTCGTCCTCCGGGTGGCCAAGCAGGACCTCTCGTACGGCGGCTTCGCCATCCGGGCCGGCGATCTCGTCGGCGCGACCCCGGCGATCTCGAACCGGATCGCCGAGGACTTCGGCGACCCCGACGACTTCGTCCCGTCCCGCTACCTCGACCCGAGAGCCGAGGACCGGGCGAACCCGTGGACGTGGATCCCGTTCGGTGCCGGCCGGCACCGCTGCGTCGGTGCGCCGTTCGCCATGATGCAGCTGAAGGCCATCTTCTCCGTCCTGCTCCGGGAGTGGGAGTTCGAGCTGGCCCAGCCGGCTGACTCGTACCGCAACGACCACTCGAAGATGGTCGTCCAGCTCCAGCAGCCATGCGCGGTCCGCTACCGCCGGCGGGGCGCGGCGGCCGATGACACGGGGATCGGTGACGGGGCCGCCGGCGGTCGGGACGCGTCGGCCGGCGGGACGGCCGCCGGCGACGACGAAACCGGCCACCCAGGCGCGGTGTCGGTGCGGACGTACCGGGTCGTCGTCGACCGGGACCTGTGCCAGGGTCACGCGGTCTGCCAGTCGGAGGCCCCCGCGGTGTTCTCGGTGTCCAAGAAGGGCGAGCTGACCGTGCTCGACGACCAACCGCCCGACGACGAGCGAGAAGCCGTCGAGCGGGCGGTCCGCGAGTGCCCGACCCACGCCCTGCGCATCATCGAGACGTAAGCCTGCGGACTCGAGACGTAAGACAGAGGGGGAGCTGATGCCGGCGTTTGCTCGCGAAGAGCTGGAGGCGATGGTCGAGCGGTGGTTGGCGATCAACCAGCGGTGCGAGGCCGAGCGCGACTGGCGGCCGATGGCCGAGCTGTACACGGCGGACGCGACGTACGGCTGGAACGTCGGGCCGAACGACGAGTTCATGGCCGTCGGTCGCGACGAGATCCGTGACGTGGCGCTCGGGTCGGAGATGGCCGGCCTGGAGGGCTGGTCGTACCCGTACCAGCGGGTGCTGATCGACGACCAACTGGGCGAGGTGCTCGGTCTCTGGAAGCAGGTCGCCGACGCCACCCGGGACGACGGATCGCCCTACGAGGTGGCCGGCCTCGGCGGCAGCTGGTTCCGCTACGCCGGCGACGGCCAGTGGAGCTGGCAGCGGGATTTCTTCGACGTCGGCAACGCCGGCACCGTGTTCTTCGAGATGATCGGCCGGGGCGTGCTGGCGGCGGGGATGCAGGAACGGATCGAGCGGGCGATGGCCGGCGAACGGCTGCCCGGCCACTACCCGCGGGGGAAGGCGCCGGCCGAGCTCTGGCCCTAACGGCCGCGACCGCCCCGCCGCCCGGCGCCCGGCCGCCTGGCGGCGACTACCTGACTGCCGTCATGCCGACGATCGGTTTGTTGAGCGGCTTGCCGCCCATCGAGCCATAGAACGCCGCTGTCCCGAAGGCGAACAGGCCGCCGTCGGACGCGACCTCCCAGTACCCCTTGCCTGTCGGCGTCGCGGTCATGCCGACGATCGGTTTGTTGAGCGGCTTGCCGCCCATCGAGCCATAGAACGCCGCTGTCCCGAAGGCGAACAGGCCGCCGTCGGACGCGACCTCCCAGTACCCCTTGCCTGTCGGCGTCGCGGTCATCCCGACGATCGGTTGGTTCAAGGGCTTGCCGCCCATCGAGCCATAGAACGCCGCTGTCCCGAAGGCGAACAGCCCGCCGTCGGACGCGACCTCCCAGTACCCCTTGCCTGTCGGCGTCGCGGTCATCCCGACGATCGGTTGGTTCAAGGGCTTGCCGCCCATCGAACCGTAGAACTGGGCCGAGCCGAACGCGAACAGGCCGCCGTCGGACGCGACCTCCCAGTACCCCTTGCCTGTCGGCGTGGCGGTCATCCCGACGATCGGTTGGTTCAAGGGCTTGCCGCCCATCGAGCCATAGAAGGCCGCTGTCCCGAAGGCGAACAGGCCGCCGTCGGATGCGACCTCCCAGTACCCCTTGCCTGTCGGCGTGGCGGTCATCCCGACGATCGGTTGGTTCAAGGGCTTGCCGCCCATCGAACCGTAGAACTGGGCCGAACCGAAGGCGAACAGGCCACCGTCGGATGCGACTTCCCAGTACCCGGGTGCCGGGGCAGGGGATGGTGTGGTGGGCACTGTGCCGCCCAGGATGACGGCACCACCGGTCGTGGAGGTCCCGACGGCGGTGCAGGTGGCGGTGGCGGAGCAGGCGACCCGCAGCATCCCGTGCACACCGCTTGGCACGGCCTGGTTGGTCCAGGTGGTTCCCCCATCCGTCGTCGTTGCCAAGAGAGCAGAGGTTGTCCCTGTGGCGTCCCCCACCGCTACGCAGTCGGCGGTCGACGGGCACGATACGCCCCAGAGGGTGTCCGCGCCGGACGGTGCGGTTTGGCTGGTCCACGTGCCCCCGCCGTTCGTCGTGGTCAGGACGACCCCTGGTGTGTGGGAGGAGAAGCCGCCCACGACGACGCAGTCGGTGACCGAGGCGCACGAGACGCCGGCGAACCACTGGACTCCGCTCGGCGGCGTCTGCGTGGTCCACGTGGCTCCGCCGTCGGTGGTGGCGAGGATGGAGAACGCGCCGACGGCGATGCAGTCTGTCGTCGAGGGACACGAGACCGCGTCGAGGTTCGTGGTCATCGTCGGTACCGTCCGGTCGGTCCATGTCACCCCGCCGTCGGTGGTGGTGAAGATGACCGCTGTGAAGTAAGGGCCATGAAGCAGCATGCTCTCGTGCCCCACCGCGACGCAGTCGGCCGGCGAGGCGCACGAGACGCTGAGGAGGAGGGCTGCCGGGACCGGAGCGGTTCGGCTCGTCCATGAGGCGCCGCCGTCGCTCGTCGTCAGGATGGTGCTGCCTGTACCGACGGCGACGCAGTCGGCGGTCGAGGGGCACGAGACGCCATAGAGCGATGCCGTGCCGCTCGGGGGCGACTGGGCGGTCCAGGTGCTCCCTCCGTCGGTCGTGGCGACGATCGTGCTGTTATCGCCAACGGCGATGCAGTCGGAGATCGAGGTGCACGCCACGGATTCCAGATGGGCCGGGGCCGGGTAGCTCGCCTGCACCTTCCAGCTCCACGAGCTGGCCGCCCCGGCCGGCGAGGTTATGACGAAGCCGACCATCGAGCCGGTGACGCAGGCGATCCCGACCATCGAGCGAACAACGGGGCCCAGGCGGAACCCCGTTCGCCCCTGCTCCCGTGCAAGTGTCCCGGTACCCCTCCGACCCGTCACGTGCCCCCCTTTGCGGCGTTTCTCCCGACGAGGGAGCATAGGAAAGGTTCACTCCAGTTGCAAAGAGAAGTGCATCTCGGGAATCATCGCCTGGTCATCGGTTACCGCCGTTTCAACGGTCTGGAGCCCCGGGAACACCGGTGGCCGGCCCGGCGTTGCATCAAGTGGACGGCGGGCGACTCAACCCAGTGGGGATGCACCCGTCGGGCCGCCAGATGAAAGAGGATGTCGTATGCAAGACGTGAGCGGTAGCACGGTGACGGTGGAGACGATCGGCGGGGCGACCGTCGAGGCAGTCGCGGCCGAGGCGGCCCGAGCGGCCGAGTCGAGTCCGGCTGGCCGTTTGCGGGCGCTGATCGGCGAGACCGAGGCTCGTGGGGCGCCGATGGTGTCGTCCCAGTCGCTGCAGAATCGGCTGTTCGAGATCTACGACGCCGCGAGCGCGGTGCCCGAAGCCTTGGCGCTCGTCCAGCACAACCTGGGCCTGACGCTGGGCCGGACGTGGTACACCTCGGCGGAGATCGAGGCCCTGGCCGACCAGATCGAGTGGTTGCTCGACCGGGAGATCGACGTCGTCCCGGACACCGTCGAAGCGGGGCTGGCCGAGCCGTCGGCGGCCGACCTGGAGGCCATCGCCGGCCTGGAAGGTATTGATCAGTAAGCCTGTTCGCCTTCCCGGGCTAGCCAGATCGCCGCGAAGGACCAGACCGCCCTCCTCGAGAGAGGTGACTAGCGAGTAACCGGCTGGGGGAGCGTCTCCAGGGCCTCCAGCTGGATACTGGTCGGGAAACCGGAGCGAAAGGTCACGCGCCGGTCGCCGTTGACACAATGTCAGAAAGCGGCGGGGATCCCGGCGAAAGGCCCCGGACATGGTTGTCAAGGCGGTTGCGGCAGCACGTCACTGGCGGTTCGCCCTGTCCGCAGGGCTGACCGTCACCGTCGTCGTTCTCGGCGCCGGGTTGGGCTCACCCGGCGGGGCAGCACCGGCCGGCGCGTCGACGACGGTCCCCGGTGTCGTCTCGACGGCGAAGGTGATCGAACCGCCGACGTCGGCCACGGCGGGGCCGTCGACCGGGACCCCGTCGGGGGCGGCCCGACCGATGACGGGCACGCTCCCGCCGCAAAACCCGCCGGCCAACATCCCGCCGGCCAGCTCGGACATCCTCGTCGCCACGAACGATGCCCGGGCCGACGAGGGGGTCGGGCCGATGAACCTCGACCTGAGCGCGTTCGACGCGCTCACGCTGCCCGAGCAGGTCTTCGTCGTCGAGAACCTCGAACGGACGGGGCGGGGCGAGCCGCCGATCTCGGCGATGACCGCGCAGCTCGACTCGTACGCGCAAACCGGCGCGGCCAACAGCCGTGACCCGACACACCCGCTGACGCTCACCGGCGGCGGCGTGGTGGTCCAGGGCGGCAGCATCTGGGCTGGCGGGTCGCTCTCGACGCTGTTCGTCAACTACCTCTGGATGTACGAGGACGGCTGGGGCGGTTCGGCGGCGGCGACGACCAACGAGGACTGCAGCCCATTGCTCCCGACGGGCTGCTGGGGCCACCGGGACATCATCTTGACGGAGTACAGCCCGCTCTACTGCGTCGGGTCGACACCGACGCTGGTGATGGGGGCGGCGGACAGCGCCACGGTGCGAGGCGGGTCGGTGGCGGCCGTCTTCTTGAGCACCTGTGGGCCGGCACCGACGGACGAGGTCTACACGTGGGCTCAGGCCGAGCAGGCGCTCGGCGTGCCGTCGGGCGGCGGGACCGCGGCAACAGCCGGCGGTAGCGGCGCGAGCGGTGCGAACGGGGGCGGTGGCGGATCGCCGGGCAACGGCACGGCCGCCGCGGCCGCGGCGGTCGGACCGTCGTCGGTCGTCGGTATGGCGTCGACGCCGGACGGGGGCGGCTACTGGTTGGTCGACCGCCAGGGGGATGTCTTCAGCTATGGCGACGCCGCGTTCTCCGGCTCGCTCGGTGGCGTCGCCCTCAACGCGCCGATCGTCGGCCTGGCCGCCACGCCCGACGGCCGCGGCTACTGGCTGGTCGGCGCGGACGGCGGGATCTTCAGCTTTGGCGACGCCGCGTTCTACGGCTCGGCCGGCTCGCTCCATCTGGTCAAGCCGATCGTCGGTATGACCGCCACCCCGGACGGGCGCGGCTACTGGTTCGTCGCCTCCGACGGCGGCATCTTCAGCTACGGCGACGCGACGTTCTACGGCTCGATGGGCGGGAAGCCGCTCAACCAACCGATCGTCGGCATGGCGTCGACGCCGGACGGCCGCGGCTACTGGTTCGTCGCGGCCGACGGTGGCATCTTCAGCTACGGCGACGCGACGTTCTACGGCTCGATGGGCGGGAAGCCGCTCAACCAACCGATCGTCGGCATGGCGTCGACGCCGGACGGGCGCGGCTACTGGTTCGTCGCGGCCGACGGTGGCATCTTCAGCTACGGCGACGCGACGTTCTACGGCTCGATGGGCGGGAAGCCGCTCAACCAACCGATCGTCGGCATGGCGTCGACGCCGGACGGGCGCGGCTACTGGTTCGTCGCGGCCGACGGTGGCATCTTCAGCTACGGCGATGCCGGCTACGACGGCAGCGACGCGTAGGCCGACGTCGGCTCGGCCCGGAGGGCGCCGAGGGCCGAAGTGGCATCGGCCCGGAACCGTTCGACGCCAGCGGCCTTGACGCCCTCGTAGCCGCGGACGACGTCGGGGAGGGCGGCGATCCGGGCGACCTGGTCGGCGGTCTCGGGCCGGAGGTGGGGGAGGGCGTCGGCGACCAGCTGGCGGTACTCGCCGACGAGCCGGCGCTCGGTCCGGCGCATCGCGGTCCGGCCGAACGGGTCGAACGGCGTGCCGCGCAGCCGCCGGCCAGCCCGCAGGACCCGGAACGCCGGTCCGGTGGCCGGGCCGAGGCTGACCTTGCGCTTCACGCCGAGGGCGCGCAGCACCGGCGGGTGGAGCATGACCTTGGCGCGACCCGGACCGAGCTCGCCGGCCAGCCGGGACCGCTCGGCGTCGAGCCGGTGGAGGCGGGCGACCTCGTACTCGTCCTTGTAGGCCATCAGCTTGTGCAGGCCGGCCGCGAACGCCCGCGTGACGACCGGGTCAAGACCGGGGCAGCGAGCCTGCTCGGCCGCGGCGACGTCGGCGACCGCTCGCAAGTAGTCCGTAGCGTAGGCCGCGTGCTGGTAGTCGGCGAGGTCGGCGACGCGGGCGGCGATCATCGGCCGCAACGGCTCGGGCAGGCCGGCATCGACGACGTCACGCTCGGCCGCGGCGAGGGCGTCGGCGGTGACGCCGTCGGCCAGGCGGGCGGGGGTGGCGGGGGAGCCGGTGGTCGAGAGGGCCCGGGTGACGGCGACCGGGTCGACGACGGCCGCCCGACCCCAGCGGAAGGCGGCGACGTTCTCGTCGACGGCGACGCCGTTCAGCGTGATGGCGGCCTCCAGAGAGACGTCCGTCACGGGCAGGCAGCCGAGCTGGTACGCCGCGCCGACGAGGACCACGTTGGTCGTGAGGTGGTCGTCGGCGACCTGCTCGGCGATCCACTCGGCGTTGAGGTAGACGTTGGCCGCGGCCTGCGTCTCGGCGTCGATGCGCTCGGTCACGGCCGACGACGGCGGGAAGGCGACGGTGATGTCGTGGACCATCGCCGCGGTCGGGACAGCCGCGGTGTTGACGACGGCGACGGTCCGGTCGCGGTCGGTGACGGCTAGGTTGGGCGGGCTGGCCGCGCCGAGGAGGTCGAAGCCGAGCAGCAGGTCGACCGACCGACGGCCGGCCCGTATGGTGCCCTCGACTGGCCGGTCGGCGATGCGGACGTCGGCGACGACGGGACCGCCCTTCTGGGCGAGTCCGGTCTGCTCGACGCCGGCGGCGTAGCGGCCGTCGAGGCGGGCGGCCATCTGGATGATCCGTGAGACGGTGACCACGCCGGTGCCGCCGATCCCGGCCATCCGGACGAGGGTCTCCCCGTCGAGCGCCCGAAAGGTCGGTGCCGGGAGGTCCACCGGCGGTGCGGGCAGGCGGGCGGCTCGGTCGGTGGCGGCTCGGTCGGCGGCGGTCCGGTCGGCCGACGGCTCGCCGGTAACCCGCGCCTCGGCGCCCCGGTCCCGGCGCCGGCGCCGGCGCCGGCGGCGCTCGCGCCGCGGCGTGACGACGACGAAGGACGGGCAGTCGCCGTCGAGGCAGGAGAAGTCCTTGTTGCACGAGCCCTGGTGGATCGCGGTCTTGCGGCCGAGGTCGGTCTCGACGGGGACGACGGACAGGCAGGTCGATTTCGTCCCGCAGTCGCCACAGCCCTCGCAGACGCGCTGGTTGATCCAGACCGTCTCCGGCGGCGTCGGCAGCTTGCCCCGTTTGCGCAGGCGGCGCTCTTCGGCCGCGCAACGGTCGTCGTGGACGAGCACGGTGACGCCGGGTACCCGGCCGAGCTCGGACTGGACGTCGGCCAGCTCGTCGCGGTGTCGGACGACGGCGATCGGGTCGAGCTCGACGCCGTCGTAGGTGGACGGGTCGGGCGTCGTCACGACGACCCGCCGGACGCCCTCGACGGCCAGCCAGCGGGTCAGCGTCGGCACGTCGAACAGGCCCTCGGGGTGCTGGCCACCGGTCATGGCGACGGCCTGGTTGAAGAGCAGCTTGTACGTGATGTCGACGCCAGCGGCGACGGCGGCCCGGATGGCGAGCGACCCGGAGTGGAAGAACGTGCCGTCGCCGAGGTTCTGGAAGTAGTGGGCGTCGTCGGTGAACGGGGCCAGGCCGATCCACTGCGCGCCCTCGCCGCCCATCTGGGTCATGCCGACCGACCGGCCGCGGCCGGCGCCGTCGAGGGCGACCATGACGTGGCAGCCGATGCCGAGCCCGACGAGCTGGTCGTCGCCGGCCTGGGTCGACCGGTTGTGCGGGCAGCCGGAGCAGAAGTACGGCGTGCGAGCCGGCAGCGGCGCCGACGTCAGCGAGAGCCGTTCCGGGCGGTTCATCCGGTCGAGCCGGGCTCGGGCCGCGGCCGGGAGCTCGTCGCCGAGCACGGTGGCGAGGACGTCGGCGACCAGTTCGCTCGTGACCGCGCCGTGCGGCGGCAGGAGCGGCCGGCCGCGGCCGTCCTCCTTGCCGACCACGACCGGCCGGTCGGCCAGGCTGTAGAGGGCCTCCTTGACCTGGCCTTCGACAAAGGCCGCTTTGTCCTCGACGACCAGCACGCGCTCGGCGCCGGCGAGCTGGGACCGCAGCTCGGCCGGGTCGAGCGGCCAGAGCAGGCCGAGCCGGACGAGGCGGAGACCGAGGGCGTCCCAGTCGGCCGGGCCGAGCCCGAGGTCCCGCAGGGCGCCGACGACGGCTTCGTAGGCGAGGCCGGGAGCGACGACGGCGAGGCGGGGGCGGCCGGGCTCGAACGTCACCCGGTTGAGCCCGGCCCGGCGGGCATAGTCGAGGACGCGGGGGAGCCGGACGTCGAGCAGGTGCTCCTCGGCCACCGCGGCGGCGGCGCCGAGCAGCAGCGGGCGCTGCACTGGCCGGTCGAGATCCGGTGGGGGGATCCAGCCGGCCGGGTCGTCGAGGTCGACCGTGGCCACGCCGTCGGCGATGTCGGCGACGATCTTGAGGGCGGTCCAGACGCCGGCGTGACGAGAGAGGGCGACGGCGTGCAGGCCGAGGGTGCGGACGTCGGCCACCGAGCCGGGGGCGAGCAGCGGGACGGCCAGGCTGCGGGCCATCCACTCCGACGAGCTCGGCAGCGTCGACGACTTGCAGAACGGGTCGTCGCCGATCACCGCGACCGCGCCGCCCAACGGCGTCGTGCCGGAGAAGTTGCCGTGCCGGATGGCGTCGGCGGCCCGGTCGAGGCCCGGGTTCTTGCCGAACCAGAAGCCGGCAACGCCGTCATGGCGCCGGCCGTCGAGCTCGCCGAGCAGTTGGGTGCCGGCCACCGCGGTGGCGGCCAGCTCCTCGTTGACGCCGGGCGTGAAGACGACGCCGGCCTCGTCGAGGAAGGACGACGCCCGGTACAGCTCGAGGTCGAGGCCGCCGAGCGGCGACCCCTCGTAGCCGCTGACGAAGACGCCGGTGTTGAGGCCGCGGGCTCGGTCGAGGTGGCGCTGGTCGATCGTCAGGCGGACGAGCGCCTCGATCCCGGACAGCAGGACGCGGCCGGACGTGGCCGCGTACTTGTCGTCGAGGCGGACGGTGGGGCGGGTGGCGGTGGTGGTCAGGGTGTCGGTGACGGTCGGCGGGGTGGGCACCCCACGCTCCTCAGGCCGGGAGACCGACGGACCGTCCGGGCCGGGCCGACGCCGGCTCCCCGGCGACGTCGACCGGCCGCTTTCCGGACGACCGGGCCAGCGCCAGGACGTCGTGGACACGGCCACCGATCTTCCGCACGGCTTCCTCCAGTCGATCGTCTCCCTGGTCGGATCGTACTGCGTGGACGTGCACGACCCCGCCAGCGTCGAGGAGGAAATCGGGGACGTACATGACGCCGAGCCCGGCCAGGACGACTGCGGCCCGGGCGCTCGGCGCGCGGCCCCGCCGTCCGGCCCGTCGGGCCCTGAAGAGCGGTGCGGTCCAGCCCGTCGGTCATGTAGCCATTCAACCCGGATCGACGACCCGGGACGACAGAATTCTCTCTTCTGACCGACAACTACGCAACGTTTTTTCGAGAACTGTCGATCTTGCACCGATAGAGAGCGCAGAAATCCATTTGCTACTCTTCGTAGTGTGAACGCCCCGGTGATGGACGAGTTGGACCACGTGATCATTGGCCTGCTGGCGGAGAACGCCCGGCGGACGATGGGCGACATCGCGTCGCGGGCGTCGCTGTCGCCGTCGGCCGTCAAGCGGCGGATCGAGCGGCTCGAACGGACGGGAGCCATCGCCGGCTATACGGTCGTCCTCGACCACGCCAAGGCCGGCCGGCCGATCCAGGCGTTCACGGAGGTCCGGTTCGCCGGGACGGCCGACCTCGAGCAGGTCCGGGTGGCCGCGACGTCGATGCCGGATGTGCAGGCCGTCTTTACGACCGCCGGGGACCCCGACGCGCTCGTCTGGCTCCGGGCCGCCGACGTCGCCGGTCTCGGCACCGCCATCGAGCGGCTCCGCCGCAGTGGCCGGGTCACCGGGACGAAGACGCTCATCGTCCTCGACACCTGGGAGCGTTCCCGCCGCACCTGAGCGCGAGCCCGGACCTGAGCAGGAGCCGGGCCGGAGCGGGAGCTACGACGGTCGGTCGACGAGGGCGAGGAGGCGATCGACCAGCTCGGCCTGGGCGGTCACGAGCTTGCGGCGGGCGTCGGTGGCGGTGAACCACTCGGCCCGGTCGACTTCCGGGAAGGACTCGACCCGGCCCGAGCGCGGCGGCCACTCCATCTCGAACCGGTTGCTCCGGCCGGCGGTGGGATCGAGGTCGCCCTCGACGGCCCAGGCGACGACCCGCTTGCCGCCGGCCTGGACGACCTCGCCGAGGGCGACGCGGTCACCGGCGGGGGCCGGTTGGCCGAGCTCCTCGGCGAACTCGCGGTCGGCCGTCGCCACGAGGTCCGCCGACGCGACGGTGACGGCCGGCGGGTCGACCTCGCCCTTGGGGATCGACCAGGCGCCGTCGTCCTTCTTGGCCCAGAACGGGCCGCCGGGATGGACGAGCAGGACCTCCCGCTGCCCGCCCGGCCGGGGCCGGTGGACGAGCAGGCCGGCGCTGATCTTCGGCATCAGCGGGCCTTCGGCATCAACGGATAGGGAGGACGGCCTGCGTCTGGCTGGTCCGGGCAACGAGCCGGTGGTTGGCGTCGTAGAGGAGCGTGTCGACGACGATGGTCGTCCGGCCGACGTGCAACGGTCGGGCGACGGCCTCGACGAAGCCGCCCCGGACGGCTCGTAGGAAGTTCGTCTTCGACTCGATCGTCGTCGTGCGGTCACCGGCGGGCACGTTCAGCCGGGCGCACCACGCCGCCGCGCCGTCGGCCAGCGTCATCAGGGCGCCGCCGTGGAGGATGCCGCCGGCCGTGCACCGTTCTTCGGCCCAGCGGAGGCGGAGCCGAACCTCTTGGGGGGTGGCGAGGACGGTCTCGGCCCCGAGCCGTTCCATGAACGGCATCACCGTCCGCAAGTACGCGGTCGCCTCCTGGTCGATGAGGCTGCCGGTCCGGTGTGTGCCGGTCGGGTGTGGGCCGATCGGGTCTGGGCCGGTCGGGTCTGGGCCGGTCGGGTCGGGGGCGGCGTCGTCGGGCGTGGGATCGGACATCGGAGCCTCGGTCGCTCCGCCGTCAGTCGGTCGGCTCGGTCGCCACCCAGGCGACCGCCCCACCAGCCAGGTTCTCGGCCGGCCAGCCCCCCGTGGCCAGCGCGTCGGCGGCCGACGCGGACCGGACGCCGGAGTGGCAGACGACGACGATCGGCCGGTCGGTCGGGAGCTCGCCGGCCCGGCCGCCGAGCTCGCCGAGGGGGATGTTGACCGCCCCCGGGAACGCCCAGTCGGCGACCTCTTCGGGTTCGCGGACGTCGAGGACGAAGACGCCCTCGCCGGCCCGGAGCCGGTCCCGCAGCTCGTTCGGTTGTACGTCGGCGGCCATCGGCGCTCCTCCGGTCGGCTGGTCCGGCGACGACCGGCGTCGGCCGGTCGTCCAGGTCCAGTCTGCCCGTCGACGCCGCCGTCGCGCCGTCGGACCGTTACCCGTCTCGACCGCCCGGCCGCTGGCCGGAGGTGGCGTCGGGGACCGGACGCTTCCGCCGGCGGGCGACCAGCAGGAGGACGCCGCCGGAGAGAAGGAAGGCGCCGCCGAGCGCGGCCTGCCACGCCTCCGGGCCGCCGGTATAGGGGAGGGACGGCAGGGCCGGTGCGGGGACCGGCGTTTCGGGCAGGGCCATGGTGGCGGCGGCCGGCGTCGTGGTCGTCGAGATGACGGCCGTGCAGTGCCACGACGGATCGGGTTGGTACCCGGCCGGCACCGACACCTCGTGCAGGCACCACGAGTACCCGGCCGGCACCGACCAGCTGGCGTCGCCCTGCCCGTCGGTGGTGGCGAGGCCGACGTACCAGTCGCCCGTCGGCACCGGGTCGCCGTCGGGGTCGGCCGGCGCCGACCACCCCGGTGGTAGGGGGCCCTGGCCGGCCAGCTCGTAAGTGGCGCCGGGCACGGCCGTGCCGGGGTCGAGCGAGTTGAACTTGTGGGCGAAGACCTCGACCAGGGCCAGGGTTTCGGGCAGGGCCACCGTCCCGGTCGAGGTCGCGGTGTCCGTGGTGATCCGGGCGGTGCAGTGGAGGGCGGGATCGAGGGAGTAGTCGACCGGCGCCGTCACCTCGTGGAAGCACCACGAGTAGCCCGACGGCACGGTGAACGAGAGGTCGCCGGTGCTCGACGTGGTCCCGCGGGCCCACCAGGTGTCGCCGGGCTCGGTGGCTGCTCCTGTTGGCGCCGCCGACGGCGCACCAGACGGCGCACCGTGGCCGACGACGTAGAGGTCGTAGACCGCGCCAGGGATGCCGGTTGTCGGCATGGCGGAGTTGAACTTGTGGGCGGCGACGGTGGCCTGGGCTTCGGCGTCGGTCACCGTGACGGTGGTCACCGGGGCCGGCGTCGCCGTCGTGCCCGCCAGGACGGTGGTGCAGTGCTCGGTCGAGTCGAGCCCGTAGTTGGCGGGTGCCCGAGTCTCGACGACGCAGTAGGCGTAGCCGGGGAGCTGGAGGGGGAACGTTGCCATGCCGCCGGCGTCGGTGATGGCCTGGGCTACCCAGGTCTGCCCGGGCTCGCTGGGAACGCCGGCCGGTGGGGTCGGCGCGTTCGGGCCGGTGCCGCCGTCCTGCCGATAGAGCGAGAAGACGGCGTCGGGCAGCGTCGCTGTCAGGTCGGCGGCGTCGACCTTCTTGACGGCAATGGCCACGAACTCGCCGGCGTCGGTGACGGTGATCGGTTGCGCGCCTTGCGCGTTGTCGGCGACGAAGCAGCCGGTGGCCGTGGCCGCCAGCCCCGGCGGCGCGGTGACCTCCGACCAGCAGTAGGGCTGGCCCGAGATCAGGACGGTCGTGGTGGTGCAGTTGCCGTGGATGTCGGTCGTGCAGGTCGCCACCGGTGTCCCGCCGAAGGTGGTGCCGGCGGTGACGTCGATGACCGCGCCGGCCAGCACGAGCTGTGTCGGGTTGACCGAGCCGGTGGCCACCTTGGTGAACGAGGCCGGGACGAGCAACGCGTCGGTGAAGGCGGCGGTGGCGGAGACGGCCGGGTCGACCGTGACGTGATCGGTCGGCGGTGGTGTCGGCCGGTAGTACCCCGTCGGGGCCGCCGTCTCGACCACCTCGTAGTTGCCGGGCAGGAAGCCGGTGCCGTCGTTCGGCACCGGGGAGCAGGTGCCCGAGGCGTCGGTCGTGCACGACCCGAGATCCACGCTGTATGTGCCTGATCCGGTCGGGTCGTAGCGGACGTCGAAGGTCGCACCCGGCAGAGCGGCCGCCGTCGCCGCGTCGGTCTTGGAGACGACGAGGGTGCCCGGTTGGACGGCGTCGGCCGCCGCGGTCGTGGTGGTGGCGTGACCGGCCACTACAGCCACTGTGAACGGCGTGACCGCGCTGTAGCCGGGAGGGACGGTCGTCTCGACGAGGTGGTAGGTACCGGGCACCAGCCCGGTGAGCGTGTTGGTGGACCCGGTGGCCCCGACCGTCAGTGTTCCGACCACCGCCGACGATGGCGTCGGCCCGGTCACCGTGAAGACGGCGCCGGCGATGCCCCAGTAGGCGGTGTCGTTGCCGGTCTTGGTCAGCGACAGGCTGCCGAGGAACGGGTCGGCGAAGGTGACGCTGGCCACCGCGGCGGAGCCGGGGGCGAGGAAGACCGTCTGGACGGTGGTCGCCGGATCGAGCCAGTAGCCCGGCGGTGGCGTCGTCTCGGTGACCTGGTACCAGCCGGGCAGCCAGCCGCCGGCCGTGTTCTGCGTCGGCGGCTGGCAGGTGCCCGCACCCGACGTCGTGCAGCTCCCGAGGTCCTGGTCGTAGACGCCGTCGTCGGCGCGGTCGTACCTGAAGTCGAAGACGGCGCCGGCCGCCGGATCGCCGGTTGTGGCGTCGACCTTGGCCGCGCCGAGCGCGGCGGGGACCGCCAGCTCGGTGCTCGGTCCGCTGAAACTGGCCAGCGTTGTGGTGTGCGGATGGATGGTGACCACGATCGGTGGCGCGAGCTGGTAGCCGGGGGGCGCGGCCACTTCCACCACCGCGTACTGGGTGCCTGTTGTCGTCGCGGTCAGTGTGACCGATGGCCCGGCGTTGCCGGCACCGTTGGTGACGAGGGTGTCGAGCACGTTTCCGAAACCGTCCCGGATCTGGAAGACCGCGCCACCCGGGCCGTAGTAGGCCGGGTCGTTCACCGCCTTGGCGATCGAGATCGTGCCGGTCAGCACTGTCGCCGACGACGTCACGCCGCCAAAGCCGGTACCGAGCACCTCGCTCGCTCCCGACACCATCATGAGCTGCCCGCCCGAACCGCCGGGCGCGCCGTAGGCCGGCGGCGCGGTGCCGGGCGCGTCGCCGACCACGTTCATGCCCTGGGCCGAGAAGAGGCCGCCGGGCGGCACGCCGCTGATGTTCCAGACGAAGCTGAGCTGTCCGGCCGCGTTGGTTGTGCCGGCCAGCCACCCGAAGTTGCTGATCTGGTTGGCGCCCGGTCCGCCGGTCGGCGGCGGGGTGATCTGTAGGCCGCTGACCCCGGCCCCGGTGGCGCTGCGCACAATGACGGTGCCCGAGTAGTTGCGGTTCGTGGTGAAGGCCGACCCCGAGGACGGCGTCATTGTCAGGCTGACGGTCCAGGGCCCGGCGTAGGTGGTGATCCAGGCGGTGACCGCCGCCACGAGGGCCGCCGGGGCGCGGCTGCCCGGTGGCGTTGTCCCGCCGGCCGACGTGTAGGCGATCTGGGCGATGGCGGCGACGGTTGTGTCGACCGAGTAGCCACCCCAGCCGGTGCCCTGATAGCGCTCGGCGAAGTAGGCCAGCGCGGCCATCTGGCCGTCGCTGAAGACGCCACTGCCGGGATAGGCGACCGGGCTCCACGGCGTGGTCGGCAGCTCGGCGGGGGAGGCCGACCCGGGAAAGATGCAGTAGGCATAGCCGGGCACGCCTGTCAACACGTAGGCGCCGCCCCAGTGCTGTGTCGGGGCCTGCGGGCCGGTCCCCGGGCCGTAACCGTTGTCGGCGGCGGCCGGCAGGGCCGGGGTCACGATCTCGCCGACGCCGACCGCGGTGGTGACCGTTCCGAGGACGACGAGGATGGCGCCGAACGCGGCGAACCGCCGTCGGGCTGCGGATCGTCGGCGTGCTGTCGTCTCGTGCATGGTTGGTCCGGGCCCTCCGCTCGCTCCCGGACACGACTACGGCGCCGTCCTCCCACCGGGGTTCCTCCCACACGTCCCACCCGCCAAGTCCGCTGGTGAAGACCGGGTGGCCGGCGGACCGGCCGGTACGCTGTGCGAGGTGCCGATATCGAGCCGACTCCTGGACGATGGCGAGGAGGTCGTCGTCGACCTCCGGCCCCACTGGGTCTTCCTGCTCGGTCCGGCCGTGCTCACGGTGGTGGCGTTGGCCGTCGCCGTCGCGGTGGTCGTTCGCTTCCCGAAGGCGCCGGTGGCGGTGGCCGGGGTGCTGGCGGTCATGGTGGCGATCCCGGTGATCTGGCTGGCCGGCCGGATCGTCCGGTGGCTGGGGATCAGCCTGGTGGTGACGACGAACCGGTTGATCTACCGGCGCGGGGTCTTCGGCCGCGACCTCGTCCAGCTCCGCCTGCAGCGGATCGCCGAGGTGCACTGCACGCAGACGTTCGTCGAACGGCTGATCGGTTCCGGCCGGCTGGTCGTCGAGCTCGTCGGCGACGATCCGATGGCCATCGAAGACGTCCGCCGCCCGCGGACGTTGCAGCGCGTCATCGCCCGGGAGCTGGACGAGGCGAGCCGCGGCCGCGCCCAGGAGGCCGGTTGGCCGGGGTTCGGCGGCCCGTCGCCGGCCGCCGGCGTGCCGGCCCAGCCGATCAGCGTCCCGCGGCCGTTCGCGATGGACGACACGCCGCCCCACGGGATGCCGCTGCCGGCCGCGCCGACGCTGCCGAGCGCGCCGGCGGTCGGGGTCGCCCAGCCGGCGGCCCTGGGGGGCGCGTACTCCGTCCCGGATCAGCTCATCGCGCTGGACGACCTGCGTCGGCGCGGCATCATCTCCGACGGCGAATTCGAGGCCAAGAAGGCGGAGCTGCTGAGCCGGTTGTGAACCGGGCCGTCGGACCGGCGACGGCGAGTACCGTGTTCCCCGTGGCTTCCATGATCCGGTACCGCTGCACGGCGTGCGGCAACCTGACCCGCTTCGATGTGACGACGACTCGCACGACGAAGGCCTTCAACCACTACACCGTGGGCGGCGAGCTCGAGGTGGAGGACGAGACCGTGCTCGCCGAGTCGGTGGACGAGGTGTCGTGCCGGTGGTGCGGGCACGGCCGGGCCGTCGAGGCACTGGCCGAGACAGCCGGCGAGGACGTCGGGCAACCATCGTCGGTGACGTGACGCCGGCCGGGCGCCGCCCGGAAGGAGTTGCCGACCCGGTTCACCGGCCACCGGCGCCGGTGCTCGACGGCCTGGTCCCGATCCCGACGTACCGCGACCGACCGGCCACGCCGGCGTCCGACCTCGCCGGCGTCGATCTCGACGGCCGAGCCGTCGACGTCCGGGTGCTCGGCACCGGCCGCTGGACGCTGCTCGTCTTCCTCTCCAGCCACTGCGACGGGTGCCGGCCACTGTGGGACGCGCTGGCCGACCCGACCGGGTCCGGCCTGGCCACCGACGAACGGGTCGTCGCGATCACCCACGGGCCCGACGGCGAGGACGTCGCCGCGCTCCGTGCCCTCGCGCCGGCCAGGACCACCGGGGGCGAGGCGTCACCAGCGGTGGTCATGGCCACGGCCGCCTGGTCGGCCTACCGCGTCCAGGGGCCGCCGTTCTTCGTCCTCGTCGACGGGGGTGGCGGCCGGGTCGTCACCGAGGGCGTGGCGTGGGGGGTCTCGCAGATCGCCGAGCACGTCTGCTTGGCGCGCCGGACGTACGCCGCCGACTGACCGGGACCCAGAACCGGTCGGCCAGCCGGAGCCAGAAGGAGAGAGGAGCGGACGATGGACACCGAGCTGTTCGCCGTCGAGACCGGCGCTCGCCGGGTCACCGACCTGACGCCGATCGTCGCCTCGTTCTGCGACGGTCGGGGCGACGGCCTCTGCCACGTCTTCGCTCCGCACGCCACCGCCGGCCTCGCCCTGATGGAGCTCGGGTCGGGGTCGGAGCGTGACCTCGACGAGCTGCTCGACCGGCTCTTGCCGCGCGACGACCGTTACCGGCATCGGCACGGCTCGCCGGGCCACGGCGCCGACCACTTGCTGCCCGTCCTCGTCAGCCCGTCGCTGAGCCTCCCGGTGGCTGGCGGACGGCCGTTGCTCGGTACCTGGCAGTCCGTCGTGCTCGTCGATCCCAACGCCGACAACCCGCGCCGGCACGTTCGCTGTTCGTGGATCCCCGCGTCCGAGTGATACACCCTCCCGTCATGCTGTCCCCGACAGAAGGAACGAGACGACCCCACCGGGGAGGGGACCACCATGACCACCGCCACGCTCACCATCGACTGCGACGCCTGCAGCTTGCAGCGGACCGACGCCTGCAACGACTGCGTCGTCAGCTTCCTCTTGGAGCGCGAACCCGATGACGCGGTCGTCATCGACGCCGACGAGGCCCGGGCCATGCGGATGCTGGAGCGGGCCGGGCTGCTGCCGAGCCTTCGCTTCGAGGACCGCGCCGGCTGAGCTCCCGGACGGGCCGACTGAGCTTCCGGACGGGCCGGTGAGCTCCCGGTGAGCCGCCACCTGCTCGTCACCAACGACTTCCCGCCGAAGGTGGGAGGTATCCAGTCCTACCTGTGGGAGCTGTGGAGCCGGCTCGACCCCGAAAGCTTCGTCGTCCTCACGGCCAGCTCCCACCCGGATGCCGCGGCGTTCGACGCCGAACAGGCGACCCGGGGCGTCCGCATCGACCGGGTGCCGGGGCCGATCCTGTTCTTCCCGACGCCGGCCGCCCGGTCCCGCATCCGGTCGCTGGCCGACGAGATCGGCGCGTCCCTCGTCCTCCTCGATCCGGCCCTGCCGCTCGGCCTCCTCGGCCCCCGGTTGGGACTGCCGTACGGGGTGGTGCTGCACGGGGCCGAGGTCACCGTGCCCGGCCGGGTCCCGGGCACGCGGCAGGCCCTGGCCCGCGTCCTGGCCGGTGCGGCGGTGGCGGTGTCGGCCGGCGGGTACCCGGCGGCCGAGGCGGCCCGGGCGGCCGGCGGCGCGATGCCGCCGGTCGTGCCCGTGCCGCCCGGCGTCGACTGTGGCCGGTTCGTACCGCTGGACGACGACGCCCGCCGACGGGCCCGGCAGCGGTTGGGCCTGCCGGTCGACGGGCCGCTGGTGGCGAGCGTCAGCCGGCTCGTCCCCCGCAAGGGCATGGACGTCCTCGTCGAGGCGGCCTGGCGACTGGCGCCGTCGTTCCCGGACCTCGTCGTCGCCGTCGGCGGCACCGGCCGCGAAGCCGGCCGGCTGGCCGGGCAGGTGGCCGAGACCGGTGCCCCGGTCCGCCTGCTCGGACGGATCAGCGAGGACGACAAGGCCGCGCTGCTCGGCGCGGCCGACGCCTTCGTCATGGCCTGCCGGTCCCGCTGGTCGGGATTGGAACAGGAGGGGTTCGGGATCGTCTTCCTCGAGGCCGCGGCGGCCGGCGTCCCGCAGGTCGCCGGGGCCAGCGGTGGCGCGGCCGAGGCGGTCGAAGACGGCGTCACCGGGTTCGTCGTCGCCCGGCCGGACGACCCGGCCGCGGTCGCCGCCGCGCTCCGTCGCCTCCTCGCCGACGACGATCTGCGCCGGCGGATGGGCCGCGCTGCCCGAGCCCGGGCGGAGGCATCCTTCGACTACGACCAGCTCGCTCCTAGGCTGGCCGTGGCCTTGGCGGAAGTGCAAGGCTGACCCGGGACCGGTCCTCGCAGCCCCGACGCGTGGGGTGTGGCCCGGTCTGGCCACGAGGAGGTCGAGGTGTCGGAGCAGGCGACGGAGCACATGAGCGTGGCGGCACCGCCCGAGCGGTGCTTTGCCGTCGTCGCCGACATCGAGCGGTACCCGGAATGGGCCGCCGACATCAAGGAAGTCGCCGTCCACGAGCGCGACGCCGACGGCCGCCCCCTCCTCGTCACCTTCCGGGCCGCCGCGTTCGGCCGCAGCACCAGTTACACGCTCGCCTACGACTACACCGGCGCGCCGCGGACCGTCGCCTGGCGGCTGACGCAGGGCGACATCACGACCAAGCTCGACGGCAGCTACGTCTTCGACGGCACCGACGGTGGCGGGACGGACATCCTCTACCACCTCGAGGTCGAGTTGCGCGTGCCGATCCCCGGCTTCATCAAGATGCGGGCCCAGAGCCGGATCATGGCGACCGCGCTCCGCGAGCTGAAGGCGAGGGTCGAGTCCTCGGCGTGACCCCCGGCTCTCCCTCCGGCGCCGGCGCGAGCATCGCGCTCGGGATCGACATCGGCGGGACGAAGGTGCTGGGGGTAGCGATCGACCGGGACGACCGGGTCGTCGCCGAAGCCCGGGTGGCCACCCCCCACGGCGCTACTGACCCCGACCGCCGCGAGACGTCCGCCGTCGGGGCTGATGTGGCCGAAGCCGTCGCCGACGTCGCCGCCGCCCTCCGGCGGTCCGTCGGCGGATCGGCGGCCGTTGGCTGGCCAGCCGACGAGCGGCCGGCCGACGGGTGGCCGATCGGCGCCGGCGCCCCCGGCCTCGTCGACCGGGACGGTGTCCTCCGGTTCTCCCCCAACCTCCCCGGCGCGGCCGGGGCCGACATCCGCCGCCTGCTCGCCGATCGGTTGCCCGGTACCGCCCTGGTCGTCGAGAACGACGCCAACTGCGCGGCCGTCGCGGAACACCGGCTGGGCGCGGCTCGAGGCGCGGACCACGCCCTTGTCGTCACCCTCGGGACCGGGATCGGGGCCGGCCTCGTCGTCCGCGGCCGGCTCGTCCGCGGCCGGTCCGGGTTCGCCGGCGAGGCCGGCCACATGATCGTCGACCCGACCGGGCCGCCCTGCCCGTGCGGCCACCGCGGCTGCTGGGAGCGGTACGCGTCCGGCGGTGGGCTCGGCCGGCTGGCCCGCGAGGCCGCCTACGCCGGCCGGCTGCCCGACGTCGTCGGCTCGGCCGGCGGCGATCCCGAACGGGTGCGCGGCGAGGACGTCACCCGGGCCGCCCTCGACGGTGACGCCGGCGCGCTCGCCGTCCTGGACGACCTCGGCTGGTGGGTCGCCCTCGGCCTCGCCAACCTCACCGCGCTTTTCGACCCCGACCGGATCGTGCTCGGCGGCGGCCTCGTCGGCGCCGGCGAGCTCCTGCTCGCCCCGACGCGGCGAGCCTTCGCCGATCTCGTCGAGGGCGGCGACGCCCGCCCGGCCGTCCCGATCGTCCCGGCCGCCTTCGGCGAGCGAGCCGGCGCGATCGGCGCCGCCCTCGCCGCCCGGGCCGGAGGGCTCCGGTGACCGACGGTGCCGATGCCAGTGCCGCCGCCGAGCCGGCTCGGGGGTCGGCCCTCGAGGCCCCGACGATCAAGGTCGGGGTCGTCCTGCCGAGCTTCCGACCGACCGCCGACGACGCCCTCGACGTCGCCCGGCAGGCCGACGACGCCGGGATCGACGGCGTCTTCTGCTACGACCACCTCTGGCCGATGGGCCGCCCGGACCGACCCGCGCTGGCCCCGTTCCCGCTCCTCGCCGCCGTCGCGTCGCGGACGACCCGGCTGGCCGTCGGCCCGCTCGTCGCCCGGGTCGGGATCGTGCCCGAGCGCGTGCTCGTCGCGGAGCTCGCCGCCCTCGCCGCGCTGGCCCCGGGCCGCGTCGTCGCCGCCCTCGGCACCGGCGACCGGCTGAGCGCGGCCGAGAACGAGGCGTACGGTCTCCCGTTCCCGCCAGCCGCCGACCGCCGGGAGGAGCTGCGCCGCTGTGTCCGCGCGCTGACGCCGTCTCGACCTGCCCGTGTGGGTCGGCGCCGGCGGTGGCGCGAGTGCCAGTGCTCGGGCCACCGTCGCGCTGGCCGAGGACGAAGGCGTCGCCGTCAACCTCTGGGGCGCCCCACCCCCGGCCGTCGCCGCCCAGGCCGCCCGGTCGGAAGTCACCTGGGCCGGCACCCCTCCGGAAAACTCGACTGGCGAGATCGACCGTGATCTCGTCGTCGCCTGGGTCCGCCAGCTCGCCGACGCCGGCGCCACCTGGGCTGTCTTCGGCTGGCCGGCCCCGCTCGACGTCCTCGCCGCCGCCCGCGGCGCGTAGCTCACGACGCGTTCCGCCGTCGCCGCCGACAGCCGCCCGGCACCGACTCGACGCGGGTCCGGCGGGGACCGGACTGGCGGTAGCCTTTCGGGCATGGAGTTCCGCCGGATCAACGGGCTACCGCCCTACGTGTTCGCCACCATCAACGGGTTGAAACTGGAGGCACGCCGAGCCGGGGCGGACGTCATCGATCTCGGGTTCGGGAACCCCGACCTCCCCTCGCCGGACGTCGCGGTCGAGAAGCTCGCCGAGGCCGCCCACAATCCACGCAACCACCGCTACTCCGCGTCGAAGGGCATCCCGAAGCTGCGGCAGGCCGTGACCGATCTGTACTTCCGCAAATTCGGCGTCGAGCTCGATCCCGACACCGAGGTCGTGACGACGATCGGCGCCAAGGAAGGCCTCTCCCACCTGATGTGGGTGCTCGTCGGCCCCGGCGACACCGCGTTCGTCCCGTCGCCGTCCTACCCGATCCACATCTACGCGCCGCTGTTCGCCGGCGCCGACATCCGCCAGATCCCCCTGACGAGCGGCCAGGGTGTCGCCGCCCGGTCGAGCGACGCCGGCGACGGCACCGAACCACCCGGCGCGCCGAACCCCGGTGATGCGTTCTTCGACTCGCTGATGGAGACGTGGGAGCAGACCTGGCCGAAGCCCCGCGTCATCGTCCTCTCGTTCCCGCACAACCCGACGACCGCCTGCGTCGACTACGCGTTCATGGAGCGCCTCGTCGCGTTCGCCCGCGAGCACGACGTCGTCCTCGTCCACGACTTCGCCTACGCCGATCTCGGCTTCGACGGCTACGACCCGCCGTCCATCCTCCAGGTGCCCGGGGCCAAGGACGTCGCGGTCGAGCTCTACACGCTGACGAAGTCGTTCTCGATGGCCGGCTGGCGCGTCGGCTTCCTGGTCGGCAACGCCGAGATCGTCCAGGCCCTGACCAAACTGAAGAGCTACCTCGACTACGGCACGTTCCAGCCGATCCAGATCGCTGCCATCGTCGCCATGAACGAGGCTCCGGAGTACCCGAAGGAGATACGCGAGATCTACCAGGCCCGCCGCAACGCCCTCTGCGACGGCCTCAACCGCATCGGCTGGGAGATCGTCCCACCGCGCGGCACGATGTTCGTCTGGGCGCCCATCCCCGAGCCGTACCGCGACATGGGCTCGCTCGAGTTCTCCAAGCTGCTCATCAACGACGCCGAGGTCGCCACCTCGCCGGGGCTCGGCTTCGGTCCCGGCGGCGACGGCTACGTCCGCTTCGCCCTGATCGAGAACGAGCAGCGGACCAACCAGGCCGTCCGCAACCTCCGCCGCGGCCTGACCAAGCTCGGCTGACCGCGTCCTCGGCCCTGGTCGGGCCGACCGGCCGCCCCGGGGGTACCGTACGGCCATGGTCTACTGGGTGACGAAGGCCATCCTCACGCCCGTCTTCTTCGTCCTCTGGCGGGTGAAGGTCGAGGGGAAGGAGAACCTTCCCCGACACGGCCCCGCGGTCCTCGCCGCCAACCACCAGTCGTTCTGCGACTCGTTCTTCATCCCGCTCGTCGTCCGCCGTCGCGTCACCTTCCTCGCCAAGGCCGAGTACTTCGACGACTGGCGGACCGCCTGGTTCTTCCGCGCCGCCGGCCAGATCCCCATTCGCCGGGGCGGCGGGCCGGTGTCCGAGCGGGCGCTCGAGACCGCCCGGGAGGAGGTGCTCGACCGCGGCCACGTCCTCGTCGTCTACCCGGAGGGCACCCGGTCCGAGGACCCGTGCGTCCACCGCGGCCGCACCGGCGTCGCCCGCCTCTCGCGGGAGTGCGGCGTCCCCGTCATCCCGGTCGGCGTGGCCGGGACCGTCGACGTCCAGCCCGTCGGGTCCAACCGGCTCCGGCCGTTCCGGACCGTCACCATCCGGTTCGGCGAGCCCGTCCGGATGGACGCCGCGGCCGACCCCGACCACCCCCTCGCCGACCACGACCACGCGGACTGCCGGGCGTTCACGGACCAGCTGATGCACGAGATCTCCCGGCTGTCCGGCCGGCCGTACCGGGACGAGTACGTGCCGAGGCGCGAAACGGCCGCCTGACACCGTCCGGATCAGGCCCGCCGACCACGGCCCCGGACACGACCAGGTCAGGAAGGCTGGCCAGGTCAGGGAGGCGGACGGGGGCGCTGGACCGGTTCGTCATCTGGACGAAACCGTCCGTTCACGCGACGCGTCTAACGTGTGGGCCGTGGACCGGTACGTCGTGCGTATCAGCCTGCTCGACCGGCCGGGGGCGCTCGGACAGGTGGCCAGTCGGATCGGCGCCGTCGGTGGCGACATCGTCGCCATCGACATCCTCCAGCGGGCCGACGGCGATGTCGTCGACGAGTTCGTCATCGAGCTCGCCGGGGACCATCTCGTCGACCTGCTCCGCAGCGAGATCCACGAGGTCGACGGGGTGCGGGTCGAGGACGTCCGCCGCGTCGACCCCGAGCCGGCTGCCGCCGACGACTGACCGCTGAGCGGGCCGGCCGGCGTGGGGCAGGGGCCGCAAGCGGGCTAGTGACTCAGTCCGCCCAACCTCTCGATCGCTCGACCGCCCGCTGCCACGCCGCGTAGGCGAGGTCGACCCACACCTCGTCCATTTCCGGCTCTCTTTCGGTGTCCGGCCGCCACTGGCCGGCGAGGTCGTCGAGCGACCCCCAGATCCCCTCGGCCAGACCGGCCAGCGTCGCCGCGCCCAACGCGGTCGACTCGACGACCCGCGGCCGGACGACCGCGGCGCGGAGCTGGTCGGCCTGCAGCTGGAGCAGGAGGTCCATCGCCGCCGCGCCGCCGTCGGCCCGGAGCTGGCGAAGCGGTTGGCCGGTCGCCTCGGTCATCGCGCTCAGCATGTCCCGCACCTGGAAGGCCATCGCCTCGACCGTCGCCCGAGCCACCTGCGGCCGCCCGGCTCCCCGCGTCAGGCCGGTGACGATGCCCCTGGCCCGGGGGTCCCACCACGGGCTGCCGAGGCCGGTGAACGCGGGCACGACGACGACGCCGCCGCTGTCGGGCACCGACTCGGCGAGCGGTCCGAGCTCGTCGGCCCGCTCGATCAGGCCGAGCCCGTCCCGGAGCCACTGGACGGCAGCCCCGGACACGAACGTCGATCCTTCGAGGGCGTAGGCGACCGGACCGCGGTCGCCACCGTGCTCGCCCAGGTCCCAGGCGACCGTCACGAGCAGGCCGTCGGGGGTCGGCGGTCGCGTCGGGCCGGCATTGACGAGCACGAAGCTGCCGGTGCCGTACGTCACCTTCGCCATGCCCGGGTCGAAGCAGGCTTGGCCGAACAGCGCGGCCTGCTGGTCGCCGGCGATGCCGCTGACCGGCACGCCGCCGAGCTGCCGGGCCACGTCGGTCGACGGCCCGCCGACCGCGTCCGGATCGACCGGGCCCAGTCGACCACACGACGGCCGGACGTCGGCCAGCGCCCGACGCGGGACGTCGAACAGCGCGCACAGCTCGTCCGACCACTCGCGCCGTCCGATGTCGTAGAGCAGCGTCCGCGACGCGTTCGTCGGGTCGGTGGCGAACACCCCGCGGCGCGGCCCACCGGTCAGGTTCCACAACACCCACGAGTCGACCGTGCCGAGCGCCAGGTCGACACCGTCGCCGCGGCCGACGTCGGGGCCGGTAATGCCGCCTTCGGTGAGCAGCCACGCGTACTTCGTCGCCGAGAAGTACGGATCGAGCACCAGCCCGGTTCGGTCCCGGACGAGCGGGAGGTACCCGGCGTCGGCGAGGCGGTCGCAGTGGTCGGCCGTCCGCCGGTCCTGCCAGACGATCGCCGGCGCCAGCGGCCGGCCGGTCCGCCGGTCCCAGGCCACCGCCGTCTCCCGTTGGTTCGTGATCCCGATGGCCGCCACCGCGGTGCCGGCTGCGACGAGCCGCCCGGCGACGTCGGCCAGGGTGGCCCGCACGGCGTCCCAGATCTCGGTCGGGTCGTGCTCGACCCAGCCCGGCCGGGGGAAATGCTGGGTGAGCTCCCGGTAGGAGAGGTCGGTGATCGTCCCCGACTCGTCGACCGCGAGCGCCCTGACTCCCGTCGTCCCGGCGTCGATGGCGACGGTGCAACCCACGGAGCCGCAGGCTACCGGAGCAAGAATCCGCGCGAATGTCCTCTCACCAGGGCTCCTGCCGACCGACGACCGTTGACAACGTGTAACTACAGTGCTGTAATGAACCCCAGCATCTCGTACCTCGGGTTCAGGCGACCACAACATGTTGTGGTTCTCGAGCGAATACGGTGAGTCCCGAGGCCGTACCGCCCATATCCCCGCCGGGGGCGCACGTCGCAGCGCATCCGGCTGGCTCACCAGACCATATAGAGGAGTCACACCATGGCAATCGCCCCCCAGCGGTCCGGCATCGGGATCCGGCGGCACTTCACGACCGAAGGCGTGCACCCCTATGACGAGGTGCGCTGGGAGCGTCGCGACTCGCGGATCACGAACTACCGCGACGGGTCGGTCGCCTTCGAGCAGCTGGGGGTCGAGGTTCCCGACGACTGGAGCCTGAACGCCACCAACATCCTCGCCCAGAAGTACTTCCGGGGGACGCTCGGCACGCCGGAGCGGGAGTGGTCGCTCAAGCAGGTTGCCGACCGGGTCGTCGACACGCTGACCACGTGGGGGATCAAGGACGGCTACTTCGCCGACGACACCGAGGCCGAGGTCTTCCGGGACGAGCTGAAGCACCTCATCGTCCACCAGAAGGCCGCGTTCAACTCCCCGGTGTGGTTCAACATCGGCGTGGCCGGTGTCCCGCAGCAGGGCTCGGCGTGCTTCATCCTGTCCGTCGAGGACTCGATGGACTCGATCCTGAACTGGTACACGGAGGAAGGCGTCATCTTCAAGGGCGGTTCCGGTGCCGGCGTGAACCTGTCCCGCATCCGGTCGTCCCACGAGCTGTTGAAGGGCGGTGGCACCGCGTCGGGCCCGGTCAGCTTCATGCGGGGCGCCGACGCGTCGGCCGGGACGATCAAGTCCGGGGGCAAGACCCGGCGGGCGGCCAAGATGGTGATCCTCGACGCCGACCACCCGGACGTCGAGGACTTCATCTGGTGCAAGGCCATCGAGGAGCGCAAGGCCCGCGTCCTGCGCGACGCCGGGTTCGACATGGACCTCGACGGCGCCGACAGCCACTCGACGCAGTACCAGAACGCCAACAACTCGGTCCGGGTCACCGACGAGTTCATGCAGGCCGTCGTCGACGGCGCCGATTGGGACCTGACCGCCCGGATCGACGGTTCGCCGGTGCGGACGGTGAAGGCCCGGGACCTCTTCCGGCAGGTCGCCCACGCCGCCTGGGAGTGCGCCGACCCGGGGATGCAGTTCGACACGACGATCAACGAGTGGCACACCGCGCCGAACACCGGCCGGATCAACGGCTCGAACCCGTGCTTCCCGGGATCGGCTCGGGTGCACACCAACAAGGGCCTAATTCCCTTCTCCGAGCTGTTCGATCGGGCCAACAGAGGGGAGACCTTCGGGGTCTACACCCACGACGCCACCAATCAGGAGGTACCAGAGGAGCAGGTCCTGCTCACCGGCCCCGAGGCCTTCATGATCACCGGGTTCAACGACATTGTTCGCCTCCGGTTCGACAACGACATGGAACTTCGCTGTACGCCGGGGCACCGGATTTTCACGGTGAACCGGGGGTACGTGGAGGCTCGGCACCTGACCTTCACCGACGAGGTCAAGCTGCTCGACCTACCAGCGCCAGCCGTCGACGCCGACCCGGGAATCCCGGTCTCTTCCGATCCCGACGACTACCGGGCCAAGGGTGACCACGCCGATCCGCTTCGCTTTCCCGACGAGTGGACGTCGGAATTCGCCCATTACCTTGGCTGGCTGATCGGCGATGGCAGCACGTCGAACTCGGTGGTCGCGTCCATCTACGGGAGCGCCGAGGACCGGGACGAGATCCTGCCGGCTCACGCCGAGCTTCTGGAGTGGGTCAACGGCGACCGGCCGCTCAAGGTGTCCGAGCAGGCCAACGGGACCGCCCAGCTGCGCATGAGCCGGCGGGCCTTCAAGCGGTTCGTCGAGGCGCTCGGTGTTCGTCCGGTAAAGGGCCCTGAGAAGTCGGTGCCATGGTCCATCGAACAGGCGCCGGAGCACATCGCCGCCTCGTTCCTCCGGGGACTGTTCGATGCCGATGGGTGCGTGGTCCTGAACCGAGTTGGCGGCTCGTACGTTGGCCTGGGATCGACGTCGCCGGGGCTGCTCCAAGGGGTCCAACGGCTTCTCACCACCTTTGGCATCACGAGCCGGGTCTACAAGACGAAGGACGCCGCTAAGCGAGGTGCCTTCTCCTATACCAACAAGGCCGGCGAGACGGTCACCTACGGCAATTCGACCAGCTACGACCTGCGGATCACCTCGGGATCGATCGTGGCGTTCGCCGAGCACATTGGTTTCGGCCTCTCTCGCAAGGCGGCACTGTTGCGAGAGCTCATGATCGAGGCGCCCCGGGGGCCCTACGCCGCTCGTCGGACCGCCCACATCCTCGAGCGGACCAACGACGGGACCGAGCTCACGTACAACCTGTCCGAGCCTCGGAACCACTCGTACATCGTGGACGGGGTAGTTGTCAGAAATTGCTCAGAGTACATGCATCTAGATAACTCAGCGTGCAATCTGGCCAGCCTGAACCTCATGAAATTCTTGAACGACGACGACACGTTCGACGTCGAGGGCTTCCGGTCGGCGGTGGCGGTCCTGTTCACCGGACAGGAGATCATCGTCGGCAACGCCGACTACCCGACCGAGAAGATCGCCGAGAACTCCCGGCTCTTCCGGGAGCTCGGCATCGGCTACGCCAACCTGGGCGCCCTATTGATGGCCACCGGCCTGCCCTACGACTCCGACGCCGGCCGGGCGTGGGCGGGGGCCATCACTGCCCTCATGACCGGCCACGCGTACGCCACGTCGGCCCGCATCGCCAGTCGGATGGGCCCGTTCGCCGGCTTCCACGAGAACGCCGAGCCGATGGTCAGCGTGCTGCGCAAGCACCAGGCGCAGGTCTCCAAGGTCGACGAGGACCTCGTCCCGCCGGAGCTGCTCTCGTCGGCTCAAGAGGCGTGGGACGAGGCGGTCGAGCTGGCCGAGCAGTACGGCGTGCGGAACTCCCAGGCGTCGGTGCTGGCACCGACCGGCTGCTTGGTGGGAGGCACGCTGGTGTCGACTGGCCGCGGCCTGGTTCGGCTGCGCTCGCTCGGCGATCCGGACGGCGAGAAGTGGCAGGATCTGGACATCGCCGTGGCAACTGATGAGGGTCCGCGCCAGGCGACCAAGTTCTTCGTGAACGGCTCGGAGCCGGTGGTGACGGTGCGGACGTCTCGCGGTCACCGCGTGCGGGGGACGACGACGCACCGGATCAAGGTGGTGGACCCGACGACCGGTGAATGGGCGTGGCGCCGGTTCGCCGACGTGAGCGAGGGCGACCTCGTCCCCCTGGCGCTCGGATCCCTCGTCGGGGAGCCGCAGGAGGTTCCGCTGCCTCCGCTGGGGGACGCCTACTGGACCGGTGAGCACTACGTCCGGGTCCCGGACGGTATGACGGTCGCCCTCGCCGAGCTGGTCGGCTACTTCATGGGCGATGGGTCGCTGCACAGCCGAGGCTTGCGTTTCTGTGTAGCCGAGACGGACTTCGACGTGGCCGAACGGTTGGAGATGCTCGTAAAGGAGTGCTTCGGCGTACCGACGAAGATGGCGCCCAGGCGTGGCTACGTCGAGGTTCGCGTCGACTCGGTGCGGCTCGCCCTGTGGTGGCAGGCCTGCGGTTTCGCCAAGCGATCGCCCGCCGAGGGCCACACGGGGAAGGGGTACGTCGCGCATGTTCCCGACGCTGTTCTCCATGCCAACGATCGGGAGGTCTACGCGGCATTCGTCCGAGGTCTCTTCGAGGCGGACGGCGATACCAGCGCCGGGTACCCGACGCTGAAGAACACGTCGGTGGGGATGGTGCACGACGTGCAGTCGGTACTGCTGGCGCTGGGCTTTCCCACGACCCTGTCGGTGAGGGACCGGACGAAGGGGTCGAGCTGGGGGAGTGCCCCGCTGGCGACGCTGCGGCTCCTCAACGCCTCGTACAGCGAGCGTTGGCTTCGAGAGATCGGGTTCATGGGGGACCGGAAGAACGTCGGCGTGCACGTCGCCGACGCCGCGGTGGCCCAGACCGGGCGTATGGACTACGTGCCGCTGACCAGGGGCCTCGTTGATCGGCTGGCTCCGATCAACGATCGTCTCCGGAAGGTTCTGCTGATGGAATTGGCCCGCGGCAAGGTGAGCCGGCGGATCGCCACCGAGCTCTACGAGCGCACTGGGGATCCAGAGCTAGGCCGCCTGCTCGGGTTCTTCTTCGACACGGTCGCTTCGGCGGAGCTGACGGACGAGGAGCTCACCTACGACATGTCGGTGCCGGACAACGTCACCTACGTCGCCAACGGGTTCGTCAGTCACAACACCATCGGCTTGCTCATGGATTGTGACACCACCGGGGTCGAGCCGGACCTGGGACTGGTCAAGACCAAGAAGCTGGTCGGTGGCGGGACGATGTCGATCGTCAACCAGACCGTCCCCCGAGCGCTCCATCAGCTCGGCTACGGCCCGGAGCAGGTCGACGAGATCATCGCCTACATCGACGAGCACAAGACGATCGTCGGCGCGCCGTACGTGACGTCGGAGCACCTGGCCGTGTTCGCCTGCTCGATGGGCGACAACACGATCCACTACTCCGGGCACGTCCGGATGATGGGCGCGGTCCAGCCGTTCATCAGCGGGGCGATCTCCAAGACCGTCAACATGCCCGAGGACGTCACCGTCGAGGACGTCGAGCAGCTCCACATCGACGCCTGGCGGCTGGGGGTCAAGGCGGTGGCCATCTACCGGGACAACTGCAAGGTGGCCCAGCCCCTCTCCATGACCAAGAAGGAGGGAGCGGTCGTCGAAGGCGGCGACGAGGCCCCTCCGGGATCCGAGGCCGAGGCTCGGGATCGGGCATCGGCGAAGCGGATCGCCGAGCTCGAGGCCGCCCTCGTCCACGAACAGCAGCGCCAGGCCGAGCCGCTCGTCGTCGGCGCCGTCCGGGAGCGACTGCCCCGCCAGCGACGGTCGAACACGTTCGCCTTCCGGGTCGCCGACTGCGAGGGGTACGTCACCGTCGGCGAGTACGAGGACGGTCGGCCCGGGGAGATGTTCATCAAGGTGTCCAAGCAGGGCTCGACCCTGGCCGGCATCATGGACGCCTTCTCGATCTCGCTCAGCCTCGGGTTGCAGCACGGGGTGCCGTTGGCGACGTACGTCCGGAAGTACTCGAACATGAAGTTCGAGCCGGCCGGGATCACCGACGACCCGGACCTGCGGATCGCCAGCAGCCTGATCGACTACATCATCCGCCGGGTCGCCCTCGCTTACCTCCCCTACGAGGACCGGGTGGAGCTCGGTGTGCTGTCCACGTCCGAGCGCATCCAGCCGACCCTTCCCGGCGTCGAGGAGAGCGCCACCCTCTCGGTCGGGATCGTCGACGACGGTCCCTTCGTCGAGCCGGCGACGACCGTGGTAACCCCACCGGCCGACCCTCGGACCGGTGACGCCGCCACCACCCTGGCCCGGGCCGAGCAGCGCGACGCGCCGTTCTGCTACAGCTGCGGCAACGTCATGCAGCGGGCTGGGTCCTGCTATGTCTGCGGGAGCTGCGGGTCGACCAGCGGCTGCTCGTAGTCCCGACCACGCTCGTCAGCGCGGCACGACGGTTACCGCGCAGCGCGGTCCGACGGCGCGACTGAGCCGAGCGTCGGCGGTGACCAACGCGCAGTCCAAGGACTCGGCCAGCGCGAGGTACGTCGCGTCGTAGGCCGAGATCGTGTCCCGCAATTCCCACACGCGGCCGAGGAGACCGACCATCGGGTAGCGCGTCACGCCGAGGCGTTGCCACGTCTGCAACGCCCTCACCGCGTGAGCTCCTCCCAGCGTCCCGGCGGCCACCAGACGGCGAAGGCTGCTCGCCACTTCCGCGTCCGCGAGGTGCGGGATGTGCACCTGGTCTTCGCCGACCACGCGACGAGCTGGGCCGGCGTCGAGCAACGCGGCTACCGCGGCCGACGCGTCCAGGACGATCACCGACCGGCTCGGCCCGCGTCCAGCTCAGCGACGATCGTCTCGGTCGTGATGTCGAGGTCGGGAAGGGTGCCGAGCAGGGCCGGATTGTCGGCCCGGCGCGATACCTCGGCCAGCTCTCGGGTCGCCACCGCGCTGACCGACGAGCCGTCGCGTGCCGCCAAGCGCTCGAGGCGCTCGACGACGTCGTCGGGCACATTGCGCAGGTACAAGGTTCTCATGTCGCATTATGTTAGCAATACGTTGCAGAGTGCAACACACACCGAGACGCCGATGACAGCACAGCGAATTCGACTACGCCACCGGGCGGCCGCCGATGCCTACTGGCTAGGGACGTCCGCGGGCAACGAGGTACTGAACAGGCTCGACAGGGCGTCCCAATGCCGCTCCGCCGCCGCCGGGTCGTAGTGGGGGTTGTCCGGCACGGCGAAGCCGTGCTCGGCCGGGTAGGTCTCGATCGTGTGCGCCACCCCCGCGGCCGTCAACGCCTGTTCCAGCCGCTCGTGCTGGTCGGGTGGGAAGGAGGCGTCACCGGTCGCCGCTCCGACGTACACCGTCGCCGTCATGGCGCCGGCCAGTAGGTGGGGGCTCCCGGGTTGGTCAGCCGCGGCGAGGCTCCCGGCATGGAATGCCGCAGCCGCCGCGACCCGGTCGCCCTGACTGCCGGCGGCGAGGAGCGACAGCCGTCCCCCGATGCAGTAGCCGGTCGTGCCGACCGCCCCGCCCGTCGTCTCGGGGAGGGTGGTCAAGAAACCGACATGGGCGCGGGCGTCACGGATGGCCATGTCCGCGGTGACGCTCCGCACCAGGCCCATCAGCCGCTCCAGCTCCGCCGGATCGCCGAACGCGGACGGCATATCGAATGGCGCGAACCCGCCGGAGCGGTAGTAGATGTCGGGCACCAACGTCACGTAGCCCAGGCTGGTCAGCCGCTCGGCCATATCGCGCAGGGTGTCGCGCAGCCCCCCGGCATCGGGGTACAGGATCGCCGCCGGCCAGGGGCCTTCGCCGTCTGGGACGTGGAGCGAGGCGGTGCTCGTACCGTCCTCGGTGGTGATCTCGACATTGCGTTGCGCCATCTCGGCCTCCCGCCCATCGCCCAGCACGAACCGTCCTGACCCTAACGGCGGCGCTCTCCGCGCCCCCTCGGCGACGGCGGTTGGAAACGCCGCCAGCCGGGGTAAAGCGTTCTCACTGACGGACGTCAGAGGGAGGGACGGAGATGTCCACGTTGGACGTAGAGCGTCGGACCTCGTCGGGGGACGGGGTCATCCGGAGCCTGATCCCGGCCCGGCTGGACCGGTTGGGCTGGTCGAGGTTCCACACCATGTTGGTCGTGGCCCTCGGGGTGGCCTGGGTCCTCGACGGCCTGGAGATCACGATCGCCAGCAACGTCACCGCCCTGGTCAGCAAGCCGCAGGCGCTGAACCTCTCCTCCTCCGAGGTCGCCTTCGCCGTGGGGACGGTCTACCTCCTGGGCGAGGTGTTCGGCGCCCTGTTCTTCGGTCGCCTGTCGGACAAGTGGGGCCGACGGAACCTGTTCATGATCACCCTGGGCGTGTACCTCTTCGGCGGGCTCATGTCGGCGCTCACCTTCGGTCACACACATTTCTGGGTCTACTGGGTGTGGGCCTCCCGGTTCATCGCCGGGGCGGGCATCGGCGGCGAGTACGCCGCCATCAACTCGGCCATCGACGAGCTGATCCCGGCCAAGTACCGGGGCCGGGTCGACATCGCCGTCAACGGGACCTACTGGGCCGGCGCCCTCATCGCCACCGTCCTGACCATCCTGGTGGTCGACAAGCTGCCGGTCAGCTACGGGTGGCGGGTTGGCTTCCTCTTCGGCCCCGCCCTCGGCTTCATCATCCTCTTCGTCCGCAAGAACCTTCCCGAGAGCCCCCGCTGGCTGCTCATGCATGGTCGGGAGAAGGAGGCGGAGGCGGCGGTCGCGCAGATCGAGGAGGCGACGAAGTCCTCCGGGGGCACCTTGGGGGAGGTCGACGAGTCCAAGGCCATCGAGATCACGCCGGCCACCAACATCGGTTTCATCACCCTGGCCCGCACCCTCTTCGTGCGGTACCCGAAGCGGTCGATCCTGGGGGCGACCCTGATGATCACCCAGTCGTTCCTCTACAACGCCATCTTCTTCACCTACGCGCTGGTGCTGACCAAGATCTACACAGTGCCGGCCACTGATACGGCCTATTACTTCATCTTCTTCGCCGCGGGGAACCTGATCGGGCCGTTGACCCTCGGGCACCTCTTCGACACCCTCGGTCGACGGATCATGATCGCCGGGACCTACCTGGTGGCCGGGTCGTTGCTGGTCGTCAGCGCGCTCATGTTCGACGCGGGGTGGCTCAATGCCGTCACCCAGACGGTCTGCTGGTGCGTGATCTTCTTCTTCGCCTCGGCCGGGGCCAGCGCCGCCTACCTGACGGTGAGCGAGATCTTCCCGGTCGAGGTCCGAGCGAAGGCCATCGCCGTCTTCTTCGCCATCGCCCAGTCCTTCGGCGCCCTGGGGCCCTGGCTCTACGGCTTCCTGATCGGCAATGGCCAGGACCACTTCCGGCTCTTCATCGGCTACCTCATCGGGGCCGCCGTCATGATGATCGGTGGCCTCGTCGAGGTCTTCCTCGGGGTCAACGCCGAGGGGAAGTCGCTGGAGGACGTGGCGAGCCCGCTCTCCTCGATCTCCCAACCGTCGCCCCACCTGTCCAACATCACCGGCGCCCCTCGACCACCGGCCGCCCGAACGGTCTTGTAGCTGCCGCCACGGTCGAGGCGGGCATCACCGCCTTCCCGGCGGCCGGCCGGCGGACCGGACGGGCACCACCGCCGGGATCGGACGCAGGCGATCGTGCCTGGTCGTGGCGGTTGGGGTCCGCGCCCCGACCGACCAACCGTGGTTCACTGATCGGCGACGGTCAGCCGGACGGCGACCGACGAACCGGTGGAGGAACCCGATGCTCGGAACCCAGTACCCCCTGCTCGACATCTTCTGGACGATGCTCGAGTTCTTCCTGTTCTTCATCTGGATCTTCCTGATCATCACCATCTTCATGGACATCTTCCGCAGCCACGACATGAAGGGCGTCACCAAGTTCATCTGGGTCCTGTTCATCATCATCCTTCCCCTCCTGGGGGCGCTGGTGTACTTGATCGCTCGCGGCGGGAGCATGCACGAGCGGTCGGCCCAGCAGGCCAAGCAGCAGGAGCAGGCGTTCCAGAGCTACGTACGCCAGGCGGCCGGCGGGTCCAGTGCGGCCGACGAGCTGGCCAAGCTGACCGACCTGAAGGCCAAGGGGGCGATCTCCGACGAGGAGTTCGAGAAGGCGAAGGCCAAGATCCTCGGCTGAGCCGCCCGTCGGTCCGTCGGCCCATCAGGCGGCGGTCAGCGTCACTGTTCGGCGGTTGTTGACGGCCAGCCGGCTGGCTCGCCACCGGCCGCGGTCGTCGACGACCACCGCGCCGTAGCCGGCGACACCGTCGACGACGTCGAGGCCGGCCGGTCCCGACGACCGCAGGGCGATCGCCAGCGCGCTGGTCAGGCCCGGCTCAGGCCCAACCACCGTGGCCCGGGTACCCGAGCGGTCGTCGACGACGGTGGCCACCGCGCCCGCCGGCGGGCCGTCCAGCGACACGAGCATCTCCTGGGCGGGCACTTGCCACGAACGGTCCGGTCCGGGCCGGCCGAAACCGGCGGTCACGTCGCCGGCCGCCACCAGCGCGGCCGCCGCGCCGGCGGCCCGGAGCCGGTCGAGCGCCTGGCCGACGGCCCAGCCTCGGGCCAGATCGGTCGGGTCGACGCCGTCGGGGCCGGCCCACGGGTCGTACCAGCCGCCGGTCAGCCGTCGGGCTTCGGCGCAGCGGCCGAGCACCTCGGCGATCTCCGGCGGTGACTGGGCGAGGCTCTGCTCGTCGCGGCGGAGCCGGCTGATCGGGCTGTCCGGCTTCCAGACGCTGAAGATCTCGTCGGCCCGCCGGAGGCCGGCGCCGGCCTGCCGGAGGGCCCGGGCGATGCCCCGGCCGTCCGGGACGGCTTCCAACGTGACGACCGTCCCCAGGGCGTACTCGGTGCGCCGCGTCACTCGCCCTCCAGCCGGTCGACGACCGCCGAGATCCGGTTCGACGGGATGGCGAAGCCGATGTCCTGGGCGCTCGACCCATCCGAGCTCGTACCGGCGCCCGCGGTGTTCATGCCGACGACCTGGCCGGCCGAGTCGACGAGCGGACCGCCGGAGTTCCCGGGGTTGATGGCCGCGTCGGTCTGCAGCATCCCGCCCAGCGTCTCGGTCCCACCGTCGTCGCGGCTGGCCGTGATCTGCCGGTTCTCGGCCGAGATGATCCCCGACGTCACCGTCGGGCTGCCACCCAGGCCGAGGGCGTTGCCGATCGCCACCACCGGATCGCCGACCTGGACGGTCGAGGAGTCGCCGAACGTGACCGTCGGCAGGCCGCTTACCCCCTCGATCCGCAGGAGCGCGATGTCGTCGGTCTGGTCGGCCCCGACCAGCGTGGCCCGGTGGGTCGTCGACGACCCGTGCAGCGTGACCGTGATCGAGCGGGCCCCGGCGACGACGTGGTCGTTGGTGACGACGTCCCCCGAAGACGTGACGATCATTCCCGTGCCCTCCAGCTCCTCTTGGCCGCTGTCGCCGGTCCCTGTTGTCGCCGCGGTCCCGGTTGTCGCAGTGCTTGTCGATGTCACTGTTGATGTCGATGTGGCGGCCGAGGCCCCCTCTGTAGAGCCGCTGACGACCGCCGTGATCGTGACGACGGCCGGTTCGACGTCGCCGGCGATGGTCGCCACGCTGTTGCCCTGGTCACTGGCCAGGTCGGCGGCGGCGACGCCGCTCCCGTCGGGACTCGGGTGGCCACCGAAGGCGGCCGCCGCCAGGCCACCGCCGACCCCGGCGACGAGGACGGCGGCGGCGACGACGGTCAACGCCCGCCGGAGCGTCGTCGTCCGGTGCCGAGGGGGGCGGCGACCCGGAGCGTTCCAGCTACCGGCGGGCTGGGGGTGGTCGGGAGGACCAGGCGGGACCGGCGGCGCGCCAGACGGTGGCACGATGGCCCCGGCCTGGGTGGCGGGGAGCACGATGTCGGGGACGATCACCTCCGGCGGACGCGGTGACGTCAGTCGGTAGCGGCCTTCTTCGGGAGCGTCGGTCATGCCTCCACCCTGAACCGGCGCCCTGAGAGCCGGGGAAGAGACGGCTAAGAACCGGGTATGAATCGACCCACCCCGGCCCGGCGTCGGCCGGACCGGACGTCAGATGGCCGTCTGCGTCACGATGGTCACCGCAGCCGGCAGGCCGTGGACCTGGACGGTCGATCCTGACGACATGTCACGGAGGTCGACGAACGTGACCGTGTTGCCGACGGCCCGGGCGACGCCGGTGTTGCCGACGACGGCCCATTCGCCGGCACCGTCGATGGCCACCGGCACGGGCCCGACGCCGACCTGGATGGGCCCCTGGGGTTTGCCGGTGGCCAGGTTGATGGCGGTCACGGTGTCCGTCGACAGCGACGTCGACCCGCCGTTGGTCACGAGCGCCCACTGGCCGTCCGGACTGATGGCAATGGACTGTGGTCCCTGGCCGACGGTGATCGGCGTGCCGGCCTGACCGGTCGCCAGGTCGATCGGCGTCACCGTCTCGAGCACTTCGGTGCCCTTCTCCGGATTCGTCACGTACGCGGTCCGTCCGTCCGGGCTGATGGCGAACTGCCCGGCCGGCGCCCCGACGGCGATGGCCGGGCCGACGGTGCCGGTCGCCAGGTCGACGGGGATCAGGGTGCCGGCCGAGAGGTCGCTCACGTACGCCGTCTGCCCGGTCACCTCGATGCTGACCTGCGACGGCGGTCCGGTGAGGATCGTCAGTGGTTGGCCGACCGTGCCATCGTCGAGGGCGACCGGGACGACGGCCGTGTCGTCTTTGCCGACGGTCGCGACGTACGCCGTGCTGCCGTCGGGGGTGATGGCCAGCGCGACGGGCACACCGGGGACCGGCACGGCCGGCCCGGCGGTGTCCGAGCTGAGATCGACGGCGGTGATGCTGCCCGGGCCGTTCGAGCCGGTCCCGGCGGCGAGCACGTACGCCGTCTTGCCGTCCGGCGCCGTGGCGATCGCCTCCGCCCCCCGCGGGACGTGGATCGGCGCGGCGATGGCGCCGGTCGCCATGTCGACCGGGTCGACGACGCTGGCCCCGGTCCGCAGGTTCGTCGTCGTCACGACGAGCGCCGTCTCCGCCGGTCCGCCGGTCAACACTTCCGGGGGTGGGGTGGTCGACGACGTGGCGGCCAGCACGCCGAACGTCACGCCGACGGCGAGCAGGACAATGCCGACGACTGGGATCATCCAGTGCCGACGTCGCCGCTTCGGTGACGTCGCCGGTGACGACGCGGTCACCGCAGCGAACGGCGGCGCCCAGGCCGCGGCCGGTGCGTACGGCGGCCACGCCGGGTTCCACGGGCCGGGCGGCGCGTCCGGCGGGGACCACGCCACCACCGGCGGCGGTGCGGCAACCGGGAGGGGCGGCGGTGGTGGTGGCGGCGGTGGTGGTGGTGGTGGTGCCAGCGTGAACCGGCCGGGCACCGCGCCGGCGAGCGGGACACCGGCCGGCCGGCCGGGAAGCGGGTCGGGCTGCCAGACCGGCGGGATCCGAGCGGCGGCGGCGAGGGGGGCCGGACCGGGAGGAGCCGGATCGGCCGGGAACGCCCGACTGCTCCAGTCCGGCGTCCCTGTCATGGTCTGAGCTTACGGACCGCCCGGCGTCGCGAGGGGTGACCCTTTGGCGGGCGCGCCACCGGGCGCGCCCGCCGCCCGGGCCGGATCCGCCGGCGGGGCGTCGACCTCGTCGGCCGCTCCGGCATCGGTGCACCGTTCGATCGATGCGGTGTCGGCGATCCGGTCGGCGAGGGCGGCGATGGCCCCGCGGGCGACCATCTGGCGGAACGTGATCGTCCGTTCGGTCCGGTCACGCCCGACGAAGCTGATGCCCCAGTGGGCGAGCGCGGCGAGCCGGTTCTTGAAGCCGGTCAGGAACGTCAGGTGGACGACGAGCCAGAGGAGCCAGCCGACGAAGCCGCCGACCGACACCGGACCGATCTTGGCGACCGCCCGGAAGCGGGAGATGGCGGCCAGGCTCCCGAGGTCCCGGTAGTGGAACGGTCGGTCGGTGTGGTCGCCGTCGAGCCGCCGCTTGATCAGCGTCGCCGCGTGGACGCCCGACTGCATGGCCACTTCAGCGATGGCGGGGAGGTCGTCGAGGGTCATCAGATCGCCGACGACGAAGACCTCGGGATGGCCGGGCAGGCTGCAGTCGGGGTTGACCCTGACCCGGCCGGTCCGGTCGGTCTCGGCGCCGCTGGCGTTGGCCAGGAGCCGGCCGAGCGGCGACGCGGTCATGCCGGCCGCCCAGACCTTCGTGCGGGCGTCGATCGTCGTCGTCGTGCCGTCGCGGCGCCGGACGTCGACGGTCTCCCCGTCCATGCCGACGACCATCGCGCCGGTGTGGACCTCGACGCCGAGGCGGCCGAGGTCCCGGGCGGTCATCGCCGAGAGCCGCGCTCCGAACTGGGTCAGGACGCCGTCGCCGCCCTCGAGGAGGAGGACCCGAGCCTGCCGCGGATCGATCCGCCGGAAGTTGCGCTGCAGGGCCCGGTGGGACAGCTCGGCGATCTGCCCGGCCATCTCCACCCCGGTCGGCCCGCCGCCGACGACGACGAACGTGAGCCACGCTCGTCGGGCCGCCTCGTCCGGCTCGGTCTCGGCCATCTCGAACGCCCCGAAGATCCGCGCCCGCAGCTCGAGCGCGTCGTCGATCGACTTCATCCCCGGCGCCCATTGGGCGAACTCGGGGTGGCCGAAGTAGGACGTCCCGGAACCGGCGGCGACGATCAGGCTGTCGTACGGGGTCTCGATCGTTCGCTCGGGCCGCCAGGCCGTGACGACCCGTCGGTCGAGGTCGATGCCGGTGACGTTGGCGAGCTCCACCGTCGTATTGCGGTGCCGCCGCAGGACGTCACGGGTGGCCGGAGCGATGGCGCCCTCCGAGAGGATCCCGGTCGCCACCTGGTAGAGCAGGGGTTGGAACAGGTGGTGGTTCGTCCGGTCGATCACCGTCACCGTCACCGGCGCCCGCCGGAGCGCCCGGGCCGCGAACAGCCCACCGAAGCCCGAGCCGATGATCACTACCCGATGCACCGGCGGTCTCGTCACGTCGCCGTTCTACCCGACGATCGCCCCGCCCGGCACTCCCGTTCGAGGCGATGGCCCCGGGCCCGCCCTCGGAACGGCCCCAAAGCCTGCCCTCTGGACGACCCCCGACCGTCTCGGGGACGGCGTCAGCCGAACTGTGCGAGGGCGTCGGTGACGTAGGCGACGAGAGGTAAGCCGTCGAGCTCCGTCCGCGGTACCCACTCGGCGTGGTCGCTCGACCCGACGGCTTCGGCCCGCAGCGCACCGTGCCACGCGCCGATCCGGTACACGATGCGGACGGTGTGCAGCTGGGCGCCGTCGGGCAGCGCCCAGAGGTCGGAGAGGACACCACGGAGACTGACGTCGTCGATCGTCAGCCCCGTCTCCTCGGCCACCTCCCGGCGGAGACCGTCGAGCGGGGCCTCGCCGTGCTCGAGGCCGCCGCCGGGCAGGAACCACGAGCCGGGGGCGTTCGACTGCTTCGACGCCCGGACGAGCAGGACCCGGTCCTCGTCGTCGATGCAGATGCCGTACGTCCCGATCCGCTGGTACCGACGCCGCCCGGCCATCCCGACAGCATGGCTCGGCGGGGCGGCTCGGCGGGGGCGGCCGGGTTCGGCCGGGTTCGGCCGGGTTCGGCCGGGTTCGGCCGGGTTCGGCCGGGGCTCCGGGCGGCCGGGGCGACGCCGAAGCGGTGCGGTCTACGTCATAATCCCCCCGATACCGCCGACGAAGGGGGGCCCATGGACCGAGACGACATCGAGGCCATCAAGCAGGTCAAGTACGCCTACTTCCGGCTCCTCGACCTGAAGCGGTTCGACGAGCTCGGCGAGCTCCTCACCGACGACTGCACGGCCGACTACGAGGACGGCACGCGCCACTACGACGGCCGGGCGGCGATCGTCGGGTTCCTGACCGAGGTGCTCACCGACCCGGGCATCATCACCATGCATCACGGCCACCATCCGGAGATCTCGTCGACCGGTCTGGACGCGGCCACCGGCGTCTGGTACCTCGTCGACCGGGTCGTCATCCCCGGCGCCGATCTGGAGATCGGCGGTACCGCGTTCTACCGCGACGAGTACGTCCGGCGCGATGGCCGGTGGCTGATCAGCCACACCGGGTACGAGCGCGTCTTCGAGGAGCACCGGGCCCACTCGACGATGGCGGTGAAGTCCTTCCGTTCCCGGTTCTAGGCCGCTCGGCTCAGGGCCGGCCGGCCGGACTGGTCGTGAAGGTCGGGTCCCGCAGGATGGCCGGCTCGAGCACCTCGTCGATGGCCTGGAGGAGGTCGGGCTCCAAGACGACGTCGAGGGCCTTGACGTTCTCGGTGACCTGCTCGGGGCGGGTGGCCCCGAGGATGGCGGTCGAGACGTTCTCGTTCTGCAGTACCCAGGCCAGCGCCACGGTGGCCGGGGTGTAGCCGGCCTGGCGGGCGAGGGCGGCGAACTGCTGCACCGGGCCGAGCACCTCGTCGCGCAGCAACCAGCCGATGTAGCCGGCGCCGTCCTTGGCGGTCGCCCGGGAGCCTTCCGGCGGCGGCGTGCCGGGCAGGTACTTGCCGGTCAGGACGCCCTGGGCGAGCGGGGACCAGACGATCTGGCCGATCCCCTCCTTGGCGCACAGGGGGACGACCTCGGCTTCGATCACCCGCCACAGCAGCGAGTACTGGGGCTGGTTGGAGACGATGCGGTCGAGGCCCATGTCGTCGGCGATCCGCAGCGCCGACTGGATCTGCTCGGCGGTCCACTCGGAGACGCCGATGTAGTGGACCTTGCCCTGCCGGACGAGGTCGTCGAAGGCCCGCAGGGTCTCCTCGAGCGGCGCCTCGTAGTCGAACCGGTGAGCCTGGAGGAGGTCGACGTGGTCGGTCCCGAGCCGTTGCAGCGAGGCGTTGAGCGACTCGACGATGTGCTTGCGGGAGAGGCCGCGGTTGTTGGGGTTCGGGCCGGTCGGCCAGTAGACCTTCGTGAAGATCTCGATCGAGTCCCGCCGGACACCCTTGAGCGCCCGGCCCATGACCTCCTCGGCCGCGCCGATGGCGTAGACGTCGGCGGTGTCGAACGTCGTGATGCCGACGTCGAGGGCGGCCTTCACGCAGGCCTTGGCCGCGGCCTCCTCGACCTGGCCGCCGTGGGTGATCCAGTTTCCGTAGGAGAGGGCGGAGACGACCATGCCGCTGCGCCCGAGGTGGCGATATTCCATGCGGCGAGCGTAACGGGCCGCCGGGGCGCCGTCACTGCGCCTTTCCGCCGGCTCCACCCCTGGCGAACCCGCGCCGCGGCCGTTGCCTACGCTCGCGGCGTGGACGAGCCCACCGACGACCGGCGCCTTCTCCGGGTGAACCGGTCGCTGTCGATCCCGATCGACGAGATCGAGTGGCGGGCGACGACGTCCGGCGGCCCGGGCGGCCAGCACGCCAACCGGGCGAGCAGTCGGGTCGAGGTCCGCTTCGACGTCGACGGGTCGCGGACGTTGGGGCCGCGCCAGCGGGCCCGGCTGCGAGAGCGGTTCGGCCCCGTCGTCCGGGCCGGCGCGTCGGACGACCGCTCGCAGGCCCGGAACCGCCAGGTCGCGCTGGAGCGGCTGGCCGCCCGACTGGCCGACGGGCTGCGGGTCGACCCGGCCCGCCGGCCGACCCGGCCGACGATGGGCTCGAAGGAGCGCCGTCTCCAGACGAAGCGCCAGCGGTCGCAGGTCAAGCGGCAGCGGCGGCCGGGGGGCGACGACGACTGACGGGGACGACGAAGACGGGGTCGCCTGACGGCGCCGTCGTCGGTCAGCCGAGGCTGGCCTGCAGCATCGACACCGCGTCGCGGACGAGCTCGTCGGCGCCGGACTCGGTGTCCTCGCGGACGCCGCGCAGCGCGGTCAGCGACGCGAAGCCGGCGGCGATGAGGGCGGCGTCGTCCTCGGGGTCCTCCCCTTCGACGCTGCCGAGCGACGGGACCGCGGTGCCGAGGGTGAGCCGGATCTCGCCTTCCTCGGGATCGCCGCCCCGCCCGGGGCCACCCTGGGCCGGCGGCGTGCGCTCCGCGGCGGACTTGACGATCCCGGCGGTGCTGATCCGACCCCGGCGGACGCCGCGGAGCTCGTCCGGCGGCACGGAGGGGACGTTCAGGTTGAGGACGGTCCGGCGCGGCGCGGCGGCGAGCGTCGGCAGCAGGGCGACGGCGAGCGCCGACGCGGTCTCCCAGTGGTCGGGCACCGACCCGGACCGCAGGGAGACGGCCAACCCGCTCAGGCCGAGCTGGGCCGCGGTCAGCGCGGCGCCGACGGTGCCGGAGTGGAGGACGGAGCGGCCGACGTTGACGCCGAGGTTGATGCCGGAGACGACGAGGTCCGGCCGCGGCCCGAAACCGCCGAGGACGCCGACGATGACCGAGAGGGCGGGCGACGCGTCGAGGCCGTAGACGGGGACGTCGTCGGCGCCGTCGATCGGCACCGCCCGGTAGGCGATCGCCTCTCGCTCGTAGACGGTGCCGACCGCGGCGGACGCGCCGCTGTGGTTGGTCAGCGGCGCCACGACGACGACGTCGCGGACCTCGCCGTCCGGGGCGGCGGCCCGCCAGCCGGCGAGGGCCCGGGTGACCGCGGCCAGCCCGGGCGCGTGGACTCCGTCGTCGTTGGTCACCAGGATGCGCACGCGCCGATACGATACCGGGGCGCCATGACCCCCCCGTCCCCGACATCGCCCACGGGCCAGCAGTGGGTGCTCGGTCACGGGTCGCAGCAGCTCGTCGTCACCGAGGTCGGCGCGACGATCCGGGCCTATCGGGCCGGCGGGGTCGACGTGATCGACGGCTTCGGAGCCGACGAGTGGTCGCACAGCGGCCGCGGCCAGGTTCTGGCGCCGTGGCCGAACCGGCTCGGCGACGGTCGGTACCGGTTCGGCGACGTCGCCGCCCAGGCCGCGCTCGACGAACCGGAGCTGCGCAACGCCATCCACGGCCTCGTCCGCTGGCTGCCGTGGCGGGTCGACGGCCAGGCCCAGAACGTCCTCACGCTCTCGTGCCCGGTCCGCCCGACGCCGGGCTACCCGTTCACGCTCGACCTGCGGATCGAGTACCGGCTGGGCCGGGACGGCCTGACGGTGGCGACGACGGCGACGAACGTCGGCGGCGACGCCCTACCGTTCGGGCTCGGCTTCCACCCGTATCTGACGGTCGGCGGGGAGCGGGTCGACAGCGCCCTCCTCCGGGTGCCGGCCACCCACCGGCTCATCACCGACGCCCGGGCGCTCCCGACCGGCGAGCTCCAGCCGGTCGCCGCGACCGAGTACGACTTCACTGCCGGCCGGTCGATCGGGACGACCCGGATGGACACGGCGTTCACCGGCCTCCAACGGGACGGCACCGGCCGGGCGTGGGCGACGCTCCACGACCCGGTCGCCGGGCGCGGCGTCGACCTGTGGGTCGACGACCGGTTCGGTTACCTCATGTGTTACACCGGCGACACGCTCGGCGACGCCGAGCGGCGGCGGACGGCCGTCGCCATCGAGCCGATGACGTGCCCGCCCGACGCGTTCCGGTCCGGTAAGGACGTCGTCGTCCTCGAACCGGGCGAGCGGTGGGAGGGGAGCTGGGGGCTGCGGCCCACCTAGGCCTGAGCGGGCTGGGCGGCCTAAGCGGGTTGGGCGGCCTAAGCGGGTTGGGCGGGCGGCGCCACCGCCCAGCGGAGGCCGGTGCAGAACGCCCGGGCCGCCGGGGTCACGAGGAGCGGGTCGACGAGTGGCGGCAGCGGGATCCGGAGCTCGTCGCGGGCCCACCCGGGCAAGAGGGTGACCGCGGCCGAGACGATGACCGCGTGGACGGCCCGGTCGTTCGGTCGCCGGGCGACCCCGTGGCGCAGGAAGTCCCGGGCGGCCAGCGCCTGCGGCCCGGCGTAGAGGGTGGGGCGGACGCGCTGCAGGTAGGCGGTCGCCTCGTCGGCGGTCGTCGGCACCCACTCGGCGCCGAGCGCCCGGGCGACGGGCGCGGTCTCGGCCCAGTAGGCATCCCGTTCGGGCGCGGTGATCGGCCGGCGCCCGAACCGTTGGCACGCGGCGAGGAAGCTGGTCATCTCGGCGACGTGGATCCACGTCACGAGGTCCGGGTCATCGGCCGAGTACGGCCGCCCGTCGGGGGCGACGCCGTGGACCCGGCGGTGGACCCGGCGGACCTGCTCGATGGCGTCCTCGGCCTGCTCGACGGTGCCGAACGTCGTGTAGCCGACGAAGGACGCGGTCCGCCGCAGCCGGCCGAGCGCGTCGTCGCGGTAGTTCGAGTGATCGGCGACGCCGGCCATGGCGAGGGGATGGAGACTCTGGAGCAGTAGGGCGCTGAGCCCACCGATCAGCATCGACGGGAGGTCACCGTGGACCAGCCGGGCGACGCTCCCCGGCGCCAGGAACGCGTTGTCCGGATCCATGACCGGCGGGACCGGGTCGGGCGGGACGCCGAGGGACCGGCGGACGTTCCGCCGCAGGTCGGTCCGGGCGGGCTCGATCAGCGCGTCGAGCACGCGGAGCGGCAGGCGGACCGGAGCGAGGGCGATGTCGCGGGCCAGCTGTAGCGGCGAGGCGACGGCGGGCACGGGCCCAGCTTGGCACGGACCCCTCGTCGGGCCCGGTCGAGGGGGTCCATGGCAACATCCGTCCATGCGATTCGTCATCTACGGCGCCGGCGCGATCGGGGGGCTCGTCGGCGGTTGTCTCTACGAGGCCGGCCATCGGGTCGAGCTGATCGCCCGCGGGCGCCACCTGGCCGCCATCCAGGCCGGTGGGTTGGTCGTCGAGTGGCCGGACCGGCGGGCGGTGCTCGACGTCCCGGCGGTCGGCGGTCCGGACGAGCTGGACTGGTCGGACGAGGTGGACCGGGCCGATCCGACGATCGTCGTCCTGACGATGAAGAGCCAGGACACGGAGACGGCGTTGGAGGCGCTCGAGGCGGTGGCCCCACCCGAGACCCTGGTCGTCTGCGCCCAGAACGGGGTGGCGAACGAGCGCCGGGCGGTCCGCCGGTTCGCCAACACGTACGGGCTATGCGTGATGTGCCCCGCGACCCACCTCGAACCAGGGGTCATCCGCGGTCATTCGGTGCCGATCAGCGGGCTGATGGACCTCGGCCGCTTCCCGTCCGGCGTCGACGCGACCGCCGAGGCCGTCGCCGAGGCGTTCGGCGGCGCCACGTTCGAGTCGGTGGCCCGTCCGGACATCATGCGCTGGAAGTACCGCAAGCTCCTCATGAACCTGTCGAACGCCATCGACGCGATGTGCGGGACGGCCGGACGGGACACCGAGATCAAGCACCTGGCGACGGCCGAGGGGGAAGCCGTGCTGGCGGCCGCCGGGATCGACGTCGCCAGCGTCGAGGAGGACCGGGAGCGCCGAGCCGACCGGGTGCAGATGCTGCCGATCGGTGGATCGCCGTGGGCCGGCGGATCGTCGTGGCAGAGCCTGGCCCGCGGCACCGGCACCATCGAGACCGACTTCTTGAACGGCGAGATCGCCCTGCTCGGGCGGCTCCACGGGGTGCCGGCGCCGGTCAACGCCTTCCTGCAACGCCGGGCCGTCGCGGCCGCCCGGACCGGCGCCCGGCCGGGAGACGTCACGCCCGAAGAGCTGTTGGCGGAGCTGGCCTCGGTCGCGGTGTAGCACCGCGACTGGCTCAGTCGCTGTGTAGCGCGGCCCGGATCTCCTCGGCCGGGTCGGGCGGCGGCACGCCGGGCGTCTGGACGCGGACCTCGACGAGGTCGCCGTTCCACGGGGCCGGCGGCGTGTAGCGGGTCGACACCGGGAGGCCGACGTCGCGGCCGAGCCGGAAGCCGGCGCCGCCGTGCTGGATGGCCAGTGGCAGCATGCCGTCGAACTCGAGCCGGCCGACCGGCACGTCGTCGTGCAGCAGCGTGAAGGTGCCGCGGTGGTCGTCGAGCAATGCGTAGTGGACACCGAGCGACTGGCGACCGGCCGGGACCGGCCGGTCGCCGACGACCTCGAGGCCGTCGCCGGCCCGGCAGAACGTGAAGACGAGGCGGCCGTCGGCGACGAAGAGGGCGTAGCCGCCGTTCCAGTCGCCCATGGCGACGAGCACGCCGGCGGGCTCGTCGGTGACGTCGGTCACCGCGGTCATCCGGAAACCGCCCCACAGCATCGGCACGGACTCGTCGAACACCGGACCGCCGCCGGGCCGGAACGTGCGATCGGTGCCCGGCGGCCAGGCCGGCGGGACGAGGGCCCCCATCCGGTTGACGAACGTGTCGTCGACCGGCAGGACCTGGTTGCGCCCGGCCTCGGCCAGCCAGCGCTCCTGCAGGTGCCGGGCGACGTCGGGGTGCTCGGCCGCGACGTCGGTCGACTCGGAGAAGTCGGTGCGGAGGTCGAAGACGGCCCAGTGGTCGTCGTCGAAGGCCCGGCTGCCGATCGCTGCCTCCTCCTCGTCGATGACGCCGACGGAGATGTGGTCGGTCGTCGCCTTCCAGCCTTGGTGCACGATCGACCGGGAGCCGAGCATCTCGAAGTACTGGGTCTCGCGGGGGTCAGCGGCGGCCGGGTCGTCGAACGTCGGGCGGAGGCTGGCGCCGTCGACCGGCTGCTGGGTGACGCCATCGACCGCGGCTGGCGGTTCGAGGCCGATCGCGTCGAGGACGGTCGGCATGAGGTCGATCACGTGGGCGAACTGCGTGCGCACCTGGCCCCTCGCCCCGGCGGCCATGCCGGCCGGCCAGTGGACGATCAGCGGCGTCCGCGTCCCGCCGAGCCACGTGTAGCGCTTCCAGAGGCGGAACGGCGTGTTCCCGGCCCACGCCCAGGCCCACGAGTAGTGGTTGTACGTCTTCGGACCGCCCCAGTCGTCGTAGGCGGCGAGGTTGTCGGCCATCGACTCGCGGACGCGGGCGGTGAACCGGTGCTCGTTGACGCTGCCGACGCGGCCGCCCTCCGCGCTGGCGCCGTTGTCCGAGAAGAGGAGGACGAGCGTGTTGTCGAGCTGGCCGGTCTCTTCGAGGAAGGCCAAGAGCCGGCCGATCTGGGCATCGGTGTGCGTCAGGAAGCCGGCGAAGACCTCCTGCTGGCGGGCGTGCATGCGCCGGTCGTCGGGCGCCAGGGCGTCCCAGGCGTCGACCCAGGGCGGCCGCTCGGTCAACACCGTGTCGTCGGGGACGATGCCGCCGGCGACCTGGCGGGCGAAGACCTCCTCCCGCCACGCGTCCCAGCCGTGGTCGAACGCCCCCCGGTACGGCTCGACCCACTCGGGCGCGACGTGGTGCGGCGCATGCATCGCGCCGAGCGCGAAGTACAAGAAGAACGGCTTGCCCGGCGCCGCCTGCTGCTGGTCGAGCACGTACTGCACCGCCCGATCGGCCAGGTCCTCGCTCAGGTGGTAGCCGTCGCCAGGCCCCGGCGGCGGGTCGACGTAGTGGTTGTCCTGGACGACGTTCGGCGCCCAGTGGTTGGCGTCACCCTGGAGGAAGCCGTAGTACCGCTCGAAGCCGAGGCCGAGCGGCCAGCTGTCGAACGGCCCGGCCGCTGACCGCTGGAACCGGGGCGTCAGGTGCCACTTGCCGACGGCCATCGTGCTGTAGCCGGCGTCGCGCAGGACGCGGGGGAGGGCGGCCGCGCTCTTCGGCAGCCGGGCCGTGTAGCCGGGGAAGCCGAGCGGGATGTCGGCCAGGAACCCCATGCCGACCGCGTGGTGGTTCCGGCCGGTGAAGAACGACGCCCTGGTCGGCGAGCAGAGGGAGGTGACGTGGAACCGGTTGTAGCGGAGCCCGCCGTTGGCGAGCGCGTCCATGTGCGGCGTGGCGATCCCCGAGCCGAACGAGCCGAGGTGGGCGAAGCCGGTGTCGTCGAGGACGATCGCCACCACGTTCGGCGCGCCGGCCGGTGGCTTCGGTTCGAGCGGCGGGACGGGCGTCGAGTCGGCGACGGTCAGGCCGAGGCGTTGCGGTCGTGGTGCCATCGAGAGTGAAACTACCGGCCACCAGGGCCGGCTGCACGATCGGCCGCCGGCGAGGGCCTCCGCCGCCGGCTCGAGCGTCAGCCGGCGAGGATCTCCACCTCGGCGTCCGGCGACGTCGGCACCTTCAGCCACCGTTCGGGCGTGTCCTCGATGAACGCGATCATCCCGTCGCGGCCGAGGAACCGCGGCTCGACCCGGGCGACGGTGATCTCGACGTCGCGCAGCCGGATGCGGTCACCGGCGACGACCTGGCCGGCCGTCCTCGTCTCCCAGTTCTCGGCCATGTCGTGCGCTCCCTCTGCTCGCTGCCCATTGCTGCCGGCGCCGTCGTCCGCACGGCGCCGGGCGGCACCTGCGTTCCCCGCCGGCCGGGCCGTTGGCCCGCCGACGCCGGATCGCACCCTACCGCCGACGGCGTGCCCTACCCTGCTCCGGCATGACGTACTGCCTGGCGATGCGGTTGGACGAGGGACTGCTCTTCCTCGCCGACACCCGGACGAACGCCGGCGTGGACGACGTCGGCGTGGTCCGGAAGCTGCACGTCCTCGTGGCCGCAGCCGATCGGGTCCTCGTCCTGGCGTCGGCCGGGAACCTAGGGACGACCCAGGAAGTCCTCGACCGCCTGGGTCGTGATCCGGCCCGGCTGACCGGGACGGCCCACCTGTTCGAGGCCGCGCTCTGCGTCGGGCAGGTCGGCCAGGAGGTCGTCGCCGAACACCAGCAGGCCCTCGGGAACGCCGATGCCACCGTGTCGTTCATTCTCGGCGGCCAGATCGGCGACGATCCGCCCGACCTGCTCCGCATCTACCCGGAAGGGAACTACATCCGGGCTTCCGACGACCGTCCGTTCCTGCAGATCGGCGAGACGAAGTACGGGAAGTTCATCCTCGAGTTCGGGGCGGCCGCCCACCTCTCCCCGGAGGGGGCGGCGAAGGTCGCTGTCACCTCGATGATGAGCACCGCCCGGGAGAACGTCGCCGTCGGGCCTCCTTACGACCTGGCGATCTACCGTCGCGGCTCGTTCCGACTTGACCAGCGCCGGATCGCCGCCGACGACCCGTTCCTGGCGGCGGCGGCCGCAGTCTGGGAGCGCCACCTGCTGGCGACCATCGACGAGCTGCCTCCGGTGGAGCTGCCCGGCGGCAAGTGAGCTGGGCCAGCAACGAGCTGAGCTACCAACGATAGAAGTGCCGGTTCCCCGCGTTCTCGCCCCGGCCGACCACGAAGCCGACGAGCCATAGGACCAATAGCACCGCGGCCACGATCCACAGGACGTGCAACGCGAAGCCAAATCCGGCCACGAGCAGAACCACCAAGAGCGCCAACAACAAAAGCATCTCCCACCCCTCTCCGTCGGACCCCGTCTGGGGTCTCTGCCACCACCGCAGGGGCTACCCGGCCGCGTCGGGGGTCAAACGCCAGAAGCCGTGGACCGGACAGCACGCCGACCAGCTGGCCGGGTCGCTGGGTAGAGTCCAGAGCGACGACGAGGAGGAGCAATGGACGAAGGACAACCCGTCTCGTACGAGGCGCTGCCGGTCGGCGCGGCCGTGCTCAGTGCAACGGGCGCCCAGTTCGGGACGGTGGAGCACGTCTTGCAGGTTCCAGAGCTTGACCTGTTCGACGGGATCGTCGTGAAGACGAAGCACGGTCTGCGATTCGTCGATCGTGACCAGGTGACGGAAATGACGACGACCTCGGTCCGTTGCGAGCTGACCGACGAAGAAGCCGCGAACCTTCCGGCGCCAAAAGGTGCCCTCGTTCTCCATCCCGACACCGCTCATGACGAAGGGTCCTCGCTGACCGCTCGATTTGGCCGCCTCTTTGGTAGAGAGCACTGGAAGGAACTGGAATAGATCGTTGTCCCGGCGCGCCGCATCGGCACGCGACGAAGGCAGTCCGTGGCTTAGAAGGCAGTGTCCACGGACGTCGGGAGACGACCATGCTCGGCCAACTGGTCCTTGGAGGCCCGGAGGAACACGAGGGCGACGACAGCCGCCACGGCCAAGATGGCGGTACTGACCCAAAAGCCCACGGTGTAGCCGTGGACCTCGGACTGGGCGATGGCGTCGGCGCTGTTGGCGTGGGCGGCGAGGAAGCCGGCCGCCGCGGTGGCGTAGAGGGTGTTCAAGAGGGCCGTCCCCAGGGATCCGCCGACCTGCTGGCTCATGTTGAGGGCGGCGCTGGCCACCCCGGCGTTGCGGGACCCCACCCCGATGAGAGCGGCGCTGCTCATCGGCACGAAGGCCAGGCCGAAGCCGGTGCCGATGACGATCTCCGCGGGGAGGATGTACATCACGAAACTGCTGTCCACTCCGATCTGGGTAAGCCAGCCGCAGGCCACGGCGGCGGCCAGCATCCCGCCGACCAACAGCACGCGAGGGCCGACGGTGGGGAGGACCTTGCTGGCGACCGCCGCGCCAACGGCGATCCCGATGGTGAAGGGCAGGAAGGCGAATCCGGTCTTGAGGGCCGAGTAGTGAAGCGTGTTCTGGAGGTCGAAGGTCAAGAAGAGGAACAGCCCGAACATGGCCATCGCCGCCAGGAAGCGCAAGAGGAAGGAGCAGCCGCGGTTCCAGTCGACGACGATCCACATGGGCAACAACGGGTAGGTGGTCCGCTGCTCGATGATCACGAAGGTGGTCAGGAGAACCACCGCGGCCGCCAAGAAGCCGACGGTGGTCGGCGCACCCCATCCGTCGACAGTGGCCTGGGTGAACCCGTAGACCAGGGACACCAGCCCAGCCGTGGCGGTGATCACCCCGGGGATGTCGTACCGGGTGTTGCCTTCCGCCTTGCTCTCCTTCACCAGTCGCAGGGCGAACAGGGCCGCCAGGACCGAGATGGGCACGTTGACCAGCAGGCACCACCGCCAGGAGGCGTACTGGGTGAGGACTCCGCCAACGACCAGACCGATCGCCCCCCCGCCAGCGGAGATACCGCCGTAGACCGCGAAGGCCTTCGCCCGCTCGGTGGGCGCGCCGAAGGTCACGCTGATCAGCGACAGGCCGGCCGGAGCCAAGAGTGCGGCAAACCCTCCCTGGAGGGCTCGGGCGCTGAACAGCATGGCGGCGTTCTGGGCGACTCCACCGAGGGCGGAGGCGACGGCGAAGCCGAGGAGGCCGATGACGAGCGCGCGCTTGCGGCCCACGAAGTCGGCGATCCGGCCGCCGAGCAGCAGCAGGCCGCCGAAGGCGAGCCCGTAGGCGGTGATCACCCATTGCCGGTTGTCGACGGAGATGTGCAGGCCCCTCTGCACCGACGGGAGCGCGATCGTCACGATCGTTGCGTCGAGCGAGACGATGAGCGCGCCTACGGCGATGACCGCCAGCGCCAGCCACCGGCGGGGGTCGGGTGGCGCCGCCGATGGTGCGGTCGTCCCCGTGTCGTCGATGTTCGCCATAGCCCGTCTTCAATCAGGCTACTGACTTAATTGCTGCTGCGACGGTCCGGGGTCCGGGGCCCGAGGCACTGCGTCAGTTCTCGTTGGTGGGGCTTGGTCTTGTCGTCGCGGCCGAACCCGATGCGACCCGAGTCGCCCAGGTTCCGGCGCCCAGCACGTCCCACCGCGCCGGTTGATCCCGCCAGCGCGAGCCGCTCCTTAGAGAGTTGGCTTTGGCGCCAATGCCAGAGACACGATCGCCAGTGACATGACCGCGCCACCTACGGTGATGGTCGCGATACGAGCACCCCGAAGCCGGAAGTGGGTACTAATACCGACGAGGAACAGCACTGATGCGAGGAAGATGGTCGTGCGGACGTAATTGTCCGAGTTCGACGCCGCGACCTCTCCTGACGTGTAGGCCGCGTCAGCCTTCGCATCGAGCGCCTTGGATTGCGCCAATCCCGGCTGCACGTAGTCGGGCATGTACGTCGGCCCCTTCGGAGCGTTGGGGTTGGTAGCCGGGTCAGTGGCCAGCCAGGAGTTGAAGGCGATCAAGAATTGAGGCGAGAAGCGCTTTACGGCGATGTTCATTGCCGTCTGATTGTTGAGCGTGTACGCGGTGAACCAAGCGTTGAACGTCGACGAGTCGAAGTTCTTGGTCGTCAGGGCGTTCAGATCAGCGCGGTTGGCTTCGGTTTCGCGCGGCCGAGGCTTTGGCGAGGCTCAACGAGGATTCGGTTCCCCACTTCGCCGAGGCATATCCCGACCACGCGGCGAGAACGGCAACCACCGCGAGCAACACCGCTTCGATGATGATCAAGGTTCGTGTCCGATCCTCCTTGTCATCGGCTTTGGCGTGCTGGTTGTGTTCGCCGATCTCTTTTCCCACCTCCGCGGGGGACAGTCCCTCCGGCATCGCACCTCCTTGTGAGGATCCATCCAAGCACTCGGAGGTTGCAGGCGGGTGAACGGTCGGTCATCCGGTCGCCGAGGCCTCGACGCGCCGAACCGTCGCAAGAAGTCGCAAGAAAGTGTCCAGTTCCGTGGCGCTCGACCCTCTCCTAGGTACCAACCCCGAGAGAGGAGCGTCACGATGACGAACACCAACAGCACCAAGACCACCAGCCGGCGTCGATTCGGTCGTCGCCTGTGTCTGTTCGCGGCGGCGATCGTCGGCACGGCCGGTCTCGCCGGCGCCGGCATCGCGGTTACGGCTGGCACCGCGGGAGCCGAGCCGAACATCTGCATCACGGCCAAGGCGAACTACGACTACTACATGGCGGAGTACGAGGTGATCCTCCCGGACACCGGCTACCAGCCGAGCCTCACAGAGGTACATCAGGGCCTCACAGCGCTCCACCAGGCTCAGATGTGGCGATCGATCGGCCGCGGCTTCGGCTGTTAGCAGCCGGTTGGGCCAAGGGGGCCGGGATGGTGGCGAGGCGAGCCATTCCGGCCCCCGGGTCCATCTGGCACAGATCCGTCGGTCGGCCCCGTCCCCCGGCGCTGGTCGGCCGGGAGCCGAGCCGTTACTGCGTCGAGCGCCTACCGTTACTGCGCCTCACGACCGGCGTTACTGATCTGTCACTCATCAGCCGTGGTCGTAGAGCTGTGGGGCGCCCCCTGTGGAGTGCGCCCCTCGGGATTCGAACCCGAAACCTGCGGATTAAGAGTCCGTTGCTCTGCCGTTGAGCTAGAGGCGCACCGGAAAGTGTAGGCGATCGGGGTCGTGGGCGATGAGGGATGGGCCAGTTATCCTGGCCGGGCGGCCACGGGGGGCGGAGGCCGCAGGATCGCACCGGGAGGGACTGGTCGGTGGGAGAAGTAGAGGAGGGGGCGCCGGGCAATCCCGAGCTGGCGCCGTTGCGGATCGCGGCCCTGGTCAAGCAGGTCCCGGTGGCGGAGTCGCTCGAGCTCGGCTCGGATGGTCGCCTGGTCCGGGAGGGCACGGCGCTGGAGATGAACCCGTACTGCCGCCGGGCGGTGTCGAAGGGAACGGAGCTGGCGCGGGCGACGGGCGGGACGTGCACGGTCTTCACGCTCGGACCGCCGGCGGCGGAGGACGTCCTCCGGGAGGCGGTGGCGTGGGGGGCGGACGCGGGCGTGCACGTCTGCGACATGGCGTTCGCGGGCTCGGACACGCTGGCGACGGCGCGGGCGCTGGCGGCCGCCCTGGCCCACGAGGGGCCGTTCGATCTCGTGCTCGTCGGTCGGAATTCGACGGACGGTGACACCGGACAGGTCGGCCCGGAGCTGGCGGAGCTGACGGGTGTGGCGTTCGCCTGTGGCGCCCGCCATCTCGAACTGGTCGACGGCGGGCTCGAGCTCGACCTCGAGCTCGACGACGGCGGGGAAGAGGTCGACGTCACCCTGCCGGCGGTCGTCTCGGTGGCGGAGCGGCTGTGCGATCCGTGCAAGGTCGATCCGGAGGGCCGCCGGGCGGTGTCGGCCGATCGGTTGCGGCGGCTCACGTCGGCGGACCTCGGCGACGGGCCGTGGGGCATGGCGGGCAGTCCGACGGTCGTCGGCGCGGTCCGGGTCATGCACCACGAGCGGGAGGCGCGGGTGTTGTCGGGGTCGGTCGCCGACCAGGTGGCGGCGGCGGTCGACGCCTTGGCGGCGCGGGGCGCGCTCGTCCGCGGCGACCGGCCGGACAGTGGCGCGGCGGACCTGGCCGAGGAAGCCGCCCGTTCGGCCTCGTCCGCGCTGGCCGAGCCGGTCGGCTCGCCGGGGCGCAGCGGGCGGCCGGTCGTCGCGGTGCTGCTCGAGCCGGACCGGCCGCAGGCCGCGGCGGAGCTGCTCGGCGCAGCGGCCCGGCTGGCCGGCGAGGTCGGTGGTGAGGTCGTGGCCGTCCGGCCGCTGGCGCCGGGGACGACGGACGACGCGGTCGACGGGTTGGGCGGGTTCGGGGCCGACGAGGTCGTCGACCTCGTCGGCGAGCCGGTCGGGGAGGACGTGGCGACCGCGCTGGTGGCGTGGGCCGGCGAGCGGCTCCCGTGGGCGGTCCTGGCGCCGGGAACCGCGTTCGGCCGGGAGGTGGCGGCGCGCGTGGCGGCCGCGCTCGGCGCCGGCCTCGTCGGCGACGCGATCGCGGTCGACGTCGTCGACGGCCGGCTGGTGGCGGCGAAGCCGGCGTTCTCCGGCGCGCTCGTCGCGGACATCACGTGCACGTCGCCGGTCCAGTTGGTGACGGTCCGACCGGGCGTCCTCTCGGTCCCGTCCCCCCGGCCGGCCCAGACGGTCCGGCGCGACCGCCGGACAACGAAGCCGATCGGCCGCGTCCGGGTCCGCTCGCGGCGCCGCGACGACGACGTCGAGGTGCTGGCGCGGGCGGAGGTGGTCATCGGCGTCGGCGCCGGGGTGCACCCGGACGAGTACGCCGACCTGAGCGCGCTGGCCGCCATCTTCGGGGCCGAGCTGGCCGCATCACGCAAGGTGACGGACAAGGGGTGGGCGCCGCGGGCCCGGCAGGTCGGCATCACCGGGCGGAGCATCGCCCCGCGTCTCTACGTCGCGATCGGCGTCAGCGGGAAGTTCAACCACATGGTCGGGGTGCGGGCGGCCGGGACGGTCCTGGCGATCAACGCCGACGCCGACGCACCGGTCTTCGGCCATGCCGACATCGGCATCGTCGGCGACTGGCACGACGTCGTGCCGGTGCTACAGGCGACGCTGCTCGAGCGCCAGCACCGTGGCGAGGTGGACGGCCCGGTGTCCGCCCTGACCGGGGAGCCCGCCGGGTGAGAACCCGGCCCAGGGGGTAGGACCGGAACCGTGCCCCGCACGGTCCGGAACCTCGCCGCCGGTGCCGCTGGCGCCGCGCTCGCGGTGCAGTACGTCCCGAGCACGGTGGCCCTCGGCCAGTGGGGGCCGTTCGCGTCCCTGCCCGGTCGGCTCGGTCGCTGGCGGGGCCGCGGCGACCGGGTGGCGTTGACGTTCGACGACGGCCCGAGCCCGGTGGCGACGCCGGCCGTCCTCGACCGGCTCGACCGGCTCGGCCTCCGGGCGACGTTCTTCCCGCTCGGGTCGCTGGTGGACCGGGATCCGGACCTGATGGCCGAGGTCGTCCGGCGCGGCCACCAGGTCGAGACGCACGGCCACGACCACCGGCACCACCTGGCCCGCTCGCCCCGATGGGTCCGCCGGGACCTGCGGGCGGCCGAGGCGGCGATGGCGGCCGTCGGCGTCCGACCGCGCTGGTACCGGCCGAGTTACGGCCAGGCCACTGCGGCGACGCTGTGGGAGGCCCGGCGGCGCGGCTGGGAGACGGTGCTCTGGTCGGCGTGGGGCCGGGAGTGGACGACGGACCGGGCCGACGAGGTGGCCGCCCGGATCAACCGGCGCCTGCGCCCGGGGGCGATCGTGCTCCTCCACGACAACGACCGGTTCGGTCGCCCGGGGATGTGGAAGACCGGGCTCGACGCCCTGGACGTCGTCGCCGACGAGCTCGACCGCCGGGGGCTGCGGGCGGTCACGCTCGAGGAGCTGGTGGGGTGAGCCGCCGGCCCGGTGACCGCCTGTCCAATGGCGGCCTGTCCAACGGCAGCCTGCCCGGCGCACCGGAGTCGGCGCTCGTCCTGTCCGGGTCGATCGGCAAGGGCCACGACTCGGTGGCCGAGGCGTGCCGGGCCGCGCTGGTCGACGGCGGGGTCGACAGCCGGGTGCTCGACTGCATGGCGTTGCTCGGCGGCCCACAGGCCCGGGCGGGGATGGCCGCGTTCCGGCGGATGCTCGAGATCCCGTCGGTCTACGACGGGTTCCACTTCAGCCATCTCCGTTCGGGGACGCGGCTGCCCCGGGCGCTGGAGCGGGGAGCCAGCCGGCGGCTCGTCCCGGCGCTGCGGCGCGAGCTCGACGCGTTGGCGGGCTATCCGCTCGTCGTCTCGGTCTTCCCGACCGGCGTGACGACGAGCGCCCGCCTGAAGGAGGAACGGCCGGCGATCACCGCAGTGGCGATGTGCACCGACGCGTGTGCCCACCGACTGTGGGTCGCCGACGGCATCGACCTCTACGTGGTCTGCTCGTCGTTGGCCGCCAACACCGTCCGGCGTTACCAGCCGGGTGCGGCGATCGCGGTCGTGCCACCACCGGTCCGCCCGGCGTTCTACCGGGCGCCGGACCGGGCGACCGCCCGCGACGCGCTCGGTGTACCGGCCGACGCGCCGTGCGTCCTGCTGATGGCCGGTGGGTGGGGGCTCGGGCCGTTGGCCGAGACGGCCGAGGCGCTGGCCGGCGCGGGCTACTGGGTCTTGGCGGTGGCCGGTCTCAACGACGCCCTCCGACGTCGGCTCGACGCCACCGCCCGCCGGTTCCCGACGGTCCGACCGTTCGGCCTCACCGACCGGGTCCCCGAGCTGATGGCCGCGGCCGACGCGGTCGTCACGTCGCCCGGGCAGACGTGCCATGAGGCGCGGGTCGTCGGTCGGTGGCTCGTCATCCTCGACGTCGTCCCGGGCCACGGCCGGGAGAACGCGCTCCACGAGCTCGAACAGGGCGGCGCGCTGGCGTGCTCGCCCGATCCGGCGTCCGTCGTCGGCGCGGTCCGGGTGATGTTCGCGGAGCAGCCGGAGCACGCGCCGTGGCCCGTCGAGACGGCCGCGGCGTGGGACAAACATTTCGCCGGCGCGTTGGCCGGGGCCGGCGTCGTCCTGCCGGCGGACCGGTGAGAAGGGCCGCTACCACCGCCGGGCTCGCCACGGTCCTCGCGGTCCTGGCCGCCCTGCTGCCGGCCGCGGCCGGGGTGGGCGGGACGGCCGGCGCGGCGATCGGGCGGCCGCTGGCGGGGACGGTCTGGCTCTGCCGGCCGGGGATGGTCGACGACCCGTGCACGGCCAGCCTGACGACGACGGTTGTCCGGGCCGGCGGGACGACGACGGTCCAACGGACCCGGCCGGCGGCGAACCCGCCGATCGACTGCTTCTACGTCTATCCGACCGTCAGTGCCCAGCCGACGGTCAATGCCACCCTTCGGATCGACCCGGCCGAGACCGCGGTGGCGAGGGCCCAGGCGTCGCGGTTCTCGCCGGACTGCCGGGTCTACGCGCCGATGTACCGGCAGATCACGCTGCAGGCGCTGGCCCATCCGACAGAGGTCACCCGGTCTGCGCTCCGGCTGGCGTACGCCGGCGTGTTGGCCGCCTGGCGGGACTACCTGGCCCACGACAACCGGGGCCGCGGCGTCGTCGTGATCGGCCACTCACAGGGCGCGGCGATGCTCATCCAGCTGCTCCGGTCGCAGGTCGACCCGTACCCGGCGGTTCGCCGGCGGCTGGTCTCGGCGATCGTCCTCGGCGGCAACGTCACGGTGCCGATCGGCAAGACGGTCGGCGGGAGCTTCCAGCACATCCCGGCCTGTCGCGCCGTCCGCCAGGTCGGCTGCGTCGTCGCGTACTCCAGCTTCGACCAGATGCCGCCGGCCGACAGCCTCTTCGGCCGGCCCGGCACCGGGGTCAGCTCGCTGTCGGGCAGTACCGCGACCGCCGGCCTCCAGGTGCTCTGTGTCAACCCGGCCGACCCGGGCGGCGCTGGCGCGCTCCGGCCGTACTTCCCGTCCGCGTCGGCGGCGAGTGGCCTCGGCACACAGGCGGCCGGCGCGCCGAGCGCGTCGACGCCATGGGTGGCGTACCCGGGGCTCTACACGGCGCGATGCGAGTACGAGGACGGCGCGAGCTGGCTGCAGGTGACCGCCGGTCCGGCCGACGGCCGGCCGGTCGTCACCGAGAGCCTCGGGCCGACGTGGGGCCTCCACCTCGTCGACGTCAACATCGCCCTCGGCAACCTCGTCGCGATGGTCCATGGCCAGGCCGTCGCCTACGGTCGGGGCGGGAGGTAAGCAATCATGCGGATCGCCGTCGCCAACGACCATGCCGGGTACCCACTAAAGCTGGCCGTCGTCCAGCACCTCGAAGCGGCCGGGCACGACGTGGTCGACCTCGGGTCGCACTCGACGGAGCCGGTCGACTACCCGCCGATCTGCGCGGCGTGCGCCCGCCGGGTGGTCGCCGGCGACGTCGAGGTCGGCGTCGTCATCGGCGGCAGCGGCCAGGGCGAGGCGCTGGCCGCCAACAAGGTCCGCGGTGCCCGGGCCGCGCTCTGCCACGACGAGTACACCGCCCGGTTCGCCCGCCGCCACAACGACGCCAACGTCCTGTCGCTCGGCGCCCGGATCGTCGCGGAGGCGCTCGCGCTCGACATCGTCGACGTCTTCCTCGCCACCGCGTTCGACGGCGGCCGGCACCAGCAGCGGATCGAAGAGATCACGGCCATCGAGGACGAAGAGGCCACCCGGGGCTGAGCGGTCGCCGGGTCCGGCGCCGGTGGGCGGGCGCGAACCGACCGGACCACCGACCGGGCGAGCGGTCAGCGGTCCGGTCGGCCGGTGACTACTTGGTGATCAGCTTCGGCGCCGGCGTCTGGCCGTTGACGACCTTTTTGAAGGTCGCGCCCGCGCTCACCTTGGGGGCCTTGGAGGCCTTCACCTTGATCGGGGCCCCGGTCTGCGGGTTCCGGGCGGTCCGGGCCTTGCGGTCGACTCGCTCGAAGCTCACGAAACCGGTGAGAGCCACCTTCTCGCCCTTCTTGACGTTCGCCGACACCACGTCCTCGAGGCCATCCAGCACGGCGGCCACCGACTTGCGCTCAACCTTGGTGTGGGTGGCGATCGCCGCGACCAATTCGGTCTTGTTCATCGAGTGTGACTCTCTTTCTGCACTAGGGGTATGAGGTGCTCGCCCTCGGCGGCCCCACATTGTGCATCGTTTCTCGATGTCCGTTGGCAATTGGCGCGCTCCGGCGGGTCGCGGTCAGCCGATGAGGGCGGCCGGCGCGGCGTCGAGCGTGGCCAGGATGGCCTCGGCCAGGGCCCGGGCGGAGGCCGGATCGAGCTCGACGGCCACCCGGGCGCCGGGCCCCCGAGCCGGGTTGAGGAAGTCGAGGTTGACGGTGTGGTCGGCCGGAGCGTGGACCGGGTGGTCGAAGTAGACGCTGGCGTCGGTGAGCGGGAACCACCCGGCCGCGCCCTTCCCGCTGCCCTGCACGGTCACCTTCTCGGTCTGGTAGGTGCACATGGCTCAGCTCCCGAGGTGCCGGCCGAAGAAGGCCCAGATCTTCTCCCACCCGTCGTTCGCCGCTTCTGGGCGGTAGGCCGGGCGGTCGACGGCGAAGAACGCGTGGCCGGCGCCGTCGTAGCGGTGGAACTCGTAGTCCTTGCGGGCCGCCTTCAGCAGCCCTTCGAGCTCGTCCACCTGCTCGGGGGAGGGGAACTGGTCTTCGGCGCCGAACAGCCCGAGCAGGGGGCACGAGAGATCCTTGGCCCGGTCGCCGAGCGGCGTGACCTTCATCGGGAACCCGTCCGGTGGCGTGCCGATGACGAATGCGCCGTAGCAGTCGACCGCGGCCTGCAACGGCAGGCTCACCGCGGCCAGGAACGACTGGCGGCCACCGGAGCAGTAGCCGATCGTGCCGACCTTGCCGTTGGACGTCGCGATCGACCGGAGGTGGGCCGCCGCGGCGGCGACGTCGCCGACGAGCTGGCTGTCGGGGACGCCGCCCTTGGCCCGGGCCGACGCCGCGGCGTCGTCCGGGCTGACGCCGATGCCCTCGCGGCTGTAGAGGTTCGGGCAGATCGCCAGGTAGCCGGCGGCCGCGAACCGGCGGGTGATCTCCTTGGTCGGGTCGTCGTAGCCGGGCATGTGGTGGATGACGACCACCCCGCCGTACGGCCCGGCGCCGAGCGGCCGGGCCAGGTAGGCCTCGAGCTCGGCGTCTTCGTGGCCGGTGATCCTGATCGTTTCCGCCTGCATCCCGTCGGTCATGACTGGTCCTTTCTCCCGGATCTCCCGGACGACGCGGCTGCGGGCGACGCGGTTGCGAACGACCTCCCGTGCTGCCGCCTCCCGGCGTGACACCGGACAGCATACTTACCTCTGTTACAGAGGTAATATGGCGTGATGCCGGACACCGTCTCGCCGACCCGCACCGGTCCGGTCGATCGGACGGCCGCCGCCGACGAGCTCCTGGGGGCGATGGCCGCCGTCCGCCGGACGGTCCGGCGGCTCTCGGGCCGGCCGGCGGTCCTGGCCGCGCTGACCGGCGCCCAGCTCGAACTGGTCCGGCTGGTCCGCCGCCGTCCGGGCGTCTCGGTGGCGGAGGCAGCCGAGGAGCTGCGACTGGCCCCCAACACGGTGAGCACGCTTGTCGGCCAGCTGACCGAGCGCGGCGTGATGCTGCGCTTGGTGGACCCGACGGACCGGCGGGTGGCCCGGCTGGACCTCGAGCCCGAGACCCGGCGGAAGGTCACGGCGTGGCGGGACCGCCGGGTGGAGGCGCTGGCCGACGCGCTGGGCCGGCTGGCGCCGGCGGACCAGGCGATCGTGGCCGACGCCCTGGCGGTGCTGGCCCGGCTGGCCGACGCGATCGAGGAAGCGCCGTGAGCGACGCGGTCGAGCGAAGCGATCGAGGAAGCGCAGTGAGCGAGCCGGCGCTTCGGGTGCAGGGCCTGCGGCACCGTTTCGGTGACTACGCGGCCGTCGACGGGATCGACCTGACCGTCGAGCGGGGCGAAGTCTTCGGGCTGCTCGGCCCGAACGGCGCGGGAAAGACGACGACGATCCGGGTCGTCAACACGCTGCTGCCGCTCCAGGAGGGCGAGGTGCACGTCCTCGGGTACGACGTCCGGCGGTCGCCGATGGCGGTCCGCCGGTTGCTCGGCTACGTGCCCCAACAGCTCTCGATCGAGGCGGCGCTGACCGGCCGGGAGAACGTCGGCTGGTTCGCCCGGCTGTTCGATGTGCCGCGCCGGCAGCGCAGGGAGCGAGTCGACGACGCGCTGGAGACGATGGGGTTGGCCGATGCCGCCAACCGGCTGGCCGGGACGTACTCCGGCGGCATGATCCGCCGGCTCGAGCTGGCCCAGGCGCTCGTCAACCGGCCGGCCCTGCTCGTCCTCGACGAGCCGACCGTTGGGCTCGACCCGGTGGCCCGGGACGGCGTGTGGCAGCGGGTGGAGGAACTGCGCCAGGCCACCGGGATGACGGTGCTGCTCACGACGCACTACATGGAGGAGGCCGACGTGCTCTGCGACCGGGTCGCGCTGATGCACCTGGGCCACATCCGGGCCGAGGGCACGCCGCAGGCCCTCAAGGACGAGCTCGGCCCCGACGCCAGCTTGGAGGACGTCTTCCGTCGGCACACCGGTGGCAGCCTCGGCGACGACGACAAGGGCGGCCTCCGCGCCGTCCGCAGCACCCGGAGGACGGCCGGCCGTGTCGGCTGACGTCGCCGTCGAGACCCGGCCGGGCGCCGACGCCCGGGTGTGGCGACAGTTCCCGAGCCGCGTCTACACGTTCTGCCTCGTCGAAGTGCAGAAGCTCCGGCACGACCGGACGGAGCTGCTGACCCGGGCGGTCCAGCCGGTTCTGTGGCTGCTCATCTACGGCGAGACGTTCAACCGCATCCATGCCATCCCAACGCCCGACAACCAGTCGTACCTGGAGTTCCTGACGCCGGGCATCATCGCCCAGTCGGGGCTGTTCGTCGCCATCTTCTACGGCATCCAGATCATCTGGGAACGCGACGCCGGCGTGCTGACCAAGCTGCTCGTCACCCCGACGCCCCGCTCCGCGCTGATCCTCGGCAAGTCGTTCGCGGCCGGCATCCGGGCGATGGCCCAGGTCGTCGTCGTCCTCGTCCTGGCCGCCATCATCGGCGTCGACCTCTCCTCGAACCCGTTGGACATCATCGGCTCGTTCGCCGCCGTCCTGCTCGGGGCGGCGTTCTTCTCGTGCCTGTCGATGACGGTGGCCGGCGTCGTCCTCAAGCGGGACCGGCTGATGGGCATCGGCCAGATGATCACGATGCCGCTCTTCTTCGCCTCGAACGCGCTCTACCCGGTCAGCATCATGCCGGGCTGGCTCCGCGTGCTCAGCCGGGTGAACCCGCTCAGCTACGAGGTCGACGCCCTGCGGGGCATGCTGACCGGGGTGCCAGCGCACGTGGGCCTCGACTTCGCGGTGCTCGCGGCCTGGGTCGTCGTCGGGGTCGTCGCGTCGTCGTCGCTCGTCGGCCGGCTGGCTCGCTGACGCCGGCCGCCGTCAGCGCTGGAGCGACTTCGTCTCCAGGAACTCCTCGACGCCGAACCGGCCGCGCTCTCGGCCGACGCCGGACTGCTTGTAGCCGCCGAACGGGGCGACCGGGTTGAACGCGCCGCCATTGATGTCGACCTGGCCGGTCCGCAGCCGTCGGGCGACGGCCTCGGCGTGGGCCGCATCGGCGGACCAAACGCCACCGGCGAGCCCGTAGACCGAGTCGTTGGCGATGCGGATGGCCTCTTCCTCGGTGTCGTAGGGGAGGATCGAGAGGACCGGGCCGAAGATCTCCTCCTGGGCGATCGTCATGTCGGAGGTGACCTCCGAGAAGATCGTCGGCTGGACGAAGTAGCCGCGGTCGAGGCCGTCCGGCGGTTCGACCCCGCCGGTCAGCAGCTTCGCCCCTTCGTCGATCCCCTTCTGGATGTAGCCGCGTACCCGGTCGCGCTGGGCGGCCGAGACGAGCGGGCCGAGCAGGACGCCGTCGGCGAACGCGTCGCCGGGAGCGAAACCGGCGGCCGCGGCGACCGCCTTCTCCTCGACCTCGGCCAGCCGCGAGCGCGGCACGATCATCCGGGTGAGCGCCGAGCACGTCTGGCCGGAGTTGAGGTAGCACGCGAAGAGGCCGGCCGGCACCGCGGTGTCGAGGTCGGCGTCGTCCAGTAGGACGTTGGCCGACTTGCCGCCGAGCTCGAGCGCGACCTTCTTCACCGACTCGGCCGCCAGTTGCATGACCCGCTTGCCGGCCCGCGTCGACCCGGTGAACGAGACCATGTCGACCTTCGGGTGCGACGCGATCGCCTCGCCGACGACGGCGCCGGACCCGGAGACGAGGTTGAAGACGCCCGGCGGCAGTCCGACGTCGTCGATCACCTCGGCCAGGGCGAAGGCGTTCAGCGGGGCGACCTCGCTCGGCTTGAGGACGACCGTGCAGCCGGCGGCCAGGGCCGGGGCGACCTTCAGGGCGATCTGGTAGAGCGGGAAGTTCCACGGCGTGATCGCCCCGACGACGCCAACCGGCTCCCGGACGATCAGCGAATTGCCGACCTCTTCTTCCCAGGCCAGCGCCCTGGCTTGGGACGCCGCGTCGGCGAAGACGCCGACCGGCAGCCCGACCTGGATCGGGCCGGCCAGCGACTTCGGCATGCCGACCTCCCGGGAGATCGTGGCCGCGATCTCGTCGCCCCGGGCCTTCAGCCCTTCGGCGACCCGGTCGAGCAGCTTCGCCCGTTCTTCGATCGCCGTCGACGACCAGGCGAAGAACGCCTCGGCCGCCGCGTCGACGGCTCGCTCGACGTCCTCCTCGGTCCCCTCCGGGACCTTGCCGACGACCTCCTCGGTGTTGGAGTCGACGACCTCGTCGACCCCGAGCCCGGTCGAGGGCGTCCACTGGCCCCCGATGTAGATCTTGTCGTGGATCTCCATCTCGACCTCCCGGCGTCGCCGACTGGTACGTCCGACGTTACCGGTCTACACCGACGACGACCGCACGGCCTTCGCCGGCGCGACGACCGAGAACGACTCGCCCCAGTTGCTGAAGTCGACCTGGCCGGTGGCCTTCTGCTTCTGCTCCTTGCCCTGACCGGTGTAGCGCAGCGGCAGCAGGCTGCCCTGAGCCGGTAGGTAGAGGGCGGCCGGTCCCTGGCTGCCCAGGCTGGTCGTCGTCCCGGTGATCCCGATGGCCGCCGTGCCGTTGATGGTCGAGCTCGGGCCGGTCGACACCGGCGCCTTCACTGAGATCTGGCCGACCGCCGACGAGATGGTCATCGCCTGGGAGACTGTCTTGTAGTACTGGTCCGACGGCTCGAACGAGATCCAGCGGTTGGCGTACTTCGAGGCCAGTGTCGACGGCAGCCCGAGGTAGCGCTCCAAGCCGGCGGCGTCGCCCCGGAAGTACGCCACCTTCTTGACCAAACGGGCGCTGACGTGGCCGGTATGGCCGCCACTGGTGACCGTGATCGCCTCTTGGCCCTTCGTCGGCGCGACGTCGGCGACGATCGTGATCGACTCGGATCCGACGGTGCTCGTCGCGCTCGAAATGGACGGTCCGCTGGCTCCGGGCCGCGGCCAGCGACGCCGCCAGCAGGGCCTTGGCATTGGCCGGCCGTGTGGCCGTCGTCGTCGTGCTCGTGGTGGTCGCCGCCCCGGCCGGCGCGGTTGGGCCGAGCGCGCCGACACCGAGCAGAGGGCCGCCGAGCAGGACCGCCAGTCCGGCGAGGGCGCCGCGGGAGCGGGCGAAAGTCATCCGTGGAAGCTAACCGGTGACGAGGTTCGGCGGGGTCCGGCCGCCCAGCACGTCGGCGATCCCCTGGGCGGCCAGCCGGGCCATCTTCGTGCGCGTCTGGACCGTCGCGCTGCCGACGTGGGGGAGGAGGACGACCCGCGGTGCGGCGAGCAGCCGTGGGCTGACGGCCGGCTCGTGCGGGTACACGTCGAGCCCAGCCGCGAACAGCCGGCCGGCCGTCAGCGCGTCGACGAGCGCGTTCTCGTCGACGACCGCGCCGCGGGCGGTGTTGACGAGCGCCGCGGTCGGCTTCATCAACGCCAGCTCGCGGGCGCCGATCAGGTGCCGGGTCGATTCGGTCAGCGGGACGTGGATGCTCAGCACGTCGACCGTCGCCAGCAGGTCGTCGAGCCGGTCGACGTAGCCCGGGAAGCCGGTCGGCCGCCGGGTGTGGTGCAGCACCTCCATCGCGAACCCGTCGGCCCGCCGGGCCACCTCCCGGCCGATCCGGCCGTAGCCGACGAGGCCGAGGACCGTCCCGTGGACGTCGCGGGCGAGATGGTCGGCGAACCCCCAGCCCGTCCACCGGCCGGTCCGCAGGTCGGCCTCCGCCTCCGACGCCAGCCGGGTCGCCGCCAGGATCAGCAGGAACGCCAGGTCGGCGACCGTCTGGTCGAGGACGCCCGGCGTGTTGCAGACGGCGACGCCGAGCGCGGCGGCCGCGCCGACGTCGATGTTGTCGTAGCCGACCGCGGCGTTGGCGACGACCCGAAGGTTCCCGGCCGCGCCGGCCTCGAGCAGCGCCCGCCCGATCGGATCGGTGAGCTGGCAGAGGATGGCGTCGACGTCCGGCGCCGCCGACGTGAGCTCGCCGGGCGACCACGGCGTGTCCTCCGGGCGCTGGACCACCTCCACTCCGGCCGTCCGCAGCGGGTCGAGCGCGCCCGGCGTGAGGTGTCGGGTGACCAGGACGCGGGCCATGTTGCCAACTTAGGGGCCGGCGATGTCGGAGGGCGCCCGAGCCGGAGCCGCCGCTTCCCGGGTGCCTGCTGGTAGCTTCCCTTGACGGCATGTCGACCCGGACCGTTCGAAAAGCCCTGATCGCAGCCGTCCTGTTCGCCGTCGCGCCGGCTGTCGGGATCTCGACCGTCGGCCTGACAGGCATCGCGGCCGCCCCGGCCGGTGCCGCGACGCCCGTGGCCGGCGGCTCGCTCCAGTGCCCCGCCGGTACCGGGACCGGCTCGCCCGGCGTGACCGCCAAGCAGATCAATATCGGGGCCATCTCGACGCTTTCGGGGCCGATCAGCGCCGACTTCGCCCCGCTCGTCAAGGGCGTCCAGGCGTACTTCGACATGGTCGACGCGGCCGGCGGCGTGAACGGCCGGAAGATCTCGCTCGCCTACGACCTCGACGACGGCGGGACACCGAGTCGTTTCGTCTCGCTCGCCCACACCGTCGTCGACCAGGACCACGCGTTCGCGGTGATCGCGTCGTCGTACTTCTTCAACCCGACGTACTTCGAGTCGACCTGCACGCCGACGTACGGCTACAACGTGACCGGCGACTGGGCCGGCCCGCCCAACCTCTTCGGCTCCGGCGGGTCGGTGCAGACATACGCCAGCATCCTCCCCGAGATCGCCTACCTCTTGCAGCAGACGAAGTCGACGATCACTGGCCGTCCTCGCCTACAACGTGTCGAGCTCGTCCGCCGCCTGCCAGGCCGCGGTCAACCAGTTCAAGGCGGCCGGCTACCACATCAGCTACACCGACCTGAAGCTGCCGCCGGTCAACCCCGACCTCACGCCCGACGTCCAACGGATCCTCGCCGCCAAGTCCGATTTCGTCCTCAGCTGCATGACAGTCGACGGCAACGTCGCCCTCGCCCGCGGCATCAAGCAGTACGGCCTGCACGTCAAGCAGCTCTGGCTCAACGGCCAGGACCAGGCCACGCTCGACCACTACGCGAACCTCGTGCAGGGCGTGTACTTCCTCATCCAGCACGTGCCGCTGACCGCCAACCAGAAGGTCTACCCCGGCCTGAAGGAGTACCTGTCGGCGATGAAGAAGTACGAGCCGGCGTACGTCGGCACAGAGACGGCCATCCAGGGTTGGGAGTCGGCCGCGCTGCTCGTCGGCGGCATCCGGGCCGCCGGCAGCCGGAAGAGCGCCGGCGCCGGTGGGTTGACGCCGGCCAACCTGGTCAAGGTGACGAACCAGATGACGACGTTCACCGCCGACGGCCTGATGACGCCGGTCGACTGGACGCTGACACATTTCAAGGCCACGCCGCCGTTCTGCAGCGCCTTCACCCAGGCCCAGGGGACGGCGTTCCGTCCGGTGCTGACCCGGGGCCAGCAGGTCTTCGTCTGCTTCGGCCCCGGCGTCCGCCATCCGACGCCGCGGGCGCCCAAGCCGGGCACCCCCGGGCCGTCGGTGAGCTGAGCAGCCGGCGTGGAGCAGTTCCTGGGTTTTGCCGTCCCCGGCATCCCGGACGGCTGCGCCTACGCCGTCTTCGCCGTCGGCCTCGTCCTCACGTACCAGGCGACCGGCGTCTTCAACTTCGCCTTCGGCGCGCAGGCGTACGCGTCGGCGTTCCTCTACGCGTGGTTGATCCAGGACCACGGCTGGCCGGTCTGGCTGGCCGCGATCGTCGCCGTCGCTCTTGTCGGCCCCGGTCTCGGCCTGCTCTTCGACCGCTGCCTCTTCCGGCGGATCCCCGGGAACGACACGACCGCCAAGATCGTCACCGGGATCAGCCTGCTCGTCGGCATCCCGGCCCTGCTCTCGGTCGTCTTCGGCAGCGGCAACCTCGACGACGTCCCGAGCATCGCCTTCAACCCGACAACCGTCTACTTCCACCTCTTCGGCCTGGCCGACGTCCCGATCAACGGCATCTTCCTCAGCGCGGTCGTCGTGACCGCGGTCATCCTCGCCGCCCTCGTCGTGCTGATGCGCGGCACCAGCCTCGGCCTGCAGATGCGGGCGGCCGTCGAGAGCCGGCGACTCGTCCAGCTCGACGGGGTCGATGCCGACCGGGTCGTCGCCACGGCCTGGGCCGTGTCCGGTCTCCTCGCCGGCCTGGCCGGCGTCCTGCTCGCCCCGGTCGAGGCCCAGCTGCAGGTGCAGGACTACATCACGCTGATGGTCGCGGCGATCGCCGCGGCCGCGTGGGCGTCGCTCCGGTCGATGCCGCTCGCCGCCCTCGTCGCGGTCGTCGTCGGCATCGTCAGCGTCACCGCCCAGGGCTACCTGACAGCCAACAGCATCTGGCACTCCGCGGTGCTGCCGTCGCTGCCGTTCCTCGTCCTCGTCGCCGCGCTCCTGTTCGTCCCCGGGCTCCGCTCGCTCGACGGCTCGAAGGACCCGTTGTCGTCGGTCGACCCGCCGGCGCCGCCGGCCGCCGCGGCCGTCCGGGCGCCGCAGCTCGACCGGGCGATCCGGCTGCTCTGGTGGGTCGTCCTCGCCGCGTTCGTCGTCTCGATGCTGACGTGGATGCCGAGCGCCTGGGAGAACGTCTTCAACGCCGGGCTCGCGTTCTCGACCATCTTCCTCTCGATCACCCTCGTCACCGGGATGGGTGGCCAGCTCTCCCTGGCCCAGGCCACCCTGGCCGGCGTCGGCGCGTTCACCGCCGGCCAGCTCGCCAACCACCTCGGGCTCAATTTCCTGCTCGGTGGCCTCGTCGGCGCCGTCGTCGCGGCGGCCGTCGCCGTCGTCCTCGCCCTCGTCTCCCTCCGGCTGAAGGGGCTCGGGCTGGCGCTGATGACGCTGGCGGCCGCCCTCTTGTTCGACACCGCCGTCTTCTCGCAGAGCGCGGTGAGCGGCGGCACAGGCGGCTTGGCGCTGCACCGGAGCTGGCTCGGTTCGATCGACTTCTTCGACCCGACCGGCCACCCGCTCTTCGTGCTCGCCATCCTCGTCCTCGCGGCCTGCACGGTCGGCGTCCTGCTCGTCCGGCGCGGCACGACCGGGCGCTACCTGGCGGCCATCCGCGGTAGCGAGGTCGGCGCGGCCGGCATCGGCATCAACGTCAGCTGGCAGCGCGTGCTCGTCTTCGCCCTCTCCGGCGCGGTCGCCGGCATCGGCGGCAGCCTGCTTGCCCTGCAGCAGACGATCATCAACCCGGACCAGTTCAACTACCAGCTCTCGCTGGCCTTCGTCGTCATCGTCGTCACGACCGGCGTGACGACCGTCGAGGGCGCCATTCAGGCCGGCATCGGTTTCGTCGTCATCCAGCAGCTCCTGACGTACGCGCCGCAGCGGTTCCAGAGCCTCACGTTCGTCCTCTTCGCCGCCGGCGCCCTCACGTACGCCGCCCACCCCGAGGGGATCGTCGAATACCAGCGACGGCGGTGGACCGGCCGGGTCGAGCGGATCGTCCTGCGCAACCGGCCGCCGACGCCGGCGGTGGAGCGTGGCCGGTGAGCCCGCCCCGTACCCGAGAGCCGGCCGGCGTCGGCGTCGAGTCCCCGGCCGGCTGGCTCGCCGTCGACGGCGTGTCGAAGGCCTTCGGCGGGATCGTCGCCGTCCGCGACGTGACCTTCGGCGTTGCCGCCGGTGAGAGCGTCGGGCTGATCGGGCCGAACGGCGCCGGCAAGACGACGCTGTTCGACTGCATCGGTGGCCAGCTCCGGCCGGACCGGGGCACCGTCGCGCTCGGCGGCCACGACCTCCGCCGCCGGCCACCGTACCGGCGGGCTCGAATGGGCCTCGGCCGGACGTACCAGCGGATCGAGGTCTTCGGCGACCTCACCGTCCGCGACCATCTCGTCGTCGCCGAGCGGGCCCGCCGGGGCGACGGCCGGCTCTGGAAGGACCTCCTCAACCGGTCCGCCCCGCGGCCCGACGAGCTGCAGCACGTCGGCGACGTCCTCGACCTCGTCGGTCTGGCCGACGTCGCCAGTACGCCGGTCGCGGCCCTCGGCCTCGGCCTGTGCCGGCTGGTCGAGCTGGCCCGGGCCCTCGTCGGCGAACCGACGCTGCTCATGGCCGACGAGCCGTCGTCCGGCCTCGACGTCCGCGAGACGCACAAGCTGGCGTCCGTGCTCCGCACGCTCCAGGCCGAGCGGGGCATGGCCGTCCTGCTCGTCGAGCACGACCTGCGGATGGTCGGCGAGGTCGTCGACCGGGCCATCGTCATGGACCTCGGCCGCGTCATCGCCGAAGGGCCGTTCGAGCAGGTCATGGCCGACGGTGCGGTCCGCCGGGCCTACCTCGGCGCGTCGGCATGACCGCCCTCGAGGTCGACCACGTCGACGCCGCCTACGGCCCGTACCGGGCGCTCTTCGGCGTCTCGTTCGCCGTGCCCGACGGTGGCGCGGTCGCGCTGCTCGGGCCGAACGGCGCCGGCAAGTCGACCGTCGCCCGCGTCGTCTCCGGCCTGCTCCCCGCCACCGGCGGCCGGGTCGTCGTCGGCGGCACCGACGTCACCGGCTGGCCCGCCCACCGCGTCGCCCGGGCCGGCGTCGCCCACGTGCCCGAGGGCCGAGGCATCTTCGCCGAGCTGACCGTCGAGGAGAACCTCGTCGTCGCCTTCCGCCAGCGGGCCGGCCGGCGGGCCGTCGCCGGGGCGCTCGCCCGGGCCTACGACGCCTTCCCCGTACTCGGCGAGCGCCGCCGCCAGCGCGGCGGCACGCTGTCCGGCGGCCAGCAGCGGCTGCTCTCGCTGGCCAAGGTGCTCGTCGTCCCGCCGAAGCTGCTGATCGCCGACGAGCTGTCGCTCGGGCTATCGCCGGCCGTCGTCGACGCCGTCTACGAGCAGCTCCGCCTCATCAACCAGCAGGGGACCGCCTTGCTTGTCGTCGAGCAGCAGGTCGACCGCGTCCTCGCCCTCACCCACGGCGCCGTCGTCCTCGAGCACGGGACCGTCACGTTCGACGGGCCGGCCGCCGAGGCGCTCGCCGCCGCCGAGCTGCTGCTGGCCGGCGAGATCCCGCCGCCGTCGTAAGGAGGTAACGAGGTGCCCGACTTCCCTCCGCTGATCGCCGACGAGCGGGCGATGCTCACCGCCTGGCTCGACTTCCACCGCCGGACGCTGTTGGACAAGTGCGACGGCCTCGAGCCCCGGCAGCTCGCCGCCCGGTCGGTGCCGCCGTCGACGCTCTCCCTGCTCGGCCTCGTTCGTCATGCCGCCGAGTTCGAGGCCTTCTGGTTCCGCCGCGTCTTTCTCGACGAGACGTTCTCGCCTCTTTACTCGACCCGGGAGGACCGGGACGCGGCTTTCGACGGTGCGTCACCGGACAACGCCGCGGACGGCTTCGCCGCCTTCGACGACGCCTGTGGTCGGTCCCGCCAGATCGTCGCCGCCGCCGGTTCGTTCGACGACGTCGGCCGCCGCCGGTTCGGAGCCGAGGAGGTGTCGCTCCGCTGGATCCTCGTCCACCTGGTCGGGGAGTACGCCCGCCACAACGGGCACGCCGACCTCCTCCGGCAGGCCATCGACGGGGTGGTTGGTTAGTCGACGGCGCCGCCGGTCAGTCGAGGACGAGGTCCGGCGTCGCCCGGTCGACGGCCGCCCAGCCGCCGAGCTGCACCCGCCGCTCGTACTCGGCCCGATGACCGCCCCGGAGCCCGAAGAGCCGCTTGGCCAGCAGGAGGAAGACGGCGATGGCGACGTTGACGAGGAAGGTGAGCAGCTTGAAGATGCCGAACGAGTCGACGAGCTCGTAGACCTCGAACGGGACGAGCAGGACGGTGGCGACGAACGTCAGGTACTCCGCCCACCGCTTGGCCAGCCACAGCCCGATCATCTCGGTCGCTTCGAGCACTGCGTAGCCGACGACGAGCAGGCCGGCGTCGAACAGGTCGGCCGGTCTGATCAGGAACAGGTGCCGGAAGTAGCCGAGGAACCCGGTCAGCTGGTCCGGCCGGCCCGGGCCACCGGTGAGCGAGCTCATGATCTCGTCGTAGTCGTGGCGGAGCCCGCTGCGGTGGCCGAGAAAGAAGAAGATGACGACCGCGAGCACCGTGAGCACGATGACGTGGATCGCCCGGTCGACGGCGATCAGGCGCAGGACGTAACGGTCCCGGAGGAGTGGGCCGCGCAGCGGCAGCTCGATCTCCTCGCGACCCGGGACCGAATCGGTCGTCGGGTGGTCCGGCGGTGGCATCGGCACCCACGCGTCGCAGCGCAGGCACCGGTACCAGCGACCGCCGCCCATCTGGCGCGCCAGCGCCCGGTCGGCCCCGACCACCGACGCCGCGTCCGTCCCGACGAGCACGTGCCCACCGATGGCACAGCTCAGCAGCTCGTACCGGTTGGCCGGCTTCGTTCCCACCGGCTAGCTATTAGCACAGCGGGCATCGGGCCGACCGCAGGAACACGGGCCGGCCCGCACCCAGCGCGAGGAGTTGCGGCCGGTCGACGACCGACAGGAGGAACGCCGTTATGGGGAGCACCGACATTGGGGGCACCGACATGGGGGGCACCGACATTGGGGGCACCGACATGGGGGGCACCGACATTGGGGGCACCGACATTGGGGATACGGCGCTCGAGGGTCGCACGATCGTCGTCACCGGCGTGACCGGCCAGGTCGCGGCGCCGGTGGCGGTGGCGCTGGCCGGTCGCAACGAGGTGGTCGGCGCGGCCCGCTTCAACGACGAGGCCGCCCGGCAGCGGCTGGAGGCGGCCGGGGTCCGGTGCGTCCCGGTCGATCTAGTGGCGGGCGACGTCGGCGGCCTGCCGGCCGACGCGGACGTCGTGCTCCACTTCGCAGTGGCGAAGACGAACGACTGGGACGTCGACCTGCGGGCCAACGTCGGCGGACTGGCCCGGCTGATGGAGCACCACCAGCGGGCGCAGGCGTTCCTGCACTGCTCGTCGGCCGCGGTCTACAAGGGGGTCGGCCACCGGCGCATCGCCGAGGACGGCGAGCTCGGTGACAACCACGGCGTCTGGCCGTTCCTGCGGACGTACAGCATCGGCAAGATCGCCGCCGAGGCGACCGCCCGGTGGGCCGCCGAGCGGTTCGAGCTGCCGACGACGATCGCCCGCCTGTCCGTCCCGTACGGGCCGGGGGGCGGCTGGCCGGCCGTCCACCTCGAGATGCTGCTCAACGGCTCGTCGATCCCGGTGCACGTCGACCAGCCGAGCATCTACCACCCGATCCACGACGACGACATCGTCGGGACGGTCCCCGGCCTCGTCGCCGCCGCGTCGACCCCGGCGACCGTCGTCAACTGGGGCGGCGAGGCGGCCAGCATCGAGGACTGGTGCAGCTACATGGGCGAGCTCGTCGGCCGGCCGCCGACGTTCCGGCCGACGGCCGACACCATCGACAGCGGCGATCTCGACCTCACCCGGATGCACGAGCTCGTCGGGCCGACGACGGTGCCCTGGCGCGACGGCATCCGCCAGATGGTCGTCGCCCGCCACCCCGAGCTACTGGTCGACCGACCGGCCCTCTAGCATCGGGCCATGCCGCGGATCGACGTTCCCGACGGCCAGGACCCGCTGACGTACGTCTGGACCGAGCTAGCCCCCGATCTCACGACCGCGGCCGGCCGGTACAGCCATGCCGTCTACGAGAAGTCCCGGCTCAGCATCCGGGAGTTCGAGGCCGCCCGGATCACCGTCGCCCGCATCAACGACTGCGCCATCTGCACGAACTGGCGGACCGCCCGGGACGTGCCGAGCCGGGGGTTGGCCGCCGATGCCCTTCCCGAGGCCTTCTACGCCCAGGTCGCCCGGGATGGGGCCACCGGGGACGGGGTCGAAGGTGAGCGGATCGACCTGACCGAGCGTGAGCGGCTGGCGGCCGAGTTCGCCGCCCGGTACGCGACCGACCACCGCCGGATGGACGCGGACCTCTGGGACCGTCTGCATGCGGTCTACACGGACGACGAGCTCGTCGATCTGGCGCTCTGCGTGGCGTCCTGGCTGGCCCTCGGTCGGTTCAACCAGGTCTTCGACATCGACGGGGCCTGCCGGGTCCCGTGACCGGACCGGGCCCCGACCGACGGCCAGCCCTCGACCAGCCAGCGACGCCTTCGGCTTCGGGCTCGCCGACGCTTTCGGTTCCCGGTGCACCGACGCGGGGCGCCTTCGTCTCCGACCGTCGCTACCGGTTCGCCGCCGACCGGTGGTCGGTGTGGACGACGATCGGATCGGTGCAGGAGTACCGGGCGTGGTGGCCGTGGTTGCGGCGGTTCGAGGCGAACGGCCTGAAGGCCGGTGACGTCTGGGTGTGCCAGATCCAGCCGCCGGTGCCGTACGCGCTGCGGTTCACGGTGACGGTCGAGCAGGTCGACGCGCCGAGCCTCGTCGTCGCCACGGTCGACGGCGACGTCCGGGGGATGGCCCGGCTCGACCTGGAAGACGACCCGGCCGATGGTCCGGTCGACGGTCCGGTCGACGGTGTCGACGCCGGCCGAGCCGACGGTCGTGGCAACGGCTGCCGGGTTCGACTCCGGTCGACGCTCGTCCCGGCGAACCGCACGCTGCGGACGGTGGCCCGGCTGTCGCGGCCGGTGGCCCAGTTCGGGCACGCGTGGGTGATCGACACCGGGGCCCGGCAGTTCGAGGACCGGGTGCTCAACCGACCCTGACCACGAGCCGGGGGTTCAGCCGGCGACGATGGCCACCCGGGGGGTGACACCGAGCAGCCGTTCGGGCATCGGCAGGCCCTGACGCTCGGCCCACTCGATGTCGCGAAGGCGCTCGATCCGCAGACCGGACCAACCGGCGTCGGTGGCCAGGTCGATCAACCGGGCGGGCGGCGTCCCGGTGCCGAGGGGCAGTGACTGGCGGATGGTCGGGGAGTACTCGGCATGGTGCTCGGGCTGGGCGTCCCGCCAGCCTTCGAGCCAGTGCCGGGCCCGCCCGCGCCCGCGGGCCGTGGGATCGGCGGCGCCCCACAAGCTCTCGAGCAGGACGAGCCGGTGGGCCGCGCCCCGCCAGGTGGCGAGGGTGCGGCCGGGATCGGGCAGCGTCCAGAGGAGGTGGCGCTGGACGATCGCGTCGAACCCGGTCGGCGGTTCGTCGGCCGAGCCGACGACGATCTCGACGTCGAGCTGTTCCGCGTCGGCCGCGGTCCGCAGCCGGTCGAGCATGGCGGTCGAGAGATCGAGCGCGGTCACGTGGTGGCCGAGCCGGGCAGCGATGAGCGTCAGGAACCCGGTGCCGGCACCGCAGTCGAGCACGCGGGCGGGGGCGGGCGGCAGCAGCCGTTCGAGGGCGGCGGTCCAGGCGGCCAGGACGACCGGGTCCCGGGGCCGGTGGCGCGGCGAGAGGTCGTAGGTGGGCGCGTCGGCATCCCAGTAACGGCGGATCTCGTCGAGCAGGGCCACGGGTAGTGGTCTACCCGAGCCGAGCCCAAACGTGCCAGCATCGTGCAGTGCGGACCGATCGCAATTTCGCCTTCATCGACCTCTCCGGGTTCACCGCGCTCACGGAGGCCGAAGGCGACGAGCGGGCGGTCAGCGTCCTCAGCTCGTTCCGGTCGATCGTCCGCGACGTCTGCTCGCGTCGAGGCGTCCGGGTGGCGAAGTGGCTGGGTGACGGGGCGATGCTCGTGACGGTCGAGGCGACGCCACTGTTGGCCGGGACGATGGAGATGCTGCGGGCGGTCGAGAAGGCCGGACTGCCGACTCGGCTCCGAGCCGGCGCGTCGGCCGGCGAGGTCATCCTGCACGAGGGCGACGACTACATCGGGCACGCCATCAACGTGGCGGCCCGCCTCTGCGACATGGCGCCGGGTGGGGTGATCTACGCCGCGCCGACGATTGTCGATGCGCTCCCGAAGTGGGGTTGTGTCCTCAGCACCGACGACACGGTCATCCGGGGGCTCGAGCGACCGCTGCCGGTCTCGCGGATCGGGTTGCGGCCACTGGAGCCGCCGACGTCACCGGACCCCGTTTGCGGGATCCCGCTGACCCGGCTCGTGGCCGAGGAGCTCGTCCATGATGCGTTCGGCCAGGAGGTCTGGTTCTGCTCGGACAGCTGCCGGGACACGTGGGAACGGCGGCCGCAGCCGGTGGCAGAAGGCCAGGGCAGCCTGCGGATGCCGCTGATCGGGACGTGACCGGTAAGCTGCACTGATCGGCCGGCGGGCCCTTGTCCGGGCCGTCAGGGCCCGGGTCACCGGAGTCGGGACGACCGGAGCCGGGATGACGAGCCCGCATGACGAGCTCGATCAGGGGTAGAGACGCCGGGTGCTCGACGAGTCGGTGCCGGTCGCTCACGGTCCGCCAGCCTCACGCTCATGAAGATCAGCCTCCGACAGATCCTCGCGTCCGCCACTGGTGCCGTCGCGGCCGCGGTCATCGCGTCGTTCTTCGGCGTGGCGGGCACGGTCATCGGCGTCGCCATCGGCAGCATCGTGGCGACGACGCTGACGACGCTCGTCGCCCAGTCGATCGAGCGGGGCCACCAGGTCGTCCGTCAGGCGGCCGTCAAGAACCCCGACGCGCCGATCCTCCGCCGGTTCGGGGACACCGGGACGGCGGGGACGGCCAGCGGACCAGCGGCGGAGACCGTGGCCACCGGTGCGGTGGCCGCCGAGGCGCTCAGCGGCACCGAGACCGTCGGTGCGCCGGACGCGGCGACCGAGACGGTCGGTGCGGTGGAGCCCGCCACCGAGGCGGTCGGGCGCGTCGACGCGCCGACCGAGGTCGTCGGCCTGGCCGGGGCGCCGACCGGGACCCTTGGGCGAGTCGACACGCCGACCGAGACGATCGGCGCAGTGCCGCTCGGTCGACCGGTGCCGCTGGCGCCGTCCGACCCGGGGGCGGCGGGACCACGGTGGCGCATCCGGTGGCCGGTGCTGATCGCCTCGACGGCGGTCGTCTTCGTCGTGGCGTTGGTCGTCGTCACGTGCATCGAGCTGCTGGCCGGGAAGCCGCTGTCGTCGGTCGTCGGGTCGGGTCGGGACACCGGCGGCGTCTCGGTGGCGCCGACATCGGGTGCGTCGACCACGACGTCGACGTCGACCACCACGACGACGACGAACCCGGGCTCGTCGACTTCCAGCCCGAGCTCGACGACGAGCCCGAGCAGCACGACGACGTCGAGCGCGGCAGGGGGATCGGCGACGACCACGACGACGACGGTGCCGAAGACGACGACCACGACGACGCCCTCGACCACGACGAGCACGACGGCCCCGGGCGGTCGGGCCACGACGACCACGGCGCCGTCCCCGACGACGACCGCGCCGCCGACGACCGGTTAGCGACGGCCGGTCGGCTCCAGCACCGCGGGCTCGCCTGGCTCGGCGAGCGCGGCCGGTGCGGCGAGCCCGCGGCGGGGGGCGATGATGTCGTCGATCAGGCCGTCCGCCTTGGCGTCGTCGGCGGCTTTCGGCCCCGCTGGCCGCCCCGCCCCGCCCCGCCCCGCCCCGGCCGGCTCGGTCGGTTGGGTCGGTCGGTTGGGCGGTCGCCCGTCAGGCGCCGTCGACGAGCGCCCGGAGCCACTCCGGTGCCCGTCCGGGCCGGCCGCCGATGAGCACGCCGTGGACGGTGACGGCGGTCGCCCGTGGCTCGCCGTCGACGGTCAGGAGATAGGCGAGTTGGAACGTCGCCCCGCGGACCTCGGCCGGCCGGAGGTGGACGTCGACGACGTCGTCGAACCGCAGCGGGCGGAGGTAGCGGACACCGACCTCGACGACGGGCAGCTCGACGTGGTCCTCCCGCAACGCGGTGTACGGGTGGTCGACGGACCGCAGGTAGGCGACGCGCGCCTCCTCGAGGTACGGCAGGTAGGCCGCGTGGTGGACGACGGCCATGGCGTCGGTCTCGGCGAACCGGACGCGGACGGCGTGGACGAACGGGTAGGCCGACGGATCGGTCGGGGGGTCGACGGTGGTGCGCACCGGGCCATCCTCACACGTCGGCCCTACGTGTCGGCTCACTGCCCGGACCGGAAAACCGGGCCGTCGTGTTGACGGGGCCGCCGACCGGTTGGATAGTGAGGCGTGCCGCAAGACGACGACCACCCGACGCGGGCCCCGACGTCGCTGACCCAGCAGTCGTCGCTGCTGATGTCGGCGTTCAACCCGAGCCGCGAGTTCATGAGCTGGGTGTACCAGCTGAACGGCCGCTTGGACGTCGACGCGCTGGCCCGGGCGATCGACGACGTCGTCAGCGCCCACGAAATGCTGCGGGCCCGCTTCGAGCCCGGTGACGGCTCGCCGGTGCAGGTCGTGACGCCGTTCCGGCCGGGGGTGCTGCAGATGGTCCAGCTGGGCGACCGACCGAAGGCCATCGGGCTGGAGGCGGCGGTCCGCTCGGTCGAGGCCGAGTACCGCGACCTGTCGCCGTGGGAGGACGCTCGGCTGCGGGCGACGCTGTACCTGATCCACCCGAAGACGAACGTCCTCTCGGTGTTCGTCGCGGAGGCGTTGGTCGACGGGGAGTCGGGGACGCTCGTGGCGGCCGAGATCTCGCGGGCGTACGCCAAGTACGCCGGGAAGGCCGCGCCGGACCTGGCGGTGCCGACCGAGGCGAGCTATCTCCGGTACGCGCTCGACCACCCGGTCCTGCCGGCGACGCAGGACCGGGCCGCGACCTACTGGGCCGCGCTCCGCCAGGAGCCGACGACGGCCGGCCGTTGGCCGACGGCGATCGGCCCGACGAGCCGGACGCGGTACTTCAAGATCCCCGTCGACCAGTGGGACGCCCTCGTCGCCGCGGTGCCGGCACTCGGGACGATGCCGTTCGTCGTCATGCTGTCGTGGCTCCAGATGGCCCTCGCCCGGGTGACCGGGGCTGAGCGGTTCGTCGTCGGTTCGGCCATCTCCAACCGCAGCCGGCCGGGTGCCCGCGAGATGATCGGCAGCTTCGTCGGTCCGGTACGCCTTCGAGCGGAGGTGCACGCCGACGACCGGTTGGAGGACGTCTCGCCGCGGGTCATGGCCGCGCTGCGCCAGGCGATGGCGGCCAGCGTGGTGCCGGTGCCGCTGGCCGAGGCCCGGGCCGTCGCCCCCGGGCCGTTCGAACCGCCGCCGCCGGTCGTGTCGTTCTTCATGTTCACCGAGCGTGAGGGCCTCGACCTGCCGGGCGTCCGGCAGCGCCGGTTCCGGGTGCACGGCGCTCGGGACGTCCTCCGGGTCAACTGCACGCCCGACGAGGAGGGTGGGAGGAACTTCTTCTTCCTGTCCGCGTCGGCCAGCGCGGACGAGCTGGCCGAGCTCTCGACTACGTTCCGGGGCCTGCTGGAGGCGGCGGCATCGGCGGAACCGCCGCCGTCCCAACCACCGCTGTCCGAGCCGCCGGCTACCGAGGCGGTGGCGACGCCCTAACGGGTCCGGACGTGCCGGCCCTGCGTGGTCGCGGCCTTCTCCGCCCGCACCACCCGGTACCGGTGGACGATGGCGACGACGACCGCGACGACGATCAGGGCGCCGACGACGTAGCCGGCGTAGCTGAACGCCTTGATGACGTGGTGCGAGCTTGTACCGAGCCAATAACCGATGCTGGCCAGGGCGGCACACCAGATGGCGCAGCCGAGAACGGTGAAGGCCAGGAACTTGCCGACGGCCATTTCGCCCAAGCCGGCGGCCAACGAGACGAACGAGCGCAGCAGCGGGATGAACCGGCCGAAGAGCACGAACGGCTCACCACGCCGGGCGAACCAGGCCTCGGCCCGGTCGAGGTCCTTGTGCGTCAACAGGATGTAGCGGCCGACCTTGTCGACGAGTGGCCGGCCGCCGAAGCGGCCGATCAGGTAGCCGGCCATCGAACCGACGACCTCGCCGGCCGTCGCCACCGCGATGACCAGGCCCAACTGCAGATGATTGGTCGTCGTCGGCTGGCCACTGCCCAGCACGCCGCTGGCCAGCGCCCCGGCGTAGCCGATGGCGATCTCGGCGCCGATCGGGAGGGCCATGGCCGAGATGAACGTGGCTACGAACAGGGCCAAGTAGCCCCAGGTGGCAAGGAAGTGCTCCATCGGGGCCCCTTTCTATCTGCTCCGGTCAACCGAATGGAGCATCGTAAGCTCCCGGAAATGCAGCGGGTGCGCACCGAGTCGGGCTCCGTCTACGACGTCGACCACGGCGGGATGCGGATCCGTCGCGTCCACGGCCGGCACGGTCCGGCCGATACGCAGCCGCAGGACGGGATCTGGCGTCGGTTTCTCGGTCTCGAGGGGCCGGTGCCCGGACGGCCGATGGTCGTCTACTGGGCGACGGAGGCGGCGGCCGGGGCGCGGGAGACGAACCTCGGCTTCCGCACGACGGCCGTCCTCGAGGTCACGGAGGTGACGGAGTGAAGAACGTGCTCGGCGGCGACCTGGAGCCGTGCAGCGCCGATCCGTTGACCGGCTTCTACCGGGACGGGTGCTGCAATACCGGGGCCGAGGACGTCGGCGTCCACACCGTCTGCGCGCTGATGACCGCCGAGTTCCTGGCGTTCTCCAAGTCCCGCGGCAACGACCTGAGCACGCCGCGACCGGGCTTCGCTGGATTGGCGCCGGGCGACCGGTGGTGCCTGTGCGCGCCGCGATGGCAGGAGGCGCTGGAGGCCGGCGCGGCGCCAGCGGTCGTCCTCGAGGCGACGCACGTCGGCACGTTGGAGTGGGCCAGCCTGGACGACCTGCGTCGCCACGCCGGGCCGGCGTAGCCGGCGGGTCAGTCGGGGCCGAGCCCCGGCGTGCGCAAGACGGTCGCGGCTTCCTTGGCTCGTTGCCGGAAGGCGTTGGCCGGATCGCCGTCGTCGTCGAGGACGCCGGCGAGGTGCTCGAAGAACAGGCCGACGAGGACGGCGCGCAGCACGCGGGCGACGGCCGGCGCGCCGGGCCCGTTGCAGATGCCTGGCTCGGACTCGACGAGCCAGTGCTCGAGCGATTCCTGCGTGGCCGAGAACAGCTCGACGCCGACGGTCCGGGCGGTGTCGTCGCCCCGCATGACCTCGCCGAGCATCAGCCGGACGAAGTCCTCGACCTCGAGCATCGAGCTGAGGATGTCGTCGAGGAGGTCGGCGAGGCCGTCGGCCGCGTCGCGGGTCAGCGCGGCCGGGCCGGCGGCGGCCAGGTCGCCGATGAAGCCCCGTTCCTCCAGCACGGCGACCAGCAGCTCGCGCTTCGACGGGAAGTAGTGGTAGAGCGACGCGACGTTGAGGCCGGCCGCGCTGGCCAGGTCGCGCATGCTCGTGCCGTCGACGCCGCGCTGGGCCATGAGCGCGAGGGCGGTGTTCAGGATGTGTTGCCGTTGCGAGGTCGCCACGACACCATCTTCCCGGTCCGATGGGCACTCCGTCGAGCCGGGACGTCCCGGCCGCCGGCCGCCGGCTCGACGGACCGAGAAATCTGCATGGCCTGTGGTCCCAAACGAACGTTTGATGTACCATCCGAATATGGCATGGGTGCGGACCGACGGCCGGGTCGTCACGGTGACCGGCCTGGACGAATGCGTCGAGGTTCTCCGGGACGGCGAGACGTTCTCGTCCGTCGTCTACGAGGGCGTCACCGGCGCGGTCATGGGCCGGACGATCCTGCAGATGGACGAGCCGGAGCATCGGCGGCAACGGACGTTGGTGGCGTCGACGTTCCGCTCGAACGCGCTGGACGAGCCCGCTGTCCGGTCAGTGGTCGAGGGACTGGTCGACGGCTTTGCGGCCCGTGGACGGGCGACATTGGTCGAGGAACTGACGTTCGACTTCCCGGTGCAGGTCATCGCCCACATCTTGGGACTGCCCGGCGCGGACTACCCGCAGTTCCGCCGGTGGGCGACCGACCTGATCGGCGTCGTCGCCGACTGGGACGGCGCGGTCGCCGCGTCCGTGGCGCTGCGGGCGTACTTCGGCGAGATACTGGCTACCCGGCGCCGACGGCCGCAGAACGACTTGATCAGCGAGCTGGCCCGGCAGGGCCTGGCGGACGAGGAGATCTTCTCGTTTCTCCTGCTCCTGCTGCCGGCGGGCGCCGAGACGACGTACCGGGCGTTGGGCTCGCTGCTCTACGCCCTGCTGACGCACCCGGACCAGCTGGCAGCGGTCCGGGCCGACCGTTCGCTCGTCCCGGCCGCATTCGACGAGGTGATCCGGTGGGAGCCGCCGGTGACGATGATCCTCCGCCGGGCGACCGCGGCCACTCACGTCGGCGGCGTCGCGGTGGCGGAGGGCGCCGACGTCGTCCTCCTGCTGCGCGAGGCCAACCGGGACCGCCGGCGGTACGACGACCCGGACCGGTTCGACGTCTTCCGGCCGGACCGCCAGCACGTCGCCTTCGGCTTCGGCGTCCACGCCTGCCTGGGGATGCACCTGGCCCGCCTGGAGACCCGGGTGGCGACGAACACGGTGCTCGATCGACTGGGCGACGTCCGGCTGGACGGTCCAATCCGGATGGAAGGGACCGCCTTCCGGTCGCCCGATGTCCTTCCCGTTGCTTTTTCCGCCCAACAGAATTGCGGCGGGGGGGTATTGCGTTCTAAGGAATGGAAGAGTAGAAAATCAGTGGGAGCAAGCCGGTCGGGTGGCCGGCGGATCGTGCTGGTGGGGGAGGGGGAGTACGATCCGCCGGCTGCCGGCTCTCCCGGGGCGGGGCGAGCCGAACCGGCCCGGCCCGGCGTTCTCGACGAGCTGTCCGCGGCCGTCGATGCGCGGGCCGCCGCCTCCTGACCGCCCAGCCTCCCTATTGCCCAGCCTCCCCGTTGGCCGGCCTTCCGATCGTGCCGACCGTGGGGAACGTCGGGGTGGCCGGGCTCAGGCCGCCGGTCGGGGGCGGCCGGGAGCGACCGTCCGGGAGAGGATGCCGAGGGTGGCTCGCAAGGCGCCTTCGGGGACGACCGGGAAGATGCCGGCGTCCTTCCACTCCTGTTCGGCCGACGACCAGTCGTAGTACGAGGTGACGAGCGTGCCGCCGTCGATCGGCTCGAGCCGATAGCCGTAGACGTGGCCGAGGTTGAGCTGTCCCTCGACGGTCCAGGCGATCTCTCGGTCCGGCGCCAGGGTGACGATCCTCACGGTCACGTCGTACAGGCCGAGCGGATAGTCGTTCAGCGCCTCGCGGTCCATGGCCACGGCGAACGTGTCCCCGACCGCGCCGACGTGGTGACCGCTCGCGGCCATCAGCATCCCCGAGCTGTCGATGGCGACGTGGCCCTGCGGATCGCAGAGGACGGCGAAGATCTCCGCCGGCTCGGCGGCGATCGCCCGCTCGACCTCGATCCGCTCACCCGTCGACGGCGCGCTCATGGGGACGATTGTCCCACGGGGGTCGACCGGACGGGCGAGCGAAGCCGCTGATCGCTCAGGCCCGGCTCCGGCGACCGACGCCGGTCACCAACCCGATGAGCCACAGCACCAAGAGCACCGCGGCGACGATCCACAGAACGTGCACCGCGAAGCCGACGCCGGCGACTACGAGGATGAGGAGAAGGAGAAGGATGAAGACGAGCATGCGCCCGCTGTACCCAAGGGCCGAAGGCGCACCAACCTTCAGCGCCGGCGTATGAACCCAACCGTCACAGGTTCGCGTTAGGCGCGCCGGGCGTCGGGTATCTGGCAGACATCGGCGACGAAGGGAGGGACGATGCCTCAGCGGGCATGGAGTGCCAAACGGGAGCGGCAGTACGGCCACGTGAAGCAAGGCCTGCTCGAGCGCGGCGAGTCCGAGGACACCGCCGAAGAGATCGCGGCCCGGACGGTCAACAAGGAGCGGGCCCGGTCGGGCGAGGCCGAGCATTCGTCTCGGACGTCGACCGACGACCTCTCGTCGGGACGGCGAGGGGGCCTGCGTTCGCACCGGGGCGCCGGCGGGCGGACCCGTGACCAGCTCTACGAAGAGGCCCGACGGCGGGGGATCAGTGGTCGCTCGAAGATGACGAAGGCCCAACTGGAACGAGCCGTCGGACGATAGGCCCGAGGGCCGCGCCGCCGCGGTATTCGCCGTGCCCACCCCGGTTTCGGCCGTTGCGGGCCCGGGTACCCCTCGGAGAGACGGGCATCGTGCCAGCCGTCGAGGAGTAGGGAGTATCGCCATGGAGCTCGTAACGGCATTGCTGGAGGACCACGAAGAGATCCGGGACCTTTTCGACAAGGTAGCCGCCGGGACCGGCCCACGCCGGGAGGAGCAGTTCGACCAGCTGCGGGAACAGCTGGTTCGTCACGAGGTCGCCGAGGAGGCGATCGTCCGGCCGCTCACGAAGCGCTACGCGGCCGACGGCGAGCGCGTCGCCCACGCGCGCGTCAACGAGGAGAGCAACGCCGAGGCCATCTTGAAAGAGATGGAGGGGATCGAGATGGGCAGCGCCCGCTGGGATCGCCTGTTCGAGCGGCTCCACACCGCGGTGCTGCGGCACGCGGGCAAGGAGGAGTCGGTCGAGTTCCCGAGGCTCCAGGCGAACGTCGACCCCGCCGAGCTGACGAAGCGGGGGACGATGTTCGCGACGGCCAAGCGACTGGCGCCCACCCATCCGCACCCGATGACGCCCAACTCACCGGCCGCGACGATGGTGCTGGGGCCCGTCACCGCCGTGATCGACCGAGCCCGCGACGCGGTGGCCAAGGCCCTGTCGACCTGAGCATCGACACCGGAGGGATGGCCCCCGGCACCGACTAGCGGGTGGGTCGACGGGGCACAGCTCTTCTAAAGGGACCGATCGGAACGGAGGTACCAATGGACCACCGCACGTCGCCGAACGTATCGTCCGCGGGGACCGCTCTCGACCTGCTCGAGCACGAGAACGAGGACGTCCAGGCGCTGATGGAGAGCCTCGCCGGGACCCGGGGACCGACAGTCGAGCAACGGGCCGAGCACGGCGATCTGGCGAAGGAGCTGATCCGGCAGGTCACCGTCCGTGAGGCCGCGCTGGTCGACGTCACCGAGGGCCTGGCCGCCTTCCCCGAGCTCACCGCGGTGACCGACCGGCTCCGGAACGACATGGAGCCTCGTCGCCGGGCCATCGACCGGGTCGAGCACATGTCGCGGGGCGTCCAGGGGATCTCGCTCAATACCGGGCAGGACTTCGAGGCCGAGCTGCAGGTGCTGACCGATCTGCTCGGTCCGGAGATCGACTGGCAGACGGCCGAAGCCGTCCCGGCGATCCGGCGGAACCTCGACGACGAGACGCTCGGCGAGGTGTTGCGGACAGCGTCGCGGGTGGCCAAGCACGCGCCGACGAACCTGAGCCCGAAGGGGCCGCGGTGGTACGAGCGGGCCCCGGTCATCTCGCGGCTCATCACCATCTACGACCGTCTGCGCGACTTCCCGAAGGCCCAGAACTCCGGCCGGCTGTGAGGCGGGTGTGAACAACGCCGAGGAACTGCTGGTGGCCCGGACCTGACAGCCGAGCGCCTTCTGTCCGCGGCGTCGGTGACTCAGCCGAGCCGCCGCAACGGTGGCGGTGCCCATGTGCCGTTCAGGACCGATCGGTCCGGGGCATAGAGCCGCATGGTGATGCCGAGCGGACCGTCCGGCGTCGGCAGCCAGTTGGCGACCCGGTCGCCCCCCGGGTTGGCCCGCTGGACGTAGAGATCGAGTGATCCGTCGGCGTTGTACCGCAACGGATCGCGGTCGCCGAGGGCGAAGCGATCGAACTCGTTGGCGACCTGGAACCCCTGATGGTCGTAGATCGTGACCGACCAGAACGCGCCGACCGGTGGCAGGCCGTCCTTCTCGAAGGACAGCACGTAGTCGTGCGAGCCGTCGACGGGGACACCGTCCGCGTCGGCGACGAGCAACGGATAGAGCGCGTCCTCCGGCGGGTTCGCGCCGAGGCCGACCATGGCGACGATGGCCCGCTTCACGTAGAAGTCGCCGTAGACGCCGATCGTGTCCGTGTTCATCTGCCAGCCGTTGACCGCCTTGGCCAGCCTCGGCAGCTGCACCTGCAACGCCGAGCGCGCCGCGCCGGGCGCCTGGTCGACGGCTGCCCTCGCCTCCGCCGAAAGCTCGCCGGCGACGAACCGACCGGGAACGACGCCGAGCCGCTGCAGCCGGGCGAGGGTCGACCAGTCGGTCGGATGGGGTCGATGGCGGCTCATCAGGTCGGCCCCGAGAGCGAAGAACGCCTCGCCGGAGAGGGCGTCGACCTGTTCCAGCGGCGGCGTTTCCATGTCGATGGTCGGGTCGACGTCAACCGGTTCGGGAACGATCGGTTCCGGCCAGGTCGACAACCGAGAGAGCCCGTAGCCGTCCTGGACGGTTCGCACGGCCGGGTAGTCAGCTGGACCGTTGGTCTGGGTGCGCCCGATCAGCCAGACGTACGGGGTCGGTGACTCGATGCGATCGACGCCTGGCGGCAGGTCGCCCTGCCATCCTCGAGGGACGACCGCCCAACTGGCCGCCCGGTTGCCGCTCGTCCTCGTCCCGGGCACCGCGAACACGTCCGTCCACATGTCGAGCATCGGCAGCAGGTAGTAACGATCGCCGGTGTCCGGGGCCGACACGATCACCGGCCCGTCGCGGAGATCGAGCCACGCCGACGAGTAGAGCGTGTCGAAGTTCGGTCGTACGACCACCTTGAAGTCGGCCGTCGGGAACTCCCGGAGATGGGCGAACTGGTTCATCGGACCCCGACCGGGCCGCGTCCCGGCCGCGACGTTGGTCGTCTGTCGCCGCGTCAGTTCCATCGTCACGAGTGGATAGAGGTACGCGTACCCCTCGACGGCGATCTCGGTCAGCTCGGTGGTCCTGTCGGGCATGGGCGCGCCGTTCCTCCGGTTAGAGAGCGGTCGGCTCAGCCTATCGCCGGGCCCGGCGCCGCCCTCCGGCCGCCCGCACCCCGTTCGTCCGTCGAGGGCGGCCCGTCACCTCACCGATAGTGATGGCGGCGGAATGTCGTCGTCGTGGTCGTCGTCTTCGGCGCCGTCGTGGTGGTCGTCTTCGGCGCAGTCGTCGTGGTGGTCGTCTTCGGCGCCGTCGTGGTGGTCGTCTTCGGCGCAGTCGTCGTGGTGGTCGTCTTCGGCGCAGTCGTCGTCGTGGTCGTGGTCTTCGGCGCCGTCGTCGTGGTCGGCGGCGGCGCAGTCGTCGTCGTGGTGGTGGCCGGCGGCGCCGTGGTCGTCGTGGTGGTGGTGGTCACCGGCGGCGCAGTCGTGGTCGTGGTGGTCGGTGCCGAACCAGATGTCGCGGGAGTCGCCTCGACGATGACGGCGACGGCGTCGTACCACCCGTTTGCTGTCGCCTGCCGGAAGTCGGGGGCGTAGACGGTCGACGCGGCGAGAGAGGGCCCAGAGATCAGCACGTTCCAGTGTGTCGGATCGGTTGTCACGAAGTAGTTGAAGCCGGGCGTGTTGCCGGCCTCACCTTTGCTGGACCCGTACGCCCATCCCCAGTACAAGCCGCCGGCGGGACCGGACGTCAACGACGGGTAGGGGCATGTGACGCCTGGACAGACGGGCGCGTTCTGACCGCCGCCGGACACGACGGACCATGAGTCCGAGGCGTTCGGCGCGGCCCACTCGGCCGCCCAGACGAAATGGTCGAACGTTGTGCCGGACCAGTGCGCCTGGATGGTGGTCGGACCGACACTTTCGACGATGCCGTACCAGATCTCCAGGGCATCGCCGCTCGGGTGGTTTGTGTAGCCGGCGGACTTGGCGGAGTGCCAGGCGATGCGCGCGCCGCTGTCGGTGATCGACGTGACGTGTGAGAGCCCGGCCGACGGCGCCGTATGGGCCATGACGAGCATGATGTCGCCCTGGGCGACGGTCGTCACGGGCAGCGTTGTCCCTGTGTTGTCGAGGGCCGGGTACCCAGGTTGCTCGGTATAGGTGCCCGCCGCTGTGCCGGTCGCGCCGACCTTGGTCTGGTCGGCGTCGACGACCAGGAACGCCAGCGCGCCGACGACACCCAACAAACCAGCGGCGAGAGCGATCCGTACGGATCGGGTGGCCATGTTCGCACCTCCAACAACGTTCGGTGCCGGGGTGCCGCGGCCACACTCCGACGTGTTTGGTGCAGCTATGCCCAAACCACGAGAGGTGAACCGGGGGTTGGGCCGGTATGCGGGCTCGTGGTCAGTGAAAAGACAATTTACGATGGTCGACGACGCCGGTCGTGGATGCCTGGGGTGTCTAGAACCACCCGAGCGCCACGGCGGCGATCTTCTTGATCTCTTCCGACGTGGCTGGACGGGACTGCCCCGAGACCCAGGCCGTCTCGTCCCGATGACAGACGGTCAGCTCGGGCACGTCCTTGGACGCTCGCCGGATGACCGTCACCGTGCCCGGGAGCTGTCGACTGTCGTGTAGCTCGTGGGCACGCTGGGAGTAGGAACTGCCGTCGGTATAGGTCGTGGCCGTCGCCGACAGCCGGACCGTGTCGGTTCGGCGGGTACTTTCGTCCGGCGGCGAGTACCGCACCCGGTGGTACTCGACCCCCGAGGGGTCCTCCTCGTAGCGAGTGTTGGTCATCTGGCCGGCGATGATCGTCGAAGTGAAGTCGAAGGGGTGGTCGTGCACCGGTGGCTCCCGGGCGTAGTAGCTCGGGTCCCAGACGTGGAGGCGGTACTCCTGACGGTCGTCGAGACGCAGGCCGAGGAGCCCGAAGTCCTGCATCTTCCAGGCGTAGTCCTCGGCGTGCTCGAGGATCGTGCGCACCAGGGCTTTGTCCAGTGGGTTCTCCACGTTCAGCGCGTTTTCCACGGCATCCTCCGGGCGAACCGATCGAGCGACGGCAGGCGGTCGACAAATGACAGCATTGTCATTCGCGCTCGTCAAGCGGCGGCCGTCGCGGCGCTGATCGCCGACGGCCGATCGCTGACCGGCTGGTCCTCACATCTTCGAAAGCTCGGTTCGGGCCATCAGCACGACGCCCAGGATCATGACCCCGAAAGCGAGCGTCGAGGCGGCCACCGCCAGCGGCGTGTCTCGAAAGCCTTCGTGGAACAGCCAGACGCCGAGCACGATGCTGGCGAGTGGATCGACCGTCACCACGGCGGGCTGCGAGGCGCTGAGCGGGCCGGCGTGAAGGGCGGCCTGGAGCAGAAGAGCACCGATGACCCCCGATCCGACGAGCGCGTAGACCGGCCAATGCAGGAACATCGGCCACCACCCGTCGGCCGTCAGCACGTCGGTGGTGGTCTTGACGAACGCCGCGTCGATGGCCCACACCAAGCCGGCCGAGACGCCGTACAGTCCGGCGCGCCGATGCGGGGGTCCGAGACGAGCGACGAGGGCCGACCCGCCGGCCAGCCCGGCGATCACCACGATCGCCGTCACCCAGGCTCGAGTCGTCGGCACCGTCGACGACTGGCTCGGATCGGCCACGATGAGCAGCGCCGCCAGACCGACGCAGGTCACCGCGGCGGCGATCCACGGTCGCCAGCCGAGGCGCTCCTTGGTACGGATCCGGCGGAGCACGAGCACGAAGACGAGCTCGGTAACGAGGAGCGGTTGGACCAACGACAGCTGGCCGAAGTGAAGCGCCACCGCGTGACAGACGAAGCCGACCGCCATGACGGCCAGGCCGACGAGCCACAGCGGTTGGACGGCCAGGTGCCTCAGCAATCGCCAGCCGCCGCCGGCGGCGGCTGGCGCCTCCCCGCTCGCCTGATGCTGGAACACGAGGTTCGCGGCGGTGCAGAGCGCCGAGAGCAAAGCGAACGGGACGGCCGACATGAGCGCAGCTACTCGGCTAGTGCGACACGGGGATCAGGTACCCGGGTTGCGTCCGGGCAGCAGCTTCGTCATCGCCCATGCTGGTGGATGCGGATCAGGGCGTCACGATGGCGAAGCTGGGCGTCAGCTCGTCCAGGAACGACAGCAACCGCTGGATCAGCGAGGTATCGCCGTCAGTGGTGATGCCGCCGAGGCCGGCACCACCGAGCATTCCGAGGAACTGGGGCTTGGTGAGCGTCAGGGTGAGGTCGGCCTCGGCGGTCGGGTCCTCTTCTTGGATGAGGACGCCGTTGGACAGCTCGGTGCGGTAGGTGTGGCCGAGGTCGGTGAACACCCAGTGGATGGCGAACGCTTCGTTCCAACACGCCGGCCCGTCGAGCCGGATGGCAAAGGTGTCGAAGAGCTGCTCGACGCTGAGCGCAGCCACCATCTCGGTGGAGGTCAGGCTGATCGGCACGCCCACCTCTCCCGTCCGCAACTCGGTGGCCCCCTGCAGGTAGAAATTCCGCCAGGTGCCGTTCTCGGCCCCGAACCCCAGCTTCTCGTAGACGTCGGCCAACAGGTTCTTGGCCCCGGCATGGGAGCCGTCGGCGAAGACCGCGTGCTTCAGCAGCTGGGCGGCAAACCGGAGGTCGCCATCGTCGGCGTACCGCTGGGCCTTGGCCACCACCTCGTCGACGCCACCCATGCAGTCGACGTACCGGGTGGCGCTCTCGGCCGGCGGGTGTTCCCAGAGCGACGACGGGTTGCCGTCGAACCAACCGATGTACCGCTGGTAGATCGCCTTCACGTTGTGGCTGACCGACCCGTAGTAGCCGTGGGTCTGCCAGGCCGCCTCCAGGGCGGGCGGCATCTCGACCATCTCGGCGATCTCGATGCCCGTGTACCCGTGGTTCATCAGTCGCAGCGTCTGGTCGTGTAGGTAGGCGTAGAGGTCCCGCTGCTGGCGCAGGTAGGTGACGATGCGGTCCCGGCCCCACATGGGCCAGTGGTGCGAGGCGAAGGCCACCTCGACGTCGCCGCAAAAGAGATCGATGGCTTCGTTGAGGTACCGCGCCCAGATGTGGGGGTCCCGGACCACGGCGCCACGGAGGGTGAGCAGGTTGTGGAGGTTGTGGGTGGCGTTCTCGGCCATGCAGAGGGCTCGGTGGTCGGGGAAATAGAAGTTCATCTCCACCGGGCACTCGGTACCCGGCGTCATCTGGAACCGGATGCGGATGCCGTCGACCACCTCCTCCTGGCCCGTGTGGGTGATCTCGAGGGTCGGCGCGATGAGCCCGAGGCTCCCGACCGAGGTCGTCGCCCCCAGGCCGGCCCCGACCTGGCCCGTCGGACCCTTCGGCAGTGTGGCGCCGTACATGTAGACCGCCCGTCGCGCCATGACGGTGCCGGCGTAGACGTTCTCGGCCACCGCCGCCTCCATGAAGCCGTGGCCGGCGATGATCGGCACCTCGGACTCGTAGACCCCGTGCACCCCACCAAAGTGGTCACCGTGGGCGTGGGTGTAGATGACCGCGGTCACCGCCCGCTCGCCCCGGTGCTGGCGGTAGAGGGCGAGGGCCGCCGAGGCGCACTCGGCGGAGATCAACGGGTCGATGACGATGACCCCGTTGTCGGACTCGACCAGCGTCATGTTGGAGAGATCCAACCCCCGTACCTGGTAGATCCCGTCGGTCACCTCGTAGAGGCCTTGCTTGGACGTGAGCTGCGACTGGCGCCACAAGCTCGGGTTGACCGTGTCCGGGCACGGTCCCTCCAAGAAGGCGTAGGCGTCGTTGTTCCAGATCTCGGCGCCCTTGGCCCCGTGGATCACACAGGGCACCAGCGAGCCGACCAGCCCGCGATCGGCGTCTTCGAAGTCGGCGCAGTCGTCGAAATCGGCTCCGGGCACAGCGCCTCCTCTTGATCCTCGGACCCTGGAGGGTCCCGCCAGAACGCTAGGCCGCCCCCGATGGCGGCGCAGCAGAATTGCTACCCCAGCGGTGCCTCGCCGTCGACGGTCCGTCGACTGACAATTTCGCGCCCCGGGCAGGATTCGAACCTGCGAAAAACGGATTAGAAGTCCGTCGCCTTAATCCACTCGGCCACCGGGGCAACGACGCCCAAGCTTCCCACACACGGCCCGTTGGCTTGCGGCCGGACGTAGGCTGGGGGCATGACGATGCCGGCCCCGATGACCGCCCCGGAGACGAGGACCGCCCCGGCGCCGACGATCGCGCCGACCCGGCCGGAGCCGGCGCTCGACGAGGGCGACCACGAGCGGATGACGCACATCGTCCTCGAGGGGTTTCGGCCGAAGGGCGAGAAGGCCGGCGAGGGGGAGTACGTCGCGGCCGGCACGAACGTCGTCGAGGGCATGGTCACCGGGACGCCGGTCCGGGCGCTCTGCGGCAAAACGTGGGTGCCCGGCCGCGATCCGAAGCGGTACCCGATCTGCCCGACGTGCAAGGAGGTCGCCGCGGGGATGGGCTGGAAGGTTCCCGCTCGGTAACGTCCGCCGGCCCACGGCCGGTCCGGCGACTGGGCAGCGATCGGGGTTGTGCCAGACTGGACGACCTCGGTGGGCGTAGCTCAGCAGGTTAGAGCGCCAGGTTGTGGCCCTGGAGGCCGGGGGTTCAAGTCCCCTCGCTCACCCCGATGAAGCCATGACGGCAACCCCCGGAACGGTCGCGGGCGGCCGCATCGCCATGGTCACTGGCGCGTCGTCGGGCATCGGCGCGGCGACGGCCCGAGCGCTGGCGGCCGACGGGACGACGGTGGCGCTCGTCGCCCGGCGGGCGGACCGTCTCGACGAGGTTCTCGCCGACTGCGTCGGCCGGGCGCCGCAGTCGCGGCGGTGGGTCGCCGACCTGTCGGATCCGGACCGCGCCGCCGCGGTCGCGCTCGACGTCTGGGACACCTACGGCCACGTCGACGTCGTCGTCAACAACGCCGGCGCGCCGATGCGCCGGCCGGTGACGCGGTTGACGATGGCCGAAGTCGAGCGGACGATGCGCGTCAACTACCTCTCGCCGGTGGCGATCACGCTGGCCGTCCTGCCGCGGATGCTCGAGCGGCGTACGGGCACGGTCGTCAACGTGTCGAGCCTCGGCGGCCGGCTCGGCATCATGACCGAGTCGGCGTACTCCGGCTCGAAGTTCGCGCTCGCCGGCTGGACGGAGGCGGCCGCGGCCGACCTCGACGGGACCGGCGTCCGCCTGCGGCTCGTCCTGCCCGGGGCGATCGACACGGAGATCTGGGACCAACCCGACAACGACCCGCCGGTCTACACGGGCCCGCTGGCGCCGGCCGAAGAGGTCGCCGACGGCATCGTCGCGGCGATCGACAGCGACCGGTTCGAGCACTACGTCCCCGACATGAAGGCGGTCGTCGAGATGAAGACGGCGGACGCCGACGCGTTCTTCGCCGGGATGCGGGCGATGGCGGCCCACGAGGTCGACGAGGCTTCGGTGGCCGAGGTCACCCGCGGGCGACCCGCCCCGTGAAGGCACTCCTCTTCGGCGCCCCTCGACCGACCGGCGAGGCCGATCCTTCGCCGGCCGACGACGTCGACGGGCTGCTCGACGGGCTGCCGTTCGGCCTCTACACCGTTGACGACCCGCGGCCGCGGGCCGGATGGGTCGTCACCCGCCCGATCCTCGCCGGCATCTGCGGCTCGGACGCCAAGCTCGTCCTCGGCGACTTCGGTGACGGCGACATCGACAACCCGATGGCTGCGTTCTCGTCGCTGCCGCACGTCCCCGGCCACGAGGTCGTCGCCGAGGTCGTCGAGGTCGGGCCCGGCGCGGACGGCGTCCACGTCGGGCAGCGGGTCGTCGTCAACCCGTGGCTCACGTGCGGGCCGCGCGGTATCGACCCGCCGTGTCCGCGGTGCGTCGCCGGCGATCTCCCGCTCTGCTGGAGCTTCACCCGTGGCGACCTCGGGCCCGGTGTCCACGTCGGCGTGATCACCGACGCCCCCGGTGCGTGGGCCGAGCGGATGGCCGTCCACCACTCGATGGTCTTTCCCGTGCCCGACCGCGTCACCGACGAGGCGGCCGTCCTCGCCGACCCGTTCGCCGTCTCCCTCCATGCCATCCTCCGTTTCCCGCCGCCGCCCGGCGGCCGGGTCGTCGTCTACGGCGCCGGCGCGCTCGGCCTGACGAGCGTCGCCATCCTGCGCGCCCTCCACCCCGACGTAGAGATCGCCGTCGTCGCCCGGTTCCCGGCCCAGGCCGCCATGGCCACCCGGTTCGGCGCCGCGCTCGTCGTACCGCACGCACCGGCGCTCGCCGTCGTCGAGGCGCTCGCCGACTGGTCCGGCGGCGTCCTCCACCAACCCCTCGCCGGCCTGCCGATGACCCGGCCCGGCCACGTCGACGTCGTCTACGACACCGTCGCGAAAGCCGAGACGCTCGAGGTCGGCAGCCGCGTCCTCGCCGAGCGCGGCACGCTCGTCTACACCGGCGTCGCGACGCCCGAGCGGTGGGAGTGGACGCCGGTCTACTTCAAGGAGCTGACCGTCGCCGGGTCGAACGCGTTCGGCATCGAAGCCGTCGACGGCGTCCGCCAGCACGCCATCGCCCACTACCTCGACCTCGTCGCCGCCGGTCGGGTCGACGTCACGCCGATGCTGACCCACCGCTTCGCCCTCGACGACTGGCGCGATGCCCTGCGCGCCGTCGCCCGCCCGGCCGAGAGTGGCGCCCTGAAGGTCGCCTTCGCCCCGTCGGCGGGCTAGCTCCGCCCCGTCGTCGGGCTGGTCGGCCGCCGATTCGCGGGGACCGGTCGCGGGCGGCCGTCGCCCCGGGGACCAGGGAGGACCGGGCCATGCCCGGTCGGTGACACACCGGCCTGCACAATGGAACCGATGGACGACGTCGCGCCGACCCTTCCGCTCCACTGGCCCGGCAGCCGTTTCCGGCCGCCGGTGCCCGACCCCGCCGATACCGCCGGTGCCAATACCGCCGGTGCCAATACCGAGGATGCCGATACCGGAGGCGACGGTGTCCCGCCGCCGACGAGCCCCGAAGTCGTCGTTCGGGTGAGCACCCGCCGCCGCAAGACGGCCACCGCCTTTTGGGAGGGCCCGCGGATCGTCGTCGTCGTCCCGTCCCACCTCCGCGGGCCGGCCCGGACGGAGATGGTCGACTGGCTCGTCGGCCGCGTCCTGGCCAAGCGACCCCGGGCCGGCGCATCCGACGAGGCCCTCGCCGAGCGAGCGGCCGCACTGGCCGACCGGTACGTCGACGGCGTTCGACCGGCGTCGATCCGGTGGGTCACCAACCAGGGCAAGCGCTGGGGATCGTGCACGGCGCAGACCAGGGAGATCCGCATCTCTCACCGGCTCCGGGCCGTTCCCGACTGGGTCCTCGACGCCACGATCGTCCACGAGCTGGCCCACCTCCTCCACGCCGACCACTCGCCCCACTTCCACCACGTGGCCGACCGGTTCCCGCGCCAACGCGAGGCCGCCCTCTTCCTGGAGGGCTATTCGCTCGGCCTGGGGGCCGGGGAGTGACCCCAGCTCGGCCCCTCCCGTCCCGACCGGCCGATGCGGGCGCGGCGGACAAGTTTCACGGGTCGAGGTCGATCCCACTACCCTGGCGGCGATGCGCAGGCGCTCTCCGGTCCCTCATCTGATCCTCGGCATCCTGACCGTGCTGGCTCTCGGAGCCGTCGCCCTCGGCCTGGTGCTCGCGCCGACGACGGCCAACCTGACGGCCAGCAACGGCGCCGGGGAGGTGCTGTTGGCCGGGAACGTCACCGCCATCGTCGCCCAGCCGAGCAGCCCCCTGATCCGGGTCGTCTACGTCGCTCCCGACTACGGGCGCGAGTCCACACTGAAAGGGTCGCGGTCCCGGACCCTCCCCGCCGAGCAGGCGAAGACACTGCTGGCGCCCGTCTCGAGGGTCCTTCAAGTCACCGACTTCACGCAGACCCGGCCGTCCGTCTACGTCGGCACCGTGCCCCTCGACAAGCTGTTCTCGCCGACGGAGGCCGCCAGTATCCACGGCACGTTCACCGTGACCGCGACGGTGAGCAACGGGTACGTCGTCAAGGTCGTCGAGCAGGCCAACCTGCGGTCCGGCGCCCAGCGGACAACGTCCGGCCTCACCTACCGGATCACGACAGTCGGCGGCTGGCGGGTCACCCCGGCCTGAGCGGACGCAGGGCGGCCGGCGTGCTCGTCCTGGCGGCGATGGACCGTGAGCTCCGCCCACTCGTCCGGGCGCTCTCCCTCCAGCGGGGTTTCGTCGGCGAGCTCCCGGTCTGGCTCGGGCCGCCCGGCGGTGTCTCGGCGGCCGTCGTCGGGATCGGGCCGGCGATGGCCGGATCGACGACCCGGGACCTGCTGGCCGCGGCGGGGCCGTACGTCGGCGAGCGCGTCCTGATGATCGGCGTCTGCGGCGGCGTCGACCCGTCGCTGGCCGTCGGCGACCTCGTCGTCCCCGACGTCGTCGTCGATCGGGCGACCGGCGCCCGTTACCGACCCACCCCACTGGCCGGGCTCCCCGCGGCGGGGGCCGCGGCTCGACCACCGTCCGGCGTGCTCGTGACGAGCCCGTCGCTCGCCGTCGGGCCGGCCGCGGTGGCCGAGCTGCGCGCCGTCGGGGCCACCGCCGTCGACATGGAGACGGCCGCCGTCGCCGCGGTCTGCGACGAGCAGGCCGTTTCGTGGTCCGTCCTGCGCGCCGTCAGCGACGTCGTCGCCGACGGCCTCGTCGACCCGGCGATCCTCGGCCTGACCCGGTCCGACGGTCGGACCGATCCGGCCGGGGTCGCCCGCTACGTCCTGCGTCGGCCGTGGGCGGTCCACCGGTTGGCCCGGCTCGGGCGCGATACCGCCCACGCGGTGCGGACCGTGACGCGGGCTGCGGTCGCGGCCGTCGCCGCCGAACCGTAGGTCCCCGAGCGACCGCCCAGACCGTCGCCGGCCCGGTGCCGACGACCGGCCGACGACCGGCGATCGATCGGTGACACCGACGGAGCTCGCGGGATACCGTGGCGCAGCGCGGTGGCGGACGTGGCGCCTGGTCTCGTCACCATCGGTCCCGTCGAGCGCTGGAAAGTGGTGGTCGAGAGGCGATGGCGGGCTCGGGGGACGCGACGACGGCGAGCACCCCCGGCGGGCGCCGGCCGCACGTTCGGCCATCATCGTGGCTGTTCTCGACCGTCGTCCCGTACCGGAAGAGCTGGCTCGTCCGGGACCTCGTCGCCGGGCTGACGGTCTGGGCGGTCCTCGTACCGGAGGCCCTCGCCTACGCGTCGATCGCCGGCGTCTCCCCGGCCGTCGGGCTCTACGCCGCGCCGTCCGCGCTGATCTTCTACGCCGCCTTCGGGAGCTCCCGGCACCTCGTCGTCGGCCCGATGTCGGCCACGGCAGCGCTCTCGGCCGCGGCCGTCGGCTCGATGGTGGCGGCGAACAGTGGGATCTACGCGACGTTGACGGCCACCCTGGCCGTTACCGCGGGCATCATCGCCCTCGCCTTCGGCCTGGCCCGGCTCGGCTTCATCGCCAACTTCATCTCCGAGCCGGTTCTGAAGGGCTTCATCATCGGCCTCGCGCTGACGATCATGATCGGTCAGGTCCCGAAGCTGTTCGGCGTCGAGAAGGGCAGTGGCGACTTCTTCGAGCAGCTCGGCCACCTGATCGGCCACCTCGGGGAGACGAGCGGCTGGACGCTCGTCGTCGGCGCCGGCTCGCTCGCCGCCGTCGTCGGGCTGCGCAAGATCGCGCCCCGGCTCCCCGGCTCGCTGGTCGTCGTCCTCCTCGCCATCCTCGTTGCCAAGCTGGCGTCCCTCGACAGCCATGGCGTCGAGCTCGTCGGCCACATCGACCGCGGCCTGCCGCACTACGGCGTGCCCCACGTCCCCGTCCACGACTACGTCGACCTCGGCTCGTCGGCCATCGGCATCGTCCTCGTCGGCTTCGCCGAGGGCCTCGGCGCGGCCAAGACGTACGCCGCGGTCGAGCACTACGAGATCGATGCCAACCGCGAGCTGATCGGTCTCGGGGCCGCCAACATGGCCGCCGGGCTGAGCTCGGGGATGGTCGTCAACGGGAGCCTGTCGAAGACCGCGGTGAACGGCACCGCGGGGGCCCGGAGCCAGCTCTCCGGACTCGTCGTCGCCCTGCTGACGGTCCTCACCCTGCTCTTTTTGACCGGCCTCTTCCAGTACCTGCCCGAGGCGACGTTGGCCGCGGTCGTCGTCGTCGCGGTCGCCGAGCTCGTCGACATCGGGGCCATGCTCCGCCTCTACCGGGCGGTGACCGGCCCGCTGCGGAACATCTACGGCACCGCGGCCCGAGCCGACTTCATCGCCGCCACCTGTGCCCTGCTCGGGGTGATGATCTTCGACACGCTGCCCGGCCTCTTCATCGGCATCGGCGTGTCCGTGCTGCTCCTCGTCTACCGCGCCTCCCGGCCCCACGTCGCGCCCCTCGGGCTCCTCCCCGGAACGGCCGACCGCTACGTCGACCTCGCCCGTCACCCCGACGCGGTCGTTCCGTCCGGCATCGTCGTTCTGCGCGTCGAGAGCGGCCTCTTCTTCGCCAACGCGGATGCCGTGCGGGAGGTCGTCAAGCGAGCCGGTCGTCCGCCCGATGTCCACGCGATCGTCCTCGACGTCGAGTCGATGCCGGCTATCGACGTCACCGCGGCCGACATGCTGAACGAGCTGGCCGCCGACCTGCAGCGGGACGGGACCGGGCTCGTGCTCGCCCGCAGCATCGGCCAGGTTCGCGACCTCCTGTCGGCCGCCGAGCCCGGCCGGCCGGTCCTGGTCGTCTACCCGACCGTCCGCGCCGCGGTCGCCGCCCTGACTGACCCCGACGCGTCGTAGCGTCGGCGCGCGCATGCAGCGCCGGCTCGCCGGACGGAACGTCGAGCCGGACGGAGCGTCGAGCCGGAGAACCGCCGCCCGCTTGGGAATTCCTTCACAAAGGAACCGCCCGTTCTCGGCCGGCCAGCGTTAGCCTCGCCCTGTCCGGAGGTCCGGCCCATTGGGGTCGGACATGGAGACAGGGGAGGGCACGCATGTCGATGCAGATGGCCGAGCGAGGCATCGGGTGGAGGACGTTCGCCGGCGTTCTCTTCATCGTCGTCGGGGCGTTCAACTTCATCGACGGGATCGTCGCCGTCGTCAACGCGCACTACCTGAGCGACCATCTCGTCTTCGGGAACCTCAACTCGTGGGGCTGGACGATGATGATCTTCGGGATCATCGTCGCCCTGGTCGGCATGGCCGTGCTCGCCGGACAGGTCTGGGCGGCCTGGGTGGGCATCCTGCTGGCCGCGCTGAACGCGATCGGCCAGCTCCTCTTCCTGCCGGCGTACCCGCTGTGGTCGGTCATCGTCATCGCCCTCGACGTGATCGTCATCTACGGCCTCGCCGTCTACGGCACGACGCCGGCGCGGCCGTCCTGAGCGTCCGGCCCGGTCGTTCCCGGGCCGGGGCGCCGGCCGCTTGACGTGATGCCCTGACGCGACGGGTCAGGTCGGGTCGACGACGCGGAAGATGCCGTGGCCGATGGCGACGGCCCGCGGCGGGCCATCCTGCCAGGCATCGACCCGGGCCACGACGAACCGCCGGCCGCGGCGGACGACGGTCGACCGGGCTCGGAGATCGTCGACCCGGGCCTCCCGGACGAACTCGGTGCTGAAGCTGGCCGTCTCGACCGCGGCCCCGACGAGCTGCTCGACGTGCTGCGCGGCGGCTGTCTCGAGGAAGCCGGCGATGACGCCGCCGTGAAGACTGTTCCGTTCGACGTTGCCGATGTTCCCGTCGTGCCCCGGCAGGACGAAGTCGGCGACGTCCTCACCCATCCACGGCAGGCCGGCGTCGCCGGTGGCCACCGGGTGGGCCGCCCGCCGCCAGGTCGCCTGCCCGTCTCCGACTGTCCGTCCGTCTCCGACGGCCGTCACCGGCGTGGAGCGAGGACGCCGAGAGCCGACGTGGCCGTCGCCAGCGGTTCGTCGGGCGATGTCGGATGGGACGCCGTCGCCGTCGTGAACGCGACGTCGGCGGTCAGATGGTCGCACCGGCCGGTCACTTCGATGGTCGACCCGGCGACCGGTGGCCGTAGGTAGTCGACGCCGAGGTTCATCGTTCCGCCGACGAGCGTGATCGCCCCGGCCGCGGCGACCGAGGCCAGGCTGGCCGCGTGGTCGAGTAGGGCGGCGAGCACCCAGCGCGGCCACCGGGCCGTCGTCGCCGGGCCGAGCTCGTCCGGCCAGTCGAGCGTGATCGTCACCTCACCGGGCCCGACGGCGACGAGCGTCGTCCCCAGCTCCCGGTGGGTCCGGTTCAGGTCGAACGCGGCGACGATCAGTGCCCACCGGTCATCGTCCGGGACGGTGCCGGGCCCGGAGGTGGTGAGGGGAGTCGGCGCCACAGGTGGTCCTCGCGCTCGGCATGCTACTCGGGGCCCAGCGGCCGGTCGGTCGACTGTTTGATTCCAGCGGCCGCGGCGGTGACGGGCGCCGCCGAGGGGTGCCGAGAGGGGCGACGGGAGGTAATGGCCGTTTCAGCCGTTCTCCTTCGGCCATGCACAGCCACGCCCGACCGACGCCGGGGCGATCGACCGCCGCACCGACCGCCGCACCGACCGCCGCACCGACGGACCCACCGCGCCGGCCACCGGCGAGGGTCCGGCGTCGGCGACTGGTCGCGGTCGGCGTGCCCGTCTTCCTGGCCGTCGCGTTCCTCGTGGGCGTCGGTGCGAGCCGCACCCATGGCCCGTCGCCGGCCGCGGCGGCGCCTGCCGCGCCGGCCGCGCCGTCGTCGTCGACGACGACGACCACCGCACCGCCGCCCCTGCAGGGGTCGGCGTTGGCCGATCCGGCGACCGTCTCGCCGACGACGTGGGTCGACCGGGGCGACCCGGTCATGGTGTCGACAGGGGACCAGAACTACTTCTACTGGACCCAGCCGTTGCCGAACTTGAACGTCCCGTTCCAGTCGCAGACGGCCGGCGGGGTGTGGGGGCCGATGGACGACGCGCTGCCAACTCTTCCGGCCTGGGCCGCGCCGGGAGCGACGTGGGCCCCCGAGGTGCACCGGTTCGGCGAGCGGTGGGTGCTGTACTTCGCCGCCGGGCTGGCGTCGGACCCGGCGATCCACTGCATCGGCGACGCGGTGTCGACGACGCCGGCCAGGCCGTTCCTCCCGGGCGGCCAGCCGTTCGTCTGCCAGACGACACTGGGCGGGTCGATCGACCCTCGGGTTTTCGCCGACCCGGGCGGCCCGGCCTATCTGTTCTGGAAGTCCGACCAGAACGTGCCCCCCGGCTACGGCTCGACCGAGCTCTGGTCGCAGCCGCTCTCGGCGACAGGCCTTGCCCTCACCGGCCAGGCGGTGGCCGTCTACACCGCCCACCTGGCGTGGCAGGGCGGCCTCGTCGAGGCGCCCGACATGGTCGTCGGTAGCGGGGCGTACTGGCTCTTCTACTCCGGCGGCGTCGGGTACTTCAGCCCCGACTACGCCATCGGCGTCGCCCGGTGCGCCGGCCCCACCGGCCCGTGCACGGACCCGTCGACGTCGCCGTTCCTGGCCGGCAACCAACAGGGCCAGGGCCCAGGGGAGGAGTCGGTCTACGTCGCGCCGTCCGGCGACTGGCTCGTCTACAACCCGACGTGCTCGACCGTGAACAAGATCCCGCGGCCGACGGCCATCGTCCGGCTCGGGTTCGGACCGTTGGGTCCGTACCTTGCCCAATCCTGAGCCGACCGGCGTATGCTCGCCCCATGCCTGATCAACCGCTCATCATCTTCGTCGCGTCCTACTCCGACGTCGCCGGTGCCGAAGCCGACTACGACGCGGTACGCGCCCTCCACAAGGCCGGCGACCTCGGTCACGTGGCCGCGGCCATCGTCATCAAGGGGACTGATGGCAAGCTCAAGATCCACCGCCACGACACGACGGCCAAGCACCTGGCCTGGGGCGGTGCGCTCGTCGGCGGCCTGATCGGCGTCCTCGTGCCGCCGCTCGGCTTCGCCTGGCTGGCCGGTGCCGCCATCGACGGGGTCGTCCTGGCCGGGGCCGGCGGTGTCGTCGGCCACTACTGGCACAACATCCCGAAGGCCGACCTGCAGGAGATGAGCGACCTGCTCGACGCCGGCGAAGCCGGACTGGTCGTCGTCGCGGTCGACAAGATCGAAGAGGAGATCGAGGCTGTCGTCGTCCACGCGGTGCGCAAGGTGACGAAGAAGCTCGAGAAGGGCGACGTCGAAGGGGCGTACACCGAGGCGGCCAAGGCCGCCGCCCAGGTCGACGCCATCACCGAGTCGTAGGGGGCGGGCTCGTGCACGACGCCGTCACCGTCCACATCAACGCGCCGGCCGACCGCATCTGGGGGCTGGTGAGCGACGTCACGCGCATCGGCCGCTACAGCCCGGAGACGTTCGAGGCCGAATGGCTGGGCGGCGCGACCGGTCCGGCGACCGGAGCCCGGTTCCGTGGTCACGTCAAGCGGAACGGCCGCGGGCCGGTCTACTGGACGACGTGCACCGTCACCGAGTCCGAGCCCGGGCGCGTCTTCGCCTTCGGCGTCGGTAACGGGGACCAGCCGTTGAACGTCTGGCGCTACGAGCTGGCCCCGGCCGGTGACGGCACCGACGTCACCGAGTCCTTCCAGCTGGCCGACCGGGCATGGCTCCGCCTCTACTGGGCGCTGCTCGGCTGGGCTCGCGGTCGGACGAACCGCGACGGGATGCGGACGACCCTCGAACGGATCAAGGCCGAGGTCGAATAGGTCAGGCCTCGGCCGCCAGCGCCGGCTCGGTCCACGGCCGCAGCGTCAGCGCGACGATCGGGAAGACGATCACCGACAGCAGCCCGGCGGCGACGAGGGCCGCCGCGGTCGGTCGGGACATGAAGTGCAGCGACAGTCCGATCGTGCTGGCGATGATCGGGAACGTTAGCGACGTTGCCTGCAGGGCGGCCGCCGCGACCGCGGCCGGCCGTCGGAACTGCCGGAACAGGACGAGCGACGGCACGCCGCGGGCGACGGCCATTCCGACGAGGAACAGCGGGACGAGGAGCAGCGTATGGGCGTCGGCGAACATCGCTCGGACGTCGAGCTTCATGCCGGTGGTGATGAAGAAGATGGGTACCAGGAAGCCGAAGCCGATGGCGTGCAGCTTGGCGGTGAACCGCTCCTTGGCCGGGCCGGTGTCCCGGTTGGCCACCCGCAGCACGATGCCGGCGACGAACGCGCCAAGAACGGCGTCGACGCCGAAGCGATCCGCCAGCGCGGCGAAGACGAGCAGGAGGACGAACGCGGCTCGTACCCGTAGCTGTGACGTCGTCTCGTCCAACCGGTGGAGCGCGTCGGTGAACCACCGCGATCCCCACCAGCGGGTGACGATGACGACCGCCACCGCCGCGCTGGCCACCATGCCGACGACGTAGATGATCTGCACCGGCGTCGACTTCGGGTCGGCCGAGAACAGCACGGTCAGCAGGACGAGCGACGCGAATTCGCCGATCGACGCGGCGACGAGCACGGCCTGTCCGAACGGCGATGTCGACTCGCCGCTGTCCCGCAGGATCGGGACGACGACGCCGAGGGACGTCGACGTGAGCGCGAGCGCCAGGATCCGCAGATCGGCGCCCGCGCCGGCCACCTTCAAGATGGCCGCCAACGGGAAGGCGATGGCCAGCGTGACACCGAACGCCACCATCGCGGCGCGGCTCTGCCGGCTCCACAGCGAGTCCGGCTCCAGCTCGAGGCCGGCCAGGAAGAGCACGAAGCCCAGACCCATGAACGAGAGGACGGTGATCGGCACGTCGACGTGCACCCAGCCGAGAACCTGCGGGCCGACGAGGACGCCGGCGACGACCTCGACGACGACCGGTGGGAGGACGCGGCCCGGGACCAGCTCGGCCAGCAGCGGGGCCGCAACCGCGATCACCGCGACGATCAGCAGCCCGACGAAATTCAACGAGACCACGTAGCCCTCCCCAGCCCGCCAGCGCCTGCGCCGCCGCCTTCGGCGCTGACGTTACGCCGCGCCGGACGCGTCGCGGTGGTTCGGCCAGTACGCCTACGGTGCGACGTCGCCAGCGCGCCGACGGTGCGACGTCGCCAGCGCGCCTACGGTGCGATGCCCTCCAGGGCGGCGGCGGTCCGGCGGAGCTCGCGGCGGAGGCTCTCGATACTGCCGCGGCCGAGCAGCAAGCCGGCACCGTCGGTCAAGAGGACGCGGACGCGGGCGACGCCGACCGCGGTGACCGGCCCGGGCCCAGCGAGCAGATCGACGAGCCGCCGGATCTCCGGCCCGACGGCGTCGATCCGTCGACGGTCGGCCGGAACCGGGCACGCCGACGGAGACCGCGGGCCGACGAGGAGCCGTTCGAGGGTGGCGGCCACCTGTCGCCGATTCCGTGGCCGGACGAGCCGCTCGGCGTGGACGGCGATCCCGACACTGGACTCCGGCGTGGCCCCACCCGCCAGCGCCCGGTCGAGGTGGGCCGCCCGCAGCCGGGCCAGCAGGCGAACCGCGAGACCGGGCCGGCGCTCGACGATGCCGATCCCGGCCTTCTCGACCAGGAGCACCGTCACCTTAGTCGCTCCCCCGGGGCCTCACGGCCGCCGTTCTCGCTCCGTCTGCTCGTGACCATACAAATAGGTTTACCGGTCATCGAGAGACCTGTCAACCTATTTTGTAGGTCACGGCGCCGTGACCGGTGGGTAGGCTGGCGATTCGTGGCCGTTCCGTGGTGGGTACCGCCGGAGGAGACGAAGCCGGCACCGATGCCGCTGCTCCGGGTGCAGGCGTTCGTCAACACCTGGGAGAGCGACCAACGGACCGATGTCCTCGCCGACGTAGGCGACGCGGGGCGATGGCTGGCGGCCGCCGGTATCGTGCCGGCCGGCACGGCGATCACCGACGACGGTCTGCGCCGGGCCCGGGACGTCCGGGAGGCCATCCGGGCGTTGCTGGTGCACAACGAGGGCGGGCCGCGGCCATCAGCCAAGCAGCTCCGGCCGCTGCGAGACCTGTCCGGCGGTGGGCGGTTCGACCTGGACGTCGGGACCGACGGGCAGCTCGGTCTCGGCCCCGTCGCCGCCGACGGCGACCTCGATGTCGGCCTGCTCGGCTTGCTCCTCGTCGTCCGTGACGCCCAGGCCGACGGTTCGTGGTTACGCCTCAAGGCGTGTCACAACGACGAATGTCAGTGGGCCTTCTACGACCGCTCGCACAGCCGGCGCGGCACGTGGTGCGACATGGCCGTCTGCGGCAACCGGATCAAGAACCGGAACCTGCGAGAACGTCGGCGCTAGTGTCATGGAAGGTTGATCCACTGAGAAATTATCTGTAGAGGGGAATTTCTCCCGCACCGGGCGCGTTCTGCGGTCTTGTAGGCCAAGATCGGAGGAACGCCATGGCACGCAGAGGACGACCGACCGTCGAGATCGACCTGAGCGCGGAAGAGCGCTCGGTCCTCGAACGGTGGGCCCGCCGCCAGTCGTCGTCCCAGGCCTTGGCGTTGCGGTCGAAGATCGTGCTGGCCTGTGCGGCCGAGGAAGCCACCCAGGAGGAGATTGCCGCCCAACTGGGCTGTCATCCGGTGACGGTGGGCAAGTGGCGCCAGCGCTTCTTTATCGATCGTCTCGACGGGCTGACCGACGCCCCTCGTCCCGGTGCGGCCCGCCGGATCGGCGACGACCTGGTGGAGGCGGTCGTGGTCGAGACGCTCGAGACCGCTCCCGACGACGCCACCCACTGGTCGACGAGGAGCCTGGCGAAGAAGCACGGGATCAGTCACACCACGGTGCGGGAGATCTGGCGGGCCTTCGGGTTGAAACCGTGGCGCCAAGACTCCTTCAAGGTCTCTCCCGACCCCGACCTGGTCGAGAAGATCCGTGACCTGGTCGGGTTGTACATGAGCCCGCCGGTGGCCGCCGCCGTTTTCGCCATCGACGAAAAGCCCCAGATCCAGGCCATCGATCGGACGGCCCCGACGCTGCCGATGCTGCCCACCACGCCGGCCCGGGCCACCCACGACTATGAGCGCAACGGCACGTTGGACCTGTTCGCTGCCCTCAACGTGGCGACGGGGGCGGTGATCACCGACATCCGCCAGTCCCACAAGAGCGTCGACTTCGTCGCCTTCTTGAACAAGGTCGACCGCCAGGCGCCAAAAGAGCTGGACGTCCACGTGATCTTGGACAACCTCCAGACTCACAAGACCCCGCTCGTCCACCGCTGGCTGTTGCGTCACCGCCGGTTCCACTTCCACTTCACCCCGACGTACGGGTCATGGATGAACCTGGTCGAGCGGTGGTTCTCCGCCCTTACGACCAAGAAGCTCCAGCGGTCTGCGCACCGCAACGTCAAGGAGCTGGCCGACGACATCATGAGCTGGGCGGCCACCTGGAACGAGAACCCCCGGCCGTTCATCTGGACCAAGACCGCCGAGGAGATCCTTCAACGGCTTGCCGGCTACTGCTCTGCCGTCAATATCGGCGCATGAGGTCACTTTCTCAGTGGATCAACCTTCCATGACACTAGGTGCCGGCGCCACGGGCGCCACGGGCGCCGGCCGGAACGGTCGAGGTGCCGGTCGGGGTGGCGAGGGCGTCGAGCAGCGCGGCGACGGCCGGTCGACCGTCGTCCCCAGGTCGGGTGCAAGCGATCCACGGCTCCGCCGCGATGTGGTCGGTGACCGGGAACACCTCGGTCATCGTCCCGGCGGCGAGCGCGTCGGCGCAGACGAACGTCGGCAGGATGCTCACCCCCATCCCGGCGACGACGGCCGCGGCGACGGACCGGAGGTCGGGAGCGACGAGCCGGAGGTCCGCGGCAAACGACCGGCCGAGAACGTCGCGCCAGAACCGGCGGGTGATCGGCAGCTCGTGGCTGTAGGCGACCCACCGGCGCTCGGTCAGCCATTGGCCGAGGGCCGGGAGCGACCGGACCGGGCGGCCCGGCACGGCCGCTGCCGCGGCGACGAGGACGAACCGCTTCTCGCCGACCGTCCGGCCCACGGCCTGGCGCCCGGGGCCCGAGCTCGTCACGGCCACGTCGAGGTCGCCATGCGTGAGCAGCCGCAGCAGGCCGGCGTCGTCGGCAAAGTGGGCGGTCAGCGAGAGATCGAGGCCGCCGAGACGGGGGAGGGCCTCGGCCTGGAAGTACTCCGCCGTCGACCCCAGCCGGACGGCGGCCGGTCGAGGAGGGACGTTCCCGGCGTCGAGGCCGGCCATGACCGTCTCCAGGCGGTCCATCGGGTCGGCGATCTCGCCGTAGAGCTCGCGGCCCCGAGGCGTTGGCTCGACGCCAGTCGGCGTGCGCAGGAACAGGGCGGCGCCGATACTGCGCTCCAGGCCGGCCAGCTGCTGACTGGCCGCCGGCTGTGAGAGGAGCCGCTGGCGGGCGCCGTCGGTCACCGAACCGGCCCGGTAGACGGCCAGAAACGTCCGGAGCCACTCCGTCCTCGCCATTCGATCAGCTTATGTCGCCCGTTCGAGAGCCGACATTGCTTATTGCTGCTCGGCCGTCCAGACTCGTCGTCATGGACGATGCCCGCTACACCCACGGCCACCACGACAGCGTGCTGCGGTCGCACCGTTGGCGCACGGCTGAGAACTCCGCGGCCTACCTGCTCCCGTTGCTGGTGCCCGGCATGTCGCTGCTCGACGTCGGCTGCGGGCCGGGCACGATCACCGTCGACCTGGCGCCCCGGGTCGCCCCCGGTCCGGTCGTCGGCGTGGACCGGGCGGCCGAGGTGCTGGCGGAGGCCGACGCATTGCTGGCCGACCGACCGGCGACGAACGTCAGGTTCGAGCCGGGCGACATCTCGGGCCTGGCGTTCGCCGCCGGTACGTTCGACGTCGTCCATGCCCACCAGGTTCTCCAGCACCTGGCCGACCCGGTGGCCGCGCTGGTCGAGATGGGCCGGGTATGCCGGCCTGGCGGGATCGTCGCCGCCCGGGACGGCGACTACGGCGGCATGACCTGGTACCCGGCCGACCCGGTGCTCGACCGGTGGCTGGTCATGTACCGGACGGTCGCCCGGTCGAACGGCGGTGAGCCGGACGCCGGGCGCCGCCTTCTGGCCTGGGCTCGGCAGGCCGGCATCGGCGAGGTGACGCCGACCGCGTCCGTCTGGTGTTACGCGACGCCCGTCGACCGGGCCTGGTGGGGCGGCTTGTGGGCCGAGCGCGTGACCCGGTCGTCGGTGGCCGACCAGGCCATCGCCCTCGGCGCGGCCACCGTGGACGATCTCGACGAGATGGCCGACGCCTGGCAGCGCTGGTCGGCCAGTGACGACGGCTGGTTCTCGATCGTCAATGGCGAGGTCGTCTGTCGTGTCCGATCAACTGGCCAGCCCTGATCAACTGGCCAGCCCTGATCAACTGGCCAGCCCTGATCAACTGGCCAGCCTCGATCAACTGGCGAGCTCGGTGCCGAGGCTGTCGAGCAGCGCCTCGGTGCCGGCGATCCGCAGGTCCGGCTCGTCCGCGCCGTCGAGGAAGATCGCCTGCTCGGTGAAGGTCAGGTGCGTGCCACCGTCGGTGGCGACCAGTTCGACGGTCATCAGCGAGACGGAGATCCGGACGTCGCCGAGGTACATCGTGTAGCAGTTCACGATCCGTTCGGCCGGCACGATGTCCTGGTAGCGGGCATCGTAGGTGTGCACGACGCCGGTGTCGTCCTTGATCTGCAGGTGCTCGCGCCCACCGACCTCGAAGTCGAGCTCGTGGTCACCCTTGTCCCAGCCGGGAGGGCCGGCGAACCAGCGGGCCTTCGTCTCCGGATCGGCGAACGCGTCGAAGACGCGGGCCGGCGACGCCGGATAGTCCCGCTCGACGACGAAGGTGACGTGGTTGGCTGAACGGTCGGTCATCACTGGGCTCCTTTTTCTGTCGGTCTCGCGGTCGATCGTTCCGTCGGTCGTTTCCCCTCGGCCGGTCGCGCCGCGCCGTCCGGTTCGGTGGCCAGCAGCTCGCCGAGGCGGTCGAACCGTTGCTCCCAGGCCGTCCGCCGTTCGGTCACCCACCGCTCGACCGGCTCCATTGCCGACGGGTCGACCCGGCACGTCCGGACCCGACCGACCTTCTCCGAGTGGATCAGCCCGGCGGCCTCGAGCACCTGGACATGCTGGACGACCGCGGCGAGCGACATCGAGAACGGCTTCGCGAGCTCGCTGACCGACGCCGGTCCCTGGCCGAGCCGTTCGACCATCCGGCGACGGCTCGGATCGGCGAGGGCCTGGAACAGCCGATCGAGCGCGGCCTGATCGTCGGCGACCGCAGTGGCCGTCACGGGCGCGTCCTTCGATAAAGCATCGACTTAACTATCGCCCAGATCCCGGTAATTGTCAAGTAATTGGTTTAGCGATAAAACGGCAGCCGCCCGGACGCGACGAAGCCCCTGGGGCGGAGGGACCGTCCAGGGGCTTCGTCGCGATAGGCAAGTGCCCGGCAATCTCCGGGCATCATCGATGTACCCGTTTCGCGCCGACCCAAACCTGCGGGCGCCGGTGGCCGGTGGGCGCCGGTCAGCCGGCGAGCGGGTCGACGGCGACGGCTGAGGCGACCGCGTCGCGGGCGCCGACCATCGTCAGTTTGCCACCACGACCGCGGACGTAGTGCTGGAGGCCGAAGAGGATGCCCGTGCCGATGGCGTCGACGTTGTCGAGCGCCGAAAGGTCGAGGACGACGTCCCGGCAGGAGATCGAGCCGAGCTGGTCGATCTGCGTCTCGAGGGCGGCAGCCGAGCTACCGGTGAGAGCCCCGCGCAGGGAAAGGACGCAGGTGGCACCCTTCACCGCCAGCGTGACCGTGAGAGACGACGCGTCCGCTCCCCACTTGGCGACCGCTCCGCCGTCGAGTACGTCAACCACTTCTCCACCGTCCCGACTCGTCCGCTGCTTGGGCCTGTTTTCTGACCCCCGACGGGTGATCGCCGGCCAAGCCGGCGTACCGACCATACCCGCGGCATCGGGCGAAAAACCCGGTTGTCATCGAATCGCCACGGGCCCGCGACGGGCCACGACATCAGTGTCGCCGGCGCCCGGCCGACGGCCTGGCGGGTGCGGGCCGGCGACACGTCCACCCCGGCTGCGCCGGGGGACCGGTCGTAGACTCCGCCCATGGCAAAGGTCGTGGCCGTGGCCAACCAGAAGGGTGGGGTCGCCAAGACGACGACCGTCCAGGCCCTCGGCGTCGCCCTGGCCCAAGCCGACTGGCGGGTGCTCGCCGTCGACCTCGATCCCCAGGCCTGCCTCACGTACTCGTTCGGGTTCGACCCCGACCGCCTCTCCGGGTCCCTCCACGACGTCCTCGTCGGCCGGTCGACGGTGGCCGACGTCACGAGGGCGGTGCCGGGCGTGCCCGGGCTCGACCTGGCCCCAGCCACCATCGATCTGGCCGGGGCGGAGGTTCACCTGTTGACGAAGACCGGCCGCGAGCACGTGCTCGCCCGGGCCCTCGAACCGGTCCGGGCCGACTACGACGTCGTTCTCCTCGACTGCCCGCCGTCGTTGGGCATCCTGACCATCAACGGGCTCACCGCGGCCGGAAGCGTCCTGGTGCCGGTCCAGTGCGAGGCGCTCAGTCACCGCGGCGTCGGCCAGCTACTGGAGACCGTCGAGGACGTCCGCATGTTCGCCAACGCCGACCTCCAGGTGCTCGGCGTGGTCGCCACGATGTTCGACGGCCGGACCCGGCACGCGCGGCAGGTGCTCGACGAGGTCGGGACCCGCTACGGGCTGACCGTCTTCGACCCTCCGGTCCCGAAGTCGGTGCGGTTCGCCGAGGCACCGTCCGAGGGGCGTTCGATCCTCCAGCACGCGCCCGGGTCGCCCGGTGCCGAGGCCTACCGGTCGTTGGCCGGGCGGGTCGGCGACCTGTTGGCCGCGAGCTGACCGTGCCGCCCGAGGAACTCGAACCCGAGGCCGAATCCGAATCCGAATCCGAATCCGAAGTCGAACCGGGCCGGCCGACCCGCGACCCGCTCGGCAAGCGGGCGCTCTTCTCCGCCGCGCCGGATGAGGACCCAGACGGGACGGCGGTCGACGCCGACTCGGTCGTAGGGCGCGGCCCGATCACGGTCACCTGCTCGACGTGCGGCGTGGTGTCGCGGACCGGCGTCCTCGATTTTCTCGTCTACCAGCTGCCGATCGGCTACTGGGTGCCCCGCGGGCGGTTCGGCCACCGGATGACCTGCCCGTCCTGCCGCCGGCGGGTGTGGGCCGGCGTGACGCTGCGTTGAACGTCCACCATCTCATCGTCACGTATGGCTACTTCGCCGTCTTCGGCTTCGTGGCCATCGAGAGCTTCGGGATCCCGCTGCCCGGCGAGACCGCGCTGATCGCCGCGGCGACGTTCGCCGGCGCCACCCATCACCTGAACGTGTGGGTCATTTTCGCGGTCGGCGCGGCCGCCGCCATCATCGGCGACACCGCGGGCTACTGGATCGGCAACAAGGGCGGCTACCGCTTGCTGCGCCGGTGGGGTCGGTACGTGCGGTTCGACGAGCCGAAGATCAAGGTCGCCCGTTACCTGTTCGCGGAGCACGGCGGCAAGGTCGTGTTCTTCGGCCGTTTCGTCTCCGTCCTCCGCACCTACGCCGCGTTTTTGGCCGGCACGACGAAGATGCACTACCGGCGGTTCCTCGTCTTCAACGCGGCTGGCGGCATCGTCTGGGCGGCCGTCTATACGTTCGGCGCCTACTTCGCCGGCGGCGTCCTGACCCGGTTCTCGACGCCGGTCAACATCGCCTTGGCCGTCGTCGCCGTCGTCGCGGTCGTGATCGGTATCGTCTTCCTCAGGCGCCGGATGGGCGCGCTGGAAGCCGCGGCCGAGAAGGCCTTCCCGGGCCCGCTCGAGTAGCGATCAGGACTCGTCGGCCAGGTAGAAGCGGGCCGGCACGCCAAGCTCCCGGCGGACCCGGCCTCGAGACTCCAAGAGAACGAGGTGGGCCAGCGTCTCGCCGTTGGCCGCCCGCTGCATGAACGACGGGATCTCGTCCCATGGCCGTGACCAGTGGAGGGCGAGCGTGAGGTCCCAGGCCGACGTCCCGGGGTTGTCCGCCAGGGCCGCCTCGATCTCCGTCAACCGCTCCGAGTGGTGCCGCTCGAGCTCGTCGAGGCGGGCCCCGAGGTTGGCGAACCGGTACTCGTGGGCCGGGAGAATCTCTTCGGGGTCGAGGTAGCGGATGCGGGCCAGCGACTCCAGGTAGTCACCCAACGGGTTGGCTTCCTGCTGAGAGTGGAAGGAGATGTTCGGCGTGATCCGCGGCAGGATGTGGTCGCCCGACAGCAGGAGCTGGTGGCGGTCGCTGTAGAGACAGACGTGACCGGGGGAGTGGCCGGGCGTCCATATCGTCCGCAGGTCCCAGCCGGGTAGGTCGAGCTTCTGGTCGTCCTCCAGCAGGACATCGGGTTCGGCCGCTGTGACGAGTGAGCGGATCTGCATCGACGCCATGGTCAGGTCGGGGCGCTTGTCGTCGGGCACCCCGGACAGCGTGAGCAGCTCGTTCATCCGTTCGACGAGGTCGTCGGTCTCGACGTACCGGGCCTGCAGCAGCACGGCATCGGCCGGATGGAGGCCGACCCACGCTCCCGAGGCTTCCCGCACCCGGCCGGCCAGCCCGTAGTGGTCGGGATGGATGTGCGTGACGACGACCGCCCGCACGTCGCCGATCGACCCGCCGGCCTCGGCCAGGCCATTGTTGAGGGCGAGCCACGCCTCGTCGGTGTTCCAGCCCGCGTCGACCAGGGCCACGCCGTCGTCGAGCTCGAAGACGTAGACGAGGACATAGCGGAGGGGGTTGTTCGGGATCGGGACGGGCACCGACCAGAGCCCCGGGCGGACCTGCTCGACCGGGGGCAGGACGTGCCGGTCCCAGGCTTCCTTCTGCAAGGTGCCGGTGACGGTGATCACAACGGCACGGTACACGGAGGGCCTGGAGACTGGCACGCCTGGGGTTGCGCCGTATGCTTGCAACGCCGGTGAGGCGGGCTCTCGGCGAAGGGACGAAGGGGGGCACCTCGATGGCGACAGGTGCAACGCAGACGGCGACCGACACGCCAGGCGGCGGCACGTCGGGCCAAGGGGCCGGGGGCACGACGAAGAACGCAGGGAAGGCCCTGCCGGACGTTTCGTGGCGGGTCCTCCTGCTCGTCGTCATCGTGCTGGCCTGCCTGCTGGTGGCCACCCTGGTCATTGTCTTCCACTACTCGAAGGCGGCCACAACGACGTCGGTGCTCGGCGTCGTGATCCCCGTCTTCACGGCCCTCATCGGGGCGGCGCTCGGAACGGGTGCCGGCGCGGTCGCCGGGGCGGCCGGGAAGAAGAGCTCCGACCAGCAGCTCGCCACGGCCAACAAGAAGCTCGGTGACACGCACCAGCAGGCGACGGCGCTCAACACCAAGCTGGCCGCGGTCCTCGGAGCGGTGACGACCGGCATGTCGAGCCCGGCCGGTCAGGCACGGTTCGTCGTCGCGGCGGCCCCGCCCGGAGCCGGAGCCGCGCCGCCGGCTCCTGGGACTCCGCCGCCGGCTGGCGGGACGCAACCGCCGCCCACCGTCGAAATCGCCGATCTCGACGCGATCACCGAGGCGCTTGCCCGCATCCTGTCGACGACGTCACCGACGCCGCCGGTCTCGTAGGGCGGCCCGGACGGCCGGTGGGCCGCCGGTGGGCCGGCGGTGTCGATGGGCCCGAGGCCCAGTGGTCGGGGAGGGGGGATTCGAACCCCCGACCTCGTGCACCCAAAGCACGTGCGCTACCTGGCTGCGCTACTCCCCGTCGGTCGGCGCTCGGCGCCCGGCCGGTGGCCCAGCGTAGGCGGTCGATGACGGCCGCCGGTGCCCGCCAGAAAGGTCGCGCCATGGATGGACCGCTCGGGATCCGTATAGCCCGTCTCAGTATCGAAAGTACGACACCGTCTTGGCGACCCTGTGCGGTAGCCTGATTGAGATAGAAGAAATTCTTGCATCTTCCCGATGAAATTAGGCAAGTCGGGCTTGAGAATTTCGACTATTCCACGGCCGGAGACGGTCTGACATCAAGGGGGGCCCTGATGGGAACGGCATCGTCGAGGATGGGACCGTCGAGCTGGCGGCGCCGGCTCGGCGGCGCCAGCCTGGCGGCCGCGGTCGGCGCGGTCGCGCTCTACGGCGTCGTGCCGGCCACTGCGGGGGCAGCCAGCACGAGCAGCACGATCCCCCAGAGCGCGTTCAGCACACACATCGGCATCACCGCCAACTCGGTGACGGTCGGGAACGTCTCGACGCACGAGATCACACTCTTCACCGGCGCGGCTGTCGGCACCGAGGCGTACGCCGACTACATCAACGCCAAGGGCGGCGTGAACGGCCGGAAGATCGTCGTCACAGCCGGTGACGACAAGCTCAGCGGGACGATCAACCAACAGCTGGTCCAGGCGGACATGGCGAAGGACTTCGCGCTCGTCGGCAGCTTCTCCATTACCGCCACATCGGGTGGCCAGGTACTGGCCAAGAACCCGGGCATGCCCGACGTGTCGGTCACAGTATCGCCAGCCAACAACCGGCTCCCCAATCTGGTCAGCCCGGTGCCGCTGCAGGGCGGCTGGCAGGAGGGCTCGCTGCTGTGGTTCAAGCAGAAGAACCCGACGGGCGTCCTGAAAACCGGGGTGATGGTGGCCAACGAGCCGGCGGCCGTCGACGCCTGGGAAGGCCAGGAAGCGACGATGAAGCACCTCGGCTACAAGATCGCCTACGAGAACACCTTCTCGGAGAGCGCCACCTACAACACATTCGTCGCCGATGTCGTCGCCATGAAGGCGGCGGGCGTCAAGATGCTGTTCATCGAGCAGAACCCGCCGCTCTACGCGGCACCGCTGGTCAAAGCGATGACCGCCGAGCACTTCAAGCCGATGGTCGTCCTCGGGGCGTCGACGTACAGCGACACACTGATCACAAAATCGGGCGGCCCGAGCGCGGTCGACGGGATGTACCTGGAGCAGAACCTGTCGATGTACCTCGGGACCGACTCTAAGGTCATCCCGGCAGTGACAACGTTCGAGCACTGGGTCCAGGTGGCCGACCCCGAATGGAAACCGGACCTCTTCACCATGTACGGCTGGCTGTCGGGCGAGCTCTTCGTCCAGGGGCTCCAGAACGCCGGCCAGAACCCGAGCCGCGGCTCGCTGCTCCAGGCGCTCTCGAAGGTGACGAACTTCACGGGCGGCAACCTGACGGCACCGACCAACCCGGCGAAGAAGACGATCTCCAACTGCTACCTGCTCGGGCAGATCAAGAACGGGCAGTGGACCCGACTGACAGACCCGCCGGTGGACAGCAGCACCCATGGCTACCGGTGCAACGGCCAGTACTACGTTCCGCCAGGCACCGCCTACTAGCCCAGCGACGTCCGGCCCCGGGCCGCTCGAGAATGCGTTGGTTCCTGAGGCGAACCCTTTCCCCGAGGGGCTCGAGCGCCCGACCAGCCGACACTGCTTTCCGAAAGTTGCTCAGCCAGCGAACGTGCTTCAGGCACCGGATGGCCCCGTCCGCAGTCGTCGACGCTGGAGGGCAGCCGGTAAGATGCGCTATTCGACGAGGTCGACGTTGACGAACTTCTTCGAATAGCCTCCTCGGACGTCATTCCGGACCGTCGACGCCCTAGTCCGCGTCATCGACCGAACTCAAGCAGCGAACCCGGGTCGTTCAGCCCTCGCCTACGGCAGTCGCTGTCCAAGCCGATCAAGCCAGGTGTGACTTGTCAGCGAGAATACCCAGGTGGACTTCGGGGTGGGGGTGTCACCTGCCGTTGCAGCCCGCCACGCCGGGCGATAGTGTGAAGTCAAAGTATATAGAAAACCTACGAACGGGCGTCAGCGCGACATTAAGCGAGAAGGGCCCGAATTGCGGCGCGTGCGATCATGGCGCGAGCACCGCGGATTCCGGTTCCAAATTCAAATGAGAAGTGAAAACAAAACACGGAGGTTGCGGGCGCTCCTGATACTGCGATCGAGCAACCGGTCGGCAGCCAAAATTTCAATTTAATTTTCTTCTGAACTATTGTGCAGGTGGTTCGCTAGATGCTATAAATGCGTCGGCTGCTACCAGCGGAGGTTAGATGGCAACCGAAGCCAATGGTAGAGAAATGACATCAGCGCCGTGCGACGGAGATGAACTAGAGATCGCCACGTCTGATGCGGTCGCTCGAATGTGCACGCACGTCGCGCGACTCACCCTCGATGCTGAGCTTACGCGTAACGATGATTCTCTTGATCCCACGTCGGGAATCCGAAAGATCGTCTCGGATTGCCGCCTCCCAGAAACGAAGCAAGCTGCTGCTTCGGAAGAGCCCTGTCGAGCTCGTTCTGCTGGCGTTCTTCACGCTTTGATGCAGTTCGAAGCTGAGTATCGTAGGGATCTCTCTCAGGAAGACTCACCAGATCTTCCTGAGTCTTCGTCGACGCCAGTCTGCGTGGCTGTCGGAAAACGCGTCGTTGACATGGACTTTGCGTCGTCGTGGCAGCTCCTGTCCGATGGGGCGACGGAGCTGGCAGAGCGCGGTCATAAGTCGCCCTATATGGAGGGCGTGATCAGTGCCCTTCGTTCATTGGTACGTTCAGTAGAGATCCAGCTCGAACAGGTAGTCTTGCGTCAAGTTGAGAGAGCAAGAATCGGCGAAGCCACACGAAATCCGAGCGATGCTGGCACCATGAACGCGGCCGGAGGTCTGAAGACAAATACCGTCAGGATGTCCGATGGGAGAGACGGCTCAGAGTCGAGTGGTAGCTCGGCTACTCCCGATGACAAGGGGATACTTTTGTCCCTACTATTTGTCGCGCTGACGTCGGCTACCCGCCCGCGACTTCGGCGAGCCCTAGGTTTTGACTACAATGAAGAATTGGTGGATAACCTCGTCGCTCAAGGACACCTTCAGTATCTTTCCCTAGACTCTTCCGCTATGAGTATCAGCCCCGCTGGCGCCAGCCAAGCCCGCTCTATACTCGCCACCGTGGCCTAAAGGTCGATCCGGCCAGGTCCTTTCGTAGCAGGCCTTTCGAAATTCGGACAACTGATTAGATAGCCGTCGGATGCCGTCGCGGCGGCAACGTGCCGATCGAACGCGAAAATCAGGAAAATGGATGCGGGTAAAGCCCATAACCGACGATAAAAGTATCCTTGACTTGTTCGGAGATAGGCCCGCGTCCAGCTGTAAACAGACTCCACTTTACTACGCGGTCAAGCTGCTGCGAGCGCTTCGGGTGTCGGAACTGGAGTATTTCCGGGCGTACGGGAATCGGCCGGACCGTGCTCATCGTGAAGTGCTCATTGCGGAGCTGAAGGCTACGGTCGTTGAAGCATTGGGAAACGGGTCATACGCCACGAATCCGAACGTCAGGCCAATCGAAACGTGGCTGCGCACTCATAACGCAATTTCGCCACCCATCCAGGCACGACTACTTACCCGTGCGATAGAAAATGCTTACCTACTAAATTTCCCCGATCAGCTCCGTCGATACTATGAAGACCAAGTAGATCCAGAGGACCCTACGTCCTTCTTGGTTTCTCCAGGCGACCCCGTTCCGGTCTGTGATTCGATCTTCGGAGTAGACGCATCACCTGAAACGAACCCGGGCACGAATCCACGCAACTTGCCGAGGTGGCGGTCACCTGATCGGTTGTCGTCGATCGTGCTTGCCCCAGCGTGGGCATCACGGGTTGACCTTCGTCTCAATTTTTCGCTTCGCGATGACTTGCGAAAGCTTGAACGATCGCCACTTCGAGTAGCGACGATCCACCCGGCACGTGACGTCAGGAGCGATTTTACGTGGGATGGACATGATGATTTTTTTGAAAATGTCCGCCCAAATAGCCAGGAAGTTATAGATCGTATATACGAAGGAATAGAAGTAGCTGAAGGGGAAAAGGCGAGATTGATCGTCCTCCCCGAATTGTGCTCATCATTTGATGTTCAGGAGACAATAAGCAAGAAATGGGGCGCTGGCGGTGGTGGATCGGACTTGCTAATTGCCGGGAGCCACCACATGCCCGTTCCAGAGGAACATTGCTCTAAGTGGTTGAGAGGAAACTATCCGCGAGATCAGAGGAGCACCGCGGTAGCCTGACGGCGTGGAGCTGAACGAGGAGAGACTGGAGGGCTTCTTCTCGTTCATGGCTCCACTGCTCGACGAGCGCCAACGTCGCCTGATGGCCGGGGCGATGGCGCAGGCACTGGGCCGCGGCGGCCAGGCGGCGGTGGTGCGGGCGTCGAAGATGAGCTCTCGGACCGTGTTCGACGGGACGAAGGAAGTCGCGGGCGGGGCCGGTCCGTCCGATCGGGTCCGTCGTGAGGGCGGCGGTCGCCCGAGGCTGATCGACATCGACCCCGATGTGCTCGTCAACTTGGACGACCTGGTGGAGCCCGACGCCAGAGGCGACCCGATGTCGGCGTTGCGCTGGACCCTCAAGTCGACGCGTCAGCTCGCCGACGCCCTGAAGGAGATGGGCCACCAGATCTCGTCGTGGACCGTGGGCCAGCTCCTGCACCAGATGGGGTACTCGCTCCAGGCGACGTCGAAGACCGTCGAGGGCGCTCAGCATCCAGACCGTGATGCCCAGTTCCACCACATCAACGACGAGGCGACGCGGCGCTTGGCGGCGGGCGAGCCGGTCATCAGCGTCGATTCGAAGAAAAAGGAGCTGGTGGTGGGGACCAAGGTCAACCAGGGCCGGGAGTGGCAACCGACGGGCTCTCCCGAACGAGTCGACGTCCATGACTTCCCCGATCCCGAGGTTCCAAAAGCCGTCCCCTACGGCGTCTACGACCTGGGCGCCGACGAGGGCTGGATGGAGGTCGGTTCGGACCACGACACCGCCGCCTTCGCCGTCAACGCCATCCGGCGGTGGTGGCAGACCATGGGAAGGGAGCGCTACCCAAAGGCCACCCGCCTCATGGTCACCGCCGATGCCGGAGGTTCCAACGGGTACCGCAACCGTCTCTGGAAGGTCGAGCTGGCCAAGCTGGCCGAAGAGGCCGGCCTGGCCATCACCGTCTGCCACTACCCGCCCGGCACCTCCAAATGGAACAAGGTGGAGCACCGCCTCTTCAGCTTCATCTCCATCAACTGGCGTGGACGTCCGCTGACCAGCTACCGCACCATCGTCGAGTTGGCTGCAGCCACGACGACCCGCACCGGGCTGAAGGTTCGAGCGGAATGGGACGACGGGGTCTACGAGAAGGGGATCAAGATCACCGACCAGCAGCTCGCAGCTTTGCCGATCACCCTTTCGGAATGGCACGGTGAGTGGAACTACACCGTGGTGCCGACCAACGGGGATCGTCGCAAGTAGTTCTCACTCAGGCCCTAAGAACGTGTGCCGAATCTATGGGAGAAGTGGTACGAATGCTAGTGTGACCAAGGCAATCCCATATGTCTTTTCAAGGGGGCGAGAAGATCCGCTGTTTAATACGAACCCTCAAATAGTAGAGAATATTCAATTCCAAGCTCGACCGCGAGTAGAAGTCTTCTGGTCCGATCGAGTGACTATGATGGTGTTCATATGTGTCGACTTCTTGCTCGATGCTTTTCGAGATATTGCCAGAGACCTGGATGTATCGCTGGTAATTGTGCCATCAATGTCTGCAAAGTCGGGAGTCTTTAGAGGGCTAATCGATGGTCACGTTGCGTCGACTCAAGCTGTAGTCGTATTTGCGAATGCGGTAGTGAGCAGCGATGAATCGTCACGAGGGTATCTAGCTCGTCCCGGGATGTCGGGCCCGGCATGGAGCGTCGACTCGACTCGATTTGAAACAGCGTCATCTAGTAGAGCTGGGGTGGCAATATTTGATTTTGACGATCCGGATACATCGAATTGGATAGAACTTCCCGATTCCCGTCCGGAGGGCGGACGGTCAACCGGCGGTCGGCCTACTTGATGGTGGCGATCAGCGCGTCGCAGAAGGCGTCGAAATCGTCGGGCTGGCGGCTCGTGATGAGATTGCCGTCCACGACGACCTCGCAGCGGGCTCACGTTGCCCGACGTTCTCCAGATCGGTGTGCAGACTCGGCGACGACGTCACAGTGCGGCCCGGTAAGACGCCGGCCTCGACCAGCGTCCACGGGCCGTGGCAGATCATGGCCACTGGCTTGTCCTGCTCGATGAAGGCGCGGATGGATCTCACCACGTCGTCGTCTTGGCGGGGCCGGTCCGGATTGGCCACTCCGCCGGGCAGCACGACGGCGTCGTAGCGGCTGGGGTCGACCTGGGCCGTTACCGTGTCGACATCGAAGGTGTCTGCTTTGTCGAGGTGGTTGAACCCCTATGCCTTGCCTTCTCTCGACGCGATCGACTCCGGCTCGCCGCCGGCGTCGACCACTGGCGGGTCAGTCGTTTTGCTCGATGCCCTCATTGGTCACGAGGAACGCGATGGGCTTGTCGCTCAACTGTCCCTGCCAGGGCCCCTCCTTCGGGTTGCCTTCGGACACCGGCCCTACCCGTAGGCTTTCGGCCAAACGCTGACCGGTGCGTCCCGGGCTGCCGAACAGTTGTCGTCAGGCGGCCTGTGCCCCCGCGGCTTGCGCCGGCCCGTCGAGTAGGTCGATGACGGCCTCTTCGATCGATCGGCGGCGGTCGTTCTGCGGGAGATCGCCGAGCGCCGGCAGTTGGGTCAGCCGATCGGCGATCGTCTCGCCGGAGTCGAAGCGGTCGATGACGCGGGGGTCGACGTAGGCGGAGCGACAGACCGCCGGCGTGTTGCCGAGCTGCTCCGCCACCGCGGCCACCGCGGCGGCGACCGCCCGTCGCCGACCGGTGCGCGACGCGAGCACGACCTCCTGTCCGGCCAGAGCGGCGGCGGCCAGGACCGTGGCCGACCACGTCCGGAAGTCCTTGGCCGAGTACTGCTCGCCGACGACCGCCTTGATGTAGGCGTTGACGTCGTCGGCGTGGACGGCCACCCACCGCCGACCGTCTTTGTAGGCGAAGAGGTTCGGGCCACCCGACCGACGTCGGCGCAGTGCCGCCACCACCTCCTGGCTGATCGGGTCCCGGACTTCGAGCGCCCGCTCGATGGAGCCCTTGGCCGGGTAGTCGAAGGCCATGACGTCCCTCCGGATGGTGACGTGCTCCTTCCGGAGGCTGGCCACACCGAACGTCTCGTGCTCGGCTGCGTACTCCTCTCCGCCGATCCGGAAGAACCCGACGTCCAATAGGCGGACGATGGCCGCCAGCACCCGGTCCCTTCCCAACCCTTCCGCGGCCAGGTCGGCCGCGACCTTCCGCCGTAGCCGAGGCAGCGCCGCGGCGAAGGCGAGGACCCGCTCGAACTTCTCTCGGTCCCGATGGACGCGCCAGTCGTCGTGATACCGGTACTGCCGTCGGCCGGCGGCGTCCGTGCCGATGGCTTGGATGTGCCCGTTGGGCCAGGGACAGATCCACACGTCGACCCAGGCCGGCGGGACGGCCAGGCGACGGATGCGTTCGAGGGTCGCCTCGTCGGTCACCGCCTGTCCGTCGGGATAGGCGTAGCTGAAGCCCTTGCCCCGCCGGCGGCGGGAGATGCCGGGACCGGCGCAGTGGGACTTTCGGAGACGGGCCATGGCCCAGCTATCCCCAACTGCCCGTCGCTCGATACATCGGTCGACGACCGCTGGTCGAGTGGACGGCGGCGGTCGACCAGCGCCGTCCCATGGGGACGATCGACGTTTCGCGTGTGGCCTAGGCCAGGAAGGGAATGGTTTACCGGTGACGACCCAAGAGCCGACCGATGCCGCCTCGTCTCCGACGGCGACCCCGGCACCCTCTGCCGAGCGCGGCCCCCGCCGCCTCGGCCGGCCGCGAGCCGGCCGCTCGAAAGGAGCGCACACCAGATTGAGCGCCACGTGGACGGCGGTCGTCGTCGCGGTGGTGGTCCTGATCTTCCTCGTGATCTTCATCGCCCAGAACACCCAGAGCGCCGAGGTCAACTATCTCGGCGCTCACGGTCACGCGTCGACGGCGGTCGTGATTCTGATCGCCGCGTTGGCCGGGGCGGTCATCGTGATCGTCGTCGCCGGAGCCCGGCTATTGCAGGTTCGTCGGCGAACCCGAAGAACGTCGCAGATCGCTGACGCGTCACCTTCGGCCCCGGTGTCGAGCGTTCCGGCGGCGAATAACGCCGCCGAGTCGCCTCCACCGACGGCGGCGCCCGTCGAACCGGCTCAAGTCGAACCGGTTCAAGACGCGCCGGACCTCGGATAGACCGCCGACCGCGATCGGGTCACGATCCTCGGTGAGGTCCGGGGTTACCGGACCTCAGAGAACGAGGTTTGTCAGGACTTCTTGCCGAGGATGCGGTTCATCTTCGTCCCGCAGACCGGGCAGGCTCCCTGAGCGGCCCGCCGACCGTTGGCCAGCTCGACTTCCTGCCCGTCGAACGTGCGCTTCTCCCGGCACTTGACGCAGTAGCCCTCGTAGTCCGCCATCAAGACTCCTCTCCGCTCTATTGGCCGAACCCCCGGGCCTTCCGTGACCCGTTTCGGCCCGGTCGGCAACGGATCGACGCTATCGCCGGCCCCCTTTCGGTCGGTGGATGGTCACGTCCTGGTCGCCGGGTGATCACCGGCGACCCGCCATGGCCGCGGCTCGGCCGTCTGGGCCGACGACCCCGTACGATGGCCGCGTGGCCGGACCGTTCGCAGAGCCCGTCGTCGGCGCGCTCGACGAGGTCTGGCGCTCGATCGTCGACGCCTGCAACGGGATCGACGCCGCCGACTGGGACCGGCCGACCGACTGTCCCGGCTGGACCGTGCGAGACCAGCTCTCCCACCTGATCGGCATCGAACGGACGCTCCTCGGCGACGCCGCGCCGATGCTCGACGAGGCCGTGCCGGCCCACGTGAAGAACGCCATCGGTGAGATGAACGAGGCGTGGGTCGCTGCCCGCCGCTCCTGGCCCGGCGCCGAGGTCCTCGCCGAGCTCCAGGCCGTCACCGGCCGCCGGCTCGACCAGCTGGCCGGGTTCGGGCCCGAGCAGTTCGACGTCGTCGGTTGGAGCCCGGTCGGCGACGTCTCGTACCGGGAGTTCATGGCCGTCCGCGTCTTCGACTGCTGGGTGCACGAGCAGGACGTCCGTCGCGCCCTCGACCGCCCGGGCGGTCGAGCGGGGGCCGGCGAGGCGACGACGCTCGATCGGGTCGACTCGTTCCTCGGCTACGTCGTCGGTCGCAAGGTCGGCGCGGCCGAGGGGACGAGCGTCGTCTGGGACGTGTCCGGGCCGCTGCCCCGGCGCATCGCGCTCGCCGTCGTCGACGGCCGGGCCCGACCGACCGACGCGCCCGACCGACCGACCGTCCGCTTCGTCCTCGACGCGATGACGTACTGGCGCCTCGGCTGTGGGCGGACGACTGCCGACGCCGCGCTCGCCGGTGGCGCGGTCACCGTCACCGGTGATGTCGAGCTCGGCCGACGAGTGCTCGACGCCATGAACGTCCTCATGTGACCGACCGGTCGACTCCCCGCCGGCTTCGGGCCGGCGGCCGCCCCGGGCGGGCCCCCGCGAGGGCGTCCCGGCCTTCGGTCGGGGAGACCCGGCGATCGCCGGTAGAGTGAGGGCTCCTTTATGCGAGCTACCGCCGAACCTGTCGAAGGCAACAAGGTCCGCCTGTCGGTCGAAATCGACGAGGTCGAGGTCGACCAGGCACTGGACGACACCGTCCGCACGATCGCCCAGCAGGCCCGGATCCCGGGGTTCCGCCCTGGCAAGGTGCCGCGCCAGATCCTCGAGGCCCGGATGGGCGGGGCCCAGGCCCTGCGGTCCGAGGCGCTGCGCGAGGTCATCCCCGACCTCTACGCCAAGGCGCTCGTCGAGGCGGCGGTCGACCCGATCGCCCCGCCCGAGATCGACATCACCGGCGGCGAAGACGCCGGCGCCGTCAGCTTCGATGCCGTCGTCGAGGTCCGCCCGATCGTCGGCATCCCCGGCTACAACGGCCTGCAGGCCACCGTGCCGTCCCTGGCCGTCGACGACGCCGAGGTCGACGGCCAGGTCGACCGGATGCGCGAGACCGAAGCCGAGCTCGTCGAGGTGTCCCGGCCGGCCACCGATGGCGACAACGTGACGATCGACCTGCACGGCGACGACGCCAACGGGCAGGAGGTCGTGGCCGTCGACGACTATCTCTACGAGGTCGGCAGCGGCACGGTCGTCCCCGAGCTCGACCAGCAGCTCCGCGGGGCCAAGGTCGGCGACATCCTCCAGTTCTCGGCCGCCCCGGCCGGCGCGCCCGACGTGGCCTTCCGGGTGCTCGTCAAAGACGTGAAGGAGAAGAAACTTCCGGACCTGACCGACGAGTGGGCCGCCGAGAGCTCGGAGTTCGAGACCGTCGATGCCCTCCGTGACGACCTCCGGGCCCGGATCACGCGGGTCCGGGTCCTCCAGGCCCAGATGGCCCTGCGGGAGAGCGCGGTCGCCGCGCTCGTCGGTCTCGTCGACGACGACGAGGTGCCCGACGTCCTCATCGACGAGGAGGTCCGCGAGCGGGTCCACGACCTGAGCCACCGCCTCGACGAGCAGCGGCTGAGCATCGACCAGTTCCTCCAGGCCACCGGCCGGACCGGTGACGACCTCGTCGCCGAGGTCCGCGAGGAGGCTCGGCGGTCCGTCAAGGCCGACCTCGCCCTCCGGGCGCTGGCCGAGGTCGAGGCGCTCGACGTCACCGACGACGAGTTCGACACCGAGCTCGAGGCGATGGCCGCCCGGATGGAGATCACGCCGGCCCGGGTCAAAGAGCAGCTCGCCAAGGCCGGCCGGACCGCCGCGGTACGCTCGGAGCAGCGCAAAGCCAAGGCGCTGACCTGGTTGATCGACCACATCGACGTCGTCGACGAGGACGGCAACCCGATAGACCGGGCCGACCTCGAGGTCGAGGAGGCGCCGGTGAGCGGCACCGACGCCGGGGCGGACCCGGTAGACCGGGACCAAGGAGACGAGACGGAAGCGACCGGGGAGGCCGAACGATGAGCAGCAGGCGCGAGGACCCCTATGGGACCAGCCACAGCCGGGCCAGTGGCTATCTGGTCCCGACCGTCGTCGAATCGTCCAACCGCGGTGAGCGCGCCTACGACCTCTACTCCAGGCTGTTGAAGGAGCGGATCATCTTCCTCGGCACGCCGATCGACGACATCGTCGCCAACCTCGTCTGTGCCCAGCTCCTCTTCTTGGAGTCCGAGGAGCCCGACAAGGACATCCACCTCTACATCAACTCGCCCGGCGGCGACATCACCGCCCTCTTCGCCATCTACGACACGATGAAGTACATCAAGCCGGACGTCTCGACGTTCTGCTTCGGCCAGGCCGCGTCGGCCGCCGCCGTCCTCCTCGCCGCCGGCGCCCGCGGCAAGCGGTTCGCCCTACCGCACGCCCGCGTCCTCCTCCACCAGCCGTTCGGTGGCGTCGAGGGCCAAGCCAGCGACATCGAGATCCAGGCCAAGGAGATCCTCCGGATGCGGGACCTCCTGAACGGCATGCTCGCCGCCGACACCGGCCAGATCCAGGAGCGGCTGGCCAAGGACACCGAGCGGGACTTCGTCATGACGGCCGACGAGGCCGTCGCCTACGGCGTGATCGACGAGGTCATCGCCGCTCGCGACGGGCTCGAGCTGGCCGCCATCGGCGCGGCATAGGCATCTCCGACCACCAGGAACCAGGGAACGAGCAGGGGAGACGAGCGTGGCGAAGTTCGGCGAGGGAGGCGATCTGGTCAAATGCAGCTTCTGCGGCAAGTCCCAGAAGCAGGTCAAGAAGCTCATCGCCGGTCCCGGCGTCTACATCTGCGACGAGTGCATCGACCTCTGCAACGACATCATCGCCGAGGAGCTCACCGAGTCCACCGAGCTCAACTTCGAGGATCTTCCGAAGCCCCGTGAGATCTTCGACTTCCTGAACGACTACGTCGTCGGCCAGGAGTACGCCAAGAAGATCCTCTCCGTCGCCGTCTACAACCACTACAAGCGGGTCCAGGCCGGTCCCGGCGGTGACGACGAGGGCGTCGAGCTGACCAAGTCGAACATCCTCCTGCTCGGCCCGACCGGCTGTGGCAAGACGCTCCTCGCCCAGACGCTCGCCCGGATGCTCAACGTCCCGTTCGCCATCGCCGACGCCACCGCCCTGACCGAGGCCGGCTACGTCGGCGAGGACGTCGAGAACATCCTCCTCAAGCTGATCCAGGCCGCCGACTACGACGTCAAGCGGGCCGAGACCGGGATCATCTACATCGACGAGATCGACAAGATCGCCCGCAAGAGCGAGAACCCGTCGATCACCCGGGACGTCTCCGGCGAGGGCGTCCAGCAGGCGCTGCTCAAGATCTTGGAGGGCACGACCGCCTCCGTCCCGCCCCAGGGCGGTCGGAAGCATCCTCACCAGGAGTTCATCCAGATCGACACGACGAACATCCTGTTCATCTGCGGCGGCGCGTTCGCCGGGCTGGACCAGATCATCGAAAGCCGGATCGGTCGCAAGGGCATCGGCTTCCGGGCCGAGGTCCGCCAGCAGGCCGAGCGGGACGAGACCGAGATCCTCCGCCACGTCCTGCCCGAGGACCTGATGAAATTCGGCCTGATCCCCGAGTTCATCGGCCGGCTCCCCGTCGTCAGCGCGGTCAGCCAGCTCTTCAAGGACGCCCTCATCCGGATCCTCGTCGAGCCGAAGAACGCCCTCACCCGGCAGTACCAGCGGGTCTTTGCCCTCGACAGCGTCGAGCTCGAGTTCACCGACGACGCCCTCGAGGCCGTCGCCGAGCTGGCCCTGCTCCGCGGCACCGGCGCCCGTGGCCTGCGGGCCATCCTCGAGGAGGTGCTCCTCGAGGTCATGTACGACCTGCCCAGCCGCAGCGACGTCAGCAAGTGCGTCGTCGACCGGGCCGTCGTCCTCGACCGGGTGCACCCGACCCTCGTCCCGCTGGCCGAGCCCCCGGCGAAGTCCTCCCGGAGCCGCCGGGCCGCCTCCTGACCGGAGCCGGGTTGGCCACCGCACCATTCGGCTCCCTCGCGGCGGCGCTCGCGTGGCTCGACGGCCACGTCAATTTCGAGGCCGCCATGCCGAGCCGGCGGTCCCTGCCGACGCTCGAGCGGATGCGCGAGCTCGTCGCGTTGCTCGGTGACCCACAGCTCGCCTACCCGTCCGTCCATCTGACCGGGACCAACGGCAAGGGCTCGACCGCGGCGATGACGACCGCGCTGCTCGGTGCCATGGGTCTCGGCGTCGGGACGTACACCAGCCCGAACCTCTCCCGCGTCAACGAGCGGCTCAGCCGAAACGGCGAGCCGATCGACGACGACGCGTTCGCCGCCGTCCTCTCCACCCTCGCCCTGCTCGAACCGGCGCTCGCCGAACGGCCGACCCGTTTCGAGCTGCTGACCGCGGCCGCCCTTCACTGGTTCTCCGACGAGGCCGTCGATGCCGCCGTCGTCGAAGTCGGGCTCGGTGGCACGTGGGACTCGACCAACGTCGTCGACGGGATCGTCGCCGTGCTGACGAACATCAGTTTCGACCACACCGACGTGCTCGGACCCACCCTCGAAGGGATCGCCCGCGACAAGGCCGGCATCGTCAAACCGGGCAGCATCGCCGTCGTCGGCGAGACCGCGCCCGATCTCGTCGACGTCATCCGTTCCGTCGCCGACGACGCCGGCGCCGTCCAGGTCTGGGTGCGCGGCGACGAGTTCGACTGCACCGCCAATCGGGTCGCCGTCGGCGGCCGGCTGGTCGACCTCCGCACCCCGGCCGCCGCCTACGGCGAGATCCTCGTCCCGCTCCACGGCGCCCACCAGGGCGTCAACGCCGCCTGCGCGCTCGCCGCGGCCGAGGCGTTCTTCGGCGCCCCCCTCGACGAGGACGTCGTCGGCGAGGCGTTCGCCGCCGTCCGTGTCGACGGCCGGCTCGAAGTCGTCGGCCGCCGGCCGCTCTGCGTCGTCGACGGCGCCCACAACGCCGCCGGCATGAGCGCGCTCGCGGCCGCCGTCGTCGACGAGTTCGCCGTCGACGGGCCCAAGGTCGCCGTCGTCGGCATGCTCACCGGCCGCGACCCCGCGGCCATGCTGGCCCCGCTCGTCGCCGCCGGCTTCGGCACCGTCGTCGCCTGCGCCCCCGACTCACCGCGAGCCATGCCCGCCGCCGATGTCGCCGACGCGGCCCGTGAGCTCGGGCTCGCCGCCGAGGTCGCCGGCTCCGTGCTCGATGCCGTCGACCGCGGCCGATCGCTCGTCACCGACGACGGCCTGCTCGTCGCCGCCGGGTCGCTCTACGTCGCGGCCGACGCCCGTCTCCGCCTACGCGAAGGCGCTCCGGCTTGAGCGACGCGGTGATCTGGCGGCCGACGGGACCGGGCCGATCGGCCCCGAGCGGTCGGGACCGGTCGCTCGATCGCGTTACGTGTGGATCAAGCCGGCGACACCTGTACCGGCTGTGCCTGTTGTGAACGGCCCGCCCCCGGTGGCGAAGCTCCCGTAGAACTGGGCGTCCCCGTAGGCGAAGACTCCGCCGTCGGAGGCGACGAACCAGTACCCGTGGCCGTCGGGCGTCGGGATCATCGCCTCGATCGGCTTGTTGAGCGAGAGGTTGCCGGTCGAGCCGTAGAAGCCAGCGTCGCCGAAGGCAAAGATCCCACCGTCGCTGGCGACCTCCCAGTAGCCCCCGCCGTCGGGCGTGACCGCGATGCCGACGATCGGTTCGTTGAGCGACTTGCCGCCCATCGAGCCGAAGAACGGGGCTGTGAAGGCGAAGATGCCGCCGTCCGAGGCGACCTCCCAGTACCCATGGGTGGCGGGATCCGAGGCGATCCCTACGATCGGCTTGTTCAACGGCTTGCCGCCCATCGAGCCGTGAAAGACGCCGTCGCCGAAGGCGAAGATCCCCCCGTCGGAGGCCACCTCCAGGTAGCCCTGGCCGTCGGTCGACGACGTCATCCCCACGATCGGCTTGTTCAACGGCTTGCCGCCCATCGACCCGTAGAAACCGGCATCGCCATAGGCGAAGATCCCCCCGTCGCCCGCAGCCATCCAGTAGCCACCGCCATCCGGGGTCGCCGTCGCGGTCACGATGGGTTTGTTGAGTGTGGCCAAGCCCAGGTTGCCGAGGTACGTCAGGTAGGAGTTGTTCCCGAACCCGGCGAGGCTGCCGTCCTGGAGGTACAGGTAGTAGCCGGCACCGCCGTCGTTCGGCAGGTTTAGCGCCACCTCGCCGGCCAGCGCGCGGACGCCGCATGTCCCGTCGAACTGCATCGCCACGGAGGCGACCGCACCAGTCGCGCTGGGCGCTGACAGCGCGTCGAGCTCGAATGTGCCGGCGCACGCCTGGCCGTCGCTCATGCCGGCTCCCTTGCTGGTCGAGTACGTCACGCCGGTCGTCAGGGTCTGTCCGGGCGGCGGCCCGACGGTGATCGAGATGGGCTGCGCCCCGATGCCTGCCGCCACGAAGGTGAAGGCCACGGTGACCGCGCTTCCCGTGCCGGTCGCCGATACCTTTGTCACCGTTCCTTTCGCCACTGTCTTTGTCCCGGTCAGCATCGTGACCCAGCCGCCGGTGAACGGCGCTGCGGTGACGGCGGCCGGCGACGACGCCGCAGCGGCGGCCGGCCCGCTTGCGCCGGCCGGCGGCGGACCGGCGGCGAGCGTCAGGGCAAGCGGCGCGATGCTGGTGAGGAGGACGGCGACCACGCGGGTGGGCCTGTGGCGGAAGTATCGGTAGTTGCGCACGGTCGGACCATACCCGCGGGTCCGTGGCCGAACGCAATCCCGGGCGAGTCGGCATCCACGGCCGGCGTCGGGCAGCGCCGGCATGCGTGGGGCTGGGGCCCCACGCATCGGAGGAGCCCGCCATCGAGTTGGGCACAGCGGGGCCCCGGGCGGGTAAGCGGCACAGCGCTGCTATGGTCCTCCGCTCGTGAACCGAACCCTCGTCATCGTGAAGCCGGACGGCGTCGAGCGCGGGCTCACCGGCGAGATCGTCGGCCGCCTCGAACGCAAGGGACTGCGGCTGGTGGCCGCGGAGCTGCGGTCGATCACCGAAGAGGTGGCCGGCCAGCACTACGCGGAGCACCAGGGCAAGCCGTTCTACGGCGACCTCGTCGCCTTCATCACCCGGTCGCCGGCGTTGGCCATGGTCGTCGAGGGCCCCGACGACGAGACGTACGCGGTCGTCCGGACGTTGATGGGCACGACGAACCCGAAGCAGGCCGCGCCGGGAACGATCCGCGGCGACCTGGCCGTCGAGATGACCGAGAACCTCGTGCACGGTTCCGACTCGGTCGAGTCGGCCGCCCGGGAGATCGCCATCTTCTTCCCCGAACTGGCCTGAGCCACCCCGTTCCGGCCAGCCTCGGCCGACGACCGGCTCCGACCTGCGAAAACGCGGTGCCGAGGCCGCCCTTGTGCGGTATCCGTCGGTCCCGTACCCTTGGTGCCGTACAACGGGTTACGCAGTATTCCGTATGACGCCGCACGTGTTCGGCAGTACGTGGGCCGGTGGGCCACCTCACGGGGTGCCGACCGGCTGCTCTGCCCCGAGAGGACCAGACCTCGATGCCTGACAACCGCCTCAACCTGCTCGGCCGCGACATGGCGGTCGACCTCGGCACGGCCAACACGCTGGTGTACGTCCGCGGGCGGGGGATCGTCCTCAACGAGCCCTCCGTCGTCGCGGTCGACGTCAAGGACGGGCGGCCACTGGCCGTCGGTGCCGAGGCGAAGCGCATGATCGGTCGGACGCCGAGCAACATCCAGGCCATCCGCCCGCTGAAGGACGGCGTCATCGCCGACTTCGAGATCTGCGAGAAGATGCTCCGGTACTTCATCCACCGGGTGCACCAGCGCCGGTTCGCCAAGCCCCGGATGGTCATCTGCGTCCCGTCGGGGATCACCGGCGTCGAGCAGCGGGCGGTCATGGAGGCCGCCGAGTACGCCGGCGCCCGCAAGGCGTACATCATCGAGGAGCCGATGGCCGCCGCCATCGGCGCCGGGCTGCCCGTCCACGAGCCGACCGGCAACATGGTCGTCGACATCGGAGGCGGGACGACCGAGGTGGCGGTCATCTCCCTCGGCGGCATCGTCACGAGCCAGTCCGTCCGCATCGGCGGCGACGAGCTCGACGAGGCGATCGTCTCCTTCGTCAAGAAGGAGTTCAGCCTCGCTCTCGGTGAGCGGACGGCCGAGGAGATCAAGATCGCCCTCGGCTCCGCGTTCCCGTTGGAGGAGGAGCTGCACGCCGAGATCCGTGGCCGCGACCTCGTGACCGGCCTGCCGAAGACCGTCGTCGTCTCCACCGAAGAGATCCGCCACGCCATCGACGAGCCGGTGTCGGCCATCATCGACGCGGTCAAGGTCACCCTCGACCGCACCCCGCCGGAGCTGGCCGCCGACATCATGGAGCAGGGCATCGTGCTCACCGGTGGCGGCGCCCTGCTGCACGGCCTCGACGCCCGGCTGCAGCACGAGACCGGCATGCCCATCGTCGTGGCCCGCGACCCGTTGAACTGCGTGGCCATCGGCAGTGGCCAGTGCCTGGAGGAGTTCGAGGCCCTGAAGCGGGTGCTGATCACCTCCACGTCCCGCTGACCGGTCCGCCAGGCTCCCGGGGGTGGCCAAACCCAGGCGGTCCCGCCGTACCCTGACGACGCTCGTCGTCCTGGTGCTGCTCTCGGTGACGATCATCACGCTCGACGCCAGTGGCAAGGGCCACAGCCTGACGTCGGGCATCAAGTCGGTGGCCACCGACGTCTTCTCGCCGTTCCGGTCCGGGTTCAACGACATCATCGACCCGATCGGCGAGTTCTTCGCCGGCGCCGTCCACTACGGCGCCCTCGAGCAGGAGAACCACAAGCTGCAGGCCGCCAACGGCGCGCTCCGTCAGCAGGCGGCCCAGGCGTCGGCGCAGAAGCGGCAGCTGACAAAGCTCCAGAGAGTGCTCGCCCTCCACACACTGCCGGCGCCCGTGCAGACACTGCCGAAGGTGGCCGCCGAGACGATCGCCACGACGACGTCCAACTTCGCGTCGACGATCACAATCAACAAGGGGCGGAGCCAGGGGATCGTCATCGGCGACGCCGTCATCAGCAACGGCGGGCTCGTCGGGCGGGTCGTCGCCGCTTCCCACGGCACCGCGACGGTGCAACTCCTCACCGACGGCCAGTTCAAGGTCGGCATCGTCTATGGCAACGACCAGTTCGCCACCCTCCAAGGCCAGGGGGCCGGGAAGCCGCTGACCCTGAACGACGTCTCGCCGAACACAAAGATCACAAAGAAGACAGCGCTCGTCACCAACGGCCTGGCCGGCGCCCAGTTCCCGAGGAACATCCCGGTGGCGAGGATCGTCTCCATCCACACCGTGAGCGGCGCCACCCAGAAGGACGTCCTGGCCGAGCCATTGGCCGATCTCGGCACACTGACGTACGTCCAGGTCGTTCAGTGGAGCCCGTCGCCAACAGGCGCGCCGACAGGCCACGCGCCGACAACATGAGGCGTCGATGACCGGTCGCAGCGTCCTCAAGCTCCTCCTCGTCGTCTTCGTGACGCTGCTCGTCCAGTCGACGATCGGCGTCGACATCACGATCTTCGGCGCCCACCCGGACCTGATGCTCCTGCTGCCGATCGCCGCCGGCATCGCCGGCGACGCCGAAGAGGGCGCGGTCATGGGGTTCGTCGCCGGGCTGGCCTCGGACCTGCTCCTGCCGACCCCGTTCGGTCTGTCGGCCCTGGTCTTCTGCCTCGTCGGCTTCGCCGTCGGCGCCAGCACGGGGGCCGTGACCCGCGAGGTCTGGTGGTTCCCGCCGCTGGTCGCGCTCGCGGCGAGCGCGGTAGCCGTCATGCTGTACGCCGTGATCGGCGCCGTCCTCGGGCAGGAGCAGTTCCTCCGCGTCGACCTGGCGGCGATCGTCGCCGTCATTGCCATCGTCAACGCCATCCTGGCCGCCCCGGCCATCCGGGTGGTCGGCTGGGCGCTCGGGCCGGCCTCGACCGACGGCGCCCGCCCGTCGATGGCCGGAGGCCGCTGGTGAGCCACCCGACCGGAGGTCGGCCATGAGCCACCCGACCGGAGGTCGGCCATGAGCCGCCGTTCGCTCCGCCACCCGTTCGGCGGCGGGAACTTCTATCCGAAGCCGTCGTCCGGGCGCTCGAAGCAGCGCCACCGGAGCAAGGCCCGCCAGCCCCGCATCCGGCCCCGCCGCAACGTCAGCGTCGGCTCGTTCGTCGCGTCGCCCGAGGACCAGCCGTCACGACCGCTGCTCCGACTGCAGATCGTCGGCGTCATCGTCCTCGTCCTCTTCGTCGTCATGGTCCTGCGGCTCTGGAGCCTCCAGGTCATCGACGGCAAGTCGTACGCGGCCGTCGTCAACGCCAACCAGATCCGCACCGTCTCCGTCGACCCGCCCCGGGGTGTGATCGTCGACCGGCACGACACGGTGCTCGCCGGCAACACGATCGAGACAGAGATCGTCCTGTCCCGGGCCGAGGCCACACAGCACCCGACAGTGATCGGCAAGGTCGCGGCCCTGGTCAACCAGACCCCCAAGCAGATCGAGGCCGCCCTGGCCGACAAGCAGTACAGCCCGTACGAGCCGGTGCCGATCCTCCAGAACGCCAAGCCGACAACCGTCCAGTACCTCGACACACACGCCAGCGAGTTCCCCGGCGTCTCCGTCCAGCACGTCAGCCAACGCCACTATCCCCAGAGCGGCACACTGGCCACCCACGTGCTCGGCTACGTCGGGGCGATCACAGCCACATTCTTGAAGGCCCACCCGAACCAGGGCTACACACAGTCGACACAGGTCGGCAAGGCCGGGATCGAGTCCCAGTACGAGTCGTACCTGCGCGGCGTCCCGGGCAAACAGGAGCTCGAGGTTGACGCGTCCGGTGACGTCGTCGGCACGCTGAAGCAGACCGCGGCCACCCAGGGTGACACGGTCGTCCTCAACATCACAGCCGGCCTCCAGGCCGCGGTCCAGAACGCCCTGGCGTCCGACATGACCGCCGACAAGAAGACCAGGGACCCCAGCACGGGGAAGCTCCCGGCGGCCACAAACGGTGCCGTCGTGGTCATGGATGCCGAGACCGGGGCCGTCCTGGCCCTGGCGTCGAACCCGACGTACTCGCTCGACACATGGGTCGGCGGCATCTCGACCGCGGCCTACCAGAACCTGTCCGCTGGCTGCCAGGGATCGTCCGGCGCCTGCCCCCTCAACGACTACGCCATCCAGGGCCTGTACACCCCCGGGTCCACCTTCAAGTTGGCGACGGCCACCGCCGCCCTGCAGACCGGGCTCATCGGTCCCAACACAACCATCAACGACACCGGCACGTTCACGATCAAGACAACAACATGCAAGACCGGTGGCCCGGGCTGCTCGTTCAAGGACAACACAGCATCCGACGCCGGGCGGGTGAACGTCTCCGCCGCCTTGACCAAGTCCGACGACTACTTCTTCTACACACTCGGCTACCGCTTCTACAAGACAGCGGGCAAGTACGGCGCCAACGCCATCCAGAAGACGGCCAACTCGTACGGCTTCGGCGAGCTGACGACAGTTGACCTGCCCGACGAGGCCCAGGGCCGGGTCGACAGCGCGACAGAGGTGAAGAAGCTCCACCAGGAGACACCGAAGAACTTCCCCAACACAACGTGGTACGTCGGGAACAACATCGAGATGGCCTTCGGCCAGGGTGGCACCGTCGTCACGCCGATCGAGGAGGCGCAGGCCTACGCCACGTTCGCCAACGGCGGCACCCGGTACCAGCCCCAGGTGGCGTCGGCGATCGTCACGCCGACCGGCCAGATCGTCAAGCGGTTCGCGCCCAAGGTCACGGGGAAGGTCACACTCTCCCCGGCCGACCACGCCGCCATGGCCCAGGGGTTCGCCGGGGTGGTGAACACACCCCACGGCACCGCGTACCAGACCTTCCAGCAGATCTCGAAGGTGCCCAAGACATACCCCATCTCCGGCAAGACCGGGACGGCCGACGTGTCGAAGACAACAGCCAAGGAGCCGAACGCCTGGTTCGTCGGCTTCGGCCCGACGAACACGACACACCAGTACGTCGTCGCCGCCGTCGTCAACCAGGGTGGCTACGGCGCCACAGCCGCCGCGCCGGCCGTTGCCAACATCTTCAACTACCTCTACTCGAACCCCGTCTCGTCGACACCCAAGGTCCCGACGGCCGCCGAGCAGCCGTCGACAACCCCGCCGACGACGATCCCGCCGATCGGCACGCCGCCGCCGACGACGACCACCACGACGGCGCCGGGCGCCCCGTCGGCGCCGACCAGCACCACGACAGCCGCCACAACCACCACGACCCCGCCGAAAACAGGCACCGGCGGCTAGCCGGTCAGGCCCCGTCGAGGGACCCCCGTAGACTCGACGACCGATGGGATCGCTCTGGCCACAGGTCGAACAGCTGCTGATGGCCGTCCAGAAGCCGGCCCGGTACATCGGCGGTGAGCAGGGTGCCCAGCGGCCGGTCCACGGCCCCGGCCAGGTCGCCTGGCTGCTCCTCTACCCCGACACGTACGAGATCGGGCTGCCGAACCAGGGGCTGCAGATCCTCTACGAGCTGCTCAACGAGCGATCCGACGCCGTCGCCGAGCGGGCCTACGCCCCCTGGGTCGACATGGAGGCCGCCATGCGGGCGGCCGCCGTGCCGCTGTTCTCGGTCGAGAACCACCTGCCGGCCCGGGCGTTCGATGTCCTCGCCTTCAACCTGTCGGCCGAGCTCGTCTACACGAACGTCCTCAACCTGATCGACCTGGCCGGCGTGCCGCTGCACGCCGCCGAGCGCGGGCCCGGGGACCCGCTGATCGTCGCCGGCGGCCACTGCACGTACAACCCCGAGCCGCTGGCCGACTTCGTCGACGCCTTCGTCCTCGGCGACGGCGAGGAGGCCGTCGGTGACGTGACCGACGTCCTTGCGCCGTGGTTGGCCCACCCGGTCGACGACCGCGACCGCCGGGACGTCCTCGTCGCCCTGGCCGGCGTCGACGGGGTCTACGTCCCGAGCCTCTACCGCCCCCGCTACGACCATGGCCGGCTCGTCGCCACCGAGCCCGTCGTCCCCGGCGTCCCCGAGCGGGTCGAGAAGCGGACGATCGCCGACCTCGCCGACTGGCCGTACCCCAAGCAGCAGCTCGTGCCGTTGACCGAGGTCGTCCACGACCGGCTCAACGTCGAGGTCTTCCGCGGCTGCACCCGCGGCTGCCGGTTCTGCCAGGCCGGGATGATCACCCGCCCGGTCCGCGAGCGCCCGGCCGCCCAGGTCCGCCAGATGGTCAGCGACGGCCTCGAGCGGACCGGCTACGACGAGGTGGCCTTGACGTCGCTGTCGACCGCCGACTTCTCCGACATCGAGGACACCGTCCGCGACATCGTCGACGACCCGCGCCACGGCGAGCGGGTGTCCGTCAGCCTGCCGAGCCTGCGGGTCGACGCCTTCACCGTCGGCACCGCCGCCCAGATCCAGCGGGTGCGGCGGACCGGCCTGACGTTCGCCCCCGAGGGGGGGACGTGGCGCATGCGGCAGGTCATCAACAAGCTGATCCGCGAGGAGGACCTCTACGCCGCGGTCGACGCCGCCTTCAGCCAGGGCTGGCGCCGGGTCAAGCTCTATTTCCTGATCGGCCTGCCGACCGAGCAGGACGAGGACGTCGTCGGCATCGCCGAGCTCGGCAAACGCTGCGTCGAGATCGGCCGGCGGTACCACCCCACCGTCACCGTGACCGCGTCCGTCGGCGGCTTCGTGCCGAAGCCGCACACGCCGTTCCAGTGGTTCGGCCAGACCACCGTCGCCGAGCTCCACCGCAAGGTCGTCGTCCTGCGTAACGCCGCCCGCGGCATCCGGGGGCTGACGATCCGCTGGCACGATCCCGAGGCCACCGCGGCCGAGGGCATCGCCAGCCGCGGCGACCGCCGGGTCGGCGCGGTCATCGAACGGGTCTGGCGGGCCGGTGGCACGTTCCAGGAATGGACCGAGCAGTTCGACCTCGACCGTTGGGAAGAGGCCCTGGCCGCCGAGGGGCTGTCCCTCGACGACATCGTCTACCGCCACCGACACGCCGACGAGGCCCTCCCGTGGGACCACATCTCGGCCGGGCTGCACCGGGATTTCCTCTGGGAGGACTGGGAGCAGGCCCTCGCCGGCGCTGGGCTCGAGGACTGCCGGTGGACCCCGTGCTACGACTGCGGCGCCTGCACCGGGTTCGGGCTGGAGCACGTCGTCGCCTCGCCGGTGCCACCGGCCGGCGGCAGCCAGGGGACCGGGCAGGATCTGGCGACCGGCGGCCGCGTCCCCGTCGAGCTCCTCGCCGCCCGCCCGGCTCCGACCGGATGACCCCGCCCGAGGCGCCCGCCGTCGGAGAGGGGGGCAGCGGGGCTCCCGGCGGGCGGCGACAGAGCCTTCGGTTTCGCTACAGCAAGCTCGGCAAGATCCGGTTCACGAGCCAACGCGACGTCGCCCGGATGTGGGAGCGGGCGCTCCGCCGGGTCCGATTGCCGGTCGCCTGGTCCGGCGGGTTCTCGCCCCGCCCACTGCTCAGCTTCGGGCTGGCCCTCCCGACCGGCGCCGAGTCGCTCGGCGAGTACCTCGACGTGCGCCTCGACGTCGGCGACGAGGGGGAGCACCGCCCGGGAGCCCCCGGCGAGATCCTGGTCGGGAGCCCGGCGGGGCTCTCCGATCTCGCCGACCGGCTGACCGAGATGCTACCGGAGGGGATCACCGTCCAGGCCGCCGCCTTCACCACGGATGACGGTACCTCGCTGCAGCAGGAGGTATCATCTTGTACCTGGGACCTGGAGGTATTCGGTTTGACCGCAGACGAGCTGGCGACGCGGGTCGAGCAGTTGCTCGACGCTCCGAGCGTCGTCGTCCGGCGAGTGCGGAAGGGCCGCTCCGTGGAAGATGATCTCCGCCCAGCGGTACGGACGCTGTCGCTCGTGCCCGACGAGGTAGGCCTCGAAGGGGGACCGCGGCGCCTTCGGGCGGAGCTGGCGACCCAACCGCGTGGGGTCCGACCCGGAGAATTGCTGGAAGGGCTCGGTGCCGGCCTCGTGCTGGCCCGAGCTCGTAGAAGACACCAATGGATCGAGCGCGACGGCGCCCGGTGGGAGCCGCTCGGAGCCGGCATTCCCGAACCGGCGCCCGCGCCGCACGCCGCAGGGCGTGCGTCATGAGCAGCACGAGGAGGGACTTCCCTCATGTCCGAGTCCGAGAACGGACGGCCCACTCCCGGGCCCGCCGGTACGAACGGGGCCGCGGACGGCCCCGCGCCTACAGAGAACGGGGCTTCACGGGGCGCCGACCCGGGTAGCGGCTCGCCGACGGCGGCCGGCCGGACCGGCGTCGCCGCGCCGGCGGCCAAGCCGCGGATCGGCGACACCCGACCGGCCCCGTCGACCCCACCGGGCCACCGTCCGCCCCCGCCGCCCGCGGGCAACCAGCCCGGGGCGAACCAGCCGACCGGCAATCCACCAGCGGACGACCCGCGGCCGGTGGCGGCCCCCGCCGCGGCCGGGTCGGGCTCGAACGGCTCGCCGGCGCCCACCGCCCGGACAGCGCCGCCGCCCGGTACACCGAAGACCGGTACGCCTACGACCGGTACACCGCCGGCCGGTGGGGCTGCCGCCCGGGCGGTTTCGGGCGCGGCTCGGTCCGGTGACGCGCCGACGGCCGACGCCGACGCCGACGAGGGTCCCGGTTCGGGCGACGGTCAGGCTCGGCGGAGCCGCCGCCGGCGTGGCGGCCGCGATCGCAAGGGTCGCTCCGTCGGCCGCTATCTCATGTGCGTCCACGTCCAGCCGGGCCTGGCCCAGATCGCCATGCTCGAGGGCCGGTCGCTCGTCGAGCACTACGTCTCCCGGGCGGCCGACGAGACGACGCAGATCGACGGGAACATCTACCGCGGTCGCGTCCAGAACGTCCTCCCCGGCATGGAGGCCGCGTTCGTCGACATCGGCATCCCGAAGAACGCGGTCCTCTACCGCGGCGACGTCCGCTACGACGTCGACGACGTCGACGGGTCCGGCCAGGGCCAGAAGGCCCAACCCCGCATCGAGCAGGTGCTCCGGGCCGGCCAGACCATCCTCTGCCAGGTCACGAAGAACCCGATCGGCGCCAAGGGGGCCCGGCTGACCCAGGAGGTCTCGCTGCCCGGTCGGTTTGCCGTTCTCGTCCCGAACTCCAGCGCCTTCGGCATCTCGAAGCGGCTGGGCGACAACGAGCGACGCCGGCTGCGCAAGATCATCGACGACGTCCGGCCGGCCGGCCACGGCCTGATCGTCCGGACGGCCGCCGAAGGGGCGTCGGAGGACGAGCTCCGTCGGGACGTCAACGGGCTGCTCCAGCAGTGGAACGCCATCGACGCCGAGGCTCGCCGCTCCGACAACCCCGGCCTCCTCTACCGTGAGCCGGACCTGACCGTCCGGCTGCTGCGCGAGGAGCTCAACAGCGAGTACCGGGGCGTCATCATCGACGACCACACCCTCTACGAGCAGGTCCGCAGCTACGTCGCCACCGTCAGCCCCGAGCTGGCCGACCGGGTCGAGTACTACGACCCCGATGCCGAGGCCCAGCCGCTGTTCGAGCGCTACCACGTGCACGAGCAGCTGCACAAGGCTCTCGATCGCAAGGTGTGGCTGCCGTCCGGCGGCTCGCTCATCATCGAGCGGACCGAGGCGCTGACCGTCATCGACGTCAACACCGGCAAGAACGTCGGCAAGACGAACCTCGAAGAGACCGTCTACCGCAACAACCTCGAAGCCGCCGAGGAGGTCGCCCGCCAGCTCCGGCTGCGCGACATCGGCGGGATCATCGTCATCGACTTCATCGACATGGAGATCCGCGAGAACCGCGACAAGGTCGCCACCGCGCTGCGCAACGCCCTGGCCAGAGACAAGACCCGTACCCAGGTCTTCGACATCTCCGAGCTCGGACTCGTCGAGATGACCCGGAAACGGATCTCCGAGGGGCTCATCGAGTCGCTGTCGACCGTCTGCGAGGTCTGCAACGGCCGCGGGATCGTCCTCGACGCCTCTGCGCTGTAGGGCCGCCTGGTGGGGCGGACGGCGCCCTGCGTTCGATGCGCTAACATCGCCAGCTCATGTACGCAGTGATCCGGACCGGTGGAAAGCAGGAACGAGTGGCCGAGGGCCAGCGTCTGCGCGTCGAGCTTCTCGGTGAGGCCGTCGGCGCCAGCGTGGCGCTGGAGCCGGTGCTCCTCGTCGACGGCGAGACCGTCCTGGCCACGCCCGAGCAGCTCTCGGCCGTCACCGTGACCGCCCAGATCGTCGGCGAGGAACTGGGGCCCAAGATCAACGCCATGACGTACAAGTCGAAGACGAACCAGCGCCGTCGTTGGGGGCACCGCCAGCGCTACGCCACGGTGGAGATCACCTCCATCGCCGCCAGCTGACCCTGACCGCGCCGAACAGACCCGATTGGGTCAAATAGGCCCGGTCGGTCGAACAGGGTCGAACAGGAAGGAACCGAGATGTCCAAAACCAAGGGTGGTGGCTCGACCCGGAACGGTCGGGACTCGAACGCCCAGCGACTCGGCGTCAAGACCTTCGACGGCACCGCGGTGACCGCTGGTTCGATCCTCGTTCGCCAGCGCGGCACCCGGTTCCACCCCGGCATCAACGTCGGTCGCGGTGGCGACGACACGCTCTTCGCCCTGGCCGACGGCTACGTCAAGTTCGGGATGCGCAAGGACCGCAAGCTCGTCGACGTTCTTCCCGGCTGAGCGCCGGTTCGGCCGAGCTCCGGCCGGCTGAGCACTGGTCCGGTTGACCGGCTGGACCCCTCAACCGGACGCGTCGGCGGGCGATTCCGGCTTTTCGACCACGGTCAGCTTTTCGATCACGCCGCGGACGATCCGGGCCACTGAGTCGACCGTCCGTCCGGCGGCGATCGGCACCTCGTCGACGTCGATCGGACCGGGCGCGGTGCCGGCCGCCGGGTTCGTGACGACGGCCAGGCCGAGGACATCGGCTCCGAGGTGGCGGGCGGCGATCGCCTCCGGCACCGTCGACATACCGACGACGTCGGCGCCGAGCGCCGCCAGCATCCGGATCTCGGCCGGCGTCTCGAAGTGCGGGCCAGCCATCTGGGCGTAGACGCCCTCGGGGAGCGTCGGGTCGACCTCGTGGGCCAGGGCCCGCAACCGCGGTGACCAGGCGTCGGTGAGGTCGAGGAACGGCGATCCGTGCGGGTGGCCGGCCGGGATGCCGACCAGCGGCGAGCTGGCCGTGAGGTTGAGGTGATCGGCGATGGCGACGACCGTGCCGACCGGGAACGCCGGGTTGATCCCGCCGACGCAGCACGTGAGGACGACCGTGCGACAGCCGGCCGCCACGGCCATCCGTACCGGGTGGACGACCTCCGTCGGCGTCCGGCCCTCGTAGAGGTGGAGGCGCCCGGCCGTGACGAGCAGCCGCGTCGGGCCGATGTCGATCGGCCAGATCTCCGGGCGGTGGCCCATCGCAGTGAAGCGCGGGAACCACGGCATCGTCGCCAAGTCGATCGGTGGGCTCTCGGCGCCCAGGAGCTCGGCCACCAGCGACAGGCCGGTCCCGAGCACGACGAGGACGTCGTGGGCCTCCCGACCGGTGTTCCGCAGCAGCTCCCGGGCGGCCAAGCGGGCCTGCTCGAACGGGTCCGCGCCATGGGCGCCCGGGGTCGTCGTCGGCATCGGGCCATGCTAGGTGCCGGGCCCTCCGGCCGAGGTGGAGGTGCCGGCCCTCCGGACCCGGGCGATGGGGGCCAGCAACGGCCGTCGTCGCCACCGGTAGGATCACGGGCGTGGAAGACGGCTATCACCCCCCGGTCGAGGAGTACCTGGAGACGGTCCACTCCTTGAAGGAGGAGGGAACGCCGGTCATCCAGGCCCGGATCGCCGAGCGGCTCGGGCGGTCGGCGCCGTCGGTCTCGGAGATGCTCGACCGGCTCGCCGACGACGGGTACGTCCGCCGCGAGGGACGGGTGGTCGAGCTGACCCCGAAGGGGTCCGTCCTGGCCGAAAAGGTCGTGCGCAAGCACCGGCTGGCCGAGCGGCTGCTGGTCGACGTCATCGGCCTCGAGTGGTACAAGGTCCACAAGGAGGCCGGTCGCTGGGAGCACGTCATCTCCGACGACGTCGAGGAGCGGCTGGTCGCCCTGCTCGGCGATCCCGGAACGTGCCCGCACGGCAACCCGATCCCGGGGTCCGCGGTCCCGTCCGACGAGTCGGGGCAGCGCCCGCTCGCCGACATTCCGCCGGGCTCGACGGTCCGGCTGGAGCGGATCAGCGAGGACGTCGAACTGGACATGGACTCGCTCGCCTACCTCGACCGGAACGGGTTCATCCCCGGCGCGACCGCCGAGGTGACGTCCCGGGGGCCGGATGGCACGTTGCTGCTGGCCGTCGGCGAGGCGACGGTCGCCTTCGGCGCCGACCTCTCGCGCCGGCTCTACGTCGCCGTCGTCTGAGTGACGGTCCGGTACGAGGCCGACGCGCTGGTCACCAGCGCGCCGTTGATCAGCGCGCCGTTGACCAGCGCGCCAGTGGTGCACCGGCCCGGTGTGCTCGACGTCGACGGTGACCGGATCGTCTGGGCCGGAGCGGCGAGCGACGCGCCGCCGCTGGGGACCGGGACGAATGGGGCGAACGGGACGACCGAGGTGGTCGCCCTCGGCGGGCTGGTCATGCCCGGCCTCGTCAACACGCATGCGCACACGCCGATGACGCTGCTGCGCAGCGTCGGTGATGGTCTCCCGCTCGACCGCTGGCTGCGCGAAGCGATCTGGCCGCTCGAGAGCCGGATGACCGACGACGACGTCCACTGGGGCATGTTGCTCGGCGGCGACGAGCTGCTGCGCTGCGGGGTGACGACGACGTGCGAGATGTACCGGCCCGGCCGACCGGTCGCCGAGGCGGCGCTCGAGGTCGGCCTCCGTTGCGTGCTGACGCCGACCGTCTTCGACCGGCCGGGCGGGCCGTCCTGGCAGGACTGCCTGGACGAGGCCGGGCAGCTCCACGCGGCCGTCGACGGCCGCGACGGCCGGCTCTCGGTCGGGATCGGCCCGCACGCCGCGTACACGCTGCCGGCCGAGGCACTCGTCGCGACGGCCCGGCTGGCCGCCGAGCTGGGCGCGCTCATCCAGATCCACGTGGCCGAGACGGTGGCCGAGGACGAGGGCGTCCGGGCCACCCACGGCTGCAGCACGCCCGAGCTGCTGGCCCGGCTCGGTGTGCTCGACGGCCGGGTCCTCGCCGCGCACTCGATCTGGTTGAGCGACGCCGACCTCGACCTCTACCAGCGGCACGACGTGGCGGTTGCCCACTGCCCACAGAGCAACGGGAAGCTCGGCAGCGGCGTGGCGAAGGTGGCGTCGATGCTCGGCCGGGGGATCCGGGTGGGGCTCGGCACCGACGGCCCGGCGTCCAACGACAACCTCGACCTGTGGGAGGAGCTGCGGCTGGCGCCGCTGCTGGCCCGGGCGGTGGCCGCCGATCCGGGGGCGCTGACGACGGCGGACGCGCTGCACCTCGCCACCCGCGGCGGCGCCGACGCGCTCGGGCTCGACACCGGCGCGCTCGAGCCGGGCCGGCTGGCCGACTTCATCCGCCTCGACCTCACCGACTTCGTCCCGGCCACCGACGACGCCGAACTGCTGGCCCATCTCGTCTGGGCATCGTCCAGCCGGTCGGTCACCGACGTCTGGGTCGGCGGCCGCCAGGTCGTCGCCAGCGGGGTCTGTTCGACCGTCGACGCGGTCGAGGCGCGGCGGCAGGTCGCGGCCCGGGCCCGGCGGGTCCGGGCCTGACCCGTAGGATCTCGTCGTGTCCGGGTTCGTCGACGAAGCGCAGCTGCATGCCAAGGCCGGCGACGGCGGCGCGGGCATCGTCTCGTTCCGGCGCGAGGCGCACGTCGACCGCGGTGGCCCCGACGGCGGCGACGGCGGGCGGGGCGGCGACGTCTGGCTGGTGGCGTCGACGAACCAAGCGTCGCTGCTCGGCTTCCGGGACCACCCGTTCCGCCGGGCGGTCGATGGCGCCCACGGGTCCGGCAAGCGCAAGCACGGTACCCGCGGTCCTGACCTCGAGGTCCCGGTCCCGGTCGGCACCGTCGTCCGGGAGCGCGACGGCGAGCTCCTGTGCGACCTACTGACGGCCGGCGACCGCTGGTTGGCCGCGGCGGGCGGCCGGGGCGGGCGGGGCAACGCCCGGTTCCTGAGCAACACCCGCCGCGCCCCGTCCTTCGCCGAGCAGGCCGAGCGCGGTCAGGAGCGCTGGCTCGACCTCGAGCTGAAGCTCGTCGCCGACGTCGCGCTCGTCGGCTTCCCGAACGTCGGCAAGTCGACGCTCATCTCCGCCGTCTCCGCCGCCCGCCCGAAGATCGCCGACTACCCGTTCACGACGCTCCAGCCCCATCTCGGCGTCGTCCGCGTCGGCCGCCGCGGCGCGGCCGACGAGGTCGAGCTGGTGATGGCCGACGTCCCCGGTCTGGTCGAGGGAGCGGCCGAGGGCCGCGGGCTCGGCCATCGGTTCCTGCGCCACGTCGAACGGGCCCGGGCGCTCGTCGTCCTGCTCGACCTCGCCGCGCTCGACGGCCGCACGCCGGCGGACCAGCTCGACGTGCTGCTCGGCGAGCTCGGGCGCTACCAGCCGGACCTGCTCGACCGGCCGAGGGTCGTCGTCGGCTCCCGGGCCGACCTGGTACCGGACGCCGACGCCGGCCCGGCCGAATTGGTCATCTCGGCGGTCACCGGCCAGGGCCTGCCCAAGCTGCTCGGCCGGCTGGCCCGGACCGTCACGGCGGCCCGGGAGGCCGAGGTGCCGGTGGGCACCGGCCAGATCGTCATCCACCGCCCGGCGCCCGAGGGCATCGTCGTCGAGCGGGTCGGCAGCCGCGCCTGGCGGCTCGTCGGCCGAGCGGCGGAGCGGGCGGTCGGGTTCTCCGACCTGACCGACGACGGGGCGATGGACGAGGCCGTCCGCCGGCTACGCCGGCTGGGCACCGACCGCGCCCTGGCCCGAGCCGGGGCCCACGATGGCGACGAGGTCGAGGTCGGACCGGTCTCGTTCACCTGGTACCGCGACGGGGCCGACCTCGGCGCCACCGAGGAACGCGACGACGCCCGCCCGGCGGCCCTCCGTCGTCGGGGCCGCCGGTGAGCCGCCCGATCCTCGTCGTCAAGGTCGGCTCGTCCACCGTGACGGTGCCCGACGGGGCGACCGATCGCGACGTCGTCAGCCGGCTCGGCGACGAGATCGCCGAGCAGCGCCGGCACGGCCGGGACGTCGTCGTCGTGACGTCCGGGGCCATCGCCGTCGGCTGGTCGGCCCTCGGACGACGCGGGCCGCGACCGACGGACCCGGCCGTCCTCCAGGCGGTCTCCGCCATCGGCCAGCACCGCCTGATGCGGGCGTGGCAGGACGGCCTGGCGCCGCACGACCTGCTCGCCGGCCAGGTGTTGCTGGCCCCGCTCGACTTCGTCCACCGGCAGCAGTACCTGCACGCCCGGGGCACGCTCACGCACCTGCTCGAGCTGGGCGTCGTCCCGGTCGTCAACGAGAACGACGCGGTCGCCGACGAGGAGATCCGGTTCGGCGACAACGACCGGTTGAGCGCGCTCGTCGCCCACCTCGTTGGGGCCGAGCGGCTCGTCCTGTTGACCGACACGCCCGGGCTGCTGACGGGTGACCCGCGGGAGACCGACGGCGTCTCGCTCATCGAAGAGGTCGTCGAGATCGACCAGCAGCTGGAGGCGGTCGCCGGCGGGTCCGGCAGCGAGGTGGGCAGCGGCGGGATGGCATCGAAGCTCGCGGCGGCCAAGATCGCCACGTGGTCCGGCGTCGAGGTCGTCATCGCCGACGGCAAGCGTCCGGGCGTCCTCAGCGCGGTCGTCGCCGGCGAGGCCGCCGCCGGCACCGTCTTCCGGGCCCATGACCGACGGCTGCCCGCCCGCAAGCTCTGGATCGCCTTCGCGCTCGGCTCGTCCGGCGTGCTCGTCGTCGACGGCGGCGCCCGGCGGGCGGTCGTCGAGCGGGGTCGGTCGCTCCTGCCGGCCGGCGTCGTCGCCGTCCACGGGCGGTTCGATCCGGACGACGCGGTCGAGATCGTCGGTCCCGACGGTCAGGTCTTCGCCAAGGGCCTCGTCCGGCACGCGTCCGGCCGGAGCGACGAGTGGGTCGGCCGCCGCAGCGAGGAGCTGCCCGACGACCTGCCGCACGAGATCGTCCACCGCGACGACCTCGTCTTGCTCGTCTAACCGGTCGGCTCCGGTCGGCTTGTCTGGGCGACCGGCCCGGGCGGCGACCCGGTAACCTTCCCGGATGAGCCTCACCGCGCTGGGCGGTCGCGTCCGGGCCGCCTCCCGCCAGATCGCCGCGACGTCGTCCGCGGGACGCGACGACGTGCTCCGGGCGGCCGCCGACCTGCTGGTGGCCGAGACCGGCGGCATCCTGGCCGCCAACCGGGACGACCTGGCCGCGGCCACCGGGCTGGCCGAGACGGCGGTCGACCGGCTGACGCTGACCGAGGACCGCATCCGGGCGATGGCCGACGGCCTGCGCACGGTGGCCGACCTGGCGGACCCGGTCGGTGAGGTGGTCGACGGTTGGGTGCGACCGAACGGCCTGCGGGTCGAGCGGGTCCGCGTTCCCCTCGGCGTCGTCGGCGTGATCTACGAGAACCGCCCGAACGTGACGAGCGACGTCGCCGGGCTGTGCCTGAAGTCCGGCAACGCCGCGTTTCTCCGGGGGTCGGCCTCCGCGTTGGCGTCGAACGCGGCGATCGTCGACGTGCTGCGTCGGGCCCTCGACAAGGCCGGGTTGCCGGCCGACGCGGTCGTCCTCGTCACCGACGGCAGCCACGAGACGGCCGTCGAGTTCATGCGGCTCCGCGGGGTGATCGACTGCCTCGTGCCCCGCGGTGGACCGGCGCTGATCGCCTCGCTGCTCGAGCACGCCACCGTCCCGTACGTGCTCGACGGCGACGGCAACTGCCACGTCTACGTCGACGTGGCTGCCGACCTGGTGATGGCCGAGCGGATCGTCGTCAACGCCAAGACCCAACGACCCGGCGTCTGCAACGCCGCGGAGACGCTGCTCGTCCACGCCGGTGTGGCGGCGCGGTTCCTGCCGGCCGTCCGCCGAGCCCTGCCCGACGTCGAGCTGGTCGGGGACGACCGGGTCCGGGCCGTCCTGCCCGACGCCGGCGTCGCCACCGACGACGACTTCGCCACCGAGTTCCTCGGGCTCAAGTTGAGCATCGCCGTCGTCGACGACCTGTCGGCCGCGATCGAGCACATCGCCCGGTTCGGCTCCGGCCACTCCGAAGCGATCGTCACGGCCGACCTGGCCACGGCCGACCGGTTCGTCGCCGAGGTCGACGCGGCGGCCGTCGTCGTCAACGCGTCGACCCGGTTCGTCGACGGCGGCGAGCTCGGGCTGGGCGCCGAGGTCGGCATCTCGACGCAGAAGCTGCACGCCCGCGGCCCGATGGGCCTGCGGGAGCTGACCTGCGTCAAGTGGGTCGTCCGGGGCAACGGCCAGGTCCGCCAGTGACCGCCGCCGAGGGTGGGGCCACGGCCGACGGGGAGCGCCGCGCTGTCGGACCGCTCGGCCTGCCCGACACCGGGCCGCCGCGCTTCGAGTCCATCGAGGCCGTCCGGCAGGGGTTGGCCGACATCGACTACCTGGCCGACGAGGGGATCGCCGGCGTCGTCTACCTGGCCGACCGGCTGGCCAAGCCGGTGCTCGTCGAAGGGCCGGCCGGGACGGGCAAGACGCAGCTGGCCAAGTCGGTGGCCGAGCTGACCGGCAGCCGGCTCATCCGGCTGCAGTGCTACGAGGGTCTCGACGAGTCGAAGGCACTCTACGAGTGGAACTACCGCAAGCAGCTCCTGCGTATCCAGGCCGGCCAGGTGGCCGGTGAGGGAACGGCTCCGGGCTGGCACGAGCTGGAGGAGGACATCTTCTCCGAGGACTTCCTGCTGACCCGGCCACTGTTGGAGGCGATCTCGGCCACCGAGCCGGTCGTCCTCCTGGTCGACGAGGTCGACCGGGTCGAGCTCGAGACCGAGGCGCTCCTGCTCGAGGTGCTCTCCGAGTACCAGGTGTCGATCCCCGAGCTCGGCACGGTCCGGGCGACGCAGCTGCCGATGGTCTTCCTGACGTCGAACAACACCCGAGAGCTGTCGGAGGCGCTGAAGCGCCGGTGTCTCTACCTCCACCTCGACTACCCGGACCTCGACCGGGAGCGGGCGATCGTCCGGGCTCGCGTGCCCGGCATCACCGAGGAGCTGGCCGACCAGGTCGCCCGGATCGTCCGGTCGCTGCGCACGCTCGAGCTGCGCAAGGCGCCGTCGGTCTCCGAGACGCTCGACTGGGCCCGGACGCTCGTCGTCCTCGGCATCGAGTCGATCGACGCCGCCGGCGCCCGCGACACTCTCCAGGTCCTCCTCAAGTACCAGACCGACATCGAGCGGGCGGCCAAGGAGCTGTTGGCCGCCGATGCTTGAGCTCCTCGCCGGGTTCGTCACCGAGCTCCGCCAGGCCGGCTTGCCGGTCTCGCTGACCGAACACCTCGACGCGGCGGAAGCCGTGGGCCACGTCCCGTTGGAGGACCGTGAGGCGCTCAAGTACGCGCTGGGGGCGACCCTCGTGAAGTCGAGCGCCCACTGGCGGGCCTTCGAGACCGCATTCGAGATCTACTTCGCCAGCCGGCTCCCGGGCGCCGGCGGCCTCGGTGGCGTGGGATCGGACGACGACGACGAGGCGGCCAGCCGGTCGAGCCAGCGGCCGGACGGCGAGGGGCGCGGGCCGGGCCGGGGGAGAGGGTCGGGCGGCGAAGGGATGTCGGCCGAGGAGCTGGCCCAGCTGCTCTACCGGGCGCTCCGCTCCGGCGACCAGGGCATGGCCGCGGTCGTCGCCCGGTACGCGGTCGATCGCTACGCCGGGATGGAACCGGGCCGGCCGGTCGGCGGCACGTACTACCTCTACCGGACGTTGCGGAACCTGGACCTCGACGGGGTGCTCGAACGGCTGATGGCCGAACGTCGGGACGAGGCGTCCACCGAGCTCGAAGAACGGCTGTTGGCCGACGAGTACCGGACGCGGATCGAGAAGGTCCGGCGAGCCGTCGAGAGCGAGATCCGGCGCCGCCTGGTGATGGACCGCGGCGCCGAGGCGCTGGCCCGGTCGGTGCGCAAGCCGCTGCCGGAGGACATCGACGTCATGCACGCCACCCGGGAGGAGCTGGCCGAGCTCCGGCGGGCCCTCCACCCGCTCTCCCGCAAGCTCGCCGTCCGGCTGGCCCGCAAGCGCCGGCACGGCCGGCGCGGCCCGCTCGACTTCCGGGCCACCGTCCGCCGCTCGCTGTCGACCGGCGGCGTGCCGGTCGAGCCGCGCTTTCGCCATCCACGACCGGCGAAGCCGGAGATCTTCGTGATCGCCGACATCTCCGGCTCGGTGGCGTCGTTCGCCCGGTTCACGCTGCACCTCGTGCACGCCATCAGTTCGCAGTTCTCGACGGTCCGCAGCTTCGTCTTCGTCGACGGCATTGACGAGGTGACCCGGTTCTTCGACGGCGCCGACGACCCGGCGGTGGCCGTCCACCGGATCAACACCGAAGCCGACGTCATCTGGGTCGACGGGCACTCCGACTACGGCCACGCGCTGGCGGTCTTCAACCAGCGGTGGGGTGACCAGGTGACGTCACGGGCCAGCGTCTTGATCCTCGGCGACGCCCGGAACAACTACCACGCCACCGAAGCATGGGTCCTCGAAGAGCTGTCGCACCAGGCCCGACACCTCTACTGGCTCAACCCGGAGCCCCGCGACTACTGGTCGTCCGGGGACTCGGTCATCGCCGACTACGCGGTCCACTGCGACGATGTCGTCGAGTGCCGGACCCTCCGCCAGCTCGAGCGGTTCGTCGGCAACCTCACCTGATCGACGGGACCAGCTGATCGATGGGCCTCAGCTGATCGAAGGGACGGTGGTCCCGATCGGCGAGTCCCTAGCAGGCGTAGTCGTTGTCGAAGTTCGGTGTCAGCCCGCCGGCCGAGTACTGGCTTGTCGGTGTTGTCGGCGAGCCGGAGCTGTACTGGACCATGGCCACCGGCCCGGACGGCAGCGAGCGGTACTTGGTGTGGATGTTCTGGCAGGTTGTCACCGGGTTGAGGCCCCAGTCGGCCGCCCAGTAGGGAACGGCCGGCTTGTATGTCGTCCCGACGATCTTGCTCCAGACGCCTGGGCTGGAATAGATGCCGACGTTGTTGAGGCCCTCGGAGTGGAGGCCGTCGATGGCGCCCTGGACGAGCGAGGCGTTGGCCGAGGTTGTCGACGTCCAATTCGCCGTCTCGACGTCCAGCCACCAGCCGACCGAGGTGTTGACGCCGGCTTTCTGGGCCTTGGCGAAGGCGTCGATCGCGGCATTGAAGCCGAAGTTGCAGGACGTCGGCGATGTCGACGACGCACAGGCCGGGTCTGTCGACGTCGCCCCGGTGCCGTACGTGAGGAAGACGTAGAGGTTCAGCCCGCCGGCCGCCCACGCCGCCTCGGCGGTCAGGCAACGGTTCACGGAGCCGAACGACGCCCCCTCGACCTCGACGACGCCGATCGTGTACGGCCGTGGTGGCAGCTTTGTGCACTGGTAGTTCGAGACGTCGTAGCCGTAGGAGCCGGACGGGTAGGTGGAGCCGCCGAACTGGCCGCTGCCGATCGCCTGGCTCATGCCGACGATCGGCTCGTTCAGCACCTGCGGGGCCGACCCCCAGTACGGGGCTGTGCCGTAGGCGCTGACCGCGCCGTTGCTGTTCGTGAACCAGTAGCCCTTGCCGGTGGTTGTGCTGGCCATGGCGACGATCGAGTACTTCTGCGGGACGCTGCCGACGGAGCCGTAGAACTGGGCGTCGCCGTAGGCGAAGACGCCGCCGTCCGACGCCGTGAACCAGTAGCCCTGGCCGTCGGGCGTCGGCGTCATGCCGACGATCGGCTTGTTCAGGTGGATGCTGCCGGTCGAACCGTAGAACTGGGCGCTGCCGAAGGCGAAGATGCCGCCGTCCGCGGCGACCAGCCAGTAGCCGTCGCCTGTCGGCATGGCCGCCATGCCGACGATCGGCTGGTTGAGCGGCCGGCCGCCCATCGAGCCGAAGAAGTTCGCCGCGCCGAACGAGAAGATGCCGCCGTCGGAGGCGACGAGCCAGTAGCCCTTGCCTGTCGGGGTCGGCGCCATCCCGACGACCGGCTCGTTCAGCGCCATCGCGCCGGTCGAGCCGTAGAACTGCGCGTCGCCGAACGAGAAGATGCCGCCGTCGGAGGCGACGAGCCAGTACCCGCCGCGGTCGGCCGTCGCGGCCATCCCGACGATCGGCTTGTTCAGCGTCATGCTGCCGGTCGAGCCGTAGAAGCCGGCACCGCCGAACGCGAAGACGCCGCCGTCGCTGGCGACGAGCCAGTAGGCGGCGACCGTCGTCGTCAGCGTCGTCGCCGCGGTCGATGTCGTCGTCGTTGTCGCACCGGCCGGCGAGGCGGTCGCGGTGACGAGCCCACCGGCGACGAGCCCGCTGGCGACGAGAGCGCCGGCCACCAGGACCCGGCGCGCCGCGGCGAGCGCACGGAAGGGGGAGGGACGGCTCACGACGGCGGTCAGTGTACAAGCCGGTTGCGGCGGTGTGCAGGCATCCCCCGGCCCTCGACCATCGTCCGACGGTCGAGGGCCGGGGCAACGGACGTGTGATCAGTCGCGCAGGAACTCGGCGACCCGAAAGGCGAGATCGAGCGACTGGCGGGCGTTGAGCCGCGGGTCGCACGTCGTCGTGTACCGCTGGCCGAGGTCGTCCTCGAGGATCTCCTCCGCGCCACCGAGGCACTCGGTGACGTCGTCGCCGGTCAGCTCGATGTGGACGCCGCCGGGCCACGTGCCGGCCTGCCGGTGGACCGCGAAGAACTCCTGCAGTTCCGTCAGGATGTCGTCGAACCGGCGCGTCTTGCGGCCACCGTCGCTGGTGAACGTGTTGCCGTGCATCGGGTCGCACGCCCAGACGACCGGGTGGCCCGACTCGGCCACCGCGTCGAGCAGCGGTGGGAGCAGCGCGGCGACGTTGCCGGCCCCGAACCGGGCGATCAGGGTCAGCCGGCCGGGGACCCGGCCCGGGTCGAGGCGGTCGCACAGGGCGACGACCTCGTCGGCCGTGGCGTTCGGGCCGACCTTGGCGGCCACCGGGTTGATGACGCCGGACAGGAACTCGACGTGGGCGCCGTCCGGCTGGCGCGTGCGCTCGCCGACCCAGAGCAGGTGGGCCGACGTGTCGACCCAGTCGCCGGTGAGCGAGTCCCGGCGGGTCAGCGCCTCCTCGTAGTTGAGGATCAGCGCCTCGTGGCTCGTCCAGAAGTCGACTTGGTGCAGGCCGCCCTCGGCGTCGAGGTCGATCCCGCAGGCCCGCATGAAGCGGAGGGCCCGGTCGATCTCGCTGGCGATCCGCTCGTACCGGCGCCCCTCGGCCGACGACGCGACGAACTGCTGGTTCCAGGCGTGGACGTGGGAGAGGTCGGCGAACCCGCCCTTGGCGAACGCCCGAAGCAGGTTCAGCGTCGACGCGGACTGGTGGTACGCCGTGACGAGCCGCGCCGGGTCCGGCCGGCGGGCGTCGGCGTCGAACGTCTCGTCGTTGACCATGTGGCCGCGGAACGAGTCGAGCTCGACGCCGCCGATCCGTTCGGTCGACGACGACCGCGGCTTGGCGAACTGCCCGGCGATCCGGCCGACCTTGACCACTGGCACGCCGGCCGCGTAGGTCAGCGCGACGGCCATCTGTAGGACGACTTTGAGCTTGTCCCGGATGTTGTCGGCCGCGAAGTCGGCGAACGACTCGGCGCAGTCACCGGCCTGGAGCAAGAACGCCCGGCCGTTGGCCACCTCGGCCAGGGCCGACGTGAGCTGGCGGGCCTCTCCGGCGACGACCAGCGGCGGGAGGGTTGCCAGACGGGCCTCGGTCCGCTTCAGCGCCTCCTCGTCCGGCCACGTCGGCTGCTGCGCGGCCCGCCGGCGCCGCCACGACGCGGCCTGCCACTCGCTGCCACTCGCTGCCGGCTCGGTCATGGTCCCAGCGTACGGCTTACGGGAGGGTCCGGACGACGCCTAGTCTCTCCGGGATGCCGGAGCGGCCGCAGCGGATCGGCATTTTCGGCGGCACCTTCGACCCGCCCCACGCCGGCCACCTGGCGGCGACCGTCGCCTGCCGGGACGCCCTCGATCTCGACCGCCTGCTCCTCGTCGTCGCCAACGACCCGTGGCAGAAGGCCCCGAGGCGGCGGGTCAGCCCGGCCGAGGACCGGCTGGCCCTGGCCCGGGCGGCCGCCGACGGCGTGCCCGGGATCGAGGTCAGCCGCACCGAGATCGACCGAGGCGGGCCGAGCTACACCGTCGAAACCGTCGAGGCCCTCCGCCGGGAGGCCGAAGAGGCCGGCCGGCCGGCCCCCGACGTCTTCCTGATCGTCGGCGCCGACCTGGTCGAGTCGCTGCCGACGTGGGAGCGGGTCGACGACCTCCGCCGGCTCGTCACCCTGGTCATCGTCTCGCGGCCCCGCAGCCCCCGGCGCCCGGACCCCGACGGCTGGCGGGTCGCCCACGTCGAGGGCGGCGGCGTCGACGTTTCCAGTTCGGACGTCCGCGCCCTTCTCAGCGCCGGTCAGCCGGTCGACCGTCTCGTCCCCGAGGCCGTTATCCATTGCATTCGCCGTAGAGATATGTACGCTGTCGGGAGATGACCGTCTCGAGCGTCGACACCGCCGAGCTTCCGAGAGTGGCCGCCGTGCCGGTCGTCGCTCCTCCCGCACCGGCGTTCGACCGACCGCCGACCGCCGTGGTCGACCTGCCGGTGCTCGATCTGCCCTCGATCGTCGACTTTCCGGCGCCGGTCGCCGACGTCCCGGTGGCGGACGTCTCGGTGGTCGACGTCCCGGTGGCGGACATCCCGGTGGCCAGCCTGGCCGACCCGGTGGTCATCAGCCCAGCCGTTCCGGCGGTGGCCGTCCCGGTCGATTCGCCGGCTCCGCTCGACCGGCTGGCGCTGCGGGCGGAGCGCCGCCAGCAGCGCCGCCAGCGCCGCCTCTACGCCGGCCTCGGCCTCTCCGTCATGGCGTCCACGCTGGCCGCCACCATCGTCGTCCTGGACGTGGTCCGTTGAGGGGTCGATGAACGTTCCGGCCGGAACGGTCCAGCCAGCGGCGGGCGAGGGCGGACCGATCGACTTGCCGGACGTTCCGCAGGCCGCCTTCGTGGCCGCCGCCGCGGCCGACGAGAAGCTCGGCCAGGACACCGTCCTCTTGTCGATGGCCGAGCTGCTCGGCGTCGTCGACGCGTTCGTCGTCACGAGCGGCCGCAACGTCCGCCAGGTCCGCACCCTCGTCGAGGAGATCGAGCGGAAGGTCAAGGAGGACGGGGGACCGTCGCCGGCCAGCGTCGAGGGCCTGCGGGACGCCGGGTGGGTCCTGATGGACTACGGCGACTTCGTCGTCCACGTCTTCTTGGACGAGGTCCGCTACTTCTACGACCTCGAGCACCTCTGGTCGGGCGCCCCCCGCGTCCGCTGGCAAGCGGCCAATTAATCAGCCGCTGGCCGGCGGCCAATTGAACCAGCCGCTGGCCGGCGGCCGGCTGACCGACCGGCCGGGCTGATCAGCCTGGGGCGGTCGTCGGGGTCGGCCCAGTCGTGGTCGGTGCCGCCGTGCTCGCGAGGGGTGGGGTGGTCGTCGGGGTGGTCGTGGTCGACGGCGCGTTCTGGTGTGTGAGGGACAGGTAGTCGCTCACCCGGACCACGCCGGTCTGCTGGGCGCCGGTGTCGGAGGGGACCTGGAGGGGCACACCGTCGAGCTCGAACTGGACGCCGACTGTCAGGCGCCCGAGGTCTCTGGCCACGGTGTAGACGACCTGGGCAACGGCGAGGATCAACGAGCTGCCGGAGATCTCACCGAACGCCTGGTTGAAGTCGACCGTCGCGACGCCGTCGGCGTACGACGAGTGGAGCAGGCGGACGTCGTTGGTGATCGCGGTCCCCGTGCCCTGCTCGGCTTCGAGCGGCGTCGGGCCCTTCAAGAGGACCCGCAGCACGGTTGTCAGCGTCGCCGTCGACGGCCCGACGTTGCGTTGGGCCGGTGTCAGGTACTGCTGGCTGGCGTCGACGAAGTAGACGGTGATCGGCGCGGTGCCCGGTGTCGACGTCGTCGACGTCGTCGTCGGGATCGTCGGGTCGAGCAGCTGGAACGGCACCTGGTCCCTCGGCAGCGCCTTCGGGCCGCCGCTCGTCGGCACGCCGCAACCGACGGCCAGCAAGGCCACGCCGGCCAGGACGGCGACGGCGGTCCGCCGGACGGTACGGCGGTCTCGCGGTCTCGCGGCCCGGCGGCTCATGACCACTCCGTCTCGTCCTCGACGGGCAGCTCGACGGTGAAGCGGGCGCCGCCGCCGTCGGCCTCGTCGGCCCAGACGGTGCCGCCGTTCAGCCGGACGTGCTCGGCGACGAGGGCCAGCCCGAGGCCGGTGCCGGTGCCGGCGCCGCGCTGGCCGGCGGCCTGGCCGCGGTAGAAGCGCTCGAAGACGCGGGCGCGCTCGGTCGGGGCGAGGCCGGTGCCGCGATCCTCGACGGAGACGTGGATCGTCGCCCGCCCGTCGGCCCGCACCGGCCCGGGCTCGGCCCGGACCTCGGTGGCGCCGCCGCCGTAGAGGGCGGCGTTCTCGAGCAGGTTGGCCATCACGCGCTCGAAACGGCGCTTGTCGACGGTCAGCCAGGCGTCGGCGACCGCCGGGTCGATGGTGACGTCCGGCGCGGGCACGTCACCGGGCAGGGCTCGGACGTTGGCGGCGACGGACCGGCGGACGAGCTCGCCGGCGGTGACCTCCTCGAGGGCGACGTCGGCCGACCCGGTGTCGGAGCGGGAGATCTCGAGCAGGTCGCCGACCATCCGCTGGAACCGCCGCAGGTCGGCGCCGAGCAGGACGAGGGCCCGCTGGGCGGTCGGCGGCAGCTCGTCGGCTCGGGACTCGAGCACGTCGAGGGAGGCGGCCAGCGTCGTCAGCGGGGAGCGCAGCTCGTGGCTGACGTCGGACGTGAACCGGGCCTCCCGCTCGATCCGCTCCTGGAGCTGGTCGACCATCAGGTTGAACGAGCTGGTCAGGCCGGCGAGGTCCGGGTCGGCGGTGTCGGCGGCGAGCCGGGTGTCGAGCCGGCCGCCGGCGATGGCGACCGCGGCCCTCGAGACGCCGGTCAGCGGTCGCAGTGACCGGCTGGACGCCCAGGCGCCGATGACTGCGCCGAGCACGGTCGTGATCAACCCGCCGGCGAAGAGCGCGAGCGCGAGGACGTGGAGCGTGCTGTCGAGGTCGCTGACGTTGAAGACCTCGAAGTACTCGGCCTTGACGGACGGGATCGGGATACCGACCGCGATCTCGGGGCTGCCGTCGAGGACGAAACTCTGGGTGGCGGGCGTGCCGGAGAGCACGAGGGCCCGCAGTTCGACGGGCACCGAGTTGTGCCCGACGAGCGAGCTCCGGGCGTACCATGTGCCGCCGACGTGGAGGACCGAATACGAGCCGGTCGTCCCGGTGTCGGCGCCGACCAGCAGCTGCTCGTACTGCTCGTGGTTGGCGAGCAGGTTTGTCCGGATGTACTGCGCGTTGACGTACGCCTGGTGCAGCGACGCGTTCTGGCGTTCGCTGACCAAGAAGTGCCGGGCGGTGAAGAACGACAGACCGCCCATGCTGACCGACAGCAAGAGCGCGCCGAGAGCGAACATGACCGTCACCCGGGCGCGGAGGCCCAGGCGGGTCCAGAGCCGGTTGCGGAGCCAGCGGCGACGGCGGCCCGGGGACCGGGCGACCGACGACGGCTGGCCGGTCGCCGAGGTTTCGACGGTCAGCGAAGGCTGGGCGGCCGGCGGCAATTGGGCGGCCGGCGGTGTGGCGGGGGGCGCGGCGTCCTTCGGCGCCTCGGCCATCTCAGGGAACCAGCTTGTAGCCCATCCCGCGGACGGTGAGGATGTGGCGGGGGAGGGCCGGGTCGGGCTCGACCTTCGTCCGCAGCCGGCGGATGTGCACGTCCACCAGCCGGCCGTCCCCGAAGTAGTCGTAGCCCCAGACCCGGTCGAGGAGCTGCTCGCGACTGAGGACCTTGTTCGGGTTGGCCGCCAGCTCGCAGAGGAGCCGGAACTCGGTCCGGGTGCAGTGGACCTCCGTACCGTCGCGGTGCCGGAGGACGCCCTGCTCGGGTACGAGCTCGAGGTCGCCGAAGGTCAACACCGTCGGCTCGTCGTCGGCCGGCCGAGCCCGCCGGAGCAGCGCCCGGATGCGGGCGCCGAGCTCCTTGGCGACGAACGGCTTCGTCACGTAGTCGTCCGCGCCGGCCTCGAGCCCGGCGACGACGTCGTGGGTATCGGTGCGGGCGGTCACGATGATGATCGGGACGGCGCTCTGGCGCCGCAGCGCCCGGCAGCACTCGAAGCCGTCCATGCCGGGCAGCATGAGGTCGATGAGGGCGACGTCCGGCGACTGGGCGGCGAAGTGGTCGAGCGCGTCCTCGCCGCTGACCGCCTCGTCGACTTCGTAGCCCTCACCCTCCAGGGCCAGTCGCATCGACGACCGGATGCGCTCGTCGTCCTCGACTACCAGGATGCGGCTGCTCATCGGGCCCCACCCCCTCCGCCTGCGTCCATCTGGTGCTCCCCAACGCTCACCTCTGGCCTCCCCCGCCCCGGCGGCCCCCCTCAGCTCCGCCAGATCTGCGTCGGCCAGATCGATCCGGCGATCATGCCATAGGCCTTGGCCCCAGTCGGCGTCGTCGGGTTGTTGAAGTTCTGGACGGTCGGGTTGGCGACGACCGCCCAGACCGCCCGGTCGCCCCACAGGTACGGCAGATCCTGGGCGAAGTACTCGTTGACCTTCCGGTACGCGGCGACCCGGGCCTGGGCTGTCGTGCTCGTCCGTCCGACCTGGAGGGCGGCCTCGATCCGCGGGTCGTCGTTGCGGGCCATGTTGATCGACAGGCCGTTGGCGTTCGACGTCGTCGTGCTCCAGTAGATGTAGTTGAGGTCGGGGTTGACCGCGCCGAACTGCCGCCACTCGAACGCCTCGAACTTGCCTGTCAACGCGTCGTCGATCAGCTCGTTCTGCTCGACGACGCTCGTCGTGACCTCGAACCCGACGCTCTCGTAGCGCTCGCGCAGGTATGTCGCGGAGCGGACGGTCGCCGGGTCTGTGATCGAGCCGAGGGTGAACGACACCGGCTTCCCGGTCCGGCGCTGGACCTTGGCCAGCAGCGCCTTCGCCCCCGCGGGGTCGTACTTGGGCAGGGAGGTCGGCGAGTAGTACGGCGTGCCCGGCACGAACAGTCCGGTCGAGACCGGGTTGACGTTGATGTCGATGATCGACGCGTACGCCGACGCGCTGACCGCCTTGGCCGCGGCCAGCCGGACTGTCTGGTCGTCGAACGGCGGCTTCGACAGGTTGAGCATGACGAAGTTCATGTCCGGCTCGCCGACGACCGGGCCGCTGTCGTCGACGTACGCCCACTGTCGCTTGCCGCGATAGGCGACGATGACCTGTGGCGTGTCGGTGATCATCATGTCGATCGTCCCGCTCTCGAGCGCCTCCGAACGGGTGTTGGCGTTCGGGATCGGCTTGTACGTGATGCGGTCCAGGTATGGCAGGCCCTGGCGCCAGTAGTGCTGGTTGGCGACCGCCGTGAAGTGTGTGTTCGGGATCCACTGATCGAACGTGAACGGCCCGGTGCCGATCGGGTGGTCGGTGCCGTTTGTCCCGGCGGCGATCATCGCCGGGGCCATCACGTAGGCGAGCTGCCCGCCGACCCCGCCGGCCAGGTAGAACGGGAAGGGGACCCATGGCTGCTCGAGGTTGACCGTGACGCCGAGCGGCCCGGACTGGACGATTGTCTCGACGATCGGCTGGAGGACGAGGCCGGAGAGCAGCGAGTGGTAGTGCGCCTCGAGGTTCGAGAGCAGCGCGGCCCCGTCGCACGGCGTGCCGTCGTGGAAGACGACTGTCGGCCGCAGCGTCACCGTCCAGGACGTGTACGACGCGTTCGGCACGATCGACTGGGCCAGGTACGGCGCGACGTTCCCGCTCGTCGTGATGATGGCCAGCGGGTCGAAGACCGTCCGGGCGTACATCACGCCGACGCTGTCGAAGCGGGCCGTCGCCGGGTTGAACCCCTGCTCCTCAGCTGTCGTCCCGAAGATCACCGACCCGCCCCGCTTCGGCTTGGCCGCCGAGACGCCGTTGCGGCCCGGCCCGTTCGTCACTGCGGCGGCCATCCCGTCGGAAAATGGCCCGTCCATGAACAGGAGGTCGCCGGCCGCGGTCGCGCCGATGAAACCGGCGGCCACCGCGGCGGAGTGGGCCAGGAACGATCGGCGGTCCATCGGTCGAGCCATGTTCTGCTCCCCCTTCCGACCGGTCACCCCTCGTCGGTCACGTTACCGTGCAGTAGCTCCCGATAGATGGCAGTGCCGGCCCTCCGGTGCACCGGTCGACGGGAGCGCCGCCGGTACCGTGGATGCGTGACCGTCGACGACGATCCGTGGCGAGTGGACGGGTTTGGCCGCTGGCTGGCCACACGGTCGTCGGCGACCGCCAAGGCGTACCGGTCGGACGTCGCGGCGTTCGTCGACTGGGCCACCCGAGCCGACTGTGCCGGACCGGCCGGCGTCGAACGGCTGCTGCTCCGGCGCTATCTCGCCTACCTCGGGACCCGCCGGTACGCCCGGTCGAGCATCGCCCGGAAGGCCGCCGCGCTCCGGGCCTACTTCCGCTGGTGCCGCCAGACCGGCCTCGTCGACGCGGACCCGGCCCAGCGGCTCTCGGCGCCGTCCGGGCGCGGCCGGTTGCCGCAGGTGCTCAGCCCACCGGACGTCGACCGCCTGCTCGATGCCGCCCGCCCGACCGACCCCGACGATCCGTTGGCCGCCGCGGTCGCCCTCCGCGACGACGCGGTCCTCGAGCTGCTCTACGCGGCCGGCCTGCGCGTCGCCGAGCTCTGCGGCCTCGACCGGACCGGCGTCGATCTGGTCGGGCGGACGGTGACCGTCGTCGGCAAGGGGGACAAGGAACGCCGCGTCCCGGTGCACGAGCGCTGCGCGGCGGCGCTCGCCCGCTGGCTCGACGAGGGCCGCGACCGCCTCGTCCAGCCGCCGACGCCGCCGGCGGCCGTCTTCTTGAACCGGCGCGGCAGCCGGCTCGGCCAGCGCGACGTCCGGCGGCTCCTCGACGCCCGCTCACCGGTGCCGACCCACCCGCACGCGCTCCGCCACACGTTCGCCACCCACCTGCTCGACGGTGGCGCCGACCTGCGCGTCGTCCAGGAGCTGCTCGGCCATGCCAGCCTGCAGACGACGCAGGTGTACACCCACGTCAGCAAGGAACGGCTGCTCGGCGTCTACGGCGCCACCCACCCCCGGGCCTGACCGTCCGGCCCGCCGACGGGCGCCGCCGCGCCGACGGTGGCCGGTAGCGGGGGGACCGACTATCCTCTTGGTGCCCCGCCGTCCGGCGCGGGCGAACACCGAGACACCACGCACCCGAGCGCGTTCCACGGTCGCCCCGTACGGGGTGCTGCGCCCGGGGAGGTACAACCGACAGGAGACACAGTATGGCCGTCGTCACGATGCGGCAGTTGCTGGGAGCCGGAGTGCACTTCGGCCACCAGACCCGCCGATGGAACCCGAAGATGCGTAGGTACATCCTCGGCGAGCGCAACGGGATCTATCTGATCGACCTGCGCAAGACGCTCGACGGCATCGACGGTGCCTACGGCTACGTCCGTGACCTCGTCGCCGGCGGCGGCAACATCCTCTTCGTCGGGACGAAGAAGCAGACGCAGGGCCCGGTGGCCGACTACGCGGGCGCCTGCGGGATGCCGTACGTCAACCAGCGCTGGCTCGGCGGCATGCTCACGAACTTCGCCACCGTCTCCGGCCGCGTCAAGCGGATGCAGGAGCTCCGGGCCATGCAGGCCGCCGGCGACTTCGACGCCATGCCGAAGAAGGAAGCCCTCCGGCACGTGCGCGAGCTCGAGAAGCTCAGCCGGAACCTCGGCGGGATCAGCGGCCTCGACCGGCTCCCCGAGGCCATCTTCGTCATCGACACGAAGAAGGAGCACATCGCGGTCACCGAGGCCAACAAGCTCGGCTTGCCCGTCGTCGCCGTCGTCGACACGAACTGCGACCCCGACGTCATCGACTACGTGATCCCCGGTAACGACGACGCCATCCGCTCCGGCACCCTCATGTGCCGGGTCATCGCCGACGCCGTCGTCGAGGGTCGGTGGGTGGCGTCCCACCGCCCGGCCCCGAAGGCCGCCGCCCCCGCACCACCCGCTGCGCCCGCCCCACCCCGGCCGCCGGCCCGGGCCACCGTCGACGCGTCCGTCCCCAAGGGTGCGGTCGAAGCCGCGACCGCCGAGGCCGCGGCGGCCGAGGCCGCGACGTCAGCACCGGCCCCCAGCCCGGCTCCGGCTGCCCCGACGTCCGCCCCCGCTCCGGCTCCGGCCGCTCCGGCTGCACCGGCCCCTGAAGCCGCCGCCCCCGCGCCGGCTCCCGAGAGCGCCGCCGTTCCGGCCCCGGCCCCCGCGGCCGAGGCACCGGCTCCGGCCGACGAGCCGGGCGAACCGGTTCCCGCCACCACGGAGGCCTGAGCGACGTGGCCAACTTCACTGCCAAGGACGTCCAAGCCCTGCGCCAAGCGACCGGGGCGGGGATGCTCGACGCCAAGCGGGCGTTGGAGGAGAGCGACGGCGACATGAAGCAGGCCGCGCAATGGCTCCGCGAGAAGGGGCTGGCCGGCGCGGCCAAGCGGGACGACCGTGACGCGTCCGAAGGTGCGGTGGCAGTCGTCCGCGAAGGGAACGTCGCGGCGATCGTCCAGCTGCGGAGCGAGACCGACTTCGTCGCCAAGGCCCCGGAGTTCGTGGCGTTCGCCGACGAGCTGGCCGCGCTCGTCGTCGCCAAGGGCGAGGACGCGGTGGCCGAGCGCCAGGACGACGTCGACCGGCTCCGGAGCACGCTGCAGGAGAACATCTCCGTCGGCCAGGTCGTCCGGATCGAGGCTGGTCCGGGCGAGGTCCTCGACACGTACGTCCACCAGCAGGCCGGCCGCGGCGTCAACGCGGTGATCGTCCTGCTGCGCAACGGCACGACCGAGCTGGCCCACGACATCGCCCTCCACATCGCCTTCGCCCGACCGGCGTACCTCCGCCGCGAGGACGTGCCGGAGGACGAAGTGGCCGCGGAGCGGGTGACGATCGAGGCGATCAGCCGGAACGAGGGCAAGCCGGAGGCCGCGCTGGAAAAGATCGTCGAGGGCCGGCTCGGTGGCTGGTTCAAGGACCGGGTCCTGCTCGACCAGTCGTTCGCCCGTGACGAGAAGCAGTCGATCGCCGGCATGCTCGGCTCGGCCGAGGTCGTCCGGTTCGTGCAGGTGGTGATCGGCTCCTGAGCGTCGACCGGCGGCTCAGGGGAGGACGAGGGGAGGCACCGGCCGGTGGGTGAGCCGAGACGGATGGTATTGAAGATGTCCGGCGAGGCACTCGCGTCGTCGGCGTCCGACGAGACCATCGACGCCGTCGTCGTCGAGCGGCTGGCCCGCGAGATCGCCCGAGCCCGCTCGGAGCTCGACCTCCAGCTGGCCGTCATGGTCGGCGGCGGCAACATCTGGCGCGGCACGACCGGCGCCGGTGCCGGCATGGACCGGGCGACGTCCGACGCCATGGGCATGCTCGGGACCGTCATCAACGCCCTCGCCCTCCAGGACGCCCTCGAGCACCAGGGCCAGCCGACCCGCGTGCTCACCGCGGTGGCGATGGCCCAGGTGGCCGAGCCGTACATCCGCCGGCGGGCGATCCGGCACCTCGAAAAGGACCGCGTCGTCATCTTCGCCGCCGGGATGGGCAACCCGTATTTCACGACGGACACCTCCGCCGCCCTCCGAGCGGCCGAGATCGAGGCGAACATCCTGCTCAAGGGCACTCATGGTGGGGTCGACGGCGTCTACAGCGCCGACCCGAAGCTCGACCCGTCGGCCACCCGGTTCGAGGAGATCTCGTTCATGGAGGTCGTCGCCAAGGATCTCCGCGTGATGGACTTGACGGCCATCACGTTCTGCATGGACAACGGACTGCCGATCCTCGTCTTCGACCTCATGGCGCCGGGCCACCTCAGTCGTGCGCTCCGCGGCGAGCAGATCGGTACGCTGGTCCGATGACCGAGAACGAGCTGGCCGGGATGGTCGTCGACGACACTCGGGACAAGATGACGCGGGCCATCGACCACGTCCGCAGCGAGTTCGCCAACGTCCGGACCGGCCGGGCGACGCCCGCCCTCGTCGAGAACCTCGTCGTCGACTACTACGGCACCCAGACGCCGCTCAAGCAGCTCGCCGGCTTCAGCGTCCCCGACGCCATGCTCCTCGTCATCTCCCCGTACGACAAGAGCTCGCTGGCGGCGATCGAGAAGGCCATCCAGGGGTCCGACCTCGGGATCAACCCGGCGAACGACGGCGCAGTCATCCGGCTGTCCTTCCCGCCCCTCACCGAAGAGCGCCGGAAGGAGCTGGTGAAGGTGGTCCGGCACAAGGCCGAGGACGGCAAAGTGGCGGTTCGGAACCTGCGGCGGGCCAGCCGGCACGAGCTCGAAGCGCTCGAGAAGGACGGCTCGATGTCCTCCGACGAGCTCGACCGCGTCGAGAAGGACATCGAGAAGATGACCCACGCCCAGGTGGCCGCGATCGACCAGCTCCTCTCCCACAAGGAAAAAGAGCTCCTCGAGGTGTGACGATGGACGACGAGCGGACCGACAGCGACGACGAGCAGGAGAGCAGCCGCCCCGGCCGGGTGCGGATCTTCGGCGCGGAGGTCGCCGGCCGTACCGGCGAAGTGCCCGCCGTCCCCGGCGGCGTCGAGCCCGGCCGGACCAGTGTCGAGCCGGACCAGCCCAGCTGGACCGATCCGCTGGCGGCCCCGACCGCCCCGGTGTCCGAGCCGACCGCCGGCGTCGGCGATCCGTCGGTCGCCGACCAGGACCGGGCGCCCGCTGACCACTGGCCGGAGCCGGACCTCCCACACTGGACGGAGGCGCCGACCGGCGAGGTCCCGGCCGTGCTCTCCCGTGACACCGGCGACGCGGCCGGCGGGGCCGACCCGTGGGCCTCCCTGCCCGGGCCGACCTGGCGGGAGGAGGGGGCCGACTGGACCGCCCACGAGGAGACGTTCGAGCCGTCGATGCTCGCCCACGACGAGGGCCGGTTGGGCTCGCTCGGTGACGCGACCAACGACCGGCAGCCGTGGACCTTCGAGCTGCCGCTCTCCGAAGAGACCCCCGCCGTCGGCGGCGCGGAGGAACCGCCGGCCGTCCGCGTCGACGACTTCGACACGATGGCCGTCCCGGTCGTCCAGCCGTCCAACGACCCCGTCCGCCCGGTCGACGACGGTGCGCCGTCGACCGTCGCCGGGTCGACCGTCTTCCCCGAGACCGGCGACCCCTGGGCGCCCGCTCCGGCCGCCGTCGTGGCCGCCGGCGTCGAACCCGGTGACCAACAGCCGCCGGCCCGGCGGCGCGGCCTCGGTCGGTCGAACCGCCGCCGCTGGCGGCCCGAGGCCGCCGAGCTCGAGGCCCAGCAGTTCGACGACGAGCAGTTCGACGCCCCGCGATCGGACGCCCGGCAATCGGACGATGGTGGCTCGACCGGTGACGCGCCGACCGCCGACCGGACCGACGACCAGGCTGCTGCGGCCGCCGTCGCGCCCGAAGGGCCGGTCGAAGAGCCGGCGCCGGTTCGCCCGCCGCCCGCGCCCGCCTCACTCGGTGGCACCGGTCGGCCGGTCCCGAAGGCCCCGTCGGGCCCTCGTCGGCCACCGCCCCGCCAGCGTCCGGGGATGGGCCTTCGCCCGCCGGAGCCGCCGACCGAGACAGTGAGTGGTCGCAACCTCCCGATCGCCATCGCCACCGGGGTCGTCATCGGCGTCATCGCCCTCGTCTTCTTCGACCTCGGCACCGTGACCGCGGCGATCATCTCGACCGTCGTCGTCACGCTCGCCGCGGTCGAGGCGTATGCGGCCTTCCGCAAGGCCGGCCAGCAGCCGGCGACGCTGCTCGGCCTCGTCGCCACGATCTCGCTGATGATCGCGACGTACAACAAGGGTGAGGCCGCGCTCCCGCTCGTCCTCGTCCTCCTCGTCGTCTTCGTCATGTTGTGGCACCTCGCCGGTGTCGAACGGGGCGTCGAGCCGGTGCGGAGCATCGCGTCGACCCTCCTCGTCTTCTGCTGGATCGGCGTCTTCGGGTCGTTCGCCACCCTGCTGCTCAACCCGAACCTCTTCCCCGACCGGCACGGCATCGCCTTCCTGCTCGGTGCGGTCATCACCGCCGTCGCCTACGACATCGCCGCCCTCGCCGTCGGCGCCCGGTTCGGCCGTCGCCCGCTGTCGAGCGTCAGCCCGAACAAGACCTGGGAGGGCTTTCTCGGCGGCGCCGTCGCCGCCATCCTCGTCGCGGTCATCGTCGTCCACTTCATCCATCCGTGGACCATCGGGAAGGCCGCCTGCCTCGGGCTCGTCGTCGCCATCGTCTGCCCGATCGGCGACCTCTCCGAGTCGCTCATCAAGCGGCACCTCGGGTTGAAGGACATGGGCCGGATCCTCCCCGGCCACGGCGGGATCCTCGATCGGATCGACGGCCTCCTGTTCGTCCTGCCCGCCACCTACTTCCTCGTGAGGGCGTTCCACCTCGGGTAACGAAGGCGGCGGGGGTCGCGGCCCCTGCCGGGCCCGCGACACAGCCCGATGGCATGCTGGAGGCCATGCACATGAAGACGGGGACATGAAGACGGTCAGCCTCGTCGGATCGACCGGTTCGATCGGGACCCAGGCGATCGACGTCGTCGAGGCGGACCCCGACCGGTTCCGGGTCGTCGCGATCGCCGCCCAGCGATCGGTGGACCAGCTGGTCGAGCAGGCTCGGCGGCTCCGTCCGGAGCTGGTCGTCATCGGCGACCCGGCCCTCGTGCGCGAAGTGGCGGCGCAGCTGCCGCCGTCGGTCGAGGTGATGGGCGGCGCCGAGGGATTGGAGGCGGCCGGGACGGCGGCCGACGTGATCGTCAACGGGGTCGTCGGCTTCGCCGGGCTGCCGGTGACGCTGGCCGCGCTCCGGGCCGGTCGGCGACTGGCCCTGGCCAACAAGGAGTCGCTCATCGCCGGCGCCCCGGTCGTCCAGGCCGCCCGGCAGACGCCGGGTGCCCATATCGTCCCGGTCGACTCCGAGCACTGCGCCATTCACCAGTGCCTGGTGGCCACGAGCGTCGGGCGGCCCGGGGCGAGCGCCGGGAGCGCCGAGCCGGACGGCGCCGGCGTGCGCCGGCTGTTGGTGACCGCGTCCGGCGGGCCGTTCCGCGGCCGGTCCCGCGACGAGCTGCGCGTCATCGGTGTCGACGACGCGCTGGCCCACCCGACGTGGCGGATGGGTCGCAAGATCACGATCGACTCGTCGACGCTGATGAACAAGGGGCTGGAGGTGATCGAGGCCCACGAGCTGTTCGGCGTGGAGTACGACCGGATCGACGTCGTCGTCCACCCGCAGTCGATCGTCCATTCGATGGTCGAGCTGTTCGACGGGACGACGATCGCTCAACTGTCCCAACCGGACATGCGGCTGCCGATCGGCTACGCGATGGGCTGGCCGGAGCGGTTGGCCACGCCGTTCGGGGCGATCGACTGGTCGAGCGCGTTCTCGCTCTCCTTCGAGCCGCCGGACCGGTCGGTGTTCACGTGCCTCGACCTCGCCTACCGCGCCGGCCGTCGGGGCGGTGCCGCGCCGGCCTGGCTGAACGCGGCCAACGAGGTGGCGGTCGCCGCCTTCCTCGAGGGCCGGCTCGGCTGGCTCGGCATCGCCGAGGTGGTCGAGGACGCCCTCGATGGCTGCACCGACGGGCCGATGGCCTCGGTGGGCGACGTCCTCGAAGCCGATCGCCTGGCCCGGGAGCGGGCCGGCGCGGCGGTCGAGCGCCGGCTGGCCGCGGCATGACGACGACCACCGGCCATCCACCGGCGGTGACCGGCCGCCCAGTCGACCGCCGGCCGATCGACGGCGGTCCCGGCCCCGGTGGTCCGGTCGACGGCGGCCCGGGCGACGATGGCGCGGCCCCGCCGACCGAACCCGGTCCGCCGCCGACCCCCGGCGCGCCGGCCGGCGGCGACGCGACCGCCGGGTCCGGATGGTGGGCGTTCGTCCGGCTAGCCGTCGTGATGGCGGCGGTCGTCGCCCTCTTCCTGGCCGCCGGCCTGAGCGCGCTGTTGATCGTCATCGTCGCCATCATCGTGATGGTCATGGTCCACGAGCTGGGCCATTTCGCCACGGCCAAGTGGAGCCGGATGAAGGTGACGGAGTACTTCGTCGGCTTCGGGCCCCGTTTGTGGTCGATCCGCCGAGGCGAGACGGAGTACGGCGTCAAGGCCATCCCGGCGGGCGGCTACGTGAAGATCCCCGGCATGTCGAACCTGGAGGAGATCGACCCGGCCGACGAGGCCGGCACGTACCGCCAGCAGCCGTTTCACAAGCGGATCATCGTGGCCAGCGCCGGGTCGTTCATGCATTTCGTCATGGCCTTCCTCCTCGCCTACGGCGCGCTCTTGTTCTTCGGCACGCCGACGTCGAACTGGCAGGCCGGGATCGCCGGTTTCTCGACGTGGGCCGGGCACGCGCAGACCGCGGCCCAGCAGGCCGGGCTGCAGAAGGGCGACGTCGTCACCGCCATCGACGGCCGACCGCTGGCCGGGACAGACGCCCTCAGCAAGGTGATCGAGCGATCGGCCGGCCAGCCGCTCGACCTGACCGTCGACCGGGGCGGCCGGACGGTGCACCTGACCGTGACGCCCGTCGCCGGCCATCTGACCAGTACAGGTGGTGAGGCCCTCGGCGCGGCGACCGGGAAGGGCAAGACGGTCGGCCTCATCGGCGTGAGCTCGGAGTCCAACCCGGTCTACGCCTCGGAGGGGCCGATCCGGGGCGTCGGCACGGCAGTCGTCAACGTCGGTCGGGATACGTCCGCCCTCGTCCGCTCGGTGCCCAGCGCGTTCAGCTCGTTGTACTCCAGCGTGACCAGCACGAAGGCGGCCGACCAGAGCGCGAAGACCGGCGACCGCCCCGAATCCATCGTCGGCGCGGTCCGCACGGCCACCCAGGCCGAGCAGAGCGGGGTCCTCTACCTGATCGAGATCCTCATCGCCCTCAACATCATGTTCGCCATCTTGAACATGCTGCCGATGCTCCCGCTCGACGGCGGCCACGTCGCCATCGCCGTCTACGAGCGGATCCGGACCCGGCGAGGGAAGCCGTACTACCAGGCCGACGTGGCCAAGCTGCTCCCGGTCGTCTACGCGTTCTGTGCGGTGCTGGCCATCGTCGTCGTGGCCGTGCTCTATCTCGACATCGCCCACCCCGTCGCCAACCCGTTCCGCTGAGCTGACGCGCGCCCGGTCCCGGATCGGGGCGTGACCCGGTTCGACCGGCGAACGCGGCAGAATGGCGGTGATGCAACACACAGCGGAGCTGCTCTCGCCGCGCCGCCGGTCCCGGCAGATCCACGTGGGGGACGTGGCGATCGGCGGTGGGGCGCCGGTGTCGGTGCAGTCGATGACGACGACGAAGACGGCGGACGTCGACGGGACCCTGGCCCAGATCTACGCCCTGGCCAACGCCGGAGCCGACATCGTCCGTTGCACGTGCAACGAGGCGGCGGCGGCCGAGGGACTGGCCCAGATCGTGCCTCGGTCGCCGGTGCCGATCGTCGCCGACATCCACTTCCACGTCGAGATGGCGTTGGCTGCCTTGGAGGCCGGGGTACAGGGGTTGCGGCTCAACCCCGGCAACCTGCGCAAGGAGTCCGAGATCAAGCTCGTGGCCCAGGAGGCCAAGGACCGCGGCGTGCCGATCCGCATCGGCGTCAACGCCGGCTCGCTCCACCCCGCGCTGTACGAGAAGTACGGCGGCGCCACCCCCGAAGCCCTCGTCGAGTCGGCCCGCAACGAGCTGGCCTACTTCGAGGAGGTCGGCTTCGACGACGTCAAGATCTCGGTCAAGGCGTCGTCGGTGGCGCTCATGATCGCCGCCTACCGGCTGGCCGCCGAGACGTTCGACCACCCGCTCCACCTCGGCGTGACCGAGGCCGGGCCCCCGCCGGCCGGGCTGCTGAAGGGCACCGCCGGGATCGGCGCGCTGCTGGCCGAGGGGATCGGCGACACGATCCGGTACTCGTTGACCGCGGACCCGGTCGAGGAGGCTCGGGCCGGCCGCCAGCTGCTCGAGTCGCTCGGCCTGCGCGAGCGCAAGGGGCTCGACCTGATCGCCTGCCCGTCCTGCGGACGGGCCCAGGTCGACGTGATCGCCGTGGCCAAGGCGGCCCAAGAAGCCCTCGAGGACCGGAACCTGCCGATCCAGGTGGCGGTCATGGGCTGCGTCGTCAACGGTCCCGGCGAGGCCCGGAGCGCGGACCTCGGGATCGCCGCCGGTAAGCAGAAGGGCCACCTGTTCATCCACGGCAAGATCGTCCGGGTCGTCCCCGAGGACCGGATGGTCGAAGAGCTCGTCGCCGAGGCCGAGCGGCTGGTGGCCGAGGGCGTCGAAGCCCGGCTGGCCGCGGCCGACGCCGGGGCCGAGGCCGAGGCCGAGGCCGATCGCCGAGAGCTGTTGGACGACACCGGTGTCGATCCGAACGCCGCGGCGGTCAAGATCGAGCGCATCCGCCAGCGGGTCGCCGAGGACGAGGCGGGCTGACCACCGAGCGGTCGGGTCCGCCGGGAGCCGCGCGGGCTGTCTACACGACCTCGACGTCGACGTCGAGGGCCCGATAGGTGCCAAGGGCCCGATGATCGAGGGTGATGAGCGGTAGCCCGTGCTCGACGGCCACGGCTCCTACGAGGGCGTCGTAGACGGCACCACCGCCGATGCCGAGTCCGGCCAACTGTGCGAGCAAGCTGGCGGCGACCGGAGGGCTCAAGAACCTCGATGTGGGAAACTGCTGGGCGAGGATCTGGCTGATCGTCGCCGGGGTGCGTCGGAACGGCGGTGGCAGGCGGGTGAGGACGGACATGGCCTCGAAGGCCGCATGGCCGGCCAGCCCTAGGCGACGTTCGCCGACGGCCTTCGCGACGGTGGCGTGGTGCCCGTGGTCCACCGACACCAAGGCGATGGCCACGCTGCTGTCGACCAAGGCGTCGGGCCCCTCAGCGCTGGTCGGCATCCCGTAGCGCCCTCACCATCTCGTCGGTGAGCGTCACGCCGGTGAACGGGATGACCAGCCGACCGTTCTCCTCGGCTAGCTCTTCACCGGCCACGGGTTCGACCCGCAAGGCGGCGCCGTCGACCGTCACCTCGACCGGCCCGGCCTGCATCCCCACCTGGTCCCGTAGCTGTTTCGGGATCACCAGTCGCCCCGCCCTATCGATGGTCGTTTGCATACCATCAAGAATACCAGTCATATACCATCTCTTCTGCCTTTCGATCGACCCGGTAACGTGCCCGGCCATGGCCACCCCCACCGGAAAGGTCCCTGGCAGAGCATCCGGCGCGCCGCCGAAGGGCGCGCTGACGCCGCGGGCGGACGACTTCCCGCGGTGGTACCAGGATGTCGTGGCCCGCGCTGAGCTGGCCGACAACGGCCCGGTCCGGGGGACGATGGTCATCCGGCCGTGGGGCTACGCCATCTGGGAGCGGCTCCAGGCCGCGCTCGACGAGCGGATCAAGGCGGCGGGGGCGGAGAACGCGTACTTCCCGCTGTTCATCCCCGAGTCGTTCTTGAAGCTCGAAGCCGAGCACGTCGAGGGGTTCAGCCCGGAGCTGGCCGTCGTCACGCACGGCGGCGGCAAGGATCTCGAAGAACCGGTCGTCGTCCGGCCGACGAGCGAGACGGTGATCAACCACTACTTCGCCAAGTGGGTCCACAGCCACCGCGATCTCCCGCTGCTGATCAACCAGTGGGCGAACGTCGTCCGCTGGGAGCTCCGGCCACGACTGTTCCTGCGGACGAGCGAGTTCCTCTGGCAGGAAGGGCACACCGTCCACACGACGGAGGCGGAGGCCCGGGCATACGCCCTGCAGATCCTCGAGGACGTCTACGTCGAGACGATGACCCGGGTGGCCGCCATCCCGGTGCTCACCGGCCACAAGACCGAGCGCGAGCGGTTCGCCGGGGCGACGCGGACGTGGACGTGCGAGGGGATGATGGGCGACGGCAAGGCGTTGCAGATGGGGACGAGCCACGAGCTCGGTCAGAACTTCGCCCGGGCGTTCGAGATCCGCTTCTCCGACGTCGACGGCGAGCTCCGGTACCCGTGGCAGACGTCGTGGGGGGTGTCGACCCGGCTGATCGGCGCGCTGATCATGGCCCACGGCGACGACTTCGGCCTCCGTCTCCCGCCCGATCTCGCCCCGCACCAGGTCGTCGTGCTCGTCGTTCGAGAGGACGACGGCGTCCGGCGGGCGGCCGAGTCCCTCGCCGCCGAGCTGGTCGCGGCGGGGTTGCGGGTGAAGCTCGACGACCGGACCGACACCGGCTTCGGCCGCCGGTCGGTCGACTGGGAGCTGAAGGGCGTGCCGGTCCGGGTCGAGGTCGGGCCACGCGACCTGGCCGACGGCAACGTGACGATGGTCGTCCGGCACCGACAGGAGAAGGTCCAGGTACCCGTGGGTGGTGCGGTCGCCGCAGTCACCACGACGATGGCCCAGGTGGCCGACGACCTGCGGGCGGAAGCCGTCGCCTTCCGCGACGCCCGGACCGAGGACGTCGACGACCTCGCCGGCGCGGTCGAGGTCGGAAAGGTCGGGTTCGCCCGCGTGCCGTGGACGGCGATCGGTGCCGACGGCGAGCAGCAGCTAGCGGCGGCGACGCTCAGCGTCCGCTGCCTGCAACGGCCCGACGGCGGCCTCCTCGCCGACGGCGCCGGCGACGAGTCAGCGGTCGCCGTCGTCGGGCGGTCGTACTGAATCATCGGCCGGTCCCGGCCGCCCGCGGTCCCGGCAGCCCGCCGTCGGCGCCCGGTTGCTATAATTCCGGGGCTGTCCGGTCGTAGTTCTGACCTGTCGAAGCGTGGGCCGCCGCCCACGCTTTCCTTTTGTGGGAGCCCGACAGGTCGGAACGGGAACGGATGGCGGGAGGTCGCCGGCCTGGACAGGCGGCGGCCGCCCGGAACGGAAGGGGTCGAGCAGGTCTACGGAGCAGTACCCGAGAGGAGGTGGCAGCAGATGGACGATCTGACCGACGCGCTGTCGCCTGTCCTCGCGGAGCTCGGGCTCGACCTCGTCGACGTCGAGCTCACGGGCGGCGTCGTCCGGGTCCTGGTCGATCGGGACGGCGGCGTCGATCTCGACGCGCTGGCCTCGGCCAACAAGGCGGTCTCGGTCGAGCTGGACCGGCTCGACCCGATGCCCGGCCGGTACACGTTGGAGGTGTCCAGCCCCGGGGTCGAGCGGCGACTGCGGACGCCGGCCCACTTCGCCCGGGCCGTCGGTGAGACGGTGACGGTCCGGACGCAGCCCGGCACGATGGAGGTCCGCCGGTTGCAGGGCGTACTGGCGACGGCCGACGACGACGGCGTGGTGCTGGAAACCGGCGACGGCCCGGTGCGGATCGCCTACGAGCAGATCGAACGAGCGAGAACGGTATTCGAGTGGGGTCCCAAGCCGGCTCCGGGCAAGGGCCCGAAGTCGGCTGGGGCAAAAGGAAAGGTCACGACGCGATGAGCAAGACGAACTTCGAGTTCCTGGATGCGCTGGGCCAGATCGCCCGAGACAAGGGCATCTCGGTCGAGACGCTGCTCGACGCCCTGGCCAACGCGCTCGTCGCCGCCTACAAGCGGCGCCCGGACGCCGCGGAGGAGGCGGTCGTCACGATCGACCCGGAGTCCGGTGAGATCCGCGTCTACGGCCAGGAGCTCGACGAGGACGGCAACGTCCTCAACGAGTGGGACGACACCCCCGACGACTTCGGCCGCATCGCCGCCCAGACGGCCAAGCAGGTCATCCTCCAGCGCATCCGCGAGGTCGAGCGGGACCAGAAGTACGAGGAGTACGCCGGCAAGGAAGGCAACATCGTCACCGGCATCGTCCAGCAGACCGACAACCGCTACACCCTGCTCGACCTGGGCAAGGTCGAGGCCCTGCTGCCCCAGGCCGAGCAGGTCTCGTACGAGCGCTACGAGCACGGTGCCCGACTGAAGGCGTACATCGTCGAGGTCCGCAAGACCACCAAGGGCCCGCAGATCGTCGTCAGCCGGACCCACCCCGGCTTGATCCTGCGCCTGTTCGAGCTGGAGGTGCCGGAGATCTCGTCCGGTGTCGTCGAGATCAAAGCCGCGGCCCGCGAGCCGGGGCATCGGACGAAGATCGCGGTCTGGTCGAACGACCCGAACGTCGACCCCGTCGGGGCTTGCGTCGGCGCTCGCGGGTCGCGGGTCCGGATGGTCACGAACGAGCTACGCGGCGAGCGTGTCGACGTCGTCCCGTTCTCCGACGACCCGGTCGAGCTGATCCAGAACGCGCTGGCGCCGGCCCGGGTCCGCGAGGTCCGGCTGGACGAGGAGACCGGCACGGCGACCGTCGTCGTCAGCGACTACCAGCTCTCGCTGGCCATCGGCAAGGAGGGCCAGAACGCCCGCCTGGCCGCCCGCCTGACCGGCTGGCGGATCGACATCAAGAGCGAGACGCAGCTCGAAGAAGAAGAGGCCGGCTATGCCGGCCAGGAGTGGGCCGAAGGCGAGTGGGTCGAGAACGAGACCGGCGAGATGGTCTGGAAGCCGGCCGAGGGCGGCGAGGCGATCTCGGCCGAGCAGTGGACGCACGCCGCCGAGGAGCAGGACGGCGCCGCCGTGACGGCCGATGCGGACGCACCGGCCGACGGTGCCACCGCCGACGCCGCGGCGCCAGCGGGCGGCGAGCCGGCTGAAGCCGCCGCCGATGCGGCCCCGACCGACGAAACGCCGGCGGAGGCCAGTTCGGAGGCCAGCCCAGCTGAAGCCAGTCCGAGGGAGGCCAGTCCGACGGAGAGTGGGGCATAGCCCCGGTCCGGACCTGCGTCGGCTGCCGGCGGGCCAGGCCGGCGGACGAGCTGATCAGGCTGGTCCTACGGTCCGACGGGACCCTGGCGGTGGGGCGGAGCCTTCCCGGACGCGGTGCCTGGCTGTGCGGGGCGCCGGACTGCCTGGACCGGGCGGAGCAGCGGGGTGCGTTCGCTCGGGCCTTCCGGGCCGCAACGGCGCCCGAAGCGGTCGACGGCCTCCGGCGGGCGCTGGCCGCCGACCCGGCCGGCCGAGGAGGGCTGCCGGCCCCTGATGTGCGAGAATAGAGGACCCCGCGTGCCACTTGGCGCACGGAAAGGACACTGAGGAACGAGTTGCCGAAGAAGATCCGCGTCTACGAACTGGGCCGTGAGCTCGGGCTGACCAACAAGGAGGCACTGGATCTGTGCCTCGCGCTGGGTATCGGCGTCAAGAGCCACTCGTCCTCCATCGAGGATGCCCAGGCCGACCGGGTCCGCCGGAAAGCGGACGCCGAGGGGTTGCGCCGGCCGGTGCAGCCGGAAGAGCCCGCGCCGGCCAAGAAAGAGCCGGCCAAGAAGGCGGCCGCGGCCAAGAAGGCGGCGCCCCGGATCGAGACTGACGGCGCGACGGCCCCGGCCGACGCCGACGGGACGGCCCCGCCGAAGCCGCGCCTGATCAGCAGTCGCGGTACCCCGGCTCCGCCGCCCCGCCCGGCGGCTCCGCCGGCCCGCCCGGCCGCGACGCCACCAGCCGCCCCGGCCGCCAGCGCCCCGGACGTCCGCGCCCCGGCCGTCAGCGCGCCGCCAGCGCCGTCCGCCCCGCCCCGCCCGACCGCCGCTCCGGCGCCGGCCACGCCTCCGGCGCCGGCCCGCCCGGCCGCGGTGCCGCCCGCGGCAGCCGCAGCACCGGCGTCCGCCCCGCCGGCCCCGTCGCGGCCTGACGTCGCCGCCCCACCGGCCGGTCCGGCCGCAACGGCTGCGTCCCCGGTCGCACCGGCCGCACCGTCCCCGGCCGCACCGGCCGCACCAGCCGCACCAGCCGCAGCCTCGGCCGCACCGGCCCCAGCTCCGGCGGCCCCGTCCCCGGCGCCGGCCACGCCGGCCGCCGGGAGCGCACCCAGCTCGATTCCGGCGGCCCCCGGCACCGGGGAGACCGTGGCGACGCCGGCCGCCGCCTCGTCCGACGCGGCACCGGCCGCACCGTCGCGACCGGCGGCGCCCGGTGCCCAGCGCCCGACCCGCCCGCCGATGAGCCCGTCCGGCAAGCCGGTGCCGCCCCCGCCGGCGGTTCGGCCCCCGCTCGGCCCGAGTGGTCGTCCGATCCCGCCGCCGCCCGGCATGGGTGGGCGACGCGCGCCGGCCCCGACCGGCCGCCCCGGCGGTGGGAGCTACCCGCAGCGGACCGGCGGCCGCCCGCCGCCGTCCGGTGGCGGTAGTCGTCCCGGTGGTGGCGGTGGCTTCGGCGGCCGTCCCGGCGGCGCTGGTGGTGGCGGTGGCTTCGGCGGCCGTCCCGGCGGCGGTGGCCCGGCCGGCGGTGGGCCGCCGGGAGGCCGTGGTGGGGTTCCCGGCCGACGACCGCCACAGCGGCGGTCCCGGCGCCGACGTCGCAACCTCGAAGAGCTCGAGCCGACGCAGCTGACGACGTACACGCCGTCGACCGCGCCGGTGCCAGAGGGCGAGATCATCGTCGAGCGCGGCTCGACGGCGCGCGACCTCGGGCCGAAGTTGAACCGATCGGCCGGTGACGTCGTCCGGTTCCTGCTGTTGCAGGGGGAGATGGTCACGGCGACGCAGTCGCTGACGGACGACATGATCGAGCTCTTCGCGGCCGAGCTCGGCGCGGACGTCCGGCTGGTCGACCCGGGCGAGGAGAAGGAGGCCGAGCTCCTCGCCAAGTACTTCGAGGACGACGACGACGAGGAAGAGGACGAGGCCGATCTGCGGCCGAGGCCGCCCGTCGTCACGATCATGGGTCACGTCGACCACGGCAAGACGCTGCTGCTCGACCGGATCCGGACCACCGACGTCGTCGCCGGTGAGGCCGGTGGGATCACCCAGCACATCGGGGCCTACCAGGTCGACTGGCACGACAACCTCATCACGTTCATCGACACGCCGGGCCACGAGGCGTTCACGGCGATGCGGGCACGCGGCGCGGAGGTCACCGACATCGTCGTCCTCGTCGTGGCGGCCGACGACGGGGTGATGCCGCAGACGGTCGAGGCCATCGACCACGCCAAGGCAGCCGACGTCCCGATCATCGTCGCCGTCAACAAGATGGACCGGGAGGATGCCAACCCGGACCGCGTCCTCCAGCAGCTGGCCGAGCGCCAGCTGGTGCCGGAGGCGTGGGGCGGCGACACGATCGTCGTCCAGGTCTCCGCACTGGCCGCCACCGGGATCGACGACCTGCTGGAGCAGATCACGCTGCTCGCCGAGGTCGAGGAGCTGCGGGCCAGCCCGGAGGGTCGGGCGCGGGGCACGGTCCTCGAGGCCAACCTGGAGGCCGGGCGGGGTCCGGTGGCGACGATCATCGTCGAGAGCGGCATGTTGCGCGTCGGCGACCCGGTGGTCGCCGGGGCGGCATGGGGCAAGGTCAAGGCGTTGATCGACGATCGCGGCGACCACGTCAAGGAGGCGCTGCCGTCGATGCCGGTGCAGGTGCTCGGCTTCTCGGAGCCGCCGCACGCCGGCGACGAGCTGCGCACGGCCAAGGATCTGTCGACGGCTCGCACCCTCGGCGAGGCCCGGGCCCAGCGGTTCCGGCTGTCCGGCCACCTTCCGGTGGCCTCCGCGGCGACCGGGGCCAAGCTGGAGGATCTGTTCGAGCAGATCCAACGGGGTGAGACGGCGACGCTGAACCTCGTGCTGAAGGCCGACGTGCAGGGCTCGCTCGAAGCGGTCACCGAGAGCCTGCGCAAGCTGGAGCGCGACGACGTCAAGCTGAGCTTCGTCCACCGCGGCGTCGGCGGGATCACGGAGAACGACGTCCAGCTGGCGAAGGCGTCGAACGCGACGATCATCGGCTTCAACGTCCGCCCGGACCGGCGGGCCCGCGAGATGGCGGTGGACGGCGACGTCGAGGTCCGGACGTACGAGATCATCTACAAGCTGCTCGAGGACATCGAGGCGGCGATGCTCGGCATGCTGTCGCCGGAGTTCGAGGAGGTCGTCACCGGCGAGGCCGAGGTGCGCCAGGTCTTCCGGATCCCGAGGATCGGGGCGATCGCCGGGTGCTACGTCCGCAACGGCGTCATCACTCGTGGCTCGAAGGTCCGCTTCCTCCGGGAGGGCGTCATCATCTGGAAGGGCACGATCACGTCGCTCCGCCGGTTCAAGGACGACGCCCGCGAGGTGCACTCGGGGTTCGAGTGCGGTATCGGGCTCTCCGACTACCAGGACCTCAAGGATGGCGACATCATCGAGACCTTCGAGGAGCGCGAGATCCCGAGGACCTGAGATGGCGCACCGGCGCGCGGCCGGTGGGGCCGCTCCCTACGCCCGTTCCCTGCGGGTCAACGAGGTTCTTCGGCAGATCGTCGCCGAAGAGCTCGAACGGCTGGCCGACGCCGACGAGCGCCTGCGCCTTGTCACGGTGACGTCGATCGACACGAGCCCCGACCTGCGGACGGCCACCGTGTACGTCGGCTCGCTCGACGACGACGTCGCCGACGCGCTCGACGAGCGCCGGGCGCACCTCCAGCGGACGGTCGGCCGGCAGGTCCGCATGAAGCGGACGCCGAAGCTCCGGTTCGCCGCCGACCCGGCCGTCTCGGCCGGCGAGCGGGTGGAGGAAGTTCTCCGGCGGATCGGCCGGGGGCCCACCGGCGCCCCCGACGAGGAATGAGCGTCCCCGGGGCCGGACAGGTCACCGGCCTCGTCGTCGTCGACAAGGAGCCGGGCTGGACGTCCCACGACGCGGTCGCCCGGGTGCGGCGGATCTTCGGCCAGCGCCGGGTCGGCCACGCCGGCACGCTCGACCCGGACGCCACCGGGCTGCTGCTGGTCGGGCTCGGCCGGTTCACCCGGATGCTCCGCTTCCTGACCGGCCTGGAAAAGACGTACACCGGCGAGGTCGTCCTCGGCACGGCCACCGACACGCTCGACGCGTCCGGACAGGTCACCGGCCAGTGGGACATGGCCGGGGTCACGCTGACCGACGTGCGAGCCGCCGCGGCGTCGCTGACCGGGCCGATCGAGCAGGTGCCGCCGATGGTCTCGGCGGTCAAGATCGGCGGCCGGCGCCTGCACGAGCTGGCCCGGCAGGGGCTCGAGGTCGAGCGGCCACCCCGACCGGTCACGGTCCACCGTTTCGACGTCGCGCCGGCCGCCGAGCCCGCGGTCTTCGCCATCACCGTCACGTGCTCGTCGGGGACGTACGTCCGGACGCTGGCGGCCGACCTCGGCAGCCGGCTCGGCGGCGGCGCCCACCTGCGCCACCTGCGGCGGACGGCGGTCGGCACGTTCGTCGAGGCGGACGCGGTCCGGCTGTCGACGCTCGGTCGGGACGACCTGCGGTCGCCGGCCGACGCGCTGCGCGACCTCGACGCGGTGACGGTCGACGCCGAGCTGGCCCGCCTGGTCGCCCGCGGACTGCCGCTCGACCGGGTGCCGCTCGGGGCGGCCGGCGACGGACCGTGGGCGGTCGTCGCCGACTCCGGTGACCTGCTCGCCGTCTACGAGGCGACCGACACCGACCGCATCCGGCCGGCGGTCGTCTTGGCCGCCGACTGATCGGTCTAGTCTCCCGACGATGGAGGTCCGCTGGCCCGACGAGCGCCCGACGCCGTCCGAGGGCACCGTCGTCACCATCGGGGCCTACGACGGCGTCCACCTCGGCCACCGCCACCTGCTCTCGCGGCTGCGGGCCCGGGCGGCGGCGCGAGGGCTGCGCTCGGCCGTCGTCACGTTCGACCGGCATCCGGCGACGGTCGTCCGGCCGGACTCCGCGCCGCCGCTGCTGACCGACCTCGACCAGAAGCTCGAACTGTTGGCCGACTGCGGCATCGACCTCACGCTCGTCGTCCCGTTCGACCGGGGGCGGGCGGACGAGACGGCGGAGGACTTCGTCGCCGAGGTGCTCGTCCGCAGCCTCGACGCCCGCCTGGTGGTCGTCGGCGAGGACTTCCACTTCGGCCACGGCCGAAAGGGCAACGTCGCGTTGCTGACCGAGCTGGGAGCGATGGCCGGCTTCGACGTCGAAGGGGTCTCCCTCGCCGAGGCCGACGGCGACGCGGTCTCGTCGACCCGCATCCGCCAGCTCGTCGCCGACGGTGACGTCGGCGGTGCGGCCGTGCTGCTCGGTCGGGACCACCAGGTCCGGGGCGAGGTCGTCCACGGCGACGGCCGGGGTGGGCCGGAGCTGGGGTTCCCGACGGCCAATGTCGACGTGCCGGCCGGGATCGCGCTGCCCGGCTTGGGGATCTACGCCGGTCGTTACCGGCGACCGGACGGCTCGCGGCACCCGGCGGCCATCTCGGTCGGGAACCGGCCGACCTTCTACGAACGAGCGCCCGGACCGCTGGTCGAGGCGTACCTGCTCGACTTCGACGGCGACCTCTACGGCGAGGAGGGCCAGGTCTCGTTCGCCCGCCGGCTGCGCGAGGAGCGCCGGTTCGACCGGGTCGAGGACCTGGTGGCGCAGATGCAGGTCGACGTAGAAGAGGCCCGGCGGGTCCTCGCCTGCTAACGTTGTCTCGGCCGGGAACGGTCCCCGGCTGACACGACGTGCCCAGGCCAGATCAGTCCGGCCCGACCGTCGCCGCTGCGGGGCCATCCCGCGCAGGACACCACCAGAGCCATCCGAGGACGCCCGTACATGCCCGAAAAGCAGGCCATCATCACCGAGCACCGGTTGCACGAGACCGACACCGGGTCGCCGGAGGTCCAGATCGCGCTGTTGACGGAGCGGATCTCCCACCTCACGGAGCACCTCAAGGTGCACAAGGGGGACCACCACACCCGGCGAGGGCTGATGAAGCTCATCGGTCAGCGTCGGCGGCTGCTGGACTACGTCAGGAACAACGACGTCGAGCGTTACCGGACGATCATCGGCAGCCTCGGCATCCGCCGCTAGGAACGATCAACCGCCCGGCCCCAGTGGCCGGGCGGTGGCACAAGAAGAGCAGTACCGAAAGAGACGGGCATGCCGCGAAGTCGGCTGCCAGTGGCCGGTCACCTGACGATCAGGTGGTCGACCACTGGGAACCGGCCAGGGCGTGCCCCCGAACCACAAGGAGCACCATGGCTGACGCCATCTCCGTCTCGGGGCCCATCAGTGGCACCGACCGAACCCTGTCCTTCGAGACCGGCAAGCTGGCCAACCTGGCCGACGGCGCCGTCGTCGCCCGCATCGGCGACACCGTCCTGCTGGCCACCGCCACCGCGGCCCGGTCGGTCCGGGAAGGGCACCGACTTCTTCCCGCTCACCGTCGACATCGAGGAGCGGGCGTACGCGGCCGGGAAGATCCCCGGCTCGTTCTTCCGTCGGGAAGGCAAGTCGTCGGACCAGGCGATCCTGACCTGCCGGCTGATCGACCGCCCGCTGCGCCCGTCGTTCCCGAAGGGCTTCCGCAACGAGGTCCACGTCGTCGGGACGATCTTCGGCGCCGACCAGGTGAACCCGCACGACGTGCTCGCCATCAACGCCGCGTCGGCGGCGCTCATGCTCTCGGGCATCCCGTTCGACGGCCCGATCGGCGCCGTCCGGATCGCCTACTCCACCGAGGGCACCTGGATCCCGCACCCCACCTACCAGGAGGGTGACGAGTCCACCTTCGAGCTGGTCGTCGCCGGCCGGGCGCTTGAGCGACGCCGCCGACGCCGAGGTCGCGATCATGATGGTCGAGGCCGGCGGCACCGAGAAGTCCTGGGAGTACTACGAGGACGGCGCCCCGAAGGTCACCGAAGAGGTCCTCGCCGACGGCCTCGAGGCCGCCAAGACCTGGATCCGCGAGTCGATCAACCTCCAGCGTGAGCTGGTGGCCGACGTCGTGGCCGCGAAGGGCCCCATCCAGACCATCCCGTTCGACACGTTCACCGACTACGGCGACGACGTCTTCAGCCGGGTCGAGGCCGTCGGTGCCGACGCCATCGGCCAGGCCAAGGCCATCGCCGACAAGACCGACCGCAACCACGCCACCACTGAGGCCACCGCGGCCATCGTGGCCCAGCTGGCCGACGAGTTCCCCGAGCGCGAGCGCGAGATCAAGGCGGCGGTGAGGTCCCTCACGAAGAAGCTGGTCGCGGGCCCGCATCGTCAACGACGGCCTGCGCATCGACGGCCGGGGCACCGCCGACATCCGCCCGCTGTCGGCCGAGGTCGACCTGTTCCCGACCGCCCACGGCTCGGCCCTGTTCCAGCGCGGCGAGACCCAGGTGCTGAACGTCACCACCCTCGGCATGCCGCGGATGGACCAGATGCTCGACACCATCAGCCCGGACGACTCCAAGCGGTACATGCACCACTACAACTTCCCGCCGTTCTCGACCGGGGAGACCGGGTTCATGCGGGGCCCGAAGCGCCGGGAGATCGGCCACGGCCTGCTCGCCGAGCGGGCGCTGCTGCCGGTGGTCCCGCCGAAGGAGGAGTTCCCGTACACGCTGCGGCTCGTCTCCGACGTGCTGGCGTCGAACGGCTCGACGTCGATGGCCTCGGTCTGCGGCTCGACGCTGTCGCTGATGGCGGCCGGCGTGCCGATCAAGGCGCCGGTCGCCGGCATCGCGATGGGTCTCGTCTACGACGGCGGCAAGTACGTCACGCTGACCGACATCCTGGGGGCCGAGGACGCCTTCGGCGACATGGACTTCAAGGTCGCCGGGACCGCCGACGCCGTCACCGCCCTGCAGCTCGACACCAAGATCGACGGCCTGCCGGCCGACGTGCTGGCCCAGGCGCTGCTGCAGGCCAAGGACGCCCGGCTGAAGATCCTCGACGTCATGGCCGGCGCCATCGCCGAGCCCCGGACCGAGGTGGCGCTCAGCGCCCCGAAGATCGTCTCGTTCGAGATCCCGATCGACAAGATCGGCGAGGTCATCGGGCCGAAGGGCAAGGTCATCAACACCCTGCAGCAGGAGACCGGCGCCGACATCGCCGTCGACGACGACGGGATGGTCGGGACCGTGACCATCGGGGCCAAGGACGGCAACGCCGTCGAGGAGGCCCGCCGCCGCATCGCGCTGATCCTGGACCCGCCGACGGCCGACGTCGGGGCGGTCTACCAGGGCCGGGTCGTCAACATCACGAAGTTCGGCGCGTTCGTCAACATCCTCCCCGGACGCGACGGCCTGCTGCACATCTCGAAGCTGTCGCCGCTGGCCGGTGGCAAGCGGGTCGGGCAGGTCGAGGACGTCCTGACCCTCGGTCAGGCCATCGAGGTCCGGGTCGACGACATCGACCCGCAGGGCAAGGTCTCGCTCTCGCTGGCCAACGCCCCGGAGGTCGAGGCCGGCGGCGGGAGCGACCACGGCGGGGGCCGGCCCAGCCGCCCCGACCGGCCCAGCCGCCCCGACCGGGCTGACCGGGCCGACCGGGCCGACCGGGCCGACCGGGCCGATGGACCGGCGGTCGTCTCCTTCGAGGACGCGTTCGAGGCCGAACTGACCGCCGAGCTCGGCGACCTCGGCCCGGGCGCGCCGGCCGGCGGTGGCGGCGAGGGGCGCGGCGACGGCGGCGACCGGCGTCGTTCCCGGAACCGTCCGCCCCGGCGGCGCTGACCGTCCGTTGACGGTACGGACCGAGCGGCTGCCGTGCGGCATCCGTCTGGTCACCGAGGCCATGGCGGACGTCCGGTCGGTCGCCGTCGGCTTCTGGGTCGGCACCGGGTCTCGTGACGAGCCGGCCGAGCGGGCCGGCGCGTCGCACTTCCTCGAGCACCTGCTGTTCAAGGGCACGTCGACCCGGTCGGCCGCGGCCATCGCCGAAGCCGTCGACGAGGTCGGCGGTGACTGCAACGCCTTCACGACGAAGGAGTACACGGCCTTCTACATCCGGCTCCTGGCCGACCACCTGCCGCTCGGGCTCGACATCCTGAGCGAGATCATGTGGGACCCCGCGCTGGCCGAAGACGACGTCGAGGCGGAGCGGACGGTGATCCTCGACGAGATCCTCATGCATGCCGACGAGCCGGCCGATCTCGTCGTCGAGCGGTGGTCGGCCGCGCTCTTCCCCGACCATCCACTCGGCCGGGACACCCTCGGCACCGCGGCGAGCGTGCGGTCGACGTCAGCGGCCGACGTCCGGCGCTTCTTCGGCGAGCACTACCGGCCCGGCAACATCGTCGTCTCGGTGGCCGGCGACTGCGTCCACGACGCGGTCGCCGACGCCATCGAGTCCCGGTTCACCGGTCAGCCCGGTGGAGCGCGCCGGTCCGGGTGGCGCCGGCCGGCACGGTCGAGCCGCTCGTCGTGCTGCGGCGGCCGACCGAGCAGGCCCACCTCGTGCTCGGCATGCGGTCGGTCTCCCGCTACGACGAGCAGCGCTGGGCGCTCGCCGTCCTCAACCACGCCCTCGGCGGCGGCCTCTCGAGCCGGCTCTTCCAGAAGGTCCGCGAGCAGCGCGGCCTCGCCTACTCGATCTGGTCCGAGCGGACCGCCTACGAAGACGCCGGTGCCCTCTCCGTGGTCGCGGGGACCGCGCCGGAGCACGTCGACGAGGTCCTGCGGATCGTCTCCGGCGAGATCGAGGCGGTGGCCGCCGGCGGGATCACCGAACGCGAGCTCGTCGTCGCCAAGGGTAATCTGCGGTCCGAGACGCTCCTGTCCTGCGAGGACTCCGGGGCCCGGATGAGCCGGCTCGGTTCGTCCCTGCTCCTCCACGACGAGGTCCGGACCATCGACGACCTGCTGGCGCGCATCGACGCCGTCGGTCTCGACGACGTCCGCCGGGCGGCCGAGCACCTCGCCGTCGCCCCCCGCTCTCTCGCCGTCGTCGGCCCGTTCGACGCCGACGCTTTCGACGCCGGCGCCCTCGGTCTCGCCAGCCGCGTCGCCTAGCCGACCCGTGGCCGGCGCCGCCGTGACCAGCGCGCCGGCCCCCGCTGGCCGGTCCGCCACCCGGACCGGCCGGGTCCCCCACGTGCGCCGGGCCCGGCGCTGGCTGTGGCGTACGCCCGACGGGCGCGCCGTCCTCGTGCTGGTGGCCGTGCCGCTGGCCCTCTTCGTCGTCCCCGCGCTCTTCGGCTACCCGGCGATCGTCGGCGACAACGCGATCCAGAACTTTCCGCTGCCGCGTCTTCAGCGGCCAGCTCATCCGCCAAGGCCACCTGCCGCTGTGGAACTCGTACATCTGGTCCGGCAGCCCGCTGCTCGGCGGGCTCAACGCCGGCTCGTTCTACCCGTTGACGTTCGTCTTCGCCGTCCTGCCCGCGGTCGCCTCCTGGGTCGTCAACCTCCTCGCCGTCTACTGGGCGGCCGGGCTCGGTCTCTACGCCCTGGCCCGCCAGCTCCGGCTGCGGCCGCTGCCGTGCCTGCTCGCCGCGCTGACGTACTCCCTCACCGGGATGATGTCGAGCCAGCTCGTCCACCTGCCGGTCGCCCAGGGGATGGGGTGGATGCCCCTGCTCGTCCTGGCCCAGCTCCGGCTGTCCTGGGCCGTCCTCGGCGTCGGCCCCGCCGTCGCCCCGGGGGAACCCGGCGTTCGGGTTGGGGCCCCGGCCGCCAAGACCGGTCGAGCGTGGCCGTGGGTCGTCCTGCTGGCCGCCATGATCGGCCTGGTGGCGTTGACGGGGGAGCCGCGGTCGATGGTCGAGGCCGAGGTCGTCGGCGTCGTCGTCACGGCCTGGTTGGTGCTGCGCCCGTACGGCGGGGCCGCGGTGACGATCGGTCGTCGGGCGGCGTTCCTCGGGCTCTCGGCGGTCGCCGCGGTCTGGGGGGCGGCGCTGGCCGCGGCCCAGCTGGTCCCGGGGTGGTCGTTCATCAACGCGTCGCAGCGGGCGAGCGAGAGCTACACATTCTTCGGGGCGGGCTCGCTCCACGTGTCGTGGTCGATCCTGATGCTCGTCCCCGACCTCTTCGGCGGGGACGGGGTCTTCAACCAGCCGCCGTACTTCAACAACTACAACCTGCCGGAGGTCACCGCCTACGTCGGCCTGCTCCCGCTCGTCGCGGTGGCCGCCCTGCTCGTGCGGTCGTTCGGCCGGCGGCGCGATCCGCGGTCGTCGGACTGGGGACTGTGGCTCGGGCTGGCCGGGCTCGGGCTGGTGATGGCGTGGGGCGAGTTCACGCCGCTCGGCCACCTGTTCGTCCACATCCCACTGTTCGGCAAGACGCGGCTGCAGAGCCGGAACCTCGGCATCGTCGACCTCGCCCTGGCCATGCTGCTCGCCTTCTGGGCCGACCGGATGCTGCGCCGCCAGGCCCGGGCGGACGGCGGGTGGCGTCGGTGGGTGGCCGCGGCGCCGCCGCTGGCCGCCGCCGCGACCTGCATCGCGGCCCTGGTCGTGCCGGTGGCGCTGGAAGAGAAGTTCGGCGCGGACCCGGTCGGTGCCGCCCTGGGTGGGCAGCTGGCGCCGTGGTTCGTCGCCCAGCTCGTCATCAGCCTGGCTGCCGTCGCGCTGCTGTTCGGCTGGCGGCGGTTGGGCCGCTCGGGCCGGCAGCGGGCCCTGACCGGCCTGGTCGTCGCCGACATCGCCCTCTTCATGCTGTCGACGTCCACCGGCCTGGCGTCGGAGCAGCTCACACTGCAGCCGTCGGCCGCCCAGGCATCGGCCGTCCTGGGTCACGACGGCCGGTTCGCCGTCTACGACACGACGGCGCTCAACGTGGCCGACCTCAGCCAGATCGGCCAGCCGGACCTGAACGTGCTGACGAAGCGGCCGAGCGTCCAGGGGTACGGGTCGATCGTCTCCGGCACGTACGGCACGGCGACCGGGACGCACACCCTCGACACGCTCGATCCGTGCGCCCTGGCCACTGGGGTCTTCACGCCGCTCCGCCTGGCCACCCTGCTCGTCCTGCCCCAATTCCTGGCGCCGGGCGTGACAGGCGACGGCCAGGCACCGCCCCCGCCGGCCGCCTGCCCCGGCGCGCCGCCGGCCGGGACGGCGACGCGGCGGACGTTCTACCTCGGCTGGGCCGTCGACCTGTCGTCCGCCTCGCTCGTCCGGACGGCCGGTACCGGCTCGGCCGGCACTGGCTCGGCGGGGCCGCTCCGGGTGGGCGTCCTCGGCTCGACCGGGAAGACGACGTGGCCGGCCGAATCGGTGCGGCGCACCGCGACGGGTTGGTCGGTGCGGTTCGCCGCCCCCCGGCTGACGGCCGGGCTGGTGGTGGCCGGCCCGGCGTCGTCGGTATCGGACACGTCGATCGTCAACGGCACCGACGGCCAGCGCTGGGCGCTCGACGGCATCCTGCAGCCGGCGCTCGGCCAGTCCGGTTGGCGCTACACCGGCAACTGGACGTCCTACGGCCGGTTCGCCCGCACGACCGTCCGGCCGCCGGTCTGGGTGGCCGGTTCGCCGGCCGGCGCCGAGGCCCGCCAGGTCAGCGCGACGGACTGGGGGAGCGCGGTCGACCGGGTGACCGCGACCGCACCGGTCACGGTCGTCCGCAGCGAGACGTACATGCCGGGCTGGCACGTCGAGGCCGTCCCGGCCACCGGCGGGGCGACGCGGCGTCTGGCGGTCCACGCGGTCGGGCTCGTCCAGGGGGTCGACGTGCCGGCCGGCCGTTGGACGCTGACGTTCGTCTACCGGCCGCCCGGGCTGACGGCCGGGCTGGTCGGCTCGGCGGTGGCGATCGTCGCCTTGGCCGGCGCCGGCGTCGTCTGGGTGGTCCGCCGCCGACGACGGGCGGCGTAGGGTTCGGCGATGGTGCGCGTCGGGGTCGTCGGAGCCGGGGGGCGGATGGGCCAGGAGGTCTGCCGGGCCGTCGCCGGTGCCGACGACCTGGCGCTGGTGGCCGCGGTCGACCCGGCCGTCGACGCCGTGCGGGCCACCGTCGCCGGCCTCGGCGAGGCCGGAGTGGCCGTCGGGGATGGCCTCGACGTCCTCGCTGACGCCGCGCCGGACGTGGTCGTCGACTTCACCGTGGCCGACGCCGCCCGGGTGACGCTGCCGTGGCTCGCCGACCACGGCATCCACGCCGTCGTCGGCACGACCGGGCTCGGACCGACCGACCTGCGCGACCTGGCCGGCCGGTTCGACGGCGCCCGGGCCAATGCGGTCGTCGCCGCCAACTTCGCCATCGGCGCCGTGCTGCTCATGCGGTTCTGCGAGCTGGCCGCCCCGTTCATGGACGGCGTCGAGGTCATCGAGCTCCACCACGACCAGAAGCGCGATGCGCCGTCGGGGACGGCGATGCACACCGCGGCCCGCATCGCCGCCGCCCGGGACGCCGCCGGTGCCGGCCCGCTCCCGCCGGACCCGACGACCGAGACCGTCGTCCCGGGCGCCCGGGGTGGCGAGGCCGCCGGCGGCGTCCGGATCCACTCGGTGCGCCTGCCCGGGCTCGTCGCCCACGAGGAGGTCGTCTTCGGCGCCCTCGGCCAGAGCCTGACCGTCCGCCACGACTCGTACGACCGGCGCTCGTTCATGCCCGGCGTCCTGCTCGCGGTCCGCCGCGTGCCGGACCGGCCGGGCCTGACGGTCGGCCTCGAGCCCCTGCTGGGGTTCTGACCCCGAGCCCGGTCCCGATGGTCGCCGAGCCGGACACCCGCGAGCGGATCCTGCAGGCCACCTACGACTGCGTCGCCCGTTGGGGGCTGGCGAAGACGACCGTCGAGGACGCGGCCCGCCAGGCCGGCGTCTCCCGGGCCACCGTCTACCGCTACTTCCCCGGCGGCCGCGAGGAGCTCGTCAGCGCGGTCGTCGCCTGGGAGCACGCCCGGTTCTTCGCCCGCCTCTACGACGAGGTGCGCGCCGCCGAGTCGCTCGAAGAGGTGATGGAGCGCGGCCTGGCGTTCGCCCACCGGGCGATCCGCGAGCACGAGGTGCTCCAGCGGATCCTCCAGACCGAGCCGGACGTGCTCTTGCCCAAGCTGACGGTCGAGAGCACCGGCACCGCCGAGGTGATCGCCGACTTCCTCGAGCCGTACCTCGCCCGCCACCAGCTCGCGCCTGGGGTCGACGTCGCCGAGGCCGCCGACTTCCTGGCCCGGATGGTCCTCTCGTACATCGCGTCGGCCGGCCGGTGGGACCTCGACGATCCCGACCAGGTGGCCCGGCTCGTCCGGGCCGAGCTGTTGGCCGGGATCGTCCCGCCGGGCGGATGACACCCGCTCGGACGGGGCCGGTTCCCGCGTGGGTCGTCGACGGCCTGGTCGCCGGGGCCGTCGCCGGCGTCGTCAGCGGCCTGCCGTCGACCGTGGCGGCCGTCCGGCAGGGCACGGGCCTGCTGACCGCCACCCGGGCGGCCGGCACGTTGCTCGGGCGACCGACCGCGGGGCGCGGCGCGGCCGCCCACGTCGCGCTCTCGCTCGGCTGGGGCGTCGTCCTCTCCGGGTTGCGGCCCCATCGGGGGGCGGTGGGCGACGTCGCCGACCGACCTCCGGTCGACGCACCAGCCGACGTGGCCGCCGGTCGAGGGACCGACCTGGTGGCCGGCGCGCTGGCCGGGGTGGTCGCCGGCGCGGCCATCGCCGCCGTCGACCTGGTCATGGTCGGCCGCCGGATCCCGGCCATCCGCCGCCTGCCGCAACGCTCCCAGTGGCTCGACCACCTGCTCTTCGGCGCCGTCGTCGGGGTCGTCCTGGCCCGACGGTCGAAGAAGTAGCCGGCCGGGCCCCGTGGCGGGGCCGACCGAGCCCGTTGACAATGAGACAATTTCCGCCATACTGTTTCAGTAGTGGCACAGGCAGGAGTCGTCCGGGTGGCCGATGGCCGACCGTCGGCGACGATCCGCCGGCTCGGGACCGACGACCGGTCCTCGCAACGGGTCCGGATCGTCGACGCCGCCCTGCGCTGCCTCGCCCGGCAGGGCACGGCGAAGACGACGGTCGACGACATCGCCCGGGGAGCCGGCCTATCGCGAGCGACGCTCTACCGGACGTTCTCGGACGGCAAAGACGGCGTCCTGCACGCGGTCGTCGAGACCGAGACGGCCCGCCTGTTCTCGGACCTGGCGGTGGCGATGGGCGAGGCCCGTGACCTCGAGGAGCTGCTGGTCGCCGGCATGACCGGCGCGGCTCGGACCCTCGCCGCCCACCCGGCCCTCCGGTACCTGCTGGCCTACGAGCCCGGTGTCGTCCTCCGGTACCTGGCCTTCGACCGGATGGACCGGGTCCTCGACGTCGCCAGCTCGTTCGCCGCCCCGTTCCTCGGCCGCTGGCTGGAGCCGGAGCCGGCGGTCCGGGCGGCCGAATGGGCGGTGCGGATCGTCGTGTCGTACCTGCAGTGCCCGAGGCCGGGCGCCGACCTGACCGACCGGGAGCAGACCCGGCGGCTCGTCGGCACGTTCGTGATCCCGGGCATCCAGGCGTTGCGGATGGCCGGCGCGCCTGGGGTGATGAGAGCAGGAGCGATTCGCCCGGCACCGAGCTGGGCGCCGGGTGACGGGGACCGATAGAGGGACGACAGGACGACCGGGACACTGGACGGAAGCAACAGAGGACGGAGCGTGCGGCGATGACGACGACCAACGAACAGGACGCGATGCGGAGCAACCGGGACCTCATCGGCCGGGACCAGATCGGCGACCTCGAGGCGGTGCTCAGCGTCGTCGGCCGGCAGGAGTCGGACGGTCGCCATCTCGTCGACGACCCGTGCCCGGCCGAGTTCACGTGGGACTACGAGAAGGGCGCGAGGCCGAAGCTCGAGAAGCTCTACGAGAAGGCGAAGCGGGCGCAGTGGAACGGGACGACGGATCTGCCGTGGGACACCGAGGTCGACCAGGAGCGGGTCGCCGCGGCCAACCGGGAGGCGAACGGCGACGCGCTGCGCTGGGCCAACACCGACCTGTCGGGGACCGTGCTCGAGAAGTGGGACGAGCGCGACTGGCTCCGGCTCGGGATGGAGAACCAGAACTGGATGCTCTCGCAGTTCATGCACGGCGAGCAGGGCGCGTTGCTGTGCACGGCCAAGATCGTCGAGACGGTGCCGTGGATCGACGCCAAGTACTACGCGGCCACCCAGGTCGTCGACGAGGCCCGGCACGTCGAGGTCTTCTCCCGCTACCTCGACGAGAAGCTGTCCGGCCACTACCCGCTCAACGGCCATCTCGGGCTGCTGCTCGACGACATCATCGGCGACCGCCGCTGGGACATGACGTACCTCGGCATGCAGATCATGGTCGAGGGGCTCGCGCTGGCGGCGTTCGGTTTCATCCAGTCGCTGACGACCGAGCCGCTGCTCAAGCAGCTGCTGCGCTACGTGATGGCCGACGAGGCCCGGCACGTCGCCTTCGGCGTCTTGAGCCTGCAGGAGTACTACCAGGGACTGACCGCCACCGAGCTGCGCGAGCGCCAGGAGTTCGCGTTCGAGGCGGCGGTCCGCATGAAGGACCGCATGCTCATGCAGGAGGTCTGGGAGCGCCTCGAGGTGCCGAAGGACGACGTCGTCAAGGTGCTCTCGCAGGCGCCCGAGCGCGACGACTTCCAGATCCTGCTGTTCTCCAAGATCGTCCCCAACCTGAAGAAGCTCGGCCTGCTCGACGCGGCCGACGGTTGGCTGCGGGAGAAGTTCACCGAGATGGGCGTGATCGCCTTCGAGGACCTCTCCGACTCGACCGAGGACGCCGACGCCTTCGCCGACGGCTCGCCGGTCGAGCGCCGGGTGGCCTGAGCTGGACCCCCGCCGAAGCCGCGGCCACTGCTCGGCCCCCGTGGCAGTGGCTGCTTGGTAACCTGACCCGGATGCCACCCCCCCGGTTCGGTGCCGTGATGACGGCGATGGTGACGCCGTTCGACGCGGCCGGGCGGCTCGACGTGGACGCCGCGGTCGTCCTCGCCCGCTGGCTCGTCGACCACGGCAGTGACGGCCTCGTCCTGGCCGGGACGACCGGCGAGGGACCGGTCCTGACCGACGCCGAGCGGGTCGACCTCTGGCGGGCGGTGGCCGACGCGGTGACCGTGCCGGTCCTCGCCGGCGCCGGGACGAACGACACGCGGCACTCGATCGAGCTGACGAAGGCCGCCACCGCGGCCGGCGTCGACGGCGTCCTCGTCGTCACGCCGTACTACAGCCGCCCGTCCCAGACAGGCCTCTTCGGCCACTTCGCGGCGGTTGCCGCGGCGACCGATCTCCCGGTCGTCCTCTACGACATCCCGATCCGCAGCGGCCGCCGGATCGCCCAGGCCACGCTGCTGCGGCTGCTCGACCACGCGCCGAACGTCGTCGCGGTCAAGGACGCGACCGGCGACCCGGTCGGGTCGGCCCGGCTGCTCTGCCACACCCACGACGGCTTCGAGCTCTACTCCGGTGACGACGCCCTGACGCTGCCCCTGCTGGCGGTGGGCGCGGTCGGGCTGGTCAGCGTCGCCTCGCACTGGGCCGGGTCGGAGCTCGGGCAGATGATCGCCGCCCACGGCAGTGGCGACGTCGCGGCGGCCCGTCACCTGAACGCCCGGCTCGTCGAGTCGTACGACTTCGAGTCGTCCGAGGAGTTCCCGAACCCGCTCCCGGCCAAAGCGGCGTGCCGGGCTCTCGGCCTCGCGGTCGGGCAGTGCCGGGCACCGATGGGGGCGGCGCCGCCCGAGCTCGACGGCGAGGCCCACCGCGTCCTCATGCGCCTCGGGGCGTTCGACGCCCCGCGGGTAGGCGGTCCGGTTGCCTGAGCCCAAGGACGCGCCGCAGCCGCCGGCGAACCGGCGCCAGCGTCGGAAGAAGAGCGGAGCGCCGGCCGGGGACGCCGCCGGACAGCCCGCCGGGAAGACGTCCGGAAGCCCCGCCGGAGCCGCCGAGGCCGAGCCGGTCCGCGTTGTCTTCCTCGGCGGCCTCGGCGAGATCGGCCGGAACTGCGCGTGCATCGAGGTCGACGGCCGGATCCTCGTCCTCGACTGCGGGATCATGTTCCCCGACGCCGACATGCCCGGCGTCGACCTCGTCCTCCCCGACTTCTCGTACCTGCGGGAGAACGCGGACCGCGTCGACGGCGTCGTGCTCACCCACGGGCACGAGGACCACACCGGCGGGCTGGCGTTCTTGCTGCGCGACCTGGCCGTCCCGATCTACGGCTCGGCCTTCTCGCTCGGCCTGGCCCGCAACCGGATCGACGAGGCCGGGCTGGCCGACCGGGCGCAGTACATCACCGTCACCGACGGCGAGCGCCGCCGTATCGGGCCGTGCGACGTCGAGTTCATCCCGGTCACCCACTCGGTGCCCCACGCGTTCGCCGTTGCCTTCCACACCCCCCAGGGTGTTCTCCTGCACTCCGGCGACTTCAAGCTCGACCTGCTCCCGGTCGACGGCCGGCGGACCGACCTGGCCCGGATCGGCGCCCTCGCGGCCGGCCCGGGCGTCCGCCTGCTGCTGGCCGACTCGACGAACGCCGAGGAACCCGGCTTCACGCCGTCGGAGAGCACCGTCGGCGTGACGATGCGCCGAGTCTTCGTGGCCGCCGCCGGCCACCGGGTCGTCGTCGCCTGCTTCGCCAGCCACATCCACCGGGTCCAGCAGGTCATCGACGCCGCGGTGGCCAGCGGGCGACGGGTGGCCACGCTCGGCCGGTCGATGGGCAAGAACGTCGACCTCGCCGTCCGCCTCGGCATCCTGTCGATCCCGGACGGCACGCTCATCGACATCGACGACGTCGACCGGCTCTCCGACGGGCAGATCTGCGTCATCTCGACCGGTTCCCAGGGCGAGCCGATGTCGGCGCTCTCGTTGATGGCGACCGGCGACAACAAACGGTTCCACATCGAGGACGGCGACGTCGTCGTCATCAGCGCCCACCCGATCCCCGGCAACGAATGGTCGGTCGGCCGGGTCATCGACGACCTCTACCGCCGCGGCGCGAAGGTCATCCATTCGGGGGCCGAGGCCGTCCACGTCAGCGGGCACGCCCGGCAGGGCGAGCTGCAGACGTTGCTGTCGGTGGCCCGACCGGACACGTTCGTCCCGGTGCACGGTGAGTACCGCCACATGGTCCACCACGCGGCCCTCGCCCGGTCGATGGGCGTCCCCGACGACCAGGTGCTGCTGTGCGAGGACGGCGACGCCGTCCGCCTCGACGCCGACGGCCTCCACCGCGACGGCGCCGTTCCGGCCGGCTACCTCTACGTCGACGGCACCGTCGGCGACGTCGGCCACGGCGTCCTGCGCGATCGCAAGCTGCTCTCCGAAGAAGGCGTCGTCATGGTCGTCGCCACCGTCGACCTCCACCGCAAAGCGCTGAGCGGGAGCCCGGAGATCGCCACCAAGGGCTGGGTCTACGCCCCCGAGGCCGAAGAGCTCCTCGACGAGGCCAGCCAGGTCGTCGCCGATGCCCTCGTCCAGGCCATGAGCGACGGCGCTCGGGACGTCGACGTCCTCGGTCGCCACGCCCGCAAAGCCCTCGGCAAGCTGGTCGGCGACCGGACGCGGCGGCGGCCGATGATCGTCCCGATCATCATGGCCGTCTGATCCGAGCCGCCGGCGATCGAGCCGACGCCCGATCACTCATTCGGCCCGGGGCTCAGTCCTTCGTCGGCTCGCCGTGGGCGGCGTTGGCGACGCCGAGCCGCCAGTACGCCTTGGGGGAGAGCTGGTCCGGTTCGAGGCCCCGCCCGGTCAACGCCTGGCGCATCGCCGCCACCGTTCGCAGCTCGCCGGCCAGGTAACCGTGGCCACGGCCGGCCGGGAGGTCGACCGCGGTGACCGCGTCGACCAGCGCCGTGCCGTGCCCCGGCTCGGTCGTCCCCCGGTGGAGCCACGTCAGCCGGCAGTCCGCCGCGGTGTCCAGCGCCTGCTCCTCCTCCGGGCCGGCCACCTCGAGGACGACGACCGCGGTCGTCGCGGCCGGGAGCGCCTCGACCATGGCGAACGTCGCCGGGATGGCCGACTCGTCGCCGGCGAAGAGGTGCCAGTCCATATCCGCGGCGAGCGTGATCTTGCCCCGCGGACCGATCGCCTCGACGGTGTCGCCGGGCTGGACGGCCGCGGCCCACCGGGCGCCCGGGCCGTCACCGTGGAGGACGATCTCGAGGTCGATCGTGCCGACGGCGCGGTCGAGGCGGCGGACCGTGTACCGGCGCCGGAAGTGCTGCTCCGGGCCGTCCGGGACCGCGACCATGAAGTCCTGGCCGGGATCGATCTCGAGCTGGTCGAGCCCGTCGGCCGTGAGGCGGATCCGCCACATCGCCGGGGTCACCGGCCCGGCTTCGACGACGGTCAACGGCCAGGCGGTGACGCCGGGGAGCCGGGCCAGCAGGGCCGACGTCTCCAGCCCGCCACCGCGGGGATCGGGGTTGGCGGGAACAGGTGCGTTCGTCATGCCGGGTCGAGCGTACCGGCCCGTTCCGGGCCGCCGGCCGGGACGGCATTGGGCGCGGGGCCCGAGGCCACGTCGGGGGTTCCCGCCCTGGCCCGGGCGGAAGTCGGTACGAAGAGGCTGATGAGGAAGCCCACCGCCGTCAGGCCGCACGCCACCGCGAACGCCCGGCCGTAGCCCGACGCCAGGGCGTCCTGCGTCTGCACCCCGCTGTGCACGAGGTGGTTGGTATGGCTGGTTGCCACCGTCGCCAGCGCGGCGAGCCCGATCGAGCCGCCGACCTGTCGTGAGGTGTTCAGCACCCCTGACGCCAGCCCGGCCTCCCGCCGGTCGACCCCCGTCGTGCCCGCTGCGGCCAGTGGCGTGAAGAGCACGCCCAGGGCCAGCGAGACCAACATCCCGCCGCCGAAGACGACTGTCCAGTACCCGTGGCTGGACCCGATCTGGGTCAGCCACCCGAAACCGACCGCCGCCATCAACGTGCCGATCTGCATCAACCGGCGCGGGCCCAGCCGAGGCAGCAGCCGAGAGCTGACCTGCGCCCCGACCATGATGATCACCCCCATCGGGGCGAAGGCCAACCCCGCCCGCAGGGCGCTGTAGCCGAGCACGTTCTGGAGGAACAGTGAGAGGAAGTACCACATCGAGAAGAACCCGGCCCCGACGAGCATCATGACGAGATTGGCGGTCGTCACCCAGCGGGAGCGGAACAGCCGGAGCGGGACGAGCGGCGTGCCGGACATCTTCAGCTGCGACAGCAAGAACGCGCCCAGCAGGACGACGGCGATGGCCAGCGTCCCGAGGGTCCGGGCCGATCCCCACGCGTACTCGTCGGTGTTCACGATGGCGTACACCAGCACCGCCAGGCCCAGCGTCGCCAGGACCGCGCCGACGACGTCCAGCCGTTCGCCGGCCTGGCGACGGCGGGACTCGGTCAGGTAGGCGAACGCGCCCAGCAGGGTGACCGCGGCGATCGGGACGTTGACGAACAGGACCCAACGCCAGCTCAGCTCCGACGTCAGCACACCGCCGAGGACGACGCCGGCCGCGCCGCCGGCGCCGCCCATGGCGCTCCACAGGCCGAGCGCCTTGGCCAGCCGGGCGCCGGAGAAGGTCGTCACGATGATCGTCAGCGTCGCCGGCGACAGGAACGCTCCACCCACGCCCTGGACGGCCCGGGCCGCGGTCAGCCACGTCGATGTCTGGGCGAAGCCGCCGATCAGGCTGGCCGACGCGAACAGCACCAGGCCGAACATGTAGACCCGCCGCCGTCCGTACAGGTCGGCCGCCCGACCGCCGAGCAGCAGGAAACCGGCGAACGTCAGCACGTACGCGTTGACGACCCACTGCAGACCCGTCGGGCTGTAGTGGAGGGCTCGACCGATCGACGGAAGGGCGACGTTGACGATCGAGACGTCCAGGATGACCATGAACTGCGCGATGCACGCCAGCGCCAGGACCATCCGATCGTGTCGGTGGTCGGGCTCACCGGGCGGGAGGTCGGGGATCGACGCAGGAGTATCGGTGTCCATTGCGACGCAGCTTAAAGAAGGCGGAGCTGTTCTCCGACCGGCCTCGCCGGCGCCGACCGGGTCGGGCCCGACCGAACCGTCGACCGGGCCGGCGCCGACCGTTCCGTAGTCACTCCGTCGGCCGGGTCATCGAGGTCCTCGATATAACGGCGGATCTGCCGCGTCCCGCTGCCCTTCTTCTTCAGGACGCCGGCCACCAGCGCGGCGAGCCGGGCCGGCTCGGTCTTCGGCTGGTACGAGCCACGGCGGAACCGCCGCTCGTAGAGCGGGACGAGATCCGGCCGGGCCGTCGCCAGCCGGCCCATGAAGTGCTCGCGCACACCCGGCCGCAGGTGGAGCGGGATGGCCGCCACCGAGATGGCGCCGGCGTCGACGCAGGCCTCGACGACCTCGCGGACCTGCTCGTCGCCGTCCGACAGCCCGGGCAGGACCGGCGCGACGAGCACGCCGCACGGGATGCCGGCGTCGTTGAAGCGCCGGACGGCCGTCAGCCGCCGCTCCGGCGGCGGGGTTCCCGGTTCGGTCAGCTTCCAGACGTCCCGGTCGAGCGTGCCGATCGAGAAGTTGAGGTGCACCGACGTCCGTCGAGCCGCCGACACCAAGAGGTCGAGGTCGCGCAGGATCAGCGTCGACTTGGTCAGGATGCTGAACGGGTTGCGGGCGTCGGTCAGCGTCCGGACGACGCCCTGCGTCAGGTGGTACTTCCCCTCCGCCAGCTGGTACGGGTCGGTGTTCGTCCCCATGGCGATGTGCTCGCCGGCCCACTTGGGCGACCGCAACTCGGCCCGGAGCCGCTCGACCGCGTTCACCTTGACGACGATCCGCCGCTCGAAGTCCTCGCCGATGTTCAGGCCCAGGTAGTCGTGGGTCGGTCGGGCGAAGCAGTTGTGGCTGATGACCCCGTCGGAGACGAAGTCGCCCGTACCCGTCGTCATGTCGTACAGCGGTAGTTCCATGCCGAGCGGCTCGACGGATACCACCCCGACGCGACGGGTCGGCTCGACGAGATCGCCCTCGACGGACCGCTCTCGGACCGTCGCCACGTCGACGGCCAGCAGTTCGTCGCCGGTGACCAGGTGTGGCCGCTGTTCGACGGCATACCCCGTGCCGGTGACATGCTTCCAGCCGCGGTCGGACAGGAAACGGTGGTCGCCGCTGGTTACGAGCTGGGTGCCGTCGTCGAGCGTCGTCCGGTAGGCCGGCTTCACGGTCGACCAGTGGTCGAGCACCTCGGTGATGGCGTAGCGCCGGTAGTCCCCCCGCCGGACGGTCCCGTAGACGAGATCGCCTTTGCGGACGTCGACCATCGGCTTCGTCGTCCCGTCACCCATCAGGATCAAGGTATCTGCATACATACAGTATGAACACGCATGGCTGCAACCCCGGTAGGGATTGATCGTGTAGCGGAACGACATGCGGCTGGCCGCGGGGACCGAGTTGATGATCGACCGGGCGTTGACGTGGAGAAACTCCATCCCCCGGAACTCCCCGGTGCCGACGTGGCGAGTGACGGCGGTCTCGTCGGGAAAGAGGGTCCCCTCGTCGTCCTCCTCGGCGAGGGGCCACCGGAGAGGGATGCGAGGCCGGGCGTCTCGGGTGGCCACGGGCAGTAGTATAGCGAACGTGTGTTCGTCAATCCAGGTCATCTCGTCGATCGTCGACGCTCTGACCAGGGCGGTGGCGGCGGGGGTGTCCGCCGAACGGCCGCCCACCGGCACTAGCGTGGCCGTGTGGTGACGGTGCCGTGGTGACGACCAAGGGCCGACCGACGGCCTCCCGTTCAACGTCGAAGAGCAAGGCGTCGTCGCGCTCGGGTTCCGGGACGGCGTCGAGGTCGAAGGCACAGGCGTCGAAGGGGAGGGCATCACACGCGGCCAGCCGGTCCGGCGGGCGATCGGGCGGGCGGGCGGCGGCGAGCCGGTCGGCGGAGAACGGCCTCTTCAGCGACCACGCGGCCGACCTGTGGGCGATCGGGCTGGCGACGCTAGGCATCCTGCTGGCGCTGGCGCTCTATGGCGACGCCGCGGGGACGGTCGGCCACGGGGTCGACGTGGCGCTCGGCGCGGTCGTCGGGTGGGTCCGCTTCCTCCTACCGCCGATCTGCGTCGTCGTCGGCGTCGTGATCATCGTCGGCCGGCACCGGCCGGAGCCGGTGCGGACGTGGATCGGCGTGGTCCTCGGGCTGCTGGCCGCGTGCGGATTGGCCGAGCTGGCGGGCGGTTCGCCGAAGGCGGACGCGACGAACCAGGCGTTGAGCGACGCGGGGGGATGGCTCGGGGTGGCGGTCGGGCGGCCACTGGCGTCGGGGGTCGGTACGGCCGGCGCGGTCGTGATCCTGGTGGCGGTGGCGTTCGTCGGGATCGTGCTGTCGACGGGCGTCTCGCTCGGCGCGCTCGGCCGCGGGCTGGCGGCTGCGGTGGCGGCGCTCGGCCGGACGTTCGGCTCGTGGTGGGCCGGCGGGCGGATCGACCGCGACGCGGTGCTCGACGAGCCGGTCGGCGACGCGGCGCCGATCACGGTCCCGGTGGCGGGCCCGCCGCCGGTGCTGCCGCCGTCGGTGCTGGACGACCCGCGGCCACTGGACGAGACGGACACCGGCGAGGTCCCGACGGTCGATCCGGACGAGCCACCGCTGACCGAGCCGGAGCCGCCGAGATCGGCGAGGGAGGCGGCGTCGTCGAAGCGACGGGGCGCCGACGACGTCGTCCCGGCGGCGGCCGGCCCGGAGGCGCCGGTGGCGGTGGCGGGGGCGTGGCAGCTGCCGCCGATGAAGATCTTGAGCCGGTCGAAGGAGCAGCGACAGGATCTGCGCCTGCTCGACCAGGCCGGCGAGTCGTTGGTGTCGGCGTTGGCGGCCCACGGCGTCGAGACGCGGTTGGTCGGCCGGACGGTCGGGCCGACGGTGACGCGGTTCGAGCTGGAGCTCGGCCCGGGGGTGAAGGTGGCCCGGGTGACGAGCCTGTCGAAGGACATCGCGTACGCGATGGCGTCGCCGGACGTCCGCATCCTGGCGCCGATCCCCGGCAAGTCGGCGATCGGCGTCGAGGTGCCGAACCGCCAGCGGCAGCTCGTCTCGCTCGGCGACATCCTGACGTCCGACGAGGCGCACCAGGCGACGCACCCGCTCGAGGTGGCGCTCGGCCGGGACATCGCCGGGCGGGCGGTCCTGGTCAACCTGGCGCAGATGCCGCACGTCCTCATCTCGGGCGCGACCGGCGCGGGCAAGTCGTCGTGCATCAACTCGCTGATCACGTCGATCCTCATGCGGGCGACGCCGGACCAGGTGCGGATGATCCTGGTCGACCCGAAGCGGGTCGAGCTCGGCCAGTACAACGACCTGCCGCACCTGCTGACGCCGGTCGTCGTCGACCCGAAGAAGGCGGCGAACGCGCTGTCGTGGGCGGTCAAGGAGATGGAGCGCCGCTACGACCTGCTGGCGGAGCACGGGATGCGGGACATCACCGGCTACAACGAGGCGTTCGACCGTGGCGACCTCGGGCCGCTGGGCGGCCCGTCGGCGGCCGCCCAGGTGGCGGCGATCGCGGCCAAGGTCAGGGCGCAGCGGGCGAATACCGACGCAGAAGGGGAGAAGGGTCCGTACGACGCCGAGTCGGCGGCCGGCGAGGTCGCCCCGGTACCCGACGACGACACCGCGTCCGACGAGGGGTCGCCCGACGACGATGACGCGGCATCCGACGAACAGCGACCGGAGCGTCTGCCGTTCGTCCTGGTCGTCGTCGACGAGCTCAACGACCTGATGATGGTGGCCGCCCGGGACGTCGAGGAGTCGGTCGTCCGGATCGCCCAGATGGCTCGGGCGGTCGGGATCCACTTGGTGCTGGCCACGCAGCGGCCGTCGGTCGACGTGATCACCGGCGTCATCAAGGCGAACGTCCCGAGCCGGATGGCGTTCTCGGTGTCGTCGCTCGCCGACAGCCGGGTCATCCTCGACCAGCCGGGGGCGGAGCGGCTGATCGGCAAGGGCGACATGCTCGTGCTGACCGCGTCGTCGAACATCCCCCGCCGGCTCCAGGGGCCGTGGGTCTCCGAGGACGAGGTCCGCCAGGTCGTGGCCTTCTGGCGCCGGCAGGGCCGGACGCCGGAGCCGGTCGTCGGCATCCAGGGCGTCGACGGCGGGAACGGGAGTAGCCTTTCCGGCGATGACGACGACGACGAGCTGCTGTCGACGGCCATGGAGCTGGTCGTCCGCTCCCAGCTGGGGTCGACGTCGATGCTGCAGCGCAAGCTGCGCGTCGGTTTCGCCCGGGCCGGTCGGCTGATGGACCTGCTCGAGCAGCGCGGCGTCGTCGGCCCGTCGGAGGGCTCGAAGGCCCGCGCCGTCCTCATGACGCCCGAGGAGCTGGACAGCCGCCCCGGCTAGGCGCCGGGGAACGAGCACGACGGCGATGGTCACCCGTTTGCCACCTGCCGCGCCTGGACCGTCCGTCGCCGAACGGGCGCCGGAGCCGGCCGCCCGCGGACCGCTGACGCGGGCGCAGATCCAGGCCGCCCGGGCTGGCGGTCGGCGGGGTCGCGGCGCCGCCGACCGCGGTGATGCCGTCGGGGGCGGTAACGGAGCCGATCGGGAACGGGGGCGACGGGCTCGTCGGGCCACCCGTCGGCGCCGGCTGGTGACGACGGGCGCGGTCCTGATCCTGCTCGCGGCGGCGATCACGTTCGTCGCCGTCCGGAGCGGGCGGCCGCCGACGGTCGAGCACCCGATGGCGACGGTGGCGATGGACATGCCGACGATGGCGGCGCTCCCGGCGGCGACGGTCAGCCTGCCGTGGCCGGCCGGGGTGCAGTCGGCGGTCTCGATCCCCGCGGTCGGCTACACGGCCGACTCCGGCCCGGAGCACCCGGTGCCGATCGCCAGCATGACGAAGATCATGACGGCGTACGTCGTGCTGCACGACCACCCGTTGACGCCGGGCACCGATGGCCCGGCCATCACGATCTCGGCCGACGACGCGTCGAACTACTCGACCGACCTCGGGACCGACCAGGCGAGCGTCCCGCTCGTGGCCGGCGAGGTGATGACCGAACGCCAGCTGCTCGGGGCGATGCTCGTCCACTCGGCCAACGACCTCGCCTACTCGGTGGCGTCCTGGGACGCCGGTTCGCTGGCCGCGTTCGTGACGAAGATGAACGCGGCCGCGGCGTCGCTGGACATGACGCAGACGCATTATGCGGACGCCAGCGGCTACACACCGCAGTCGGTGTCGACGCCGGCCGACCTGCTCAAGGTGGCGGCGGCGGACATGACGAACCCGACATTCGCGGTCATGGTCGCCCAGTCGTCGGCGCCGTTGCCGACAGGGGCGACGGTGTACACGTACACGCCGCTGCTGGCCAGCGCCGGCGGAGTGCCGGGGGTGGTCGGCGTCAAGTCCGGGTTCACGAGCGCGGCCGGCGGTGGCGACATCCTCGCCTACCAGGCATCGACCGGTGGCCAGTCGTTCACCGCACTCGCCGCGGTGACGTCGATGCAGGGACCGACAGTGCTCGACGCCGCCGGCCGGGCCGACCTGGCCGTCGCCCAGGCCGCGGCCGCCCACGTCGGGGCGGTCTCGCTCCCGGCCGCCGGGACGCCCGTCGGATCGGCGACGGTGGCCGGCCACGCGGTGCCGATCGCCATGACCACGTCCGGCTCGGTGCTGGTGTGGCCGGGCGGGAAGATCGACGAGACGATGGTCGTCAGCCACCGGCCGACCGGTGGTGACCATGCCGGGACGGCGGTCGGCACGGTCCACGTCCGGGTCGGCACCCAGGACATCGCCGTGCCGGTGCAGACGGCCGGCCGGCTGCCGGTCGTCACGGTCGAGCACCATCTCTTCTGACGGCTCTGACGGCAACCTATTCTGACCGGGTGCGCGCCCGGACCCCTGCGTCGGCGGCGAACCTCGGTCCGGGCTTCGACGCCCTGGCGTTGGCCGTCGACCGCTACGTCGAAGTCGAGATCGAGCCGGCCGACCGGCTGACCGTCCGCAGCGAGGGCGAGGGCGCCGGCCTGGCCGACGATGCCACCCACCTGGCCGCCCGCGTCGCCGTCGACGTCGCTGGCCACGATCGGCTGGCCATCACCGTCCGCTCCCAGATCCCGGTGGCCCGGGGACTGGGCTCGTCGGCTGCGCTGGCCGCGGCGGCGGCCGCCGCGGCCGGGGCGACGGACCCGCTGGCGGTGGCGGCCCGGGTCGACGGCCACCCGGAGAACGCGGCCGCATCCGTCGTCGGTGGCCTCGTCGCCGCCGGGACGGTCGCCGGGATGCCGCGGGCGGCCCGCCTCCCTCTGGACCCGTCGCTGGTCGCGGTCGTCGTCGTCCCCGACCGGACGCTGCCGACCGCTGAGGCCCGCCAGGTTCTCCCGGATCGGGTCGACCGGCAGGACGCGGCGTTCAACCTGGGCCGGATGGGGCTGCTGCTGGCCGGCCTGGCCGACCGGCGGGTGCTCGTCAGCGAGGCGACGGAAGACCGGCTGCACCAGGACTACCGGAGCGCGCTGTTCCCGGAGGCGCCCGGCCTGCTCGCCGCGCTGGTCGACGGCGGCGCACTGGCCGCCTGCTGGTCGGGGGCCGGGCCGTCGCTCCTGGGCTTCACGACGGCCGGCGACGCCCCGGCCGTCCGCTCGGCCGCGGTGGCGGCGATGGACGCGGCCGGCGTGCCCGGCCGGGTCCTCGTGCTCCGGCCGGACCTCGTCGGCCTCGTGACCGGCGACGCGGCCCACCTGCCACCCGTCGAGAACGGGGACTAGCCAGTCCTAGACTGCGGCGGTGACCCGCAAGTTTCTCATCCGCACCTTCGGGTGCCAGATGAACGAGCACGACTCCGAGCGGCTGGCCGGCCTGCTGGCCGCCGACGGGATGGAGCCGACCACCGACCTGGACGAGGCCGATCTGGTGGTCCTCAACACCTGCTGCATCCGGGAGAACGCCGACAACAAGCTGTACGGCACCCTCGGCCACCTCAAATCGCTGCGCGACGCCAAGCCGGGGCTGCAGATCGCCGTCGGCGGTTGCCTGGCCCAGAAGGACCGGGAGCTGGTCCGCCAGAAGGCCGGCCATGTGGACGTGGTGTTCGGCACCCACAACCTGGCCCGCGCCCCCGAGCTGCTGCGCCGGGCGTCGGTGGAGGGCCCCATCGTCGAGATCATGGACGCCCCCGACCCGACCGCGCCGCCGGACCACGCCCCGCGCTCTCGGCGGTCCGGGAGCTGCCGTACGCGGCATGGGTGACGATCCAGACCGGCTGCGACAACTCGTGCGCGTTCTGCATCGTCCCGTCCGTCCGCGGCCCCGAGGTCAGCCGGCGGCCGGAGGACATCGTCGCCGAGGTCGAGACGCTGGCCCGCCGCGGCGTCGTCGAGGTCACGCTGCTCGGCCAGAACGTCAACTCGTACGGCCGCGACCTGACGAAGCGGCGGCCGCTCTTCGCCGACCTGCTCGCCGCGGTCGGCGCGGTCGACGGCATCCGTCGGGTCCGGTTCACGAGCCCGCACCCGAAGGACCTCCGGCCGGAGACGATCGCCGCCATGGCGGATGTCGGTTCGGTCTGCGAGCAGCTCCACCTGCCGCTGCAGTCCGGCAGCGACCGGGTGCTCGCGGCGATGCGCCGTGGGTACACCGCCGAGCGCTACCTCGAGCGGCTGCGGGCGGCCCGGGCCGCGGTGCCGGACCTGGCGGTGACGACGGACGTGATCGTCGGCTTCCCCGGTGAGACGGACGACGACTTCGACGACACGCTCGCGGTCGTCGCCGAGGCTGGCTACGACAGCGCGTACACGTTCATCTTCTCGCCGCGGCCCGGCACGCGGGCAGCGGCCATGGAGGACCGGTACGTCCCGCCCGACGTCGTCGCCGAACGGTTCGACCGGCTGTGCGAGGTCGTCGGGCGATCCGGCCTCCGTCGCTACCAGGACCGCGTGGGCCGGACGGAGGAGGTGCTCGTCGAGGGGCCGAGCCGGCGAGACCCGACCGTGCTGACCGGCCGGACGCGGCAGGGCAAGCTCGTTCACTTCGCCCCGCCCGACGGCGACGGACCGGCGATCGGGTCGTTCGCCGAGGTCGAGGTGACCGGTGCGGCGCCGCACCACCTGACCGGCCGGTTCGGACGGCTGACCGCGGCGCCGCGACACCGGCCGCGCCTCCCCGTCGCCGCCGGCTGACGCCGACCCCCCGGTGACGGCCGGTCGAGCCCCCGACCGACGGCCGGTCGTCCTCCTCGGGACGACCGCCTCGGGCAAGTCCGACGTCGCCATGGCCGTCGCCCGCCGGCGCGGGGACGTCGAGCTCGTCTGCATCGACTCGATGACCGTCTACCGCGGCATGGACATCGGGACGGCCAAACCGTCGCCGGCCGCCCGGGCCGAGGTGCCGCACCACCTCCTCGACCTCGTCGACCCGTCCGGCGAGTTCACGGTGGCCGAGTTCCAGGCGGCCGCCCGGGCCGCGTTGGCCGACATCGACGAGCGCGGCCAGCGGGCCGTCCTCGTCGGCGGCACCGGCCTCTACCTGCGATCGGTCGTCGACGACCTCGACCTCCCCGGTCGCTGGCCGGCCGTCGCGGCCGAGCTCGAACGCCAGGCCGACGAGCCCGGCGGCGTCGCCGCCCTCCACGCCCGGCTGGCCGCGCTCGACCCGCTCGCCGCGTCGCGGACGACGACGTCGAACCGGCGCCGCATCGTCCGGGCGCTCGAGGTGACGATCGGCGCCGGCCGGCCGTTCTCGTCGTTCGGCCCCGGCCTGACCGCGTACCCGGCGACCCCGTTCACGCTGCTCGGCCTCCCGTACCGGCCGGACGACGGCGACCGGCGGATCGCCGAGCGGTTCGTGGCGTGGATGGACGACGGGTTCCTCGACGAGGTCCGGGCCCTGGCGGCCCGGCCGGGCGGGCTCTCCCGCACCGCCCGTCAGGCGCTCGGCTACCGCGAGCTCCTCGCCCACGTCGAGCGCGGCGTCCCGCTCGACGACTGCGTCGCCGAGGCCGTCCGGCGGACCCGCCAGTTTGCCCGCCGGCAGTGGGCCTGGTTCCGCCGGGACCCGCGCATCGGCTGGCTCGACGGCGACGATCCGGCCGACGCGGTCGCCGCCGCCGTCGGATAGCCGGTGCACGGGTCGCGGCAACGGGGCGCGAGACTGTAGCGGTGCAGTTCTCGAAGCACGAAGGTGCCGGTAACGACTTCCTCGTCCTGGTCGACCGGGAGGACGCCGTCCACTTTTCCGCGGCCCAGGTCCGCGCCCTGTGCGATCGCCAGCGGGGGGTCGGCGCGGACGGCGTGATCCGGGTCGGCCCGAGTGGCGTCGGCCACAGCCGGTCGAGCACGGACGTCTGGATGGAGCTCCACAACGCCGACGGCAGCGAGGCCGAGATGAGCGGCAACGGCATCCGCTGCCTGGCCCAGGCCGCGGTCGACGCCGGTCTCGTGACGCCGCCGCGTTTCACCGTCGCCACCGCGGCCGGGATCCGGACGGTCGACTACCGGGCCGGCGACCGCCCGGGCGAGGCGTGGGCGAGCGCGGCGATGGGGCCGGCCCGGCTCGGTCCGGAGGAACCACCGGGAGCCCCCGGCCACCGGGCCCGGCGGGTCGACGTCGGGAACCCCCATCTCGTGCTCTTCGGCCTTGACGACCCCGACGAGATCGACGTCGCCGCCGTCGGCGCCCGGCTGGAGGCCGAGACGCCCGGCGGCGTCAACGTCGAGTTCATCGCCCTCGGTCGCGGCCCCGACGAGCTGCGGTTCCGGGTCTGGGAGCGCGGCGTCGGCGAGACGCTGGCCTGTGGGACCGGCAGCGTCGCCGCCGCCGCGGCCGCCCGGAGCTGGGGGCTCGTCGGCGCCCGGGTGCTCGTGCACAACCCCGGCGGGACGCTCGAGGTCCGGCTCGGCCCCAACGAAGCCGACAGCGCGATCCTCGCCGGCCCGGTCCGCCGGGTGGCCGACGTCACCGTCGACCCGGCCGTCCTGCCCGCCGACCGACCGGGCCCGGCCGCCGTCCCGGCGTGACGGCCCCGAGCATCAGATCGCCCGATCGCCGACCCGCATGACCGTCAACCTGCCCGGCACGCTGATCACCCGGGAGTTCCGGGAGCGGATCATCCTCGTCGGCGTCGTCCTGCCCGGCACCGACCCGGCGGCCGTCGACGGCTACCTCGACGAGCTGACCGAGCTCGTCGACACCGCCGGCGCCGACGTCGTCGCCCGGATCATCCAGCGCCGTGACCATCCGGACCCGGCGACGTTCATCGGCCGGGGCAAGGCCCACGAGCTGGCCGAGCTGGCCGAGAAGGTCGACGCGGACACGGTCGTCTTCGACGAGGAGCTGAACCCCGCCCAGCAGCGGAACCTGGAGAAGCTGCTCGGCCGGACGGCCATCGACCGGACCGCGGTGATCCTCGACATCTTCGCCCAGAACGCCCGCAGTCCCGAAGGCAAGGCCCAGGTCGAGCTGGCCCTCCTGCGGTACCGGTTGCCGCGGCTGCGCGGCCGCGGCGGGTCGCTCAGCCAGCAGGCCGGTGGCATCGGCACCCGCGGTCCCGGTGAGACCCAGCTCGAGGTCGACCGTCGCCGCCTCGTCCGCCGGATGCACCGCCTCGAGGCCGACCTCCGGTCGGTCGAGCGGACGCGCACCCTGCAGCGCCGGTCCCGCCAGCGCGGCCGCCACCGGGAGCTGGCCCTCGTCGGCTACACGAACGCCGGCAAGTCGACGCTGCTCAACCGGCTGACCGATGCCGGCGTGCCGGCCGAGAACCGCCTGTTCGTCACCCTCGACCCGCGGACGCGGCAGTTCGCGCTGCCCGGCGGCGAGACCGTCCTCGTCACCGACACCGTCGGCTTCGTCCGCAAACTGCCGCACGAGCTCGTCGAGGCATTCCGCTCCACGCTCGACGCGGTCCACCTCGCCGACCTCGTCGTCCACGTCGTCGACGGCTCCGCCGCCGACCCCGACGCCCAGATGGACGCCGTCCAGGCCGTCATGGAGGAGATCGGCGCCAGCGACGTGCCCGAGCTCGTCGTCGTCAACAAGGCCGACCGCGCCCCCGACGACGCCAAGCGGGTCGCCGCGGCCGCCGAAGGGTCCGTCCTCGTCTCCGCTCGGACCGGCCAGGGCATCGACGACCTCCTCCGGGCCGTCGCCGACCGGCTACGGGCCGCCGACCGGGTCGTCGAGCTCGTCATCCCGTGGGCCCGCGGCGATGTCCTCGCCGCGGTCCACCGCGAGGGCGAGGTCGTCGGCCAGGAGACCGGCGACGAGGCGGCGCGGGTCCACGTCGTCCTCGACGACGCCGGCCGCGCCCGGTTCCGTGAGTACATGGTCGTGTCCGCATGACCGCCACCGGTTCGCCGTCCGTTCGGCCGCCGACCGCCACTGCTGCGGCTGGGGGTTCCCCGTCCGGCGGTTTCCGACCGCCGCCGTACCCGTACGACCGGCTCAACGGCTTGAAGGCCCTGGCCGACGAATTGGATGGCGGCGTCGTCGACTGCTCGATCGGCACGCCGACCGACCCGGCGCCACCGGCTGTCGTCGACGCCCTCGCCACGTCCGGCGCCGAGCGCGGCTACCCGTCGTCGGCCGGCGGACCCGCCTACCGGGAGGCCGCGGCGGGCTGGCTGTCGTGCCGCTTCGGCGTCGCCGTCGACCCGGCGACGGTCGCGGCGTGTGTCGGCACGAAGGAGCTCGTCGCGTCGACCGCGCACTACCTGCGCCTGCGCGACCCCGGCCGGGACACCGTCCTGTACCCCGCGGTCTCGTACCCGACGTACGCCATGGGCGCGACGCTGGCCGGCTGCCGGGCCGTGCCCGTCCCGCCGGCCACCGCGGACGGCGCCGGGCTCGACCTCGACGCCATCGACCCGGCCGACGCGGCGAGGGCCGTCCTCCTCTGGGTCAACTCACCGGCCAACCCGTCCGGTGGCCTGACCGACCTCGACGCCGCCGCGGCGTGGGGCAGGCGCCACCGGGTGCCCGTGTTCTCCGACGAGTGCTACGCCGAGTTCACCTGGGACGGGCCACCCCGGTCGATCCTGGAGACCGGGCCCGATGGTGTCGTCGCGGTCCACTCGCTCTCGAAGCGGTCCAACCTGGCCGGTGCCCGGGCCGGCTTCTACGCCGGCGACGCCGAGCTCGTCGGCTTCCTGCGCGACGTCCGCCAGCACGCCGGGCTCATGGTCCCCGGACCGGTGCAGGCCGCGGCGGTCGTCGCCCTCGCCGACCAAGACCACGTCGACGTCCAGCGCGCCCGCTACCTCGAACGGCTCGAGTACCTCGCCGGCGTCCTGACCAAGGCCGGCATTCCCACCGCGCTGCCGGCCGGCGGCTTCTACCTCTGGCCCGCCGTCCCCGCCCGCTGGCCCGATGCCTGGGCGCTCGCCGACGACCTCGCCCGCGCCGGCGGCATTCTCGTCAGCCCCGGCGGCCTCTACGGGCCCGAGGGCGCCGGCAACGTGCGGATCGCCGTCGTCCAGCCGATCGACCGGCTCCGGTTGGTCGGCGAGCGGCTCGCCGCCGCTGGGTGGTAGCTGCGGGGGAAGTCCGCCGTCACCACGTTCGCCGTGGTGGTAGACCGGCATCACGGGCCCGCGATCGACGGTGGGGGCCGGCGACGGAGGAAAATGACCATGGGCACGATCACCACCACCGACGGCGTGGAGATCTTCTACAAGGACTGGGGGTCGGGCCAACCGATCGTCTTCAGCCACGGCTGGCCACTTTCGGCCGACGACTGGGACACCCAGCTGCTGTTCTTCCTTCGGCACGGCTATCGGGTCATCGCCCACGATCGACGGGGGCACGGCCGATCCACCCAGACCGGTGACGGTCACGACATGGACCACTACGCCGACGACCTGGCCGCGCTGACCGCCCAGCTCGATCTCCACGACGCCGTCCACGTCGGTCACTCGACCGGCGGTGGTGAGGTAGCTCACTACATCGCCCGGCACGGCGAGAGCCGGGTGGCCAAAGCGGTGCTGATCAGCTCGGTACCGCCGCTCATGCTCCAGACCGACGCCAATCCCGGCGGCCTGCCCAAGAGCGTGTTCGACGATCTGCAGGCCCAGCTGGCCGCCAACCGGTCCGAGTTCTACCGGGCCCTGCCGTCAGGACCCTTCTACGGCTTCAACCGGCCCGGCGTCCAGCCCAGCCAGGCCATCATCGAGAACTGGTGGCGCCAGGGGATGATGGGGGGAGCCAAGGCCCACTACGACGGGATCGTCGCCTTCTCCCAGACCGACTTCACCGAGGACCTCGAGCAGATCACCGTGCCCGTCCTGGTCATGCACGGCGACGACGACCAGATCGTCCCCTACGCCGACTCCGGCCCGCTGTCGGCCAAGCTCGTCCAGAACGGCACGCTGAAGACCTATGCCGGCTTCCCCCACGGCATGCCGACCACCCAGGCCGAGACGATCAACGCCGATCTGCTGGCCTTCATCCAGTCCTGAGGGTGTCGGTCTCCGCCGACGCGGTGGTGAAGACCATCGCCTACACCCTCGAGCCGCGGCGAGCTCAGGACATTGGCGACGCGGCCCGCCACTCGTGTCTTGGGCGAGCAGCTCGGGCTCGAAGTTCCCCGTTGAGCTACCCGTTGTCGATGCCTGTTCCGGCTGCTCTACGCTCTGGGAGCTCATGACGCACTCCTCGCTCCTCCCCGGCCGACCGATCAGCCCACATGCCTGAGGGGATCCTGCCCGGGCTCGGCCTGCCCTGGTCTGCCGCGGTTGCCGTTCTGAGCGGGCTCGTCTTGGCTGAGTTCTCGTTCTTCGTGACGACCGTCTACCTCCACCGCGCCCTGGCCCATCGGGCCATCACGCTGTCGCCCGTGGCCCTGGCCGTCTGCCGGATCCTCATCTGGGTGGGTACCGGGACTCGGCCTCGCCAGTGGGTGGCCGTCCATCGCAAGCACCACGCGTTCACCGACAAAGAGGGGGACCCGCACTCCCCGTTCCTGTTCGGGTACCCGGCCGTGCAGCTGGGCAACGTCCGCCTCTACCGCAAGGTGGCCCGGGACCCCGTCGTCGTGGCCCGCTACGCCCGCGACCTGCCGGCCGACCGATGGGACCGGTGGTTGTTCGATCGGGCACTGCTCGGTCTGGCCATCGGCGTTCTGATCCTCGTCGTCGTGCTGGGCTGGAGGATCGGGCTGGTCGCCGCTCTGGTCTACGCCCCCACGTACCTACTGGGCGGGGGGGCGATCAACGCCGTCGGCCACTGGTGGGGGAAGCGCCCCTACGACAACCTGGCTACCAACAACCAGTGGCTGGCCTGGCTCGTCGCCGGTGAGGGCCTGCACAACAACCACCACGCCGCGACCACGTCAGCCCGGCTCTCGCTCCACAAGCGCGAGTTCGACCCCGGCTGGTGGGCAATCCGGCTCCTGGTCGCCCTCCGCCTGGCCGTCGTCCGCCGCGTCCGTTTCGCCGCGGAGGCGACCCGCCAGTAACGAGTGAGGCGTTCGGTCGGTAGACGTTCGGGCGCTACCGCCTTGGCGGTGTTCGGTGGGGCGGGGGATAGCCCAGTGCCGTCACCTCGTGGCCGTCCAGGCTGAAGCCCTAGACGAGTGATTCCAAGGGATCGCTGCTGCGCAGCGGTCCACCACCGGCGCGAAAAAGGTGTCCAAGATCGGCGTTGCTCAAAGCCATTCCGACCTTGGAGGTCTCATGGACGCCGATCTGGACACCCTTTGCACGGCACTCTACGTGCATGTCGACGACGAGTTGAAGACCCATCCCGAGCTGGCCCGATACCGACCGGTCGTCGGGATCGCCCCGAAGCTCTCCGACGCCGAGCTCGTCACGCTGTCGGTCGTCCAGGCCCTGTTGGGCTTCAGCTCCGAAACCCGGTTCCTCCGCTTCGCCAAGGCGCACCTTTGGCACCTGTTCCCCTACGTGCCCAACCAGTCCGGCTACAACAAGCGCCTCCGGGCCGCCGCCGGGCAACTCCAGGCCCTCATCCGGACGGTGGCCCGCCAGACGACGTTGTGGTCCGACGACCTCTGGATGGTGGACTCCACCCCCGTCGAGTGCGGGCGGTCTCGGGAGACGGCCAAGCGCAGCGAGCTGTCCGGCTTCGCCGGCTACGGGTACTGCGCCAGTCACTCCCGCTACTTCTGGGGCCTCCGGCTCCACCTGGTCACGACGCCGGGCGGGCTGCCGATCACCTTCGCCCTCTCGAACCCCAAGCTCGACGAGCGCGAGGTACTCCGGGACCTCTTGGAAATCGAGCCCGAGCTGCTCGATGACCACCCCGGCCAGGTCGTCTTGGCCGACAAGGGGTACCGCAGCGCCGAGCTCGAGACCTTCTTGGCCGATCACGGTGCCACCTTGCTCCGACCGGCCATGCGGGGCGAAGACCAGCGTCCGGGCGCCCGGTTCTTGAAACCCCTTCGCCAGGTCATCGAGTCGGTCAACGACACCTTGAAGGGCCAGCTCGACCTCGAGCGCCATGGCGGCCGAACGAAGGCCGGAGTCGTCGTACGGGTGCTGCAACGCCTGCTCGCCCTGACCGCAGTCATCTGGCACAACGACCGCGTCGGTGCCCGGCCCCACCGGTCGCTGCTCGCCTATGACCACTGACCCCTTGGAATTAATCATCTAGTGAATCTGCCCTCCGGGCGATACTGGTCCGATGGCCAAGGGACGCCCGAGACGACAACGGAGCTCACCCGTTGCGGTGTCGACGGTAACGGTCGGTCTAGAAGGTGACCCGGCGTCTCGTGTTCGCTACTGGCTCTGGCAAGTTGTCGCCCTGGCATTGAGCAGCGAGCCCGCCGACCTGGGGACCCTGCCCTACGACGTCGTGGTGCGAGATTCCACGACCAACGAGGTGCTCTGCAAGGAAGGCCCCATGAAAGCCTGGATTGCGATGCAGTTCTGCGACGAATTTGTCGCAGCGATTGAGTACTACGGAGTGAATGAGTTCGTCTACCGGAAAGAGCACGGTTGGCGGACGGAGCCATGAGGCGTTCCGAGACCGTTGAGGGGCCTGAGGTCGGGCTGCCGGGCCGGGTGGCCACTTAGGATCTTCAGGTGCTGGCCCAGGTTTCTCCCCGAGGTCCAACTCCGCAGCTCTCGGCATCCTGACGGCCTGTGCGACGACTGTGTGGCTCCAAGCCATCCTCGCCCGGCAGGCCGGCGGGAGGACTGGGAAGAGGGTGACGCGGTGGACGGGATCGACCGGAAGGCCAGCCCGGGCGGTGACGGCGGCTTCCGGGTGCTCGTCGTGGTCGACGAAGCATGGCGGGCTGGCCGAGCCAAGCATTCAGTAACCCCTGGCTCCTGATCAGGAGCGTCAGCTTGTCTCAGAGATCCTCGCTACATCGGCAGCGACGACTGATGCCAGCTTCGTCATGTCCCCCTGGCATCGGTCGTCCACGAGATGTTCGACGCCGTAGGACAGCATCGGACCGTCCTGGGCAGCAAGATCCAGTTCAACCCAGGTCTCGTACAAGGGGCACAGAAGTGCTGGCGAGAAGCCGGCCTGGTCCAGCCGCGTCAGGACCTCGTTCCATCGTGAGAGGTCCGCTGACCGCGCCGCTGGGTCACACTGGCGGACGGCTCGGACCAGTGTCGACAGCCCGGTGTCCGTCCAGGTCTCGGCAAGCTCGCGGAGCGGGCCCAGCAGCTCTTCGTGGCCGAGGTATTCCGCCGCTTCGATGACGAACCATGGCGGACTGCCGCTTTGGATGATGCCCTTGACCACCTCGAGGGCGCGACGATCTCGGCGACGGGCAAGGCCGGCGGCGGCCTCGCTGCGCGTCTCCAGATCATCGTCCGCCAGGCGGCCGACAAGGGCTTCCCGAATGCCGATGCCGTCAACCTCGATCTGTCGGGCGATCGCAAACGTCGCCCAGTCGCGTACGTCGGCGTGCTCGTCTTCCATGAGGTCCAGTAATGCGACGGCGGACAGGCTCATCTCGTCGTGGTCATCGGGGTCGTGGCACATCGGGAGGGCCTGGGCCACGGCAAGGCGGACGTCACGATCCTGGTGAGTGCGCAACCGGGCGAGCATCTCCGTCCCAGCGGGGTCCGCGGCATGGCCCAGTGCGTTGGCGACCGACCAGAGCACCTCTGCGTCATCCTCCCGCCCGGCCACGGCGACAAGTTCGAGCGTGACCTCCAGCCCAAAGCCGCCCTCGTCGGGGTTACAGAGGACGCCGAGCAGATCACAGCCGACGTCGATCGCCGCGCCGCCCGGGTGTATCAGCTCTCGTGCCAGTTCCAGCGCGGCCCGGCCAAACGGCTGCAGGGCCGCCAGGGCACCCCAATAGCGATCCCAGCCGTCGTCGTCGAGGGCGACCGCCGCAAGTGCGCGCGCATCCGCAACGCCCTGCCGCAGTTCCTCTGCTCCACCGATGATCCCCACCACACGAGGAAATCACACCCTGCAGGGCTCGGTGACCCCATTGACTGCGGCGACCCTGGTGCGACCCGGACGTGACGGTGAGGATGGTCGATCCGAAGTCCGACCGGCGTCGGGCATGAGGGGCGGCACTCAGTGATGTCGGCATCACCCATGGTCGCGCTGCTTATTGGGCGGTCGACTTCACAGGCAGATGCACTGCTGCCCGTGACCCTTGGGATCGACGCCGCTGAATGGGCCTGGGGGCTGGCTCGCAGACGGGAACGTCCGGGTGCTCGGCGTTGACCGCTCGAGCTCGTTCATCGTAGGATACTGCGTATGGTACGACGATGGTGAGGGGATCAATCGCATGAGCGTCCGACACGCGCTGCTCGCGCTCTTGAGCGAGGGCCCGAAGTACGGGCTCCAGCTCCGCCAGGAGTTCGAGGAGAGCACCGGGGAGGTATGGCCGCTCAACGTCGGGCAGGTCTACTCGACGCTCCAGCGACTCGAGCGCGACGAGCTGATCGAGTCCGACGACAGCGAAGAAGAGGTCGGACCGCAGAAGGCCTTCCGGATCACCGACGTCGGTCGCCAGGAGCTCGACGAGTGGTTGAGCACCCCGCCGGATATGACGTCGCCGCCGCGTGACGAGCTCGTGATCAAGGTACTGGCGGCGCTTCGCGTGCCGGGCATTTCGGTCCACGACGTCATCCAGGTCCATCGTCGCTATCTCGTCGAGCTGATGCAACAGTGGACGCGACTCAAGGAGGACGAGGCTGACTTCGATCTGGCCTTCGCCCTCGTTGTTGACGCCGAGCTCTTCCGTCTCGACTCGGTCGTTCGGTGGCTCGATATGGCCGATGGCCGGTTGAAGCGCGCCGAGCTCGAGGCGCCGATGGGGAAGTCCGGACCGCTCATCCGGCGGAGGCTGGTCGCGCGGCGATGAGCTACCTCGAGCTGCGGGGGGTCTCGAAGAGCTATGGGACCGGCGGCGCTGAGGTGGAGGCCTTGCGGGGCGTCAACCTCTCGATCGAACGGGGATCGCTCGTCGCGGTAATGGGTCCATCTGGCTCGGGGAAGTCGACGCTGCTCACGATCGCCGGCAGCCTCGAAGAGCCGACGACCGGTGACGTGTTGATCGACGGCTGCTCGCTGTCGTCGATGTCCCGCAACGACAAGGCGCGCCTTCGTCGACGAACCGTGGGGTACGTGTTTCAGGACTTCAACCTGCTCGCCGGACTGACGGCGGCCGAGAACGTCGCGCTGCCGATGGAGCTCGATGCCGTCTCGTCGAGACAGGCCCGGCGTACGAGCATGGCCGCGCTCGAGGAGCTGGGCCTGGCCGGACGAGCCACGCACTATCCAGACGAGCTCTCCGGCGGGGAGCGTCAGCGGGTGGCGATCGCTCGCGCCGTGGTTGGCGAACGCTCGCTCTTGCTGGCCGACGAGCCGTCGGGCGCACTCGACTCGATCAACGGCGAGGCCGTCATGCGACTCATCCTGGGCGCTTGTCGCCGGGGTGTCGCGGCGGTGGTCGTCACGCACGACGCCCAGCTCGCGTCATGGGCAGACCGAGTCGCCTTCATCCGCGATGGACGGCTCGTCGATCAGACCGTACCGCCGCCCTCGCCGGAATCGCTACTCGAGGATCTTCCGGCGCCTGCGCCGCGCCGATAGCCCACCCGTCGGCCGCGGGCGGTTCATCATCCACTATTGACATCAGTATCCATCTAAGTAGAATACTCAGTATTCATCCGGGTGATCTACCCGCTCGTGAGGCCGGGCTTCCGGCAAAGGACGGTCTACGCAGATGAGCCTGCTCGAACTCGATCAGATCTCGAAGTTCTATGGCGAGGGGTCGACGGCCGTGCGTGCCCTCTACGAGATCGACCTCTCCGTCGACGAAGGGCACCTCGTCGCCGTGATGGGCCCGAGCGGATCGGGAAAGTCGACGCTGCTCACGATCGCTGGCAGCCTCGAGGAGCCGACGAGTGGCGAGGTGTGCGTCGGCGGGGCGGCGCTGTCGAGGCTGTCACGCAACGACAAGGCGCGACTTCGTCGGCGCACGATCGGCTACGTCTTCCAGGACTTCAACCTCCTCCCTGGTCTCACGGCGGCGGAGAACGTCGCGCTTCCCCTCGAGCTCGACGGCGCTTCGGCCCGCCAGGCCCGCCAGGCAGGGCTCGCGGCGCTCGAGGAGCTCGGGCTGGCCGATCGGGCCGGGCACTACCCCGATCAGCTCTCGGGCGGCGAGCGTCAGCGGGTGGCCATCGCCCGTGCCGTCGTCGGCGAGCGCAAGCTCCTCCTCGCCGATGAGCCGTCGGGCGCGCTCGACTCCAGCAACGGCGAGGCGGTGATGCGGATGATCTTCGACGCCTGCCAGCGCGGCATGGCCGCCATCGTGGTCACCCACGACGCCCACCTTGCCTCTTGGGCCGACCGGGTGATCTTCATCCGTGACGGACGCGCCGTCGACAACGCGACCGCCGACCTTCCCGATTCTCCGCTCGCGACGCCCAGCGCGTAGCGATCGAGCACACGATGCCGAAGGAGCTCCGATGACCACCGCTGTCCTTGCCCCCCTCGCCGAGGGTCGCCCCGCCAACGGCGGTGCGCCGGCCCGCCGGGCTGTCGTCCGGTGGGCGTGGCGACTCTTCCGGCGCGAATGGCGTCAGCAGTTGCTGATCCTCGCCCTCATCACCGTCGCGGTGGCGGCGACGATCGTGGGCTCGGCGGTGGCCACGAACAACCCACCACCGAAGGATGCCGGCTTCGGCACTGCGCAGGACGCCGTCTCCTTTACGTCTTTCAACGCGAAGACGGCGAGCGTCATCGCCAGCCTGGAGCATCGCTTCGGTCGCGTCGAGCTGATCGAGAACAAGACGCAGTCGATCCCGGGATCGATCACCACCTATCAGCTCCGAGCACAGAGTCCGGACGGGCCGTTCAGTGGCCCGATGCTCTCCCTCGTTTCCGGGCACTACCCAACGGGCCCGGCCCAGGTCGCCGTGACGAGCGGCGTTGCGTCGGCGCTCCATCTGAGGGCGGGGGACCGGTGGCGAGTGGGTGGCGTCGACCGCCAGGTAGTCGGCATCGTGGAGAACCCCCAGAGCCTCCTCGACGAATTCGCGCTCGTCGTCCCCGGGCAGGTGAAGGCCCCGACAGGCATCACGGCGTTGTTCGACGCGCCAGGCGTTCCGTTGGCCTCGATCGGCCACAACGCGCAGACCCCCGCCTCGGTCGCCCAGTCGAACCCGCTCAATCCCGAGACGATCTCGCTCGTTGCCCTGGTTCTCGGCATGCTCCTCATCGCGCTCGTCTCGATCGGCGGCTTCACGGTGCTCGCCCAGCGGCGCCTCCGGTCGATCGGGATGCTCGAGTCGACCGGCGCCACCGACCGCCACGTCCGGCTCGTCGTCAGCGCCAACGGCACGGTCGTCGGTGTGGTCGGCGCGATCCTCGGCTTCGTCCTCGGGTTCGTCGTCTGGCTCGCCTACCGTCCAAGTCTCGAGCAGAGCTCGCACCACGTCATCGGCGTGCTCGCGCTCCCGTGGATCGTCGTGGCCGCCGCCATGGTGCTCGCCGTTGTCGCCGCCTACTTCGCGGCGTCCCGTCCGGCCCGGGCGATCACCAAGGTGCCGATCGTCCAGGCGTTGTCGGGTCGACCGGCGCCACCCCGCCAGATCCGACGGTCCGCTCTCCCGGGCATCCTCTTCCTCGTCCTCGCCTTCTTGGCGCTCGGTTACGCCGGGGGCACGAACCACGGGGACGGGAGCGGGGGCTCGCCGGAGCTCGTGCTCGGGATCGTGCTCCTCGTCCCGGGGCTCATCCTGCTGGCGCCGTTCTTCTTGTCGTTGGCCGCGCACTGCGGCCGCCGGGCGCCGATCGCGCCCCGGCTCGCATTGCGCGATCTCGCCCGGTACCGGGCCCGCTCGGGTTCGGCCCTCGCGGCGATCAGCATCGGCGTGCTCGTGGCCGTGATCGTGATGTTGGCGGCCGCGTCCCGGTATGGGAACGTGCTCGACTACGCGGGTCCGAACCTTTCGTCGAACGAGCTGGCTCTCCACGCCAACACGCCGCCGGCGACAGGTACGACCGTCGTGACACCGACGCACGGGGCCCATGTCCAGCGGAACGCGCCGGGTACGACGATCGCGACCCCGCAGGAGTTGGCGAGGCACGCCAAGTCGATCGCCAAGGGACTCGGCGCGCCGCTCATCGCGCTCGAGACGCCGAACGCGGCGCTGAACGGGACGCAGGGAGGGCGGAATTGGGACGGTGCGATCTACGTGGCGACGCCCCAGCTCCTCAAGGCCTTCGGGATCACCCAATCGGCGATCGACCCGAACGCGGAGATCCTGACGTCCCGTCCCGGCCTCTCGGGCGTGTCGGGTCTCGTCTTCAACTACGGCTCGGGGGGCAAGACAGCCAGCGGCCCCGGCGGCCCCGGTGGGGGGCCGACATCCCAACGCTGTACGGCCGCCAGCAGCTGTCTCGCCAACCCGGTCATCCAGGAGATCGGGGCGCTCCCGACCGGTACGTCGGCACCGAACACCGTGATCACCGAGCACGCGATGCACGAGTTCCATATCACCGCGAGCACCACAGACTGGTTCGTCCAAGGGACGCAGCCCTTCACCGCGGCGCAGATCAGCAGCGCACAACTCGCGGCCTCCACGTCGCAGCTGTCGGTCGAGTCCAAGAACGACCAACCCAGCTCGTCTGCCGTCGTCACCTCGGCGACGATCTTCGGGATCGTCATCGCTCTCGGCATCCTCGGGATGTCGGTCGGCCTCGTCCGGAGCGAGACGGCGAGCGACCTCCGCACGCTCGCCGCCACCGGAGCCTCCAGCTTCACCCGGCGGACGCTGACCGCGGTAACGGCCGGAGCGCTCGGCTTCCTCGGCGCGCTCCTCGGGACGATCGGGGGCTACATCGGCATGATCGGGTGGCTTCGCAGCAACTCGCTGAACGGGGGGATCACCGCGCTCGGGAACGTCCCCGTCGCTGATCTCCTCCTGATCCTCTTCGCCATGCCCGCGTTCGCGGCAGCCGTCGGTTGGCTCTTGGCCGGCCGCGAGCCAACCGCCATGGCGCACCAGGCAATCGAGTGAGCGGAACCGGGAGGTGCCGATCGATGCGTCGGCATACGTGCGTTCTCGGCGTGGCCCGGCCTTCTCTTGCTCGGTGGCTACGTGGTGGCGGTCCTGGTCGTCGGGGCGGCGTCTGCTCGTCCTCCGGCGAGGCGATGGACGGAGACCGCGTAGTCGCCGCCGGGTACGAACGGCACCCGGTCCCACGTCGCCCACCGGTCGACGAGCGCGAGCCCGGCGTCGGCGGCCAACCGGTCGTACGTCACCAGGTCGAGATCGCCCGGCCGTAGTGAGAACCCGGCGACGAGCCAGCCGTCGGGTTCGAGATGCCGGGCCAGGCTGGCGATGACGGCGCCTTCGGTGCCGGGGGTGACGAAGAGCATGACGTTGCCGGCCATGACGACGGCGTCGAACGTGCGGCCGAGCGACAGCGTGGCGAGGTCGCCCTCGACCCAGACGAGGTCGGGCCGCTTGACCCGGGCCGCGTCGAGCATCGCCGGGTCGACGTCGGCCCCGACGACGTCGACGCCCCGGTCAGCCAGCTCGATCGCCATCCGTCCGGTCCCGCAGCCCGCGTCGAGGACGGCGCGGACGCCGAGCGACTCGACGAGGTCGGCTTCACCGTGGACGTCGTGGCCCTGGGCCGCGAGCGCGGCGAACCGCTCGTCGTAGGCTGCGCCCCGCCGGCCGCGACCTTCCAGCCACCGGTTGCCGCCCGCTGGCGGGCCGCCCGACGACGGGTCGGCGGTCGGCGGTCGGTCATCCATGGCGCCGATGCTGCCCGGACCGACCGAGCGCGGTCAACGTCAACCGCCTGGGTAGTGTCTCGGCATGGCTGACCTGCAAGCGCGCATCGAGGAGCTCTGGAACCGAGCGAGCGAGTTGTCGCCAGGTGACGTCGACGCGTCGGCCGCGGTCGACGAGGCGGTCGGGCTGCTCGATCGCGGCGACGCCCGAGTGGCCGAGGTCGGATCGGACGGCGTGACGGTCGTCCACGAGTGGCTGAAGAAGGCCATCCTCCTCCTCTTCCGGCTCCGGTCGATGGAGACCATCGAGGTCGGTCCGTTCGAGTTCGCGGACAAGCTGCCCCTGAAGCGTGATTTCGCCGGTTCCGGCGTCCGGGTCGTGCCCGGCGGGTCCGCCCGCTGGGGCTCGTACCTCGCCCCCGGCGTCATCCTGATGCCGAGCTACGTCAACATCGGCGCCCGCGTCGGCGAGGGCACGATGGTCGATACCTGGGCGACCGTCGGCTCGTGCGCCCAGATCGGCGCCCGCGTCCACCTCTCCGGCGGCGTCGGTATCGGCGGCGTGCTCGAGCCGCCGAACGCGACGCCGGTGATCGTCGAGGACGACGCGTTCATCGGCAGTCGCTGCATGGTCACCGAGGGCGCTCGCGTCGGCCAGGGCGCGGTCCTCGGCTCCGGGACGATCCTCAACCCGTCGATCCCGGTCATCGACGCGGACACCGGCGTCGAGCTGAGCCGCGGCGTCGTCCCGGCCTGGTCGGTCGCGGTTTCCGCGTCCCGCCGGCGGGAGTACCCCGGCGGCGAGTTCTTCCTGCCGTGCGTCCTCGTCATCAAGCGGCTGGCCGACGGCGAACGGCACGACAAGGCCCAGCTCAACGCCGTTCTCCGCGAGCACGGCGTGTCGGCATGACCGCCCAGCCGTCCGGCATCGGCACGTGACCGACCTGCTCTCGCTGACCGCGACGCTCGTCGGCGTCCCGTCGGTCAGCCACGACGAAGCCGCGCTGGCCGACCGGGTGGCCGAGTCGCTGGCCGAGCACGACTGGCTGGCGGTCGAGCGGATCGGCGACAACGTCGTCGCCCGCACGGACCTCGGCCGGTCGCAGCGGCTCGTCGTCGCCGGCCACCTCGACACGGTCCCGCCGGCCGGCAACGAGCGGCCGAGGATCGACGGCGACGTCTTGTGGGGCGTCGGCGCGGCCGACATGAAGGGTGGTCTGGCGGTGATGCTCGACCTGGCGGGCGCGGTTCGCGAGCCGGTCGTCGATGTGACGTGGTGCTTCTACGCGTGCGAAGAGGTCGGCCGGCACGAGAGCGGCCTCGCCCAGCTCTGGGAGTCCCGGCCCGACCTGCTCGTCGGTGACGCCGCGGTCCTCGGTGAGCCGACCGACGGCCTCGTCGAAGCCGGCTGCCAGGGCACGATGCGGGTCGTCATCCACCTCGGCGGGAAGCGGGCGCACACCGCCCGCCCGTTCACCGGGAGCAACGCCATCCACCGGCTCGTGCCGGTGCTCAGCCGGATCACCGGCTGGGAGGGCCGGACGGTCGTGCTCGATGGCTGCGAGTACGCCGAGCAGCTCCAGGCGGTGGCCGTCGAGGGGGGGATCGCCGGCAACGTCGTCCCGGACCACGCGTCGATCACGGTGAACTATCGGTTCGCCCCCGACCGCGACCGGGTCGCGGCCCGGGCGTTCATCGCCGCGCTCTTGGACGGGTTGCTCGACGACGAGCTCGGTGACCGCTGGGAGGTCGTCGACGAAGCCGACGGCGCGCCGCCCGGCCTCGACCACCAGCTGCTCGCCGCGCTCGTCGCCCGCAGTGGCCAGCCGCCGAAGGCCAAGGTCGGCTGGACCGACGTCGCGTCGTTCTGGGCCCACGGCATCCCGGCCGCCAACTTCGGTTCCGGTGACCCGCTCTTGGCCCATCACCCTGACGAGCGCGTCACCCGCGACTCGCTCGTTCGGACCCGGGCCGCGCTGGCCGCGCTGCTGACCGAGCCGGTCTAGCGCGCGATTCGGCTGGCCCCGCCCGGTCGGCCTGACCGGGTCCGGCCCGCTCCGCCTCGGTCCGGGCCCGCCCGTCGCGGTCCCGGACCAGTTCTGGTCCGCTCCGTCCCTCGCCTCGATGGCGGAGGCGGGCCCCCACCGGCACGGAGGGGGCCAATGCCGGTGGGGGCACCGCGAAGTGCCGCCACGTTCGGTTCCCGCCGAATCACCCCCCATCCGGTGCCGTCGGCTCCTTGGATGAGGAACTTTCTATTTTTCTTCTGGATTCGGTCGCCCCGGTCCAGCCGGATTGACATGTGACTAAATAGTCACGTATTCTGTCGTCGTGGACGTGGTGTTCAAGGCGCTGGCCGATCCGACGAGACGCGAGCTGCTCGACGAGCTGTTCGTGGAGGACGGGCAGACGCTCGGCGCGCTGGAGAACCGCTTCGAGATGACGCGCTTCGGCGTCATGAAGCACCTCAAGCAGCTCGAGGACGCGGGGCTGGTCGTGACGAAGCGCCGCGGCCGTCAGAAGCTCCATTTCTTGAACGCGGTCCCGATCCGGCTCGTCCACGACCGGTGGGTGAGCAAGTACGCCGAGCCCTGGGTGGCGACGCTCAGCGACCTGAAGCACAGACTGGAGAGCCCGATGGAGAAGGTGTTCGAGATCTACATCAAGACGACGCCGGAGCGCCTGTGGGAGGCGATCACCGATCCGGCGACGAGGGCGAAGTACAACTTCGGCGTCGAAGCCCACTCCGATTGGACCGCGGGATCGTCGATCGAGATGGCCCACCCGTCGGCCGGGTTGGTCCTCGGGACCGGCGAGGTGCTCGAGGTCGAGCCGCCGACGCGGCTCGTCCACACGATGACCGCGTTGTGGAGCGACGACGTGAAGAACGAGGGAGCGTCCCGGGTGACGTGGGCGATCGAGCCGGTCGGCGACTCGTGCCGGTTGACGGTCACCCACGACCAGCTGCGGGACGGCGCCAACGAGGAGCTCTACGGCGGCTGGCCGATGATCCTGTCCGGGCTGAAGACGTGGGTCGAGACCGGTGAGCTGCTGACGACCCCCGGGTCGCTCATGTACACCTGAGGGGGGAGCGATCAGGCGGCGACGGCGTACTCGTCGACGACGCCGTGAAGCAGCCGGAGACCGTCCTGGCCGGGCAGGCGGTCGACGCGGCGGTCGATCCGGTCGATCGTCGCCCGGCCCTGTTCGTCGCCGAAGAGGTGGCGTACGAGGAAGGCCACTTCGGAGGGAGGCATGACGCCGGAGCCGACGGGTCGCCAGAGGCGGGCGAGCGCCTGTCGGGTCAGCCGCCGGGCCGAACGGCTGGCGGCCAGCCGGCGGCTCGCCTCGGAGGCGTAGAAGTCGACGTGCCGGCCCTCCTGCTTCATGATCCGTTTCAGCAGCTCGGACAGGACCGGGTGCCGCTCGGTCGCGCCGAGGCGGGCATAGCCGGCCTGGGTCGTCCACTCGTTGACCGCGCCCCAGGTCATGTGGACGGCGACGAACGGCTCGCCGATGATGGTCGAGCAGGCGAAATGGGTGAACGACTCCCGGAGGTCCTGCCAGCGGCGGCGCTGGCGGAGGGCGGCGATCCGGGGCGCCCCGGCGGTCTCGCCGTGGGCGTCGAGGACCTGGCCGATCGCCTCGCCGTGCCAGAGCTCCTCGTAGGCCCAGCAGGCGAGGAAGGCGGTCACCTCGGGGTCCCGGTGGGCGGGGGTCAGGAGGAGGTCGCGGAGGTAGCAGATGGTGTGGTGCTCGATGTCGTGCATGTACCGTAGGCAGCGCAACCCATCCGACGACAGGGGGCGGTCTCGGAATGCATCGAAGTCGATGCCGTCGACGTCGAGCCGAGCTGCCCGTTCCTTGTAGAAGCCGATCGCGGTACGCATCACCCCACCTCCGTCGCCGATGGCCGGTCCGGATGAGCCGGAATTTTGTCCCGTCCAAACCGTCGTCCGTTCCGTATACCCACTGAATGCAACCGGTGACCGAGCTCAGCGACCCCCAGCTGGTGGTGGCGGTCGGGCGCTTCCGTGAGGAGGCGCTGGCCGAGATCTACCGCCGGCACGGTGGCGTCGTCTTCGGTCTGGCCAAGAAGGTCGTAGGCGACGTCGGTGAGGCCGAAGACATCGTCCAGGAAGTGTTTCTCCGGCTCTGGCACCAGCCGGACCGGTTCGATCCCGCCCGGGGAACGCTCCGGTCGTTCCTGCTCGCCCAGTCGCACAGCCGGGCGGTCGACGTCGTCCGCTCCCGGGAAGCCCGGACCCGCCGGGAAGAGCGGGAAGCCCGGGCGACGGCCAATGCCGGTTACGACCTCGAGCGGGAGGTCTGGGATCTGATGGTGACCGACCAGGTCGCCCGGGCCGTCGCCGATCTCCCGGACGAGGAGCGGGCGGCCATCGAGTTGGCGTACTTCGGCGGCCACACCTACCGGGAGGTCGCCGACCTGCTCTCGCTGCCGGAGGGCACCGTCAAGAGCCGCATCCGCACCGGCCTGCGCCGGATGCGCGGCGCCCTGTCCGACACCGGCGCCCGTGACCGCGAGGCGAGGGAGTCATGAGCACGGACCTGCGACACCGCGAGATCGAGGAGCTCCTCGCCGCGTACGCTCTCGACGCGGTCGATGCCGCCGAGGCGGCGATGGTCGAGGCGCACCTCGGCGGGTGCCCGCTCTGCCGGGCCGAGCTGGACGGCTACCGGGAGACGGCGGCGGCGCTCGGCACGACCGCGGCCGCCGCGGCGGCGGATCGCACCGACGCGCCGCCGCCGGAGCTGTGGGACCGGATCGCGGTCAGCCTGGCCGCGACGGCGCCGGGGACGGACGCCGGACCGGCCGGCCGGCCGACGTTCCTGCGGAATCTCGCGGTCAGCCGAGACGTCGCTCCCGGCGAGGGCGTGGCGGCCGGCGCAGGTGTCGCATCGGTCGACGAGCCGGATCGAGCGGACGGGGCGGCGGGCGCGCCGGTCGACCTGTCGGCTCACCGACGTCGGCGGACGTTCCGGTGGGCCGCCGCGGCCGTCGGCGTCGCGGCGGCGGTGGCCATCGCGGTGCTCGCGGTCAACCTCTCGCAGACCAACAACCAGCTCGACCAGGCGAAGGCCGCGCTGGCCGCCGCCGGACCCGGCGCGGCGGCGAACGCCCTCCAGCAACCCGGTCACCAGCTCGTCCGGATGGACTCGTCGAGCGGGAGCGAGGTGGCGGTGTTCGTCATCACGCCGGACCAGCGCGGCTACCTCGTGACGTCGTCGATGGCCGCGCTGCCGTCGAACGAGACCTACCAGCTGTGGGCCATGTTCCGTGGCCGGCCGATATCACTCGGCCTGATGGGGAGCCGTCCGCACCAGGTCACGTTCACGGTGGCCGGTTCGGCGACGCCGACAGCGCTGGCGATCACCGTCGAACCGACCGGCGGGACGATCGCGCCGACGCAGACACCGTTGGCCTCCGGGGCGGTCGCGTCGTAGCTGCGTCACCGGCTGACGGCGGTCCTGTTACGGTTCGGAAATGACCGACATCGCGCCGAAGTCGCCGCGTCCGCTGGAGATCACCGCCGGGGCCGAGCCGATCAAGCTCGGCTCGATCCTGCTGACCATCGTCGAGCCACGGCGCGGCCACGAGGTGGCCTACAACCGCTGGTACGAGCGGGACCACTTCTACGCCGGCTGCATGATCGGCCCGTACCAGTTCGCCGGGCGGCGGTTCGTCGCCACGGCCGACCTGAAGGCGCTGCGCCAGCCGGACCCGTCGCCGATCACCGGCCAGCCGGCGCTCGGCTCGTACGTCGCGGTCTACTACGTGCTCGACGGCTACCACGACATCTGGAACCGCTGGGCCGTCCGCCAGGTTCGGGCCCTCCACGCGGCCGGCCGCATGTTCGAAGAGCGCGATCACGTCCACACGCTCCTCTACCGGTTCGTCGGCGAGCACCGCCGCGATCCCGACGGGGTGCCGATCGAGCTGGCCCTCGACCACCCGTACAAAGGGTTCGTCCCCCTGTGGATCGACCGGGCCGACGGCGTCACCGACGACCAGCTGCAGGAGTGGCTGCGCAACGAGCACCTGCCGGCGCTGCTGCCCGGCACCGACGCCGCCCTCGTCGGCGCGTTCAGCCCGCTGCCCCTGCTCGTCGACGCACCCGGCGACGTGCCGCGCAACGAAGCCAGCGACCAGCGGACGCTTCTACTGTGGTTCCTCGACGCCCATCCGAGCACGTCGTGGGAGCCGGTCATCCTCGAGCACGAGCGCAAGCTGGCCGAGTCCGGGCTCGGCACGGTGATCGCCGCACTGCCGTTCATCCCGACGATCCCCGGCACCGACGCGTACACCGACCAGCTCTGGAGCTGATCGACCGGGGCTGACCCGGCGGGGGACCGGCCTTCTCAGAGGCGCCGGAGGACGGTCACCACCTTGCCGAAGATCGTCACGTCGGCCGCCGAGAGCTCGATCGGTGCCATCGTCGGGTTCGCCGGGGTCAGGACCACCTTGTTCCGGCGTCGGCTGAACGTCTTCACCGTCGCCTCGTCGTCGGGGAGGCCGGCCACGACGACGTCGCCGTTCTCCGCGTCGGGCTGCTGGCGGACGACGACGAAGTCGCCGTCGAAGATGCCGGCCTCGATCATCGACTCGCCCCGGACCCGGAGCATGAACGTCGAGCCGGTGCCGGTGAACTGCTCGGGGAGGGACATGACCTCCTCGACGTTCTCGTGGGCGAGCACGCCCGTCCCGGCGGCCACCTCGCCGACGAGCGGAACCTGGCGGACCGGCCCGGGCGCCATCGCCACCCCGGAGGACGGCTCGTAGCTGACCTGGATGGCCCGCGGCTTCGTCGGGTCCCGCAGTAGGTAACCCCCCTGCTGGAGCACCTTCAGGTGCGACTGGACGGTCGCCGACGACGTGAGGCCGACCGCGGCACCGATCTCCCGGACCGACGGCGGGTAACCCCGTTCCCGCTGGCACTCGGCGATGAAGTCGAGGATCTGTCGCCGCTTGCCGCTCAACGCCTCTGCCATGACCGTCTGCTCCTCCTGTGGTGGTCCGGTTCGTCCTCTTCCGGGGCCCGCACAGGGCGAACACCCGTTTGTCGGACGACGATAGACGGTCGGTCGAGCGAAGGCAAACATCTGTTCGGAATTGTCGGTTGACACGAACATCCGTTCGTGGTGAGATGTCGTCATGACGAACAGGCGTTCGTGCACTATCGCTGACGTGGCCCCCGAGGGCCACTGGTTCCGGGAGGCTCACTGATGGCCATCGCCCCATTGCCCGATCTCGAGGTCGAGCCGAGTCTCGACCTCGACGACGTCCCGTGGCCGCGACCGGCGTTGCGGCTGGTCGAGCTGGCACCCGAGGCGGTGCCGGCGGAGCGCCATCTAACGGAGATCCAACGGCACCGGGCCAACCATCCGTCCGCCTGGCCCCGGACGGCGTGGGTCCACCCGGCCGGGTCGGGACTCGTCGACGAGCCGGTGACGGGATCCTCGGACCTGGCGATCGTCTGGGACGTCGGGCGTCGACCGGTGCCGGAGGGTGAGGGGCTCCTCCGGCCGGTCGGCCTCGGCGGGCCAGCGCACCGGCCGGGTCGGGTTTCGGCCCGGGTCCGTCGGCGCCGGCTGGCTCTCGGAGCGCTGGTGGCCGGGCTTCTGGTCGCCTTGGCCCTACCCGTGAGCGCTCTCGGGGGCCGGTCGGCGCCGGCCACGCCGGCGGTGGCTACGCCGGCCGCGGCCGCCGTGGCGACGCCGGCCGCGGCGACCGTCTATACGGTCCAGGCGGGGGACACGCTGTGGTCGATCGCGTCGAAGATCGACGGAGGCGGGGACCCGCGGCCGCTGGCGGCCGCGCTGGCGGCCCGTCTCGGGTCGACAACGATCGTGCCGGGCGAGCGGATCGCCATCCCCTGAGTAGCCCATCTCCCCGGGCTACGGAGGCCGAGCGGGGCGGTAACGTCGCCGTGTGCGATGCCCGTGGTGCGCAGTCGACGACGACCGAGTGGTCGACTCGCGCCTGGCCGACGAGGGGGTGGCGATCCGTCGCCGGCGCGAATGTCTCGGCTGCGGGCGGCGGTTCACGACCTTCGAGCGGGTCGAGGAGCAGCCGCTGTGGGTGATCAAGCGGTCCGGGCTCCGGGAGCCGTTCGACCGGTCGAAGCTGGTGGCCGGGGTCCGAGCCGCATGCAAGAACCGGCCGGTCACCGACGAGATGCTCCAGGATCTGGCCCAACGGGTCGAGGAGTCGCTGCGCGGGGTTTCGACGGAGCCATCGAGCCAGCAGGTCGGGGTGGCCGTCCTGGAGCAGCTGAAGGCGACGGACGACGTGGCGTACGTCCGGTTCGCCAGCGTCTACAAGGGCTTCGAGGATCTCGGCGACTTCCAGCGGGAGGTCGGGCTGCTGACCAAGACGACGGAGCCGAAGCGGCGGGGATGACGCCGGTTTCATGATGGCGGAGCTGGTCGCCGACGTGCCGACGGTGGCGCTCGCCGTCTACGCCCACCCGGACGACGCGGACGTCGGGTGCGGCGGGACGCTGGCCCGGTGGGCTCGTGAGGGCTGCGCGGCGCACCTCCTCGTGTGCACGGACGGCGGTCGCGGCACCTCGGACCCGTCGGTCGACCCCGCCGACCTGGCGAAGCTCCGGGCGGAGGAGCTGGCCGAGGCGGCCGAACTGATCGGCCTGGCGTCGTGCCAGGTGCTCGGCGCGACGGACGGTGAGCTCGACGACCGGGCCGATTTCCGGGCCGAGCTGGTCGGTTGGATCCGCCGATTGCGGCCGGACGTGGCGCTCGGCCACGACCCGACGGCCGTCTTCTTCGGCCAGGACTACTTCAACCACCGGGACCACCGGGCCGCCGGGTGGGCGCTCCTCGACGCGCTGGCGCCGGCGGCGGCGCTCCCGCACTACTTCCCGGAGGCCGGCCCGGCCCACCAGGTGGCGGCGGCGTACCTGTCGGGCACGCTCGAGCCGGACGTCTGGGTCGACGTGTCGTCGTCGGTCGAGGTCAAGGCGGCGGCCGTCGAGTGCCACCGCAGTCAGTTCGCGGCCGGTGACGGGTGGGCCGGCGAAGCGGTCCGCCGTCGGGCCGAAGAGGAGGGGCGGCGGGCCGGCGTCCCCTACGCCGAGGGGTTCCGCCGCCTGCGGCTCGGTGGCTGACCAGCCGGACGCCGGCGGCCGGGAGATCGTCCCGGCGATCCTTCACGTCGACATGGACAGCTTCTTCGCGTCGGTCGAGGTTCTCGACGACCCGTCGCTGGCCGGCAAGCCGGTGATCGTCGGCGGGAGCGGGGCCCGCGGCGTCGTTGCGTCGTGCACGTACGAGGCCCGGGCGTTCGGCGTCCACTCGGCCATGCCGTCGCTGCGGGCCCGGCAGCTCTGCCCGGACGCGGTCTTCGTCGACGGCCACTACTCCCGCTACGCGGCAATGAGCCAGCTGCTCCGCGACGTCCTGTTGTCCGTGACGCCGCTGGTCGAACCGATCGGCCTCGACGAGGCGTTCCTCGACGTGACCGGGGCGCGGCGGCTGCTCGGGCCGCCGGAGACGATTGCCCACGAGATCCGCCAGCGCGTCAGCGACGGGTTGTCGCTCGACTGCTCCGTCGGCGTCGGCCGGTCGAAGATGGTCGCCAAGTTGGCGTCGCGGGCGGCGAAGCCGACGGCCGATCGGGCCGGCCGACGGCCGGGGCCGGGCGTCGTCGTCGTCCGGCCCGACGACGAGCTGGCGTTCCTCCACCCGCTGCCCGTCGAGGCGCTCTGGGGCGTCGGTCCGGCGACGGCGAAGCGGCTGCACGACGTCGGCGTCCGGACGGTCGGTGAGCTGGCCGCGTTGCCCGAGGACGTCGTCGTCCGCCGCGTCGGACGCGCCCACGGTCTGCACCTCGCCGCCCTCGCTCGGGCCGACGACCCCGGGGTGGTCGTGCCCGACCGACCGGCGAAGTCGGTCGGCCACGAGGAGACGTTCCGCGACGACCTCTACGACCCGGCGACGCTGCAGCGCCACGCGGTGCGCATGGCCGAGTCGGTCGCCGGCCACCTCCGGGACGGCGACCTCGCCGGCCGGACGGTGACCGTCAAGGTGAAGTTCGCCGACTTCACGATGGCCACCCGGTCGCACACCCTGCCGGTCGCGGTCGACACCGGCGGGGCGGTCGCCGCGGTCGCCGGCGCCCTGCTCGACGCGGTCGACCCGGACCCGGGCGTCCGGCTGCTCGGGATCAGCGTCTCCGGGCTCCAGCCGTCCGCCCGGGCGCAGCAGCTCGCGTTCGATCTCGATGCCGATACCGACGCCGCCAGTCCGGGGGCTACCGGCTCAGGGTCGACGAGCTCGGACGAGCGGAGCCGCCGGGCGGCCCGGCTACAGGCCGAGTGGGCGGACGTCACCGCCGCGGTCGACGCCATCCGCTCCCGTTTCGGCCGTCGCGCCGTCGGCACGGTCGCCATGGTCGGCGACGACGGGATCACCGTCCCGGCCCGCCGGGAGGCGCCGTGGGGGCCGGCCGCCGACCGGGACGGCGACGACGACCAGGACCCGGCGGGCCCCTAAACGCCCCACCAATACATCCACCGGCCGTGGGGATGGACGTCGGCCAGCCGGTGGACCCGCGACCGGCGGCCGTCGCGGTCGACGTCGACGAGCACGACCGCGGTGGCGCCCTTGGGCGGGCGGTCACCGGCCCGGTCGGCCGGCGCCGGCGGGACGGGCAGGCCGGGCACCTCGTAGGGGAGCTCGGCGAAGATCCACGAGACCGGCCGGGACCGGGCGATGTCGGCGATCGCCGCCCCGAGCGCCTGCTGGCGCTCGGTCGTCAGGTAGGCCGCCACCCACGAGTGGTAGACGCAGAGGTGGGCGTCCGGCGGCGCACCGGCGACGGTCTCGGCGAGGTCGTCGACGACGTCGCCGGTGCGAACCTCCCCCCGGTCGGGAGCCGCCCGGGCGAGGTCGATCGCCGCCCGCAGCCGGGCGAACCGGTTGACGTGCTCCGGCCACTGACACGCGAGCAGCCAGCGCGCCGCGTCGTCATCGTCGACGTCGACCGGCTGCCGGTCGATCCCGGCCCGGTAGGCGACCGGGGGCAGCGTGAGGTCGGGCAGGACGCCGGCGCGGACGTCGCAGTCGATGACGACCGGCGAGCCGGCGACGCCGGCGTCCGGTGCCCTGGCGCCCGTTGGATTGGCGCCCGTTGTACTGGCGTCCGTTGCATCGGCGTAGCGGTACGCGTAGCGGTCGAAGAGGAGGTTCAGGCCGGCCGACGCACCGAGGTCGACGAGGGCCAGTGGCCGACCGGCCGCCGCGGCGACCGTGACGAACGCCGGCAGCAGGACCGCGCAGCGACCGACCTCGTTCGTCTGCGTCGCCCGCGTCGCCAGCAGGTCGGCCAGCTCGTCGCGGTGCTCCCGGCAGAAGGCCGCGAACTCGACGAACGGGTCCCGGTCGTCCGCCGGCTGGCAGACCGGCGTCCCCCGCCACTCGGCGACCGTCCGGTAGTGGTCGGCCAGCCGGTCGTCGGCCCCGCCGAGCAGGAGGAAGTGGACGGCCGCCAGCAGCAGGTTCGGCCGCCGCTGGGCCGGTGGCGCCACGCCGGTCAGGTCGAGCAGCGCGGCGTCGCCGGCGATCCCACGGCAGATGCGCTCGTAGACGGCTGTGCCGTCCCGGCCGACCGCGACCGCGAACGACCGGAACTGGTCGGCCAGCGGTGGCCCCCCGCCATCCTCGGCGTCACGGTTCGGACCGTCGCCCCGATCGGGGTCGTCATCAGCGCTCATCGGACCGCCACGGTGCCATCAGAGGCTGGCCGGTAGCAAGGGCGTGACGGCGGCGAAGAAGAAGAAGAGGACGACGAGGACCGCGACGGCGCCGGGGACGTAGACGGCCCACCGCCGCCGGGCCCGCCGGGCGAGCCGCCAGACCGCGACCGCCACGGCGACGGCGGCCACGCCGAGCCCGACGGCTGCGGCCCAGCGCCCGACGCTCTCACCGGCGCCGCCGGCCAGGCCTGTCCCCGGCAGCGTCGCCGTTCCGCCGGCCGACCGAGCGACCGACCGGGCGGCCGACCGCGGCCGACCGGCTGTCCGCCCCGCCGACGCCCGACCATCGTCGGCCCTCCCGCCCGTGCCCTTCGGCGTCGTCGCCGGGAAGAGGAGGGACGACGTCAGCGTCGCCGTGACGACGAGGCGGGTCGCCGCGCTGTAGCGCGGGTTGCACGTCGTGAGCGTGAGCTCGGCCCGCGAGCTCGACCCGACGACCGCGACGTCGGTCGGCTGGACGACCTGCTGGCCGTCCGCGGTGTAGACGAAGATGCCCTGCGCCGTCGTGAGCACGATCGTGCGGCCGGGCGTGACCTGGTCGAGGTCGTAGAACGGGTGGGCGTACGTCGTCCGGTGGCCGGCGATGGCGACGTTGCCCCGTTCGCCGGGCAGCGGCGTCCCGGGATAGTGGCCGGGGCCCATCTCGAGCTGGTCGGTCCCGACGCCCTCGACGACGACCTGGTCGAGGCCGATGTTCGGGATCTGGATCGTGCCGATCGGCTGGCTGGCGGCCGGGGGCGCGGCCGGCGGCGCGACGGCTGGCGGTCCCGGCGCGGCCTTCGCCGGGGCCGGGTGGGCGGCGATCCGGGTCGCCCGCTCGGGCGCGCCGGGCGGCAGCGTCTTCGTCAGCTCGCCCCGCAGCACGGACTGGCTGTGCGCCTCGAAGATGCCGGTGCCCCAGAGCCCGAACGCGGTGAAGAGCAAGAGCAGCACGCCGCAAGCAAGCAGAACCCGCCCGGCGATGTTCACGGCCCCCCGGATCACCGGGGAGCAGACTACGACCACTATCCTCGCCGGTGATGGTCAGCTCCCGACTCGCGCCCGTCCTGGCCCGAGGTCGCCAGGGACTGGTACAGCTGGCGACCGCCCACCCGGCGCTCCGGAGCGTGATGTCCCGGACGGCGGACGAGCTGGCCCGGGCGGCCCGCATCGGGACGGTCGTCGCGGAAGCCCGGGCGGCCAGCGGCGCGACGGCCAGCGGTGGGGACGACGGCGACCTCTACGGCGATCGGTACTTCGGCGTCGGCCGCGACCCGTCCGGCGACCGGCAGGGCCATTCCGGCTACGCGACGTACGACCGTGTCTCGTCGAACGCGGACATCGCCGCGTACCTCCTCTGGCGCAACTTCCGGGTCCGGCGCACGCTCGACGTCGGCTGTGCCCGCGGCTACCTCGTCGAGGCCCTCCGCGAGCTCGGCGTCGACGCCCACGGCTCCGACGTCAGCCGGTACGCGGTCGAGCACGCCGCGCCCGGCGCGCTCGGCTACGTCCGGCTCGGCGACCTCTCGCACGGCCTGCCGTACGACGACGGCGAGTTCGAGCTCGTCTCCGCCCTCGAGATCCTCGAGCACCTGCCGCCGGCCGCCGTGCCGGCCGCGCTGGCCGAGCTGCGTCGCGTCTGCGGCGGCCTCGTCTACGCGACGATCCCGTCGTTCGGCCACAACGCGTCCGGGCCGGACGGCCATCTCGACGGCAAGGTGCGGCCGGAGCGGCTCGCCGACTACGAGGCGCTCGGCGACGGGCTGACCGGCCCGGTGCCCGAGGACGACCTGGCCGTCGACGCCGACGGCGGCCCGATCGAGGGCCATCTGACGATCGCGTCGTTCGAGTGGTGGACGGCCCGGTTCGCCGACGCCGGCTTCGACCGCTGGGCGGACGTCGAGCAGCGGCTCTACGCCGACATCGCGCCGGCCGGGCTCGGGCGGTTCTGGAACCTCTACGTCTTCGCCCTGCCCGACACGCCGCTCGAGCTGGCCGCCCCCCGGCGGCCGGATGTCACGCTGCGGGATCTCGGCCTCGTCCACCCGCTCATCGAGCACTCGGCGATGGAGGCCGCGGCCGCCGAAGAGGGCTGAACAGCCGACTCAGGCCGGCGCCGGCGCCGGTGACCGGCTCAGGGCCACCGGTTCAGAGCGACCGGCTCAGCCGACGGTGACGAGCGTGCCGATCGGCGTCATCGGCCAGACGACGGCGGCGTTCGACGGCGGCATCTCGACGCAGCCGTCGCTCTGGGGGAAGCCGTAGCTGCCGCGGACGTACCCGTGCAGGGCGTCGCCGCCGTTGAAGTAGCTGACCCACGGTATGCCGGGGTCGACGTAGTGGGACCCGTCGGGGTTCGTCCCGCTCATCGTCGTCACCTTGTACCGGGCGTAGACCGGGAACGTCCCTGTCGCGGTCGCCGCGGCCGGCACGCCGGTGTTGGCCAGCGTCGAGTAGGTGACCGAGCCGTTCTGATAGACGGTCACGGTCTCCGGCAGTGTCTTCGTCACCGAGACGTAGCCGTACGGCTGCGGGTCGGTCGCCCCGGTCGCCGCCGCCTGGAGCAGGTCCGTCCAGACCTGCGGGCCGGCCAGCCCGTCGGTGGTCAGGCCGTGCTGTGTCTCGAAGCTCATCACCGCGCCCTTGGTGATGACGTTGTATGTACCCGGCGTCCACAGCGACGTCAGCGTCGCCGGCTGGTTGGCCCAGCGCCACGAGAACGTGCCCTGCTGCGGGTCGGCCTCCTGCTGCGGCGACGTCGACGGCGTGGCCACCGTGAAGCCGACCGGCAGGTAGCCGAGCTGGGCGAGGAGCTGCTGCAGTCGCAGCGTCGAGCCCTGGGCCACCGTGAAGCCGACGGTCACCGTCGACGACAGCTGCTGGCCGTCGGCGGCGACGAGCCCGGTCGGGCCGCCGGGGATCGTCAGCGACTCCTGGGAGCCGGGGACGAGCGGCCCGCTGGCGACGAACTGCAGGTCGTCGGCGGAAAGTTGCGACCAGTTCCCGGCGACCGCCGGCGAGAACGACGGCATCGGGCTCGTCGGGGCGAGCGGCGTCGAGAGGTCGACGGTGATCGTCGCCGACGGCACGACGTCGGTGGCCCCGGTGGCCGGCGTGGTGCCGACGACGTCGAGCGGCACGATGGCCGGGGTGCCGGTGGCCGCGGCGGTGCCGCCGTGCGGGGAGTGGAGGTAGAGGACCACACCGCCCCCGACGATGGCCAGGAGCACGACGACGATGGCGATCGTCAGCCAGAGCCCGGTCCGCCGTTTCGGCGGCCGGCCGTGGGCCGGCTTCGTGCTCATCTGTCCCTCCGATTCCGCCGACCTGATCCGCTATCCATAATGATATCTGCGTCATGACGGCGGAAACCGTCAACAATGTTCACTTTTTCCCTGGCTACGGAGGAATTTTCGCTTCTGTCGTCGGTGGGCGACGACTATCGACGTCCGGGGCGGCGGTCCGGGGTCTCGCCGGAGCCGCGGGTTACTCGATGGCGTCGGTCAGTCGCTGGGCCATGAGGCCGAGCACCCGGCGGTCCGTCACCTTCTGGCCGGCCGCGTCACGCACGTAGAACGCGTCGACCACCGCGTCGCCGACCGTCGATACCCGGGCGGAGACGACGTCGAGGTCGCAGTCGAACAGCGTCCGCGTCACCCGGTGCAGCAGGCCGACCTCGTCGACCGCTCGGATCTCGACGACCGTCGACGTCGCCGATGCCTCGTTGCTGACGAGGACGTGCGGATCGACCGGCCGGGCGGCGGACGGACGACGGCCGTTGGCGTAGTCCCGGGCCTTCGCCTGGAGCCGGTCGGTGAGGGCCAGCCGGTCGGAGAGGACGGCCTCGAGATCCTCCCGGAGCCGGGCGCTGTCCGGCCACGAGCCGCGCCCGACCTCGACGGTGAACACCTCGGCGGCCACGCCGTCCTCGCCGGTGACGTCCGCACTGCGGACGTCGAGGCCGTGCAAGGCGAGCACGCCGGCCACCGACGCCAGCAGCCCCGGCCGGTCCAGCGCGGCGACGACGACGACCTGCGGCGGGTCGAGGACGACCGCGGGGCGTCCGGACGAGCGGACGTCGTCCATCGCCGCCCGGTGGGCGTCGGTGACCCACCCGCCGCGGCGGCCGCCCGCCGGGGGCCCGTCGCCGCCGTCGAGGAACCGGCCGGCCCGGTTGACGAGCTCGGCCACGAGGCCGGCCTTCCACGACCCCCACGCGGACGGTCCGGTGGCCAGGCTGTCGGCTTCGGTGAGGGCGCCGAGCAGGTGGAGCGTCCGCTGGTCGCCGACGGCCGCGGCGACCGTCTCGATCGTCGTCGGGTCGTCGAGGTCCCGGCGGGTGGCGGTATCGGGCAGCAGTAGGTGCAGCCGGCACATGGCGACGAGCGTGTCGACGTCGTCCGGGGCGAAGCCCATCCGCTCGGCGATCGTCCGGACGAGGACGATGCCGACGTCGGTGTGGTCGCCGGGGTAGCCCTTGCCGATGTCGTGGAGCAGCGTGCCGACCAACAGGAGGTCGGGTCGGTCGACCCGGTCGACGAGCGCGGCCGCGTTGGCCGCCGCCTCGAGCAGGTGCCGGTCGACGGTGAACCGGTGGTAGGCGTTGCGCTGCGGCCGGTTGCGGACCGCCGCCCACTCCGGCAGTAGCCGGACGAGGAGGCCGTCGTGGTCGAGTGTCTCGAGGGCGTCGATGGCCGGTCGGCCGGTGGCCAGCACCCGGACGAGGGCCTGGCGGGTCGCCGGCGGCCACGGGTCCGGCGGCGGCGGCGTTTTGTCGGCCAGCCGGTGCAGCGCCGCCCGGGCGATCGGCACGTTCCGCTCGGCCGCCACCGCGGCGACGTGCAACGGCAGCGACGAGTCGGTCGTCACCGCGGCGCCCGGCGTCAGCGCGGCCTCACCCTCGACGATCGCCACGCCCGGCTCGACCTCGCCGTCGGCCGGCGGTGGCCCGTCCGGTGATGGCAAGGCCCGGCGTCCGAACCGGCCACGACCGCGGCCGGCGTCGGGCTGCCAGAGCCGCTGGCGCCGCCACGCTGTCCTCGCTGACCCACGCCACCTCGCGCCCGGCCTCGGCGACGGCGGCCATCAGCCGGTCCGCGTCCGGGTAGTCGAGGACGCCGGCGATGTGGTCCTGATCTTGGAGGAGGAGGCGGTCGAGCTCGCGGCCGGCGCTCCGGTGCAGCTCGACGCGGATCTCCGTGAGCAGGCCGGTCGCCGGTTCGAGTGACGTCAGGTCGACGTAGTCGGCGAGCAGCGGCGCGTACGCGGCGATCGCCCGCAGCACGTTGACGTCGCGCAGGCCGCCGTGGCTGTCCTTCAGGTCTGGTTCGAGCAGGAAGGCCAGGTCACCGTAGGTCCGGCGCCGTTCGTCCATCTGGTCGGCCAGCACCGGCAACCACGTCGCGCCGAGCCGGGTCCGCCAGAGCTCGGTCGCCTTGGCCAGCAACGGTTCGGCCACCCGGGCGTCGCCCCAGACGAGCCGGGCGTCGAGCAGGCCGAGGGCGACTCGCAGGTCGTCGACGGCGGCGTCGACGACCTCGGACGGGCGCCGGACGCTGTGGTCGAGGTGGACGCCCTGATCCCAGACCGGGTACCAGATGGCGTCGGCCAGCTTGGCGACGTCCCGCCGACCCTCGTGGACGAGGACGACGTCGAGGTCGCTGTACGGACAGAGCTCGCCGCGGCCGTAGCCGCCGACCGCGACGAGCGCGAGCCGCCCCGAGTTGCCGTCGCTCGCCCGGTCGGCCAGGCCGGACAGCCAGGCGTCGGCTGTCGCGGCGTATGCCCGGCAGAACTCGCGGCCTCGCAGTGCCGGCCGGTCGAGCAGCGCCTGGCGACGATCACGGAGCGACACCTCGGCCATAGCTCGGCAACGTAGCATCGGCCCTAGCGAGAACGGTGCGCCGGGCTCCGGGGCGTCACGGGACGCCGGCGGGCCCGACCGACCGACAGGAGGCTGGTATGGCAGGCGACATCGAGAAGCGCAAGAGCGGTGGTCTCCGGGTGGTCGACGGCGTCGTCCTCGTCGCGGTCGGCGTCGTCGGCGTGATCGTCGCATTCTGGGTCCTCGGCGCGGTCGCCGGCATCCTCTGGGGCCTGATCAAGATCGTCATCCTCGTGGCGATCGTCGTCGGCATCCTCTGGCTGCTCGTCGGCCGGCGGCGCAGCTAACGACGAGGCACCGCGAACGACGAGGCGCCGCGAGCGCCGGCGGTCAGGTCGTCGGCACCTTGGCGACGAGTCCGGTCACCGCCATCTGGAACGTCCCGTTCGACGCCCGGAAGTACGGCGCGTTCGAGCCGACGAGCTCGAGCTCGATCGTGTCGCCCGGGGCGAACCGGTAGTCGTTCGGGTTCAGCTCGAACCGGACCACCGTCGTGGCGACCGCGGTCGCCAGCGTGCCGGCCGCCTGGTTGACGGGCGGCCGGACGACGCCCATGGCGGCGATCTGGCGGGTCCCGTCCGGGTTGACGTCCCACAGCCGGCCGACGAGCTCGGGGTAGTTGCCGGTGATCCGGAGGCGGGCGGTGACCTGGACGCCGCCGAGCAACGTCGCGCCGGCCGGACCGGCGGCCCGCTGGTAGACCGCGGTGCCCGGCTCCGCGGTCGCCGGCATCGGGTCGCAGAGGGACGACGAGTACGCGGGGTTCAGCGCGGCGGCGACCGTCGGGTCGCCGCCGGACGACGTGACGACCTGGTCGGCCGGCCCGGTCAGCCGGACCGATCCGTGCTGGAGCGCGGTCAGGCTGCGACCGGTGATCGGCGGGCCGGACGGCGCGGTCTTCGGGCACGTCTGGGCGATGGCGATGGCGACGGTGCCGGTCGCCGGCCGTCGGCGGGTGAGCATGACCGAGTCGAGGAACGCCAGCCCGCGCCGGTTCGTCTGGGCGATGTCAGCCGACTTGTCCTGGGCCCAGCCGTGGCCGACGTCGTCGAACATCAAGAGCAGCGGCGTCCGCGCCCCGGACGCGGTCACCCGGTTGGCGTAATGCGTCGCCTCCGACACCGGGAACAGCGAGTCCGTCCAGCCGCTCTGGATGGCCGTCGGCGCCGGCCCGCCGCGGGGCATCGGGATGCCGATCGCCGACTTGTACGTCTGCAGGATCGTCAGCGCCTTGGCGGCCGACGCGGTGTACGGCTCGCCGGCGGAGATCTCGTGGTACCACGTCGTCAGGTCCGACTGCGGGTCGACGCCGGGCGGCGAGAGGTAGTACGACGCGGTGACGCCGTAGAGGAGTGTGTTCCAGCTCTGCTTCTCGACGCCGACCGGCACGCGATCTGTCCGGGCCGGCGTGTTCGCGGTCGTCGACAGCTGGCCGTTCGGGACGAGCGCGGTGACGAGGTCGTCCCACGGCCACATCGCGTAGACCGCGGCGACGGCCATCGGGACGTGCCGGCCGGGGCTCGTGAACGGTGCGAACCGGCCGTTCGGCAGCCGGATGCGGTTCTTGAGCATCGCCAGCTCGAGCGCCTGGCCGGCGCCGTACGAGACGCCGGCGACCGCGATGTCCGGCTTCGCCAGCCCTTCGTCGACGAGCCGGCCGGCGAGGTACTGCGTGTCGCGGACCTCGTAGCGCTGGTCGGCCAGCTGGATCCAGCCCTTCGCGCACGCCGGCGTGCCCGCCCGGCTCGCCGCGGTGCCGCACGAGTCGCCGAACCCGCGCGCCGTGTACATCAGCACCGCGTAACCGCGGTCGGCCAGCGTGACGTCGTCGATCCCGCCGTCGTCGCTGTTGACCTCGTACTCCTTCTTCGACTCGCCGAGCCCGTGCAGCAGGACGATCAGCGGGAACGGGCCCTTCCCGGTGGCCGGCAGGGCGACGTCCGCGTCGAGCGGCACGCCGTCGAAGCTCGGCACCCGCCGGTCCGTCGACCCCTGTTGGCCGCCCGGGCAGAACCGGATGCCGTACTCCGGCGTGCATGTCAGCTGCCCGAACGGCCGGGGCGCGGCCGACGACGGGGGAGCGGACGGCGTCGTCGCCGCGCCGGCCGGCATCGCGATCGGCAGGGCGAGCGCGCCGATGATCGCCCCCAGTACCGACCGTCGAGCCACCCCCCGGGGCCTCTTCATCTCATCTGGCCCCGACGAGCGACTCGAAGAGATCGAGGTGGTCGGCGACCATCCGGCCGGTCGAGAAGTAGCCCTCGACCGCGGCCCGGCAGTCGGCCCGGTCGATCTGGTCGAGGCGGAGGATCGCCTCGGTCATCGCCCGCTCGTCCGCGGAGAGGAACCCGGTTTTTCCGTCCTCCACGACCTCCGGTGCCGCGCCTTCCGGGAACGCCAGGACCGGCGTGCCCGAGGCCAGCGACTCGAGCATGACGAGGCCGAACGGCTCGTTCCAGCGGATCGGGAAGAGCAGCGCCGCCGCCCCGCCGAGCAGCTCGAGCTTCTGGGCGTGCGGGACCTCACCCAGGTAGACCGCGTCCGGCCCGAGCAGCGGCTCGACCATCTCCGTGAAGTACCGGACTTCCGCCGCCTCGCGCATCTTCGCGGCCATCAACACCCGCATCCCGGCCGCCCGGGCCGCGGCGATCGCCCGGTGCGCCCCCTTGTCCGCCGCCATCCGCCCGAGGAACAGGCAGTACGGGCCGTCGCCGTCGCCCTCGCCGTCGCCGACCGGGAACTGCGACGCGTCGATCCCGTGGTGGATGACCCGCGCCACCGGGATCTGCGGCGCCGCCCGGTGCTGCGCGGCCGAGATGCAGACGATCGGCACCCGCTTGCCGAGCGCCCCGTAGAGCGCGGTCAGGTCGTCGTCGAGCGGGCCGTGCACCGTCGTCACCACCGGCGCCGTCGCCCCGAGCGACGCCGCCAGCAGCGGCCCCGCCAGCGTGTGGTCGTGGATGACGTCGCAGTCACCGAGCTCGTCGTACGCGCCGATGACGTGCCGCAGCTCCGGCACCGCGGCCCCGATGCGCGTTCCCTCCGCTTCCGCCAGGACCCACTTGCGGCGGACCGGGCACGTCGAGTCGCCCGTCGTGAACAGCGTGACGTCGTGGCCCGCCGCCGCGAAGCCGCGGGCCAGCTCGTCGACGACGAGCTCGATGCCGCCGTAGAGCGGCGGCGGGACCGGCGTCCACGGTGGCGCGATCAAACCGATGTGCACCGGGCGATTCAACCACCGACTGGGTGGGCGGTGTGACGGCGGCGCGGTCCGGGGCCGCTGGCATCGCGGCCGATGGGCCGTTCCCGGGCCCGGGCTACTGCTCCTCGGGCTCGGGCCGCTGCTTCCCAGGCTCGGGCCGCTGCTTCCCAGGCTCGGGCCGCTGCTTCCCAGGCCACGGCGATATTGCCGAAATACGAAACGAAACCGTTGCGTTTCGCTAGCGGCGGGCGTATGATCTGTACGGAACAGTTTCGTACAGCCAGTTTTCGTACCGCCAGTTTCGTGCAGGGAGAGCCCCCGATGACGATCGAGACGACGACCGAAGTCGAGATCGACGGCGACGGCGCCGGCGCCGTGGCGGCACCGGTCCGACCGGGCCGGCCGCGGTCGGAGGAACGGGGGCAGGCGATCCTCGACGCCGCGCTCGAGCTCGTCGCGGAGGTCGGCTACGACGGCCTGAGCATGGACGCGCTCGCCGAGCGAGCCCGGGCGTCGAAGGCGACGATCTACCGCCACTGGTCCGGCAAGGCCGAGATCGTCGCCGAGGCCGTCCGTTGCCGGGCCGAGGAGACGATGGAGATCGTCCCGGACACCGGCTCGCTCCGTGGCGACCTGCTCGAGCTGCTGACGCATTCGTGCGAGGTGCTCGCGGCCGAGGACGGCGCGCTGATGGCCGCGGTGCTCTGGGCGATGCGGACCGATCCGGTCCTCGCCGACCTGATGCGGGCGCACATGGTCGACGGCAAGCGCGACGTCGTCCGCGAGATCGTCGAGCGGGCGATCGCCCGCGGCGAGTGCCCGGCCGCGACCAGCGTGGTCAGTGCAGCCGAGGTCATGCCCGCGATGGTCATGTCCCGGCTGCTCGTCACCGGCGAGCCGCTCGACGAGGCGTTCTGTGTCCACCTCGTCGACGACGTCATGCTGCCCCTGCTTCGTTGACCCACCCACCCGGTACCCTCCGGGAGATCGGGTGCGCACCGTCCCGCCCGCCGAGCGAGCCACTTGGCCATCCGGCCGCCGAGCAGTTTTCGACTTTCGACCACCGACTATCCGACCACCGATCAGTTCTCGGCCTTCCCGGTCGTCGAACCCTTCAAGAGCACGAACCGACGTTGGAGTGAGACCCCCCATGACGAACATCGACGACACCGCAACCGCCGCACCGGAGGCGCCGCCCGACCCCCGCCGCTGGCTGGCGCTGGCCGTCATCGCCGTCGCTCAGCTGATGGTCGTGCTCGACGCGTCGATCGTCACGATCGCCCTGCCGTCGGCCCAGAAGGCCCTGCACATCTCGGTCGACAACCGCCAGTGGGTCATCACCGCCTACACCCTGGCCTTCGGCGGCCTGCTGCTCCTCGGCGGCCGGATCGCCGACTTCATGGGCCGCAAGCGGATGTTCATCGTCGGCCTGGTCGGCTTCGCCCTCGCCTCCGCGCTCGGTGGCGTCGCCCAGAACGCGGCGATGCTGTTCGGGGCCCGGGCGCTGCAGGGTGGGTTCGCCGCCCTCATGGCGCCGGCCGCCCTCTCCCTGATCACCGTCACCTTCACCGAGCCGACCGAGCGGGCCAAGGCCTTCGGCGTCTACGGCGGGATCGCCGGCGGCGGCGCGGCGATCGGCCTGATCGCCGGTGGGGTCCTCACGCAGTACGCCTCCTGGCGGTGGTGCCTGCTCGTCAACGTGCCCGTCGCCGTCCTCGCCGCCGTCTTCGCCACCCGTCTCGTCCGGGAGAGCCGGGCCACCGGCAACACCCGTTACGACATCCCCGGGGTCATCGCGTCGTCCGCTGGGCTGGTGTCCCTGGTCTACGGGTTCACCAAGGCCACCACAGACGGCTGGGGGTCGCCGGTCACCCTGGCCTACCTCATCGCCGCCGTCGTCCTGCTGGCCGTCTTCGTCGTCATCGAGCGGCGGACGACCAACCCGCTCCTGCCCATGCGGGTCGTCCTGGACCGGAACCGTGGCGGGTCGTTCCTGCTGTCCTTCCTGGCGCCGATGGCCATGTTCGGCATGTTCTTGTTCCTGACCTTCTACTTCCAGGGCACCCTGCACTACTCGGCCCTCAAGACCGGGTTCGCCTTCCTGCCGTTCTCGGCCGGGATCATCGTCGGCGCCGCCCTGGCCAGCCGGCTCCTGCCGCGGGTCGGCCCGAGAGCCCTCCTGGTCGTCGGGATGGTGCTCGCCGCCGTCGGTTGCGCCTGGCTGACCCAGATCGGGGTGGACAGCAGCTTCGTCGCCCACCTCCTGCCGACCGAGGTCCTCATGAGCATCGGTCTCGGTCTGGCTTTCGTGCCGATGAGCAGCACCGCCCTCATCGGGGTCGCGCCCCACGACGCCGGGGTGGCCAGCGCGGCGCTGAACATGAGCCAGCAGGTCGGTGGATCGATGGGGACGGCCCTGCTGAACACCATCTACGCCACCGCGGCCGCCAGTTACCTGGTCGCCCACGGCAACAGTGCCGCCGCGGTCGTCCAGTCCCAGGTCCACGGCTATGCGGTCGGGTTCTGGGTCAGCACCGCCCTCCTGGCGGTGTCCGCCGTCGTGGCGTTCGTCTTCATCCAGGCCCGTCGGGACCAGGTGCCCGACCCCCAGCTGGCGCTCGCCGCCGTCGCCTGAGCGGCCGGGCGCTCAGGCCGGCGGTCCGGGGGTCGAAGGGCAGATAGGCTCACCGTCCTGTCGGCGGCGTGGCCGAGTGGTTTAGGCAGGGGCCTGCAAAGCCTCGTACGGCGGTTCGATTCCGCCCGCCGCCTCCAGAGGAAGTCCTTGTCACGCAGGACTTCTCGCCCTCGTTCGGGTACTGGGGCGTGCTATCCAGGGTGGTCATGGCACCGTCATGGCACATGGAGTGCGGATCGTGGTGGACGATGGCGGACGCCTGTCGAGTCTTGGCGTCCTCGATAACCCCCTCGAAGTAGTCAGCAATCTCTCGTTGGCGCTCGTCCGTGGAGTGCTGATAGCGCATGGCGGCTACGGCGGAAGAGTGTCCAATGAAAGCCATGATCTCCTTCGTCGTAGTGTCGGCCTTGCGGCCGGCCATGGTGCCGGCATGGTGGCGCAGGTCGTGTAGGCGAAGTCCTTCCGGGTGTTCCTTGGGCGACCACGGCACGACCCCGACTGCCTGGCAAGCCGAGCGCCACTCGTTGGAGAGATCAGCACGGCGAAGCGGTCGACCGGACCGCCGGGTGAACAACGGGGCGTCCGGTGTCTGACCCACGAAGGCGTCCAGATGCCCTCTCAGTTCCTCGACAAGCTGGCTCGGCAACGGGATCACCCTCTTTCCGGCTTCGGTCTTTGGCTCCCGCAGAATCCGGCCCATGCCGGTTACCTCCTGGGCCTGCACCTCGACCGCGATCGTCTTGCCCTGAAGATCGAAGTGTCGGCGCTGTAGGCCGAGCAGCTCACCGGCCCGCAACCCGCCGAGACCGGCAAGCAGGACCAGCATCCGAAGCCGTGGTGTAGTCGCACTGGCCAACTTGTAGATGGTGGTCGCATCCGTCATCGGGCGCTCATCGGCCGACTCGCTACCGGCACCCCTGATAAGGCAAGGGTTCCGCGGGATCAGCTCATCCGTGACTGCCGTCGCCATGATCGCGTGGAGGAGTCGATAAGACTTCGCGGCCTGGTCCTTCCCCTTCTCCGACTCCACGTCGTGATACCACTGCCGGACCGTCTCGGGGACGATCTGACGAAGGCGCACCTTCTCGAACGACGGGTAGACGTTCCTGCGCAGGAGCTTGCGGTACCCATCTTTGGTCAGCGGCGCCAGAGGCTTGCCCTTAGTCCTTCGGGTCTCAAGCCACTTCTCCGCGTACACGCCGAAATAGCGCTCGCCGCCCTGTGGGTCGAGCACCAGTCCACGATATTCCTCTGCCTCTACTCGCCTCCGGTAGCTCTCGGCGTCTTTCCTGGTGCGATGGGTCTTCTTGCGTTGCCGGCCATTCACCCGGAAACGAACGTCATACCTCGACCCGCTCTTGGTCTGTCTTACGTCTATCTCGGCCATGGACGGACGGTAGCACTGGGGTGTCGCGCCATGTTCGGCCCGGATGTTGGGCGAGCGTGTCGGACATAAAAGCCCCTGGTCAGAGCCTTGACTCCGCCATGTTTTTGGAGGGCATCACGACCCATGCTCTTAGATTCGGATGTTGGCGAACGTACACGACCGCTAGCGGATGAAACACGTCCGCCAAAGTCCTTTGACAACCGCGTCACTGCTGTGCTGTGATTACTTACATTCCACCGTTGAGGTGAGGATGTACAACAACTACTAGAAAGAATTTAACCGATGATAGATGAAATTACCCCCCGATTACTTGAGGTATCGACAGCGGCCGAACTGCTGAGCATCGGTCGCTCCCTGTGTTACGAGCTAATCGGTTCTAAAAAGCTGCAATCCTGCAAGATCGGCAGAAGGCGTCTCGTTCCCCTGGCGGCCATCGACGCATTTATTGACGATCTAGTGCGAGAGCAAGCGGCGTGAGCCGCACTGCAACGGAGGAGGAGAAGCCGAAGCGAACGGCCTGGGAACGCTACGGGATCGTTCCTCTGGCAATCTATGAATCGGGACTCGACCCGATGGCAAAGCTGTCCTACGGTTATCTCGATTGCATCCAAGGAGTCCGCGGCCGGCCGGCTAAGAGCGCTCGGAGGTGCGCCGAAGCCCTGGGAATTTCGGAGAACACGTGGAACAAACACACCAGGGCACTGGCAGCGGCTGGATTGATCAGCATTATCAACCACCCTGGTGGAGCTGGATCACATGGCGCCAACGAGTATGAAGTACTTCATAATCCAGCCCGAAAACGACGGAGCGAGTCTCCCGTTGACGTGCCTTTCCCGAAGGAGAAGAACCCTCGCCGCTGCTGCACACCTACGAGACAGGTAGCAGTCCGGGGCTGGGTTCCCCTGGACGGCCGGAGTGCCTCAAATTTTGACGGAAGAGGTGGCTCAGATTTTGAGGTCGTGAGTAGCTCAGAAGTTGAGGGGAACCCCCCTCAAGAATTGACGACCGAATGTGGTTCAGGGTTTGAGGAACAGTTAGGTACTGGCAATGAGGTACTGGGTGAGGTACTCCCCCAGAAGGTATTCTTAGTTTCAGTAGAGAGTAAAGAGGAATTCCCTAAAGTTGAGTCGCCGGTCGAAATCGAACAGCACTCCATAACTTGTCGAGACTGCGGAAAACCCATGTCGGGCGCTCCGTTTGGAGAGAATTGTCAGTGCGCGTTCTGAGAGCCGTTTGGTACTATTACGTACTTCGGCTCAGTAGCCAGACAACGCCTTCGTGGTCTTGGGGTCCCGCTGTATATGTTGGTCGGCTCTTGACGCAATCTAGCGGGGTCTGAAGGGACGCTGGGAATACGCCTGGAAGATCGTTAGGGCTTGAACGGGCGGACGTTGAAATTGTTCCGCAGCTGGTGTTCGACCCGCTGATCTCGGTACTCCGCCATCTGTTTCACGATGATACAGAGGTGCGAGATGGCTAGGTCGCTGCCAAGGTCGTAGAAACCCAGTTCACCCATTCGGCGCCGAACGCGGGGGTACTTTGGACGCATCTTCTCTAGGGACGGTTCGATATACCCGGACCGCAGTAGAAACCCTTCGATAGTGGCGTCATCGAGCACTATCTCAGGGTACCCGTCTGTGGCCGACGGTCAGCGTCCAAAGCCAAGCATGGTCAAACCATGGGATCGTCGTTGGTGCTTCTAGGGTATGGAGGTGCCCCATTCGGATGCCGACGTAGGCTGGCCAGAGCCCCCTCGCGCGTGATGGTGGGCGATGCCTAACAACGCCCCCCAGGCCGGGGGTGAGCCGGATGGTTCAGAACTAGACCTCACTGATGCCGTGGAATCCGTTCGTCGGCTCCTTGGCGCCCTCAAAGCCGGCGAACTGACGGCTCCGGCTCGGGAGGTGGCTCGGCTAGAAGGGGCCTACGTGGCTCTGCGGGCTGTGGCAGACACCCTTGGGAAGCCGACCGGGGCTAACGCTGACCCGCGTCAGCCGTGATCTTGGCCGTGTCTCTACGCCGAGCCGAGTCGGCGCCACCAGGTCTTGAGCGCAAGGGTCGCGTTTACCAGCACCATCGCTGCGAGGGCGCACCAAAGTAGGAGCCGCGTCTTGGGACCCATCTCGTTGCCGCTCCGAGCGATCAGTCCTGCCATCAGAGTGACACCCATGGCGGCGATGGCCACTTGGTGGACCCCAGCGGTGAACCACCAGCGGACCACGGCTCCAACCGATTTCATTGCTCGGAGAAGGAGCTTTAGCCCATACACCACGACGCTGTAGACGGCACCGGCAACAACGTCGGTCCGCACGTCCGTCAAGTCCATGGGTCAAGTCTCCGTCTGGCCCTCGGAAGCGTCAAGCGTGAGCCTGCCCGAATACACAAAACGGTCGTTTAGTGTAAAATAGGTCCATGCGATCGGGTTCGGTGGTGGGCTACGTCAGAGTCTCGACGGCGGAGCAGCGGGACACCGGGTTGGGTCTGGAAGCCCAGCGAACGGCCATCACCGCCGAGGCGGCTCGCCGAGGGTGGGAAATCCTCGAAATCGTGGAGGACGCCGGCTACTCAGCCAAGGACCTAGCCAGACCGGGCATGGGTCGGGTCCTGGAGCTGCTACGGACGGGCGCCGCGGGCGCGTTGGTGGTGGCGAAGCTCGACCGGGCGACCCGTTCCACGATGGACGCGGCAAGCCTGTTGCTGCGGGCGAAGTCGGAAGGTTGGACATTCGTCGCCCTCGACCTGGGCGTGGACACCGGAACGCCTACCGGGGAGTTGGTGGCCTCAGTCATGGCGGCGGTGAGCCAGTGGGAACGACGGGCCATTGGACAGCGGACGAAGGAAGCGCTGGAAGCCAAGCGGGACCAAGGCGTGGCACTCGGAAGGCCGGCGGTGCTGGACGAGGCAGTTGTACGGCGGATTCTCTTGGCTCGTAGTCGGGAGAAGGGTTGGACGGCGATCGCCTCGGAACTGAACGATGAAGGGGTACCGACTGCTCACGGCGGCAGAAAATGGTACCCATCAACTGTCCGAGCCGTGGTTATACGTCACGGTTGATGTGAGGATATATGCCCGAAAAGCGTAATCAAGGCACGCAGCGGATGGTGTGGGCGTCTATGCGATATTCTTGTAGATGATGTAGAACATTTGTTCAAGTAAGTGAACCCATCTCACGTCCGATAATCGGTGGCTTTATCGCCCTCCCGGTAGGTTTCTTCCGATCCCGGCCCATCCTCCCACCGTGACGCCGGCTACCATCAGTTCCCCGAACCATCGAATAGGAAACGACCAGAAGAGAACAGCAAAGTAGATACCGAGGCCGGTCCAGATTACGAACAGGACCAAGGCAAGCCCCGCACTTATTTCCTTATCTTTCGCCATCTTGTGGCCTTCCGTTATGTCGCGCTGACGCCCGTCGCGGTTATATAGACTCCGATGAACTTCAGTGTGGTCTGGGATAGGAGTTCGATCGTCTTCCCTGTAATTGTCCGGACAGTCTTGACTTTCGGGTAGCTGCCTGTTGACTTTATTTCCGTCGCGTTGTTCAACGCTGTTGTGAACCAATTTTCTGCTTTCGAACTCACATACTTCCAGACTGCGTTCTGCATAAACGCGTAAGATTGGCCGGTTGTTGTCGTGATGTGTGCCGTTGAGCAGGTCACTTCGATCTCACGCAGATCTTGTGGTGGACCGTCCAGCTCAATGGCACAGTCACCCCGACTAGTTGTGCCCAACAGCTTTGTTCCGTAGGAGCTTGGTTGCCCGGAAGTCCATTGGATCGGAACCTTCTGCGAGTTAAAGAATTCCTGAACTGTGCTAGCCGTGACCCCGAGCCCCACAGGGAGCGTTGTAGCGGAAGTCGTGGTGGTGGTTGGCGGAAGGGCGGTGGTGGTTGGCGGAAGGGTGGTAGCTGACGTCGTGGGCACCGACGTTGTGTGGGGTGCCGTCGTTGACGCAGCGGAGAATGTGGTGGTTGTTGATCCACGGTGTTTGGTCGCCGAGGGTGACAAGCCCGACGTGGTCCCTCCGCACGCGGCCACAGTGACCGTCAGCACAGCGAGCGCAGCACAAGCCCCCCATCGCACCCCTCGCATCGTCGTCCCTCCGCTCGGTTTCCGCCAGGAATCCTTACTTCGATTCTATTTACCTCGATTAGAAGACGCCATTCGATGGCACGATGAGTTCGCGAGGGGTGGGGCCGACGCCTCTACAGCGGGAACTGGGGGACCGCATCCGAAGTCGTCGGCACGAACTAGGGCTCACGCAGGCAGCCCTGGCCTTCCGGTCGCAGATTCACTACTCGTACATCGGCTCGCTCGAAACCGGAACGCGGAACCCGTCAGTGGACCTCCTCGCCCGATTGGCGCGGGCGCTGGACGTGGACTTGGGTGCCTTGATGAGCGGCCTTCAGGAGTTGGCGGGTCGAAGTCACGGTGCATAAGTAAACCTGAACTCCGAAACGATCATCGTCACCAGCGGGGGCAGCCGGCCCGGCGGCGTTCCCGTCGGCCCGGCCACTCGGCTGGCGTCGGTGTCGAGCGTCCCGAGCAGTCCCGCCCGATCACCAGTCGAGAAAATGATGTTTTCCAGGCATTTCGCTCTGACGATCGCGTAAGGTCACGCCCCCCCCGGGGGGGGAACCGAAGAGGGACAGCCCGTTCCTCGACCCGGCGCCACCCCCTCGCTCGTCAACCTGGGGGTGGTGCCGCGCCCAGTTCCCTGAGCGGTTCTGCGCGTCCCGCATCGGCCCAGAGAGCCCGGTCTGTTCGTTCTCCCGGCCGCTGACGCCGGTGGTGGCCGGGGGCCCTACCAGGGTGGGGTGTATCACCGAGGTTGCACACCAACCGCTGCCGGGCCTTCGGTTGACGCGTGCAGCTCCCACCCGCCCCACCTGTCGGGCACGACGTCGAGCGAGGCGGCTTCGTTCCCGGCGACCGCGATCACCGCTCCGACGGCGGGGTCGACGCCCGGGTCGTCCGGCTCGCCGTTCTGTGCGTAGAGAGCAATGCTGGTCGAACCGCCCGGCGACTCGGGCAGGCTGACGACGACTTCGGCCCGGAGCCGGTCGCGTTGGAGGACGATGCACTCATGACCCGGGTCGTCGGTCACCACCAGGCGCCGGACCCGCAACGTGCCGTCAGGATCGAGGGCCGCACGGAGCCAAGCGAGCAGTTCGACATCGGTAGGCGGTTCGCCAGGGATCGGATCGTCTGCCATCGTCGCCTCCTATAGCGTCAGAAACGCCTTTCACATCCCCCTAAGCACCCATTATCACATGTATATTAACCGTGATCGTGTATGGTCAGTGACGGATCGGTCATCTGGACTTGGGCGATGCCTGAGCGTCGCCAGTCCTCCTCTGCCGCTGTTCAACTCGGCCGCCGGATCGCCGCCCGCCGGGCGTTGCTCGGATGGTCGCGGGAGAAGGTGGCCGAGGAGGCGGGGACGAGCGCCAACTACGTGGGCTCCATCGAGCGGGGGGACCAAGATGCCGGCCTCCTCACGATCCTACGGTTGGCCCAAGCGCTTGACGTCACCCCTGGTGAGCTACTCGACGGGCTGGACCCAGGGTCAAGCTGACCCAGTACCCGTGGTGGATGGACGTACCGACCGAGGGATTGGTCATGGCACCGTCATGGCACATGGAGTGCGGATCGTGGTGGACGATGGCGGGCATGTACGATCGGCTCACCAGGAAAAGTAGATCCTGACGGACTGTGGCGGACCGGATTCAGGGGCCTGCAAAGCCTCGTACGGCGGTTCGATTCCGCCCGCCGCCTCCAACTGTCGTACCTGGTTGGCACGGTTTTCCACAGCCCTGCCAGCCTGCCCCCGGGTGCGCCATCGCGCGTCCATCGCGCGGGCGTCGCCCGCCGGGTTGCCGCCGAGCCCCACGACCCGAGCCCCGACAGGACGCTCAATCGCTGCGACGTGGGCATCGATGAACGCCGCGATCTCCCGGTCGCGCTCGTCGGTTGCGTGTTGGTACAGCAGGGCGGCGCGGGGCGATGAGTGCCCGATGCGGGCCATCAGCTCACGGGTCGTCACGCCCGGCTTTCGGGCGGTGAGGGTCGCCGCGTGGTGGCGCAGGTCATGCACCCGGACCCCTTCAAGCCCGATCATCTCCAGCGCCCCTCCCCAGGCGATCGAGAGCTGGGAGCGGTAGAGCGGGCCACCGGTAGGCCCGGTGAAGACCAGCCCGTCCGGGCCAGGTTGGCTGAAGCGGTCGAGGTGCGCCACCAATTCCTCGACGACGAAGGCCGGCAGGGCCACGGTCCGGTTGCCGGCTTCGGATTTGGGGGGCGTCACGATCCGCCCCCGGCCGGTCACCTCCTGAGCTTGCTGCCGCACCTCCAGTCGGCTGTGCAGCAGGTCGACGTGCCGACGGCAGAGGCCGAGCATCTCGCCGGTGCGGAGGCCGCCGAAGCCGGCGACCAGCACCAGCGACCGGAAGCGCTCCCCGATGGCGTCGGCGAGTTCGAGCACGGTGGCGGTGTCGAGCATCGGGCGCTCGGCTCGGTGCTCGGTGCCGGCGCCTCCGACCCGGCAGGGGTTCCGGAGGATCTTGTCGTCGGAGACCGCCGTGTTCAGGATGGCACGGAGCAGCCGGTAGGACTTCGCCGCCGCGTCGCTGCCGTGCTGTTCCACGAGCCCGGCGTGCCAGGTTCGCACGGCTTCGACAGAGATGTCGCCGAGGAATGTGCTCCCGAAGGCCGGGAGGATGTTGCGCCGCAGCAGGGCCTCGTAGCCGCGGACCGTCAGCGCGGCGAGGGGCTTGCCCTTGACCAGGCGGGTGGCGATCCAGCTCTTGGCGTAGACCTCGAGCGCCACATGGCCGGAGCGAGGATCGACGACGACACGGCGCAGCTTGTCGGCCTCGATCGTCGTCGCGTACCGGTCGGCGTCCCTGCGACGCTTGAACGTGCGCGTCACCACCCGTCCGCGGATCCGCGTGCGGACGTCGTAACGGGTCTCGCCGCCACTGGTCGTCCGCTGGATGATCTGTGCCATCGGTCTCGCCCGCTACCTCGTCAGTCCGTATCGGCCACCGGGTGGGGGTTGGCCTGCCCACAGGCCTCGCCCAACCAGCTCATGTCTCCTGTCGCTACCGGCGCTGCGGCTCGGGTGTGTGGCTCGGCGGGGGCTCGCCCGGCACGGCGAACGTTCGCCGGTGCCGACCGGAACGCATCGAGGGCGTCCGTCGGGATTCGTCGGGCCCGACCAACCTTCACCGCCGGGATTTCGCCTCGCCTGATCAGCTCGTAGACCGTCGAGCGCGACAGCGAGAGGAGCTTCGCGGCAGCTGGAACGGTGAGGAGGATCCCGTCTTTTCCGTCCGGCGGGCCCTGCAAGGAGACGAGCGTCGCCGCGACCCGTGCTGCGATGATCCCGCTCAAGCGGTCCACGGCTTCGGCCAGCCGAGTGTCGATGTGTGCGTCGATTGCCCGTTCGAATGTGTGGAGCAGATCCGGTCTCTCGGCGGCATCTGCGGTCGGTGCCTGGCCATGCCTCTGTCCGCCACCGCGCTCGATGCTCATGGTGCCGGTCGCTCGGTGAAGGTGGTCCCGGTCGCTGTCTCGTGGTCGTCGATGCGGGTGGCAGCGGCGCCCCGCCTGGCGGCTGGTTTGCAGTGGTGACGTATCCACCCGAGTAGCTCCTTTGTGACCCGGGCCTGGGGGGTCCGGATGTCCTGGCCTCCTACGCCGCCCACCACCTCGTAGCGAGATCTCGGCACGCGAGCCGGGCCAATCCGATGGGGACCGTACCTCGACCGCGAAGCCGGATGTCCAGGGCTCACTTTCCTTGTTTTCCCTGTTCAGGAGGCCGCCGGAGTACGATGAGATCCTCGTGCGCGATGACCGCCTGGGGCACGCCCCGGGCCCGAGCCTTTCGCACCTGGTCGAGGGTGAAGAACGACGCTCGGGGCACCAGGCCCTCGCCTCGCAGGCCGGCGAGCAGAGCGACGTTCCTCTCCCACAGGTCCAAGCCCGTGCCCTCGGCCGATCGGGCCAGCGCTCCCGGCAGGTCGACCAGCAAGCCGTCGCGTCGCCAAGGCCGTGCCGTCATGGCGACAAAGCCACCAGGCCGGAGGAGGCGGTTGCACTCGACGAGGACCTCGTGCATTGCCTGGAGCAGCCGCTCCAGGCCGACGTGGGCCAGGTTCGCCGGGTCGGTCGAGTACCGGAAGTTCGACTTCCTGATACCGCCACCAACCGTTCGCACGGTGCCGTGGACCGATGGCCCATATGGCGGAGAGGTCAGGACCAGGGCCACCAGTCCTTGTACCGCGGGGTCGACACTGCTGGTGAGATGTCGCGCATCGCCGCAGACCACCTCGCCGCGACTCACGGCGCCCTGGGCGCGGGCGTGAACGAGGTTGGCCCGAGCCACCTCGGCCCACCGCTCCTCGTATTCGACCCCGAGGGCGTCGCGGCCAAGGTGGAGTGCTTCCACCAGGGTGGTGCCGATGCCGCACATCGGGTCGAGGACGAGATCCCCGGGGTCGCTGTAGGCGGCGATGGCGGTCCGGGCGATGGCCGGGAGCATCCGAGCCGGGTGGCTGCCGGAGAGCGGCACGTAGCGTCCGGCCCGCTGGCTTCGGCCAGCCTGCTGGGCGGTGGGCCAGACCGAGAGCGGGAGCTGGGTCATCGGGCACCTCCGGCGAGGTTCACGAACACGCAGACGTCCTCGTGGCAGACGAGGTGGGTGCGGTCGCCCCGTTCGAGAGCGCGGCGGACCCGGGAGAGCTGCCAGAACGACGGCCGGGCGAGGAGCTCGCCGTCGCGCACCGCAGCGTGAAGGCCGATCACGTGTTGCAGGTAGCCGAAGCCGACCTGAGTCGCCAGCTCTACGGTCGACCCCGCCAGGTCGAGCGCACCGTCGCGGCGGTGCCGGTTCATGGTCACGGTGACGAGGAGACCGCCAGGCCGCAGCGCCCGGGCGCAGGCGGTGTAGACGTCGGCCATCGACGCCGAGTAGCGGTCTCCCCTGGCGTGCCCCAGGTTCGACCGGTCGGCCGAGTAGTTGAGGGTGTCGGGTGCGCAGAGACGCTCGCCGGTCAGCCACCCCGGCTTGTCGATCCTGCCGACCTCGCAGGCGTAGGGCGGGGACACCACGACGAGGTCAACGGCGCCCGCCAGCGATCCGAGGAGGGCGGGGAGCGCCCGGGCGTCCCCTCGGCGGACGGTGGCCAGTCGCCGCGCTTCGGGATCGAGGGCGCTACGGAGGTTCCGGCGGGCCACGGCCGCCCAGCGGGGCTCCAGCTCGACGCCGACGGCCCGGCGGCCGAGGGCGGCGGCTTCGACCAGGGTGGTGCCGATGCCGGCCATCGGGTCGACCACCAGGTCGCCCGGTGACGAGTACTCGGCCACGATCCGCGCGGCCAGGGCGGGCAGCATCTTGGCCGGGTGGTGGCGGGAGTCGGGGTGGTAGCGGCCGGCCCGCTGCCACTGGGCCGAGATCTGGCCCACCGGCCAGAGCGCCAGGGGCACGGTGGGTCGTTCGTGAGTAGGGGTGGTGCTGGGCATGGGCTGGTCGCCCACGGCCGGGGTTACGCCACTAAGTAAACCTGGGGTCAGGGCCTATTTGGGCGCAAAAAACCCGGAGAAAATGTTCCCGGATGGACCTTGCTTCGTCAGGACCCGAGAGGTACGACCTCGACGCCGGAAGACGACGAAGAAAGGTTGATCCGATGACCGATAACCAGAATGCGAAGACCAAGGGCCGTTCGACCAGCAAGGTCGCCGATGCCATCCTGACGGCCATCGCCGCCCGCCCGGGTGCCACCACCGTCGAGGTCACCGATGCTGTCGGCCTCGGGCGCTCGACGGTGACCAAGGCGCTGGCGCTGCTCGACGCCGAGGGGCTGGTCGCCCGCCAGCCGGGCGGTCGGGACGGCGCCCGGCGGCTGCCTGACCGGTGGATTGCGGCGACGACGGCCGACGCCCCGGCTGACGGCGCACAAGGACAGCGCCTGGGCAAGGGCCAGCTGGCCGGGATGGTCCTCGACTACCTGCGGACCAACCCCGGCGAGCACACCCCGACGTCGGTGGCCAACGCCCTCGGGGGCAAGAGCGCCGGGGCGGTGGCGAACGCCCTCGACAAGTTCACCGGCACCGGCGAGGTGGTCGAGTCCTGCCCGAAGCCCCGTCGCTACCAGGCGGTGGGCTGAAGTCGCCACCGGCGGGGCCCACCGGGCGCCGGATCGCTCCGCCGGTCCGGCCCCGGGTCGGGTCCCCGACTGGGAGCCGAGAAGAAATTCCTGCGGCCGCGACGGCGGTCGTCGGTGGCCCGCTCTTGGTCGCCCCGGCGTTCCATCAGGCCGCCTACCAGGAATGACGGCGACTCCAACACTTTTCCAACACTTTTCCAACAGGCACCCGGACCCCGGCCTCGGGCCGATCTGTTGGAAAAGTGTTGGATTCGCGTTGGAGCGTCCCTGGCGCGATGTCGGCTCCCGACGAGAGGAGCCGACATGCCCCGACCCGCAAACCGTCATCTGGCCGACCCGACCCCATTCGGCATCCTGGAGGACGCCTTCATCCTCCTGGCCACCCCTCCCCGGGCGCTCACCCTCGACGGCACCGCGGTCGCCGGCCTGCCCGGACGACCCATCCCGCTCGACGAGCTGCGGTCGATCCTCCTCCACCCCTCCACCACCTACGACACCCGGGACGCCGCCATGGGCGCCCTGGTGTACCGGGCCCAGGCCGAGGGGGACCAGCACCTGGCGGGGCTGGCCGGGATGCTGCTGCCCGGCCTGCGCCGGGCCGCCACGGTGCTCGTCGAGTGCTGCCCCCACAAGGCGGCCGACATCGAGGCCGAGATGCTGGCCGGGCTGGTGGCCGAGGCGAGAAGGCTGGACCCCTCCCGGGTGCGGCCGGCCGTCCGCCTGGTCTGGGCGGCCTGGGACGCCGCCGTTCACCTCGTCCACGAAGAGCTGGCCGAGCGGGGTCGGCCGGGCCCCCTTCCTCTGGGCGGCGAGCCGCCCCGGCCCTTCGGCCACCCGGACTTCGTGCTGGCCCGGGCGGTGGCCGAGGGGGTCATCGACCCCCGGGAGGCGGAGCTGATCGGGTCGACCCGGCTCCGGGAGCGCACCTTGCATGAGGCGGCCGACCGCCTCGGCGTTCCCTACAGCTCCGCCCAGTCCGAGCGGTACCGGGCCGAGGCGGTCCTCGTTCACTGGATCAACGACGGGTGCCCGCCCCGCCCCCGGCCACCGGCTCCCGCCCCCAGGGCCACCCGCCAGGCCCCTGGCCCCGACCGGGCCGCTCGTCGGCTGGCGCGGGCGATGGCCGCCGGCGTCGTCCGGCCGGCTGACGCCGACCTCGTGGCCGCCGCCCGCATTCATGGAATGTCGCCCGAAGGCATTGCCGAGCACACCGGCATCTCGTCTCGGGTGGTCACCGAACGTCTGTTGCGAGCGGAGCAAGCACTATTTCTTTGGTTCAAGTTCGACATATTTGCGCCCGAATTGGCCAGAAGGGCCGGTTCTAAGGGTGTGGGACGTTCGCGGCGAGGACGGTCGGCAGCCCGGCAGGCCGGGGTTACGCCAACTGCCCCAGCCGAAAGCGAGCCGAGGAGGTGAAACGCCCACCGGGCTTCCCCGGCCGTCCTCGCCCGAACGTCCCACGTTCCATCCCACGCACCCACGGAGGTCTCACCCTGCGACGCAAGCTGCTCCTTCGAACCGGCGCCATCGTGGCCGGGGTTGGCCTGGTGGCGGTCGTGGCCACCGTGGTCCTCGCCGCCCCGGCCCTGGCCGCCACAGGCGCCCCCGCGAGCCTGAACGGCGTCATCGACTCGTTGCGGGTATGGCTGGCCGGCATCCTCGCCGCGCTGGCCACCCTCTTCCTCACCATCGGCGGGATCCGCTACCTCTCGGCCGGGGGCGACCCGGCACAGGTGGAACGGGCCAAGGTGGCGTTCCGCTCGGCGGCGATCGGCTACGCCCTGGCCGCTCTGGCCCCGCTGATTGTCACCATCCTCCAGTCGGTGGTCGGGTGATGCGAGGCGTCCTGCACCCCCGCCCGCGGGGGCGCCGCCGGTGGTGGCTGGCGGGCCTGGTCGCCGCGGTCGCCTTGGCGGTGCTCTGCCTCGGCGGCGGGCGGGCCCAGGCTGCGCTCCCCGTCCACCCCGTCGTCGTCCAGCACCGGGTTGCCACTTCGGCCATTTCGCTCACGGCAGACCGCTCCCCCCGTCCGATCGAGGTGGGGCCGACACTGCCGGGCGGATCGGCCACACCGAGCCCGCCGGCGACCTCGACAGGCAGCGGCACCAGTACACCGGGCTGCGGCCTGCTCGACATCTCCTGCCACATCACCTCGGCCATCGACGGCTGGTTCAAGGATCTGGCCACGGAGGCGCTCAACCCGGTGCTCAACCTCCTGGGCAGGAGCGTGCTCGCCACCCCCAACCTCACCGCCGGCCGGCTGGGCCAGCTGTGGGGGGTGATGGCCGGGATCGCCAACGCCCTGATGGTCCTGCTCGTCCTGGCCGGCGGGGCGGTGGTCATGGGCCACGAGTCGGTCCAAACCCGCTACGGGCTGAAGGAGGTCCTGCCCCGCATCGTGGTCGGCATCGTGGCCGCCAACGCCAGCCTGTCCGTCGCCCACCTGGCCACCGTGGCCACCAACTCGCTCGCCCAGGCCGTCCTCGGACAGGGGGTCGATCCGGCCAGCGCCACCCAGGCCCTCCAGAAGCTGGTGGTGGCACCGCTCGGGGACGGGAGCATCGCCGTGGTGCTGCTGGGCGTGGTGGTGGCCGTCCTCGCCCTGGTGCTGCTGGCCACCTACGTCGTCCGGGTGGCGGTGACCGGCATCCTGATCGTGGCGGCACCCCTCGCCCTCATCTGCCACGCCCTGCCCCAGGCCGAGGGGGCGGCCCGGCTGTGGTGGCGGGCCTTCCTGGGCGTCTTCGCCATCCAGCTGGCCCAGTCCCTCGTGCTCGTCACCGCCCTGCGGGTTTTCCTGGCCTCGGACGGCTCCCTCGGGCTGTCGGGGTCGGGCGGGCTGGTCGACCTCCTGATCGGATCGTGCCTCCTCTGGGTGCTCATCCGCATTCCGGCCTGGGTGTCCCGGGCGGTGTTCTCCGGGGGACGGCGGGGCGGCTCGGGGGTGTTGCGCACCGCCGTCCTCTACAAGGCCGTGCGGGCCGGGATGGCGGCGCTGTGAGCGGCGCCCCCGAACGCCGGCCCCCCGAACGCCTGGACCAGCGCGTCCGCATCCCGGCTGACGTGGACCGGCCTGACCGGCTGCTGGCCGGGCTGACCGCCCGCCAACTGGTGGTGTTGGCCGGAGCGGCTCTCGTGCTGTGGGCCGGCTATGCCGCCACCCGCCGGGTCCTGCCCTTCCCGGTCTTCTGTGCCCTGGGGACGCCGGTGGCCCTGGTGGCGGCCGCGCTGGCCCTCGGACGCCGCGACGGTCTCGGCCTCGACCGGTTTCTGGCCGCCGCCGTGCGCCAGGCCCGGCGGCCGAGGCGGCTCGTGCCCGCCCCCGAGGGGGTGCGGGGCGCCCCGGTGTGGAGCGCCGTGCGGAGCGCCGGGCCGGTGCCCGCTGCCCTGGACCTCCCCGTGCGCGGCGTGGCACCCGACGGGACGGTCGACCTCGGTCCGGACGGGGCGGCGCTGGTCTGCCAGGCCTCCACGATCAGCTTCGCCCTCCGGACCGCCGATGAGCAGCGGGCCCTGGTGGCCGCCTTCGGCCGCTACCTCAACGGGCTGTCCCAGCCGTTCCAGGTGCTGGTGCGGAGCGAGCCGGTCGACCTCTCGACCCAGGCGGCCGAGCTGCGCCAGGCGGCCGGCGGCCTGCCCCACCCTGCCCTGGAGCGGGCGGCCCTGGCCCACGCCCGCTACCTGGACGAGCTCTCGGCCCGCACCGACCTGCTCGGCCGCCAGGTTCTGGTGGTCCTGCGCGACCCGGTCGTCCAGGAGGCCGGCGACCGGCTGCGGCGAGCGGCCGAGGAGGCCCGCCGCTCGCTGGGCGCCGCCGGGGTCCGGTTGTCGGTGCTCGACGGTGCCGGGGCGGTAGCCGCCCTGGCCGGCGCCCTCGACCCCTTCGGGCCGCCCCGGGTGGGCGCCGCCACCGGTCTGGTGACCGGCCCAGTGGACGACACGGGGGACGACCCGGCGCACGGAGGGTCCCGGTGATCCGACCATCCCGCTCAACCGCCGGCACCGCTGCTCCGGCCGCCGCCACCGCGGCCAGCGCGGTCACTGGCTCCCCGCTGGGTCCCGACGCCGTCGAGGTTCGCCCCCGCTTCTTGGCCGTGGGGGCTGGCGTCTGCCGGACCCTGGCCGTCGTCGGCTACCCGAGGGAGGTGGGGGTGGGCTGGCTGGCCCCGCTCCTCGACCACCCCGGGCGGTTGGACGTGGCCGTGCACGTCGAGCCCGTCCCCAACCCGGTGGCCGCCCAGCGCCTCCGCCGCCAGCTGGCCCGCTTCGAGTCCTCCCGGCGGCTGGACGCGGCCAAGGGCCGGCTCGGCGACCCCGAGGCCGAGGTGGCGGCGGAGGACGCCCGGGACCTGGCTGCCCAGGTGGCCCGGGGGGAGGGCCGGCTCTTCCGGGTGGCGCTCGTCGTCACCGTCTGGGCTCACGACGAGCGGGGACTGGAGGCCGAGTGCGCCCGGGTGCGCTCGGCCATGGCATCACTCCTACTCGACCCCGTTCCCGCCACCTTCCGGACGCTGCAGGGCTGGCTGACCACCCTGCCCGTCGGTGTCGACCTGCTCGGACTGCGCCGCACCCTCGACACCCAGGCCCTCGCCGCCGGGTTCCCGTTCTCGGGCACCGACCTCGACACCCCGGGCGGCCCCCTCTACGGCACGACGACCGCCGGCTCGGGGGTGCTGCGCTGGGACCGGTTCTCCCAGGACAACTTCAACTCGGTCATCCTGGCCCGGTCGGGCTCGGGCAAGAGCTACCTGGCCAAACTGGAGATCCTCCGCTCCCTCTACCGGGGCATCGAGGCGCTGGTGGTCGACCCCGAGGACGAGTACCGCCGACTGGCTGAGGCGGTGGGCGGAGTGACCCTCGGCCTCGGGTCGGGGGCCAGGCTCAACCCCTTCGACCTCGCTCCGGGTCCCGAGCCCCTCACCCGGCGGGCCCTGTTCATCCACACGCTCGTCGCCGTTCTGCTCGGCGAGTCGCCGGACCCGGCCACGACGGCCGCCCTGGACGAGGCGGTGCTCGCCACCTATGCCGGGTCCGGCATCACCGCCGACCCCCGAACCCACTCCCGGCCGGCCCCGGTGCTGGCCGACCTGGCCCGGACGCTCTCGGCCAGTGAGCAGCCGGGCGGCCGGAGGCTGGCCAACCGCCTCACCCCCTTCGTCTCGGGCAGCTTCAGGGGCCTGTTCTGTGGCCCCACCACCGTTCGTCCCGAGGGGCACCTGGTGGTCTTCAGCCTCCGGGACCTCCCTGACGAGCAGCGGGCGGTCGGCACCCTGCTGGCCCTCGACGCCATCTGGCACCGGGTGGCTGATCCCGGGGAGCGGCGGCGACGCCTGGTGACGGTGGACGAGGGCTGGCTGCTGCTCGGTGACCGCCACGGGGCGGAGTTCCTGTTCCGGGCGGCCAAGGCGGCCCGCAAGCACTGGGCCGGCCTGACGGTCGTGACCCAGGACGCCGCCGACGTGCTCGGGAGCGACCTCGGCCGGGCGGTAGTGGCCAACGCCGCCACCCAGGTCCTCCTGCGCCAGGCACCCCAGACGATGGACCTGCTGGCCGAGCGGTTCGCCCTGAGCGACGGGGAGCGCCAGTTCCTGCTCGGCGCCGCCCGGGGGGAGGGCCTGCTCTGCGCCGGGGCCGAACGGGTGGCCTTCTCGGCCACGGCCTCCGAGGAGGAGCACCGCCTGGTCACCAGCGACCCGGCCGAGCTGGCCGCCCTCGACCCTGACCTCGAACCCTGACCCACCCCATCCAAACGGACGCCGACGCAAAGGAGCCGCTGTGCCGATCACCCCAACCACCTCGGGTCCGGTGACCCCGCTCACGCACCTCCTCGCCCATCCGGCGAGCGGGTTCCACCGGCTTGCCGCCTACCTGACGTCCGACGCCCGGAGCGAGTGGCCGCTCTTCGTCGCCCTGTTCGGCGTTGGAGTGGTGACGATCATCGCCGTCCAGATCTGGACGCTGCGGGTGGCCAGGCACGGGAAGTGCGTACTGGTCGACCCTCCGGCCGAGACCGATCCGGCCGCTGGCGCCGGCTTCTGGCGGATGGTCGCCGTGGTCATGGCCGGCCGGAGAGCGCTCCTCCCCGGCCGGCCGGCGGTGGCCTTCGAGATGTGGGCGACCGACGGCTCCACCCAGCTGCGCTGGTGGGTGCCCGGCGGGGTCTCGGCCACCGCTGTGGCCCAGGCGGCCGAGACGGCGTGGCCCGGGGCCCGGGCCACGCTCGTCGATCCGCCTCCCCCTTTCGCCCGGACCCTCACCGGCCGCCGGCTGGTGCTGTCCGGTCGGAGCTGGCTGCCGCTCGGTGGCACCGGCGAACGGCGGGAGGTCGCCGACCCGATCGGGGGCGTCCTCTCCACCCTGGCGGCCACCGACACCAGTAATGGCAATGGCGGGGGCGAGGAGGTGGTCGTCCAGGTGGTTGCCCGCCCGGCTCGACGTAGGACCCTGGCTAGAGCCCGCCGGGCGGTGGCGGCAGCGCGCCGGGGTCGTCCGGCGAACGGGCGGTGGTCGACCGGCTTGGTCACGAACGGACCGGGGCCGAACACGGCCGACCCGCTGGCCCTGGCCGACGCCAGGGACGGCACGGCCAAGCTGACCGCCGGTCCGCACTTCGAGGTGGCGATCCGCTTCGCCGTGGCCGGCGGATCGAAGCGTCACCGGCGGGCCCGGTGCCGCCAGCTGGCCGCCGCCTACGGCCTCTACGCCGGCCGGTCCCACCTCGTGGCCAGGGTCCTTTGGCTCCCCGACTGGGTGCTCACCAGCCGGCGGGTCGGCCGGGGGTTCCTCGTGTCCCTGCCCGAGCTGGCCGCCCTGGCCCACCTGCCGGCCACCCCCGCCCGCTACGGGCTGACCGCCGCCCCGGCCCGCACCGTGGTCCCGCCCCGGGTGACGACCGATGGCTGAGCGATCAATGGCTGAGCGATCAATGGCTAAGCGAGCAGTGGCTGAGGAACGGACAGGGCCGGCCGGAGGTCTGCGGCTGGTGCCACCCGACGCGGTCTCCCGCCAGCGGAGCAAGCCCCTCGGGGTGGCCGACGCCGGGCCGAGGCGTACCGTCGGTCTCTCGGTGGAGGGCGCCCGCCACCACACCCACGTCATCGGGTCGACCGGGTCGGGCAAGTCGACGCTGCTGGCCAATCTGATCCTGGCCGACATCGCGGCCGGCCGGGGCACGGTGGTGCTCGACCCCAAGGGCGACCTGGTGACCGAGGTGCTGGCCCGGCTGCCGGCCCCGGTGGGGGAGCGCCTGGTGCTGCTCGACCCGGCAGAGACCGAGGCCCCGCCGGCCTTCAACGTCCTCGACGCCGCCGGCCGGGACCCCGAGCTGGTCACCGACCAGGTGGTGGGGGTCTTCCACCGGCTCTACGCCGGGGCCTGGGGGCCCCGGACCGAGGACGTGCTGCGCTCGGCCTGCTTCACCCTGGCCCGCCACCCCGGCACGACGCTGGCCGACGTGCCGCCGCTGCTCACCAACCCGCGCTTCCGCCAGCGGTTCACCGCCGACCTCCGCGACCCGTCGGGGGTCGGAGGCTTCTGGTCCTGGTATGACGGCCTGTCCGACGCCGCCCGCTCCCAGGTGATCGGCCCGGTTATCTACAAGCTGCCGCGCCGTCCTCACCCGGCGTTTCGCCGCCGACCTGCTGGGCACGGCCACCAGTTCCTTCTCCCTGGCCGAGATCTTGGACGGCGGGGTGCTGCTGGCCCGACTGCCCAAGGGCACCCTCGGGGAGGACACCGCCCGCCTGGTCGGCTCGCTGCTGCTGGCCAGCCTGTGGCAGGCGGCCACGGCCCGGATCGCCCAGCCCGAGGCCCGCCGGCTCGACGCCTCGGTCTACGTGGACGAGTGCCAGAACTTTCTCCACCTGCCTGGCTCGGTGGACGACGTCCTGGCCGAGGCCCGCGGCTACCGCTTCGCCCTCACCCTTGCCCACCAGCACCTCGACCAGCTGGGCAAGGAGCTGGCGTCGGCAGTGGCGGCCAACGCCCGCAACAAGATCTACTTCACCACCAGCCCCGACGACGCCCGGGTGCTGGCCCGCCACGTCTGCCCGTTCCTGGACGCCACCGACCTGGCCCACCTCGACCGCCACCAGGTGGCCTGCCGGCTGGTGGTCGACGGCCGCGACACGACCGGCTTCACCCTGGCCACCAGGCCCCTATCCGCCGTGACCCACGATCGGACCGATGAGCTCCGGGCGGCGGCTCGCCGGCGGGGCCGGCCGGCGGCCCTCCGCCGCCGTGAAGCCCTGGCCCGTCGCTGGGTGCACGATCCGGCCGAGGACCGGACGTCCGTTTCCCCGTCGGTCCCCGTGCCGATCCCCCCGCCGGTCCCCGTGGTGCCCTTGGAGACCGGCATGGGAACCGGCACCCCTTCTCCGCCAACAGGGCCGGTGGATGCCGCTTTCCATCCTCGCCGACCAAATCCCGACTCGTAGGGGGAGTTCTGTGCCTTCGTCATTTCCTGTTGGACGACAATCGTCTTCCGCTTGGCCCTCTGCTGGATCGGATCCCTTGGCCGTCCTCCGCTCGCTCACCGAGCGGGACCGCTTCCTCCTCGACATGCTGGCCGAGCACGACGTCTTCACCACCGAACAGCTCGCAGAGCTGGCCTTCCCCAGCCTCCATGTCGCCCAGCGACGGCTGCTGCTGCTGACCAAGCGAGGAGTCCTCGACCGGTTCCGTTGGCGGGTGGCCGTCGGCTCGGTCCCCTGGCACTACGTGCTCGGCGGGGTGGGGGAGGCCATCGCCGCCGCGGTGCGGGGAGCCGACCCGCCCTCACCGGCCGAGCGCCGCCGCCGGGCGCTCAAGCTGGCCGCCAGTCCCCGGCTCGACCACCTCCTCGGCTGCAACGGCTGGTTCTGCTCGCTCGTCGCCGAGGCCCGGCGACGGCAGGCAACGCTCGGTGCCTGGTGGTCCGAGCGGCGGTGCACCGAGCGGTTCGGGGCCATCGTCCGGCCCGACGGTTACGGCGCCTGGGCCGAGGGTGGCCGGGAAGTCGAGTTCTTCGTCGAGTACGACACCGGCACCGAGACCTTGCGCCGGCTGGTCGAGAAGCTCGACGGCTACGCCGAGCTGGCGGCGGCCGGTGGTCCCCGGCTGCCCGTCTGCTTCTGGCTGCCGACGGCGACCCGGGAGGCCCACCTGCGGTCGCTGCTGGCCGATCGGTCCGTGCCGGCACCGGCCGCCACCGGCTCAGCGGAGCTGGCAGCGGGGCTGGGCGAGAGTCCGGCCGGTCCGCTGTGGCTGGTCCCCGGCACCGGGCGCCGGGTACGGCTCGTCGACCTCGGTGCCACGGGTGGCAGGGGTCGCGTGACCGGCGGGTGACGGCCAGCTTGGGCCGGGCCGTGGGAGCCGGCATGGCCGGGCTCGTCGGGCTGGTGGCCTTGGTGGGCGCCGCGGCCGGCGGGGGCGGCACCGGGGCGGTCCTGGGCGGCACCGGTGGCCCGACGGCGGCAGCAGCCGCCAGCATCCCCGCCCCATATCTCGCTCTCTACCAGGCGGCCGCGGCCACCTGTCCCGGGCTGCCCTGGACGGTGCTGGCGGCCATCGGGACGGTGGAATCCGACAACGGCCAGTCCACCCTCCCCGGCGTTCACTCCGGGATCAACGAGGCCGGCGTCGCCGAAGGGCCCATGCAATTTGAGGTCGTCACCTTCGCTGAGTACGACGAGCCGGTGCCGCCCGGCGGAGCCACACCCCCCAGCCCCTACGACCCGACCGACGCCATCTACGCCGCCGCCCGGCTGCTCTGCGCCAACGGGGCGGCCAACGGCACCGACATCCCTGGGGCGGTCGAGCAGTACAACCACACATCGGCCTACGTGGCCGACGTCCTCTCGCTGGCCGCCACCTACGGCAAGATCACAGCCACGGAGACGACTTCGGCCGCGCCGAATGCCGTGGCGGCGACCGCCATCGCCTACGCCGAGCAGCAGCTGGGGACGCCCTATGTGTGGGGCGGCGAGACGCCGGGTGTCGGCTTCGACTGCTCCGGACTGGTACAGGCCGCCTACCGAGCGGCAGGGGTAGACCTCCCCCGGGTGGCCCAGACACAGTTCGACGCCGGCCCAGCGGTGCCTGCCGCCGCACCGATTGAACCGGGCGATCTCATGTTTTTCGGCTCACGCCCCACCGACGTCACCCACGTGGGGATCTATCTCGGCGGCGGCCAGATGGTCGACGCTCCGTATACGGGGACGGTGGTGAGGGTCGACCAGGTACCGACGACGCCAGGGGCGAATTGGGGCGGAGAAGAGTTCGTCGGGGCAACGTCGCCCTTTGTTGCGTAGTACTCAGTTGCCGGCGGTACGGTTCTGGCCGTGTCTGTTGAGCGTGACATCGATCTGGTACTTATTACCGGTGCTGGCGCGAGTTCTGAATTTGGAAGCATCCGGAGCGGGGGACCGTCCAGGCTTCCGCTCATGGCTGAGTGGTCGGACCACCTTGTGCGGAAGCTCTCCACCGGAGGGCACGCGCTGCGAGAACTCGTCGGACTGGACGATGGCCTAGACGGACCAGAGTTCGAACGACGCGTTGGGCAGTTCCTGGCCCTGGCTGAGGCCTTTCCTGACCTTGAAAGAATTCTCGCCCCGAGTACCCAGCAGATGGCCGTCCAGGGCCTGACGCTTGAGACCCTGCGGAACTGGCACAGAACGACCCAACGGCAGTTCGACGATGCCGTCGGCGTCATACACCAGTCGATGATCGAGAACTTCGGCTGGGAACGAATCAATCCGGATGCGGCTAGCGCCGCATACGAGGCACTCTTCAAGGTACTGGGCATAGGCAGCGGCAGCCGCCTTGTCTACGCGACGACGAACTATGACTACATCGGCGAGGCAGTACTCGACCGGCTCGGGAGGCGACCGGACAGTGGTGTTCGCGAGAGGTTCAGTGGGCCGGGAGTGTCATCGGCCCGGCATCTCGACATGGAGAACCTCACGGAGGTAGTGGGACGCAGTACGCCGGTGCTGCATCTGCACGGCGCCGTCGGCTGGTTCGATCAGCCGGGACACGGACCAACCGTCGTTAACGCGACCTCATACAATCCAACGTGGGGTGTGCCGATCGTGATGCTGCCGTCGTCAGAGAAGGACTACCAGCAGAGCACCACGATCGAAACCATCTGGGTCGAGTTCCGCCGAGCGCTTCGACGTGCAAAGAGGGTTCTCGTCCTGGGGCACTCGCTTGCCGACGCGGCTCTTGTTGCCGCCCTCGCCGAGGAAGTGCGTCCGTACCACCGAATCGGGTTCACTGAGCTTCCGGGCAGCGACCCGGGCATCCCCGCAAAGCTAGTTTGGGCACAACTCACCGGTTCCAGGAGGTTCGCGGTCAGATTCTCAGTCGAGTTCAACGCGGCCGGTGCGGGATTCGATGGGTGGGACGAGGCGATCGAACAGGCGACATCGTGGAAGGAACCGTGAGAGAAACAGGACCAAGTTCAGTTCCATTGTTGCCTCAACGATGGGTGGTCTTATGTCGGGGAATCTGCCACTAGCGACAACTCACCTGTTCGCGTAATGTCTAGCCGAAACCATTCGCGTGCTGGCCTGACGCTCGTCCCATCATCTCGGCGGCCCGTGGCTTCCAGTTGAAACCAGTGCTGTTGGACAGTGCTGGTGATCGATATAGCAGAGATACCACGTAGTCCTTCATCTGCAAAATCGATTAGGACACTGGAAAGATTGTGTGGATGGTGTAGGGCAATATTGAAGCATAAAGGGACTTCCGGCGTACATAACTCACCCAACATTGAACGCGGGTGTTGGGGAATGTTGTCATGCATTAACCACATAAAGAACTTGCGACCTAGTGGTTTCCGACTAACCATACGAAGGCGAACGTTCTGAACAAACTCATCAGCAGTGACCCGTACCCGCACCTGCTGCCAGTGAGGTTCAGAACCGGAACCCCACTCCACACATTCCTCGTCCGCAGACTGATGGGTGATAGCGAGGGGAGTTTTTCTTCGTTTACACCATCGACTCAAGGCAATGGTGATCGCGGTGAGAAGGATCAGAGCACCAACGATCAATATGACGATCCCTAATCGAAACCATCCATTGCTGAACAGAGCTGGGTGGCTGGGATCGATCTGTACTTCAGCCGTTCCGATAGCCACCAGGGCGCCACCAATCACAGCCACCCCCGCTGATGCGGCCATCCACGGCGTCGGGTCCAAACGGGCTAGTTTCCGAACCATCGGCACGATGACGAACGTAGCTTGTGTGCAGCCGTCGCTCAGGGACGTGTTGAGTCGACGGACACGTCTCCTCTTTTAGAAAGGCTGAGGGATTCCTGCTCGACGTCATGGATCCTTGACAACCGTCACCTGGCGGAGGCAAGACATTGGACCATGACGACAGCGATACCCCCCACGGACCCAGCCGAGCCATCCGGTAACGACGACCTGCCCGAGATCCGCGCCCGGCGGTTGGCCATCATCGACGACCGCGGCGATGAGCGGATCGTCGCCAAGGTGGAGGACGACATCGCCGTGGTCGAGGTCTCGCTGCCGAGCAACTTCGGGCGTGGGGCATCGATCATCCTCGTCGCCAGTCCGCACGTCGACGACGAGGTCGGACCCTGCGTCGGTCTCCAGGGGTGGGCAGAGGACGAGCGCAAGATCGAGGTCGACATGTGGCAGGAGTCCGACGGGCGCTGGGCCGTCATGGTGCGGACCGGAGGTCCCGACCAGCAAGGGGTAAGCGTCATCCCACGGGGCGCCTGGATCGAGCCTTGACCGCACCGGCAACGTCGAGCGATTGATGGTCCATGACCCAACCGACAGCACAGCCGAACAGCGACCCGGATCGGAGCGCCATCGAAGGCGCACCGCCCGTCCTCCCCGAAGTGCGGACCCGACGGCTCGTCGTCGTCGACGCCGCTGGATCGCCCCGCATCACGGGCGAGGTCACCGAGACCGAGGTGGCCGAGCTCCGCCTCGAACTGCCGGCCAGCTCGCCCGAGCGCGCCTCGGTTCTCCTGTTCGCCAACCCCGGCGACGCGGCGGAAGGACCGACGGTCGGGGTCCAGCTCTGGACCGGCAGCGACGCCTTCGCCGAGCTGAACCTGTGGCGGGAGGGCAACCGCTGGAGGGCGGCCAGCTACGTGGAAGCCGACACCGAGCCCGGATGAGCGTGCTAGCCCGGCAAAGATCCCTCACCCCGAGAGGAGGACCGCCAACATGGCGCCGGCCACCAGGAAGGGTCCGGCGGCCAGCACGCGGTGGCCGTTGTGCGACCGCCGGGCCGGGCGGATGGCGATCCCCACGGCGGCCACCAGCCACCCCAGCAGGACGCCGTTGCTGAGTACCGTCCAGCCGAGCCAGCCGAGGCAGGGCCCGATACAGGCGGCCAGCATCACGTCGCCCATGCCGAACTGCCCAGAGAACGCCAGGGCCAGGGCGAGGCTGAAGGCGGTGGTGGCGGCCATGGCCAGGAGGCTCCGTTCGAAGGCCCACCACTGCCCCGTCGCCGCCCCCGCGACCCCGAGCAGGAGGACTTCGAGGACGAGAGCCGGCAGGAGCACTGCGTTCGGGACCTTCGAGGTGGCGAGGTCGATGGCACCGAGGAAGGTGCCGGCGGCGCACAGGACCATGAAGGCAGGAAGCGCGGCCGTCCAGCCGATCCGCCAACCGACCGCCAGTTCGGCTGCCGTGGCTACGACGCAGGTGGTAACCAGGGCAGCCCGGGTCGGCTGCCACGCGGCCACCACCGGCCTCACCGAGTCGCTCCGACGGAGCGGGAGCGAACCGGCCGGCCGGTCTCGGTGAGGGACCGGTAGAGGGCAGTGGTGGCGGGCTCAGGGTCGAGGTCGAGCTCAGCCAGGGCTTGGCTGAGCCGGCGCCAGGTGTGGCGGACGGCATCGGACCGGCCGGCGGCCGCCTGAGCCAACATGAGGAGGCAAGCGACCGACTCGCAGATGGGGTCGATGTCGGCGGCCCGCTGGAGGGCGGCGACCGCCTCTTCGGGCTGGCCCTGCTCGTCCCGCCGCTCGGCCAGGCGCACCGCGGCGTCCAGGGCCCGGCGGTGCAGGTCCTCCCGGTCCGGCTCGACCCACAGGTAGTCGGCCCCCTGGCACAGCTCGCCGCCGTAGGCGGAGAGCGCCCGCTCCAAGGAGGTGATCTCTGTCTCGGTGCCCCGGGCACCGGCGGCGTCGCCGAGTGCTGCTTCGAACCGCCACAGGTCGACGTCGAGCTGGTCGGCCTGGGGCCGGTAGTGCTCGCCCACCTTGGCGATCACGTCGGGGACCGCCAGGTCGGGGCGCTCCGTCGGCGGGCGGAGGCGGGCGCGGAGGTTCCCCAATACCGTCCAGCAGCGTTCCCTGCCCCGGCCGGGTTCGGCGTCGGGCCACAGCGCGTCGACGGCCAGGTCGAGGCTGGCCCCCTCGGGCCGCAGGCAGAACCAGGCCAGCAGCTCGTAAGCGCTGGTTCGCAGGCCGGTGGCGACCGTCTCCCCCCAGGCCTCGACGGTCACGGGGCCGAACAGGCGAACCCGGATCGGCGCCGGGCGGTGGTCGGACCGGGGCTCGGGGAACGGCCAGGGCTCGTCCGGCTGGCGGACCGGGGGGTCGGGCCGGGCGACTGCCGGCCCTCCCGACAGGGGAGCGGGACCGGCGTCCGACAGCTGCTCCTCCACTAGCTCGGTGTGGCTCTCCGCCACCGGGCCGAGCAGGGCACGACCCTCTTCGGCGTCGAAGCCGAACAGCCGGGTACCGCCGAGCAGGGTCGCCAGGGCGGCCGGGTAGGCACCGGCGACGGTGCCGTCATCGGCCGTCGTCACCTGTGCCTCGTGATCGCCTGGGTCGGAGGTATCGGGATCGACCACGAGCACCGTCACCCCCAGCCGGGCCGATGCCCCGGGCCGCCGCCAGCGGGCCGCCAGCGACCCCGAGGTCTGTTCGACCAGGACCACCAGGATGGGGAAGGGGTCGCCCGGATGGGCGGTCCGGTAGGCGGCGACGTCGTCGAGGTCGGCCTCCTCCAGGCGGCGGACCCTGCCGATCACCGCGGCCTCCAGGGCCCGCAGGGTGGCCGCTGTGTCCGACGTGCGGCGCAGGTCGAGGTCCACCCCCGGGAAGAGCCGGTCGGCCAGGATGCCGCTCGCCAGCACCTCGGCTCCGTAGGGCCCGGCCCGGGTGATCAGGGCCCCGATCCAGGCCCGGACCGCCCGTTCCGCCCAGGGCCCGGTGACGGCGATGGTTCCGTAGGCAGCGAGATCGAGCCGGACCGGGCCGTCGCTGCCGGCGCTCACCTCGATCAGATTGGGCTCCGCCCGAGCCCGGTGCCGGTCCGCCAGGACGGCCGGTTCGCTTGCCGGGTCTACTGGCCGGGCGTCGACGGCATCGTCGGCAGCAGTCCTGGGGGCGCGGCGGGCGGCCAGGAGCGCCCGCAGCGGTGGCGGCACGGGCTCCCCGGCGGCCCGACCGGGGGCGGGTGGTCCCGGCCGGTGGCGGCGTCGGCGCCGCAGGCGCTCGATTGCCAGCGCGCTGGCGACCCCGGCAGCGAAGGCAGCACCGACCCAGGCTCCCGACGGCAACTCGATCGAAGTGCCGGGTCCCCCGGTCTCCGTCCGGCGAGAGCTCGCCTCCTGGTGGCCAGCGGGGCGAGGGCGGGTGCGAGGCCTCACGGTGTGCGTCGCGGGCGGTGACAGCTCGTTGCCATTCTGGGGCGACGCTGGGGCAGTAGCCGGCGCCGGTTCGGCCGGCGGTGCCGGACTGACCGCCGGGGCCGCTGGTGGAGCGGGGGTGTCCCCTATTGCGGGGAGCAGGAGCGTCCATCCGGCGTAGATCCAGTGCGGGTCGCTGAAGGTGGCGCCTCCCGGCTCGGCCCGGCCCTGGTTGAGGGCGAAGATCTCCGACCACCGCAGGGGATCGCCCAGCTCCCGTGTGGCGATCCCCCAGAGGGTGTCGCCGGGCTCCACGACATACGTCGAACCGGCAGGGGGGGAGGCCGTCGGGGGTTCGTCCGCATTCGGAGCGGCCGGCGCGGGCGACGACGCCGCCGGGGTCGGGACGACGTCTGCGGCCACCACGGCGGTGATGGGGACGGGCCGCCGGGTGCCCAGGGCGGTGGAGAGGGTTCGTGTCGGGGTGCCAGGCCCCGGGCGGGGGACGGCCACCGCCAGGGCCACCACGATGGCGGCCACCAGCGGGCCGATCAGGGACTGGACCGGCCCGGCCACCTTCAAGCGCCGGGCCCGTCGGCCCCGGCCGGCGGCCAGCGCCTCGGCCAGCACCGCGGCGACGAGCACCGTCCAGGTGAGCCAGACGGCGCAGGCCAGGGCTTTGATGAGCACCTGGTCGGGGATGCCCTGGCGGTCGAGGGCCCCAGTGAACTGCGCCCAGCTGGGCACGGCGCGGGGCAGCGGCCAGCCGACGTAGTGCACAAGCGCCCAGGGCACGCCGACCACGAGGCAGACCAGCAGGACGAGAGCACCGAACCCCTTAGCCAGGGAGCCGAGGCGTCTCACCTGCCCGGTCCGTCCACGCCATACTCGGCCACCGCTGTGGCGCTGGCCGAGACCGTCAGGTTCTTGATGCCGGCCACCTCCAGGATCTGCATCGGCTGGGTGACCGACACGGTCACGTGAACCTGGTCGCCCGTCACCTGGACGCTCCCGTGATGGCCGGTGGCCGAGAGGTACGTCTCCGCCGCCTGGTCGGCCTGGGTGGGGTCGAGGGTGATCTCCCCGGTCGCCCGATAGAGGGGAAGGTTGATGGCCTGGGCGCCGGCCCGGGCAGCCGCCTGGGCCTCGTCGGTGGCGTCCACCCGGGCAGCGAGGGTCAGGCCGCCGTCCACCACCAGGCCGACCAGCACGATCAGGGCCAGGGCGAAGATGACCACGAAGGCGGTCACGACGCCGTCCTCCTCGCCGAGCCGGGCCAGCATCTGCCGGGATCGCCTCATCCCGAGAGGCCCCGGTAGCGGTCGATGGGCGACGCGGAACGGTCGCTGATCGAGGTGGCGACGGGCAGGCCGATCCCGGTGATCTCGCTCAGGTCGACCGAGCAGGTCACGGTGACCGCCACCGAGCCGCCAGCCACGAAGTCGGCGGTGTCGACGGCCACTGTCAGGTGGGCGCAGGTGACGTGTTGGGCGCCGAGCGCCGACGTCGCCGTCTGACGGGCTGAGGCCACGGCGCCCGACGGGTCGTCGGCCAGGGAGGCCGCCCGGGCGGCCTGGGCGGCCGCGCCGTCGACGTCGATGCGGGCCGAGACGAGCGTTCCCCCGGCCACGGCCAGCAGCAGGAAGGCGATGAACACCGGGGTCAGGATCACCAGTTCGACCGTGACGCTGCCCCGCTCGTTGCCCAGACGCCGCCAAGCCTGGCCCAGGGTTCCGGTCATCCCTGGGTCCATTGCTCGTTGGGCCCGGTGGCCACTGAGTGAACCGGCAAGCGGAGGAAGGGCAGGATGCCCTCGGCGCTGCCGGTGACAGCAACCGTCGTGGTGGCCGCCGTCCGATCGGTTGTGACGGTCGGGCCGATGAGGACGGCCGAGCCGAGATGGGCCAGGACCGTGCGCGCCTGGCTGGCGGCGGCGCCCTGGCTCCCACCTTCCACCCTGCCGGCGGCCAGGCCCTGTTGGGCGGCGGTCTCGGCGATGTGCGTGGCGTCCTCCCAGAGGGCGAACTGGACCACCGCCAGGATGAGCAGCAGCAGTACGGGGGTGGCGATCACCAGCTCCAGGGCGACCGAGCCGTCCTGCTTGCCCAGCCGGCGAAGCCATCGGCGCATCACCGCTCATCCACCTGTGGCCGTGCCGGTCGAGATGCCGTGCGCCGCCGAGAGGACCTTGGCGATGATGATGGCGACGACGGTGATGGCTCCGGCGGCCACCAGGGCGGTGACGATCACGAACTCGGTGGAGTAGCCGGCCTCGGGTTCCTCCCGCAGCGCCTGGAAGCGGCTCCGCAGAAGGGCGATCAGCTGGCGGAGGACGGTGAGCTCGGGCATGGCATCTCCGTAAGTTGTTAGGCGGCCCGGTGGGGCCGGGTGTGGCTGATGGTTTCTTGCGCTTGTTCGCTTCGAAGGAGTGGCCGCCCGGTTCCACGGGGCGCCCTGACTGCTGATTGAGATGCGCGTTCTGGTCGCTGTTTACGGAGATGCCGGCGGGGTGTTCCCAGGGTCGTACCACTGCTGGATTCGAACGTAAGGAGCATTGGACGTTGGAACCGAACAAGCCCCGGGTGTGGGTCGGTGTCGATGTCGGGAAGGCGCATCACTGGGCGGCCGCCGTTGAGGAGACGGGTCGCCAGGTGTGGTCGCGCAAGATCGCCAACGACGAGACTGAGATCATCGATGCCATCGCTGCCGCGCTGGACCTGGCCGAGGAGGTGTCGTGGGCGGTCGATATCAGCGGAACCTCGGCGGCGCTGCTGCTGGCACTCCTGGCCGCTCACGGACAGCAGGTCGTCTACGTGCCCGGCCGCACGGTCAACACCATGACCGGCGGCTACCGCGGTGAAGCCAAGACCGACGCGAAGGACGCCTTCGTGATCGCCGAGACCTCCCGGCTGCGTCGTGACTTCGCCCCGGTGCAGGTGAACGCCCAGCTCGTGGCCGAGCTGGGCCTGCTGACCGGGCATCGGGCCGACCTGGTGGCCGACCGGGTGCGGATGATCAACCGGCTCCGCGACCTGCTCACCGGGGTGTTCCCCGCACTGGAACGGGCCTTCGACTACTCCCACCACAAGGGTGCGCTGATCCTGCTCACCCGGTTCCAGTCCCCCCCAGCGCTCCGCCGCCACGGGCGCACCCGCCTGGAGGCATGGCTGCGCAAACAGGGGGTGCGGGGGGCCGACCAGGTCGCCCAGACCGCGCTGAATGCCGCCCAAGCCCAGCACACCACCCTGCCCGGCCAGGAAGTGGCGGGAGCGATCATCGCCGACCTGGCCACCCAGATCCTGGCCCTCGACGACCGGCTCAACCGGCTCGAGGACCAGATCAAGACCAGCTTCGCCGCCCACCCCCAAGCCGAGGTGATCACCTCGGTGCCCGGTATCGGGCCGATCCTGGGCGCAGAGTTCGTCGTCGCCGCCGGCGACCTCGGGACCTACGCCGATGCAGGCCGACTTGCCGCCGCGGCTGGGCTTGTCCCCGTACCCCGAGACTCCGGACGCAGAACCGGCAACCTGCACCGACCCAAGCGATACAGCCGCCGCCTGCGCCGGGTCTTCTACCTCTCCGCCCAGACCAGCATCATCCGCGACGGGCCCAACCGGGACTTCTATCAGAAGAAGCGCAGCGAAGGTCTCAAACACGTCCAAGCCCTCATCGCCCTGGCCCGTCGACGTGTCGACGTCTTGTGGGCCCTGCTCCGCGACAACCGCACCTGGACGCCGAGCAGCCCCAGAAAAGCCATCACTTCGGCTTGACTTGGTCATTGAGACTCCTTCTTCTCTGGCGGTTGTCGTCTCTCTGGCGATCTGGCGATCTGGCGATCTGGCGCTCACACGGCGCCGAGCACGCGCTCGACGGCCGGGAAGCCGATGATGAGGAGGAAGGCGGCGAACAGGAAGACCATCGGCAGGCTCATCCGCTCGGTGGCCGCCTGGGCCTCGGACTCCGCCCGGGCCAGCTGGTGGCCCCGCAGCGAGGCCGCCCGGGCGACGAGGCTGGTGCGGACTTTGGCTCCCTCGGTTCCGGCCAGCGAGACGCTGGCCGCCAGCTCGGACAGCTCGGCCACCGCCAGCTCGGTGCCCAGCCGGTCCAAGGCGGCCCAGGGGGTCTCGCGCCGCAGGCGGGCGACGTCGAGCGCCTGGCGGAGCCGGTCGAAGGCCCAGCCCTCCCCGGTGGCTGCCGCGTCGGCCAGCGCCGTCTCGACCCCGCCCCCGCCAGCCAGGCCGATCACGACCAGGTCCACGAAGCTGCCCAGGGCGTGGCGGAAGTCCCGCCGGCGCCGTTCGGCCTCGGCATGGACGCCGAGGTCGGGCACCACGAAGCCGATGGCGGCCAGGAGCAGCGAACCCCACAGGGGCAGGCCAAACGGGAGGGAAGCACCGGCCGCCGCCATAACGGCGGCCATCGCCGGCAGCACCAGCAGCCCCACGAGGCCCAGCGCCACCTTCTCGGCCAGGTGGCGCTCGGGACTTCGGCCGAGCACCACCAGGTCGGCCCGGACCCTCTTCCCCACCAGGCTGCCGCCCCCAGCGTCGGCCAGTCGATGAGCCAGGGGCGCACCCAGGCGGGCGGCAAAGCCACCGCCGCCGGTGACCGGGCGGGCTGAGAGGTCGCGGGTGTGCCGGAGGCGGGACAGGGAGGCGGCCAGGCCGGGACGAGGCGGCGCCCACCCCCGGGCGACGAGCCAGCAGCCCGCCCCAGCGCCGGCCCCCAGGAGCAGGACGGCGATCACCCGACAGCCTCCGACGCGGAGGTCGGCTCCGTCCGGAGCAGGCGAGCCGGGGGGTCGGGCTTCGTCATGCGGGCCAGCCAGGAGAAGGCCAGGGCGAAGCAGCCGCCCACCAACAGGAGGACGATCTGGCCGAGGGGGCTGGCGAAGGGGGAGAGGTAGGACCGGCTGAACAGGAGGAGGAACCCGACCAGGGCGACGGTCACCCCGACGATGAGCCGGACCGAGGTCCGGGTGCGTGCCCGCCCCGCCTCCACCCGCAGCCGCATCGTGGCCTGGTCCCGGGCGGCGGTGGCCAGGGTGCCCAGCAGCTCGCCCAGCTGTCCCGCCTGGTGGTCGGCGGCCAGCAACAGGGCGGCCACCACCAGGTCGCCGGTCGGGTCGGCCACCTCGGCGGCGAAGGCTCGCAGCGCCGGAGCGAGCCGCTCGCGTTCCAGCCGGCCGGCCAGGGCCACGACCTGCGGGCGGATGGGAAGCGGCGCCACCGGTGCGCTGGCCCCGATGGCCTGCTCCAGGCCGGCCGCCCCGGCCATCGTGTCGCGGAGCTGCTCGGCCCAGCCGGCCACCGCCTCGATGCGCCCGACGGTCCGGGCCCGGGCCCGCTGGGCGGCGAACAGGGAGGGGAGAGCGAAGGCCCCCGCGCCGGCCAGGAGGGCGGCCACCGGCCAGCCGGTCACCGCCCCGGCCAGCACCCCGGCACCGATGGCCAGGGCCACCCGCAGGTTCATTCGCCGCCAGCGCACTTGCGGGCGCGGCCGGCGGCCCGATTCGGCCCCCCGCCAACCGACCAGGGCCAGGACGACGCCCAGGCCGACGCCGGCGCCGCAGAGGGCACCCAGGGCACTCACCGGTCCCACCACCCGCCGGGCCGGTCGAGCAGGGCAGCGTCGAAGCCGACGGCCACCAGCTGGCCGAGGGTCTCGGTCCGCAGGTGTGCCCCGGGCACCGCCCGGCCGTCGGGTCCGGGGTGGAAGACCTCGTTGGTGGTGACGGTCGGCCCGTCGGCGCCGACGACCTCGCGGACCGAGGCCACGAACCTGCGCTCGGCGTCCTGGGCCAGGTGCACGACGAAGGCCACGGCGTTGGCCACCAGGAGGTTGGTGGCCTCCAGGCTGAGCCGCTCGGGGGCCTGCGCGGTGTAGGTGGCGAGTTTGGGGAAGGCACCCCGGGAGCTGGAGGCGTGGAGGGTGGCCAGCGACCCGTCGCACCCCTGGCTCATGGCGTTGAGCAGCGCCACCACCTCGGCTCCCCGAGCCTCGCCCACGATCACCCGGTCCGGGCTCATCCGCAGCGCCCAGCGGACCAGCTCGGCCTGGGTGACCTCGCCCTCGCCCTCCAGGTTGGGCTCCCGCGCCTCCAGGGCAACGCAGTCGGGGTGGAGGTCACCGAACCGGTCCAGCCCGAGTTCGAAGGAGTCCTCGATGGTGACCAAGCGCTCCCATGGCGGGATGTCGGCCGCCATCGCTCGGAGCAGCGTGGTCTTGCCCACCCCCGTCCCACCGCAGATGAGGACCGAGCGCCGGGCCAGCACCACGGCCCGGAAGAACTCTCGGAGTCCGAGGTCGACGGTCCCCATGCCCAGCAGGTCGTCGCCGGTCACCTTCAGCAGGCGATGCCGGCGGATGGCGACGCAGGGCCGGCGGGACAGCGCCATCACGGCGAACAGGCGCGAGCCGTCAGGCAGGTGGAGCGACAGGCGGGGGCAGCCGTGGTCGAACCGGCGCTCGCCGATCCCCACCCGAGCCGCGGCCGCCCGCAGCAGGTCGACCAGCTCCGCGTCGGAGTCGGCCACCGGGCCCCTGCGCTCCCGGCGACCGTCGGCGTAACGGACCCACACCTCATCGCACCCGTTCACGTTGACGTTCTCGATGGACTCGTCGTCGATCAGGCGCTGGAGTCGGCCCAGGCGGAAGAGGGCGTCGAAGACCGACTGGGCGAGCTCGTCCTCCTCTTTGGCGCCAAGCACCGGGCCGCCGGCGGCGAGGGTCGAACGGGCACGGGCATCGAGCGCCTCGGCGATGAGCTGGCGTCCCAGCGCCTGCTCGTCGGCAGGGGCGAGGGCCCGCCGCCCGGCCGCCTGGTCGGACCGCTGGCGCTCGGTCAGTCGGCCCAGCACCTCGGTCCGCAGGTCGGGCACCGACGGCCGATCGGGGCTGGTCACGGCGCCACCTCGCCCATCGGCGCAGGGCGACCCGGTGTCCCGGCCGCCGTACTCCGCCGAGTGGTCCGGTCCACGCTGTGTCCGGCCAGCCGGGCCGCCACCTGATCCGCCGCCGTTCGGGCCGCCCGCACCAGCGGCGAGCGAGCGAGGCGGCGACCCCGGACCGGTGTGGTGGCCAGCGCCTCGGCGGCCGGGGGGTCCCAGGGGAGGTGGGCGACGACGTCGACCGCCAGGGCCTCGGCCACCTCCTGCGCCGGGTAGGGACCAGGCCCGACGAGGACGAGGCCGAGGGGACCACGCTCGTGCCCCTGCCCCTCCAGCCACCCCGTCAGGGCGTGGAGATCGGGGAGCCGGGGTCGGGCCACCAGCAGCACCAGGTCGGGTCTCCCCGTGGTGAGGAGGCCCGGGTTTCCCGGGTCCAGGCGGCCGAGGTCGGCCAGTACGTCGCCGTCGAGATCGCCCAGCCGGGCGAGCAGGGGGTCCGACATTCCGAGAGCCGAACGGGCGAGGTCGGGGGTGGCCGGTCCGGCCAGCACCGGCGTCTCCCCACCGAGGGACTGGCAGTGCTCCCAGACCACCGCCGGCTCGGTGGTGCGCCGGACGGCCGTGGCCAGGCTGACCAGGCCCACGTCGGGCGGCCAACCGGCCGCCGCCGCCAGCGTCCCCCCGGCCGGGTCCAGCTCGGCCACCAGGCGCCGCTCGTTGGGCCAGGTGGCGGCCAGCGCTGCCGCGGTGGTGGTCGCCGCCGAGGAGCGGACCGACGCTAGGGCCACCACGCTCACCGTGAGGCCCCCCCGGTCGTGTCCGAGGTCCCGGGGACCTGGACCAGGCTGACCTCGTCGGCCGCCGCCAGCTGGGCCACGGTGGTGGCGTCCCTCGGGGACACGGCCAGGGAGGCCACGGCGGTCGTGCCCGAGCCCTCAGGGGCTGGGTCAAGGGCGAGCACGGTCGCCGGCACCGGTGTGATGTCGGTCACCTTCCCCCCTCCGGCTGTCGCCACCTCCGAGCCGCCGGGCACCGGGACCACCCGGACCCGGTCACCCGCCCCGAGCGACGGTGGGTACTGGCCGGCCTTCAGGCCCACGGCCACCACGTCCGAATCGTCGCTGACGGCAGGGGAGGACCCGAGCTCGCTGGCCGTGAGGAGCGTCCCGGCCACCAGGGGGACGGCGATCGGACGGCCGAGGACCGAGGACTCCTCGTCGGCGGCCACCGGGTGCAGCCCGGTGTTGACGGACATCCGGGCGACCCCGAGATCGCCGGCCGTGACCACCTGACCGACCGCGACGGAACGGGAGATGACGAGGACCTGCTGGCCGCTCTGGAGGTGGAGCGAGGTCACGGCGAAGGCCAGGGCGCAGCCGGCGACCAGGAGTACCCCGGCCACCATCCAGGGAACCTGGCGGCGCCGTTGGGCCGCCGCCGGGAACGGCGGGATCCCGCCCAGGCTGCGGTGGCCGTTCGACGCCGTGCGGATGGTCATCGTCTCCATGAGGGACTCCTTCCTCAGTCACCGCCGGCGGTGTTGAGCGCTTCTGACTGACCGACCCGCACCGCGGCCCGGGCAGCCGGTCCGGGCACGGTGCCGAGATTCCCGCCCCCTGTGGCGCCGGTGACGGTCCAGGTGGCGGCGTAGTAGACGGTGGCGCTGACCTGGTAGGCGCCGCCGGGCTGGCCGGCTGAGCTGGTGGTCCAGGTGTAGGTGCAGTCGCTGGCGGCGTCTGGCTGGGTGGGGTCGTAGGGGGTGCCGGGGCCGTCGCAGGTGACCTGGTGGCCGTCGCCCATTGTCCACACCACCTCGGTCGGCTGGGCGGTGGCGGTCACCGTGAGTGGCCCAGCCGTCGCCGTGGCCGTCTGGGGCTGCCAGGCCGCTGGGGAGATCCACAGCCAGCTGGCCACGTTCACAAGCTGGAGGGCACCGGCCGGAGGGGCCATCTCGATCTCGGGGGAGGCGAGTGGTAGCTCCGACTCGGCCTGTTCTGCGAGTACCGCGGGAGTGGGGGCGCCCGGCGCTGGGGCGGCCTGGGTGGCGTCGACCACCCACACCGGGGGCTCGGGGTTGATGACACCGGGACCAGCGCAGTTGATCTGAAGGACCCACTCGCCGGGCTCGGCGCCGCCTCGGCCGAACTTCGCCTGTGTGGCGGCTGGGGGGACGACGTCGGTGCAGCCGTATGGCTGGGAGGTGTCGGAAACGGTGTCCGAGTTCGACCCGCCGGACGAGGTCGTTGGCGACGTCGACTTCGGAGAAGTGGACGGGCTGGGCGGCGTCCAGGTCGAAGCCCCGGCCTGGACGGTGATCGTGCCGCCGATGACAGAAGCATGGGCCGAGGTGGAGGTGCGCTGACCCTCATAGCTACCGGCCCAGGCTGGCGCGGAGTAGAGAAGCGAACCGGCCGACCCGAGCAGGAACGCAATCAGTACCCGGCCGGGCAGCTCCCCTGAGTGACGGTTTCTTGGGTGACCTTCCAGGTGCCAGGCGGTGTCTCGGACAGGGTGGCCGTGATGCCGTCGCGTTCGGGATGGGTGATCGGAAGGACGGGCTTGCCGGTTGCTGCGTGTACCAGCTCGGAGGTGTCGAAGGCGCAGTCGTGGACGACGGCTCGGGAGTCGTTGAGCGAGACCACCTTTGGATGGACCTGGACGGACCCTTTGCCCACGATGCCGTCGAGTTTGTCGGTCTCCAGCGCCCGGCGCACCGTCGTCAGCTCTGTGCCGCTCATCGTCTTTGTCAGCGTCGGGAGTGTCGGATTCGAATTCTGGATCGCCAGGTCGAAGGCCGTCTGGGAGGCCCGGTAGTCGGCGAGCACCGCTGCCTCCTGCGGAGTGGTGGTCGTCGTCGTAGTTGGCGGGCGAGTCGAGGCAGTGGTGGGTGAGTCCCCGCCACCGCAGGCGGCGCAGATCAGGGCTACGGCGGCAACGCCTGCAAAGGCAGCCGTTCGTCTCCAGCGTTTCCGGCATGTGCGCCGGGCCATGCCACAGGTTACGACCCGGGTGGGGGTCATGGACAGTGCCTCCCGTGTTGAACCAGAAAATCGCGGTTTTTCTAGTGAGAATGATTGTTGTACTTCGTTCCTCTCGGTATGTCCTACTCACCAGGAGGGCCAGCCACCGGCCCAGCAGGCCGACAGGGACTACGGCGAAAGCCCCGCTCGCCGACTGGGTGATCGGCGATGGCCCGTGGTCGGAATCCAGCGGAGTTAGCGCCATCCCTTCTTCAACGCGCGCCGGAAGAGCCGGTTACAAAAAATCTGAAAAATCTTTCAGCCTGGACAGACATGTGGCCTTCCGTCGTCGCGAGGGTGACCCATACCCTGCGACGACGGGGCGCTCCGTCCGCTTTGATTGAGGATGCGATTCAGACCGCGGCGATGCGGGCGCTCTCTCGGACTGAACCAGTTGCGGGTGGACGCGACGGGCTCGTGCGGTGGACGACCACGGTGGCCTGGCACGAGATTGTCGCCGAATGGCGGCGCCAGAGCCGTGTCGACTCGGCTCCCGACTTCGACCCGCCTGGCGAAGGCGACCCGGCTCCCATCGTGGAATCCCGCCTGATGGTTGAGGCGGTAGCGGCAAGTCTGGAGGATCTGAGCCTGAGTGAACAGGAAGTGGTGCTGTCTGGGATTGACAGAACTCACCTTGGGTCGCTTCCTGAGTCCAGTCGGACGAAGGTCCGCCGGTACCGGGCACGTCAGCACCTTGCTGCTCTGGTCGACTGGAAGACCGACGAATGACCAATCCTGGGCCAGTTGTCCTGCGGAGCGCTCGACCCCTACGGCACGACTACTTGCGCGATTGATTGTAGAAAGAGGTCGTACGGATCACCAGTGATATTCCGATTCCCAGCGATCGACGATCAACCTGGTCGAGGAGTCGCCCACGAGGACCGCGGAGGTCTGGGTGCCGCCAGAGAGCGCAAAGTCCAGCCCTGGGCGGCTGTGCTAACGATCTAATGTGATGGGCGAGGAACTTCTGGAGGCGGCTCGATCCACATTTTGATCCTTAGCCTTTTTCGCCTTCTCTTCGGAGGATCAAGTATCTGAACGCAGCGGTTTCTGATCGTGGTTCCACCCTGAGCCCAGGAAGCATCCAATTGGTAGTTCGCATAACTCTGATCGCCACGCTCGGCGGGCCAGAACATCAGCCACTTATCTAAGCCTTCGCGCATGGTCTGGTAGCCGTTATCGGCTTCTGCATCAGCAAGGATCGTAATCTCGGTATGCGCTTCCTTAAGATATTGGGAATGCACTCCTTTCATACGTTCCCGCTCTGCGTCCCAGTGTCGTTGTCCCTCGACCGGATTTGAGTCCCAGCCCGAGGGAAGGTTCCACTGGGGATGACTTCTTAGCTTTCGAATCAAGGCGTTGGCCGCATCTTCTCGCCTCTCGGCAATGCGTTGACGACGGCCACTTCGGTGAGCGACCCGTGGCTGAACGATCGTAGCTAGCAATATGGGCAGCAATACCGATACAACGATGGCAATTATGGACAACGCGAGAGGGACCGTACTGCTCTTTGTGGACTGCGCAGAGCCAGCGGCAACAAGGAGCGTCAGCATGGCAAAACTCTATCTTTTGAGCCTGCTTCGAGAATGGGCGTCGAACACATGGGCGATGGCCCAGATGTCCTCGCGATCCCCCGCGAAGAGCCAGTCCTTCAGGAGACCAGTCTGCCAACCTCGTCCGTAGGCAGGACGAGGTTGGCGTCATCGTTGCGTGCGTTCCCGACCCGACGGTCGACGGGATAGCGGCCGAGGGTCCCCTCCGTCGCCGGCCGCAGCAGGGGGAGCAGCTCCTCCTGGTGTGCGGCCGGGTCGACCCAGATGGACCGGGTGTCTGGATTGAGGACCACCGGCATCCGGTCGTGGATGCCCGCCATGTCCGGACCGTCGCCGGCCGTGATGATGGTGCAGGTGCGGACCCAATCCTCCTGGCCGCCGGGTTCGAGGGCGCCCTTCCACCAGCCCCACAGGCCGGCGAAGGTCACGGGGCCGCCATCCTGGCGGGTGAAGTAGTAGGGCTGGCGGAGTTTGCCGACCTTCTTCCACTCGTAGAAGCCGTCGACCACGACCGCTACCCGCTTCGAGGCGAAGGCCGATCGGAAGGCCGGACGCTCGGCCACCGTCTCGGCCCGGGCGTTGAACATCTTGGAGCCGGTGGAGAGGGCGGCCCTTGGCGGCACCAGGCCCCATCGGTAGGGGTGGAGGACGGTGGGCTTGTCACCGGCGTCGTCCTTCCCCGGCGGGGTCAACCCCAGTAGGTCCATGGTGGGTGCCACGTTCCAGTGCGGCTCGAAGCTCTCGGCTACGTCGGCGCCGAGACCGGCGTCGAGGAGTCGGGCCAACCGGTCGGGCGGGGTGTAGAGGGCGACTCGGCCGCACATTCTTCCAGGGTAGGAGGCCGAACCCGATCGCGGATGCGGGCGGCCCATCTTGCCGGTACGGTACGAACGTATGTTCGCTCCTTCCACCCGCCAGTCCGTCGACCCCAGGACCCTGAAGGCCCTCGGCGAGCGGGTCCGTCCGATCGCCGAGGCCCGGGCCAGGCGCCTGCCGGTGACCGCCTCCTTTCGGGACCTGCTGCCGGGGGGTCTGCGCCGCGGCACGACCGTCGGGGTGACGGCCGACGAGGCCGGCGGCGGCACCACCCTGGCCCTGTCCCTGGTGGCCGCCGCCTCCCAGGCCGGTTCGTGGTGCGCTGTAGTCGGCATTCCGGATCTCGGGGCCCCGGCGGCTGAGCAGCTCGGGGTGGACCTCAATCGCCTGGTCTGCGTGCCCTGCCCCGGTGTCCAATGGGCCCCGGCGATTGCCGACCTGATCGAGGGGGTCGACGTGGTCATCCTGCGACCGCCTCCCCACGTCAAGGGAGCCCTGGTCGGCCGGCTGGTGGCCCGGCTGCGGGACCGCAGGGCCGTCCTGGTCGTGGTCGACGAGGGCGGGCGGTGGCCCGAGTCCTACGACGTCCACCTCCGGGTGGAGACGGCGCGGTGGGTGAGCATCGGTCCCGGCGAGGACTGCCTGCGTCGCCGGCTCGCCACCGTGTCGGCGGGGGGACGGCGTGAGAGGGGCCGGCGCCGCGCCGTCCAGTTCTGGCTCCCGGCCGGCTCGGCCGGGGTAGCCATCGCCTGAGGCGGCCCGGTGGATCGGCTGCTGGTGGTGCGCTGCCGCGACCTCCTCGAACTGGACGAGGGGGGAGGGAAGCTCCGGCGGTTCGCCCGGGTCCACGACGTCGTCCGCGCCTTCTGCCCGTGGGTGACCGTGGTCCGGGCCGGCATTTGCAGCCTGCCCGCCCGCGGCCCGGCCCGGTTCTTCGGGGGCGAGGAGACCCTGGTGGAGCGCATCTCCGCCGCTGTCTCGGTGGTCGAGGAGACCTCCGTCGAGGTGGGCATCGCCGACGGGCTGTTCGCCGCTGACCTGGCCGCCCAGGCCGGGGTAGTGGTGCCGCCGGGGGAGACCCCGGCCTTCCTCGCCCCCTGGCCGTTGGCCGTCCTGGGGCGCCTCGACCTCGACGGTCTGCTGCGCAGGCTCGGCCTTGAGACCGTGGGAGCCTTCGCCGCCCTTCCCGAGCGCCACGTGCTTGGCCGCCTGGGGTCCGACGGCGTGGCCTGCCACCGGGTGGCCCGTGGCCTCGATGGGGAGCTGGCCGGTCAGCGTCTTCCCGGCACCGCCATTTCCATGGCCGCCTTGGCCGAGACGGCACCGCCTCCGACCACCCAGGAGGACTTCTGGGCCGGGCGACAGGACGACCTGCGAGCGGCCCGGGCGCTGGCCGGCCTGCAGCGCCTTTTGGGGCCCGAGGCGGTCCAGGTGGTGCGTCGAGAGGGTGGGCGCAGCCCCGAGGCCGAGATGCGCTTCGTCACCTGGTCTCCGGTCGACACCCTGGTACCGGCCATTCCCTCCCGGCCGTGGCCGGGGCACCTCCCGTCCCCGGCCCCCGCCTTGGTCCACCGCCAGCTGCTGGCCGTCGAGCTGGCCGGGGCGGGCGGCCCGGTGACGGTCTCCGCCCGCGGCGAGCTGAGTGCCGCACCCGAGCGCCTGTCGATCGCAGGCGACCGGTGGACGCCGGTGGTGGCCTGGGCCGGGCCATGGCCGGCCTGGGAACGCTGGTGGCGTCCGAGCCGCCGGCGGGTGGTCCACCTCCAGGTGGTCACCGCCGGCCCGGCCCACCTGCTGCGGATCGAGCGGGGGACTTGGTGGCTGGTCGCCACCTACGACTGACGAGGTAATTCAGTGAGTTACGCCGAGCTGCACTGCCATTCCAACTTCTCCTTTCTTGACGGGGCCTCCCACCCCGAAGAGCTGGCCGCCGAGGCGGCCCGGTTGGGGCTGTCGGCCCTGGCCCTCACCGACCATGACGGCCTCTACGGGGTGGTCCGCTTCAGCGAGGCGGCCCGGACCGTCGGGCTGCCCACCGTCTTCGGCGCCGAACTCAGCCTGGCCCCGGCTGCTCCCCGCACGGGGGAGCCCGACCCGGGCGGGCACCACCTGGTCATCTTGGCCCGGGACCCCGAGGGCTACCGGCGCTTGAGCGTCGCCCTGGCCGACGCCCATCTCGCTGGCGGAGAGAAGGGCAAGCCGGTCTTCGGTCTGGACGCCCTGGCCGAGCAGGCCGGGGGGCACTGGCAGGTGCTGACGGCCTGCCGTAAGGGGGCAGTGCCGGCGGCCATGGTCGAGCGGGGACCGACGGCCGCCCGGGACGAGCTGCGGGGGCTCGTCGAGCGGTTCGGCGCCGACCGGGTGGCCGTCGAGCTGTTCGACCACGGGGACCCGGTCGACTGGGCCCGCAACGAGGGCCTGGGCCGTTTGGCCGTCGAGGAAGGGGTGGGCTACCTGGCGACGGGCAACGTCCACTACCACCGACCCGGGCGCTTCCCCCTGGCCACGGCCCTGGCCGCCGTCAGGGCCCGCCGCACCCTGGACGAGCTGGAGGGGTGGCTGCCGGCCGGAGCCGGGGCCATGCTCCGCTCGCCGGCCGAGCAGACTCGCCGCTTTGCCCGGTGGCCCGGGGCGGTCGAGCGGGCGGGGGAGCTGGGCGAGGACTGTGCCTTCGACCTTCACCTGATCGCCCCCCGGCTGCCGGACTTCCCCGTACCCGAGGGGTTCACCGAGCAGACCTGGCTGGTGGAGCTGGTCCGGCGGGGGGCCACCGAACGCTACGGACCGAGGGAGCGCCCCCGGGTGGCTGGGGCCTGGGGCCGGCTCGACCACGAGCTGGCGGTCATCGGGAGCCTGGGCTTCGCCGGCTACTTCCTGACCGTGTGGGACATCACCGAGTTCTGCCGGCGGGAGGACATCTTGTGCCAGGGCCGGGGTTCGGCGGCCACCAGCGCGGCGTGCTTCGCCCTAGGCATCACCAACGTCGATGCCGTTCGGCTCGACCTCCTCTTCGAACGGTTCTTGAGCCCGGCCCGGGACGGTCCGCCGGACATCGACGTGGACTTCGAGTCCGGACGCCGGGAGGAGGTCATCCAGTACGTCTATGCCCGCTATGGAAGGCGCAACGCCGCCCAGGTGGCCAACGTCATCTGCTACCAGCCCCGCTCGGCCATCCGGGACCTGGGGAAGGCCCTGGGCCACGACGTCGATGAGGTCGACGGCTGGGCCAAGGGTACCGACCGTGGCCAGACCATTGGCGGTGAGGGGGGACTCCCGCCACTGGTGGGGCGCCTGGTCTCCGAGGCCCTCGACTTCCCCCGCCACCTCGGTATCCACTCGGGGGGCATGGTCATTTGCGACCGCCCGGTGGTGGAGGTCTGCCCGGTGGAGTGGGCCCGGATGCCCGGCCGCACCGTGCTCCAGTGGGACAAGGACGACTGCGCGGCGGCCGGGCTGGTGAAGTTCGACCTGCTGGGCCTCGGGATGCTGGAGGCTCTTCACCACATGGTTGATCTGGTGGCCGAGTTCCACGGCGAGACCGTCGATCTCGGCCAGCTGCCCCAGGAGGATGCCGTCTACGACCTGCTCTGCCGGGCCGACACGGTCGGGGTCTTCCAGGTGGAGAGCCGGGCCCAGATGGGGACCCTTCCTAGGGTCCAGCCTCGCTGCTTCTACGACCTGGCCATCGAGGTGGCGCTGATCCGGCCGGGCCCGATCCAGGGCAACGCCGTGCACCCGTACATCAGGCGGCGGCGGGGGGAGGAGGAGGTCACCTACCTCCACCCGCTCATGGAGGCCGCCTTGAAACGGACGCTCGGGGTGCCGCTCTTCCAGGAGCAGCTGATGGAGATCGCCATCGGGGTGGCCGGGTTCTCGGCCACCGAGGCCGACGAGCTCCGCCAGGCCATGAGCGCCAAGCGGTCCGAGGCTCGTATGGAGCGGCTCCGGGGCCGGCTCTTCGCCGGAATGGCTGCCAGGGGGGTCAGCACCGAGATCGCCGAGCAGGTCTACGAGAGCCTGAAGGCATTCGCCGCCTTCGGTTTCCCCGAGTCCCACTCGATCGCCTTCGCCCACCTGGTGTACTCCACCGCCTGGTTCAAGGTGCACTACCCGGCCGCCTTCACCGGCGGCCTGCTGAACGCCCAGCCGATGGGCTTCTGGTCGCCCCAGTCGCTTGTCGCCGACGCCAAGCGGCACGGCGTGGACGTCCGCCGCCCCGACGTCCAGCGGAGCCGGGCGGGGGCCACGCTGGAGGACGGCGGCTCCATCATCCGACTCGGGCTCGGGCCTGTGCGGGGGCTGGGCGAATCGGCCGCCCAGCGGGTCGCCGACGGCCAGCCGTGGCGCAGCATGGACGACCTGGTCCGTAGGGCCGGAATTACCCAAGGTCAGCTGGAATCGCTGGCCATGACCGGGGCCCTGCGGTTCCTGCCCGACCAGCCTCCGGACGGGGGCCGGCGGACGCTCGTCTGGCAGGCGGGGGCGGCGGCGCAGGCCACCCCGGACCGGCTTCCCGGCATCACCACGGGCATGGAGGTCCCCGATCTTCCTGAGCCCACCCCGTGGGAGGACGTGGCCGATGACCTCTGGTCGATGGGGGTCACGCCGGACCGTACGGCGATCGAGCTGGCCAGGCCGGCACTGAAGGAACGGGGGGTGGTGTCGGCGGCGGACCTCGGGGCGATTTCGGGAAACCGGCGGGTGAGCGTGGCCGGCATCGTCACCCACCGCCAGCAGCCCGAGAGCGCCAAAGGCGCCGTGTTCTTGAACCTGGAGGACGAGACCGGGATGGTGAACGTCATCTTCTCCAAGGGGGCGTGGGTGCGATGGCGGCCGGTGGCCCGCCACTCCCCGGCGCTGATCGTCCGGGGCACCCTTGAGCGGCAGTACGGCGCGCTCGCCCTCGTGGCGGAGAAGGTGGAGGCTGTAACCCTGATCGGTGGTTCACCGGCGTCGAGGGACTTCCGGTGATCTGTGGTCAGCTGGTCCAGCGACCGCTGAGCTCGAATCTCGGGGATTGTATGTTTGACAAACTCACCTCCGAAGGTGCAGGTCAGGAACGGGGATCGGAGTGGGAGTAGCGTCCGGCCATGGTGCGAAAGCTGCTTCAGCCCGGCTCCGTACTCATCTTGGACATTCTCTTGTGGATCGTCGCCGTGTTACTTCCAACCAAAGGAAGGGTCGTCGCCGACGTGCATGTAGCCCTCTTTTTCTTGGCGGTTGTGCTTCTCGCGAGTTGGGTGTTGTGGCTGATCATCCCGCGAGGGCTACCCGAGGAACCGAAGCCACTGGCGAAGATTGACCCAAGTACGGGGGAAACGACGGTCTATACACACGTGGGCGGTCGCACGAACGCCAGCGTCACCCCGCTCTTGGGGGGCGGGTGGAGTATCCACGCCGAGGGGGCGCAGCATTCGCCACTGGCGACGCGGTTTTGGTATCGGCAACCGCCCGATCGGGCACTCCCGTTAGCGGGGAACGTCTTTGCCGAAGGCGACTACGACGCCCTGTCCAGGGAGTACGGGTGGCACAAGAAGCCCACAGCCCCATGACCAAGAGGACGCTAGTAAGTGCAGGTGGAAGGCTCGCTTTGGGTACAAAGGAGCTACACGCTCCCCTAAACGCGGCTCGAGGGCCAACCCGAAGGTCAGCCCTCGAACCGCACCCCCTAAAGCCTCCCTGTGCCGTTCCCGTTGTTGGCGGCAATCACCAGACGGAATGTATAACCGGGCTTTGGTGTAGGAGGGAACCTGTGTCCGTAGACGTTGGTCCTTTGTTTTCCTGTGTCCCGATCCTTGGCGTCGAGAATGGTATAGAGCCCCGATGCCGGTGTGCGTTGTCCAGGTCGGTACTTTCGATAACTCATTGGCAGACCTCTCTGCTCAGCGAGCCTCCCCGGTGGAAATGTATTTCGGACGATTGCCACCGGGGAGGCTCTATCCATAGGCCAACTGGCCAAAACACAATTTACTGGTGTAGTGACGACGTTGTCAACGAGTTTAGGGCTGAGGAGAATATGGTCTCTGTTGACGAATCATCCCGCTGCGTCCTGCGATACTTGAACAGGGACGATATTGTGCGCACAGGTGCCTGAGGCAGACTATGAGTCCACAGGCGATAAGTGGGGTGCCACTGGGTGTGGCTCTCAGGCGGGCGGTCGTTCACCCATCAGGTGGTCAATGGCCGAGGTCTACCATCGAGCAAAGAGGAGTGGACGTGGAGTGAGGCGGATCGTGGTGGGAATGACGGTCATGCTGATGGGAGCGGTATGGCTGGCGACTTCCTTAGTCGCTCCTTCCGTCTCGGGCGCTTTACGCAGCCAGCTGTCGGCGTTGACTGCACCTTCAGCTGGCCAACAAACGGAGTCCGGGTACGACCTCGTCGCTAGCGATGGCGGCATCTTCAGCTACGGCGACGCCCAGTACTACGGCTCGACGGGCGGTACGACCCTCAACAAGCCGATCGTGGGCATGGCGGCCACGCCGGACGGCCTGGGCTACTGGCTCGTCGCTAGCGATGGCGGCATCTTCAGCTACGGCGACGCCCAGTACTACGGCTCGACGGGCGGTACGACCCTCAACAAGCCGATCGTGGGCATGGCGGCCACGCCGGACGGCCTGGGCTACTGGCTCGTCGCTAGCGATGGCGGCATCTTCAGCTACGGCGACGCCCAGTACTACGGCTCGACGGGCGGTACGACCCTCAACAAGCCGATCGTGGGCATGGCGGCCACGCCGGACGGCCTGGGCTACTGGCTCGTCGCTAGCGATGGCGGCATCTTCAGCTACGGCGACGCCCAGTACTACGGCTCGACGGGCGGTACGACCCTCAACAAGCCGATCGTGGGCATGGCGGCCACGCCGGACGGCCTGGGCTACTGGCTCGTCGCTAGCGATGGCGGCATCTTCAGCTACGGCGACGCCCAGTACTACGGCTCGACGGGCGGTACGACCCTCAACAAGCCGATCGTGGGCATGGCGGCCACGCCGGACGGCCTGGGCTACTGGCTCGTCGCTAGCGATGGCGGCATCTTCAGCTACGGCGACGCCCAGTACTACGGCTCGACGGGCGGTACGACCCTCAACAAGCCGATCGTGGGCATGGCGGCCACGCCCCCCCAGCCAACGGTGGGCCTGTTCGCCCACCTTGATCCGTCCTTTGTGCAGTCCAGTGCCGATCCCCTGAACATCACTTATTCGTACAGTGCGTCCGCCGTGATCGTTGAGGACGAGGTCGAGCAGCCAGATGGAACACTTCCCGACGGCGTGCTTGAGTTGTTTTCGGCTACCACACCCGGGCAGGCGGCCGGTCTTGTGTGTTCGATTAATGTCGGTGGCTCCATCGACGGCGGCACATGCAACGTCGAATATAAAGACATCGGCACCTACCAAGTAACGACCACCTATATCTCTGGCACGGATTCAGCAACTCTGACGGAGCCCGAGACCATCAGCCCTTTCACAGCCTCGATTACTGCGACGGACCAGCCATCAGGATACGGAACCACTACCGCTCCCGATGGAACGACGTGCACGGCTGCTCCTGACTATGGATGCCAACTGTTGTCGGCTGCAATCGAGGGAAAGGGGGATGCACAGACCCCGCGGGTTGGAGCCTTGACGTTCAGTATCTACGACAATGCCGGCGAAGTGATTGGGACTCTAACGCCGAAAGTAGACGGACAGACCTACTGCCTTATCATTTGGTACTCGTCCACGTCCACGTCCGCGTCGAGTCCAGACTGCTCTGGCACTGCTAGCTATCCATCTGTTGTACTCGGCTTCCAATACGGTGCGACGTTTGAACAGCCGGGTTACGTCAGCGCAACGACGGGCGAGCTCACCGGATAGATCTAGCGCCGCTCTGCAAGCTCAACCTTAGCCACCGGCCATCGTCCCTGAAGGATCGGCGCTCGAAGCCGCTTGCTACCCGTTGGCGGACTCCGTCGGAGCGGATGCGGCGTACATGTGCCATCTTCGTCCTGGGGCGTGCCGACCGGGCCCCATATACTTTGCGCCGTCATGACAGAAGACAGCGGGACAGGGCCACGGGCCCAATCAGCGGAACGCTGACGTGGAACTCGATCCCCGGCGTACGTTCAGCCGTGACGAGGTCTGGCGAGCCTGGCAACGCCAGAGCTGCATTTGTAGCCACTGTCGGAGGGCGATCCCGTTTGACCTGATGCATGGCGATCATGTGGTGCCCTGGAGCCAGGGCGGCCCAACCACGATGGGCAACCTCCAGGCGTTGTGTGGCTCGTGCAATCTGCGGAAGGGCACCAGTCCCCAAGAAGTCGCCCTGGCCCGTTTCGATGTGGAGCTCCTTTCGCCCGGTAGCGGTCAGCTGCGACGCTGGCAGGTCGAGGCCATGCCCATCGTGCTGTCCGCCCTCGAGCATGAGCCAGTCCTGGTCGAGGCTTGTCCGGGGGCGGGCAAGACCCAGTTCGGTCTCGAGGTCGCCTACCGCATGGTGATGGCAGGCGAGATTTCGAGAATTCTCGTCGTTGTCCCAACTGTTGCCATCGCCGACGGCTGGCTGCGGTCGGCCTCGTCCGCCACTCCGGGTGCGCCGACCATCCCACTGCGCAGCACTCGTGACTGGCGGCCTGTAGACCCGATCGGGGACGAATGGCTCGGCGCGATCATCACTTACCAGTCGCTCTTCTTCCAGACCGAGATGTTCCTGGCGCACGCTACCGACCCAGGACAGCGAACCCTCGTCATCTTCGATGAGGTACATCACGCCGGCACCGACGGCGCCTGGGGCGCATCGGCCCAAGAGGCCTTCGCATCGGGGGCCAGGGCCATCCTCTCGATGAGTGGGACGCCCTTCCGGGTGAACAGAGACCCGATCGTCTTCGTCCCCTCAGAAGCAGGCAATGCACGCCCGCACTACACCTACTCCTATGACCAAGCCATCGCCGATGGTGCGTGCCGGCCCGTTCAGTTCGTCGAGGCTCGAGGCGAGACGACTTTTCGCACCGAAGACGATGTCGTGCACACGGTGACCTTCGACGACACCGAGCTCACCTCCAGCGGTGAACGGCATCGCCTTCGGTCGGCTCTGGAGTGGGTGGGCGAAGGGTCAATCGCCGAGAAGATGCTCATCGATGCCAATCGCTACATCTTGGGGCTACGCAAGCGCGGCGATAGCGATGCCGGGGGCCTGGTGGTCTGCATCGACTGCGACCACGCCGCAGGAGTAGCCGAGTTCATGTCGACCCACGTGCTCGGGTTCCGTCCGGTTGTGGCGGCCTCTCGGCTCCGTGACCCGGGCGATCCGGATCCGGCCAACGCCATCCGCTTCTTCCGCAGTTCACACGACCCGTGGATCGTGGCCGTCAACATGGTTTCCGAGGGCGTCGACATTCCGCGTCTGCGGGTGGTCATCTACCTCACTAATCGCCTCACCTTGCTTTCGTTCCGCCAGATCGTGGGCCGGGTCGTGCGAACTGATCCGGCCAACGCGGACGATCACGGACGGGTCTACCTGCCGGCCGATCCGCGCCTGCTGGCCATGGCCAAGGAGGTGACCGACACGGTCCACCTCCTTCCGCCGCCAATCGTGATCGTGACCGATGGCAGCGGAGCCACCCGTGTGGTCATCGAAGGCGACGGCGCCACCGGGCGGGTGCCTTTCGAGACGCTACAGACCGTAGGCCAACAAGGGTCGGTCTTTGATACCGACGGAAACGAGGCCGAAGCGTCGCTCATCGAATGCGCCCGTCTGTTCATCGAGCGTGAGGGCCTGACCGGCACCGATCCCGAATCCCTGGCCATTGCTGCCGCTGAGAAGCCTGAGCTCAAGACGGCCCTGCTGGCCCTGCGTAACCCGTGAGTGCCGCATGACACCGAGGTGGGTCGAGGCGTTCTCTGAGATGGCCGAAGGGTGCCGCCAGATGCGAACCAAACTGGGGCACCCATTCCGATGAGCCCGAGCCCCGGGCCGACGGTCATCCTCATCGGCGGGCAGATGACGGTCGATGACGGCACGTCCTTCGACACCCGTCAGAAGATCGAAGGTGACGAGAACTCCGAGGTGACGCTGAGAAGCCTCGCAACCTCGCCACTCTGGTGGAGCACGACGATCTCGGTCGTTATGCCGATCCTCGATGGCGCCGGTGAGGAGGCGTTCGCTCTAGTGATCGGGCAACGTTCGGTAGTCGAGCTGCGCCAAGACGGGTCGACCAAACGAACGTCTCTGCGATCGTTTCTCCCCGGTGGTACGTCTCGTGCCGAGATCGTGCGCAGTCAGAGGGGCAAGCCGATTCCCGACGGCTTCGAGGCGGCCGCTGTCCTTCACAACTGGGACAAGGCAGAAATGGGGACCATCGGCGTCAAGAGGGGCGAGTCGGGGCACCGCTGGAGGTTCCTTCAGGGAAACGAGTACTACCTTACCCAGGCCGGCCAAACCATTGGTCCTGCCGTGATCGTTGACACCACGCCGTGGGTATTGCCCGAGAAGTTCCACGCCTATCACCTCCAGGCCATGGAGGCATCGCGGTTTCCTTCTACGGAGGCCGTCCTTGTTGCCCCGCACACCTTCGGAGCCGACCAGTACTTCAAGGCTTACGAAGAGTGGGTTAGCCGGGGGAGGCCGCCAGACTCCGTCAGCGAATCGCCGCCGATCAACAGCTGGGATCCCGACGCACGCCCCGATCCCGTGCACTACGCCACTCCTGTTCCGATCAGCGCCACTTTCGGCATTACCGGTCTCGTGGTCGCTGCACAGTGGCAGGACGCTGCTGATCTTGAGGCCGCTCGGGCCCTGCTCGAGGCCCGCTACGACCTCAAGCTGGGCATATGGGACCTGGCCTCGAATCCGACGCTTCGCAAGACGCTCCTCGACACGTCACCGGTTCAGCTGGCGCCTCCGGTGGCGGTCCCCATCCCACAAGCTGCTGAACGCAGAGCCGAGGCGCGTGTCGACGCCAAGTTGCACGCCAAGGAGGTAGAACGCACCACCCTCACCGCCGTCACCGAGCGTCTTGGTCCCCTCAAGGAGCTGGGATGGGCGCGCCGAGCAGAAAAACAGCGGGGGCTGCTTCAACTTCCGCTGACCGAACCCATGCAGCGTTGGACCGACGACGAGCCATTTCCCCTGGTGCTGCTGGCACTCGACATCGCCAAGCGCAGCACCGAGGTCACCGGTTTCACGATCATGTACAACCAGGTCGACCTTGGGACCTACGTCGAAGAACGACGTTCGGTACTTGAAGACATAGCGGCGCCCGCAGAGTGCAAGCTCGGATCGGGGTGGACTGGCCTGTGGCGTACCTCAGGGGGATGGGGCGATGACATCGACTGGGAGGACCGCGCTCGTCTGTTGGCTGCCCTGACGCCGCGTTGGATTGAGGTGTTCTCTCCACTGACTGAGGAGTGCCGACGCGTGCGGCTCGCATCAGGACTTCCGCCGCAATGAGCCGCCGCACGGGCCTCACCATCATCTTGGTCGGAGGCGCCTTCGTCACGGAGGATGGCGCCACCGTGGACTCGCGCCAGTCCATGGCCGGTGATCCCACCTGCCAAGTGGTCTACCGCTCGCTTTCGAGATCGCATCTGTGGTGGGAGACGGTCCGCTCCATCGTCGATCCGATCGCCAAGGATGCTGGTGGCGGCTACGCCATCGTGGACGGCCCTCGCCAGGTCTTCGAACTGGGTAGCGACGGTGGCATCAAGCGGGCGAGCCTTGCCGACATGCTTGCGGTCAGGTCCCCTGAGTCCCATTGGCGGTTCCCCTACGACGAGCGGTTGAGCGGGGACGCGCTCAGGGATGCCTACCGAGACGCGGCCGCACTTGTCGACATTTCTCAGGCCGGTAAGAGCGGCGCTGCACTCCTCTCGAGCTTCAATGCCCGTGTGCGGGGGAACCCCGGCCTGGTGCTGATCGCACCTCACACCTATGCACTCCAGGAGTTCTTCGGGCAAGTGGCTCTGGCCGGCCAAGGAGAGGAGGCCCGGGCCACCTATCGTGATGCCAACCTCCCTGACCGACCTCGCTGGGGTGGTGAGCCCGATCCGCTTGACTACGCCAGCTCGGTGCCGGTGCGCGCTGAGTTCAAGATCACCGGCCTCATTCAAGGCGGCGCGTGGCAGGACCCCTCGGACCTCGAGGCCGCCCGGGCGCTTCTCCAGGCCCGCTACGACCTCACGCTCGGCATCTGGGATCTGGCTTCCAACTCGACGTTGCGGTCAACGCTGCTCGACGTCGTCGCAGTCCGACCAGCGTCGCCGGCGGTGGTCGCAGTGCCGGCGGCAGCCAGCGCCCGGGCGGAATCCAAGCTGGAGAAGGAGCAAGCTACGTGGGAGGAGTGGGCGGCCCGGCTCAAACCTCTCGTCAATGTGGGGTGGGAGCGGCGCCGTGGTGGTGGGGTCTCGTTCTCGTTCGCCCTCTGCGAGCCGGTCCAAGGCCCACGGGCGGCGCTGCACCTGTGGCTCTCGCTGTCGAAGACCCAGGCCACGGTCCGGGTCCAGTGCGAGCTCCAGGAGGTGTACCTGAACGAGGGACTGCAGCGCTATCTGGTCCTTCGGCGGGCGATCTTCGAGGAGATCGCAGCCCCGACCCCCGCCGACCTCGAAGCCACGACCCCGGCGATTTGGGTGGCCCCAGGTGGGACCGCCACCGAGGGCATTGACTGGGCTACGTGAATCGGCCTGGGATCCCCGGAGGCTCCATACCTTGGAAGTGAGGATGGAGTCATGGACAACGACCACCCTGCCCAGAGGCGGTACCCGCCGGAACTGAAGGAGCGAGCCGTGCGCATGGTGCACGAGCTCCGGCGCCAGGACCCCGGCGACACGGGCGTGCTCTCTCGGGTGGCCCGCCAGCTCGGCGTCGGCGTCGAGTCACTGCGCACCTGGGTGAAGCAGGCCGAGATCGACGGCGGTGTTCGACCGGGGACGACGACGGCCGATGCCCGGCGGATCACCGAGCTCGAGAAGGAGAACCGGGAGCTCCGCCGGGCCAATGACATCCTGCAGGCAGCAGCCAGTTTCTTCGGGGCGGAGCTCGACCGCCGGTCGAAGAGGTAGTCACCTTCATCGACGGCCACCGGGACACACAGACCGGTGGCCGTCGATGGGGGGTCGAGCCGATCTGCGAGCAGCTGCAGGTCGCCCCCTCCACCTACTACGACGCCAAGGCCCGGCCGCCCTGTGCCCGGGCCGTCCGCGACGCCGAGCTCGGACCCACCCTTGTCGAGCTCTGGCGCCGGAACTACTCGGTCTACGGACGCCGCAAGCTCTGGAAGGTCGCCCAGCGCCAGGGCATCGATGTCGGGCGCGACCAGGTGGCCCGCCTCATGCGGGCCCAGGGCATCCGCGGGGCCACCCGGGCGAAGAAGCGGTTCACCACCAAGGCCGACCCGGCCGCCGTCCGGGCGCCCGACCTGGTGAAGCGGGACTTCACTGCGACCCGACCCGACGCCACTTGGGTCTGCGACTTCACCTACTGCTCGACGTGGTCGGGCATCGTCTACATCGCCTTCGTCACCGACGTGTTCAGTCGCCGGATCGTCGGCTGGAAGGCCGCCCGTTCGATGACCACCACCCTCGTCCTCGACGCCTTGAACATGGCGGCGTGGACCCGCCGGCACAACGACGTCCATGGCGTCATCTGTCACTCCGATGCCGGCTCGCAATACACGTCTATCGCCTACACCGAGCGGTTGGAAGAGATCGGAGCGGCGCCGTCGATCGGGACCATCGGCGACAGCTATGACAACGCTCTGGCGGAGACGACCAACGGCATCTTCAAGACCGAGCTGCACCGCAACCCGGCCGCCCTGGCGGCCAACGGCGGACCCTGGAAGGGGCTCGACGATCTGGAGATCGCCACCTGCGCCTGGGTGTCGTGGTTCAACGAAGAACGGCTCCACTCCGAGCTCGACGACCGGTCCCCGGCCGAGGTCGAAGCCGACCACTACGCTTCGCATCCTCAGGCCAACGCGGCATGAGACATCAAAGCGGACGAGCCTCCGTCAGACCCAGGCCGGTTCAACGCGTGGCAGAGCCATTGCCGAGTGCACGCCGAAGTGGCAGGCCGCCTTCGAAGATCTCGCATCGGAGTGTCGGCGGATCGGTGCTGTCCCGCAAATGGAGCGCATGTTGAATCCTGGCCGGATCACCTTCAAGCCGGATCCTCGCTGAACCTCTTGCAGGACGACCGGTCGATCCGCTCGGCTGGGCTTTAGAAGCCCAGCACGGGCGAGTCAACACTGTGCCTGACCATCTGTAATGCGCATACCCGTAGGCTTGCCTCGTGGCCCTAGTCACTAGGACATAGGTGGAGCGGTGAGTACCGCAGATGTCGATCGCTACTACGAGCAGATACTCGAGCCCGTCAAACTGCATAAGCGCGGGCAGACCGCTCAGGCCCTAGCCATGGCGCTGGAGCTAATAGCGCTCGTTCCCTCGGTAATCGAGGAAACGACGTCGTTCCACGGCCAGTTCGATCTCCGCTCGATACCCCCAATCGAGACCGGTTGCATTCTGGCGGCAATCCTGAGGGACGTTGGAGCTCTCGACAAGATCGAGATGCTGGCGACCGCCCACCAAGAGCTAGTGCCTTGGTGTGCGGTGGTTGAAGGGGGCCGCCGGGACATGGCCCTCGTCGCTGCCATCCGCGGCCACCTGGCCGCCAATCCCGGCGCCGTCCAGTCCGAACTCGGCCGCACGCTCGGCTGCGATGGGCGTCAGGCGTCGAGGCTGGTGAGCCACATGATCCAGGCAGGCCAAGTGCGACGCGAGCCGCTCGGCCGGAGCTATGCGCTATACCTGGCCGGTAGTTCCTATTGACGACGTCGGCAGGTGCTCGAAGATCGCCGGCGGTAGTTCGAGTTCTTGGAGCATCCTCGAAAGGACCTGGTGTGGGCACCGGGCGTGGGGCAAAGCTCGTCCGGCTGCGGCTCCTGGCCCTGAGGAAGTACTCGCCATGGGTGTCGTACGATCTGGGTTCGTCTAGCCGCCCATGCTGATCGTTGCCATCCAGGCATGAGCTGCAACCGGCTCGGCGCCGATCTCACCCTCGTCGGTGGCCCGGATGACTCCGAGGGCGCGCAGAGCGCCCACGACGGCGGCAGGGTCGGCGCACTCGCCCTCGAGCATCAGGACAAGGTCTTCGGGGACGACGGTCGATGACGGCTCCTGGGCCAGCATGGCAAAGACGTCGCCGGCGATGGGCGGTGCTCCCGCTAGCACGTCGACGAGGACCTGCGACGCGTCGACATCGTCACGCAGTGCGGCCGCTAGCTCGGTGAGAACGGCCGCGGTCGAGGCGTCCGCACTCATGAACTCGTCGGTGCGCTCTATCAGCGCCGGCCAGCCGCCGGTGACCTCGAGGAGCCTCTGGCGCGAGTCTTCGTCCTGGAACGCAGCCTCGTGGTTGGATGCCCAAGCCCGGATGCCGAGTCGGTCGAATCGTCGCAGCGACATGACCTCGATGCTGGCCAGCTCGGGGTCCGGGTCGAGCGAAGTGTAGGGCATCCACCACGCCATGGTCCGGGCGTCTATGAGGAGCACGACCGAGCGGGTCCCCGTCCAGGGGATGATCGAGCGGGACAAGGCGAGGGACTCGTTGCAGGCCTCGAGGGACTTCTCACGCAAGTCGGAGAACACCACACGGGGCAGGTCAGTCCTGCCCTCCTCGAGCGCCTTGCGGAACTTGGCCCCGGTCTTGGGCTTGACCAGCTCGAAGCGGGGCGGGAAGGCCGTGGCCGCTTGGTCGAGGGCGGCACCCATGTGCTCGGCTCCGGTGGCGTCCGATCCGATGACCAGGCGGATCTGGTTCGCCCCGGAGCCGATCAGATCGCCGAGCTGGGCCCGCGTGAGCGGGGAGCGCACCGTGGCGCTCAGCGGCTCACGGACCTCGGAGGACTCGAGCACGGTGGGCTCGCGCTCTTCTTCTTCCAGCAGGGCATCTTCTACCTGTTCGAGCGTGCCTAAGAGGCGCATCACGTTGACCGAGCGCAGCCGCCATCCGAGCCCCTCGGGGTCAGAGGAGAGCACGCCGAGGCCGGCGAGCTCTTCGAGGAGGGAGCGGAACTCCGACGCGTCCACGCTGGCGAACCCCGCCGGCCACCACCGCTCGGCCGCGGCACGCAGCTCCGAGGCCGACAGGGCGATGTCGGGCCGGTTGGTGTGGGCCTCGTAGGCCGCCGCGTAGGTGATCACCTTGTAGCGCGGGTCGAGCTCGAGGGTGTATTGGAGCCGTTCGCGGATGGCGGCCTGCAAGGTGGCGAGCCCGGCCACCTCTTCGACCTGCTCTTCGGTCACGATGACCGGCACCGTCGAGAGCGCGGCCACCGGGTTCAGGCATAGGCGGCGCAGCAGCGCTTGGCCGAAGAGGTGGAGCAGCACGGGCTGATAGTTGCAGTAGGCGAGGATCCGGTTGACCAGCGCGTCGGACTCGAAGCATAGGCCGAGGGCCGAGCACGGGCGCTCGATGAGGCGGTAGGCAGGCCCGGGGTCCAGCGCGCCCACCACGAGCGGTGCGCCGAGGTGGGCGATCGGGTGGTTCGACACGGTGGCGAAGCGGCGCACCTGGTGCAGACCGGCCCACACCACCTTGAAGCGTCGACCCCGGGCGTCCATGAGGTCTTTGAGCCGCGACGTGGTGACGAAGCCTGCCTGGGCGTCGTAGTCGAAGAACTGGTCGCTCTCGTCGAGGAGCACCAAGAGGCGGCGCGTCTCGCGCTCGTCGAGCCAGGCGTTGACCGCCGCGGTGACCGTACCCATCGGGTCCTTCGGCGCGCTCTTGGGCGCAGGCATGACCCTGGCCTCGACCAGCTTGGTCACGAGTTCGGACCACACCGTCTCGGGTTTGTGCGACGTCTCGATGGGGGCTTTGAGGTCGACGTAGATGGCGACGTGGTCCTGGACCTCGTTGAACTGGCGCTGGGCCGTGCGCAAGAGGGCGGACTTTCCGAGCTGGCGACCGCCATAGACCAGGCAGGTGCCGGCGGCGTCTTGGATCTCGGCCACCTGAGCTCCGCGGCCGTAGAACATCTCGATCGGGCAGTCACCTGACGGGGGAAGGTAGGGGTTCCCCGCCGAGAACGGCAGCGTGGAGCGCATGAGCGGCTCGACGCTCGACTGTCCGAGGGACCCCAGCCAGGCGACCACCGCATCGTCGACCACGACGACGGGCTGGGCCTGGCGCTGGCGCATCAGCTGGCCGAAGGCGAGGCGGTCGGTCGGCGACATGGTGCCTGGGTGGAAGATGACCACCGGGCGGTGCGAAGGGTCCTGGCCGATCCAGTCAAAGAGCGTCTGGGCTGATGGCGACCCGCTGACCCACAAGCAGCGCAGCCGCCCGGCCGAGGCCGAGCCGAAGAACGGCAGCAGGGCCTTACCGGTCAAGGTGACGTCGGTCATGTCGAACCAGCGGCGCTGGGGCGAAGTCGCGATCTCAGAAATGAGCCGGCGGTCGTCGGCGCCGGCCTCGATGCCCATGAGGCGCAGCACCGGCTTGAGGGGCCCGAGCATGTCGGGCGGTACGGCCCCGTGGCGTAGCGCGTGCCAGGCCGCGAAGGCCTCGCCGGACCGGGTCGCCGCGTCGTCGTTGAGTGCGGAAAAGTCGAGGTGATCGATCGGCTCTCGCAGTTCCAGTGCGGCGATGGTGGCCTCGTCGATCCCCTTGGTCAGGGCGGCCGGGACAGCGGGAAAGAACGTCGAGATCGAGAAGGACTCCTCCTCGGCCTCGGCGAGGTCCTGGCCGAAGCGGGCCCGCTGGGCCAGCTCGGTGGCCGTGGCTAGGTCGCCGTTGGCCAAGAGGGCATCGACCCGGCGGGCGAAGTCCGCGTTGGCGGAGCGCAGGTCGTCCACCGAGGCGGCGAAGGCGCCGATCCCCTCCTTCTTGTAGCGCGCCAGCGCTTCGGTGATCGACTCGATCTCGGAGAGCTCGCGGTCGGCGTCGAGGCGGTCGGGATCGCAGGCCCGCTCGAGACGGCCTGATAGCAGGGCATAGATGTCCTCGTTCACGTAGAGCTGCCGCCGGGCCCGGTCAAGCAGGCGCGAGGTCTCGCGGCCGCGGGTGCGCAACTCTGTGCTGGCCTCTTTGAGGCCGCTGGCCCGGCGCGGCTCGAGCGTGGCATCGGTGTCGATGCCGCGGGCTGTGGCAACCTGCACCAGGGCGGTGGCGGCCACGTGGTCATTGCGTTCGAGGCGCAGGTCGAAGGCCTCGTCGAGGCTGCGTCCGAGGCCGGCCAAGACGTCGTTGGGGTCGAGGTCGCCGAGTGGAGCGAGCGAGGACGGCGCGACCGGCTGGTCACCGTAGAGCAGTGCCTCGGCCCGGGTAAGCGTGGGGCTCATCTCGGTGCCGGCGAGCGGGGTGCCCGAGAGCAGGGCGTAGAAATCGTTGAGGACCGCGGCCGCGCCGACGTCGCCGTGCCGGCGCTTTTCCAGGTCGGTGAAGATGGAGCCCTTCACCCGCTCGGCCGCAGTGCGCAGCTCGGTCACGACCTCCTCGTCGGCTCCCGACGCCCCCTTGGTCTGTGCTGTGAGCGCGTCGACGGCGTCGCACCAGCGCGTCGCCGCCTCGATGGCGTCGGCCGCGTGTCCGAGGATCTGGGTTTTGGCCGACCCTTCGATTCGCTTGGTCGAGCTCTTCATGCGGATGATCTTTTCGGTGGTCCCCATCTCGCGCTCGATGGCGTTCTTCTGTGAAAGCCGCTCGATCGCGGCGCGCACCGTTGCGATCTTGTCGGGCTCGTTGCGGGCCGCCGCGGTCAGGTCGTAGAGCGCCCCGCCCGAGGTCGTCCAGCGCTCCCACACCGCCGACGCCACGGCGAAGCGGAAGCGCCGGGGCTGCAGCGTTGAGGCCGCGATCTGGGCGCGTTCGGAGATCTCGTCGCCGAGTGAGGCCAGATTGCCGACCGTCGAGAGCGCGGCGCCAACGAGGGAGACACGGCGCCGGGCACAGCGCAGCACTGCGGCAGTGAGGTCGTCGGCGCCGGCAACGTCGAGCATGGCGCAGAGCGTCTCGGCTAGCTCGGCGACCCCCGAGTCCGGGGCAACGGCGGCGGCCTGGAGGGAGGCAGCCCAGGCCAGGATCTGCTCGCCACGCCCACCGGAGATCCCGTCGGCAATGAGCTCGAGGTGAGCGGCTTTGAGCGCGTCGACCAACGGACCCTTGGTCGTGCGGATGCCCCGGGCCAGCACTGCCAGGTGCAAGAGGGCCGACGGGGCGCCGATGGCACTGGCCCCCCAGGCAGCCAGTCCCACGTTACCCTGGTCGATGGCCTGGACGATCTGCTCTTCCCAGCCTTCGATAGCCTCAACAACCGGGAGCGCGAACTCGATCTCCTCGATGACGGGCGCGCCGGATTGGCCCGGCGAGGTCACCCTGACCGGCTGCAGGGGCACCTCATCGATGACTCTGGCCAAGACGGGCTCGGCGGCCGCCGGAGCGGGGGCCGCTCTCTCGGTAGGCGACGGAGTCTCTTCGGAAGCGGCATCCTCTGCAGCGACAGGGTCATCGGTCGCCGCGGCCGGTTCTTCCGAGACCGCCGTGGCGTGGTCGTCCGCCGCCGCATCGGTCAGCACTTCGTCTGGGGTAGATGCAGCGCCGTCGGTCGGCGGCTCACCGTCGACCGGTGGAATGGGTGGTACCGCGACGATGGCCGGGGGCAGCCGCAGGCTGCCGCGCAGTCCGGCGGTGAGCAGCGCGGAGAAGTGGCCGTCGGCATCAAGTTCGCGCGCAGCGGTCCCAGTGCGATCGAGGGCGAGGTGATCGGCATCGGGGTCTGCTGCGATGTCGATGAGCTCCTCGAGGGCGGCGACGAAGGCGGCCAACGGGCACGATGGATCGCTCGCCGCTGCACGCAGCTCGGCGCTGAGTGCCTCGAGCGACTTGGGGCCGTCTAGCTGTCCCATGCGAGGGGTCGGCACGCTCGTGATGAGCAAGGCTTCGCCCAGGGCGCGCTCGATGAGCCACGGGGAAGGGACCTCGGTGATCCCGTGACCCTCGAGGAGATCGGAGAATTGCCCCATCAAACTGACAGTCGACGATGCAGTGCTCGCGATGGCGCTCAAGGTTTCGAGGTCCGGAAACTCCCCAGCCGAGAAGCTTGCCGCCAGTCGCTCGGCGGCCGAAGCGGCTGCCGGGGCCTCGGAGAGGTAGTTGGAGATGGCGTCGGAGAGTTCCGCGATTTCGTTGGCGTGATCCTCGGCCAACAGGGCCGAGAGGGACGCGTCTCGGATCCCGGCACCGAGCGCGCCCTCTTCGAGCTCCTCGTCGTCAAAGTCGTGCGCCGCGTGCGATTCGAGGTCCTCGGCGGCGCGCACTGTCGTCTCGGTCACCGCGGCACCGATGGCCTTGGCCAGGCCCAGGATTTCGGTATCGGCCGCCAACGGGACCGGCACGAGGTCGAGCAGGGCGAGGGCCAACAACGAGCGGGCCTCGTCTTTGGAGCGCCCGAAAAGATGCCCGACCAGAGCGGCGGAGATGACGACGTCGTCGTACTTGGCCCGATAGGCCTCGAGCTTGTGTTGATCGGGGTCCATGAAGATCTGGAGGGCTTCTGACGCCGGGGGTGTGCCCAGGAAGTCCAAGAGCATCGAGATCCGCCGCGATCCCTGGCTCTTACCCTTGCGGAAGATGACGATGGCGTCGGGTTGGGCGGGCCGCCGTGGCATCGGCGTTTGGAAGGTGCGGAGAAAATGCTCGAGACCGCGCCGACGCATAGGCCCGAAGAGCCTGACGATCCCTGCCGGGCCGAGTGACAGCCAGGCCGAGCACAAGAGGTCCTCGCTGTAGGGGGCGATCATCGCCCGCAGCCGGGCGGCGGACTCCTCGATCCACTCGGCGAGTTCGTCAGAATTAAGCGAGTCGAAGTCCACGCCCATCTCCTTGTCCTGGTCCTCATCGTCTGACACCGGGCGGCCCTCGGTCTCGGTCCCCTCCTCGTTTGGTCCTTTAGCCACCGTCATCGCCTCCTACCGCGCTCGTGCCCCATGACAAAGGTGTGCCCCGGGAGCAATTCCGCTGGGAGGCTCGCCCGGTTGGGGGCCTGCGCGCGCAGGCGCCGGTAGGCCGCCTTGCGTTCTGGAAGTGCCTCTTCTGCCTGGGACAACCGCCGCAGGTGCAGCGCCACCTGGTGCCGGCGGCGGTGGCGGCCCTCGTAGTTTTCGCGCAGCCGTTCGGATGCCCCGCTGAAGATCCCGGCATCAGGCGCGTGGCCCTCGAACCTCCCGCTCCCGCGGCCGGTGCCGGACCCATCCCGACGGTGGTACCACCAGCCTCCCTCATCGGCAGTTACGCGCTCGAGGCGCGCCTCGGAGCGCCTCGGAGACCACCTGGGTGCCGGCATCCCCGCACCCGGGACCGAAGACGAGCTCGGCGATGTCCTCGGCTAGCAGCCGTCGCAGGCCGCCACGCATATCCTCGCCGTGACGGTCGATCACCCTGATGGCTTGGTCCACCAGCTGGGGCGGCCGGCGCTGGGCTCGGTTGGGGTCGACGAGCCAACGGTCGAACTCGAAGAGGAAGGTATTGCCTGCGATCTCCTCGGGTTCTTCGAGCGGCTCGGTGGCGGCCGAGACGACCGAGCCACCCTGGCGGGCCAGGCAGGTGAGGCGGATGCCGTCGAAGAAGTCAAAGGGGAACTGCACCGGGGAGAGCCACACGCCGTCAGCCGAGAGGCTCACGTGCTGGACGCGCTCCTCGGGATCAATGTCGCCCTGGTGCTCGAGCCGCAAGGTGATGGTCCCGTCGGGCCCTGGGACCAGCTGGGCATCTGGCTTGACCCACAGACGCTGCTCAATGCGGTGCACCGGCCGCAGCGCGGTGCTCCAGTTGACGGGCTGGCCGACGCTCTCGATCTCGACTACCAGCTCGGGTTGGGCAGGTTCGGGCGGCTCTGACTCGGTCTCTGGAACCTCGGTCTCGGCGACCGTAATCGCTGACGTGTCGTCGACTGTCTCGTCGGGGTCGGCAGGCAACGGCTCGTGAATGTCGTCAATCTCGCCGCTCGCCCCGAGGCCGATGGTGATCAGCGGGTCGAAGCCGACCAGCGAGCAGGTCGTGTCGGCGTCGAGGCACTCGGCCCGCCAGACGCCCCCGAAGAGCCAGCGATCGTCGAGGCGCAGCGTGATCTGGTCGCCCTGAATGTGCAAGATCCCGTCGGGGGCGCGTTCGGCGAGAACCCCGACGATCATGGCAGTGAGAAAGACCACCGTCCTGGCGTAGGTCTCATAGGCCAGCGCGGCGTTGCCGACCACCGGCGTGATCAGCTCGCTCAGCGCGTGGTAGGCGATCCGCTCCCCACGTGGCACCCGGGCCAGCGACGTCATGATGGTCCCGGCGTCGGCGATGCCGCCGGGAGCATCCGAGTCGGCGCGCAGCGCGTCGTAGTCGGAACGCAGGTACCAGTAGCCGTTGGACTCGGCAAAGGCATCGGCGTGTTCGAGGACGTCACTCAGTGCGCGCACCGAGTTCTCCATGGCCTCGAGGAGCGACTCGCGGTCGTCAGGGTCGTCGAGAGCGGCCCCGAGCCACCCGTGGGCGAGCAGGTCGCCGTGGTGTTCGAGCATCCAGTGGCAGAAGTACTCCTCGTCGTCGAGCTCCGCCTCTTGAGCCGGCGTGTAGACGGCGTCGACGCTAATGTGTCCGTGGACGTCGATGTACGAACGGCCCTCGTTTCGGCGCGACCGCTCGAGCCAGCTCTCAGAACGCGGGTTGAGCGGCCCGAAGGGAGCGAAGTCCAACACGAGCATCTCTTGGACCACGGCCGAATCCGGCTCCCCGTCATCGGGTGCCCTCCCCGCGGAGTCGCCAGCCCCGGTGGCTCGCTCCACTCCCACCGCGCCCGAGTACTCGGGCTTGACCAGGCCTCCACCGAGGAGAGCCCCTCTCGGGCGACCCTCCTTATAGACGACCTCGGCCCACTCCATGCGCTCGTCCCGTCTGGCCCCAGAGGAGAACGACACCAGCGCGCCGATGGGCAGCGCTTCGATCTGGTCCCCGGCGCTGACCGGTGGCGCGTCGAGGTCGCCGCATGCGGCAAGGTCGTAACAGCGCTGTTGCGGATCGAACCCGAAGAAGACGCTGTTCCACGCAACGGCCGGGTGCAGCGGGGCCTTGCGCACCCGGGCCACGTCGGCCAGGCGCTCGGCGATGCGGCGCTCCTGGGCCTCGCTCAGATGTCCGGGGCCGAGAATCAGCTCGTCGACAAAGAGGTCCGCGCCGCCGACCGAAAGGGTCTCGTCGGCCGGCGAGGCCAGCGCGATGAGCTCTCCGAGTTCTCCCTCGACAGCGCCGTCGAAGGAAATCTCGGAATCGCGCGCGTCAAATGCGGCGTCACTCACGGCGCCCCCTGGGAAGCCGGTACCTGAACCGCGGCCGCGGGAGGTGCGGCGAGACCGGCGGCGATGTTGGACGCCAGACGCCAGTAGGGTCCGTCGAGACCGATATCCCCGGTGGCTTGAAGCTGATTCAGTACCACCTCGAGCTTCCGCCGCTTGAGCCAGCCCCGACCGCTGCCGAAGAGCGCGTGGGCGGGAATCCACCCCGGCACCGGGTAGCTGCGGCCTCGCCCGCTGTTCCACACCGAATCCTTCCCGGTGAAGAGGGCCTCGAGTTGCACCGTGGTCGCCCCGCGGTACTTGAGCCGCAGGATCGCCTTGATCTCGGTCGCCAGACGTGCCGTGCGCCGGGCGTCCTCAGCGCCCGTCATCGGGCGGGGGTTGAAACGCATGAAGGCGTCGAAGAGTGCTGGCTGGGGGTCAGGGTCCCCTGCTCCGGCGGGATCGAACCAGCACCTCGAGCACCGGCACAGCGCGGTCGTGCACGTCGTGTCGGGCAGCTCGGTCGAGAAGTAATCGGCGAAACCCTTCTGGGCACACGAGTCCTGGGTGGCGAACCAGCGACGCATCTCAGTGATCTCGCGCATGGCGCGGTTGCGGCGGCCACCGATGCGCTGGGCGAAGTCAGGGGGCAGGGAGTGGTCGATCATCTCGAGGGCGCTGAGATAACGCTGGTCCAGCGCGAACTGCGATACATCGAGCCAGCCGGCGCCATGGGCATCGAGAAGCCGGACCCAGGTCTCCGCCGGTCCGTCGCCGGGCTCGGTCACCCCGGCGCTCTTGACCATGCCGTGCAGGGCGTCAGTGTCGACGGTCACGGCATCGTTGCCGCGTGCGCCCGGAGCGGCCACGGCTTTGACCCCGGCGAGCACGGCGGTAACGAAGGCCCGGTCGTCGTGCTCTGCGGGGGTGAAGGTGCCGGCGGTAACCTTGACCCGGGCCGGGATGTCCCCGTGGTCGCGCAACGCCCCGAGGTTCGCCAACAAGGCGATGGCGCGCACCACGCCGACCCGATAGTCGTCACGGGTGCGGGCCAGCCGCGCCACATCGGCACGCATGGAACCAGAGGCCACCGCAGCGGCGATGGCGTCAGACGCGATCTCCCGGGCGTCGACCAGACCGCCGACGGCGAGCACCCGGGACCCGAGTTCGCAGAGCACGAGGAGGTCGAGATCGGTGGTGGTCAAGAACTCGACCATTCGCCAGCCTCGGCGATGGGCCAGCGCCATCCCGACCGCGCCGATGCCGTCGCTGGCCGCACCCTGGGCCAGACCCCGTCCGGCCCGGCCGAGCTGCTGGTAGAGGGCGGCGAGGTCCGACGGTGGCGAGAGGCAGAGCACGGCCGAGACGTCAGGACGATCCACCCCTAGGCCGAAGGCACTGGTGCAGACCACGATCATCTTGTAGTAGCCCTCTTGGCCGAAACGCGGCACGGTCTTGAAGTCGTTGAGCACCGAAGCCTTCTCGGCTTCGGAGAGCCGACCGTGGAAGCGGCGCACCTGGGAGGCGCGTTCGGGCCCGATCCACTCACGCAGCTGTGCGTAGGTGGTCTGCACCTCGTTGACAGTAAGGCAGTAAATGATGACGTGGCCCGGTGCGCGATCGACCACCGACTCGGCGATGCCTGAGATTGCGACGTCGCCGCCGCGCGTGCTCAGCTCACGCGAGTAAATGGCGAGCTCGGGGCGCACCGGATTGGCCTCGACGACTGGCACGGCGGCACCGCCGAAGATGCCGTCGACCAGACCGTCGCGCACCGAGCGGTTCGCCGTCGCGCTGAGCGCGGTGATGGAGAGATCGTGACCGGCATCGGTGGCCCGGTGGCGCAGCTCGTCGAGGACCGGCTCAAGGCGGCGGAAGGCCGGGCGGAAGTCATCGCCCCACTGCACCAAGGTGTGGGCTTCGTCGACCGCGATGCGAGCCAGACGGCCCGTGCGCACCCCTTCGAAGAGCGCCTCGCGGAAGGCCCGCTGGGCCACCCGCTCGGGCGAGATGTACACGAGCTTGATCTCCCCACCTCCTTCGCCACGGAGCGCGGCGGTGACCTCGGCCTTGCCGGCACGTGACGAAGAGTCACGCAGCGGAGACACCAGGGCTCGCACAGCACCGCCGATGGTGCGGTTGAGCGACATTGCTTGGTCGGTCATCAATGCGACCAGCGGGGAGATGACAACGGTCACGCCAGGCAGAACCAGGGCGGGCAGCTGGAAGCAGTAGGACTTGCCGAAGCCGGTCGGCAAGAGCACGAGGCAGTCCCCGCCCAGGGCGACCTGTTTAATCACATCGGTCTGGGCCCGGCGCAATTCGAAGGTGTTGTCCTTGCCCTCGAGATTCCGGGCCACCTCGGTGCAGCGGGCGCGCACGGCTTCCACGAAGACGACGTCGCCTTCGGCCCGCAGTGCCGCCACCTCGGCCTCGGTGAGGCAGAGCTCTTTGATCCGGCGCATCTCGGGCGAGATGGTCTGGACCGAGAGCGCTTCGGGCGTGCTGAGTTCGGCGGCGCGGTCGCGGGGAAGCTCACCGAGAGAGGCCATGAAATCCCAGATGCCGGTCCAGGCCTCCGCCATCGTGGTGACGTTGCCGCCGAAGCGGTCCTGGCCCTCAGCCACCAACAGCCCCTCGTCGAGGCTGCCCAAGAAGACGTCTCGGTACATCTGACGGAGCCTGTCCCCGCCGGCGAGACGCCGGTCGGAGATCACGATGACCCCGCGGTGGTTGTCGCTGCGGATGAGGCGGCCGATCCCCTGGCGCAGCTCCACGGCAGCGAGCGGGAGGTAGTATTCGCGCTGGGCCACGGCGTCGGGGTCCTCCGCTCCCGCATCGGCGGCGCGGGCTGCGGCCACGGCTCGCCTCGCTTCAATGAGTGGGTCGGCAAAGGGAGCGAAGGGCAGCTTGTTGACCCAGAGCATGCGGAGGCGCTCGGGCGAGGACACGTCGACTCCGGCCCACAGGCCCTTGGTCCCGACCAGCGCGCCGCCGCGCTCTTCCAGCTCGGCCAGGGCGCGGGCATTGCCTCGCAGGACGGCGGCATGGACCGTCACGTGCGCGTCGCGCGCCGAGAGGTCGGCGCTGAGGCGATCGGCGATCCCCGATGCGGCCGACGTCGAGGTGGTGATCACCATCGCCCCGGCACGCAAGGGCGTCGATGCGGAAGGGTCGGCACCTTCGGGCCGGGTGCCCGGTCGGCTTACCTCGGCGCAGAAGCCAGAGACCTGCCAGGCCGTGGTGCGGATGGCCTGGGCCTCGTGCTCGGACCAGCTCGGGAAGTCCGAGAGCACGAAGAGGCGGGCGTGGTCGCGGTAGTTGAACGACGCCGGCAGGCGATGCTCAGCCACATCGTCACCGAAACCGAGCCGCGAGCGGATGAAATCGAATCGGCCCGCCACCGACAAGGTGGCCGAGATCCAGATGCTGCGGGCGAAGGAGGGTCGGAGCCGCTGCCACTCCCCCTCTCTGGAGAGCTCGATCGGGCTGACGTTGAGGGTGAAGTTGTACCAGCGCGCACCACGGGCGAGCTCGGGACTTGCCTGCTCGGCCGCCCACACGATGCGGTTCGGCGAAGGGACAGCCGGCACGACTGGCGTGCCTGGTGCGGCATCTGGGCCGCCGATACCGGCACCACCCGAACCTCCCTCAGCCGATCCGCCGCCAACCTCGCCAGGCGAGGGGATGCTCCCGTTCCCCGTCGCTGTGTTCCTCCGAGCATCGCTTGCGGGCGCCACTGCGTCGGGGTCAACGATGTCCGCGTCGTCGACGCTCTGGATCTCGGTCTCCGCGCCTTCCCCGTCCCCGTCCCCGTCCCCGTCCCCGTCCCCGTCCCCGTCTGCACCATTCCCACCGACGGTGCCGTCGCCTCCTGGAACGACGGGGAGCGTGACCGCTGCGGTGCTGGCACCCGACGCCATCGGCGCAGCGGCAGAACCACTGGGGCCAGGAACCGGGAGCGCAGGCTGACCGCCGCCGGGAGGAGCCGCACCGGATGGGGCCGGCTGTCCCCCTGGGCCGCGCTGGCCGCCAGGAGGGGACGGGCGACTGAAGACCGAGTCGGCGACGTCGAGCACGGCCGCGCACGCACTCGACATGGCGCTGGCCTTCTCGCGCAGTGCCCAAAAGCGTTGGGTCTCGTCACGACCCAGATTGGCGAAGTCGGGCGAAGCGCCGATGGCTCTCAGCGTCCGGGCGACATAACTCACCGTCCGGGCTAGGCGGCGCACCTCGCCCAACGCCCGGAGCACCTCGCCGCGGGCCTGGTCACCACCCCACCACGAGGCCATGGTGGCGGCACGGTTCGACACGTTGGCAAAGGATCCCCCGGGCGAGGGACCGAGCACGCGGTCGAAGACCCGCTGGACGGTGTGCGGCAAGATTTCGGCTCGCAGTGATGCCTCAAGGTCGTTGGCCGCGCCCTCGAGGGGGCGGGTGTCAAAGGCAGCGGCCGCCTCGCGGGCGAAGCGCCGGATGTCGAGGGTGAGCATCTCGAAGGACACGTAGTCGAGGGACTCGGAGAGGGAGCCGGTCGCCGCACCTTCGATGGCGTGGGCCTCATCGACGATTAGGAGGGTCTCGGGGTCGGCCACGTCGTCGAGGTGAGCCATGAGGAGCGCGTGGTTGGTCACGACCAGGCGATGACGTTCGACGGCTTCGCGCACGAGCTCGGTGTGGGTGTGCAGCGGGTTGTGGGTCTTGGGCTTCGAGGCCGGTGCACCGGGTGCCGTCGCTGCGGGAGGGACGGCACCGGTGGACGGTTGGCTCGGATCCGGGCCGGGCGCACCCCCGCCCTGGGGAGAGACCGGAGCGCCCGGAGCACCAGGCCCTCCGGCCGGGGCGCCTCCTGGCGGCGGGCTGGCCGGAGGCAGGTGGTAATCGCCCGACTCGCTCTGGGAAAGGACGTGAAGCCAGCGTGCCACTCGCTTCTCGGTGTAGGACTCGAAGAAGGCCGGCAGGTCCATCTGGTCGATCGAACGCGCCTCCCACTGATCGTTGAGGTGGGCGTTCGGCGCGATGAGCCGCAAGGATAGGTAGACGAGGAGCTCGCGGAAGCGCACCTCGGACCACAGCACCGGGCGGGTCCTATTGGTCGGGTTGGCCACCTCGTCGCTCGAGTCCGAGATTGCACCTACCATGGCGCGCAGACTGAGCCGGTTTTGAGCGCCCTTGACCAGACCGGCGGCGCCACGCAGCCAGGCCAGATCGCCCGTTGCCAGGCTCTCGAGCTCAGAAGCCAGCTGACGCTGGAGCTGCTTGGTGTGCGTGGCGATCACGACCCTCCCGCTCGGGTGGGTCTCGAGCCACTCGAGCGCGGCGGCGATGGTGACGTAGCTCTTGCCGATGCCCGTTGGCGCCTCACATAGGCCGTCGATCCCGTTGTGAACCCAACCGCGGATGACGTTGGACATGTCGTGCTGGGCCTGGCGTACCTCGGCCTGGCCCCGTGCCGCCACGGCTACTCGATGGGGGTCGACGGTGCCGCCCGGGCCCTTAACCGTGGTCGGGATGATGCCGACGGTGCTGCGGCCCCGGCGGCGCACCGGCGTCTGCCCGGCGAGCTCGGATTCGAAGACCCGTGAGATGCCGGCGTCGTCGAGCGCGACCGCCTGTGGCGCACCGAGACCCGCTAGTGCGAAGAGCATCCGCCACGGCGCACTGTCGGCGCAGAGCGCTCCAATGATCGTACGCACGCGTTCGGAAAGCGAAGCGAGCATGTGCGCCATGTGCTCGACCAGGCGGCCCAGGACGACCGAGTCGTCGAGGGCGTCGTGCCAAGTGAGTCCGCTCACGTCGATGCCGGCGTGGGTGGCGAGCGGCACAAGGCTATGAGGCACCGAACCCTGGGGGAACAGGCAGAGCGAGAGGTAGTAGCCGTCGCAGCGGGCCGGCCCCTCAATGCGCTCGATGTCGGCCAGGTCGCAGGCCCGGTCGATGAACTCGAAGTCGGCGACCTCGCCGTTGTAGGCGACGATGAAGTCGGCGCCGGTCACGTAGGCCCGGAAAGCCTCGAGGACGGTCACCGGGTCGGCTTTGTGCTCGTCGTAGCGGGCCCGGGTGGCAGCGTTGTAGACCTCGAAGCCCTCGGGGAGCTCGACGAAGCGGTTGAGCGGCTCGGCGGCGGCCACCCAGTCGGCGTCGGTGCCCGAGCGCACCGCGGCCAGCTGGAAGATGCGGGCGTCGGAGTAGGGGGCGACGGTGATGAGGCGCAGTGCCGTCTCGCAGTCAAAGGAGATGACCCTGGTCCCGGCCCGGGGTTCGGCGGGTGTTTCGGCGGCGGGGGCGGCGGTCGGAAAGACCCGGGAGTCCTCCATCCGTACGGCGCCCCCGGCTGAGGCGATCGTGCGCATGGCCTGGGCCTCGGTCAGGTTGGGCCAGATCCCCCGCAACTCGACCAGCAGGTCAGCGGCGTCGATGCCCCCGGGATGGGCGGTCAGGACCGAGAGCAGCTGCTCCACTCGCCGATCGCTCACCACCTGCCCCTTTCCGGCGCCGCCCACCAGGTCCCCGAGGTCTTACGACCCGGCTACTCCGCCACTCAGAGAAGTGTACGCAACCGATGTGTCATCCTCGCCGAGGCTCAGAATCTGGCCCTCCTGAAATGGACCATTAACTTGGATACGAAACCGATTTGTTTCCAGTTGTGACGGAGGCACGGGCACGAGGAAGAAGAGCCATGCACCGAAGGAGCAGATCTGCTCGCATCCAGAGCAGCACCGGCGGCTCTGTCGCAGGGCGTGGGTAGGTTATCGGCGTGAGCCGAAGAATGCTCGAGTTCCCCCCCGACAGGCCTCTGTCGGCGAGCATAGGGGTCCTCAGCGACATTCCACCGGCCGATGGGAGCCCAGCGCACGCGAGGGCGGTGAAGCGAATCACGGCTGATTTGGCAGTCCGAGCTGATCGGTTGGACGAGGCCGTCGAGGCCCTGCGGCAATTGGTGCAACAACACGACCCGGTCCAGCTGATCTCATCGATCTCGGTGCCGACGAGGAGTGCCATGTGGGCCGAGGGGGCTCGGGTCGACGATGGCGATCAGACGTTCAGCTGGGATGCCAAGATCGAGTACGTGGCGGGCCTTGTTCTGGCTGGCCCAATCGGGGAGGATGACGTCGACCGCGACGTCACCGTCAAGGCAATAGAGCTGACGGCGACGGTATTCGATGCAACTCAGGCTGGCCTGTTCTTGTCGTCCGTTGGGGACGGCGTCACCGATAACCCAGTTCTGGACTTCACCAGCTACATGATGCAGGTCGAGAACCTCGTTGACCGGATGCCCGGTTATGCGGTGCATCTCGAGGAGATCAATGACGCCGTCTTCGAGCCACGTCGGAGCTTCTACATCGACGCACTCGGGTTCTGTCCGAGCGATGTGGTGCGCTTGGTCCGCCGGCATAACGCGTGGGTGAACGCGGAGGCCGATCGAGTGGCACCGCTCCTGGCTTCGGCTGGCTCGATGAGCGACGAAGATCGGATCGACCTGCTCCGTAATTTCAAGGTCGCGCTCGACGCCGCCTGTGTCTGGTCTGCCGACGTTCTTGTCCATTCGACGGGGCTGCCGCACGATCAGGTGGCGGCAATGCTCACGTCCATGTGTACCGATCTCGGTTGCCAGCCTGAGTTCAGAGTGCCCGGCGATGAGAACATCGTGAGGAAGCGGCCATTCATTCGGATTGACGGTGCGTTCTTGGTGCCGCTGCCGTGGGCGCCCGCCCATTGTGTACATGACTGGCTATTGGCGCACCTAGAGGAGGAACCGAACCCCAAGGTCCGCGACGCCTACCTCAAGGGGAGGGGAGATGGTGCAGAGCACCTGGTCAGTTCGTCCCTGGCCGTCGTTTTTGGCGAAAGGGGAGTACACGTCAACGTGCACTACGACGGCGCGAGAGGGCACGGGGAAATCGACTGTCTGGTCGGGGGCGGGACGCCGGCCGTGGTCGAAGTCAAGTCTCAGTCCGTGACCGAGCCCGGCCGCCGGGGCAGCAGGGTTCGCCTGGAGCGGGTGGCGAAAGAGCTCCTCGACCGTTCATTCGACCAAACCGAAAAGGCCAATGACTACATCAATAGGGGTGGGAGGGTGTTTGCCAAAAAGGAAGGGGCTAAGGCAACTCAGCTCCTACACGATGACGTCACTGACCCGGTGCGGATCGTGGTGTCGTTCGAAGGGATCGACCCACTGGCTCTCTCGAGATCTGCATTCACCAACTCCGACGCTCCACCGGCCGTCTGGATCACTGACCTTGCCGACTTCCTGGTGGTACGGGACCTTCTGTGGGATCCCGCCTCATTTCTCCACTACGCCAAAACGCGAAGCGACCCCTCTCGTCCCATCCCCTACATGGAGACGGACGCCATCGCGGGATACCTGGAGGACCGGTTGACGGCGGCGCCGGAGTCAGCGGCGCCGGCGGTCGGTCAGGAGGCCCAGCTACTTGGCTATAGCAGCGGCCTGATAAACGACTACTACACCAAGGCAGAACTGGGCATTCCCTCCCAGATGCCAGGGCTCGGGATTCCCGAGGCGATCCGCCAGGCGCTGAAGATCACCGGCGAGAGAGACGACTCGATCCTGTGGTGGCAGATTGCCTCGGCAGTCCTGGCGATGACTCCGGCAGACTGGGTCAGATGGAAGCGGTTCCATCGCCGCGACCGAAAGGATCGAACCTTCACCGCGCCCTCTCGAGCCGTGGGCATCGTCCTGTCCAGTCAGGCGGCTGAGCCGGAGATCTCCGCGGGTGTTCCCCCCACGCTCGTGATCCCTTATTCCGTCGAGGGCTGAATCCGACGGTTCCGTTGAATCGAATGGGCGCTCCTGACCTGAGAGTCCTGAGAGGGCTAACTCGACCCTCGAGCAGGACGGCGTCCCGGTTCGGATTGAAGTCAGCTGGGACTACGGAAGGGGACTCGAACCCTCGTCTCTCTGATGCTGAAGAGGCGCCCGGCGTGCAAGCCCGGGGGGAGTTCGCTATTGGGGAGCAGGATCGACGCTTCGACCGTCAAAGCTCGTGGCGAAACCGCTGGTCGCGTCGTTTCCCATCTTGTTGGCTTCCCCCGGGGGGACCCACCCAGGCGGCCGATCAGCCAGGTGTAGACCGCGGCTCGCGATCGCGCGTCCATTGCGCGTCCGCCGCCGTCAGCCGCCGCGCGATGCGTGCGTCCCACCTGTGGATGACCGCGTTAACCTGCACTTGGCGTCCACCGCCATCCACCAGTGTCCAGCCGAATTCTGGCTGGTCAGTCCTGCAAAGCCTCGTACGGCGGTTCGATTCCGCCCGCCGCCTCCAGGAAGAGTTCGAACGGTGCACCCATGACCTCTGACACAGCTCCCAAGCGTCGCCGGCTCCGCAAGCTGCGGACGGCGCCGGCACGCCTCATCGCCCGCGTCCCGTGGCTTCGCCGCCGTCAAGCTCGCCGGCTGGTGAAGACGCTCGAGAAGTACCGGGAGAAGGGCCGGCCGATCCCGGAGAACCTGAGCCGGCTCGAGCGCCAGCTCCGGCAGATCCCGAAGCACAAGCGGGCGGCCGCGGTCGAGCAGATGATGGAGATGAGCGTCCAGCCGGACCAGACGACGAACCGGACACTGCGGCGGGCCGCCGGCCGCCAGGACCGCCAGAAAGGGTCCAAGGGCGGCGGTCTCCGCCCGGGCACGCTGCCCGGTCAGCGGCAGCGCCAAGGACCGGTTCGCTAACTCCGCCAGTACCGGTTCAGCGGGCTGAACCGAGCGGAAGTTCAGCGGGCGGAACGGAAGCCGCATCGACGCCGCCGGGCGGCCGTCTGATCGCCAAGATGGCCACGTCGTCGGCGTTCGTGGTGCCGACCAGTTCGGACACGAGCGCGTCGACCAGTCCGTCGGCCGACGACGTGGACCGGGCGGCGACGGTGGCGAGCCGCTGCAGACCGTCCTCGATGTCCTCGCCTCGCCGCTCGACCAGCCCGTCCGTGTAGGCGATGAGGATGTCGCCGGGGTCGAAGGGAGCGGTGATCGACGTGTACCGCGGCGACGACGCCACCCCGAGCGGCGGTGCCGTCGGCACGACGAGAAAGCGGCTGCCGCGTCCGCCGGCCCGGTCGACCATCACCGGTGGTGGATGCCCGGCCGACGACAGCGTCACCTCTGTGCGGACGAGGTCGACCGTCCCGACGAGCACCGTGGCGAAGTAGCCGTCGGTGCTGATGTCGATCTCCTGGTTCGTCCGGTCGAGGATCTCGGCCGGCGAGAATCCCAGCTTCGCCAGGGTCCGCACGGTGTAGCGCATGGCACCCATGACGCTGGCCGCACCGATGTCGTGGCCGGAGACGTCGCCGACGACGAACGCGAACTGGCCTTCGGCGACCGAGACGACGCTGTACCAGTCGCCGCCGACCGCGGCTCCAGAAGCGCTCGGGATGTACCGAGCCGCGAACTCCACGCCGGGGATCTCGGGGAACGCCTTCGGCAGCAGGGCGTGCTGCAACGTCGTCGCGACGTCCCGCTGCTGCCGGTAGAGCGCGCTGTTCGCCAGCGCGAGCGACTCGGCGAACGACCGGCGTCGGACGAGGTGCTCCGTCATCAGGGCGCCGACGGCCGTCAAGAGGACGCCGACGAGCAGGATCCCCCACGGCAGGAACTCGGTCCACGGGCCCGACAGCGAGCCTCGCGACGACACCACCAACGTCAAGACGTTCGATCCGAACGGCACGGTGCTCGTCGACACGATGCCGGTCAGCGGCGGGCGCACGTTGGACTCGATCAGCGAGCCGGCCCCCGGGTGCCGCCCGAAGTAGATGGCGAAGTTGAGGTTGGCGTCCGGGGAGCTGGCTGGGACGTTCGCCAGCTCGTGCAGTGGCAGCTGCTGCGACGCGCCGACGACGAACGTCCCCGGTTGCCCCCGGGCGGACATGAAATAACCGAGCCGCTGCACCCCGCGGCCGACGGCCCTCGTCGTGACCAACGAGCTCGATCGAGCCGCCCGGTTGTAGACGGCCACCGACTTCGCGCTCTGCGGGCTGCGAATGGCCTTCTGGCCGACGTGCGCCAGCACCTGCTGCGTGCCGGGCCCGACCAGGACGAGCACCGCCGACGCGAACGGGCCGGTCGGGGCCAGCGAAGGGTCGATCGCTTGCTCGAACGTCGCCGCCGGGTTCGACGATTCGGCCGAAAGGCCGACCACCCGGGCCAGCTGTCCTTCCAGCTGAACCGGCGCCGTCCCGATCAGCGACGCCGTGAGCTTCGACTGGAGTGTCGTGAGCCGCTGTTCGTTGTGCCGGTAACTCGTCTCGGAGACGACCGTCAACGTCGCCGTGACCAGGAGGCCGGCCACGATGACCGCCAGCGTCGTCCCACTGATGCGTCGAGTGTCCTTTTGGTGCGATGGTTGGTGCGATGGCGTCGTCTCGGCGACCGGGTGGTTCGGATCGTCGGGCTCGCCGCCGAGCCGGGTGGCAGCCGCCCCCGGTTGCGCCTCTCGCTGCGACCCCCTGACCACACCGACCCTTTCAAGACCGTCCGGACGCTCCGTCGTGCCACTTCCTCGGACACGGCGATCGCACAAGGATCATGGGCCAGGCGGTGGCCCGGCCGTTGTCGATCGTGAGTGTACTGCCGCACCTCGTCGGCCAGCAGTGACAGCCCCTCCAGTGACAGCCCGCAACGGCGCGGCCCACTTGGGCCGGCGCGGACCGGCACCGTGGCGCGCCGGAGGGCTGCCCGATTCCGGCCATCAACCGGCCCGCCGGTTCTCCGCCGTCAATCGGATTCGGTACTCGGCGCCGGCTGCCGGAGGCCGGCCGGTGCTGAGGCCGGCCGGTGCTGGGGCCGGCAGTGCTGGGGCCGGCCGGTGCTGGGGCCGGCCGGTGCTGGGGCCGGCCGGTGCTGGGGCCGGCTACCGGAAGCCAGTGCTCGCCTCCTCCCGTCTGGGTAGGCTACGCCCGTTGCGATTTCATTTAGGTTCCGTGACAATCCAGAAAATAGCCACCGGCGGGCGAACTCGAGGAGTGACGATGAGAAATAGCGTGAAGGCGGCGATTGGCATCCTGGCGGTGCTCGGCGCCGCGGCTCCGGTGTCCGTTGCCGCGGCGGCAACGACGTCTAGTACGACGACCCCGTCCAGCGGGCCGATCAAGGTGTGGGTGACGCCGGCCGGCCAGAACACAACGACGAAGACCCCTGGGAAGATCCTGATCACCGGGGCGATCGCCGACCACGGCACGGTGATCTCGACGAACGCGGCGAAGAAGCCGACAGCCAAGGGCGCGTACAAGCTGCTGCGCCTCAAGAACGGCACGATCCTCGTCGATGGCACGCAGCTCGGCAAGGCGCTCACAGCGGGGCAGCCGTCGACACTCAACGCGTCGAACTGCTCCGCCATCTTCGGCGCTACGGCCCCGGTGACGTTGAGCAGCGGGACCGGCGCCTACGCCGGGATCAGTGGCACGGTGACAATCACCGCGACGTTCGCCTTCATCGGTCCGAAGACGAAGAGCGGCACCTGCACAATGAAGACAAGTGCCCAGCCGGTCGGTACCTACAGCTCGATTACTGGCTCCGGCACGGTGAGCTTCTCCTCGTAGCCACCGACGCCTGTGGGGCCGTGATCGGCCGGACGATCGACGTCTGGCGGTCCCGGCTCCGCAGGCGGCCGGGTGTGCCGGCCGCCGTTCGGGTAACCAGGAGCGTGGTCGGCGTTCCTAGGCGAACTGGCTCAGCTGCTCGACCAGGGCGTCCTGCTCGGCCGCCCGCCGGCGGGCCTCGCGGGCGCGGGCCAGCCGCTGTCTGGCCAGCTCGGGAGCTGTCGTGGCGGCCGCGACGGCGTCTTCCAGGGCCATCGCGGCGGCTCGCTCGGCCAACGCCTGGTAGCGAGCGCTCCTGATCGCCCGTTCCTGGTGGACGTCGGCCCGGCGGCCCCTGGGACCCCTGGTGCCGCCGGTGCCCTCGGGGCCGATGCTCTGGGCGCCAGCGCCCGGGGCGGTGCTGCCCCTGGTGCCGTGGCCTCTCGGACTGCGGTCGGTGGTGCTCGTGCTGCGGTCGGTGTTTCCCACGCCCTATCTCTTGACCGCTGGCCGGTCGGCGTTACAGACAAGTCGTTACAGACCTGTGGCAGACGTGGGACGGCCGCCGCGCCGCCGATGACCAGCCCGGTCGGCGAGCCGGACTTGCTACGGTGACCGCATGGCAGGTGGCGACCGAGCAACCGAGCCGTCCGGCGTGCCGGTCGTGACGCTCGAGAACGGCGTCGAGATCCCCCAGCTCGGCTTCGGCGTCTTCCAGGTCCCGCCAGGACAGACGAAGGAAGCGACGCTCAGTGCGCTCGACGTCGGCTATCGCCACATCGACACCGCGGAGATGTACGGGAACGAGGCGGAGGTCGGCGAGGCGGTGCGGGCGTCCGGCATCGACCGGGCCGAGATCTTCGTGACGAGCAAGCTCAACAACGGCTTCCACCGCCCAGAGCAGGTCGCGACCGCGTTCGGGGGCACGTTCGACGCGCTCGACCTCGGCTACGTCGACCTCTTCCTGATCCACTGGCCGTTGCCGACGATCGACGTCGACTACGTCGAGACGTGGAAGGCGATGGAACGGCTGCTCGACGGCGGCGCGGTCCGGGCCATCGGCGTGTCGAACTTCCAGGTCGCCCACCTCGAGCGGCTGCTCGACGAGACGACCGTCGTCCCCGCGGTCAACCAGATCGAGATCCACCCGTACCTCGTCCAGGACGAGCTCCGGGCGTTCGACCGGGCCCACGGCATCGCCACCGAAGCGTGGTCGCCGATCGCCCAGGGCCGGGTCCTCGACGACCCGACGATCACGGCCATCGCGGCCGACGTCGGCCGGACCGCGGCCCAGGTCGTCTTGCGCTGGCACGTCCAGCGCGGCGAGATCGTCTTCCCGAAGTCCGTGACGCGGTCGCGGGTCGAGGAGAACTTCGCCATTTTCGATTTCGAGCTGAGCGACGAGCAGGTCGCGGCGATCACCGCGCTCAATCGCGACGAGCGGAACGGGCCGGACCCGGACACGTTCGACTACGTCCCCCGCTGACGGTCACTCTCTGACACCGGCCGGGCTCGTGCTGACACCGGCGGCTCGCGCTGACACCGGCCTGTCCGCGGCGACGCCGGCCGGGCTTGTGCTGACAGCGGCCGGCCGCAATGCGGGCGGACGATCACATCGTGAACCGTGTGCGCTCTTTACACACCGTTGGATGATCGCCCGGGACCATTGCTCTCCAATTCCCGCGGTGTTACAACTCCTATTGATACGAGAGGCCCCGAAAAAATCACGGGCCTCGTCGAGAAGGCGAGCAGACCATGACTTCGATCATCGACTTTCCGGTTGCCGTCCTCCCGATCCGTTCGGCGGCGGCGGAGGAGGAGGAGGAGCGCGGTGACCCGTCGCGCGGGCCGGCGGCGCCGAAGCGCGGCGGCGCCGAGGACCCGCTCCCTTGCGACCTCGGTGGCAACACGCCGCCGCCGGTCTGCGACGCGGGGACGTTCAAGTGCGCGTGCACCGACACCGACGGGAGCCCCGATCCAGGGACCAATCCCGACCCGGGTACCGACACCGGCCCCGACCCGGGCACGGACACCGGTCCAGACCCGGGCCCGGACACAGGCGAGCGCCGGTTCCTCGAGGACTACCAGGACCCGGAGTGGGTGCACCTCGAGATCGAGCTCGACCGCATCCTGTTCGCCCGTCGCTGACCGGGCGTTGATGGTTCCGGCGGCGCGAGCCGTGCCGGCGGAAGGCGATCTGCGGAGGCTTTCCGACGGTGCGCTCGCGGCCGCCGCCCAGCTGACCCGGACGACGGACGTGCACGGGTTGGCGTCGTTCCTCTACCTCGCCAACTGGGTGCCGTTCTCGCCGGTCTGGGCCCGACGGTTCCCGGACGTGCCCGCGCTGGAGCAGTTTCTCGTCGGTGACGACGCGGTCCGTGCGCTCCTCGCCCGGCACTGGAGGCCGCGGCATGACGCGCAGTGGTTCCACTGGGAGCCGAGGACGCCGGTCCGGTTGTCGACGACGCGCAAGCTGTACGTGAGCTCACGGCCGGACGACGCGGCGGATGCGCTGCGACGGACCGTTGAGGTGATGGCCGACGGCGACGCGCCGCCGTTCAAGGTGACGAGGCTACCGAGAGGCCTCCTGCGGCCGGACCGACTGGTCGTCTACGTACGGTCGAACCAAGAGCTGGACGACCTCACCGCGGCGCTCGAACCGGCGCTCGCCGACTACCGGCCGCAAGGCGTGCCGTTCACCGCACCGGCCGGTCGGTCGGGCATCGTCTCGTGGGGGGCTGACCCGCCGGCGTCCGTTCGGGAATTCGGCGCGAGCTGGCGGCGATGGGTCACCCGCAAGCTGGCCGCGTACCTGTGTGCGAGCGATGCCGGCGACGCGTCCGGTCGGGCGGCGTTCGCCCGGGCGAGGATCCACGACGACGGTGTCGACCCGACGTCGTGGGCGCCGACGCCCGACCTCTGGGCGGCGTGATCTCGTGGCCGTGATCGTGGCCGGCGAGCCGGTGGTCGTCGCCGACGATCCGGTCGCCGACGAGCCGGTGGCGGTGACCGACGGGCCGCTCGTGCTCGCGCCGCAGGTCGTCATCTTTCCGGCGACCGAGCTCCCGGCCCGGTTTCGGAAGCTGACGGCCGACCGGGAATCGTTCGTCGTGACGAAGGTCGACTCGCGGTCGACGTCGAAGCTCGTGGACGCCGGCGTCGCCGGCGTGCTCGAGCACCTCCGGGAGCCATGCCGGCTCGTCGACGCGGTGCTGGCGACGAGCGACGCCGAGGACGTCGACCCGCACGATCTCCTCGGCCGGTCGTACCAGGCGGTCACGCGGTTGCTGGCGGCCCGGATCGTCGTGCCGGCGACCGCGGCCGCGACGCCGTCCGGTGGGCTCGTGTCGCCGGGGGAGCGCATCGGCTCGTTCGAGGTCGTCCGGTGTGTCCAGGCGCTCGAGGGCGGCTCGGTCTACGAGGCGACCGCGGCGGATGGCCGCCGGGTGGCGGTCAAGGTCGGGACAGACGACGAGCGGTTCGCGGTCCGGGACGCGCTGGCCCGGGAGGCCGCAGTCCTCCGCCGGCTGGCCGGGCCGCGGTTCTGCCGCCTCGTCGCGGACGGTTCGGCCGACGATCGACCGTTCCTCGCCATCGAGTGGCGGGACGGGGAAAGGCTCGAGTCGTTCGCCCAGCGCATGCGGGCGCCGTGGGGGGCCGACGGCGACGGCAGCCTGTTGGACGCGGCGATCTCCGTCGTCGACGGGTACGCGGTACTGCACCGCCAGGGCGTCGTCCACGGCGACGTCCACCCGAAGAACGTGCTGATCACCGACGGCACCGCGACGCTCATCGACTTCGCGTTCTCCGTCGTCGTCGGCGACGAGGAGCTCGGGACGGCGCCTCGGGCCGGCCTGTTCGGTTTCTACGAGCCGGAGTGGGCGGGCGCGCGGCTGGCGAGACGGCCCGCGCCGCCGGCGTCGTTCGAGAGCGACCAGTACGGCGTAGCGATCCTCGTCTATCTCATGCTGACCGGCCACGGCTACCTGCCGGTGCGCGTCGACAAGCGGACCGCGCTCCGCGATGTCGCCACGGCCGCGCCGCTGCCGTTCGGCGTCCACGGCGTCCGGCGGTGGCCGGCGGTCGAGCGGACGCTGGCCAAGGCCCTGTCGAAGGACCCGGCCGACCGGTTCGGGTCGCTCGACGAGATGGCCGATGCGCTCCGCGGTGCCCGGGCCGGCGTCGCCGGTCGTCGTCGGCGGAGCGCGCCGCGCGACCTCCTCGGTGACGTCGAGCGCCGGCTGCAACGGCCGGACGGTCTGATCGAGTCCGGCCTGCCGGAGCCGCCGTACGCATCGGTCAACTATGGCGCGGCCGGGATCGCGTACTTCTGGTACCGGCTCGCGATGACCCGAGGCCGACCGCAGGATCTCGTCACCGCGCGCCGCTGGCTCGATTCGGCGGACCGCGCCGGTCACGACGCGGACGCGTTCACGAACCCCGACCTGACGGTCACCGCGGGCCGCGTCGGTCAGGTGTCGATCTACCACTCGATGGCCGGTGTCGACTGCGTCCGCGCCCTCGTCCTCAACGCGGCCGGCGATCTCGAAGGGGCGACCGTTGCGGCGTCGCACTTCGTCGCCGAGTCCCGCCGCCGGTGCTCGAACCTCGATCTGACGCTCGGACGGTCGAGCACGCTCGTCGGCGCGGCGCTCTTGCACGAGGCGCTCGCCGGCACGTCGGTCGCCGAGTCCGCGCGGCTCGCCGATCTCGGCGACGAGCTCGTTGCCGACCTGTGGGACCAGCTCGGTCTGGTATCGCTCGACGACAGCCCACTCGGGTACTGGGGCGTCGCCCACGGCTGGGCCGGCGTCGTCTACGCGACGGCCCGGTGGTGCGCGGCGAGGGGGCTCGCGCTACCGGACGCTGCGCTCGCCAAGGCCGACGCGCTCGCCGACCGAGCCGTTGGCGACCGGTCCGGCCGGTGGTGGCGCGGGCCCCGCGACCCTGCGCCGTCCGGTTCGTGGTGCCACGGCACGGCGGGGTACACGCATCTGTGGGCCGAGATCGGCAGTCTGACCGGTGATCGCCGGTACGACGCGCTCGGCGTGGCCGCGGCCGAGCACTGCTGGTCGTCGCCGACGGCCGTCGGGACGCTGTGCTGCGGGAGCGCCGGGCAGGCGTACGCCATGCTCGTTGCCCATCGATTGACCGGCGACGAGACGTGGTTCCGGCGGGCCCGCCAGCTGGCCCGCCAGAGCGTCGCGACCGTCGGCACGAAGTGGTCGATCCCGAACTCGCTCTACAAGGGCGACGTCGGGATCGCACTGCTCGCCCACGACCTGTCGGCCGGCGGTGGGTCGATGCCGCTGTTCGCCGGCGAGGGCTGGGGATAGCGCACCGACGGCTCGAACGGGGGGACGGTGAGTCCCACCGATTGTCACACCCCGCTGCCAAGCTCCGGGCATGTCGCCGACTGCCGGCTGGCACGATCAGGAGCTGCTCGGGTTCGACCTCGAGACGACGGGCGTCGACCGCTTCTTCGACGTACCGGTCTCGTTCGCGCTCGTAACCGTCATCGACGGCGGGGTCGTCGAGCGACGGACGTCGCTCGTCGATCCGGGGCGGGAGATCCCGGAGGGCGCGACGGCCATCCACGGGATCACGTCGGAACGAGCGCGGGCCGACGGGATGGCGCTGGACGACGCAGTGGCGCTGCTCGCCGATGTGATCGTCGAGGCCAGCCGCCGGGGCGTCCCGGTCGTCGGCATGAAGCTCGACTACGACCTGACGATCCTCGACGTCCAGTGCCGCCGGCTCGACGGTCGGGGCCTAGGCGACCGCGGGTTCGCCGGACCGGTGCTCGACGCGCTCGTCCTCGACCGGCGGTTCGACCGTTATCGCAAGGGCCGGCGCACGCTCGTCGACCTCTGTGCGGAGTACGGCGTCGTCATCGGCCGGGCGCACGACGCGGTGGCCGACGCGGAAGCGTCCGTCGCCGTCCTCGGGGCGATCGGCCGCCGGTTCCCGACGTTGCACCAGATGCGGGTGGCCCGACTGCACCTCGCCCAGGCGAACTGGCATCGACAGTGGGCGGACTCCTACGACGAGTGGCGGCGGAGCCAGGACATGTCGCCGCTCGAGCCCGGGGAGTGGCAGTGGCCGATCGCCCTGCCGCCCGACGACGCCGACCGCCTGGCGATGCCTGCGTAGTTGGTCGAGCGGATCGCCCGGCCCGGTGCCGGTGGCCCGGTTGATGGTCGAGTACCGATCGCCGGGGTGGGAAGGCCGGGGTAGGGGAGACTGGTGGCGATGAAGGCGTGGGAGGTCGTCGAGCCCGGACCGATCGACGGCGGTCCGCTCCGGCTGGTCGACCGTCCGGTGCCCGAGCCGGGTCCGGGTCAGATTCGGGTGCGGGTATCGGCATGCGGGGTGTGCCGGACCGACCTCCACGTCGCCGAGGGGGACCTGCCGGTGCACCGGCGGCGTGTCGTCCCCGGCCACGAGGTCGTCGGTCGGGTCGACGCGGTCGGCCCGGACGCCGGGCGGTTCTCGATCGGCGACCGGGTCGGGCTGGCGTGGTTGGCGACGACGTGTGGCATCTGCCGGTTCTGCCGGCGCGGTGCGGAGAACCTATGCGTGCAGGCGACGTTCACCGGATGGGACCGCGACGGCGGGTACGCGGAGGCCGCGGTGGCGGACGAGCGATTCGCGTACCGGTTGCCGGACGAACTGCCGGACGACCAGGCCGCGCCGCTGCTCTGCGCCGGGATCATCGGCTACCGCGCCCTGCGGTCGACCGGGCTCCGGCCGGGTGGTCGGCTCGGCCTCTACGGGTTCGGCGGCTCGGCCCACCTGACCGCGCAGATCGCCGCGGCCGAGGGAGCGGAGCTCTACGTCGCCACCCGGTCGGTGGAGGCGCAGGCGCTGGCGGCCGATCTCGGCGCGGCATGGGTCGGCGGTGCGGCCGACGTTCCGCCGGACCCGCTCGACGCGGTGATCCTGTTCGCGCCGGTCGGCGACCTGGTCCGGCCCGGCCTGGCCGCGCTCGACCGGGGTGGCGTCCTCGCGATCGCCGGGATCCACCTCACCGACGTCCCCGCGCTCGACTACCAGCGACACCTGTTCAACGAGCGGGTGCTCAAGAGCGTGACCGCGAACACGCGGCGCGATGGCGAGGAACTGTTGCGGCTCGCCCCCCGCCTCGGCGTTCGGGCGACGACCGTGCCGTACCCCTTGGACCGGGCCGACCAGGCGCTGGCCGACCTGGCCGCCGACCGGATCACTGGAGCGGCCGTGCTGCACATCGGGTGACCGGGCCGGCCATCTGGCGGCGGCGCGGTGCCCGGCATACCACTGGGACACGGCCGCCGGTCCGGGCAGGGTGCTAGCGTGGTTCGTTCACGGGCGGTTGGCGCAGCTGGTAGCGCACTTGCATGACGCGCAAGGGGTCACAGGTTCGAGTCCTGTACCGCCCACCACATAAGACCAGGTCAGAGGGCATGAACCTCACCGCCAGGAGAGCCGGCCCGGTAGCCGGTGACCTTCGGGTGACCTTCCGCCTCACTCTGTTGTGCTTGCCCGAGTTGTCGGGGCGGTCGTGGTAGTCGAGCGAGACGATGTCGGTCCTGTCTCTGTATGGCCTGTCGCCGGGCTGGTCGTTGATGTTGACCGTGTCCCTGTCTCGGATGTCGTGGGTGTTGTTGCTGGCGGCGTGCCCTGGACTATCTGGACCACCTGGCCGACGATGGCCGAGCCCTTGACCGGTCCCCACATCCGGCTGTCGCACGACCGGGTCCGGTTGTCGCCCATCACGAAGTAGTCGCCGGCCGGCACGGTGACCGGCCCGTAGTTGGCCGTGTACGGGTTGCTCTCACTGGTCGCCGCCGGCAGCCACGGCTCCGGCAGGACTTTGCCGTTGAGGTACACCTTGTTGTCGCGTACCTCGACGGTTTCGCCGGGCAGACCGATGACGCGCTTCAAGAGGTCTGTGACGGGTTGGCCCCCACAGTTTTCGGCCGCCGGGCGACGGAAGACGATGATGTCACCGCTTCGCGGATGTGATGTCGAGTACGCGGTCGTGTTCACCACCACGTGATCGCCAGGAGTGACGGTCGGGTCCATCGCTGTAGAAGGGACGGAAAAGCTTTTCAGTTCCTGGGGCGTCGCCAGATCAACCACGCATCGAGTCGCAGCGAAGCCCGGAATAATCCGTACATCCGCCTGCCATGGCCCCTCTTCACCCGGTACGGACGCTGAGTGCGCAAGACCTTGGAGGTTGAGGACGGCGCCCTCCGCGTCGAAAACCGAAACCGACAGGGACAGGTGGCCGAGGCCGTCCCTCTTGACCCGGCCCGCGGCGATGACGGAGCTGTCGGTGCCGCTGAGTTCGCATGAGGCCGAGATGTCGTTTCGATCGGCACCCATGACCCGAACCGATAGAGCCTTCGGCGAAGCCGCGTCAGCTCCGACGGCGAAGGCCCCAACGAGGAGCGCAAGCGCCAGCGCAGTCACGGTGGCCTCGAACAGTCGGCGCACCGCCGCAGCGTACGTGACTTTGTTCAAGACGACGGGACACGGTACTGGGCAAACCGGTGGTTCGGCGCCCTGAAGACGCCACCTGCGGACCGCGTGGAGCAGTACTTGCAGGACCGGAAGAACAACCCTCCCGAGGACTACTGGCCAGCCAGTGAATCCGACAGAGCCGACCTCGATGAATCGACGGGCGCGATGCATCGTCGTAGGGGCAACGGTCGCCACTCGACCTCGCTCTGCACCACGACGGCAGCCGGACACTGGGGCACCGGCCGGTTCGCCGTGCCCCATGAGGCCCCCTACCCCTCCCAGTGCGCCCATCGATCCATATTCCAGCGATCTGACCCCATGGCTTTGGAACGAAGCATGACGTTGGCATTCCACTCAATGAATCCCGAAAGCGGTAAGCCGAATATACCAAATTATCTGCAAGTTCCGGCCCGATATCGGTCCTTCGGTGTATCGGAGCCCGCAATCTCCTGACCCCCGCACAATGACCAGCGGGGAGTGTGGGGCGGGGGGCACGAGGTCGTGGCCTGCCTCCGGCGCGTCCTGGACATCCTCGCGAAGGAGAACTCGCAGCTGAGCCGGCTCAGATCAACCGTCTTGCGGGTGCGCTGGCGTGCTGGAGGTCCTGGCTGACACTAGGGCTCCAGGGGCGTAGCGGGACCGGCACCCTTTGGCGTCGCTGTGCGGCAGTCAAACGTGCCCCTGTGTGCAAAAAACGTATCGACTATTGAGGTCTACTTCATCCAGGGGTTGACATGCCACCTGTCGAAGAGGATACTCGCCGATATGCCTACGAACGTCGAATCAAATCAGCGCGGCGGTACGCTGGTCGCCGACAAGATGTACCTGGTCTCGGCCGACGCGCACATCGTGGAGCCCCCGGAGCTGTGGGAACAGCGGCTGGACAAGCGCTTCCGCGATCGGGCGCCGAAGGTCAGCCAGCTCGAGTACGACGGCGTCATGGTTGACGTGTGGCACGTCGAGCACATGGACCCAGTGCCGGTCGGCGGCTTCGTCGGGGCGTCCGCCAAGGGCGACGCGCTCCGCGAGGCGTTCCGGCAGGGCTTCGCCGCCGCGCCGAAGAGCGTCTGGGATCCGGCGGAGCGCCTCGTGGAGCAGGATCTCGACGGTGTTAGCGCCGAGGTGCTCTACAACACCTGGTGCATGATGCTGTTCCACCTAGACGACGTCGAGCTGCGGGCCGCCTGCTTCCGGGCGTACAACGACTATGCCGCCGAGTACACCTCGTACGCGCCGACCCGGATGTTCGGCGTGGGCGCCATCGACGTGGCAGATATCGATGCCGCGGTCGCCGAGCTCGAACGCATTGCTGCCAACGGCCTTCGTGGTGCCAGCATCACCGGCTTCCCGCCTCTCGACCGGCCGTTTCACAGCCCGATCTACGACAAGTTCTGGGCCGCGGCCCAAGATCTGTCGATGCCGATCAGCTTGCACACCGGGACCGGCGTGCGCGGCTTCGGCGGATTTGGCAACGGCACGTTCGCCAACTACATCATGAACCCGTTCGAGATTCAGCTCTCGGTCGCCGACATCATCTTCGGTGGCGTCTTCGACCGGTTCCCGGGCTTCAAACTCGTCCTCGCCGAGGCGGACGTCTCCTGGCTGCCCCACCTGATGTACCGGATGGACCACGCCTACGACAAGTTCGACTCGGCTCGGATGGTCACGCTATCGATGCTGCCGAGCGAGTACGTGACGCAGCGCGGTCTGCTCGCGACGTTCCAATTCGAGGATCGCAACGTCGGCTTTACGGTCGACATCCTCGGTCCCGAGCATCTCGCGTGGGCTACGGATTATCCGCACATCGAGACGAAGTTCCCGTACTCGCAGGCCGCCGCCGCCGGCAGCGTCGCTGACCTCACCGCGGACCAGGCCGAGCTCATCACCTCTGCGAATGCGCTCCGCTACTACGGCCGGGACTGATCCCCAGTCCTTAGCCCATCTTGCGGAAGTCCCAGCTCACCACCTTGGTCGGGACGAGGCGTACCCACGCGTGGGCACCGTCGGCGACGAACGGGCCAGCCAGGTACTTCCGCCCGTAGTGCTCCTCGACCGCACGAACCGATTCGTCGGGCGTTGCGCTCCGAGGTACGTCGGCCACCGGTGACGCTTCGCCAGTCATCTCGACACCGCGCAGCTCGGTAAAGGCGTCGCCGCCGTCGACGATCACGCTGATTCGAGGATCGCGCTGGAGGTTTACCCAGCGCTGGCTCTTGACGACGGAATTCAACCAGAGCGCTCCATCGATCCAGACGAACCAGAGCGGGGACACATGCGGTGACCCGTCCCCGTTCACGGTGGCGACCCGGCAGGTGCGCTCCTGCTCCAAGAAGTTGTCAACCTCCTCGGGGGTCATCGCGATGCGCCGTCCGCGACGCTGAGCTTTCATCGACCGCTCCAAACTGGGCGCCGCTTCTCTAGGAACGCCGCCACGCCCTCTCGTAGGTCTTCCGAGTCACCAACCATGCCGTACGCCGCCGCCGTCGCGGCCCAACCGAGCTCGCCGTCGGACCCAAGCACGCGGTCGATCGCGGCCAGGCAAGCCTGGATCGCGAGCGGCGCGTTCGAGCACAGTCGCCCAGCCAGCTCGACCGCCCGGTGCCGGGCGTCGCCCGGTTCAGCGAGCAAGTTCACGAACCCGACGGCGTACGCTCGAGCGGCGTCGATCGGGTCGCCCGTGAGGACCATCTCGCGAGCAAGGTTCACGGGAAGCGCACGCGGTCCGCGAAATAGGGCACCACAGGTCGGCACAACCCCTCGTTTCACCTCGGGGAGGCCGAAGCGAGCTGACGTCGAAGCGACCACGAGATCGCACGCCAGCACGATCTCGAGCCCGCCGCCCAGGGCAAAGCCCTCAACGGCCGCGACGAGGGGCTTGCGTCGCTCACGCCGGATGATCCCGTACTCGCCGCCTCGCTCCGTCACATAGTCCCCGCCGGCCGTGAGATCACTCCCGGCGCAGAACGCGTCGCTCGTACCGGTCAACACGCCCGCCCAGAGCTCGCCGTCATCGTCGAGCTGGTTCAGCGCCGCGTCCAACTCGTCGGCCATCTGTCGGTTGATGGCGTTGTACTTCTCGCCACGCTGCATCGAGATGACGAGGACGTGGTCGGTCCGTTCAACGTTGAGGAACGACCGGTCGATCACGGATCCGTCTCCGGCGCCGCTCGAAACTCAACGGTGAGCTCGTCGAGCTGCCGCAAGAGATCGTCGTCGAGCGACACCTTCTCGGCGGCGACGGCGTCGTCCAACTGCTCGGGTCGGGTTGCGCCGACGATCACCGACGACACGGTCGGCTGCGCCAGCACCCACGCCACGGCCAGCGTCGCCATAGAGGTCCCGGCCGCGTCGGCCACCGGGCGCAGGGAATCAACGACGTCGAACGAGCGGTCGTGCCAATAGCGTTTGCGGTATTGGGGGCCGCCCGTCCCGACGATGGCGAAGCGGGTGCCTTCTTCCGGCTGGGCGTCGCGTCGGTGCTTTCCCGTCAGCAGGCCGCCGGCCATGGGGTTGTACGGGATGACACCGAGACCGGTCTCCGCTGCTAGCGGGAGCAGTTCCCGCTCGATACCGCGCGAGATCAGGTTGTACCGGGGTTGATGGCTCACGAAGCGAACAACGCCGCAGGCCTCACTGCGTCCGAGCGCCAACGCAGTTCGGTAGGCCGGGAAGTTCGAGCAGCCGACATACCGAGCCCGGCCCGACGAAACGATGTGGTCGAGAGCGGCGAGCGTCTCATCGAGCGGAGTCAGTCGGTCGTCCTGATGCAGTTGGTAGAGGTCGACGTGGTCGGTCTGGAGCCGCCGGAGAGAATCGTCGATAGCCGACAGAAGGTGCTTGCGCGAGTTGCCGCGGTCCCACGGATGGGCACCGGTCGGATTGAAACCCTTCGTCGCGATGATCACCTCGTCCCGTCGACCGCGCATCCAACGTCCGACGATCTCCTCCGTCAGCCCGGTCGTCGAGGAGTCGCCGCCGATCGGGTAGACGTCGGCCGTGTCGAGGAAGGTGATGCCTGCCTCGACGGCCGTGTCCAGAATCGCTCGCGAACTGGGCTCGTCACATTGGACGCCAAACGTCATCGTTCCAAGGCAGAGTCGAGACACCTGGAGACCCGAGCGTCCGAGCGGCGAGTGGTTCACGGCTCGCTTCTAGCCCCTCGACGCGAGCCCTCGCTCGCGCTCGAGTACACGAACGGTTCACCGGTACCGGTGGACGGGCGCGCCACGAGGCATCTCAACCGCCGACCGCCGCTCCCCACCCTCTCAGGATACACAACCTCGGATATCGGCCACTGTTCGCTGTGTGCGTCATCGGGTCACCGGCCAGGGCCTCTGATGCGTTCGCGGTGATCGGTCGGGCCGGCTCGCGCCGCCGCATCGTCGACTGGGGCTGTCCGTCAGGAGTCTCGAGGCTGAAGGCATGACGCACGAGAGTCACCGGTCGAGTCCTGCACCGCTCGCGGAGCCCGCTCCGGCGCAACCGTCATCGTTTCGGCCTTGATTCTCGGAAGGGACAGGTGTTCACTCAACCCAGGTTGCTCGATCGAGCGCCGCTCAAGGAGGGAACCCATGGGGACGAAAGAAGACGCCGAGTTGGTCCGTCGAGGGTACGAAGCCTTCGGCGCAGGGGACATGGAGACGCTCGCTGCGCTCTTCGCTGAAGATGCAGTGTGGCACGTTCCGGGCAGTGCCCGTATCTCTGGGACCAAGCAGGGCCGAGATGCCATCTTCGCCTTCTTCGCTGAGCTGTTCTCCCTGTCGGGCGGAACCGTGAAGGTGACCTTGCAAGAGGTGATCGCCGGGGACGAGCACACGGTTGGGCTAGATCATTTGCACGCGGAACGGAATGGCGACGTCCTCGACCAGAACTCGGTAAACGTCTTTCGCATTCGTGACGGCAAGGTCGTCGAGGTGTCGCAGTTCAGCCAGGACACCGAGAGAGCCGGCAACTTCTGGTCATAGTCACTCCAGCTTCACATTGGAGCGGACGGCAGGATTCGAACCTACGACCTCAGCCCTGGAAGGGCTGTGCTCTACCGCTGAGCCACATCCGCACGAGTGATCGCTTGTTCGCGTCACCGATGGACAGAGCGGTGGACGACCGAGTTGATACGTGGAGTTCTTTCGGACCCCTCCAAGACACTGCGCCGTGTCAAGGGTTGCTCATCCCGCCACCCACGACTGGCCCGGTCTGGCCGACGGCCGGGCCCCGATGGCCCGACCCGGGCGACCCACGGCCTCGAGCCGATGCCCGACCCGGGCGACCTACGGCCACGAGGGGATGGCCCGAACCGGGCGAGGCCGTACGTAGCAGCGAGAGCTCATGTACGCGATCGAGCCGGACGGCGGTCGGGGTCCTTTGGCCGGACTATTGATGGCCAAGAGATCGCGATCTCATGAGTCAAATGGATTCCACCGATTTTTTGAGCCATACGTACGATTGATACCAAAGATCCCATAGGGTAGAGGCATGCCAGCAACCAAGAGAGCAAAGACCAACGACCGGCGGGGTCCGCGGATGTCCGAGGCCCACAAAGCCGCCCTGGCCAAAGGCCGGGAAGAGGGCCGAGCCGTGCGCCTGTACCTGGAAGCGTTGGCGTCGGGTAAACGTCGCCCTGGGCGACAGCGCACCCCAGTAAGCATCAAGAAACGGCTGGACAAGCTGGACTGGGAGATCGAAACGGCTGATTCGTTCGATCGGCTGCACCTCGTCCAGGAGCGACGGAACCTCGAGGTCAACTTGGCCGAAGCCGAACAGCCGTCCGACCTGGTCGGTCTGGAAAAGGGCTTCGTCAAGGTGGCCAAAACCTATGGCGAGCGCCGGGGCATTGCCTACAGCACGTGGCGGATGGTGGGCGTCCGGCCTGACGTGTTGCAGAAGGCCGGGATCGCTCGGACCAGAAGTTGATGGCCGGGGCCGGCCGTCTCTCTGCGGATCATTCGGAGTTGGGGGAGCGGTTGGCCGCTTGGGCGATCCTGCCTTGGACCAGCTGATCGCCGGCCGTCTCTGGCACGACGCACAGCCAGAGGAGACGGTGACGCCGGCGGTCGATCTTCCACCCGTCAGGCGTGCGCAGGAACTGATCGCGGTAGTGGATGCCGCGGATGATGACCTGGCCGGGTGCGGCGTGACGATCGACGAGATGAACGACCGCGTGCAGCTCTGACGCCGCGCGGTCGCCGTCAAGGGCGACGTGCATGTTGCTCGGGCTGTGGCTCGAGTGAGCAAAGCACTCCATGCCGTCCAACCACGTGCTGAGGAACGATCCGATTGGTTGCGGGCCTTGTCGATCGTCGTCGCTCGCAAACTCGTACGTCGCGGTAGTCGTGAAGACAGGGTTCATTAGCTCTGGACGACGGCTATCGAGGGCGAAAAAGTACTGGTTCAACACTGCCGCGATCTCTTGACGGTCGGTCAACTCGGTCATGGTTTATCAAGCCTCACGCTTCTATCGAATCGGGCACACCATGATGGTCAGTCTGGTCTAAACGGAAACGAAAAATAAATAGTATATTGTGCCGTCCACGTCAGCCAAGTGGTCTCGACCAACTGACCGTTGGCTATCGGCGGTCAACGGCGTCCGGCGGCAGTCGGATGGTCAAGGACCGATGGCGCGGCATCTTCGGCGAGAAGACTCCCCATGCCATCGAAACGGCAGGCCACGAGCCCGTGGCGCAGTCCGGACGGCCCCAAACAGCCGGGGCGGATCTTGGTCGCCGAGACGTTCCGGCCGCTAGCGTTAGTGGTGTGACGCAGCTAGCCGATTTGAACTTGCAGATCATCGAAGAGTTCCGAGCGAACGGAGGTCACCTCGGCGGGCAGTTCGCGGGACGGTCGGTCGTGCTGGTCCACCACAAGGGCCGTCGCAGCGGCACTGATCGAGTGAATCCGCTCGCCTCCCTCCGGGTGGACAGTGGGTGGGCGGTGTTCGGTTCCTTTCAAGGCGGGCCTCGTCACCCGGACTGGTACTTCAATCTCTTGGCCGAGCCGCACACCACGATCGAGGTCGGGACGGAGACGATCGAGGTGATCGCCCGCGAGGCCGTCGGCCAAGAGCGCGACGAGATCTTCGAGCGACAGAAGGCCGCCGTCGCCGTCTTCGCCGAGTACGAGAGGGATGCTCGAGCGCGCGTCATCCCGGTGGTCGTGTTCGAACCGGCGGAATAGCGGGCGGGCCTCGCACGTTGTCGTGGAACATGAGGGTAGAGATCTTCTCCGACGTCGTGTGTCCGTGGTGTGCCATCGGCAAGCGGCGCTTCGAGGGGGCCCTCGCTCACTTTGCCCACGCGGACGAGGTGGACGTCGTGTGGCGAGCTTTCGAGCTCGATCCCTCGGCCCCGGCCACCGCGGAAGGCGACCTCACGACGCATCTGGCGGAGAAGTACGGCATCTCCGAGGAGCAGGCCCGTGCTTCTCAGGCCGGGCTGACTGCGATGGCCGAACAGGAGGGCCTCGACTTCCACTTCGATTTGGCGCAGCGGGCGAACACGTTCGACGCGCACCGGCTGCTCCACTATGCGCTCGAAGTCGGTGCCCAGGAGGTGCTCGAAGAGCGGCTCTTCCGGGCGTACTTCACCGAAGGCGCCCCGATCGGCGATCGCGGGACGCTCGTCCGGCTGGCCGAGGAGGTCGGCCTCGACGGCGCGAGCTGTGCCGAGATCCTCGAAACCGAACGCTACGGTGCCGAGGTGCGGGCCGACGAGGCGGACGCCCGTGCCCTCGGCGTCTCCGGCGTGCCGTTCTTCGTGATCGATCGCCAGTACGGCATCTCCGGGGCCCAGAGCGCCGAGACCATCCTCGCCGTGCTCGAAGAAGCCTGGTCCGGCGCCCACCAGACGGTCCCGGTCGAAAGTGGCGGTGCCGTCTGTGACGACGAGAGTTGCGAGCTCGAGCACTGACGGCGAGATCGGGCAGCCTGAAGCGGGCGGTCGGAGCCCGGCGACCCCGGCGTCAGCCAGTGACGCTGCCGCGTAGCTCCCACCGATTGCCGGCCGGGTCCCGACAGAGCACGATGCGACGACCGGCGCTGTCGATCGCTTCGTATCGGTAGCCGGCCTCGTCGAACTTTTGCTCCAGTGCGGCCAGCTCGTCGCCCAGCTCGACCGCGACATGCGCACGGGCGGCCGGCCGATGGTCGGGGTCCTCGCTCAGGTGGACCTGTTTACCGTCGTCGCTCTCGAACCATCTGGCCGTGGATGACGCTTCCGGGGTCAGTTCCACTCGCCGGTAGCCGAGCAGATCGACGAGGAAGGCCGCTTCGGCATCGGCCCCGCCGGCCGGAACACCGAGGTTGACGTGATGGAAGAGGAGCATTGATCCGAACCTAGTGGCGGACCGAGCGCCGGCTCACTCCTCGAAGGCGCGGGGATGGATCGTCCGGCCGTCCCGGTACCAGACCTGGTGAGCGGTGGCCCCCCCGTCGATGACGAACGTCTGACCGGTGATCCACGACGCGTCGGGCCCGGCGAGGAAGGTGACCAGCGGGGTCACGTCCTCCACGGTGCAGTGTCCCGGGAGCAGCCAGTTCCCCTCGAACGCGTCGAGCATCTCCTGCGACATGAAGCGCTGCACGAGGTCGGTGAGGATGAGCGCGGTGGCCACGGTGTTCGCCCGGATGTTCTTACGGCCGTGCGTCGTGGCGATCGATCGCGTCAGGGCGTGCAGACCGGCCTTGGCGACGTCGTACGACATGTGGCTGAGATCGCCGTACATGGCCGCGATGGCGGAGATGTTGACGATCGACCCTCCGCCTTGGCGGACCATGTGCGGAATGACGAGCCGGCACGCAGCGAGCGGTGCCCGCAGATCGACGGCCAGCGTCCGGTCCCAGGCCTCCCACGTGGTCTTCTCGACGTCGCGGTCGTTCCCGACGATCTCGGGCTCGTTGGCCATCGCGTTGTTGCAGAGAATGTTGATCTGTCCGAACTCGGCGATCAGCTCCGCCACCGCGTCGGCCAAGCGGTCGTCGTCGGCGATGTCGACATGCTGGCTGATCGCCCGCCCGCCGGCGGCCGTGATCTCGCCGGCCACCTCGTCGGCGAGCGCCCCGTTGATGTCGAGGACCGAGACCGTCGCGCCGGCGGCGGCCATCGAGTGGGCGATGCCGCGCCCGACGCCTTGGCCGGCGCCGGTGACGATCGCCACCTGGTCCTGGAGCTTCTTGGTGGCGTCGCTCACGACGGGTCGTCGTCCCAGACGCTCTGGGCGAATGTCGGTTTGTGGGCGAGCGAACCGCCGTCGACGATCAGCTCGTGCCCCGTGATGTACCGGGCATCGTCGCTGGCCAGGAAGGCGACCGCCGCCGCGATGTCCTCCGGGACGCCGAGGTAGGGGGTGAGGCAGTTGCCCTCCCAGATGGACAGCTGACGAGGGGAGATCCGGCTCCGGTTCTCCGGCGACAGGATCACGGAGGGGACGACGCTGTTGCAGCGGATGCCCCGCTTCCCGTACATCGTGGCGATGGACCGGGAGAAGGCGATCACCGCTGCCTTGGACGCGGAGTAGGCGGAACGAAGCGACTCGCCCGAGAGCGCGGACGACGACGAGGTGTTGATGATCGACCCGCCACCGTTGGCGATCATGACGGGCAGCGCGTGCTTGCAGCCGAACATCACCCCGCGCAGGTTCACGGCCATCGTCGTGTCCCAGACCGCCGCGCTGAGCTCGATGACGTCGGCGTCCTGGTTGAAATGATCGGGGGCGAGCAAGGCAGCGTTGTTGTGGAGGATGTCGACCGGCCCGAGCTGGTCCACGACGCCCTTCACTGCCGCGGCGACTGCCGCCTCGTCGCGCACGTCCGCCTGGAGGGCGATCGCCTGGCCTCCGGCTTCGCGGATCTGGTCCGCCACCGCGGTGGCCCCACGTTCGTCGAGGTCGACGACGGCCACCGACGCGCCTTCGACGGCGAGCCGGTGCGCGGTCGCTCGTCCGATGCCGGAGGCGCTCCCCGTCACCATCGCGACTCGACCTTCCAATCGTCGCATATCAGTCCCCTCCATGGCCGGAATTGAATCAGTTCAGTACGGGCAAAGCAAGCGATTAATTGATTTCTACGGGTTGATCGTCAGAGTCGTAGGAGGGCGGCCGCGTTGCCCCCGGCGATGGCCAGCGCGTCGTCGTCGTCGACATCGCGGAGGGCCGCCGCGAGCGCCTGGCGACTGTGCGGCCAGAAGCCGTCCGGATGGGGGAAATCCGAGATCCACAACATCCGGTCGATGCCGATCTCGTCGCGCTGGCGGATGGCGGACGGATCGTCGATGAACGCCGCCTTCACGCGACCGAGCAGCTGCGACGGCGGGACGTCGCGCACCGTCCCGGCTCCCCGGGCGTGCTCGTAGCGCCAGAAGAAGTCGATGCGCTCGGTCAGGTACGGAAGCCAGCCCGCACCACCTTCGACGACGACGATCTCGAGCTCGGGGTGGTGATGGAGGACGGGGGAGTAGGCCAACTCGACGACTGCACCGAGCACGTCGAGGTTGGCCAGCGTGAGGTACGAGACGAGCGGCGCATCGGGCGACCTTCCGGGAGCGGTGCTCTCGCCGATCGTGCCGATGTGGAGTAGGAGCGGCATCCCGTGCTCCTCGATGGCGGTCAGGACCGGGTCCCAGTTCGCCGCGTCGTGCCAGGACGGAAGGCCCAGCAGGCCGGGGTTGCACGGCAGCGTGACCGCCCGCACGCCGCGGCCGGCGGCCCGGTGCACCTCGGCCGTGGCGGCGACGGGGTCCCCGAACGGGAGGATCGCCACCGGGACGAGCCGGTCCGGTGCGACCGCGGCGTACGCATCGACGACGTAGTCGTTGTAGGTGGCGACGCACGCGGCCCACACGTCGAGGTCGTCGACGAACCGGAGCTGTTCACCGGCGCAGCCATGCGACGACGACGGGAACAGGCAGTGCACGTCGACGCCGTCGAGGTCCATCGCTTCGAGGCGGGCCCGGGCCGAGCGGGTGCTCTCGGGGGCCTCCTCGTAACGGACCGGGCGGCCGATGATCTCGTCGAGCGGACCCGAGATCTCGACGCCGGACAACGCCATCACCTGATCGCCGTAGCGCCACGCCTGGGCCTGGCCGTCCGCGATGTCGATCAGGCGGGGCGCGCGCGCCGCCATCGAGGCGGGCAGACCCGTCGAGTAGAGGTCCGGAGGCTCGATGTGGTGGTCGGAGAGCGAGATCAGACGGGCATCGTCCGGCAGCATCGCTACGCGCTCGTCCGGAACCTCGCCGCCGCGCTCGCCGGCCGGCGACTAGGCCAGGGAGTAGACGCGAGCGGCGTTGTCATGGAAGACCTTGGTGCGGATGCCCGCGTCGAGGTCCGAGAAGTTCTCGAGCAGGAAGTCACGGGGGACCTGCGCGGCCGACCCTGGTCCGGGGCTCATGCTCGTCGGGTGCGGGAAGTCGGTCTCGTACATGACGTTGCCCGGGCCGATCAGCTCGAAGATCTTCTTCGCCGGGTCCGTCTCGAACCAGAAGCTGCAGTAGATCTGCCGGCGGAAGTACTCGCTGGGCAGCAGGTCGTACTCCGGGCGCTCCAGGGGGACGCCGGTGTTCTTCCACTGCCAGTCGAGCGAGTCGAGGAGGAACGGGATGTAGCCGGCGCCGCTCTCGACCGAGACGAAGTTCAGCCGCGGGAACCGGTGGCACATGCCCGAGATGATGATGTCGGACATCATGTGCGCGTTCGACAGGAACGACAGCGTCGTCATCTTGACGATGTTGGCGGCCTGACCGTTGTCGGGCTCGTCCTCGATCACGAAGGCCGCGTTGTTGAAGCCGATGTGGAAGTTGATCGACCACCCGAGGTCCTGGGCGGTGGCCCAGATCGGGTCCCATGACCGGCTCGTCAGTCGCGGCAGGCCGACCGTCTCCGGGCGGCTCCCGAAGAACATCCCCTTGAACCCGAGCTCGGCACACCGTTCCATCTCGGCGACCGCGGCCGGCACGTCCCAGAACGGGACGCCCATCATCGGCACGAGGCGGTCGGCGTCGGCGGAGGCCCACTCGATGACGAAGTCGTTGTAGGCCCGTACGCAGGCCTCTCGGAGCTCGACGTCGTTGATCGACATCCATGATCCGAAGCCGCCGATGTTCGGGTAGACGACCTGGGCGTGGAGCCCGTACTCGTCCATGCGCTCGAGGCGCTTGCGGGCGTCGTAGATCGCCGGATCGGCGATCTCTTCGAAGTTGCTCGGCCGATCCGGGTAGAAGTTCTTCCAGCCGGCTGCGGCGACCATCCCGACCGAGAGATTGGGCTCGCCGGCGACGAACCAGGTGTCCTCCGGCCCCTTCGAGCCGAGCAGCCCGATGTTCTCGTAGAGCCGCACCGTCGGTACGTCCGGATGGTCGCGGAACTTCTGCGGGACCCGGGTCGTGAAGAGGTCGTACGGCTCGACGATGTGGGCGTCGACGTCGACGACCTTTGTCGTCTCGACCCAGGTTTCGGTCGGGTTGGCGAGAGCCATGTGAAGTCCCCTCATGCGTTGCTGGTCCAGTGGCGATCCAGGCCGACGGCCGGGGTCGTACGTGCCGCTGGCACTCCGTCTCGAACGTTACGGCGGGTGATCAAAGAAGTCAAGCAACTCACTGATTTAACAGCTTTGACCGCTCGAGGGCTCAACGGCCGAGGAGCTCGATGAGGTTGCCCTCGGGGTCTTTGACATAGGCGTAGCGGAGTCCCGGCAGCATCATCGCGGCCGCCGGCGCTGACACCGACGTCGCGCCGGCGGCCAGCACGTCGTCGTAGGTCGTGTCGAGGTCGGTGACCTGCACCGCGAAGTGGAAGTACCCCTGGACGGACGCGCCGTCGTACACGTCGGCGAAGTTCTGCTCGGTGGAACCCGTCCGCTCGATGAGCTCGATCCGGAGCCCGTTCGGTCCGTGGAGGATCGCCATCCGGACACCCGCCCGCGGCATCTCGGCCGGTTGCTCGGGGGTCAGGCCGAACGCGTCGCGGTAGAAGCGTCGTTCGGCGTCGAGGTTGCCGACGGACAGTCCGACATGGTGGAACGCGAATGTCGTCATGATCAGCCGGGCCAGACTACCGGCCTTTTTCGGCGGCCAGCCGTGGCGAACAGCACCCGTCGAGGATGTGCGATCTCCGTCTAACCTCCGAGCATGCATCGTTCGGGGCCGGGCCTGCCGTGAGCGGCGACGTCGGGATGCGCCTCGACGGTCGGCGCGTGCTTGTCACCGGAGGCAGCGGCGTCATCGGCTCGGCGATCGCTCGGACCTGTGCCGCCGCCGGAGCGGATGTCGTGATCGTCGCCCGACGCGAGGAACCGCTGCGTGATCTCGCCGGGCAGCTCTCGGACGGCAGCGGTCGGCGCGTCGTCGCGGTACCCGGCGACGTCGGCGATCCGGCGGTGGTGCCGCGGATCGTGGCCGACGCCACTGAAGCGCTCGGTGGGATCGACGTCCTGGTGAACAACACGTTCGCGCTCGGCGGCGAGGCGCCGCTCGTCGACCTCGAGATCGACGACTGGGACGAGCCGTGGCGGGTGAACGTCTTGGCCCCCTTCTTCCTCTCGAAGCTCTGTGCGCCGGCGATGGTCGAGCGCGGCGACGGTCGGATCGTCAACGTGCTGAGCACCGCGGCGTTCCTCCCGCTCTCGCCCCTGGCGCCCTATGGCGTGACCAAGTCGGCGCTGTGGACCCTGACCCGCTACCTGGCCAAGGAGCTCGCACCCGCGGTGCGGGTCAACGCGGTCTGCCCGGGTTCGACCAGCGCGGACGGCTCGATCACGATCGAGTCGTGGCGGGCTGCCCTGCCGCACGTGCCGCTCGGCCGGATCGGATTGGCCACCGAGACCGCGGCGGCCGTGTTGTTCCTCGCCTCCGACGCCTCGAGCTATACGACCGGTCAGAACCTCTTCGTCGACGGCGGCCGGGTGAACACCGTCACGGGCAGCCCTGGGGGCTCGGCCCCCGCCACCGACGACTGATCGTCTCCCCGGTGACCGTCACGTCGGCCGGGCCATGCCGGCGTTCACCCGGAACACGTTGCCCGTGGCCCGAGCGGCCGCCGGCGAGACGAGGTACAAGATGAGCAGCGCCTGGTCGATCGGGTCACAGACCTCGCCCAGCGGGGTCATGGCCCGCAGGCGCTCGAGGTAGCTCTCCCATTCGGCCGGGTCGACGTGGCCGTGCTCGTCGGCCACGCTGTGCTGGGCGAACTCGGTGACGGTGAAGCCGGGCGCCACCACGTTGACCCGGAGGCCAAGCGGTCCGACCTCGTCGGCCAAGATGCGGGTGAGCATGGTGATCCCGGCCTTGGTCATGGCGTAGACGGCGTTGCCGGCGATCGGCATGTCGATGATCGACGACGCCACGTTGACGATGGCGCCCTTCCCGGCCGGCGCCATCACCCGGATGGCCGCCTGGCAGCAGAAGAACGTGCCCTTCAGGTTCACCCCGAGGACCCGGTCGAGCTCGTCCTCGTCGATGTCGACGGTGTGACCACGGGCCGCCCAGACGCCGGCCACGTTGCAGACGATGTCGAGCCGCCCGTGCTCGGCCACGACGGCGTCGACCACCGCGTCGACCGCCAACCGGTCACTGACGTCGAGCGCCACCGCCGAGCCACCGATCCCGGCCGCCACCTCCTTGGCCTGACCGACGTCGATGTCGGCGACGACCACCGTGGCCCCGGCCTCGGCCAGGACCTCAGCGGTGGCTCGGCCGATGCCGTTGGCGCCGCCCGTGATCAGCGCCACCTGGCCGTCGACCCGGAAGGCGTCGAGGAAGTTGCTCATCGACCCAGCCGGACGGGCAGCGAACGCGGCCCGTTGGCCCAGTTGATCTGCCACTTCTCCCGGACGTAGCCCGGGACCAGGGAGGCCTCGGGGATGCGCCGCAAGAAGGTGCTGACCGCCACCCGGCCTTCGAGCCGGGCCAGCGGCGCCCCGGGACAGAAGTGGGCCCCGCCGCCGAACGCCACGTGCCGGTCGGCGTTGGCCCGGTCGACCCGGAAGTCGTCGGCGCCGTCGAAGACCTCTTCGGTCCGGTTGGCCGATGCCAGCCCGAGGATGACCCGCTCGCCGGCCTCGATCGTCGTGCCGGCCACGGTGCACTCGGCGACGGTTCGTCGGCCCTGCCACAGCGTCGGGGAATCGAGCCGCAGCGACTCTTCGACGGCTCTCGGGATGAGCCCCGGGTCCTCGCGCACCGTGCGGTAGGCATCGGGGTCGGCGACGAGCCGGTACAGGAGGTTCGAGATCAGGTTGGCCGTCGTCTCGTTGCCGGCGATGATGAGCATCGCGATGAGCACTCGCCGCTCGGTCGTCGTCAGCCGTTCCCCATCCACCTCGGCCTCGACCAGCCGGGTAAACAGGTCGTCACGGGGATGGCGGCGCCGGTCCTCGGAGATGGCGTCGATGTAACCGGAGAACTCGGGGTGGGCGCCGTCGAGGCCTTCGCCCCGCTCGTTGCGGTTGAGCGCCGGATACGAGCCGTTGAGCACCTCGTCGCTCCACACCCGGAACCGCTCGTGGTCCTCCTCGGGCAGGCCGAGCACGTGGGCGAGCACCTTGCACGGCACCGGGATGCCGTAGGCGGTCACGAGGTCGACCTGGCCGTCGCCGCCGCGGTTGTCGGCAAAGGCGTCGATGAGGTCGTTGCAGAGCTTCTCGATGTAGGGCTCGGACGAGGCGATCAGGCGGGGATGCAGCGCCGTCTGGAGCAGGCGGCGCAGCCAGATGTGCCGCGGCCCCTCCATCTCGGCGAGCAGCTTCTCGTTCTCGGGCACGACGACGCCGGTCGCCCGGTTCTTGCCCTCGTGCGAGAAGACCTTGACCTTGGCGCCGCCGTCCTTCAGCGCCGCCGCGACGTCGTCGTAGCGCGAGAAGTACCAGAATCCCGTGTCGAGCCGCGCCACCGGGCATTCACTGCGCAGCTCGGCCATGACGTCGTAAGCGACGTCGGTCGGCGCGTTGTCGTACGGGTCGAACTCTGCGAGCGTCCCCATGCCCACCCCTCTCTGGCGCTCCACCACGAGAAACCCATCCGGCAGTGAAGCGCCTGATTTAGAGCTTGGCAGAACGGCGTCGGGCGATCAACCGATCATCCGCCGTGGCGGTGCTCGGCCGCGAGGGTTCCGAGGACGTCCCACGTCTGGTCGAGGTCGCCGACGTCGTGGAGGACCGCGATCAGGTCGGTCGCGCCCGCGGCCGCCAGAACGGCCAGCTTCTCCCGGATCTGTTCGGTCGTGCCGATGAGCGCCATCTCCGACGGGCGGGTCAGGCCTTCGCGCTCGAACGCCTCCCGGTAGGTCGGGAGCGTCCAGGCGAACGCCTCGGCGTCGTCGACGAACTGCCGGGCGGCCGCCTGCTCGGCGGCGGAGCGGCCCGTCGCGATGACGGGTAGCCCGACGAGGACTCTCGGTGCCGGCCGGCCGTGGCGGTCCGCGGCCTCGGTGATCAGCGGCACGACGTGCGTCGCCAGCGCGACCGGTCCGGTCCGCCACAGGACCGTGCCGAGCGTCCGCTCGGCCGCGAGCTCGAGCATCTGGGGGCCCAACGCGGCGAGGACGACGTCGGGGAGCGGTGCCGGGGGCAGCGCCAGCTGCGCCCGTACCCGGAAGTAGGGGCCGGCGTGGTCGACGTCGTCACCGCGCAGGAGCGCTTCGAGGACGGTCAGGTACTCCCGGAGCCAGTCGACGCGCCGAGGCCCGCCTTCGCCGTACTGCTGGCCGAGGAGCGCTCGATGGCCGAGCCCGAGGCCGAGCGTGAACGGGCCCCGGACGGCCGTGACGGTCGCCACCTGCTGGGCCAGCAGCAGGGGGTGCCGCGTCTGGGCCGGGACGACCGCCGTTCCCATCTCGAGGCCGGGCACCGGCTCCCACGCCGCGAGCAGCGTCGGCGCGTCGACGCCGGTGCCCTGGGAGACCCAGGCCGAGTCGAGTTGCCGCGCCGCGGCGAGACGCCGTTCCTCGGTCATCGCCGCCGCGGTCCAGTACCGGCGGCCGCGGACGCCGAGCGCGACGCCTATCCGCACCGACATGGTCCCCATTAGACCACCGATGATCAGATCGGCACGTCGCCCTTGATCGTCACCCGCTGGATGACGCGGTGCTGGTCGCCGAAGTCGCCGACGACCGAGTGCTGCGTCGCCCGGTTGTCCCAGAAGCCGACGTCGCCGGCCTGCCAGTGGTAGCGGACGACGAACTCCGGTCGGACGGAGTGCGCGTAGAGGAACGAGAGCAGCGCGTCGCTCTCCGCCCGGTCGAGCTCGACGATGTGCGACGTGAAGCCCGGGTTGACGAAGAGCGTCTTCGCCTCGGTCTCCGGATGGGCGCGGACGACCGGGTGGACGACCGGCTCGAGCTCGGGGAGCTTGTCGCCCTCCCACTGCCCCTCGCCGACCTGGTCGAGGACGTTCTTGAACTGCGCCCGGCCGTCGTGGACGGCATGCAGCGTCGACAGGAACTCCCCGAGCGCGGGGCTCAGCGCCTCGAACGCGGCCTGCTGGTCGCTGAACGCGGTGTCGCCGCCGGCGTCGGGGATGACGACGGCCCGGAGCACCGACCCGGCCGGCGGGCGCTGGACGAACGTGACGTCGGTGTGCCAGTGGATGCCGCGGCTCCTCGTCGCGACGTCGCCGTACGAGCCGTACAGCTGGCGCGCCTTCGAGTAGTCGATCTCGAAGATGTTCGGGAAGCCGTCGACGCCGGGGACGATCGGGTGCCCCTCGGTGAGCTCGCCGAAGCGCTCGCCGAATGCCTGGTGGGCGCGCTCGTCGAGGTGCTGGCCGGGGAAGAAGACGACTTTGCGGTCGAGCCAGATCCGGCGGATCTCGCTGATCGTCGCGTCGTCGACGTCGCGGAGGTCGACGCCGCGGATCTCGGCGCCGATCGACGCGGAGAGCGAGCGGACGTCGAGGTCGGTAGCCGTCAAGGTGCTGGTCATGTCAGTAACTCCTGTCGTGGATGGATCGGTGATGTTCGTCGGCGACGCCGAGCTCGGACAGCAGGCGCGACCGCAACGCCGAGAACGCGACGTCGCCGTTCGTCCGCGGTCGCTCGACGAGCACCGGCACGTCGAGTGACAGCCGGCCGTCGGTCAGCACGAGCACCCGGTCGGCGAGCAGGATCGCTTCGTCGACGTCGTGCGTGACGAGCAGGACCGCCGGATCGTGCCGCTCGCAGAGCTGTTGGACGAGCGCGTGCATCCGGATCCGCGTCAGCGCGTCGAGCGCGCCGAACGGCTCGTCGAGGAGGAGCAGGCCCGGGTGGCGGACGAGCGCCCGCGCCAGCGCGACCCGCTGGGCTTCACCGCCCGACAGCGTCTTCGGCCAGTCCCGCTCGTGGCCGATCAGACCGACCTCTCGCAGCGCATGCCGACCGTCGGTCGCGGCGTCCGGACCGTCGAGCCCGAGGACGACGTTCTCGAGCACCCGCGCCCACGGCAGGAGGCGCGAGTCCTGGTAGACGACGGCGCGGCGCTGCGGGACGAAGACGTCGCCGGTCGCCCCCCGGTCGAGCCCGGCCAGCGCCCGGAGGATCGTGCTCTTGCCCGAGCCGCTCCGGCCGAGCAGCGCGACGAACTCGCCACGCCGGATCTCCAGGTCGACGCCGCGGAGGACCTCCCGGTTCCCGAACGTCCGGCGCAGCCCGTGCGCCACCACCGCCACGTCCGGCGGGACCACCGTGGTCTGGATCATCATCGGCCCGGCGCCCACGGCAGCAGGACGCGTTCGAGCGTCCGGACGAGCACGTCCGTCAGTAGCCCCAGCACCGCGTAGCACGCGAGGCAGACGACGATGACGTTCGACTGGAAGTACGTCTGCGCTTCGACGATGAGGTACCCGAGGCCGCTCGACGCGTTGATCTGCTCCGCGAAGACGAGCAGGAGCCACGCCACCGCCATCGCCATCCGCAGGCCGACCAGGAAGCCGGGCAGCGTCGCCGGCAGCACGATGCGGCGGATCCGTTGCCACCGGCCGAGCCCGATCACGTCCGCCAGCTCGTGATAGCGAGGGTCGATCGACCGCACCGCGGCGAACGTGTTGATGTAGATGGGGAACATGACCCCGAGGCTGATCATCGAGATCTTCGCCGTCTCGCCGACGCCGAGCCACAGGACGAAGAGCGACTCCAGCCCGATGATCGGGACGAACCGCAGCATCTGGACGTTCGCGTCGATCAGGTTCTCGCCCGACCGACTGATGCCGGCGAGCAGCGCCAGCGCCGCGCCGAGCGGGACGCCGATGACGAGGCCCCAGAAGACCCGTTGCAGCGACGCCCACAGCGCGGCTTGGAGCGCACCGGTGGCGATCAGGTGGGCACCGGCCGACACCACCGCGCTCGGCGCGGCGAGCTCCTGCGGCCGGGTCCAGCCGGCGAGCGACGCGATCTCCCAGAGGCCGAGGAGCACGACGACGCCGATCAGCCGTTGGCTGCCTTTGCCGACCGACCGGTGCCGCTTCGTCTTCGTCGCGACGGCCGCACCGGCCAGCGGGAGCTTCACCAGAGCGGAGGACCCCGCCGGCGGCTCGCCGATCGGTGCGGGGGCGATCGGGGACGGGTCGGTGCGGACGTCCGAGAGCGTCATGAGCCCGTGACCAGCTGGTTGAAGCGCGGGTCGAACTCCTTGCCGACCGGCACCGTCGAAGGGATCGCGCCCGCCGCCTTGTAGAGGCCGGCCAGCCGCTGCTGCGGACCGAGCATCGCGCCGGGCAGCGTGAAGAACGACGACGGTCCGATCGTCGTCGACACCGACGCGGCCCGGGCCGGCGAGAGGCCGTACTGCTGCTCGTAGACCGTCTGGATCACGACGCTCGGGTGGTTCTCGAGATAGGCGTACGCCTTGATCAGGCGCGTGATGTAGTCAGCGATCGCGGCCGACTTCGCCCGGTCGGCGAGCGCCGTCGAGTCGGCGATCAGGAAGTCCGCCCGTTCGGTGAGCGCCGTCGGGCGCGTGATGATCTTCGCGCTCGGGTTCGCCTGCAGGTAGGCGCTGAGCAGCGGCTCGACCTCGATGCCGGCGTCCGCCGACCCGCCCTGCAGCGTCGCCGCGACCTGCGTCGCCGGCACGTTGACCGGCGTGATGTCCGAGAGATCGAGGCCCGCGGAGTGGAGGCCCTCGAGGAGGGCCCCTTCGAGCGCCGTCCCCTCCTGGAACGCCACCCGCTTGCCGGGGAGCCCGGCCCACGACGTGATCGAGTGGGCGCCGGGCGACGAGACCAGTGCGTAGCCACTGCCCTGACTGGCCCAACCGGCGACCGCCGTCACCGTCTGCCCGGCCGATTGAGCGAGGATCAGCGGCGTGCTCTGGATGAACCCGACGTCGAGCGAACCGCCCTCGAACGCCTGGAGCATCGGCGGCCCGCCGACGAACTCCGAGTACTGGACCTGGTACGGCAGGTTCTTGTCCTCGCCGCTGAGCGAGAGCACCGTCGACAGGTTCTTCAGCTGCTCGCCGACCCGCAGCACCGTGCCCGGAGGGATCGCCGTCGCCGCGCTCTTCTGGGACGACGCCGCGCTCTTCTGGGACGACGCGGCCCCGGCCACGTCGTTACCGGTCGTCGTGACCGTGACCGACGCGAGCAGGGCCGCGCCGACCGTGGCCGCGCCGAGCACCGAGATCAGTCGGCGGGGCTTCAGGAGGTCGGTCTTCAGGAGGTTAGTCTTCATTGCCGACATATTTACTAAATCAGACTGGTTAAGTCAAGTATTGATCTCGGGACTGGGCCGGCATGAGGCCGGGACTGCGGCTGGGATGATGTCGGGACGGCCGGTCCGCCCCGGGGACCAGGCCCGGATCGGGGAGCGGCGGGACGGTCGGGGAACGCGAAGGAGGATCCGTGATCGACCTGGAGCCGGCGAGCCGCCGGATGATCGAGTTGCTGGCCGGCGTGACCGACGACCAGCTGGCCGACCGGACCCCGTGTGCCGCATTCACGGTCGGCGATCTGATCGACCACGTCGACGGAGCGTCACAGCAGTTCACCGCGCTGGCCAGCCATCGCCCGGCCGAGCCGGCTGGTGATCGCTTTGGTCCTGGTTGGCGCGGGCACGTCGATGGACATCTCCAGGCGCTCGCGGTGGCGTGGGACGACCCGGCCGCGTGGCGGGGGAGCACCGCCGTCGCCGGCGTGGAGCTGCCGAACGAGCGATGGGGCAGGATCGCGCTGACCGAGCTGGTCGTGCACGGCTGGGACCTCGCCCGCGGGACGGGTCAGCCGTTCGACCTACCGGACGACACGCTGCAAGCCTGCCTCGACCACGTCGCCGAGTTCGTGCCGATGGCACCGTTCCCCGACCTGTGGGGGCCGCCGGTCGACGTCGCCGCCGATGCGTCGGTCCTCGACCGGATCGTGGCGATCACCGGCCGCGCGCCGTAGATCGTCGGCTACTTGTCGTCGACCCGCCGGTAGAGGGCCATCTGCATCGCCGACCCGCTGAGACCTTCCGCGTGGCGGTCGCGGAACCACAGCCACGTCGACCCGGTCAGCAGCTTCTCGTTGGTCGCCTGGAACGTCCCGAGGTCGGGATAGCCGCTCAGCCAGGCGAACGCGCCCATCGTGCCGGTGACGGCCCGGACGAACAGCGACGGGACGCCGGTGATCTCCTCCGACTTCTTCATGATCTCGACGCCGGACGTCAGGCCGCGGTCGAGCGTGCCCTGGGCGCCGACGGCCTCGAGGCTCCGGACGTACCGGCTCGACGTCTCGACCGCCGGGTCGCCGTGGACGACGCCGAGGATCACGTCGTCGGCTGGCCCGACCGCCGACGCTGCGCCGTCCCGGGCGAGCTGGCCGTAGGCGTCGTCGTCCCGGAGCCCGCCAACCGCCCGGTCGAGCGCGGCGAGATCGTCCCACCACGACGTCCACCGCACCGTGCCCGTACCCGGCGAGTAGGCCTTTTCCCACAGCCGGACGTCGTTGCCGGTCACCTCGGCCATGCGGGCCCGGACGGCCGCCGCCCAGTCGACGTCGGTTTCGTTCTGCAGTTGGCGGCTGCGCACGTAGAGGTACATAGTCCGAGGTTATGCGCTCGCCGACGGCCCGGCGGACTAGGTTTCGTTCGGTGAGACGGCTGGCCGCGGCACGGGCGACCCTGCTCGCCGCGCTGCTCGCCGCGGCCATGCTCGTCGGCATCGCGCCGATCGGTCCGGCTGGCGCCGTCGCTGGCCTGCTGCCGCCGAACTTTCCGTCGGCCAACATCGGCTGGCAGTACGGGCCGCCGTGCGCCAGCGGCCAGCTCGACCAGTCGACGGCCTGCCAGGCGTCGGAGCTGTCGCAGATCGACTCGGCGAGGGCGAACGAGGCGACCGGCCCGATGAACCTGCCGTCGAACTACGCCAGCCTGACGGTGCCGGAGCAGATCTTCGTCGTCACGGAGCTCGAACGGGTCGACCGCGGCCTACCGCCGCTGCTCGGCCTGACCGCGACAGCCGACGCCAGTGCCCAGGCCGGCGCAGTCGCCGGCACCGACCCGGCGGCCCCGGCGGGCAGCCGGTCGGCCGCGACGGCGTGGTCGGGCGGCGACAACTCGCCGCTCGAGGCCGATTTCGGCTGGATGTACGACGACGGCTGCGGTACCGGCCCGGCCGGCGGTCCGGGGAGCGGGAACATCGCCTGCACGACATCGACGTCGTGGGACCAATGGCCGTCGTGGGGTCACCGCGACGTCATCCTGTCGAGCCTGCTGCTGCCCGGCTGTGCCGCCTGCGTCGCCGGCGCCGGGTACTCGACCGCACCGGGGTACCCGTCGTTCACGCTCGTCGTCGCCGCGCCGTCCGGATCGACGCCGCCGCTCGTCTTCACGTGGTCGGCCGACGTCCGCCCGTTCCTGGCCGTCGCGCCGCCGGGCTGCACGACGACGGACCCGAACGCCGCCCAGGGCTACGCGCTGGTCGGCGCGGACGGCGGCGCGTTCGCGTTCGGCAGCACGACGTTCGCCGGCTCGCTCGGCGGGACGAACCCGACATGGCCGCTCGTCGGCATCGCGGTCACGCCGGGCGGCGGCGGGTACTGGCTGGTCGACGACGACGGCGGCGTCCACGCGTTCGGCGACGCCCCCGACCTCGGCGGCGTGCTCAACAGCCCGTCCGGCCCGCGGCAGTACCGGCCGGGCAAGGTGGCGTCGGCCATCGCCAGCACTCCCGACGGCCAGGGTTACTGGGTGACCGATCCGACAGGCGACGTCTACGCGTTCGGCGACGCCAGTTGGTTCGGCTCGCTCTCCGGGACGCACCCGACCCAGCCGATCGTCGGGATCGCGCCGACCGACGACGGTGGCGGCTACTGGCTCGTCGGCGCGGACGGTGGTGTCTTCGCGTTCGGCGACGCCACCTTCGACGGCTCGATGGGTGGCCGGCCGCTCAACTCACCGATCGTCGGGATCGCCGCCGACCAGTCGACCGGCGGGTACTGGCTCGTCGCGGCCGACGGGGGGACGTTCGCGTTCGACGCGCCGTTCTACGGCTCGATGGGCGGGCAGCCGCTGGTCGAGGGGATCGCCGGCATGGTGCCGACGCCGAGCGGCGCCGGCTACCGGCTCGTCGCGTACGACGGTGGCGTCTTCAACTTCGGCGACGCCCAGTACCAGGGATCGGCGGCCTGCCTCCAGTTGGCCGCGCCGATCGTCGCGGTCGCCGACTGACGTCGGCCGGGCACCGGGGCCGATCGGATGAGGAACGACCTGACCCGGCGGTTCCACGTCGCCTACCACGACCCGTCGTTCGTCGTCCTCGAAGGCTTCCACCCGGCCCGCCACGCCATCCGGTTCGGGTCGGCACTGCAGACGGCGGTGACGTACGACCGAGACAAGCTCATGAACCTCGCGGCGCGGCTCGCCCCCGACGTCGTGGCGGCCATCGACGACGTCGTCCAGGTCGTCGACCCCGTCCGGTTCGCCAACCTCTGCCCGCGCAGCCTGTCGAGCCCGCTGCTGTCGATCACGGCCCGGCCGCCGGTCGACGTCGATCGGCTGTTCGTCGCCAACGGCCGGCCGGTCGTCCATCTCGAAGGGCCACGCAACCCCGGCAACGTCGGCTCGGTCATCCGCGTCGCCGCGGCCGCCGACGTCGCCGCGGTGACGGTGTCCGGGCAGGTCGATCCGTGGTTGCCGGTCGCCATCCGCAGCGCGGCCGGGCTGCAGTTCGCCGTCGACACCGTTTCCGCCGAGCTGCCGTCAACCACCGACCGGACGATCGTCGCCCTCGACGCCGACGGCGAGCCGTTCCGGCCGTCGACGCTCGATCCGAACACCATCCTGGTCGTCGGTGGCGAGCGCTACGGACTGTCGGCTGCGGTCCGCGAACGGGCCGACCGGACGATCGCCGTGCCGATGCGCCCGGGCGTCTCCAGCATCAACCTGGCCACCGCGGTCTCCGCGGTCCTCTTCTCGTGGAGGATCGCCGTCGAAGAGCGCACCGGGGCCGCGCCGTGGTGATCGACTAGGTCGCGGAGGGCAGCTTCTGCCACCACGTCGGGACGACCGGCGGGGGCGTCCCCGACCAGCGCCCGGTCGACGACGTCTCGCGGTGGTCGCGACCGAGGCGGACGAGGTCGGGAAAGAGGCGGGGCGCCAGCCACTCGCCGGCCGCCTCGGTGAAGTGGACGCCGTCGCCGCAGCGGAGGTCGACGCCGTCGACGCTCTGGTCGAAGTGGGCGCCCGGCGACGTCAGCGAGCCGAGGTCGAAGGCGGTGACCGACGGCGAGTCGACCGATCGGACGACGTCGTCGATGATCGCGTTGTCGCTGACGACCCGTGTCGGCTCGTCTTCCGGCCACGGGCTGCCGTCGGGCTGGTCACCGCTGTCGTAGTACGGCGTCGTCAGCAGGACGACCGCGGCCCCCCGGGACTGCAGGACATTGACGGCCTGGTGGAACCGGCCGGTGAGGTAGCGGTCAAAGCCCGTCTGATTGATGTTCGACCACCGATCGTCGACCTGCTGGTCGAAGAGCTCGCCGCGGGCCAGGTAGACGACGACGTCGGGATTGAACTCGTCGACCCACCGCCGCCACTGGTCGATGAGCTCGTCCGGGTCGCCGAGCTTGCACGGCGCGCCGGGCGGCACGGTGTAGTCGAGCACCTTGATCATCTCGTCCATCGAGAGCGAGCAGCCGGGCGAGCCCTCGTTGACGAGGTCGACGTCGTAGTGAGCGGCCGTCAGCCCGAGCCCGACGCCGAGCGAGCCGGCGAGCGAGTCGCCGACGAGGAGGACCTTCGTCGCGCCGGGGCCGGTGACCGGCCGCAGTGACGTCGCGGACACCGGCGGCGACACCTGGCTCGTCAGGAGGAACGTGGCGACGGCCACCGTGACGAGCGTCAGCCCGGCCGCGACCGGCGCGGCGACGAGCGCTCGCCAGCCCGGGACGACGCGGTGCCGGATCGGCAGCTCGACGAGGCGGTACGAGATGGCGGCGATGCCGACCGTGACGACGAGTCGCTCCCCGAAGAGCAGCCAGCTACCGGCGCGCAGCCGGGGCCCGGTCATGACGAGCAGGACCGGCCAGTACCAGAGGTAGACGCCGTACGAGATCCGGCCGAGCGCCCGGACCGGCCGCCAGGCGAGCGCCACTGCGGCCGGACCGCGCGGCGCGCCGACGACGCCGGCGACGACTGCGGTCGCCGCCACCGCGGCCAGGAGGAAGCCGCCGTGGAATGCCAGGGCGGACGTCTCCGGGACGCCGAACCACAGCGCGGCGGTGCCGGCCAGCCCGGCCACCGCGACGCCGGCGAGCACCGGGCGGGAGGCGGTCGGCGGCCGGTGCGCCGAGCGACCGGCTCGCCGGGCGAGCACGATGGCCAGCGCGGCGCCGACGAGGAGGCCCTGGGCGCGGGTGTCGGTGCCGTAGTACGCCCGTGTCGTCAGCCCCCCGGTCGGGGCGAGCCACGCCATCGCCGCCGCGGACGCGATCGTGCCGACGACGGCCGTCCCGAGCAGGACGTCGAGCCGCCGGCGGTACGTCAGGCGGCGACCGATACGCAGGATCGCCAGCACGACGAGCGGCCAGACGAGGTAGAACTGCTCCTCGATCGCCAGCGACCACGTGTGGAGGAACGGCGACGGTTGGGTGATCGCGCCGAAGTACGTCGAGTGGCCGCCGATGAAGTACCAGTTGCCGACGTAGAACACCGCGGCCGCGGCCGACGGCACGATGTCGACGTCGCCGAACGCGGCCGGCCACAGCGCGGCGACGACGCCGACGACCGCGACGAGCAGGAACAGTGCGGGCAGCAGCCGCCGGGCCCGCCGTCCCCAGAACCGCACGAGGGCGATCGTCCCGCTCTCCCGCCACTCCGTCAGGAGCAGCGACGTGATCAGGAAACCGGAGAGCGCGAAGAACGTGTCGACGCCGTAGTAGCCGCCGGGGAGCCACGAGAAGTTGTGGAACGCGATGACCCCGAGGACCGCGACCGCCCGTAGCCCGTCGAGGCCCGGCTGGTAGCCGAGCCGTGGGTCATCCCCCCTGCGGACCATGCCGACGACCGACCTTCCGATCGAGCCGACCGGTGCCTGCCCGGCCGGCGCCAACTGCGGCCGGCGAGGCGCCCTGGCCCGCAGATGCAGGCCACCGGCCGACCTCAATGGTACAACTCGGTGTACTTAGGTGCCAGGCTCCCGGCCGCGGTCGTCGGGAATGGCGACGCTGACGGTGGCGGTGACCGCGATCCCGACCTGCCGCCGGCGTTCGTCGCCCGTCATCCGTCGTGACCCCGTCGCCACGGGGCCCAAAGTTACTAGTTACTAACTACCTATCAAGCGTCGAGCTCGGCCTGGGCGACCATCGGCACCGCCTCGCCCTCCGCGGCGAGATCGGGGACGGGGGCGGCCCGGTTGACCGTCGGCGAATGGATGAAGACCGCGGTGACGACGATCGCCAAGCCGACACAGCCGGCGGCCACCGCGAAGGCCAGGTGGTAACCGCCGGTCAGCGCGTTGGCCGGCGACTGGCCCCGAGCCAGGAGGGTCGACGTACGCTCGTCGGCGATCGTGCCGAGGATCGCCACGCCGAGGGCCGCGGCGATCTGCTGGGCGACGTTGATCACCCCGGAGCCGAGGCCGGCGTCCACCGCGGGCACCTCGGCCAACGCGATCGTCAACATCGGCATCAACGCCGCCGCCGCACCGATGCCGATCATCAACGACGAGAACAACAGTCTCGGGACGAAGGCGACGTGCTGTCCGGACTGCCCGAAGATGAGCAGGCCGACCAGCAAGAGCACGAAGCCGGCCATAGCCGTCCACTTCGGTCCGAACCGGCGCATCAGCCGCGACGTCACGCCGAGCGACATGACCATGACGGCGAGCGTCATCGGCAGGTACGCCAGCCCGGTCGTGATGCTGTCGTAGCCGAGGATGTGCTGGAAGTAGAGGACGCCGATGAACAGCGTCGAGTACATCCCCATGATCGTCAGCCCTCGGGCGAAGCTCGTCGGCACGAGGCCACGGCAGCGCAGGATGCGCAGCGGAATGATCGGGTTGCGCAACCGAGATTCGAGGACGCCGAACGCGACGAGGAGCACGACGGCGAGCCCGAGGAAGCCGAGCGTGTGGGCCGTCAGCCAGCCGTCCTGGCTGGCGCTGACGATGGCGTAGATACCGACCATCATCCCGGCGGTACTGAGCACCGCGCCACCGACGTCCAAGCCGGCCCGCAGGCCGAGACCGACGTTCTCGTCGATCAGGAACCACCCGAGCCCGAGCGTGACGACGCCGATCGGGACGTTGATGAAGAAGATCCAGTGCCAGCTCAGCGCCTGGGTCAATGCGCCGCCGAGGAGCAGGCCGACGGCGCCCCCGCAGACCGCGACGAAGACGTACGAGCTCATCGCCCGGGCCCGCTCACGGGCTTCAGGGAACTCGGCGACGATGATCGCCAGGATGACCGACGACGAGAGGGCCGCGCCGAAGCCCTGGACGAACCGGGCGACGATCAGCATCACCTGGTCGGTGCTCGCGCCGCAGGCGGCCGACGCCGCGGTGAATACCAAGACCCCGATCAAGAAGACACGCCGGCGGCCGAAGAGGTCGCCGAGCCGTCCGGCCAGCAGGAGCGCCCCGCCAAACGTGAGGAGGTACGCGTCGATGACCCAGGCCAAGTTGGCCTGGGTGAAGTGGAGGTCTTGCTGGATCGTCGGCAGCGCGACGTTGACGATCGTCTGGTCGAGCGAGTTCATCAACATCGCGAAGCAGACGACGATCAGGGCGTACCAGCGACGGCGGTCGTGCGACGGCGACATCTCGTCGACGACGATAGCACACAGACTGGGATAATCACTAGAGCAGTGACTATCACTAGACCTTCCAGTGTGTGCCCGGAGCCGCTACGATCAGGACCATGGGTCTGACGGACGTGGTGGACGGGATCGACCTGGCCGGGCCCGGGACCGCGCCGACGGGGCCGGGGACGGTGGCCGGGCCGCCCGGTGTCGTCGTCCTACTGACCCAGTTGGCCCGGGTCGTCTATCGCCGGACGCCCGAGTCGGTGCTCGGCATGCGGTTGAAGGAGTACGTCGCGTTGAGCCTGCTCCGTGACCACCGGGCGGCCCCGCAGCAGGCGATGGGCGAGGCGATGTGCCTCGACCCGAACAACCTCGTGCTGTTGCTCAACGACCTCGAGGCCGCCGGGTACGCCCGGCGGCGGCGGGACCCGGTCGACCGGCGCCGGCACATCGTCGACATCACCCCGAAGGGCGTGCGGGCGTTGCAGCGGGCCGAACGAGGGCTCGAGAGCGTCGAGGACGACGTCCTGTCCGCCCTCGACTCCGGTGAGCGGGCGGAGCTGCGGGCGCTCCTGGCGAAGGCCCTCGACGGCGCCTGACCGTCAGCCGCCGGCGACGCGGTCGAGCAGGGCGAGGAACTCGGGCACGTTCAGCGGCTTCGTCAGGTACGCCAGCGCGCCACCGTCGAGCAGCCGGCGCCGATGGCCCTCGGTGGCCGACGCGGACAGGATGACGACGGGGATCGCCGCGGTCACCGGGTCGGCCTTCAGTTCCCGGAGGACGTCCTCGCCGCTCAGGTCCGGCAGGTGGAGGTCGAGGACGACGAGGACCGGCTGCACCACCTTGGCCAGGTCGAGGACCATCTTGCCCTGGATGGCGACCTCCAGCGTCTCCGGCCGGCGGGCGAAGACGCGCTCGATGACGCCGAGGCTGGCCAGGTTGTCCTCGGCGTAGAGGACGACGTCGGCGTCGACGTCGGTCGTCCGGCCGGCCGGGTCGTCGGGTCGAGGCCCGCTGGTGATGACACCACGCGGCCGGTCGATCGAGCCGGGCCGCGGGGTGAGGGGTAGCTCGCCGATCGGTAGTTCGGCGGCTGGCAGCGTGACGGTGAACGTCGATCCCCGACCTCGCTCGCTCGACGCGTCGATCGTGCCGCGCATCGCTTCCGTCAGGGCCTTCGAGAGCGAGAGGCCGACACCGGCGCCTTCGACACCGGTCGCCTCCGCGCCGAGGCGATCGAATGGGTCGAAGAGGCGGTCGACGTTCTCGGCGAGGATGCCGATGCCGGTGTCCTCGACCACGAGCTCGACCGTCGTCGCCGGCCCCGGCCCCGGCCCCGGCCCCGGCCTCCAGGCCACGGCGACGGTCCCGCCGACGCGGTTGTACTTGATGGCGTTCGAGACGAGGTTGAGGACGACCTGCTTCAGCCGCTGACGATCGGCCTGGACGACGCCCGGGCCGATGCCGACGACGTCGACGGTGACGTCGCGGGCGGTCGCCTGCGGCCGGAGGAGCGAGACGGACTCGTCGACGACGTCACCGAGCAGGATCGGTTCGAGCGAGAGCGAGAGATGGTCGGTCTCGATGCGCGAGATGTCGAGCAGATCCTCGATGAGCGCGAGCAGGTGCTCGCCGGCCGAGACGATGTGGTCGGCGCTGTCCGCATCGTCGGCGCCGAGGTCCTCCATCTGCAGGAGCTGGCCGAAGCCGAGGATGGCGGTCAACGGGGTTCGCAGCTCGTGGCTCATCCGGCCGAGGAACGTGTCCTTCGCCCGCGTCGCCGCGACAGCCTCGTCGCGGGCGGCCTGCAGCTCCTGTTCCCGTCGGGTGACGAGGTCGGCCGCGCCGAGCAGCACCGTCTCGAGGTGGCCGATCTCGTCCTTCGTCGGCTCGTACAGGTCCATCGGCTGGCCGGCCAGGAACCGCTCGGTATTGCGGTTGACGCTCGTGACCCGCCGGATGATGCCCCGCAGGAGGAGGACCATGGCGAGCAGGCCGGCGAGGATGCCGACGACCATGCCGACGATGTTGATCACGTTCGCCGCGTCCTGGGCGTTGTCCACCTGGCTCTGCTGCTCGGCGAGCGCTTGCCGTTCGCGGTCCTGGGCGGCGGTGATCGTCGTCCGGATCTCGTCCTCGATGTGCTTGCCGTCGAGCAGCTCGGTGTCGAGCGCGCTCCCGTGCAGCGTCCCGGCCGCGACGCCGTTCTTCACGGTCGCCAGGATGACGACCGCCTTGGCGCCGAGTGTCCGCAGCCGGGCCGTCTCCTGCGGGGTGAGGCCGTCGATCGTCTTCGCTTTGCGCAGCGGGGCCAGCGCGGCGAGCGCTTCGTTGTACGGCTGCAGGAAGACCGGGTTCCCCGTCGCCGCGTAACCACGCACGCCGGTCTCCGCGTCGAGGGCGAGCTCGAGGCTGTGGTTGATGCCGACGATCGACGCGGTCGTCGCGGACGTCGAGCTGGAGAGGTGGTCGAGCTGGTTGGCGACGACCAGGTTGGCGATGCCCATCGCCAGGAGGGCGACGACTGGCAGGGCGAGGACCAGCGCGCCCTTCACCCAGAGCCGGGAGTTGCGCCACCATCGGGCGACGGCGCGCCAGGGCGTCATTCCACGGTGACGCTCTTGGCCAGGTTCCTCGGCTGGTCGATGTCGACCCCTCGGAGCAGCGCGGCGTGGAAGGCGAGGAGCTGGAGGGGAATGCCGAGCAGCAGCGGGTCGAGCTCGGGCTCGGACTTCGGGACGAGCAGGACGTCGTCGGCGACGGTCAGCAGCGACTCGCTGTGCCCGACCGCAATGACCGGACCGCGGCGGGACTTGATCTCGGCGATCGTCGAGAGGTTCTTCTCGAAGAGGTGGTCGTCCGGGGCGACGACGACCGACGGGACGTCCGGGCCGATGAGGGCGAGCGGGCCGTGCTTCAGCTCGGCCGACGGGTACGCCTCGGCGTGGACGTACGAGACCTCCTTCAGCTTCTGGGCCCCTTCGAGGGCGACCGGGAAGCCGTTGACGCGACCGACGAACATGGCGCTCGTCGCGGCCGCGAACCGTTGGGCGACGTCGGCGACGTGGTCCTCGATCGACAGGAGGTCGGCGATCAGCTCCGGCAGGGCGTCCATGCCGTCGATGATCCGGTCGCCGTCGGCCGTCCCGAGATCGCGGACGCGGCCGAGGTGGAGGGCGAGCAACGCCAGCGCGGCGACCGTGCACGTGAACGCCTTCGTCGACGCGACCGAGATCTCCGGGCCGGCGTGCAGGTAGATGCCGGCGTCGCACTCCCGGGCGATCGTGCTCCCGACGACGTTGACGACGCCGAGCACCTGCCCACCCTTGCGCTTGACCTCCTGCACCGCCCGTAGCGTGTCGAGCGTCTCGCCGGACTGGCTGACCGCGACGTAGAGCGTGTCGGGTTCGATGATCGGGTTCCGGTAGCGGAACTCGGACGCCGGTTCCGCCTCGGCCGGGATCCGGGCGAGCTGTTCGATCAGGCTCGCCCCCGACCGGCTGGCGTAATACGCGGAACCGCAGCCGAGGATGCGGACGCGGCGGAGGCGGAGGATGTCCCGCGGCTCGAGCGCGATACCGCCGAGGTGGGCCGTCGACGCCCGCCGGTCGAGGCGGCCGGAGAGCGTCCGCCGGACGGCCTCCGGCTGCTCGTAGATCTCCTTGCGCATGAAGTGCGAGTGCTCGCCCTTCTCGTACGTGTCGAAGCCCCAGCTGATCGTCTCCGCCCGCCGGGTCGTCTCCGTCGAGTCGAGCCAGAACGTGCGGATGCTGTCGGCCCGGACGATGGCCATCTCGCCGTCTTCGAGGAACACCGCTTGCTGCGTGTGCCGGACGATCGCCGCGATGTCCGACGCCACGAAGTTCTCGTTGTTGCCGAGGCCGAGGACGACCGGGCTCCCGTTGCGGGCGACGACGATGCACCCGGGCTGCGTCCGGTCGATGACCGCGATCCCGTACGTCCCTTCGACGACGGCGAGCGCCTTGCGGACCGCGTCGGGCAGATCGTCGGTGCCGGCCGTGGCGACGAGGTGGGCGATCACCTCGGAGTCGGTGTCGGACGCGAACTTCGCCCCCTGCTCCTCCAGGCGCTCCCGGATCGACGTCGCGTTCTCGATGATCCCGTTGTGCACGACCGCGATCCGGCCCGAGCCGTCGGTGTGTGGGTGGGCGTTGACGTCGCTCGGCTCGCCGTGCGTCGCCCACCGGGTATGGCCGATGCCGGTGCCGAGATCGGCGGCTGGCAGGTCCATCGCCCGGAGGGTGGCGACCTTGCCTTTGGTCTTGACGATCGAAAGCCCTTCGTGGGTCTCGACCGCGATCCCCGCGGAGTCGTAGCCGCGGTACTCGAGTCGCTCGAGGCCTTCGATCAGGATCGGTACGGAGCTGCGTTCCCCGACGTATCCGACGATTCCACACATCTCGCCAGACTACGACGGCGGACGAGCAGGAGAGCGGGAACCGCGCTGGCCAGGGACAGGACCGCGATCACCCACCAGCCGTGCCGGAACGCGTCGAGCCGGCCGACCGGCGTCGTGGGCGAGCCGAGAACCGCGATCAGGACCGCCACCCCGATGGCCAGCCCGACCTGGCGGACCATGTTGATCGTCGCCGACCCGGACGCGAACGACGGCGGTGGCAGCGACGATGCGGCCGCGGCCAGGTACGTCGGCATCGTCAGGCCGACACCGACGCCGGTCAGCAGCATGCCGGGCAGGAACTCGGTCAGATAGTCGGCATGTAGCCCGACGGCCATCGCCCACCACGCGGCCCCGACCGCGAACGCGACGGTCCCGAGCGCGATCACGACCCCGTTACCGAGCCGCGGGATCAGCCGGCCGGCGACCGCGAACGAGAAGATCGGGACCATCAGTGGCCCCGGCGCGACCGCCAGCCCGGCCTTCAGTGCCGACCATCCCCAGTCGTCCTGCAGCCAGAGGACCACCGAGAGCAGCATCGCCCCGAACGCCGCGGAGAAGAGGAGCGAGACGACCGTCGCGCCCGAGAAATTGCGCACGCTGAACAATGAAGGCTCTACGAGGGGATTGTGGTGCCGCAGGCAGCGCACGACGAACAGGCCGAGCAGCCCGACCGACCCAGCCAGCACGCCGACGATGCCGGCCGACGCCCAGCCCCACGCACTGCCTTGGACGAGCCCGAACGTCAGCAAACCGACGCCCCCGGTGACGAGGACGGCTCCGATGGCGTCCGGCCGGGGGACCGAGTGGCCGGCGACGTGCGGGAGCCGGCGCCAGCCGACGACGAATGCGACGATGCCGATCGGGACGTTGACGAGGAACACCCACCGCCAGCTGGCCGAGATGAGAAGGCCGCCGACGACCGGGCCGAGCGCGGCCGCCAGGCCGGCCGTCGCGGTCCACGACCGGACGGCCCCGTGCCGCCGCTCCGGCGGGTACGTCGCCAGGACGAGGCTCAACGACGTCGGCGTCAGTAGCGCCGCGCCGGCTGCCTGGACCAGCCGGAAGGCGACCAGCATGGTGACGCTCGTCGCCGCCGCGCACGCCGCCGACGCGACCGTGAAGACGGCCACCCCCAGGAGAAAGCCGAGGTCCCGGCGGTGCCGGTCGGCCAGCCGGCCGAAGAGGACCAGGAGGGCGGCGTAGACGATCGCGTAGCCGTTGAGCACCCATGACAGCTCGCCGAGGCCGGCACCGCCGAAGTCCCGGGCGATATCCGGAAGCGCCACGTTGACGATGAAGAGGTCGAGGCTGGCCAGGACCACCCCGGCACAGACGATCACGAGGACTTCCCGGGGCGACGCCGCCCCCCGTCCCGCTCTTCGCCCTGCTCCCCGTCTGCTCGCCGACGACGGGGGCGAGCTGGGGCCGCCCGCCGGGACACCGGCCTGGGCCGTTGGCATCTGGCTTAGGTAAGTCATAGTCAGATGGTAGAAGCTGGCTAAAGTTGGGTCAAGTCAGCTATACTGGGCGGATGGAGACGAGCATCCGTATGACCGGCGTTCTCGATCCGAGGAGCGGTTGGGAAGCGACGCGGTGCCCGATCGCCCGGACGCTCGAGGTCGTCGGCACCCGCTCGGCGTTCCTGCTCCTGCGGGAAGCGTTCTACGGGACGACGCGGTTCGACGACTTCGCCGAGCGGGTCGGGATCAGCGAGCCGGTCGCCGCGGCCCGGCTACGGGAGCTCGTGGCGGAGGGGCTGCTCGAGCGGGAGCCGTACCAGGAACCGGGCCAGCGGACGCGCCTGCAGTACCGGCTGACGGAGAAGGGCGCGGACCTGTTCCCGGCGCTCGTCGCGCTGATGCAGTGGGGCGACCGGTGGCTGGGCCCCGGTGGCGTGGCGCTGGCTCACCGGGACTGCGGGGAGGAGATCCGAGTCGAACTTCAGTGCGCGGCCGGCCATCCGGTCGCGGTGGAGGACATCGATCTGGTCACTGCCCGCGGGCGATGACGCCGCGGAGGAACGCGGCCTGGCCGACGTGCTGGAGGTCGTCGGCGATGACGCTGACGAGCCGGGTCGCGAGGGTGACCGGTGGGTCCCAGGAGTCATCGACGACGTTCCCGAGGTCATCATCGGCGACGGTACGCAGGTAGGCGATCGTCCGGGCGTGGACGGCGTCGTGGTAGCCGGTCAGGAGCGCGGCTTCGGCGCGGACCTGGGCGACGTCGTCGGGGCCCTGTCCGTAGCCGGTCTCGCCATCGTCGAACGGCAGGCCGAACCGGTTGAGCCAGCCTTCGGCCGTCCACGCCTGTTCGGTGCCGGCGACGCCGGCGACGTGGTCGTCCTGGATCCGCGTCAGGTGCCAGACGAGCCAGGCGATCGAGTTCGCCTCGGCGTCGAGGCGGGCCGCGAGCTCGTCGGTCGTCAAGCCCTGGACAGCCGGATGGACCGCGTCGCGGATACGGTCGAACGCGTCGGACAGCAGGTCGATACTGGTCATCGGGCCTCCTCAGGCAGCTCGAGAATCTCCTTGGCGTCGTCGACCCAGGCCGCCTCCCAGGCGAAGAGCGGATGGACGACGGCGAGGAACGGGGCGGCCAGCCGGCCGAGACCATGGCGGCCGGACTCGAGGGTGCAGCGGACGGTCGTGACGCCGTCGTGCGCGGCGAGCTCGTACGACATCGTCGGTCGGATCGGGCCGCCGGAGGTCACGACGACGGCGAGCGTCGTCGGGCGCTCGTAGGCCGTCAGTCGGTAATCGGCGGAGACCTTGAAGCCGAGCGGATGGCGGACCTTCTGACGGAAGACCGTCCCGATCCCGACGGGCCGTCCCGGTTCGGCCGCGTCCGTGCTGACGACCATCGGCTGCCAGTACCGGTTGTTCGTCCCGTCGGCGAGGAAGTCGAAGACGTCCTCGATCGATCGGTTGACGGCGACGTCGTGGGTGGCGTGCATCAGAGAAGGAACGAGAAGAGCGGCGACCCCGGCGGGACCTGCTCGATCTGTAGCCGGCTCTCGTCCATCCGCCGGACGAGGTCGTCGTAGTCGGCCGCGTCCTCGAGGTCGATGCCGACGAGCGCAGGGCCGGTCTCCCGGTTGTTCTTCTTCACGTACTCGAAGACGACGATGTCCTCGCGGTGCGTCAGCACGGTGTCGAGGAACTGGCGTAGCGCGCCGGGCTCCTGGGGGAACGTGATCAGGAAGTAGTGCCGGAGACCTTCGTGGAGAAGGGACCGCTCGACGACCTCCGCGTACCGGCTGACGTCGTTGTTCCCGCCGGAGACGATGCAGACGACGGGGCCGTCGGCCGGGTAGCGGCGGGCGGCCGCGCTGGCCAGCGCGCCAGCCGGCTCGGCGATGATCCCCTCCGACTGGTAGAGGTCGAGCATCTCCGTCGAGACCGCCCCCTCCGGGACGGTGACCATCTCGTCGACGAGGTCCCGGACGATCGGGTACGTCAGGTGGCCGACCCGACCGACCGCGGCACCGTCGACGAACGTGTCGACGTCGGGGAGGTCGACCGGGTGGCCGGCGGCCAGGGCGGCCGTCATCGACGCCGCGCCGGCCGGCTCGGCGCCGACGATCCGGATCTCCGGGTGCCGGTCCTTCAGCCAGACCGCGATACCGGCGATCAGGCCGCCGCCGCCGACCGGGACGACGACCGTCCCGATCGGGCCGCGGTGCTGCTCGGCCAGGTCGACCGCGACCGTCCCTTGGCCGGTGATCGTCCGGGCGTCGTCGAACGGGTGGACGTAGATCGCGCCGGTCCGGGCGCTGTCCTCCTCGGCCGCCGCGCTCGTCTCGTCGAACGTGCTGCCGGCGATGACCGGCTCGACCCACGAGCCGCCGATGGCGACGATCCGCTCCCGCTTCTGGCGCGGCGTGCTCGCCGGGAGAAAGACGCGGCCCTTGATCTCGAGGGCCGCGCAGCAGAACGCCAGCCCCTGGCCGTGATTGCCGGCGCTCGCACAGACGACCCCGCGCGCTCGCTCGTCGGGGGTGAGCGACGAGATCAGGTTGTACGCGCCGCGCACCTTGTACGAGCGGCCGACTTGGATGTCCTCGCGCTTCAAGAGGACCGGGACGCCGACCGCCGCGGACAGGCGGTCGCTGAGGTCGAGGGGCGTCTGCCGGACGACCAGTCGCAGCCGCTCACCGGCCTCGTCGATCGCGGCGGCGTCGATTCCCGGCATGGTTTCGATATTACGGGGGATCGGTAGGGTAGGGTCCGAACGACCACAGAGACCAGGAGCGATCATGGCCGACTACACCCTCCCCGACCTGCCATACGACTACGCCGCCCTCGAGCCCCACGTGTCCGGTCAGATCATGGAGCTGCACCACGACAAGCACCATGCGGCGTACGTCGCCGGCGCGAACACGACGCTCGAGAAGCTGGCGGCCGCCCGCGACAAGGACGACTTCGGTCCGATCGTCGGCCTCGAAAAGACGCTCGCCTTCCACATCTCCGGCCATGTCCTCCACTCGATCTTCTGGCAGAACCTCTCCCCGGACGGCGGCGACAAGCCCACCGGGGACCTGGGGTCGGCGATCGACGAGCACTTCGGTTCGTTCGACAAGTTCAAGGCGCATCTCACGCAGGCGACCAACACCATCCAAGGCTCCGGCTGGGGCGCGCTGGCCTGGGAGCCGCTGGGTCGCCGGCTGATCGTCGAGCAGGTCTACGACCACCAGAGCAGCCTCGGCCACGGCACCACCCCGCTGCTGGTGTTCGACGCCTGGGAGCACGCGTTCTACCTGCAGTACAAGAACGTGAAGGCCGACTTCTTCACCGCGCTCTGGTCCATCGTCAACTGGGACGACGTCGCCGCCCGTTACACCGCGGCGAAGGGCTAACCGACCAGGGCGTCCGTCAGCGGGCCGATCCCGGCCAGGTTGGCGGCGAGGTCGGGGGAGAGGTCGTAGCGGGCACCGAGGGCGGTCGGTGAGACGTACGACACCTGCGTCTGGTCCCCGTCCGCCCAGACGAGGATCTTCAGCGGGAGATCGAGCGCGGCGAGCGGTACCGCGACCATGACCTGCGTGCCGGCGGCCGGGTTGCCGAAGATCACGAGCGTCGTCGGACGCAGCTCCAGCCCCGCCCGACGCGCCTCTTCGGCCTGGTCGATCACCGCGAACACCTTCATCCCGCGCGCCGCGACGAGATCGACGAGCCGCGTCACGGTCTCGGCGACCGTCCGCGGGCTGGGCTTCGTGACGACGTCAGACATGGCTGCCTCCTAGGTATCGACCGCCGTAGGCTGACGCCCCTACGGCACCGACCGCCACTCTTCCCGAGGCCCCCGCTCCGGCTGGGCCGCTTCCCCCGCTGCCGCCGCTTGGCGGCCGGCACGCGTCCCGGCGCGTCCGCCGGAACCGCCTGTGGTGGGCCGTCGGAGCCGTTCTCCTGGCTCTGGCGATCGGTCTCCTCGTCGGTCTGTCCGGCTCGACATCCAGGGGCTCGAGTGGCGGCCACGCGCCGCCGACGACCGCCCCGGCCAACCCGACGCCGAACAAGAACCCACGGCTGGATCCCGATTGGAGTGGTAGCGGCAAGCCGGTCACGTTCGCGTTCGGCGGCGACGTCAACTTCCCGTCCGGATCCAATCTCGGCGACCGCCTCGCCGACGACCCTGCGACAGCTCTCGGGCCGACCGTGCCGCAGCTCCTCTCCGGCGCCACACTGACGATGGTCAACCTCGAGACCGCACTGACCCAGGGAACGTGCCCGACGCCGCAGGTGAAGACATATGTCTTCTACGCGCCGCCGACCGCGGTGACCGCCCTCCAGCATGCCGGCGTCACGCTCGTGACCGAGGCGAACAACCACGGCGAGGACTGCGGCGTCGCCGGCCTGCAGCAGGCGATCGCCATACGGACACAGACGAAGTTCCCGATCATGGGCATCGGGCAGAACGTCACACAGGCGTTCACGCCGTACGAGACGACGATCAAGGGCGAGCGGATCGCCATCGTCGTCGCCACCCAGGTCATCGACTCCGACCTGCAGGCCACCTGGACCGCCACCGCGACGCAGCCGGGGCTGGCGTCCGCCTACGACATCAGCGCGCTCGTCGGTGCGGTCGAGAAGGCCCGGACGTGGGCCGACACCGTCATCGTCTACGTCCACTGGGGCACCCAGCTCGACGCCTGCCCGAACCCCCTCCAAGAGCCGCTGGCCAACGCCCTCGTCAAGGCCGGTGCCGACATCATCGTCGGGACCCATGCCCATGTCCTGCTCGGCGGCGGCTACCTCGGCTCCGCCTACGTCGACTACGGCCTCGGTAACTTCGCCTTCTACAACAACACACCGCCCGAGAACCAGAGCGGCTCGCTCGTCGTCACCGCCACCGGCCGCCACATCGACAGCGTCACCTGGCGGCCGGCCGTCATCGTCGACGACCTCCCACAACCGCTCGGAGGATCGGCCGCCGCCGCCGCCATCGCCGCCTGGACATCCGCCCGGAGCTGCACCGACGCCGTGGCGATGCCCGGTACCCCGTTGGCCAGCACGACGACCGAGACGTCGCCGGTCACACCGACCGTCGGCCAGCAGCTCTCGGCCGACGGCACATGAGCTAATCGGGCCCGACCCATCGTCGGGCGCCCGGCGGCCCGAGGAGGCGAAACCCGCGGTGCGTCTTCATCGCGTGGTGCGGTGGGCAGAGTCGCTGCAGGTTGGCCAGCTTCGTCGGCCCGTCCTTGGCGAAGTCCCAGCAGTGGTCGATCTGGAGGTGCAGCGTCGCGTTGCAGCCCGGCACCGCGCACGTGCCGTCCCGCTCGGACAGCGCCCGGCGCAGCGCGGCCGGGATCGTCCGCTTCGCCGACGTGACGGCCTTCACGTCGACCCCGTCGGTGACGATCGTATGGAAGACCGAGTCGCCGAGCAGATCCTTCGCCACCGCGACCGGGATCGGCCCGACGCCGGGGATCTCGCAGACCTCACCGACGCCAACGTCGCCCCGTCGCAGCGCCCCGGCGTCGACCCGTACCGCGATCTGTGCCGGCGCCGGCTCCTCGCCGGTGACGACTCGGACCAGCGCGTCGGCGGCGTAAGCGTCCGGCCGGTCCCGGAGCCCGGCCCGACGGGCCTCGTCGAAGACCTTGTCGGCCGCGTGCTCGAGGGCGGTCTTCACTCGGGCGCCTTCCACCGTCGGCAGCCACGCGTCGAGGCGGACGCCACCCTCCGGGGCCGACCAGATCCGGCAGTAGCGGCGGCGGTAGACCGTCGCCTCCCGCTGGCGAACCCAGTCCTCGCCGAACCGCCGGCGCTTGACCCGTGACGCCTCCGCCTTCAGATCCTTCAGCGACCCGGTCGTCGCCACGCCGACCAGCTGTTGCTGGGAGGACGGGTCGAGTGCGCCGGCGTCGGCGGCCACCTTCGCCTGGGCCAGCGACAGCCGGCCGTCCTTGAACGCGTCGTCGACCAGTGGCGCCTCCGAGAGCTGGGCGGCCGTCTTCAGCACCCCGAGGGCCTGGCCGACCGACTCCCCGGACTGCTCGGCCAGCCAGCCGGCCGCGTGCTTGTGCCCGCTGTGCTCGTACGCGCCGGTCTGTGTCACCCGCCGGGCGAAGCGGGTCCTCGCCGCGGCTCCGAGCCGCTCGATCCGGACCGCTCGCTCGACCACCGCGGCCGCGTCCGGGCCGGACACCGTCTCGGGCTCCACGGCCGAGAGGGCCTCGGTCAGCTTGGCCAGGTGCTCGTCGATCGTCTCCAGTAGGCCCACATCGCCATCGTGCCAGGAGGCTGTATCAGCGGCGCTGGGTCAGGTTGGAAGGCGACCACCGAGAGATAGCAGACGGGCCTGGGGCGGGAACCGATCCTTTGCTTCCCGGCGGGCGCTCGTCAGTAATTCCGGATGACCGAGTCCGGACCCATCACGACCATCGGGTCCATTGTCGGCCGGAGCCACTGCAGGACGCTGACGAGATCGGCCAGCGGGACGCTGATGCAGCCGTTCGTCGGCTGGCCGATGTCCGCGTGGAGGAAGATCCCGGAGCCGTACGGGCCGGCCGCCGGCGTGTTGAAGTCGATGACCGCGAGGTACGGGTAGGCGTTCGTCTCGGTCCAGAGCGCCTCGCTTGTCGCCGCGAACGGCGGCGTTGTTCCACAGGCGACGGGCTCGAACGTGTTGTACCCCGGGCTCGACGAGTCCTCGTCCCACCAGTCGCCGCACGTCAGTTGGTGGTACGGGTACGCGACACCCGGGTTGGCGTCGTTGCCGTAGATCGTCGACCCGATCGAATAGCCGCCGATCGGCGTGCTCCCGTCGCCCTCGTGCCGGTTCGCCGCGTACTCCCAGCCGCTGTAGCCATTTGTCGCCGGCATCGGCGGTAGCGCCGGTTGCCACGTCGAGCCGGTCTTGACCCACGTCGTCAGCGTCGCCGTCGTCGACCCGAACGACGGCGCGTCGACGACGACGAGCTGGCGGGCCGAGCCCGTTGTCGCGATCTCTTCGGCCACGTTCAGGACTGTCGCGCCGCGGAACGCGGCCGCGCCGAAGCTGAAGATGCCGCCGTCCGACGCGACCATCCAGTACCCCTTACCGTCCGGCGTCGCCGCCATCCCGACGATCGGGCGGGCGAGCGGTTGGCCGCCCATCGACCCGTCGAACGTCGCGTCGCCGAACGTGAACAGCCCGCCGTCCGACGCGACGAGCCAGTAGCCGTGCCCGTCGCCGGTCGCGGCCATCCCGACGATCGGCTGGTTGAGCGTCATCGCACCGGTCGACCCGTCGAACGTCGCGTCGCCGAACGCGAAGATCCCGCCGTCCGACGCGACGAGCCAGTAGCCGTGCCCGTCGCCGGTCGCGGCCATCCCGACGATCGGCTGGTTGAGCGTCATCGCACCGGTCGACCCGTAGAACGCGGCGTCACCGAACGCGAAGATCCCGCCGTCCGACGCGACGAGCCAGTAGCCGTGCCCGTCGCCGGTCGCGGCCATCCCGACGATCGGCTGGTTGAGCGTCATAGCACCGGTCGACCCGTAGAACGCGGCGTCACCGAACGCGAAGATGCCGCCGTCCGACGCCACCAGCCAGTACCCCTTACCGTCCGGCGTCGCGGCCATCCCGACGATCGGGCGGTTGAGCCGGGTCGACGACACGTCGCCGAGCATCGTTGCGTCGCCCTCGGCCGACACCGCCCCGTCGTCGCGGACCGTCCAGTACCCACCGCCGTCCGGCGTCGCCGCTATCGCCACCGCGGCGATCGGCTGCGGCGAGGCCAACGACGCGCCGGCCGGCGTTCGTTCCGGCAGCGCGGCGCCGACGACCACGACCGTCGCGATGAGCACGGCAGCCGCAGCCAGCGACGACATCCGTCGGACGGTGCGGGCGGGGACGGTGCGGACGCGGCGTTGGTAGTCGCCGGCACCGTCGAGGCCGGATGAGCCGGACGAGCCGGGGGAGTGGCGGGAGCGACGGGGCGGAGGGCCGGAACGGCGGGCCAAGACGGTCATCGTACGTCGGGGCGGTCGTCGCTGGGTCTCGCCGCCCGGCCTCGCCAGCAGTATCACGCGGTCACGGCGGCGTCACGCGGTCACGGCGGCGTCACGCCGGCCGCCGCGGTCGACGTCGGGCCTCGGTAGCGGAGGCGGAACGCGCCGTAGGCGAACGGGCCGGCAGCCAGCGGCACCCAGTAAGAGGCCAGCCGGTACGTCAGCGTGGCCAGGAACGCGTCGCCCGAGTTGACGCCGGCCAGGACGAGCAGCCCGGTCAGGCTCGCCTCGACGATCCCGAGGCCGCCGGGAGTGATCGGGACCATGCCGATGATGCCGGCGACGGCATAGGTGACGAGCACGAGGGAGGGGCGCGGATCGCTGCCGGTCGCCCGCAGCGCGGCGAGGAGGCAGAGGTAGTCGAGGGCGAGCCGGCCGGCGGAGAGGAGGACGGCCTGCCACCACTGGCGACCGAGGACGCCACGGATGAGGTCCCGCTCGTGCAGGAGCGAGTCGTCGAGGCCGGTCAGCGGCGGCCGCTTTCGCAGGACCCCGTTGCGTACGCGTTGGGCGACCCGCCCACACCAACGGAGCGGCCCGTCGGTGACGAGGACGACCGCGGCGAACGCGGCAAAGACGACGAAGCCGACCGCGCCAAGGGCCGCGGCGTTGACGAGACCCCGGTTCGTCGTCTGCGAGCCGACGAGGATGACCGGGAGGGCGAAGACGGGCAGCGCGAGGAGGCCGCCGACGCCCAGGAGGGAGAACGCAGCCAGCCCGCCGACCGTCGAGCCGGTCTCCTGCCCGCTGGCGGCCAACATCCGGAACTGCACGGCTGCGCCCATCGGCGCGCCGCCGGGCATGATCAGCGTGATGGCGTTGCCGGCCAGCTGCGACGTGACGACCGGGAACCACGTCTTCGTCCGCAGGGCCAGCCGCTGCAGGCCGAACGTGCAGATGAAATGGCCGACCTCGAACGCGATCGCTAGCGAGAACCAGACCGGGTCGAGGGTGGACAGGCGGGGCCACGAGGCCAGTACCTCGGTGATCGACGGGAGGACGAGGTAGATCCCAACCCCGGCGACGACGATCGGCACGAGTTTCTTGGCGACCGACTTCCAGGACAGCGGGTGGCTCTTCTGCCGGTCGACCTTGACCGAGAACGACGTCTCGTCCGCTCTGTTTGCCCCGTCCGATCCGGCTGCCCCGTCCGGCCCATCGGACCGGTCCGACCCGGCTGCCCCCGCCGACCCGTCCGACCCGTCAGCCATGCCGTTCGGCGGCTCGTCAGGAGGGGGCGGCGCCATCGTCGGGCCAGTCTGCTTGCCGGGCACCGGCCCGGCAAGGGACGCGGGACCACCGATGTCGTCGCCATCGCGCCGATACAATGCGTAGCCGCGTGGACGACACATCTGAGCCAGCGGTAGCAACGACCGACTTGCCGAGCTCCACCGGTCGCACCGACTGGGGGCCGATGGAAGCCCCGTTCGCGTCGGCCTGGCGGCGAGCGCACCTCACGGACACCGAGCGGGTCGCCCGCGGGAAGGCGGCACGCCAGGAGGCACCACGGTCGGCCCACGGGCGGTGGACGCCGTCGCCGGAACGGCCGGACCCGATCGCCCTGCTCGAGGAGCAGGAGGCGACCCGGGTGCCCGAGCTCGTCCCCATCCGCCACGGCCGGATGCTGATCTCGCCGTTCACGTTCTTCCGCGGCGCCGCGCTCATCATGGCGGCCGATCTGGCATCGACCCCGAGCTCCGGCATCACCGTCCAACTGTGTGGGGACGCGCATCTCTCGAACTTCGGCGTGTTCGGCACGCCCGAGCGCCAGATGGTCTTCGACCTCAACGATTTCGACGAGACGCTCCCCGGTCCGTGGGAGTGGGACCTGAAGCGGATGGCCGCGAGCTTCGAGGTGTTCGGGCGCGATCGGGGGTTCGACCGGTCCGACCGGCGGGCGATCGTCACTGCCGGGGTGAGCTCGTACCGGATCCAGATGCGCCGGGCGGCCGGGATGAAGACCCTCGACGCGTGGTACCAGCATCTCGAGGTGGGCCGGTTCCTCGACCGGATCCGGGACGAGCAGCGGATGAAGCGCGTCGGGAAGGCCGACGTGCGGGCGATCGAGCAGGCCGTGTCGCAGGCCCGGGCCCGCGACAGCGTCCGGGTTCTGGCCAAGCGGACGGCCAACGTCGACGGGCAGCTGCGGTTCCGGGCCGACCCGCCCCTGATCGTGCCGATCGAGGATCTCGTCGTCCCGGGTTCTGAGTGGGAGCAGTCCGACGTCTTCATCAAGAAGCTCCTCAACTCGTACCGTCGGACGCTCGGGCACGAGCACCACCCGCTCGAGGAATTCCGCTACATCCACGCGGCCCGCAAGGTCGTCGGGGTCGGCAGCGTCGGGACGCGCTGCTACATCCTCCTCCTCGTCGGTCGAAACGATCGCGATCCCCTCATCCTTCAGGTGAAGGAGGCGCAGGAGTCGGTCCTCGAGCGGTTCGTGGGCAAGAGCCAGTACACGCACCACGGCCAGCGGGTGGTGGCCGGGCAGCGCCTGATGCAGGCGGCCGGGGACATCTTCCTCGGGTGGCAGCGGATCAAGGGGCTCGACGGGCAGACCCGCGACTTCTACGTGCGACAGCTCCACGACTGGAAGGGCGCGATCGACGTCGACAAGCTGCAGGTGCCCGGGGCGATCCTCTACGCGCGCACGTGTGGAGCGACTCTGGCGCGCGCCCATGCCCGCTGGGGGGACCGGATCGCCATCGCGTCGTACCTCGGCGGCAGCGACAACTTCGACCGAGCGATCGCCGCGTTCGCCAAGAGCTACGCCGACCAGAACGAACGGGACTACGAAACGTTCCTCGACGCCGTCCACGCCGGGCGGCTCGAGGTCCAGATCGGCATGTAGGCGGCGGCGGGAGGCACGATCACCGTCAGACGTACTCGTGCCGTCGCAGCCACATCAGGCTGAACCATCCCCAGATCGGGGGGAGGTAGGCGGTGAACAGCCGCTGGACGAAGACCGCGGCGGTGGCGTCAGCCTCGGAGAGGCCGGCCGCGGTGAGGCCGAGGATGAGGCCGGCCTCGACCACCCCCACGCCGCCCGGTACCGGCGACACGCCGCCGATCATGCCGGCCAGCGTGATCACGACGATCAGCGTGGCCAGGCTGAGATGGTCGTCGAACGCCCGCAACGACACGGCGAGCGCCAGGGCGACGAAGAGCTGGGCGACCAGGGTGCCGCCGAAGAGCTGGGCCATCTTCAGCGGCGACCGGGCGACGGTCCGGGCATTGGCCCACATGTCGCGCAGTCTCGGCCGTAGCTTGTCGCTCGCCAACCGGCGCAGCCTGGGCACGGCCAGCATCAGGCCGGTCACGACGGCGACGGCGACGACGACCGCCAGGATGATCCACACCGTCTTCGAGTTCCCACCCGACTCCGGCGTGACCTCCAGGTGGATGGCACTCCAGGCGAGCGGCAGCGACACGAGGAACAGGACGCCCTTGACGAACCAGCTGGCCGCGGTGACCGACGCGCTCGAGCTGATCGCCACCGAGGCGTCGTAGCCCTGCTGCTGGAAGAACCGGACGCGGGTGGCGAAGATCGCCGCGGTCCCACCGGCGACGCCGCTGAAGCTGTTGGCGACCTCGAGGCCGAGGACGCGGTTGAACGGTAGGTCGCCGGCCACGCTGCCGAGGTCTTCGACCGCGGAGGCCGCGAAGGCCAGCTGGGCGAAGACGAACGCTGCGACGACCCACACCCAGTCGGCGCCGACGATCGTGTCGAACGAACGGGTGACGTCGATGAGGACGCCGATGAGCGCCCAGCCGCCGATCAACGTGCCGACGACGAGGATGAGGTTGGCCCAGCTGATCCGGCGGGGCTCGACGAGCTTCGGGACGTCGATGCCCTTCAGCGCGGCCGCCCGCTCGCGCACCTCGTCGAGCAGCGCCTTGCGCCCGCGGAGCGCCCGGACGAGGTTCGGATCGAGCCCGGCTCGGCGGAGGTGACCGAGCACGCCGGACAGCACGTCGGCGGGCAGGCAGCGAGCCGCCGTCGCGCTCGCTCGTTCCGCCCCGACGGCGAGGGCGATCGCGGCCAGTGCGCCCGCCAAGTCGCGGTCGAGCCGCTCGGGTCCGGCGTTCGTGGTCGCGCTCCGGAAGTTCGTCAGCGCGGCCGTCCCGGTCGTCGGGTCGACGAGCACCGTCTCGCCGCTGATCTCGCCATGCGCCACCCGGGCGCCCCGGAGGACGAGCAGCTGGGCGAAGACGTCGTCGAGCGCACGGTCGGACACCTCACCGTCGTCCTCCGTCGCCGATAGCGGGCTCCCGGCCGGCAGCCGGCAGACGAGCACCGCGTCGCCCGACGGGCCGGCCTGCCCGGCCTCGACGACCACCGGTACCGTGACGCCGGCCTGGGCCGCCCGCAGCGTCAGGTACGCCTCATGCTCGACCTGCTGGAGGCGGGTGAACGTCAGCGTCGGTCCGGAGTCGCGGTACATGAGGAACCGGCCGGTCTTCGCCAGCAGCTTGGCGTCGGCGGCGTCGCGGCCGTAGACCGAGATGGCGAGCTGGTCGCCGGGAACGAGCTGGTCGCCCGGGACGAGCTGGCCCCCCGAAACGAGCTGGTCGCCCGGACCGCCCGGACCGCCCGGACCGCCCGGACCGCCCGACCCCGGCTCGAGGGTCGCCCCGAAGCGCGCCACCCCCCACTCCTGGCGAGGCCGAGCCGAGACGTCGACGGCGCGGACGCCGAGCTCGCCGAGCAGCGCGGCGACGTCGGCAGTGGACGGAAGGCCGAGGGGGGACCCGAAGACGAGATGGACCGCGGCCGTCACGCCCCAGCCGATGGCCAAGCTGCCGAGGACGTTGACCGGCAGCCCGTGGCCGCCGACGACCGAGGCCATGGCGACGAGGACGACGACGAGCTCGACCAACCGCTGGACCGTCCGGGCCAGGTACGGCAACGCGGCGGTGGCGATGGCCATGAACGCGGCGATTTGGAAGACCGGGAAGGTCACGGAGTAGCCATCGATGACGACGCCGGTCCCTCGACCGCCATCGGCGCCGAGGATGAGGATGAGGATGCCGGTGACGGCGCCGGTGGCGAGCACGCTCACCCCGAGGTCGCGGGCCACGGTCCAGCGCCGGGCGACCAAGGCCAGCACGACCAGCACCGTGGCGACGCCGAACGCGCCGACGTCGTAGACCGTCGTGACGAGCCAGTCGATGCTGCCCGGCGGCGGACTGACGACGCGGGTGATCGTCCGGTCGACGCGGTAGCCGTAGCTGATGACGAGGAGGCACGCCAGCAGCCCGACGACGGCCACGGCGACCCGGATGCCGTCACTGCCCCGCCGTCGCCGTTGGCCGTCCCCGATCGGCGCGAAGGCGATCGAGCGCCACCGTTGCCAGAGCGACGGGGTCACCGCGTCGATGGCACCCTCGGCGACCCCGGCCGCGTCTGCACCCATGCGCCCTCTCCCGTCTCGCATGAGCGATGACCCCTTTCGGCACGACAGCCTATCGACGCGTCGATAGGCGAGCGAGGGTCCCGGATCCTCGCCGTCGGTCCGGTCCGCGCCGTGCGGGTGCCGTGCGGGCGCCGTGCGGGCGACATCGGGTGACGCCGGGCGACCGACTGCGCTACGAATAGGGCATGACCCAATCGCAATGGACGGCTGTCGACGACTACCTGACGAAGCTGCTCTTTCCGCCCGACGACGCGCTCGACCACGCGCTCGAGTCGGCCCAGGCCGGCGGCTTGCCGCCGATCAACGTGACCGCGGCGCAGGGCCAGCTCTTGCACATCCTGGCCAAGGCCCAGCAGGCACGGACGATCCTCGAGGTCGGGACGCTTGGTGGGTACAGCACGATTTGGCTGGCCCGAGCGCTGCCGGACGGCGGACGCGTCGTGACGCTCGAGGTCGATCCTCATCACGCGGCGGTCGCGCAGGCGAACATCGACCGGGCCGGCGTGGCGGACGCCGTCGAGATCCGGGTCGGCCCGGCGATCGACTCGCTCCCGGCGCTCGCCGCCGAAGGGTTCGGGCCGATCGACTTTGCGTTCATCGACGCCGACAAGCAGCACAACCCCGACTACTTCGAGTGGGCGATAAAGCTCTCCCGGGTCGGCACGACGATCGTCGTCGACAACGTCATCCGCGACGGCAAGGTCGTCGACCCGTCGTGCCACGACGCCGACGTCGAGGGCACCCGCCGGTTCAACGAGCGGCTGGCGGCCGAGAAGCGGGTGACGGCGACCGAGATCCAAACCGTCGGGAGCAAGGGCTACGACGGCTTCGCCATCGCGCTCGTCACGAGCTGACGACCGGCAGCCCCCGCGGCCGATGACTCGCCATTCGTCTGGTCGCTGCCGTCGGTCCGTTCGTCGGTGCGGTGGACGACGGTGGCTCGTCACCGTGGTGGCCGCGGTCACCGCCGTCGGCTCGACGGTCGTCGTCGGTGCGGTGACGACCGCCGGTCGAGCGGCTGCCGGGACGACGCTGTCGGTCGCGGTCGACGGCAACCACTTCGTCGACGGCGCGGGCGCCACCATCCGGCTCCTCGGGGTGAACGTTCCGGGGACGGAGTATGCCTGTGAGGAGGGCTGGGCATACTCGTCGGTGCCGATCACGGCGGCATCGGCCGACGCCATCGCCGGTTGGGGCGCCGACGCGGTCCGGGTTCCCCTCAATGAGGACTGTTGGCTCGGGATCAACGGCCAGCCGACCTACGACCACGCCGCCGGGGCTGCCGGCTACCAGGCGGCCGTTGAGGACTGGGTCGCCGATCTCAACGCGGCCGGCCTCTACGTCATCCTCGACCTCCACTGGTCCGCCCCCGGCACCGACGTCGCGGACGGTCAGCGGCCGATGCCGGACACACACTCCGCCCAGTTCTGGTCGTCAGTGGCCACAACGTTCAAGACGAACGACGCGGTCGTCTTCGACGCGTTCAACGAGCCGTACTCGCCGAAGACAGACGGCGTCTCGACACTGGCCGTGACCTGGACATGCTGGGAACACGGCCACTGCACCGTCCCGGTCACGAAGGACGGGACAACAGCCCACGGCGCGGCGACGTACACGGCGGTCGGGATGCAGACACTCGTGACGGCCATCCGGTCGACCGGGGCCAGCCAGCCGATCATGCTCGGTGGCCTCGACTACGCCAACGACCTGACGGGATGGCGCGCCCACGAGCCCGTCGATCCCGACGGCGCGCTCGTTGCCTCGTTCCACAACTACGACCACGGCGGTGCTCCCGGCGCCTGCGACACCGTCACCTGTTGGAACGCGGACGTCGCACCGGTCGCCGCCGACGTACCGGTCGTCACCGGCGAGCTCGACGAGGGGTACGACTGCGTCGACCCGCCGAGCACAACGACCGGACCGACAAGCTTCGACGCCACGTACATGCGCTGGGCCGACGCGCACGGCGTGAGCTACGTCGCGTGGGGTTGGTACGTGCTGACAACAGCGGCCACTGACTGCTCGCTCCTGCCGGATGACGGAAGCGACGCGTACTCGCTCGTCACGAGCACCGCCGGCACACCGGTCGCACCCGACGGCACGACGTTGCGGGCGCACCTCGTGGGCCTGGCATCTGGGGGAGGGACGACACCACCGGCGACAAGTCCGCCCACCACGAACCCCACACCGCCGAGGCCACCGCCCGGCGCACCGTCGCCCCCGGGGACGACCGCGCCATCGCCACCGACCGCGTCGGCGACGACTTTCGGCTACGACCTGGTCGGTGCGGACGGTGGCGTCTTCGTCTTCCCGCCGGGCGGCTCGGGTGGCTTCTACGGGTCCCTCCCCGGCCTCGGCGTCGATGTCGATGACATCGTCGGGATCGTGCCGTCGTCGGACGGTCGTGGCTACTTCCTCGTCGGCGCGGACGGCGGTGTCTTCAGTTTCGGCGACACGACGTACGAAGGATCCCTGCCCGGGCTCGGCGTGGCCGTCGATGACATCGTTGGGATCGTCCCGACGACGGACGATCGCGGTTACCTGCTCGTCGGCCGCGACGGCGGCGTCTTCGCGTTCGGCGACGCCCCGTTTTTCGGCTCGCTGCCCGCCGCCGGTGTGCACGTCGACGACGTCGTCGGGATCGCCGCCGCGGCCGGTGACACCGGCTACTGGGTCGTCCAGGCCGACGGGACGGTAACCGGGTTCGGTTCGGCCGAGGATTACGGGAACGCGTCCGCCGGCGCCGGTTCGATTACCGGTATCGCCGGGACGCCGGGCGGGACCGGGTATTGGGTCGTCACGTCGAACGGCGGCGTCGACGCCTACGGAACGGCGGCCTATCTCGGCTCACTGCCGGCGCTCGGGGTCACGCCGGCCAAGCCGGTCGTGTCCGTCGTCCCGACGACAGATGGCCGCGGCTACTGGCTCGTCGGCGCGGATGGCGGCATCTTCAGCTTCGGCGACGCCGTGAACCTCGGATCGCTGCCTGGTCTCGGTGTCGACGCCGACGACGTCGTCGGCGCGGTCCCGACGTCCTGACTCGAAGCCGGTTCAGCCGCCTGGGCCGGCCGCACCGACCGACGACGCTCCGGCCGGCGCGGTCCACCGTTCCTCGATCCGGCCGAAGCGCCAGACCGCGACGGCGACGGCCCAGGTGACGATGAAGAGGCCGACGATGACGAAGCCGGCGGTGTTGATGTCGAACCCGCCGACCGCGTGCCAGAAGCCGCCCTGCCAGCCGGCTTCGGTTCCGAGCAGGCCGAGCAGCTCGACGGTGCCGATGAAGAAGGCGACCGTGACGGACAGCCCGGTGATGACGAGGTTGTAGTACACCTTCCGGGCCGGCTGGGAGAACGCCCAGTCGTAGGCGAAGTTCATGAAGCACCCGTCGAGCGTGTCGAAGAGGCTCATCCCGGCGGCGAAGAGGACCGGTAGGGAGAGGATCGCCCAGAACGGGAGGCCGCTGGCGACGGCCGTCCCGGACAGGACGAGCAACGCGACCTCCGTCGCGGTGTCGAACCCCAACCCGAACAGGATGCCGACCGGGTACATCTTCCACGGCGCGTCGACCCGGCGGGCGAGCGGCCCGAAGAACCGGTTCATCAGGCCGCGCTGGTCGAGCTGCCGTTCGAGCTCGCCGTCGTCGAACCGGCCCCGCCGGAGGTCCCGGGAGACGCGGACGATCGAGAGCAGGACCACGACGTTGAGGGCGGCGATGACGTAGAGGAACGCGCCGGAGACCGTCGTCCCGACGACGCCGGTCACGTCGTGCAAGCCCGACGCGCCGTGGTGCACCTGCGCGTCGACGGCCCGGAGGCCGAGACCGAGGAGGACAGTCAGGGCGAAGACGACCGTCGAGTGCCCGAGTGAGAAGAAGAAGCCGACGCTCATCGGGCGCTTCCCCTCGGCCATCAGCTTCCGGGTCGTGTTGTCGATCGCCGCGATGTGGTCGGCGTCGAACGCATGGCGCATCCCGAGCGTCAGCGCCAGGATGCCGGTCCCGACACCGAACACGTCCGTCCGGCTCACCCGGTAGTGGTGCGGCGCGGCCGCGAGGAGCAGGACGAAGCCGACGGCGAAGAGCCCGATAATGGCGACCGCCATGCCGCCGAGGCGAGCCCGTTCCCGGGGGGTCAGCGACGCGACGGCCCGCCGGAGGGGGGTCGAAAGACGTAGGCATCGATCGCTGACGGCCACCAATGCTCACCGTACCCTATTGCGAATGATTTGCAACTGATTGCGCCGTCTAACGTGACGTCATGAGCCGGCCGGTCGTCCCGCGGGTTCCCCGTGAGGCTGTCACCGCCCCCATTCCTGGCGCCCCTACGGTCGCCGCCCCAGCCGTCGCGGCCCATCCGGCGACGGTCGACGATGTTCTCGCCCTCATGCGGGCCAAAGGCGGCCGGGCGACGCTGTCGCGGCGCCTGCTGCTCGAAGTGCTCTTCGAGGCCGGCGACCACCGCACCGCCGAGGAGCTGGCCGACGACGTCCAGCGCCGCGCGCCGGACGTCCACCTCTCGACGATCTACCGCAACCTCGACGACCTCCAAGAGCTCGGCGTCGTCGTCCACTCGCACCTCGGCCACGGTCCGGCGACGTACCAGCTGGCATCGATGGCCCACTCCCACTTCATCTGCGAGCAGTGCGGCGCGATGATCGAGGCACCCGACGAGCTGTTCGACGGTCTCGCCCGGACGGCCAAGACCCGGCACGGGTTCGTCATCGACCCCCACCACTTCGCCATCCTCGGCCGCTGCAGCGACTGCCAGTCATCCGGCTAGTAACCCGGCCGCCCCGTCGGTAACGCCGGCCGCCCCGTCAGCGGTCCGCGCCGCCATCGAGGCCGTCAGCACCCGCTCGCGCCGCCACCGAGGCCATCGGCGCCCGCTCGCGCCGTAAGACGGGCGGTCGGGGCCGAGTCGTGATATCGATGGGATCCGCAATCGGGAGGCGGACGACGTCGAGGCGTGGTAGCGCCCGGACAGGATCGGACAAGGAGAGGTGTCGTGGGCAAGCTCTACGGATCGTTGGCGGTGCTGGTCCTCGTCTTCTCGGCCGCCATGTGCTTCATCACGCTCGGCGTCTACGACCTGACGTGGTGGTGGTCGGTCATCGGCGTCGGCATCCTCATCGTCTTCGCCGCCCTCGGCGGGCTGCTCATCCCGGCGGCCCGCAAGCAGGTCGCGGAGGAGGACAAGAAGACGGCCAACGGCATCATGCAGCTCTTCGGCGCGTTCCTCATGACGGAGTTCCTGGTGATGGCCCTCATCTGCTGGATCCTCGGCAACCGGAGCCTCAACGGCAACAACGCCTACCAGGTGCTCGGCCTGCTCATCTTCCTGGCCCTGCTCGGCGCGGGCGCCCAGGGCGTCATCGTCACGTTCGGCCGCTGGCTGTACTTCCGCAATGAGGTCGTCGCCGCCCACCGCGCCGCCCAGGTGGCCCAGGCGGCGCACGAGCCGACGCCAGCGCACTGACCCCGATCTGACCGGCCGGCTCTGACGGGCCGGTCAGCCCCGGCCTCGCCGCCCGCCGCCGGCCCTCACCGCCGGCCAGCCTCGCCGCCGCCGCCGCCGCCGCCGCCGCCCGCCGGTCGGGCCGGAGCGGCGGCCCGTAGACTTCGACCATGACCGCGTCGGCTACGCCGGTGATCGTCGGGGCGCTGCTGTTCCTCTGCGTGGCCGCCACTGTGGCGCTGGGGGCCGCGTTCTACGGCTGGCGATGGGCTCGCCGCCGCCTGCTGATCGCCCGGGCGGCCTGGCGCGGCGTCGAGCGGACGTGGATGGCGACCCGCACGGGGCGAACGGTGCTCGGCGGCTGGCACCATCTCGTGGGTGCCGGCACCGCCGGGCCGGCGGGTAACGGGCGGACGATCCCGTTGCCGGAGCTGCGCCGCCAGCTCTGGCAGGGCGTCGGCGACGCGGACCGGGCGGTGCGCGATGCCGCGGCCGCCGGTGCGCCGGTCGGCGACCTGCCGTCCCTCCAGCGTCGGTTGCGGTCGACGGCCACCGCGCTGGACGGCCTGCTGGCGACCGCGGATGATCGGCACCTGTCCGGCGTCCGCCGGCAGGTCGCCGACGTGCTGTCGACGGCGAGCGCGATCCGGTCGGCGGCGACCGCGGCGACCGTGGCGGTGGTCAGCGATGCCACCGACCTGCATTTGCGCGAGCTCGTCGCGGACACCGATCGCGAGGTCCAGAGCCTGGCGGCCGGGGTCGATCGGTCACGCTTGACGCAATGAGCGAGCAGGCCGACGTCGTCGTGCTCGGTCCCGACGTCGAGCCTGGCCGAGATGATCGACGCCTGTCCGACGTTCCACCGGGCGATCGAGACGGCGATCGACGATCTCGGCGATCGGCCGAAACGACGGTAAAACGTATGTACACAAGGGAGGTTGCGCTACCGTTGCCCGATGATTCATAGGTATTTGGGGGGGCAGTGCCGGCTCGCCCGCTGAGCCTGGAGCAGCGACAGAAGATTCGCGAGACGGTCCTCGGGCTGGCCGTCGACCACGGCTTCGACGGCTGGCGGATCAGCGACGTCATCGACCAGACCGGCATCTCGTCTCGCACGCTCTACAAGTACTACCCGTCCAAGGAGTACCTGCTCCTCGACGCCATGATCGAGACGGCGAGCCACATGCTCGCCAACCTGGTCGACGAGGCCGTGGCGGGCAAGACGCCACGGGTGCGCGTCCTGCGGACGCTCAACTCCCTGACGAACGCCCTCGTCGGGTCGCCGTCGAGCAGCCGGGCGATGGTCCGGGCGCTGACGTGTGGTCAGGAGGCCGTCGCGCCGATGCTCCGGACGTTCAACAACTCGATGCACCTCGTCGTCGCCCGGGCGATCGCCGGCGGTGAGCCGGACGACGCCGAGTGGGACATCGCCGGCATCGTCCAGCAGGTCTGGTTCTCGGCGGCGATCTCCTGGGCGGCCGACATCCACGGCCCGGAGTACATGGAGGAGTCCGTCATCCGGCTCCTCCACCTCATCGACAAGACAGGCTGACCCGGTCGCGGCCGCCGGCCGTCGAAGACCACCGGGGCGTTTACGAATCGTTTACGGGTCCCGACGCGACGTACACCCCCTGTTGACGGCGCCGGGCGCAGAGTGGGCGCATGGGTGACTTCCTCGCAGTGCTCGGCACGATCGTCTTCACGGTCGGCATGCTCGGGCTGATCTGGGCTCTGGAGCGGGTGTAGTGAACGCCGTTCAAGCGATCCTGCTCGGCGTCTCGGCCGTGGTGTTCATCTACCTCGGCATCGCCATGTTCAAGCCGGAGTGGTTCTAGATGGGGTTCTTCTGGACCATCGTCGTCCTGGTCGTGGCCCTGGCGGTGACCTGGAGGTACCTGGGGTCGTACATGGCCGCGGTCTTCGACGGCCGGGTGCACTTCCTCGGGTGGGCCGAGCGGCCGGTGTACAAGCTCCTCGGGACGGGCCCGGACAAGGAGCAGTCCTGGAAGCGGTACGCCGGCTCGATGATCGTCTTCTCGGGCGTCTCGATCCTGTTCACCTACGTGATCGTCCGGCTCCAGGGCAGCCTGCCCCTCAACCCGCAGCACCTGGACGCGCCGGGGAACGCCCTGTCGTGGAACACGGCGGTGTCCTTCGTCACGAACACCAACTGGCAGAACTACGGGGGCGAGACGACCATGTCGTACTTCTCCCAGATCGGCGCGTTGACCGTCCAGCAGTTCGTCAGCCCGGCCGTCGGCATCGCCGTGGCCATCGCCCTCGTACGTGGTTTCGCCCGGCGCGGGTCACCGACCATCGGGAACTTCTGGGTGGACATCACCCGGTGCATGCTCTACATCCTGCTCCCGGTCGCCTTCATCGCCGGGATCATCTTCGTCGGCCAGGGCGCGGTGCAGACCCTGTCCGGCCCCGCGCATATCCACAACGCGCTGAACGGCGTGTCCCAGACCATCGCCGTGGGGCCGATCGGGTTCATGGAAGCCATCAAGCAGTTGGGGACCAACGGAGGCGGGTTCCTCAACGCCAACTCGGCCACCCCGTTCGAGAACCCCACCGGCCTCACCAACTGGCTGTCCATCTACCTGCTGCTGTCCATTCCTTTCGCCCTGACCTACACCTTCGGCAAGATGGTCGGGAGGATCCGTCAGGGCGCGGCCCTGCTGGCGGCCATGGTCATCATCCTCGGGGTCTGGGTCGGGTTCACCGCCTATGCCGAGCACCAGCCGAACCCGGCGGTCGCCGCCGCCGGGGTCCACCAGATGGCGGGCAACGCTCCGGGGGCCGGCCAGGTCGGGAACACCGAGGGCAAGGAGGTCCGCTTCGGCGACACCACCACCGCCCTGTTCGGCATCGCCTCGACCAGCACGTCGACCGGTTCGGCCGCCGCCTCCTACGACTCCTTCAACCCGATGGGCGGCTTCGGCCTGCTGACCGGGATGATGCTGGGGGAGGTGACCCCGGGTGGCACCGGGAGCGGCCTCTACACGATCCTCATCTACGCGATCATCGCCGTCTTCATCGGCGGCCTGATGATCGGGCGAACGCCGGAGTACCTGGGCAAGAAGATCCAGGCCCGTGAGGTCAAGCTGGCCGGCATGGGCGCCCTGGTCATGCCCATCGCCGTCCTCGTCGCCGCCGGCATCGCGGTGTCGGTGGCGGAGGGCCGAGCCGGGCCACTGAACGCGGGGCCGCACGGGTTCACCGAGATCCTGTACGCCCTCACCTCGCAGGGGAACAACAACGGGTCGGCCTTCGGGGGCCTCACCGGCAATATCCCCTTCTACAACGTGATCGGTGGCGTCCTCATGCTCATAGGCCGGTTCGGCATCATGATCCCGGCGTTGGCCTTGGCCGGCGGCCTAGCGGCCAAGAACGTCGTCCCGGCGTCCCTCGGGACGTTCCGGACCGACAACACCATGTTCGTCGGGCTGACCATCGGCGTCATCGTCATCATCGGCGGCCTCACCTTCTTCCCGGCGGTCGCGCTGGGCCCGATCGTCGAGCAGCTGAGCCACGGGAGGTTCTTCTGATGAGCGCCCCGCAAGCCGTCGCCCCGGCGCAGGACCCGACGGCGCCGGCCACCAGAGCCCACGGGGTGGCCGAGGCCCGGAGCCTGTTCGACCGGGAGATCATGCGGCAGGCCCTGGGCGACGCGTTCAAGAAGCTGGACCCCCGGGTGCAGGTCAAGAACCCGGTGATGTTCGTGGTCCTGATCGGCACCGTGGTAACGCTGATCGAGTCGATAGCCCATCCGGGCCTGTTCGACTGGTCGATCACGGCGTGGCTGTTCCTGACGGTTGTCTTCGCCAACTTCGCGGAGGCGATGGCGGAGGGCCGGGGCAAGGCCCAGGCGGACACCTTGCGCCGGATGCGGTCGGAGACGGAGGCCCGCCGGCTGCGACCGGACGGCGTCGAGGAGCGGGTCGCCGCGGCCGAGCTGGCCAAGGGCGACCTCGTCGTCTGCGAGGCCGGCGACGCGATCCCGTCCGACGGGGAGATCGTCGAGGGTGTCGCGTCGGTCGACGAGTCGGCGATCACCGGCGAGTCCGCGCCGGTCATCCGGGAGTCCGGCGGTGACCGCTCGGCGGTGACCGGCGGCACGAAGGTGCTGTCGGACCGGATCGTCATCCGGATCACGGCCGAGAAGGGCCAGACGTTCCTCGACCGGATGATCACGCTCGTCGAGGGGGCGAACCGGCAGAAGACGCCGAACGAGATCGCCCTGACGATCCTGCTGGCCGTGCTCACGATCGTCTTCCTGCCGGTCGTCGTCGTCCTGCAGCCGTTCGGCGACTACTCCGGGGCCACGGTGTCGGTCGTCATCCTGGTGTCGCTGCTGGTCTGCCTGATCCCAACCACGATCGGCGCCCTGCTCTCGGCCATCGGCATCGCCGGCATGGACCGGCTGGTGCAGAAGAACGTGCTGGCGATGAGCGGCCGGGCCGTCGAGGCGGCCGGTGACGTGCAGACGCTGCTGCTCGACAAGACCGGGACGATCACCCTCGGCAATCGGATGGCGTCGGCCTTCTTCCCGGCCAGCGGCCACACCGAGCAGGAGGTGGCCGACGCCGCCCAGCTGGCGTCCCTGGCCGACGAGACGCCGGAGGGCCGTTCGATCGTCGTCCTGGCGAAGGAGCGGTTCGGCATCCGCGAGCGCGAGCTGACCGGGGAGCACACGTTCGTCCCGTTCTCGGCGACGACCCGGATGTCCGGCCTCGACGTCGACGGGCGGCAGGTCCGCAAGGGCGCGTCGGAGGCCGTGAAGCGCTGGGTCGTCGAGCAGGGCGGGACGACGCCGGCCGGGCTGGACGAGATCGTCGACCGCATAGCCCGGGCCGGGTCGACGCCGCTGACGGTGGCCGACGGGCCGGAGGTCCTCGGGGTCATCGAGCTGAAGGACGTCGTCAAGGAGGGCATCGCGGAGCGGTTCGCGGAGATGCGGGCGATGGGCATCCGCACGGTGATGATCACCGGCGACAACCCGCTGACCGCGGCGGCGATCGCCCAGGAGGCCGGGGTCGACGACTACCTGGCCGAGGCCACCCCCGAGACGAAGATGGAGCTGATCAAGTCGGAACAGGAGGGCGGCAAGCTCGTCGCCATGACCGGCGACGGTACGAACGACGCGCCGGCGCTCGCCCAGGCCGACGTCGGCGTGGCGATGAACACCGGGACGACCGCGGCGAAGGAAGCCGGCAACATGGTCGACCTCGACTCGAACCCGACGAAGCTGATCGACGTCGTCGAGATCGGCAAGCAGCTGCTCATCACCCGCGGTTCGCTGACGACGTTCTCCATCGCCAACGACGTCGCCAAGTACTTCGCCATCATTCCGGCCCTGTTCGTCGCCACCTACCCGCAGCTCAACACGCTCAACGTCATGAAGCTGCACAGCCCGCAGAGCGCGGTGCTCTCCGCGGTGATCTTCAACGCGCTCGTCATCATCGCCCTCATCCCCCTGGCCCTGCGGGGGGTCAAGTTCCGGGCCCTCAGCTCGGCCGCCATCCTCCGCCGGAACGTCTGGATCTACGGGGTCGGCGGGATCATCGTCCCGTTCGTCTTCATCAAGCTGATCGACCTCTTCCTGACCGCCGTCCACTGGTATTGATGGAGATCCTCTGATGCTCGCCCACCTCCGCCGCTCCCTCGTCATGGCGGTCATCTGCCTGGTGTTCTTCGGCTTCGTCTACGCCTTCGTCGGCACCGGGGTGGCCCAGCTGCTGTTCAAGCACCAGGCCGACGGGTCCATTACCGCCAACGGATCGACCCTCATCGGACAGAACTGGTCGAAGGTCAGGTGCCCGGGCCACCCGGTCAGCAGCTGCGTCTTCCACGGCCGGCCCACAGACACCGGGCCGTACGCCGCCAATCCGAAGACAGACGTCTCGGGGGGTGACAACCCGCTGACCGCCACAGGGGTGAGCGGGGAGTCCGGGGCGTCCAACCTCGGCCCGCGGTCGAAGGTACTGCTGACAAACACGAAGCAGCTCGTCGCCTACTGGCACAAGCTCGGTGTGCTCGACCCGACCCCCGACCTCGTGACGACGTCGGGCAGCGGCTACGACCCGGACATCACCCCGGCCGACGCCGACGTGCAGGTTCCGATGATCGCCAGGGCCACCGGCATCGCACCGGCCCGGCTGCGGGCACTGATCGCCAGCCAGACGAACGGCGAGCAGCTGGGCTTCCTCGGCTCGAGCTATATCAACGTCCTCCAGCTGAACGAGGGCCTGGCCAAGCTGAAGTGAGCGGCTGGCTGTCATGACCGGCTGGATGGCCGACGGGACCGAGAAGTGGGGTGGCCGCCCGGTGGCCCGCACGGTCGGCGCGGCGGGCCCACGTCGGCGGGCGGCGCTCGCCGGCACGGTGCGGGCGGTGTCGGTCCGCTCCGGCGTTGGTTGCGCCACCGATGCCGAGCTGGACGACGGCACCGGCACGATCGTCCTGCGGTGGGTTGGTCGGGACCGCGTCCCCGGCGTGACGGTCGGCGCGTCGCTGGCGGTCGAGGGGACCGTGCTGGCCGACCGCGGGCGGCGGGTGCTCCTCAACCCGCTCTACCGGTTTAGCTAGTCCTCCAGCAGCTGGTAGCCGATGCCCGGTTGGGTCCGCAGCAGGTGGCCGGCGTCACCGAGCTTGCGGCGGAGCCGGTGGGCGTAGACGCGGAGGTAGTGGGCCTCGCTGCCGTACGCCGACCCCCAGACGTCACGGAGGATCATCTGATGCGTGCAGACCTTGCCGGCGTGCCGGGCCAGATAGGCGAGGAGGTCGAACTCGCGGGCGGTCAGGTCGAGGGCCTGACCGTCGAGCCGGGCCATGTGGTGGACGAGGTCGACGTCGATCCGACCGACGGTGATCTCGGTCGGCGTGTCGTCGGCCGCCGACCGGGCCGACCGTCGCAGGGCGGCTCGGAGCCGGGCCTCGAGCTCGGCCATGCCGAACGGTTTCGTCACGTAGTCGTCGGCCCCGGCGTCGAGGGCCGCGACCTTGCGGTCCTCCGTTCCGGCCGCGGAGAGGACGATGATCGGCACGGCCGACCACTGCCGGACGCGCCGGCAGACCTCGATGCCGTCGATGTCCGGCAGCCCGAGATCGAGGACGACGACGTCCGGGCCGGCCAGCGAGACCTGGGTGACGCCCTCTTCGCCGGAGTGGGCGACGACGACGTCGTAGCCGCGGGCCCCGAGCCCGATGCGCAGCGCCCGCAGGAGGGCCTGGTCGTCGTCGACGAGGAGGATGCGGGCCACGTCGGTCGCTCAGCTCCCGGGGGCCAGCACGGCTGTCTCGGCGGGCAGGACGGCGATCGGCATCGTGAAGACGAACCGGGCCCCGCCGCCCGGCGCGTCGCCGACCCAGATCGACTGGCCGTGGGCCTCGACGAACGCCTTGGCGATGGCCAGGCCGAGCCCGGCCCGCCCACCGCCGCTGACCCGGTTGAACATCTGGAAGACGCGGGCCCGGTCGTCCGTGGGGACGCCGGGGCCGTGGTCGACGACGGCCAGCTCGACGGACGACCCGTGGACGGCCGCAGCGATCGTGACCGGTTGGCCGGCCGGCGAGTGGCGGACCGCGTTCTCGACGAGGTTGGCGAGGACCCGCTCCATCAGCAACTGGTCGACGTCGACCGGCGGCAGGTCCGCGGGCAGGTCGACGCGGACGGTGTCGCGGTGGACGGCACCGGTCGCCAGCGCGCCCTCGACGACCTCGGCGACCGGGCTGACGTCGCGGCGCAGCTCGAGCGCGCCGGACTGGATACGGGTCATGTCGAGCAGGTTGTCGACCAGCCGGTCGAGCGTGTCGGACTGGTCCTCGATCAGGTCGAGCAGCTCGCGCCGGTCGGCGGCGGACAGGTCGTCGCTGGAGCGCTGGAGCGTGGTGACCGCGGTCTTGACGGACGCCAGCGGGGTCCGCAGGTCGTGGGAGACCGCGCCCATCATCGCGTCGCGCAGCCGGTCGACCTCCTCGAGCAGCTCGGCCCGCAAGGCCTGTTCGCGGAGCTGGCTGCGCTCGAGGGCGAGGGCGGCGTGGTTGGCGTACGTGTGCAGGAGCTCCCAGTCGTGGGGCCGGAGCGGACCGCCGGCCATCGCCACCATGCCGACCGGCCGGCCGCGGGCGGTGAGGACGATCCGGGTCACCGACTCTGCCGGCTCGCCGGCGTGGCCGCTTCGGCCCCCGCTCCGGTCGGCCGGCGGCCGCAGCTGGGCCGGCCGCCCGGGGGTCGGCGCCAGGTCGGCCAGCTCTTCCGCCGACAGCGGCTGGCCGGCCGTCGCGGCCAGGGTCAGGCTCTCGTGGTCGGCACCGTCCGGCAGCAGGGCGCCGACCCAGCGGGGCCCGAACGCGTCGTGGATCGTCGTCACGACCTGCTGGAGCAGGTCGGTGACCGGTCGGTCGCCGATCAGCAGGTCGGAGAGGACGTAGAGCCGCTCGGTGGCGTCGGCCTGGCGGCGGGCGTCGGCGCGGGCCCGCTGCAGGAAGACGACGACCCGGGCGACGACGAGCATGACGACGACGTAGACGGCCAGGGCGACCCAGTTCTGGGCCTGGCCGACCGAGAGCGTGTCGTACGGCGGAATGAACAGCACGTCGTAGGCCACGAAGCCGGCGACGACGGCGACGAGGCCGGCCGGCAGGCCGCCGACGGCCACCCCGCCGACGACCGGGACGACGAGGACGAGGGCGCACGTGGCGATCGAGAGGTGGTCCCGGGCGGGCACCATCACCGCGCTCGAGGACCCCGATGCCGACCAGGGCGACGGCGATGCCGGCCACGTTCCTCCTCATCGCGCAAGTGTACGAGCGGGGGAAACCCGGCAGAATGAGGGCGTGCCCGACGCGCCCTCGATGATCGACGACGAGTCCCGTCAGGCCGTACGGCCGACGGGCAAGTTCCGCATCTACCTCGGCTCGGCCGCCGGTGTCGGCAAGACGTGCGCCATGCTCGACGAGGGCTGGCGCCGCCACCACCGGGGGGCCGACGTCGTCGTCGGGTTCGTCGAGACGCACGGCCGGCCGCACACGGCCGAGCTGATCCGCGACCTGCCGGTCGTCTCCCGCCGGGTCGTCGACTACCGCGGCACCGCGTTCGAGGAGATGGACCTCGACGCGGTGCTCGCCCGCCGACCGGAGGTCGTCCTCGTCGACGAGCTCGCCCACACGAACGTCCCGGGGTCCGGGACCCACGAGAAGCGGTGGGAGGACGTCCTCGACCTGCTCGCCGCCGGCATCGCGGTCATCAGCACCGTCAACATCCAGCACGTCGAGAGCCTGGCCGACGCGGTCGAGGCGATCACCGGCGTCCAGATCCGCGAGCGCGTCCCCGACTGGGTCGTCCGCCGGGCGGACCAGGTCGAGCTGATCGACTCGTCCGCCGACCAGCTCCGCCGGCGGATGCTCCACGGCAACATCTACCCGACCGACAAGGTGTCCCAGGCCCTCACCGGGTTCTTCAAGACCGAGAACCTCGTCGCCCTGCGCGAGCTGGCACTGCGCTTCGTGGCCGACGAGACGGAGGAGGAGCTCCTCCGCTACCTGCAGAACCACCACCCCGGCGCGGTGTGGGACACGACCGAGCGGATCATGGTCGCGGTCACCGGGGCCCCGGGGAGCGACGGCGTTGTCCGCCGGGCCGCCCGGATGGCCCGGCGGGCCAAGGGCGACCTGCTCGCCGTCCACGTCGCCAGCATCGACGGCTCGAGCCACGGGGACGGCCTGGCGTCGGTGAAGCAGTTGGTCGACGACGTCGGCGGCCACTGGTACGACGTCACCGGGGACGATCCAGCCCGGACGGTCGTGACGTTCGCGGTCGAGCACCACATCACGCAGATCGTCGTCGGCGCGACGAGGCGTAGCCGGTGGGAGGAGTGGCACCGCGGCTCGGTCGTCCGCAAGGTGCTCCGCTTCACCGCGGAGACCGGCATCGACGTGCACGTCATCGCCCGGCGCGACGTGGCGGACCCGAACCACGACGGCGACCAGCCGGCGTCGCTCGGCGGAGGGGAGGACTGATGGCATCGACGATTGACGCCGGTGACCGCCCGGACGACACCCGGGTCGACGAGCTCGTCGACGGACTACTGGCCGACTTCGCGCCGGGGAAAGTCGACGACCGGGCGTTCCTCGGCGCCCAGTTCGACCGGGGGCTGGCATGGGTCCACTTCCCGGAGGGGCTGGGCGGCTCGGGACTGAACCCCGGCCTCCAGCAGCGCGTCACCGAGCGACTGCTCGAGGCCGGTGCGCCGTTCCCGAGCCCGGTGAACATCATCGGTCTCGGCATGGTCGCGCCGACGATCGTCGCCCACGGCACCGACCGCCAGCAGCAGCGGTACCTGCGGCCGCTGTTCACGTGCGAGGAGATCTGGTGCCAGCTGTTCAGCGAGCCGGGCGCCGGCTCCGACGTCGCCGGTCTGGCCACCCGGGCCGTCCGGGACGGCGACGAGTGGGTCCTGAACGGCCAGAAGGTCTGGACGACTGTCGCCCACCTGGCGAGCTTCGGCCTCCTCCTCGCCCGGACCGACCCGGACCAGCCGAAGCACCGGGGCATCACCGCGTTCCTCGTCGACATGCACGCGCCCGGGGTCGACGTGCGGCCGCTCTTCCAGCTGACCGGCGAGGCCGAGTTCAACGAGGTTTTCTTTACTGATGCCCGCGTGCCCGACGCCGACCGGCTGGGGGGCGAGGGTGACGGCTGGCGGGTGGCGCTGACGACGCTGATGAACGAGCGGGTGGCCATCGGCGGCGGCGTCGGCCGCCGCGGCCAGGGGCCGATCGGCGACGCGGTCCGGCTCTGGCGCGAGCGGTGGCAGGGCAACCCGTCGCCCCACGCGGCGGCGCTGCGGGACCGGTTGATGGCGGCGTGGACCCGCAACGAGGTCGCCCGGCTGACGAACCTGCGAGCCTCGGTCGCCCGGCGGGCCGGGACGCCGGGGCCGGAAGGCTCCGTGGCGAAGCTCACGTACGCGGAGGAGAACAAGCGGACGTACGAGCTCTGCCTCGACCTGCTCGGGGCCGACGGCATGCTCTACGGCTCTGACTATCCGAAGATCCGGCCGGCCGGCGTCGCCATCGGCACGCCCGACGTCCACAAGGCGTTCCTGCGCGTCCGGGCGAACTCGATCGAGGGCGGGACGTCGGAGGTCATGCGGAACATCCTCGGCGAGCGCGTGCTCGGCCTGCCCGGCGAGCCTCGGGCCGACAAGTCGACGGCCTGGAAAGACGTGCCCCGCAGTTGACCGATCAACCCCCGACGTCCCCCGGGACCAGCCCGGAGGCGCCGGGGGACCGGGCTGTGCCGGCGGCGCCCGGCGATCGGGCTGTGCCGGAGGCGCCGGGGAACCGGGCTGTGCCGGCGGCCTGGCGGACGGCCCGGCGGGCGACCTCGGAGCAGTCCTCCGACCGCTTGGGCCTGGCCGCGTCGGGGGCCGCCTTCTGGCTGCTGATCGCCGTCTTCCCGGCCGCCCTGGCCGCGGTCAGCCTCTTCGGCCTGCTGTTCACCCCGGCCGAGGTGGCCCGACGGCTGGCCTCGGTGGCCGCCGCCGGGCCCGACTCGCTGGGGTCGGTGGTGGCCCGCCAGCTCCGGCATGTCGCGGCGACCAACCCGGGCCGCCTCTCGGTCGGCCTGGTCGTGTCGGTGGTGCTGGCCCTGTGGAGCACGTCGGCCGGGGTCTACAACCTGGTCCGTGCCGTCCGGGTGGCCTATGGCCTGCCCACGCTCCGGTACGTCGACGCCCGGCTGCACGCCCTCCGTGGCGCCGTCATCGTGGTCCTCGGCCTGGGCGTGGTGGCCGCGGTGTCGGCCACCATCACCGACCTGCTGGACCGGTCGGCAAAGGGGGTGGAGGCCTTGGTCGGGGTGCCCTTGCTGCTGCTCCTGGTCACCGGGCTGGCCGCCGGTCTGTACCGGTTCTCGGTACGCCGGCCGGTCACCTTCCGGCGGCTCCTGCCCGGGGCAGCGGCCACCGGGGTGGCGGTAGTCGGCCTCCTGGTGGCCTTCGACGTCTACCTGCATCTGTCCACGCACTTCACCGCCGTCTACGGCGCCCTGGCCGGGGTCGTCCTGGCCATGCTTTTCGCCTATCTGGCCATCTATGCGATGCTGCTCGGCGCCGTGGTCAACGCCCAGCGGGGGGAGCCGACATGAGCGAGCAGCCCGTCAGTTCCGACGACCCGATCGCCCCGATCGAGGCGTCCGAGGTGTCCCGGTGGGACGCCGAGGCCGATGTGGTGGTGGTCGGGTTCGGCGCGGCCGGGTCGACGGCCGCCTTCACCGCGGCGGAAGCCGGGGCGGACGTGGTCGTGGTCGAGCGGACCGGCGGCTCCGGCGGGGCGGCCGCGCTGGCCGAGGGGATCGTCTACCTCGGCGGGGGGACCCCGATCCAGAAGGCCTGCGGCTTCGAGGACTCCGTCGACGACATGTTCCGGTTCATGATGGCCGCCTGCGGTCCGGACCCGGACGAGGCGAAGATCACGGCCTACTGCGACCACAGCCTCGACCACTTCGACTGGCTGGTGGCCCGCGGCGTGCCCTTCGACCCCACCTTCTGCGCCGAGACGTCGATGGCCCCGGTGGGGGAGGAAGGCCTCGTCTACTCCGGCGGCGAGGACGCCTACCCGTTCAACCAGATCGCCCGACCGGCCCCCCGGGGCCACCTGGCCAAGACCAAGCGGGCCACCGGTTGGCTGCTGATGCAGCACCTGGCGGCCGCCGCCGAGGCGGCCGGGGCCGTCCCCCGGTTCGACACGCGGGTGGACCGGCTGGTCGTCGACCAGGGCCGGGTGGTCGGGGTCCAGGCGCGGCAGTTCGCCGACACCGTCCACCTCCGGGCCCGCCGCGGCGTGGTCCTCACCGCCGGCGGGTTCGTCTTCAACGACGAGATGCTCCGCCGCCACTGCCCGCCGCTGGTCCGGGGCAGCTTCAAGGTCGGCACCGAGGGCGACGACGGTCGGGCCATCCGGATGGCCCAGGCGCTCGGGGCCGCCGTCCGGAACATGTACAGCGGCGAGGTCTCCCTGCCGATCACCCCGCCGCGGGGTCTCATCCGGGGCATCCTCGTCAACGGCCGCGGCCAGCGGTTCATCAACGAGGACACCTACATGGGCCGGGTCGGCCGGACCGCCCTCTACGAACAGGCCGGCGAGGTGTACCTCGTCGTCGATGAGGAGACCTACGAGCCGAACTGGATGGGCCTGAAGGCGACGTGGGTGTGCGAGACCGCGGCCGAGCTGGAGAAGGAGATCGGCCTGCCGTCCGGCGCCCTGGAGACGACCGTCGACCTCTACAACCGGCACGCCGAACGGGGGGAGGACCCGGTCTTCCACAAGGCGGCCGCCTGGGTCCGGCCCCTCCGACCTCCGCTGGGGGCCTTCGACCTCCGGGTCGGCCCGGCGCCGTACGCCCCGTTCACCCTCGGCGGGCTCGACACCGCCGTCGACGGGTCGGTGCTCGACCAGGCCGGCCAACCGGTCCCCGGGCTGTTCGCGGCCGGCCGGACCACCGCTGGCGTCTGCGCCCTCGGGTACGCTAGCGGGCTGTCCATCGGGGACAGCACCCTGTTCGGCCGGTTCGCCGGCCGGACCGCGGCCACCGCGCCGGCCTGACCGGCGTGACCTCCGGCGGCGAGGAGACGCCAGCCGTCGTCAGCCCGGACCGACGGCTGGCGAACGGCGACGACGAGGCGGACGGCGACGAGCCGGATGGCGATGTCGGGCCGGACGGCACCGGGCGGGGTCGGCTGCTCGGACTGGCGACCGCGGCCGTCACGTTCCTGGCCATCGTCTTCTTGGCCGGCGCCATCGCCGATGTCCCGGCCGCGTTCTCGAAGGTCCACGGCGAGGACTGGCTGTGGCTGGTCCCGGCGATCGGCAGCGCGGCGGCCGTCTTCTTCGCCGCCGCGGTGGCCCTCTCCGGTGCGGTCGACGTCCGCCTGCCGCCGGGGCGGACGATCCTCTTGGAGGTCGGCCGGTCCTTCACCACCATGGCCACCCCGGGCGGGGTCGGGAGCTTCGCCCTCACCGTCCGGTTCCTCGAGCGGCTCGGGATCGAAGTGGCGGCGGCCTCGGCCTCCGCCGCCCTGGTCTCGGTCGGCAGCCTCCTGGTCGACCTGCTGGCCCTGGTGGTCGGCGGCATCCTGTCGGCGTCGGCCTTCCAGACCGAGAACCTCCACAGCGCGGCCGGGTCCCACGGCTGGCTCGTCCTGGTCGGCGTCGTGGTCTTGGCCGCCGCGGTGGCCGCGGTGTGGCACTTCCCTCGGCTGCACCGGCGGGTCGTCCCGCAGCTGAAGAAAGGTGGCGCCATGGTCCGGGCCGTCGCCCGGCGACCCCGCAAGGCCCTGCGCCTCGTCCTCGGCCAGGCGCTCCTGCTGACCGCCGAGGTCGCCTGCCTCTACTGCGTGCTGGCGCTCGTCCACCAGCACACGAGTATCGGCCTCCTGCTGGCCCTCGTCGTGCTGGCGACGATGGCCCAGCGAGCCGTTCCGGTCCCCGGCGCGCTCGGCGCGCCCGAGGCGATCTTGGTGGCGGGGTTGACCGGCGCCGGCCTGGCCAGCTCGCCGGTGGTCGCGGCCGCGCTGACGTACCGGCTCCTCACGTACTGGCTACCGGCCATCCCGGGCTTCGTCGCCATCCGCTGGTTGCGCCACCGGGGCGCTCTGTAGCCGACGAGCCCTTGTCCGTCGAGCGCCCGCGTCGCGCCGGATGGGTAGCGTCGGGGCGATGGGTGACCACGTCGCGGTGGCGATCGTCGGCGGCGGCTTCTCCGGTGTCGGGATGGCGATCCGGCTCCGGCAGGCCGGGGTCCGCGACTTCGTCGTCCTCGACCGGGGGGAGCGCGTCGGCGGGACGTGGCGCGACAACACGTACCCGGGCGCGGCGTGCGACATCCCGTCGCACCTGTACTCGTTCTCGTTCGCCCCGAACCCCGACTGGAGCCGGGTCTACTCCTCGCAGGCGGAGATCGAGCAGTACCTGCAAGCCTGTGTCGACCGGTTCGGGTTGGCCGACCACTTCCGGTTCGGCCAAGACGTCACCGAGGCCGCCTTCGACGAGTCGGCCGGGCACTGGCGGCTGCGGACGGCGGCCGGCGAGTCGCTGACCGCCCGGGTGCTCGTCTGGGCGAGCGGGCCGTTGAGCGAACCGCTCGTCCCGGACTTGGCCGGCATCGGCGACTTCGGTGGCCGGGTCGTCCACACCGCGGCGTGGGACGCCAGCTACGACTACCGCGGCCAGCGGGTCGCCGTCGTCGGCACCGGCGCGTCGGCCGTCCAGGTCGTCCCCGAGCTCCAGCCGCTCGTCGCCGAGCTCGTCGTCTACCAGCGGTCGGCGCCGTGGATCGTCCCCCGCAACGACCGGCCGATCGGCCCCGCCCGCCGGTGGCTGTACCGCCGGCTCCCGCCGGCCCGACTGGCCGTCCGGGCCTGGATCTACCTCCGCCTCGAGCTGCTCCTGGGCCCGGTCCTGCTCGGCCGGGACGAGCGACGCCAACGGCTGCTCGAGAAGCTCGCCACCGCGTACCGCCGGCGGCAGGTCGCCGATCCGGCGCTGCGGGCGGTGCTCGAACCGGACTACCGGCTCGGCTGCAAGCGGGTGCTCGTCTCCGACGACTACTACCCGGCGCTGACCCGGCCGAACGTCGAGGTCGTCCCGGCGGCCGTCAGCCGGCTCCGGGCGTCGTCGGTTATCGACACGCTCGGCGGCGAGCGGGAGGTCGACGCGGTCGTCTTCGCCACCGGCTTCCGGGCCGCCGAGCCGTCGTTCGCCGGGCGCGTCCGCGGCGTCGGTGGGCAGCTGCTGTCGGCGGCGTGGCGGGGCGGCATGACCGCGTACCTCGGGTCGACGGTGCCCGGGTTCCCGAATCTCTTCTTGCTGATCGGGCCGAACACGACGCTCGGCCACAACTCGATGGTCTACATGATCGAGTCCCACCTGAACTACGTCGCCGACGCCATCGAGTTCCTCGACCGACCGGGCATCGGCACGGTTGACGTCCGCCCCGACGTCGCCGAGCGGTTCGACCGGCGGGTCCAGGCCGAGCTGGCCGGAGCGGCGTGGGCCACCGGTGGCTGCACGAGCTGGTACCTCGACCACCGTGGCCGCAACACGACGATGTGGTCCCGGCCGACGTACCGCTTCCGGCGCGAGACCCGCCGGTTCCACCCGGCCGACTACGACGTCAGGTCCGGCGCCACCACGGCATCAGCGTCTCGACTGCTGGCCGGGCGGTGAAGTCGAGGACGAGCCGGTTGTAGAGGTCCGGCTTCTCCATCGGCACCAGGTGGGACGTGCCGGGTATGACGGCCAGCTGGCCGTGGCGGACCCGCCGGGCCAGATCGTCACCGTGAGCCGCCGCGACGAGGTCGTCGTCGCCGAGGACGACGAGGACCGGCGCGGCGAGCTGCTCGATGCCGGCTGAGAAGTCGAACGGCGTGGCCCACATCGCCCGCACCTTCTCCCAGACGGCCGGGAAGTGGTCGGGGCCGTCGGGGGAGGCCGCGGCGTAGAGGGCGGCGAACATGACCATGTCGTCGTCGCCCGGCTGGAGGGCGACGAGCTCTTCGGGGCAGCCGGCGACGTAGCCGGACGAGGCGAACCCGGCGCCGGTCATGACCAGGTTGCGGACGAGGTCCGGGCGCTGGACGGCGACCAGGAGGCCGACCATCCCGCCGTCGCTCCAGCCGACGAGGTCGGCCGGCCCGAGGTCGACGGCGTCGAGGAAGCCGATCGTCTCGTCGGCCATCGACTGGTAGGAGAGCGGGCGGTCCCGGTCCGGGGTATGGCCGTGGGCCTGGCGTTCGGGGGCGACGACCCGCCGGAAGGGCGAGAAGCCGTCGAACTGCGCGTTCCACGTCGTGTTTGTCGCCAGGCCGCCGTGGAGGAGGACGATCGGGTCGCCGTCGCCGGCCGTCTCATACCAGACCGCGAGGCCGTCGATGTCGACGACGGCGTGCGTCCGGGGGGTCGTCGTCTTGGCCACGGATGGTTACCCTACGCGGACCCGGACGCGGCGTTCGCCGGCCGGCCGCGCCCGGCGCCAGACTAGGGCCCGTGGACCAGACGGAGCGCGGGGTGACGACGGCCAGCGCGGCGCCGTCGGGGTCCATCGAATGGGCCCGCGAGTACGTCTACGGAACGATCTCGACCATGGTCGCCATCGGCGGCCTCAGTCTCGAGAACCGGCCGGACTCGGTCAGCGCCGGCGGCGTGATCGTCGTCGGGGCGATCGCCATCGCCCTGGCCCACGCCGTTTCGCACCTCGTGGTCGCGTGGTCCAACCGGTCGGACGACGTGCCGTTCACCTCTCGGACGGTCACCGATCAGCTCCGCCGGTCGTGGCCGATCGTCTCGGCGGCCATCCCGGCGACCATCGTCCTCGCCATCTCTCGAACCGGGCTCTATACGACGTCGACCGCCCTGTGGATCGACGCCGGCGTCGGCGTCGGCGCGCTGGCCGTCGTCGGGATCTTGACGGCCGGCCCGGCCCGCCCGGACAGCCACCGAGTCCTCTACGTCGTTGCCCTCATCTCGGTCGGGCTGTTCATCGTCGGCCTGGAGGTCGCGGCCCACCAGCTCTGACACCGGCCGCGGCGACGAGGTGGGCGACCGCGACGGTGACCGCCTCGGCCATCGGCAGGTGCAGGAACTCGTTCGGCCCGTGGGCGTTGCTGCCCGGACCGAGGACACCGGTGGCGACGAGCTGCACGCCGGGGTAGCGGGCGCCGAGCATGGAGAGGAACGGGATCGTCCCGCCCTCGCCGTAAGCCGACGGCGGCCGGCCGAACGACACGGTCGACGCCGCGGTGAGCGCGTCGGCGACCCACGGCTCGGGCTCGGGGGCGAGCCAGCCGTCGGCCGGCGTCTCCATGGTCACCGTCACCCGGGCCCGCTCCGGCGGATCGGTGGTCAGTGCGGCTTCCAGCGCGGCCGCGGCCGCCGCCGCGTCGACGGTCGGCGGCAGGCGGATCGACAGCTTCGCGGTCGTCGACGGCCGCAGGACGTTGCCGCCGTCGCGGACCGCCGGGATCCCGTCCATGCCGGTGACCGCCACCGCCGGGGCCCATGCCCGGGCGACGAACCGGTCGGCTTCGAACGGCCCGGCGAGCACGAGGCCGGGGACCGTCGGCAGACCGCGGCTGATCGCGTCGGGCAGCTCGTCGGCCACCGCGGCCAGGTCGGCGCGGTGGCGGGCCGGCACGTCGGCCTGCAGCTCGGGCAGGAGGACCCGACCGGTCGTCTCGTCCTCGATCCGGGAGAGCAGCTGGCGCAGGACCCGGAACGACGACGGGACGACGCCACCGGCGTACCCGCTGTGCACGCCCTCGGTCAGGACGTCGACCTCGACCTCCGCGACGAGGTTGCCGCGCAGCGACGACGTCGTCCAGAGCCGGTCGTACGTCAGGCAGCCCGAGTCCAGGCAGACCACCAGGTCCGGCCGGCCGATCCGCCCACCGAGGGCGTCGAGATGGGCCGGGAGGTCGGGGCTGCCGCTCTCCTCGCTGGCCTCGATCAGGACGACGACCCGAGGGTGGGGCGTGCCGGCCGCGGCGAGCGTCTCGAGCGCCGTGACTGCGGCGAAGACCGCGTACCCGTCGTCGGCGGTGCCCCGGCCGTACAGCCGATCGTGGTCGCGCACCGGCTCGAACGGGCCGAGGCCGTCCCGCCACGTGCCCATCGGCGGCTGCTTGTCGAGGTGGCCGTAGACGAGCACCGTGCCCGCCGGCTCGCCGCCCGCCCCGTCGTCGTGGCCGCCGGACGGCGGCACGTCGACGAGCAGCACCGGCGTCCGTCCGGGTAGCTCGACGACGTCGGCGACCAGGCCGGGCACGGCCCGGCGGAGGCACCAGTCGGCCAGCAGCCGAGCGGCCCGGACGAGGTGGCCGTCGGCCGCCCAGTCGGCGGCATAGGCGGGGGAGAGGCACGGGATGCGGGTGTACTCGGCCAGGGTCGGCAGGATCTCGTCCTCCCACACCCGGTGGATGGCCGCCGGTTGCGCTACGTCGCTGGTCACGGCGGCGAACTTACCGCCCGGGAAGTGTCCGGCCCGCTCCGGCGTTGACCCCAACGTCATGGCATCGCATTCGTCCGTCCCACTGTCCGTGCTCGAACTGGCGACGGTGGCCGACGGTTCGTCGCCGGCCCAGGCGCTGGCCGAGGTGACCGATCTGGCCCGCCGGGTCGAGACGCTCGGCTACCGGCGGCTGTGGGTGGCCGAGCACCATGGCATGCCGGCCGTCGCCAGCTCGGCGCCGGCCGTCCTGATCGCCCACCTCGCCGCGGCCACCGGCACCATCCGGGTCGGCTCCGGCGGCGTGATGCTGCCGAACCACGCACCGCTCGTCATCGCCGAGCAGTTCGCCACCCTCGAAGCCCTGCACCCGGGCCGGATCGACCTCGGCCTCGGCCGGGCCCCGGGTACTGATCCCCGGACCGCCCAGGCCCTCCGTCGCACCGCCGACCTCGATGCCGACCGGTTCCCCGACGATCTGGTCGAGCTGATCGGCTACTTCGCCGGCACGATCGCCCACCCCCGGCCGGTGCCCGGCGCGGGCTACCGGCCGGAGATCTGGCTGCTCGGGTCGAGCCTGTTCAGCGCCGAGCTGGCCGGGTTGCTCGGCCTGCCGTTCTCGTTCGCCCACCACTTCATGCCCCAGAACACCGAGCCGGCCCTGGCCCGGTACCGGGCGGCCTTCCGCCCGTCCGCCGTCCTCGACCGGCCGCACGCCATGGTCGGGGTGGCCGTCGTCTGTGCCCCGACCGACGACGAGGCCCGGTACCTCGCCGGTCCGGCCGCGCTGTCGATGGTGCAGCTCAGTACCGGCCGGTTCGGCCCGCTGCCGACGCCGGAGACGGCTGCTGCGTACCGCTACTCGCTGGCCGAGCAGCAGCTCGTCGACTCGACGACGGTCAGCTGGATCGTCGGCGATCCTGACGCCGTACGGGCCGGCCTCGACGACCTGGTCGCCCGGACCGACGCCGATGAGCTGATCGTGACGAGCCGGGTCCACGGCTACGACGCCCGGGCCCGCTCGTTCGAGCTGCTCGCCGCGACCTGGGGCGTCGAGCCGCCCGCTGGTGGTCGGCCGGCTGGCGCCAAAGTGGACGGAGAGGGCCAACCCGCCGGGGCGGCCGTCGCCGGCTGAACGCGTCAGCTGGCTTGGCTGACCGAGCTCATGTTGAAGTCCGGGACCCGGAGCGGTGGCATGGCGGTCCGGTTGACCCACTCGCCGAACTCGCGGCCGAGGGTCCGGACGGTCTCACCGGCCTCCGTCGCCCGGGCGAGCACGTCGACCGGGCTCTCGTTGAAGCGGAAGTTGTTCGTCGCGCCGACGATCCGGCCGTCCTCGATCACGTAGACGCCGTCGCGGGTCAGGCCGGTGAGCAGCAGCGTGGCCGGGTCGACCTCGCGGATGTACCAGAGGCACGTGAGGAGGAGGCCCCGCTCCGTCCGGGCGACCAGGTCGTCGACGGTCCCGCCCGCGCCGGGGAGCTCGAGGACGAGGTTGTCGACGGGTGCCGTCGGCGTCGCCCCCGACCGGGCCGCGCCGGCCCGGTGGTACGTCAGGTGTTCGAGCCGGCCGCCCCGCAGCCAGTCCGTCCGGTCGAGCGGGAGACCGTTGTCGAAGACCGACACGTTCGGGCCCGACGCTGGCGTCGCCAGGAACGGTGCGCACGTCAGCCCGGGCTCGGCCGGGTCGCCGTAGAGGTCGAAGGGGAGGGTCGACAGGACGTCGCCGACCCGCGTCCCGCCACCCGGCTTCGAGAAGACCGTGCGGCCCTCCTCGGCCTGTTGGCCGCCGGCCGCCTCGACGAGGCCGACCATCAGGTCGGCGACGGCTGCCGGCGGCAGGATCGTCTCGTACCGTCCGGCCGGGCAGTCGACCCGCCGCCCGGCCCACTCGAGCCCACGGACGACGCGCTCTTCGAGGTCGCCCAGTGTGACGTCGGCGAAGTCCGCCGTGCCGGCCCCGGCCCACGCCGACCGGCTGCCGTCGTCGGTCCGGCCGACCAGGTGCAGCGCGCCGGTCGGCTGCTGATGGCGCCGGCGCAGGCCGGTCGTGCTGCCGAGGTACGTCGTCGCCACGCGGTGCTCGGCGAAGCCGGAGAGCACCAGCCCGGCCGCCCGGGCTCGTTCGAAGCCACCGGCCAGACCGGTGAGCACGCCGCCGAGCACGCCGAGGTCCGTCGAGCCCGGTGGCTCGTCGAAGTCGGCGTCGGCCGACCCGCGGACGAGCGGTGCCGCGTCGTCGGCCGGTCCCGCCCCGCGGGCGTCGCCGTCGGCCGCCGCCACCAACGACCAGCGCGTCGATGTCGCCGGCCCGGCGGGCCACCCCGGCCGCGATACCCCCCTTGGACGGGCCGCCGTCGACGTCGACGAAGCGGATCGCCGTTACCCGGCGGTCGAGCCGGACGCCGTTCGTCGTCGTCGTGTTGTTGGCGAACCGGACCTCCGCGTCGTGGGCCTCCTCGACCAGGACGACGCAGTCGTCCGACCCCGCGGCGGCCGCGGCGGCGAGCACCTGCTCGACGACGTCCTGGGCCGGCGGGAGCCCGCTCATCGGCCCGACTCCTCTCGGGTGTTGAGGATGCGGACACCGCGGACGAGGACGGACGGGCAGCCGTGGCTGACCGGCGCCACCTGGCCGGGCTGGCCCTTGCCGCAGTTGAACGCCCCGCCGAGGAGGTAGGTCGACCGACCGCCGACCGCCTCCATCGCCCCCCAGAAGTCGGTCGTCGTCGCCTGGTAGGCGGCATCGCGCACCTGACCGACCAGCCGGCCGTGCTCGATGACGAAGAACCGCTGCCCGGTGAACTGGAAGTTGTAGCGCTGCATGTCGATCGACCAGCTCTTGTCGCCGACGACGTACAGGCCGCGCTCGACGCCGGCGATCAGCTCGTCGGTCGTCGGTCCGTCGCCGCCAGCCGGCTCCAGCGAGACGTTGGCCATCCGCTGGATCGGGACGTGGAGCGCGGAGTCGGCGAACGCGCAGCCGTTCGACCGGCCGAGGCCGGCCGCGGTGGCGATCGTCCGGTCGAGCTGGTAGCCGACGAGGACGCCGTCGCGGATCAGGTCGAACGACTGGGCGGCAACACCCTCGTCGTCGATCGCCACCGTCGCCAGGCCGTGCTCGGTCGTGCGGTCGCCGGTGACGTGCATGACCGGTGACCCGTACCGGAGGTGACCGAGCTGGTCCGGCGTGGCGAACGACGTGCCGGCGTACGCCGCCTCGTAGCCCATCGCCCGATCGAGCTCGGTGGCGTGACCGATCGACTCGTGGATCGTCAGCCAGAGGTTCGTCGGGTCGACGACGAGGTCGTACGTTCCCGGTTCCACCGACGGCGCCCGCAGCTTCTCGGTCAGCTGGTCCGGCAGCCGGGCCAGCTCGGCGTCCCAGTCCCAGCCCTCGCCGGTCAGGTACTCCCAGCCCCGGCCGACCGGTGGCGCGACCGTCCGCATCTCTTCGAAGTCACCGTCGTCGCCGACGGCCAGGCACTCGACCTGCGGATGCACCCGGACTCGGCGCTGCACGGCCGTCGTCCCGGCCAGATCGCCGAAGTGCTTCTCCTCGCTCACCGCCAGCACGTACGCCGTGACGTGGTCCACGCCGGCTCGCAGCAGCCGCTCGCTCCAGTCGCCGAGCACCGCGACCTTGTCGGCCAGCGGGACCGACGTCGGGTTGGTCCGGTACGGCGACGTCCACTCGACCGAGCCGTGTGCCGGCTCGTCGGCCGGTTCGACCGGCCGGCCGCCGGCCAGCGCGGTCGTCCGCGCCGCGCCGACCGCCTGGGCGGCCAGTCCGGCCGCCCAGGCGGCGTCGACGGCGACCGTGGCCGCGAACCCGACCGAGCCGTCACGCACGACGCGCAGGCCGACGCCGACCTCGGTGTCGTCGGCCGCGGTCTCCAGCCGGCCGTCTCGCAGCGCGACCATCTGCGAGCGGATCCGCTCGACGCGGACCTCCGCGTGCGACGCACCGAGGCGAGCCGCCTCACCGAGCGCCGCGTCGCGGACCGCGGCGACCACTTCGGGGTCCAGGCCATCGGGACCGGGCGGGGACATGTTGTGGAGGGTAGCCCTATCAGGCGCTGTCGCAACCGATCGGTACGTTGCCAACGTGGATGCCGCCCGGGTGCTCGCACGGATCCTCCGTGGCGACGTCGGCAACGTCGCCTTTCGGGACCTGGTGCAACTGCTGCACGATTTGGACTTCGTGGAAGTGGGCGGCCGGGGGAGTCATCGGGTGTTCGCCCGCGCCGGCGTCTCGGAACTGGTGAACCTCCAGCAGACCGGCGGCCAGGCGAAGCCATACCAGGTACGGCAGGTCGTTCGGCTGGTTCGCCGGTACGATCTGCAGCTGAAGGAGGACCGGTGACCCGGGACTACCGCATCGAGGTCAGGTGGAGCGACGAGGACGGTGCCTGGTTGGCCGACGTCCCCGACCTGGCTTTCTGTACGGCCCACGGGCCCACCCCCGAAGACGCGGTCAGCGAGGCTCGGGTGGCGATCGAAGCGTGGCTCGACGCGGCCCGAGCGGACGGGCGAGCGATCCCTCCGCCATCTCGATCCGCGACCTCGGCCTGACCTGGGCTCAATCGATCCGGTCGTCGTCGATCGGCATGTCGTCCACCGAAGATCAGAGGTGGTTGAACCCGCCCGCTTCGGCGGGCGTCATGGCCACGGACACCGGATGGCGATCGAAGTGCGACACCGCCGTGCCGAAGTCGTCGAGCAAGAGCGTGGCCAGGTCGCGGTCGACGCCCTGCCGCACCAGGATCCGCTGGACGGCGATGTCCGACGCGCTGCCCGTCAGCGTGTACGCCGGGACCTGCCAGCCTCGGTTACGCAGCCGGTCGGCCAAGTCGAACAGCGTGTAGCCCGGGTCCTCGCCCTCGGCGATGCGCCAGGTGACTGCCGGGATGCCGGTGGCCGGGTCACTGCGGCACAGCAGCTCGAACGGCCCGAGCTTGGGGATCTCGGCCGCCAGGAACTGCCCCGTCTCGTAGCAGGCGCCGTGGATGGACGTGTAGCCGGCCCGGCCGAGCCGGATGAAGTCGTAGTACTGGGCGATGATCTGGCCGGCCGGCCTCGAGAAGTTGATCTGGAAGTCCGGCATGTCGCCGCCCAGGTAGTTGACGTGGAAGATGAGGTCCTCGGGCAGCTCGGCCGCGTCGCTCCAGACCACCCAGCCGACCCCGAGCGGGGCCAGCCCGAACTTGTGCCCCGAGGTGGAGATCGACTTCACCCGGGGCAGGCGGAAGTCGAATTCGATGTCCGGCGCGCAGAACGGCGCCAGGAAGCCGCCGCTCGCCCCGTCCACGTGGATGTCGACGTCGAGGCCGGTCCGCTGTTGGAGGTCGTCGAGCGCCGCCGCCAGGTCGGCCACCGGCTCGTAGGCGCCCGTGTAGGTCACGCCGAACGTCGGCATCACGAAGATCGTGTTCTCGTCGACTCGGCTGAGCATCTGCTCGACGTCCATGCAATAGCGGTCCGGCGCCATCGGGATCTCGCGCATCTCCACGTCCCAGTACCGAGCGAACTTGTGCCACACCACCTGCACCGGCCCACAGACCATGTTCGGCCGGTCCGACGGCTGGCCGGCCGCCTCGCGGCGGGCCCGCCAGCGCCGCTTGGCCGCCATCCCAGCGAGCATGCACGCCTCGGAGGAGCCGATCGTCGACGTCCCGACGGTGTTGGCCGCGTCCTTCGCCTGCCAGAGGTCAGCCATCATGTGCACGCAGCGGCGCTCGAGCTCCGCCGTCTGCGGGTACTCGTCCTTGTCCTCGAGGTTCTTGTTGATCGCCAGGTCCATCAACGCGTGGACCTGCGGCTCCTCCCACGTCTGGCAGAACGTCGCCAGGTTCTGGCGGGCGTTGCCGTCGAGCAGTAGCTCGTCGTGGATCACCTGGTACGCGAGGTCCGGCAGCGTCTCGACATCGGGGAACTTGTACTTCGGCAACGCCACCGAGAGGTCCTTCGACGCGAACAGGCAGTCGAGCAGTTGGTCGGCGACTTCCTTCTTCTGGTGCAACCCCATCGTGGGTCTCCCCTGATCGTCGAGCGAGAACTTCACTGTAACCACCCGGCCTTGCCCGAGACGGGGCCGACGGGCGGCGGGACCGACGGGTGGCGGGTGAGGGGTGCCGGCGAACAGTTGCGCCGCCGCTGCGTCTACTGGCACGGCCTCTGCGTCTACTGTTCGGAGCTTCGGGCGCAGCGATTTCGAGCGCGGCGATTCCGGGCGCGACGACCAGCGGAGGGACGATGGAGGTTCGAAGGGGGCCGGGCGGCGCCGGGACGGCGTGGGCCGGCCGGCGCTGGGGGGTCGTCCTGCTGGCCGTGCTGTCGACCGGGCTCGCCGCGTGGGGGGCGAACCTCACGGCCGAGAGGGCCGGCGCAGCCGTCCCGGCGACGTCGCCCGCACCGGGGGCGTACCAGAACCCGCTGACGCTCGACGACGCGCCGGACCCCGACGTCGTGTCGGTCAACGGGACCTACTACGCGTTCACGACCGGCGGCACGTTCGGGCACATCCAGGAGTTCCAGTCCACCGACCTGGCCGACTGGACGCCGGTGCCGTCGCCCGGCCCGCTGGGCCGTGAGCTGACATGGGTGAACCCGGGCCTCGAGTGGGCGCCGAGCGTCGCCGAGATGGACGGGACGTGGGTGATGTTCTATGCGACGTTCGCCGAGTACCTCGATGCCGAGTGCATCACGGAGGCATTCGCCACCACAGTGGCCGGCCCGTACGTGAATTCGTCGACCGGGCCGTTCGTCTGCCTGCCGTCGCCGACCGCCAAGGGCTCGACCTACAACGCCGGCGACATCGACCCGGACGTCTTCGTCGACGGCAACGGCTCGCCGTACCTGCTGTGGAAGGCCAACCCTGGCGGCATGACGACCTCGGCGACGATCTGGTCGCAGCCGCTCTCGCCGGACGGGCGGTCGTTCGCCCCGGGCAGCTCGGCCACCGAGCTGATCGACCAGGACCAGAGCTGGGAGCTGACCGTCGAGAACCCCGACCTGGTACTCCACGGCGGGACGTACTACCTCTTCTACTCCGGCGGCACATACGAGAGCTCGTCGTACGGCGTCGGCTACGCCGTCTGCGCCGGCCCGTCGGGGCCGTGCGGGAAGCCGGACGACCAGCCGATCCTGCAGTCCCGGACATCGGTCGTCGGCCCGGGCGGGGAGTGGGCGTTCCAGGACGGCACCGGCCAGTGGTGGATGGCCTATGCGGCCTGGACGGCCGGCGCGGTCGGCTACCCGACCGGCGCCCGGTCGCTGCGGATGGACCCGCTCTGCTTCGTCGACGGCGATCCGGTCGTCCCCGGGCCGACGACGACGCCCCAGCCGCTCGCCCAGTCGTGCCCGGCGGTCGACCCGGACAGCGGCTACCGGCTCGTCGCGTCCGACGGCGGCGTGTTCGCCTACGGCAGCGCGACGTTCGACGGTTCCGCCGTCCCCGGCGCCGGCGGCCAGACTGTCCCGGCGCCGATCGTCGGCACGGCGACCGACCCGGCGACCGGCGGCTACTGGGAGGTCGGCTCCGACGGGACGGTGTACGCCTTCGGCGCGCCGTTCGACGGTGACCTGGCCGGTCGGTCGCTCAACCACCCGATCGTCGGTATGGCGGCCACCCCCGACGGTGGCGGCTACTGGCTCGTCGCGTCCGACGGCGGGATCTTCGCCTACGGCGACGCCGCCTTCTACGGCTCGACCGGGTCACTCGTGCTCGACAACCCCGTCGTCGGTATGGCCGCCACCCCCGACGGTGGCGGCTACTGGCTCGTCGCGTCCGACGGCGGGATCTTCGCCTACGGCGACGCCGCCTTCTATGGCTCGATGGGCGGCCAGCCGCTCAACCGGCCGGTCGTCGGCATGACGGCGATGCCGGACGGACGGGGCTACTGGCTCGTCGCGTCCGACGGCGGCATCTTCGCCTACGGGTCCGCCCAATTCTGGGGCTCGACCGGCTCGATGACGCTCAACCGGCCGATCGTCGGCATGGCGGCCGACGGCGTCGGTGGCTACTGGCTCGTCGCGTCCGACGGCGGCCTCTTCGCCTTTGGCGCGGCCCCGTTCTGGGGCTCGACCGGCTCGATGACGCTCAACCGGCCGATCGTCGGCATGGCGCCCTCATGAGCCGAGCCGGCACCACCGAAGTGCGGCGCCGGGATTTGCCGTCGCGACTATCGTCTCGGCTGGGAGAGTCCTCCGGGTCCGGCAGTGGGCCTGAGCGGGGGCGGCAGGCAGTGCGGAGAGGACAGGGCGGAAGGTGGAAGTGACGGACGCCGATCTCGGCGGCGCGGTGCTCGGGGCGGTCATGCTGCCGCGCCTGCTGGCGTTCTTGCGGGAGCAGGTCGCGGTCTACGACGCCGCCGGGCACCTGAAGGCCCGCGTCGGGCCGCCCCTGGGCATCCTCGGGCTCGGTGAGACGATCGGCTCGGACATCGGCTGGCTCTGCCACCCCGACGACATGGAGAAGCTGGTCCGCGTCGGCGCCTTCGGCGCGGCCTCCTCGCCCGGCTGGGAGACGTCCGGTCAGCTACGTCTCCGGCACGTCGACGGGAGCTGGCGCACGTGCGAGATCCGGGCCTGGAACTGCATCGACGACCCGGACATCGAGGGCTTCGTCGTCGCCTCCCGGCTCGTCTTCGAGGACGAGGGGCAGTTCGTCGGTTCGGACGAGGCCCCGCTGGACGAGCTCACGCCGGCGCTGACGGCCACGCTCGAGGTGCCGACGATGGCCGTCGACGCGGCGCGGTCGATCCGTTTCGCCACCCCGGCCGTCCAGCGGATGCTCGGGCGGTCCCGAAACGACCTCTACGGCACCGACCTGGCTGAGCTGCTCGAGCCGTTGAGCCGGTTGCGGCTGCTCGGCATCCTCAGCCAGATGCGGGCCGAGGAGACACGGACCGTGCTCTTGACGTTCGACCGGCCGGGCCTCGGCCAGCTCGACGCCGAGGTCCGGATCATCGCCGGCGGCGTCGGCGACCGGCCGGGCGTCTCGACGCTCGTGCTGACCGACCGCAGCACCGAGCCGGCCCTCGTCCGCATGGCCATGCGGGATCCGCTGACCGGGGTGGCCAATCGAACGTGGGCCCTCGAGGCCATCGCCGGACACCTCGACTCGGCCGACGAGTTCGCGGTGCTGTTCGCGGACATCGACGGATTGAAGGCCGTCAACGACGAGCTCGGTCACGCCGCCGGTGACGCGACGATCGTCGTCGCCGCCCGGCAGCTCGAGTCGCTCGTCGCCGACGACGGGCTGGTGGCGAGGATCGGCGGCGACGAGTTCATCGTCATCTGCCCCGGCTTCGACGCCGCCGCGGCCGCCACCCTGGCCGGACGGTTGATAGCCGCCACGTCGGCTCGGACCGACGGGACGGCGGTGACCCGGCTCAGCGTCGGCAGCACGGCCGCGGTTTCGGGGGACGATCCCGAGAGCATCCTCGGGCGAGCGGACCAGGCGATGTTCGCCAACAAGCGCCGCAGCGCCGACCGCTAAACGATCGTCGCCGGCGTGATCTCGTCGGCCAGGTCGCCGGGGTCGGTGACCTCGGGCCGCCGACCCCGGCGGATCAGCTCGTCGAGGTCGATCGTGGTGCCGGCCAGGAACGGCTCGACCTGCTGGGCGCTGACCGGCCGGGAGAGCAGGAAGCCTTGGATCCGCCGGCAGCCGAGACGGAAGAGCTCCTCGAGATCCTCGGGGGTCTCGACACCCTCGGCGACGACCTCGAGGGCGAACGCCGCGCCGAGCCGGATGATCGCCTCGACGATGCCCTGGTTGGTCGGGTCGGTGGCGATCCCGTCGACGAAGACCCGGTCGATCTTGAGCACGTCGACCGGCAGGTTCTTGAGCTGGATCATCGAGCTGTAGCCGGAGCCGAAGTCGTCCATGGCCAGCTGGACGCCGAGGGCCCGGAACTCCCGGAGCACCTGGACGGTCTGCTCGACGTTGATGACGGCCATGTTCTCGGTGATCTCGAGGCAGAGCATCCCCGGCGGGAGGCCGGTCTCCACCAGGCACTCGCGTACCCGGGAGACGACGCCGGGAACGACGAGCTCACCGGGGGACATGTTGACCCGGAGGACGACCTGGAGGCCCGAGTACTTGGCTCGCCAGCGAGCCATCTGGGCGCAGGCCTGACGGAGCACCCAGTTGCCCAGCTCGGGCATGAGATGGGTCTCTTCGGCCACGGGGATGAACTCGCCGGCGGTGAGGAGCCCGCGGGTCGGGTGGTTCCAGCGGACGAGTGCCTCGACGGCGGCGAGTTTGCGCTCGGCGATGTCGAACTCCGGCTGGTAGAAGACGACGAGCGTCTCGTGGTCGCTGAAGTTCTGCTGGTCGGCGAACGCCTGGCGGAGCATCAGCTCGGTGTCCGACCGCTCCGCGACCTGCTTCTGGAGGACCGCGTCGAAGACGACGAGCTGGTTGCGCCCCCGCCGCTTCGCCGCGTACAGCGCGATGTCGGCCTGGCCGAGGAGCGCCTCGGCCGTGTAATCCTCGTCGGTCGACCCGGCGATACCGATGCTGCCGGAGTGGACGATCTCCATGCCCTCGATCAGCACCGGCTGGGAGATGACCTCGAGCAGTTCCTCGGCGATGCGCACGATCTCGGCTTCGGGCTCCTCGTGGGCGAGGAGGACGACGAACTCGTCACCGCCGAGCCGGGCGGCGAAGTCGCCCGGCCGGGCCGAGTCCCGGATCCGGTCGGCGATGGTCGTCAGCAGCTTGTCGCCGACGCCGTGGCCCAGGTAGTCGTTCATCACCTTGAAGCGGTCGAGGTCGACGAAGAGCAGCTGGAGCGGTCCGTTCCGGGCCAGCCGTCGCCGGTCGATCTCGGCCAGCAGCGCCCGCCGGTTCGGCAGTCCGGTCAGCTCGTCGGTCATCGCCCGCCGTCGCCAGTCGGCGTCCATCTCGAGCCGGTGCGTCAAGTGGACGAGCAGCGACGCGACCATCCGCAAGGCGCTGATCTCGTGGTCCGCCCAGTCGAGGGCCGAGAACCGGACGAAGGCCAGGCAGCCCTCGGTGACGTCGCCGTAGATGAGCGGCACGCCAGCGCCGGAGAAGGCGACCGCGACGCCGGCGTCCTCGACCCGCTTGGTGTAGTCCGTGTCCATCGCCTCGGGGTTGCGCATGACGAGCGGGCCCTTGAGGTCACGGGTGGCAGCGAAGATCGGGTCGACGTCGAACGCGACGACCGCGAGCGGATCGGGGTCCGGCGCGTCCCGCTCCGGGTACTCGGCCATCAGGATGCTGACGCCGTTGGCGTGGTCGTTGCGCCGGAGGAACGCGGAGTCGGCTTTCAAGTAGAGGGCCAGCGTCTCGACCGTCCAGTCGAGCGAGGCCGACATCGTCTCGTTGGTCGTCGCCATCAGGCGCTCGGCCACCTGGGAGACGAGCTCCTCGATCTGCCGCTGGTACTCGAGCTCGCGGGTCATGTCGGCCACGCCGGTGGCGCTCCCGCAGAGCTTGGCGACGACCCGGATGGCGTCGATCTCCCCCTGGCTGAACGGTGCCGGCGCGCCGGCCGGCACCAGCCGGGCGATGCCGAGCGCTCCGGCCTGCGCCGCCCGCTCGCCGTCCTCGGCCCCGCTGAACGCCGGCTCGACCCAGACGGCGCGATCGGGCAGGACGCCGTCGACCAGCCCGCCCTCGGCCCGGTCGTCGAGCTGCTGGCGGACCGTGCCCGCCAGGCCGGCGAGGGCCTCGTGCGAGCGGGGTGCCGTCCACGTACCGCGGTCCTCCGACGCGACGAAGGCGACCGCGACGGTGCCCGTCACCAGCTCGGCAATCGTGTCGAGCAATTGGTGAAAGTGGTCTTCGATAGCCAGGGGCTCGTTGGACATGGTCGCTCTTCGCCTAGCCGCGGGGCACGGAAAATCCCGTGTCAACGACCAGCGTACCGTCCGCAACGGTCGTAGAGGGGCATCCAGCGCCGTCAGCCAACAGGGGGAACCCTCGTCAGCACCTCGTCGAGCGGGAGCCGTTGGCTTCGCACCGAGGCCGGCGGGACGTGGCTGAGCCGGAGGACGAGGGCGATGGCATCGGTCGGCACGAGGCCGAGCGTCCGGCGGAACCGCTCGGAGAGCGAGCGGAGCTCGTCGCCCCAACGCTCGCCGCCGAGGGTGTCGAAGTCGGTGTCCTGGACGGCGAAGACGAACACCGGCGAGACCGGTTGGACGCCGAGCTCGGCTTGCTGCGCGGTCACCCAGAGCCGCTCGACGGCCGCGCCGCCCCGGACGTACGACGTCGGGCTGGCGTTCGGCACCGTCACGACGGCCAGCGCCGAGCTGGCGCGGACCGCGCCACGGGCGTTGTCGCCGAGCGCCTGCCCGGCGTCCCAGTCGCGCAGGAGGTCCATCACGTCACCGCGACGGGCGACGCCGAGCACGGCCACCTCGGGCGGCGACAGCTCGAGGGTCCGGAGGTCGATCCCGGTGCGAAGGTCGTCGCCGGGCCACCGGAGCTCGCCGATCATCTCGCGGTGCAGGTGGGCGGTGAGGAAGCGGATGCGCTCGGAGTCGCCGAGGATGTCGCTGCACTCGGTCAGCTGGTGGTGGTCCGTGACGAGCCGGAGGTGCCCGCCTTCCGCGATCACCGCGTCGGCCAGCTGGGCGGCCAGCGAGAGGTCGAGCGGCTCCGGCGCGGCGCGGCGACGGTTGGCCTCTCGGCGCAGGACGTCGGGGTAGAGGGCGGCCAGCTCGGCGTCTGTCCCGTCGCCGAGGGTCAGCGACGCGACCGCGTCGGGCCCGGCGTCGTCGGGGAACAGCGACACCGGTCCGAGCCGACCGAGCGCGGCCGCGGCGGTCCGGGCGTTGAAGACGGCCGCGCCGATGGCGACGTAGCTGCCCCGCGAGCGCACGTCCATCGTCGACGTCCGGTGCCGGTCGAGGGCGATCGTCAGCTGCTGCGGGCCGACTTTCAGCTGCCATGGCTGGGCGTTGCCGCCCGACGGGGCCAACGTGGCGGCGTGGGCCATGACGACGAGCGGGTCGTTCGTCGCCGGCACCGCCGCCGCCGGCGAGAGGTCGACCGGTGCCCGTCGCGGTTTCGGTGACGGCGGCTCCAGCGAACCGACGAGCGCGTCGAGGTCGATCCGCACCCGGCCGGACGGCAGGGGCTCGCCGAGGCCCAACCGGCGGACGGCCGCGGCGACGGTGGCGCCGCCGAGCGTGATGTCACCGGCCAGCTGCGGCCACGTCGACAGCGTCCGGCCGAGCTCGGCCATCGACGCCGCGCCGCGAGCCGAGCTCTGGGACGCATCGACGATGTCGAGGACGTACGGCACCTTCAGCGGCAGCGGCAGCTCGGCCAGCATGCCGGCGGTGACGCCCGGCAGCAGGTCGTGAAGGATCGGCCGTGTCGGCTCGAGGTCGAACCGTTCGACGTCGAGCAGGCCGCGGTCGCTCGTCTCCATGATCACCGGCACCTGGTGGCGGCGGGCGACCTCGCGGACGAGCAGCTTCATGTCGATCGAGTCGCACTCCTCGACGAGGACGTCGAGGCCGGCGACGAACTCCTCGAGGTTGTCCTCGTCGACCCCGTGCGGGACGACCTGCACCGGCAGGTACGGGTCGATCTCGGCCACCCGTCGAGCGGCCAGGACGGCCTTGTTACAGCCGACGTCGAGCACGCTGGCCGGGATGCGGTTGAGGTTGGTCAGCTCGACCTCGTCGAAGTCGGCCAGGCGGAGCTCGCCGCAGAGCCCGCCGAGCGCGAGGGTGGCGGCGATCGAGTGGCCCGCGCTCAGCCCGACAATGCCGATGCGCTGCGACCGCAGCCGGGTCTGCTCCTCGGCGGTGATCTTGTTGCGGTTGCGATCGAGCCGGAGCTTCGAGAACACGTCCGGCCCGGCCAGGCCGACGACGGTCTGGCGCCACGGGTAGTAGACGTGGCGTGGCGGCTCGTCGAGCAGTCCAGCGTCCGGCGCCGGGAGCAGGCGACGCAGCTCTTGGCGTTGGCGCCCGACGACGTCGAGCACCTCGACGCCGGGATCGGCCCGCAGGTTGAAGAGGAGCTGGCGGTCGGCCCGTCGCCGGGCGTCGAGGACGATCGGGCGCCAGCTCCCGTCGGGCCCCGGGCGGGGACCGGCCAACAGCTGCTCGCCCTCTTCTCGCAGCAGGACGAGCTGGTCCGGCCGAGCCACCGGGCGACCGGTCGCGCGGTGCCAGCCCATGAGGATCGTGCGGTACTCGTCGCTCGGGTACGCCGCGCTCTCGGTGCCGATCATCTCGGCCCCACTGATGCGGCTGGTCGGTTTCAGTCGTTCGGCGACCGCGCCCAGCGCCACCTCCGCCCCCACCCAGTGCAGGGCGTGGACCGCGCACCGGCCGAGGGTGGCCGCGACGAGGTGGGCCTCGTCGCGGTTTCCCTCCCGCCACGCCCCCTTGATCTCGACGACGCCGTGCGGGACCGTCGTTCGCACCGTCTCGCGCAGCTCGTCAGCCTCGCTCGAGCTGGCCATCTCGACGAGGGCCTGGGACGCGTCGACGTCGTCGAGCGGCCCGTGGCAGCGGACACCGGCGACGACGCGGTCCTCGGCGTCGAAGCCGACGAAGAAGAGCGAGACGTCTTCCGCCGCGGTCAGGGTCTCCCGGTCGACGAGGTCGGCGATGCCGAACCGGGCGTACTCGCGGATCGCCCCGTCGAGGTAGGCGGCCCAGCGGTCCGGCCGGAGCACCGGGTGATGGGCCTCGAAGCGGAGGCCGGTCGTCCGGTCGACGAAATGGGCGCCGTACCGGTACGGCCCGCACGGCACCGGCCCGGCGGCCGGCCCGCTGGCGAGCCCGGTCGGGAGCTCGACGACGGGTTCGACGGTCAACGGGAGCTCGGGACCTTCGAGAGGAGGCGGTTGAGGGCGCAGAGCGTGGCCCGGCTGGCCGCTTCGACCTCGTCGGTCCCCGCGGCGATGCCGAGCCGCCTCGCCCCGCCCGGATCGTCGGCCCGGCGACGTTCGGCCAGCGCGACGATGACCGGCGAGCCCGGCTCCGGCGTCGTCCGTTCGACCGATGTCACGTAGTACGGGATGTCCGCGCCGAGGGCCTCGATCGCCGTCAGCGTCGCCTGCGCCGCACTGGCCAGCGGGCTGCCCGACGCCCGACCGACGGCGCGCGTGCCCCGCCACGTCACCGACACCTCGCTGTCGCCGGTCGACCGGTCGAACCAGCTACGCAGCAGGATGACCCGCGGGCTCTCCGGCCGGCCGTCGTCGGTCCATCCAGGTTCGTCGGGCCAGCGGGCGTCGTCCGGTGTGGTCCCGGCGACCGCCCGTCGTTCGTCGTCGGCCGGCGTCCAGGCGGAGCCGACGTCGATCCGTGTCGCCCGCCGGAGGCTGGACGGCGTCGGGTCGTCCCCGCTGACGAGCAGCGTGACGTCGACGCGGTCGAACGCCTCGGCGACGACCGCCTCGGCGGCTTCGGTGAGCGCGTCGTCCCCGTGGCGGGCGACGACGACCACCCGCCCTGTCGCCAGCTCTGTCGTGCCGACCGACAGGACGCCCGGGAGGCAGCGCAACGCCAACTCGACCTCGGACGGCGGCGTCCGCCGGGGTCGGGGCAGTCCGGCGTCGGGTCCCTCGCCGGCGACCTGCTCGGCCAGCCGGCGCTCGCAGAGGCGCCAGAGCTGGTCCGGGTCGACCGAGTCGCCCGGCGCGGACGCCGGCCCGACGAGCAGGCGGACGTCACCGCCTTGGGCGGCGAGGGCGGTTCGCAGGCGACCGATGAACGGTTCGACCGCGTCGGCGCCCGAGTTGGCCAGGATGGCCATCGCCCGACCGGTGCCGGCCACGCCGACCTCGTCGCTGACCCGGAGGCAATCGCCGAGGGCGCGAGCGAGCAGGTGCCAGCGGGCGCCCGGTGCACCAGGACCAGCCGTCGTCAACAGGAGCATCGAGAACGGCCAGCGAAAGCGGGAGCTGCGGCTGGCGGCCCGGCGGACGGCCGCGTCGACCGTCGTGCGCGCCCCGAGCCCGGTCGTCGCGTCGACGGCCACCCGGTGGCGGGCGACGTGGGCGCTCAGGGCCATCTCGCAATAGCCGGTCAGCGCGTCCCGGACGGCGGCCGGCACCGCGTCGGCTGTCGTGGCGTCGGCTGTCGTGTACAGGCCGGACGGACGGCGGGTGAAGTCGGCCGCCCACCCTGGTGTGGCGTGACCGCGTCCGAGGACGAAGATCTGCGGCGAGAACGGATCGGCCCGCAACAAGAGGAACGCTTCGGGCAGCTGGTACCGGGCGGCCACCAGGTCGAGCGCCTGGTACGCCACCTCGATGCCGTCTGATTGGCCGTGGAATCCTCCGAAGAGGGCCAGCGTCGGATCACCCGGCGCGCCCGGACCGGATACGACCTTCTCCATCAGTAAGCCTCCACTGGTCGGTGCGGTTCGTCTGATCGGTCGGTGTCCCGTCGCAGAGATCCGACGGTCACAGGTATCAGGATGCGGGTGCGCCGCCTCGCCCAAAGGTCAGAGGAGGACCATTGAGAGGAGCGCACGACGACGGGCCCCCCCAGCGCGGGTGCCCCCAGGCGTCTGGCCGGGACAAACATGCCGATATCTACATTGACACGTACAGCGCGGTGAGACGTGGAACGCCCATTGGCGTGTATCACCGAGGGCTGACTGGCGGCCGAATGCTGACCGGTGGCCGAGTGCTGACTGGCGACCGAGTGCTGGCCGGCGAAGGAGCACGGTAGGTGCCGGACGCCGGACTGATCGCCCGCGGCCGCGAGCTCGCCCATCTCGACGACCTCTTGTGGCGCGCCCGTGGCGGGACCGGCGGTGTCGTCGGCCTCCACGGCGAGTCCGGCGTCGGGAAGAGCTCGCTGATCGAGGCCGCCATCGCCCGGGCGGCCGAGTTCCGGGTCGTCCAGATCCGCGGTCGGTCCGACCCCGGGTCCGCGGCGACGCCGGCCGACTGGCCGCGGCCGCTCGCGGACCTGGCCAGCCGGCTCGAGATCGCCGGCGATACCCAGCTCGCGGCCTGGGCGGCCGGCGCCGCGCCGTCCGCCCCGCCGCCCCCGAAGCGGGCCGTCGTCCAGGCCGTGGCCGGGACGCTGCAGGAGATGGTCGTCGCGGCCGGTGGCCCGTTGCTGCTCACGATCGACGACTGCCAGGCCCTCCCGACCTGGTTCGTCGACGCCGTCGGCCGGGCGGTTGCCGGCCACTTGTCGACCGACCCGGTCAGCGTGGTGCTGGCCTGGAAGGATCTGCCGCACGTCGTCCCGTTCCATCCGGTCGAGCGGGACCTGCCCCGGCACCGGCTGGCCGGCCTGACCGAGGGCCAGGCGGCCCAACTGCTGTCGACCCGCTTCGACCGGCTCCCCGGCCCGGCCGTGTTGGCCGAGCTCGTCGCCGGCACCGGCGGCAACCCGCTGGCCCTGGTCGAGGTCTACGGCCGGTTGACCGCCGACCAGATCGAGGGCTGGCAACCGCTGCCGGACCCGCTCCCGGTCGGGAGCCTCGTGGCCGAGGCCTTCGACGTCGCGGCCCACCTGCCGACGGCTACCCGCCAGGCCCTGGCGGTCGTGGCCGCGGCCCGGGCGCCCCGCGAGACGCTGCTCGCCGTCCTCGACGGCGTGGGCATCGACCCCGCTGACCTCGCGCCGGCCACCGATGCCGGCGTCCTCGTCGAGCGGGGCCCGCGGGTCGACTTCGCCCATCCGCTCGTCCGGGCGGCCGCGTTCTTCTGTGCCCCGGCGTCCGTCCGCCGGGCCGCCCGCCAGGTGCTCAGCAACGAGCTGGCCCGGCAGCATGCGATCGAGTCGAGCGCGTTCCATGCCGCCGCCGACGCCGACGGGCCCGACGACGCGGTCTCCCGCCGCCTGGCCCAGGCCGCCCAGGCCGCCCTCGAGCGCGGCGACCCGGAGGCCGCGGCCCGCTACGAGGAACGGGCGTCCCGCTTCGCCACCGGTGACGACGCGGTCGTCCTGCACATGGCGACGGCCGCCGGACTGTGGATCACCGCCGGCCGGCGGGACCGGGCTCGTCGTTGCGTCGACGTCGTCGGCCACCACCACGTCAGCGACCCCGTCGCCGGTGAGCTGGCCTACCAGCGGGCCCGGCTCGTTCCCGAGACGGCCGGTGCGGACGTCGCCGACCAGATCGCCGCCGCGGCCGACGGCTGCGTCGCCGGCGCCCCGAACCGAGCGGTCGCCATGCTCGTCGATGCGGCGGCCTGGAAGTTGCTGGCCGGCGAACTGCTCGCCGCCGAGACCGTCGTCCAGCGGGCCGGTGCCCTGGCTGCATCGGTGAGCAGCCAGGCCGAGGTGCTCGTCGGGGCCATGCGGGCCGCCACCCTGCTCGCCCAGGGCCAGGACGTCGAGGCGCTGGCCGAGCGGAGCCGCATCTCGCTGCTGATCGGCCAGACCGAACGGTTCCCGTCCTCGCCGGAGGTCGCCCTGGTCGTCGGCACGAGCCTCATACGTCAGGGGATGTGGCGCCAGGCCGAGCGCTGGGCCCATTGGGTCGAGCGCTGCGCGGCCGGGAGCGGCGATCGCGCCCTGGCCGCCGTGCCGTTCCTGCTGCGGGCTTCGATCCACCTCGACGAAGGCCGGCTGGCCGACGCCGGGCTGGCCGTCGACGCCGGTGCCGCCCTGGCCGAGCAGCGCGGCAGCGTCGCCGTTGCCGCCTGGGCCTGGTCCGTCGCCACGCAGCTCCACGCGCTCACCGGCGACCACCGGCGCGGCTTTCGGGACTGCGCCAAGCTCTTTGCCGTCGCCGACCCGGTGGCCCGACCGGCCCGGCTGCGGGCCATGCCGGCGCTCGCCCTGCTCGAGCTCGTCCAGGGGCGGGTCGGCCCGGCGCTGGCGTGGGTCCGCACCGTCGAGGAGGATCTCGCCCATCTCGGTGGGAATCCCGGCGGCCCTTCGGCCGGCGCGGCGCTCGACGTCGTCACGACCGAGATCGCGGCGCCAGCGGCCGCCGTCCTTCTGCTGGCTCGAGCCACCGTCGGGCCGGGGCGATGGACCGGGGCGGCGCACCCGCCCGACGGCCTGCCCGACGCCAATGGCGATCCGTCGACCGATCAGTTGAACGACCGTGGCCAACTGGACGACCGTGGTCACGCTCGGGGCGGGCACGCCCGGACGGCCGGCTGGCGGCATTGGCTCGACGGTGCTTGTTGCGACGATGTCGATCGGTCGGTCGACCAGCTCGCGGCGGCCAGCGACGCGTTCGGTGACGCCCCGCTCGTCCAGGCCCGCGTCGACCTGTGCCTCGGCGTCCGGCTGGCCGACGCCGGGCGGACGGACGAGGCGAGAGCCCGGCTCGACCGGGTCGAGCGCCGAGCCGACGAGGCCGGCGCCACCGGCGTGGCCGCGCTGGCCCGCCGCGAGCTGGCTCGCCTGCAACCAGCCGTCGCCGAGGCGGCCACCACCGACGGGACCGTCGATCGGGCCGTCGTCAGCGGAGCCGCGATCGACGGGATGGGCGTGGCCACCGCCGCGACGGTCCCCCCGGCGCCCGTCGCGACGATGGCTCACGATGCTGCCGACCGTGATCTCGGTCGGTTCGACGTTGCCGCCTCGGCTGTCGCCGCGGCCGCTTCGGCTCCCACCGTCGGTCCCGCGGCCGCTTCCTCGGTGGGTCCGGTTGACGGCGTGCCGGTTCCGGGTGCGCCGGAGTGGGAGCTGATCCTGCTCGGTGGCTTCGAGGTCCGCCATCGCGGCCGCCTGATCGCGTTGCCGGCCAGCCTGGCCGCGCAGGCGGTCAAGATCGTCGGGCTGCAGCAACGCATCACCGTCGACGAGCTCGTCGAGCTGTTGTGGGAGGACGCGGAGCCCGGCGTCGGCGCCCGCCGGCTGCGCAACGTGCTGTGGCGCATCCGGTCGTCCTGCGGCGAGCTGCTCCAGCGGGACGGCAACGTCGTCCACCTGGCTCCCGGCGCGGTGACGGACGTCGAGCGGTTCCGAGGCCAGGCCGAAAAGGCGCTCGACCCGGCGGCCAGCCCGACCGAGGCCGGTCGGAAGGCCCGGGTGGCGGCGGACGGCTACCGCGGCGAGCTCCTGCCGGCCGATCGCTACGCCGACTGGGCGACGGGGACGAGGGAGTCGGTGGCTCGCACGTACCTCCGGCTGCTCGACCTGCTCGTCGACGAGGCCGTGGCCGAGGGGCGGGGCGGCGAGGCCGTCGACCTCCTGGGCTCCCTGGCCGCGGCCGACCCGTACGACGAGCGCCACTTCGTCCGCATGGCCGAGATCCACCTGGAGCTCGGCAACCGGGGCCGCGCCCTCGACGCCCTCGGCAAGGCCGAACGGGTCCTCGAGGATCTCGGCGTCGCCCCGTCGTCGCCGGTCGAGCACCTGCGGGAGCAGCTCGGCCGCTCCTGACGCGGTCGGGGACCGGGGCGAAACCGGCGTGTAGGGAACCTCCGTCACGAGAGCAGTATCCGGGGCCCGCGTCCCGCGAACGTCTCCGCCTGGCTCGGGGCCCAGCCGGCGGTCGCGTACGCCGGCGGGACGGTCCTGGGATGGGCCAATGGAATTGATATGGCGTGCGAACGTTGATGGTCGCGGCCGCGGGCGGTCACGTGGAAGAGCTCTGGCGCCTCCGCCCACGTCTCGTCGGCCTGGGGGGCGACGTGACGTGGGTGACCGCGGACACGCCCCAGACCCGATCGCTGCTGGCCGGCGAGCAGCGGCTCTTCGCACCGCCGGCCCGGCCCCGAGACGTCGGCGCCACGCTGGCCAATCTCCGGCTGGCCCACCACATCCTCGCTCTGGACGACTGGACGGACGTCGTCAGCACCGGGCCACTGATGGCCGTCCCGTTCATGACGCTCGCCCGGACCAAGGGCATCCGCTGTCACTTCATCGAGAGCTCGTCGCGGGTCCTCGGGCCGTCGTTGACCGCCAAGATCCTCGAACGCACGCCCGGTGTCGTCTGCTACAGCCCGTACCCGTGGTGGGAGCGCCGGTCGTGGCGGTACCGCGGCTCCGTCCTCGACGGCTTCGCCCCCGCGCCGACGTCGACGCCGTCGCTGCGGCGGGCCGTCGTCACCGTCGGGACGAGCGGGTACGGCTTCCGGCGGCTCGTCCAGCGGCTGATCGACGTCCTGCCGGCCAGCTGCGAGGTGCTCTGGCAGACCGGCGCCACCGACGTCACCGGCCTCGACATCGCCGCCCGGCGGTTCGTGCCGCGGACGGAGCTGGCGACGGCCATGCGCGACGCCGATCTCGTCGTCTCCCATGCCGGCGTCGGTTCGGCGCTCACCGCGATGTGCACCGGTCGGGCGCCGCTGCTCGTGCCCCGGCGCGCCGGGTACCACGAGCACGTCGACGACCACCAGCAGCAGATCGCCGACGAGCTCGAACGGCGAGGGTTGGCCCTGACCTGTGACCTCGGTGACGTCGAGCCGGACTTCCTCTGGAAAGCCGCGTCGGCCCGGGTGACGGTGGCCGAGCCGGTCCGGCCGTTCGCCCTCGACGGCGTCTGAGGCGTCGTCAACGAGGCGTCAGGCGGGGGGTGGCGCGTCGTCGCCGGTGCCGCCGGCGGAGGCAGCATCGGCGACGACGCCGTGCCACTGCATCAGCCGGCGGGCCAGCTTGGCCGCGTCGACTTCCAGCCCGGTCCACCCGGCTCGGGCCGCGCCGCGCCCGACCGCCATGAGCGCCCGGGCGATCGGTTCGGCGAGGCGCGTCGGCCCGACGACGCCGACGGCCGCCCGCAGGGGGCCGGGCAGGTCGGCGACGAGCCGCTGCGGCGTGAACGGGCCGAGCCGGTCCGGGTGGGCCCGGTGGAGGGCGGCTCGTCCCTCGCCCTGCCGCCGGGCGTCGCGGAGGAAATCGGCGTCGGTGCGGTCGTGGAAGTGGCGGGCGACCAGGGACGGGTCGAGCCGGCCGACCAGGCCGGCGGCGCGCAGCCGGAGGCCGAGGTCCTGGTCGGCGTGGTAGTGGGCGGTGAACGCCGGCGACGACAAGCCGACGCGCAGGCAGTCGTCCCGGCCGATCGAGAGGTTGCCGGTCCACAGGACGTCGAGCACGTCGACGTCGCGGCGACCGAGCGCGTCCAGGTGGGCGCCGTACTCGGCCGCGTAGAGGCGGGTGGCGACACCGGGACGCCGCCCGTCACGGCTTCGGCCCGGGCCGCCGTCGAGGGGATCGAGGGCGACCGGCATCGGACCGACGACGACCGAGCCGGGCCGGTCGCGGTGGGCGTCGACGTGGCCGGCGATCGTGCCGGGGGCCGGCAGGACGTCGTCGTCGAGCAGGACGACGACGTCGCGAGTGGCGATACGGACACCGGCGGCCAGGGCTCCGAGTTGGCCCTGGTGGGGTACCGTGACCGGGTGGAGCCGCGGTCGGGTGACGGCGAGGGACTCCAGGACGGCCACCGACCGCTCGTCCGGGCCGTCGACGACGACGACCAGCTCGGCGGCCGCCGGGTCGACCAGGACGGCGTCGACGAGCCGAGCGAGACGATCGGCCCGGCCGACGGTGGCGACGACGACGGACGCGCCGGTTTTCGGGTGCTCTTCGTCGCCTGGGGGGCGGTCGCCGGCCGCTCCGCCGAGCTGGCCGACGCGGTCGGCGGCCAGGCGGTCTGTTTCTTCCCGCCCGGCACCCGCCGGCCGCCGGTCCTCGTCCGCTGGGTGCTCTCGGCCGTCGCCACGACCGTCCGCATCTGGCGCGACCGGCCGGATGTCGTCGTCGTCACCAACCCGCCGCTCGTGGCCGGTCTCGTGGCCTGGGCGGTCGGTCGGGCCGTCCGGGCCCGGGTCGTGCTCGACAGCCACCCCGGCGGCTTCGGCGCCCAGGGTGATCGCGTCGCGGCCCGGGTCCAGGGGCTGCACCGCTGGCTGGCCCGCCGGGTCGACCGGTCGCTGGTGGCCGCGCCGGTCTGGGCCGACCTGGTCGAGTCGTGGGGGGGCCGGGCGCTCGTCGTCCACGAGGCGCCCGGGTCGTGGCAGTCCACGCCGGCGGTCCGTCACCGGCGGCTCCAGGTGCTCTACGTCGGCCGGTTCGCGCCGGACGAGCCGTGGTCGGCCGTCGTCGAGGCCGCGGCGGCCCACCCGGAGCTCGACGTGCTCCTCACCGGCGACCCCGGCCGGGCTCACGTCGACCCCCACGAGCTGCCCGGCAACGTCCGCCTGGTCGGGTTCCTGACCACCGACCGGTACCGGGCCGCGGTCGCCGCGGCGGACGTCGTCGTCACGTTGACGACGGAGCCGGGGTCGGTCATGCGGGCGGCGTACGAGGCCGTGTGGGCTGGTCGGCCGGTCGTCGTCTCCGACTGGCCCGTCGCCCGGGCGGTGTTCCCGTTCGCGGTCCACGTCGCCAACGACGGGGCGGCGGTCGGCGACGGGCTCGACCTCGTCGGCCGGGAGTTCGATCGGTTGGCGGCCGATGCCGTCGCGGCCCGCGACCGGCAGGCGGCTCGCTGGGCCGAACAGCGCCGTGACCTGCGCCGGCAGCTCGGGGTCGACCCGGCGCCAGGCTGACGGCCCGCCGTCACCGCACCGGGACGTCCTCGTCCCGGTGAACCTGCGCGGCCGCGCTGTCGACCGCGAGCGCCTGCGAGGCGGCGGTATCGAGGACGAACGCCGTGATCTGCTCCGCGTTGCGGACCGGCCCCTTCCGGCGAGTGGCGACGGCCTCGATCTCGCCGATGAACCGGCCGTCGGCCAGGTCGTCGGCGCGGAGGCGGAGGACGTACGAGATCACCATCTCGGCACTCTACGAAGGGCCCGTCCATCGACTGTCCGCCCGGAGCGAGCGGCCGTCGATGGACGCTCGTGGGACGCGGCGGCGATCGCGGTCGGTGACGCGGACGCTGGTGGGACCGCCTTTTCTTACCGTGCTCCTCGTGAGCGACGACCAGCGCATTGCCGGCACACTCCGGCTCGCTGCGGACCTGTGCATCGGTATCGGCGCGTTCTTCGTGACGCCGGCCGGCGTGCAGACGTTCATCTCCCCGTTCATGACCCCCGACGACGGCGTCCGCCGGGTCGAGGGGTTGGCCGAGAGCTGCCTGCTGCATCCCGGGTCCCGGGGTCGGGCCATCTTCTGGAACGCCGAGGACGCCGACCAGGTGGGATCGGTCGACCGCTCGTTGGCCTGTGTCGTCGTCCCCGCGTGGGCCGGCGAGCACTGGACCGGACTGCTCGGCGTCGTCGACCTCTGGCTGCCCGAGCTCGACGACGAGCAACGGACCGGCCTGCTCGCCCTCGCCGCCAAGATCGCTGCCGTCACCCAGGACGGCGCGCCGGGCCGCGGGCCGGCACCGGCACCGGCGCCGACCGGCGGCCCTGTCGAGGCCGAGCCCGACGTCGACGACGGCCGCGGGCATCTCGCCGGCTGGACGGCGCCGGCGTACCTGCCCGAAGAGGAGCCGGGGCCCGACGAGCCGGAACCGAGCGCCGCCGGGCCGATGGTCGCCGGAGCGACGGCGGTCGGACCGATGGCCGCCGCCATGCCGGCCGCGACTCGCCCCGTCGGGGCGCCGAGCTGGGTGGACGAGGGGACGGCCCGACCGGGTGGCGAGCTGCTGTCCGAGCCGTTCCTGGGCGAGGTGCTCGACAACCTGCCCGACGGGCTCGTCGTCACCCGTTCGGACGGGGCGATCGTGCTCGTCAACCAGACGTTCACGACCCTGTCGGGCCTCGACGTCGACGACGTCCTCGGGGAGGACGTGGCGGCGATCATCTCGGACGCCGGTCGCCTGCCGGCGACGACGGGGCCGGGCTGGATGGACGACGTCCTCGGTCGGCCCGAACCGGGGCAACGTGTCGTGATCGCCCAGCGATCGGGCGAACCGCTGGCCGCCGGGGCGAGCGGACGGCGGATCTCCAGCCGGTTCGCCGGCGACTGCTTCGTCACGCTGCTCCGGCCGGCGGTCGACGCGGCACCGGGCGGTTCGGCGACCACACCACGAACCGCTTCGGGCACCGCGGCACCGGCCGGTTCGGCGACCGGGCCACCGATCGAGCCGGCCCGGGTGGCGGACGTCGGGGCCGCGGTACCGATCCAAGAGCTGCTCGACAACCTCGACATCGGCATCGTCTGCTGCGACGTCACCGGCACGGTCGTCCTGGCGAACCGGATGGCGCGCGAGCTGCAGGGGGTTCCGGCGGACCGGCCGATGGTCGGCCTGCCGTTCCCGGACACGACCGACCTGCGCAGCCCGCAGGGCGAGCTCGTGACCCGGGACGACCATCCGCTGTTCCGGGCGCTCCACCACGGCACGCCGGACGCGGCCCACTTCGTCCGCGGCAACGACGAGGGTGGCACGCACATCGCCATCTCGGCCCGGCCGGTGCTGGTCGGCGGGCGCACCGGGGCGATCGCGGTCCTCCGTGACGTCACGGCGGAGTGGGAGGAGCAGGTCAACCTGGCGCACCACGCGTTCCACGACCCGTTGACGGGGGCGGCGAACCGGTACCTGCTCATCGAGACGCTGGTCCGGATGCTCCACGGCCTCAGCCGGCGTGGCGGTGCGGTGCTGCTCGCCTTCCTCGACCTCGACCAGTTCAAGCGGATCAACGACGAGCACGGCCACGAGATCGGCGACCAGGTGCTGACGGCGGTCGCCCGGCGTCTCCAGGGCGTAGTGCGGAGCGACGACATCGTCTCGCGGTTGGGCGGCGACGAGTTCGTCGTGGCGCACGTCAGCCAGGAGCGGACACCGGACGGCGACGTCGTCGTGGCCCGGATCCGCAAGGCCCTCTCGGCGCCGTACCAGTTCGGCGGCCTGGTCGTCGACGTCGGCGTCTCGGTCGGCTGGGTGAGCACGCCGTCGAGCGAGGTGACGCCCGAGTACCTGCTCAGCCAGGCGGACGACAAGATGTACCGCAACAAGCGCCAGCGCGCCGGCACGGGCCGCAGCCCGGGCTCGTGAGCGCCGGCCTCGTGGGCACTGGGTTGAACGGCACTGCGTTGGACGGCACTGGGTTGAACGGCACCGGGTTGGACGTTCTCGCGCCGAGCGGGGGCTGGATGCCGCGCCAGCCGCAGGCGGCGTGGACGGCCGGGGCTCGGCTGGCCGGTGAGGTGGCCGCCGCCCGAGCCGGGTCGACGACTTCGCTGGACGGGTCGGTCGACGCGCTGGCCCGGGCCAGCCTGCCGGTGTTGCGGGAGCTCGGCGTCGACGCCGGGGTCGTCCGGTCCCGGTCGAACTGTCTCGTCGTCCGCAGCGTGCCGTCCCGCGGCGACGACGCGGCGTGCACGTGTGCGTTCGTCAACGGCTGGTTGGAGAGCCTGCCGTCGCTGGCCGGCGTCGCCCGGGGGGCGGTGGTCGAATCGACGTGCGTCGCCCGGGGCGGGGCGGCGTGCCTGTACGCGCTGATGTGGCAACCGTCGCCACCGGCGGACCCGACGGTGGCGGAGCCGCCGCCGCGACCGGCGCTGCCCCGGCACTGGACACTGCTGCCGTCGCCCCGCCCGGTCTCGCCGCCCGTCCCCGCCGGACTCGGCGCGGCGGCGCCCGGGTCGTGGCCGACGTTCGAGCGGCCGGACAACCGGCCCGCCGGCCGGGTGGCCCGGTCGGGGCCGCCGGACCGGCCGCCGAGCCGCCGGTGGGCCTGGGCCCGCCGCCGCGGCTGGATGCTCGTTCTCGGGCTGGTGGCCGGGGCGGCCGGCGGGTACGTGGCCGGCGCGCACCACACGACGAGCTACAGCGCGACGGCGACACTGGTCGTCCAGTCCGGCGCGTCGGTGGCCGGTCCGGGCAGTGCCAACGACGCGCAGACGCTGGCGGTGACGTACGCCGCGCTGCTCCCGCGCGACCAGGCGGTCGTCGACCGGGTGGCGAGCGATCTCGGCGTCCCGGCGGCGGCGGTCTCGCGCAGCCTGGGCGTCGAGGCGGAGTCGGGGACGGCGCTCCTGCAGGTCAAGTACACGGCACCGACCGCGGCGCGGGCGGTGACGGGGGCCGACGCGGTCGCCCGGGCGGTCTCGTCGCTGGAGCCGACCGGCCGGGCGATCGCCGGCGGCTCGGTGGCCGTCGTGTCCGTCGCCGGGACGGCGTCGCCGTCGGACCCGCTGTACCACGACGCGCTGCCGCTCGGCGCCATCCTCGGGCTGCTCGTCGGGGCCGGCATGGTCCTCGTCGCCGAGCGGGTCGACCGGCGGGTGGACGATCCGGAGACGCTGGGCGAGGCGGCGTCGACGCACGCCAGCCCCCGACCGGGTGGGCTGTCGGCGACCGAGCTGGCCCGGGCGCTCGACGGAGAGGTCGGGAGTGGTCCGGTGGCCGTCGTGCCGATGCGTCCGGCCGAGGCGCCAGCCGCCAATCGCCTGGCCGACGAGCTGACCGCGGCGTGGCCGGACGGCCAGTCCGGCCCACCGGTCACGGCTGGCCTACCGTTCGCGGTGGCGCCGGACGAGGTCGGCGCGGCGGTGGCCACGGTCCTGGTCGTCGGAGCCGGCGAGCGGCACCGGGCGGTCGTCGAGGCGGCCGACCGCCTGCGCCTGCAACGGCGCGGTCCGGTCTGGTCGGTGCTCGTGGCCCGCGGCCGGCGGCGGTGAGCCAGTCGCCCGATGACAGCTGACCGGTCCGACGTCGCCGCGCTCGGCGCCGCTCTGCCCGATGCGAGCTGGCTCGGCTCGCGACCGCGGCCGGTCCTGCTGGCCGTCGTCGGCGCTGTCGCCGCGTTGGTCGTCGGCGCCGTCGCGAGCCGCGACCCAGTCGCCGCGGTCGGCCTGTTGGTGGTCGGCGCGACGGTCGTCGCGGTGCTCCTGCGGCCGGTTGTCGGCGCGGTGCTCCTCGTCGCGGTAGTGCCGATCACGTCGGGCCTGAGCACCGGCTTCCCGTTGCCGCACGTCCGGCTCTCGGAGGTCGTGATCGGCCTCGTCGGGCTGACGGTCATCGCGTCGACCCGGCGGAGCCACGTGGTGCCGTGGCGGGCCCTCGACTGGGCGCTGCTCGCCTACGGCCTCGGCTGGGCCGTCCTGGCGATCGCCGCGACGGTGACGCAGCGACAGCACCTCTCGCTGGCCGATTGGGGCACGGTCTTCGGGCAGCTCCAGTTCCTCCTCCTCTACCGCGGCATCCGCCTGGCCGTGCGGACGCCGGCGGACCGCCGGCTCACGCTCGGCGCCCTCGTGCTCTGCAGCGTCCCGGTCGCCGCGCTGGCCGTCCTCCAAGAAGCCCGGGTGCCCGGCGTCGCCGGCTTCGTCGACTCGATCACCGGCGGGCTGGCGGCCAGCGGGGCGTCGGCGAGCGCGGGATCGATCATCCGGGCGACCGGGCCGTTCGACAACTGGGCCGCCTTGGCCGGCTACCTCCTGCCGATCCTGCTCGTCATGGTGGCGATCGCCCTCGCCGGCCTGGCGGTCCGGCACCGACGGTGGTTCGTCGCCACCGGCGCGCTGGCCGCGCTCGCGCTGGTCTTCACGGCCGAGCAGTCGGCGATCCTCTGTCTCGTCGTCGGCGTGATCGTCCTGGCCGCCCGTTACGGCGACGGTCGGTACCGGCGGGCGGTGCGCCTGGGGTCGGTCGGGCTGCTGCTGGCCGCGGCCGCCTTCCTCGCCTCCCGCGTGGCCGGCGAGCTGGCCGCCAGCGCCGGCAGCGGGCGGATCGGCTGGGTGCCGCAGACGCTCAGCTTCCGCTGGTCGATCTGGACCGGCCAGTACTTCCCGGTGATCGCCGGCCACCTGCTGACCGGCTACGGCGTCGTGGCGCCCGCGGCGGTGCGGTGGCCGTACCCCGAGTCGCAGTACGTCGCCTTCCTGGTCGAGGGCGGCGTCGTCATGCTCGCTCTCTTCGGCGTCCTGGCCTGGGCGATGCTCCGGGCCTGCAGCCAGGCCCGCCGGTCGGCCGATCCGCTCGAACAGGCGCTCGGACGGGCGCTGACGATCGCCACGGTCGCCCTGCTCGTCATGAACGGGCTCTGGCCGTTCCTCAGCAACGGCGGCCTGCCCCAGGTGCTGTGGAGCCTGCTCGCCCTCGCCGCGCCCGGCGTCGTCGTCGCCAGCCGGGCCGGGCTCGGTCGGGTCGGCAACGGTCCGGTCGGCGACGGTCGAGATAGCGCCGGGCCGCCGGGCCGCCGGGCGGGGGCGGCGCGGCCGCCGGAGCTCGTCTCGCCGCCAGCGCTGGTAGGACCGCCGTGATGCGCCCGCGGGGCCGCCGCATCCCACCGCTCGTCGTCGTCCTCGTCGCGATCGCCCTGGTCGCCGGCTTGGTCGCGCTGGCGTCGGCCCGCTACGCCGGGTCGTCGTCGGCGACGCCGCCGGGCCATGCCGGGGACACCGGTCGGGCCGGCGCGGCCCATCGTGACCGGAGCGACAGCCATTCGACGTCGACGACCGCGCCCGGTGGGTCGACGGTGACACCGACGACGACGGCGACGACGACACCGGCGACATCGACCGCGACGTCGACACCGTCGGCGCCATCGCTCGGCGTCTACGCCGGCCCGGGCGCGGTGACGGCCGCCGACTCGGTCGACGAACAGCTCGGCGGACGGGTCGGCGATGCGTTCGACTTCCTGCCGTACGGCACGTGGACAACGCTGACCGATCCGTCGTGGCTGGCCGACGACTGGCGGGGCTCGTCGTTCGACCTGATCCTCGGCGTCCCGATGCTGCCGACGACCGGCGGCACGCTGGCCGAGGGGGCGGCCGGCCAGTTCGACGGCCAGTTCGCCGGACTCGCGGCGCGGCTCGTGGCCGACGGTCTCGGCAGCTCGACCCTCCTCGTCGGGTGGCAGCCCGATGACCCGGGCACCCCGTGGTCCGTCGGCTCGGCGGCCGCGGCGGCCGACTACGTCGCCTTCTGGGACCGGATCGAGTCGACGATGGCCGCGACGGCCGGCGCCCACTTCGTCTTCGAGTGGGACGCCGGCGACGCCCGGACATCAGCGGTCCGGCCGACCGAGACGTATCCCGGCGACGCCGCGGTCGGCATCGTCGCCACCGATGCCTTCGACACCGGGTACCGCAACCTGCCGGCCACAGCGCAGTGGACCGCGCTGCTCGGACAGCCGTACGGGCCAGCCTGGACGGCCGACTTCGCGGCGGCGCATCACAAGCCGATGGCCCTGGCCATGTGGGGTGCGGTGCCGGTCGCCGCCGGGGGCGGGGGTGACAACCCGACATTCGCGGTCCAGCTGCTCCGGTGGGCCGCCGCGGCCCACCTGGTCGACTGCGTGCTGTGGGACTACGGCGGCTGGGCGACGATGAGCGGCGATTTCCCGGCCACGGCCGCCGCCGTCCGGCAGTGGTTCGCGCCATCGGCCGGGTGACGGCGACTGGGTGACGATCGAGGGACGCCGGGCAGACGGGGGCGGGACGGCACCGTCGTAACCTCGGGATATGGCCGTTGGGCAGTTCGTCGCCCCCTGAGGGAGAATGGGATGTCGATCGTCGCGGAGCGAGCCGGAATGCACGACAGTCTGAGCGGAGCCACCACGAACCTCCTCCGGATGGCCCGGAGCGAGTGTCGCGGCGCGCTCGCGTTCGTCGCGCTCTCCCTCGACGACAACCTCTTCGCCACCGCGTCCTACCCGACCGTCTCCGACGACGATCTTTTCGGGGAGGAGGAGGTCGAAGAGGTCGTCCACCAGGCTTGGGCCGACCCCGAGTTCGGGCAGGCCAGCGTCTTCGTCCGGGCATCGCGGCTGAAAAGCCGGCGCCTCGCCCGTCCGAAGCGGTTCGTCGTCGCCATCGTGCCTCTCGGCGACGGACCCGGCGGCCGGCCGTGGGGGATGCTCGGCGTCGTCGACCCCGAGAGCGGCGGGTTCGAGCCGCCCCAGCTCGACCTGCTCGACCAGATCGCCCAGCGGCTGGCTTCCCATCTCCGGGCGCGCCAGGAGGTCCGGGAGACCGTGGCCGCCAGCACCGCGGCCAGCAACGGCCCGGCCGCTCCGATCTCGTGGCCGGCCGACGACCCCACCCCGGCCGGCGCCGCTGGACCGGTCGGCGTCCCGGCTCCAGTGGCCGCCGCACGGACCGACCAGTCAAGCCAGCGTGACCCGAGCCACGAGGACCCAGGCGGCGAAGACGAGCCGTGGTGGTCGGTGGAGCCCGGCCACGTGGCCGCCCACCCGGTCGAGGGGGCGGAGCTGGCCGCGGACCGTCCCGAGCCGGCCGCCGATCGGCCTGAGCCGTCCCCACCGGGACCGCCCGATCCCGAGCCGGCGTTCAGCCGCCCTGACCCATCGGCGGACCTTCGCGGCCCGTCGGCCATCCGGCCGGGGCCGCCGCTGTGGGCCGCGGCCACCCAGTTGGGCCAGCTCGGCGTACGGCGACCACCGGGAGCCGACCCCTCGCGGGCCGTCCTGGCCGGCTTTGTCCGCGACGACCCGCGGCCGGACGACGACTGGGCTCCGGTCGACCAGCCCACTGCCGTCCAACCCACTGCCGTCCAACCCGACGCCGGCCAACCCACCGCGGTCCGGTCCCAGCCGGTCCAGCCGGAGCCGGACGTGCGGTTCGTTCGGCCCGAGGCGGAGCGCCGCGTCCAGCTCGAACCCGACCGGCGGTTCGTCCGATCCGAGGCGGAGCGGCGGGCGCAGCCCGAGCCGGACATCCGGTTCGTCGAGCCCACCCAGTCGCCGTCGGCAGAATCCCCGTTGGCTGGGCCGGACCTCCTGCCGACGTTCCTGTCGGCGAGCCCGACGCCCGGCCTCGTCGGCCTGGCGGCCTTCGTCGGCCGGGCCGGGCGCATGCTCGGCGCCGGAGCGGTCGCCGGGGGCGGCCCGCTGGCGGTCGTCGTGCTGGAGATCGTCGGCTCGGGACCGCTGGACGAGCTGGCAGTCACCGAGGCGACGGCGGCGATCCGACGCGAGCTGCGGTTCGACGACCCGGTCGCTCAGCTCGGGCCGACGGTCTTCGCCGCCGCGGTCCCGCTCGTCCCCGGTGGGTCGGACGGCCCGGCGGTCGAGAAGCGGCTGGCGGCGGCGCTGCGGTCGACGTCGGGCGGGCCGGAGAGCCGGGTCCGGGCAGCCCACGTCGTGGCCGGCCCGACCGAGCGCGCCGACGCCGACGAGCTCTTGCGCTCGGCGATGGCGATGCTCCGTGAGGGGTGAAGCGCCGGAGCAGCGCGGCGATGACCCGATCTCCCGACGACGCAGCGGACTCGACGACGTCGGCCAGCCCGCCCGGTCAGTCGGCCAGCTCACCCGGTCGGTCGGTCGGCCCACCCGGTCGGTCGGACAGCCCGCTCCGTCAGATCGCCCTGCGCAGCGGGGCGTACCTGGCCGGTCGGGAAGCGGCGGGCATGGTGGTCCGGCTGGTCGGGGTGGCGATCGTCGTCCGCCAGATCGGGCCGAGCGCCTTCGGCATCTACAGCGCGGCCGTCCTCTTCGCGCTCTTCGTGACCGGCCTGGCCCAGATGGGCGCGGAGGTCTACCTGATCCGGTTGCCCGGACCGCCGGACCGTCGGACGTACAACGAGGCGTTCACGTTCCTGCTGTGCAGCTCACTGCTGATCGTCGGCCTGTCGGAGGCCCTCACGGTGTTGATCGGGCCGTGGCTGCGGCCGGTCGGCGTCGTGCTCCCGCTGCGCATCCTGCTGCTGAGCATCCCGCTCAACGTCCTGTGGGCGCCGGCCCAGGCGTCGATCGAGCGGAACTTCGCCTACCGGAAGATGGGCATCCTGGAGCTGGGCGGGGACATCGTCCTCTACGCCACGGCCATCCCGCTGGCACTGACCGGGGCCGGTGCGTGGTCGCTGGTGGCCGGCTACTTCACGTGGCAGGCCTGGCTGCTCGCCGGCAGCGCGGCCTTTTCCGGCCTGCGACCGCGGTGGGCGTGGTCGACGGCGACGATGCGGGACCTGCTGCGTCACGGCTCGGGCTACTCGCTGTCGACGTGGCTCACCGCCGCCGAGCGGCTGGTCATCCCCCAGGTCGTCGGCGGGTTCGCCGGCGCGACCGGGGTCGGCTACGTCGTCTTCGGCCAGCGGCTGGTCCAGACGCTCAGCGTCGCGCAGCGCGGCATCTACCGGATCGGCATGGTCACGGTGTCACGGATCGGGCGGGACGACCCGGCTCGGCTGACGCGGGCGATCGAGGAGGGCTCACTGCTCTTGATGGTGGCCGCGGCCGCGCCGTTCGCGGCGTTCGGCCTCGTCGCCCACTGGGTCGTACCCGCCGTCTTCGGTCCGGAGTGGGTGGCCGCGATCCCGGTCTACGTCGTCCTCTCGATCGTCGCGGTCCTGACAGTGCCGAACCTCGTGCAGTGCACCGTCCTGTTCGCGTTCGGCAAGAACCTCCAGGTAGCGCTGTCCAACCTCATCCAGGCCGTCGCCCTGACGGTCGGCTCACTGTTGTTCGTGCACACGTTCGGGATCGTCGGCTTCGGCTACGCCAGCCTGCTCACGCTGGTCGCGACGGTGTACACGCGGTACGCGGCTTCGCAGATGGCGCCGATCCGCTATCGGCGGCTCGCGCTGCCGGTCCTGGCGATGCTGCCGCCACTGTTGGCGCCGGTCCTGCCGGCCCCGTGGTCGCTGCTGACGGTCGTGCCGCCGGCGCTGTTGCTGCTCTTCCCGGCCAGCCGTCGCGATCTGCGCCTGCTGGTGGAGGTCGTGCGAACCGGCCTCGGTCGCCGGCGGAACGCCGACCCGCGGCCAGCCGCACCGGCTGGACCGGCGACGGCGGCTGGACCGGCGGCTGGACCGGCGGCACCGGTCCGGCCGGTCTAGGAGGAGGGCTGGATGCCGACTGACCACCCGTCGTCCGACGACCCGTCGCCCGACGACCCGTCGACCGACCGCCGACCGCTGATCGGCGCGCCGACGTGCCGGGTCGGCGTCGACCTCACCGCGGTCGCGGACGTCGAGCAGTCGTTGGCCACCCAGGGCGAGCGGTACCTCGCCCGGCTCTTCACCGAGCACGAGGTGGCGAGCTGCCAGGGCGCCGGCGGCCCGCGGGCCGAGTCGTTGGCCGGTCGGTTCGCGGCGAAAGAGGCGGTGGTCAAGGTGCTCCGGCCGAGCGGCGCCCGGCCGGAGTGGCGGGACATCGAGGTCCGCCAGCAGGCGAGCGGCGCGTGTGACATCGTCCTGCACGGCGGCGCGGCCGAACTGGCTGCGTCGGAGGGCATCGATCAGCTCTCGGTCAGCCTCAGCCACGAGGCCGGGCTGGCGGTGGCGGTGGTCGTCGCCTGGTCGTTCGGCACGGCGTCGCCCGGGGCGACCGATCGGGGAGGGGAGCAGTGACGGTCGTCAGGGCAACGGGTGAGCGATCAATCGAACAGCCAACCGAGCCACCGGCGGCCGGCGACGTCGGGCTGACGTTCGGCGAGCGGTGGGAGTGCGCGGCGCTGCCGCCCGACGCGGCCACCGATCCGGTCGGGCTGGTGAAGCTGGCGGTCGACTGGCTGCCGGCCGAGGTGCCCGGCACGGCGGCCGGGGCGCTACGGGCGGCGGGCCGGCCGGCCCAGTACGGAGAGCTGGACGAGCAGGACTGGTGGTTCCGCTACCGGTTCGACGGCCGCGTCGACGGCCGGTTCGACGGTGCGGCGGGGCCGCGCCTGCTCGAGCTCGGCGGCCTGGCGACGGTGGCCGACGTCTGGTGGAACGGCGTGCCGGTGCTGCACAGCGAGAACATGTACCGGGCCCACCGAGTCGCCGTCGACGTCGACGCGGGCGAGAACGAGCTCGTCGTCCGGTGCGCCGCGCTCACCCCACGGCTGACTGGGCGCCGGGCGCGGCCGCGCTGGAAGACGTACATGGTCGGGCACCAGAACCTCCGCTGGTTCCGCACGAGCCTCCTCGGCCGGATACCCGGTTGGGCGGTCGTGCCGCCGATCGTCGGGCCGTGGCGGCCGGTGCGGCTGCTCGGCCCGGGCGACGTCGTGCCGACGACGATCGCGCTGCGGGCGACCTGCGACGGCGACGGTGGTGTCGTCACCGCGTCGTTCGACCTGCTGGCCGACGCCGCGCCGACCGGCGCCACGCTCCGGATCACCCGTCTGGGCACGGGCGAGTCAGTGGCCGAGTCAGCGGCCGGGTCAGGGGGGGAGCCGGCGGAGGCGGATGGCGACCTCGGGACGGCGGCGCTCGGCACGGTGGACCTCACGGTGGGCGAGCACGACGGCCGGTTCCGCTTGGAGGGGACGGTGCGGTTGGCCGCGGTCGAGCGCTGGTGGCCGCACACGCACGGTGCGCAGCCGCTGTACGAGGTGTGGGCCGAGATCGACGGCCGGATGCAGCGGCTCGGGCAGGTCGGGTTCCGGACGATCGCGGTCGACCGCGGCGATGGCGACTTCCGGGTGGCGGTCAACGGCGTCGAGGTCTTCTGTCGCGGTGCGTGCTGGATGCCGGTCGACCCAGTGGCGGTCGCATCGCCGGCGGCGGTCGTCGAGCACCGGTTGGCACTGGCCCGGGCGGCGAACATGAACATGCTCCGGGTCCCGGGGACGACGGTCTACGAGGACCAGCACTTCCTCGAACAGTGCGACCGGCTGGGCATTCTGGTCTGGCACGACTGCATGTTCGCGTTCTTGGACCCGCCGCAGGACGACGCGTTCGTCGAGGACGCGGTGGCCGAGGTGACCGAGGCCGCCGAAGCGATGGCCGGCCACCCGTCGGTGGCGATCGTCTGCGGCAACCAGGAGGTCGAGGAGATCGCGGCGATGAACGGCCAGGGCGGCGAGCGGTCGTCGACGCCGTTCTTCGACGAGGTGGTGCCGGCGATCGTCGGCGCGGTCCTGCCCGAGGTGGCGTACGTGACGTCGAACCCGACCGGCGGGACGTTCCCGTTCCGGATGGACAGCGGTGTCAGCCAGTACTTCGGGGTCGGCGGTTACCTACGACCGGTCGAGGACGCCCGCCGGTCGCGGGTGCGGTTCGCGGCCGAGTGCCTGGCGTTCGCGACGCCGCCGGAACCGGTGACGGTCGACGAGCTCTGCGGCGGCGCGTACCGGGCCAACCACGACCCGTCATGGAAGCGGGGCGTGCACCACGACGCCGGCCGGAGCTGGGACATGGAGGACGTGCGGTCGTTCTACATGGCGTCGCTCTTCGGCGTCGACCCGCTGAAGGAGCGCTACGTCGACGCCGAGCGGGCGCTCGAGCTCGGCCGGGCGACGAACGCGCAGCTCATGGGGGCGGTGTTGACGGAGTGGCGCCGCCCGGGGTCGACGTGCGGGGGCGGGCTCGTGCTGTCGTTCGCCGACCTGGCGGCCGGCGCGGGCTGGGGCCTCGTCGACGTGGCCGGGCGGCCGAAGGCGCCGTGGTACGTCCTGCGCCGGGCGTTCCAACCGGTCGCGCTGCTGGCGGTCGACGAGGGGTTGAACGGGCTGGCGTTGCACGTCGTCAACGACACCGCGGCGCCGGTGCGCGGCCGCCTCGTCGTCGAACTGGTGGCCCGGGGCGAGCTGTACGTCGAGCGCGGCGAGGTGGCCGTCGACGTGGCGCCGCGCAGCTTCCAGACCGTCGACGCGGAGACGGTCGTCGGCGGCTACCGCGACGTCTCGTACGCCTACCGGTTCTCGCCGCCGGCCCAGGACGCGGTGGTGGCGACGTTGGTCGACGACGACGGCGGTCAGGTCGCCCAGGCCGTCCACCTCCCGCTCGGGCAGGGGCGGCCACTGGAGAACGACGTCGGGCTCCGGGCCGTCGCCCGGCCGGCCGGCGACGGCCGGTGGGCGGTCGACGTCCACGCCGACCGGCTGGCCCAGTGGGTCACCGTCCGGGCCGACGGCTTCGTCGCCGACGACTCGTGGTTCCACCTCCCGCCCGGGGCCGACCGGCAGGTCGTCCTGCGCTCGGAGTCCGCCGGTCATCGGGATGGGGAAGCGTCGTCGCCGCCCCGGGGCGGCACGGTCCAGGCGCTCAATGCGGTCGCCCGGGCGACCGTCAAGATCGAGAAGTCGCCGGACGTCGAGGCGGAGAGGGCCTGATGGCGGACCGCCGGCGGCGAACCGGACCGGTCGGCGGCGGCCCCCGGTGGTTCGGTTCGCCGACGACGCCGCTGTTCGGTTGGGTCCACGAGCCGTCCGGCGCCGGAGGCCACGGCCCCCGATCGAACGGCCCCGGATCGAATGGGGCAGTCGTCCTCTGCCGGCCGCTCTTCGGCGAGGACACCGTGGCCGACGCCAGCTACCGACAGCTCGCCCGCTCGTTGTCGGCGGCTGGGCTGTGGGTCGTCCGGTTCGACTACGCGGCGACCGGTGACTCCGGGACAGTCGAGGGGGGCCCGAGCGTCGCCGCCTGGTTGGACAGCGTCGACCGGGCGATCGACGTCGCCCGGTCGTGCACGTCCGGGCCGGTCGCCCTCTGCGGCTTGCGGATGGGCGCGCTGCTCGCCGCGGCCGCGGCCGGACGGCGCGAGGACGTCGATGCGGTCGTCCTGTGGGACCCGTGCCGGACCGGTCGGGACTTCCTCCGCCGCCAGCAAGCCCTCCAGGCCGGCCGGTTCGCCGACGTCGGGACCGACGGCGTGCTCGAGGTGCCGGGCTACGTCCTCGGCCGGTCCCTGGCCCGGGAGCTGGCGGCCCTGACCGTGCCGCCGGCGCTGCGGGCTCGGCGGGCGCTCGTCGTCGCTCGCCCGGGCGAGCCGACGGAGGCCCGGGTCGCCGGGCCCGACGGCACCGGGCGGGTCGTCCCGGCCGACGTCGTCCTGGCCGGACCGGGCGAGCAGGAGGCGTTGCTCGAGATCGACCCGCTGACGTGCCGGGAGCCGGCAGGGGCGATCGCCGGGATCGCCGGTTGGCTCGGCCGGACGATGGTGGCGCTGGCGCCGGCCGGCCGACGTGAGACAGGGCGATTGGCCGGGCCAGCCGCCGCCGTAGGTCCGGCCGGGGTCACGTGGACGCGACCCGGCTCGACGCGGGTGGCGGTCGACCATCCCGGGGTCGAGGCACCGGGGCTCGTCACCGAGCGGGTCGTCCGTCTAGGCGACGTCGGCCTGTTCGCCGTCGAGACGTCGCCGGCCGCCCCGGAGACCGGCAAGGTCGTCGTCTTCCTGTCGAGCGGCCTCGACCGGCACACCGGTCCGAGCCGGCTGTGGGTCACGCTGGCCCGGCGGTGGGCGGCCGGCGGGGTCCGCTGCGTCCGGGTCGACCTCAGCGGGCTCGGCGAGAGCCCGGCCCGTCCGGGCCAGGCCGAGCAGGTCCTGCGGGCGCCCGAAGCGTTCGACGACGTCCGCCAGGTGGTCGACGCGGTGGCCGCCGACGCCGCCGACGTCGTGCTCGTCGGCCTCTGCTCGGGCGGCTACCAGGCGCTGGAGAGCGCCCTCGAGCTCTCGCCGGGCGGCGTCCTCGCGGTCAACCCGCTGCTCCGCTTCACCCCGCCGGAGCTGCTGGCCGGCGGCGGCGTCGACCCGCGGCGGCGGCTCTGCATCCCGAAGCGGCCGTGGGTCGGCGCGGTACGGGCCCGCATGCCGGAACGGCTGGCCGGCCCGGTGGCCGCGCTCCGTGGCCGGTGGCCCGGGACGCGGCTCGCCGACGACGGCGGCTGGCTGGCCGAGCTCGTCGCCGCCGGGGTGGATGTCTACGGCATCTGCGGCGAGCAGGAGGCGCAGCTCCTCGGTCCCGCCAGCACCGAGATCGACGCCAGCACCGAGATCGACGCCGGCACCGGCACCGGAGGCCAGGTCGGGCCGAGCCGGCCATCGAGCGCGGGACCGCCGCGGATCGAGATCGTCCGGGGGCTGGACCACGCCCTGCTGCCGGCGACCCAGCGGGCGCTGGTGTGCGACCGACTGTCGGAGGAGCTGGTGCGGATGGTCGGTCGACGGCCGGCGGTCACCGTGGCGGGCGACTGATGACCGGCCCGGTGGAGACGCACCCGGGGGAGAGCCGGACGGGCTACTGGACGTGGACGTCGTCGGCCGACGCGCCGAACTACCGGTACCTCGTACCCGGCGTGCTCGACGCGCTCGTCCGGGCGGGTGGGCGTCGCGTGCTCGACCTCGGTTGTGGGAACGGCGCGCTGACGGCCCGGATGGCCGCGGCCGGCTTCGAGATGGCCGGCCTCGACGGCGAGTCGAGCGGCATCGAGCAGGCCCGGGCGGCGCATCCGGCGCTCGACTTCTTCGTCCACGACCTGACCGATCCACTGCCTCGCTCGCGGCGGGGGACGTTCGACACCGTGCTCTCGGCCGAGGTCGTCGAGCACCTCTTCTTGCCCCGGGAGCTCTTCGCCCGGGCCCGGGAGGCGCTCGGCGACGGTGGCCGGCTGGTCGTGACGACGCCGTACCACGGCTATGCGAAGAACCTGGCCCTCGCCGCGTTCGGCCAGTTCGACCAGCACTGGGTCCCGCTCAGCGACTACGGGCACATCAAGTTCTTCTCGAAGGCGACGCTCGGCGCGCTGGCCCGCGAGTGCGGCTTCGAGCCGGTCCGCTGGCAACGGCTCGGCCGCGTCGCGCCGGTGGCGGCAACGATGGTCATGACCGCCGAGCTGCGGCGGCCGGTCCAGGCTCAGGCAAACGGCACGGCGAAGTCGCAGTAGAGGGCGCTCGTCTCGGTGACCGGCCCGCTCGCGAGGTAGGTAATTCGCACGCCGAGATCCTCGGGCTCGAGGACCAGACACTCAGGGTCGATGCCGCCCTCGGCCGCCCAAGCGTGCAGTGCCTCCGACGCGAGCTGCCACTGCACTGCCGGGTCCCCTCCCGGCCCAGCTGGTAGCGCGTCGTTCGGTAGCGAGACGTACGCCTCGCGATGTGCGGGTTCGGTCCGCAAGCGCAACTCCGGGTAATGCGGTGCCAGCGCCCTCGCGTCCGACTCGGGGACCGGCTTGCACCATTCAACGGGGCCGTCGCTGTCGGCGCTTACCTCACCCCAGTAGATGGAGAACATCGCGCCTTCGCGCCCGTCCATCTTCGGCAGCGGTCGCTCGCGCAGAACCGCGATGAACTCCTTGCCGAGCGCCCACGCGCCCGGTTCGTCGACATTGCGCTTCAGGCAGAGCAAGCTCCGCTCGGGCATCTCTCGAGTGGCGACCTCGTACATCACGGACCTCTTTCCGCTCAGTCGGTTGACGAGGTAGTCGGCGAGGGCGCGGCGGGCGTCGTGGGCGGACTCGACCGCCCGCCAATGCGCCGCTAGCCGCTCTGCGATATCAGCCGGATCGCATCCGAGCAGCTCCTTGATCGCCGCCAGCGGCAATCCAAGCTGGCGCAACATCGCGACGAGGCGCGCCGCTTCGAGCTGCCCGGCGTCGTAGTAGCGATAGCCGGAGGCTTCATCGACACGCGCCGGAACCAGCACGCCACGTTCGTCGTAGAGCCGCAGCGCCTTGACCGACAGACGGGAACGCCTTGCGAACTCGCCGATGCTGACTTCTTCCACGCCTCATGCTCCCTCGTCGTCGAGCCGAACGGCTCGACGCATCGAGTGTGCGGCCTCCCCCAGGGGGAGAGTCAATGGTCGCGGACGGCGACGCAGTCGAGCTCGACGACGCGCAGGTCGGCATCGCGGGTGACGGGGAAGAGACCGGAGACCGCGAAGCCGTGGGCTCGCAGCGTCTCGAGTGACGTCGCCATCGTCGGCATGTCCCGGTAGACGGGCCGGCAGGACACCTCCGTCTGGAGGGCGTCCAGCTGGCGGACGGTCCGGCCGCCGCCCTTCAGGACCTCGAGGTCCCACCCCTGGGTGTCGAGCTTCAGGTAGGCCCGGGGCTCGCCGACCCGGTCGAGCACGGCGCCGGCGACGTCGTCGAGCGTGGCCACCTCGACGGACTCGATCGCCGTCACCTCTGGCTCGGTGCCGAACGTGTCGGTGGCGTACGTGGTCAGGCCGAGGAAGGAGCTGAAGACGGAGTTGCGGGCCACGTTGATCTCGGCCCGCCCGCCGGCCGCGCCGAGCGCGGTCGGGAACGTCAGCCAGCGCCGGTCGCCGGCCGAGCGGCGACGCAGGGCGGCGAAGTTGGCGGCCACCGGCTCGAACGAGGCGATCCACCCCCGGTACCCGTTGCGGCGCAGCCAGGCGCCGTACTCGCCGTGGTGGGCGCCGACGTCGAAGACGACGTTCACGCCGTAGCGGGCGAAGACCTGGTCGACGTGGAGCCGGAGGAGGCCGGCCCCGTTCGTCCGGACGACGTCGACGCCGGCCCGGCGCACGAGCGTGCGGGCGCGGTAGGCGACGGCGTCGACCAGTCGAGCGATCGTCGACTGCCCGGTCGTGACCATGACGGATCGGACCTCGGGGGGTTCGGTAGTCGGGGATCGACGGCCGGGCTCAGACGTCGGCGCCGAGCTCTTCCATGATCCGGCGGAGGTGCTCGAGGCAACGTCCCCGGGTCGGGCCGATGCTCCCGATCGGCATCGACAGCGTCTTGGAGATCTCCTTGTACGACGGGGGGTTGTCCCCGGCGAGCAGGCCCAGGAGCCGCTGGCAGTGCGGCGGCAGGAGGGCGAAGGCCCGGCGCACCGCCTCGGAGCTCTCCGCGGCGATCGGTCCGGCGTCGAGCGGCTTGGCGTCGACGTCCGGCCGCTGGAGGAGGCCCTCGTGGTCGAAGGTGACCCGGGCTTTCGAACGGATGATCCGCAGGCTCTCCCGCTTGGCGGTGGTGGCGAGCCAGGCGCCGATCCGCTCGGGTTGCTCGATGCGGCCGATGTTCTCGACCAGGCGGAGCCAGGTCATCTGGTGGACCTCGCCGACATCGGCGTCGTTGAGGCGGCAGCTGCGGGCGACGGCCATGATCATGCCGCCGAACCGGTCGGTCAGGACGTTCCAGGCCTGCGAGTCACCGGCGGCCGCGGCAGCCACCACCTCGCTCAGCTCGGTGTCCTGGCGGATCCTCTTCCTCGGCGCCCTCGGGGGGGCGGTGAGCGTGGTGCTCGGGCTCTTCTCGATGACAACCATTGGTGGGATTTCCTTTTCGCCTCGCCGCCTCGACGTTTTCCGCCGACCGGCTTGTTGGGTGTTGCTCCGACACCTCCAGGCTGAAGGAGCAAGGCGAGTGGTTCATCCTCAAAATGGGGGAAATCGCGGCCGGCGTCCGGGCCGGCCGCGGCGGTCCCGGGCCGGCTAACCCTGGCGCTTGGACCGAGAGAAAGCGTGGATGGCCTGGGAGAACACCGACGGGATGGTCGAGAACAGGATCGAGATGTCGAGGTACAGCGACCAGTTGTCCACATAGCGGAGGTCGAGGCGCCGGTAGGCGTTGAACGACGGGTTGTGGCGGGCCTCGACCTGCCACAGGCCGGTCATCCCCGGTCGGACGGAGTGGCGCCGCTGGAGGTCGCTGTCGAACTGGGCGACCTCGCTCGGGAGGGCCGGCCGGGGGCCGACGAGGCTCATTGTCCCGCACAGCACGTTCCACAGCTGGGGCAGCTCGTCGATGCTGGACGCCCGGATGAAGCGACCGACCTTGGTGACCCGAGGGTCGTTCGACGCCTTGAACAGCGGGCCGTCGGTCCGCTCGTTGATGACGGTCAGGTTGGCCGCATCGGCCGGGCCGGCCGGGTCGGGGACGTACATCGACCGCAGCTTCAGGGCCTGGAACACCTTGCCGTGCATGCCGACCCGGTCGCCCTTGTGGAAGACCGGGCCGCGGTCCTCGAGCTTGATCAGCAGGGCGGCGAGGCCGATGATCGGCGACGTGAGCGCCAGGACGGTGCCGGCGACGGCGATGTCGAGGGCCCGCTTCACCGCCAGCTGCCACGGCGGATTGCGCCTCGGCTCGACGTAGAAGAACGCCTCCCCGGAGACCGGGACGTGACGCAGCCGGGGGCTGCCGACGCCGCGGAACCCGGGCCAGACCTGGACGTGGAGGTTGGCGTCGGCGGCGATCATGATCGCCCGCTGCATGGTGTCGCTCGACAGGGCGTACGGGACGACGAGGATGCCGCTGGCCCCGGTCGAGGCCGCCAGCGTCGAGATGCTTGTCATCGACGCGCTGTGCGGGATGTCGCTCCACGCCGCGGCGTCGTGGTCGTCGCCGACGACCGCGGCCACCGAGTAGCCGAGCTCGGGCTCCGACCGCAGCATCGTCCGCAGCTGGGCGGCGTCGCCGTTGGCGCCGACGAGGATGACGTCGCGGAGGTACTGACCCCGGGCCCGCCGGGCTCGCAGCCACCGCCCGTACTGCCAGCGGCTGGCGCCGACCAGGGCGATGCAGGCCGCCCCGCAGGCCAGGAACTCGGTGCCCGGCATGGCGAGCTGCCACTCGACGATGACGAACGCGACCGCCCCCCAAAGGTTGGCCGCGAAGATCCGCCAGAGCTCGTCGGCCCGCCGGACGCAGAGCCGGGAGCGGTAGAGGCCGGTGGCCCGCATGGCGATCAGGGTCGCCGCCGCGCCGGCGATGCCCGGCAGGACGCGGCCGGGGACCGTCTTGGCGTCGGTCAAGACGTAGCCGAGCCAGGCCCAGCAGAAGACGGCACCGATCAGGTCGATGACGAAGAGGCGGGTGCGCAGGACCCGGTTGCCAGTCGAGCGGTCGGCCGCCGGCTCGGGCGTCTCGGGGGTCTCGGGTGTGTCGGCGACGACGCCGAACGCCCGCTCGAGGGTCGACGGCTCCGGCGTGATGATGGTGCGGCCGATCGAGGGGCTGCCGATCGGCGGGGCGGCGATCGAGGGGCTGTCGAGGATGGTCCCGGCCGCCTCCATGCTGGAGCCGAGGGCCGTGCGGTCTTGCGGTCCGAAGGTAGTGGCGGACGTCAGGTTCAGGTACGAGGTCGGCTGTAGATCGGATGCCATGTTCGTCGCCACCTCCTCTCTTCTCTCGTGTGGGCGGTTTCGCCGTCGGGACTGCCGGTGAGGCCGGTCCCCCCTTCGCATGACTGAGTCGGCCGGCGAGGTTTGGATACGTCGAGATGTCGAAGAGACGCGCTCGATGGCCCGGCAACCCGCGGGGGAGCGGTGCCTGGCGGGGGTGTCGCGACGGGACGCGAACGGCGTCGCGAGGGCCACAAGAGAATGCAGCGCGTCGGCGGGGGTGGTCCCCTCGGGGAACGTCGGGAAGGGGTCGGGAAGGGTGGCCCCGCCGGAAACCGGCCGCCACCAGCCAAAGGAGTACACACCGTTTTGCTGATCGGTCCCGGGGTGTATTACCCGGTGACCCGACGCGCTCGGTACGGCGTTGCCCGAGAACTACGAGGGCGTTCGCCCAGGCGGCACGGGGGTTCCCCCGGGCCGGCTGGGGCCGCGTCGGGTGTCCCAGGTCGGGCTGGAATTACACAGGATATCCACCGCAGGCAAACGAGTCTGGGGAAAGATACTGTTTAAGGGAGCAATGGAAGGGAACACGGGGTCAACTCAAGTGCCGACTATCGCCGAATCTGTCTGTCGCCACTGCCCTCCCACTCGTTCGCGGGCGCTTTTGCCGGTGTCCGGCCGATGAGCGCGGTCGCCGAGGGAGTCGAGGAAGAGGTCACCGAGACGTGCGCCCTGTGCGCGGTCGCGCAGCCGACGATGGAGATGCTGGCGGCCGAGCCGGGCTCGCGAGTGGTCGCCTACCTCGACAGCGAGCTCATCGCGCTGCTCGAGCCGGGCGTGCCCGGCGTCCTGCTGGCGCCACGGTCGCACGTGAAGGGTTTGTCGACGTCGCCCGGTCTCTCCGCCGTCTTCCTGGCCGCCCTGCGCCGGGCGGTGACGGAGGTGCAGGCGTCGTACGGCACGTCGGGAGCGATGATCGAGCCGACGACCGAGGTTCCCGGCGCGGTCGGCCATGTCTGCTACCACGTCGTGCCGACGCTGCGCGAGGAGTCGGCGACGTCGTCGGAGCCTGATCTGATGACCGAGGCCCGCGGTCTGGCCGTCGCCCTCAGCGAGCAGCCGTCGATCGCGCTGCGCCCTGCCCCCGAGCCGTGGAGCCCGTCGGCCGACTGGTCGTGACGCCGGCGGCGCGTCCGGTGGCCGATCGGCCGTCCGTGATACGCGTGATACACCTGGCCAGGGAGAAAGCCGTTCGAGAAGCCTGACGACGCGCGTCCAGCCCGGTATGGTTCGGGCCGCGGACTACGGCGCAACGTGCCCCGTAGCGGACTTCAGCAGAGGGGTCGCCTGTGCCCTTGCGGGCTCGAAAGTTGGCGGTGGCGGGCATGGCGGTCGTCGTCATCGTCGGCCTTTTCGGTTGGTGGGGACTCGGGCTCGACGGCTTCCGTCTCGACCGCTCCCCGACCGCCTCGGCGGCGACGGCCAGCGCGGCGACGAACGCCGCGACAGCCGGTTACTGGTTGGTGGCCAGTGACGGCGGCGTCTTCTCGTTCGGCGGCACGACATTCTTCGGCTCGACCGGCGGCATGCATCTCAACTCTCCGGTCGTCGGCATGGCCGCGACCTCGGGTGGCGGCGGCTACTGGCTGGTGGCCAGCGACGGCGGCATCTTCGCCTTCGGCAACGCCAACTTCGCCGGCTCGATGGGCGGGACCCACCTCAACTCGCCGGTCGTCGGCATGGCCGCCGACCCCGAGGGCGGCTACTGGCTCGTCGCGGCGGACGGCGGCATCTTCGCGTTCGGCGGGGCGCCGTTCTACGGCTCGACCGGCGGCATGCACCTGAACCAGCCGGTCGTCGGCATGGCCGTCACCCCGGACGGCGGCGGTTACTGGCTGGTCGCGGCCGACGGCGGCATCTTCGCCTACGGCGACGCCGCGTTCTACGGCTCGACCGGCGGCATGCACCTGAACCAGCCGGTCGTCGGCATGACGGCGACGGCCAATGGCGGCGGTTACTGGCTGGTCGCGGCCGACGGCGGCATCTTCGCCTACGGCGACGCCGCGTTCTACGGCTCGACGGGCGGCACCCACCTCAACCAGCCGGTCGTCGGCATGGCCGCCACGGCGGACGGCGGCGGCTACTGGCTGGCCGCGGCGGACGGCGGCATCTTCGCCTACGGCGACGCCGCGTTCTACGGCTCGACCGGCGGCATCCATCTGAACAAGCCGGTCGTCGGCTTCGCTGCCCTGGCGGGCACGCCGACGGCCGGACGGCAGGTCTGTGGGAACCCGAGCGTCCTTACCGGACCGTCGACGCCACCGGCCGGCGCGGTGACCCTGCCGGCCGGGACAAACTCGAACGCCGCAGTCGGCGCGCCGAACACGACGTACTGGCTCGCCCCGGGCACCCACACCGTCGGCACCGGCCAGTTCGGCCAGTTCCAACCGGCCAACGGCGACACGTACGTCGGCGCCCCCGGCGCGGTGATCAACGGCCAGAACGCCAACGACTACGCGTTCGTGTCGAATGCCACCGGCGTGACGGTCGAGTACCTGACGATCGAGAACTTCGTCGCCCCGCAGTCCGAAGGGGTCGTCAACCAGAACTCGGCCAGCAACTGGACCATCGGCAACGACACCATCCAGAACAATCCGAACGGGGCCGGCGCGATGCTCGGCACCAACGACGTCCTCACCAACAGCTGCCTCACGAAGAACGGCCAGTACGGCTTCCAGTCGTACTCGGCGGCCGGCCCGTCGAACGTCACGGTCACGAACAACGAGGTCAGTTACAACGACACGCAGAACTACACAGCCAACACATCGGGCTGCGGCTGCGCCGGCGGCGCCAAGTTCTGGGACACCAACGGCGCCACCGTGACCGGTAACTACGTCCACGACAACGAGGACGTCGGGCTGTGGGCGGACACCAACAACCGCGGGTTCGACATCTCGTACAACTACATCGCCAACAACTACGCCGAAGGGATCATGTACGAGATCAGCTACAACGCGCTCATCTCGCACAACGACCTGGTCGGCAACGCGGTGGGCGCGGGGTCGAGGGGGACCTCGAACCTCTACGCGGCCATCTACGTCTCCGAGTCCGGGAGCGACCCTCGGGTACCCGGGCCGTACGGGAACAGCTTCGCCATCACCGACAACATCTTCACCGACAACTGGTCCGGGGTGAACGCCTGGGAGAGCTCGAACCGGTACTGCGGATCGCCGGACAACTCGTCGGCGACATACTGCACGCTCGTCGATCCGAGCGTGTACACCGTCGCCAGCTGCGCCGCCCATGTGCCGACGTCGTCGCCGGGCCAGACACCGGACTACTACGACAACTGCCGGTGGAAGACCCAGAACCTGTCGATCACCGGCAACACGTTCACCTTCGACCCGTCGGCCATGCCGGCCGCGTGCACCGTCGCCAATGGCTGCGGCGTGAACAGCCTGATCTCCCAGTACGGGACACTCCCGCCGTACCAGGGCGACGTCGTCCCCGATGCCATCTCGAAGACCCAGAACAACCACTACGCCGACAACGCCTACCACGGCCCGTGGAACTTCGAGATCCGGCAACAGGGCACATTCGTGCCCTTCGCCACCTGGCAGAGCACGTGGGGCCAGGACGCCGGCAGCACGACCTCCTGATCTTCCTGGTCTAGCTCCAATACCGTTCAGTTAAGCTCACAATGGTGTAGTTTGGGTGGGTGCCCCGCGCCGGATGGGTGAAGCCCACCTCGGACCGACGCCTGTCCGACCTGGTTGCCGTCGGCCTGCTCACCCGAGTGTTCCCGCCACAGGTCGTCGACGAGGTCATCGCGGCCGTCGGTCGCACCGAGCAGCGGAACCGGGCGCTGCCGGCCCGGGTGGTCGCCTACTTCGCCATCGCCATGGCGCTGTACGCAGACGGCTCCTACGAGGACGTCTTGGCCCAGTTGACCGACGGGCTGTCGTGGTCGTCGGGCTGGTCCGAGTCCTGGGCCCCACCGTCGAAATCGGCGATCTTCCAGGCCCGCCTGCGTCTCGGTGCCGAGCCGCTGGCCGCCCTCTTCGCCCGGGTGGCCCGGCCGCTGGCGGCGCCGTCGGTCCCGGGGGCCTTCGTGGCTGGCCGCCGGCTGGTGGCCATCGACGGCACCTGCCTGGACGTGGCCGACACCGAGGAGAACGCCATCCACTTCGGCCGGCCCGGGGTGAACAAGGGCGAGCAGGCCGCCTTCCCGATGGCCCGGGTGGTGGCCGTGGCCGAGTGCTCGACGCACGCCGTCTTCGACGCCGTGATCGGCCCCTACTCGACAGCCGAGGTCACCTTGGCCACCGAGCTGTTCGCTCGCCTGACCCCGGGCATGCTCGTCATCGCCGACCGGGGCTTCTACGGCTTCCACCAGTTCCAAGCGGCAGGCGCGACCGGGGCCGATCTGTTGTGGCGAGTGAGCTCGGTCGCAAAGCCCCGCCACATAGAGACCCTCGCCGATGGTTCCTGGCTCGGAGGGATCACCCCGTCGGGCAACGAGAGCCGAAAGGCCACGCCCGTCACCGTCCGGGTCATCGACTACGAGGTCACCGACGGACGGGCCAACGATGAGCACTACCGGCTCTTCACCACCCTGCTCGACCCAGAAGAGGCGCCGGCGGCCACGCTGGCCGCCGCCTACGCCGAGCGCTGGGAGATCGAGTCGACCTTCGACGAGCTGAAGACCCACCAGCGGGGGCCCAAGACGGTGCTCCGTTCCAAGTCCCCCGAGCTCGTCCGCCAGGAGATCTGGGGACACCTCTGCTGCCACTACGCCGTCCGCACGCTCATGTGGGAGGCGGCGGACACCGCCGGCGAGGACCCCGACCGGGTGTCCTTCGTCGCTGCCCTGCGCATCGCTCGACGTTCGGTCGCCCAACGGGGCGCTTTTCCCCCCTGACGACCACGAGGCGACCGACCGCACCTGGCGAGCGGCGATCGTCCAGCTCCTGCGGCGCCTGAACCCGGCCCGCCGCCGGCGGTCCAACCCCCACGTCATCAAGCGCAAGATGCCGAGATGGCACGTGAAGCGAGCCCGCCACCGCCACTGGCCCCAGCCGACGGGACCCCCGCTGGTCCGGGTGCTGGCTCCTAACTGAACGGTATTGGGTCTAGCTCTTCCCTCCCCACCGTCCGTTCCCGACAGTCCGTTTTCCGACGGGCCTGGATTTCCTCTTTCCGAGCCGGATGTATCACGCCCCCTGTCCGGGGCTCCAATCCGTGTAGCGATCGACCTGACGCACCGCACTACGAGGGATGCGCCAGCAGGTTGCGCTGACGGAAGGGAGCAGGAAGGTTGTCCGAACAGACGCTCGATCTCAAGGGCTCGTTGCGGCTCATTCGCCGGTTCTGGCGGACGGTGGCCGTGTTCGTGCTGGTGGGCTTGGTGGCCGGTGGTGCCTACGAGCGGCTCAAGCCGCCCGAGTACCACGCCACGGCGCTCGTCCTGCTGCCGACCGGTTCGGCCTCGGCCACAGGTTCCGGTGCGACGCCCGCCAACGCCCTGACAACCGACGGCCGCATCGCCACCAGTGCGTCGGTCCTCGGCCCGGCCGGCCAGGAGGTCGACCGTTCGTTGACGGTCAACCAGCTCCAGCAGCGGGTCTCCACCAGCTCGGCCGCCACCGGCGTCCTCAGCATCACGGCCACCGGCACGACGTCCGCCCAGGCCGTCGCCCTGGCCAACGCCGTCGCCAACAACCTCGTCTCGTTCGTCACGAGCTCCGGCTCGGTCAACAACACCGGGGTGCTGACCGGCCTCCAGGCTCAGGAGAACGAGCTCAACAGCCAGATCGCCGACGTCAACAAGGAGCTGGCTGCCGCGAACAGCCGGCTGGCCACCGACGGCGCCGGCACGACGGCCGGTCAACAGGACGCGACACTGGTCGGCAAGCTCACCTCCGAGCAGTCGAGCCTCACCCTCCAGCTCAACAGCGTGAAGAGCCAGATCGCCACGACCAAGCTCGGGCAGGTCTCGGCCAACCAGGGCACCCGGGTCATCCAGCACGCCTCGCAAGCGTCCGGGCCGAAGATCACGACGCTGGTCACCACCGTGGTGATCGGCGGGATCGCCGGACTGCTGGTCGGCAGCCTCTACGTCCTCGCCCGGCACCGCAAGGACCCGCGGCTGTGGACCCGGGACGAGCTGGCCGAGTCCCTCGGATCGCCGGTCGTCCTGTCGCTCCCGGCCCCGGCGAAGAGCTCGCCGAGCAACTGGGTGTCGCTCTTCCAGAGCTACCAGCCGGGATCGACGGAGCAGTGGAACATCCGCAAGGCCCTGCGCGAGCTCGGGCTCGTCGACGGGGCGGCGACCCTCACCGTGCTGTCGTTTACCGGCGACGTCGCCGGGACGGCCCAGGCGGCCGAGGTGGCCGTCGGGGCCGCCGACTCCGGCCTCGACACGCTGTTCACGGTCGTCGCCGACGAGGCCGGCTCCCCGGGCCTGCAGGCCGCGTGCGTCCAGTTCGGTACCGACCGGCCCCGCCAGCGCCTCGAGCTCAAGATCGGCACGCCGCCGCAGCGTGACGTCCCGCCGGACCTGATCGTGACGGCCGCGGTGGTCGACGCCGACCGCCCGACGCTGTCGGACTTCCTCCGGCCGGGCGGCACGACCGTGATCTCCGTCTCGGCCGGCTACGCGTCGGCGGAGCAGCTGGCCCGGCTGGCCATCCTGGCCGCCGATGCCGGCCAGCCGGTCCGCGGCATCTTCGTCGCCAACCCGGGCGCCGACGACCAGACGGTCGGCCGCTACCCGGACAGCAGTTCCCGGACGTCGCTGGTCCTGCACCGGCGCACGCTGGCCGTGAAGTCCGGCATGGCATCGGGGCAGAACCGATGACCGCCAATTCCCCTACCACCCGCATTGCCGCGACGACCCGTAGGAGCCAGAGGCAGCCATGACGTTCGATCCAGATCTGATCTCCCGGGCCGACCGGTCGGTCCCGTTGGAGCACGAGTCGGTGCACATCCCGGCCGGCCGCATGGTCAGCCTGCGCTTCCTGCGGCTCGCCCTGCACCGCCGCCGGAAGCTGTGGCTCGGGCTGGCGGTCCTCGGCCTGGTGGTCGGCGTCGCCTACCACGTCGCCGTGCCGGTCCAGTACTCGGCCACCTCGACCCTCTACCTGGCCCACCCGTCGGGGACGAACGAGACAGTCGGGTCGGCCAACGACCTGGCGATGCTCGACACGTCCGGCGTCGCCAACGCGGCGATCAAGCAGCTGCACGAGCCGGGCCTCACGATGGCCAAGCTCTTCGGCAAGGTCCCCGGCAAGGTGGTGAGCGACAACATCTTGAGCATCACGATCTCCGGGTCGTCACCTCAGGAGGCCGTACGCCGGGTCAACGCGGTCACCACTGCCTACCTGGCCTTCCGCAACGCGCAGTACAACGGCCAGAACCAAGCGGTCGTCGGTGCGGCGAACAAGCAGATCGCCAAGCTGCAGGCGACAATCTCGTCGTTGACGACGAAGATCAACGCCCTCGGCTCGGCGGCCGGCGGCGAGCAGGGGACCGCGCTCATCGCCCAGCGCACAGCGGCGACCGCCCAGATCACCAACCTCCAGCAGGCCATCCAGCAGGACAACCTGACCGCGCTCTCGGTGTCCCAGGGCAGCCGGGTCATCACCGCCGGCACCGCCAACCACACGTCGAAGACGAAGGTGCTCGTGCTCGACGGTCTGACCGGGTTGGTCGTCGGGTTGGCGCTCGGCATCGGCATCGTCGTCCTGCAGGCCGTCCTCAGCGACCGGCTCCGCCGGCGTGAGGACATCGCGGCCATCCTCGGCGTCTCGGTGGACGTCAGCATCGGCCGGATCGGCCGGAAGCGGTTCTTCCGCCGGTCCGCCCGGGCGTTGGCCAAGTCGCAGGACCCCGGCCTGCTCCGGCTGGCCGAGTACCTCGGCGACCGGCTCGACGCCGGTGGCCCGAAGCCGACCGAGCTGGTGGTCGCCATCGACGACGTCGACGTCCCCGCCGCCGCGGTGGCCTCGCTGGCCGCCAAGCTGAGCCGGGCCGGACGGCGGGTCTGCCTGGTCGACGCCACCGCCACCCGGGTGCTCGGCCGGGCGGTCGGCGCCGGGTCGCCCCGGGGATCCCAGCAGGTGCCGCTCAGCGGTGGCGCCGAGATCACGCTGGTGACCCCCCGCCAGCCGTGGGAGCCGGACCAGGACGGCCGGTGGGAGTACGACCTGGCCGACGTGGCCAACGCCGACGCCATCGTCGTCGTGGCCACCGTCAAGCCGACGGTGGGCGCCTGGCACCTGCGGGCGTGGGCCAACGACGCCATCCTCACGGTCAGTGCCGGCCGCTCGACGGTCCAGGAGATCAACACCGTCGCCGAGCTGCTCGACGCGGCAGACATCACGGCGGCCTCGGCAGTGCTGCTCGACGCCGACACCGACGACGAGAGCGTCGGTCTGCCCGAGCCGGGCGCCGTCGCCTTCGGCCGCCGCCAGCGCCTCGACCTCGTCCACGCGGCCGTCTCGCTGCCGCTGCCGACGTGAGCGTCTCGACCACCCTCTCGCGACTGCGGACCCCCGCCCCGGCACTCGTCCGGGCGGAGGCCGAGGCCGCCGCGCCCAGCGAGGCGTCGGTCCGCCGGCGCATCGGCTGGATCTGGGGACTGCTGTTCCTGAACGTCCTCCCGTACTCGGCCAAGTCCGTCCTGGTGCCGATGCCGACGTCGATCGGCAAGATCATCACCCAGGGTGCGCTGGGCGTCGCCCTCGTCCTCGCCCTGTCGATCAACCGCAAGGTGCTCGTCCGGCCGAACCTCTTCCTCATCTTCATGTCGATCCTCTGCGTGACGGCGGCGATGATGAGCATCCGCGGGTACTTCGGCTTCGGCTCGATGGTCCGCTGCGGGCGGCTGATCGGGATGATCTCCGTCCTGTGGCTGCTCACGCCGTGGTGGGGTCGCCGTGACCTGCTGTTCCTCAAATACCATCGCCGCGCTCTGGCGATCGTCCTCGGCACCGTCGTCGTCGGTCTGTTCCTGTTCCCCGGCCCGGCCTTCGCCCAGGCCGGCGGGGGCCGCCTCGGCGGCGCCATCTGGCCGATCCCGCCGACCCAGGTCGCCCACTACGCGGCCGTCCTCGCCGGCACGACGGTCGTGCTGTGGTTCACCGGGCTCGTCAAGCCCAAGATGGCGGCGGTCATGACGATCGGCGGCATCGGCATCATCGTGCTGTCGCACACCCGAACCGCGCTGATCGCGTTCTTCGTCGCGCTGCTCGTCGCCTCGCTCAGCCTCTTCCTCAGCCGGAAGCGGGTGCGCAAGGCCATCCTCGTCACCGTGGTGCTCGCCGCCCTGATCGCCCTGTGCTTCGCCCCGTTCCTCGGTCACTGGTTCACCCGGGGCCAGACAAGCAAGCAGCTCACCAGCCTCACTGGCCGGGGCACCGTCTGGACCGCGGTCAAGGCGGAACCCCGCCAAGAGGTGAACGTCCTCTTCGGCTACGGGATGTCGAACGACTCCTTCAACGGCCTGCCGATCGACTCGAGCTGGTACTCGACCTACCTCGACCAGGGGCTGTTCGGCGACGTCGTCGACGGCGGCGTCCTGCTGCTGCTCCTGTTGATCGCCGCCTTCAGCCCACGGGGACCGAGACGGGCGGCGGCGCTGTTCCTCGTCGTCTACTGCCTCATCGCGTCCTTCACCGAGACCGGGTTGGGGGAGGCCTCGCCATACCTGCTCGACCTGGCCGTCGCCATGTCGCTCCTCATGATGCCGGCGACCGCGTCGCCGTCCGGCGAGCTCGTCACGCCCGGCCTCAAACTCTGACCGCCCAGCCGCGTTCGCGGTGGGCCCCTCCCTTCTGGGCGGTTCCTTCCGGTCTGGCGACCACGGTCATCAGACCGGTGAGCGCGGTCGGCTGACGACTTCCGTTTGTTTCACCGTTTGCAGAATCGCGAGCTTCCTGGCCGTCGCCGAGACGATATGGCCCCGGCGAGCGTTCGTGCTGGTAAGCGCGATTCTGTAACGGGTGAACCAGGGCGTTTCTGCAAAGGGTGAAACGGAACGACAAAGCGAGGGCGATCCCCGGTAGAGCGGTGCCGTCGGTAGAGCGGTGCCGTCGACGAGAGGTCGACGGCGTCAAGAGGTGAACTGCACCTCGGTGACGAGCTCGACGGTGGCCGCGTGCCCGGTGCCGACGAGCGTCGTCGTCGGCTGCTTCTGACCGAAGCCGGCGGAGTACCAGCCGAGGACGGGCCCGGTGCTGCCCCGGTGGGCCTTCCAGGTGAGTTGGCCCGGCAGGAAGAGGCGGGCGGTGCTCGCCCCGCCGTCCGGTCGTTCCCACCGCAGCGTGGCCTGGTCGCCGTTGACGACCGCGTCGACGGTCGGGCCGAGGTGGAAGGCCAGGCGCAACGCGTGGTCGCCGTCGGTCTCGACGCGGTCGACGATGCGTAGCGAGCGGGCGGCCGCCTCCAGGGTCAGCGACCGCCGGTGATGGGCGGGGACGGGCAGGTCGGCGTAGCCGTCGTGCTCGGCCACCCAGCGTTGAGAGCCGTCGTCGTCGGCGTGGACGTCGAGGAGCCGGGACCGGGCGTGCTGGGTCCAGAGGAACGGGCCGCCGGACGTCGACTGGTCCCGACCGTCGATCTCGAGCGTGTTGTGGCCGATCGTCGAGCGGAAGTACGCCCGCCAGTCGGGGCTGTCGTGGTAGCAGTAGGTGCCCGGGTCGACGAGGAGCTCGACGCCGTCGCAGCGCAGCTCGATCGAGAGGGCGTCGGCGTGGGCGTGGGCGGCGATCGACAGGAAGCCGTGGGGACCGCTGTCGGCCCGGCACCAGATCTCTTGTCCGTCGTCCGAGGTCGATCGAAGAAGGGTGAGCCCGCCGTCCGGGAAGTGGGCCGGCCGCGTCGCCGGCCGCGAGCCGACATCGACGGGCTGGCCGACGAGCCCGGCGAGCAGGACGGACTGGGCGTCCGGCTCGGTCGGCGGCCACCACGGTCGGGGGCCGAAGAGCGCGGCGCCGACGGCCAGCAGCGACGTCCAGCGGTTGTCGGTCGGGTCGGTGACGACCAGGGCGCGCCCGTCGTCGCCGTCGCCGTAGCGGGGCGGATGGCCGGCGCAGTCGAGCACCGCGGCGAGAGCATCGAGCATCCCCGCCAGCCGTCGCCAGGTGGCCGGCCCGAGCGACGCGCCGGCCACCTCGCCCTCGATCGCCGCGACGAGGCCGAGCTCGGCGACGAGACCATGGTAGTCGAAGGCCTGTTCGCGGTTGAGCCCGCTCGGGAACGTGTTGTGGGCCAGCTCGTCGGCGAGCAGCCGGCCGGCGTCGTCCCGCCAACGGCGGCTCTCGGCGAACCATGGGAACGCGCCACTGGCCACGAGCTGCCCGGCGGCTTCGGCGATCACGTGGTTGTTGGCCGACGAGCCCCGGCTGCGGAAGGTGGCGAGGAACCGCTGGTGCCAGTAGATCTGGTGGGCGGCGACGATGTTCTCCTCGAAGAGGGCGACCGCGCCGGGCCAGCCTTCGAGCAGCCGCCGGGTCCAGACCCACGAGATCAGGCGGATGCCGAGCTCGATGCCGCTGCACCAGTTGACCCCCTGGCCGACCGGGTTGGCGCTCCACCACGAGCGGAGGTGGGCGGCCACCAGCTCGGCGTACCGGTCGTCGCCGGTCAGCCGCCAGGCGCAGGCCAGGACGGTCAGGTGGTGGTGGCGGGAGAGCTCCCAAACCTGCTTGACGTTCCTCGGGTCGCCGGCGTCGCGGTAGTCGATGTGGAACGCGGGGCGGTCCGTCGGGAACGATCGCCGGCTGATCGGATCGACCGACCAGGCCGGCGACGCCATGTCGTCACGGACGGCGCCGAGGATCTCCAGGTGCCCGTCGGCGATCTGTCGGGCCGCGGCGATCACCCGTTCCTTCGCCGCCGTCGGGAGGTGGTCGAGGCCCGCCAGGCTGGCCGGCGGGAGCAGCCGGACGATCCGGGTCTCCTGCCCGACCGGCGCGGTCGGCGGCCCGAAGCTGCGCCGCGCCCACGCCTCCTGCAAGACGCGGTCCTGGACTCGCCAGCCGACCTCCGCCGGCGACATGCCCTGCAGGCGCCGGGCGTACCAGCCGAGTCGAGAGTTGGTCACCGCCGCTCCACCGGCGTCACAGCGTAATCGGACCACCCGAGGCCAGGCTGCGCCCGACGGCCAGGGTGGCGGCGGTCGTGGCGGCCAGTGAGTCGAGCGAGATCGGCATCGGGCGGCCGGACCGGACGGCATCGACGAAGCGGGCGACCTGCTCGGCCTGGCCCTTGTCGACCGAGCCGAGGGACCGTCGGGCGGAGTGCCGGCGGCCGGTCCAGACGGTGGCCTTGCCGAAGTTGTCCAACCGGGCCGTCCGGCCACCGGCGGAGACCTCGAACGTCTCCTTCGGGTAGCGCGGATTGCCGTGGGTGACGTAGTCGATACTGGCCAGCGAGCCGTCGTCGTAGCGGACGACGACGTGCAGGTCGTCGGGGTCGGCGGCCGTCATGGCCAACACCTCCCTGGGCCGGGCGTCGAGCCACCACGAGATCGTGTCGAGGAAGTGGCCGCCCTCGCCGGCGAAGCGGGAGCCTTCGAGCTCGGTGTTGCGGTACCAGCTGCTGGCACCGAGCGACCCGGCATTGACGAGGTAGCGCACGACCGCGCCGTGGGTGTTCGATCCGAACCGATTGCGCAACGACGTCAGCAGCGGGGCGAACCGCCGGTTGAAGCCGACCATGAGCCGGTCGTTGCCGGTCGTGCGCACGACGTCGAGGATGCGGCCGAGCTGCTCGTCGTCGAGGGCGAGTGGCTTCTCGACGAACGTCGCCTTGCCGGCCTCCAGCGACCGGCAGACGAGCTCGGCGTGGGTGTGGTGGCGGGTGACGACGAAGATCGCGTCGATCGTGTCGTCGGCGAGCAGTCGGTCGACGTCGGTCGACGCCTCGGCGAAGTCGAACCGGCGTTGGGCGTTGGCGGCCGACAGCGACGTGTTCGTCACGACGTGGGCCAGCGTGACGTCTTCCCGCTGGGCCAGGTGGGGCAGGAGCATCGACGACGCGTAGTTGCCGGCGCCAATGAAGCCGACGCGCAGCGCTCCGGCGGCGGTCGGGCGGGTGGTCCGAGGCGTCGAGGCCGGGACGGCGGCGAGCGCCGAGGCCGCGGCGGCCGCCGTCTCGCGGTCGGCGTCGCCGTCGGGCTTCGGGTACTCGAAGAGGAAGCCAACGCCGTGGAGCTCACCGGCCGCGAGCCGGCCGTAGACGTCGGCGGCCTCGGTGACCGCGAACGATTCGGCGACGAGCAGGTCGACCGGCAACGCCTCCCGGGCGAGCAGGTCGACGAAGCACTCGAGGTTCCGCCGCTCGGTCCACCGGACGTAGCCGACGGGGTAGTCGCGACCCTCGAGCTCGTAGGAGTCGTCGTAGCGGCCGGGGCCGTACGACCGGGAGAAGCGGACGTCGAGCTCCTTGTCGTAGTAGGCGTTCCACGGCAGGTCGAGCTTGAGCTTGCCGACGTCGACGATCCGGGCCCGGTCCCGGGCCAGGCGGGCGGCCGCCTCGACCGGGCCGTTCGACTGGCCGCCGGCGGTCAGGAGGACGTGGTCCGCGCCGATGCCACCGGTCAGGTCGGAGAGCGCCTGCTCGATCCGGTCGAGACCGTCCGGGTCGGGCGAGTCGCAGGCCACTGCGCCGGCCTTCTCGGCCAGCCGGCAGCGGTCGGCGACGACGTCGAGGCCGACGACGCGGACGCCGGCGGCGACGAGCAGCTGGACGGTCAGCTGGCCGACGAGGCCGAGGCCGACGACGCAGGCGGTGTCGCCGAGCTGGGGCTCGGCCCGGCGGACGCCCTGCATGGCGATGGCGCCGACCGTGGCGAACGCGGCCAGCTGCGGCTCGACGCCGTCGGGCACCGGCACACAGAGGTTCCGGGGCACCCAGTTGACCTCGGCGTGCAGCGCGAACTCGTTGCCCGCGCAGGCGACGACCTGGCCGGTCTTGAACTCCTCGGCGCCGCGCCCGACCTCGACGACGACGCCGCAGAGCGAGTAGCCGAGCGGCGTGTACGAGTCGAGCTGGTTCATCGCCTTGGCGTACGTGCTGCGCACGCCCTGCTGGGCGACGGTGTCGACGAGCTTGCGCACCTGGTCCGGGCGGGAACGGGCCTTGCCGAGGAGCGACATGTTCGCCTCAGTGACCTTCATGACCTCCGTGCCGGTCGAGATGAGCGAGTACAGGGAGCGGACGAGCACCCCGCCGGGCCGGCAGGCCGGCGCCGGGACGTCGAGGACGGAGAGCTCCCCGGTCTTGTAGTTCTGGGCAACTTGCTTCACCGTGCTCCTCTGTTCTGGTCGTCGGGGTCGTCGGGGTGATGGTCTGGGCGGCGGCCGGCTGGGCGGTGGCCGGGAATCACACCGTCACGCCGCTGGACCGGGCCTGCCGGCACCACATCTCGGTGGTCAGCAGCTGCCAGATCTGCTTGGAGTTGTCCTGGCGGCCGTTGCGCTCGTCGAGGATCAACTGCTCCAGCGGCTCGCGACGGAGGAACCCGCTCGCCACGAGCTCGCCGCCGAGCAGCTCCTGGTCGACCGTGTCCTTCAGGTCTCGGGAGATCCAGGCGCGCAGTGGGGCGCTGAAGGAGGCCTTGGGCCGGTGGATGATCTCCTGGGGCAGCCAGGCCGCGGCGGCGTCCTTCAGGGCGGCCTTGGAGGTCCGGCCCCGGATCTTTGTCGGCCCGGGGGTGGAGAAGGCGGCGGCGACGACGGTCGGGTCGACGAACGGCACGCGGACCTCGATGGAGGCGGCCATGCTGGCCCGGTCGGTGTAGGCCAGGTTGAGGCCGGGCAGGAACAGCCGGCTGTCGGCGAGGCACATCCGGCTGACCGCGTCCGGCAGGGTGTTGTCGGCGTAGATGGCGTCGTGCTCGTCGATGACGTCGGCGACGTACGGGCCCAGGTCGGGGCTGACGAGGCCGACGAGGTCCGGCGGGTCGTAGAGGGTGTAGCTCCGACGGAACGCCTCGGCCTCGGGCAGCTCGGCGAAGTCCAAGAACCGCTTGGTCCACCGGACCCGGCGCAGGCCTCGGCCGCCGGCGACGACCGGGAGAAGATCGACGCCGCCCTTGACGACCCGCCGGGCTGGGCCCGGGACCCGCCGGTACTGGGCGCCGAGCAGGCAGGCGAGGTGCTTGCGGTAACCGCCGAACAGCTCGTCGGCGCCCATCCCGGACAGCATGACCTTCACGCCGGCGTCGCGGGCGGCCTCGCACATGAGCAACGTGTTGATGGCGGCCGGGTCGCCGACCGGCTCGTCGAGGATGTCGACGATCCGGGGGAGGAGCTGGACGATGTCCGGTGTGGCTTCGATCTCGTGCAGCGCGATGCCGAACTGCCGGGCCACCTTGCGGGCGTAGATCGCGTCGTCCGGCATCGCCTCCAGACGGTGGTCCTGGGGGCGGAAGGTGATCGTGTAGGCGTCGAGCCCCGGGTTGTGCCGTTTGGCCAGGACCGAGATGATGCTGGAGTCGAGCCCGCCGCTCAGGAAGGCCGAGACCGGGACGTCGGCGACGAGGTGGGCGGCCACCGAGGCCTCGATGACCTCGCGCAGGTCGGCCGGTGGCCCGGCCGCGGCCTCGGCCGCGACCTCGGCGATCGACCAGTACCGGTGCACGGTCGAGCGGCCGTCGGGCCGGAACTCGACCCAGGTGCCGGGGGGCAGCTTCTCGACGCCCTTGATGGCGCAGCGCTCCGGCGGGATCCAGTAGTAGAGGAGCGACGCGACGAGGGCGCCCGGATCGGCCTCCATGCCCTGACCGACCGCGCTGACGATGCTCTTCAGCTCGGAGGCGAAGACGACGCCGTCCTTGCGGGGCAGGTAGTGCAGCGGCTTGATGCCGAGCTGGTCGCGGGCGAGCACCAGCGAGCCGGTGCGCTCGTCGAAGACGGCGAAGGCGAACATGCCGCGGAAGCGGGGCAGGGCGTCGGGCCCCCAGTACCGCCAGGCCTCGAGGACGACCTCGGTGTCCGAGGACGTGTGGAAGCGGACGCCGTGGGCCATCAGCTCGGTCCGCAGGTCGCGGTAGTTGTAGAGCTCGCCGTTGTAGCAGAGCGTCAGCCCGTCCCGGCTAACGGGCTGGTGGCCGCCGGTCGAGAGGTCGATGATCGACAGCCGGCGGTGGGCGAGCTGGACGGAGATCGGGCCGCGCTGGAACGAGAAGAGGCCGTCGTCGTCCGGACCGCGGTGGGCCAGTCGATCGCTCATCGTCCGGACGAGCGACTCCCCGTCCACCTGCTGGTAGCACCCGGCGATGCCGCACATCTCAGGCCGTCCTCCCGGTGAGGTCGTCGAAGACCTGCACGTAGCCTTCCTTCTGATGTGTCCAGGCCAGGCTTTCCTCGACCCGGCGGCGACCGAAGTCGCCCATCGTCGCGCGGCGCGGCTCGTCGTCGACGAGGTCGACGACGAGGTCGGCGAAGGCCGGCACCTCGTTCGGCTCGGCATAGACCGCGGCCTCGGCGGCCGAGATCCGCGTCTCGTGCAGGTCGAACGCCACTACCGGCAGACCGTAGGCCATGTACTCCATCGTCTTGTTCATCGTCGAGACGTCGTTCAGCGGGTTCTTCGGGTCCGGGCAGAGGCCGACGTCGGCGGTCGAGAGCAGGCCGGCGACGGTTTCATCGGGAACCCGGCCGGTGAACTGGAGGAAGTCGTCGACGCCGAGCTCGGTGCTGAGGGCCCGCAGCTCGTCGAACGACTCGCCGGAGCCGATGAACGTGAAGCTGATGTCGGTCCGCCCGAGCTTGTGGACAATATGGTCGACGGCCCGCACGGCCAGGTCGACGCCGTCCTGGGCGCCCATCACGCCGAGGTAGACCGCCAGGTGGGGCCGGTCCCGGCGCAGGCTCGGGTCGGCTTCGCCGGCCCGCAGCTTCTCGGGGTTGGGGCCGGTGCGGACGACGGTGACGTCGTCGGGGCGCTTGCCGCCCCGCTCGATGGCGATCGCCCGGTACGAGTCGTTGGTGGAGGTGACCCGGTGGGCGCTGCGGAACGTGCACCACTCGAGGAACCGCAGCCCGCGGTAGAAGGCCGACGTGTCGTTCTCGAACTTCGACTCGTAGAGCTCGGGGCAGAGGTCGTGGTGGTCGAAGACGAACCGCACGCCGGCCAGCCGGAAGGCCAGGGCGATCGGCCAGAAGATGTCCGGCGGGTTGCAGGCCTGGATGACGTCGAAGCAGTCCCGGCGCCACGCCCGGGCGGTCAGCCACGCGGTGGCGACGAACGAGTAGACGTACTCCCACAGGAAGGCCGCCTTGCCGGTACCGGTCTTCGGCGGCCGGTACTTGTAGAGCGTGACGTCCTCGATCACCTCCTCGCCTGGGTCGCCGGGGCCGCGGGGGCACACCACCGAGACCCGGTAGCCGGCCGCCGTGAGCGATCGGCACTCCAGCCAGACCCGCCGGTCGAAGGGGACCGGCAGGTTCTGGACGATGATGTGGACCCGGGGCGGTCGCCCTACCACGCCACCCCCTCGTAGCTCGAAAGCGTCTCGATCTCGGCGCCCAGGCGCCCGGTGAGGTCGATGACGGTGACCGGCGGGTCGCTCAGGAGGGCGTCGACGACCGACGGGTCGGCGCTCGAGACGAGGGCGAGGTCGGCGCCGTGCAGCGCGTCGGCCGCGGTCGGCAGCATGGCCCGCTGGACGTGCGGGAGCTTCGACATCACGTAGTTCAGGTTCGCGCCGACCAGCTTGGACGTGTCGACGAGCGGGTCGTAGATGCGGACGTCGAAGCCCTTGCCGATCAGCGTCTCGGCCAGGTCGACGTACGGGCTCTCCCGGAGGTCGTCGCTGTCCATCTTGAAGCTGAGCCCGAGCAGGGCGACCGAGCGGGCGTCGGTGGCGAGCACCCGGTTGACGACGTCGCCGACCGACAGCGTGTTGCTGGCCAGCGTCCCCGACAGCAGCGGCAGGTCGACCGAGTTCATCCGGGCCAGGTACAGCAGCGACCGGAGGTCCTTCGGCAGGCACGAGCCGCCGAAGGCGAAGCCGGGGGACAGGTAGGTGGTGGAGATGTTGAGCTTGGTGTCCTCACAGAACAGCTTCATCACCTCCCGGGAGTCGACGCCGAGCAGCCGGAACAGCCGGCCGAGCTCGTTGGCGAACGAGACCTTCGTCGCATGGTAGGCGTTGCAGGCGTACTTGAGCCCCTCGGCGTCCCGGGTGCCGACGACCTTCACCGGCTCGGGGAGGAACGTCAACAGCCGTTGCACGGTGGCGCCGACCCGCTCGTCGGCCGTGCCGACCGCGGTCAGCGGGGAGTCGTAGAAGTCGGCGATGGCCGTCCCCTCGCGGAGGAACTCCGGGCACATGCCCGTCCCGACCTCGACCGTCGACGACCCGAGCCGGCCGGCGACCAGCGGCGTGACGACCTCGTCGACGGTGCCCGGGGGCACCGTGCTCCGGATGACCACCGCGTGGTGGCCGGTCGGCGAGCCGGCGCCGGCGGCCAGTGCGTCGACGATGTTACTCACGGCCCGGCGGACGTAGTCGAGGTTCGTGCTGCCGTTGGCCGACGACGGCGTGCCGACGCAGACGAGCGACAGCTCGGCGCCGTCGACCGCGCCGTAGACGTCGGTCGTCGCCCGTAGCCGGGACTCGGCCACGGCGTTGGCCACCAGGCTCTCGAGGCCGGGCTCGACGACGGTGCCCTTCCCGTCGTTGATGGCCTGCACCTTGCCCGTGTCGACGTCGACGCCCCAGACCTCGTGGCCGTTGGACGCGAGGACCGCGGCGGTGACGTTCCCGACATAGCCAAGTCCGAAGACGGCGACCTTCATGCTTGCTCCTCGATTCGCCTGGAAAGGGGAGGGCCCGGCTGGACCCTTGGAAGGTTGTTGCACCAGGTAGAGCCGGCGGCCCCCGACGTGATACATCGGCCGCGATCGACGGCCCGGCTCCCGGTACCGGTCCGTCGGCTCCCGGTGTCCGGTTCGGCGGCTGGCCCGGGGATGGTGGGGAACCGCCTAGTCACCTGAGGAGTGGCTGAAGGGCTACTGTGCAGGGGCTTTAGCCGGCGAACCGTGGTATCACCTTCGCCGGCAGGCCCTGGTCCGATGGCCGATGGCGGGCGTTGCGCCGCCGTCCGGACCCGGGTCGACCCGCCCGACCGCGCCCACTGCCAGACTGCACCACCCCACCGCGACAGCCGATCGAGACGGAGAACGACCTGTGACGAAGGCCCGGATTGTCCATGCCCGCGACCTGACCCCCGAGGACGAGGGGGCCTGGCGGGCCATGGCCGACCGGGTCGTCGAGCCCAACCCGCTGTTCGAGCCGGACTGCGTCATCCCGGCCGCCCGCCACCAGCAGTTCGGCGACCAGATCGACATCGTCTTCGCCGAGGACGGTGGCCGGATCGTCGCCTGCCTCCCCGTCCGCGAGGTGACGCGGTGGCGCCAGTTCCCCTACCCGTTCGTCACGAACAGCGTCCGACGGATGATGTACTGCGGGACCCCGCTGGTGGACCGGGACCGCAGCGGCGAGGCGCTGGCCGCGGTGTTCGGGGCACTCCGGGACCGTCGGGGCCTGACGCACGGCCGGGTCCTGGTCCTCCAGGAGCTGACCGAGGGCGGCGCGGTCGAAGACGCTGTCCGTGACGGAGCCCGCCGGGCCGGCCTCCCCTCTTACCGCTACGAGTCGTGGGAGCGGCCGGTCGTCGTCCGCCGGCTCGACGCCGACTACCGGGCAAGCCACGGCGGGAAATTCCTCCGCAACCTCGCTCGGCTTCGCCGGAACCTCGGGACTACCCTCGGCGGTGAAGTCGTCCGCGTCGACCGCAGCGACGACCCGACCGCCGTCCAGGAGCTCATCCGCCTGGAGGGAGCCGGCTACAAGGCTCGGACGGGCGTGGCGATGACGACCGTTCCCGGCGAGCCGGTCTACTTCGCCGAGATGGCCGACCGGTTCCGGGCAGCCGGCCGGCTCCACGTCCACTCCCTGGAGGTCGACGGTCGGGTCTGCGCGATGCAGCTGAACATCCAGGGGCGCGAGGGCCTGTTCCTGCTCAAGCTCGTCTACGACGAGGAGCTGGCCAAGTTCCGCCCCGGCCTCCAGCTCCACCTCGACGTCATCGACGACTTCCACCACTGCACCGACGCCGACTGGCTCGACACGTGCACGTACAAGGACAACGAGACCCTCCTGCGGATGTACCCCGACCGCAAGCGCTTCTGCTCGTACTTCGTGCCGCTCGGCCGCAACCCCGTCGACCGGACGGCCGCCCGCACGTTCATCGCCGGACGGCCGCTCCACAAGCGGGTCTACGAGGCCATCGACGCCCGTCGCAACGGCCGCTCGACCGGGGGCACGAAGGCGTCTGGTGACGCAGCGCCGAAGCCGTCGGACGATCCGACGCCGGTCGCCCAGTCGGCGACCTGAGGCGGCCCAGTCGGGTGCCCTGAGACGGGGCAGTCCGGCCGGTGTCAGCCGGCGGCGGCCCCGACCGGGGTCGGGTGGCCGTTGGCGGGCCGCCCGGGGGCGCGGCCGTCAGCGGCGGCCAGGCGGTGCATGTACTCGGTGACCCGCCGGCGAACGTCGGCCCGCTGGTCGGTGATGAGCAGGGCGTGCTCGAGCCCGGGGATCAGGTCGAGGCGGTAGCGCCCGGTCCGTTCGAGCCGCCGGAACGACCACGTCGTCCCGCTGAGCTTGATCGGTCGGGCCTCGCGGTCGCCGCAGATCAGCAGGACGTCGACGCCGGCGTCGGTGAGCTTCTTCAGCCAGGCGGCCGGCCGGCGCTCCCGGGCCGCGGTCAAGGCTTCGAGCGTCTCGGAGAGCTCGCGGCCACGGACGGCGAGCCGGGGAAGCGCGTGCGCAGGCCGGCGAGCCGCCCGTCGCCCCGGAACGCCTGCATGGCGGAGGGCCGGGGGATGGCGACGTGGCGCCGCGGGTCGAGGGTGTCACCGGTGACGAGCTCGGGCGGCAGGAAGGAGAGGATGGGGTTGATCGAGACGACGCCGCGGGGGAAGACGTCGAAGGCGCTGTCGAGCGCCTGGTAGGCGGAGGCGCAGAGCCCGAAGAGGACGACGTCGGAGGGGTCGTCGGGTGAGACGGCCCGGCAGACGTCGATGACGTCGTCGAACGATTCGGGGGCCCGGGTGACGAACCGCCGCTGGTCGGACTGGCGGGTCGGGCTGTCGCCGAGGCCGCTCAGGTCGAAGCGGACGGACCGGATGCCGGACGCGGCCCATTGGCGGGCGAGGTCGACCCAGAGGCGGGCGGGACCGAGCCGGTGCTCGTTGGCGACGTTCAAGAAGATGGCCGTCGGCCCGCCGGTGCGGCCGGGTACGTCGGTGACGACGCCGAAGAGGCCGGCCGGCCCGAGGGCGGTCGGCGTCTCGACGATCGCGGTGCCGTCGGCCAGGCGGCCGATGGTGGCGGGTCCAGCCGGGCCGGGCGGGTCCAGCCGGGCCGACGTCGCCGGCACGGTCGACGACACCCAGTCGGCGATCCGGTCGATGTCGTCGTAGGGCATGACCTGGTTCGGCGACCCGGTGTCCATCAGCTCGGCCTGACCGGTGACCTCGGACCACTCGACGTGGGGCTCGTCGAGCCGCTTGGCCAGGCGGGCGAGCGGCTTTTCGGGGCGGGGGAGGACGAGCACGCGCTCGGCGAGCGGTCCGACCGTCTTGGCCAGGTCGACGGCCCGGAGGGCCTCGACGGTCGGTGCCTCGAACCGCATGCCGGGGGTCTCGACGGCGCCGTCGTCCCGGCCGGTCGATTCGGTGAACGAGAGGGCGCTCAGGGCTCGTTGCTCGGAGAGGTAGGCCTTGCCCGACACGACGGGGTCCCACAGCACGAGGCCGCCGACGTCGCCGCGTCGCTCGGCGACCGCGCCGGCGAAGGTGGCGCCGATCCGCATGCCGACGAGCACGGTCGTCTCGGCGCCGGCCGCCCGGACGACGTCGAGGGCGGCGTCGACCGAACCGAGCCAGGCGGCCACGCGGTCCGGGTCCTGCGGGCCGCCGGCCGAGTCGCCAGTGCCGTCGTAGTCGAAGCGGAGGACGCACACGCCATGCTCGGCCAGGCGCTCGGCGAGCAGGCGAAGGGCGTAGTGGGCGTGCATGTAGTCCCGGTCGAACGGCGGGCAGATGACCGCGCCGGCCCGGGCCCGGCCGTCGGCGGGGGTGTGGAAGAGGCCGAAGAGCGGCCGGTCGTCCGTCCCGAACCAGATCGGGGTGGTCATCGTCGGTCCTCCGGTGCCGAGTGCGGGTGCGGCCGGCGCTGTCTCGGGCGCCGGCGCGTCGAGCGGGGGGTTCATTGGACTGCCGCCCCGGCGGTCAGGCCGTCGAGGGTGGCGTCGGGAGGGCCGGCGGCCGGAGCGGTCGGAGTCGAGGCCGGCCCGGGGCCCGGGACGAGCCCGTCGGCCTTGGCCGCCCGGTACGCCCGGTGCTGGAACCACCGGATGCCGACGACGCCGACGGCGGAGGTGGCGATGGCGGCGATGGCGGCGCCGTTGACGCCGTAGGCCGACGAGAGGACGGCCACGCCGACGACGGAGACGACGAGGGCGGCGGCGACGGTCCACAGCAGGCTGCGGGTGTTGCGGGTGGCCTTGAGGACGAGGATGCAGCCGAGCCCGGCGACGGACACGGTCTGGGCGATGCCGAAGAGGACGGCGGCCGTCTGCAGGTGGGCGAACTGCGGCCCGTAGACCAACGAGAGGAGCTGGCTACCGGCGATCGCGATGACGATGGTGCCGGCGGCGACGCTGGCGACGCTGATGGCGGTCACGAGCCGGGAGACTTTGAACAGGCCGGGCCAGCCGCGCTCGGCGTACGCCTTCGACGCCTCGGGCAGGCCGACGCTCCCGCCGGCTTGGATGAGGACCATCGACGGGCCGGTGACGAGCGTCTGGGCGGCCTTCAGGCCACCGAGGCCGGCGGGGCCGAGGATGAAGCCGGCGATGAAGACGTACGCCTGGGACGCGCCCCAGTTCATGAGGGAGTTGGCGACGATCCACCGGCTGATGCCCCAGTGCCGTCGGAGCAGCGCCCAGCCGTCGACGAACGGGACGACGGCCGAACGGAAGCCGTCGGCCAGCGAGTGGCGGGGCCCGAGGTGGCCGATCAGGCGGAACTGGAAGAGGCCGAAGACGGCGCCGACGAGGGCCCCGGCACCCCAGGCGGCGAGGATGACCGTCGGCCCGCGGAAGTGGCTCACGAGCACGAGCGAGAAGGCGACTGCCTCGACGACGTCGAAGACGATGTCGTTGAGCAGGGACTTCATTGGCTGGGCGGTCATGAAGCCGACCCACCGCCAGTAGTCCTGGAGGAGGAGGACGATCAGCCAGGGGGCGACGGCCAGCATGGCCACACCGAAGGTGCGCTGGCCGAACGCCATCAAGATGCCCCCGACGAGGGCGAAGCCGAGGGCGGCGATCGTCCCGAGGATGAGCTCGGACCCGGCACCGCGGCGGATGCCGAGCCGGTTCTCGGGGTCCCGGGCGTCGCCCTCGATGGCCATCGGGTCGGTGACCAGCGAGCGATGGATGCTGGCCAGCAGCAGCCAGGCGGCGTAGGCGAGGGAGAACACGCCGAGGCCGGCCGGCCCGGACAGGCGGGCGACGATGACGCCGACCGCGAAGTTCGACACCGACGAGAGGCACTGGTCGGCCAGCGTCAGCGCGGCCCGGCGGCTGCCGGACGCGACGGTCTTGCCGGTGGTGGCGTCGACTGGTTGCCAGGTGCGGAGCTTCATGGTGCGAGTCCGACGGGGGTCGGGCGGGTCATGGCGGGGCGGCCGACGACCGCACCGTCAATCGCCGTACCGATCGTTCAGGATGGACGCAGCCCGTTCCCAGGCCACGGCGAGCGGCTCCATGACCGCGTAGAGGTCGACGTTGCGCCCCCGGGCCGCCCGGGCCAGCGTGAACTCGGCCGCCTTGGCGCCGGTGGAGACGGTCCGGTAGCAGTCGGCCGCCTCGGTCAGGGCCGCCTGGTCGGCGCCGTCGTCGTGGCGGGCGAGCCAGTCGACGAAGGTGGCGGCCAGCTCGCCGTTGGCGCCGAGATGGCGGCAGCTGCCGAAGGCGTAGCGGTGGAAGGCGTCCATCCCGTCGGCGGCGATGGCCGGCAGGTCCTCGGTCATCCGCTTGGCCAGCCGGGAGACCGGGTTGTCGATCGGCCGGCGCCCGAGGTGGACGCGCAGGCGGCCGGCGACCAGGTCGAAGAGGTCGTCCGGGTTGGGCTGCACGCCGTCGACGCGGACGACCATGGCGAACGGCGGCATGGCGACGGCCATCGGGTCGGCGTGGGCGCCGAGGTGGAAGACGGCGTCGAAGTCGTCGCCCTCCAGCTCGGCGTAGCCGGCGTTGTGGAAGTACCCGAGCGCCCGCTGCTCGCGGTCGACCATCTGGACGGCGATGGTCGTCTTCTGGTGGGCCAGCTGGTAGGTGACGCCGACGGTGTCGGGCAGGTAGAAGGCGTCGACGTCGACCGGGACGAGGTGGCCCAGCCGCAGGTGGTCCTCGACGTGCTCGATCAGTGGTCGCCAGACGTTGAGCTCGTCGACGTCGATACCGTAGAGGACGCGCAGATCCTCGTCGGGGTACGTGAACATCGCCCACTGCTCGCCGTCGAAGTCGGTGCCGACGGTGAAGGCGAGGGCGGCCACCGGGTCGAGTCCCCACGAGTGGAGGATCTCGATCCACATGTCGGTGGCGCAGTTCGTCTCCGTCCAGTCGACGTCGCCCGAGTGCAGGACGTTCGACGAGTACGACGTAGCGTCGATCGGGAGGAGCTCGAGCCTCATGCCCAGAGTCGCTCCCGGACGTCGGCCGGCCAGGTGGCCGGGTCGAGCCCGTGCCGGTGGAGGAGGGCGAGGACGATCCGGTCGATGCCGAAGGCGACGCACGAGCTGTGGGCGACCTCGCCGGTGCTCGTCGTGATGTCGAACGGCTCGCCGAAGTGGTCGCGGGCGCAGTTCCCCGAGATGATGGCCGTCGGCTTCTCCTCCGAGCAGATCGGCGTGACCCCCTCCAGCTTCAAGTTCTCCTCGAGCTGGGCGGATGCCTTGAGGGTGCCGAGACGGCCGAAGAACGGGTCGTTGGCCGGCACGACGTCCATCGGCAGGTCGAGGTCGGCCAGCAGCTGGACACCCTCGGGCAGCATCGTGTCCCGGTAGGTCTGGGCGGTGTCGGGGTCCCCGACGTAGACGAGCTCGTGCATCCGGAAGGCCACCATCCGGGCCGGGTCGGGGCTCGGCTCGTGACGGAAGCACCAGTTCTGGATCTCGAAGTAGCGGCCACCGTCGGGCAGCGTGCCGGTGCACAGCGGGTAGAGCGAGTGGCAGGCGGCCGAGCTGAGGACGACCTCGGCCGGCTCGAGCAGCTCCGGCCAGTTGCCCCCCTCGTCGTAGCGTTTCGACAGCTCCCGGTGTTCCTTGTTGCCGCCCCGGAAGACGTGGACGGACCCCATGAGGTCGGGGAACGAGTGCAGGTAGCCGGTCCGGTCGAACGTGGGCCGGACGAGGACGGGCGGGAAGTGCACCGGCTCGAACGCGGCGCGACCGAGCTCGGTGACGAGGCGGTCGAGGGCGGTGACGATCCGCTGGTACGTGCCGGAGTAGCCGTAGACGCCCTCTTGGCCGGTGTCGAACAGGACGCCGCTCGCGAAGAGCGCTTCCCGGAAGTCGTCGTAGGCGTGGGTCCCAGCCTCGATGCGGCTTTCGGGCTCGCTCGCGGTGGGTGGGGCCTCGGTCGAAACGGTGTCGACGGTCATCACATGCCTCGGTTCATGAGCAGGAGCTGGGCGTTGTTGGCCAGGATGCGGTCGTTGTTGACCATGACCGCGCCGCCGTGGGCGTCCCGCAGCAGCCGGCCCATGGTGAGCGGCGAATCGAGCCGGTAGCCGTTGATGCCGCAGATGCCGAGGGCAGCGCCGACGATGTCGACGACCATCGTCGACGCGTTCACCTTCAGCGAGTTCATGCTGACGGTGAAGCTCAACCGGGAGAGCGCCTCCTCGTCGTCCGCGATCTCCTCGAAGCTCAGGGCGGCGCCGTGGACGAGTGACGAGAGCTGCTCGTAGAGGGTGGCCAGCTCGGCCAGCCGGAGGGCGGACGGCGGGGTGACGCCGGGGTTCTTGCGAGCCTCGGACTGGACGCTCTTGCGGGCCCGGTCGAAGGCCTCGGTGGCGATGCCAAGCCAGACGTGGCTCCACAGGATGTGCGAGACCGGGAGCATCGTCTGGGTCGAGATGTCGGCGAACGGCACCGGCAGGATGTTGGCCTCCGGGCCGGTGGCCTTCAGCGCGAACCCCCGGCTGCAGGTGCCCCGCAGGCCGAGCGTGTCCCAGTCGCTGAGCGGCTTCAGCTCGACGTCGTCACTGGTGCACAGGACGAGGGCCTGGTCGCTCGGCGGGCTGTCCGGGCCGCGCCGGCAGGTCACGAGGACGCCGTCCGCGTGCTCGCCGTAGGAGATGACCGGCGCCTGCTTCTCCAGGCGGTACCGACCGTCCTCGCGTTCGAGGGCACAGACGCTCGAACGGGTGTCGCCCCCGGTCCCGAGCTCGGTCGTCGCCGACGCGAGCAGGTACTGGTGGGTGACGAGGTCCCGCACGTAGGACTCGAGGTGGTCGTTGAGCGGGTGGCGGACGAGGCAGGCGACCTGCAGGTTGTGCATGGCGTAGACCATGGCGGTCGACGCGCAGTGCCGGGCCAGGGCGGCGGTGGCCTCGGCCACCGTGCGGAGGCTGGCCCCCTCGCCGCCGAGGTGGGTCGGCACGAGCGGGGAGAGGATCCCCTCGGCCCGCAGGGCGTCGATGGCCTCGAACGGGAAGCGGGCCTCCCGGTCGACGGCGTCGGCGTTCGGGCCGGCGACCTCGCTGGCGACGGCGGCCACCCGAGTCGGCAGGTCGACGACCGGCCGCTCGATGCTGGCCGTCGTCATGACGACGCCCCGACGGTCGTCAGGTCGGTGATGGCGTCACGGATGGCGGCCACCGACGCGAACGTGCTCCGCCGGAGCATGGCCTCCGGGAACTCGAAGTCGAAGGCGTCCTCCAAGGCCAGCATCACGTTGACGTTGGCGTGGGACGTCATCCCGGCCTCGAACAGGTCGTCGTCGTCGGAAAGCGTGGCGATGTCGACGGGGATCCGACCGTGCGTAGCCAGAATCTGACGAATCTCGTCCTCCATTGCTTCCTTTCGTGGGCGTCGGTCGTGCCCCTTGCCGGGACCTGTCCCGCCGGAGCGGCAGTCGAGAGGGTTCCCCCGACCTGCACCTCGGAGCCGGGCTCGTCGGTGGGCAGGCGTTGCGGTGTGTCGAAGAAGAGAGCGGTCAGGCGGCGGCGTGATACGTCAGCGCCGGCCGGTTGCCGGGATCTCCCGGACCGTGCCCGCGACGGCCGTCTCGCGGCCCGCGAGGCTCTCGTCCGGACGGGGGACCAGCTCGACCCAGAGGTGCCAGCCGAGGTAGCGGCCGCCCGGGAGCCCGTGGACGGGCAGCGGCGGCGCATGCATGAACCACTTGCGCGACCGGACGATCCTGAACGACGGGAAGTCCTGCTCCACCCGGGCCTGGTCGTAGACCCGGGCGAACGGGTTCTTCGGCCCGTCGGTGTTGGCGTGGGTGAACCGCTCGAGCCGGAGGTAGTTCGAGAACCCCTCCCGCCGGGCGTTGTCGAGGTGGTCCCCGAGGATCCCGTCCGGCCGCCGGCGCAGGGGGGCCGCCGAGAGGAGGGCCAACCGGCGCAGCGTGGCGATCGAGACCCAGTAGTTCAGGGAGTTGCGGGCGTAGAGCATCGCGACGAGCCGTCCTTCGGGTCGTAGCACCCGGTGGATCTCGCGCTGGGCGCTCAGGATGTCCGGCACGTGGTGCAGGACGCCGTGGGAGAAGACGAGGTCGAACGAGTTGTCGGTCACCGGTATGTCGACGACCGAGCCGCGGATGATCTCGGTGTACGGGAGCCCCCGCAGCTCGAGCCGCGTCCGCACCCGCTGGACCGACTCCTCGGTGACGTCGAGGCCGGTCCAGATGGCGCCCCGCCGGATGAGCTGCTCCGACTCGGCCCCCTGGCCGAGGCCGATCTCGAGGACCCGCTGGCCTTTCAGGTCGAGCCGGTCGAGGCAGCCGGGGATGTGCGACTCCATGCCGTAGCGGAGCTCGTCGTAGTCGTCGAAGAACCGCTCGTAGTCCTGGCGGTACCGGTCCGACAGGCCACCGACCATCTCGTCGCCGCAGGGGTGCGACTCCCAGAAGGCGGCGATCGAAGCCTCGGAGGCCGCGCTGCCGTGCTCGCCGGAGATCGGGCTCGACGCCGGGATCGACGTGCGGCCACCCTGGTTGCCCGAACCGTTTATCCCGCTCGAACCAGCCGAGCCGTTCTGTCCGTTTGCACCGCCGGGCATGTTCGAACCCGACGGCCCGTCCGACACGTCCGCCATGGCCGATACCGTAGACGCGCTCTGGGGGCTCACCAGGTCAGCGAGGCTCCAGCCGCCCGAGCGGGCCCGGTTCCGCCGGCGCGGATGGTCGATGGCGTAGCGGTAGATCGTCTCGAGCTCGGCGATGTTCTTGGTCGGGTGGAAGCGGCGCTCGTACGTCCGCCGGGCTTCCTGGCCGAGCTGGTCGAGCGAGACCGGGTCGTCCTCGACGACGTCGAAGATCCGGGCCAGGGCGGTGGCGTCGCCCGGCGGGTAGAGCAGCCCGTCGACGCCGTCGGCGATCATGTCGACGAAGGAGCCGTGGGCGGTGGCGATCGGCGCCACGCCGGCGGCCATGGCCTCGGGGACGACGAGCCCGAACGGCTCGGGCCACTCCGACGGGGCGACGGCGACCCGGGCCCGGTGGACGAGCGCGGCGCACGCCTCGCGGTCGAGCAGTCCGACGACGTCGACGGACGGGCGGGTGCTGGCCCACGACCGGAGGGTGTCCTCGAGCGGGCCGGACCCGGCGAAGGCCAGCCGCAGCGTCGTCGCCGGCCGGCGCTCGAGGAACCGGTCCCAGGCCCGCATGAGGACGTGGACGCCCTTGGCCTCGGTGAAGCGGCCGGCGTAGACGACGAGCGGCTCGGCCTCGCCCCGCGGCGGGGCCGGGAGGACGAGGTTCGGCTTGACGAAGCACCGGTCGAGGGGGAACGCCATCGACTCCATCTCCTGGCGCTGAGCGTCGGACAGGAAGATGTACGCCGAGGGTACCGACCGCCAGATCGGCCGTTGGGTGGTCGTCGCGGCGGCGATCGGCAGGGTGGCGGCCGACGAGCCGCGGTAGCAGCCGTGCTGGACGCCCGGCCGCGGCACCTTCAACCCGACGCAGTCCCGGCAGGCCGCCCCGTCCCGGAAGAGGCTCCCGCCCGGGCAGATCAGCCGGTAGTTGTGCAGGGTGACCACCGTGGGGACCCCGCGGCGTTGGCAGGCGGTGAGCACGGCCGGGCTCAAGAGGGGGAACAGGTTGTGGACGTGCACGACGTCGGGCTGGAACTCGTCGAGCACCGGCGCGACGTCCCGGCCGGCCTTCGGGTTCCAGACGACCTCGGCCGGGACGAGCGCCTTGCGGGCCGCCGAGAACGTGGCGATGTCGTCGCTGAACAGCTCGAACCGCCGGACGATGTGGCCGGCGTCGACCAGCGCGGCGTGCTCCTGGTCGACGACCCGGTCCTCGCCGCTCGGCGACGACGACCGGTAACGGTTGTGGACGACGAGGATCTTCATTGGCGCGGTACCTCCGGTTGGCCTGGCGGGGATGGACAGATCGAGGGTGGGGACGAACGGTCGGGTCGGCAGCCGGACCCCCGTCCCGGTGGCGACGGTCGGCCGGATCCGGCCGCCGGCGCCATTGCCGTTGGGGTGATTGCCGTTGTCGTGGCTGCCGTTGTGGTCGCCGAGCGGCCCGCCGGTCCGGCCTCCGTTCTGCTCCGGGCCGTGGTCCTGCTCCAGGGCACGGTCCGGCGCCGGCTCCTCGGCCATCAGGGTACCCCGGGCACTCAGCTCCTCGGCGGCCCGCTTGGAGGTGGCCCAGTGGACGACGAGCAGCCCGAGGGTCATCGTCGCCGTGCCGACCAGGGTGGCGACGGCCGCGCCGGTGATCCCGAACCGCTGGACGAGGACGATGGTGGCGACGATCGAGACGACCAGGGAGATGGCGCTGATCGGGACCATCCGCTGGGCCTTCCGGGTGGCCTTCAGGCTGAGGATGGCGCCGAGGCCCCCGGCGGCGACCAGGACCGAGACGGCGAGGATGTCGGCGACGGTGGCGAACTGGCCGAAGGCCTTCCCGTAGATGTGCACGAGGAGGGTCTGGCCGAAGAGGAAGATCGTCAGGGCGATGAGGCCCACGCTGAAGAGGCCGGCACCGGTGACGATCCGCTCGACCCGCCGCAATCCCGGCCACCCGCGCCTCTTCAGGGCCTTGGTGGCTTCGGGCAGCCCGATACTGCCGCCCGCTTGAATGAGGACCAGGGAAGGGCCGCTGACCAGGCTGTTGGCCGCCTTCAACCCCCCGATGCCCACCGGGCCCAGGAACGCGCTGGTCAGCACCGGGGTGGCTTCGTATGTGGCCTGGGCCATGGCGTTGACGGCGGCGATCCACTTGCTGAGTCCCCATCGTCCCCGGATCCGGGTGAACCCGCCCCGTAGGGAGGGCCGGGTGGAGAACTGCCACAGCCCGAAGAGGGCCCCGCCGAAAGCGCCGGCCCCCCAGGCGAAGATGGCCAGCAGGGCGGAGTGCACACCGGCCACGTAGAGCCCGGCGAAGGCCGCCACCTGGACCACGACGAAGACCACGTCGTTGACCAGCGCCTTCTGCGGCTTCGACTCCATGAACCCCACCCACCGCCAGTAGTCCTGGGCCAGGAGGAACGGCAGGCAGGGGGCCAGGCCGATGAAACAGATGCCGAACTGCCGCTGGTGCAGGGCGAGGAGGAAGACGCCGATGCCGGCGAAGACGACGGCCGAGGCCAGGCCCAGCGTGAGCTCGGCGGCCAGCCCGATGCGGACGTGCCGGGCGGCGTCCGGCTGGTGGATGTCGTTCTCGATCGACATCGGGTCGGTGATCAGGGACCGGTGCATGGCGGCGACGACCAGCCAACCGGCGTAGGCCAGGGAGTACGCGCCGAAGCCGGCGACGCCGGCCACCCGAGCGACGCCGACGCCGACCGCGAAGTTGGACAGCGACGACACGCACTGGTCGATCGCCGTCAGTCCGAACCGGACCGGCATCTTGTGGTGGCGGCCCGACCGCCGTCCGTCGGTCATCAGGCCGGTTGGGGAAGTCCCTGGCGCGGGTCCTTCCGGGATGCGTCGACGGCCCCGCCGACCGGCACCGGCCGGCCGGCCACCGACGCCAGGAACCGGTGCAGGTCGGGGCAGACCGCGGCCGCGTCGTAGTGGTCGACGAACCGCTGGCGGGCCGCCGCGCCCATCCGCGCTCGGGCCGGCTCGTCGTCGAGCAGCTCGATCAGGACGCCGGCCGCGCCGTCGGGGTCACCGAGGTCCCAGAACCGCCCTTCGACCGCGTCGTCGAAGAGCGTCGGGATCCCGCCGACCGGCGGGGCGACGACGGGAACGCCGGCCGCCATGGCCTCGATGAGGGCGAGGCCGAAGACCTCGCTCTTGGCGGAATGGGCGTAGGCCCGGTAGCCGGCGAGCCGGTAGCCGGCGTCCGGGACGTAGCCGAGCAGCCGGACCTGGTCGGCGATCCCGAGCGTCTCGGCCTGGTCGAGCAGGTGCCGCCGTTCCGGCCCGGCACCGGCGATCTCCAGCGTGTAGCGCCGGCCGCGCCGCTTGGCCGCGGCCAGGGTGTCGAGGAGGAACCGGTGGTTCTTGCGCGGCTCGAGCGTACCGATGCTCAGCAGGTCGGCCCGCCGGGCCACGCCGACCGGCACGGGCTGGACGGTCAGGAAGTTGGGGATCGTCGCCGTCGGGACGTCGACTTCGCCGGTCCAGAGATCCTGGCGGGCCGACTCGGAGACGAAGACGACGCCGTCGACGCGGTCGAGGACGCGGCGTTCGAGCGCCCGGATCGAGCGGAACACGCGGCCGTCGTCGGGGATGAGGCCCTTGCCGACCCACTCGTCGGCCTGGGAGACCGCGAAGTGGACCGCCATGACGACCTTCTGGCGCGAGCTCCGCCGGGCCCGGAGGGCGGCCAGCGCCGACACCGGGCACTGGCAGTAGACGATCGCGTCCTCGACCGTCGCCAGCTGGCGGCGGAGGGCCTGCTGCAAGAAGACGACGTGCCCGAACCGGTACCACGCCACGTCCGCCGATCCGCTGAACGGAGCGACGAGCCGCCGGATGCCGAAGGTCGCGTCCCGGACGACGCCGCCGTAGGAGAACGGCGTGACGAGCGAGACCGGCACGGCCTCGGCTTCCAGGAAGCGGATGAGCTCGACGAAGTGGGTCTGGACGCCGTTGCCGCCGCTCGGCGGCAGCAACGTGGCGATGACTACCGGGACGGACGGCGGGCCGTTCGGGCGGTCGCCGACGCCTTCGGCCGGGCTCAGTCCGGCGTTGGTCCCGCTTTGCTGTTCCACCCTCGAAAGAGCCGATTCGGCCTCTCGTGATACATCGTCGACCCCCGGCCGACGTGGGGCGTCAGGCGACCTCGGCAGCCCATTCGACGTGGGAGAACGTCGACGCCGAGTCGAGCTCGGCGTGGCCCAGGAGGTCCCGCAGCGCGGTCACCGCGTCGCGGGCGAGCAGCGCCTGGTCGATGACGACGATGCCGGCGTCGCGCAGCCGGCACACGGTCGGCTCACCCGGCTGGGCGGTCAGGGCGACCACGGCCACCTCGGCCGCCTGCAGGATGCCCACGAGCTCGGTGACGTCGGCGTCGTCGAGGTAGTCGACGTTGAGCAGCGCCAGCTCCGGACCCCACTGGACGGCGTCCCGGAGGTGCGCGGGCGTGACCGGAAGAGCGAAGCGGGCGGTGACCCCGCAGGCCGACAGCGCGGTGACGAGCGCCTCGGCTGAGAACAGGTCGTCGTCCAGGACGATCGCCCGGTGGTCGCGCCACTGTGGGGACGTCAAATTCCGAACCAACTGCCCGATGGGCTCCATGGCTACTCCGCCTCGCCTCGGTCCCGAGTGAAGCACCACCCGGGAGGTTTCTCCGCCACGGGTAAGCCGGTTTCGCCCTCGCTCCCCGTGGCCTTACGGCGACCAACTACAGCCACGGATCAATACGTCAAACCCAGCGACAGAGTAACGACGAGGGGGTCGACCGTCAACCACCCTATCGAGCCAGGTGATGGTACTCATGATGTGGATTTCCGGTGTCTGTCGGGGCCGGCGAGCGAGCGACGGAACGGCGTCGTGACGGGCCGTCGCCGGTGCCTCGTCGGGCCTTCGCCGCGGCCTCCTCATGGGGCCTTCTCGCCGCGCTTCTTCGGGTCTTTTCCGATTCCGGTTCGAGACGGCCGCCCGAAGGGAAAGACCAGTATCAGCGGCGGTTGGCGTCGCTCTGTCAGCTGCAGAGTGTCCTGAAGTGCTGGTCCTGGACCCGTGCCGTCGTCGGCTCGAGCCGGGTGGGTCCATGAGTTGGAAGAGAGCGTAAGGATAAGTGCCGATTGTCCATTCCCTCACGGACGCGGAGGTGCCCGACGCGGCCCGGCGACGGTCGCTGTTCTCGGGCGACGTGTTCGTCTACAGCCCGCGCCCGACCACCGTCGCGTTCTGCGCGGCAACCCGGAACGTCATCGAGCAGATGCTCGGCGACGAGCCAGGGTGGGCGCAGCAGCGAATGTCGGAGACCGAGTTCGCGGTCCTGTTCAAGGCGGCGGCCCGGAACTTCAGCCACGTGGTCACCGACCTGGCCAGTGGGGTTGTCGCCGACTTCGACTGCGACCCGGCGACGACGTTCATCGGCGCCCCGTCCCTGACGGCGACGACCGGCCGCGGTTTCATCGCCCACGGCCTCGGCGTCCCGCAGCATCCGCACCGCGACACCTGGTACGCCGCGTCGCCGTGCCAGCTCAACTGGTGGCTGCCGCTCTACGACCTCGACGCCAGTGCGGCGTTCGCGTTCCATCCGGCCTACTGGGACCTGCCGATCCAGAACAGCTCGTCCGACTTCGACTACGAGGAGTGGAGCGACGCGGACCGCCTCGGCCAGGCCGCGACGGCCGCCGAGCTGTTCGCCCAGCCGCGCCCGCTGGCGCCGATCGAGCTGGACCCGGAGCTCCGGGTGAGCTGCCCGGCCGGCGGGGCGATCCTCTCGTCGGTGGCCCAGCTCTACTCGACCGTCCCCAACGAGACGCTGAAGACGTACTTCAGCGTGCACTTCCAGACGGTGAGCGAAGAGGATCTCGAGAACGGCGAAGGCGCGTCCAACGTCGACGCCGACCCCCGCGGCACGTCGCTGGCCGGCTTCGTCCGTTGCAGCGACCTCAGTCCGATCCCGCCGTCCGTCGTCCAGCGGGACCTGGAGCGGCGCCAGTTCGAGACCGCCCGGCGGCGGTCGATCTGACGGGGCCGGTACCGGTCGTGGCCGCCCGGGCCGACACCCGCCCGATCGTCTCGCGCTGCCTCAAGCGCCCGTTGAAGGCGGCCAGCCGACCCGTCGTCCGGCGGATCGACGACGCCCGCGACCGGCGGCACGGCGTGCCGGTGCCGCCGTGGTCGCTTCGTTCCCAAGTGCCCGGCGACTTCCGGGCGGTCGGCCGGGCTTTCCTCGGCTACATGGTCGATCTCGGCGGCCTTCGGCCGGACGACCGCCTGCTCGACATCGGCTGCCGGGCCGGGCGGATGACCATTCCGCTGACCGGCTACCTCGTCCCCGACGGCGCGTACGACGCGGTTGACGACTGGCCGGAGGGCACCGCGTGGTGCCAGCAGGTCATCACGACCCGGTACTCGAACTTCCGCTTTCGCCAGCTGTCGATGGGCGGGCCGCCGCCGGTGGCCGGCGCCACCGAGGCGACCCGGCCGGCGGCGGCGGACGCGACGGCACCGGTGCCCGAACCGGTGCCCGAACCGCTGCCCTACGCCGACGCGACGTTCGACTTCGTCACGCTCGGCGCCATCCTCCAGCTGACGCCCGAGGCGTTCGACTGGTACCTCGCCGAGGCGGCTCGGGTCATCCGACCGGGAGGGACCTACTTCGGCACGTGGTTCTTGTGGAACGACAGCCGGCCCGACGAGGATCGGCCAGCGGGGAGCCGGACCGGGGTGGCGCCGGCCATCGCGTGCACCGAGGACGAGGCCCGCCGCCGGCTCGGGTCACTCGGCTTGACGGTCGACGCCGTGCACCGCGGCGCCTGGGACGGCTACGAACCGTCGTTGAGCCACCAGGATCTCGTCATCGCCCGTAAGGCGGAATGACGGCCGCCGGGCGAGCGGCCGGGCGACCCGACGCCGGCTAGGCCGAACGGGCCAGGAGCGTCGGCTCGCCGCCGGCCACCGCGTCGTAGGCCCAGCCGGCCTGGCGGGCCAGCGCGGCGACGGCCAGCTGCGAGTTGACCCCGAGCTTCTGGAGGATCGCCTTGATCTGCGAGCGCACCGTCGAGATCGAGACGGACGCCCGCCGGGCGATCTCGTCGGCGCAGTGCCCGTCCATCAGCTCGGACAGCACGTACTTCTCTCGTTCGGTCAGGACGTCGAACGGCGCCAGCTTGGCCCGGCGGGCCCGGGACTCCCGCTGGTACGGCTCGGTCAGCCGCTGCTTCATCTCCTCGGTCATGACGACGTCGCCGGCGAGCATGCGGACGATGATGCCGACGAGCTCGTTGAGCTGTGAGCTCTTGTCGACGACCGACGACGCACCGGCTTGGATGCACTGGCCGAGGAGGAAGCCGTCCCGGTTCCCGCCCATGACGGCCACCGGGATCTCGGCCTGGTGGAGGATACCCACGCACTCGATGCTGGTGGCCGGGTCGACCGAGTCGATGTCGATCAGGGCGAGGCCGGGCTTCCAGCTGACGAGGTCCCGCACGTGGTCGGCGGCGACCGGAAGGGCGAACCGGGCGGTGAAGTGGATCTGGCTCAGCGCCAGGACGATCGCTTCGGCGGTGAGCAGGTTGCCGTCGATGACGAGGATGCGCGCGCCCTCCGTCGGCGAACGCTCCATCGAGGGGAGGCTGGACGTCCCGTGCGCCCGAACTTCGATGTCCCCGCGTTCATGACGCAAGGACTCCACGACATCCATACCGACCTTTTCCCGCTCCTGGATCGGGCCTCGGACTCCGCTGCCGAGGCAACAATCGGGAAGGTCGGTTTCGCCCTCGCTCCCTGCAGGACACGGCGACCAACTAAAGACGCCTGCAGATCAACACTCCAATCCCGATTCGTACGATAACGGGACAGGGCCGTTCGGTCAACCGTTTTTCTGCGGAGTTCTTGCACCGAGAGTGCCGTCGGCGACCCGGCGATCGGCAAAAACCGCTGGTCGTTACCGTCGCGCATCGACGCAATCGGCCAACGACGTGATACACAATTTTATGACGGCCTTACGCCCGGCGACCGGCCGTCGCTACCCGGCGGTCGGGTGTCGCCGGTGTCGCGTCGCCGTCGACCGGCTCGGGTTCGGCCGGCATGCCGGAAGAGGGATGCCGGTGTCGTGCGCCGGCCACGGCCTGGCGGCGTGACAGCTGGTCGTGGAGCTTCTTGTGCAGGGGCTGGAGGGCGATGAACGCCTTGACGGCCAACCGATCGATCGGGTTCCGACCGAGGGGGACGAAGTACGACGTGATCCGCCGGCGGTCGGGATAGATGCGCATGAGCACCTCGAACCGCGGCGAGGAGCACGTGTCGATCCATTCGGCGTCACCTTCGTCGAAACAGGCCTCCATGACCGCGAAGTGCAGCAGGACGCCCGGCGCGTACTTGGCGAACTGCTCGTCGTAGCTGACCTTGATGGCGAACCGCCCGACGCCGGAAGCGAGGAGGATCTGCATGGCCAGCGTCTGGCCGCCGGCCTCGAGACAGAAGACGCGGAGCCGGCCGTCGGCGGCGAAGCGAGCGCACATCTCGCGCAGGTACGCCGACTCCCCGGGCACGGTGGCGACGGCGACGTCCGCGTCGCTCTTGTAGCCGGCCGCTTCGAGGGCGATGAACTCGTCGATGGCCGCCGGGTCGGCCGACCGGTCGACGAGCCGCGGTTCGGTGCCGAACGCGTCGGTCAGCCGCCGCCGGCACCGCGCCAGCTCCTTGCGGTCACGCCGGCTCTGCTGCCCCTCGTAGTTGCCGTCGTCCCGCCGGTTGACGATGCCGCGCTCCCACGATTCGTAGCGGTAGATCGGCAGGTGCTGGGTCGCCGTGCCGGCCGTGACCGCGCGGTCAACCGAGCCGTTCTGGGTCAGCTCCTGGACGACGAGGACACGACCCCGGGTCAGTCGTCGGTCGGCCCGGAGGGCGTCGAGCATGGTGGCGACGGCCTCGTCGCCGCGTTCGGGGTCGACGAGCGGCGTCCCGCAGTAGATCATCCGACGGACCTGGGTGACGACGAACGGGTACGGGAAGCTGCGCCACTGCCGGAGCTGCCGGACGGGCATGCAGCCGTAGATCCGGCCGTCTTCTTCGGCGAAGACGACGTGGATCTCGTCGCCGAACGTCTGGTGCCGGGCGGCCGGCACGAGGCAGTTCGGTTCGTAGAGCGGGTTCGGTTCGGCCGCCCGGGCGGCGAGGGCCGTCCAGGCCGCCTCGTCGTCGGGCGACAGCGTCCGTACGGGCGCGATCCGGCCTTTCATCATGTCGTCCGTCCTCCTCGTCTGCGGATGGGGCCGAGCGGAGGTCCCTGGTGACGGTCCGACTGGAAGAGCGCGTCCGACGGCTGGTGATACGCCGCGCCGCGCCGCGCCGGCCGATGGGTGCCGAGACCGGTCAGCCGGTGGCGGCGACGAGGTCCGAAGCGGCGGACTCGGAAGACGACTCGGAAGCGGTCGACTCGGGAGACGTCGAGTCGGAAGGCGCCGAGGCGGTGGCCGGGGCCTGGTGCTCCACCAACACCAGCGTCGGCGTGAGCGAAGGGTCCGGCTCGGCGGTCACGACCTCGGGGCGGGGGGTGGCGTCGGCCACCTTGGCCGCGTCGGCCACCTTGGCCGCGTCGGCCCCCTTGGTCGGGTCGGGATGCCGGGCGCCGGCCCGCTTGTCGTGGAGCTTCTTGTGGAGGGGTCGGAGGACCATGAACGCCTTGACGGCCAACCGGTCGATCGGGTTCCGGCCGAGCGGGACGAAGTACGACGTGATCCGCCGGCGGTCGGGATAGATGCGCATGAGCACCTCGAACTGCGGCGACGAGCAGGTGTCGATCCACCGGGCATCGGTCGTCTCGTGGCAGGCCTTCATCGAGTCGAAGTGGAGCAGGACGCCGGGCGCGTACTTGGCGAACTGCTCGTCGTAGCTGATCTTCATCCCGAAGATCCCGTCGCCGCCGGTCACGAGGATCTGCATGGCGAGCGTCCGGCCGCCGGCCTCGAGGCAGAAGATCCGAAGTCGGCCGTCGGTGGCGAAGCGGGCGCACATCTCGCGGAAGTAGTCGGCCTCGCCGGCGACGGTGGCCACCGCGACGTGGGCGTCGCCCTTGTAGCCGGCCGCTTCGAGGGCGATGAACTCGTCGATGGCCGCTGGGTCGGCCGACCGGTCGACCGCGACCGGCTCGGACCCGAGGAGCTCACCCAGCCGCCGTCGGCACCGCCGCAGCTCCTTGCGGTCACGTCGGCCCTGCGATTCTTCGTAGTCGGCCTCTTCCCGCCGGTTGACGATGCCGCGCTCCCACGACTCGTAGCGGTAGATCGGCAGGTGCCGGCGCTCGACGGCGGCCTGGACGGACGCGTCGACCGGGCCGTCCTGGGCCAGCTCCTGGAGGACGAGCACTCGGCCCTTCGTCAGCTTTCGGTCGGCCCGGAGGGCGTCGAACATGGCGTCGATGGCCTCGTCGCCACGTTCGACGTCGACGAGCGGCGTCCCGCAGTAGATCATCCGGCGGACCTGGGTGACGACGAACGGGTAGGCGAAGTTGCGCCAGTGCCGCACCCGGCGGACGGGCATGCAGCCATAGATCCGGCCGCCTTCCTCGGCGAAGACGACGTGGATCTCGTCGCCGAACGTCTGGTGCCGGGCGGCCGGCACGAGGCAGTTCGGTTCGTAGAGCGGGTTCGGTTCGGCCGCCCGGGCGCCGAGGGCCGTCCAGGCCGCCTCGTCGTCGGGGCTCAACGAACGAACATGGACTATTCGGCCGTTCATGATGTTGCAGCGCTCCCTTGTCCGCATCCCACGGTCAGAGCGAGCCGCGGCTGACGGTTTGAGTTGCGAGACCGCCACCGTGATACACCGGTGACGGATTTCGTCGCCGCGGTCGAGGATCAGCGGCGCCGTGTCCGGCTGCCGACGGCCGGATGGAGTCCCTCGAGCAGCGGTCGGGGATCCTGGACGACGACGTAGAGCAGGTCGATCAGGGCTCGCGTGGGGGCCGAGGGCAGGCCGCGGCTGCGCAGGGCGACGCCGACCTGGCGACGGGGGAAACCCTCGAGCGGGACGAGGGCAAAGCGGTCCCGCAGGTGCCCGGGCACTGCGGTCGCCGGCAGGATCGCCGGGCCGTAGCCGTCGAACGTGAGCGACGCGATCATGCGCAGGCCGTCGAGCTCCATCGACGGGCGCAGCGTGATGCCCGCCGGCTGGACGGCCGCGTCGATCTCCTCTCGCAGCGCGGTGCCCGGCATCGGCAGCAGGAGCTCGATGTCGGCGAGCGCGACGAGCGGCAGCGGGGCGACGCCGTCGTCGCCGGCTGGCCGGTCGCCCGGGGCCCGGCTGGCTGGCGGGCCGCCCGTCTGTGATCCGCCGGTTGCTGACCCATCCGTGGCCGGGTGGTTGGCCGGGTGGTCGGACAGTGCCGCCGGTGATCGATCGCCCCCGCCGACCCGCTGGGCACTGACGACGGGGTGGTCGACGGGAACGACGAGGACGAGATCCTCCTCGAACAGCGGCGACGCCGAGAGCTCGTCGCCGGGAACGGGCATCGTGACGACCGCCAGGTCGAGCTGCCCGGAGAGGAGTTGCGGTTCGAGGGTGGTGCTCGTGCCGTCGGCGACGGTCATGCGGACCTCGGGGTGGCGTTCCCGGAGCCGGGCAAAGAGCTGGGGAACGAGCCAGCGGCCGGTCGTACCGATCATGCCGACGCGGACGGTGCCGCGCACCTCGTGGCGCATGGCGATGACGTCGGACACCATGGCGTCCATCTCGGCCATCATCCGGCGGGCCCGGGCGACGACGACCTCGCCCTCCTCGGTCAGCCGGCCGGATGCCCGGTCGACGAGGAGGACATCGAGCTCGCGCTCGAGCCGGGCGACGTGGGCGGAGATGTTCGACTGGACGGTGCCGATCGCCTCGGCCGCGGCCGAGAAGCTTCCGGTGTCGGCGATCCCGACCAGTGCTTGCAAGTGTTTAATATCCATGGCGGCTCGATCTGGACATTCGATCTTCGATTGCTTGCAACTGTACCGTAATACATCGTAACAAGTGATGAGAAGTATCTCTTGAAGCTGCTTGACAGATCAAGGGGGTTGTCGCAAACTGTCTTCAGGCCGCAGGGATAACCGGAACCCCCCCTCCGTTCCTTGGCGGGTCCAGTGAAGGGATCGTCTCCCCCCCGACGATCCCTTCACCGCGTTCAGGGATATTTTTTCCTTCTGTTCCCGTCGTCGGTCCTCCCTCTCGTCGCCGCCGTCGACTCTCGTCTCTTCCCGCCATCGGCTTCTTCTCTTCCCGCCATCGGCTTCGCCTCCATCGGGGTGGCCCGGTCGGTACCGGTAGCCTCGGAGCGGTGGGAGCCGTCTTCGTGGACCTCGACCGGACGCTCCTGCGCCAGGCCAGCGGGCAGGTGCTCAATGCCGCGCTGGAGGCCGAGGGCGTCGTGCCGTCCAACCGCGGCATCCCCGGCGACCGGCTGCTCTATGCCGCGTACGACCGGTTCGGCGAGAGCCTGCCGGCGATGGCGCTGGCCCGGGCGGCCGCGTTCGTCGCCCGTGGTTGGTCGCAGGCGTCGGTCCGACAGGCCGGCCACCGGGCGGTCGGTGGGCTCGTCGACCTGGTGGCGCCGTTCGCGCCGGGCATCCTCGCCGACTTCCGGGCGGCCGGCCACCGGCTCGTCCTGTCGACGACGACCCCCTACGACCTGGTCGTACCGTTCGCCGACGCGCTCGGTTTCGACGCGGTCGTCGCCACTCGCTACGAAGTCGTCGACGGTTGCTACACCGGCCGGCTCGAAGGCGGCTTCGTCTGGGGGCTCGGCAAGCTGCAAGCGGTCAAGCGGTGGGCGGTGGAGGAAGGGCTGGACCTGGCCGACTGCCATGCGTGCTCGGACAGCGTCTTCGACGTCCCGTTGCTCTCGTCCGTCGGGTTCCCGCACGCGGTCAATCCGGACGCGACGCTCGGCGTCGTGGCGATGGTCCGCCGGTGGCCGATCGAGTACTGGGACCGGCCATTGGGCGTGCCGTCGGTGATCGGGCTCGAGCCGTACCATCTCCTCCGGCCGTTCGTCCGCCCGCAGTCGTTCCCGTACGCCCGGTTCGACGTCGACGGTGTCGACGCGATTCCGGGCCGGGGGCCGGTGCTGCTGGCGTCGAACCACCGGAGCTACTTCGACGTCGCCGCCCTGGCGTTGGTGGCCGCCGGCCTCGGCCGGCCGGTTCGCTTCCTGGGCAAGCAGGAGCTGTTCGACGCGCCGGTGCTCGGCTGGGTGGCGCGGGCGATCGGCGGCATCCCGGTCGATCGGGGCAGCGGTTCGGCCCGACCGCTAGCAGGAGGCCGAGGCCGCGCTGCGAGCCGGCGAGGTCGTCGTCGTCCTGCCACAGGGGACGATCCCGCGGGGCGAGGCGTTCTTCGACCCGGTGCTCCACGGCAAGACGGGGACGGCCCGCCTGGCCGCGGCGACCGGTGCGGCGGTCGTGCCGGTCGGCCTGTGGGGCACCGAGCAGGTCTGGCCGCGGTCGGCCAAGCTGCCGGACGTCACCGCGCTGGCCCACCCGCCGACCGTCCGGGTCAGCGTCGGCCGGCCGGTCCGGCTCGGGCTGACCGACGCGGTCGCCGACACCGAGACGTTGATGGCGGCGATCGCCGCGCTGCTGCCCGACGAGGCCCGGCGTGCTCACCAGCCGACCGCGGCGGAGCTGGCCCGGACGTACCCGCCGGGCGCGCGGTCGACCGACCGGTGACGGCCGCCGAACGGCGCGCCGGGCCGACCGTACTGCCGCCGCGGGCGCGCCTGGCGGTGGCCGCGACGCGGTCGGTCAACGCCGTGTCCCGGACCCTCCGCGTCGGCCGCGGGACGGTGCTCGGCGGCCGGGCCGGGCTGGCCGTCGACGCGTCGCTCCTCGGCCGCCTCGCCGCCGGTCGGCCGGTCGCGCTCGTCAGCGGTACGAACGGCAAGACGACGACGACCCGTCTCCTGGCCGTCGCGGTCGAGGAGGGAACGGCCGGCGCGGTCGTCACGAACGCCACCGGGGCGAACATGCCGGCCGGACACGTCGCCGCCCTGTCGGCCGGGCCACCGTCGGTGCCGGTCGTCCTCGAGGTCGACGAGAGCTACCTGCCCGGGCTCGTCCGGTCGCTCGCCCCGGCCGTCGTCGTCCTCTTGAACCTCTCCCGGGACCAGCTCGACCGGACGAACGAGGTGCGGATGCTGGCCGGCCGCTGGCGAGAGGGGTTGGCCGCGGTGTCCGGGCCCACGGCCGGGACGACGGTCGTCGCCAACGCCGACGACCCGCTCGTCGTCTGGGCGGCCGCGGCCGCGCCTCGCGTCGTCTGGGTGGCGGCCGGTCTCGGCTGGCGCCTCGACGCGGTCGGCTGCCCGGCCTGTGAGGGTCGGATCGAGTTCGCCGACGCCGGGCCGGGTGGCGGTCCGGCCAACGGTCCGGCCAACGGTCCGGCCGGCGGCTGGTCGTGTCGCTGTGGCTTCGCCCGACCGGCGGTCGACGTCTGGCTGGAGGACGGGGAGGACGGGTCGACGGTCGCCGCCTGGGCCGACGGTCGACGGTTGCCGGTCGTGCTCGGCATCCCGGGCCGGTTCAACCGGGCCAACGCGGCCCTGGCGGCGGCCGGCGCGGCGGGCCTGGGGGTGCCGGCCGAGCGGGCGCTGGTGGCGATGGCGTCGATCGGGGAGGTGGCCGGTCGTTTCACGGTCCGCCCGATCGCCGGCGTCCCGACGCGGCTGATGCTGGCCAAGAACCCGGCCGGCTGGCAGGAGCTGCTCGGCCTCGTTCGTCCGGGCACCGGGCCGGTCGTCGTCGGCATCAACGCCCGCATCGCCGACGGCCGGGACCCGTCATGGCTGTGGGACGTCCCGTTCGAACAGCTCGCCGGGCGGCCGGTCGTCGCCACCGGCGAGCGGTGCCTCGACCTGTCGGTCCGTCTCCGCTACGCCGAGGTCGCGCACACGACGGTCGCCGACTCGGTGGCCGCGGTCCGGTCGGCCGGCTCGGCCGCCGGCCTGGGCGCGGCCACCGGCTCCGGCACGATGGTCGAGTTCATCGGCAACTACACGGCGTTCGCCGATCTCCTGGCCCGCCGGTGATGGGACGGCGGTGACGCCATGGCGTTGACGATCGTCGTCGTCCACCCCGATCTCCTCGGCACGTACGGGGACGGCGGCAACGGGCTCGTCCTGACCCGTCGGGCCGAGTGGCGGGGGATCGACGCCGAGCTGGTCGAGGCCCCGTCGGACCGGCCGCTGCCGGCCGGCGACGTCTACTGCCTCGGCGGCGGCGAGGACAGCCCGCAGCTCCGGGCGGCCGAGATCCTGCGGGCCGACGGCGCGCTGGCCCGGGCGGTCGACGGTGGCGCGGCGGTCCTCGCGGTCTGTGCGGGCTACCAGATCGTCGGCCGGACGTTCCCCGGGGCCGACGGGCGGGCGTTGCCCGGCATCGGCCTGCTCGACGTGTCGACCGTCAAGGGGTCCGGCCGCCGAGCCGTCGGGGAGGTGCTGGCCGAACCGGTCCCTGGTGGACCGACGGTCGATGGTGGGCCGGCGGGAGGAGCGGCGGCCGATGGCGGGCCGGCCGAGCCACTGCCGACGCTGACCGGCTTCGAGAACCACGGCGGCGTGACGACCGTCGGCCCCGGGGCGCGACCGCTGGCCCGGGTCGCCGCGGGCGTCGGCAACGGGTCGGGTGACGGCACCGAGGGTGCCTGGGCCGGCCGGGTCGTCGGGACGTACCTGCACGGGCCGGTGCTCGCCCGGAACCCGGCCCTGGCCGACGTGCTGCTCGGCTGGGCGACCGGCCGGCGACCGGACCCGCTGCCCGACGAGGAGGAGCGTGCGCTGCGCCGGGAGCGGCTGGCGACCGTCCGGCGGGCGACGCGGGGGTCGTGGTTTCGGGACGGCCGCCGCCGCGGGGGCTGACCGACACCCGAACTGAGCGACCGGCGGAGCGGGAAGTCAATCACTTGACCTAATCTGGCATGGGGGTCTTCGCAGTCGGGGAGTGGTGCCGGTGACAGATCCGCTGGTGGTCGAGCTAGCCAAGAACTACGACTCGACGGACGACTCGGTCGCGGAGAACCCGTACCCCGTCTGGGAGAGGTTCCGCTCGTCGGGATCGGTGCTCCGGAGCGAGCAACTCGGTGGCTTTCATCTCGTCACTCGCTACGAGGATGTTCGGGCGGTCATCGGCGACTACGAGCGGTTCGTCTCGAGCCAGAAAGTGGCCATGCCGCCGATCCTCGGGCCGCAGATACCACCGGTCGAGTTCGATCCTCCCGAGCATCGGGACATGCGCCAGCCGCTGAACGCGTGGTTCTCCCCGCAGGCGACCCTCGAGATGGAGCCGGAGATCCGCGAGCTGGCGGTCGAGCTCATCGAGCCGATGCTCGAACGGGACCAGGTCGACCTGATGGAAGAGTTCGCGGGCATCCTGCCGCGACTCGTCGTGATGCGGCTCCTCGGCCTACCCGATGGTGACCGGGAGATGCTGGCGGAGTGGGTGCACTGCATCGAGCGCCTGCGCTCGACCGATCCGGAGCGGGTGCGGGTCGCGACCGAGGACTTCCTCGCGTACCTCTCGGCCGATCTCGACGACCGTCGCCGAGCGCCACGCGAGACCCGCGACATCGTCGCTTCGCTGATGACCGCGGCGATCGACGGGCAACCGATCGCCGACGACGTCCTCCTCCTCTACTACTTCAACCTCGTGATGTCCGGTCTCGGCACGACGACCGCCGCCCTCGCCCTGTTGTTGCGCCACCTGGCCGAGCACCCCGACGCGACGGCGCTGCTGCGAGCGGAGCCCGAACGGCTCGATCCGGCGATCGAGGAGCTGTTGCGGGTGTACACCCCGACCCAGGCGCTGGGTCGGACCGCGGCGGTCGACACCGAGATCAACGGCTGCCCGATCAAGGCCGGCGACAAGGTCCAGGTCGTCTTCGGGTCGGCCAACCACGACCCGGAGGAGTTTCCCGACGCGGACGAGGTGATCCTGGACCGCAAGCCGAACCGGCATCTGGCCTTCGGTGGTGGCGTGCACCGTTGCATCGGGTCGAACCTGGCTCGCCGGATCCTCCGGGTCGGGATCGAGGAAATTCTGGCCCGGTTCGGCGAGTTCCGCCTGACCGACCCGGCGACGATCCGGTGGGAGATGAACGGGACGGAGCTCCGTACGCTGGCGGCGCTGCCCGTCACGAGAAAGGCCGGTTAGCCGTGCGCCTCGTCGTCGATCGATCACTCTGCCAAGGTCACGCTCGTTGTGCGGCGGTCGATCCCGAGCTGTTCGTCCTCGACGAAGACGGCTACATCGCCATCGACGAGGCCATCGTGCCACCGGAGAAGGCCGAGGCGGCCCGTGACGGGGCAGCGGCGTGCCCGGAACAGGCGCTGTCCATCGACGAGGGCTGAGGGTCCGTCGACGGGCGCTGTTTATCGACGGCGCTGAGGGCCCGTCGAAGCTGGGGACGGGGCCGGAACGACGCCTACCGGGCCGTGAAACAGGCGTCGACCGGAAGCACGACACCGGTCACGTACTTGGCGGCCGGGGAGGTGAGCCACAGCACCGCATCGGCCACGTCCTCCGCGGTGATCATGTCGACCGGCAAGGGGTTCTTGAAGTCCCCGGCGAGCTCGGGGTTGGCGCCCATGAAGGCCTCGACGGCGTCGTTCATCAACATCGGCGTGGAGACGCCGGTCGGCAAGACCGTGTTGACCCGAATCGAGTGCGGCGCCAGACCGAGCGCGAACGAGCGCATCAAGCCGACCACCCCGTGCTTGGACGCCGTGTACGCGAAGTCCCCCGCGTCGCGGTTCATCCCTCCCTTCAGCCCGGCCGTCGAGCTGGTGAGCACGATCGAACCGCCCCGTCCGCCGGCGATGATGGCGGCGGTCGAGACCCGGACGGTGTTCCAGACGCCGGTCATGTTCACCCCGACCACGTCCCGCCAGACCTGGTCGTCGGCGACCGAGCCGTCGCCGCCGATCGGGGCGATGCCGGCGTTGGCCACGACGATGTCCAGTCGACCGAACCGCTCCACCCCGTCGGCCACCACCGCTGCCAGCGCCGCCGCATCACGAACGTCGGCTCGACGAGCGACGATGCGGCGCCCTTCGGCTTCCACGAGACGGGCCGTCTCTTCGAGATCGGCCTCGGTGGCCATCGGGTACGGGATGGTCGCGATCGGCTCGCAGATATCGACGGCGATGATGTCCGCCCCTTCGTGGGCGAGCCTCACCGCGTGGGCCCGCCCCTGGCCTCGTGCCGCACCGGTGATGAACGCCACCTGACCGTCGACGACTCCCATCCTCTTCCCCATTCGTCCAACCCCCGCCGTGAGTTGCACCCCCGACCGATGCTACCGGCGAGGCGGGGCCGGCTCCCGGTGCGGCTCGTCGTACCAGCGGCGGATGTGCAGCCGGTACCAGATGGCGAGCAGGTCGAGCAGCATGCCGACGGCCGCCCGGACGGAGACGGTGCTGCCGAACCGCCGACGGATGCGGACGGGGACGCCGACGAACCGCCGGTAGCCGAGGTGACGGGCGACGACGAGCAACTCGAGGTCGAACGCGAACCGCTTCTCGAGCATCCGGGGAAGGACGTCGGCGAGCACGTCGCGGCGGACGAGCTTGAGCCCGGTCTGGGTGTCGCGGACCTGCAGCCGGAAGAGGACGAAGACGGCCTGCTGCCACAGCCACGAGTAGAGGCGCCGCATCGGCGGATAGACGACCTGGGAGTCCGGGTGCCGCTTGGTGCCGAGGACGACGTCCGGTGGCGGCATGCCGCCCGCGTCCGCGCCGCCCACGCCAGCGGTGCCCGGGGCAGTGGCGAACGCGGCGAGGACGGCGATCTGCTCGGGGGGGAGGTCGCCATCGGCGTCGATGAAGCCGAGGAACCGGCCGCGGCCCATCGTGAAGCCGACCCGGAGCGCCTCGCCCTTGCCGGAGTTGTGGTCGAGCCGGACCGTCCGGACGACCTCGCCGGGCAGGCCGTCGAGGCTGTGCTCGCTGCCGTCGGTCGAACCGTCGGAGACGGCGATGACCTCGAAGGTGGCCGACGTCGTCCGGAGGGTGCCGACGAGCTCGTCGATCGTGCCGCGGACGCGGTCACCGGGGTTGAAGTACGGGACGACGACGGTCAGGTCGAGGTCCGGCTCCTGGCCCCAGAGGTCCGGTTCCATGCGGCCCACGTTCTATACGCCACCACTGCCGGCGGGTAGCCGGTCGGCGGCCCGGACCACGAGACGGCCGGCCGGGGTGGCTCGCCACTTCGAGATCACCGAGTCGACCTGACAGCCGGTGGTGAACCTGAGATGGCAATGTCGGCGGCCGGCATCCGACAAGTCGGATGCCGGCCGCCATACGAGCCCACCCGCATCAGGCATCAACCTTCGATGCCGGATGCGGAGGCCCGTCGCCGCACCAGAGCGCGTGGTGGTAAGCAATCCGCCTGGGTCCTCGCGTCAACTGACGGCGTTAGGCGGCGAGGAGCCAAGGCGACTTCTTCTTGAGTTGCGTTAGCTGATCGTCAAAGTGCTTTGCATGGTCTTTACGATTGTCGCTGTGTCGAAGTATGATTTATCGGCACAAGTTCCGCCAGATGTTGTGGCACGAACTACCTTAATTGTTGCAGACCCTTGCCATTTTCCTGCTGAATATCCAAACGTCAGGTTTGGAAATCCGGTCAGCTTGCAGTGTGTAACTCCTCCGTTGTGAAGAAGAATTGACATCCCATGGATCACGACACCTGAGATCGTTGTTCCCGAATGGATGAGTTCAACGGTGCCTGTGATGGTGGCTGTAAATCCTGTTCCCTTTGCAGTTCTTGTGCTCGCTGTCAGGAATGTCCCCTTGTACTTGCCAGAAGATGTGGTCAGTGCGCCACTCTTCAGCCCGGACAGGTTGATTGTGGAGAACCCCAAGGCTCCTATCCTGAAGGACATAGTGGAGCCGGTGCCATAGCTGGCGTCCGTCGGAAGGCTGGCGCCTGCCGTCGCTGCACCGATGACCGTCGGTCCGACGACTGCGATGAGCAGCACCGGAACCAATGACAGGGTCCTACCGATCCATGATCGTGACTTCATCATTTCTCCATTCTCTAGGTGTGCGCTTCGGTGCCGCGAGCTAAAGGGATTTCTCAGTTTGGCGGTTTTGCCGCAGTTGGACCTACCGGCCGAGCTGGCGGGAGCTGGCCGGAGCCGGCCGTCATGATCTCCGTGACGAGGTTGCGACCAGCGACCACGGTGCGGTCTCCGAGGTCGGGGGCGTTCGGTCACCACCGCCCTGCCGCACGCCAGCGCTCCCCACAGTGCCCCCTGGATTACGTCGATCCGATGTGTTCGTGATGACTGGGACCGCCGACCCTGTGGAGCAGGATAAGGAAAATAATTGTTTTTGTAAACGTTGACAAAAAAGAAAAATGGAAGTTTTTATAAGGGGATTGAAAAAAGAATCGACCGACTGATAGTGAGGATGGAGCGGGGCCCCTTTGTACAGGGGAGGGGGACGCAGTCGGTCTGCGTCACCGATCTGATCAGACGGGGGGCCAGGGACGGTGGTGGTCCCCGGCGGGGCCGACGCCGGCGCGGTGAGTGTTGTTGGCGCCGGTGGGGGGTGCCGGATCGAGCGACCAGGCCCGGCGCCAGGGCGCGGTGTCCGGTCCCTGGGGGGAGGGGGTCGACCCGTCGGCGGCGCGGCGCCGGGCGCTCCACCAGTCGGTACGGACCTCGTCGGCAAGGACGGCGACCGCGGCCTCGACGCGGGCGCCGAACCGGCGGGCGTCCTCACCGTCGGCCGGGTGGAGCGGCTCGCCGAAGATCACGGTGACCGGTGACCGCCGCAGGCCGTGGCCCCGGGCGGACTCGGCGCCGGAACCACCGGCCGGTCGGCCGCCGGGTGCGGTCTCGACGTCGGCCGAGCGGGGCAGCACGTGCCGGGTCCCGTGGACGTAGACGGGGACGACGGGGCGACCGGTCCGCCGGGCGAGGTAGGCCGCGCCGCCCTTGAACGGCTGGGTCCAGCCGTCGGGACTGCGGCCGCCCTCGGGGTAGATGATGAGGTTCCAGCCGTCGTCGAGCAGGCCGGCTGAGGTGTCGGCCGACCGCCGGTTGACCTTCGACCGGTCGATCGGGATGGCGGCGAGGGAGAACGACCAGAGGACGGACTTCCACGTCGTGTCGAAGAAGTAGTCGGACGCGGCGGCGATGATCGTCCGGTGCCGCATCTCGACCGGCAGCGTCGTGAGGAGGAGTGGCGTGTCGAGGTGGCTGGCGTGGTTGGCGGCGAGGATGACCGGTCCGTCGAGGTGGCGCAGGTGCTCGATGCCCCGCGTCGTCGTCGGGGCGACGAGCCGGGCGGCCGGACGGGTCAGGTTGTCGAGGACCATCGCCCGGGCCAGCCGGACGGGGTAGCGGCGCGACCAGTCGTGGTCGTAGTCGAGCCCGACGTGGCGCTCGGGCGCCGGCCGGGGGACGGTCGACGGCCACGTCGGCGCGGCCAGTGGGAACCGGGCCCGACCGACCTTGGCGGCCAAGGCCGCAGGCCCGATCCTGGCGACGAGATCCGCCGGCCGGGGCACCGGGCTCACTTGACGTCCGCCATCAGTACCGGCGGCGAGTGGAGGTGGGTCAGGGTCGGCGACGGGCCGACGACGTCGCGGGCGATCTCGAGCGCGTCGTCCATCGACGACGCGGGGGAGAAGCCCATCCGGCGCACGGCCTTCGGGTCGCCACCGACGACGACGACGCGGCCGAGATGGGCGAGGGCGTGGGCGCACCAATACCACATGTAGAACGGGTGGACGCCGTGGTAGGCGTGGCCGGTGCGGTAGAGGTGGATGTACCACGGGTCGGTGGCGAACGCGTCCTCGTAGACCTTCGACATCTCGACGGGGTCGGTCGTCTGCGAGAGGACCTGTTCGAAGAAGTCGATGTAGCTCGGGTGGTGGCCGGGGTGGAAGTCCCACGGCGTCGGGTGGTGCATGATCACGACGCCGCCCTCGCGCACCAGCGGCTTGCCGCGGTAGAGGTTGAAGAAGTACCCGAGGCCGAGGCAGGCGACGAGGATCGGGTTCATGATCGAGTTGACGTTGTACGGGCAGATGTACGGCAGGCCCATCGTCAGGATGTCGGTCTGGCCGTCGACCTCGACGCCCTGCTGGGCCCAGACGTTGGCGGTCGTCACCGCGTGGACGGCCTCGACCTCGCCGGCCTGGATGGACGTGAGCGCGTGCGGGGCCTTGATCGACTGGAAGATCTGCCGGGCGACGCGGGGCGGCGTCCGCTCGAGCGCGCCGGCGGTGGCCGCGTAGGTGACGCGGTCACGCAGGCTCCACTCCCACTCGCGCTTCTGCAAGAACGCGAACTGGCTCGGGAACGTGTCGGTGTTGAGGTTCGTCTCGATCTGGAAGACCTTGACGCCGCTCTCGGCGATCAGCCGGCCCATGCGCCAGTTGGCGGAGTGCAGCTCGGACGCGGGCGCGTCCATGAACGACTTGCTGTGGCGCATCGTCGCCGGGTTGTGGTGGTGGCGCAGGCTCTTGTAGCTGGCGAGCCCGGTGGCGACGCTCTTGTGGCCGCCGTCCATGGCGACGAGGTTGATGTTGACGTAGACGAGCAGGTCGCTCTCGGCGGCCCGCTTGTTGATCTCGACGTCCTCGCCGTGGTCGGTCTGGCCGAGGTGGACCAGGTTGTCGGGGTCCTCGGCGTCGTGCTGGGTGAGGAGGCCGTAAGGGGCGAACGCGTCGTAGACGCGGTCGCCGAGGGCATGGCGCAGCTCGGCCTCGGTCATACGGCGGTGCAGGGCGAGCGCGGCGACGAGGACGACGTCGTCGACGCCGGCGGCCGCGGCCATGTCGAGCACCTGCTCGATGACGAGCTGGCGGGCGTCCGGCGCCTGCATCGGCGGCAGCGGCAGCGAGATGTCGTCGAAGCAGATCGTCAGCTTCATGCCCGACCGCAGCAACGACGGCAGCGGCTGGCTGTCGCCGAGCGGGTGGAGGAGGGCCTCGCGGATCGCCGCGACGGGATCGTGGAGTGCCTCCATCGGCTCGGGGGCGTAGATCACCCGGCTGCCCTCCGGCAGCTTCTCGAGGGCGAACCGCTCGCCGTGCCAGAACAGCGTCGGCGGCGTCGACCGGTCGACCTCCAACACGAAGCCGGGTCTCGGGCTCATGTGCTCCCTTTCCTCGTCGTTGGCCGGGGGGTCGGGCGCCGGGGGGGCGGCAGCTCGAAGGCGATCTTGACGGCACCGCGCCGGCCGGCCGCGCCGGCGTGGGCGACGGCCTCTTCGAAGCGGTCGAGCGGGTAGCGGGCGGAGACGAGCTGGCCGGTCCGCTTGGCCGCGACGGTCTCGATGGCCAGATCGAACGTGCGTACCGGGCCGGTCGCGTCGTCGCCGGGGACGTCCTCGACGCCGTAGGCGTACGTGCCGGCGAGCGTGACCTCGCGGTGCCAGAGCGACGTCAGGTCGAGGTGGACGTGGCCGGGCATGCCGACGAGGGCGACCCGGCCGCGTGGCCGGACGAGGTCGAGCGCCTGGCTGATCGAGTCGGACGAGCCGACGCAGTCGAAGACGACGTCGGCCCCGCCGGTCAGTCGCTGGTCGCGGACGGCCGGCGGGCCGAGGACGAGCGAGCGGCTCCGGCGGCGGACGGCCCGGCCGAGCTGGTCGGCCGGGAGGACGTCGGTGGCGCCGAGCGCCGCGCCGAGCTCGCGCTGGTGGCCGTAGCGGGCGCCGACGAGGACGGCCGCCGGCGTCGGCACCCGACCGGTGGCGGCCAGGTGGGCCAGCGCGGCGACGACGGCGAGGCCGACGGTGCCGGCGCCGAGCACCGCCACGGTGTCGCCGTCACGGAGGCCGGCGGCGAGGACGGCGTGGACGGCGCAGGCGACCGGCTCGATCGTCACCGCGTCGTCATCGGTCAACTCGTCCGGCACGGCGTAGAGCTGGCTCTGGTGGGCGACGAGGCCGGCGGCCGACCAGCCACCGCCGGTGTCCGCGCAGAAGCCGGTCTGCAGGCCCGGCCGCAGGTGGCCGAAGGCGACGCGCTCGCAGTCGCCGGTCCGGCCGGCCGCGCACGCCGGGCACGGCGGGTCGATGGCCCGAGCCACGCAGCCGAGGACCGGTTCGAGGACGACCCGCGAGCCGGCGGCCAGCGGCCGGCCGTCGGCCGCGATGCCATCGTCGTCGACCGTGCCGACGACCTCGTGGCCGGGGACGAACGGGAAGCTGACGAGATCCTCGAAATACCGCGAGCTGCGGCCGTCGAGGGTGGCGAGGTCGGAGCCGCAGATCCCCGACAGCACTGGCGTCACGTGTCGCCAGTCCGGGCCGGGCAGCGCCGGCGGCTCGACGTCGAGCAGGCGGAGCGGTCCGACGCCGACACCGCGGCCGGAGCCGAGGAGCGACGCGACCCGCGACGCCGCGAAGCGGGGGAGGTTGCGTTCGAAGACGAGCGCCTTCATCGGGCGGCACCGCCGGCGGTAGTAGTACGGGAGACGGCGGCCCAGGCGGTGGCGAAGCCGCCGGTGGCCGAGTGGCCGGCCGCGGCCCGGCCGCCGGGCCGGACGACGTCGAGCGGGCCGATCGGCAGCGGGCGGTGCGAGCCGCCGGACGCCTTCGCCCAGTGCTCGACGTGCCAGCCGCGTCGCCGGGCGATGGCGGCGAGCCGGGACTCCGGGTTGACCGCGACGGGGAAGCCGACGGCTTCGAGCATCGCCAGGTCGCTGGCGGAGTCGGCATAGGCGACGGATTCGTCGAGGGACAGATCGTGGGCCGCCGCGTAGTCGGCGAGCAGGAGGGCTCGGGCTTCACCGATCGGTGGCAGGTCCTCGAGCCGCCCGTCGTAACGACCGTCGTGCTGGCCGAGGCGGGCGCAGACGATGTCGTCGAAGAGCGGGCGCAGCGGCGCGATGACGAAGTCGAGGGCGCCGGTGACGAGCAGCGTTCGGTGGCCGAGCCGCCGGTGCTCGCGGACGCGGGCGAGGCCGGCCGGGAACGAGCGGGTGAGGAGCTGTTGGTGGAAGAGCTCCCACGCGTCCTCGGCCAGCCGGTCGACCGGCGCGTCCTCGTAGCGGCGGTAGAACGAGCGGAGGAAGTCGCCGCGGTCGCGGCGGTCGAGGGCGAGCAGCCGCGGCGCCTCGCGCAGCAGGTCGGCGACGAAGCGGGCCCGCTTGGCGGCCGACAGGTGGCGGCTGGCCAGCCAGGCGTAGGTGTCGACGACGTTCGACGCCATCAGCGTGTGCTCGAGGTCGAAGACCGCGAGGTGGCGATCGGGGGAGAGGATGGCCTTGCGGGCCCGGTCCGGCCGCTTGTCGACCGCGGACCGCCCCGGCGTCGTCCGGACCCGGGCGTGCTCGACCACCGACGGGAGGTGGACGTCGCGCACGTACCGGTCCCAGTCGATGACGGCCGGGTCGAAGCAGAACGCCTCCCGATCGGCCGGATCGAGGGAGTCCGAGAGCTCGAGTAGCCGGTCGACCCGGTAGCGGGCCTCGGTCTCGGTGTACGCGCCGTACAGCTCGACGTAGCCGAGGGCCCGCTTGGCCAGCGCGTTGCGGTCCTCCAGCCGGGCCGCCAGCGCGGCCTGCCGGCCGCGCACCGGGAGGGCGGTGGTCAGCCGTTCGACGGCGTCCATCGCCTTGGTGGCCCGCTGGAGCTGGCGTTGGACGCGGCCGCGGCCGGGGAACGACCACTCCGGCACCGAGATCGGCTGGCCGCGGTCGTCGTAGACGGGATGCTCGCCGAACCACTCCTGGACGAGCTGGACGAGCCGGCCGTAGCGGAGCGGGTTGCGGACGCCGGATGCGACCTGGACGACCGACGGCCCGTCGGGATCGGGCCCGCGGGCGGCGACCGCGACGATCGCCGCGACGACCATGTCGACCGGGATGACGTCGATGACGCCTTCGGGCACGCCCGGGAACTCACGCAGGAGGCCGCGGGCGTAGGAGACGATGATCGGCTCGGCCATGCGGAAGCCGCGGATCCACCCCGGTTTCGGCTCGGCCAGCGCGGACTCGATGATCGACGGCCGGACGATCGAGATCGGCACGTCGCCGCCGTACGTCGTCGTCAGCGCGCGCTCGCCGAGCGCCTTCGTGAACGGGTACGCGTCCGGCCAGCCGAGCGCCTGGGCCCGGGCAGTGCCGGCGTCGACGAGCTGCCGCTTGATCCACTCCTCGCGGACCTTCTCGGCCCGGTTGGCCAGCAGGTGCTCGCCGGCGCCACCGAGCTCGGTCCGGGCCTGCTTGGCGAACTCGGCCAGCTTGGCCGGACGGCGCGACTCGGCTTCGAGATCGGCGCGGAGCCGGCGGGCGTTGGCGACCTCGGCCTCCCAGTCGACGTCGAGCGTGAACCGGTTGGTTGTCAGCAGCTCTTCCTTGGCCTCGCCCTGGTGCGTACCGGCGACGTACGCGGTCGAGACGGCGATCAGGTGGCCCGGGCCGGGGTGGGCTGTGCCGCTGGTGCCCGCGTCGTGGCGGGCGGCGTCATCGGCCGCCTGACGGCGGGCGGCGGCGACGGCGGCCGCGACCCGGGACGGGCCGAGCAGGTTGATCTCGACGGCCTGGTCGAGCGGGGCGTCGAAGCTGACGGTGGCTGCCGAGTGGATGACGACGTCGCTCGCGGCCAGCAGTCGGCGGCCGTCGTCGTCGAGGCCGAGACCGTCGCGGCCGACGTCACCGGGGACGGCGACGAGCCGGCGTGACGTCTCGTCGGCGAAGCGGTTGCCGAGCTCGTTGCGGAGGCGATCGAAGCAGTCGTTCTTCAGGATCTCGCGGGCCGCCCGCTGAGCCGCGCTGGCCCGACGACCGGGACGGACGAGCACGACGATCTCCGCGTCGGGGATCGTCCGGAGCAGCCGTTCGACCAGGGCGGTTCCGAGGAAACCGGTCGCCCCGGTGACGAAGAACCGCTTCCCGGCCAGCTGGTCGGCGACAGCCATCTCCGTTTTCTACCACTTGGTAAGAGCCGTGTCTACCATTTGGTAGGCAAGGGGCGTCTACCATGCGGTAGATGGCGACCGGGACGACGAAGGGCGGGAGCGGCACGGCCGACCGGATCCTCGACGTCGCGCTCTCGTCGTTCGGGACCCGCGGCTACGAGGCGACGTCGCTGGACGCGCTGGCCGGGTCGCTGGACGTCGCGAAGCAGACGATCCTGTACTGGTTCCCGAGCAAGGACGCGCTGCTCGTCGCGCTGATCGATCGGAGCGCCGCCGAGCTGGCCGAGGCGATGCAGGCCGCGCTCGACGGCGCCGGCGACGGTTGGGAGCGCATCGAAGCCGTCGTTCGCTCCGTCTTCCGGCTCGCCGCCCGCCGCCCGGAGCTCCTCGGGCTCGTCCGGGAAGTCGCTCGGCTCGGGCCGCCGCCGGCGACGCAGATGACCGTCGCGCTGCGCCCACTCGTCGAACGGGCGTCGCAGTTCCTCCGGGCCCAGATGGACGCTGGGCAGATGCGGCGCCACGATCCCGACCTGTTGCTGCTGGCGATCTACTCGACGGTGATCGGGATGGTCACCGAGGTCGAGGTGCTGCGGGCGCTCGGCGAGGAGCCGACGGCCCGGTCGCTCGTCCGTCGCCGGGCCGACGTTCTCGACCTGCTCCGCTCCGCGCTGATGGCCGACCCCGCGCCGGGCTGACGAGCTGGGCGGTCGGCGGAGCGGGCGCCGACGTCAGTCGGGCGGCGGCGTCTTCTTCTTGGGCGGCGCCTTCGGCGTGTAGCGCTTGTTGGCGGGCGGCGCGGTCCGGCCGGTGGGGGACGGCGGTGGCTGGTTCTTGCGGGAGCGGCGGCTGGCGTTCGTCGTGCTGCCGCCTGACCGTCCGCTGGCCGCGCCGGCCTTCGGTGCCGGTCCGCGCCGCGGCGGCGTGTACCCGGGCAGGGGCGCCTTGGCCGACGGCGAGCCGTACTTCTGGCTACGCCACGCCCGGAGCAGCAGCCAGCCGCCGGCGAAGATGAACGGCAGGACGATGATCGTGTTGGCGATGACCGAGCCGATCGCCAGGCCGGTCAGGACCAACGTGAACGCCAGCGGCGCCCGGCGACCGATGCGGACCGTGACGAAGATCGCCGCCGAGAACACGAGCAGGAGGATGAGCGAGAACGCGTAGTGGCTCGTCGGGTAGACGGTGTTGCACGTCGCCGCGCTCCCGCTGTGCGTCGTGTACGTGTAGTGGTTCGCACAGGTGTGGCCGCTCGGCTTCGTCGTCGTCGCGACGGAGACCCGGCGAACCATGTACGGGATCGTCGAGACCAGCGTCAGGACGACGGCCAGCCCGGAAGCGATGTACCCGATCTTCCGCTCGGTCGGGTCGATCTGGTTGACGAGGTTTCGCTTCTGGGTCTCCGTCATCGCCGAGAAGTCCGGCGTCGGCTGCTGGGCGGCCGGCTTCGACCGGGATGCCCGTTGTCCGGACTGGCGGGGCGGCGTCACGAACGTCTTCGACAGCCGCTGCCAGCCCGTCGTCCATACCGGCGAGTTGGGTCGGCCGTTCGACGCGCCGTCCGAAACGTCGTCGTCCTCGTCGCCGTCGTCCTCGGCCGAGCCGTCGTCGTCGTCGTTGTCGTTGTCGTCGACGGTGTCCTCGGCGACCGTGTCATCGTCGGTGACCGTGTTGTAGTCGGTATCGTCCGCCGCGTTACCCGCTACCTGGGCCTCGCCGTCGATATCGGCGTCGCCCGTTGCGTGGGGACTCCCGTTCGAGGACTCGTCGACGGTGTCGTCCGGCGAGCTCGCCGAGCCGGGCTGTCGGTCGGCCGGACCGGTGCCGGATCGTTTTTTCGCCATGAGCCATCCAGGCTACCTGGAGGCATCCCGCTGGCGGAAAACGCGGGTCACCCTTGACAGGCAACCGAGAGGCTGCCTACGGTTAGGCAACCATATGGTTGCGTTTTTGGACTTGGAAGAAGGGGATGAGGTGTTCCGGGCGCTGGCGGACCGGAGCCGCCGGCGGCTGCTCGACGGCCTGAACGCTCGCAGCGGGCAGAGCCTGCGGGAGCTCTGCAGTGGGCTCTCGATGACGAGGCAGTCGGTCAGCAAGCATCTGGCCGTCCTGGAGGCGGCCGGCCTGGTCACGTCGTTGCGGCGGGGCCGGGAGAAGCTCCACTACCTCAACCCGGCGCCGATCAACGACATCGCGGACCGATGGATGAGCCACTACGACCAGAAACGAGCGCAGGTCCTGGCGGACCTGAAGAGAGCACTGGAGGACCTACCAATGGATGCAGCCGACGGGAACGGAGCAGTAGGGAACGGAACGGCCGCAGTGCCGGCGGCGACACGGCCGGCGTTCGTCTACCGGACGTACATCCGGACGACGCCGGAACGGCTGTGGCAGATGCTCACCGACCCGGTCTTCACCGAGCAGTGGTGGAACACGACGTTCGAGACGGACTGGAAGGTCGGATCGTCGATGGTCTGGCACAACCACGGCGTGACGATCGTCGACCCCGAGCAGGTCGTCCTGGAGTACGACCCGCCGCGGCGGCTGTCGTACACGTGGCACACGTTCACGCCGGAGGTCGCGGCGCGGTTCGACTTCAGCGACGAGCTCATGGCCAAGTTGACGACCGAGCGCCGGTCCCGGGTGACGTTCGACATCGAGCCGCTCGGCGACAACGTCAAGCTGACCGTCGTCCACGACGACTTCGACCCCGGCAGCACGGCCGCGGAGATGGTGAGCGAGGGCTGGTCGCAGCTGCTATCGAGCCTCAAGAGCTTCCTCGAGACCGGCGAGTTGCTGTCGCTGTAGATCTGCAGCGAGGCCGGGGGTTCGGGTCCGGCGAGGCCGGGACTTGTTCGGTGTGGGGCCGGGGTCCCGGTTTGGCAAGCGGGGGTTCGGTGCGGCGGTCGCGCTATCGTCGACCCCCTGGGTGCGGTCGGTTGGCCGAGCCCACCGGTTGATCCAGTCGACCGGGCGCTTAGCTCAGCTGGTTAGAGCGCAGCCTTCACACGTATCGACCTCTGAACGCTATGCTGAGCAGGACTTTTGCAGGTCAGAACCGAGCAGAATCGGCAAAGTTATGCGCTGTGACTTCACGCGTTTTCGAGGGTCTGGAAAATGTCCTCTGACCAGGACCCCGCGGCGGACCGCTCAGCTTGGCGGGACGATGCCGTGCCGTCGAAAGAACACCCGCCAGGCTTCGACGTTCTGCTCAGCCAAGGCCAGACCATCGACGTTCGTGTGAGCGGGAGTCGCCCAGTCGATCTCGATTGTGACCCGATACCTCTTCCCGCCGTCCGTCATCACCGTCTCCCGGATGCCGGCGGTCGTGGCCCCCTTCCGGGTCCGCGTGGAGTGCTTGTACGTGTTGCAGATGGCGTCGGCTAACTGCAACGGCGCCGATGTCTTGACGTAATCCACGATCTCTGTTTCGGTCACTGGGAGGTTCGCCAGGTCCCACTTCAACCAATCTGCGAGGTGATACGAGTCGAGGAAGATCGACGCGACTCTCGTCTCCACTTCGATGTTGCCCCACGGGGTGCCGTTCTCGTACAGGTCGCGAAGGACCTTGACGTGATGCGTGAGGGACTGCCACTTCTCCTCCCACGGCCGCCGATCCCCCCGGCGAATGGTGATTCCGACGGCTCCCGCGGTGGCCGTAACGGTCGCAGTGGAAGCCGCGGCGCCACTCGCACCACTCTCGGGGCCTCCACTGCACGCCGGACAGGCGAAGCTCTCCTGGCAATCAGGGCACGTCAGCATGGCCCCATTCTGGACCGCCGGCGCTATGCACCTGACCGCTATGCAAACCGAGATAGCTTCAGAACATGGCAAAGTGGGAGCGACGGGACGAGGTGGCGTCCGCGGTCCGCGCCGTCGCCCGAACCCGGCGCCATCGCCGCAACCGCCACGCAGGGGGGCCATCTTGGCTCGACGTCGATGCGGTCGCCGCGGACTACGAGCGGGCCGATAACGAGGCGCGCTTCTGCCGCAAGGAGTTCAGGTCCGATCGGTCCATCTACTCCGCAGGCCCCAAGGCACCCGAGCAGCTCGAAGCTTTGGACCGAGCTGCGGATGAAGCCGAGGACGCCTTGGTGGTGACCGCGCTGGCCGTGGTGACCGTCGTCGAGGACGCCGTCAGCCGCGAGGAAGCCCACCGTCGGCTGGTCCTCCTCGGCTGCCTTCCGTTGGTTGACGCACCGGCGCCCGAGCTGACGGCTGACGCTCTGGAATCCGACGATCCTCCCGGCCAGCTCATCGTTGCTCTCCCTGTCGTTTCACACGCGCCTCCCGCGGCCCTCGTCCCCGCTCCTTGGGGAGGCGCCGCCGCGTAAACCGCCTGCGCCTCCCTCACACCGTGAGAGGAGGGCAGGAAGGTGCCCATCGAAGTCCCGCCAACGAGGCGGCCCCCCGGCCTGACGACCAGCGAAAAGACGCTGCGAGCAAAGGCCGCCGCCCACAAGTCGTGGGCGAACACGTCCGACCCGTCGGCCCGAACGGCTCCAGGCCGTAAGGCGTTCGACGAGCGATTCCTCAACGAGGTCGATCCCGACCGCACCCTGCCGGCGGCAGAGCGCGAGCGTCGGGCGGCGTCAGCCAAGAGGGCGTACTTCGCCAGGTGGCGCTCGCCAGCGCCCGCGCCCGGCGCAAGTCGGAGGACGTGACGCCGTGCGCGCCCGACGACTCACTGTCCACGTCGGAGTCCATTAACGACATGTCCGACGCTGCGGCGTCCTCGGGGAGGTGAGGGCCAAGTAACCCGAAGCTGACCGACCGAGGACCCCGTCCTGGGGCCGACAATCCCCAGGAGGAGTCATTCGCCCGAAAAGGTGAGGACCCCACCTGCGACAACAGATGGGGTCCTCGGTCGATCGTTCCTCACCAGGAGTGACCTGCGATGAACAGTACCGAGCAGTTTGAAGCCGCGCAAGGAACAACCGGCGGCCAGTCCAATAATCCCGATCGCCCGTCGGTCACCGAACAGTCCGCAAGTCCGACCGAGGCCCACTTCGTCAAGTCCTACGACTGGGCACGCACCCGGCTCCGCGGCCACGGAACGGCGTTGGAGGCGTACGAGTTTCTGTCCAGCAAGGTCTGGACCGACAACGGGTTCAACGTCGGGCAGGACGCCATCGCCGAGGCCATCGGGCGCAGCCGGCGAACCGTCATCCGGGTCATCGACCTGCTGGAGGCGACGCACTACAGCCACGGCCAGGACGAGCCCTGCCCTGGCGATGGCACCTGCGTGCAGTTGGTCGTCCGACGCCGCGAGAACTACCTGCACGGGAACGGCTGGGCGCGGTACTGGGTGAACACCAGCGAGGACGCAGTAGATGCTGCGCTCGGCGTGGTGCGTCTGCCGATGGAGGAGGCCGACGAAGACGCCGTAGACGTCACCCCAGCGGTTGTCGATGTGACACAGATGTCACCGCCCGAGGTGACACCAGTGTCACACCGGGACGTGACACCCATGTCACCGCGTAAGAAGACAGAAACATCCACTAGACGAAATGACCTAAAGAGTTTCGCCTAATACCCCGCTCCAATCGTATGGAGTGAGATACTGGTGGATGTCCACCGCGACCCCTGCCCCTGCCGGAACGAACGCCGAGCATTCGAAGCCGAAGGTCCGCCCCCGACGCGACTTCGAGGCCATGGAGGCGAGACGCCTGCGGGCAGCGGACCTGTTCGCAAAGGGGGTCTCCCAGGCCGATATCGGCCGTGAGCTCGGCGTCTCCCACCAGACGGTCTCCGACTGGCACAAGCAGTGGAAGGTGGGTGGGAAGCGGGCACTGCGACGGGTCGGGAGTCCCGGCCGTCCCCGCAAGGTGTCCGATGCCGATCTGGCCAAGGTGGAGCGGGCCCTCGAGAAAGGCCCGAAGGCGAACGGCTATCCGACCGACCTGTGGACCCTTGCCCGGGTGGCCCAGGTGATCGACAAGACGACCGGCGTCACGTACCACCCGGGCCACGTCTGGAAGGTGCTCCGGCGCATGGGCTGGAGCCGGCAGCGTCCGGCCCGCAAGGCATTGGAGCGGGACGACGGAGCCATCGAACAGTGGGTCAACGAGCGCTGGCCGACGGTAAAAAAAACGCCCGGGCCAGGGATGCCTGGATCGTCTTCCAGGACGAGAGCGGATTCAGCCTCCTCCCCTCGGTGAGATCCACCTGGGCGCCCAAGGGAAAGACCCCGGTCCTCCGCCACCACTTCAGCTGGAAGCGCCTCTCCATGTCGGCCGCCCTGTGCTTCCGGCCCGACGGCAGCGAGGCATCCCTCGTCTTCGGCATGCAGGCCGGTGCCTACAACGACCGGTCCCTCATGGAGTTCTTGACTGAGCTCCACCGCCACCTCGACGGTGACAAAGTCACCCTCATCTGGGACGGGCTCCCCTCTCACCGCAGCCGGGCCATGCAGCGCTTCATCAACGAACAACGCCGATGGCTCGTGGTCGAACGGCTTCCCGCCTACGCCCCCGACCTCAACCCCGTCGAACAGGTGTGGGGGAACCTGAAGGGCGGCGAGCTCGCCAACCTCTGTCCCGACACCATCGGCGACGCCGAAGAGATCGTCGACCAAGGGCTCTGTCGGATCGGGAACGAGACCAACTTGGCCTTCGCCTTCCTGCGCCACTGCGGTCTCAAGCTGTGACCAGGGTCGGCGCGGTATTACGCGAAGGTCTTTAGATGATTAATTCCAAGGGGTCAGTGGTCATAGGCGAGCAGCGACCGGTGGGGCCGGGCACCGACGCGGTCGTTGTGCCAGATGACTGCGGTCAGGGCGAGCAGGCGTTGCAGCACCCGTACGACGACTCCGGCCTTCGTTCGGCCGCCATGGCGCTCGAGGTCGAGCTGGCCCTTCAAGGTGTCGTTGACCGACTCGATGACCTGGCGAAGGGGTTTCAAGAACCGGGCGCCCGGACGCTGGTCTTCGCCCCGCATGGCCGGTCGGAGCAAGGTGGCACCGTGATCGGCCAAGAAGGTCTCGAGCTCGGCGCTGCGGTACCCCTTGTCGGCCAAGACGACCTGGCCGGGGTGGTCATCGAGCAGCTCGGGCTCGATTTCCAAGAGGTCCCGGAGTACCTCGCGCTCGTCGAGCTTGGGGTTCGAGAGGGCGAAGGTGATCGGCAGCCCGCCCGGCGTCGTGACCAGGTGGAGCCGGAGGCCCCAGAAGTAGCGGGAGTGACTGGCGCAGTACCCGTAGTCGGCGAAGCCGGACAGCTCGCTGCGCTTGGCCGTCTCCCGAGACCGCCCGCACTCGACGGGGGTGGAGTCCACCATCCAGAGGTCGTCGGACCACAACGTCGTCTGGCGGGCCACCGTCCGGATGAGGGCCTGGAGTTGCCCGGCGGCGGCCCGGAGGCGCTTGTTGTAGCCGGACTGGTTGGGCACGTAGGGGAACAGGTGCCAAAGGTGCGCCTTGGCGAAGCGGAGGAACCGGGTTTCGGAGCTGAAGCCCAACAGGGCCTGGACGACCGACAGCGTGACGAGCTCGGCGTCGGAGAGCTTCGGGGCGATCCCGACGACCGGTCGGTATCGGGCCAGCTCGGGATGGGTCTTCAACTCGTCGTCGACATGCACGTAGAGTGCCGTGCAAAGGGTGTCCAGATCGGCGTCCATGAGACCTCCAAGGTCGGAATGGCTTTGAGCAACGCCGATCTTGGACACCTTTTTCGCGCCGGTGGTGGACCGCTGCGCAGCAGCGATCCCTTGGAATCACTCGTCTAGATGAGAGAACTACGGCCGCACCTGTCAAAAACGACAGCGTCCACATCGACGTCTCGACGCCTTCCACGCAGGTGCGGGTTCTCGATCCTGAAGTACGCATCCGTCTTCACCAGCATCTGAAGCGATCAGCGCGCGCCTACCGCGTCACAAAACGGATGATGCTCCTCGGCCGCGGTTGGCGCATCGACAGGTGGACAGGCTGGGAGCCGGCGATCGCGGACCCGGACCGGGTCGAGGAGGTCATCACGAACGTGTTCCAGAAGCAGGGCGTCCGAACGCGGAACGGCGACGGGTTCTGTTGGGCGGACCAGATTGGCGCCCTCGGTGTCGACGGGCTTCGAGAGAACTGGGTCCAGTTGGAGTCATCTCTGAAGGAGCGCAGTTTGTCAACGGGGTGCCGAAGGCTCCGTCGGCAGTTTTTGGTGCCAGATACCGGTGAGCTCACGATCGACGGGCGCGCCAAGGTGGGGCCTCGGGGGAACCGAGAACCGGGAGGGCGGTCAAGGCCGGCCGCAGGGCGCCCGAAGGGGCAGCCTTGACGGCCCGGTCAGGTGGCCGGTCACATCGTGGATGCCGAAGCCCGTCAGGGCTTCGTGCGTGCGGTCCGTCTCCAGGGCCAGGCAGTACTGGCAGGGCAGCCCGGGAACCCGGGTGCCGGTCATCTCTTCGTCGAGCGTGTCGACATGGAGTGGTTCGGCCGCAACCCGGTGGGCTCAATCAACGCGTCGGCCACGCCGCAGAGCGGGGGCCATGACTCACAACGAGCTCGCACCGGGTTGCGTCCGTCCCGGGTCTCACCCCGCCTCGGCCAGGCAACGGATCTCGCCGTCGCGCAGGCCGTAGTAGACGAGGATGAGAAGTTTGCGGGCCGCCGCCACCCGGCCGATCCCGTTCCCCCGGCGTTCGCCCACCCGGCGGTGGTGGTCCCGGATGGGGTTGGCGGTGCGCTGTCGGGCCACGGCCTCGACAGCGGCCCAGCGCACGAGGCGGCTGCCCTGCTTGGTGATGTGGCCCCGGCGGACCTTCTCGTCGGACTCGTGGTGGGTGGGGGTGAGCCCGGCCCAGCTGCACAGGTGCCGGGCGCTCTTGAACCTCGAGATGTCGCCGATCTCGGCCACGAAGACCGAGGCCAGCACCGGCCCGACGCCCGGGATGGCCTGGACGGCGTGGTAGCCGAGGTCGCCACAGAACAACGGGGCGACCGCCTTCTCCAGCGTGGCGATTTCCCGGTCGATCAGCTCGATCAGGTCTCGGAGGCTGGCCACCCGGATGCGATAGGCGTCGGCCAGGTGCACCCGGTCGAGCAGCGCCCGTCCAGCCACGCCGAACAGGTCGCTCATGGGCACGGTCACCCCCTCCTTGGCCAGCACCGCATGGACCTGGGCCTTGAGGCCCGAGCGCAGCTGGACGAGCTTGGCTCGGTAGCGGACGAGCTCACGGAGCTCTCGGACCGCCGGCGGGGCCACCCAGGCCTCGGCCAGGCGTCCCATCCGCAGCAGGTCGACGAGATCGGTGGCGTCTCGCTCGTCGTTCTTCACCCGCCGGTGGCCCCAGTTGTTGCCGAGCGGGTGGGCCAGGTGCACGCTCGCCCCGCATTCTTCGAGCACGTCGGCGGCCCAGTACCAGCCGTAGGTGGCTTCGAGGATCACCTCGGGATGCTCGCCGGCCTTGGCCAGCTCGGCCGAGAGGGCCACGGCGTCGTTGTCGATGCGGATCGTCTCCAGCGTCTCGCCGGCATCATTGCGCCGCACGAGCACGCTACGGCGCCGGTGCAGGTCGATACCGACGTACTGTTGTTGGTGTTGTTCCACGGGAGTCTCCTTCCGTCGTCTTCGGGTTGGTTTGGTAACCCCAAGTGTGCTTGACACACCTGGTCCCGGGCGGCGGGGGGAGGACTCCCGCTGGATCTCCTTCGGCTTCGATCGGGTAGTGGACCCAGCAACGCGGCTCGATGTCACGGGATCGTTCCTCGTGCTCGGCGTGTGGGCCGGTACGTTCACTGAGGCCCCTCACGCGGGAGCGGCGCTGCGCTCCTTCATCACATCAATGCTCGATGTCGAACGAGGGGAGCACGACGACGCCGAGCACGCCCGCATTGTCGGATTTCCCGGCAACCGCTGAACCGGGGTCGAGCACCGATCCTCGAAGGTCACCGCCAACGTCGATGAAGATGGTGGCGACCGGACGAGTACCTCCCGTCACGGTCAACGAGGGACGGTCAGGGGGACCGAGGCGAGTTTTGAACCGAGGCGACGCGTCGGTCCCCCGTTCCTCCTGAGCCGGCCCAGGATCGCCCAGGTGCCTCGCAGCGGATCGCGGTGGACAACCACAACCCGGAGCCATCTGCGGCGACGTGGTGACCGTCGACTTCACTTCGCCAGCACACTGGTCACCCCGCGGCGGCTTCGGCATCGGGTTCGGATGGATCGGCGCCCTCGTGGCCGCTCTTCGTCTTCGGCACCGTGGCCGTGGTCGCTCTCGGCGCGATGTTGTTCCTCGTGGTGGCGCTCGCCGCGGTCACCATCGGGACCTACATCGTCGAGGGAAGCGACCACGGTCTCGCGGTCGTGTGCGCCCCGTACGGCCGGCGTCGGCGAGCCGCCCCGCTGCGCTGGCCCGCCGGAGTGCGTGCGGCCCTCACCGCCGCCCTGGCCGCCGTCGGCCGTTCGTCGTCGAAGAGGGCGCCAGCACAGCGCAAGCGGCCGTCATCACCACCAGTACCGCTCCCTGACCCGTACGCGAAGCCGGCTCGATCGGGCCACGTCGCCCGCGGCGCTCGATCAGTCCCGTGATGCTCGAATCGGCCTAGACCCCGTCGGGACAATTTTCGGAAGGGACCAAAGCACCTGCTCAAAGGCACTCACGCGACGACCAGCATCCATACCGCGAGCCTCGACCTGAAGCGTTAAATGGGGAATGGCCCGTACGCCAACGATCGCTCCTGGAGTCCCGCTCGTCACCGTGACGAGCCGACTTCCGGCGCCGCTCGTTGATGCGATCGACGAGCTGGCGGCCGAGCAAGGCACGTCGAGGGCCGCGGTCATCCGTGACGCTGTCGAGCTGCTGACCGATCCGGCGCAGCTCGCCGCGACGGTCGCCCTGACTCTCGCCGGCGCCAAGGCGGCACCATGAAGACGGTCGACGACATGCCGAGCGCCGCCGTCATCAAGATCACCAGGAAGCGGCGCCGCCAGACGCGCCGGTGGGGTGAGCTATGCGTTCGTATGAACGCGGACCTGCTCGAAGCGGTCCGCCGGGCCGCGGCGCTCGAAGGCATCACGCCGCCCGAACTGGTGAGGCGACGGCTCGCCGACCTGACACCGGTGGCCGCCGCGCAGACCCGGTCGAAGCACCAGCCAGCTCACATGCGCCGGCCACGATTGCAGAGGAGCGCCTAGATGCCCGACACCATTTCGACCACGCGACTGCCGCGCTCGATCGCCGAGCAGATCGCCGCTGTCCACCGCGCCGCCGTCGAGCGGCTCGGTCCGTTGCCTGACGGCCTGCCACCGCTGCGCCGTTGCTATGACCTGCGGGCCGGCTCCTACGTCGGCACGCTGGACGGCAGCGAGGAGCCGGCGATCGTCGAGCGCGTCGTCATCCTTCCCGACAACTGGGCGCCGTCGGCCGACGAGCTGGCTGTCATCGACATCGACGCCGAGGGCCGAGTCGTTTGTCAGGCTGAGCGGCCCGCCCCACCGGCACCGAAGGACGAGACGCCAGCGCCGACCGGACCCGTGGTCCCGCTCGCGCCGTACATCGTCGAAAAAATCGTCGAGCGACACAACAGACTGCCTGGCGTCGTCGCCAACCGCGTCGACGGACTACCGAAGTCGCCGTCGGCGGCCGTGTTCCCAACGATGCATGTTGCCTATGCCGGCTCCAGCGGCGACCTCATCGGCGGTGCCGAGGACGCCGACATTGCCGAGCATCTCGACAGGTGCGTAGTCCTTGCCGACGACCGGCCCGTCACCGCTGACGACCTCGCCCGCTTCCGCGTGATGCCCGGCGGTGTCGTCGTGATCGGAGATGAAGCATGAGGACCACCCGCCGCCGTTCGGTTGTTTCGTCGCGGAGCGTGGGGCGCGACGTCGTCCCGATGATTGTCGGCAAGATCCGGTCGCTCGTTTCAGCGTGGCCCGCGGCCGACGCAACGGCTGCACAGCGGCGCGCCTGGCGCGGCGCCGTCGCCGGACTGCGCGACGAGCTGCGCGCTACTGGCGGCCCGGACGGCACCGACTTCACGACAGAGCCGACAACGCCGCGGCTCGTCTGGACCGCGATCACCAGCGGTCATCACACGGCAACGGGGCCGAACGACGAGACGGCGTCGATCCACCCGGCGCCGGCGACAGCACCGCGGGACGGGTTCGTCTACAGCGCCAACGCGGCGCACACACGGCGCCTGACGACCGGCACCGCCGGCACGGTGAACGAGGCGAAGCGACTGTGCCAGCAGGCCGTCACCAAGGATCACGCCCGGAAGGTCGACGCCGGACTCCGCGACGCTCGTGGCGTCCGCAGTGCTGACGGCGCCCACGAGATCGCCTGGCGTGCCGTTCCCGGCGGCCGACACCTCGGGTCGGACAGCACGTACGGCACGACCGCGCTGGTCAAGCCGATCCCCACCGCCTCGTCGCTGGCGTGGACGCTCAAGGGCGCCGCCGGCGGTCAACTGGCGGCCGGCATCGCCCCGGACGTCCACCAGGCCAAGCGAGCAACCGAGCGGGCGCACGACAGCGCCTACGGCGTCCGCAAGAGGCTCGCCCGCGGCTGACGACCGAGCCCATGATCGTCACCCTGACCGCGGCCGACCGGATCATCGCCGAAGCCGGCGCGCCAGCCGCCCACCTGCCGCCCGACACACGGCTTACCGTCGCCGATCTGCTGCTCCGGCTCCTGGCGCCGATCATCGATGACGACGCGGCCCGTGACGCCATGCAGGCCAAGCTGATCGAAGCCTCGCGGGACGACCTCGTCGCCGGGCTCCGGGAGCTGGCCGCCGGACTGCCGCCGGCGATGCCGTGGTCCGATGCCGGCAGGACTCGATGAACCGACCGCCCGCCCAATGTCGACGGTGCGGAAGCACGTTCGTCCCGATCAAGGCCGGGCACGTCTACTGCGACAAGGTCTGCCGTGCCGCCGACCGGAACGAAGCCGAGCGGGCGACCCCAAAAAAGCGCCAACAGAGGAGCCCTTTGGCGGCTCGGCCGTGTGACGAGTGCTCAACCTTGTACGAGCCACGGAGCGGGTACCAGCGCTACTGCGGAGCCGACTGCCGACGGCGAGCCGCCAACCGGATGGGCCGGTACGAGCGACGCCAGGGAGTGCCCATCTGTCGGTTCTGCCGCGAGCCGCTCGGCGCGCACAAGCAGACGTTCTGCTCGAAAGAGTGCTTCGTCGCCGGCCGCTCCGACGTCGTCGCCGGTATCCGGAGCCGGCAGCTCGACCTTGAACGACTGGTCGTAGAACAGGGTGCCGTGATCGACGACTTGCGTCGACGTCTCGGAGCCAGCCGCCACATCGCGATCGGCCCGACCGTCCCCGCGGCAGCACTCCCGTTGGCGACGGCCACCGATGCGCTCTGGACTGCCGGCGTTCGCAACGTCGGTCCCGGCGAGCCGAACCGGCGGCTGGCGTACAGGCTTCAGGAGATCGCCGACGGTCTGGACGCCGACGGGGTCGCGGCTCTGCTGGCCGACCTCGTTGCCGCCGACGACGCCGAGCGATTCGTCATCGATCGTGCCCGGCAGGTGGCCGCGTGACCGGCTCAGGGCGCGGCCCCACCCGAATGACGAGCGAAGGTGGGGCCGCGGTTGAGGCACTGGGTGAGCCTCATGGTTCCCGCCGGGGACGTTACGACATCGTCGGTCCAAGGTGCCCGGAAACCCGCTGTTTTCTCGGTGGGTCCCGATGACGAGAGCCGACGTCGCCGCCGTCCTCGACCACCTCGGCACCGCGGAAGCGACGGCCATCGAGCTGGCTGCTGCTGCGACCGTTCTCCGAGGCCTGGCCGGCGTCCTGGTGACGGAGGGCGACTGGCTGGCCGCGGCCGAGCTGCTCGACGACATGGCTGCCGCCGCCAAGGAGCCGACCGTGAGTAGGTCGAGGCGTCAGCGTGACAAGTCGATGGGAGCGTGGTCGAGCCGGGACTCGTTCAGCGGGAAAGCCTTCAACGCGTCCATGAGACCTCCAAGGTCGAAGTGGCTTTGAGCAGCGCCGATCTTGGACACCTTTTTCGCGCCGGTGGTGGACCGCTGCGCAGCAGCGATCCCTTGGAATCACTCGTCTAGTCACGCGGGTGATCGCTGGAGCTTCGCTAGACGAGGCGTACGCCATCGCGCAGCAGGGCGGCGAGGGTGGTCGGCGTCGGCATCGGCGAGACATCTCGTCTAGAACCAATACCCATAAATTAGGGTGAGGCACCGAGGACCCGCACCGCATCGGCGGCCCGCACGGTCGGCTGGGGCCAGGTGCGGTGCTCGGACCGCTTGAGGCCGTAGTTCGACATCTTCTTCCTCACCACGCGTGCCGCGGCCCGTAGCCGCCGGTCGCGTACGAGCTCTCGACAGATCTCGGTGAGCGTCATCGGCAGCGCTGCGGTGAGGGCTCCGCTGGCAGTTCCCAGTCCAGCGCGGGCACTGCGACGGGCCGCGTGGAGCGTGCGGGTGAAGCTGATCCGGTCCGGGTCCACGCCGGCATCGGTGGCGGCGTTGGCCATCAGCGCCCGGACGGCGTAGTGGGTGCACAGGTAGCCCCACGCCTCTTGGCGCACGCCGTCGGGCGTCTTTGACCTGAGTACGACCGCCGAGCCCCGCTGATGGCTCTTCAGCTCGTCGAACACGCTCTCGATCTCCCACCGCTCGGCATAGCGGGCGGCGAGCTCGGCCGCCGGAGCCTCGGCCGGGTCGAGGACCGTCGTCACCAGCCGGTAGGTGATCCCCGTGGCGCTCGGGCGTCCCGGGTCGGCGATCTGGTACTCGATCACCCGGACCGGGGTCACGTGCGCCCGGTCCCGCCGGTCCGTCGCCTCGACCAGCTCGGAGCGGAACGAGCCGTCAGCGAATCGCTCAAGCACGGGCAGCGTGGCGTTCTTCTTCGCTCGCCAGCACAGGTCGGCGCCGCTTGCCGCAAAGGCCGAGAACAGCTCATAGCTCCCGCCGAAGCCCCGGTCGGCGAGGACGAGCATGCCCTCGGCGCACGAGCTCGCCAGCTGGCGGGCGAGGGTGTTCTCCCCGGTTCCATAGGGAGCCATCGCCGCCGCGAACATGGCGTGCGTGGCGCACTCGGCGAGGGCGACGAGCCGGAGCTTGGGGAACGCCGCGCCCTCGCCGCGCCCCGAGCCCGGCCGGCCGAAGGCGTCGGCGTTCTCTGGGCTGTCGGGCACGTCGAGGGTCGTGCCGTCCATCGCCACCAGGCGACGACCGGCCAGGAACGCCCCTGGGGTCTCCTCGGTGGCGAGGGGCACACAGGCCCGCCCGAACAGCTCGGCGAGGGGCTTCGGGCCGAGCCGAGCCCGGGCCTGGGTGATCGCCGGCTGGGAGGGAACGGTCCAACGCGTCTTCCAGCCGCTCTCCCACGAAAGACCCTCGACCAGGCTGCGCATCACCTCCTCGTAGCCCGAGTGGCTGAACAGCGCGAGACCGAGCACGTAGTAGACGACGAGGCGCGCCGGGAGCAGGCGGCTCCGTCGTTCGGCCTTGCCCGTCGCCTCGATCGCCGCGTCGATGAGCGCCGGTGGGAACGTCCTCGTGAGCACGCCGAGCGCGACATGGTCCGAGAGGCGCTGGTCATCGGTCGGCTTGACCCATCCGGCCCGAGGCATCCCGACCAGAATACCACGGGTGTAACTCTAACTTATGGGTATTGCGTCTAGTGTCATGGAAGGTTGATCCACTGAGAAAGTGACCTCATGCGCCGATATTGACGGCAGAGCAGTAGCCGGCAAGCCGTTGAAGGATCTCCTCGGCGGTCTTGGTCCAGATGAACGGCCGGGGGTTCTCGTTCCAGGTGGCCGCCCAGCTCATGATGTCGTCGGCCAGCTCCTTGACGTTGCGGTGCGCAGACCGCTGGAGCTTCTTGGTCGTAAGGGCGGAGAACCACCGCTCGACCAGGTTCATCCATGACCCGTACGTCGGGGTGAAGTGGAAGTGGAACCGGCGGTGACGCAACAGCCAGCGGTGGACGAGCGGGGTCTTGTGAGTCTGGAGGTTGTCCAAGATCACGTGGACGTCCAGCTCTTTTGGCGCCTGGCGGTCGACCTTGTTCAAGAAGGCGACGAAGTCGACGCTCTTGTGGGACTGGCGGATGTCGGTGATCACCGCCCCCGTCGCCACGTTGAGGGCAGCGAACAGGTCCAACGTGCCGTTGCGCTCATAGTCGTGGGTGGCCCGGGCCGGCGTGGTGGGCAGCATCGGCAGCGTCGGGGCCGTCCGATCGATGGCCTGGATCTGGGGCTTTTCGTCGATGGCGAAAACGGCGGCGGCCACCGGCGGGCTCATGTACAACCCGACCAGGTCACGGATCTTCTCGACCAGGTCGGGGTCGGGAGAGACCTTGAAGGAGTCTTGGCGCCACGGTTTCAACCCGAAGGCCCGCCAGATCTCCCGCACCGTGGTGTGACTGATCCCGTGCTTCTTCGCCAGGCTCCTCGTCGACCAGTGGGTGGCGTCGTCGGGAGCGGTCTCGAGCGTCTCGACCACGACCGCCTCCACCAGGTCGTCGCCGATCCGGCGGGCCGCACCGGGACGAGGGGCGTCGGTCAGCCCGTCGAGACGATCGATAAAGAAGCGCTGGCGCCACTTGCCCACCGTCACCGGATGACAGCCCAGTTGGGCGGCAATCTCCTCCTGGGTGGCTTCCTCGGCCGCACAGGCCAGCACGATCTTCGACCGCAACGCCAAGGCCTGGGACGACGACTGGCGGCGGGCCCACCGTTCGAGGACCGAGCGCTCTTCCGCGCTCAGGTCGATCTCGACGGTCGGTCGTCCTCTGCGTGCCATGGCGTTCCTCCGATCTTGGCCTACAAGACCGCAGAACGCGCCCGGTGCGGGAGAAATTCCCCTCTACAGATAATTTCTCAGTGGATCAACCTTCCATGACACTAGAACGGAACTGTGAACCACAGGAGCGGTGCCCGACGTGGACTTGCCGGCGTCATAGCGGCTGGGCCGCTGCTCGTCGTCGTCGGCGTGCTTCTCGCCCTTCTCGGGGCGAGTCTCTGGGTACTGGCGGCCGCCTTAGGGCTTCAGCCAAAGCCCCTGCCTATCACCGCCATTGTCATCGTCCTGGTTGGCGGAGTTCTGGTGGTCTTCGGCGCTGTGCTGTGGGCCGTGCGGTGCATTACCCGGCGACACGCGGCCTGACCGCCTGCTCGACGTGCTCAACGTGGAGGAGTAGGCGCTCAGCCCTCCAGGGGACCTCTCCAGTATCCGAAGTCCGGTCGCAGGCGGTGAGGGCGGGAGATCGAGCCTGAGAGGGCGATCCGTGGCCTGCTGGACCTCACAGTTCGTAGAGCCGGATGTAGTTCCCCACCCACCCGTCCTTTGCGAGCGTACGGACCTGGTCGACCTTTGTGGTCAGCGATCCGAACGTTGCCGAGTCGAACGAGGCAGTGTCGGTGTCACAGCCCAGCGAACAGACGTCGCCTGGCACGAGCGTCAGCGTCAGCAGGTTGCTAGCCGCGCTGCCGCCCTTGCGCCAGACCTTGACCGTGTGAGTGCCAGGGGTGACGTGAAACCGAGCCGTAGTGCCCCGCCGTGCAACCCCGGCATTGACTCCGTCGATGAAGACGAGGAACGTCGAGACGAAGCCGATGAATCCAGGGCGTCGGCGCGTCACCTCGATCGTCGCCTGGGTCACTTTGCGAACATCTCCCCATCGGCGTCACTGCCGCGTCGTAGCTGCGCGTCGTCTTGTGCCGGTAGTGCCGGTCGAGTATCCCCGTACTGAGCAGGTCGGTGGGCCGGCAAAGCCCGGAGACGAGCCCTCAGGGGCCAATCTAGGGCTCCTGATTCGTACTACGGAAGTCCAGCTCGCAGAACGAACCGCCAGCTACCTTGGTTCGGGTGACGGTCGTGTTGCCAGCGATCGAAGACGTGCCGTCGGTCGACGTGCGCCGTCTGCGCCGAGAACGGTCGCTGACGCCGGGCACTGAGCGCCGGCTCGGGTGGAGCGTCCGGGAGGGCGACACGACCACCATGACCGCCGTCGCCATCCGACCGGGCATCGACGGGTTCGACGTGATCGGCCTGTTCGGATCGCTGGAGAAGTTGGGCGCCTCCGTCGAGTACGCCGAGCCCGTGCAGTTCACGTTCGGCGGGATGACGTATGTCGTGTGCCCGAGCTGCGAGGCCCGCGTCGCCATCCTGGTCCTGACGACCAACGAGGTCCGCTGTCGTCAATGCGCCCGGTTGCCCTACCGCCTTGCCAGGCTCGGTCGGTTCGAGAGGGTGGCCCACCGCCGCGACGAAGCACTGGCTCGGCTTCACCCGCACCCGGCGACCGGCACCTGGCGCCGACCGAAGGGGATGCGCTGGCGCCGGTGGACAGCTCTCGTCGACGATTACCGGGCGGCCGACGCCGACGTGCTGAGCTTCATGACCGGGCAGGAGTGTCGCCCGGTCGGCGGCGTTGATCGGAACGTGCCCGCATGATCGCCACCTGCCAGGCCGACGTCGAGCGGTGGCTGAAAGCCCGCGGCGTCGGACCGGCGGACTACCGCCGGGCTGTGGCCCGCGTCACCTGGCGCAACACCCCCAGCAGCGCGAGCCCGCGGCGAGACGATCCGCCTGGAGCCGGCACCACTACCGCCCGAGCTGGCCGACCTCGCCGCCGAGCCGGACACCAGCCGGACGCTCATCGACGCCGAGATGGCGAAGGCGCAGGCCGACGCCGAGGTGGTCGAGCGGATGCTGGCGGAGCAGCGAGCCCAGCGCCAGAGCGGTCGCTCGACCTCGAAGTAGCCGGCGGCCCCCGGCGGCTGCGTGTCGTCTTGTGCCGGTAGTGCCGACCCTCAGAGCTGGTCGCCCAACGACATTCGGCGGTGGGCATCTCGGGCTCGCTCGTCGGCCGCCGACGCGGCGTACCGCTGGAGCATCTGCCGGGACCGCCAACCGGCGAGCCGCATGAGGTCGCCTTCCTGGCCGCCCTGAGCGAGCCACTGGTGGGCGAAGGAGTGCCGGAGCTGGTGGGGGTGAATCTGCCCGAGCCCGGCCTCCTCACCGCGTCGGCGGACCATCTGGAGGATTCCTGAGTCCGAGAGCCGTCCCTTCTTGCCCAGCCAGAGCCAGGGGAGTGCGGCGTCGGCCTTGGGGCGCTTGGAGCGCTCCCTGACGTACCGATCCAGGGCCTGACCAGTGCGGGCGCCGAAGGGACATGCCCGCGGGCGACTGCCCTTGCCCACCACGTAGGCGACGTCCTGATCGAAGTCGAGGTCGCTCTCCTTCAGGCCGGCCATCTCGCCCCGGCGCATCCCCGAGTCGATAAAGAGCCGGAGGATGGCCGAATCCCGCCGGCTGACGAAGTCCGGGCCGTCGGTGACCTTCAGGAGGGCGCCGAGCTGGTCGGCGTCGAGCACCGGGACCGGCACCTCGGGGACGGCCGGCGGCTTCATGTTCTCCATCGGGTGCCGGGTGATCTCGCGCTCTTCGACCAGGAAGGTGAAGAACAGGCGTAGGCACTTGTACCTGGTCTGGACGGTCGCCGGTTTGTGGGCCTCGGCGAAGTCGGCGAGGAACGTCTCGACGTGCTCTCGCGTGACGAGGGCCGGGTCCAGCGGCATCCCGTGGTCGGCGAAGTAGTCGACCATCTGGCCGACCGACATGAGGTACTGGTCCCTGGTGGAGGCCGAACGGTTCAGCGCTCGAAGTGAGCGGTCGAAGGACCGCATCCACTGGCCGATCTGGCTGTCCCTGGGGGCCAGACGAGGCGGTAGGGAGGTTGCGGGGCGATGGGTCGGCTGCAAGACTGGCTCGCTGGTCACCAGACAAGGTTATGCCCTGTACGAGCGGTATGCACGGACCGAGCCGAGGACCAGCGAAGCAAAAGAGCAGTTCAGAGGTAGAAAAGTAGGGCGCTTAGCTCAGCTGGTTAGAGCGCAGCCTTCACACGGCTGAGGTCATGGGTTCGAGTCCCGTAGCGCCCACCAAAGAGGACGGTGCGCGAACCGCACCTTCCCCCTCCGGTTCCCCCAACCGTTCCCCCAGCGTAGGGAGCCGGAAGATCGGCTGGATGGCGTGCCGGCTGTCCACCCTGATCTCGTGCACGAGGGCCTGCAGGAGTGCCTTCACGGCTGCCGGAGAGCCGTTGGCGACGGCGTCGGCGACCAGGTCCCGTAGTGCCGTCAGGTCGTCTTCGGTGGGCGTCACGACGGCCTCCGCATCGGTGGTGTCGGCCAGCTCTTGGCGACGAACCCGCAGCGCGTCGGCCTGCGTGCCGAGCGCCTTCAGTCGCTTGCCGCAGACCGACTCGGGCATCGAACCGGACTCGAAGGCCCGGAGGTAGCGGTCGATGCCGGCCTCGGCCTTGTGCAGCTCGACGTCGACGGCAACCAGTTGGGCATCCCGCCGATCGCCGTCGGCACCCGCACGTCCTCTTGCCTCAGCGGCCGCCCGGGCGAACAGGTCGGTGTCGCTGAACGTCGTGACCAGCGCGGCGACGATGGCGTCGTCCAAGGCACCGGCCGGCAACCGGTCGGCCCCGCAGGTGTCGGTGCCGTAGCGCTGTCGTCCGGCGCAGGTGTAGTAGCGGTAGGTGGCGTTGCGTCCACGGGCGGCCGTTCCGGTGAAATGGCGCCGGCAGTGGCCACAGACGACGAGACCGGTGAGTAAATAGTCCGATCCGTTGGCTGCCCGCTTGGCCACGTCCTCGCCCCGTTCAACGAGCAATGCCTGCGCGCCGTCGAACAACGACTCGGGAACAAGCGGCCGGTGCTCGCCCTTCGTCCAGACGTCGCGGAAGTGGACGAACCCGAGGTAGGTGCGGTTACGGAGCATGGTGAGGATCGCCTTGTAGGACCAGGGCTTGCCGGCACGGGTTCGTAGGCCCGAGGCGTTCAGCCGGTTGGCGATGGCGTGGGAGCCGAGCCGCTTGTGCACGTACAGGTCGAAGACCAGCTCGACCAACGGCGCTTCGTCCTCATCCACCGAAAGACGGCCCTCGCCCTTCACCACCCGGTAGCCGAAGGGCTCGTGACCCCCGCACCAGTTGCCCTGGGCGGCCTTGCGCTCCATGCCGGCGATGACCCGGTCGATGATGGTCGCCCGCTCGAACTCGGCGAAGACGCCGAGCATCTGGACCATCATCCGACCGGCCGGGCTGGCCGTGTCGAACGGCTCGGTGGCCGACCGGAAGGCCACGCCGGCCATGTCCAGATCCTCGAGCACCTGGGCCAGCCCTCGGACCGACCGCGACAGCCGATCGACCCGGTAGACGAGGAGCAGGTCGAACCGACCGGCCGCCGCAGCCGCCAGGGCCTTCCCCAGTCCCGGCCGTTCGAGCTTGGCTCCGGAGATCTGGTCGGTGAAGCTGGCCACCAGCTCCCAGTCCTCCTGGCTCTTCACGTAGGAGGCCAGCCGGTCGGACTGGGCGCCGAGCGAGTACGGCTGGTTGACCTCGTCGGTCGAGATGCGGGTGTAGGTGGCTACTCGCATACCGGGTCCTCCCTCCGGTCGACGCGACCGGTGGCCCCGGCCACTATGCCCCAGGCGTCTTGGCGGGGTCGCCGTCGTCGACCACAGCCGGACGGTCCGCGATCCCACGGACCGCCAACCGGGCCGCCAGTAGCTCGGCCAACGCCACGACCGCCTGCGCCTCCTCGGCCGCGGAGATCGCCACCCGCTCGGGTGCCAGCAGCACCAAGTTCTCGTCCGGTGGTCGACCGGGCCGGTGCCGTTCGGCCGGCCGGACGGGTCGCGATCCCCGGACGGGCGGTGGCCGCCGCCTCATCAGCTCTGCTCCCCACGGTGGCGCATGGGTGACGCTCCTCGACTCGGCCCCTACCAATCAACTGCCGGGCCAACTGGGCGTTCCCCCAAAAATCCTCCGGATTTTCCCGCAGTCCGAGCCGTGCCGCCGGCACCGTCCACCCGGAGCGCTTACCGCGATGAGCCGTTGAGTGACCGATCACTGGGTGCCAGAGGTTGCTCGTTTCGGGTGCTGATCGAACTGGATCGACGGATCGTCGAACCGTCTGGTTCAAGGGTCGTGCAGAGGCTTCAGTCGTCGTTGGGGAGGCGTCCGTCAGCTTGCGACTCTTCAGTCTCATTAGGACAGCACACCCTATGCACCAGGTGCCAAGAATTCTGTTCTTTTCCCGCCCCGATGGCCCGAATCGACCATCTCGGAGGGGTCGCACTGGTCGTCGGGCCCGGCGGTGGGGGAACGGACTGGGGAACCACCAGCGCCGCCCTCAGCGCGGCCGAGCCTCCGGAGCAAGAGGGTCGTCACCCCGCGGGTGGACCTCCCAGCCTCCCCAGCGGTCCGGTTCGACGTCGACGCTGTAGGCGCAGTTGCCGTCGACCACGACCTCGACGCCGAGGACCGCCCCGAGGTCGGGGTCACCGGGTGTGCCGTTGTGGGCGTAGAGGCTGACGTTGGTGCGGTTCTGACCGGGACGGGCTGGCAGGCTCACCACCACTTCGGCCCGGTAGGTCTGGCGCTGCAACACGATGCACTCCCGGCCCCAGTCGTCCACGATGACCAACCGAGGCACGTGCAAGGTCCCATCTGCGCCGAACAGCCCCCGCAACCAGGCCACGAAGGCGGCGTCGGACGTAGGGTCGAGCGGAGAGGCACCTTCATCAGTGGACGGACCTGTGGCCACGATCACCCCTCCTTCTGGTAGTTCGTCCCCCTGCTCTGGTCAGAGTAAGACAACATCTTGAAAATTACAAGAACTATTCTATATCGCAGGGCGCAAGTTCCCGACTGGAATGGGCGTCGACATGCCGACGTCCGATCCGCACCCCGTGGCCGACGAGCTGGGCCACCGCATCCAGGTGCGTCGGGTACAGCTCCGCATGTCCCGCCAGCAGCTGGCGGCGACCAGTGGCCTGCACCCGACGTACATCGGGGACATCGAAGGCGGGCACCGGAATCTGACGCTGCTCACGATCCTCCGGCTGGCCAAGGCGCTGGAGGTACGGCCGGGGGAGTTGCTGGACGGCTTGGAGTCCTACGACCTCGACGGCTGACGGACAAGGAACCGGGGGAAGGGGGGTATTGCTTACAGTGGGGCGTCATTAGTCAGCGTCCAAATTGTCCGGGAAAAGTTTATTTGAAATAAAGACAAGACCAAGATCCGGCCAACACGCCGTATCCAGATAACTTCTAGGAGACTTGATGGCACCGAGAGCCTTTATCTCGTTTGAAATGGAGGACAAGTGGGCTCGGGATTTTCTCGTCCAGCACGCTCACGACAAGCGGAACGATATCGAATTCGTAGATTACTCGGTCCAAGATCCCTTTGACTCATCATGGAAGACTAAGTGTAAGGAACGCATCGCCCGTACTAAAGGGACGATTGTTTTGATTGGTAAAACGACCTCTGGATCATCGGCCGTCGCTTGGGAGGTAGGAGAGACGATCCGCCAGGGTCACTCTGTATTCGGAATTCAGATCTACAAGGACGAGACTTATTCGATTCCGACGGGGCTCCCTGCGACTAATGTGATCCGATGGAACTTTGACCAGATCATGAAGTGGCTCGCAACCTGGAATTGAGAACAGGTGAATTATCTAACAGAGTTCGTCGAAGAGTTGCGGTTGATTATCAATCCTGAGATGTTACCTGACGGAAACACGCGTCAATTGCTGCGAATTTATGCAGTCCTTGGCCTGTCCTTCGGCAATACCGTCAAAACGGAGGACGTACATAATGCCTGGGTCGCCTGGATGGCTTCCCAAAACCCCGACCACCCGTCCTTGGTACCATTCGAAATTCTTCCTAGAGATGTAGCTGCTGAAGATGAGCCTTTTGTCGTAGCGATTAGGACGGTCGCCGAACGATGGAAATCGAAAAAAATTCGTTAAGCCGGGGAGTGAACTTTGGAAGACGATGAGCTCAACAAAATACTCGCTCCCAATGGGTTCCCCAAGTCTGAGAAAGACAAGGAACAATTCTTCGAGCTGTACAAGATTATGGTGGCTAGTTCTGAATCTCTCGTATCAAGAAGGCAGGGGGTTAATACTTTTTTTCTAACCATGAACGGGCTCCTTCTAACGGCCATCGGTCTATTTCTTCGAGGGGGTGGACTCGCCAAGCTTGAGTCGGCTGGCGTCCTCATCCTTGCCGTAGCTGGAGCGGCACTGTGCGCGGCATGGCGAAGCCTCATTCGGTCATTTGGACAACTTAATACTGGGAAATTTTTCGTTATCAATCTAATGGAAAAATTCCTAGCCGCGTCGATATTCACGGCAGAATGGGCGGCGCTCGAAAAGGGAAGTAATCCGAAAGTCTACAGGTCATTTACGTCGCGCGAGGTTCACGTGCCTTACGCCTTTGGCGCGATCTATCTTATTGTCGCAGTTCTGGCTGGGCTCATCGCTATCGGCGCCTGGCAGCCAAAGTAGATAGGACTCGAGGCGTCGGCTGTTACACAACTGTTCTGGTCACTCATGAGTTGAGTCTTCAGTAAGGCACTCCTAATTATCTGACGCAATTAGAATCGCATAGAACCCGGATCCTAAGTGAAAGGCGGCCCGTGCTTAAGGGCAAGACGGTCATCTTCTTGAGTTGCTCTAGCACCCATGCGGACGGCCTCGCTCGTCCCATTCGGGATGCACTAAATCGTATCGGCTATCACGCTGTGATTGTTATGGATGAGCCTCAGCTACGCGGCACGTTTGATCCGGAGAGTAAAGTTGAAAGCTACATCCAAGCAGCAGATGCGTTCGTAGCACTTTGCACTGAAGATTCACGCATTCCTGAGGGAACGTCGCAGAATATTATCGATGAAATTGCCCGGGCAAGAATGCATCCCAGCCTTCGCGATGTTGTGTGCGTTCTAAAGGAACCGTCCGTTAAGCTCCCAAGCAATATTAACCCGACTTGGGAAGATTTGTCCGCGACCGATCCCGACGGCGCACTAGCCGTAATACTCGGCCAGCTGGGCGCATGGGAGGTCTCCCCACTCGCTTCTTCTTCCCCTGCCGTTTCGTCATTGGCCCTCTCGGACGAGTTCTTCGATGCGCTATTCAATGGCGTCAGGATTGGGGATCATGAGCTGGCTGAGCGGCGCCTTCTCCATATTTTTACTGATGTTCGAAAACAACATCATTACTTGGTAGTAGACGGTATATTTGAACGGTTTCTTGCCGCCAGTGAGACGGAAGAGCCGATTCATGTTCTTTCCAGTTTTCTAGAAGCTTCTTCGCGAATCGATCCGTCATCGATTTCATTGGATCGAATTGCTCAACTTTCCGAATCTGCGGTTTTCCAGCACCGGAGTTGCGCAGCAACTATCTTGTGGGGCCTTGCAGAAGTGGCACCAGGCATTGTTCCCCTGGACCTCGTTGCATCACTGGCACGCCCAGCTCATGAGGATTGGTATGTATTCTCTCCGGCACTTGCTGCGGCGAAGCAGTTGGCCCTCGTTCGTAAAAGTGCGTGGAACATTTTTTACAAGCTATCTCGCAGCGAAGAAGCCGATGATCGAAGTTATGCAGCATCATCGGCGATTGCCATTGCAAGAGTTGATCTCGCATTGGTACCGCCAGATCTTGCGAAACATCTGGCGAACGACACTGATTCGACGGTGGCAAAAAGCGGTAGGGAGCTTCTTCTGATGATCGGAGGAGTAACGGAGGAACGGCGAGCCAAGGTCTACGGAAAATTTGGGTTGTGATTTGTAACTACTCCAATGATGTCCGAGCCCGAGCTGGCCGAAGCGCTCGACCGGCGGGCCAATGAGAAGCACCGGAGCGTCAGCGCCGTCGCCAGGGACACCCTCCGTCGATACGTCGTCTCCTGACGAGATCGCGGCTCGGAGTCCTGGTGGGCTGACCCCGCCCCGTGAGCCCGCGAAGTGGTCAAAGAAGGTCAACGACCGGGCCGGGGACCATAGATCGCCGGTTCTTATTGTGGGAACCAAGGTCCACTGAAGTCCGGACTTCGACCGGATGGGTAACAGCGTCTTTCCAGGTTCTGCGCTGAGCGCCCTTCTAGACCGCAATCACGCGGGCGATGTCTCCGATACCCGCGAAGTCTGCCGGGTTCCTGGTCAGCAGGACAGCACCGAGTTCGGCCGCGACTGAGGCGAGCATCAAGTCGATGCGTCGGGGCCGAGGATTCCTTCCCGACTTCCGGACCGAAGCAGCGATTGCTCCGTAGAGATGAGCGGCGCGAGCGGAGAAGGGGACAGGGTCGAACTCGTTGAGCACATCGCGATAACGCGCTTCGCGGGCGGCAGCGATCAGGGGATCGTCGTGATGGATGCCGTACGCCAATTCGGCGATCGTCAGCGTGCTGACGGCGGCGGCCTCGGCCAACTGGTCCATCTGGTCCGGGAAGTCGATGACGCAAGAAGTGTCGAGCAGGGCGAGAGCGTGTTCAGGCACGGCTGTTGAGCGGGTCGTCGTCTACCACCTCGTCGGCGTCGCGCCGGTCTCGGAGCCACGCTTCGCGGTCCACGGCGGTCCCCTTCGCTGGCCGCCGCGTCGCGAGGTCCTTGGTTTTGGGGAACATCGGTGGTCCGTTCCGCTCGGCGTGCGGGACGACGTCAGCAACGGCGACGCCGTTGCGGGTCACGACGAAGCTCTCTCCAGCCTCTACCCGGTTGAGGATGTGGGCGTTGTTGTTCCTGAGCTCTCGTTGGGCGATGAGAGTGGCCACGCACCGAGTGTAGCGCAGTCGTAGCACTTTCGTAGCTTCTCTGAGTTTTGTCCAGCGCGACCGTCGCCCGCCTTCCGCCGAAGGACAGATCTGGAGTGCGTTCGCGCAAAGGCTCGCTATCTCCAAGGGAACGGAAGTTCGCGCCGGCTGCCGGACCCGACTGATCGCGACCCCCCAGTCGTCCGGGTCACCCGATGTGGAGCACTGGGCCGGTGATGACGGTGGACCGGTTCGTATTGTGGGACCCAGGGTCCACGCGAGGCGACGGCCCGCTCTTCCGCGCGTCGATGTTCTCGCTGCGCGAACCGGGCACCGAGGCGCGGCGGGTCATCCCCGATGTAGTGACCGAAGGGCTCCCGCCTGACGGGGATTACGCTCGCCGGCATGTCCCGTCTGGATCGGATCACCTCGGACCCGGCCGTCTGCCACGGCCAGCCGACGGTGCGGGGACTCCGCTACACGGTCGAAAGCCTGCTGGAGCTCCTGGCCTCGGGCATGACGATCGACGACGTCCTCGAAGACCATCCCGACCTCGAGCGTGACGATCTCTCGGCCGTGCTGGAGTTCGGTGCGCTGGCGGCCGGACAGCGCCGGGTGGTGCCGCTCGGCGCCGCATGAAGTTCCTGGTTGACGCTCAACTCCCCGCCAAGCTTGCCCAACTCGATCGGACGGCGGAACACGATGCCGTCCACACCTCGGAGCTTTCGGAAGGGAATCGCACCACCGATCAGGCCCTCGCCCGGAAGGCGGACGGTGAAGATCGGGTCGTCGTCACCAAGGACCGAGACTTCCGCGACGGCCATCTCCCGAACCGCCACTTATTTTCTTCCGGCGTACGTACCTGAGAGTCGATGGAGTCGATGTGCATTCGATCCGCTGCCTCCGCCGGCGGGACGCCAGGACGGCGCGCGATGCTCGTCCGATCGGCCACCTCGACGGTGGTCGGCGAGCCCACGTCCGCAAGGAGGCCCACATGCCCGACACCGTCTTCCTGACTGATCGCATCGAAGTGACCCGGCCGATCTCGGCACCGCCGTCTGCCATCTTCGACATCCTGCGTAGCCCGGCGGGCCACGTGGCCATCGACGGCTCCGGGATGCTGCAGGACTTCACCGGTGAAGCGGCCGAGAAGGTGGGGGACACGTTCGTCATCCACATGGATCGCGAGTCGCTCAACGACATCCCGCTCGGCAAGTACGACGTGACCGTCCACATCACCGTCTTCGAACGCGACCGGGAGATAGCTTGGAACCTCGGCCCCGACGTCCCGGTTCCGCACTTCTACGGGTACCGACTGGAGGCCGGCGAGGACGGCGTCACCAACGTCACGTCCTACTACGACTGGTCCGAGGTGACCGGTGACCTGAAGGAGCGGTTCCCCATCGTGCCCGATTCCGCCCTCCGGACCACCCTGGGGATCCTGGACCGAACGGTCAAAAGCGGGTCCGTGAGGCCATGACGGACCCTTCGGAGCTCCCCGGTGACCGACCGGGCGGTGGTACTACTGCTTCAAGCACCAGAAGGTCGAGACCCACGACGAGTGTCATCAGCGGGACCGGATGGGGCCGTACGCCACTCGCGAGGACGCCGAGAACTGGCGGGAACGGGTGGCGGAGCGCAACGCCGAGTGGGACCGCCAGGAGGAGCAGGAGGGCTGACTGCCTCGCGGGTCGGTCGTCAGGCCGGTGCGAGCGTGGGACCGGACGACGTGCCGGTGGTCCGGGCCGGACGGGCGGTACGTGACGTGTCATCCTCGTCTGATGTCGCCCACTGCCGACCCGACGGCCGCCAATGTCGAACGCCTGACGTCGGCTTCGAGACCAAAGCCCGGGCCATCGAAGTCGTTGCCGAAGCCAAGGTTCTCGCTGGGCAAGCCCAGGCGAGGGTAGGCGACGTCGCGCAGCAGGTGGCTGAGCATCTCCCAGAAACGCGCTCGTGATCCTGATGGTCAGAGAGCAGGTGGCCGCGTCGCACACGACGGCTCGAGCGTCATGATGAACCCCTGCCAGATCGGATACAGCTTCGACGCGTGAAGGGCTGGCGAAGACCGGGTACCGCCGTGGCCGTCGCTCGACCTACCCGGTGGGGCAATCCGTTCCGGATCGGATTCGACGGCGACCGTGATCAGTGCGTGGAGTTGACCGCGAGGCCTTGTACCGGGGCGAGCTTCCGATCACGATGGAGGACGTCCGTCGCGAACGGATCAGCCGGAATCTGGCCTGCTGGGTGCCCTCTCGGTACGAGCTGCCACGCCGACGTCCTTCTGGAGGTGGCGAACGATGGGTAGGGGGCAGGCCGGGTGGGCAGTCCTGTGGTGCCCCGCCAGCCGACCGGGGACCAGCTGCGCCAGGCGCTCAACCGTGAGAGGCAACCTTCTCGCCACGTCCAGATCGCACCGGACGTCGGACCCGGGTATTGGCAGCGTCGGCGTCCTTGACGACGAACAGCGCCAGGACTGCCCCGGCCAGAGCGATAGCCGCGGCCGTCAAGAACGCAGCGTGGTACGCCGTCAAGTTGGCGACCGTCGCCCCGGCCACCTGGCGGACGGGCCCGACCGCGCTGATCACGGTGCTCAGGAGCGCCACCCCGATCGCTCCGCCGAGCTGGCGGTTGGCATTGAACAGGGTCGAGGCCCTGCCGGTCGAGGTCGGAGAGATGGTCGCGAAGGCGGCGGCCTGCATGCTGATCATGACGTGAGCAATCGAGTAGCCCAGGCCGAACATCAGCACCCGCATCCACCACAGACTGGTGTTCGAGCCGACCAATGCCATCAACCCGGTGCCGACGGCGATGCCGACCAGGCCGGCGGCGATCAGACGACGGGGGCCGATCCGGGGATACAACAGGCGGCTCACCATCTGGGCGCCGATCAGCACGCCGATGGCCTCCGGAAAGGTGCTGAGGCCCGAGGCCAGCGCCGAGAGCCCGCGGCCGTCCTGGTAGAAGAGCGGTACGACGAAGAGGATGCCGAAGAAGGCGATCATCGTCATCTCGATCAACATGTTCGACGCCCGGAACATGCGATCGCCGAGCAGCCGCAGGTCGACCATCGGTTCTCGGCTGCGTAGCTCCACCACCACCATGGTGGACAGCAGCACGATCCCGGCCAGGATCGGGCCGATCACGAGCGGCGACCCCCAGCCCTTGTCCGGGCCCTCCGAGACGCCGTACATCAGGGCCCCCAGACCGATGCCGGCGAGGAAGAACCCGGGCAGGTCGAACCGTCCTGGCCGGGCCTCGCGCTGCTCGACGACGAAGAGCAACCCGAAGATGAACGCCGCCGCGCCGATGGGGAGGTTCACGTAGAACACCCATCGCCAGGAAAGGTTGGTGACCAACAGCCCACCGAGCACCGGGCCGGCCGCCGGGGCCAGCGCAGTGGGGATCATCAGGATGCTGGCCAGGCGGACGCGTTCGGCCGGCGGAAAAGTCCGGTAGAGCATGGCCATGCCGACCGGCGTCAGCATCCCGCCGCCGACCCCCTGGAGGACCCGGAAGACGACCAACTGGGTCAGGCTGCCGGCAATGCCGCAGAGGGCCGATCCCAAGGTGAAGAGAGCGATCGCCGTCAACAAGGTTCGCTTGCCCCCGAAGCGATCGCCGATCCACCCCGACGCCGGGATGAAGACCGCCAGCGAGACGAGGTAGGCGATCACGACGACGTCCACCGACGTCGTCGGGGTGTTGAACTCGCGCCCGATGGTCGGCAGCGCCACGTTGACGATCGTGACGTCCATGATGCTCATGAAGAGCGCGCCGACGTACACGACGCTCACGGCGACTCGTTGGTTCATGACGCGTTTGGTGCTGGGGGTGGTGATGGTGGGCGCGCTCATTGGCCGCGCCTGGCTCCGCCGATCACGGAGTCAAGGGCCGGGCGCTGCACACTTGACGATTGTACGGTCTCGGCCTGAGCAGTCGGCCGGCCGGACCGCCACATCTGGGCCTGGTGCAGGTATGCAGGTATGTGAGTCCGACGCGGTGCGGCCGGATGTCAGTCCGTCAGTTCGGTAAGCGCTCCGGCGAGAAGCCAACGGCGTCGAGATCCTCGGGCGAACATGACCGGCACGGTCATCGGGGAGATGTCGGGCGACCGCCCGTCTACGCGCCATCGGAGAACTGCACGCCCTTCAACGTGACCGAGCTACGGAGGGGAAGGGCCTCCGACGAGGTCCCGACCCGGATCGAATAGGCGCCGGGCAGCACCGACCAGCGACTGCCCGCGGTGTCCCAGATGGCGAAGCTCGACCGGTCGAGCCGGATGGTCGCCGTTTTCGTCTGCCCCGGTGCCAACGAGACCTTGGCGAAACCCTTCAGCTGCATCGGCTCTGTCGTCGCCGACGGGTCCTTGACGTAGAGCTGGACGACCTCGGCGCCTTCCCGCCGGCCGGTGTTCGTCACTTCGGTCGACACCGTGTAGTCGTCGCCAGCGCCGTCGTGATGCACGTCGAGGTGGCCGAACCGGAAGGACGTGTACGAGAGGCCGAAGCCGAACGGGAACAGCGGCTGCTGGTCGTGCGCCTCGTAGTACCGGTACCCGACGTCGATCCCCTCGTCGTAGTCGGCGTTGCCGTCGACGCCGGGGAACTCGGCGGGCTGGGTAGCCGGTCCCTGGCTGTCCGTGGCCGGGAACGTGACCGGCAACCGTCCGGACGGGTCGACGTCGCCGAAGAGCAGCGCGGCGATCGCCGTCCCGTCCGCTTGGCCCGGGTACCACGCCTCGATCACCCCGGCGACGCTCGGCAGCCACGGCATCAGGACGGGACCGCCGCTGTCCACGATGACGACCGTCCGCGGGTTCGCGGCCGCGACGGCTTCGATGAGCTGGTCCTGGTTGCCCGGCAGGGCGAGCGTCGTGCGGTCGGTGCCTTCGGTCGTCAGGCTGTTGACGAACACGAGCGCGACGTGCGAATGACGGGCCGCGGCGACGGCGGCCGGAATTGTCGCGGTTCCCGGCGGGAGCCAGCCGAGGTGGAGCCCGGGCGTGAGGCCGGCCGCGCTCGAGTACTCGATGCGGATGGCGACGGGCACGCCCGCGCTGAGCGTGACCTGGCCCTGAAAGCTGATCAGGCTGGCGCCGAACTGCGCCAACGGTCCTTCGCTCGCCCCCGCGGTGACGAGCTGGTCGCCGTTCACGACGAGCGTCGCCGTCCCGCCGGTCGGGGCGATCGAGAACGTGTACAAGCCGGACGTCGGCGGCGTGATCGTCCCCGTCCACACCGCGGACCACGTGCCCGAGGGGGCGGCCGCCGGCGCCGACTCGAAGTCGATGGTCGGGGAGATCTCCGTGGCCGTCGCCGTACCGTCGCCGTCCGCGTTGGGGAAGTAGCTAGCCGTCAACCCCGACCCGGACCCCGACCCGGATCCCGACGACGGCGTCAGGACGTCGGAAGGCACGACGGGCAGCGGTGCGTCGCCGGCCGTGCCCTGAGCGAAGTGGACGGTGACGCCGGGCCCCGCGCTGGCCTTGATGGCGGCCAACGGCGTCACGACCGAGCCGGCCTTGGGGCGGACGAACGGCGAGCCGCCCTCGCCGACCTGGTTGTCCCGCGGGACGGCCGCGTGGCCGATGACCGCGATCGACTTGTCCGCGTGGTCCAGCGGCAGGACGCCGTGCGCGTCCTTGAGCAGCACGCTTCCCGACTCCGAGATCGTCGCCGCGAGGGCCTGGTGGGCCGCCGTCGACGCATTCTCCTTCGACGACCCGTGGTTCGCGTGGTCGAACAGACCGGTGCCGAACACCGCCGTCAGCCACGCCCGCGCCGCGCCGTCGACGGACTGTTCGGTGATCTGTCCGGCCGCCAACGCGGCGGAGAGCGAGGCGACGGAAGAGAACGAGAGGTCGGTCCCCGCGTTGAACGCGGCGACCGGGTCGCGGATCGAGTAGACCGCGTCCGGGCCGACGATGCCGGCGAAGCCCCAGCGCCGAAGGGTGCCGAGCGTCGCCGGGTCCTGGCACGCGTACTGCCCGTTGATCTGGTTGTACGAGCACATGATGCCGAGCGCGCCACCGGCGACGACCGCGGTCTTGAACGGCGGCAGGTAGATCTCGTGCAGGGCCCGTGTCGAGACGACGTCGTTCACCGCGGCCGAACCCGGAGGCTCCCCGAACCGGTCGGTCTCCTGGTCGTAGCCGAGATAGTGCTTCACCTCGGCGACGACGTGGTTCGACTGGATGCCCCGTACCTCCGGGGCGACGAGCTGGCCGGCCAGGTACGGGTCCTCGCCGAGCGTCTCGGCCTCACGGCCCCACAACGGTGACCGCACGACGTTCACGGTCGGGCCCAGGAGCACGTTCGCCCCTCGGGTGGCGGCCTCCGCGCCGACGGCCGTACCGAAGCGACCGGCCAGGGAGCGGTCCCAGGACGCGGCGACGTTCTCCGCAGCGGGGAACGCGGTGACCGTGCCGCCGATCGGGCGGCCGTTCAGACCGACGTTGCGCACACCGTTCGGCCCGTCGGTCGCGGTAACACCCGGCACGTCGAGCGCCGGGAGCCCCTCGCCGACCGCCAACCGTTCCTTCTGCGGCAGGGTCAGCGTCGCAAGCAGCTCGTCGGCCCGTCGGGTGGCCGGCTGTTGCGGGTTCAGCCAGGGCCGAACGGCCGCCGACGCCCCGGACCTTCCGGTCAGGAACAGGCCGACGGTGAGGACGCCCAGTCCGATGCCCAGTCCGATGCCCAGTCCGATGCCCCAACGCATTCGGCGATGCACTGCGTCCCCCCGATCGACGATTGCCCCCCCGGGCCGCACGCCTCGGTTACGGTACCGCTGCCGACAGGGTCCTTGTCGACGGTGGTCGGATCGCCGATGATCTGGTCACGCCGGTGCCGGCGGGTCGCCCGACCTCCGCCGGCCAGAGGGGGGAACCAGATGATCCTCGACCTGGTGCTCACCGCGCTGGCGATCACGTTCCAGCCATTGCCGCTTCTGGCGTTCATTCTCGTCCTGAGCGCCGACCGCGGGCTTCGAAAGGGCCTGGCGTTCCTCGCCGGCTGGCTGCTGTCTCTGATCGTCGTCATCGCCGTCGCGGTCGCGCTCACCGGCGGGCAGCCGGTGCAGACGAACAGCGCGCCGTCGACCGCCGGACTGGCCATCAAGCTGGCCATCGGCGTGTTCCTGGTCGTCTGGGGTGCGCACCACCGGAAGAAGATCGGTCGTCCGATGACCCAGCCGAAATGGATGGGGCGCCTCGACACCATCTCGCTCCCGTTCGCGGTGGGGCTCGGGGCGTTCCTCCAACCATGGCCGCTGGTCTTCGCCGGTGCCGTCACCGTGCTCGACGCCCAGGTCGCCAATGCCGGTGAGGTTGCGGCGCTCGTCGGGTTCTGTCTCCTGGCGTCCTCGACCCTCCTGGCGATCGAGCTCCACGCCGCCTTCTCGCCGGAGGCGGCCCGCCGTCGCCTGGCTTCCCTTCGCCAGTGGATCAGCAGCCATCGAGATCAAGCCGTCGTCGTCATCTCGCTCTTGCTCGGCTTCTGGCTGATGGGGAACAGCATCTACCTGTTGGCCGGAGGCTGACGAGAGCGCTGACGTGCGGTGACAGAGGGGAGGGAACGGCCGGCCTCCCCTCTGTCACGGCCTCACCGCCGACACTCGTACCGAGATGCCCGGACGCCGCGTCGGCGTCCCGGCAGTGACGATCTCGGCCCGTGACTACGAGCCGGTCACGGTGAGTGCGAAGTGAGGCGATTGCTCCCACCGGGTCAGCGGTGGGTCTCGACTTCTGCTGCAGGTCATCAGAGCGTGTGGGTCACTTGATGGGAAAGCGGCGTAGATCACCGCCGTACCATTTTGTTTCACTTCCCTCAACCACCATGCGACCATAGGTGACTTGAAGTGTCAAGGTTTTACCCATCAAAGATAGAATCTTCTATGAAGGTGAAGTTCTAGATTTCATATCGTGAGATGGTGTCTGCGCCAAGGAGCCCCAGTGCGCCACGCCCGGCGTGCGCTGGAGGGAGAAGGGGACGACCGCCCCCTCGATCGAGAGGCCGAGGGTCGTGCCGACGAGGCCAGCGATGCCGCCGCTCGTTGGTCGGGTAAATGGGTCGCTTGATAGGATTGTCGGGTGGCGGCAACGATGCGGGCAGCTCGGCTGTGCGGGCGACTGGACCTGCGGGTGGAAGACGTCGCGATCCCCGAGCCCGGCCCGGGACAGGTGGCGGTGGCGGTGGCCCACAACGGCCTGTGCGGCACGGACCTGCACGAGTATTTCGCCGGGCCGACGGTCTGCACCGACGTCCCGCACCCGCTTACCGGTGCGGTGTTGCCACAGGTCATGGGGCACGAGTTCGCGGGCACGGTCGCCGAGGTCGGTGACGGCGTGACCGGGGTCGTGGTCGGCGACCGGGTCTGCGTCGAGCCGATCTACAGCTGCGGTCACTGTGCGGCGTGCGTCGACGGCTACCAGTGCCTGTGCCCGGTGATGACCGCCCACGGCTGCGCGGCGCCCGGCGGTGGGCTGTCGGAGCGGACGGTCGTGCCCGGGGAGTCGGTGCACCGGCTGCCGGACGACCTGTCGCTGGTCCACGGCGCGCTGGTCGAACCGCTGGCCGTGGCGTACAACGGCGTCGCGTTGTCCGAGATCCGGCCGGACGACGTCGCGGTCGTGTTCGGCGCCGGCCCGATCGGCATCGGGACGTTCCTCTGTCTCGGCTGGGCCGGGGTCGAGCGGGTGGTCATGGTCGAGCCGTCGGCGGCCCGCCGCCGGGCGGTCTCGTCGCTCGGGGCGGACGACGTGCTCGACCCGGCGGTCGACGACGTGCCGGACGTGCTCCGCCGACGGACCGGCGGCCGCGGCGCGGCGGTCGCCTTCGACGCGGCCGGGTCGCCGGCGGCGTTCGACGTCGCGCTGCGCACGGTCGCGCCGAGGGGCCGGATGGTCGTGATGGCGGTGTACGAGGACGACGTGTCGTGGAACCCGATGAGCCTGCTGCGGACCCAGCTCCACCTGGTCGGATCGCTCGGCTATCGACAGGGCGTGTTCGACGACGTCATCGGCCACCTGACCGCGACGCCGGTGCCGACCGCGCCGTGGGTCGACCACGTCCCGCTTGACCGGGTCCTCGAGGGGCTCGCGGCGCTGCGCCGCGGCGAGGCGATCAAGCTGCTGGTCGACCTGCCGGGCTGAGGGCCTCGAGCAACGGGGGTTTTGGGCCACGGACGCGGCGAAACCCCCGGAACGATGTCGCCGGGGGTTTCGCCGAAGGCCCCGGTGGTCCCCGGGGCCGGAACAGCCGAAGCCAACGCTCCGGTCAGATACGACCGCTCCATGGGCTCCGCCGCGAGGCGCCCACCGGGGAGTTGAGCGGTCGCGGTCGACGGTGATACGTGGGGTCGGTGGCTACGCCTTCGTCGGTACCGCGCCGACGACGTTGGTGACGTCGGCACCGACCTGGGGCAGCGAGCCTTCGAACGACGCGTCGCCATAAGCGAAGATCCCGCCGTCGGCACCGATCAGCCAGTAGCCGTTGTCGTCGCTCGTCGGAACGAGGCCGATGACCGGACGGGCCGGGGTCACGCCGGACTGGGGCAGTGAGCCGAAGTAGCTGGCGTCGCCGTACGCGTAGACGCTGCCGTTCTGGGTCACGACCCAGTAGCCGCGGCCGTCGGGGGTCGAGTCGATCCCCGACACCGGCGACGGCGCTCCGGTCGTGTACCCATAGTTCGTCGCGTCGCCGAACTGGTAGACGCGGCCTGTGCTCGTCACCAGCCAGTACCCACCGTCGTCGGGGGTGGCCGCAATGCCGACGACGTCGTCGACGCTGATGCCGCTGCCGGGCAGCGAGCCGAGGTAGGGGGCGTCGCCGAAGCTGAAGACGCCGCCGTCGGCCCCGACGAGGAAGTAGCCGCCGTTGTCCGACGTCGGGACGATGCCGCGAATGTCGTCGACCGTGACGTGGTCACCGGGCAGCGAGCCGAGGTAGGGGGCGTCGCCGAAGCTGAAGACGCCGCCATCGGCCCCGACGAGGAAGTAGCCGGTATCCGACGGCGTCGGCACCATGCCGACGACGTCGGCGACGCTGACATGGTCACCGGGCAGCGAACCGTAGTAGCCGCCGGACTGGCCGACCGGGAAGACGAAGACACCGCCGTCCGATCCGACCATGTCGTAGCCGGAGGACGGCCCCGCCGGCGTCGGTGCGGGGGGTGGCGTCGGTACGACGTAGGTAAACCGATCGGCCGGGCCCGTCGGGCTGGACCCGTCGGCGGTCACGACCCGGACGTCGACGGTGCCCGCGCTGCCGGGTGGCGCGGTGGCGGTGATCGACTGGCCGTTGGCCGAGAACGACGTCGCCGGCGTTGTCCCGAAGTCGACCGCGGTCACCGGCGGGTACGGCGACGCGAGGTAGGTGCCGCCGATCGTCACGTCCGTCCCGCCGGCGGTGCTGCCCTGGCTCGGACTGACGGACGTCACCGCCGGTTTCGGTGTGCCGTAGAAGACGGAGAAGCCGCCGGTCGCCGGAGCGCCGGGGTAGGCGATGATCCGTGTGTGGGGGCTGGCCACCATGAAGATCGGCGTCAGTGTGAAGTCTGTTGTCGAGCTGGCCAGGAACGCTGTCGTGAACTGCACGCTCCCGAAGTCGGCCAACGTCGACTGGCTTGTCGACACGGTGGGGGCTTCTTCGATCCACTCTGCCGAGGTAGTCGGTCCTGTGTAGGCGGTCGCACCGCCGAATGTCCACCCTTTCGTCGTGTCCTTGATGTCGACGACCCATGTGGTGGCGGTTGTCTCCTTGTAGATCTCGGCGGTCATCTGGTCGCCAGCCGAGACGGGATCGGTGATGGGGATGGCGACGGGATCTGTCGGCAGGACCTCGTACCAGGCGAAGTACTGCGGTGTTGTCGCCGTGGCCTGCGCGGTTCCGACCTGGATGAGGTCGGTGTTCCCCCAGCCGTCGATGCCGATCCACGTGGCCGAGTACTCGGGTGTCGGGGATGGCTGGACGGCCGGCACGGTCCAGTGGCTGGCGATCCCGTCGAAGGTGCCGCCGGTGGCGACCGTGCCGGACCAGTTGGTGGTCGCCGCGCTGCCGGCGGCGACCTTGGCGTCGGGTTGGTGACCGCCGATCCGGTGGGCGAGGTCCGGCCCCGGGCTGGGTGCGGTGCCGCCGCCGATAGAGGCGGGGAGCGGGGTGGACGGCGCCGCGGTCGCGCCGGGGAGCTGTCGGACGACGGTCACGCCGTCGTGGGAAGAGACCGGGCTGGCGGACGTCGCCGCGCCAGCGTGGTCGGCTACGACGGTGGTCGACCCGACGATCGGTCCGACGGTGACGAGTACGCCGAGCACCGGCGCGGTCCATCGACGCGGGCGGGACCGGTGACGATCCGATCGCTTCATGTCGTCCGTTCCTTTCGGTGTCGCCCGCCGTTGGATCGGAGACTCTAACGAGGACGCCGCGGCCGGTGGCGTACGGTCACCCGTTGGTCACACGGCGGCCGGCGACGACGGCGGCGACCGATCGAGCGCGCCGGTCGGCGGTGGCCACCGGACGGACGGGACGATCAGGCCCGGCGCCGCTCCATGGACTCCTCGGCCCGGCGGTCCGGCCCACTGTCGTGGTGCGGGACCGTGAAGCGGTCGCTGGTCCGACGGCGAGGGGTGTACGGCCCGGGGCCGGCGAGGAAGACGAGGACGTCGCCGATCGACTGCGCCTGGCCGGTGTTGTCGGGGAGCGGCTCGGCGGCCTGGACCTCGTACCGGTTGCGGCGGCCCTCCTTCGTCTTCACGAGGTAGCCGGTGTCGATGAGGTCGGTCACGATGTCGTACGCCCGGCGCTCGGTGATGCCGAGCCGCATGGCGATGTCACGCAGGCGGACATCGGGGTCCTGGGTGATGCACAGGAGGACCCGACCATGGTTCGTCACGAAACCCCACTGCGTCGTCATCGCCCGTCCTTCTGATCAGACCCTCGACGGAAATATCTTACTTGTCTTTTAGTGCGACAGTTTAGCGGTCCGCGGGCGCCGCGGGGGGACGGTCTGTCCTGGTGGCGGCTTGATACATCCTGACCAGGCCAAAATTCCCAAATTCCCCCCTAGCCATCCTCGATTCGGCCGTGTACACTTCCGAGAGATTCCTGAAATAAGTTACAGGGTTCCGATTACAGGAGTATTCCTGCCTCAAGGGGCGGGGAATCGAAATCGACGGTTCAGCGACCACCAGGGAGGAAGCTGACGATGACGACGACGATCGGACCACGAGCTCTGCCACGGCGGGATTCCGTGGCACAGGTCAGGCGGGCATTGGTCGGAATGCTCCGCTTGTCGGGCGGGAGGTACGACTGGCCGCGATGGTCGTACCTCCCGCCCCCTACTTCCGTCGGCCAGTGGTCGACGGTTCGCCTCACCGCCGGTAGGCGGCTGGCTCCTTGTTACGTGCGGAGTAACGCAAACCCGAGAAGTTGACCCGAGAAAGGCCACCCATCGTGAAGCGTGTCTTCGGCATCGTCATTGTCGCGTCCGTACTCGCCGGCGGGGTGCTCGCCGTCTGTCTCGTCAGCCGGGGTCCGGGCGGCAGTCCGGGAACCCAGGGCCACCTCGTCGCCACATCCGGTGCGGCACCGGCGGCCGCCGGCCCGGTCGTCTGCGCCAACGCGTCGATCCTCAACGGCCCGTCGACCGCACCGGCCGGCGCGGTGACCATCGCGGCCGGCACAAACCAGGCGCAGGCGACCGGCCAGTCGAACACGACGTACTGGCTGGCGCCGGGCACACATACCCTTGGCACCGGGCAGTACAACCAGTTCCAGCCGGCCAGCGGCGACGTCTACGAGGGCGCGCCCGGTGCCGTCATCAACGGGCAGAACGCCAACGACTACGCGTTCGTCTCGACAGCGACGAACGTGACGGTCGAGTACCTGACGATCGAGAACTTCGTCGCCCCGCAGTCCGAAGGGGTCGTCAACCAGAACTCGGCCGCCAACTGGACGATCCAGGACGACACGATCGAGAACAACCCGAACGGGGCCGGCGCCATGCTCGGGACGAACGACGTCCTGACCCACAACTGCCTGACCAAGAACGGCCAGTACGGCTTCCAGAGCTACAGCGCGGCCGGCCCGCACACAGTCACGGTCACCGACAACGAGATCAGCTACAACGACACGAAGAACTACACAACCAGCACACCGGGCTGCGGCTGCACCGGCGGGGCCAAGTTCTGGGCGACGACCGGGGCGACGATCACCGGCAACTACGTCCACGACAACGAGTCGGTCGGCATCTGGGCCGACACCGACAACACCGGCTTCAACATCAGCGACAACTACTTCGCCGACAACTACGCCGAGGGCATCATCTACGAGATCAGCTACAACGCCCAGATCGTCGACAACACGTTCGTCGGCAACGCGGTGGGCGTCGGGCCGACCAACCCGGGCTTCCCGGAACCGGCGATCTATCTCTCGGAGTCCGGCAGCGACCCCCGGGCCCCCGGGGCGTACGGGTCGTCGTTCAACGTCTCGGGCAACGTCTTCACGAACAACTGGTCCGGCGTCGTCCTGTGGGAGAACGCCAACCGGTACTGCGGGTCGACGGCCAACACGTCGACCGGCTATTGCACGCTCGTCACACCGGGCACGTACACGACGTCGTCGTGCGCGGCCAACGTCCCGTCGTCGACGCCGACCGGCAGCCCGGACTACTACGACAACTGTCGCTGGAAGGTGCAGAACGTCAACGTTTCGTCGAACACGTTCAACTTCACACCGGCCGCCGTCGCCTCCGACTGCACCGCCTCCGACGGGTGCGGCTACAACGGGCTCTTCTCGGAGTACGGCACATACGCCCCGTTCACCGGTTGGGCCGTCCCGACACACATCAGCAACCACCAGAACAACCACTTCACCGACAACACGTACAACGGCGCCTGGCGGTTCATGGGCTTCACCGACGGCGAACCGGTGACGTGGGCCCAGTGGACGGCCGGGTTCAAGGACACGAACGGGTCGGGCGACACGTTCGGCGCCCAGGATGCCGGCTCGACGTACAACGGCTCGTTCTCCGTCCCGCCGGCCGCGACGACGGCCACGACGGCCCCGCCGACGACCACGACGACTGCCCCGCCGAGCACGACGACGACGTCGCCGCCCCGGACCACCACGACGACCGCGCCGCCGCGGAGCACGACGACGACCGACCCGACGACCACCACGACGGCCCCGCCGACTACGACGACGACCGACCCACCGAGCACGACCACGACCGACCCGCCGAGTACGACGACCACGACGGCGCCGCACTCAGGGAGCCGGTCGAACAGTGTGCCCGCGGCGCCGAAGCAGCTGGCCGCGTTCGCCGCGCCGGGCATGGTCTCGCTGAACTGGCACACGCCGTCGGGCTCGACGGTGGCGAGCTACACGATCCTGCGGGGCACGTCGTCGGGGTCCGAGAAGCCCCTGGTCACCGGGGTCCGGCAGACGAGCTACACGGACCCGACGGCGACGTCGATGGGGACGAGCTACTACTACACGGTGGAAGCCGTCAACGGCTCGGGCGCCGGGCCGGCGTCGAACCAGGTGTGGGTGCTCGTCACCCGGGTCTGGAGTCCCGTCCACTTCCGTTTCTGATGCGACCACCGCTTCTGATGCGACCACCGTCACCGACGGCGTATCAGTGACTGTCGACACCGCCTCTGTCCTTCGCCGGGCGACCGCTTCCGCGGCGTCCGGTGAAGGAGCAACGGTATGGCGACGGAGCTGGACGAGCCGGTACGGATGGGTGCGTCGTGACGGCGGAAGAGGTCCTCGACGTCCTCCGGCAGGTGCACCGGCTCGTCTGGATCGACTCGCCGTACCGGGAGCACGACCATCAGGGCTGTGCCACCTGTGGGAGCCACGGGCCGTGCTTCACCAGCCGGCTGCTCGACCGGGTCAAGCCGGCCGACGCGCAGGTCGTCCGCTACCCGTTCACGTACTGATTCCCGTTCACGTACTGATTCCCGTTCACGTACTGATTCCCGGTCACGTCCCGATCGCCGTTCAACGGCACGACCCCGCCGGCCCGGTGGCGGTCAACGGGATGGTCGACAGGCCGCCGGGCCGGGGATAGGTTCACGGCCATGGCTGACCAGACCCCTCCGTCCCCCGACGACCCGGCCGCCGTCGACGCGGCGACCAACGTCCGGCACCGCGTGCTCGGCACGGTCATGCCGGTCCTCCAGATCGACCTCGATCCGGGCCAGCGCGTCGTCTCGCCCGGTGGCGAGCTGTCGTGGATGACGTCGTCGATCGGCCTGTCGACGTCGACGTCCGGCGCCGGCTCGAAGGGCGTCCTCGGCGCGTTGAAGCGGACGGTCGCCGGCGGTGGGCTGTTCCTCACGCAGTACGAGGCGCAAGGATCGCCGGGCACGATCTCGTTCGCGGCCAAGCTGCCCGGCGAGATCCGACCGGTGGCGATCGCGCCGGACCGCGAGTACCTCGTCCACCGGCACGGCTTCCTGGCCGGCACGGACGGGGTGAACCTGTCGATCGGCTTCCAACAGAAGCTCGGCGCCGGCATCTTCGGCGGGAGCGGCTTCATCCTGCAGAAGGTCACCGGCCAGGGGACGTCGTGGGTCGCCCTCTCCGGCGAGCTGGTCGAGTACCACCTGGCACCGGGCGAGAACCTCCGGGTCATCCCCGGCCACGTCGGCCTGTTCGACGCCGGCATGAGCTTCGAGATCCAGATGGTCAAGGGCATCAAGAACATGCTCTTCGGGGCCGACTCGATCTTCTTCGCCTCGCTGACCGGTCCCGGCATGGTCTGGCTGCAGACGATGCCGATCTCGCTGCTGGCCCACGCCATCGAGCCGTACCTGCCGAAGAACGAAGACGGCGGCAACCGCAGCGGGGGAGCGGCGGGGTCGATTCTCGGCGGCATCCTCAACAGCTGACCGACGACCGGTCAGTCGTCGCTCAGCGAGCCGTCCGTCATAGAGCTGGGGCGACTTCGAGCGCCGCCCGGTCCCAACTGGCGAGCTCGGCCGCAGCCTCGTACGTGCGCTGGAGGAAGTCGAGCAGCACCGCGTCCGGGTCGTCGGCCAGCCGGACCGCCCGGTAGGGGAGGATGAACTCGCCGAGCTCGGTGTCGTAGGCCGCGGCCGGGCCGACCGGCCAGTCGGCGAAGCCGTCGGGCTGCGGGTAGACGTAGCTGTAGAACGCCCCCTCGTCGCGCCCACCCGGCCAGAACCCGCAGCTACTGACCTCGTGGCTGTACGCGAGCTCCTGCACCCAGTCGGCGCAGTTCGGGACGCCGCCGGGATGGACGGGGGCCGGCCGACCGGAGAAGCGGCTGGCCGCCAGGTCCATGGCGCCCCAGAAGAAGTGGACCGGGCTCGCCTTCCCGATGAACCGGCCACGGAACACCGACAGCACCCGCCGGGCCTCGACGAGGGCCAACCAGAACCGCCGGGCGGCCTCGCCGTCGTAGGCCCGATCCCGGTCGTCGTCGGTGAACGGGACCGCGGTCGGGAGCTCGACCGGCCGGGCGAAGAGGTGGACCGGCACGCCGAGCTCGTCGAGCGCGGCCATCGTCGCCGCGTAGAAGTCGGCCACCGATCGCGGGGCGAGCGCCACCTGCCGGCTCTGGCCGGCCGTCGTCCGCAGGTCGAGGACGTGGCCGACGAAGTCGAACTCGGCTTCGAGCCCGACCGCGCCGGCCGGCATGAGCGACGTCGTCAGGCCGCGGACCGAGACGTAGAACGGGACCTGCCACCAGTGGTTGACCATCGGCTCGAGGGCGAGGCGCACCTTGCCGACGATCTGGGCCCACAGCTGCAGCGTGTCGCGGGTCTCCTCCCAGCCCGACAGCGTCAGTTCCGGCCACAGCGGTCGTCGGTCGCTCATCGGCCCATCCTGCTCCGACCGGCGGCTGCCGACAACCCGATCACGGTCAGTCGGTGGGGATCAGAAGAAGTGGAAGCGGGAGATCGGCCAGATGATCATGACCACCTTGCCCACGATCGACGAGCCCTTGACCGGTCCCCACATGCGGCTGTCGCAGGACCGGGTCCGGTTGTCGCCCATCACGAAGTAGTCGCCGGCCGGCACGGTGACCGGCCCGTAGTTGGCGGTGTACGGGTTGCTCTCGTCCGTGGCGGCCGGCAGCCACGGCTCCGGTAGGACCTTGCCGTTGAGGTACACCTTGTCGTTGCGGACCTCGACCGTGTCGCCCGGCAAGCCGATCACCCGCTTCACGAGGTCCGGGACCGGCGGTCCACCGCAGTCCTCGGCCGCCGGCCGGCTGAAGACGATGATGTCGCCGGGCTGGACGCTCTTTGTCACCTTCTCGACGACGATCCGGTCGCCCGGCTTCAGCGTCGGGTACATCGATGTCGACGGCACGTAGAACGTCTGCAGGAAGAACGCCCGGACGACGACGGCGAGAACGATGGCGATGACGAGGACGATCGCCCATTCGAGGATCCAGCGCCTGCGCCGGGGCTTCGCCGGTGGGTCGGTGGGAGTCGGGTCCGGGACCGGGGAGGTGTCCGCGGGGGGCGCTTCGGTCGGTCCGGAGGTCATGGGTGTCCGAGGCTAACCCCTATCCGGCCGGGCCGGCATTCCCCTAACCGGCCAAGCCGGCGTCGCCGGCCACCGCGGCCAGCTGGTCGCGGACCTCGGCGAGCCGGGCCCGCAACCGGGTCCCCGCCTCGACCCGTTCGTCCCGGAACGCCTGGATGCGGGCGAGCGTGTCGTCCAGGCGGACGACGAGCTGGTCGTTGGCCGTCACGCCGTCTTCGAGCAGCTCCCGGAGGCGGGCCGGGGCGACGCCCTCGGACCACAGCTCCGAGCGGAGCCGGTCGAGGACGTCGATGTCCTCGGTGTTCAACACCGCTCGCACCTCGGCCAGCGAGAACCCGAGCAGCTCCTGGAGGTTGCGGATCCTCGTCACCCGGGCGACGTCCGACGGCGAGTACATCCGCTCGCCGCCGGCGCCGTAGCTGCTCGGGCGGAGCAGGTCGAGCTCCTCCCAGTAGCGGAGCGTCCTCGTCGTCACGCCGGTCAGCTTGGCGACCTCGCCGATCCGCGCCATCTCCGGCACCGTCCCTGTGACGGCGGACCGGCTCTGGCTGGTGACGCCGCCCGTCACCGTCGCGTCGCTCGTCGTCATCGCCCATCACCCCCTTCGATCGCCAGCCCGCTCGGCACGTCCCCCGTGCCGATCTCGTGGCGGCTGCCGACGGCAGCGCCGACCGCCACGGCGGCCGGCTCCCGCCCGGCCATGCTACCGGCGACTGTCGGGCGATCGGGGGTGGAGGCCGGTGCGACGTAGGGTCCCCGGACCCACGAGGCGGCGGCGGCCAGCAGGCTGGCGACGATGGCGAAGTCCATCGCCGCGTGCAGGCCGTCGCGGAACGGTTGGGTGATGATCGAGGGGAAGAAGGACCGACCGACGAGGGTGGCGTGCTGGCTCGTGGACAGCGTGGTGAGAGCGTGGGCGCCGATCAGGTGCTCGATCGGGTTGTAGCCCAAGAAGGCGGCGAACAGCGTCGACACGGGCGGCAGCTGTGACGCCCGGTTGGCGGCGGCGGGTGTGACGCCGTGGGCGACGAGGCCGTGGTAGAGGCTCGCCGGCAGGGACGTCGACAGCCCGGCGATCATGAGGGTGAAGAAGATCCCGATCGAGAGGACCTGCGCGGAGTTCTGGAACGTCATGTTCATGCCGGATCCCACGCCCCGGTCACCGGCCGGGAGGCTGTTCATCACCGCGGCCCGGTTGGGGGACCCGAACGCCGCCATGCACAGGCCGGTCAGGAAGATGAGGACGGCGAACAGCCAGTAGGGGAAGTCCGTCGGCAGCAGCTCCAGCAGGAGGAAGCCGATGGCCGTGCCGATCATGCCGCCGGTGGCGAACGGCCGGGCCCCGAAGCGGTCCGACAGGATGCCCGCGGTCGGGCCGGCGATGAGCAGTCCGGCCGTCAGCGGCAGCATGGCGATGCCGGCCCAGAGGGGGGTGGCGCTGAAGCTGTAGCCGTGGAGCGGCAGCCAGATGCCCTGGAGCCAGATGATCAGCATGAACATCATGCCGCCCCGGCTGAGCGCGGCCAGGAAGCTGGCGAAGATCCCGGCCGTGAAGGCCCGGATCCGCAGCAGCTGGAGCCGGAACATCGGCTCGGGCACCTTCGTCTCGATTATCCCGAACGCCACGAGGAGCACGACGCCGGCGACGAGGCAGCTGATGACGAGCGGATTGCCCCATCCCATCGTCGAGTTGCCGTACGGTTCGATCCCGTAGGTGACGCCGACCATGAGGACGACCAGGCCGAGGGCGAACGTCACGTTGCCCGGCCAGTCGATCCGGGCCGGCCGGCGGGGACTGAGCTCGCGCAGCTGGAGGTACCCCATCACCGTCCCGAGTAGCCCGACCGGCACGGAGACGATGAAGACCAGTCGCCAGTTGATCGGGGCGAGCACGCCGCCGAGGACGAGCCCGATGAACGTGCCGCTGAAGGCGGCCGCCTGGTTGACGCCCATGGCCATGCCGCGCTGGCGGAGCGGGAACGCGTCGGTCAGGAGAGGCGCGGCGTTGGCCAACAGCATCGCCGCGCCGACGCCCTGGAAGATGCGCAGGACGATCAGCCAGATCCCGGCCACCGTGCCGGTCATCCACGTCACCGCCAGCAGCAGCGAGAAGAACGTGAAGACCGCGAACCCGAGGTTGTAGATGCGGACCCGGCCGTAGATGTCGCCGAGGCGTCCCAGACTGGTGACCAGCACACTGGTGACGACCAGGAAGCCCAGGATCATCCACAGGAGGAAGAAGCTGTTGCTGGTCTTCAGCGGGTCGATGTCGATCCCCCGGAAGATGTCGGGCAGGGCGATCAGCGTGATCGACCCGTCGATCATCGCCATGAGCACCCCCAGCGTGGAGATGAACAGGGCGGTCCACTTGTAGTTGGCCGATGGTGGCTCCAGGTGCCGTTGCGACGAGCGGAGGCGGCTCCGCAGTCCTCGGCTGTCCTCGGCCAGATCCATGTGCCCGGTGCTCCGCTCGATCGTCGGCTGCGTCCGTCGACGCCCTAGATCACCTTAACGTAAACGTCAATAGCCTCGGTGCACGGCGAGGGTCTGACGGGCCGGGCGTGGCCCGGCGTGATGCGGGCCGGCGTGAGTGGGCCGGCGCGGGGCGAAGGTCGCGGAGCGTCGTCAGCCGTCGGTGTCGACGTGGCAGACGGCTTCGACGTTGTTCCCGTCCGGGTCGCGGACGAAGGCGCCGTAGTACGCCGGGTGGTAGTCGGGCCAGATGCGCGGGGCGTGCAGCACCTCGGCGCCGAGGGCGACGGCGGAGTCGAAGAAGGCGCGGACCATCGCCCGGGTGGCCGCGCCGAAGGCGATGTGGGACTCGCGGAACCCGGTGCCCGTGCTCTGCGGGGCGATCCAGAAGGCCGGCCGCGGCGGCAGGCCGTAGCCGATCACGTCACCGAGCTCCATGACCCGCGAGCCGCCGAGCGGGGCGAGGACGGCGTCGTAGAAGGTCGCGCTGGCCGCGACGTCGTCGCACTGGATCGAGAGATGGTCGAGCACGTCAGCTGCTGGCCGGGTTGCAGGGGTCGTACCACGGCTGCTCACCGTCTGCGCTGTACAGCGCGACGGCGAGCGTGTCCTGGTCGGCCTTCGACGCCTGGTTCGGCGGGACGCCGACCAGTGTCGGCCGGTTGGCCAGCTGGGCGGCCTCGTTCCACGTCGGCTGGCTGAACTGGAACGCCCCCATGTACTGGCCGTTCGGGGAGGCGATCTGGTAGTCGCCGCCGGACTCGTGCTGGACGACGCATTGGAGGAACGAGTTCAGCGCCGGGTCTGTCGCCGAGCCCGACGGCGCGGTCTGGGCCCCGACGACGATCTCGGTCGGCTGGGCCGGCGGGGTCCTCGTCGCCTGGCTCTGCGCGGCCCGCACGGCGACGACCGCGGCCTGGGCCACCGCGGCCTGTTGCTGGGCCACCGCGGCCGCCAGCTCGCCGGTCACCTGGGCGTTCGTCGCGGCCAGCCGGGCCTCGGTCGACTGGGCCGCCGACAACAGTGTGTGGGCCTCGACCTGGGCGGCCTGGTCGGCCGCGATGGCCTGCTGCCGGGCGGTCTCTTGGACGCCGAGGACCTGCCGGTCGGTGCGCAGCTGGTCGACGGCGACCGTGAGGTCGCCGGAGACGACCTGGTTGTACTCCGACCGGGCCCCCGCCGCGCCCTGGTCACCGAAGAGCGGGGTGGCGCCGGCCGTGCCGGCATTGACGTACGCGGCCACCGCGTCGCGCCGAAGCTGACCGGCGTCCCGGCCGACGCGCTGCTCGTCGGCCGTGATCTGGCCCTGGGTCTGGGCGGCCAGCTGTTGATCCTGCTGGCTCCGGGCCACCGCGGTGGCGTACTGCTGCTGGTCGGCGCCGACCTGGAGCTGTTCGAGGACGATCTGCTGGGAGACCTGGGCGGCCTCGGCCTTGAGGGTGGCGACCTGGTCGGCGCCGACCGGCGCGACGAGTACCAGCGGCGCTGCACACGCCGCTCCGACACACAGGACGCCGAGGAAGGAGGTCTTGGCAAGCCGCCGCCTGGCCTGGCGCATCGTGTCTGTCCGGCCCGCAAGGGCCCGTCTGACATCGAGCACGAGCCATCCTGCTTAGTGTCCGGGGCGGTCGGCCGTCAAGGGCGACGATCGGCGCCCGAAGCAAAACTGCAGTTCAGGAGGGTTCTGTAGAGGTCGTCGGGGGGCCGTAGACCCGGGCGATCTCGGCGTCTTGGTGGGGGAGGCTGAAGGCCTCCCACTCGACGCCGTTGACGTCGACCGTCCGCGGTCCGGCGACCGCGTCGTCGTCCTCGAAGCCGACGTGGCGGAGCCGCTGGGCCGCCGCCGAGCCCGGTCCCGGCCCGGTCTCGGGGACGGAGACGGAGAGGTTGATCTCCGGCGTCCGCCACACCGCGTACCGGCCGTCGACGACGACGGCCGGGGCCTCGCCGAGCCGGACCGTGTAGTCGGCGATCGTCGCGTCGAGGTCGTCGACGGCGAGCGCCAGGTGGAACCGGCGGCGGCGGCTGCTCTCGTCCATGGAGGCGAGCCTGCACCGTCGGCCGTCGGGGCACAAAGAAGATCTCGCGATGGCCGCCATTACCCGGTCGGATGGCACCTGGTCGGACGGGGTCCGCCGGCCGGTTCACCGAATGCTCTCCCGGCGGCCACATTGAGGAAACAAACGGTTCGTACGATGACGTCGTGGACGAGCAGGCGACGGGATCGGGTATCGGGCCGGTGCCGACGATGATCGGCGGACCAGGGGACGGCCCGGGAGCGCTCCGGCCGGCCCACCCGCACGTCGTCGTCCTCTTCGGCGGCACCGGCGACCTGGCCCGGCGCAAGCTCTTGCCGGGGTTGCTCCGGCTGTCGCTCCATGGCCTCCTGCCGGAGTACCGGGTCATCGGGACGTCGCTGGACGCGCTCGACGACGACGAGTTCCGGGCGTTCGCCCTCGACGCCTGCCGGGAGTTCGTGCGGGACGGGCCGTTCGACGAGCACTGGCCGGCCTTCGCCGACCGGCTCCGGTTCGTCCCGCAGGGCGACGGCCCCGCCGCGCTGGCGGCCGCGGTCAAGCAGGCCGAGGACGATCTCGGCGGGGAGCCGCGGCGCCTCCACTACCTGAGCGTCCCGCCGGTCGCCGCCCGCGGGGTGGTCGAGTCGCTCGACCGGGCCGGGTTGACGGACCGGGCCCGGGTGATCATGGAGAAGCCGTTCGGGACGGACCTGCAGAGCGCCCGGGCGCTCAACCGGGTCGTCCGCCGAACGTTCGACGAGGACCAGGTCTTCCGTATCGACCACTTCTTGGGGAAGGAGGCCGCCCAGAACATCCTGGCCTTCCGCTTCGCCAACGGCCTGTTCGAGCCGATCTGGAACCGCCAGCACATCGACCACGTCCAGATCGACGTCCCCGAGACCCTGCTCGTCGGCTCGCGGGCCGCGTTCTACGAGTCGACGGGCGCGTTCCGGGACATGGTCGTCACCCACCTCTTCCAGATCCTGGCGTTCGTGGCCATGGAGCCCCCGACGGCCCTCCAATCGGCGGCGATCAACGAGGAGAAGAACAAGGTCTTCCGTTCGATGCGGCCGCTCGACGTCGACCAGGTCGTGCGCGGCCAGTACGACGGCTACCGATCGACGCCCGGCGTCGACCCGGCGTCGGACACCGAGACGTTCGTGGCGTTGCGCTGCGAGATCGACAACTGGCGGTGGGGCGGCGTGCCGTTCTACCTGCGGACCGGCAAGGGGATGGCCGAGGGCGCCCGGATCGTCTCGATCGCCTTCCGGGAGCCGCCGAAGAGCATGTTCCCGCCGGGGTCCGGCGTCGGCGCGCTCGGTCCGGACCACCTGACGTTCGACCTCGCCGACGCCGCCCGCCTGTCGCTGTCGTTCTACGGCAAGCGGCCGGGACCGGGGATGCGGCTCGACAAGCTGAGCCTCCAGTTCGCCGTCCAGGAGACCGAGCACGGCGGCGACGTCCTCGAGGCGTACGAGCGGCTCATCCACGACGCCATGACCGGCGACCAGACGCTCTTCCCGAACGCCGACGGCATCGAACGGCTCTGGGAGATCTCCCAGCCGCTGCTCGACGCCCCGCCGCCGGTCGAGCCGTACCCGCTCGGATCGTGGGGCCCGCCGGCCATGGGAGAGCTCGTCGCCCCGCACCGCTGGCGGCTGCCGTTCGAGCGCGGCTGGCGCCGTGCGAACTGAGCCCGACCACCGATGACGGGCCCGGCCGGCCCGAACTTGGCCAACACTGGTCCGGCCAACACGGGCCCGGCCGCCGCTGGTCCGGTCAACGCTGGTTCGGCTAACAGCAAGGGCCACGTCATCGTCTGCGGCCTGCAGGGGGTGGGGCTTCGCACGGTCGAGCAGCTGCATCTGAGCGATGTGGGGGTGGTCGTCGTCGACGACGACCCCGACCAGCGGCTGGCCCAGGTGGTCGAGGGGTGGGGGGTCCCGCACATCCACCAGAGCGCCCACTTGGGCGAGGGTCTGACCGAGGCCGAGCTGGACACGGCCCGGGCGGTGGTCTGCGCGGCGGCCGACGAGGTCCTGACCCTCGAGATCGCCCTCCGGGTCCGCGAGCTCCGCCCGGACGTCCGCCTGGTCGTCCAGATGGCCAACCCGTCGGTGGGGCAGGCCCTGGAGCGGGTGACCGGCCCGGGCAGCGTCCTGGACGTGGCCGCCCTGTCGGCCCCGTCCTTCGTCGAGGCCTGCCTGCGACGGCCCACCCACCACATGACACTCGGCGGCCGCGGGTTCTCGGTGCAGCAGCTCACCGTGCCCGCCACTGGCGAGCCGCCGTCGACCCTGCGGCACCGGTTCGGACAGCTGGCCCCGGTGGCGGTGATGCCGGCCGATGGGTCCGACATGGTGGTGTGCCCCGGCCGGGACCACCCGGTGGGCGCCGGGGACCGGGTGGCCGTGCTCGGCACCACAGAGGAGTTGGACCGCCTCGACGTGGACCGGACCCCGGCGACCGCGACCGCGGCCCCCTCGGTCCGCCCGCTGGCCCGCCTTCGGCGGCGGGCGGCGTCCCTGGTGCAGACGAGCAGCAGCCGGGCCCTGGCTTTCGTGCTGGCCGGCTTGCTGGGCCTGTTGATCGTATCCACCGTGGTCCTCCGGCTGACGTACCACCAACCCGGCGGCCACGGTCACCTGGGGCTGCTCAGCTCGATCTACTTCACCGTCGAGACCGTGGCCACCGTGGGCTTCGGGGACTACTCCTTCGCCCATCAGAGCAACGGGGTCGTGGTGTTCGGCATCCTGCTCATCGTGGTCGGGGTGACCCTGGTGTCGACCGCTTTCGCCGTGTTCACCAACATCCTGGTCAGCCGGCGCATCGAGCAGTCGCTGGGGCGCCGCCAGGTCCCCGGGATGGCCGACCACGTCGTGGTGATCGGCCTCGGCTCGGTCGGCATCAGCGTGGTGGAGGGTCTGGTGGCCGAGGGCCGTCGGGTGGTCGTGGTGGAGCGGGACGGGGACAACCGGTACCTGGCCCGGGCCCGCGCCCTCCGGGTCCCGGTGGTGGTGGCCGACGCCACCCAGCGGCAGACCCACAAGATGGTCAACCTGGACCAGGCGTACGCCGTGGCCGTCCTCACCAGCGCCGACTTCACCAATATCGAGACCGGCCTGGCCGTCCGCGAGTCCCTCGGTGACCGCTGGGAAGAGGTCCCGGTGGTCCTGCGGGTATTCGATCGCCAGCTCGGGCGGATGATGGAGCGGAACTTCGGGTTCCGCTACGTCCGGTCCACCTCCGCCCTGGCCGCGCCGTGGTTCGTCGGTGCCGCCCTCGGCCTGGACGTACTGGAGACCTTCTACGTGGACCGGCAACCGTTCTTGGTCGGGGCCGTCTCGGTCACCCCCGGCGGCGGCCTCGAGGGGCTGGCCATGCAGGACCTGTCGGCCCGGACCCGGGTCATCGCCATCAGCCGGGCGGCGTCGGCCGGCCAACTGGAGCACCCGCCCCGACGGGGGACCCGGTTCGCCGGCGGCGACCGGGCGTACCTGCTCGGCCCGTACGAGGAGCTGCTCAGCGTCCTCCGCCGGGACCAGTTGACCAGCTGACCTACCGTCTATCCCGTGGACCGGGCCCGAGGGGACGAGCCGGGCGTCGCCCCGTCGGTCGACCGGCTCGTCCGGGCGCTCGCCCTCACGACGTTCGTCCTGTGGCTCGGGGCGAGCACGGTCCTGCCGCTGCTGCCCGAGTACCTGCGCGGCCGTGGCGGGTCGGACGCGGTCGTCGGCCTCGTCATGGGCGCGTACTTCGTCGCCGCGCTCCTCTGCCAGTACCCGGCCGGCCGGCTGGCCGACCGGATCGGCCGCCGGCCGATCCTGCTCGGCGGGCTCGCCCTCTACGCCGCCGGCAGCCTCGGCTTCCTGGCGTCGCCGTCGCCGACCGTCGACATCTTTCTGCGCGCCCTGCAGGGGGCGGGTGCCGGCTCGGCCGAGGTCGCCGCGCTGGCGATGGTGTCGGGCGCGGTCGCCCTCGACCGTCGGGGCCGGGCGTTCGGGTCGATCTACGGCGCCCAGCTCGGCGGCATGGCGATCGGGCCGCTCGTCGGCAGCCTCGTCGGCGTCGGCTCGATGGACGTGCTGTTCGTCGCGGCCGGCGCGGCCGGTCTCGTGGCCTGCCTGCCGGCCGTCGTCGGGACGTCGGTGGCCGGGCAGGACGCGGTCGACGTCGCGGCGGCCGATGCCGCGCCCGGGCGCGGCGGCCTGCCGGCGCTGAACCGCTCGCTGATCGGCGCGGTGATGGCCGCCGCGGCGTTCGGGCTGACGATCGGCGTCTACGAGTCGTGCTGGACGCTGCTGCTGGAGCTCCGCCACGCCGAAGACTGGGAGATCGGGCTGAGCTGGACGCTGTTCGCGGTGCCGTTCGTCGTCATGGCCCGTCCCGGCGGGTGGTTGGCCGACCACCTCGACCGGCGCCGGCTGGCCGTCGGGTCGCTCTCGGTGTCGATCGCCTTGTGCGCGCTCTACCCGTTCCTGCACAGCCTGTTCTGGTTGCTCGTGCTCGGCAGCCTGGAGGCGCTGGCCACCGCCATCGCCCTGCCGGCCGCCCAGTCGATGCTGACCCAGTACTCCGCGTCGACCGAGACCGGCCGGGTACAGGGCCTCTTCTCGACGGCCGAGACCGGGTCGATCGCCGTCGCCGCGGCCGCCGGCGGCGCGCTCTTCGGTCTGACGGCCTGGGCGCCGTTCGTCGCCGCGGCCGCCGGCGCGGCCGTGCTGACCGCGGCGCTGCCGATCGTCTGGGCGCCGGTGGCCGGACGGGCCAGCCGGGCCGGCGGGCCGGACTACCGGTCCGGGCTCGCCGGCTGAGTCAGCGCTAGCCAAGGTCAGCGCCAGCCAAGGTCAGCGCCAGCCAAGGTCAGTGGCAGTCCGGGCAGAGCCCGAGGAGATCGAGCCGGTGTTCGGTGATCTCGTAGCCCTGGCTCTCGGCCACCGCCCGTGCCGCGTCGCGCAGCGCCCGCTCGAGGCTCGGTGACGGGTGCACGTCCTCGACCTTGCCGCACGTCGCGCAGACGAGATGGTGGTGATGGTGCCCGGAGAGATCCTCGGCCAGCTCGAAGCGGCCGTGGTCGTCGGCACCGGCCACCCGGCGGACGACGCCGACGTCGATCAGCGTCGTCATGTTGCGGTAGGCGCTGCTCTGCGGGAGGGTCGGCGCGGCCTGGAGGATCTCGGGCATCGACAGCGGCCGCCCGGCCGCGCCGAGCGCGTCGACCAGCACCTGCCGCATCGGCGTGTACCGCTGGTCGACCGCGGCCAGGCGGAGGCGCACTTCATCGTGGACGGACGGGCCGGGTGCCACGACCGGAGAGACTAGAGGCGCCGGCCAGTCGCCCCGACGCCGTCGGCCCCGACGGTCCACACCGCTCGCGACGGGCAGCCGTAGAGTTCGGGCCGTGGCGCCGCCCGATCCTGTCCCGTCGGCCGCGGCCGCAGCTCCGCCGGGATCCGACGGGTCGGCGGGCGCGATGGCCCCGGCGTCGGACCCGGCGGCGATCATGCGGAGCCGCGCCTATATCGTCACGCTCTTGTTCGGCGCGTTGCTCGGCGCACCGATATCGGCGATGGCGTTCGGCTTTCTCGAGCTGGTCAGCGTGCTCCAACGGGCCCTCTACCAGCACCTGCCGAGTGGCCTCGGCTTCCACGGGGAGCCGGCGTGGTGGCCGATCCCGGTGCTCGCCGTCGGCGGGGTGATCGTCGCCGCAGCCATCCGGTACATGCCTGGCCGCGGCGGGCACTCGCCGGCCGACGGGTTCTCGGCCGGCATGACCGAACCGATCAGCCTGCCCGGGGTGTTCGTCGCCGCGGTCGCCACGCTGGCGTGCGGCGCGGTCCTCGGGCCGGAGGCACCGCTCATCGCTCTCGGCAGTGGTCTCGCCCTGTTCGCCATCCGCCGGGTCCGACCGGGCGCGCCGGCCAGCGGGCAGGCCGTCGTGGCGGGCGCCGGGAGCTTCGCCGCCATCGCCACCCTCCTCGGCTCGCCGCTGCTCGCGGCCATCTTCATGATCGAAGGGATCGGTCTCGGCGGCGCGCTCCTCTCCGCCGTGCTCCTGCCTGGCCTGCTGGCCGCCGGCGTCGGCGCCCTGGTCTTCATCGGGCTCGGCCAATGGTCTGGAGTGGGGACGTTCTCGCTCGTCATCCCGAACCTGCCGACGGTCGTGCGGCCGACCGCGGCCGAGTTCGGCTGGGCCATCGCCCTCGGCGTGGCCGCGGCCCTGCTGGCCATCGTCATCCGGCGGGGCGGGATCTGGATGAAGGGCATCGCCGAGGGCCGCCTGTTCATCGTCGTGCCGTTGGTCGGCGTCGCCGTCGGCGGGTTGGCCATCGGTTTCGCCGAAGCCACCGGCCACCCGTCGTCGTCGGTCCTCTTCTCCGGTCAGAGCCTGATCGGCACAGTGCTGGCCCATGCCGGGGCGTGGAGCCTCGGCGCGCTGCTGCTGCTGCTGCTGTGCAAGGGCCTTGGCTACCTGCTGTGTCTCGGCAGCTTCCGTGGTGGGCCGATCTTCCCGTCGCTGCTGCTCGGCGCGGTCGGCGGAATGGCCGCGTCACATCTGCCCGGCCTGTCGCTCGTCCCGGCCGCGGCGATGGGGATGGGCGCGCTCTCCGCGGCGATGCTCCGGCTCCCGGTCGTGTCCGTCGCCCTGCCGTGCGTGTTGCTCTTCCACGATGGCGCGGCGCTGGCACCCATCGTGATCGTCGCGGTCGTCGTGTCGTTCGTGACGATCAACTGGCTGGACCCGAAGCCGGCACCCGCCCCGTCCGGCGCCTGAGCCCGCGGCGGGGCGTCAGCCGAGGATCCGGCTCTTCGCCTGGGCGAACTCCTCGTCGCTCAGCGCCCCCGACTGGTGCAGCTGGGCCAGTTGCTGGAGCTGGGCGACCGGATCGTTGCCACCCGCCGGTGCCGCCGGCGCTGGCGCGGCGGCGGGTGGGGCTGCCGGGGCGGCGGCCGGTGCCGGTGCCGGTGCCGGTGCGGCGGCCGGCGAGGTGGCTGTGGCGCTCTGGCCTTGGGCCGGAGCTTGGCCCTGCGCTTGCTGGGCCTGCATGGCTTTGTTGGTCCCGGCCTTGGCGCCCATGTAGGCGACGCCGCCGACCGCGGCCATGCGGAGCAACGGACGGCGGCGGACGAACGGCATCTCAGTTCCCCGTCAACGCGTCGAGGTCGACGCCGATGGCCAGCGCCAGCTCCGGGGCGGCGGCGACGATCTTGGCGCTGCCGACGACCGGGTTGAGGGCGACCAGCAGCGCGAGGATCTCCTCCGCCGTGACCCCGGCGTCGAGGGCGAGGCCGACCTGCCAGACGTACGACGCCGGCGCGGCGTCGATGGCGATGAGGGCGGCGATGTTGACGAGGGCGTACGTCCGCGAGTCGAGGCCGGACGCCTCTTGGTTCTCGCTCCGGGCCCGCAGGATGTTCTCCAGCACGTTCGGGTCGTGCTGGGCGATGCCGATCAGCGCGTCGTGGGTTTCTTGGGCCATGGGACTCCGCCTCCAGCGTTCGATGCCCCGCCAGCGTGGCGGAGCACGTCATATGTAACACTTTCCGCCCACCTGCGCCCGCTCAGCGCGCGGTCCGTCAGGGCGAGCAGCGGCCGGTGGCCCGGCGCACCCGGGCGGCTGTCCCGTGCACGAGCAGGGCCCGGTCGGCCAGGGCCCGGCGGCCGACGCAGGCGGCGACCGCCGGCGAGGCGCCGGCGTAGAGCGCGTCGACCTCGACTCCGTTGCGCTGGCTGGCCACTGTCAGGGCGCGCTCGAGTGTCTCCGGGCCGGCCCGGGCTGACGCCCCCGGGTCGCAGGCGGTCAGCTCGACGACCGGGGCCGTGGCCGTGGCGATGGGGCCGGCCCTGGCGTTCGTCGTCACCTGGCCGGCCGGCATGGCCGCGGCCCAGGTCGAGACGGCACCGGCGAGCGCGGCCGTCCCGGCGGCCGAGCGGCCGGTCAGCTCGGCCGTGAGGCACGACCGTCCGGACGCCGTCCGGTACTGGCGCATTGAGCCGCCGGCCCACTGGTCGGCGGCCGCCAGCGCGGTGCGGGCCGGCAGCCGGGCGGCGAGCGTCAGGTAAAGGGTGAACGCACCGAATGTCTGCGGGCCGCCGTCCGCCCGGTCGCCGGCCGGGACCACCGGCGCCGGCACCGATCGGGTACCGGTCCGTTCGAGGTAGTCGGTCGGTTGGAGGACGTCCAGCTCCGTCCCCGGCGGCCGCGCGTAGGCCCGGTCGACGCGGGCATTCCCGCCGACCGCGTAGAGCGCGTTGACCAGCTCCGGGCCGAGCACGTACGGGACGGACGATGTGACGGTCAGGATCGGCACTGTGGTCGATGTCGAGCCGCTCGATGTCGAACGGCTCGAGGTCGAGCCGGTTGTTGTCGGCTGCGCTGTCGCCTGGCGACGCTCGGCCGGTGTCAGCGTGGCCTGGTAGTCGTCCTCGTCGAGGACAGCGTCCCCTTCCTCCAGTGCGGTCAGCCCGAACTGCTCGCCGTCGGTGACCGCGTGCCGCGAGAGGCGGTTCAGCCCGAAGTGCTGGTCCTGCAGCGCGTGCGTCAGCTCGTGCGCCAGCGTCACCCGGACGGCCGGTGTGAGCGCCTTCCCGCGGAGATAGACGGCCCGGGCTGTCGGTGTGTAGTACCCGAGGACGCCGCCGCTCTCGTCGGTCGCCGTCTCGGCCGCGATCACGTTGACCGACCCGTCGAGCAGGCCGAGGGCCCGGAGCTCGGCCGCGTACCGGCGGTCGTCGGTCCGTGTGGCGGCCGACGTCGGCGCTGTCTGGGCCGCGACGTCGCGATCGAACGTCCGCGGTGTGACGAAGTGGACGGGCACCGGGCGGACGAACGTCAACCCGCGGTCGTGGCTGACGGAGGCGGCGATCGGGGCGATGGCGGCCGGCCACGGCACGCCGCCCCCTGTCGCCGTCCCCGTGGTGCCGACGACGGCCAGGCCGACCGCGACCAGGCCGACGACGGCGAGGAGGATGGCGGCCGTCGGGGCGGACCGGCGGACTACGTCGGCGACCACAGCGGGACGGGAGCGTCGAAGCCCGGGTCCCCGTTCCATCCGTTACGGCTCGTGACCTCGTGCGCCGGCCGCCGCGCCGCCACGTCCCAACGACCGGTCGGGTAGCCGAAACTGACGCAGCCGGCCATGACCCACCCGCCGTCCGGCGGGACGCCGAGGACGGCCAGCGTCTCCTCCCGGTGGAAGAGGCCGAGGAGGAGGGTCAGACAGCTGCCGATCCCTTCGGCCCGGGCGGCCAGCATGGCGCTCCAGACGGCCGGATAGATCGACCCGCCGGTCGGGTCGTGCTGGCAGAAGGGGAAGAGGTAGAGCGGGACGTCCTCGAAGTGGTCGGCCAGCCACTGGGCCGACCGCTGGACCTTCAACGTCTGGACCGATGCCGGGTCGTCGGGGTGCGCGGCCGCCTCGGCCAGCATCGGGGCGTAATGCGTCGCCCACAACTGCGTGGCCGCGTCCCGGTAGAGGGGGCCGAGCCGCTGCTTGAGGCCGGCGTCGTCGACGAGCAGGAAGCGCCAGTTCTGCTGGTTGCCGCCGCTCGGCGCCCGGACCGCGGCGTCCATGATCCGGGCCTGGACGTCGACCGGGACCGGGTCCGGGCGGACTCGACGCATCGCCCGCGTCGTGTACAGCGCCTCCAGTAGGTCCACTGCGCCCCCTCCGTCCGGTCGCCGGACAGGCTACCGCCGAGGGGTGACGTGCCCCGGCCGGCCAAGTTGGTCAAGATGGTTCGGCCGGCCAGCCCGTGGGTATCGCGGCCGGAACGAGGCGAAAGGGAGTGGGTATGTCGCGAGCGCTGCGTCACGCGTACGGATGGGTCGGGGCGGTGCTGCTCCTCTTCGGGTTCGTCGGGGTGTCGGTCCTCACCACCGGACAACCGGCTGGCGCGGCGACAACCGGGCTGACCGGGGTGACCCTGACCACGAACCCGACAGCGGCCGGCACCTACAAGCTGACGTTCACCGTCCACCAGACATTCGGTACCCCGGCCCTGCTGGCGGTGGCGGTGCCGGGGGCGACGTTCCCGACGACACCCAGCGGGAAGGCGTTGACGTGCACACCGGCCTGCACCGGCGGGCTGCTGAGCGTCTGGGGTAGCACAGGCAGCCTGACGCCGGCCCAGACCGGCGCATCGTCGATCGTCTACAACCTCGGCGCCACGGCCAACTTCAGCGGGAAGTTCGCCGCCGGCCAGGTCGTCTCGGCCGTCATCCCCCTCACCGCCCCGACCACCCCCGGCAACGTGCCCGTCTCCGTGGCCACGGAGTCCGCGCCCGGCCAGGTCCTCGCCTCGGGGACCGGCGCCCTTACGATCGCCGGCACACCGGCCATCGGTCCGCTGGCCGTGGCGCCGGTGACGGCGACGCCGAACAGCGTCGGCTACCCCCACGCCGCCTGGACGGCCACCGTGTCCGGGCTCCACCAGAACACCGCGCCCACAGGCCGAGTGACCCTCTACGCCGCCGGCGCCACGTTCCCGGCCACCGCCAGCGCCTACACCGTGTCGACATGCGCGTTCACAGCCGCCGGCACCATCACGACCCAATCGACCTGTGCCGGCACCGCGACAACAACAGCCAAGATCACCGTGGTGACCGGAGCGGGCGGCACGAGCGGCCAGCCCGGCACGGCGGCCGTGCTGGCGGTCGTCACCAGCGCGGCGACAACACACTTCCTGACCGGCTTCAAGGTGGCGGTGGCCGGGGTGACCAACCCCGCCGGGCCTGGCGCCACCCAGCCCCTGCTCGCCGGCAGCGGGACGACGTTGACCGCCCTGGCGGCCACCGGCACCAGTGCGCCGGTGGCGCTCGTCAGCTCACCGACGATCGGCCTGACGAGCACGCACGACCCGAACTTCCCGTCCCAGGTCACGGTCGGCTCGACCGCCAACTTCGGCCTGAACATCGCCGACATGACCAACTTCACGTGGCCGGCCAACGGCGCCGCGGTCGTCTTCACGCTCTCGGGCATCACCGGCCTGCTACCCGGCGCGGTCAACCTGCAGTGCGCCTACGAGGGGACACCGCCGGCCGGGTTCCCGACGACGTCGACGTTCACGTTCACCGCCAAGGGGAGCACACTCGTCTCGAACCCGGTCGCGGTGCCGCTGACGAAGACAACGACGCTGCAGCTCGACTGTGCGCTGGGTCTGTCCGGGTCGACGCCGATCGGCACGCTGACCGTCGCGGCCGGGCTCGACGACACGACGACGAGCACGCCGTTCACGCTCGCCAGCGCGTCGAACCACCTGTCCGTGTTGCCGATCCCGACGACCGGCTACACGATGGTCGCCTCCGACGGCGGCATCTTCACCTACGGCACCGACCAGTTCTACGGCTCGATGGGCGGCAAGTCGCTCAACCAGCCGGTCGTCGGCATGGCGAAGACCCCGGACGGCAAGGGCTACTGGGAGGTCGCCTCGGACGGTGGGATCTTCAGCTTCGGTGACGCCCAGTTCTACGGCTCGATGGGTGGCAAGCCGCTCAACCAGCCGATCGTCGGCATGGCGTCGACGCCGGACGGCAAGGGCTACTGGGAGGTCGCGTCCGACGGTGGCATCTTCAGCTTCGGTGACGCCCAGTTCGCCGGCTCGGCCGGCTCACTGACGCTGCGGGCCCCGGTCGTCGGCATGGCGACGACGAACGACGGCAAGGGCTACTGGCTCGTCGCCTCGGACGGCGGCATCTTCACCTATGGCGACGGCAACTTCTTCGGCTCGGCCGGCGCTTTGCGGCTCAAGGCCCCGGTCGTCGGCATGGCGGCCACCAGCAGCGGCGCTGGCTACTGGGAGGTCGCCTCCGACGGCGGCATCTTCACCTTCGGCAACGCCAGCTTCTACGGCTCGGCCGGCGCCCTGACGCTGAACAAGCCGGTCGTCGGGATGAAGGTGACGTCCGACAACGGCGGGTACTGGCTGGCGGCGTCCGACGGCGGGATCTTCAGCTACGGCGACGCCCCGTTCGAGGGCTCGGCCGGCTCGCTGACGCTGAACAAGCCGGTCGTGGGCATCAGTTAGGTAGGTTGACCCCATGGAGTACCGCACGCTCGGTCGGACCGGCGTCCGGGTGAGCCCGCTCTGCCTCGGCGCCATGATGCTCGGCGCCTGGGGCAACGAGGACCACGACGACGCCGTCCGCATCGTCCACCGGGCGCTCGACGCCGGGATCAACTTCGTCGACACCGCCGACGTCTACTCGGCCGGGGAGTCGGAGGTGATCGTCGGCAAGGCGCTGAAGGGCCGGCGGGACCAGGTCGTCCTGGCGACCAAGGTCCACGGCGTCATGGGCGACGACCCGAACCGGCAGGGCAACTCCCGGCGCTGGATCGTCCAGGCCTGCGACGACAGTCTGCGCCGGCTCGGCACCGACTGGATCGACCTCTACCAGATCCACCGGCCGTCGCCCGAGTGCGACGTCGACGAGACGCTCGGCGCGCTGACCGACCTGATCCGGGCCGGCAAGGTCCGCTACGCCGGCAGCTCGACGTTCCCGGCCTCCGAGATCGTCGAGGCCCAGTGGACCGCCGAGCGCCGGGGCCGGGAGCGGTTCGTCGCCGAGCAGCCGCCGTACTCGATCCTCGTCCGGGGCATCGAAGCCGACGTGCTGCCGACCTGTCAGCGGTACGGCATGGGCGTCATCCCGTGGAGCCCGTTGGCCGGCGGCTGGCTCACCGGCCGCTACCGCCAGGGCCAGGAGATCCCGGTCAGCCACCGGGCGGAGCGGGTCCCGGTCCGCTACGACATGGCCCTGCCCGGCAACCAGGCCAAGCTGGAGGCCGCCGAGGCGCTGGCCAACCTGGCCGAGAAGGCCGGGATCAGCCTCGTCCACCTGGCGCTCGCCTTCGTGGTCCGGCACCCCGCCGTCTCCGCGGCGATCATCGGTCCGCGGACGATGGAGCAGCTGGAGTCCCAGCTCGGCGCGGTCGACGTCGCGCTCGCCCACGACGTCCTCGACGCCATCGACGAGATCGTGCCGCCGGGCACCAACCTCAACCCGACCGACGGCGGCTGGGTCCCGCCGGCGCTGGCCGATCCGGCGCTGCGCCGGCGCTGAGCCGACCGCCGCCAGTCGTCAGCCGCCCGGCACCGAGCCCGGCGCGCCAGCGGGGCCACCCGTCCGGGGCGATCAGTCCCCGAGGTCGAGACCCTGGACGGCGTCGATGTACTCCTCGACCATGCCGAGGACGACGTCGCGGGTCTTGCGCACCTTGGTCGCCTGCCCGATGACCTGGCCGGCCGGGTTGAAGTTCACGTCCTTCGCCTGCACCGGGTAGGCGTGGCCGCGGGACACCGCGTCGATGGCGACCATCATCTGCATCGGCATGGGCAGCGGCTGGGGGTTCTCGGGGTTCTCCCAGGCGTCGGTCCAGTCGTTGCGGAGCAGCCGGCAGGGCTTGCCGGTGAACGACCGCGATCGGACGGTGTCCCGGCTGGTGGCTGCCAGGTAGGTGTCCATCTGGGCCGGCGGGATGTCCGCCTCGTCGACCGTGAGCCAGAGCGAGCCGGTCCAGACGCCGGCCGCGCCCATGACCATCGCCGCGGCCATCTGCCGACCGCTGCCGACGCCGCCGGCCGCCAGCACCGGCGTCGGGGCGACCGCGTCGATGACCTCGGGCCACAGGACGATGCTGCCGACGTCGCCGGTGTGGCCGCCACCCTCGGAGCCCTGGCAGATGACGATGTCGACCCCGCCGTTCTTGTGGTTGAGCGCGTGCTTCACCGACCCGGCCAGGGCGGCGACCAGCAGGCCGTGGTCGTGGGCCTGGGTGATCACGTCCTCCGGCGGCGTCCCGAGCGCGTTGGCCAGCAGCTTGACCTTGTCATGCTTCAAGATGACCTCGACCTGCGGCGCCGCGGTGGCCGCGGTCCAGCCGAGCAGCTCTCGCTTCGGGCCGCCCGGCAGCTCCGGCACGCCGTGGTCGGCCAGGATCTTCTTGGCGAAGTCGCGGTGGCCCTGGGGGATCATCGCCCGCAGCTCCTCCTCGAGCTTCTCCGGGTCGAGCTCGCCCATGCCCTCGTACTTGCCGGGGATGACGATGTCCACCCCGTACGGCTTGTCGCCGACGTGCTCGTCGAGCCAGATCAGCTCCGTCTCGAGCTCCTCGGCGCTGAACCCGACCGCGCCGAGCACCCCGAGACCGCCGGCGTTGGACACCGCGGCGACGACGTCGCGGCAGTGGGTGAACGCGAAGATCGGGAACTCGATGCCCAGTCGTTCGCAGAGCTCGTTGTGCACGGGGGCCACCTCCATCGAGGCCGGGCGGTGACCGCTCGGCCGGCATCCCCGGCCCGGGTGGCCGGAAAGCGAGAACAGATTCTAGTTTCGTGCCGCCGGTCGTGCACGGGGCATACTCGTGCGGACCTGTAAGGGGGTGTGCCGATGCCGTTCCGGACGTCGCCGGTCGTCGACGAAGACGACTGGCTGCTGCGGCTCGAGGTCGACGACGGGATCGGCGTGCTGACGCTCGACCACCCGGACAAGCTCAACGCCTGGAGCTGGGAGGCGTCGCGCCAGCTCGGCGCCCGGGCCGACCAGATCCGCTTCGACGACGACATCCGCGTCGTCGTGCTCAAGGGCAACGGCCGGGCGTTCTGCGCCGGCATCGACCTCGGGATGCCCGAGGACCGGGTGACCGGCCGGTCACCGGCCGAGAAGGTGCGGAACTACTACGAGGGCATCCGCTGGGTCCACGAGCGGTTCCGGGTCTTCTCCGAGCTGCCGCAGCCGATCGTCGGCGCGGTCCACGGCTACTGCCTCGGCTTCGGTTTCGAGCTCGCGCTGATGTGCGACGTCCGGCTGGCCGCCGACAACGCCATCTTCGCCCTGCCGGAGGCGACGATCGGTGTCTCGATCGACGCCGGTGGCGACCTCCGGCTGGCCCACGAGCTCGGCGCCGGCTGGGCCAAGTTGTTGGCGATGACCGGCCGGCGGATCGACGCCGCGACCGCCGAGCGGCTCGGCATCGTCCAGCAGGTCACCGAGCCGGACGACCTCGTCCCAACGGCCATGGCCCTGGCCCGCGAGATCGCCGGCAACGCCCCGCTCGCCGTCCAGTCGATCAAGCGGACGATCGACGCGTTCGCCTACCGCGGTCTGGCCGAGGCGCTCAAGTTCGAGGCGCTCTCCGCGTCCGTCGAGTTCGTCTCCGACGACATGCCCGCCGGCTATGCCGCCAAGGCGGCCAAGCAGCCCGTCCGCTTCGAGGGCAAGTAGTGCTGCCCGAACCGCCGCCGCCCGGCCGACCGATGTTGCCGCCGGACACGTTCGCCGGGACGACCGCCGTCGTCACCGGCGGCGGGACCGGGCTCGGCAAGGCCCTCGCGGTCGAGCTGGCCCGGGCCGGCGCGGCCGTCGGCATCCTGTCGCGGTCCGACGACCACCGCCGAGCCGGCGTCGCCGCGGTCGAAGCCGTCGGTGGGCGGGCCGCCGAGGCGGCCGCCGACATCCGCGAGCCCGACCAGGTCGCCGCCGCTTTCGACCGCCTCGAGGACGAGCTCGGGCCGGTGCGCGTGCTCGTCAACAACGCGGCCGCCAACTTCCCGGTGCTCGCCGCCGGCATGAGCCCGAACGCCTGGCGCGCCGTCGTCCGCATCGTGCTCGACGGGACGTTCTTCTGCAGCCAGGCCCTGCACCGCCGGTGCGCGGCCGCCGGCGAGCCCGGCGCCATCTGCAACATCCTCGCCACCCAGTCGTTCACCGGTGGTCCCGGCATGGCCCACGCCGCCGCGGCCAAGGCCGGCGTCGGCAACCTGACGAAGACGCTCGCCGTCGAGTGGGCACCCGACGGCGTCCGCGTCAACGCGCTCGCCCCCGGGCTGTTCCCCCACGACGACATGCGCGACGACCTGAAGGCCCTGCGGCCCACCGGCACCGACGTCGACGCCCGGCGCTCGCCCGCTGGCCGGCTCGGCCAGCTGCACGAGCTGGGCTGGGCCGTCTCCTGGCTCTGCTCGCCGTACGCGGCGTTCGTCACCGGCCACACGCTCGTCGTCGACGGCGCCAACTGGCTGCGCCGCGACTTCGTCATGCCGGAGTTCACCCCCGTCGAAGACCAGCTCTCCGCCGTCCTGCGCCAGCCCTGAGCCGGCACCCGCTACTTGGCCAGACGGCTACTTGGCCAGACGGCTATTTGGCCAGACGGCTATTTGGCCAGACGGCTATTTGGCCAGACGGCTATTTGGTGAGCGCGCCGGCGTCGACCGGGAGCGCCGCACCGGTGACGTACCGGGCCTCGTCGGACGCCAAGAAGAGCACGGCGTGGCTGACGTCGATCGGTGTCACCCACGGCGTGTCGAGCAGGTGGTGGTCACCGAGCACCTCGGCCACGTCGTCGTCGGTCGGGTGCTCGAGGTCCGGCCGGAACAGGCGGCGGCTCCAGTCGTTCAGCATCATCGGCGAGCTGACGCCGGTCGGGCAGACGAGGTTGACCCGGATGTCGTGCGGCGCCAGCTCGATGGCCAGCGTGCGGGCCAGCCCGACGCCACCGTGCTTGGCCGCCGCGTAGTGGCCGCAGCCGGCGATGCCCTTGAGGCCGGCGATCGAGTTGATGACGACGACCGACCCGCCATGGCCGGCCTCGATCATCACCGGCACCGTGGCCTGGACGGTGTTGAACAGCCCGGTCAGGTTGATGTCGATCATCGCCTGCCACTGGGCCGGGTCGAGGTCGAGCAGCGCGCCGCCGCCACCGATGCCGGCATTGGCGACGACGACGTCCAGCCGGCCGAGCGTGTCGAGCCCGGCCGCCGCCGCCGCCCGCAGCGCCTCGCGGTCCCGGACGTCGGCCCGGCAGCGCACCGCCCGCCGGCCGGTCGCCTCGACCAGCGCCGCCGTCTCGTCCAGGTTCTCCGCCGCGAACACCGGGTACGGCGCGTCGTCGATCTCGGCCGCCAGGTCGACGACGACGACGTCCGCGCCCTCCTCGGCCAGCCGCACCGCCTGGGCCCGGCCCTGGCCGCGGCCGGCCCCGGTGACCAGGGCGACCTTTCCGGCCACCCGCCCGTCGCTCATGGCGCTCCCTCCCTGTCGTCCCGGCGGTAGCCGTCGCCGGCCGCGTCCCAGGCGACGAGCAGCGACTGCACGCCGCGGGGGACGAACATCGGCACCCAGTCGAGCGGCTGGTCCTCCATGCGCAGCGACGGCAGCCGGCGGGCCAGCGTCTCGACGGCCACCCGCCCGGTCAGCCGGGCCAGCGACGCGCCGAAGCAGGAGTGGATGCCGGCGCCGAACGTCAGGTGCTTCGCCGTGACCGGCCGGTCGGGGTCCCAGGTGTCGGGGTCGGCGAAGTACGCCTCGTCGTGGTTCGCCGCGGCGAACGACGCGAACACCCGACCGCCCTCGGGGATGTGGGCGCCGCCCAGCTCGACGTCGCACCGCGCGTAGTACCACAGCCCGTTCAGCGGCGACTCGTACCGCAGCGTCTCCTCGACCGCGGCCGCGGTGCCGGCCGGGCCGGCCGGATCGGTCACCAGGGCCTCCCAACGCCGGCGGTCCTGGAGCAGGAGCAGCAACGTGTTGGCCAGCATCCGGGTGGTGTTCTCGTGGCCGGCCACCACCAGCACCGCGCACAGCGAGACGATCTCGGCCGTCGTCAGCGGCTCGTCCCCCTCCGGCGCCGGGGCCAGCAGCGCGCTGACCAGATCCTGTCGGGGGTGCCGGCGGCGATCCTCGACCAGCTCGACGCAGTACTCCCAGTACTCGAGGTTGGCCTGCGCGCACGCCACCTGCCGGTCCTCGGGAACCTCGGAGAAGAACAGCTCGACGAACGCCCGGCTCCACTCGTCGCCGACCTGGCGCAGGTCGGCCGTTGGCACACCCATCATGTCGAAGATGATCCGGGCCGGCAGCGGGAAGAAGTAGCCGTCGACGATGTCCGCTCGCCCGGCCGGCTCGATCTCGGTCAACAGGTCGTCGGCCATCTGGGCGATGACCGGCTCCATGCGGTTGACCCGCTGGGCCGTGAACGCCCGGTTGATGTGCCGGCGGACGCGGGTGTGCTCGGGCGGGTTGAGGTCGAACGTCGGCGCCATGCCGATCCGCTCGACGATCTTCGCCGCCTCCGGGACGAGCGTCGACGGCGGTACGTTCTCGTGCTTCTCGAACCGCTCGCCGTCGCGCAGGACCGTCACGACGTCGTTGTAACGGGTGGCCACCCACATGTCGACCGACGGGGCGTAGAAGACCGGCGCCGCCTGCCGGGCCCGCCGGTAGAAGTCGTACAGCTCGGCCGGCGGTGGTGGGAACTCGGCACCGATCGCCGCGCCGTCACCGGTGTCGGGCGGGCCAGGGCCAGGCGGGCCAGCCGCCTGATCGGGTGGTCGGCCGTCGGCGGTCAGCGGGCCCACGGCAGCACCGTCGGCTCCTGGCCGGGGATATGGGCCACCGCGCCGGCCGGCATGATGCAGAGGGTCTCGAACGAGTCGTCGTTCGGGTTGGCGATGCTGAACGTCTCGCCGGCCGGGACGATCAGCGCGTCGCCGGCCTCCAGGACGTGCTCCTCGCCGCCCAGGTGCGCGGTCGCCGACCCGGCCAGGGCGACGAAGAGCTGCTCGTGGTCGACCCAGTGGGCCTGCCCGGGGTTGCCCGGGGCCATGCTGATGTGCCAGGCGCACGTCTCCTTCGACCCGGTGGTGGGGGAGACGAGGGCGACGATCCGAAACGTGTCGAACGGGAACGCCCGATGGTCGGACCCCTTCACCAGGGGCATCAGTCGAAGACCACCGGCAGCGCGGCCGGGGCCCGGAAGCTGAAGCCGCTCACCCGCTCCTCCGGGGCGTCCGGGTCCCACCGCAACCCGGGCAGCCGGTCGAAGAGGGCGTTGGCCGCCGCCACCATCTCCATCCGGGCCAGGTGCTGCCCGAGACAGATGTGCGGACCACCACCGAACGTCAGGTGCGGTGGCGTCCGTGGCCGGTGGATGTCGTAGTGCTCCGGGTCGACGAACGCCGACTCGTCACGGTTGGCCGCGCCGATGCACACCGTCACGACCGATCCGGCCGGGATCTCGACGTCCCCGAGCACGACGTCCTCGACGGTCGACTTCGGCTCGACCGTGATCGGCGGCTCCCAGCGCAGCGACTCCTCGACGGCCGACGGCACCAGCTCGCGTTGGCGGCGCGCCTCGTCGAGCTGCGCCGGATCGTGCAGCAGGGCGAACAACAGGTTCGACGTGCCGCGGAAGGTGGTGTCGGCGCCGGCCGGCAGCAGGAGCTTCAAGAACGGATAGATCTCCTCGTCCGACAGCCGGTCCCCGTCGACCTCGGCCGCCAGCAGCAGGCTGACGATGTCGCTACCGCCCGGGTGGCGCCGTCGCTCCTGGAGCAGTGTCGCGAGGTGGTCCTCCAGCCACGCCGACGCGGCCACGGCGGCGTCCCAGTCGGCCATGGCCCCGAGCAGGGCCTCGGCGTGGACGTGGAACTCCTCGACGAACCCGTCGTCGAGGCCGAGGATGCCGGTGATGACCGCCACCGGGAACACGTGGGTGAACTCGCGCAGCAGGTCCGCTCGGCCCCGGTCGGCGAACGTGTCGATCCGGCCGTGGATGACCGGCAGCACGAGATCGGCCATCCACTGCTGGAGGGACTTGGGAGAGAACGCCTCCTGCAGCAGCGCGCGGATCCGCCGGTGGTCCGGACCGTCCATGTCCAGGAAGCTCCGGCCGATCGCCTCGCTGATGCGGCCGATCCGCGGCAGGTCCTCGCCCGGCCACGGATGGGCCATGTGGAACCGGCGGTTGTCCCGGAGGATCTGGGCGGCGATGTCGTAGGAGAAGACCGTGTAGACGTCGACCAGGCCGCCGACCCCTCGATAGTCGGCGTCCGAGCCGAGCCCGGCCGCGGCCATCAGGTCCAGCTTCTGCACCGGTGCCTGCTGCCGCAGCGCCCGCCAGCCGGTGTACGGGTCGTCGATGCGGTCGTGGCCCTGCGACCGCGACAGCAGTTGGGTGGCCGCGAACGGCGCCGCCGCGCCATTCGGGCCACCGATCTCGCCGCCTGACCTGTCGTGCTCCACCCCTGGGGCCATGTGCACCCCTCCCTGTCCAGTCGGACGACGACCGGACTGTCGGATCGACGGCCGAACGATCGAATCAGAACCGACTAAATCAAGCGAATGATATAAGTCGGGGAGGAGGCTGTCAATGGGCCGGCCGGACGTTCAGCTCTCGTCGACCATCACGCCGGCGCCGATCTCCGACGACGCCAGCTCGCCCATCTCGAGCAGGCCGACGCCGACCTCCTCGCCGAGCGGCCGGGTTCGGGTCGGCACCTTGCCGCCGCGCAGCGCGGAGGCGATCATGCCGAGGAACGTCGTCGCGGCGGCGAAGTCGAACGCCAGGTGGAGGCCGTCGGCGAAGGCCGGCGCGATCAGCGTGGGGAAGAAGCTCCGCCCGGTCAGGTAGCTGGCCCGGGCGGGCCCGAGGCTGGCGAGGACGTGGTGGGGGACGAGGGTCTGGATCGGGTTGTAGCCGAGGAACGCCGCGAACAGTGAGCCGATCGGCGGGAGGTGGGCGACGTTCGACGCGGCCCCCGACGGCATGCCCTCGGCGACGAGCCCGTGGTAGAGGTGGCCCGGCAGCGACGACGCCAGGCCGAGCGTGATGATCGAGAAGAAGACGCCGATCGACAGCACCGACGCCGAGTTCATGAACGTGGCGTTCATCCCGCCCCCGGCGCCGCGCTGGTCGGGCGGGAGGCTGTTCATCACGGCCATCTGGTTCGGCGAGAAGAAGAGCCCGGCGAAGGCCGAGAAGGCCAGCAGGATCAGGGCGAACGGCAGGTACTCGAAGTTCATCGGCAGCAGGTTGAGCAGCAGGTAGCAGGTACCCGAGCCGGCGAGCCCGATGGTGGCGATCCCCCGGGCCCCGAACCGGTCGGCCAGGATGCCGGCGACCGGCCCGACGAGGAAGAAGCCGATCGTCAACGGGATCATGTAGATCCCCGCCCACAGCGGGGTCTGGGTGAAGTCGTAGCCGTGCTGGGGCAGCCAGATGCCCTGCAGCCAGATGATCAGCATGAACTGCAGCCCGCCCCGGCCGATGGCCGCCAGGAAGGAGGCCGACACCCCGCACGTGTAGGCCCGCACCCGGAAGAGATGGAGCTGGAACATCGGGTTCGGCACGACCAACTCGATGACGACGAAGGCCACCAGGCAGGCCACGCCGCCGAAGACCATCGTCAGCACGAACGGGCTCGTCCAGCCCATCGTGTGCCCGCCGTACGGCTGGATGCCGTAGACGATCCCGGTCAAGAGCGCGATCAAGCCCACCGCGAACGTCACGTTGCCGAGCCAGTCGATCGACGTCCGCACCCGGGCACCGCTGTCGTGGAGCTTCATGTACGCCCACACCGTCCCGAGCACGCCGAACGGGACGGAGACCAAGAAGACGAGGTGCCACTCGATCGGGCCCAGCAGGCCGCCGAGGATGAGCCCGATGAACGCGCCGACGACCGTCGAGATGCCGTAGATGCCCATCGCCCGGCCCCGCTCGGCCTCCGGGAAGGCGTCGGTGATGAGGGCCGACGAGTTGGCGATCACACAGGCGCCGCCGACGCCCTGGAAGACCCGCATCAGGATGATCCACAGCGCGCCGGCCGCGCCGTGCAGCCACGTGACCGACAGGAGGATCGAGAAGACCGTGAAGATGGCGAAGCCGAGGTTGTAGATGCGGACGCGGCCATACATGTCGCCGACCCGGCCGAGGCTGACGACCAGCACCGCGGTGACGAGCAGGTAGCCCATCAGGATCCACAGGAAGTACGACGTGTTGCCGGGGGCCAGCGGCTGGAGACCGATGCCCCGGAAGATGTCCGGCAGGGAGATGAGCAGGATCGACTGGTTGATCGTCACCATCAGGACGCCGAGCGTGGCGTTGAACAGGACGGTCCACTTGTACCGGTCGCGGCGCGTCCCCGGGCTGTCGATCGTCCCGTTGTCGATCGTTGCTGGCACGTCCGTGCCCGATCCTTCTCTCGTCCTGCCGGTCAACCGGGGATATCTCCCCGGTTGACCCCGGGCAGATTAACACAAGGCGTGGAACGGTCCCCGTTTCGATCTACGCTGGCCCGGTGACGCCGGCAGGGGGCCGACCCGGAAAGGGATCGACGAAGCCGGAGCGGGCGACGGTAGCGCTGCGCTCCGACGCCGCCCGCAACCGTGACGCCCTGATCGCCGCCGCCCGGTCGGTCTTCGGCCAGCGCGGGCTGAACGCCCCGCTCGACGACATCGCCCGGCAGGCCGGCATCGGCAACGCCACCCTCTACCGGCACTTCCCGACCCGCTGCGACCTGATCGCCGCGGTGTTCACGAGCGCCCTGCAGGACGTCGTCGTCGCGGCCGAGCAAGCGCTCGCCAACCCCGACCCGTGGGACGCGTTCGCCAGCCACCTCCTCTTCCTGTGCGAGCTGCAGGCCAAGGACCGCGGCATGGCCGACCTGTTGACGATGTCGATCCCCGGCGCGCCGGAGCTGGAGAAGACTCGCCGACGGACCCAGGAGGGGATGGCCCGCATCGTCGCCCGGGCCCGCGAGAGCGGCGATCTCCGTCCGGACTTCGAGCCCGAGGATCTCGGCATCCTCCTGATGGCCAATGCCGGCCTCATCCACCGGACGGCCAACGGCGCGCCGACCGCCTGGCGGCGGATGGTCGCCTACTTCCTCGACAGCCTCCACGACGGAGCGACGGCCGGCCCCCTGCCGCCGGCGCCCGGGCTCCGCGCCGTCCGCGCCGCCATGGCCAACCAGAGCGCCCACTTCGGCTGCACCTGAACCGGCCGCGGGCCGACCGGTCGCCCGGTCGCCCGGTCGCCCGGTCAAGGACGACTACGAGAAGTCGGTCGTGTACGCCTCGATGCCGCTGACGTACTGCTCGGTGGACGGGAGCAGGCCGATCTTCTCGACCGACGCCAGGCCCTGGTAGTACGACGCCAGCGCCAGACCGGGTGTCCCGCCGGTGTCGACCATGAGGTCGTGGAGGTAGGCCGCGGCCATCTCGATGTTGTCCGTCGCGGTGTACGGCTCGAGACTCCATGTGCCGATCTGCGACTGCATCGCGCTCACGGTCGCCGGCTCGAGCTGGCCGATGCCCTGGGCGCCGGTCACCGACGTCACCCCGCTCTGCCAGCCGGACTCCCACCAGCACATGGCCTCCAGCAGGCTGGACGGCAGCCCGAACTGCTCGGCCCAGTAGGAGAAGATCGGCTGCAGCGCCAGCTTTGTCGGGTCGTCGACCAGCGCGGAGGGCAACCCACCGGCGGCCGTGCCGTTTGTCACCGACGACGCGGCGGTTGCGCCCGTTCCGGCCGTCGTCGTGGTCGGGGCGGCGGCGGTCGACGAGGTGGCCGCGGTCGACGCCGCGCCGGCGGCCGAGGACGGTGTCGGCGCGCCGGCCACCGGGACGACCAGTCGGGTCCCGGCGATGATGAGGTTCGGGTCGCCGATCCCGTTGGCTCGGGCCAGCGCGGCGACCGTCGTCCCGTAGCGGGCGGCGATCGACGAAAGGTTGTCGCCGGCCGAGACGAGCACGCTCGTCCCGTCCGACGTCGCCGCCGTCGACGACACAGCGGAGGTGGCGGTTGTGGTGTCGTCGGAGCCGGTTTCGCCAGAGGCGGCGTTGCCAGAGGCGGCGTTGCCCGAGCCCGTATTGCTGGCGGCGGTGCCGCTCGACCCGGTGCCGGTCGGGACGACGAGGAACGTCCCGGCGACGATCAGGTTGGGGTCGGCGATGTCGTTGACGGCGGCCAGTGTCGCCACCGTCGTGCCGTAGGCATCGGCGAGCTGGCCCAGCGTTTGGCCGGGAAGGACCTCGACGGTGGCCGCTCCGGCACTACTGGCCGGGACGACGACCGTGGCGCCCCCGACCGCCAAGGCTCCGAAGGCGAGGATGAGAACGCACCGGCCCCGCGAGAGGCCGGTGCGTCGACCGCGTTCCGACAGACGCATCTGGTCATCATTCCCCGCCGCGGCCGCCGCAAAACGGTGATCGAGCGAGCGAACGCCGTACTCGAGGTCAGCTCACCTGGAGTGTCGGCGCGATTGACCGTCGACTCAGCGTTTCTGACGGTCGACGTCGTCGGCCCGATAGACACGTGACTGGAGGTACTTGCGCGTCGAGCTCCTCTCGTCGAACCCGATGGCCTCTATCGTCAGCCTCCCGTCACTTCCCAGACCGAAGAGGTCTTCGATCGACAGGGTGTCGACATCGACGTCGTCGGGACCGTAGAGCCTGATCTGCTCGCGTACGAAGGAGCTCATTCCAGCGGGATCGAGAAATAGTAGCCGCTCGTCTCCCGGAGCCAGGCGAAGTATCTTCGTATTGGAGACCGGCACATCCCAAATACTGTCCAGCTCCTTCCCGGGCAGCAAGACCCGAAAGGTAGCGAGAAACCTCGGTTCGAGGACGCCTCGACGCCGGCTCTGGTTGCAAACGACCACCCAATATCGTGATCCACCACCTTCTTCTGCGCTGTGGAGATCGTCCGAGAAGTCGATCCTCGGGACGACACGGGTCCCTAGGTACCACCAGAAGGTGTACGATGCGGCGAAACCGAGGACAACGCCTAGGGTCGTTTGAAGCCATGCACTCATATCAGTCTGGTTCCCTACGATATTTCGCCTATGGGTCGAACATGCTGCGGGCACAGATGCTCGAACGGTGTCCTGGTGCAGAGTTCGTCGATATCGGCACTCTTTGGAATCATAAGCTCCTGATCAACGAACGTGGTGTGGCAACGATTGTGCCGTCGGAAGACAGCTTCGTCTGGGGAGTTGTCTGGGGAGTCTCACCACAGGATATCGAGACGCTCGATCAAAAAGAGGGCGTACGACGTGGACGTTACCACCGAGTGACCACGAAGATACTGCTCGAGAACGGCCAATCGATTTCGGCGGAAGCCTACATTGCCGAACATGCCGCACCCGGTGCACCGCGGGAGGGATATCTGGAGAAGCTCGAGGCCGGGGCGATCGAGCACGGCTTGCCCGGGGACTACGTGTCGAGCATTCAGGCGCTCGGTCGTGCCCGCGACCGTTAGTCGGGCGGTCGGTTCGTCCAAGCGACGCCACGGGCGCGCCGGTCAGCCGATGGCCTCGTCCTGGTCGGCGAACTGCGTCCGGTAGAGCTCGGCGTAGAGGCCGTCGGCGGCCAGCAGCTCCGCGTGCGTGCCGCGCTCGACGATGCGGCCGCCGTCCACGACGAGGAGCTGGTCGGCCTCACGGACGGTCGACAGGCGGTGGGCGATGACGAGCGAGGTCCGGCCGGTCAGCGTCATCTTGAGCGCCTGCTGCACCGCGGCCTCCGACTCGGAGTCGAGGTGGGCGGTCGCCTCGTCGAGGACGACGACGTCGGGGGCTTTGAGGATCAGTCGGGCAAGGGCCACCCGCTGCTTCTCACCGCCGGAGAGCCGGTAGCCGCGCTCGCCGACGACCGTGTCGAGCCCGTCCGGGAGAGAGGCCACCAGCGGTAGCACCTGCGCCTGCTCAAGAGCGGCGAGGATCTCGTCGTCGCTGGCCTCCGGCCGGGCGTACAGCAGGTTGGCTCGGAGGCTGTCGTGGAACAGGTGTGGGTCCTGGCTGACGACGCCGATCGAGTCGCGCAGCGAACCGAGCGTCGCCTGGCGGACGTCGATGCCGTTGATCCGCAGCGACCCGCGGCTGACGTCGTAGAGCCGCGGGACGAGGCTGGAGATCGTCGTCTTTCCGGCTCCCGACGGTCCCACGAGGGCGACCATCTGCCCGGGCGCGACGGTGAACGAGACGTCGTGGAGCACCTCTTGGCGGGGCACGGACTCCAGGGTGGCGACCGCCTCGAGCGAGGCCAGTGACACGTCCTCGGCGATCGGGTACGAGAAGTCGACGTGCGCCAGCTCGATGGTCGCCGGCCCGCGGGGGATGGCCACGGCGTCCGGCACCTCCTCGATCATCGGGACGAGGTCGAGGACCTCGAAGATCCGCTCGAACGACACCAGCGTCGTCATGACGTCGAGGTTCAGGTTGGAGAGCTGGGTAAGCGGCGCGTAGAGCCGGGCCAGGTAGGCCGTCAGGGCGACGACCGTCCCGATCGCCAGGTCGCCGTGGATCGCCGCGACGCCGCCGTAGGCGTAGGCGAACGCCGTCGCCAGCGCGGCGGTCGTCGTGAGGGCGACCATGAACAGCCGGGCGTACAGCGCCTGGTTGATCCCGATGTCCCGGACCCGAGCGGCCCGGTCGTCGAAGAACTCCGCCTCCGCCTCCGGTCGGCCATAGAGCTTCACGAGCATCGCCCCGGAGACGTTGAACCGCTCGTTCATGACCATGTTCATCTCGGCGTTCAGGCTGTACGCCTCGCGGGTCATCGCCCCCAGTCGCCGGCCGACGAGCCGGGCCGGGATGAGGAAGCAGGGCAGCAGGACCAGGGCGACGAGGGTGATCTGCCAGCTCAGGAAGAACATGGCGACGAGGACGATCACGACGGTGATGAGGTTCCCGACGACGTTCGACAGCAGTGTCGTGAAGGCCTGCTGGGCGCCGATGACGTCGTTGTTCAGCCGGCTGACGAGGGCGCCGGTCTGCGTCCGCGTGAAGAAGGCGAGCGGCATGCGCTGGATGTGCCGGAAGACCTTCGATCGCATGTCGAAGATGAGGCCCTCGCCGATGACCGCGGAGATGCGCCGTGTGTAGAGCGAGAGCACCCCGCCGACCAGGGCGAGGCCGGCCGCCAGGATCGCCAGGCCGATGACGAGCCCGGTGTTGTGGCCGAGGATGCCCTTGTCGATGATGTCGCGCAGGATCAGCGGGTTGACCGCGCCGACGACCGCGTCGAGGATGACGACCGGCACGAAGATCGTCAGGATGCGCCGGTACGGGACGGCGAACCGGAGCATCCGCCGCGTCGTCCCCTTCTTGATCCGGTGGTCGAGGACCGTCCGGTCCTGGCGGAACGAGCGCATCCCGGCCCAGCCGCCGCCACCCATCCCCATGCCGCGCCCAGGGGGTGGCATCAGCGCAGCTCGTCGCGGTCCGGCGGAGTCATCGAGGCCACACTACCGGCGGCCCTTTTCGGTCCCGGCAGGCCTCCTGGCCCGGCACCGCGGCCGGCCGCGGCCTGGGTACCCACCGGGCTCGGTGGCGGTTGCTTCGGTCGGGGTTTTCGCCTGGCCGCGGTCGTCGACATGTGACCGACTTGGGGGCGGATCGCCCTCCGACCGCGACCGTTCTGGCCCATGACGAAACGGGGAAACCGGCAGTGGGCGACGGCGTAGAGGCGCGCGATTCGGGCGCCTCCAGGCGCCGGCACGACATCGTCAAGGAGGTCTTCACGGCGTTGCTTGCCGATCAGGTCGGTCAGGCGGAGTCGCTCAATGGAGTGAATGCCGTCATTGCCGGACTCGGGGGTGTCGTCACCACCCTGGCGGGCCTCGTTGCCAGTTTGGCGCTGCACGATCTCGGGCTGGCTGGTGTCGCCGGCGCGGGCTCGTCCGTCATTTTCGCGGTCATCGGTCTCATGGTCCGGCGTCCCGGAAGGGAGCCCATCGACCTGGACGGCCTCGTGTACCGGATGCTCCACACGGACGACGTCACACTGACCGAGGACGTGCTGCTCTACGCAGACCTGGAGGCGATCAAGCAGAACGACCGACGGTTGCGACTGAAGGCCAGGTGGACCATGGCCGCAGCGGTGACTCTGGCAGCAGCCGTCGGGACCATCGTCGCCGCTATCGTTTGTTACGGCAGTTAGGAGGCGCCCCATGGCCAATCGACATTCTGAGGAGAAGAGCGCATCCGGCTGGGAAGGCGCGTACCAGGAGATCGAACGGTCGCGGAGGGAACAGTCGAAGCCGGACCCGTCGAAGTTCAAGAACCTGATGAAGGCGGTCGGCGGCCGGAAGTAGTGCCGACGTAGGTCGATCGAGCCGAGCCCGCGACGCCGATTAGCCGTTCGGGCCCCCACCGGGCGGACGCTCCGTACACTGTCGCCCGTGACCGGCGACGGGTTGGACCTCGGCCGCGTCGCACGGGACGGGTGGGCGATCTACCGGCGGCACTGGCGGACGCTCGTACTCGGCGCCCTCGCCGTCTACCTCCCGCTGGCCGTCCTTGACGGCGTCTTGGGGTTGGTCGCCCCCGACGACGTGACGCTGGCTAGCCTCGAGTCGGCGGGGGAGACGTTCTTCCACATCGCCGGGGACGTGATCTATGCCGGCCTGGTGGCCGCCGCCGTGCTGGCCTGGCGATCGTCGTCCCAGCGGCAGCGACTACCGGCCCTGGCCCGGACCTTGCCCTGGCGGACCCTCGTCGCCCTCGAGCTGGTGCTGTCGGTCACCACGGTCCTTCTCTTGGCGCTGTTGATCGTTCCAGGCATCGTCTTCTACGTCTGGACGATGCTGGCCCCGGCGGCGGCGAAGGTCGAGCACCGGACGTTCGGGCAGGCGATCCGGCGGAGCCGGGCGCTCGTCCGGGGCCGGTTCTGGCGGATGACGCTCGTCGCGCTCGTCGTCACCGTCGTGCCGGCCGTCGTCGAGGAGGTCCTGCAGGACCACTTCCACCCGTTCTTCGGTGACGTCGGGATCAGCCTGATCGGCTCGATCGTCACCGCACCGCTGCTCGGGCTGGCGACCGTCCTGATCGTGTTCCAGCTCCGGGAGGTCGCGCCCGAGGACGACGAGGCGTCCGACCCGGTCGCCTGAGACACCCCGGCCGCCGGCTGCCGGTCAGTGGGTCAGGTGGCCGGCCGGTACGTCTGGAGGAGGACGCCGGTGTCGTAACGGACGAGGTCGGTGAGCTCGAGCGGGACCAGGCCCCGGTCGTCGGGGAAGATCGGCAATCCGCCGCCGACGAGGACGGGATAGACCATCAGCCGCAGCTCGTCGACCAGGTCGTCGGCCAGCAGGGAGCGGACGAGGGTGGCGCTCCCGGCGACGAGGATGGGTCCACCGTCGCCGGCCTTCAGCTCGCCGACGGCCGTCCGGAGGTCGGTGCCGGGGGGCGCGACGGCCAGGCGGGTGGCGTTCCACCCGAGCGGGTCGAGGCCGCCGGTGACGACGTGTTTGGGCATCGAGTTCATCTTGTCGGCGAACTCCCCGTCGCGGTCCGGCCACGCCGCCGCGAACCCCTCGTAGGTGGTCCGCCCGAGCAGCAGCGACTCGGCGTCAAGCGTCTCGCGCTGCTTGTACTCGTACAGCTCCGGCGTTCCGTAGGCCATCGTCCACCCGGCGTGGGGGTGCGTTGGCTCGCCGCCAGGGGCCTCGACGACCCCGTCGAGCGTCATGAACTCGGTCACGATCAGCTGGCGCATCGGCTCCGTCTCCTTCGTTGTCGTTCCCACCGGATCCGACGCCGAGGTCCCCCCGAACTCATCGGTGCCACCGTAGGCTCCGCCGGGGGTGGGGGGCACCGACGCGTGCCGGCGACCGAGATGCCGGCTTCGTTCAGCTGGAGGTCGTGACGGAATGAGTCGAGGGACGGGTGTCGGCCGCCGGGTTCGGGGAGGACGCCGACGTGGCGCGGTTGCCGCCGGCCTGGCGGCGGCGATGGTCGGGTTCGGATGGCCGGCGGCCCTGTCGGTGCTGGCCGCGACGCCGGCCGGCGCGGCGACGGCGATGGTGGCCAGCCCGACCGGCGCGGCCCGGCTGCCGGTCGGCGCCACGGTCGGCGCCACGGTCGCCGGGACGACGCCGCTGCGGGTGTCCGTGGCGCTGCGGCCGTCGGACCCGGCCGGGCTCCAGGCGATGGCGACCGCCGTGTCGACACCGAAGTCCTCCTCCTACCACCAGTACCTCAGCTCCGGTCAGGTCCGAACGCGGTTCGGCGCATCGCCGGCGACCGTCGCCGCCCTCCGGTCGTGGCTGACCGCTGACGGCTTGACGGTCGGGGCGACGACCGGCGACGGCCTCGACGTGCCGGCGTCGGGCAGCGCGGCCGACGTGGCCGCGGCGTTCCGGACGTCGATCGACCATGTCACCCTGGCCGACGGCCGGACGGCCTACGCCAACACGACGGCGGCGGAGGTACCGGCGACATTGCGGCCGGACGTCGCCGCGGTGCTCGGGCTCAACGATCTCGTCCAGCCGCACGACGAGCTCGCCACAACCGCCGCCGCCGCCACGACCGCGCCGAAGACGGCCGCCGGGCCAGCCGTCCCGGGGGCGGCGACGCCGTGCGCCACAGCCTCGGCCACCGGCGGCATGACCGCCGACGCCATGGCCAGCTACTACCGGTTCACGCCGCTCTACCAGGCCGGGAAGCTCGGGCAGGGGACGACGGTGGCCCTCTTCGAGCTCGCCGACTACTCGACAACCGACGTCGCGACGTTCGAGCAGTGCTACGGGATCGACACCGCGGTGACACGGGTGCCGGTCGACGGTGGGACGAGCCTGGCCGATTCGGCCGACGGGACGGGCGAGGCCACCTTGGACATCGACACGGTGGCGTCGCTCGCCCCGGACACCCACGTCGTCGTGTACGTCGGCAACCGGACATACGGCTTCGTCGGCTTCTACGACACCTACTCGACGATGCTCCAGCAGAACCGGGCCCAGGTGATCAGCACCAGCTGGAGCCCGGGCTCCGAAGCCAACCTGGTGACAAGCGGCATCAACCTGTCTCTCCTCGAGGCACCGGTCTTCCAGGCGATGGCCGTCCAGGGGCAGTCCATGTTGGCCGCCGCCGGCGACTCGGGGTCGGAGGACAACGTGACCGACGTCGGCCCGGGTGGGGTCAACCACTCGAACGCCATCACACCGTACGCGCCGGCCCTCTCGGACCCGGGTAGCCAGCCCTACGTCACCGCGGTCGGCGGGACGAGCCTGCGGGCGACATTGGCCACGCTCGTCCAGCAGGCGTGGAACTCGTCCGGGCCGACAACAGACGGCAGCGGCTACGCCGCCCCGTTCGACGGGGCGACAGGCCGCCACGACGGGTACCCCGGCAATCGGGTCGGGTCCGGCGGCATCTCGATCGACTGGCAGATGCCGCCGTGGCAGCTCGGCCTCGACACCAGCGGCAACTCGAGCGGCGTCCCGTGCGGCGCGCCGCCGACCAAGACGGGGTCGGCCGACTGTCGCGAGACGCCCGACGTCTCGGCGCTGGCGCTGTTCTACGTCGTCTACCAGACGGCCAACGGCGGCCACGGCTGGTCGACGTCGGGTGGAACCAGCGCGGCGGCCCCGCTGTGGGCCGCGCTGCTGGCCCTGGCCGACCAAGGGACCCCCCAGGGTCGGCTCGGCCTGGCCTCGCCCGCCCTCTACCAGCTCGACCGGACAAAGCCGTCGGCCTTCACCGACGTGACGCGGGGCGACAACGACTACCTCGCCGCGACATCGACCGTGCCGGCCGGGAGCCACGGCAATCGGACGTGCACCTACACAGGTGTCGGGACACAGCCCTGCTACGAGGCGACCGCCGGCTACGACATGGCCACCGGGATCGGCACGCCGGTGGCTTCGGTCCTCACGGCCGCCCTCGACGCCCTCCAGGTCGGGATCACGACCACCGCGCTGCCGGCCGCCACCGTCGGCCAGCCGTACTCGGCCACGCTCCAGTCGCTCGGCGGCTCGTCGCCGTACGTATGGGCGGTGACCAGCGGCGCCCTGCCGACCGGCCTGACGCTCGACCCGACAACCGGCACCGTCACCGGGACGCCGACCGCGGTCGGGACGTCGGCCTTCGCCGTCCGGGTAACTGCCGGCGGCACGCCGACAATGACAAACGGGCCGACAACACCGACAGGGCCGACGACGACCGCCACGACCGCCCTCTCGATCACCGTCGCCGGACCGCCGGTGCCCCCGCCGGCGGTCAGTGGCAGCGGGTACTGGCTCGGAGCCGCCGACGGCGGGATCTTCGCCTTCGGCAACGCCGCGTTCTACGGCTCGATGGGCGGCCAACCGCTCAACGCGCCGATCGTCGGCCTGGCGGCCGCCCCGGACGCCAAGGGCTACTGGGAGGTCGCCAGCGACGGCGGGATCTTCGCCTTCGGCGACGCCGCGTTCTACGGCTCGATGGGCGGCCAACCGCTCAACGCGCCGATCGTCGGTCTGGCGGCCACCCCCGACGCCCACGGCTACTGGGAGGTCGCCAGCGACGGCGGCATCTTCGCCTTCGGTGATGCGACCTTCGACGGCTCGATGGGCGGCCAGTACCTGAACGCGCCGATCGTCGGTCTGGCGGCCACCCCTGACGGCCACGGCTACTGGGAGGTCGCCAGCGACGGCGGCATCTTCGCCTTCGGTGATGCGACCTTCGGCGGATCGATGGGCGGCCAGCACCTGAACGCGCCGATCGTCGGCGTCGCCGCCATCCCGGGGGCCGGGTCGAACGGCGCCACGGCCGGTGGCTATCTCGAAGTGGCCAGCGACGGCGGGATCTTCGCCTTCGGCAACGCCGCGTTCTACGGCTCGATGGGCGGCCAACCCCTGAGCAAGCCGATCGTCGGCCTGGCGACCACGGCCGACGGCCACGGCTACTGGGAGGTCGCGGCCGACGGCGGCATCTTCGCCTTCGGGGACGCTCCGTTCTACGGCTCGGCGGGCGCCGTGGCGCTGGTCCGCCCGGTGATCGGCCTGGCGACGGCCGGGTGACCGGCCCCGGTCGGCGTGGTGGCCGCGACTGACGCGCTGGCCCGGCTCGAGGGCCAGGCGCTGGTCGTCTTCGACCTCGACGGGACGCTCTACGACGACCAGACGTATCTCCGGCCGGCGGACCGGGCTATCGCCGCCCACCTCGCCGCCGCGTACGGCCGGCCCGAACCGGACGTGGTCGCCGTGCTCGACGACGTGCTGGCGACGACCGGCCGCCACGAGTTCCTGACCCAGCTGGTCACCCGGTTGGAGCTGCCCGGACCACCGGAAGCGGCCGTCGCCGGCGGCCTGGAGGTGCTGCGGACGGTCCGGCCGGTTCTCGCGCTCTACCCGTGGGCCGCGGCGCTGCTCGGGCGGCTGGCCGAGGGCGGGGCGACGCTGGCCGTGCTGACGAACGGGAACCGCCGGCAGCAGGTCAACAAGGTCGACCTGCTCGGGCTGGCGACCGCCGATCCGCCGCTCACCGTCGTCTACGCGATCGACCACCGGCAGAAGCCGGCGCCCGACGGGCTCCGCCACCTCCTGGCGACGACCGGGGTGCCCGCCGGCCGGGCGGTCATGGTCGGCAACGACCCGGTCGACGAGGCGTGCGCGGCGGCGTGCCGGGTCGACTACGTCGACGTCGCCGATCTGGTGGCCGCGCTGGCCGCCGAGGTACGTCCCCCGGCGGGAAGTGGCTAGGAGCTGACGGGGGCCGGCTGGTCGACGTCGTCGCCGGTGAGGACGCTGGCGTCGACTGCGGTCTTGGTGTGGCGGTGATGGGGCCACCAGAAGTGCCAGACCCGGATGGCGGCCAGCGTCGGCACGATCCGGGTGGCGAGCACGTTGGCGGCCAACAGGACGCCGAGGGCGACGGCCAGACCGATCTCCTCCAGCAGCTGGATGCCGGTCAGCAGGAGCGAGGCGAACGTGCCGGCGAGGATGAGGGCGGCGGCGGAGACGGCCGGCGAGCCGTGGATGATGGCCTGCCGGGCGGCCTCTCTCGGTGCCAACCCCTCGTCGAACCCCTCGCGCAGGCGCGACGAGATGAGGATGTTGTAGTCCGTCCCGATGGCCATGACGAAGAGGTAGACGACGATCGGGATGGTGAAGTCGAGACCGGAAAACCCGAACCCGGTGATGAAGATCAGCGAGATGACCCCGAGGGTGGCGACGTAGGTCAGCACGACGCCGATCAACAGATAGATCGGTGCGACGAGGGCTCGGAGGAGGAGGGCCAGGATCACCGCGACGATGCCGAGCGCCAGCGGGAAGATGTGCTCCATGTCGTGGCGCAAGGCTGTCCGCACGTCGGCCAGCTGCGCGGACGTGCCGCCGATGTACGTGGTCGCCCCCGGTATGGCGTCGGAGGGCGCGGCCTGGCTGATCGGTCCTGTGACCGCGTTGATAGCTGTGACGGAGTACGGGTCGTCCTTCAACAGGACGTTGACGAGCGCCTGGCCCTTGTCCGCGGTGTACTGGGCCGGGAGGACGGTCGAGACACCTGTCGTCTTGCCCAGCGTGGCCGCCAGCGCGTTCACGCTTGTCGGATCGAGCGCGGCGCCGGTGGACGAGACGACGTAGACCTGGGTCGGCCCGAGGTAGCCGGCCGGGAAGGAGGCGGCCATCGTGTTGTAGGCCTGCTGCGACAGCGTGCTCGACGGGAGCTCGGCCAGCTGGTTGTACGTCGTCTTGAAGCCGAGGATGCCGAACGCCAAGCCGATGAGCACGGCGCTCCACACCGCGAGGACGACGGCCGGGCGCTTGGCGACGATGGCCGCCAGGATCTCCGAACGGGTCCGCCGGCTCGAGTGACGGAGCTGGGGCGGCGTGGGCCAGAAGACGTGCTTGCCCAAGAGGCTCAAGATGGCCGGGATCAGGGTCAGCGCGGCGAGCAGCATCAGCGCGATGCCGGCGATCAGCCCGGGGGCGAGCGTCTTGAGCGACTCGAGACTGGCCACGAGCAGCGCGGCGAACGCGGCGATGACGGTGGCCCCGGCCGAGGCGATGACCACGCCGACCCGTTCGACCGAGAACCGGAGGCTGTCCTTGGCGTTGTCCCCGCCGGCCATCCGTTCTCGATGTCGGAAGACCATGAAGACGAAGTAGTCGGTCCCGACGCCGAACATGACGACGACCAGCAGCGGGGCGAGCTCTGGCCCGACGATGAAGCCGAACCAGTCGGCCAGGTCGGCCGTGAGGGCCTGGGCCATCTGGTGGACGATGCCGATGACGATGATCGGTAGGACCGAGATCAGGACGCTGCGGAAGACGAGCCCGAGCAGCACGACGATCAGGACGACGGTGGCGATGGCGATGATCTTTTCCGCGTTGTCGAACGCGGTCGTGGAGTCGACGCTGATCGCCGCGTTGCCGGTGAGGCCGCCGTTGAGGCCGGAGCCGGCCAGATAGGCGTTCGTCTTGTCGCGGACGATCGGCACCGCGGCGTTCGGCCCGGTGGCGCCCGGTTGGCCGTCGAAGACGACCTGGACGAGCTGGACCTTCTTGTCCTGGGACAGGTAGAGCGGCGACGTCGTGACCGTCACCACCGACGGAATGTGGTCGGCCGTGAGCGCGGCGGCCAGGCCGGCGGTCTTCTGCTGGTCGGCTGTGCTGAGCGCGCCGTGGTCGTCGGCGCTGACGACGATCGTCCCGGTGGCGCCCGCGCTGGCCGGGAAGTACTTGGCCGCCACCTGCTGGGCCTGGACCGACCCGTAGGAGCTGGGCAGGAACGACGAGTTGTTGTTCGACGTGTACTTGACCAGTTGAGGGGAGAGGGTCAGCAGCACGACGGCGCCGATCACCCAGGCGCCGATCACCCACCACGGATGGCCCACCACGAACCGGCCGAGCTTCTTGAAGATCACCTGGCCCCCTCTATCCCGCCTGCGTCCCCGGCTTGGTGTCCCCCCTGGTGGAACGCTCGGGAGAGCATAGGCATGCCGTCACGGCCGGTGCAGCGATGTCCGTCGGTGGTGCCGTGGTGCGGTGGTGACGTGGTGCCCGGCGCCGACGCCGACGACGGGGGGCGGGCGGACGACCGACGGCCGCGGCGGACCGGCCGACGCGGCCTACTCGAAGGTGATGTCGGCGTCGTCCCAGTAGGCCGAGACCGAGCTGATCCGCCCGTCGTCGGCGACGGTGAATACCTCGATGCCGCTGATGATCATGTGCCCGGCATCGAGCTCGACGGCGACCCGGAAGTCGATGGCCGCGTGGTTGGCGGCGGTGTGGACGGCCAGTGCCTCGAAGCGCATGGACTTGGCGGCGTCGACCGCGCTCTGGCGGAACGCCCGGATGGCGTCGTGGCCGACGTGCGGTGGCGCCGATGCCGGATCGAGCTGGACGGCGTCCTCGGTGAAGAGGGCGACGTAGTCGTCGACCGCCCCCGAGCTCGTGACCGTGCAGTACCGGTCGACGAGCTGGCGGAGCTCCTCGGTGGTCGGCACGGGCTCAGGCCCCCACGGCGTGAACGCCGCCGTCGACGTGCAGCATCTCTCCGGTGGTCATAGAGAGCCAGTCTGACAGAAGCGCGACACAGGCCCGGGCCACGACCTCGCTGTCGTGGACGTCCCAGCCGAGCGGCGCCCGGTCGCTCCACGTGTCCTCGAACGCGGAGAACCCCGGGATCGACTTGGCTGCCATCGTCCGCACCGGGCCGGCGGCGACCAGGTTGACCCGGACCCCTTTCGGGCCGAGCTCTTTGGCCAGATAGCGGGTCAGGGACTCCAGCGCAGCCTTGGCCACGCCCATCCAGTCGTAGAGCGGCCAGGCGACGGTGGCGTCGAAGTCGAGGCCGACCACCGACGCGCCGCCGTCCGCGCCGGCCGCCTCCAGCAGCGGCCGGAACGCCGCGACGAGGGCCTTCAGCGAGTACGCGGACACCTCGAGGGCCGTCGACACGTCGTCCCACCCGGCCTCGAACATGCCGTTGCCGAGACAGGCCGGCGGCGCGAAACCGATGGCATGGAGCAGGCCGTCCAGGCGGCCCCAGCGGGCGGCCAGTGCCTCGCCGGCCGCCGCCAGCTGGCCGGCGTCGGTGACGTCGATCTCCAGCACATCCGGCTCGACCGGCAGCTTCCGGGCCGTCCGGCGGGTGAGCGAGAGACCGCGGCCGGCCCCGGAAAGCACGACCTCCGCGCCCTGCTCCTGGGCCAGTCGGGCGACCGCGAAGGCCAGCGACGCGTCGGTCAGGACCCCGGTGACGAGGATCCGCTTTCCGTCGAGCAGGCTCATGGCACGGGGAGGTTAGCGGCGGGCCGTGACGGCGGGCCGCCCCATGGCCTCGACGGCCGTCAGCAGCCCCATTGCCACAGCACGGCCTTGGCCATCGCCACCTGGTCGTAGACGACGTCGCGGATCCACTGGACCGGGCCGGCCGGGTCGACGCCGCTGAAGGCCATCTGGCCGCGGTAGCAGCGGCCGATGCGCAGGCGAGCCCGCGTGACCTGGGTGGTGCCGGCGACGACGAGCAGCCGGTCCCAGTGGTGCTGCCGGGCCATCGCGGCGATGGCCCGGGCCTCGCCCTGGGTCGATGCCGGGTGCGGGGCGAAGCAGTGCAGGTCGATGCCGGTGACCTTCGGGCAGGCGGCCTCGGTGTTGCCGGTCGACAGCTCGACGGTGTCGATGTGGTCGGCCCGGGCGACGGCCAGCCCGTGGGCGAAGCGGTCACCGTAGCCGCCGAGCACGACGACGGCCTGAGGGCGCGAGACCGTTCCGAAGTCGGGGGAGACGAAGAAGACGACGGTGACGACCACGTAGACGACGACGAGGACGGCGACGACACCGAGCAGGATCGTCCGCCGACGGCGACGGCGCCGGCTCCGGGTCACCGGAGCAGTATGCCCGTCGCCGGTCGGCGTCTCCGGCCGGCCGGGCGTCGGCGGATCGGGCCGGTCGGGTGGGTCGGACAGATCAGGAGGCGTTGTTCTGGGCCGGGGCGCTGATCGATCCGGCCCCGGAGTAGACGGCCTGCCAGTTGCCCTGCGACGGTTGGCTGGCGCTGGCCGGCCCGGCGCCGATCACCGAGTAGAGGTTGAGCATGACCCGCTGGAGGGCGGCGTTGACCGCCGGGTTCGGCTCCGGCAGAACGTTCGGGGGGATGAGCGGGCAGTCGACGAGGTTGCCGACCCAGCTGGCGTTCCCGCTGGCGAAGACCCCGCCACCGCCCGACGCCGTGTACCACGTGACGTCGGAGTAGTTGCCCCCCCGGTTGGGCACGATCGAGTGGGCGATCACGTCGACGTTGGCCGGCCCGGTTCCGCCCGGGACGTACCGGTCGAACTCGCCGACGACGACGTGAGGCAGCTGCTGGCCGCTCGTCAGGCCGGTGCCGGCCAGCAGCCAGGACGACGCGTCGGCGACGACCATGTTGGCTGTGGCCGCGACGTCCTGGTACATGTTGCCGATGAGCGCGCTCTCCTTCCACGACGTCGGCGGCGACTCCCAGCTCGGCCCGGTGACGACGGCGTCGTTCACGCCGTTCATCGGGTCCTCGGCGGCGTCCTTGTAACAGATCTGCTGGCGGTTCGGCCCGACCGACGAGCTCTGGAACCGGATCTGGCGGTAGCAGGCGTTGGCGCCGAGGAAGGCCAGGTTCGTCCCCTTGGCCAGCGCGGTCTGCGCGCCCTGGCGCATGGGCAGCGACCAGTACTCGTCGTGGCCGAGGCTGACGAGCGCCTTGTGGTTTGTCAGCAGCTGCGGCCGTGTGTGGAGGTCGACGTCCGTCCAGTACGTCACGTCGAGACCGAGATGCTCGGCGTGGAAGATGACCGGTAGCTCGTTGCCGACGAAGTCGGCTGCGCCGGACGCCCAGTCGTGGTCGTACGGCCGGTCGAACGAGACGATGCGCGAGCGGTGTGTGTAGTCGCCGTTGCCCGGAGCGTGGGTGAACGACAGCGAGCCGTCGAGGTTGCCGTAGTAGAGGCTGTAGCCGCCCCACCGGTTGTAGGCCTGCCACGTCGTCACACTGCTCTGGATGACGACGGCCGCGGTCGACGAGTCGTCGCGAATGCACAGCGGGACGAACTGCTGCTCTGTGTCGGCGCCGACCAGCTTGAGCAGGTAGGCCCCCGACGGCCACGCCGCGGTGATCGGGACGGTGATCGACGGCTGCCACTGGCACTCGATCATGTTGGTCGGGCCGACGATCGTCGGTGTCGGCTGGCGGGCCCCCGCGACCTCGGCCGACTGCCAGACGAGCCGGCCGCCAACCCCGCCGTAGTAGCCCATCCGGTAGGCCTCGACGTGGAACTGCGGGGCCTTCGTGCTGACGAAGAGTGTGACCTTTTCGCCGGCGACCGCGCTGACCTGGCTGGCGTACCCCTCGATGTCGCCGGGGTTCTGCGGCGTCGTCACCCACCAGGCGTGGCCGGGTTTGGCGTTCTCGGCGACGATGGCCGGGGAGACCGGGATGGTGACGCCGTCGACGGTTCCCGTGGTCGGGCCGGCGATCGTCGTCGACGTCGCCGTCCGCTTCGGCGTGCCCTTCGACTTGGGGTCGGCGGTGGCGGGGCTCGGGCCGTTGCCGGACAGCGCGTCGTAGACGCCGTAGCCGGCCGCCCCGACGGCGACGACACCCCCCAAGGCGGCGACGCGCCGGAGGAAGAAGCGGCGGCTCATCTCGGGGCTACGGGGCTGGCGGGCCTGGGCCGATTGGATCTCCCGGCGAGTCCGCGGGCCGTCGGGCGGTGGCCCCCCTTGGTCTCCGGTCACGACCCGAACGATACCTGCCGGTTGGCTGTCGGTTGGCTGTTTTCGGCTAGTCGGCGGGCCGGCGGGCTTTCGCCGGTTGGCGCCGCGGCCGGCCCCGTGTGACAGTGACCCGATGGACGTGGGTGTGCTCGGAGGGACCGGTCCGGCCGGTCGGGGACTGGCCGTGCGGCTGGCCGCGGCCGGGTTGGCGGTGGCGATCGGCTCGCGCGACGCCGACCGGGCGGCGTCGGTGGCCGCCGAGGTGGCTGGCGCGTGGTCCGGGCGGTTGCCCGGCTCGATCAGCGGCGCCGACAACGCCGGTGCGGCGGCCGCCGATCTCGTCGTCGTCGCCACCCCGTGGGACGGCGCCGTCGCCACCGTCCGGGCCCTGGCCGAGCCATTGGCCGGCAAGGCCGTCGTCTCGATGGTCAACGCGCTCGTGAAGGAAGGCCGGGAGATGCTGGCCCTCGTCCCGCCCCGGGGCTCGATGGCCGCCGCCATCCAGGCCGCGCTGCCGGGCTCCCGGGTGGCGGCCGCGTTCCATCACCTGCCGGCGTCGGAGATGGAGAACCTCGACTCCGGCCTGCTGGCCGACGTGCTGGTCTGCGCCGACGATGACGGGGCCCGAGAGGCCACCCTCGAGCTGGTCGAGCGGATCGAAGGGCTGCGGCCGCTCGATGCCGGCAGCCTGAGCCAGGCGGCGGCCGTCGAGGCGTTCACCGCGGTGTGCATCACCCTGAACATCCGCCACCGGGTCCACAGCACCCTCAAGCTCGCCGGCATCTGAGGCCACCACGGTGGGGATGCGCCTCTACGACACGGCGCGGGGCGCGGTCGTGCCGTTCGAGCCGGCCGGGCCGACCGCCACGCTCTACGCCTGTGGGATCACCCCGTACGACGCGGCCCATCTCGGCCACGCCGCGGTCTACCTGACCTTCGACGTCCTGGGCCGGCGGCTGCGCGACCTCGGGTTCGGCGTCCGGTCCGTCCGCAACGTCACCGACGTCGACGACGACATCCTGCGCAAGGCCCGCGAGCTCGGCGTCCACTACCTCGACCTGGCGGCCGAGGAGATGGCCCGTTTCGACGCCGACATGGCGTCGCTCAGCCTGCTGCCGGTGGCCGCCGAGCCGCGGGCGACGTCGGCCATCGCCGACATCCTCTCGTTGATCGGCGCCGCGCTCGAGCGAGGCCATGCCTACGAGTCGGGCGGCGCGGTCTACTTCGAGGTCGCGACGTTCGCCCGGTTCGGCGACGTCAGCCATTTCGATCGCCCCAAGATGCTCGAGCTGGCGGCTGTCCACGGTGGGAACCCGGAGGACCCGAACAAGCGCGACCCGCTCGACTTCGTGTTGTGGCAGCCGTCGTTGCCGGACGAACCGAGCTGGGAGTCCCGCTGGGGCCCCGGCCGGCCGGGCTGGCACATCGAGTGCTCCGCCCTCGTCCTGCGCGAGCTCGGCCAGACGATCGACCTCCACGGCGGCGGCCGCGACCTCGTCTTTCCCCATCACGAGTGCGAGACGGCGCAGTCGGAGTCGGTCACCGGCCGGCGGTTCGTGCGGCACTGGCTCCACGTCGGCCTCGTCGGCCTCGACGGCACGAAGATGTCGAAGTCGCTCGGCAACCTCGTCTTCGTCGGCGACCTCGTCAAGCACTGGGAGCCGGCCGTCGTCCGGGTGGCCCTGCTCGGCCACCACTACCGGGGCGACTGGGAGTGGACCGACGCCGACCTGCCCGTCGCGGCCGAACGGCTGGCCCGCTGGCGGGTGGCCGACGCCGCGGCGGCCGGTGCGTCCGTCGACGGCGCCGCCCGGACCGGCGCGTCGGGCGCCGACCCGGTCCTCGACGCGGTGCGCGAACGGCTGGACGACGACCTCGACGCGCCCGGGGCGCTGACCGCGCTGGACGACGGTGCGGCGGCCGGCCGGCCGGTCGCCGCCGGCGCGGCGCTGCTCGGGATCGACCTCTGAACGGCGGACGTCCGCCGCCCTAGCTCTCTGCTACCCCTCGCCCTCCGCCGCCCGTCGGGTCGTTGCCTCTGGCGCTACGTGTGGATAGCATCCCCTTGATGGGTGGAACTGGTCGGTCGGGTGGCCTGCCAGATCCCGGGTGGTCGCCACGACGGTGTCGGCGATCCCTGTCGGCGGAGCCCACAGCTGCCCCGACGGTACGAAAGGGGATCGTCTGAGGCGATCCACGGATCGACGAGGTGGGAAGCAGTGGGATCAACGACGGCAATGGACTGGACGGCAGTCGGGGTACTGATCGCCGGGAGCGTGGCGGTCGCCGGAGGGATGTGGCGTCTCTTCTGCCGGCTCGAGGGCCGGTTCGAGCGACTGGCCGAACGAGTCGACGACCGGTTCGACCGGTTCGCCGAACAGGTGGACACCCGGTTCGAGCGGCTGGCCGAGGGAGTCGACGCTCGGTTCGGCGAGCAGAGCGGCCTCTTTGCCAAGGCCTTGGACCGGTTTGCCGGCGAGATGGCCAGAGGGACGACTGCGGTCAACAGCCGGATCGACGACATCAGGGCGGAAACCGCGTCTGGGTTCGCCGCGGTCAACGACCGGATCGGCGACGTCAGGGCCGACATGACGTCCGGCCTTGCCGCGGTCAACAGCCGGATCGACGACATGAGGGCGGAAACCGCCTCTGGGTTTCTCGCGGTCAACAGCCGGATCGACGACGTGAGGGGCGACCTACGGGGGGTTCGTTCGGCGCTCGCCCGTCATCTGGGCGGCCCGGTTGGATAGGCGCTCAGCGGATAGGTGCCTCGGGACCCCGAGCACGGTTTCAGTGGCCGACCGCCAGCCGGAGGGCAGCCAGCTCGTCCACGATGCGATCCATCCCGTACCGGCCCTGTAGGCCGCTCGGGTTCGGTAGCACCCACAGCCGGGCCGCCCCGAGCCGTTCTGGCTGCTCCCCGATGCCCGCTCCCGGTCGCCTGAAGGCGGTCCGGTAGGCGGTCATCCCGAGGAACGCCACCGCCTGCGGACGCCACCGGGCCACTTTCGCCTCCAGCATGGCGCCGCCCGCCCGCAGCTCTTCGCGGGACAACTCGGCGGCCGTGGCAGTGGTACGGGTCACCACGTTGGTGATGCCGACGCCGAACCGGAGCAGCTCTTGTTCGCGGTCCGGTGTCAGCCGCTCGTCGGTGAACCCGGACGCGTAGAGGGCCTTCCAGAACCGGTTGCCGGGGTGGGCGAAGTGATGGCCGACCGCGCCGGACCACCGCCCGGGGTTGATGCCGCAGAACAGCACGTCGAGGCCCGGCCCGATCACGTCCGGCACCGTCTTTCCTTCGGCTGCCGCCAGCTCGGCCGCACCGGGTCGCCGGGACGGGGCGGATCGCCCGGAGGAGGGACGGGGCACCGACGCATGCTCCCACGCTGCCCTGGCGTCACCGAAACCGGGGTGACGGCTCCGCCGTCATGCCGTTCTACGCTGTCTGTTCCACGAGCCCCGCCGACGCGGCCGCCGCCACGGGGCCGGCAGCCGACGGCCAGACCACGAAAGACGACGACCATGGCAGCGACGGTGACGGTGCGACTCCCCGACGGCTCGGCGAGGGAGCTGGCCACCGGGTCCACGGCCGGCGACCTGGCCGCCGCCATCGGGTCGGGCCTGGCCCGGGCGGCGGTGGCCGCGGTCGTGGACGGTCGGGAGGTGGACCTCTCCACCGAGCTGGCCGACGGCGACGAGGTGGCCATCCTGACCACGTCGTCCGACGCCGGTCGAGAGGTGCTGCGGCACTCGACCGCCCACGTCCTGGCCCAGGCCGTGCTGCGGCGGTGGCCGGGCGCCCACTACGCCATCGGTCCGGTGATCGCCGACGGCTTCTACTACGACTTCGAACTGCCGGGCGGCGCCCGGTTCAGCGACGACGACCTCGGCCGGATCGAGGACACGATGCGCCAGATCGTCGCCGAGGACCAACCGTTCGTCCGCCACGAGGTGACCGTGGACCAGGGGCTCGCCCTGTTCGACGCCCAGCCGTTCAAGCAGGAGATCATCCGGGCGGTCGGGGAGGGGGCCGACGAGGTCGACGCCGCACCGGCCGCGGCGAACGGCGCCGGTGGCAACGGGACCGGCGGTAATGGGGTTGGGCCGGCCATCTCCACCTACCGGAACTCGCCGACATTCGTCGACCTGTGCCGCGGCCCGCACGTGCCGTCCACCGCCAAGCTGGGGCACTTCAAGCTCATGCGGGTCGCCGGCGCGTACTGGCGGGGGGACGAGAAGCGCCCACAGCTGCAGCGCATCTACGGCACCGCGTGGGAGTCGGACAAGGCGCTGAAGGAGCACCTGCACCGGCTGGAGGAGGCCGAGCGGCGGGACCACCGCAAGCTCGGCCACGAGCTCGACCTGTTCTCGTTCCCCGAAGAGATCGGCTCCGGCCTGGCCGTCTTCCACCCCAAGGGCGGTACCGTCCGCCGGCTGATGGAGGACTACTCGCGCCAGCGCCACGTCGAGGCCGGCTACGAGTTCGTCAACAGCCCGCACATCGCCAAGGCCGACCTCTTCCAGACCTCCGGCCACCTGGAATGGTTCGCCGAGGGCATGTACCCGCCGATGGTGCTCGACGGCGGCCAGGAGTACTACCCCAAGCCGATGAACTGCCCGTTCCACATCCTCATCTTCGGCAGCCGCCAGCGGTCGTACCGCGAGTTGCCGGTGCGGCTGTTCGAGTTCGGGACGGTCTACCGCTACGAGAAGTCGGGTGTCGTCCACGGGTTGACCCGGGCCCGCGGCTTCACCCAGGACGACGCCCACATCTTCTGCAGCCGCGAGCAGATCGTCGACGAGCTCGGGTCGTTGTTGACATTTGTCCTTGACCTGCTGCGCGACTACGGGCTCGACGATTTCTACCTCGAGCTGTCGACCAAGCCGCCCGACAAGGCCGTCGGCTCGGACGAGGAGTGGGACGAGGCGACCCGTGCGTTGCAGACGGTGGCCGAGGCGAGAGACCTCGAGCTCGTCATGGACGAAGGCGGCGGCGCGTTCTACGGCCCGAAGATCTCCGTCCAGTGCCGCGACGCCATCGGCCGCACCTGGCAGCTGTCGACCATCCAGCTCGACTTTCAAGAGCCCGGGCGGTTCGGGCTGGAGTACGTCGGTGCCGACAACGCCAAGCACCGGCCGGTCATGATCCACCGGGCCCTGTTCGGCTCGGTCGAGCGGTTCTTCGCCATCCTGCTCGAGCACTACGCCGGCGCCTTCCCGACGTGGCTCGCCCCGGAGCAGGTCCGCGTCCTGCCGGTCCGAGACGACCACGTCGACTACGCGGTCGAGGTGCTCGACCGCCTGAAAGCGGCCGGCCTGCGGGTGACGACCGAGGACGCCAGCGAGGCGCTCGGCGGCCGGATCCGTCGGGCCAAGCTGCAGAAGCTGCCGTACGTGCTCGTCGTCGGCGACGACGACGTCGCGGCCGGGACCGTCGGCGTCAACCGCCGTGGCAGCGACCGCCCGGACCGCGGGGTGGCCGTCGACGACTTCGTTGCCGACGTGCTCGACGACGTCGCGCAGAAGCGGGCGGCCAGTGCCGCTTGAGCAGCTCTGGGCCGGCTGGCGGCACGACTACGTCACCGCCGCCACCGAGCACGAGCGGGCGGGGGACGACGGCGCCGTCGATGGAGGCGGCTGCGTGTTCTGCCGCATCGAGGCCAGCGGACCGCCGTCGGTCGACAACGGCATCGTCTTCCTCGGCGACCTCACGTTCGCGGTGCTCAACGCCTACCCGTACGCCAGCGGGCACCTGCTCGTCCTACCGCGGCGCCACCTCGCCGAGATGGACGAGCTGACCGACGACGAAGCCGCCGAGCTGTGGGCGACGACCCGGCGGGCCGTCGACGCGCTCAACGCGGCGTACCGGCCCGACGGGATGAACCTCGGGGCCAACCTCGGTCGCGCCGCCGGCGCCGGCATCCCCCGGCATCTCCATCTGCATGTCGTGCCCCGCTGGTCCGGCGACACGAACTTCATGACGTCCGTCGGCGGTATCCGGGTCATGCCCGAGACGCTGGCGACGGCCTGGGAGAAGATCAGCGCCGCTTGGTCCTGACGGGCGTCGTCGGTGCCGCCGCGTCCGCTCGAGTGCCGTCGGCGCGGTCGCTCGCTCGAGTGCCGTCGGCGCGGTATCCACCCCGACCTCGGTCAGGCCGTCGCATGTCCAGGCTGCCATGCGATCAGGCTGCCGTGCGATCAGGCTGCCGTCCGGTCAGACGTCGTAGAAGCGGCGGTTCTCCTCGAGGTTGGCAACGATGCCCGGGGGGAGGTCCGTCCGGGCCAGCAGCTCGGCCACCAGTGAGCGGCCGAGGTCGCGTTCGCCGACGTAGTAGGCGCTGATCGACTGCTCGTAGGCGATACGCCACTGGTAGACGTCGAGGTGGACGAAGAGCCGGTCGCCGCCGAAGCCGTTCCCCGGCTCCGGCGCGCCGACGCCGCAGTGGCGGCGGGCCAGGGCGCAGGCCTCGAACGAGAGGGCCCACTCGGCCATGAGGCGATAGTGCTCGGCCAGGGACCACAACGGCTCGGCCCGCCACGGCCGCGCCCCCCAGGCGCTCCAGAGCACCCCGCAGCCCTCGTCGGTCCGGCCCTCGTCGGTCCGGCCCTCGTCGGTCCGGCCCTCGTCGGTCCGGCCCTCGTCGGTCCGGCCCTCGTCGGTCCGGCCCTCGTCGGTCCGGCCCTCGTCGGTCCGGCCCTCGTCGGTCCGGCCCTCGTCGGTCCGGCCCTCGTCGGTCCGGCCCTCGTCGGTCCGGCCGCCGGCGAGGAGGCAGATGCCCAGCCGCCAGCGGGCGTACCACGTCTCCTCGTCCCAGCCGGGCTGCTCCATGCGCCGGCGGTACCACGTCGCCGCCCGGGTCGGCTCGCCACTGTCCTCGTACGTTCGGGCCAAGTAGAACGTCGTCCGGGGATCGTCCGGCTGGTCCCGGTGGTCGGCCTGGAGGAGCGCCAGCTCCCGCTCGAACTTGCTGGCCCGGTTGCCGCCGTCCGCGTGGTGCTCGATCGCGAACGCGGCCGTCCGGAAGAGACGACTCGGACCGCCGGTCCGGGCCAGGTACTCGTGGGCCCGCCCGTGCCACGCCCACTCGGTGTCGGCCCGGACGAGCCGCGGCACCCAGTAGCGGAGCGGCTCGACCCGGTAGACGGCCTCGACGCCGTCGAACTCGTCGGGCATCGACCGCTCCATCTCGCCGTGGAAGGTGTCGTCGGCGTCGAGCGTCATCACCCAGTCGGTGTGCGGCCGGGCGGTGGAGAGCGCGACGTTGCGCGACGGCCCGTAGCCTCGCCACTCATCCTGGACGACCTCGCCGGGCACGCCGTCGAAGACCGCCGCCGCGACCTCGACCGTGGCGTCGGTGCTGCCCGTGTCGACGATCGTCCAGTGGTCGAGCTGGCTGTCGAGCGATGCGGCCAGGCGGGGCAGCGTGACGGCCTCGTTCTTGACGATCATGGCCAGGCCGACCGTGACCTTGGCGCCGGCCGGCTTCATCCGGTACCGCCGTCGGCCACTATTCGGACGTCGACGCGGTCCGGACGAGCCCGGCGACGAGGTGGTCCGGGACGGCGTCGTAGTGGTCGTGCTCGGCCCGGAACCGGCCCCGCCCACCGGTGACGGCCCGCAGGTCGACGGCGTAGTGGGCCAGCTCGGCCGTCGGGACGAGCGCGGTGACCGTCTGCAGGCCGTCGCCGCCGACCTCGGTGCCCTGGATGCGGGCCCGGCGGGCGTGGAGGTCGCCGAGGGCTTCGCCCTGCAGGTCGGCCGGCACGGTGAGGGTGACCCGGGAGATCGGTTCGAGCAGGACCGGTCCGGCCTCGGCGGCGGCCTGGCGGAAGGCCAGGATACCGGCCATCTTGAAGGCCATCTCCGACGAGTCGACGGAGTGGTGTTTGCCGTCGTCGACGGTCACCGCGACGTCGACGACCGGGTAGCCGAACGCGCCACCCTGGGCCATCGCCTCGACGACGCCCTTCTCGACGGCCGGGATGTACTGGCGGGGAATGGCGCCGCCGACGACCTCGTCACGGAAGGCGAACCCGTCGCCGCGGCCGAGCGGCTCGACCCGCAGATGGCAGACGCCGAACTGGCCGTGGCCGCCCGACTGCTTCTTGTGGCGGCCCTCCGCGGCGGCCGGGCCGGAGACGGTCTCGCGGTAGGGGACGACGACGTCCTCCCGCTCGACGGAGACGCCGAACTTGCGGCTGAGCCGTTCGAAGGTCACGGCCAGGTGGACCTCGCCGGTGACGCCGAGGACGGTCTGGTGCGTCTCGTCGTTCCGCGAGACCCGCAGCGATCCGTCTTCTTCGCAGAGCCGTTGGATGGCCGACATGAGCTTGTCGTCGTCGTTGCGGGACGCCGGCCGGACGGCCACCGACAGCGGCGGCGGTCCCGGGTCCGGGAGCTCGACGACGACCGGTGAGCCCTTCGGGGCCAACGTGTCGCCCGAGATCGTCCCGGCCAGGCGGGGCACGGCGACGAGATCGCCGGCGACGGCCTCGTCGGCGGCCGTCGCCTCGTGGCCGCGCAGGACCTGGAGGACGTGCAGGCGCTCGTCGGCGCGGGTCCGGGGGTTCGTCAGGACGGCGTCGGGCCGGATCGTGCCGGAGAGGACCTTGCAGAGCGAGACCTTCCCGGTGTGGTGGTCCGACAGCGTTTTGGCCACGACGAGGAGCGGCTGGCCGTCAGGGTCGCACGGCACGTCGACCGTGCCCTCGCCGGCCCGGACGGTGACCGGCCGGTGCCGGTCGGCCGGCGGGCAGAGCTCGACGAGCAGGCGGGCCAGCCGGTCGACGCCGACCCCGGTCGCGCCCGAGCAGCACAGCACCGGGAAGACCACGCCCGCCGCAACGCCGCCGGCCAGGCTCGCTTCGAGCTCGGACCGGGCGATCGTCTCGCCGTCGAGGTACCGCGTCATCAGGTCGTCGTCGCCGACGACGATGCCCTCGACGAGCTGCTCGTGGACCTCGTGCTCGGTCGTCGCCAGGTCGTCGGGGATCGGGCCCTCGACGCCGACCACCGGCGGGCCGGCCCCCGGCTCGTAGACGGTGGCCGTGTCGTCGAGCAGATCGATGACGCCGCGGAACGCCGACTCGGCGCCGATCGGCAGCTCGACGGGCGCGATCCCGGCCCCGAACGCCCGGCGGACGTCGGCCAGCGTCCGGTCGAAGTCGGCCCGCTCGCGGTCGAGCTTGTCGACGACGACGACGCGGGGCAGGCCGAGGGCGGCCGCGGCCCGCCAGGCGTCCTCGGTCTGGGCCTGGACGCCGTCGGTGGCGCTGACCACCACGACGGCCATGTCGGCCAGCATCAGGGCGAGCTGGACGTCGCCGGCGAAGTCGGCGTAGCCGGGGGCGTCGAGCAGGTTGACGCGGACGCCGTCGACGTCGAACGGTGCGGTGGCCAACGAGACGGAGAGCTGGCGCGACGTCTCCTCCGGCTCGAAGTCGCAGACCGTCGTGCCCCGTTCGACGGAGCCCTGGCGGGGAATGGCGCCGGCGGCCACCAGCAGGGCCTCGGCCAGCGTGGTCTTCCCGGCGCCGTGGTGGCCGACCAGGGCCACGTTCCGGATGTCCGACGGCGACCGGTGTGGCACGTCCGTGACCTCCCCACGTGGGCAGCGCCGGGGGACCCCCCTCCCGACTGTCCGTCCCCGGAGCTTACGGCGCGGCGGCCCGACCGTGCCCGGCGTCGGCCGCCGGATGCCGTCGGCGTCCGTGACGGGGTGCCGCCACCGGCCGACGCTCGCCGACCGGGCGTCCAGGGTGGGAAAAGTGGGGGAGAACCGGCGGGAAACCGGAGGCCAGCGGGAAGCGGATGGTACGATTTCCCTTTGGTGCCTCGGCACCGGCCCTCAGCACACCGGTAGGGCAACAAGAGGAGCCTGCATGTTCGACGGTCGCTGGCGCACCGCCGTGGACCGGAACACGGGACCGGTCGGCAAGACCCTGGTCCGATGGGGAGTGACGGCCGACGTCCTCACCGCGTCGGGTCTCGTCTTCGCGGTGGCGACCGCCGTCGCGGTCGGCACCGGGCACCTGTTGATCGGTATCCCGCTGCTGGCATTGACCGGCTTCCACGACCTGCTCGACGGCCCGGTGGCGAAGGCGGGTGGGACGGCGTCGGTCCGCGGTGCGTTCTTCGACTCGGTCACCGACCGGGTGGCCGACGCCGTCCTGATGGGCGGCGTCGCCTGGTACCTCGTCTCGGCCCACAAGGGCTACGACGTCCTGTTGCCGCTGGCCGTCCTCGGCGCGGCCTCGCTCGTCTCCTACGAACGGGCCAAGGCCGAGGCGCTCGGCATCTCGGCCGCCAAGGGCGGCCTGATGGAGCGGGCCGAGCGGATGATCCTTCTGGGCGTCGGCTTCCTGGCGTCGTGGCTGCTGGTCCCGGTTCTCTGGGTCCTGCTCGTCCTGACCGTCCTCACCGGCGTCAACCGGTTCGTCCGGGTCTGGAAGGCCGCGGAGGGCCCGGTGCGAGCCGAAGGGTCGGAGCGACCGGCCGTCGCGGCCGGGACGGACTCCCGCTGGCGGGCCCGCCGGCAGGGCCGGTCGGCTCGAGCGGCCGACGGGCGGGCTGGACAGCCGCTGGCCCGTTGGCGAGCCCGTCGCCAGGAGGCACTGACGAGCCGGACCGGCCGGGCCCGTCGGGCCCGCTGGTCGAGGGAGCAGCGCGCCGGGTCGGCCAGCTCGCGTTCGGGGCGACCGTTCGGCTCCCGCCAACCCGGCTCGCGCCAGGCCGGCTCGCGGCAGTCCGGTTCGCGGTCAGCGGACCGCCAGCCCGGCACGAGCCGTCGCCAGCCCTGACCGGTCCCGGCCGAGCGCCAGCCGCCGTGCGTGGTCTCGTCGGGCCGCAGGCTCGGGCCCGGAGGACGTACCTCGTCTATCGAGGTCTCGGTGAGGCCATCCAGCGCGTGCCGGAGCCGGTGGTCGACGTGGTGGCGGCCGTCGTCGGCGAGGTGATGGCCCGCCGGTCGGCCGGGCCGAAGGAGCTGCGCGTCCGCCATCTGCAACGGGTGCTCGCGTCGTCGTCGCCGGTCGTCGACCCCGATCCCGACGTCGTCCGGCGATGGGCCGTCCGTTCGTTCCGGGCGTACGCCCGCTACTGGGTCGAGGGCGCTCGCCTGCCGGGTGTGCCGGTCGACGGCGTGGTCCGGCGCATGTTCGTCGAGCGAGGCTACGAGCACCTGCAGGCCGGCATGGCCGCCGGCCACGGGGTTGTCATGGTGCTGCCGCACGTCGGCAGCTGGGAGTGGGGCGGCACGTTCCTGGCCGCCGAGGGCTACCCGATGACGAGCGTCGCCGAGCAGATCGAGCCGCCCGAGCTCTACGACTGGTTCGTCGAGCAGCGCCAGGCGATGGGGCTGACGATCGTCCCCCTCGGCCAGGAGTCCGGGGGGACGGTGTTGCGGACGCTGCGCCAGGGGGGGCTCGTCGGGCTCCTCTGCGACCGGGACATCGTCGGCAACGGCGTCGAGGTCGAGTTCTTCGGCGAGAAGACGACCTTCCCGGCCGGGCCGGCGACCCTCGCCCTGCGAACCGGCGCCGCGCTGGTGGCCGCGGCCGTCTACAGCGGGCCCGGGCGCTCCCACACGGGCGTCATCTCCGCCCCGTTCGACACCGGCCGGACCGGGCGCCTCCGCCAAGACGTCGCCCGGATCACGCAGGCGATCGCCGAGGAATTCGAGGGGCTCATCCGGCGGGCCCCGGAGCAGTGGCACATGTACCAGCCGAACTGGCCGAGCGACCGCGCGCCCGGCTCGGATTGAGCACGATGCGAGTGGCGATGGTCTGTCCGTACAGCCTGTCGCGGCCCGGTGGCGTGCAGGGGCAGGCGGTGGGGCTGGCCGGCGCGTTGCGCGCTGTCGGCCACGACGTCGTGGTCGTCGCCCCCGACGACGACCATCCGGCTGGCCCGGTCGACCGGACGACGTTCAGCGTCGGGCGTACGTGGGCGGTCCGGTCGAACGGCTCGGTCGCGCCGGTCTCGCTCTCGCCGCGAGCGGCGGCGCGGGCTCGCGGCTTCGTCCGGGACTACGGCGCCGACGTCGTCCATCTCCACGAGCCGCTGGCGCCGGTGGTCGGCTACGGCTGTCTCGTGCACGGTTCGGTCCCGGTGGTCGGCACGTACCACCGGTCCGGTGGCAGTCGGGTCTACCGCTCGCTCAGCCCGCTCGCCCGATGGGCCGACCGACAACTGGCCGCCCGCTGTGCGGTGTCCGAGGCCGCCCGCGAGACCATCCGCGCCACGACCGGGGCGGAGTACGACGTCCTCTTCAACGGGGTCGACGTGGAGCGGTTCGCCGGCGCGCCACCGTGGCCGACGGACGGGCCGACGGTGCTGTTCCTCGGCCGCCACGAGCCGCGCAAGGGACTCGGTGTCCTGCTCGACGCCTTTGCTGGCGTCGCCGATCCAGCGGTCCTGTGGGTCGCCGGCGACGGTCCGGCCACCGACGAGCTCCGGCGTCGCCACCCGGCGTCGGCCCGCGTCCACTGGCTGGGTCGGCTGGACGACGCCGAGGTGGCCTCCCGGCTGGCCGGCGCGGACGTCCTCTGCGCACCGTCGCTCGGCGGTGAGTCGTTCGGCATGGTCCTCCTCGAGGGCATGGCGGCCGGGTGCACCGTCGTCGCCTCCGATATCCCCGGGTACCGAGCCGCGACCGGCGGTCATGCCGTCCTCGTGCCGCCGGCCGACCCGTTGGCGCTCGGGCAGGCCGTCGCTCGTGCGCTCAGTATGGATCGCGCCGCCCGGGAGTCGGCCGACCAGGCCGCCGTTGCGCACGCCGGGCAGTGGTCGATGGCCCGGCTGGCCGACCGGTACGCCGAGATCTACCGACGGGTGGTCGCCGGCTGACGGCGATGCTCGCGTCGGCGGTGCCGGCGACCGTCCCAGGGGTCGGGCAGGGGGCGGGTAATCTGGCCGGCGCATGACCGATCCGCCGTCGACGCCTGACCGCCCCGGATCGTCCGGCGGCGACGGCCGCGGGCCAGCGCGCCCTCCCGGAGGCGGAGGGGGCGGCAGCGGCAATAGCGGCAGCGGCAACGGCGGTGCTGGCGGGGCTAGCGGCCAGTCCGGCGGGGGGTCGTCGAGGAACCGGTCCCGTCATCGGTCGCGGTCCCGGGGTTCCGGCGGCGGCGGTGGCGGTGGCGGTGGCGGGCCCAGTGGAGCCGGCGGGTCCGGCAGCGGCGGCGGCAACCGATCTGGCGGCTCGAGCGGCTCGGGTGGCGGCCGATCGGGCAGCCAAGGCCGTTCTGGCGGCGGAGGTGGCGGTGGCGGCCGGGGCAACGGCGGGCGCGGCGGTGGATCGGCCAATCGGTCCCGGTCGGGCGGCTCGACGTCGGGCAGCCGGCGCGGCCCGGGGAGCCAGGCCCGGGCGCAGGGGGGCGACCGGTCGCGGCCGCGTCCCGGCGGGCCCGAACCAGCGGTCGCTGCTCGAGTAGCCGCAACGACCTCGACGCCCACCGAGACGGACGGCGCGGCGGCGGGGGCCGGCCAGCGGGAGGTGCGGGCCAACCGACGCCGGGCCCGGCTGCTGTTCGCGGCCGGTGGTGTTTTGCCGGGCCTGCTGCTCGGGGTCATCCTCGGCGCGGCGCTCGGGCTGATCGTCGGCGTGGTGGCGGCCGTCGTCGCGCTCGTGGTGACCGCACTGTCGATCGAACGATCGGCCCGGACCGTCGCGCTGCGAGCGCTCGGCGGCGGACCGGTCGACGAGGACGACTATCCGAGACTGGCCAACCTGGTCGAAGGGTTGTGCGCGTCGTTCGGCGTGGCGCGACCCGAACTGTGGATCGTCGTCGACCACGTGCCGAACGCGTGCACGATCGGCGACCGCCACGGCCGGAACGTCCTCGTCGTCACCAGCGGGCTCGAGGATCGGCTCGGCCTGATCGAGATGGAGGGCATCGTCGCCCACGAGCTGGCCCACGTGAAAGTGGGTGACCCCGTCGTCTCGGCCGCCGCCGTGGCCGTCGTCGGTCCGCTGGCCAGGCTGACCGGCAATGACCGGCTCCTGCACGCCGCGGTGGGCCGGGGTCGCGAGTACCGGGCCGACCAGCTCGCCGCGTTGACCGTGCGCTACCCGCCCGGCCTCGGCGAGGCCCTGGACGTCCTCGAGCAAGGGCCACCGCCGGCGTCGACGTCGATCTTCACCGGCCGACGCTGGCCGGCCACCCGGTGGCTCTGGGTCGATCCGATGGTCGGCGACCGCGGGACCGCGGCCCCGGGCGAGCTCGACGCCACGACTGTCCGTCGGAGCGCCCTGGCCGAGTGGTAGGCGCCCGCTGGCGCTGTCCGGTGCAGCGGGCTCGGTAGGATGGTCGGATGACGACGCCATCGCCGACGTCCCGGGAGACGGGGACCTTCACGGTAAAGCGCGGCCTGGCCGACATGCTGCGTGGTGGCGTCATCATGGACGTCGTCGACGCCGGACAGGCCAAGATCGCCGAGGACGCGGGCGCCGTCGCGGTGATGGCCCTCGAGCGAGTCCCGGCCGACATCCGCCGGGACGGCGGGGTCGCCCGGATGAGCGATCCCGCGCTGATCCAGGGCATCCAGGAGGTCGTCACCGTGCCGGTCATGGCCAAGGCCCGGATCGGGCATTTTGCCGAGGCGCAGGTGCTCGAGGCACTGGGCGTCGACTACGTCGACGAGAGCGAGGTGCTCACCCCGGCGGACGAGGCGTACCACATCGACAAGTGGGCGTTCGCGGTCCCGTTCGTCTGCGGTGCGACCAACCTCGGCGAGGCCCTGCGCCGCATCTCCGAGGGCGCGGCGATGATCCGCTCGAAGGGGGAGGCCGGGACCGGCGACATCGTCGAGGCCGTCCGCCACCTGCGGTCGATCGTCGGCGACATTCGCCGGATCACCCAGGCCGACCGGGCCGAGCTGTTCGGCTGGGCCAAGACGCTGCAGGCGCCGATCGGCCTGGTCGAAGAGATCGCCGAGACCGGGCGGTTGCCGGTACCGCTGTTCTGCGCCGGTGGGATCGCGACGCCGGCCGACGCGTCGCTCGTCATGCAGCTCGGCGCCCAGGCCGTCTTCGTCGGTTCGGGCATCTTCAAGAGCGACGACCCGGCCCGGCGGGCTCGGGCCATCGTCGAGGCGACGACCCACTTCGCCGACGCCGAGCACGTCGCCAAGGTGAGCACCGGGCTCGGGGATGCGATGCGCGGGCAGCAGGTGGCCGAGTTGACCGACCGGCTGGCCGACCGCGGCTGGTAGTCGTTACCCACCGTCCGACCGCCGCGTGACCATCGGCATCCTGGCCCTCCAGGGCGACGTGCGTGAGCACGAGGCCGCCTTCGACGAGCTCGGTGTCGCCACCCGTCTCGTCCGCCGGCCGGCTCAGCTGGACGGGGTGGACGGGATCGTGCTGCCCGGCGGAGAGTCGACGACGCTGTCGATGCTGCTGCAGTCGTCCGGGCTCTTCGACCCGCTCGCCGCCGCGCTGGCCGACGGGCTCCCGGCCTTCGGTACCTGCGCCGGTCTGGTCCTCTTGTCCCGGCGGATCCTCGACGGCCGACCGGACCAGCGGTCGTTCGGGGTGCTCGACTGTGCGGTCCGCCGCAACGGCTACGGCCGCCAACGGTTCTCCTTCGAGGCCAGCCTGGCCGTGAGCGGACTGGCCCTTTCCGGGCCGGGCACTCCCGACCTCGATGGTGCCGACCTCGATGGCGCCAGCATCGAGGCGCCGATGCCGGCCGTCTTCATCCGGGCGCCGGTCGTCGTCGAGCTCGGTCCCGGCGTCGACGTGCTGGCGACGCTGGACGCCGGGACGGACGGCCACCCGGACCCGGTCGCCTGCCGGCAGGGGCCGGTGTTGGCCACCGCGTTCCATCCGGAGCTGACGCCGGACCGCCGGCTCCATCGACTGTTCGCCGAGATGGCCGAGCCTGGCTCGTCGAGCCGCCCGCCCGGAGGGCATTGGTAGCATCGGGAGGTCGGGCCGCCCCTGCGGGACCGCCTGGCGGGGAGGAAAGGACGAGATGTCGGGTCACTCGAAATGGGCCACCACGAAGTACCGGAAGGGCGCGCAGGACGCGGCCCGGGCGAAGGTCTTCGCCAAGCACATCCGGTCGCTCGAGGTGGCCGCCCGGGACGGCGGGAGCGACATCGAGAACAACGCGTCCCTACGGCTCGCGTACCAGAAAGCCCGCGACGTCTCGATGCCGATGGACACGATCGAGCGGGCCATCAAGCGGGGGACCGGCGAGCTGGAAGGCGTCCGCTACGAGGCGGTCAACTACGAGGGCTACGCGCCCGGCGGGGTGGCCGTGATCGCCGAGACGCTGACGGACAACCGGAACCGGACGGCCGCGGAGATCAGGAACCTGTTCAACCGCAACGGCGGATCGATGGCCGAGCCGGGCGCGGTCAGCTGGCAGTTCGCCCGCAAGGGCCAGATCGAGCTCGTCCGCAGTCTCGACGAGGACACGATCATGGAGGCCGCGCTGGAGGCCGGCGCGGAGAACCTGGCCGACGGCGGTGAACGGTGGGTCGTCACCTGCGCCCCGCACGACCTCGGCGCGGTCCGCGACGCACTGGAGGCGGCGGAGATGAAACCGACGTCGGCCGAACTGGTCTTCGAGCCGACGTCGACGGTGGAGGTGGCCGACGAGGGTGACGCCCAGCGGGTCCTCCGCCTACTGGAGATCATCGACGACCACGACGACGTCCAGGCGGTGCACGCCAACTACGACATCCCCGACGCCATCCTCGCCGGCTACGCCGGCTGATCAGCGCCGTCGGTGAGCCCGACCGGTCCGCCGGGGGTGGTCGCCCCACCGGCGACGGGTCCAACGGCGTCGCCTTCGCGTCCGACACCGCGGTCGCGTTCGTCGGCGGCAGCATCGGCGTCGATGCGGGCCTCGGTCACGGTGCGGGCGGCCGCGGCCGTGGTCATCGGCCTGGCCGGAGCGTACGGGCTGGTACTGCGGCTGTGGCTGCTCGCCCACACGCCGGTCAACAGCGACTGGGCGGTCGCCGGTCTGATGGCCAAGTCGATCCTGTCCGGCCACTTCTGGACGTTCTACTGGGGCCAGCAGTACGGCGGCGTCGAGCCATACCTGGTAGCGCCGGTCGTCTGGCTGTCCGGCGGCAGCCCGTGGGCGATGGGCGTGACGGCGGCGCTGCTGTCGGCGGTCGCCGCGGTACTAGTGGGCGCGGTCGTCGGGGCGTCGACCGGTCGCCGCTGGCTCGGCTGGGCGGCGGGCACGCTGGCGTGGGTCTGGCCGTACGCGGTGGTGTGGAACTCGATCCGGGAGTACGGGTTCCGCGGCGTGACGATGGCCTGCGGGCTGCTCGCCGTCTGGATGGCCGTACGCATCCACCGCGGGCCGACCCGCGTGGTCGACAGCGCGGTGCTCGGGTTGGCGGTCGGCATCGGGTGGTGGTCGTCGCCGGAGCTCGTCTACTTCGCCGCGCCGGTCGCGGTCGTCCTCGTCCTGTCGTGGGCCCGGCTGTTCGACCGCGACCGGCGGCTGGTCGGGCCATGGCGACCGGGACCGGTCGCCGTCGCGGTCGCCGGAGCCGTCGTCGGTGCGTTGCCGTGGCTCTACACGAACATCGGCACCGGGTTCGCGTCGCTGCAAACCGGCTCGCTGCCGTCCTATCGCGGCCTCGGCTACGGGGCGCGGCTCCGCGTCTTCTTCCACGACATGCTGCCGGTGCAGCTCGGTGTCCGTACCGTGCCCGGCGGCGCCTGGGTGGGTGGGCGCACCGTGGGTCCGGTGCTCTACGGGATCGTCGCTGCGGTCGTCGTCGTGGTCGTCGTCGCCGCGCTGGGATCGGCCCGGCGGGGCCGGGCCGCGGCCCCGGCATTGGCGACGGCAGCGGGGATCGTCCTCTTCCCGTTCCTGTACGCGCTCGTCCCGTCCACCGGCTACTGGATCGACGGCCGGTACGGCGTGTACCTGCCGGCGTTCATCGCCATCGCCGCCGGCGTCGTCCTGGCCGGCGCCCGGCCGGCGGTCGACCTGGCGGGCCCCCCGTCTGATCTGCCGTCCGGCGTTCCGTCCCACGTCCGGGGGCACCGAGCGGGCGCGCACCGACGTCATCGGCGCCCACGCGGCGCGGCGGCGTTGGCCGCCGGCACGGCCGGGCTGGTCACGGCCACCGTCGGATTGGTCGGCGCCGGTGGGCTGACCGGGCTGGCGGCCCGGGCCGGTGGCGTGCCGGCCCGTCCGGGGGCGTTCACGAGCGGCTGGCGCGATCCGGAGGCGCCGGTCCGACAGATCGTCGCCACGATGGACGAGCACGGGCTGCGGTACGCGTACGGCACGTACTGGACGGCCTACGTCCTCGACTACGTGGCGGGCGGCCGCGTCGTCGTCACGCCGTCGCCGCTCGACGTCGTCCGGCTGCCGTCTGACGCCGCCGCGGTGGCGGCGTCGCCCGGGCCGGCGTGGCTCTTCTACCCGACCGGGCACACCGCGGCGGCCGCGGCGGCGTTCGCCAACCCGGAGACCGGGCCGGGGAACTACACGGAGGCGCAGTTCGAGTCGCTGCTGACCGGTCGCCACGTCGCGTACACGGTCGTCCACGTCGGGGTGCTCGACGCCGTCGTGCCGGCCCGCCGGATCACCCTGCCGAAGTGATCGCCGCGCTAGAGTCGAACGCGTGTTCGTACTCGGCATCGACCCGGGCCTGTCACGGTGCGGCTACGGGCTCGTCGCCCGGTCGGGGACGACGTCGGCGCTGACCGCCGAGGCGGCCGGGGTCATCGAGACCGATCCGCAGGCCGAGCTGCCCCAACGGCTCTGGATCGTCCAGCGGGAGCTGCGGGCGTTGATGGTCGAGTACCGGCCGACGGCGGTCGCCGTCGAGCGGGTGTTCTTCCAGGTGAACGCCCGCACGGCGATGTCGGTCGGGCAGGCCAGCGGGCTGGCCCTGGCGGCCGCGGCCGAGGCCGGCTGCGAGGTCGTCGAGTACACGTCCAACGAGGTGAAGCAGGCCCTCGTCGGCTACGGCAGTGCCACCAAGGAGCAGGTGCAGCGGATGGTCACCTCGGTGCTCGGCCTCGGCGCCGTGCCCCGGCCGCCCGACGTGGCCGATGCGCTCGCGCTGGCGGTCTGCCACCTGACGACGCTGCCGCTCCGCCGAGCCGTCGCCGCGGCATCCACGAGAGGAGGGCCAACATGATCGGGTCGCTGCGGGGGGCCGTCGTGGCCCGGACGGCCGAGGCGGAAATCGTCGTCGAGGTCGGGGGCGTCGGGTACCGGGTGTCGGTGACGACGGGCACGATGGCGGCCATCGGTGCGGTCGGGGCAGAGGTCTTCCTCCACGTCCACACGCACGTCCGGGAGGACGCGATCGTCCTCTACGGCTTCGCTCACGACGACGAGCGCCGGTGCTTCGAGGCGCTGCTCGGCGCCCACGGGGTCGGGCCGTCGCTGGCGCTGGCCGTCCTGTCCGCTCTCTCGCCGGCGGCGCTGTCGACGGCGGTCCTCGAGGACGACGTCGAGACGCTCTGCTCGGTCCCCGGCGTCGGGCGCAAGACGGCGGCACGGCTGCTCATCGATCTGAAGAGCCGCCTCGATCTGCCGGACTTCTCGGCGGCGGCGGTCACCGGTGACGGGCCGGCCCGGTCGGCCCGGGCGGAGGCTCGGGCCGCACTGACCGAGCTCGGCTACGGGCCGGACGAGATTCGCGGCGCGCTCGACGGCCAGCGCGAGGATGTCGGCGTGGAAGAGCTGCTGCGCCTGGCCCTGCGGGAGCTGGCCTCCCGGTGACGCCGGAAGCTCGCCGGGAGGTTCTGGCCGGGGAGAAGGACGCTGCCGCCCAGAACCCCGCCGCCCAGAACCCCGCCGCCCACGACGATCGCGCCGGCGATGGCGAGGCCGCCGTGGACGGGCGGAACGTCGATGCCGCGGCGGCCCCGGCGGAGGAGATCGAAGAGGCGGGGCTCCGGCCGCGCAGCCTGGCCGAGTTCGTCGGCCAGGCGCAGCTGGTCGAGCATCTCGGCATCGTCTTGCAGGCGGCTCGCCGGCGCCGGCAACCGGTCGACCACCTGCTGTTCGCCGGGCCGCCGGGACTGGGCAAGACGTCGTTGGCCGGGATCGTCGCCGCCGAGATGGGCGTCGGGCTGCGGGTGACGTCGGGCCCGGTCCTCGCCCGGGCCGGCGACCTGGCTGCCCTGCTGACCGACCTCCAGGAAGGCGACGTCCTGTTCATCGACGAGATCCACCGGCTGCACCGGTCGGTGGAGGAGGTGCTGTACCCGGCGATGGAGGACGCGAAGCTCGACATCCTCATCGGGAAGGGCCCGACGGCCCGGTCGATCCGTCTCGACCTCCCGCACTTCACGCTGGTCGGCGCGACGACCCGGACGGGCCTGGTGGCCGGGCCGCTCCGGGACCGGTTCGGGTTCGTCGGGCGGCTCGACCTCTATATCCCGGCCGAGCTCCAGGCCATCGTGACCCGGTCGGCCCACATCCTCGGCGTCGAGGTCGAGCCGGAGGGGGCGGCGCGGATCGCCGAGCGGTCACGCGGCACGCCGCGGATCGCCAACCGGCTCCTCCGCCGGGTCCGGGACTTCGTCGAGGTCCGCGGCGACGGGACCGTCACCGCGGTGACGGCCGAGGAGGGCCTCGACCTGTTCGGCGTCGACGGGCTCGGCCTGGACAAGGTCGACCGGGCGATCCTCGACGCGCTCTGCGTGCGGTTCGGTGGTCAGCCGGTCGGGCTGACGACGCTGTCGCAGTGCGTCGGCGAGGAGCCGGACACGATCGAGGACGCCTACGAGCCGTACCTCCTCCAGCAGGGACTGATCCAGCGGACGCCCCGGGGCCGGGTGGCGACGGCCCGGGCCTGGACGCACTTGGGGGCCGTGCCCGAGGGGGCCGGCTACCGGATGGCCGGCGGCCGGCGGCCGGGCGGCGTGGACCCGCTGTTCTAGGACTGGTGCTGGTCTAGGACTGGTGCTGGCGGTAGCGGTAGCCGAAGCCCCGGACGGTCTCGAGCGGGGAGTCCTCGGGGACGTCCCAGTCGAGCTTGCGTCGGAGACGGAGAACGGCGTACTTGACCCGGGCCGGCGCCAGGCCGGACGGGTCGTCCCAGGCCAGCTCGATGAGCTGGTCGGCCGAGAGGATCTGGCCGGAGTGGCGGACGAGCGCGGACAGGAGCCGGTACTCGGTCGGGGTCAGCAGCACGGGCTCGCCGCTGAGCGTCACCCGCTGGTTGACGAAGTCGAGCCGGATGCGGCCGTCGTCGAACGCGGTGTTGGCCGGTGACGTCGTCACCTGGCGCCGGCGGATGGCCTGGAGCCGGGCGAGCAGCTCGACCCGGCTGAACGGCTTCGTCAGGTAGTCGTCGGCGCCGGCGTTGAGACCCCGGACCTTGTCCCGCTCGGCCGACCGGGCGGTGAGGACGAGGACCGGGGCGTCGCTCATGTCACGGATCCGTTCGAGCACCTGCCAGCCGTCGAGGTCCGGCAGGCCGACGTCCAAGATGACCAGGTCCGGGCGCTCCTCGTGGAACGCCCGCAGGCCGTCCCGACCGGTCGCCGCCTCGCTGACGACGTAGCCCTCGCGACCGAGGAGGGCACGGAGCAGCTGTCGGATGTCCGCGTCGTCCTCGATGGCCAACACGGACGTGTCGCCCTCGCGCACCCACACCGTCCTCAGCGTCCGTGCCGAGCCGGGAGGGGTCCCAGGCGACGGCGGCAGCGGCTCTCGGGGAAATCCTATCCCCGACACGGCCGTGCACCTTGTTCCCTGCTGCCGCCGGCGGCTTCCCCACGTTGTATGGTGACGCTCCTGTGCGTCCGACGAACGACGAAATGAGCCGATGACCATGACCGTGCTCCCGCACGTTCTCGCCGCGACCAAGTCGAGCGGCGGTGGCAGCATCGGCTTCCTCGTCGTCATCGTCATCATTGGCATCGCCGGCTACTTCTTCTTCCTCCGGCCCCAGCAGCAAAAGGCCCGCAAGCAGAAGGCGCAGCAGCAGGACGTCGGGATCGGCGACGAGGTCATGACGATCGGCGGCATCGTCGGCACGATCCTCGACATGGAGAACGACCGCGTGACGATCATCACCGGTCTCCAGGACGGCGACGAAGGCGGCAGCCCCGGGCAGCCGACCCGGATCGTGCTGATCCGGAGCGCGATCGCCCGCAAGGTCGAGCCGGTCGTCAGCGAGCCCGACTCGGTGACCGACGGGTCACCGGACGCCGAGCTGCACTACGACGACAGCACTGACGACGACGCGGCGGAAGCCGATGGGGGGGACGGCGAACGCCGGGCCGATGGGGGGTCCGGGGAGGGTAAAGGGCCGTGAGCCCGTCGTCGTCGCGCTCACCGGCCCGGCGGCAGCGGTCCCTGGTGATCAGCCTCGGTCTCATCCCGGTGCTCGTTACGGGTGCCATCGGAACGGCAGTCGCCGGCGCCTCGTCACAGCCCCAGGCTGCTGCCTCGACGAGGAGCCTCATGGCCCTCTACCGGCCGGCCGGTCCGGAGGCGCCGTCGGTGTCGGCCCTCGGGGACGTGGTGCACGTCATGAAGGCCCGGTTGCGGGCCCTGGGAGTTCCCGGCGCCACGGTCCGCACCCGGTCAACCGGCGGCATCACCGATGTCGTGGTCTCGGTGCCGGCGGCGAAGAACGCCAAGCAGATCCTGACGGCGGTCGGTCAGACCGGTCAGCTCTACTTTCGGCCGGTCCTCTGCTACGCCCCGGCATATTCGCCACCGGCCGCGGCCCAGGCCCTGCCGACCGGCTGCGCATCTCACTACCAACTCGTCACGTCGAACCCGTCCAGTGGTTCTACCGGCGGGGTCGCGTACAACCCCGGGCCGACACCGGCCCTGGCGTCATACCCAAACAGCTCGGTCGACGACCCGCAGGCCACCGTCCTGTTGCCCGGGCTGACCGGCACGACGGCCGACCGTTACCTGCTCGGGCCGGCCACATTGACCGGGCACATCGTGAAGAAGGCCGTCGCCGAGAAGACACAGATCGGCAAGTGGGTGGTGAACATGTCGCTGACCTCGGCCGGCTCGGCTGAGTGGGACAAGATGGCGACAAAGTACTTCCACGAGGTCATCGGCATCGAGCTCGACGGGGTCGTCCAGTCGGCGCCGCGAACCCTGCCGACAGCGACCAGCTTCAGGTCGTTCGACGGGACGGTCCAGATCTCCGGCAGCTCCACCCGGCAGTCCGCCCAGAACCTGGCGCTGGCGTTGAACGACGGCGCGCTGCCGGTGGAGCTGCAACTCGAGTCCGTCCAGACCGTCGGGGGAGCCGGGCAGTCGCAGGAGGGCAGCCCGTGAGCCCGTCGTCGTCGCGCTCGCAAGCCCGGCGGCAGCGGTCTCTGGTGATCAGCCTGACGATCGTCATCGTCGTCGCGATCGGCGCGCTGGCCGGAACGCTGGCCGCCAACTGGTCGCCCCGGCTCGGTCTCGACCTGGCCGGCGGCCTCTCGGTCGTCTACAAGCCGGCCCACCAGGTCTCCCAATCCGACCTCGACGAGACGGTGTCGATCCTCACCGACCGGGTGGACGGGCTCGGCGTGTCGGGGGCGACCGTCGGGACGCAGGGCGACGAGATCGTCGTCCAGGTCCCGGGGGTGAAGAACGCCAAGCAGGTGTTGACAGCGATCGGCCAGACCGGTCAGCTCTACTTCCGGCCGACGCTCTGCTACGCGCCGCCGTACACCGCACCGAAGTCGACCGGGTCGACGACGACCATCCCGAAGTCGCCCCCGACGAGCTGCACATCGAAGTACCAGCTTGTCACGTCCAACCTTTCCAAGGCCTCGACAGGCGGGGTCACGTACAACCTCGGGCCGACACCGGCGCTGGCGTCGTACCAGAGCAGCGTGGCCGACAACCCGCAGGCCACCGTCCTGCTGCCCGGGCTGACAGGCACGAAGACCGACCGTTACCTGCTCGGGCCGGCCACACTGACCGGGCACATCGTGAAGAAGGCCATTGCCGAGCAGACACAGATCGGTAAGTGGGTCGTGAACATGTCGTTGACCTCGGCCGGTTCGGCCCAGTGGGACAAAATGGCGACAAAGTACTTCCACGAGGTCATAGGCATCGAGCTCGACGGCATCGTCCAGTCGGCCCCGCTGACCCTCCCGTCGGCGACCAGCTTCACGTCGTTCGACGGGACGGTCCAGATCTCCGGCAACTTCACCCAGCAGTCCGCCCAGACGCTGGCCCTGGCGCTCAACTACGGCTCCCTGCCGGTGAAGCTCGTGCCCCAGACGACCCAGACGGTGTCGCCGACCCTCGGTCATTCGGCCCTGATCGCCGGGCTGGGCGCCGGCCTCGCCGGGCTGCTCCTCGTCCTCCTCTACATGATCTTCTACTACCGACTGCTCGGCATCGTCGTGCTGAGCGGGCTGCTCATCACCGCGGCGTTGCTCTGGGTCATCATCTCCGCCCTCGGCCACACGTCCGTGGCCCCGAGCTTCGACCTGGCCGGCGTAACCGGGATCATCGTGTCGATCGGGATCACCGTCGATTCGTACATTGTCTATTTCGAACGGTTGAAGGACGAGACGAGATCGGGCCGGACGGTCCGGACGAGCGTCGACCGCGGCTTCCAGAGTGCCTGGCGGACCGTGCTGGCCGCCGACCTGGTCTCGCTGGCCGCGGCGGTCGTGCTGTTCTTCGTGGCCGTCGGCGAGGTCAAGGGGTTCGCGTTCTTCCTCGGGCTCTCGACGCTGCTCGACATCTTCATGACGTACTTCTTCACCCGACCGCTCGTCGTCATCCTCGGCCGGAACGAACGGCTGACGCAGGCCCGTCGGTTCGGCATCTCCCGCGGCCTGGCCATCGGGTCGGGAGCTGAGCAATGAGCTTCGAGCACCGCGACGAGCGGCTCCAGGACCTCCAGATCGGTGGCTCCGGGCAGCTGGTGCCCGGCGGGAAGCCGGGCCCGTCCGACGGCGACGAGCCCGAAGACGGGGCCGTCGCCGACGAGCTGGACGGCGAGGAGCTCCAAGAGGAGCTGCTCGAGGACGAGGTCGAGCGGGAGGAAGTGAAGGCGGAGGTCGAGGCGACCGGCCACGGCCCGGGCCCGCTCCGGCGGCTCTACCGGGGCGAGACGTCCTTCGACTTCGTCGGTCGCCGGAAGTGGTGGTTCCTGATATCGGCGATCATCATCGTCGCCGGCCTCTTCTCGCTCGGCTTCCGCGGCCTGAACCTCGGGATCACATTCAAGGGCGGAACATCGTGGACGGTGCTCGCGCCGGGGGTGAGCCAGGCCAGCGCCGTCTCCGCGGTCGAAGCGGCGGGGCTCAACCAGCCGACCGTCGAGGTCCTCGGCAGCGGGAGCCGTCAGCAGATCGAGGTCCAGGCCGACCTCAACAGCCTGACGGCGAACGGGCGCAAGACCGAGCAGGCCAAGGTGACCGACGCCCTGGCCAAGCTGGCCAAGGTGACAGCGAACACAGTGTCCCAGGAGACGGTCGGCCCGACCTGGGGCAGCCAGGTCACCCAGCGGGCCATTATCGCGCTGATCGTCTTCCTGGCCGTCGTCGCCGTCTACATCAGCTTCCGGTTCGAGCCGAAGATGGCCATCGCCGCCTTCGTGGCGCTGATCCACGACCTCCTCATCACGGCCGGCGTGTACTCGCTGGCCGGGTTCCAGGTCACCCCGGACACGGTGATCGCCGTCCTGACGATCCTCGGGTACTCGCTCTACGACACCGTCGTCGTCTTCGACCGTGTCCGTGACAACACCAAGGGGTTCGGCGCGTCCGGGCGGATGACGTACTCGGACATGATCAACCTCTCGATGAACCAGACGTTGGCCCGGTCCATCAACACGTCGCTCGTCGCCATCCTCCCGGTCCTGGCCGTCCTGCTCATCGGGGCCGAGCTGCTCGGGGCGACGACCCTGCAGGACTACGGCCTGGCCCTGACCGTCGGGCTGCTCAGCGGGGCGTACTCGTCGATCTTCATCGCGTCGCCGGTCCTCGCCATGCTGAAGGAGCGCGAGCCGCGGTACATCGCCATCCGGCAGCGGCTGGAATCCCGTGGCGAGCGGAGCGGTCTGCTGACGCCGTCGGCGGCCGCCGCGCTGGTCGGTGCCGCGGCCGGTGGCTCGGCGAGGGCGGCGGCCCGCCCGGCCAAGGGCGTCCGACCCGGGACGATCCGGCCGGGACAGTCCCGGCCGACCGGCCAGGGCCGCCCGGGACCGACGTCGAAGGGCCCGGCGGCCGGGTCCACGGCCACTGCTACGGTGACGGCCGATGGCGCCGCCGGCGGGTCGTCGACCGGTGGCGGCCAACGCGGTTCGACCGGGTCCAGCGGCACCGCGGCCCGCCGTCCACCGCCCCGACCTCGCAAGGGCGGTGGCAAGGGATCCAAGGGCAAGCGCCGGCGCTGAACGGTCCTGGCTACGCAGGGATTTGCGGCCGGTCGGGTAGCGTAGAGGGATGGTGAGCCTGGCTCGGTTGGCTGCCCCGGACGACGGGGGAGCGGTCGACGAGGGAGCCGCCGCGGTCGACGCCGGGGCGATGGGCGAGCTCGGTGAGATCGGCGACCTGATCGAGCCGGTGATCGCGGAGTTCTCGCACCGACGACCGGGGGAGGACCCGGCGACCATCGTTGCCGCCGGTCGGGCGGCCGTCCTGGCCCACGCCGGGCAGTACCGCCGGTCCGGCGAGCCGTACGTCACCCACCCGGTCGCCGTCGCCCAGATCGTCGCCGAGCTCGGCCTCGACGCGCCGACGATCGCCGCCGCGTTGCTCCACGACGCGGTCGAGGACACCGGCCTCGGACTGGCCGAGATCGAGCAGCAGTTCGGCCCGGTCGTCGCCGCGGTCGTCGACGGTGTCACCAAGCTCGACCGCCTCCAGTTCGACTCGAAGGAGCAGCAGCAGGCGGCGACGATCCGCAAGATGCTCGTCGCCATGGCCAACGACTGGCGGGTCCTGCTCATCAAGCTGGCCGACCGGCTGCACAACATGCGGACGCTGGCCGTGATGCCCGAGTGGAAGCAGCGCCGGACGGCCCAGGAGACGTTCGACGTCTACGCCCCGCTGGCCCACCGGCTCGGGGTCCAGCAGGTCCGCTGGCAGCTCGAGGACCTGGCCTTTGCGACGCTGCACCCGAAGCGGTACGCGGAGATCGAGCAGATGGTCGCGGTCCGCGCCCCGCAGCGTGAGGAGTACGTCGCCCGCGTGCTCGTCGCCGTCCGCGAGCGACTGGTCGGCACCGGCATCGAGGCCGAGGTGACCGGGCGGCCGAAGCACCTCTGGAGCATCTACGAGAAGATGGTCGTCCGCGGCAAGGAGTTCGACGACATCCACGACCTCGTCGGCATCCGCGTCGTCGTCGCCTCCGAGAAGGACTGCTGGGCCGCGCTCGGCGCCATCCACGCCATCTGGCCGCCGGTCCAGGGGCGGTTCAAGGACTACATAAACACGCCGAAGTTCAACCTCTACCAGTCGCTGCACACCACCGTGATCGGCCTCGACGGCAAACCGATCGAGGTCCAGGTGCGGACGCACGAGATGCACCGGCGGGCCGAGTACGGCATCGCCGCCCACTGGGGGTACAAGGAGAAGGAGGACGTCTCCTCGGAGATGGCCTGGATGCAGCGGATCGCCGACGTCGACGCCGAGACGTCCGACCCGGTCGAGTTCCTCGAGGCGCTGAAGCTCGACCTCGAGCAGGACGAGGTCTACGTCTTCACGCCGAAGGGCCGGGTCATCGCCCTGCCGGCCCGGTCGACGCCGGTCGACTTCGCCTACGCCATCCACACCGAGGTCGGCCACCGCTGCATCGGCGCCCGCGTCAACGGCCGGCTCGTTCCGCTCGACACGACGTTGGCGTCGGCCGACACCGTCGAGATCTTCACGTCGAAGTCACCGACCGCCGGGCCCTCCCAGGACTGGCTGCAGATCGTCGCGTCCTCCCGGGCCCGCAACAAGATCCGGCAGTGGTTCAGCCGGGAGCGCCGCGAGGACGCCATCGAGACCGGTCGGGAGGCGCTGGCCAAGGAGCTCCGCCGCGAGGGCCTGCCGCTGCAGAAGATCATGGCGTCGAGCGCGCTGGTGACGGTCGCCGGGTCGATGAACCTGGCCGACGCCGACGCGCTGTACGCAGCCATCGGCGAGAGCCAGGTCTCCGCCCAGTCGATCGTCCAGCGGGTCGCCCGGGAGCTGCGCGGCGGCGAGCCCGAGCAGCTGCCGACGACGGCCACCCGGGGCGTGCGCGGTCCGCGCAACGGCCGCCACTCGACCGCCGGCCTCTACGTCGAAGGGCTCGACGACGTGATGGTCCACGTCGCCCGCTGCTGCACGCCGGTTCCCGGCGACCAGATCATCGGGTTCGTCACGCACGGCCGTGGCGTCTCGGTCCACCGGGCCGACTGCTCGAACGCCACCGCGCTGGCCCGCCGGCACGAGGAGCGGCTGATCGAGGTCGAGTGGGACCGCGGCGGGCAGGGCGTCTTCCTGGCCACGCTGGAGGTTCTGGCCTTCGACCGGTCCCGGCTGCTCTCCGACGTCAGCCGGGTCGTCTCCGAGCACCACCTCAACATCGTCGCTGCCCGCACGTCGACCGCCCCCGACCGGGTCAGCCGGATGGCGTTCGACGTCGAGCTGGCCGACCCCGCGCACCTGCAGTCGCTCATCGCCTCCCTGAAGCACCTGGACGGCGTCTTCGACGCCTACCGCCAGCTCCCCGGGAAGAAGGCGTAGGCCTCCCGTGGCCGACGAGCAGGGGGCGGCGCGCGCCCCGACGGGAACCCACGACGTCCTCTGGCCGGCCTCCTGGCGCTGGGAGGTGCTGCTCGCCACCTTCGCGGCCCACGTCCAGCGGGCCGGCTACGGCCTCGTGCAGAACCCGATGTTCGAGTACGCCGCGGTCTTCCGGCGCGGCATCGGCGAGGGCAGCGACGTCGTCGGCAAGGAGATGTACGAGTTCCCCGACCGCGACGGCCAGGTGCTCGCGCTGCGGCCGGAAGGCACCGCGTCGGTCGTCCGGGCGTTCGTCCAGCACCACCCGCTCCTGCCGTGGAAGGCGTGGTACGCCACGCCGGCGTTCCGCTACGAGCGCCCGCAGGCCGGCCGCTACCGCCAGCACCACCAGGTCGGGATCGAGGCCCTCGGGCCGTCCGACGCCGACCTCGACGTCGAGGTCGATCGCGCTGGCCGACGGGTTCTTCCGGGCCCTCGGCCTCGCCGACTTCACGCTCAAGCTGAACTCGATGGGCGACGGCACGTGCCGTCCGGTCTACCTCGCCCTCCTCCGTGACTACCTCGTCGAGCGCCGCGACGAGCTGTGCGACGAGCACCAGGGCCGGCTCGACGCCAACCCGCTGCGCGTCCTCGACTGCAAGCGCCCGGCCTGTAAGGCCGCTACCGCCGGCGCGCCGCACCTCGTCGACCACCTCTGCGCCGACTGTGCGCCGCACTTCGCCCGCGTCCGCGAGGGCCTCGACGCGCTCGGCGTGCGCTACGAGCTCGACCACCGGCTCGTCCGCGGCTTCGACTACTACACGCGGACGACGTTCGAGTTCGCCTCCGGCGCCATCGACGCCGCCCAGAACGCGCATCGGCGGCGGTGGCCGCTACGACGGCCTCGTCGAGATGCTCGGCGGCCCGCCGACCCCGGGCATCGGCTTCGGCATCGGCATCGAGCGGGTGCTCATCGCCTGCGACGCCGAGGGCGTGCTGGCGGCCGAGCCGCCGCCGCCGGCCGCGTTCGTCGTCGACGTCGCCGGCGGCGAGGCCGCCCGGGACCTGACCGCCGCCCTCCGCCGGGCCGGCCTGGCGCCGACCGGGCGTTCGACGGCCGGTCGATGAAGGCCCAGATGAAGCTGGCCGACCGCTCCGGCGCGGCCGTCGCGTTGATCGTCGGCCCTGCTGAGCGGGCGGACGGTACGGTGACGATCCGGCCGCTGCGGGCCGACGGTGAGCAACGGACGGTCCCGGTGGACCAGCTGGTCGAGACGGTGAGGGCAATGACCGAGGGAGCGATCATGAGCACCGACGCCACGTCGATGCGGACCGGACTGTGCGGGCGGCTCGGCCTGGACGACGTCGGCCGGCCGGTCCGGCTCTGCGGCTGGGTCGCCCGGCGGCGGGAGCACGGCGAGCACCTCGCCTTCGTCGACCTGCGCGACCACTCCGGCATCGTCCAGTGCGTCGTCGACGGCAGCGTCGACCTGCGCAGCGAGTACGTCGTCGCCGTCACCGGCGTCGTCCGCCGCCGGCCCGACGGGATGGACGAACCCCAACCTGGCCACCGGCGAGGTCGAGATCGGCGACTGCGACCGTCGAGGTCCTGTCCGCCGCCGAGCCGCCGCCGTTCGTCGTCGACGGACCGGACCGACGTCGACGAGGCCGTCCGGTTGAAGAACCGCTACGTCGACCTCCGGCGCCCGACCGGATGCAGGCCAACCTCCGGTTGCGGGCGGCCGTGAACGCGGCCATCCGCGCCGCCATGGAGCGCCAGGGGTTCTGCGAGGTCGAGACCCCGCTGCTGTGGGCGCCGACCCCCGAGGGCGCCCGCGAGTTCGCCGTCCCCAGCCGGCTGCACCCCGGCGCCTTCTACGTCCTGCCGCAGAGCCCGCAGCTGGCCAAGCAGCTGCTCGATGGTCGGCGGCGTCGACCGCTACTACCAGATCGCCCGCTGCCTGCGCGACGAGGATCTGCGGGCCGACCGGCAGTTCGAGTTCACCCAGCTCGACATGGAGGCGTCGTTCGTCGACCAGGACGACGTCCTCGGGTTCGTCACCGAAGCCGTCCTCGACGCGGCCGAGGCCGCCACCGGCGAGCGGCCGCCGCCGATCGAGCGGATGACGTGGGCCGACGCCATCGACCGCTACGGCACCGACAAGCCGGACCTCCGGTTCGGCATGGAGCTGCTCGACCTGTCACCGGTGTTCGCCGGTACCGAGGTGCGGGCGTTCGCCGCGCCGTGCGTCAAGGCGCTCCGCGTCGAGGGCGGCGCCACCTTCGCCCGGTCCCGGCTCGACGCCCTGACCGACCAGGCGAAGGCCCTCGGCGCCAAGGGGCTGGCCTGGTTCCGCGTGAACGACACCGACGCCGACGGCGCGTCGGCGCTCGATTCGCCGCTCGACCGGTTCCTCTCCGACGACGAGCGGGCCGGCCTGCTGCGGGCCACCGAAGCCGAGGCCGGCGACCTCGTGCTCGTCGTCGCCGACGAGCACCGGCTGGCCTGCACCGTCCTCGGCCACCTCCGCCTCGGCCTCGGCGGCCGACCGGTCGGCGAGGGGCCGTACCGCTACTCTGGGTCGTCGAGTTCCCGATGTTCGACGGCGTCGACGGCGACGGCCACCCCGTGGCGGCCCACCACCCGTTCACGATGCCCCATCCCGACGACCTGGCGTTGCTGGCCAGCGACCCGGCGGCCGTCCGTTCCCAGGCCTACGACCTCGTGCTCAACGGCTGGGAGCTCGGCTCCGGCAGCGTCCGGATCCACCGCAGCGACATCCAGTCGCCAGGTCTTCGACGCCCTCGGCATCTCGGCCGACGAGGCCGACGCCCGGTTCGGCTTCCTGCTCGGCGCGTTCCGGCACGGTGCGCCGCCGCACGCCGGCTTCGCGTTCGGCATCGACCGGCTCGTCGCCATCCTCGCCGGCGAGGAGAACATCCGCGAGGTCATCGCCTTCCCGAAGACCCAGTCCGGCGCCGACCCGCTGACCGGCGCCCCGAAGGCGCTCGCCCCGGCCGCCCTGGCCGATCTCGGCATCCGCGTCGCCCCGCGACCGGAGAAGGGGTGAACGGGGATCTCTTCGAGGCCGCGGCCGAGCGCCGGCTCCAGTCGAGGGCGCCGCTCGCGGCTCGCCTGCGGCCCCGGACGCTCGACGAGGTCGTCGGCCAGCGCCACCTCGTCGCCCCCGGGGCGCCGCTGCGGGTGCTCGTCGAGTCCGACCGCCTCGGCTCGGTCATCCTCTGGGGCCCGCCGGGCACCGGCAAGACGACGCTCGCCCGCCTGCTCGCGGACGCCACCGCCAAGACCTTCGTGCCGCTCTCGGCCGTCGCGTCCGGGGTGAAGGACGTGCGGGAGGCCCTCGAGGGCGCCCGCCGCCGGCTCGGCGAGCAGGGACAGGGGACGATCCTCTTCGTCGACGAGGTGCACCGGTTCAACAAGGCCCAGCAGGACGTCCTGTTGCCCGGCGTCGAGGAGGGCCTCGTCGTCCTCGTCGGCGCGACCACGGAGAACCCGTTCTTCGAGGTCAACGCCCCGTTGATGAGCCGGGCGACGCTGTGGCGACTCGAACCGCTCTCGCCCGACGACCTCGCCGCGCTCGTCCGGCGCGGGCTCGACGTCGAAGGCGCCGAGGCCGAAGCCGAGGCGGTCGACGCGCTGGTTGCCGCGGCCGACGGCGACGCCCGGTCCGCCCTCACGACGCTCGAGGTCGCCGTCGCCCTCGCCGCGGCCCGCCAGGGCGACGACGGCACGCCGATCGTGACCGCCGCCGACGTCGTCCGGGCCCGCAACGGCCGTCTCTACCACCAGGGCGTCGACGAGCACTACGACCAGATCAGCGCCTTCATCAAGAGCGTGCGCGGCTCGGACGCCGACGCCGGCCTGTACTGGATGGCCCGAATGCTCGACGCCGGCGAGGACGCCCGTTTCCTGGCCCGCCGGCTCGTCATCCTGGCCAGCGAGGACGTCGGGATGGCCGACCCCCATGCGCTCGTCGTCGCCGATGCCGCGGCCCGGGCCGTCGAGCTCGTCGGCCTGCCCGAGGCCGCGCTGAACCTGGCCCACGCCGTCGTCTACCTGGCCACCGCCCCGAAATCGAACCGCGTCACCGTCGCCCTCTCCCGGGCCCGCGACGACGTCCGGGCCGGCCGGCGGGGCGACGTCCCGGCCCATCTCCGCGACGCCCACTACCGGAGCGCCGGGGCGATCGGCCACGGCGAGGGGTACGTCTACCCCCACGACCTCCCCGACGGTTGGGTCGACCAGCAGTACCGCCCGGACGAAGCCGAAGGGCACGTTTACTATGAGCCGTCGACGCACGGGGACGAGCCGGCGATCGACGATCGCCTCCGGGCGCGTCGTCGCCGGCCAGCCGCGGACGGCCCGTAGGGCCGCCAGAAGGGAGCCGGATCGAAGTGACGACGAACCGGGCGAGGGTGCTGGCGATCGTGACGACCGCCGGTCTCGCCCTCCTCGGCCCCCTCGCCGTCGGAACTGTCGCTGCCGGAACGGTCGCCGCGGCCACGCCGGCGGCGACTGCCGGCCGGGTGCCGCTGGCCGCCGCGCCGGCCGTACCCCACGGCGCGGTCGTCGGGGCAACGCTCCCGTCCGACCAGCCGCTCTCGGCCGACGTGACGCTCGCCGTCGCCGACCCGACGGCGCTGGTGGCGTTCGTCGCAGCCGTCTCGACCCCCGGGTCCGCCGAGTACCGCCAGTACCTCGCGCCGGGCCAGTTCGCCAGCCGCTTCGGGCCGAGCCCGTCGGCGATCGCCGGCGTCCGCGACTGGCTGACCGGTGAAGGGCTCACCGTCGGCCCGGCGGCCGGCGACGGCCTGTTGCTCCCCGTCCACGGTCCTGCGGCGGCGATGGCCCAGGCCTTCGGGACGTCGCTCGCGTCGGTCCGGCTCCCGTCCGGGCAGACCGCGTACACCGACACCGTCGCCCCGACCGTGCCGAGCGGCCTGGCCGGCGTCGTCCACGGCGTCGTCGGCTTGAGCGACGTCGCCCGCTGGCATTCCGACCTCGAGATCGGTAGCGCCGTCCCCCCACAGGCCTGTAGTGCCGGCGGCGGTCAGGCCTTCGCCGGCGGTCCACTGACGTTCACCCAGCTCGCCTCGGCGTACGACCTGTCCGGTCTCTACCCGCAGGGCCGGACCGGGGCCGGCGTGACCGTCGCCATCTACGAGCTCGAACCGCACGCGACGGCCGACGTCCAGGCGTTCGAGCGCTGCTACGGCCTGTCGACCGCCGTGACGAACGTCACAGTCGACGGCGGTCCCGGCACCGGCTACGGCAGCGGTGAGGCCGCGCTCGACATCGAGGACGTCGCCGGCTTGGCCCCCGGGGCGAACATCCTCGTCTACCAGGGCCCGAACAGCACACGCAGCGGCGCCGGTTCCGGACCGCTCGACACGATGAACCAGATCGCCTCCGACGACCGCGCCCGCGTCGTGACGACGAGCTGGGGGGTGTGCGAGGAGACACTGACATCGACAGCCGCCGCCCTCGAGAACCGCATCTTCCAGGCGATGGCCACGCAGGGCCAGACGATGCTGGCCGCGTCCGGCGATTCCGGCTCCGAGGGCTGCTGGTACCAGGGGACATCGGCGAACCGGAACACAAACACGACACTGGGCGTGGGCGACCCGGCCAGCCAGCCCGACGTCACCGGCGTCGGCGGCACCGCCCTGCCGACCGGCAGCCCCGCCGGCCAGACCGTGTGGAACGACTGCCAGGCCGCGCCCTCGACAACACGGCGCTGCGCCCGCAATCCCGACGCCGGCGCGTCCGGCGGCGGCGTCTCCCAGCTCTGGACGATGCCGTCCTGGCAGTCCGCGGCAGGAGCGACACGACTGGCTGGGGCGTCGACCGCGTGCTCCGGCTACTGCCGGGAGGTGCCCGACGTCTCCGCCGACGCCGCACCGGACACCGGCTACGTCGTCTACTACCGCGGCGGCTGGGAGGTGCTCGGCGGGACCAGCGGCGCCGCGCCGCTGTGGGCCGCCGTCATGGCCGTCGCCGACCAGGGCTGCGCCGGAGCGATCGGCTTCGCCAACCCCGCGCTCTACCAGCTCGGTAGCGATCGGTCCGGGGCGTTCAGCGACGTCGCCACCACAGGCAACAACGACCTGACCCGCAACCACTACGTCGGCGTCGCCGTGCACGCCTATCCGACCGTCGCCGGCTACGACATGGCCACCGGCTGGGGCTCGCCGGTCGCCGCCACCCTGCTCGCCGACCTCCAGCCGGCCGGCGGCTGCCCAGCGGTCACCGCCGTCAGCTCGACCCACGGCCCGGTGACCGGCGGCGGCACCATCACGATCTTCGGCTCCGACCTCGCCGGGGCCAGCGCGGTCGACTTCGGCTCGCTCGGCGCGACGATCGTCGCCGCCACGACATCGCAGGTCACCGTGGCCCTGCCGGCCGCGCCGTTCGCCGAGACGGTCGACGTCACCGTGACCACGCCGAACGGCACGTCCGCGGCCACCGGTACAGCCCGCTACACGTTCGGCACACCGCGCAACGGCGTCGGCTACTGGCTGAGCGCCTCCGACGGCGGCATCTTCGCCTTCGGCGACGCCCAGTTCTACGGCTCGATGGGCGGCCAGCCGCTGAACCAGCCGATCGTCGGCGTCGCGGCCACCCCGGACGACGGCGGCTACTGGGAGGTCGCGTCCGACGGCGGCATCTTCGCCTTCGGCGACGCGGCCTTCTACGGCTCGATGGGCGGCCAGCCGCTGAACAAGCCGATCGTCGGTATCGCCACGACGCCCGACGGGCGCGGCTACTGGGAGGTCGCGTCCGACGGCGGCATCTTCGCCTTCGGCGACGCCGCCTTCTACGGCTCGATGGGCGGCCAGCCGCTGAACCAGCCGATCGTCGGGATCGCCACGACGCCCGACGGGCTCGGCTACTGGGAGGTCGCGTCCGACGGCGGCATCTTCGCCTTCGGCAACGCCCAGTTCTACGGCTCGATGGGCGGCCAGCCGCTGAACAAGCCGGTCGTCGCCATCGCGCCGACGACCGACGGGCGGGGCTACTGGGAGGTCGCGTCCGACGGCGGGATCTTCGCCTTCGGTGACGCCCAGTTCTACGGCTCGATGGGCGGCCAGCCGCTCAACCGGCCGATCGTCGCCATGACGGGCACGCCCGACGGGCGCGGCTACTGGGAGGTCGCGTCCGACGGCGGCATCTTCGCCTTCGGCGACGCCGCCTTCTACGGCTCGACCGGCAACCTGAACCTCGTTGCCCCGATCGTCGGCATGGCCGACACCTGATCGGCTAAAAGGGAGCACGCTGGGCGAGCAGGTGGGCGGGCACGCAACGTCGGGCAGCCGCTAAAGGTACAATCTTAGCGAGGACAGCCGGCGAGGCGGTGGAGGGCGATGGAGGGCATGGCGGAGGTGCAGGAAGCCTGGCGGAGCGGTTGGCCGATCGTGAGGCGATCGTCACGGCGAGCGCGCTCACTTGGGCCGAGCTGACGACGGAGCCGGCGACTGGCAACGTGTTGCTCGACGCGGCTGACCGTCGGACGGCCGTTGGAGTGGCGCCGTACGAGAGCGGCAGGAGCGGTCGCGCTTACCTCTTCAACGGCATGAGTACCTGAGGCGATGCTCGGCGCCTTCAAGGCCCGAGCCATCCCGGGCAACGTGAACTACCGCTACGTCGAAGCCGAGCTGCTCCAGCTACTCGGCGACATGGCGCCGCGGGCCATCGTCTTCGACGGTCGGTTCGCATCGCGACTGGCCGCGGTCGTCGACCAACTGCCGCAGCGGCCGCTCCTATTGCAGGTGGCCGCCGGCGGTGGGCCGGCGGAGCCGTTGCTGCCGGGCGCGGTCGACTACGAAACCGCACTGGCCGGCGCCAGCCTGGCTCGCCCACCGGTCGACTGGTCGCCGGACGACCTCTACACGCTCTACACCGGCGGGACGACCGGCCAGCCGAAAGGCGTCCTGTGGCGCCAGGCCGACGTCTTCGTCGCCGCGATGGGCGGGTGGAACTTCCGAGAACGGCGCGAGTGGCGGTCGATCGACGAGATCGTCGACACCGCGATCGCCCGGCCCGGACCCTGCGCTCTGTCTGCGCGCCGTTCATGCACGGCACCGGCCAATGGGTGGCGTTCCAGGCTCTCCACGCCGGCGGATCGGTCGTCGTCCCGCCGGTCGTCGATCGCTACGACGCGGCGGATGTGCTCGACACCATCGAAGCCGAACGGGTGACGCTGCTCGTGATCGCCGGCGAGGCATTCGCCCGCCCGCTGCTCGACGCCGTCGGCGGCCGGCCCCGCGACCTGACGTCGCTGACCACCGTCGCGTCGTCTGGGGCCGCCCTCTCGCCCGCGTCCGTCGAGGAACTGCGACGCCGGCTCCCTGGTCTGCGGGTTCGCGACACCGTCGGCTCGTCGGAGGCTGGCCTGCAGGCCGAGGTCTTCACGGCCGACGGGACCGGGCTCCCGCCGAGCTTCCAGCCGACGCCGGGGACGTGCGTCGATCGACGAGACGATGACCCGCGTGCTCGCGCCGGACCACGACGGTGTCGGGTGGCTGGCCCGGTCCGGTCGGGTGCCGCTCGGCTACCTCGGCGACGCCGAGCGGACCGCGCGCACCTTCCCGACGGTCGACGGCCAACGGATGGCCGTCCCCGGCGACCGGGCCCGCCTGCTGGCCGACGGTCGCATCGAGCTGCTCGGACGGGACGCGACGACGATCAACACCGGCGGCGAGAAGGTCTTCGCCGAGGAGATCGAGGCCGCCGTACGGGCCGACCCGGCCGTGCGCGACGTCGTCGTCGTCGGTCGACCGAGCGAACGGTGGGGGAGCGAGGTCGTCGCTCTCGTCCAGCCCGAGCCCGGCGCCACGCTCGACCGTGACCGGCTGCGGGCGACGTGCACCGACCGGCTGGCCCGCTACAAGCTGCCGAAGACATTCGTCGAGGTCGACGCGGTCCGGCGCAGCCCGTCCGGCAAGGTCGATCTCGGCTGGGCCCTGATCGGTCGTGGCCCCAGCCGCCGCCCCGTCAGTTGCCGCGCCGACGACACGCGCACCGGGTCCCGTCCCGCCCGCCTACCGGCCGGACGATCGGTTGCCGGTCGGGCCCGACGACCCGGTCGACGCGGTCGTCGATGCCGTCCGCCGATGGGTCGTCGACCGGGTACCGGCCGCGTGGGTGGCCGCCGGGCAGGAAGGTGGCGCGGCGGCCGTCCGTCGGGTGCGGAGCCGGTCCGAGTACGAGGCGTGGTACCCGGTCTTCGCCGCTTCCGGGCTCGCCGTGCCCGGGTGGCCGACCGACTACGGGGGCCTCGACCTGGCGGCCGCCACCGTGCGTCGGATCGACGCCGAGCTGGCGCCGTACCACCTCGGTCGGCTCAACCCGCTCGGCCTCAACCTGGTGGCGCCGGCGCTGTTCGCCCACGGTACCGAGGCGCAGCGACGCCGGTACCTGCCGCCGCTCGTCCGCAACGAGGAGCGGTGGTGCCAGCTGTTCAGCGAGCCCGGTGCCGGCTCGGACCTGGCGTCGCTGGCCACCCGGGCCGTCCGCGACGGCGACGACTGGGTCGTCGACGGCCAGAAGGTCTGGACGACGTGGGCCCACCGGTCGGACCTCGCCGTCCTGCTGGCCCGGACCGATCCGGACGTGCCCAAGCGCCGTGGGCTGACGTACTTCGTCGTCGACCTCCGTTCGCCGGGCGTCGACGTGCGGCCGCTCCGTCATATGGGTGGCGACGTCGAGTTCAACGAGGTCTTCCTGACGCTGTCCGTGTCCCCGACGGCCAGCGGATCGGCGAGGTCGGCGAGGGCTGGGCGGTGGCCAACGCGACGCTGTCGGGCGAGCGCCAGATGGTGTCCGGCGCGGGGTCCGGTGGCGTCGACCGGATCGGCGGCCGCGGTGTCGAGCACCTCGTCGCCCTGGCTCGACGCCCGGCGACGGACGGCCGACGGCGGTGGGACGACCCGCTCGTCCGCCAGACGTTGATGCGGCTCTACGCGGAGGAGCGCATCCGTGACTGGACGAACCAGCGGGTGCGGGCCCAGGTCCGCGCCGGATGGTCGCCGGGACCGGAAAGCTCGATCGGCAAGGTGCACCAGGGTGCGCTGAACCAGCGGGCGCAGCTGCTCGCGGTCGATCTGCTCGGCCTCGATGCGCTCGCCTGGGTACCTGGCGAGCCGGCGGCCGGCGCGGACGGGTACGGCGCCGGCCTGCCCGCCGAGGTCCGGGGATGCTGCGCAGTCGGGCGAACACGATCGAGGGCGGCACGACCGAGGTCAACAAGAACGTCATCGGCGAGCGTGGTCCTCGGGCTACCTCGGGAGCCGGACCCCTTCCGGTCGACGGTCTGGCGCGACGTGCCGCGGAGCTGACCGACCGTTACAGGTCCTGCCACTGCGGCTCCCGCTTCTCGGCGAACGCTCTGGGGCCCTCCTGCTGGTCGGGGTGGCCCCAGATGGCCGACGAGCTCACGGGCGCCGGCCCGGCAGGCGTCGGTGAGGCCCATCTCGAGCGCCCCCCAGAGCGCGCGCTTCGTGGCGGCCATGGCGGCCGGGGAGTTCCGGGCGATCGTCTCACCGAGCTCCTGGGCGGCCTCCCGGAGGCGCTCGGGCGGGTCGACGACCTGGCTGACCATGCCGAGCTCGTAGGCCCGTTGCGGCCGACATCCGTTCGTAGCGCCCCACGAACGCCATCCGCATGACCGCTTCGGCCGGCATCTTGCGGAGCAGACCGATGGCCTCGATGGCGACGACCTGCCCGACGGACACGTGCGGGTCGAAGAACTGGGCATCCGAGGCGGCGATGACGATGTCGGCGTCGGCCACCCAGTGAAAGCCGCCGCCGGCGCAGATGCCGTTGACCGCCGTGATCACCGGCTTCCAGACCTGTTGGTGCCAGGCCGTGAAGTGCAGGTCGAACGTCTCCGAGCGACTCCCGGTAGCGCTCCATGCCTGACGCCGTCGGTGGCGACCTCGGTGACGTCGACGCCCGTCTGGAACGCCCGGCCCTCGCCGGTGTGGACGATGACCCGCACCGCCGGGTCGTCGTCGAGCTCCCGCCAGGCCACCGCGAACTCGTCGCGCATCGGCGGCGTTCATGGCGTTGAGCTGATCGGGCCGGTTGTTGATGAGCCAGCCGACCGGTCCGTGGCGCTCGACCTTCAGATGCTCGTACATCTACATTTTATATCTTTGGGTACCCTCGCCCGCCGGGCCCGCCGAGGACCCCGTCTATAGCAGTATAAAGTTATAACCGATGGCGGGACTTCACGAGCGAGCGTCGGTCATCCTAGCTCGGGGCAGGCCGAGCAGCCGGGTGGCGACGATCGTCCGCTGGATCTCCTGCGAGCCGCCGTAGACGCTCGCCGCCCGGGACCACAGGTATTCGTGGAGCTCGGCCGGATGCCGGCCGAGCAGTGGTCCGGTGCCGAGCAGGTCCATGCGTCGTGTGGGCGAGCGCCTGCTCGGTGCGGACCATCAACAGCTTGTCGACGGAGACCTCCGTCTCGGAGCCGAGACCCTTGGCCCGCCGGGACAGCGTGCGGAGGATGTGGGCCCGAAGGACCTGGAGGTCGACGGACGACCGGGCCAGCCGTATGCCGTCGTCACGCAGCGCGACCGTCGGCGGCGCGCGTCGGTCAGCGAGCCGCAGGCCGCGGCGCAGGTCGGCCAGGAAGCCGACGTCGGCCGGTCCCCGCTCGAACGAGACCGTCGACATGGCGATCCGCCAGCCGTCGCCGGCGTCGCCCACCCGGTTGACCGCCGGCACGCGGACGTCGTCGAAGAAGACCTCGGCGAACTCCAGGCTCCCGGTCATCTGCCGGAACGGCCGCACGGTCAGGCCCGGCGTCGTCATCGGGACGAGGAAGCACGACATGCGCCTGGTGATCCGGTGCGTCCGGCTCCGACCGGGCGAGCAGCAGGCACCAGTGCGCCCAGTGGGCTTCGGAGGTCCAGACCTTCTGGCCGTTGACGACGTACTCGTCGCCGGCCCGCTCGGCCCGGGTGGTGAGCGACGCCAGGTCGGAGCCGGCGTCCGGTTCGCTGAACCCCTGGCACCACCGCTCGTGGCCGCTGAAGGCCGGCGGCAGGAACCGCTGCCGCTGCGCTTCGGTGCCGTACATGCAGGATGACCCGGGCGATGTAGCCGTAGTGCCACGCCGAGGGCAGGCCGGCCGACCCGAGCTCGTCGAGGACGATCGCCTCGTAGACCGGACCGAGACCGCGGCCACCGTAGGCCTCGGGGAACGAGACGGCCGCCCAGCCGCCGTCGAACAGCCGGCGCTGCCACTCGCCGAGCCGAGCCATCCGTTCGTCGTCGCCGTCCGGCAGAGGTGCGAACGGGAGCTGATCGTCGATCCACCGCCGCAGCTCGTCCCGGAACGCCGCCTCGTCGGCCGTGTCGCCGAAATCCACCGTCGCAGGTATCGCATGGAACGCGACGCTGAACGACGAGGAGAGCCTGCTCGCCGAGACGGCTGGGCGGGTCGCCGCCGGCCTGTCCGGCGACGCCGGCGACGTCGATGCCGACCGGGCCTGGCGGGCGTTGGACGAGAGCGGTTTCGTCGCGATGCGGGCCGACTCCGGGCCCGGCGGCGCGTCAGTGGTCGACGTGGTGCTGTGCGTGGAAGCCTTCGGGCGGGCGGCATCGGCCATCCCGCTCGTCGGTCCGCTGCTGGCCGTCGAGCTGCTCCGAGTGGCCCGGACGGGCGATGAGGGGGACGGGCGGAGCACAGCTGACGGCGGCGGGCGGGCGACGATCGCCCTCGACGGGACCCTCGGTGACGTCGCCGGTGCCGCTCTCGGGGCCGCGGGCGCCTTCGGGGCCGCCGGGACCGCGATGGCCTTCGACGCCTTGGGGGCATCGGCGGCGGTGGGACTGGATGGCGGTCGGCCGGTGGCGGTCGACGTCGGGCCGCCAGTCGCCGGGTCGGCCGATCTGTCGCGGGTGGTCGCCGAGCTGACCGGCGAGCCCCGGCCGATCGGCGGTGCCGTCGATGCCGCCGGGCTCGAACGGTGGCGGGTCGTTCGGCCTCGGTGGTGGTCTGCGCGGACATGGTCGGGGCGATGGCCGGTGCGCTGGCGATGGCCGTCGCGTATGCCGGACAACGCCGCCAGTTCGGCCAGCCGATCGGCTCGTTCCAGGCCATCCAGCATCTCTGCGCCGAGCAGCACGTCAGCCTGGAGGCCGCTCGCAGCGTCACGTACTACGCCGCCTGGGCGGTCGACGGTCCCGACGGCGGCCGACGGCGCTGACGGTCGCCCGGGTGGCCAAGGCATACGTCGGCCCGGGTGGGCCGGCAGGTCGGCGAGGCCGTCCTCCAGGTCCACGGCGGCATCGGCCAGACGTGGGAGTGCGACGCCCACCGCTACCTGCGACGGCTGCTGGTCGACCGGGCGGTCCTGGGCGACGAGCACCACCAGGAGCAGCGCTGGCGAGCAGCTGCTGGCCGGCCGTCAGGACTGACGGCCCGAGTGGTTGAGACAGCCCGTGGCGGTGGTGGCCCACCGATCAGCCTAATCTAAGGTTTAGGACACGAGGGATCGGCGGAACCGCGCCGATGAGCGGAGACGGGAGATGGCCGAGCCGGCGATCACCGACGAGGGCATCGCCCGGCTGCGCGAGCGGATCGGCATCCCCGTCCCGCATCCGATGCCCCCGCACTACCGGCGGCCGGACGTCGACGCGTTCCGCAACGTGGCGATCGCCTACGGCGACGACAACCCGCTGTGGTGCGACCCGGCGTACGGCCGGCGCTCCCGCTGGGGCGGCCCGATCGCCCCGCCGCCGCTGGTCGGCGGCGACACGCCTGATCGGCGAGAACGAGGTCGCCGACGTGGCGCGCCGAGCACGGCGAGCTGATGAAGGGCGACCCGCTGCGCGGCGTGCACGCCTTCTACTCGGCGAGCGCCCGCGAGTGGTGGGCGCCGCTGCGTCCCGAGCGCCGCGTGCTTCCGCCGCAACGCCCTGGTCGGCGTGCTCGACAAGCCGAGCGAGTTCGCCGGCCGGGCCGTCCACGAGTGGACCGGCGAGGTCTTCCGCGACGACGACGGGCACGTGCTGGCCGGTCAGTACCGGCTGATGATCCGCACCGAGCGCAGCGAAGGCGCGGGAACGCAAGAAGTACGACGCCATCGAGCTCAGCCCCTACACCGACGACGAGATCGACGCAGATCGACGCCCAGTACGCGCAGCGAGGGCCCGCGCGGGCGCCGAGCCGCGCTGGTACGAGGACGTGGCCGAGGGCGACGCGGTCGGGCCCGATGGTCAAGGGCCCGCTGACCGTCACCGACATGGTCTGCTGGCACGTCGGCATGGGCATGGGCCTCTACGGGGTGAAGCCGCTGCGGCTGGGCTACGAGAACCGCCAGCGGATCCCGCGCTTCTTCCACCGCGACGAGCTGAACGTCCCCGACGTGATGCAGCGGGTGCACTGGGACCCCGAGTTCGCCCGGCGGTCCGGCAACCCGACGACCTTCGACTACGGCCGGATGCGCGAGACGTGGCTCATCCACCTCTGCACCGACTGGATGGGCGACGACGCCTGGCTGTGGAAGCTGGACTGCGAGTTCCGCCTGTTCAACTACGTCGGCGACACCCAGTGGCTGCGACGGCACGGTCGTCCGCAAGCTACCTGGCCGACGGCGACCGCCCGGCGGTCGAGCTCGAGCTGCGGGCCGTCAACCAGCGGGGGCAGATGACCACGCCGGGCCACGCCACCATCCTGCTGCCCGAGCCGCGAGCACGGGCCGGTGCGGCTGCCGGATCCGCCGGGCGGGGCCAGCGACCTGCAGGGCGCCCTCGAGGCCGTGGCCGCCGGGTTCTCCCGGAGCTAGGCGGTCGTGCTGAGCGTACGAGGAGTCGCACGGGCTCGACGGTCGTCGCTGGCCGACGGCGTGCTCCGGCTCCGGCTCGATCGCCCGAGCAAGCGCAACGCCCTGACCGACGACATGGTGGCCGCCTTCATCGCCGCCGCTCGACGTGGCCGGCCAGGACGAGGCGGTGCGGGCCATCGTCCTCACCGGCGCCGGCGACCACTTCTGCAGCGGCTTCGACATCGTGGGCCGCAACGCACGGCCGGACGCGGCCGGCCGCGGGTCGGGAGCATCCAGCGGCGGCTGCCCGTCCCAGGCCCACCGACTGATCCCGTTGCTGCTCTCGGTCCAGGTGCCGGTGGTCTGCGCGGCCCGCGGATGGGCGGCCGGGATCGGCCTGCAGATCGCGCTGGCGGCCGACGTCGACCGTCGTGGCCGACGACGCCCGGCTGTGGGAACCGTTCGCCGAGCGGGGTTCACGCCCGACAGCGGCGGCCACCTGGCTGCTGCCCCGCCGGGTCGGCGAGGTCCGGGCGCGGGAGATGCTGCTGCTCGGCCGGGTCGTCTCCGGCACGGAGGCGGCCGACGTGGGGGATGGTCCACCGACGCCGTACCGGCCGCCGACCTCGACCGACGCGGCCGAGGCGCTGGTCGAGCCGCTGGCGGCCGGGCCGACGGTGGCGCTCGGGCCTGACCAAGTGGCTGCTCCACGCCGGCCGCGCAGGCCGTCGCTCGAACAGCAGCTGCGCAACGAGGCGCTTCGCCATGGAGCTCGGCTCGCGGAGCGAGGACTTCCGGGAAGGGCTCGCGGCGTTCTGAAGGAGAAGCGGCCGCCCGACTTCGGCGGCCGATAGACCGGGCGATGAGCGGCCGCTACGGCACGCCTGGAGGTGACGCAGGGACGGGCCGGTGGGCTGGCTGGTGTTCGACCGGCCGGGCGTCGGCAACGCCGATCGACGCCACGATGTTCGAGGAGCTGCCCGATGGCCTGGGCGGAGCTGGACGCCGACCCGGCCGTCCGGGTGATCGTCAACACCGGCAACGGGCGCGGCCTTCCAGACCGGGACTCGACGTGGTCCAGCTGGCCCGCGACCCGGGGGCGCTGAGAGAGCAGTCGCGCCGGCACTCGAGGGACGCCGACCCTGCGAATGACGGCCCGGCACAACCGCGATCTGGCAAGCCGGTGATCGCCGCGGTCAACGGCACGCTGCGCCGGCGGGGGCCTGCATTTCGTGGCCGACGCCGACATGGTCATCGCCTCGGCCGACGCTCGGTTCATCGGATCCCCACGTGTCGGTTGGACAGGTCAGCGCCTTCGAAACCATCGGACTCGCTCGCACAAGGATCGCCGGCCGAGCGCCGTCTTCCGGATGGCGCTCACCGGCCGCCACGAGGATGCTCGATGCCGTCGCCGCCTACCGATTGGGACTGGTGAGCCAGGTCGTCGAGCCACCGGACCAGCCTCGGCCGCGTAGCCCAGGAGTTGGGGGAACGGATCGCTCGTACGCCGCCGGACGTCCTCCGGGCGACCAAGCAGGCGATGTGGGCCGCCTTCGAGCGTCCTGGGCGGACAACCGATCGGTCACTCCTTGATCGGCGACCGTGTCGGCGGCCTAGCCGAGCTCCCCGGCGGCGTACCGGTCAGCCATCTGGCGTCGGAGCAGTTTGCCGGCTTCGTTGCGGTCGAGGTGGGTCGACGGCCCGGAAGGCCACCGGCACCTTGTACGGGACGAGGTGTTCGCGGCACAGCGGCTTCGAGCGCGGACGGGTCCATGGGCTGCGCCGTCGTGGGGGACGACGAGGGCCACCGGCACCTCGCCGAGCCGATCGTCGGCGGCCCCGACCACCGCCGCGTCGTCGACCGCGCGGCGACAGCCGGAGGACCTCTTCGATCTGGTCCGGGAACACCTTGTTGCCGCCTCGGTTGATCAGATCGCTGCCGCGGCCCTCGATCCAGACGAACCCTTCGGCGTCTACCCGGGCCAGGTCGCCGGTGTCGAGGTAGCCCTCGCCGTCGTGGCGGTCTCGAAGTTCGCCGCCGGCCGCATAGCCAGCCGCCATACGATCCGGCCGGACGAACAGCCGGCCGACCGTCCCGGTGACGACCGGGTCACCGTCGATCGTCGACGACCTTGATCGAGGATGCCCGAGTGCGGCCGTCCGGCCGCACCGAGCTTCTCGGGGTAACTGCCGGGCGTCAGCGGCCGTCCAGCCGATGACCTCGCCCAGCTCGGCCTGGCCGTAACTGTTGAGGACGACCACGTCGAACTTGTCGGCGAACCGGCGGCCCTGCAGAGGCGAGAGCGGGGCAGTGATGCTGCGGACGTACCGCAGCGGCCGCAGGTCGGTGACGTCGGTCGGCGTCGATCGAGGGCGACCATGGCCGCCGGCGGGAGCACGGTTGAGCGGATGCCATGGCGACGGACCAACTCGGCGAACGTCGTCGGGATTGAATCGGTCCATGATGACGAGCGAGGCCCCGGCCCGGAGGCCGAAGAGGGCGTTGTAGACGCCAGAGTTGAGGGCCAGCGACGTCGGGATCAGGTTCGGGCTGGGCGGTCGTCGCGAGCGACGGCCGGCTCGGCCGGCCGGAGGGACATCGAGCACACGGTCGATGAGCTCCAGCGTAGGCCGCATGGGTGTGAACGATCGGCTTCGGTGGTCCGGTGGTCCCGGAGGTCCAAAGGATGAAGGCGGCCGCCGGCGACGTAGCGCCGGTCGCCGGGCCAGGCGGTGCAGGCCGGCAGCGTCGAGGACGGCGGCCGCGCCGGTCGATCTCGAGCATGTGCCGCCGCTCGCTCCGCCTCGGCGCGCTCTCGGGTTGAGCGGGACGAAGACGGCGCCGGCCAACCAGATCCCCGACCATGGCGCAGATCGACCTCTGGCCCGTTCGGCAGGCTGACGGCGACCGCCTGGCCGGGCTGGATGCCCGATGCTGGTGAGCGATGCCGGCGATCCGGCGGGCCTCCTGGCGGGCTTCGCCGGCGGTCACCGAGCGGTCGATCGGTGAAGAGGAGGTCGCTCCGTCGTCGGCCATCGGGTGGTCCATGAGGACGGCGGCCAAGCTCATACAGGTTGCCTACTCAGGCGTCGGCTGGCCCCGGACGATCCCGGCCCGCACCGTCGCCTGGCCCTCGCGGCGCATCGTGAACGTCTGCGTCGCCTCGAGGTGGCGGCGGGTGACGGCCGCGGCCTTGGCTTCGTCGCCGGCGGCGATGGCGTCGACCAGCTTCTCGTGGGCCCGGAGGGCGGTCCGGCAGGCGGCGATCGCCGGCTCCGGGCCGAGCTCGTAGACGCGGTGCTCGTGGCTCGTCCAGACGGACTCGAGCGCGCCGACGACGACCGTGAGCGTGTCGCTGCCACAGTGGGCGACGAGGGCCTCGTGGAACCGCCGGCTGGCCTGGTTGAAGGCGATCGTGTCCGGTAGGGCCCGCCGCTGCTCGTCGACCAGGGCCCGCAGGATCGGGACGACCGTCCGCTGCCGGTCCTTCCGGCGGGCGCAGAGCGACGTGCAGAGCGGTTCCATGTCCCGCAGGGCGTCCCCGACGTCGGCCAGCGAGGTGTGCCGCGACTGGAGGACGAGCCCGACCATGTAGGCGACGCCCTCCGCGCTCGGCGTCCGGACGACCGCGCCGCCGACGTTGCCCCGGCGGACGCGGATCAGCCCCTCCGTCTCGAGAATGCGCAGCGCCTCGCGAACCGCCGGTGGGCTGACGCCGAAGCTGGCCAGCAGGTCCTCCTGGCGGGGGAGCGTGTCGCCGTCGCCGAGCTGGCCGCTGAGGATCTCGTCCCGCAACGCGCCGGCGACCAGTTCGGCCAGGCGGGGCTGGCGGAGTTGTCCGTTGCCTGTCACCACCGTTCCGCATGGTAGACGCCCCGGAAGGCTGCGCTGTACATCTTATAAAGTGCAGCCGTGCAGACGTTGCCGGACGTGGTCCACGCCGCGGCCCGGCAGTTCGCCGATCTCGAGGCCGTCGTCGAGGCGCCGGCCCGACCGACGTTCGCCGACATCGAGGCGGCCGTGGCCACCCGGGCTCGGGCCCTGGTGGCGTCCGGGACGGAGCCGGCCGACCGCGTCGGCCTGTGGGCGCCGAACGGTCTGGAGTGGATCGTCCTGTCGTTCGCGGTCTACGCGGCCGGTGCGGTGCTCGTGCCGGTCAACACCCGGTTCAAGGGCGACGAGGCGGCGTACGTCCTCCGCCAGACCGGCGTCCGGCGGCTGTTCACGGTCACCGACTTCTTGGACACCGACTACGTCGCCTTGCTCGACGGATCGGACCTTCCGGACCTCGACGAGATCGTCGTGATGGCCGGCCCGACGCCGCCCGGGGCGACCGCGTGGGCCACCTTCGTCGACCGGGCCGGCGGCGCCTCGACCGCGGACGTCGCGGCCCGCGAAGCCCGGCTCCGGGCGACCGACGTCTGCGACATCATCTTCACGTCCGGGACGACCGGCCGGCCGAAGGGGGCCGAGCTGACCCACGGGGCGAGCATCGAGACGTACCGGCAGTGGGCCGACCGGGTCGGCCTGCGGACCGGCGACCGCGAGCTGATCGTCTACCCGTTCTTCCATACGTCCGGGTTGAAGTCGGGCGTGCTCGCCGCCTTCTTGACCGGGGTGACGCTCGTGCCGCACGCGGTCTTCGACGTCGAGTCGGTCCTACGCGTCGTGGCCGAGGAGCGGATCACGTTCCTCCCCGGGCCACCGTCGGTGTTCCAGTCGATCCTCAGCCATCCCGACGCCGGCCGGTTCGACCTCAGCCCTTTGCGGCTGGCGGTGACCGGCGCGGCGACCGTGCCGGTCGAGCTCGTCGAGCGGATGCGCTCGGAGCTGCGGCTCGAGTCCGTCGTCACCGCCTACGGCCTGACCGAGACGCACGGCACCGCGACCGTGTGCCGCCGCACCGACCCGGCGGCGACGATCGCCCGGACCGTCGGGACCGCCCTCGACGGCATCGAGCTGCGGATCGTCGACGACGACGGCGTCGACGTCGAGCCGGGCCGGACCGGCGAGGTCTGGATCGCCGGGTTCAACGTCATTCGGGGCTACGTCGCCGACCCGACCCCGATCGTCGACGGATGGCTGCGCACCGGCGACGTCGGCTACCTCGAACCCGACGGCCATCTGCACCTGGTCGACCGGAAGAAGGACCTCTTCATCGTCGGCGGCTTCAACGTCGCGCCGGCCGAGGTCGAGCGGGTGCTGCTCCGGCGGGACGACCTCGCCCAGGTCGCCGTCGTCGCGGCGCCCGACGAGCGGCTCGGCGAGGTCGGCGTGGCGTTCGTCGTCGCCCGACCCGGTCGCGCGGTCGAACCCGCCGAGGTCGTCGCCTGGTGCCGCGACCGGATGGCCAACTACAAGGTCCCGCGTCACGTGCACCTCGTCCCGGCCCTCCCGGTCAACGTGTCCGGGAAGGTCCAGAAGGCTCCACTGCGTGACCAAGCCCGACAGCTTGTCCGACGACCGTGATAGGAGAGCAACCGTGGACTTCGACCTCACCCCCGAAGAGCAGGCGTTCCGGGCGTCCGTCCATGCCTGGGTCGAGCGGGAGTGCCCGAAGGCCGTCGCCCGCGAGCTCGAGGCTCGCGAGTTCGAGTACCCGGCGGCGCTGTGGCAGAAGATGGGCGACGCCGGGTTCACCGGGATCGGCCTGCCCGAGGCGTACGGCGGCCAGGGCGGCGACGTCCTGACGCAGGTCCTGCTCCAGCGTGAGCTGGCCCGCTCGCTCGGCGGCCTGACGTGGATGTGGGGGATCACCGCGTTCTGCGCCAAGGCCATCCTGTTGTTCGGGACCGACGAGCAGCGCCAGGCGCTGCTGCCGCCGATGGCAGCTGGACAAGCGCGGATCGCCATGGCGGTGACCGAGCCGGGCGGCGGCACCGATGTCCTCGGGGCGCTGCGGACCTCCGCGACCATCGTGGACGGCGGCTGGTCGCTCACCGGGGAGAAGGTGTGGTCGACCGGATCGCTCGTCGCCGAGCACCTCCTCGTACTGGCCCGCACCGCTTCGGCCGCGCCGGACTCCCAGGGCCTGACGATGTTCCTCGTCCCGAACCCGGCGGCCGGCCTCACGGTCACGCCGATCCCGAAGCTCGGCATGCGCGCCCTCGCGTCGTGCTCGATCGTCCTCGACGACGTCTTCGTCCCGGACCGACTGGTCCTCGGCCAGGTCGACGGCGGCTGGCGTCAGATCATGACGGCGATCGACGCCGAGAGGATCCTGCTCGCCGCGCTGTGCTGCGGGATCATCGACGGCGTCCTCGAGGACGCGGTCGCCTATGCCGGTGAGCGCACGGCGTTCGGCCGACCGATCGGCCAGTTCCAGGCCGTCCAGGCCCACCTCGCCGACATCGTCACCTGGCAGCACGAAGCCGAGCTGCTCACGTACCGGGCCGCCTGGCTCGCCGCCAACGGGCGCCCGTACGGGCTCGAGGCGGACATCGCCAAGCGGACGACGTCGGACTACGCGGTGCGCGCTGCTGACCTCGGCATCCAGGTGCTCGGCGGTCTCGGCTACTCGCTCGAGACGGACATGCAGCGGTACTGGCGCGACGCCCGGTTGTTCCGCATCGGACCGGTGACCAACGAGGTGGCGACCGGGATGATCGCCCGCCGCCTCGGCCTGCCCCGCGCCTTCTGAGGGATAGGTTGACGGCCACCAAAACGAACGGAAGGAGCGACGTGGAAGAAGAGCTGTTGGGGGGCGATCTTCTTTATCGGGTGGAGGACGGGGTGGCGTGGCTCCGCCTGAACCGTCCGGACATGGCGAACGCCTTGACGCCGGACCAGCGCAACACGATGATCGACCTCTTTCGCGACGTCGACCAGGATCGCGACGTCCGCGTCGTCGTCCTCGGGGCGACCGGCGGCCGGCACTTCTGCGGTGGCGCCGACCTACGGGCCAACCGTTCAGCCGAGGAGCCGGTGACCGGGACGGTCATGAAGATGATCGGCTACGGCGTGCAGCGGCTGGTGGCGGCCATCCTCGACTGCCAGAAGCCGGTCATCGCGTCCGTGCCCGGTACCGCCGCCGGCATCGGCGTCCAGCTGGCGATCGCGTCCGACCTCGTCGTCATGGCCGAAGAGGCCAGCTTCGTCGAGGTCTTCGTCCAGCGGGGCATCGTGCCCGACGGTGGCGCGGCCTACCTGCTGACCCGGCTCTGCGGCGTCCAGCGGGCGAAGGAGCTGATGCTGCTCGGCGAGAAGGTCGGGGCGGCGAAGGCCAAGGAGTACGGCCTCGTCACCGAGGTCGTCCCCCGGGCCGAGCTCGATGCCCGGACGACGGCGATGGCGGCGATCCTGGCCGCGGGCCCGACGGTGGCGATCGGGCTGATGAAGCGGCTGGCCAACCGGGCCCTCGACTCGGACCGGGCCGGCGCGCTGTTCGACGAGGCGATGGCCCAGGAGGTCGTCATGACGACGACCGACGCCCAGGAGGGGGTCGCGGCGTTCGTCGAGCGGCGATCGACCGCGTTCCGCGGCCGCTAGCCGAGCTCGGAGCCGACGACCGAGACGAACGCCACCATCTCGCCGGGGTAGCCGCCGAGGTTGTGGGTGAGCGCGAGCGTCCGGTCGGTGGTCAGCTGCCGCTCCGGCGGTGCCTCGCGGCGCAGCTGGAGCCACGCCTCGAACATCATCCGCAGGCCGGACGCGCCGACCGGGTGACCGAAGCTCTTCAACCCACCGTCCGGGTTGACCGGCAGGTCACCGTCGAGGGCGAACGCACCGGCCAGCACCTCCTTCCAGGCGGTGCCGCGCTCGGCGAACCCGAGGTCCTCCATCAGGACGAGCTCGGTCGGCGTGAAGCAGTCGTGCACCTCGGCCAGCGCCAGCTGGTGGCGCGGATCGGTGATCCCGGCCTGCTGGTAGGCGTCGCGAGCGGCCGTCTCGCACTCCGGGAAGTGCGTGTAGTCGTAGTCCGGGTCGATGAGGCCCGCGCCGCTGCCGGCCGCGAACGACAGCGCCTTGATGTAGATCGGCTTGTCCGTGTACTGGTGCGCGTCCTCCGCCCGGACGACGACAGCCGCCGCGGCCCCGTCGGCGACGCCGGCGCAGTCGAAGACGCCGAGGCGGCCGGCCACCCGGGGCGACGCGGCGATCGTCTCCTTCGAAACCTCGCGGCGGAACTGCGCCCGCGGGTTCCGGGCGCCGTTGTAGTGGTTCTTCGCCGAGATCGTCGCCAGGACGTCGGCCATGACGTCGTCGTCGACGCCGTACTTGGCGGCGTACGCCGGCGCGACCATCGAGAACATGGCCGCCGCGGTCAGCGTGCGCGCCGTCCCGTCGCCGGGGACCGGACTGGCGTTCAGGCCCTGGTAGCCGCCGTCCTTGACCTTCTCGACGCCGACCGCCATCGCCACGTCGTAGGCGCCGGACGCCACCGCGTACGCGGCCGCCCGGAGTGCCTCGGAGCCGGTCGCGCAGTAGTTCTCGACCCGCGTCACCGGCTTGTTGTCGAGCTGCAACGGCCGGGCCAGCGTGATGCCGCTCATCCCGCCCTGGGCCGTACCGAGCCAGTAGGCGTCGACGTCGGCCTTGGCGACGCCGGCCGACGCGTACGCGTCGACGGCCGCGTCGACGATCAGGTCGTCGAGGCTCTTGTCCCAGCGCTCGCCGAACGACGTACAGCCCATCCCGACGATCGCCACCCGGTCACGGACACCGTGCGAACCCACTATGTCTCCTTCCCGGCACCGCCGCGCCGCGGTACCGCCTTCCAGAAGTAGTCGTGAATGCCGTCGGCCGTGAAGAGCCGGCGGAACGTCATCGCCACCCGGTCGCCGATGGCCAGCGCATCGGCGTCGACGTCGGTCAGCTCGAGCGGGAACCGGCCGCCGCCGTCGAAGTCGACGACCGCAAAGACCGTCGGTGGGCTCGGTGAGTACGCCATGTGGTCGACCGTGAACGTCACGACCGTGCCGACCGCGTCGGCCATCGGCGCCGGCTCCATCTCGTCGACCGCGCCGCCGACCATCGACACCCGCGACGGCGGGAGGTGGATCGCGCCGCTCGACCGGTCGCGGGAGCCGACGAAGCCGAACTTCCAGTCCTCGTTGCGCCATGCCGCGGTCGACGAGACCCGTGACGGCTCCGGCCGCCGCGGCGGCTCGACCGTCGTCATGCCTCGCCACGACAGGAACTTGCCGTAGCCGACCTCGGCTCCCGTCGTCACCTGGGTGGTCACCGGCGTGGCCGGCCGCCAGGCAGCGATGGCGTCGGTCGTCCGGAAGAGCTGGACGTCCGCGCCATCGGCCAGGTGGACGATCGCGATGACCTGGCCCGCCCCACCCTCGCCGGCCGCGCCTTCGAGCATGGCGGCCAACAGCAGCAACGGGTGGGCCGTCCCGGTCTGGCCGACCGTGCCAGAGAGGTCGTCGACGAGCGCGCCGTCGGCCACGCCGAGCTTGCCGGCGACGGCTTTGACGGCCCGCGAGTGCATGCCCGACACGGCCACCCGGTCGACGTCGCCGGCGGTCAGGCCCACGTTCTTGAGCGCCCGGTCCCACGCGTCGCGGCCGAGGGCGACGTAGCGCGTCTCGCCGAACCGTTCCTCCCACGTCCTCGACCGCGACTGGCCGGGCGTCCGCCAGCGGTCGACGAACTCGTCCGTCGCCGTCGCCCCACCGAGGTGCTCGGCCAGCACACCGCCGCTGCCGCCGTCGCCGACGACGAGGGCCGCCGCGCCGTCGCCACCCGACGACTCGTCGGGGCTCGTCGGCAGGCCGTCACGCTGGTCGGCCGCCACGACGAGCACGGTGCCGCCGCCGGACAGGGCGGCTTGCAGGGCACCCGTCCCCGAGCGCAGCGCGCCGCCGAAGTCGAACGCCGGGACGTCCGCCGGCAGTTGCAGCGCGGCGTGGACGGTCGCCGCGTTCGTCTTGTCGAGGTACGCCGGCGTCGCGGTGGCGAACCACACCGCATCGGGCGTTACCGCGGGCCGGGAGCGGAGGGCCAGCCGGCCGGCCTCGACACCCATCGTCGTCGTGTCCTCGTCATGGCCGGCCACGCTCCGCGTGCCCTTGCCGCCGCCCGCGCCGAACAGCTCGGCGATGGCGGACCGCCGGAGGCGGTGGTAGGGGACGTAGGCCGCAGCACTCACAATTCCTCGCACGTCGGTGATGGTACCTGACGGACCGTCAGGTCCGTCCGGTCAGGTCCGTCCGGTACGGTGCGCCCGGGCCGTCGGAGCGAGCGGCGCTGTATCTTCTGACGGGGGTACGAGGGGTGGGAGCGACATGGAGCAGGGCGATGTGGCAATCCGGGCAGAGCTGGCGGTGCGGAACCTGATCGCCCGGGTGGCCCAGGTGGCCGACCACGGTGACCTGGAGGAATCACGGGAGCTGTACACCGAGGACGCGACGTCGGAGCTCCCCGGCAGCGCCATCCGTCGCGGCCGGGACGACATCCTCGCCGACGCCCGAGAGCGGCGGGACGAGGGCGTGACCGGGCCGGGCAGCGCCACCCGCCACGTCATCACCACCCTGGCCGTCACCGTCGACGACCCCGCCCGGGCGGCCACCGCCGACTCGTACTGGCTCTTCTTCCGGGAGACGACGACCGCACCGGTGCTGTTCGGTATCGGCCACTACCACGACACCGTTCGCTACGAGGACGGCGCCTGGCGGATCGCCCGGCGTCAGATCACGTTCGGCTGACCGATGAAGCTGGGGGAGAGCCACAACCAGGAGGCCGCCCGCTGGGGCCGGCCGCTGGACGGCATCCGGATCCTGGCCCTGGAGCAGATGCAGGCGCTGCCCTTCGCCACCCAGCTCCTCGCCCGGCTCGGGGCCGATGTCGTCAAGGTCGAGATGCCCGGGCGCGGCGATTCCGGCCGGGTGTCGAAGCCGGCCATCGTGCGGGAGAACGGCGAGGCCGTCGGCGCGACGTTCGTCCGGAACAACCTGAGCAAGCGGAGCATCGCCGTCGACTACACGACCGACCGCGGCCGCCAGCTCGTCGCCGACCTGGCGGCCGAGGTCGACGTCGTCTGCGAGAACCTCGGCCCCGGCCGGGCCGAGAAGTTCGGCCTCGGCTACGACGACCTGTACAACCCCCGGCTGATCTACGTGTCGATCACCGGGTTCGGCACGCTCGACCCGTCGCCGTACGCCACGTGGCCGGCGTACGCCGGCGTCGCCGAGGCGATGAGCGGGATGTACGAGTACTCCCGGCGGCCCCACGAGGACCCGGTCATCAACCCGCTCGGCGGCACCGGCGACTCCGGTACCGGGCTCTACGCCGTCATCGGCCTGCTCGCCGCCCTCCGGCACCGCGACGTCACCGGCGAGGGCCAATTCGTCGACATCGCCATCTACGACTCGATGCTCTCGCTGCTCGACCTGGCGTACAACTACTGGTCGATGGGCGTCCGCTGGGAGCCCGACGAGCCACGCCGCATCCCGGTGATCGCCGGCTCGTTCCGCACCGGTGACGGCTTCGTCATGCTGCAGATCGCCCGCCCGCACCAGCTCGAGCGGCTGGCCGCGTTGCTCGGCCACCCCGAGTGGACCGGGCAGCACGAGTTCGCCGACGGCCGGTGGCCGGACACCTACGAACCGATCGTCCGGCCCGCGCTCGAGGACTGGTCGAAGGACCGGTCGAACCTCGACGCCGCCCGGGCGCTGGCCGAGGCCGGCATCCCGGCCGGCCCGTGCTACGCCGGCTCCCAGGTGCCCGACGACGAGCACGTCAAGCTACGCCGGATGATCGTCGAGATCCCGCGGACCGACGGCGTCGACGAGCCCGCGCTCGTCGCCGGCAACCCGATCAAGATGACGAAGGTCGTCGAGGGGCCCGACCGACCGCTGCCGCGGCTCGGTGAGCACACCGACGAGGTCCTCGGCGAGCTGCTCGGCCTCGACGGCGACGCGGTCGACGAGCTGCGGCGGGTCGGGGCGGTCGGCCAGGCGGGGCGGCCGGCCCAGTGAACGACAAGGTCTACATCCACGAGTACGTCGACATCATCGGCCACCATCGGGCCGACTACATGCACCACATGACGGCGAACTTCAGCCCGCGGGCCCAGGAGGAGCGGGGCCAGCGCTGCTACGGCGTCTGGGGCGTCCTCGGCTCGACCCGGCGCTGGCCGGAGGTCGTCAACATCTGGGAGGAGGACGGCTTCGACGGCCTCGCCGCGTCGTTCCGTCACGAGTGCCGCGGCCCCGGCATACAGGACCCGCACCTGGCCGCGTGGTGGGCCAAGGCCGCCGAGCTGCGGCGCGGCGGCTCCGACCGGCTCCTCGCCCCCGCGCCGTGGACGCGGACGATCGACGAGCTCTGCGCCGACGGCGTGACCGGCGAGACGTATGCCCACGAGCGCGTCACCGTGCCGGCCGGGACGTCGGCCGACTACCTCGAGATGCTCCGCCAGGACGCCGTGCCGGCCTACGAGGCGTTCGGCTGGGAGCTCGCCGGGGCCTGGGAGACGTTGATGACGAACGACTCCGAGTGCATCGTCCTCTGGGCCATCCCGACGTGGGAGCAGTGGGCCGAGCTCGAGCGCGCCCGACGGACGCATCCGGCGATGGCCCGCTGGTGGGCCCGCTGCCTCGAGCACACCGACGCGTTCGAGCGCTTCCTGCTCGTCGACGCGCCGCTGTGCCCGTTCCGGACCCACCGCCAACCGGCATATTCCGATCAGGATCCAGTCGCAACCAGAGGAGGATGACGTGGCGACAGTGAAACCCCTCGAAGGGGTACGCATCGTCGAGAGCTCGATGCTCGGCCCGGCCGAGATGGGTGGCCTGCTGGCCGACCTCGGTGCCGACGTGATCAAGGTCGAGCCGCCCGGCGGCGACTACGGCCGGCGGATGACGTGGCCGATCATCCGCTCCCAGGACGGTACCGGCGAGAATTCGCTGCTGTCGCTGCATATCAACCGGGGCAAGCGATCGATCATCCTCGACCTCCGCCAGCCCGAGGGCGTCCAGGCGTACCTCGACCTCGTCCGCCACGCCGACGCGGTGATCGAAGCGATGCGGCCGGGCGCACTGGCCAAGCGCGGCCTGACGATGGAGAAGCTGCAGGAGGCCAACCCGGCGATCGTCTTCTGCTCGATCTCCGGGTACGGCGCGACCGGACCGTACCGGGACATGCCGAGCCACGGCATCGCCTACGACACGTGGGCCGGGCAGGTCCCCGTCGAGGTCGACGAGAACGGGTACACCGTGATGGCCGAGCACACGAGCGTCGGCATTCACGCCGGCCCGCTCTACGGCGCCCTGGCTATCCTGGCGGCAGTGATCCGGGCGCGAGCGACGGGTGAGGGCTGCACGATGGAGGTCGCCCAGTCCGACGCGGCCGCCTACTTCGACTGGTACCGGATCGAGACGTGGAAGGGCTACGAACGGCCCGAGGAAGAGGTCTACGGCAACGCCGCCGACCACGGCGAGCGGCGGGCGCCGGGGATCGGGGGGATGCGCGGCGGCGTTCGCTACCAGATCTACGCGACGACCGACGGGTACGTCCTCTTCATGGCCAGCGAGCAGGCGTTCTGGAAGAACTTCTGCGAAGGGATCGACCGCGTCGACCTGTTCGAGCGCTGGCCGGGCGCGACGTACGGCGACCACGCCCGGGGCAACCTCGAGCTGCAGGCCATCCTGACCGAGGTCTTCGGGGCGCGCTCGACCGTCGACTGGATCGCGTTCGGCAACGAGCACAACACGCCGCTTGCCCCGGTCAACACGCCGAAGTCGATCCTCGACGACCCGCAGTTCCGGGACCGCCTGCGTTGGTTGCCGAAGGAGGACCTCGACGCCGACATGATGGCGTACCCGATCAAGATCGACGGCGGTGAGCTGCCCGCCCCGACCAAGGCCCCGGGACCCGGACAGGACGCCGACGAGGTGCTCCGGCAGGTCGCCGGGTACTCGGACGAGCAGATCGAGAAGCTGCGGGCCGGCGGGGTGCTCGGGGAGTGACCGCCCCGGCGGCGGGGGGAAGCCAGCCGGGGGGAGACGATAGAGCGGCGTTGCGGATGCTCGCCGACCAGTACGCCCGGGCCGTCGACCGGCGCGACCGCGCCGCGTACGTCGGCGCGTTCCATCCCGACGGCGTCCTTGAGATCTACCGGGCCCGAGAGCCCGACGTGCTCGCCCGTCGGGTGAACGGCCACGACGAGCTCGGCCGCGTGACCGATGCCATCGCCCGCTACGAACGGACCTTCCATCTCGTCGGCCAGTCGACGTACGACGTCGACGGCGACCGGGCGACCGGCGAGGTGTACTGCATCGCCCATCACCTCGACGGGGCCACCGACTTCGTCATGTACATCCGGTACGAGGACGAGTACACGCGTCCGCGACGGCCGGTGGGCCATCCAGGTGCGACGACTTCGCAACGAATGGAACGAGGTGCACACCGTATGATGATCGAACTGTCGACGACCTTGCCGACCTTTGCCAATGACGCGCCGGCGAGCTGGCGACCGATGGTCGAGACCGCCCAGATGTACGACCGCGTCGGTTTCGACCGGCTCGTCGTCTCGGACCACGTCGTCTTCGGCGAGCGGCTCGAGGAGTACGCCCGGCCGGAGATCGGCGGAGCCCGGGGTGGCGTCCAGCCGACCGGGCCGGACGGCCACTGGCTCGAACCGCTGACGACGCTCACGTACATCGCCGCCTCGACGTCGCGGATCCGGGTCGGCACGAACATCCTCATCGCCGCCCTCCGCCGACCGGTCGTCCTGGCCAAGCAGGCGTCCACCCTCGACGTCCTGTCCGGCGGCCGACTCGACCTGGCGGTCGGCGTCGGCTGGCAGCGCGAGGAGTACGAGGCGGCCGGGCTCGAATTCGACGGCCGGGGCCGGTTGCTCGACGAGAGCCTCGAGGTCTGCCAGACGCTATGGCGGGAGCCGCGTGCCGCCTACGACGGCCCCGGTCTGCGGTTCGAGGCGATCCACATGATGCCCAAGCCGCTGCAGCCCGGCGGCGTCCCGCTGTGGATCAGCGGGACCGTCAACCCGCGGGTCGCCCGCCGCCTGGCCCGGTTCGGGTCCGGCTGGGTGCCGTGGGGCGACGCGGCCGCCGACGTCGTCACCGGCATCGACCAGATGCGCGCCGCGGTGACCGACGCCGGTCGGGACCCCGCCGACCTCAAGATCGTCGGCGGTTTGCCGACCGTCCGGCAGGACGAGGGTTCGATCGATATCGACCGGACGATGGCCGCCGTACCGGCCCTCGTCGACGCCGGCGTGACGGACCTCCGGGCCCGGCTCCCGCTGCCCGACGACCCGTCGGCGGCCGAGGAGCTGGCCGCGTCGTTCGTCGCCGCCTTCCGAGAGGTGGCCGGACGTTGATCGACGGGCGGGTGGCCGTGGTCACCGGCGGGAGCGACGGCATCGGGTTCGGCATCGCCCGGGCGCTCGCTCGGGCGGGAGCGTCCGTCGCGATCTGGGCCCGCCGACCCGAGCGGTCGGCCGAGGCGGTCGCCGAGCTGCGAGGCGAAGGCCTCGTTGCCGAGGCGTTCCGGTGCGACGCCGGCCACGAGGCGGATGTCGACGCGGCGGCCGCGGCGACGGTGGCCCGGTTCGGACGGATCGACATCTGTGTGGCCAATGCCGGCGGCGGTGGTCGCCAGCACGCACTCATGGAATTCCCCCTGGAGGACTGGGAGCGGATCGTCGGGGTCAACCTGACCGGGGCGTTCCTCTGCTTCCGGGCGTGCGTTCGCGACATGGCCACCCGCGACGACGGTGGCGCGCTCGTCGCCGTCTCGTCGGCCGCGGCCGTCCACGCGTCGCCGGACATGTCCGCCTACGCGGCCGCCAAGGCCGGCCTGGGCGGCCTCGTCCGCAGCCTCGCCGCCGAGCTGGCGCCGTTGGGCATCCGGGCGAACATCCTCCAGCCCGGCTGGACGGAGAATTCGAGGATGTCGGTCGACCGCGTGCCCGAGGCCCTCGCGGTCGAGACGCTGGCGTCCATCCCCGCCGGCCGGTGGGGCACCCCCGACGACCTCGGGACGGCCGCTCTCTATCTCGCCGACCCGACACTGCGCTACCACACCGGCGCGGTGCTCGCCGTCGACGGCGGGTACTCGGTCATGGCTCCGTATCTGGCCGTGCGCCAGGCCAGTAATCTCCCCGGGACACTCGAAAGGAGAGGGCATGGCTGAGGTGCGGTTCGACGACGTCGATGGGCTGAACGCCCAGGGGGGCGAGTTCGGCGAGTGGGGCGCGCCGACCGCGGTGACCCAGGAGATGATCAACCAGTTCGCCGACCTGACCGGCGACCACCAGTGGATCCATGTCGACGTCGAGCGGGCCAACCGCGAGAGCCCGTTCGGTGGTCCGGTGGCCCACGGCTTCCTGACGCTGAGCCTCATCCCCGGCCTCGCCCCGCCCGGACCGGCCAAGGTCGTCGGCCATCGGAACGCGGCCAACTACGGCGCCGAGAAGCTGCGGTTCATGGCGCCGGTGCCTGCCGGCTCGGAGGTGCGGGCCCGGGCCCGTGTCGTCAAGGCCGAGGCGAAGCCGAAGGGGACGCTGATCACGACCGAGATCGAGGTCGGCGTCGTCGGCGCGGAGCGGCCGTCGCTGGTCTACGCCATGCAAGTCCTCTACATGGCTTGAGCCCGCTCGCCGAGCGCCCGCTTGTCGACCTTGCCGACGGCCGTCAGCGGGAGCTCGGCGACGATCTCGACGACGTCGGGGGCCTTGTAGTCGGCGATCGACCGCTTCACGCACGCCCGAACCTCGTCGCGTGACGGCGGCGGCCCGGCCGGCACGATGAACGCCACGCCGATCTCGCCGAGGACGGGGTCCGGCCGGCTGACGACCGCGACCTGCGAGACGGACGGCAGCTCGGAGACGACCCGCTCGACTTCGACCGGGTAGACGTTGTAGCCGCCGCGCAGGTACATCTCCGTGCGCCGCCCGACCAGCGTCAGGTAGCCGTCGCCGTCCAGCCAACCGCCGTCGCCGGTGCGGAGCCAGCCGTCCGGCCGCAGCACCGCGGCCGTCCGCGCCGCGTCCTCCCAATAGCCGCGCATGGCGGCGTCGGAACGGCACTCGACGTTGCCGACGTCGCCGTCCGGCACCACCCGGCCGTCGTCGTCGACGACCCGGATGGCGACGTTCTCCCGGGCCCGGCCGACCGTCCGGGCGATGACGTCCGGGCTGTCGTCCGGCTGCGAGCCGGTCGTCAGCGCGGCCTCGGTGCTCGTGTAGCCGATGACGACCGGGACGCCGAGCCGCGCCTTCATCTCCCGGACGAGGCTCGGCGGTACCGGCGCGGCTCCCGTGCCGCAGATCCGCAGCGCGCCGAGATCGGCGTCGTCGAACTCGGGCCGGTCGAGGAGGAGCCGCCACTGCGACGGGACGCCCTGGCCGACCGTGACCCGTTCGGCGGCCATCTGGGCGAGCACCGCCTCGGCCTTCCACGGCGTCGCCGGGACGATCGTCGTGATCACGTACTCGATCTCCTCGGTCAGGTGCGTCATGTACGCGACGTGGGAGAAAGGCGTCGGCGAGATCCGCCGGTCGAACGGCGCTCGGAGTGGTCCCGCGCCGACCGAGACGGCCGCCAGGTTCCGGTGGTCGAAGACCGCGCCCTTCGGCTCGCCGGTCGTCCCGCTCGTCCAGACGACCGCGACCGGCCGGGCCGGGTCCGGTGCGGGCAGGTGCGCCGGTCGGTCGAGCGAACGCCACGCTCGGAGGTCGGCCCGGTCGACGACGGTGGTGCCGGCGGCCGCGATTGGGGTCGGCCAGGCACCGTCCGCGTCTGGCCGGGCACCGCCGGGCGACCTTCCTGGAACCGGGAGATCCAGCGGCCCGACGACGATCCGGGGTCGGCTGCGCCGCAGGATGCTCGCCACCTCGGTCGGGCCGAGCCGCGGGTTGATCCCCGACGTGATCGCGCCGAGCCGCATTGCCGCCTGGTAACAGACCGCGTAGTCCGCCGACGACGGCAGCAGCAGGGCAACGACGTCGCCCTCGCGGACGCCGAGCTGGGCCAGCGCGGCCGCGGTGCCGTCGGCCGCGGCGTCCCACTCGGCGAACGTCAGGCGGTCGCCACCGGCCTCGACGTACGCGTCCCGGTCGCCGTGGACCTCGGCGACGGCCCGGAGCGTCTCGTCCGCGGTGGCGCCGGGTCGGTGCACGACAGGCTCCATGAGCAGCAATATAGGAGGATGCTGGTGACGACGACGTTGGACGGCGGGGTGGCCACCGTCCGGCTGACCGACCCCGCCCGACGCAACGCCCTCTCGCCGGCGATGACCGGGGCGCTGGAGGCGGCGGTCGAGGGCGCGCTGGCGAGCGGGGCTCGGGCCCTGGTCGTCTGCGCCGACCCGCCGGTCTTTTGCGCCGGCGGCTCGCTCGCCAGCCTGCGGGAACGGACGGCCCCGCTCGTCGACAGCTACCGCGGCTTCCGGGCCCTGCTGGCGGCGCCGGTGCCGACGGTCGCCGCGGTGGCCGGACTGGCCATCGGAGCCGGGGTGAACCTGCCGCTCTGCTGCGACGTGGTGCTCGTCTCCCCGTCGGCCCGGTTCGACCCGCGCTTTCTCGACGTCGGAATCCACCCGGGCGGTGGCCACCTATGGCTCCTCCAGCAGCGGGTCGGCCGCCAGGGTGCGGCCGCCCTCGTCCTGATGGGCGACGTCCTCGACGGCGCCGAGGCGGTCGAGCACGGCTTGGCCTGGCGATGTGTCGCCGAGGACGAGCTCGAGCCGGCGGCCGTGGCCCTGGCTACCCGGGCGGCTGGTCGGGACCCCGAGCTGGTCGCCCGGACGAAGGCGACGCTCCGGGCCAGCGTCGACAACGTCGACGAAGCGATCGAGCTCGAGCGAGGCGCAGGAGTGGTCGATGGCTCGGCCGGCCTTCGACGTCGCCGTGCGCCGGGCCGAAGCGGCAATCGCCCAGCGGTCACGCTGACCGGCCGCGCCGCCGGACGAGCGAGTCGACGCTGACCGCGGCGAGCAGGACGAGCGCGGTGGCCATGTCCTGGCCGGCCGCGCTGACGCCGAGCAGGCCGAGGCCGTTGTAGACCGCGGCGATGACGACGCCGCCGAGCAGGGCGTGGACCGGCTTGCCCCGGCCGCCGAAGAGGCTCGCGCCGCCGATGACCGCGGCGGCCACCGCGTAGAGGACGAGCGTGCCGCCGTCGACATCGGTGGCGATCGAGCCGAGGCGGGACTCGTAGACGAGGCCGGCCATCCCCGCGGTCAGGCTGGCCATCATGAAGCCGATCGTCCGGACCCGAGCGACGTTGATGCCGGCCCGCCGGGCCGCCTCCGGGTTGGCGCCGATGGCGTACAGGTACCGCCCGGTCCTCGTGCGGGCGAACAGCCAGGACCAGGCCAGGACGACCGCGAGGACGAACGGGACGACCCACGGGACGCCCTGGAGGGGGACGAGCGAGCCGCGGTTGACGTTGCAGACGACGACGAGGGCAACGCCGACGACCGCGACGACGGCGATGGTGGCAACGGTGATGCTGAGCGGCGGCGCGCTCAGGCCCTGCCGTCGACGGCGGACGGTGCGGGTCACGGTGACGGCCGCGTACAGGCCGACGACCACGACGAGCGTCACCCAGCCGGCGACCGGGCTCATGTTCCCGTTGACCAGGTTGTAGACGACGCTGTTGCTGATCCGGACAACACCGCCGACCGCACCCTTGTCGATGTCGGCCAGCCAGATGAGCACGCCCTCCCAGCCGAGCAGGCCGGCCAGGGTGACGATGAACGACGGCAGCCGGAGCCGGGTGATGAGCGTGCCCTGCAGGGCACCGATGGCCGCGGTGGCGGCCAGGCCGGCGAGGACGGCCGACCACCAGGGCCAGTTGTTCGGGCTGGCGAGCAGCTCGGCGATGATCATGCCACCGACCGCGGCGACGAACCCGGTCGACAGGTCGATCTCGCTCAGGACGAGCGCGAAGATCTCGGCCAGCCCGAGCAGCACGAAGACCGCGGCCTGGGTCAGCAGGTTGACGATGTTGCCGGCCGACAGGAAGACCGGCTCTTGGACCTGGAAGATCACGATGATGATGGCCAGGCCGGCCAGGATCGGCAGGACGCCGCTGTCGCCGTTCTTGATCCGAACCCACCAGGCCCGCAGGTACTCGCCGAGCGAGTCGGCGACGACCTCGGGCATCGGCACCGTCAGGTCCTCCGGCTCGCTCATCGTCAGCTCGCCTCCGGCCGAGAGCGGGCGCCGGCCGTCATGTACTCGACGACCGACTGCAGGTCGAAGTCGGCCGCCGGGCCGTCGACGGCCATCCGGCCGAGGTAGAGGACCGCGATGCGGTCGGCGACCCGGAGGACGTCGTTGAGGTTGTGCGAGACCATGAGGACCGCGACGCCCTGATCAGCCAGCCGCCGGATGAGGGCGAGCACCTGCTCGGTCTGGGACACGCCGAGCGCGGCGGTCGGCTCGTCCATGATGACCAACCGGGCGTTCGCCATGACCGCCTTGGCCACTGCCACCGACTGTCGCTGGCCCCCGGACAGGGAGGCGACGGGTTGGCGGATCGACCGCACCGTCGTCACGGCCAGCTCGCGGAGGGTGTTGCGGGCGGCGATCTCCATCGACGACTCGTCGAGGATGCCGTGCCGCCGGAGCTCGTGGCCGAGGAACATGTTCTGGACGATGTCGAGGTTGTCGCAGAGCGCGAGGTCCTGGTAGATCGTCGTGATGCCGAGCTGCTCGGCATCCTTCGGGTTGCGGAGCGTGACCGGCTCGCCCTGCCACCGAATACGGCCGGCGTCAGGCGCCCAGAGGCCGGCGACCGTCTTGATCAGCGACGACTTCCCGGCACCGTTGTCGCCGACCAGGGCCGTCACCAGCCCCTCGGGGATGTCCAGGTCGACCCGGTCGAGGGCCCGGACCGCGCCGAAGCTCTTGGAGATGCCCTCCAGGCGGAGCAGCGGGGGGCGACCGTCGCCCGGACCGCCCCGCCGCTCCGCGGTCATCTATGGGTTGATCCCGGCGGCCTTGCAGTCGGTGGCGTAGTTGCCGCTGCAGAGCTGTGTCACCGGGACGAACTTGTCCTTGACGATCGTCGAGTTCATGTTCGCCGTAGTGACCCATTCCGGCGTGAGCAGCACCGAGGGGACGGCGACGTGGGCGGTGGTGTCCTCCGTCGAGCTGTTCACCAGGTCGGTCGGCGGCTTCTGCCCGGCCCGCAGGTACAGCGCGAGGGCGGCCGCCCCCTGGGCCTCGAGGTAGATCGGCTTGTACGCGGTGCCGCACTGGTAGCCGGCGAGGATGTTCTGCAGCCCGACCAGCGTGGCGTCCTGGCCGGTCGTCGGGAACGTCTTCGGCGCGATGTGCAGCGTCTGCAGGTACGTGATGATCGGCGCCCCGGTCTCGTCGTTCGGGATCAGCGCGGCGTTGATGTTCGGATGGGCGGTATATGCGTCCTGGAACTCCGACTCGGCCTGTGATGTTGTCCACGTGCCGGCGGTGTTGGTGACGTCGACCCACTTGCCGGAGCTGAAGTACGGCTTCATCACGCCGTTGTAGCCCTGGGCGAACAGCGTGGCGTTGTTGTCCGTCGGTGCGCCGTGCATGACGACGACCTCGGGCTTCTTGACGTGCCAGGCGGCGACGCAGCTCACGAGGCCCTGGCCGATCAACTTGCCGACCTGGACGTTGTTGAAGCTGACGTAGTACTCACGGCTGCCGCCGAGGGTCAGCCGGTCGTAGTCGATGACGTCGACGCCATGGGATTTGGCGTAGCTCTCGATCGACGTGCCGACGCCGGAGTCGAGCGGGTCGACGAGCAGGACGGTCGCCCCGTTGGTGATGTCCGTCTCGGCGTCCGTCAGCTGCGTGGCGTCGCTGCCCTGGGCGTTCTGGATGGTGTACTCCGACGGCTTGAGGCCGGCCCGGGAGAACGCCCGGGAGAGGTCGGGGGCGTCGAACTCGACGTAGCGGGTCGAGCTCGTCGTGTCGGGCAGGATGGCCGCCACCTTCCCGTGCCCGGCCGCCGCCAGCGTCTGAAGATGGGTCATGGCCGAGAAGTTGTTGGTGAAAGACGACACTGGCAGGGTCGACGGCCCCTTCGATGCCGCGCCGGCGACCCCGCTGCCGGCGATCGCCACCCCAGCGCCCGCGGCTACCAGAGATCCGGCGGCCGCACCGGTGGCAAGAAGTTTTCCGATTCGCGATGCAAACATCGCGCCACCCCCTTCTATATAGAGCGATTTCTCGCAATTATCGCCTACTGAACGCCAGTGTAGACCGATTAGAAACAAAGTTGCAGGAATAATTCAATAAAGATAAAATCGTTGTTTTTCAATCCGCTGGACGGGTCGGCGGGTCCGGGCAGCGGCGCCTGAACGGCGTCTGAACGGCGTCCGGACGGCGCCCGGGCGACGGGCGGAGCACCACTTCAGAAGCGGGCGGCGGTAGGGTCCGGAGATGGCTGCGGTCGATGTCGTCGTCCTCGTGGCCGCAGTCGTGGCCTGCGTCGCGGCCATCGTCGGCGTCGCCGCCGCGGTCGTCCTCGTCGGGCAGGTTCGCCGGCTCGAACGGGGCATCGAACGGCTGCGCGGCGAGACGGTGCCGCTAGTGGTGGAAGCCCGCGAGGCGGTCGGGTACGCGACGTCGGAGATGGCTCGGGTCGAGGCAGTTCTCGAGGACACCGAGGCCGTGACGGCCACCGTCGACTCCGCGTCGAAGCTGGCCCAGCGGGCATTCGCCAATCCGGTCGTGAAGGTGCTCGCCTTCCGGGCCGGGACGGCTGGCGGGCTGCGCCGGTTGCGGGACCAGGACCGGCTCCGGGACCGGGACCGGCCATGATCAGGAGGGAGCGACGATGATGAAACGACCGTTCTGGTTCGGCACCGGCGTGGCCGCCGGCGTGGCGGGCACGCTCTGGGCCGAGCAGCGGATCCGCCGGCAGATGGCGAGGCTCACGCCGAACTACGTCGCCAACCAGGCCGTGCGCCAGATCGGCGATCGCGTGCGCTCGGCGGTCGACGCGGGCCGCCAGGAGCGGGACCGCCGGGAGGCCGAGCTGTGGGCCGAGCTCGATCGACGGACGATGGTCCCGATGCCGGCCCCGGAGCGGCCGGCATCGCGTGGTCGTCACACGGCCCGGAGGGTTCGTCACTAGACCGCAAGGTGCGAAAGCGCCGGTAGTCTGCCCGGATGGACGCGAACCAGCTCCGGGCCGCTTTCACCGGGTACTTCGCCAGCCGCGGCCACGAGGTGGTCCCGTCGGCCAGCCTGATCCCGCACGACCCGACGGTCCTGTTCACGATCGCCGGGATGGTCCCGTTCAAGCCGTACTTCGTCGGCGACGAGACCGCGCCGTGGCCACGGGCGACGTCGGTACAGAAGTGCTTCCGGACGCTCGACATCGACCTCGTCGGGACGACGACGCGGCACTGCACCTTCTTCGAGATGCTCGGCAACTTCAGTTTCGGCGACTACTTCAAGGCCGAGGCGATCCCGTTCGCGTGGGGCCTCGTCACCGATGTGCTCGGGATGGATGCCGACCGGTTGTGGATAACCGTTCACGAGTCCGACGACGACGCGGCGGAGATCTGGCTCGACGCCATCGGTGTGCCCGCGGACCGGATCCAGCGGATGGGCGAGGACAACTGGTGGGGGATGGGCGAGACCGGTCCGTGCGGCCCGTGCTCGGAGATCTACTTCGACAAGGGTGACGCCTACGGCGCGCCCGGCGGTCCGGCGCACGGGGGGTCGGAACGGTTCGTCGAGATCTGGAACCTGGTCTTCATGCAGTTCAACCGGGCCGCCGACGGGACGCTGCACGACTTGCCGCGCAAGAGCATCGACACGGGGGCCGGGCTGGAGCGGATCCTGCCGATCCTCCAGGGCACCGACTCGGTCTTTGCCACCGACGTCCTCGCCCCACTGGTCGCCGCGGCCGAGGAGCTGACCGGCGTCCGCTACGGCGCCGACGACCGGTCCGACGTCGCGCTTCGCGTGCTCGCCGATCACGGTCGGGCGATGACGATGCTCGTCGCCGATGGCGTCATCCCGTCGAACGACGGCCGCGGCTACGTGCTCCGCCGCGTCATCCGCCGAGCGGTGCTCGCGGCACGCCGGCTCGGCGCGACCGGGCTCGTCACGCCCGGCCTGGCCGACGAGTCGGCCCGGGTGATGGGGGTGGCGCATCCGACGCTGACGGAGTCGCTCGACGTCGTCCAGACCGTGCTCGAGCGGGAGGAGACCGGGTTCGACCGGACGCTGCGGACCGGATTGACGCTCATCGAAGGGGCACTGGCCGGGATCGACGCCGGCGGAACGCTGTCCGGCGACGTCGCGTTCCGGCTCCACGACACCCACGGCTTCCCGATCGAGCTGACCGAGGAGCTGGCGACCGAGGCTGACGTGACGGTCGACCGCGAGGGCTACGACGAGCACATGGCCGAGCAGCGGGCCCGGGCCCGCCAGGCGGCGAAGGTTCCGGCCGCGGCCGACGAGGGCGCCTACCGGGGCCTGCTCGAGGACGACGGGCCGACGGCGTTCGTCGGGCGGTCGCCGGACCACTACGCGGTGCCGGCCCGGGTGGTCGGCGTGCTGGCCGGGTCGGAGCCGGGCACCGCGGAGATCTTCCTCGACCGGACGCCGTTCTACGCCGAGGGCGGCGGCCAGGTCGGCGACATCGGGACGATCGTCACCGAGACCGGCCGGGCCGACGTCTACGAGACGGTGCCCGCGCTGCCGGGTCTGAGCGCGCACCGGGCCAAGGTGACGGGGGACCTCTTCGTCGACCAGGACGCACTGGCGACGATCGACGGGCCACGCCGGGAGGCGCTGCGGCGGAACCACACCGGGACGCACCTCCTCCATGCCGCGCTCCGCACCGTGCTGGGCGACCACGTCCGTCAGCAGGGGTCGTTGGTCGCGCCGGACCGGCTGCGATTCGACTTCGCCCACCACTCGGCGCCGTCGCCCGAAGAACTGGACGCCGTCGCCGAGATGGCCAATGCGGACGTCCTGACCGACGACGCGGTCGAGACGACGGAAGCCGGTCGGGCCGAGGCCGAGGCGATGGGCGCGGTCGCGTTCTTCGGGGACAAGTACGGCGACGTCGTCCGGGTCGTCCGGGCCGGCCGGCACTCGCTCGAGTTCTGCGGCGGCACCCATGTCGACGCCCTCGGCATGATCGGGCCGATCGCCATCGTCTCGGAAGGCTCGATCGGCTCGAACACCCGGCGGATCGAGGCCGTCACCGGCCTGGCCACCGTCGAACGGGCCCGGCGCCGCGAGGCGCTCGTCCAGGAGGCGGCGACGCTGCTGAAGGTCGAGCCGGACGGCGTCGTCGACGCGCTGCAGCGACTGCTCGACCGCCAGCGGACGACCGACAAGGAGCTGGCGCGCCTTCGGAGCTCGGCGGTCGATGCCGACGCGGCCGAGCTGGCGGCCACCGCGGAGGACGGCGTCGTCGTCGCTCGCCGCGACGGCCGGGCCGCCGAGGAGCTCCGGGCGCTTGCCCAGGCGGTGCGGCGGCGGGACGGCGTGCGCGCCGCGGTCGTCGGCGGGACCGCCGACGGGGCCAAGGTGGCGATCGCCATCGCCACCGGCGGCGAGCCGGATGCCGGCGCGCTCGTCAAGCAGGTCGGCCAGATCGTCCAGGGCGGCGGCGGCGGCTCGCCCGACGTGGCGGTCGCCGGCGGCCGGGACGCATCCCGGCTCGACGACGCGTTGGCCGAAGCCCGCCGGGTCCTCCTCGACCGGTGAGCCGCGCCGTCGCCGTCGACCTCGGCCAGCGGCGGATCGGGGTGGCCGTCAGTGACGCCGCCGGCACGATGGCCTTTCCGCGTCCCGTCGTCGAGCGGCAGGGCGACTGGGTCCGCGCCATCGCCGACGTCGTCGCGGAGATCGACGCGGCCGTCGTCGTCGTCGGCTTGCCACTGTCGCTCGACGGCCGAGAGGGGCCGGCCGCGCAGGCGGCCCGGGCGGCGGTCGACGAGCTGGTGGCCGCGGTCGCCGTGCCGGTCGAGACGTTCGACGAGCGGCTGACGACGGTGTCGGCCGAAGCCGCGCTGGCCGAAGCGGGTAAGCGCGGCCCCGCCCGCCGGCAGTCGGTCGACAGCGCGGCCGCGACCGTCCTGCTCCAGGCCTGGCTGGCCTCACGATGAGACACCGGCGGCGGCGATCGAAACGGCGAGCTCTCGTCGCCGCGACGGTCGTCGTCGTGGTCCTGGCCGGTGTGCTCGTGTGGTACCTGACCCGGACGACCGGGCCGCCGCCGTACACACTCGACGTCAAGCCCGGCTACACCGTCGCCGAGGTGGCCAACCAGCTCGGCGGGCACATCGCGACATCCTTCGTCAAGGTCTCCCACACGGTGCCGTCGCAGTTCCAGCCGTCCGGCAACCACAGCCTCGAGGGACTGCTCGGGACCGGTGACTACCAGGTCACGGCCGACGAGACGGCCGAGCAGCTGCTGACGACGATGGTCGACCGGTTCGACCACCAGGCCGCGGCCGCCGGGCTGAACGCCAAGTCGGCGGCGAAGCTCGGGATGTCGGAGTACGACGTGGTCATCGCCGCGTCGATCGTCGAGAAGGAGGGGTACTACGACAAGAACATGGGCAAGGTCGCCCGGGTGATCGTCAACCGGCTGGCCCAGGGGATGACGCTCGACATGACATCGACGGTGCTGTTCTCGCTCGGCCAGGACGGCGGCACAGTCACGCCACACGACCGGCAGCTCGACACGCCGTACAACACGTACAAGCACGCCGGCCTGACGCCGACGCCGATCTGCTTCCCGTCGATGGCCGCGTTGCGGGCCGCCGTCGACCCGACGCCCGGTACGTGGCTGTACTTCGTCGTCGTCGACAAGGACGGAACGGAGGCCTTCTCGACGACATACACACAGCAGATCGCCAACGAGAAGTTGGCCGCCAGCCGGGGGCTCGGATGACCCCGTCGGCCACCACCCGCGTGGTCGGGGTGGTCGGTGACCCGGTCGGCCACTCGCTGTCGCCGCGGCTGCACAACGCCGCCTTCGACGCCCTCGGCCTCGACTGGGTGTCCGTCGCGTTCCCGGTGCCCGACGGAGCGGCCGCCGATGCGGTGGCCGGGATGCGGGCGCTGGGCATCGCCGGGCTGTCCGTGACGATGCCGCACAAGACGGCCGTCGCCGGCCTCGTCGACCGTCTGACCCCGGTGGCCGAGGTGCTGGCCGCGGTGAACTGCCTCTTCTGGGACGGCGACTCGTTGGTCGGCGACAACACCGACGGGATCGGGTTCGTCGCGTCCCTACGCCGCGGGGCCGGCTTCGATCCGGACGGCCGGCGCTGCCTGGTCATCGGGGCCGGCGGTGCGGCCCGAGCCGTCGTCCGGGCCCTGGCCGACGGCGGTGCGACCGACGTCGTCGTCGTCAACCGGACGGCCGAGCGAGCGGCGACCGCGGCCGCGCTGGCCGGTGATCGGGGACGGGTCGGCAGCCCGGACGACGCCCGGTCGGCCGATCTCGTCGTTCAGGCGACGCCGGCCGGGATGGCCGGCAGCTCGGTACGGCCATTGGTCGACCCCGGCCAGCTCGGCGCCGGGCAGGTCGCGGCCGACCTCGTCTATCACCCTCGGATGACGCAGTGGCTGCTCGACGCGGCCGCCGCCGGCGCCACGCCGGTCGGTGGACTCGGCATGCTCGTCCACCAGGCCGCGGCACAGCTCGAGCGGTGGACCGGCCAGCCGGCACCGGTCGAAGCGATGTGGGCGGCCGTCAGCCACTAGGACCCACCCATCGGACGACGCCGTCCGTCTCGACCAACCGGAAGCCCATCGTCGTTTTCATCCGGTGGTGTGGCCCGCATAGGCGACACGTGTTGGCCAGGCTCGTCGGGCCGCCCTTGGAGAAGTCCCAGCGGTGGTCGATCTGGAGGTGGTGGGTGGCGTCGCATCCCGGCACCGCACACGTCTGGTCGCGCTCGATCAGCGCTCGTCGGAGGGCCGCGGGGATCGTCCGCTTCTTCGACGTCACCGCCTTGACGTCGACCCCGTCGGTCACGACGACGTGAAACGCCGCGTCACCCAGGAGATCCCGAGCCGTGTCGACGGGGATGGGCCCGACCCCGGGGATCTCACAGACCTCGTCGCCCTCGACGAAGCCCCGACGGAGGGTGCCGGCGTCGACCCGCACAGCCACCTGGGCCGGCGGTGAGCCCTCGCCACAGATCGCCCGGACCAGTGCGTCCGCCCGGTACGCGTCGGGGCGGTCGCGGATACCGGCCGCCCAGGCCTCCTTGAACACCCGGTCGGTCTCCTCGTCCAGTGCGGCCTTCACTCTCGCTCCGTCCACCGTCGGGAACCACGCATCGAGTCGCACCCCGCCCTCGGTCGGCGACCAGATCCGGCAGTACCGCCGGCGGTGGGCTCGGGCTTCTCGCTCCTGCATCGACGCCTCGCCGAGCGCCCGGCGCTTCACTCGGGCCGCCTCGGCCTTGAGGTCCTTGAGCGAGCCGGTCGCCGCCACCTCCAAGAGGGTCTCCTGGGCTGCCGGATCGGCGGCCGACGCGTCGGCCGCCACCTGGGCCTGGGCGAGCGAGAGGCGACCGTCGCCGAACGCCTGGTCCACCAGCGGGGTCTCCGCCAGCTGCGACGCCGTCTTCAGCGTCCCCTGGGCCTGCCCGAACGACTCGCCGGCCTTCTCGGCCAGCCATCCGGCGACGTGCTTGTGGCCGACGAACGCGCCGGTCGTTTCCACCCGACGGGCAAACCTGGTTCGGAGCGACGCGCCGACCCGTTCGAGCGCGATGCCGAGCGTGACGAGCTCGACGGCGGCGTCGCCGGTCACCGCCTCCGGGGAGAGGTCGGCGACGACGACCCGCAGCCCGTCGAGGTGGGTTCGAACGGCTCCGACCGCCGCATCGGTCGGAGGGGTCGCATCGGTCGGAGGAGTGGCGGCGGCGACCGAAGACATAGTTCGATCATGGCAGGGGGGTGTATCACTCGCATCGGAACATCAAGAAGCGACGACGAAAAAGTAGCGCCCGATCAGCCCGGAGTTACTGAGCTCGTAGGCAGACCTGGGCCGCTCGGAAACCGTTTGCCCTGGTAGTCACGTTGGGGGTGGGCGAGAGACGCGAAAACGTGTAGGCACACGGCTAGATGACAAATGCCGTGACTACATGCAGTAACGGCGTACTCTTGTAGGCGTGTACCTACGGGAGACGAAGCGGCGCAACAAGGACGGCTCCACGGTCAGCTACCTCCAGCTGGCGCACAACGAGCGCCACCCGGTCTCGGGTTCGCCGGTGGCGAAGGTGATTCACAACTTTGGCCGCGCCGACGGGGTCGACCGCGAGGCGCTGGCGCGTCTCGTCTCCTCGATCGGCCGCTTCCTCGATCCCGCCGAGGCCGTTGCGGCCACCAGTGGCTCCGACGTCGAGGTCGCCGACGCCCGTCGCTTTGGCGGCGCGTACCTGCTCGACGAGCTGTGGAGGCGGCTCGGCGTCACCCAGGCGCTCGCGCTGGCGGCGGCCGGCCGGCGCCTCGACCCGGCGGTCACCGAACGCGTGCTCTTCGCCCTCGTCGCGCAGCGCTGCTTGGAGCCGGGGTCCAAGCTCGCGTCGGTCGCCTGGGCGCGCGAGCGGGTCGCCCTCCTCGACTGCCCGGTCTTCGACGACCAGGCCGCGTACGCGGCGATGGACTTCCTGCTCGACGCACTTCCAGAGATCGCAGAAGGGATCTTCAACCGGACCGCGAACCTGTTGAACCTCGCCTGTGACGTCATCTTCGTCGACACGTCCTCGACCTACTTCGAGCGCGACATCGCTGACTCGCTCGCGGAGCTCGACCGTGCTGGCGGTGAGGTCGAGACCACCGCGGCGGAGAAGACGCTCACCGTGCCCGAGGAGGCGGCGACCCGCCGGTTCTCCAAGCACTCGAAGGACCACCGGCCCGACCTTCCTCAGGTCACCCTCGGCATGGCCGTCACCGCCGAGGGGATCCCGATCCGCTGCTGGACCTTCCCCGGCACGACGTCGGACAAGGCGATCATCCGCAAGATCAAGGACGACCTCGCCGGCTGGATGCTCCATCGGGTGGTCTTCGTCTGTGACTCGGGGTTCAACTCCGCCGACAACCGCGCCTACCTCGCCGGAGCGGGGAGCCACTACGTGATGGCCGAGCGGCTGCGGAGCGCCTCGCGCGAGGTCAAAAGCGCGCTGTCGCGCGCCGGTCGCTACCACAGTGTCGACGGCAACTTGGAGGTGAAGGAGGTCCGCGTCGGCGAGGGGGCGAGGATGAGCCGCTTCGTCGTCTGCCACAACCCTGAGGTGGCCGCGCGCGACGGGGCTGTGCGCGAGAACCTCGTCGCGTACCTGGAGCGGAGGATCGAGGGCAGCGACGCCTGGAGCAAGCAACGACGCGACGAGCTCGTCGGCGAGCTGCGAACGACCCCCGGCCTCCACCGCCTCCTTCGTCGCACGCCCGAGGGCAAGCTCCGCGTCGACCGCGCGACGGTCGCCGACGAGGCCCGCTACGACGGCAAGTTCGTGCTCCGCTCCGACGACGACTCGCTCTCGGCGACCGACCTCGCCCTCGCCTACAAGCAACTCTCCCAGGTCGAGCGGGGATGGCGGGACCTGAAGGGAGCGCTCTCGCTCCGTCCCGTCTTTCACCACCGCGAGGACCGCATCCGCGCCCATGTCCAGCTGTGCTGGCTCGCGCTCTTGCTCATCCGCGTCGCGGAGAACGCCACCGGCGACACGTGGCGCAACCTCCGCCACGAGCTCGACCGCATGCACCTCGTCACCCTCGAGACCAACGAGGGCCGGATCGCGAAACGCACGGCGACGACGGCGCGCCAGCGGGAGATCCTGGCCGCGCTCGGCGTTCGCGAGCCGGCGCAGATCCTCGACTACGAGCTGCCCGAGCCCGTCGCGTAATCCCAGGTCACAGCACCGCGTAGTAACACGCCAGCGCCAGCCGTCGCGCCCGTTCACCCTGGTCAACACACGTTTCTCCTCGACCGCGTGCCTACGAGCTCAGTAACCCCGGTCAGCTGGTCCAGCCGGTCAGCCGTCGCCGGCCGTACCAGCCGGCCAGAGCCCTTCCTCGGCCAGCCGACCGACGACGGCCTCTCGGAGGGCCCGTTCGAGCGGCGCGTGCTGGTCGGTCGAGGTCCGCAAGGCGACCCGCAAGGTGCAGACGTCCGCGTCAGCGGCGACGATCCCGAGGACTTCGGGTGGCTCGGTGCACGACGCGGCGAAGCGGCGGCCGGCGGCGACGGTCCGGGCGGCATCGGCGACGACATCCTTGGCGCGCTCCAGCGTCGCCGCGTCGGTGGCGGGGACGGGGACGTCGACGATGGCTTTCGCCCAGCCGCGGGACGCGTTGGCGAGCTTCCGGATATCGCCGTTCGGGACGTACCAGACCGAGCCGTCGGCGGCCCGGACCCTCGTGACGCGGAGGCTGACGTCCTCGACGACGCCGCTCGTTGTGTTGACGGTGATCGTGTCGCCGATGCCGAACTGGTCCTCCATCGTCAGCAGGAAGCCGGAAAGGTAGTCGCGGACGAGGGACTGGGCGCCGAAGCCGATCGTGGCGCCGATCACGGTGGCGCTGGCGAGGAGGGGCGTCAGGTCGACGCCGAGCATGCCGAGGATGATGAAGAAGGCGACGACGCCGACGAAGAACCGCCAGAGGTTGCCGACGAGGGCGACGAGGGTGACCGCGCGGGCGCCGGTCCGGTCGCCGCTGGAGCGGTCGGCCGCCTGCTGCGCGACCTTGCCGAGCAATCGACGGATGGCCCGGGCGCCGAAGTGGGCGACGAGGACGGCGACGACGATGACGAGGACGATCTCCAGCGGCCGGATCACGAAGTCGTGGACCGAGTGGGCGGTCGACGGTGTCACGCCGGCCTTGACGAGGAGGTGGTACAGCCAGTCCCCGTTTGTATTGCCGTTACCGCCGGAGGGAGCGCCTCCGGAGGTGTCGGCGGCGACGGCCGGCAGGGTGGAGAGGGGCACGGCCGATATTCTGTCCCGCGGTGCAGGCCCCGGTGATCACGACGACCAGCGGCCGGGCGGTCCGGCGACATGTGCTCGGCGTCGACCTGGTCCTGGTGTCGGCAGCGATCCTGGCCGCGATCATCGGTGTCGTCATGGTCTACTCGGCCACCCGCGGCGAGCTCGTCGCGGCCGGCACAAGCCCGACGTACTACATGAAGCGACAGCTGATCTTCCTGGTCATCGGGGTCGTCTGCATGGTCGGCCTGGCCATCTTGGACTATCGGCGGCTCGAATCGGTCGGGTACATCCTCTACGGCCTCTCGGTCTTCCTTCTGCTCGCGGTCATGGTCCCCGGCGTCGGATCGTCGACACTGGGCGCCCAACGGTGGTTCCGGCTGGGCCCCCTGGAACTACAGCCGTCCGAGTTCGCCGTCCTGGCGCTGATCATCGCCGTGGCCACCTACTGCTCCCGACGCAACGAGGGGTTGGCCTGGCGCGACGTCATCCGGTTGCTGATCATGGCCGGCATCCCGATCGGCCTGGTGCTGGTCCAACCGGACCTGGGCACGGCGATCATCATGACGATCGTCCTGCTGGTCATGCTGGCCGCCGCCGGGTTGCCGAACCGGATCCTGGTCATGCTGCTCGTGGGGGCGGTCCTGGTCGTCGTCGTGGCGGTGGAGGCCGGGCTGGTGCACCACTACCAGATCACACGGATCACGATCTTCTTGAAGCAAGACACAACGCACCTGACGAAGCTGGAGCAGACACACATCTACAACCTGCAACAGGCGAAGTCGGCCATCGGGTCCGGGGGGCTGTTCGGCAAGGGGCTGCTGCACGGCGCCCAGACCAACCTGGGGTATGTGCCGGAGCAGCGGACCGACTTCATCTTCAGCGCCGTAGGCGAGCAGCTGGGCTTCGTCGGGGCCACCGCCGTGCTGGCCGTGCTGGCGGTGGTGGCCTGGCGCATCCTCCGGGCCGGACAGCTGTCCCGGGACAGTTTCGGTCGCCTGATGTGCACCGGGATCTTCATGTTCCTGGCTTTCAGCACGTTCCAGAACGCCGGGATGAACATGGGCATCATGCCGATCACCGGCATCCCGCTGCCGTTCATCAGCTACGGCGGGACCGCGGTGATCGCGTTCTTCATGGGCGTCGGCATCGCTCTCTCCGTCTACGCCCGGCGGACCGGCTGACGTGGCCGCCGGCGAGGGATCGGAGCCGCGGTTCCGGGTGATGGACGTCATGTCGGTGACGGTCGAGCTGCCGGACCAGTACCCGCTGGTGACGCTGCAGGAGGCCGAGCCGCCGTTGCGGGAGCTGTCGTTCCGGGTCGGGCTGCCCGAGGGCGTCGCCCTGGCGTACGCCCTCCGCGGCGTCTCGACCCCCCGACCACTGACCCACGAGCTGTTCACGACGGTCCTGCAGCGGCTCCGGGCCGACCTCGTCGCGGTCCGGCTCGTCAGCCGCCAGGGGAGCACGTACAGCGCGGAGATGGACGTCATGACGGCCCAGGGGCGCGAGGTCGTGCCGTGCCGGCCGAGCGACGGCATCGTACTGGCGGCCCGCCAGGTCGTCTCCGCCCCGATCCTGGCCGACGAGCGGCTGCTGGTCGGCACCGGCGACGTGATGCCGCAGTAGCGTCGGGATCGATCACCGGAAAGGGAGTGCCAGTGGGTCGACAGCGGACGGACGGAAAAGGGCGTAGTTGGCTGGCGGGGGGAGCGGCGCTCGTCGTGACGGCCGGGAGCCTGCTCGCCGGGCTCGGCGCGGCGGCACCGGCCTCGGCGGCCGGACCGGTCACCGGGCTGCTCGGCGCGGGATGGACCGCGTACGTCGCCACCCCGCTATCCGGCATCCTCTCGGGCTCGGTGACGCCGATCTCGACGATGTCGGGCCAGCGCGGGCCGGCCATCGGCGTCCCCGGCCGGCCGGTGGCGGTGGCGATCACGCCGGACGCCAAGACGGCCTACGTCGTCGCACCGACCGCGGTCAGCTGCCTGGTCACGTCGTCGACCGACGCGGTCTATCCGGTCACGCTGGCCACCGGGGCGGTCGGCTCGGCGATCCGCGTCGGCGAGTGCCCGTCGGCGATCGCGCTGTCGCCGAACGGGCAGACCGCGTACGTCACGAACCTGTTCTCCGGCACCGTCTCGGTCATCAACACGTCGTCGAACCGGACCGTCGCCACCCTCCCGGGCGGCCCGGATCCCCAGGGGATCGCGGTGACGCCGAGCGGCCGCCAGGCGGTCATCACCGAGCCGGACGCCGGCACGGTGCGAATCCTGAACCTGACAACCGGCCGCTTGGGACCGCCGATCGTGCTCGGCGGCCTGCCGCAGGGCGTCACGGTCTCGCCGGACGGGCGCACCGCGTACGTGGCGAACCCGCTGTTCGGGACGGTCGTGCCGATCAACCTGGCGACCGCGTCGGCCGGAACGGCGATCCGGGCCGGCTTCGGCGTCGTCGACGTCGCGGTCGACCCGGCCGGTGGGACGGTCTACGCGGCCAACGCGGTCCAGGGCACGGTCGTGCCCATCGACACGACATCGGGCACGGCCGGGCCGGCCATCGCGGTCGGCGGCAGCCCGACCGCGGTGACGTTCACGCCCGACGGCGCGACCGCGTACGTGAGCGAGGCGCAAGGCGGCCGGGTCGTCCCGATCGTGACGGCGTCCGGGCAGGTCGGAACGGCGACGACGGTCGGCGGCGGGCCGCTCGGCCTGGCCATCACGCCCGACCAGGCGCCGACGGCCGCGTTCTCGGTCACCGCCGGGACGACATCGACGCCGACGGCGTTCGACGGGTCGGCGTCGTCGTCGCCGGTCGGCGGGATCGCCTCGTACACCTGGAACTTCGGTGACGGCTCGGCGCCGGTGACGACGCCGACGCCGACGACGCAGCACCAGTACGCGGTGCCCGGGACCTACACGGCCCGACTGACCGTGACGAACACCGCGGGAACGTCGACGACCGTCGTCTTCACCGGCCAGACCGTGGCCCGGAACGGCGGCCCGTCGGCCACCGTGACGCAGTCGTTCACGGTCGCCGGGACGCCGATCGCCGCGCCGAGCGTCACCGGGGTCAGCCCCGACACCGGGCCGACCGCCGGCGGGACGACCGTGACGATCACCGGGACAGTGCTGACAACACCGGTCGGCGTCACCTTCGGTGGGGTCCCGGGCACGTCGGTCACTGCGGTCTCGCCGACCGAGCTGACCGCGGTCTCGCCGGCCACGGACGCCGGCACGGTCGACGTCCAGGTCACGACGACAGGCGGGGAGTCACCACCGACGCCGGCCGACCACTTCACGTACGTCGACGCGCCGGCGGTCTCGTCGGTCACACCGACATCGGGGCCGGCGGCCGGCGGGACGACCGTGACGATCGCCGGCTCCGGGTTCACCGGCGCGACGGCCGTGAGCTTCGGCTCGACGGCCGCGACGTCGTTCACGGTCGATTCGGACACGCAGATCACCGCGGTATCGCCGGCCGGGACAGCCGGCGCGGTCGACGTCACCGTGACGACCCCCTACGGGCAGAGCCTGCCGGCCGGCGGCGGCGAGTTCACGTACATCGCGCCCGGCGAGGTCACCGGCGTGACGCCGTCGGCCGGACCGACGGCCGGCGGGACGACCGTGACGCTCACCGGCTCCGGGTTCACCGGCGCGACGGCCGTGCACTTCGGGCCGGCAGCCGCGGCGTCGTTCACGGTCGATTCGGACACGAAGATCACCGCGGTCTCGCCGCCTGGCGCCGCCGGCGCGGTCGACGTCACCGTGACGACCATGAGCGGGTCCAGCCCGGCCAGCCCGCTCGACCAGTTCACCTACTTCGGCCCGCCGACCGTCAGCGCGCTGGCGCCGGGTTCCGGACCGAGCCGGGGCGGGACGGAGGTGCTCATCCAGGGCGCCGATCTCGACGGGACCAGCGCGGTCGACTTCGGGAGCAGCCCGGCCGCCCACTACGAGGCCACGTCCGATGTCTCGCTGCTGGCGACGTCGCCGCCGGGCACAGGCGCGGTGAACGTGACGGTGACCCGGTTGGGCAGCCAGAGCCCGGCCGCCGCCGGTAGCCAGTTCGTCTACCAGGGCGGCTACTGGCAGGTCGCCAGCGACGGCGGCATCTTCGCGTTCGGCTCGGCCCAGTTCTACGGCTCGATGGGCGGCAGACCGTTGAACAAGCCGGTCGTCGGTATCAGCGGGACGCCGGACGGCGGTGGCTACTGGGAGGTCGCCAGTGACGGTGGCATCTTCGCGTTCGGCGATGCCCAGTTCTACGGCTCGATGGGCGGCAAGCCACTCAACCAGCCGGTCGTCGGTATCGCGGCGACGCCGACAGGCCAGGGCTACTGGGAGGTCGCCAGTGACGGTGGCATCTTCGCGTTCGGCGATGCCCAGTTCTACGGCTCGATGGGCGGCAAGCCACTCAACCAGCCGGTCGTCGGTATCGCGGCGACGCCGACAGGCCAGGGCTACTGGGAGGTCGCCAGCGACGGCGGCATCTTCGCGTTCGGCTCGGCCCAGTTCTACGGCTCGATGGGCGGCAAGCCACTCAACCAGCCGGTCGTCGGTATCGCGGCGACGCCGACAGGCCAGGGCTACTGGGAGGTCGCCAGCGACGGCGGCATCTTCGCGTTCGGCTCGGCCCAGTTCTACGGCTCGATGGGCGGCAAGCCGTTGAACAAGCCGGTCGTCGGCATCGGCAGCACGCTGGACGGCCAGGGCTACTGGGAGGTGGCGACGGACGGCGGCATCTTCAGCTTCGGCGATGCCCAGTTCTACGGCTCGATGGGCGGCAAGCCGCTCAACCAGCCGGTCGTCGGTATCGCCACCGATTAGCGAGCCGGCGTGAAGGCGGTTTCGCCGGGCAGGCTCAGACCGAGCGCCTCCTCGGCCGCGTTCGACGTGCCCTCCTGCGAGACGCGCATCAGGACGGCGATGAGGATGTAGTTGGCGACCAGCGACGACCCGCCGTAGGCGACGAACGGCAGGGTGATGCCGGTCAGCGGGAGCAGCTGGACGACGCCGGCCATGATGAAGAAGGCCTGGAAGCCCAGGATGGCCGTCAGGCCGGTCGCCACCAGCTTCGAGAAGTCGGACCGCGCGGTCTGGGCGATCCGCAGGCCAGCGCCGACGAGCAACACGAAGGCGACGACGACCCCGGCCGCGCCGATGAGGCCGAGCTCGTCACCGATGGCCGAGAAGATCATGTCGCTCGTCAGCTCGGGAATCGACCCGGCCGCCTTGTCGAGCCCGAGCCCGGACCCGCCGACGCCGCCGTTGGCGAACGCGTACTTGCCCTGCGTGAGCTGTGTATGGAGGCCGGGGTTGAGCCACCCGGAGATCCGGGTCTCGACGTGGGGGACGAGATGGGTGACCGCGACCGTGCCGATCGCGAACAGGACGATGCCGAACACCAGGTACGTCCACCGCCCGGTCGTCACCCAGAGGAGGGCGATGAACATCGTGAAGATGAGCATGGCGAAGCCGGTGTCGTTCTCGAGCCCGATGACCAACATGGCCATGGCCCAGGCCACCAGGATCGGCAGCAGCGGTCGGGGATCGAGAACCAGACGGTTGCCGATCCGGGCGGTCGGGATCGACAGCAGCTCCTTGTTCTCGGCGAAGTACGACGCGAAGAAGACGCAGAGCAGGATCTTGGCGAGCTCGATCGGCTGGAACTGGATCGGTCCGAGGTGGACGAACAGCCGGGCGCCGAGCGTTGTCCGGGCGGAGACCCCGAGCCCGGGGATCAGCGGGGCGACGAGGAGGAGGCCGGCCCCGAGGAGCAGTAGGTACCGGTACCGGTCGAGGTCCCTCGAGTGCTGGACGACGAGCAGGGTCACGACGTAGAGCAGGATCCCGAGGACGGCCCACGTGGCCTGGGACTTGGCGGCCGGCGGGTTCCAGCGTACGATGACGACGTAGCCGATGCCGTTGAGCAGGGCGGCCAGCGGGAGGACGACCGCGTTGGCCTGCGGTACGAGCCACCGGTTGGCGACGTGGCCGATGAGCGAGATGCCGAGGATGACGGCGAGGATCGGCCCGATGTGGGGCGGGATCTTGTTCTTTGTCCCGACCTCGGCGATCACGTAGAGGGCGACGGTGATCAGCGCGGCGAAGATCAGCAGCCCGAGCTCGGTCCGCCGCTTCGGCTTCGGGCCCCGCGGCCACGGCGGCAGGGCGCGGCGACGCCGGGCGCGGCGAGAAGGGTAGGTAGCCGCGGTCTGGACCACCGCGGAGAGCGTAGTGTCGAGGAGTACCGTCGGCGGTGGAAGCCGGCCGGTTGCGGACGTCGTCGGAGAGGCAATGACCCTGGAGCGCACGACCACCGAAGACCCCCGATCGATCGGCGCGCCCGCCGACGATGGCCCGCCGGCCGGACGCCGGGAGATATCGACGCGGGAGATCATCACGTCGTTCGGCTACCAGCGGTTCACGAACCGGGAGCTGTCGAGGCTCGACTTCGCGGCCCGCCTGCTCGACCTGGCCGAGGACGACAAGCTCGCCCTACTGGAGCGGGTCAAGTTCATGGCGATCTTCGCCCAGCTCATGGACGAGTTCTTCCAGGTCCGGGTGGCCGGCCTCCAGGACAAGGTGGTCGCCGGGGTCCGGACGCGATCGGTCGACGGCCTCCGGCCGGGGGAGCAGCTCAAGGTCATCCGAGCCCGGGCCGAGGAGCTCGTGGCCCGGCAGGACCGGATCTTCCTCGACCGGCTCGTCCCGGCGCTCGGCACCGCCGGCGTGCGGCTGTCCGACTGGTCGTCGCTCGACGACGACGACCGGACCTACCTGGTCGACGTCTTCGACCGGCAGATCTTCCCGGTGCTGACGCCGCTGGCCGTCGATCCGGGCCACCCGTTCCCGTACATCTCGAATCTTTCGCTGAACCTGCTGGTCGAGGTGGGCGACCGGGCGACCGGCGAGCAGCGGATCGCCCGGGTCAAGGTCCCGCCGGTCCTGCCCCGGTTCGTCGTCATGCCGGACGGCGAGCGGTTCGTCCCGCTCGAGCAGGTCATCGCCGCCCACCTCGACACGCTGTTCCCGGGCATGACGATCGGCGAGCACGACGCGTTCCGCGTCACCCGGAACGCCGATCTGGCGCTGGGCGAGGACGAGGCCGACGACCTGCTCGTGGCGGTCGAGATGGAGCTGCGCCGTCGGCGGTTCGGTAGCGCTGTCCGGCTGGAGATCAACGCCGGGGCCAGCCCCGAGCTGCGGGAACGGTTGGCGGCCGAGCTCGAGGTGCCGGCGGACGGCGTCTACGTCGTCGACGCGCCGCTCGACCTCGGCGGCCTCTGGGCGGTCTACTCGCTCGACCGCCCGGACCTCCACGAAGAGACGTGGACGCCGATGACGCCGCCGCACCTGGCGACGGCCGGCAACGAGCCGATGGACCTGTTCGAGGTGCTCCGCGAGCGCGACGTCCTGCTCCACCATCCGTACGACTCGTTCGCCACGTCGGTCGAGGCGTTCGTCGCCCAGGCGGCCGAGGACCCGGACGTGCTCGGGATCAAGCAGACGCTCTACCGGACGTCCGGCGACAGCCCGATCGTCGCGTCGCTGATCCGGGCGGCGGAGGCCGGCAAACAGGTGGCGGCGATCGTCGAGCTGAAGGCTCGTTTCGACGAGCAGGCGAACATCGGCTGGGCCCGGGCGCTGGAAGAGGCGGGCGTCCACGTCGTCTACGGGCTCGTCGGGCTGAAGACGCACTCGAAGACGGTGCTCGTCCTGCGCCGCGAGGAGGACGGCATCCGGCGGTACTGCCACGTCGGGACCGGCAACTACAACCCGAAGACGGCGAGCATCTACGAGGATCTGAGCCTGCTCACGTCGGACCCGGGGATCGGCGCGGACGTCGGCGACCTCTTCAACTACCTGACCGGCTTCAGCCGCCACGCCGGCTACCGCGAGATCCTCGTCGCGCCGGTCACGCTGCGGCGCCGGGTGCTCGAGATGATCGACGAGCAGGCCGCGGCCGGCCCGGACGGCCGGATCGTCCTGAAGGTCAACGGGCTCACCGACCCGGAGATGATCGACGCGCTCTACGCCGCGTCGTGTGCCGGTGTCCCGATCGACCTGGCCGTCCGCGGCCTCTGCTGCCTGCGACCGGGCATCCCCGAGCTCTCCGAGAACATCCGTGTCCGGTCGATCGTCGGCGAGTTCCTCGAGCACTCCCGGATCTACCGGTTCGGCGGGTCGAAGGACGACGCGCCGCACGTCGCCGGGAGCGGCCCCGGCCTGCTACCGCTGGCGCTGTTGATCGGGTCGGCCGACTTGATGGAGCGCAACCTCGACCGCCGCATCGAGGTGCTCGCACCGGTCCGCGACGTCGAGCTCCAGGCCCGGCTGTTCGAGATCCTCGACCTCGTCTTCACCGACGACACGAACTCGTGGACGCTCGGCTCGGACCGGCGGTGGCGACGGGTGCCGACGACGCGGGGCATCGACTCGCAGCGGCGGCTGAAGGAGCTCGCCGTCGAGCGGGCCCGCCGGCGTCGGGAGGTCGAGCTCCGTCCGGCCGAGCGCCGCTAGTTCGCCGGCCCGCCGGTCGACGAATTGGCCGGCCCACCGCTCAGGTTTCCGGCGTTGGAGCTGGTGCCGCTCCGAGGCCACCGGAGGTGCCACTTGGTGGCCGTTGACCCGTTGGCGGTCGCCTGCGCCCGCAGCTGTCGGGCGTGTGGGCCGAAGCGGAGCGAGAGGTAGGCGACCCCGCCGAGCGGGATCGGCAACCAGAAGTTGACGAGCCGGTACGACAGGACGCCGAGGATGGCCGTGGCCTTCGGCGTGCCGAAGCCGACGAGCGTCGGGATCAGGACGCCCTCGACGACGCCGAGGCCACCGGGCGTGATCGGGATGACCGCGAGGATGTTCGCCAGGCCGTAGGCGACGAGCAGGTCGATCGGGGAGACCGCGTGGCCGAAGGCGAAGATGAAGACCCAGAGCGACGCCGCGTCGAGGATCCAGTTGAGGGCGGCCCACTCCATGGCGTGGACCAGGAGGGCGCGGTCGCGCAGGAGGATGACGAGCCGGTCGGCGATGTTCTGGACGAGCGACGAGAGCCGGTCGGGGTTGATGAACGGCAGGTGCGCGGCCAGCCGGTGCAGGTAGTCCGCCGCGCTGTGCTTCCCCCGGGTCAGCAGGAGGACGGTACCGGCGAACAGGCTGATGAGGATGACGCCGGCGATGGCCGCGAAGCCGTAGAGCGGGTTGTAGCCGTTGAGCGGGATGGAGATGAGCAGGGCGAACCAGAAGATGGCGTTGAGGACGACCGCCGAGCCGACGCCCTGGGTGGCGAGACCGAACGCGGCGACGCTGCCGGGGACCTCGAGCTCGGTCAGCAGCCGGTAGCCGACGGCCGAGCCGGGGGCGGTGCCGCCGGGCAGGACATGGCTGACGGCCAGGCTCGACATGTTGACCCGGAAGAGCTGGAACCGGTGCGGCGAGTCGGGCGTCAGCACGGTATGGCTGAGCTCGGCATACGCGGCGAGCGCGCCGAACTCGAGCACGACGCCGAGGATCAGCCCGAAGACGTTGACCTCGCCGAGCAGGTTCAGCGACTTGCGGGCGCTGGCGATGTCGGGCAGCAGCAGGTACTCGAGGACGAAGAAGAGCGCGACGATCGTGATCGTCCACTTGATCTGCCGCGGGATCCACCGCTTGCGTTTGGCCGGCGGGCCCGGTGTGGCGGCCGGCGGTTCGGTCACCGGCGGTAGCGCATCGGTGGCCGGCGGTTCGACGATCGGTGGTGGCGCAGCCTGTTCCGGTGGCGATCCGGGCGCGGGCGGCGACGCGCCCGACTGCTCGTCGGCCCCTGGATCCATCCGGGCCATGCTTCCACGTAGCGACGACCGGGACCTGCAATGCTTGCCCGATGGCCAGGTCATCGGGGGTGGCAGGGGAACCGCCGCCGGAGGAGCCGACGGCGTTCGTCCCGCCCGCTGGGCCGGCGCACGACCCGGAGACGTACCGGGGCCGGTTGTCGGCCGCCGCGCACGCCCGGGGCATCCCGCTGGCGACGATCGTCACGACGATCGTCGTCGGCTTCGCCATCCTCGACCTGAACTTCCTGGTCATCCTCCTGTTGTGGGTACTGCGGACGATCCTTCTCTACGCGGTCGTCGCGTTCTTCATCGCCCTGCTGCTCTCGCCGGCGGTCCACCTCGTCCAGCGGGCCGTGCCGGCGCGAGGGCTGGCGGTGACGATCGTCTTCATCGTCGCGTTCGTCGCGTTCGTCGGGATCGTCATCCTCTTCACCGCGCCGCTGGTCGAGGCGGTGACGCACTTCGCCAAGCAGCTGCCGACGCTCGTCCGGCAGGCCGAGCACGGGCGCGGCCACATCGGGCGCCTGCTCAAGCGGTTCCACCTGCAGCAGTGGGTGACGAAGAACGCGCCGAAGCTCGCCGGCGACATCACCAAGAGCCTCAAGCCGGCCCAGGCGCTGTCGGTCGGGGCGACGGCGATCAGCTCGCTCGTCGCGCTCGGCACGATCGCTATCCTGTCGCTCTTCTTCCTGCTGGAGGCGCCGACGCTCCGCCGGGGGTTCCTGAGCCTGCTCAGCCCGGCCCGGGGCGAGCGGTTCGTGCGGGTCTACGACGAGGCATCCCGGTCGGTGACCGGCTACATGCTCGGCAACAGCCTGACGTCGATCATCGCCGGCGTCATCATCTTCGTCACGCTCGTCATCATGGGCGTGCCGTACCCGTTCCTGCTCGGGCTGTGGGTGGCGCTGGTCGACCTGCTCCCGCTGATCGGCGGCCTGCTGGCCGGCGTACCGGTGGTCATCATCGCCGCCTTCCACTCCGTCCCGGCGCTGATCGTCACGCTCGTCGTCTTCCTCGTGTACCAGCAGATCGAGAACCACATCCTCAACCCGGTGATCATGAGCAAGACGGTGCGGCTGAACCCGCTGTGGGTCCTGCTGGCGGTGCTCGTCGGGGCGACGCTCGGGGGCCGCGTCGGCGCCGGCCTGGGCACGTTCGTCGGGGCGCTCATCGGCATCCCGGTCGGTGGCGCCATCCAGGTCGTCGTGCGAGAGATCCGGAAGGGCCCGGACGGCGACACGGTGACGCCGTCGGCGGCTGACCTGAAGGACGTTCCCAGCGTCCCCTAAGCTGCCGCAGTGCGCGTCCTGGTCGTAGTCCCGACGTACAACGAGGCGGAGAACGTCGAGCGGATGCTCGACAGCATCCATGCCGCTCTTCCCGAGGCCGGCATCCTCGTCGTCGACGACGGCAGTCCGGACGGGACGGCCGACCTGGTCGAGACGGCCGCGAAGGCGCTCCCCGATGTCCACGTGCTGCGCCGGTCGGCGAAGTCGGGCCTCGGCAGTGCCTACCGGGCCGGGTTCCGCTGGGGCCTCGAGCGGGGGTACGACGCCTGCGTCGAGATGGACGCCGACTTCTCGCACGACCCCGCCGCCCTGCCCGGGCTGGTCGCACCGCTGTCGGACGGCTACGAGGTGTCGATCGGCTCCCGCTACGTCGCGGGCGGTTCGATCCCGGACTGGTCGTGGTACCGCCACCTGCTGTCGTGGGGAGGCAACCGGTACGCCACAGTCGTCCTCGGACTGGCCGTCGCCGACTCGACGGCCGGTTTCCGGGCGTACGCGGCGAGCGTGCTCCGGCGGATCGACCTCGACGAGGTCCGGGCCGAGGGCTACGGGTTCCAGATCGAGATGACGTACCAGGCCAAACAGGCCGATGCGGCGATCACGGAGGTGCCGATCCGGTTCGTCGACCGGGTGGCCGGCGAGTCGAAGATGTCGTCGGCGATCGTCGTCGAGGCGCTCGGCCTCGTCACGCTCTGGGGTCTGGAGCGGGCATGGCGCAGCCTGAGCGGGCGTTCGCGGCGCCCGGCGGCTGCGCCGAGAGCGAGAACTCTGCGAACATAGGGGAGTGACCGTAGAGGGCGAACGGATCCTGGTCGTCGACGACGAGCCGTACATCACCGACCTGCTGTCGGCCGCCCTGCGTTTCGAAGGCTTCACGGTGGACGTGGCCGCGACGGGGGCCGAGGCGTTGCAGCTGGCTCGGAACAGCCATCCGGACCTCGTCATGCTCGACGTCATGCTCCCCGACCTCGAAGGCACGGAGGTCTGCCGGCGGCTCCGGGAGGGCGGCGACAAGGTCCCGGTCGTCTTCCTGACCGCCCGGGACGGCACCGAGGACAAGGTGGCCGGACTGGCGATGGGCGACGACTACGTCACCAAGCCGTTCAGCCTCGACGAGCTCGTCGCCCGGGTGCGGGCGGTGCTCCGTCGGACCGGGCACGACGAGGCCGGCGGCGCCGAGCTCCGCTTCGCCGACCTGGTCATGAACGTCGACACGCACGAGGTCTGGCGCCAGAGCGTGCCGATCGAGCTGACCGCGACGGAGTTCAACGTCCTCCAGTACCTGCTCGAGAACGTCCGCCGCGTCGTCTCGAAGTCGGAGATCCTCGACCACGTGTGGGACTACGGGTTCACCGGCGACGGGAACATCGTCGAGACGTACATCAGCTACCTGCGCAAGAAGGTCGACGAATTCGACCCGCCGCTGATACACACGGTGCGCCGGGTCGGCTACAGCCTGCGGCTGCCGCGCGAATGAGCTGACGTGCGACTGCACCGGCGGCTCACGCTGACCATGGCGATCCTCCTGGTGATCGGCCTGGCGGTGGCCGACTTCGTCACGTACACGTCGCTCCACTCGTTCCTCTACGGCCGGCTCGACGCCCAGCTCGACTCCACGCAGACCCTGGCGGCCAAGTTCCTGACGTTCTCGGCCGACCGTGGCCACGCGGTGACCTACGACACCATCGACGACCACGTCAACGAGGACGTGTACGTGGTCGTCCTCGACCACGACGGTCGAGTGCTGGCGTCCCGGCCGGCGCATACCGGGGTGTCGGCCCTCTCGACCAGCCCGGCGCCGATCATCCACGTCTCGACAGTGCGGGCCCAGGCCGCCCCCCGCAACGGGACCCAGCAAGGCGCCTACCAGCCGAGCTCGGCGTCGTTCACCCTGTCATCCACCAGCTCGAACGTCTCCTACCGGGCCGCGGCGGTCCGGGTGCCCCAGGGCATCTTGATCACCGCGGTGGCGTTGACACCGACCGACGACACGCTGTCGTCGCTGTTGCGGATCGAGATCATCACCTCGCTGATCGTGCTGGTCGCGCTCTGCACGCTCGTGCTCTGGACGATCCGCCGGGGCCTGCGACCGCTCGACGACATGGCCCGGACGGCCGGAGCGATCGCCTCGGGCGACCTGACCCGACGGGTCGAGCCGGGCGACGAGAACAGCGAGGTCGGTCGGCTCGGCACGGCGCTCAACGGCATGCTCGCCCAGATCGAGACCGCGTTCGTCGAGAAGTCGCAGTCCGAGGGCCGGCTCCGGCGGTTCGTCGCCGACGCGTCGCACGAGCTCCGGACCCCGCTGACGTCGATCCGCGGCTATGCGGAGCTGTTGCGCAAGGGCGCGTTCGCCGACGAGGAAGGCCAGCAGCGGGCGCTGGCCCGGGTGGAGCACGAGGCGGCCCGCATGGGCGGCATCGTCGACGACCTGCTCCTGCTGGCCCGCCTCGACCAGGGTCGCCAGCTCGAGCACGAACCGGTCGACCTGCGCCGGGTCTGCCGGGACGCGGTCTACGACGCCCGGGCCGCGGACCCGGACCGGCCGATCGAGCTCATCGCCCCCGAGCCGGTCGTCGTCGTCGGCGATCGGGACCGGCTGGCCCAGGTGGCGCACAACCTCGTCCGTAACGCGTTCTCGCACACGCCGGCCGGCACGCCCGTCCGCGTCGAGGTGACGGCGTCCGGTGACTTCGGCCGCCTGCGGGTGGTCGACGAGGGCCCGGGGCTCAGCCCGGAGCAGGCCGCCCTGGTGTTCGACCGCTTCTACCGCGGCGACGCGTCCCGCACCGGCCAGGGCACCGGCCTCGGCCTCTCGATCGTCCGGGCGATCGCCGAGGCGCTCGGCGGCCGGGCCAGCGTCGAGTCGGTTCCCGGCGCCGGCGCCAGTTTCACGGTCGAGCTGCCGCTCGACCTAGAGCAGGCCGGACGCGCCGGGGGCGAGCGCGTCGAGGACGGGCGCCAGCTTGACCGTCGTCTCGGCCAGCTCGGCGGCCGGGTCGGAGCCGGCGACGATACCGGCGCCGGCGTGCAGGCGGGCCAGCCGGCCGTGCACGGTCGCTGACCGGAGGCCGATCATCCACTCGCCGTCGCCGGCCGCGTCGACCCAGCCGACCGGCCCGGCCCAGTAGCCGCGCCGGGTCGTCTCGAGGGTCGTGATCGCCGCCAGCGCGGCCGCCAGCGGGACGCCGCCGACGGCCGGCGTCGGGTGGAGGGCGGCGAGCAGGTCGAGGACCGGCTCGTCGTCGAGCAGCGTGCCCTGGATCGCCGTGCCGAGGTGGGCGACCGACCGGAACCGGACGAGCGACGGCTCGTCGGGCACGCGCAGCTCGGCGCAGCGCGGGCCGAGGACGGCCGCGATGTCGTCGACGACGAGCCGGTGCTCCCGCCGGTCCTTGGCCGACGCCAGCAGCTGCCGGACCGTCTCGTCGTCGCCACCGGCGTCGCCGCGCAGCCCGACGGTGCCGGCCAGCGGGTGGCACGTCACCGTCGGCTGGCGCCGGCGGACGAGCAGCTCCGGCGTCGCGCCGACGAACCGGCCGCCGGGCACCGGTAGGGAGAACGTCGTGCACGACGGCTCTTGGCGTCGGAGACGGCCGACGACCCGGCCGAGGTCCGGCGGCGCCGGGAAGCGCGCTTCGACGCTCCGGGCGAGGACGACCTTGTCGAGCCGGCCGGCCGCGATGTCCGCAATCGCAACCGCCACCGCGTCGGCGTAACCCGCGCCGGGCGGCACCTCGACGAGTGTCGGCGACGGCTCGTCGTCCCGCTCGGCCAGCCGGTCCTCGACGTCGCGGGCGAGCCCGAGCAGGTTGGCCAGCTCGGCGTGGAGCACCTTCTCGTCGTCGGTCGTCGCCACCAGCGTCGCCCGGGCGCCGCCGTCGGCGTCGACGCGGATGGTGAGGACGGGGACGACGAGCGTGCCGGGAGCGGACCGGTCGAACGGGAGGGCGCCGACCGCGACGACCCGGTCGTCCGTTCCCGCGCCGTCGTGCGGGACGGCCGACAGCCAGGTCTGGACGGCCGCCCGGCCGGACCCATCGCCGAGCCCGCCGGGGAGGTCGAGCACCGCGGCGGTGCCGACGCTGGCCAGCGTCAACCGGTCAGCGGCGACGAGAGCGCCGGACGTCCCGGCCGTCGCCAGGAGCCCGGCCAACGGCACCCGGCCGCGATCGAGCGGGACGGAGACGGCCCGCAGGCCGGTCGGGTCGGGCAGTGTCACGCGGGCATTCCCGCCCGGGTACCGGTGAGCAGCTGGCTGAGGCCGCCGCTCAGGAGGCGGCGGCCGACGGTCGCGAACCCGGCCTGGCGGAAGAGCGCCCGCAGGGCGACCTCGTCGGGGAGGTACGCGGTCGATCGGGGGAGGTAGCGGTAGGCGTCCGCGTCGGACAGGACCGCGCCGAGCAGCGGGATGCCGTGCTCGAACCACAGCTTGTGGCCGGCCCGTAGGAGCCCGCCCGGCGGCGCGGCGACCTCGAGCACCGCGATCCGGCCGCCCGGGCGCAGGATCCGGCCGGCTTCGGCGAGCGCGGCCGCGAGGTCCGTGAAGTTCCGCAGCGCGTACCCACAGACGATGCCGTCGACCGACGCGGTGGCCAGTGGCAGCCGGCTGGCGTCGCACTGGACGGCCGAGCCCGCGGCGTCCGGATCGGCCCGGAGCATCCCCCAGCTGAGGTCCGCGCCGATCGTCCGGTAGCCGCGGCGGGCGGCCAGGCGGGTGAGGTCACCGGTACCGCAGGCGAGGTCGAGGACGACCGCGCCCGGCGGCAGTCCGAGGGCGTCGACGGTCGCCCGCCGCCAGCCCTGGTCGAGCCCGAACGTCATCAGCCGGTTGACGAGGTCGTAGCGCGGCGCGATGGCGTCGAACATCGACCGCACCCGCGCCGTCTTCGCCTCGCCGGTGGGGAGCGCCGACGTGGGCTCGCCCGCAGCCGTCCGGATGGGCACCGACGGGTCCGTCCGGCCGATCAGTCGAAGTAGCGGTAGATGACCTGGGCGACGCAGGCCGGCTTCGGCGCGTCGCGCACCTCGACCGCCGCGTCGAACGCCACCTGGACGCCGCCGGGGACGTCGTCGACCGACGCGACCGTGACGCCGAGTCGGACGGCCGAGCCGACGGGCACCGGCGCGGTGAACCGGACCTTGTTGCAGCCGTAGTTGAGGCCGGACGTGATGCCCTCGACGGTGAGGACGTCGTCGAGCAGGACCGGGACGAGCGAGAGCGTGAGGTAGCCGTGGGCGATCGGCCCGCCGAACGGGCCGGCCTTCGCCCGCTCCGGGTCGACGTGGATCCACTGGTGGTCGCCGGTGGCGTCCGCGAACTGGTTGACGCGGTCCTGCTCGATGACGAGCCAGTCGCTGTAGCCGAGATGCTTCCCGGCCACGGCGTGGAACTCGTCGACTCTCACGGTGGTGCTCACTGCTCGCTCCTCGAACTTGTTTCCGCCAGCACGGGGCCTGGCCGGACGTTAGATCAGCGCCGTCCCGGCGGCCCAACCCGTGAGGGTCAGTGGAACCAGATGCGCACGTACTGCCGGCTCTGCGGATGGGCGAGCAGGGCGAAGAGGACGCCGGCGAAGAGCAGGTTCAGCAGGCCGCTGAAGCCACCGCCGGTGACGAAGAAGAGCACCTGGCCGAGCAGGTACAGGCCGGAGAGGACGAGGCCGCCCCAGTACGCCCAGCGTCGCTCGTTGGCGATCCCGAAGGCGGTGCCGCCGAGCAGGAGCAGGACGAGCGACGGCCCGACGCCGAACGCGAGGAGGTAGAGGACGGCGAGACCGGCGTTCAGGTAGGAGAACAGGACGGCGGCCTGCAGCGTCTGGGGCTGCGTCTTGTCCATCCACTTGCGTTGGGGCACCGACCGATTCTGCCAGCTCACCGCGGCGGACGGGGGTCGCTACGCTCGGGGACGTGCCGGGCGGTCCGATCGAACCGAAGGGTGCCGAGGTCCACCACCACCGCGACGTCCGCTCCGGCGGCGCGCGGGCCGCGGTCTTCGGCGTGAGCGACGGGCTCGTGACGAACGTCTCGCTGATCCTCGGTGTCGCCGGCGCCCACCCGGGCGGGTCGATCGTCCGGCTGACCGGCGTGGCCGGTCTGGTTGCCGGGGCGTTCTCGATGGCGGCCGGCGAGTACCTCTCGATGCAGGCCCAGCGCGAGCTCCTCCAGCGCGAGCTCGACGTCGAACGGCAGTCGCTCCGCCGGGCGCCGGAGGCCGAGCGTCGGGAGCTCACGGCCATCTACGAGCGCCGGGGCCTCGACCCCAGCCTGGCCGCGGAGCTGGTCGACGAGGTCATGCGGGACCCCGACGTCGCGCTCGAGACGCACGCCCGCGAGGAGCTCGGCATCGATCCCGGTTCGCTCGGCTCGCCGTGGCGGGCGGCGGTCAGCTCGTTCGTGACCTTCGCCATCGGCGCGCTGCTGCCGCTGCTGCCCTGGCTCTTCTCGTCCGGCACCGCGGCGACGCTCGCTTCCGTTGTCATCGGCGTCGTCGCGTCGCTGTTCGTCGGTGGCGCGGTCGGCTTCTACACCGGCCGCTCGCCCGTCCGCTCGGCCCTCCGCCAGCTTGCCGTCGCGGCGCTCGCCGCCGGCGTGACCTACGGCATCGGACGGGCCGTCGGCGCGTCGATGACGTAGGCCCGGTCGACATGGACGTAGGCCCGGTCGACGTGGTCGACCGTGAAGCCGAGCGAGCGGTAGAGGCCGACCGCGGCCGCGTTGGCCTCGTCGACGTAGAGCATCCCGACCGACAGCCCGAGTGACGCCAGGTAGTCGAGGCCGGCGATCGTCAGGGCGCGCCCGAGGCCCCGCCCGCCGAAGTCCGGGTCAACGGAGATGACGTAGATCTCGCCCACCGGCGGCGTCGTGGCCCCGTGGACCTTCGTCCAGCACGATCCGGCCAGTCGGTCGCCGTCTTCGTGGAGCAGGAAGCCGGCCGCGTCGAACCACGGCTCGGCCTCACGTTCTCGTAGCGTCGCCTCGTCCCAGCCGCCCTGCTCGGGGTGGCCGGCGAACGCCCGGTTGTTCGCCTCTAGCCACGCCGCGTCGTCGCCGCCGGGGCGGAACGGCCGTACCGCCAGCGGTGGCCCGGCTGGCCGGACGCTCGCGTCGAGGGGGAGCGGGACGCGCATCTGCAACAGCGTCCGTTCGACCTCGAAGCCGAGCGCGGTCACCGCGTCATCGTGGCCGTCGGCGACCGTGAACGCCCAGTAGCGGACCGTCCCGCCGCCGTGCTCGGCGGCATACGCCAGCGCGGCCCGGAGCAGTTCGACCGTCGGCGCCTCGCCAGATTCGCCACCAGCCGGCTCGTCGACAGGCGCTCCGGTCGGTAGTGCCTCGGCAGGCGGCCGGGCGTCGGGGTCGACGACGACCTCGACCTCCCAGCTCTCGCGGCCCCGGGCGAGCAGGCCGAACCCGGCGACGGTGTCCGGCGTCCGGCCGCTCAGCAGGGCCCACGATCCGCCCGGCGTCGGGTGGTCGAGCACCCGCTCGGCCTGCTCGCTGATCGGTCGGTGACGATCGGCCGTGGCGACCCGGGCGAGCAGGCGGTCGACGCGCCGGCGGTCGGCCGGGCTGAACCGTTCCGGATCGTCCAACGGCTCGATGCGCACCATCGTCGGCAGGCTAACGAACTCCATTAGCCTGCCGGCGATGGCCGGACCGCGATCACCGAAGGGTCGGGCCGCGGTCGTGCGGGAGCGGCTGGCCGACGAGTACCCGGGCAGCGCCAAGGAGCTCTGTGCGCTGCGCTACGAGAACCCGTACGAGCTGCTCGTGGCGACGATCCTCTCGGCCCAGTGCACCGATGCCCGCGTCAACATGGTCACGCCGGACCTTTTCGCCGCCTACCGGGACCCGCCGTCGCTGGCCACGGCCGACCTCGAACGGGTCGAGGAGATCATCCGGTCGACCGGGTTCTTCCGGGCCAAGGCCCGCAGCCTGACCGGCATGGCCCAGGGGGTCGTCGAGCGGTTCGGCGGCGTCGTCCCGGAGCCGCTCGACGACCTCGTCACGCTGCCGGGCGTCGGCCGCAAGACGGCCAACGTCGTCCGCAGCGTCGCGTTCGGCCTGCCCGGATTGCCGGTCGACACCCACGTCGGCCGGCTGAGCCGCCGGCTCGGGCTGACGACCGAGGACGACCCGGTCCGCGTCGAGCTCGACCTCAACCGGCTCGTCCCGGCGGCCGAGCGCGGTGCGTTCAGCCTCCGGCTCATCCTGCACGGCCGGAAAGTCTGCACGGCGAGGAAGCCGCACTGCACAGCCTGTCTGCTGGCCGACATCTGCCCGTCCGCGGCCATCCTTGGCCAGCCGAGCCCTGGTCGGCCAAGTCCTGGTCCTGGTCGGCCAGGCCCCGGCCGGTCAAACCCAACTCCCGGCCAGCCAAGTCCTGGTCGTCCGGCCGCGGCCGGCTCGGGGAGACGCCGGGTCACCCCGGCCAAGGCGGCAGTGGGTGCGAAAAGGGTGCAGAAAAGTTTCTAGAGCGGCCACATTTTAGATATTTTCACCAAAAGTCCAGCTCAGAACGGTCCCTCGATGGCGCAATTCTGGGGCTGGTGTTGTAAGATGGTTGCAGGAACCGGTTCCCGCCACCTGGTTCCCGCAGAGCGAAGCGCTGGGATCCGCCGCCTGGCCCGCTCGCACGACGGCGCCCTATAGGGGCGCCGTCGTCGCGTCCGGCGGTCGTGTCGGGAGCGGGGCGGGTGGTGTGGCGGCCGTCCTTCCCAGCCGGACCGGCCGCCTTCCCGGCTGGACGACCGCTTTCGGCCCGGTCGTTCAGTAACACTGAGGGTGCTACCCTCGATCCGTGGTCACGAAGCGCTCGGTCTCCCTGGTCGATGAGGTGGCTTCGGCCGTCGAGGCCGCGGCGAAGGAGGACGGCGTCTCCTTCAGCGCGTGGCTGTCCGGCGCGGCCGAGCGGCAGCTCCGTGTCCGCCGGGGCCTCCGGGGCGTCGCTGCCTGGGAGGGCGAGGCCGGGCACCTGACGGCCGAAGAGATCGCCGCCGGGGAAGCGCTGCTCGGGCGCCTGCTTTCCGGTGTCTCCGGGATGGCCTCCCGGGTCCGCCGCCGCCAGTGACGCCGCGTGACGGCATCGTCTACGGCGCCGGCGCGCTCCGGGCCGCGGCCCGCGGCGACCGGATGGTCTGGGCGCTCCACCGGGCGGCCCTGGCCAACGGCATCGTGCCGGTGGTGCCGGTGGCCGCGGTGGCGGAGGCGTTCCGGACGGAGGCCCGCGGCGATCGGTTGGAGGCGCTGCTCGCCGGCGTCGAGGTCGAAATGCTGGCGGAGGACGGCGCCCGGCGGGTCGGCGAACTGGCCGCCCGGGCCGACACGACGGATCTCGTCGCCGTCGCGACGGCCGAAGCCGCGGCCCGGCGGCATGCCGCGGTCGTCAGCTCACGGCAGAACGCGCTCCGGGCCGCGGCCGGCCTATTGGGCCACGAGCTGGTCCTTTACGCCGTTTGAGACCATCCCCCGGCGGTCCGCTCGGGCGCGGCGGCGGTAGCTGGGCCGGTGTCGGGCGCTGTCCGGCGATTGAGAAAACGATGGACGCCTCTTATCAGTAGCTCTATACTGACCAGTACGTGACGGGGCGCTACTGCGCCGGGTCGCGGTGGTCCCGGTCGGCTGTCGCCGAGGCGAACGTTCGTGGCGCATCGACCGGGGCCACCGGACCCATAGAGTTCTTTGGCCTGGGGAGTCTCTCCGCAATCTCTGCGAGAGCTCCTGTTGATCCTTGCGAGCTCCTGTCGTCCGTCGACGTCGCCCCCGGCCGCCCGTAACCGTCCGAGACGAAATCCGTCGCCGAGAGCTCAGTGCCGGTCGTTGGAGCTCAGTGCCGGTCGTTGGACAGCCGACTGAGCCGCCGGAGCGCGCCGGTGAGCGCCCGCTCGACGCCGAACAGCTCGGCGGCGAGCGCCTCGTCGCCGGCATCGCGGCTCTGCTCGGCCAGCGCAGAGACCCGGCGGGTGACCTCGTCGAGGGTCGAGGCGAGGGTGGACAGCTCAGGGCGTGCGGGCATGGTCCGATTATGGCCGCGGTCGTGGTCCAGGCCCGAGGGGAGCTGGTCAACGGCCCAGGTAGCATGACGAGCCCATGCCGCTCACCCGTCTCGACCTTCGCGGCCAGGCCGGCCCGTTCGACGACGTCCTGCCGCGGCCGGGCGACGCCGGTGCGGACGTGCGCGACGCGGTGGCCGGGATCATCGCCGAGGTGCGGGCCGGCGGCGACGCGGCGCTCCGCGAGCTGACGAAACGGTTCGACGGAGCGACGGTCGACGACCTGCGGGTGCCGGACACCGAGATCGGCGCGGCGCTGGCCCGGATCGACGACGACCTGCGGGAGGCGCTCGAGGTCGCATACCGGCGGATCCACGCATACCACGCCCAGGAGGGCACGCCGCCGGGCGACGTCGTCGACGGCGGTATCCGGGTCCGCCACGTCGACCGGCCGGTCGAGCGAGCGGGGTGCTACGCGCCGGGCGGCCGGGCCCGGTACCCGTCGACGGTGCTCATGTGCGCGGCCCCGGCGCGGGTGGCCGGGGTGCCGCAGATCGTCCTCTGCGTCCCGCCGGCGGCGGACGGTCGGATCGACGATGCGACGCTGGCGGCGGCCGCGGTGGCCGGCGTGGACGAGGTCTACCGGGTCGGCGGCGCGCAGGCGGTGGCCGCGATGGCGTACGGCACCGAATCGATCCGGCCGGTCGACGTCGTCGTCGGCCCGGGCAACGTGTACGTGGCGGAGGCGAAGCGCCAGGTCGCGGGAGTCGTCGGCGTGGCGTCGGCGTTCGCCGGGCCGTCGGAGGTCGTCGTCGTCGCCGGCCCGTCGACGCCGGCCGAATTGGCGGCCATCGACCTCGTCGTCCAGGCCGAGCACGGCCCGGACGGCCTGGCGTGGCTGGTGACGTGGTCGGCGGACAAGGCCGACGAGGTGGCCGAGCTGGTGGCCGAGCTGGTGGCCGCGTCGCCGCGCCGGGCGGACCTGGAGGCGACGCTGGCGAAGGGTGGCTACGCGTGCGTCGTCGACGGGCCGGAGGCGGCGCTGGCGGTGGCGAACGTCGTCGCGCCGGAGCACCTCGAGCTGCTGTGCGACGGGGCGGAGGAGCTGGTGCCGCTGGTCCGGGCGGCGGGGGCGGTGTTCTGCGGCCTCTGGTCGCCGGCCAGCCTCGGCGACTACGTCGCGGGACCGAACCACGTCCTGCCGACGAACCGGACGGCGCGGTTCGCGTCCGCGCTGCGGGCCGACGACTTCCGCCGGCACATCCACGTCGTCACCGCGTCTCGCGATGCCCTGGACACGCTCGGGCGGCACGTCGTCACGCTGGCCGAGACGGAAGGCCTGACGGCCCACGCCGAGTCGATCAGGATGCGGCAGTGACCGGGCGGCCGCAGTGAGCGGCCTACCGCCGCTCCGGTCCGACCTGGCCGCGCTGTCCGGCTACCACTCGCCGCAGGTCCCGGCGGAGGTGCGGCTGAACACGAACGAGTCGCCGTTCCCGCCGCCGGAGAGCTGGCGGGAGGATGTCGGCGCGGCGCTCGAGCGGATCGACTTCAACCGGTACCCGGACCGCCACGTGACCGAGCTCCGCCGGCAGCTGGCGGCCGCGTACGACGTCGACGCGGACGAGCTGTTCTGTGCGAACGGGTCCGACGAGATCCTCCAGTGCCTGCTGCTGGCGTTCGGCGGTCCAGGGCGGCGGGCGCTGGTCTTCGAGCCGACGTACAAGCTGCACGGCCAGATCGCCCGGGTCACCGGCACGGAGGTCGTCGTGGCCGAACGGGAGGCCGACTTCACGATCGACCCGGCCGTCGCCCGGCGGGCGATCGAGGAGCTGCGGCCGGAGATTGTCTTCCTGTGCTCGCCGAACAACCCGACCGGCCGGGCGGAGCCGCTGGCGCTCGTCCGCGAGGTCGTCGAGGCCGCACCGGGGCTGGTCGTCGTCGACGAGGCGTACGGCCAGTTCTCGCCACGCTCCGCGCTCGATCTGCGGGCGGAGCCGGGTCTCGACAGCCGCGGGCTGGCGATCGTGCGGACGTTCTCGAAGACGTGGGCGATGGCCGCGTCGCGGCTGGGCTACGTCATCGCGGATGCGGCGGTGATCGCCGGCTGTGAGGCGGTCGTGCTGCCGTACCACCTGTCGGCGCCGACGCAGGTGTCCGGCATCGTCGCCCTCCGCTACCGGGCGGAGATGGAGGCGCGGGTGGCGGTAGTGGCGGAGGAGCGGGGCCGGGTGGCCGCCGCGCTGGCCGATCTGCCGGTCGACAGCTGGCCGTCGGACGCCAACTTCGTCCTCTTCCGGCCGCGCCGCCTGGAGGCCAAGGAGGTCTGGCAGGCGTTGCTCGACCGCGGGGTCCTCATCCGGGACTGCTCCGGCTGGGACCACCTCGAGGGGTGCCTGCGGGTCACGGTCGGCACGCCGAAGGAGAACGACCGGTTCCTGCGTGCGCTGGAGGAGGCCCTGGGATGAGACAGCGGAAGGCGACGCGCCAGCGGGCGACGAAGGAGACGACGATCGCGGTCAGCCTCGACGTCGACGGCACCGGGACGGTGTCGGTCTCGACGGGCCTGCCGTTCTTCGACCACATGGTCGAGCAGCTCGGCCGGCACGGCGGCTTCGACCTGTCCGTCGAGGCGACCGGCGACCTGCACGTCGACGCGCACCACACGGTCGAGGACGTCGGCATCGTCGTCGGGCAGTGCCTGGCCGAGGCGCTCGGCGACAAGGCCGGCGTGCGACGGTTCGCGTCGCTGTCGCTGCCGTTGGACGAGGCGCTCGTCGACGTGGCCCTCGACCTGTCCGGCCGGCCGTACCTGGCGTACGACGTGCCGTTCGCGCCGGACACGGTCGGCCTCGGCTCGCCGCCGTTCGACCCGCAGCTGGCGGAGGAGTTCTGGCGGGCGTTCGCGACGGCGGCCGCGCTGACGCTGCACGTGCGGATGCGGGAGGGCAAGAACACGCACCACATCGTCGAAGCGAGCTTCAAGGGCGTCGCCCGGGCGCTCCGGGACGCGGTCCGGGTGGAGGGTGGCGGGATCCCGTCGACGAAGGGCGCGCTGTGACGGGACCGCCCGGGTGATCGCGGTCCTCGACTACGGCATCGGCAACCTCCGGTCGGCCGAGAAGGCGCTGCAGCACGTCGGCGCGGCGGCTCGCCTCGTCGACGATCCGGACGACGTCGCCGGCGCGGCCGGCGTCGTGCTGCCCGGCGTCGGCGCGTTCGGTCCGTGCGCGGCCGCGCTCGACGCGTCGGGGTTGGCCGGCCCGGCCCGAGCGGCGATCGACGCGGGCGTGCCGTTCCTCGGCATCTGCGTCGGCTTCCAGCTCCTCTACGAGCGGTCGGACGAGAGCCCGGGCGCCCGCGGCCTCGGCGTCTTCGCCGGCACCGTCCGGGCGTTGCCGGCCGGCGTGAAGCGGCCGCAGATGCAGTGGAACCGGCTCGATCGGGTCCCGGCGGCCGACGACGGTGGTGGCCGGCCGGCGCAGCTCCTCGCCGGTCTGGACGACGACTTGTGGATGTACTTCGTCCACTCGTACGCACCGGAAGTCGGACCGGAGACGGTGGCGACGTGCGACTACGGCGGGCCGGTGGCGGCCGCGGCCGAGCGGGACCACGTCTGGGGCGTCCAGTTCCACCCCGAGAAGTCCGGCCGTACGGGGCTGGCACTGCTCGGCAACTTCGTCGCCCGTTGCGCAGCCGGCGCGGTGGCGCCGCCGGCGGGCTCGGCGACGCCCTCCCCGGCCGCCGGGTGATGGACCTCCTCCCGGCGATCGACCTGCGCGACGGGGGCGCGGTCCGGCTGGTCCAGGGCGACTTCGACCGGCAGTCGGACTACGGCGACCCGCTGGCGCTCGCCCACTCGTTCGTCGAGCAGGGCGCCCGCTGGCTCCACGTCGTCGACCTCGACGGCGCCCGGACGGGGGAGCCGGTCAACCGGCCGACGGTGACGGCGATCGCCGCGGCGGCCCACCCGGCCGGTGTGCGGGTGCAGACGGGCGGCGGGGTCCGGACGGCGGCGGACGTCGACGAGCTGCTGGCCGCCGGCGTCGACCGGGTCGTCCTCGGCACCGCCGCGCTGGCCGACCCGTCGCTGGCCGTGGCCACCGCCCGGCGGTACCCGGGCGCGGTGGCGGTCGGGCTCGACTACCGGCGACGCGACGACGGCGAGCTGGAGGCGGCGTCGCGGGGCTGGCTGGAGGGCTCGGGCCGGACGGTCGACGAACTGCTCGCCGCGCTCGACGGCGCGCCGCTCGGCGCGGTCGTCGTCACCGCGATCGAGCGCGACGGCACGCTGGCCGGGCCGGACGTCGACGGGCTGGCCCGGGTCCTGCGGTCGACCGCGTTGCCGGTGGTGGCGTCCGGCGGCGTCGGGCAGGCGGACGACCTGCGAGCACTGGCGGCGGTCGAGGTGCCGGCCGACGATGGTGGGCCGGCCCGACGGCTGATCGGCGCGGTGGTCGGCAAGGCGCTGGTCGACGGGCGGATGACGATGGAGGAGGCCCTGGCGGCATGCGTACCGTCCGGGTGATCCCGTGCCTCGACGTCGCCGGTGGCCGCGTCGTCAAGGGCGTCCAGTTCGTCGACCTCGTCGACGCCGGTGACCCGGTCGAGCTGGCGGCCCGGTACGACGCGGAGGGCGCGGACGAGCTGGTCTTCCTCGACATCACCGCGTCGTCGGACGACCGGGCGACGATGGTGTCGGTCGTCGCCCGCACGGCTGAGGAGGTGTTCATCCCGCTGACCGTCGGCGGCGGCGTCCGGACGGCGGAGGACGGGCGGCGGCTGCTGCGGGCTGGCGCGGACAAGGTCGGGGTCAACACGGCCGCGCTCGACCGGCCGGCGCTGGTGGCGGAGCTGGCCGCAGAGTTCGGCGCGCAGTGCGTCGTCGTCGCGGTCGACGCCCGGGCCCGGCCGGACGGGCGCGGCTGGGACGTCTACACCCACGGCGGGCGGCGGGAGACGGGCGTCGACGCGGTGGCCTGGGCCGAACGGGCGGCCAGGCTCGGTGCGGGGGAGATCCTGCTGACGTCGATGGACCGCGACGGCACGAGGGACGGCTTCGACGTCGAGCTGACGCGGGCCGTCGTCGATGCGGTCGACGTCCCGGTCGTCGCGTCCGGCGGTGTCGGGACGCTCGATCACCTCGTCGAGGGGGCGACCATCGGCGAGGCCGACGCGGTCCTGGCCGCGTCGATCTTCCACCGCCGCGAGTACACGGTCGCCGAGGCCAAGGCGTACCTGGCCGCCCACGGCGTGCCGGTCCGGCCGGCCGACGGCTGAGCGACCGGGGCCGCCGGCGACCCCGGTCGGGCCCGCCTGACGGCGCCCACCGATACGGTACGGTGCGAGAGTGGCACCGAACGAGCCGTCACCGCCCGGTGAACCGAAGCAGCCGATCACGGTCCTCTTCGACCGCGTCCTCGTCCAGGTCACCCAGGCGGACGGCGAGCGGCGGTCGCGGGCGGGCATCCTGATCCCGGCGACCGCGCAGGTCTCTCGCCGGCTGGCGTGGGCGGACACGGTGGCGGTCGGCCCACACGTCCGGACGATCAAGCCGGGGGACAAGGTGCTGTTCAACCCGGAGGACCGGTTCGAGGTCGAAGTCCAGGGCGAGGAGTACGTCATCCTGCGCGAGCGCGACGTCCACGCGTTGGCGTCCGAACGGATCGACGGGGGGACGGGGCTCTACCTATGACCACGGACACCTTTCCCGTTGGGGTCCCGCTGGCCGAGGTCGACGAGGGGCTGCTGGCGGCCGTGAAGTTCGACGACCGCGGCCTCGTCGTGGCGGTCGTCCAGGACGCGGTCGGCGGCGACGTGCTGACGGTGGCGTACATGAACGAGGCATCGCTGCGCCGGACGCTGTCGACCGGGCGGACGTGGTTCTGGAGCCGGAGCCGGCAGGAGTTCTGGTGCAAGGGCGAGACGTCCGGCGACCGGCAGTACGTCCGGGAGGTCCGCGTGGACTGCGACGGCGACGCGCTGGTCGTGCTCGTCGACCAGCACGGTGACGGCGCGTGCCACACGAAGGAGTGGTCGTGCTTCTACCGGACGCTCGGCCGGGGACCGGGAGTGCCGGCGGCCACCGGCCCGACGTCGGAAGGGTGACCGAGGTCGCGACGGCCGGGCTGCGCCTCCGCCCGAGCCCGGCCGAGTTCGCCGCGCTGGCCGCCGAGCACCGCATCGTGCCGGTGTGGGGGGAGATTGTCGCCGACACGCTGACGCCGGTGGCCGCGTTCGCCAACATCGTCGGCGACGGGCCGGGCTTCCTGCTCGAGTCGGTCGAGGGCGGCGAACGGTGGGGCCGGTACTCGTTCGTCGGCCGGGCGCCGCTGGCCGAGCTGGTCGCCCGCGGCCGGGACGTGACGGCGACCGGCCGGTTGCCGGTGCCGACCGGTGACGGCCGGGGCATCCTGGCCGCGCTGGAAGCGGTGCTCGCGACATTCCGGTCGCCGTCGCTGCCGGGACTGCCGCCGCTCCACGGTGGCGTCGTCGGCTACCTCGGGTACGACGTCGTCCGCGAGGTCGAGAAGCTGCCAGACGTGCCGCCGGACGATCTCGGCCACCCGGACGCCGCGCTGGTGGTCATCGGCCAGCTGGCGGCGTTCGACCACTGGCGCCAGCGGCTCGTCCTGGTCGACAACGTCGTCGTCGACGACGGTTGGTCGCCGGCCGAGCTCGACGCGGCGTACCGGGCGGCCGGTGAGCGGCTGGAGCAGCTGGCCGCGGACTGCTGCCGCGGCGGGCCGTCCGGCCCGGTGGCCGTGCTCGACCCGGCGCCCGGGCCGGCGGAGCGGTCGCGGACGATGTCGAGCGCGGCGTACGAGGCCGCGGTGGCGGTGGCGAAGGAGCACATCGAAGCCGGCGACGTCTTCCAGGTCGTCCTCTCGCAGCGGTTCGACCTGACGCTCGACACCGAGCCGTTCGAGGTCTACCGGGCCCTCCGACTGCTCAACCCGAGCCCGTACCTCTACTTCCTGCGCTTCCCGGAGGTGACGGTCGTCGGGTCGTCGCCGGAGCCGATGGTCCGGTTGCGCGACGGCGTCGTCATCTCGCGGCCGATCGCCGGCTCGCGGCCGCGCGGCGCGACCGACGAGGAGGACCGGCGGCTGTCGGGCGAGCTCTCGGAGGACCCGAAGGAGGTGGCCGAGCACGTCATGCTCGTCGACCTCGCTCGCAACGACGTCGGCCGGGTCGTGACGTTCGGCTCGGAGCACGTCGAGGAGCTGATGACGGTCGAGCGGTACAGCCACATCATGCACCTGACGTCGCAGGTGACCGGCCAGCTGGCCGACGGCCGCGGCCCGATCGACGTGCTCCGGGCGACGCTGCCGGCGGGCACGCTGTCGGGCGCGCCGAAGGTGCGGGCGATGGAGATCATCGACGACCTCGAGCCGACGAAACGGGGCATCTACGGCGGCGTCGTCGGCTACCTCGACTTCTCCGGGAACCTCGACACGGCGATCGCCATCCGGACGATGGTCGTCAGCCCGGACGGTCGGGCGTCGGTCCAGGCCGGGGCGGGCATCGTCGCCGACAGCGACCCGGCGAAGGAGGACGAGGAATGTGGGCACAAGGCGGCCGCGCTGCTCGCCGCGGTCGCCGCGGCCCGCCGGATGGCGGCGGCCCGCCGGGCGACGGAACGGTGACCGGCGACGACTACCGGGCCCTGCGGGAGGGGCTCGGCGCGTACCGGCTCGACCGTGACGTCCTGTCGGTGGCCGGCCCGGACGCCGTGGCGTACCTCCAGGGCCAGTGCAGCCAGGATCTCGACGGGCTGGCTGTTGGCTCGGCCGTCGACGCCCTCGTGCTGGAGCCCGACGGCAAGCTGACCGCCCTCGTCCGGGTGACGCGGGTAGCCGACGACCGGTTCGTCGTCGACGTCGACGGCGGCTTCGGTGACGCGGTGGCGGCCCGGCTGGCCCGGTTCAAGCTGCGCTCGAAGCTGGCGATCGAACCGCTCGACTGGCCGGCGGTCGCCCTCCGGGGGCCCCGGGCGGCGGACGTCCCGCCGGTCGCCGGGGGCGAACCCCTCGTGTTGCCGTACGCCTGGAACGGCGTCGCCGGATCGGACCTGCTCGGCCCCGGTGCCGAGTCCGTCGTCGCCGACCTCGACGAGCTCCGGTGGTGCGGCGACGAGGCGTGGGAAGCCGTGCGGATCGAGGCCGGCATCCCGGCTATGGGCCGCGAGCTCGACGGCCGGACGATCGCCGCGGAGGCCGGCCTGGTCGAGCGGACGGTCAGCTTCACGAAGGGCTGCTACACCGGCCAGGAGCTCGTCGCCCGGCTCGACGCCCGGGGCAACCGGGTGGCCCGCCGGCTGTGCGGGATCGTGCTGGATGCCCCGAGGACGGAGCCCGGCGGGCTGGTCGGGGCGGACCTCACGGTCGCCAGCGGCGGCGAGAAGGTGGTCGGCACGGTGACGTCGGCGGCCTGGTGCCCCGGGATCGGTGCGGTCGCCGGGCTGGCGTACGTCCACCGGTCGGTCGACCACGGCACCGCGGTCGCCGTCGGCGACCCGTCGGTGGTCGGCCGGGTGGCGCCGTTGCCTCTGGCCTGACGGGCCTCGCCGCTACGCTGGGACGACCATGTCGACGTACCTGACGGAGATCGTCGCGGCCCACCGGAAGGCCGCCGCCGCGGACGACCGCGACGTCGCCGGCCTGCGGCTCGCCGCGGCCGACCTGCCGCCGGCCCGGGGGTTCGCGGCCGCGCTGGCCGCTGCGGCGACGGGCGGGGTGGCGGTCATCGCCGAGGTCAAGCGCCGCTCGCCGTCGAAGGGCCCGCTCGCCCCGGACCTCGACCCGGTCGACGTCGCCACCGCGTACGCGGCCGGCGGCGCGACGTGCCTCTCCGTCCTGACCGACCGCGAGTACTTCGGCGGCTCGCCGGCCGACCTGCTCGCCGCCCGGTCGGCCGTCGGCCTGCCGGTGCTGCGCAAGGACTTCACCGTGAGCGTCGCCGACGTCTACGACGCCCGGCTGATGGGGGCCGACGCGGTCCTGCTGATCGTCGCCGCGCTCAGCGACCGCGAGCTCGCCGACTTCGCGGCCATCGCGGCCGACGTCGGCCTCGACGCGCTGGTCGAGGTCCACGACGAGCCGGAGCTCGACCGGGCGCTGGCCGCTGGGGCAACGCTCGTCGGCGTCAACCAGCGGGACCTGGCGACGTTCACGGTCGACGGTGAGCGGGCCGAACGGCTCGCCGCGGCGATCCCGGACGACGTCGTCGCGGTGGCCGAATCGGGCATCGGGGGCCCGGAGGACGCGGCCCGGCTCGCCCGCGCCGGCTACCAGGCGGTGCTCGTCGGCGAGACGCTCGTCCGGGCCGAGGACCGGGCGGCCGCGGTCGCCGCGCTGGCCGGGCATCCGGTGGCCCGGCGGGTCGGCGCGGGGCGATGAGGTTCGTCAAGATCTGCGGCATCACGTCGGAGGCCGACGCGCTGCTCGCCGTCGGCCTCGGGGCGGACGCGCTCGGCTTCATCTTCGCCCCGTCGCCCCGGCAGGTCTCGCCGGCCGTCGTCGGCGACATCGTCAAGCGGCTGCCCCACGGCGTCCTGACCGTCGGCGTCTTCCGCGACGACGCGCCGAGACGGGTCGTCGAGATCGCCAACCAGATCGGTCTCGGCGCGGTCCAGCTGCACGGCCACGAGACGGCCGAGGACACCCGGTGGGTGCGCGAGCGGGTGTCGTGCGCGATCAAGGCGTTCCCGGCCGGCGACCGGACGATCGACCGGTTCGACGAGTTCGGCGCCGACTACCTGCTGATCGACGGTCCGAGCCCCGGCTCCGGCGAGGTCTTCGACTGGCGGCTCGGCGAGGGCGTCGTCGACCCGAACCGGCTGATCGTCTCCGGCGGGCTGCGACCGGACAACGTCGGCGACGCCATCCGGCACCTGCACCCGTTCGGCGTCGACGTCGCCACCGGCGTCGAGGCCGCGCCCGGCCGCAAGGACCCGCAGAAGCTGCGCGAGTTCGTCGCTAACGCCCGCCGGGCCGCGGCCGAGGTGGCGGCCGAGCACCCGGCCAATCCCGACGACGAGGCCGGCGCCCCTCTGGCGACCGGGGGCCGGACGCGCGGGGCGCCAGGTGGTGGGGCCGAGGAGGCACCGGGCGACGTGCCGTACGACTGGATGGACGGATGACGGTGATGGGGGAGCCGGGAGCGGACGGCCGGTTCGGCGAGTTCGGTGGCCGGTTCGTGCCGGAGTCGCTCGTGCCGGCGTGCCTGGAGCTCGAGCGGGCGTTCGCCGACGCCTGGGCCGACCCGGCGTACCGGACCGAGCTGGCCGACACGCTCCGCGACTACGGCGGCCGGCCGACGCCGGTCACCGAGTGCCGGCGGCTCTCCGAGCAGCTCGGCGTCCGGGTGTTGCTGAAGCGGGAGGACCTCGCGCACACCGGCTCGCACAAGATCAACAACGTCGTCGGCCAGGCGCTGCTGACGAAGCGGATGGGCAAGAGCCGGATGGTCGCGGAGACCGGCGCGGGTCAGCACGGCGTCGCCACCGCCACCGCGGCCGCGCTGTTCGGGCTCGACTGCACCGTCTACATGGGCGAGGTCGACACGCAGCGCCAGGCGCTCAACGTCTTCCGCATGGAGCTGCTCGGTGCGGAGGTCCGGCCGGTTCGCTCTGGCAGCCGGACGCTCAAGGATGCGGTCAACGAGGCGATGCGCGACTGGGTCGCCACCGTCGACGACACGCACTACTGCCTCGGCTCGGTGATGGGGCCGCACCCGTTCCCGTTCATGGTGCGCGAGCTCCAGCGGATCGTCGGCGACGAGGCCCGCGAGCAGTGCCGCGTTCTGCTCGACGGTCGCGACCCCGACGTCGTCGTCGCTTGCGTCGGCGGCGGCTCGAACGCCGCGGGCACGTTCGCCGGCTTCGTCGACACCGCAGCGCGGCTCGTCGGCGTCGAGGCGGCCGGCGGCGCGGCGATCGGCAGCGGCATCCCGGGCGTGCTTCACGGGATGCGGTCGCAGCTCCTCCAGGACGAAGCCGGCCAGATCCTCGAGGCGCACTCGATCTCCGCCGGGCTCGACTACCCCGGTATCGGGCCCGAGCATGCCCACCTGGCGGCGATCGGCCGGGCCGACTACGAGCAGGCCGACGACGAAGAGGTGCTCCGGGCGTTCAAGCTGCTCGCGGTGACCGAGGGGATCATCCCGGCGCTCGAGTCCGCCCACGCTGTCGCCTGGGTCGTCCGGGAGGCCCGCGGCGAGGCGCTGCCGGCCGGCTCGACCGTGCTCGTCACGCTGTCCGGCCGCGGCGACAAGGACGTCGCCCAGGTTCGCGACCTCGTCGGCTGATGGGCATCGAGAAATCTCTCCGGGCGGCGCGGGACGGCGGGCGGAAGCTCCTCGTGCCGTACGTGATGGGCGGGATGACCGACGACTGGGTCGAGGTCGTCCAGGCCGTCGTGGCGGCCGGCGCCGACGCGGTCGAGGTCGGCATCCCGTTCTCGGACCCGATGATGGACGGCCCGGTCATCCAGGAGGCGTCGGTCCTGGCCCTCGGGCGCGGGACGACGCCGCAGGCGGTGATCGACGGCGTCGCGGCCGCGCAGGTCGGCGTGCCGGTGGCGGTGATGACGTACTACAACCTCGTCTACCGGGCCGGCCATCGCCGGATGGCCCGGTCGCTGGCCGAAGCCGGCATCGGTGGGGCGATCGTCCCGGATCTCTCGCTGGAGGAGATCGGTCCGTGGGCGGCGGAAGCCGACGACGCGGGCGTCGACACGGTGCTGCTCGTCGCGCCGTCGACGCCGGAGGACCGGGTGGCGGCGATCTGCCGGCGAGCCCGCGGGTTCGTCTACGCGGTCGCCCGGATGGGCGTGACGGGGGAGCGGACCGACACCGCGTCGGCGGCGTCCCGCGTCGTCGATGCCGTGCGCCGCCACACCGATACGCCGGTCCTGGTGGGCGTGGGTGTCTCGACGCCGGAACAGGCAGCCGAGACGTGCCGGGTGGCCGACGGGGTGATCGTCGGGTCGGCGCTGGTCCGCCGACTGGTCGAAGGCGGTGGGCCCGAGGCGGCGGCCGGGTTCGTCGGCGAGCTGCGGGCAGCCGTCGACTCGGTCAGCTGAGCGTTTCGATCGGGCACCGCGGGCCGGACGCCCCGGCAAGCCGGCGGTCGAGCGTGACGAGCGACGTCTCCAGCAGCTCGGCCAGCGCGACGTACGCCGCGTCGTAGGCGGTGACGGTGTGGCGGAGCTCCCAGGACCGCTCGGCCAGAGGTTCGTAGGGCCACAGAGCAATCGGCATCGTCAACAGCTCAGCGTGGGCGAGAGCCGCCTCGGAGCCATCGATCAGCCCGGACAAGGCGAGACGACGAAGAGCGTTGGCCGCCTCGAAGAGGGCGAGGTGAGGGGCCACCAGCTGGTTACCGCCGACGGTGGCCGTCACCCAGGAACCCGCCGGGCCACTGTCGGTGACGAAGGCGACGAGCGCCGAGCTGTCAACGACGATCGGCGTCACGGGCGGCCAGGATGGAGTCCACATCCAGAACGGTCCCGGTCTGCCGGACTCGCGTACGGGCCCGGGCGATGACCTCTTCCATCGTCGGATGACTGGCCATGTCGACGAGCTGTCCGAGCAGGTACTCCTGGAGTGAACGCCCGCTCTTCGCCGCGCGAGCGGCGAGTTCGTCCCTGACCTGTTCTGGCACGTTACGCACGGTCACCGCGACTGGCATGCCTGCATTATAGCTGCACTGCTGGTACTGCGCGGCAACGTAAGATCACCGATCCGACACATGACGCAGGAGACGACGGCTGGGTCAGGGCAAGGCGTTCGGCTAGCTGCTTAGGCCGGCGCTCGCGACGAGATCGATACACCGGCCCTGGTTCTTGAAGGCATTTCCCGGATACGAATTCTCAGGGAAGACTTCCACGAGTCTGTCCAAAGCGAAGCGAACCTCCGTTGGGAGCGCCGCCAGTACGGTATCGAAGTTCACCTCAGGATCCTTCAAAGTGGTATCGCCAATCTGTCGCAAGACGATGTGGGCGACGACGCGTCGGCCATGTACCGCGACGCCTGCCTCGACGCCATCCGTAGACTTTAGGATCTCGTCGAGCAGCTGATCCACCCTGCGCGTGACCTGCGTGCTGCGGAGGAGGCGTAGCGATTCCGTGTTGTCGTTGAAGAGCGCCGGATAGATCGACGGGTCAGAGAAGAGCCGAGATACTTCACGCTTTGCGGTGACCGCATGTGACAGATTTTGGCTTGCGCAAGCGAGAGCGACAGCCGCTTCTCGCACGTCGATCACTTTCGTCCGATCGTCAGATCGTGGAACCTCGCCCGACCGGAGGATGTACTCGTGGCCAAGTACGCGAAGTTCCTTGGCGAGCCGGTGCTGCTGTTCGTCGAGGAAGGCAAAATCCTGACTCGAGACCTCGTTCTGCGTATTCGCGAAACGCGTAATCCGGCGAGCAAGGTCCTCCTCTTCGGGCGGCACCTCGATGACCCTTACCAGAACAAATGCTGCGCCAAGGTTTGGTTCAAACCCACTACCGAGAACGCGTCCGAGGGTAGAGACCGTCTGTGCACCGTTCACAATGCTGGCATTCGTCAACTTGAAGTACCCAACGTCACGGTTTAGCGCGCCACCAGGACCGAGCTCGACCGATGACGCTAGAATCGTGATTCCATTGTTATAATAGCCAAATCTGTCAGGCTCCTCGCGAATAGTATCGAGGATACCCTGGTTGATGTCTGATCGAGGAATAACGACCCGAATATTCTCAGCGAATAGGTCAGTTCCGTGGTTAGCGAACCAGCCCGCGATTTCAGCAGCGCTCACTCGCCCGTAGAATACCCTCAATGGCTCCGAAGCTCGACCCCAGTCCTGCATCTGGATCTCAAGGTCGACCGCTGGACGAGTGGCCTTCGTAAGTGAGTTGAAGAAAGAAGCTTGGCCTAGATGCGAGTGCATAGCCAGCGGTTCCGTTCCTTCGAGATCGTTGAGCTGCTCCATGAGTTCGATAATCGGACGTTCGACCTCCCCTGCAAGCGGATCGGATCCAGTCGTTGCGGTGACGAGCCGGATTCGCGCACCGGGGGTCTTTAGCAGTGTGCGAACGACGGCACGCGTCTTCTCCAACGCATGAAAGGGCTGTTCGTCGGTCCTCATGCCTAGGAGCAATACCCATAAGTTAGAGTTACACCCGTGGTATCCTGGTCGGGATGCCTCGGGCCGGATGGGTCAAGCCGACCGATGACCAGCGCCTCTCGGACCATGTCGCGCTCGGCGTGCTCACGAGGACGTTCCCACCGGCGCTCATCGACGCGGCGATCGAGGCGACGGGCAAGGCCGAACGACGGAGCCGCCTGCTCCCGGCGCGCCTCGTCGTCTACTACGTGCTCGGTCTCGCGCTGTTCAGCCACTCGGGCTACGAGGAGGTGATGCGCAGCCTGGTCGAGGGTCTTTCGTGGGAGAGCGGCTGGAAGACGCGTTGGACCGTTCCCTCCCAGCCGGCGATCACCCAGGCCCGGGCTCGGCTCGGCCCGAAGCCCCTCGCCGAGCTGTTCGGGCGGGCCTGTGTGCCCCTCGCCACCGAGGAGACCCCAGGGGCGTTCCTGGCCGGTCGTCGCCTGGTGGCGATGGACGGCACGACCCTCGACGTGCCCGACAGCCCAGAGAACGCCGACGCCTTCGGCCGGCCGGGCTCGGGGCGCGGCGAGGGCGCGGCGTTCCCCAAGCTCCGGCTCGTCGCCCTCGCCGAGTGCGCCACGCACGCCATGTTCGCGGCGGCGATGGCTCCCTATGGAACCGGGGAGAACACCCTCGCCCGCCAGCTGGCGAGCTCGTGCGCCGAGGGCATGCTCGTCCTCGCCGACCGGGGCTTCGGCGGGAGCTATGAGCTGTTCTCGGCCTTTGCGGCAAGCGGCGCCGACCTGTGCTGGCGAGCGAAGAAGAACGCCACGCTGCCCGTGCTTGAGCGATTCGCTGACGGCTCGTTCCGCTCCGAGCTGGTCGAGGCGACGGACCGGCGGGACCGGGCGCACGTGACCCCGGTCCGGGTGATCGAGTACCAGATCGCCGACCCGGGACGCCCGAGCGCCACGGGGATCACCTACCGGCTGGTGACGACGGTCCTCGACCCGGCCGAGGCTCCGGCGGCCGAGCTCGCCGCCCGCTATGCCGAGCGGTGGGAGATCGAGAGCGTGTTCGACGAGCTGAAGAGCCATCAGCGGGGCTCGGCGGTCGTACTCAGGTCGAAGACGCCCGACGGTGTGCGCCAAGAGGCGTGGGGCTACCTGTGCACCCACTACGCCATCCGAGCGCTGATGGCGAACGCCGCCACCGATGCCGGCGTGGACCCGGACCGGATCAGCTTCACCCGCACGCTCCACGCGGCACGTCGCAGCGCACGCGCTGGACTGGGAACCGCAAGCGGAGCGCTCACCGCAGCGCTGCCGATGACGCTCACCGAGATCTGTCGAGAGCTCGTGCGCGACCGGCGGCTGCGGGCAGCGGCGCGCGTGGTGAGGAAGAAGATGTCGAACTACGGCCTCAAGCGGCCCGAGCACCGCACCTGGCCCCAGCCGACCGTGCACGCCGCCGATGCGGTGCGGGTCCTGGGTGCCTCACCCTAATTTATGGGTATTGTGCCTAGGAGAGCCCGAACGCCGTCGAGAAACTTGAGGACCTCCGCAAGGCTGAGCGAGCCCGTGCCATTCTGACGCCATTTGGACTGTACGAGAACGATGAGCTTCGTAGCCTGATCTACGCCAACAGCGTCGATCCCTCGATCACCGGTACCATCAGTGATCTCTACGATCCGTTGACCGTCATCGTCGGCGTCGCCGAGTACGAGGTTCACTGAGTGCAGGGCTAGAAGACGCGACAGATTATTGACGTCATCAATAGTTCCGACCCAATACTCGTCGGCGTAGTGCTCCCGAATATGGGTTTCGATCTGACTAACGTGAAATTGACTCACTGGACCCCCCGCGACGTCCTTCCTTTGTAATTGTGATCGGCCAGTCAGCATAGAGCCCCACGGAACAGGCGTGGGCAGTCCTGCAGGACTAACTGCGACGACCTCAGCTGTGTGAGCCCGGAGGAAGCGCCCGGGCGGGTCAGTCGGTCGGCGGGACGACGATCAGGCAGCCGTTGTGGCCGCCGAAGCCGAACGAGTTCGACAGGACCGGTCCGGGTTCCCACGGCCGAGCGTCACCTTGGACGACGTCGAGGTGGATCTCGGGGTCGAGCTGCTCGCAGCCGTAGGTCGGCGGCAGCAGCCGGCGGTCGATCGTCAGGACGGAGGCGACGGCTTCGATGGCGCCGGCCGCGGCGAGGCCGTGGCCGGTGACGCCCTTGGTCGACGTGACGATGGGGCCGGGCTCGCCGAAGACCTTGTTGATCGCCCGTGACTCGGCAAAGTCGTTGAGCGGCGTCGACGTGCCGTGCGCGTTGATGTGGGCGATGGCGGACGGTTCGAGCTGGGCGTCGAAGAGCGCCTGCTCCATGCAGGCGACCGCGCCGGAGCCGTCGGGCGCGGGGGCGACGATGTCGTGGGCGTCGGCGGTGCTGCCGGCGCCGGCGATCTCCGCGTAGATGTGGGCGCCGCGGGCGACGGCGAGGTCCCACCGTTCGAGCACGAGCGCACCGGCGCCCTCGGTCATGACGAAGCCGTCACGGCGGACGTCGAACGGCCGGGACTCCCCGGACGTCGACAGCGCGGTCATGTTGGCGAACGCGGCGACCGCGACGGGGTGGAACGCGGCCTCGGCGCCGCCACCGATGGCGACGTCGCAGCGGCCGCTGGCGACGAGCCGGGCGGCGTTGGCGACCGCGTGCGTGCCGGCCGCGCAGGCGGTGACGACGTTCTCGGACGGGCCACGCCAGCCGGCCCGCATCGAGATCCGGGCCGGCCCGGCGTTGGCCATCATCATCGGCACGAGGAACGGCGAGACCCGCCGGGCGCCGCGCTCGTTGTAGACGGTGACCTGCTCGGCGAGGGTGTCGAAGCCGCCGACGCCGGTGGCGAAGATCACGCCGGCGCGGGCCGGATCGACGTTGAGGTCACCGGCATCGGTCAGCGCGATCTCGGCCGCGCCGACGCTGAACTGCGCGAACCGGTCGACCCGGCGGACCTCCTTCGGGCCGAAGTACTCCGTCGGGTCGAAGTCGGTGACGCGGCGTTCGCCGGTGATCGTCGGGCGCGTCAGCCCGTCCCACAGGGCGTCGATGCCGACGCCGCAGCAGGTAACGGCGCCGAGGCCGGTGACGGCGACGCGGTAGCCACGGACGGGGCCGTCGGGCCCGACGCCGATCAGCATCAGAGCTTGGCGTAGATCAGGTCGAAGGCCTGTCCGGCGGTCTCGATGTCCTCGAGCTCGGTCTCCTCGACGGTGATGTCGAAGGCCTCCTCGAGCGCCATGACGAGCTCGACGAGGTCGAGGCTGTCGGCGTCGAGGTCTTCCGCGAACCGAGCGTCCTTCGTGACCTTTTCTGCGGGCACCTGCAATACCTCTACGGCGCACTCGCGGAACTTCTCGAACGCTGCGTCGCTGTCCACTTGGTCTGCTCCTTGCTCTCTCGTCGTCTACTTACATGCCCATGCCGAGGCCGCCGTCGACCGGCAGAACGGCTCCGGTGATATACCCGGCGCCGTCCGAGGCCAAGAAGCCGACGGCTTCGGCCACTTCGCCGGCCGTCGCCGCCCGCCCCAACGGGACCATGCCCTGGAGCTGCTCGGACCGTTCGTCGCCCAGCGCCGCGATCATATCGGTGGCGACGACCCCGGGAGCGACCACGTTCACGGTGATCTGCCGGCTCGCCACCTCGCGGGCGAGGGCGCGGGCCATGCCGACGAGGCCGGCCTTCGACGCCGCGTAGTTCGCCTGGCCGGGGAGGCCGACGAACGCGCCGACGGACGAGATGAAGATGATCCGGCCACGGTGGAGCCGGAGCATCTTGGCGACGGCCCGCTTCGTCACCCGGTACGAGCCGGTGAGGTTCGTCTCGATGACGTCGTGCCAGGCGTCCTCGCCCATGCGCAGGACGAGCGTGTCGCGGGTGATTCCGGCGTTGGCGACGAGGACCTCGACAGGTCCCCACGCGGCCTCGATGGTGTCGTACGCCGCGATGACCTGCTCGGGGTCGGTGACGTCGCAACGGACGGGGAGGAAGCGGTCGGCGAGCCCGGCGACGGCCTCCGGGGAGTCGCCCGCCGCGCCGTCCGGCAGGACCGGCGGGGTATCCCCCCGGTACGTGATGGCGACGTGGTCGCCGTGGCGGAGGAACCACGCCGCACAGGCGGCGCCGATGCCACGGGCGCCGCCGGTGACGAGGACGACCCGCGAACCCGGCTGGTCGTCGGTCGCGTCGGTGCCGGCGGTCACCGCCCGTCCCCGGGAACGCGCAACCAGAGCAGCGGCTGGCCCTCCTGGACACGCTCGCCGGCGACGGACAGCCAGCGGACGACCTGGCCGGCGAAGGGCGTGCGGACCTCGGCGACACCGACCCGCCCGACGAGGTCGCCGACGCCGACCGCGCTGAGCGCGTCGCCGTCGCCGGTGCCCGGCAAGAGACCGGTCCCCGGCGCGGTCAGCGATGCCTCCGGAGCGAAGATGCCCGACGACGGGCTGACGACGACGCGCTCGGACATGTAGAGGTGCTCGCCCTGGTGCGCGTGCGGCTCAGCCCGCCACGCCTCCGGCCCGGCACTGGCGACCGCGTCCATCAGCGTGTCGAGATCGTCCGGTTTCGAGACCGAGAGCGCGGTCAGCTCCGGCACGACGCGGCGGGCCAACCCGGAGAGGACGCCGCCGGGACCGAGCTCGACGAGCGTCGTCGCGCCGAGGCCGTTCAGCGTCTCGAGCGTCTGCCGCCAGCGGACCGGGCTGCAAAGCTGGGCGGACAGCAGCCCCGGCCACTCGGTCGGGTCGTCGTGGACGCGGGCGTCGACGTTGGCGACGACCGGGACCTCCGGCGCGAGGAAGATCGCGTCGCCGAGCGCCTTGCGGAGCGCGGACCGCGCCGCGGCCATCAGCGGCGTGTGGAACGCGCCGGAGACCGGGATCGCCATCACCTTGCGGGCGCCCATCTCCCGGGCGATCACCGAGACCGTCGCTACCGCGTCGGACGTCCCGGCGATGACGACCTGGCCCGGCGCGTTGTAGTTGGCGACCCACGCGTCGCCCTCCGCCCGCTGGCACGCAGCTTCTGCGTCGTCGTCGGAGATGCCGAGAAGGGCGGCCATCGTTCCCGGTGCGTCCTCGCCGGCCCGGGCCATCGCGTCGCCGCGGGCGACGACGAGGTGGACGCCGTCGGCGAACGACAGCGCGCCGCTGGCGACGAGCGCGGTGTACTCGCCGAGGCTGTGGCCGGCGCAGGCCGCCGGAGACAGGCCGAGCCGCTCGACCGCGTCGAGCACGACGAGGCTCTGGACGAACGTCGCCAGCTGGGCGTTCGCCGTGTGCGTCAGCTCCTCCATCGGCGCGTCGAGCAGGAGCTGCTCGAGGTCCCGGCCGGCCGCGGTCGACGCCTCGGCAACGACCTCCCAGGACGGGTGGTCGACCCACGCCTGGCCCATGCCCGACCGCTGTGACCCCTGTCCGGGAAACGTGAACACCAACACGACGCCCCAGTGTGTCACGGGCCCGCGATTACTGCGAGGTCATCGCACCACCAGTGGGAACGAACAGCCAGCGGCGGACGGTGTACCGGCTCCGAGCAGGGACGACGTCGGTACTACCGGCAGGCTCCCGGACCGCCGACGACGGCCTAACCGCGCCGGCCCGGGGCCGGCCGGCCGGCCGGCGGAGGGACGGGGCCGGCGGCGCGACCGTCCGCTACAGGATCCGCTGATTGCGGCCGATCATGTGTTACATAGTGAAACCAGTGAGTGTCGTGGCGGGCGCTCACACGCCCCGTCCGCTTGGCGTGGAACTGGTGGACCGCGGGTTGGTGAGCGAAGAAGATGTCGACTGGGCGCTGGCTCGCCAGCGCGAGACCGGGTCGATGCTGGGCAGCATTCTCGTGGCGGCCGGGATGGTGCGTCGGATCGACCTCTACCGCGTGCTGTCCGAGATGTGGGGCTGCTCGTTCGTCGATCTCACCGACGACCCGATCGACCCGGCGCTGCTGAAGGACGTCGACCCTCGCCGGCTGGTGGCGGAGCTGTGGTTCCCCGTCCGCGTCGAGCTGGACGGTCGGATCGTCGTCGCCACCGCGTTGCGACCGACGCCCGAACGGCTGCGGACGATCGGGGCGATCCTCGGCGCACCGGTCGTCCCGGCGGCGACGAGCGAATGGGACATCCGCCGCGCCGTCGGCCGGTACTTTGCCGACGAGATGCTCGAGGAGGCCGCCCTCGGCCTGTGGCGCCGCGACCGAGACCGCTCCGCGTACCAGGTGCTCAATCCGTCGCAGCGGATCGCCTTCGTCGTGATCCTGGCCGGGCTGGTCGCCGCCCTCGTCCTGGCGCCGATCGGCACCGCGGTCGTCCTCTCGGCCGCCGCCGGCATCGGCTTCCTCGTCTCGGTCGTCTTCAAGTTCGTCACGTGCATGATCGGCTCCCGCTACGAGGCCGTCGACTCGGTCACGCCGGAGGAGATCGCCGCCCTCGACGACACCGAGCTGCCGCTCTACACGATCCTCGTGCCGGTGTACCACGAGGCCAACGTCGTCGGCCTGCTCATGGACAACCTCGGCCGGCTCGACTACCCGAAGGAGAAGCTAGAGATCTTCCTCCTGCTCGAAGCCGACGACGACGAGACCCGCCAGGCCGCCACGGCCGCCCACCCACCGGAGACGGTCACGTTCGTCACCGTGCCGCCGGGCCATCCGCAGACGAAGCCGAAGGCGTGCAACGTCGGGCTCTACCTCGCCCGCGGCGAGTTCCTCGTCATCTACGACGCCGAGGACCGGCCGGACCCCCAGCAGCTCAAGGCCGCGGTCGTCGCCTTCCGCCGGGGTGACGAGCACAACGTCTGCGTCCAGGCCGCGCTCAACTACTTCAACGCCGAGGAGAACGCGCTCACCCGGCTCTTCACGCTCGAGTACTCGTTCTGGTTCGACTACATGCTGCCCGGCCTCGAAGCGCTGCACCTGCCGATCCCGCTCGGCGGCACGTCGAACCACTTCCGCACCCAGGCCCTCCGCCAGCTCGGCGGCTGGGACCCGTTCAACGTGACCGAGGACGCCGACCTCGGCATTCGATCGGCCGCCCTCGGCCAGACCGTCGGCGTCATCGGCTCGACGACGTACGAGGAGGCGAACCGGGCGTACGGCAACTTCGTCCGACAGCGCTCGCGGTGGGTCAAGGGCTACCTGATGACGACGCTCGTGCACCTCCGCCACCCGATCGAGCTCGTCCGCCGGCTCGGGCTCTTCAAGTCGGTCGGCTTCGCCCTCCTCGTCGGCGGGACGCCGATCGCCTTCCTCCTGCTGCCGCCGCTCTACATCCTCTTCATCGTCTCGCTCGTCTTCAGCCCGGCGACGCTGAGCAAGATCTTCCCCGGCCCCGTCCTGTGGATGGGACTGGCGTCGTTCATCATCGGCAACGCGCTCATGATCTACGTCTCGCTGATGGGCGTCTTCAAGCGTGGCCGGTACCGGATGGCCATGTGGGCGTTGGCCAACCCGCTCTACTGGCTGCTCCATTCCGTCGCGTCGTACAAGGCGCTCTGGCAGCTGATCGTCAAGCCGCACTACTGGGAGAAGACCGTCCATGGCCTCACTGGCGACGATCCTCGAAGTCCCGACCTTCCGTAACTGGCGCCGCGAGCGCTGGCCGGCCCGCGGCATCGACCGCTGGATCCTCCGGCTCGCCCTGGCCGTCCCGTTCGTCGTCGTCGGCGCGCTCGCCGCGGCCCACGGCGTGCCGGCGCCGACCAACTCGTTCCTCTATCACCAAGGCACGCTCGTCCACTGGGGCTCCCGGCAGCTCAACTGGATGACGTACGCCTACCCGCCGCTGCCGGTCGGGGTGGCCGCGGTCGTGCGCAGCCCGACCGCGCTCGGCGTGGTCGGCGGCCTCTTCGCCGGCATCGCCGTCCAGATCAGCCTGGAGCGGCTCGTCCTGCGGTCGTACCGGCTGCCCGCGGCCGGCCTGTTCGTCGCTGCGGTCGTCGGGACGCCGATCTTCTGGTACGTCGCCACGCAGGACTTCGCGGCGTTCCTCTCGCTCGTCCTGCTGTCGATCGCGCTGACCGGGCTGCTCGACTTCGTCTTCAACCAGTCGACCGAGAGCGGCTTCATCGCCGGTCTCTCGTTCGGCGCGGCCACCCTCTGCGACCCGGCCGCCGGCATCATCGCCCTGACCGCCGGGCTGGCCGCCCTGCTCATGGGCCGTCACCGACCGCACCAGCCGGCCCGGAACCGGGCGACGCTGCTCGTCGTCCTCTTCCCGACGCTCGCCGGCATGGCCGGGTGGGTGTTCCTCGAATGGCGGTTCACCGGGTCGTGGTCGGCCAGCCTCACCTACGCCTATCCCGGCATCGGCCAGTTCCCCGGCGGCGTCCTCTACGCACTGGGCCAGGCCGTCCGGACAGCGGCCATCGACGCCGCCCGCACGCCGCTGCTGCTCGTCGCGGCCATCGTCCTCGTCCGCCGCCGACCGCTGTCGGCCCTCGCCGCGCTGCTGCCGGTGCTGACGATCGTCGTCATCCGCTGGATCGGCGTCCCGTTCAGCTGGCCAGAGGCGCTCGTCCTGCTCGGCCTGCTCTCGCTGACCGCCATGCCGGAGCGCCCGTCGCGAGGCGAGTGGATCGCCCTCGGCCTGGCCGGCGCCGCGCAGTTCGCCCTGGCCATCGGCCTGTCGGTCGAACCGGGCACCGTCAACAGCTGGCTGACCTCGCTCGGCTGATCGGTGGCCGGATCGTCGCCGGAAGGGTCCCCCGCTCCGGCTCGGCGACCGTCCACAATGACGAGATGCGGCCTGTTCTCGATCTCGACCCCGATCCCCGCGCCCGACTCGTCCTGGCCGTCGCCGCCAGCCCGTACTTGCTCGATACGTGGGGCCGGTACCGGGCCGGTCGGCCGAGGCCGGTCGAGCTGGTCGACGTCTCCCGCCCGGCCATGAGGGAGCGGTCCGCCGCTTGAGCGTTCAGCGGCGGTCGAGGCCCGGGTAGGCGACCTCCTCGAGCACCAGGTGGATGCCCGCGGCCACCGGGATGGCGATGAGCGCACCGATGAGGCCGAGGAGGACACCGCCGATCAGCGTGGCGATGATCGTGAGCCCCGGCGAGATGCGGACCGTGTGCCGCATCACTCGAGGCGTCAGCAGGTAGTCCTCGAAGAATCGGTACCCGATGTAGAAGGCCAACGTGCCGATGGCCACCGGCAGGCTGACCGTCAGGGCGACCAGCGACACGACGATGCCGGCGATGGTGGACCCGACCAGCGGGATCAGGTCCAGTAGGGCCACCAGCAGGGCCAGCAGCAGCGGGTACGGCACGCCGAAGATCGTCAGCCACACCCAGGTGCCGAACCCGGCGACGATCGACGTCAACAGGTTGCCGAGGACGAAGCCGCCGACCCGGGACGTGACCTCGTCGCTGATCGCCGCCACCCGCATCCGCCGCGACGCCGGCATCAACCGCAGCCAGAACACCCGGACCGCCGGTAGGACGGCCAGGAAGTAGATCGTCAACACGCAGACCACCACGACCGCGCTGACGGCTGACAGGACGATCTTGCCGGCCCCGACGACGCCGCCGGCCACCGTGGACGGGCTGATCGTCTTGGACAACTTGCTCGACGTCAGCTGGCTCTGCAGGTGGAACTGCTTGAGGAGGTGGCCGAGCCATCCCTGGCCGTCATCCACCTGCCGCCGCCATTTCGGGAAGTTGACCTGCAGCTCGTGCACCTCCCGGCTCACCGGCCCGATGGCCGCGCCGACGACCGCGCCGACGAACGCCACGACCACCAGCAGGACGACGACCACCGCGGCCCAGCGGGGCAGTCGGCGATTGGTCAGCCACACCACGGCCGGGTTCAGGCCGATGGCCAGGAAGAGGGACACCCCGATCAGCTCCAGGATCGACCCGACGTCGGCCAGCATCCGGAAGAGGAGGTACGCGACGATGACCCCGACCGCGGCAGTCAGCCCGATGATGAACGGGCTGCGCTGGTTGAGCGGCTTGCCCGGCTGGCCGAGCACCTTCTCCTCCGCCACCTGCTCGGTCGTCGGGACGCCGGCGTGGGCGAAGTCCGGCGAACCGCTTTTTCGGCCGCGCTGCCCCGTACCGGCGGTAGCGACTCCGTTCCCCTTGGCTGGCACGGCCTGGCTCTACCCGTCAGTGGTCTGGTCGACGCCTCCCGGGCGCTCGCCGGTATCCAGCGTTGAAACAGCCGAACGCTACGGTCGCTTCCGATGCCCCGCCTCTCCAGCTTCTACGGGATCGTCATCAGCATGTACTTCGCCGATCACTCGCCATCGCACTTCCATGCCCGCTACGGCGGGCGACGATCGATGTGGAGACGCACGTTGTCATGTGGCCGAACGGCGCTGACATGGCGCCGGATGCCCTACGCGATGGCATCATCGATCCGGTGAATGCTGCATAAGCGCCTGATGCCGGATGGGGACGTGATCACCGGCGGCTTTGGGTGCTCCACCGTTCCGCTCCGGTCCGGTGAGCAGTTAGGGAGACGTTTCCGAGCGTGAGGGAGTAGTCGTCGTGCCGGGACCGGTTGAACTCGGCAACGCGCCGCGGTCATCGACGGCGGAGGGACCGGGGGCCTGAGCTCCCGAGTCGGTGGACGTTCGGACGGGGATGTTGTCCTTGGCGATCCGATAGGCCAAGAGGACCACGATCACCAGCACGTTGACCGTGATGACGTCATGCGACGGTAGCGGCGTTCGCTGCTGCAGCGACCAGGCGTACAGACCGCCCATGGCCAGCAGACCTACACCGGTTGACACCGCCCGCCGGTAGTCGAACGCCGTCCACGCGCCATCGACGACGTCCGGCCGGTCCGGATCGGCCGCGGCCGTCGTCCACGCTGTTCGGTAGATCGACCGCTTCTTCTCGTACCAGCTGGCGGTGTCCCACAACAGGTAGAGGCCGAAGACGAGCACGACGAGAAGCAGGAGCGTCTGGGTCTGGGCGGGGGACACGGCCGCGTACGACGCGAACAGGAAGTAGACGATCACCGTCAGGATGTCGAGCGCGAACTTGCACAGGCTGACGTTGACGAAGCGGACCGTGAACAGGGGTCGGTTCTGGCTGTTGTGGTAGCCGATAAAGCTCGTCAGGATCAGGACGAGCGCGACCGCGAGGTTCCACACGATCGGTGCCGGGAGGGAGTGCTTCGTATGGTTAGCGGCCCACGGCACCAGCGGGGCGAGCACCTCGCCGACCGCCAGCGCGAAGAGGATGTCGACGAACGAGATGCCCGACGCCGTCCGGTCGATCGTCGGTGGCCGGGCCACCGTCAGGCCTCCCGGGCGTGCGGCACGATCGCCGCGTCGATGAGCGACGGCACCTGTCGGAGGTTCGCCGCCACCCGTAGGTCGGGGTGCTCGATCGACCGGCGGTCGGCTCGTTCGTGCGCCCACACGTAGGCATCGACCCACACCGCATGCATCCCCGCCGCCAGGGCCGGCGAGATGTCGGACCGGACGCTGTTACCGACCGACCACGCGTCCGACGCCGCGGCGTCCAGGTTCCCGAGGACCCGGCGGAACGACGTGGCGTCCTTCTCCTCGACCACGTCGAGCAGTCGGAAGAACGGCTCGAGCCCGCTCTGGGCGATCCGCCGTCGCTGAACGGCCGGGTCACCCTTGGTGAGCAGCGCGAGGTCGTGGCGCCGACGCAACTGCTCGAGCACCTCGGCCGCGCCGTCGACCAACGGGGCGGGGCGTTGGAAGACCGACGCCGACGCCCGGAAGACTTCGTTCGCGATCGTGTCGGAGGGGATATCGCCGCGCCGTCCGGCCAGCTCCCGGTAGGCCTCGACGCTGGACGTCGGAAAGCGCTCCTTCGTGAGGCCGAGCCGGGCGACGTTGCGGACGTCGATCTGTCGCTGGAGGTCGACGAACGATTCCCGGTCGATGCCGGTGGCCGCCACCCGGGCCGCCGCGTCGTCCCGAGCCTCGTCGTAGAGGATCTCCGTCTCCCACAGCGTGTCGTCGCCGTCGAAGATGACGACACCGTCGGTCATGCACCAAAGACTACCGACGGGATGCGCCAACACGGTGCCCGGAGCAAGACCGTGAACCGCTCCGGGGTGCCGATCGCGTGCCCAGGCGGGCTTGATGGCTCCGTCGGTGGCAAAGGATGGCGTGAGCTGGGGTTTTAGCCCTAGCTGCCGGACTATCTCAGTCCGTTGTGCCGGTAGGGCGTCGATTGCTCGAAGGGAGCACCGCTTCGCGTCGTACCGCAGTACGATGAGACCCATGGGAGCTGTCCGAATCCGAGATACGTCCGACGAGGCTCTCGAGGATTTCGCCGACTCGTTCTTTGCGCCTACCCCGGTGCAGGAACGCCACGACGAGCGCCGTCGCCAAGAGAACAACCAGACCGCCGCTACTCGCTAGGCGTCTCGGCCTTCTTCTGAGGCACCGGCTCGTACGTCCGGGCTGCCCAACTCTCACCCTTGTAGGTCACCGCAAAGACGGCCTGCCACCCGACGAGGTTTGGTCGGTCCGGCAAGGTGAACGACTCGACCGTGCCCTTGGTCTCACTGCCCCGGATGGACGCGCCCATGAACAGGCTCTCATTGCCCGGGTAGTACTCCCCGCTCTCGAGGCCTCCTGTGTCGGCACGAAGGACTTCGAACACCCGGACAACGACGGCCACCTGCTCCAACCTGACTGGGAGCACCCCCGCGCTACTGATCGTGGGGCGGACAACGAGTATGAAGGGCGTCTTGTACCTGTCGTGGCGGTAGGCGGTGGCCCCCACCGTGAGGTTGAGCGCCTTGCGGCCGTACCGGACTCCGACGACGGCACCGCCGATGACGACGAGGGCCGTGACCATCGTCGCGACGGCCTCCATGATCGTGAAGTTTCCGGTCGGCGGGATCGGCACGGTGAGAGGCTACCGATCTGTCCCCTTCGATTGCTGGAGACGATTCGCCGACCCGAGGGCCCACGATCAACACCGGGAAGCCGGCGTGGCCAGGGAAAACACCAGAAAAGCGCCGTGCCCGGAGCGGGACTTGAACCCGCACGCCCTTACGGGCAAAGGCTTTTGAGGCCTCCGCGTCTGCCGATTCCGCCATCCGGGCCGGAGCGCCAGCCTAGATGACACGATGACCCGGTGAAGTACGAGGGGCTCGAGCTGTGGCGGCTCGGCCTGGCGCTCCGCCGGCCGGTCGGGACGTCGGCCGGCACGCACCGGGCCCGGCCGGTTGCGCTCGTACGAGTGATCGCCGACGGCGCGGACGGCTGGGGGAGTGCGGCGCGCTGGCCGAAGGAACGACCGTCGACCCACCGCTCGACGCGGTCTGGCGGGCCCTCGTCGGCCGCGGCGCCGACCGGCTGGCGACGGCGGCCGGGGCTCGCGACGGCGAGCTGCCGCCGGCCGCGGTCGTCGCCCACCTCTTCGACGCGACGCCGACGAGCCGGATGGCTGCGGCCGCGCTGGAGATGGCCGTGCTCGACGCGGAGCTGCGGGCGGCCGGGCAGTCGCTGGCCGACCGGCTCGGCGTGCCCGCCGACGTTCGGGCGGCCGGTGTCGCAGCCGGCGCGGTCGTCGGTATCCCGCCCGACCGGGACGTCGGCGCCTTGGTGGACGACGTCGGCCGGCTGGTCGACGGCGGCTTCGCCCGCGTCCGGCTGAAGATCGAGCCGGGTTGGGACGTCGTGCCGGTCGTCGCGGTTCGCCGGGCCTTTCCGACCCTCGCCATCCAGGTCGACGCCAACGGCGCCTACCGGCTTCCCGCCGGCGGTGGCGAAGACGCCGGCGGGGGAGCGGCCACGCTCGACGACGCCCGGCGCCTCACTGCGCTCGACGAGCTCGACGTCGCCTGCATCGAGCAACCGCTGCCGCCGGCCGACCTGCCCGGGCACGCCGAGCTGGCGGAGCGGCTGGCGACGCCGGTCGCCCTGGACGAGTCGTTGACGTCGCTCCGGCGGGTCGACGATGCCATCCGCTACGGCGCCTGCGAGGTGGCGTGCCTGAAGCCGGCCCGACTCGGTGGACTGCTGGCGGCGCGCCGGGCGGTCGACGCGTGCCGGACGGCCGGCGTGGCGGCATTCGTCGGTGGCTTCTTCGAGACCGGGCTCGGCCGGACGGCCAACGCGGTCCTGGCCGTGGTGCCCGGGTTCACGGTGCCCGGCGACCTGTCGGACCCGGCCGCGTACCTCGTCGCCAACCCGATCCCGTACGTCCCGACGGCCGGGGACCGGATCACGCTGCCAACGGCGCCGGGCATCGGGGTCCGCCCGGACCCGACGGCCCTTTCGGACCTGGCTGACCAGGTACAACGGTTCGATGTCGGCGGCTGAGCCGGCCGGGGCCGGCCGCACCCGACGGCCCGGTCCCGCTGGGTGCGGAGAACGGACGGCGGGCGCCTACAATCGTCGATCCATGCAACGGTTCCTTCTCGAGCGGCGGATCCGGGACGTCCACACCAGGCTGGTTCGAGCCCGGGAGGAACTGGCCGTCCTCGACGAGCAGCTGGCCGTCGTCGCCGACGAGGCCGAGGAGGCCCGGCTGCGGTCGCTCGTGTCGGAGACGCCGCTGGCCGCCCACGAGTACGCGGAGGTCAAGCGGCACGCCGACGCGATCGGGCGGGCCCGCGAGGCGATGTGGACGGCCGTCAACGACCTCCAGCACCGCCAGGACGAGCTGCTGACGCACGTCGGTACCGGTCGATGACGCCGCCGACGAACGGCAACGCGCCCGCCGCCGAGCGGTCGGTCGACCCATCGGTGGGCGACCCATCGGTGGGCGAGCCGTCGGCAGGCAAACAGGCGCCGACGCGGGTGGTGATCGCCGAGGACGAGGCGATCATCCGGCTCGACCTGAAAGAGATCCTGCTGTCGGCCGGCTTCGACGTCGTCGGCGAGACCGGCCGCGGCGACGAGGCGGTGACGCTCGTCGAGCAGCACCAGCCGGACCTGGCGATCCTCGACATCAAGATGCCGGGGATGGACGGCGTCCGCGCCGCGCACGAGATCACGACGAACCACAAGGTCGCGGTGCTCGTCCTCACCGCGTTCAGCCAGCGGGACCTGATCGAGGACGCCCGTGACGCGGGGGTGGCGGCGTACCTGGTGAAGCCGTTCCGGCGAGAGGAGCTGCTGCCGGCCATCGACGACGTCCTGTCGCGGTGCCGCCAGGAGTGGGCGATCGAGGACGAGATCGCCACGCTGCCGGCGGGCGGCGGCGACCGGGAACCGGCCGAGGACAAGATCGTCACCCGCCGCGTCGTCGACGACGCGAAGGGCATCCTGATGGACCGCCACGGCCTGTCGGAGCCGGACGCGTTCGCGTTCGTCCAGCGGACGGCCATGCAGACGCGGTCGCGGATGCGCGACGTCGCCCAGCGGGTCGTCGACGGCGAGCTGGCGCCGTGAGGTGACGCCGGGCCAAGCAGCCGGGACCGGGGCATCCGGCGAGAGCAGTGGCGGCCCGCTCTTCCTGCTCGACGGCATGTCGCTGGCCTTCCGGGCGTACTTCGCCCTCCCGCCGGACCTCGTCACGTCGACCGGCGTCGTGACGAACGCGGTGCACGGCTTCGTCTCGATGCTCGTCTACCTCGTCCGCGAGCACCGGCCGGATTCGCTGGCCGTGGCGTTCGACCCGCGGGGTGGGAACTTCCGCGACGACATGGTCGAGGACTACAAGGGTGGCCGCGCCGCCACGCCGGACGACCTGCTGCCGCAGTTCGGGATGATCCGCGACGTGCTCGCCGCGCTCAACGTGCCGGTCGTCGAGGTGCCGACGTTCGAGGCCGACGACGTCCTGGCGACGCTGGCGACGGAGGCCCGCGACCGCGGCTGCCCGGTCGTCGTCGTCACCGGCGACCGCGACTGCTTCCAGCTCGTCGAGGACCCGTACATCAAGGTGCTCTACAACCGGCGCGGCGTCAGCGACTACTCGCTCTACGACGTCGCCGGCATCGTCGACCGGACCGGGGTGACGCCGGACCGCTACCCGATGCTGGCCGCGCTGCGCGGCGACACGTCCGACAACCTGCCCGGCGTCCCGGGGGTCGGGGACAAGACCGCGGCCAAGCTGATCAGCGCCTACGGCGACCTCGACGGCGTTTACGCCCACCTCGACGAGCAGTCGCCGAAGCTGCGGGAGAACCTGGCGACGTACGAGGCCAGGGCCCGGACGAACGCGTCGGTGACGATGCTCGTGCGCGACGTCCCGCTCGACGTCACCGTCGACGACCTGCGCCTCGGCGGTTGGGACCTCGACGCCGCCCGCGAGACGTTCGCGACGCTGGAGCTGAAGAACGTCTGGCAGCGGATGCAGGCGCTGCTGGACGACGGCAGCTTCGGTCCGTCGCGATCGGGCGGGACGACGAGTGGGAAGAAGGCGCCGGCCGACAGCCCGCCGGCGGCCGACGGGTCCGCCCCGGCGGTGCCCGAGGGCCTGCCGGACGTGATCGTCACGGTCGAGCCACTCGACCCGGTGCGGCCAGCCGACGCGACCGAGGCCGTGGTCGCGCTGGAGCGGCTCGTCGGCGAGCTGTCGGGGGACGCGGTCCTGTCGGTCGCCGGCCGGTGGGAGGGCACGCCCGGCCGCTCGCCGCTGAAGGGCATCGCGCTGGCCGTCGGCGGCGAGACGCGGTCGGCGGTGTGGCTCGACCCGGCACGGCTGGAGGAGACCGACGTCCGGGCCGAGTTGACGGCCGTGCTCGGCCGGGCGCCGGTCGTCGGCCACGACGTGAAGGAGCTGCTGCGGTCGGTCCTGCCGGTCGGCATCGACTGCACGTCGCTCGTCATGGACACGAAGGTGGCGGCGTACCTGATCGACCCGTCGAGCGGCGACTACAGCCTCGACGCGGTGGGCGGTGCGGGGTCGCCGTCCGGCCCGGCGGAGGGCCGGGCGGTCGTCGGCCAGCTGGCGCTCGGCGGGCTCGAGGGGGACGACGAGCCGCCGGCCGAGGTCGCAGCCGACGAGCTCGTCGCCGCGGAAGCCCGCGAGGTGACGACCGAGGCGCTGCGGGTGGCCGCGCTCGTGCCGATCGAACGGGACCGGCTCGACGCGGAGGGCATGCGTGATCTCCACGACGACGTCGAGACGCCGCTCGTCCGCGTGCTGGCCCGGATGGAGGTCGTCGGTATCCGCGTCGACACGATCGAGCTGCGGCGGATCGCCGACAACCTGGTGACCGAGACGCAGCGGCTGATGGCCGAGATCCACCAGCTCGCCGGCCACGAGTTCAACGTCAACTCGACGCCGCAGCTGCGGACGGTGCTCTACGACGAGCTCGGCCTCACGCCCGGCCGCAAGACGAAGACCGGGTACTCGACCGACGCGGCGACGCTCGAGTCGCTGCGCGACGACCATGCGATCGTCGACACGCTCCTGCGCTACCGCGAGGTCGAGAAGCTCCGGTCGACGTACGGCGAGAGCCTGCTGGCCGAGGTCGCGGCGGACGGTCGCATCCACGCGTCGTTCCGCCAGACCGTCGCCCGGACCGGCCGGCTGTCGTCGGAGCGGCCGAACCTGCACAACATCCCGACGCGGACCGAGACCGGCCAGCAGTTCCGGCGGGCGTTCGTGCCGGCCGAGGGCTGCCGGTTCCTCGTCGCCGACTACGACCAGGTCGAGCTGCGCGTGCTCGCCCACCTGTCCGGCGACCCCGGGCTCGTCGCCGCGTTCACGTCCGGCGCGGACATCCACCGGACCGTCGCGGCCGGCATCTACGGCCTGGCGCCGGACGACGTCACCCGCGTCCAGCGGGACCGGGCGAAGATGGTCTCGTACGGGCTGATCTACGGCATGGAGGCGTTCGGGCTCGCCCGCCGGCTGGCGACGAGCGTCGACGAGGCCAACGAGATCATGGACCGGTACTTCGGCGGCTTCCCAGAGGTCCACGCCTACATGGAGCAGACCGTCGCCGACGCCCGGGCCCGTGGCTACACGCGGACCGCGCTCGGCCGCAAGCGTCCGCTGCCGGAGCTGTCCGACCGCAACTACCGGGTCCGCCAGGCCGCCGAGCGCCAGGCCATGAACGCTGGCATCCAGGGGCTCGCCGCCGACCTGTTCAAGGTGGCGCTCGTCCGGCTCGACCAGGCGCTGGACGACGGCGGCCTGGCCAGCCGGCTCGTCCTGCAGATCCACGACGAGGTGATCGTCGACGTCCGCCCCGGCGAGGACGATGCGGTCGCTGCGCTGACCGAGCAGGCGTTGACCGGCGCCGCCGACCTCTCCGTGCCGCTCGAGGTCTCGACCGCCTGGGGCAGCTCCTGGGCCGACGCCAAAGGCGGCTGAGCGGCCGGCCAGACCCCGGTGGTAGCCTTTTCGGGCCTTGCCGGCGTCGGTGGCCGGGCAAACCCTGTCGTCTACAGGATCCCGACGCGATCGCCGCTTCCCGCTGGGGAGGTGACAGCCACGAAAGCGAGCAGTACGAATGCCTGATTCCTTCTCCGCCGTCCTCCTTTCCGACGAGGCCATGGGCACGTTCGACGAGGACGGCAACTACGTCCCCCGCTCCGTCGTCGAGGACGACCTCGCCGGCCAGCCACTCGAGGACGTCATGGCCGGCACGATCGTCGAGTTCGACGACGGCGACGTGGTCGAGGGCACGGTCGTCAAGATCGACCGCGACGAGGTGCTGCTCGACATCGGCTTCAAGTCCGAGGGCGTCATCCCGGCCCGCGAGCTGTCGATCCGCAACGACGTCCACCCCGAAGAGATCGTCAGCCTCGGCGACCACGTCGAAGCGCTCGTCCTGCAGAAGGAGGACAAGGAAGGCCGGCTCGTCCTCTCGAAGAAGCGGGCCCAGTACGAGCGGGCGTGGTCGACCATCGAGAAGCTGAAGGAAGCGGACGAGATGGTCAAGGGCCCGGTGATCGAGGTCGTCAAGGGCGGCCTGATCGTCGACATCGGCCTCCGCGGCTTCCTGCCGGCGTCGCTCGTCGAGCTGCGCCGGGTCCGCGAGCTCCAGCCGTACGTCGGCCGGGTCATCGAGGCCAAGATCATCGAGCTCGACCGGAACCGGAACAACGTCGTCCTGTCCCGGCGGGCCTGGCTCGAGGAGGCCCAGAAGGAGCAGCGCGGCGACTTCCTCGCCAACCTCAAGCCGGGCGAGCGTCGCCGCGGCGTCGTCTCGTCGGTCGTCAACTTCGGTGCCTTCGTCGACCTCGGCGGCATGGACGGCCTCGTCCACGTCTCCGAGCTCTCCTGGAAGCACGTCGACCATCCCTCCTCGGTGGTCACGGTCGGCGACGAGATCGAGGTCGAGGTGCTCGACGTCGACCTCGACAAGGAGCGGATCAGCCTCTCGCTCAAGGCCACCCAGACCGACCCGTGGCAGGAGTTCGCCGACAGCCACCAGGTCGGCCAGCTCGTCTACGGCCGGATCACGAAGCTCGTGCCGTTCGGGGCCTTCGTCCAGGTCGGCGACGGCATCGAGGGCCTCGTCCACATCTCCGAGATGGCCGCCCACCACGTCGACCTGCCCGAGCAGGTCGTCACCCCCGGCGAGGAGCTGTGGGTCAAGATCATCGACATCGACCTCCAGCGGCGCCGCATCAGCCTGTCGATCAAGCAGGCCGCGGAGGGCGGCGAGGTCTCCGAGGAGTACCGCGAGGCCTTCGGCGAGCACGCCTACGACGAAGAGGGCAACTACATCGGCTACGACTACGCCGAGGGTGGCGAGTTCACCCCGGAGACCGAGGCCCAGGCGGCGTGGGCCGACTACGTCGCCGAGGCGGTCACGCCGGCCGGCGACGAGGCGGACGCAGCCGACGGGAGCCCGGCCCCGGCGGCCGAGCCAGCCGAGCCGGCCGCGGCCCCCGAGGCCGTCGCCGAAGCGGCTCCTGAAGCCGCCGCCGAGGTCGTCACCGAAGCGCCCCCCGAGGTCGTGACCGAAGCCGCCCCCGAGGCGGCCCCGGTCACCGAAGCGGCCGCCGAAGCCGTCACCGAGGGATAGTCAGCCGGCCGGCGGCCCGCTCGGCCGGCCGAGCGGCGGCCCGACAAGAGGCGGACTGGCGAGGGGGAAGTGGCAGGCCACCGCCTGCCCCGGCGCGACCTCGCGCAGGACCGGCACCTCGGCCGCGCAGCGAGCCTCGGCTCGCGGACAGCGGGTGCGGAACCGGCAGCCCGACGGCGGGTCGATCGGGCTCGGCGGCTCACCGCCCAGCGGCTTCGCCCGCGGCGCGTCCGGGTCCGGGTCGACGGCCGAGTCGACGAGCGCGGCCGTGTAGTGATGGGCCGGCCGCCGGTAGAGCGCGTCGGCCGGCGCGACCTCGCAGACCGTGCCGAGGTACATGACCGCGACGCGGTCGCTGACGTTCTTGACCACCGCCAGGTCGTGGGCGATGAAGAGGACGCTCAGGCCGTAGCGGGCCTTGAGGTCCTCGAGCAGGTTGAGGATCTGGGCCTGGACGGAGACGTCGAGGGCGGAGACGATCTCGTCGCAGACGAGCAGCTTCGGCTCCGTCACGAGCGCCCGGGCGATGCTGATGCGCTGGCACTGGCCACCCGAGAGCTCGCCCGGCCGGCGGCCGCCGGCCACCGCCGGGTCGAGCCCGACGGCTTCGAGCATCACCGCCACCGCGTCGTCGCGCTCCGCCCGCGTGCCGCGACGCCAGATGTCGAGCGGCTCCGCGACGATGTCGCGCACCCGGCGGCGCGGGTTGAGCGAGGAGACCGGGTCCTGGAAGACCATCTGCATCGCCATCCGCGCCTCGCGCCGTCGCCGGCGTCGCAGCCCGGTGAGGTCGACGCCGTCGAAGACCACCGAGCCGCCCGCTGACCGCTCGACCTGGACGATCGCCCGCGCCGCGCTCGACTTCCCGCAGCCCGACTCGCCGACCAGCCCGAGCGTCTCGCCCGCCCGGACGTCGAGGTCGATGCCGGACACCGCCTGGACCTGGCGGCGACCGCGGCCGTACTCGACCCGCAGGCCACGGACCGTGAGGAGATCCGTCACCGCGCCACCTTCACCGACGCCGGCCCGCGCCGGAAGCCGAGCGGGAACCAGCACGCGTACCGGTGGCCCGGGGTCTCGGCCTCCACCAGCGGCGGCACCTCCCGGCGGCACAGCTCCTGGACGTACGGGCAGCGCGGTGCGAACGGGCAGCCCGCCGGCCGGCGGACCGGGTCGGGCGGCCGGCCCTCGATGGCCGCCAGCCGGGTGTGGCTCGGATCGGCCAGCCGTGGCGTCGAGCCGAGCAGCGCCGCCGTGTACGGCATCGCGGTCGACGCGAACAGCGTCCGCGTCGGCGCCTGCTCGACCACCCGGCCGGCGTACATGACGAGGACTTCGTCCGTCCGCGTCGCCACGACGCCGAGGTCGTGCGAGACGAGAACCATCGCCATGCGCCGATCGGCTCCCGACGCGCGCAACAGGTCGAGGATCTGGGCCTGCACCGTGACGTCGAGGCCGGTCGTCGGCTCGTCGGCCAGCAGTAGCCGCGGCGCACAGGCGATGGCGATGGCGACCGCCACCCGCTGGCGCATGCCGCCCGACAGCTCGCCCGGGTAGCTGCGGTACCGGCGCTCCGGCGCCGGGATGCCGACTTGGGCGAGCAGCGCGATCGCCGTCGCCTTCGCGTCCGCCCGGTCCATCTCGAGGTGCAGGCGGAGCGATTCGGTGATCTGGCGGCCGACCCGCACGACCGGGTTCAGCGACGCGGTCGAGTCCTGGAAGACCATGGCGATGCGGGCACCCCACACCGACCGGAGCAGCTTCGGCGAGGCCCCCATCATCTCCCGGCCCTCGAACCGCACCGACCCCGACTGCCGCATGCCGTCGCCCCGGAGCAGCCCCATCACCGTCCTCGACAGGACCGTCTTGCCGGAGCCCGACTCGCCGACGATGCCCAGCGTCCGGCCGCGGGCCAGTGAGAACGAGACGCCGTCGACCGCCCGCAGCTCGCCCCGGTCGGTCGTGAACGACGTCCGGACGTCGCGCACCTCCAGCAGCGGGAGCTCCCGGTCGTCGGCCGCTGAGCTGGTCATGCTGCCGGTCCCGTCACGTCGAAGTGCTGGCGCAGCCGGTCGCCGACCAGGTTGATCGCCAGCAGGAAGAGGAACATCGCCAGCGCCGGGAAGAGGACGAGCCACGGGTTGCTCTGGCCGGGGACGTTGTTCAAGCCCTGGAGGCTCTCGTTGAGCATGTTGCCCCAGGACGGCGTCGGTGGCGGGATCGACAGGCCGAGGAACGCCAGCGTGCCTTCGAGGACGATCACCGTCGCCACGCCGATCAGGCTGAACGAGATCGTCGTCGGCGCGATGTTCGGCAGCAGCTCACGGGTGAGCACCCGCCGGTCCGACGCGCCGAGCGCCCGGGCCGCCGTGACGAAGTCGCGACCGGCGTACGTCAGCGTCGCCGCCCGGACGATGCGGAAGAGCAGTGGCGCGCCGGCGATGCCGATGACGACGACGATCTTCCAGAGCTCGTGGCCCCAGAACGTGACGATCGCGACCACCGCCACCAGAGCGGGGAACGCCAGTAGGACGTACGACGCGCCGTTGACGACCGCGTCGACCGCGCCCCGCCGGTAGCCGGCGATCAGCCCGAGCGTGCCGCCGAGCAGCAGGGCGATCGCCATCGCGCCGAACCCGACCTCCAGCGAGACCCGCGCCCCGTAGACCACCCGGCTGAAGATGTCGCGACCGAGGTCGTCCGTGCCGAACCAGTGGGTCGCGCTCGGCCCGGCGTTGATGAGCGACGACTGGGCCGTCGGGCTTTGGATCGGCAGCACGTTCGCCAGCACCGCCGCCAGCACGGTGATGGCGATCCACGCCACGCACACCCAGAAGAACCAACCCAGCTTCTTCCGCCGTCGGGGGACCGCCGTCATCGCCACCACCGCGGCGCCGCCCGCCGCCTCCTCCGCGATCAGGTCAGTCAAGGGAGATCCTCGGGTCGACGACGGTGAAGAGGAAGTCGACGAGGACGTTGAGGACGACTACGGCGACCGCGATGACGAGCACGATGCCCTGGACGACGAGGTAGTCGTCCTGGTTGATGGCGACGACGAGCTCGTAGCCGAGGCCGGGCAGCTGGAGCAGGAACTCGACGACGAACGTGCCGGCGATCAGGCTGCCGATGTTGATGCCGGCCGACGCCAGCAACGACACCGACGACGGCCGCAGCGCGTGCCGGTAGAGGAGGCGCCGTTCGCTCAACCCCTTCGACCGGGCCATCGTGATGAAGCCCGCCTGCAGCGTCGAGATCAGGTCGTTGCGGAGCAACCGGTAGTACAGGACGATCGAGCCGATGGCGACGACGATCGACGGCAGCAGCATGGCGTGGATGTTCGACCAGAAGCTCTCGCCGATCGGCACGTACGACGCCGGCCCGGGGAAGACGTGGAGGTCGACGGAGAAGACGAGGACGAGCAGCGGGGCGACGACGAACGGCGGCATGGCCAGCAGGGCGAACGTCCCGGCGGTGGCCGCGGTGTCGACCGCCCGGTACGGCCGGCGGGATGCGACGATGGCCAGCGGCACGGCCACCGCCAAGGCCACGATCTGGGAGATGACGATCAGCTCGACGTCGATCGGGAAGGCGTTGGCGATCGTGCTGACGACCGACTGGTGGGTCACGAACGACTGGCCGAGATCGCCCCGGAGGACGTGGCCGAGCCAGACGAAGTACTGCTGCCACAGCGGCTTGTCCAGGCCGAGCTGGTGGTCGACGACCGCGATGTTGTGCGCAGTGGCGTTCGGGCCGAGGATCGTGACGGCCGGCTGCCCGGGCAACAGGTGGACCAGGAAGAACGTCCCGAGGGTGACGAAGAAGAGGATGACGACCAGCGCAGCGAGCCGCTTCGCCACGTACTTCGCCACGTGACCCCCTTCGTTCGCCGCCATCCCGCCGGTCCGCCCCCTGCTGGGCCGCGATCCTACGTCTGCGCCTGACCGGTCGCCTACCATGCGTGGCCATGGACGGATCGGCCACGGAGGCCCGGCCCGCCTACGGAGACGTCGACCCGGCGGTGCCGGGCGGTGACCGGGAAGGCGATCGGGGGGAAAACGGGAACGGTGCCGCCGCGCCGTGGCCGACGGTGCTCAGCGGGAGATGGCTGCTCGCCGCCGAGATCGGCGCGGTCGCGGTCGTGGCCATCGGCCTCGTCCTGCGCTTCTGGACGCGCTCCGCGCTCTGGCTCGACGAGGCGCTGACCGTCGACATCGCCCGGCTGCCGCTCCACGAGATCCCGTCGTACCTGAAGCGGGACGGCGCGCCGCCGCTCTACTACGTCCTGCTGCACTTCTGGATGAAGCCGTTCGGCGACTCCGACATCGCCGTCCGCTCGCTCTCCGGTGCCTTCTCCGTCGCCACCCTCCCGGTCGTCTGGATCGTCGGCCGCCGGATCGGCGGTCGGTCGGTGGCCTGGGTCCTCCTCCTCGTCGTGGCCAGCGCGCCATTCGCCGTCTACTACGCCACCGAAGCCCGCATGTACTCGCTGGTCATGTTCCTGACCGCCTGCGGGCTGTGGGCGCTCAGCCGGGCCGTCGAACGGGCGCGACCGGGCAACCTCGTCGCCCTGGCCGTCGTCACCGCCGCCCTCCTGTACTCCCAGTACTGGGCGCTCTACCTCGTCGGCTCGTTGGGCCTGTGGCTGCTCTGGCAGCTGTGGCGCGGCCGGCCCGAGTGGCGGTCGAACGCCCGCTGGGCCTTCGGCGCGGTCGTCGTCGGCTGCCTCGCCTTCGCCCCGTGGGTGCCGACGTTCCTCTACCAGTCCCGCTACACCGGGACCCCGTGGGCCGGCACGCCGACCTACGCGGCGATCATCAACGCCATCACCGGGTTCACCGACAACCAGGCGTCGAACGCGGTGACCGGCTCGAACCAGGGCCGGCTGCTCGCCCTCGGCTACTTCGCCCTCGCCGGCCTCGGCCTGTTCGGTGCCGCCCGCGGCCGCTGGCACGTCGACCTCGACATACGGACGAGGCCGCAGGGGCGCGGGCTGGCCTTCGCCGTCGTCGTCACCCTCGCCGCGGCGATCACCGGCGGCATCCTGAGCCAGAGCGCGTTCTCGGCCCGGTACGCCGCGGTCGTCTTCATCCCCCTGCTCGCCCTGCTCGCCCTCGGCACGATGACGTTCGCTGACGCCCGGTTCCGAGCCATCGTCGTGGCGGTCGTCGCCCTCGCCGGGGTGGCGGCGAGCATCCCGAACGTCACGACCCAACGGACCCAGGCCCCCGCCGTCGCCGCCACGCTGGCCGCTCACGCCCAGCCGGGCGACATCGTCGCCTACTGCCCCGACCAGCTCGGCCCGGCCGTCTACCGGCTGACCGCGTCGAAGGGCTACGACCAGATCACGTTCCCGCGCGGCACGCCGCCGGCGTACGTCGACTGGGTCGACTACAAGAACGTGGCCAAGGCTTCCCATCCAGCGCCGTTCGCCAAGCAGCTCGAGGCGATGGCCGGCCACGACCACGACATCTGGCTCGTCTCCGCCCCGCAGTACCAGGGCTTCAACGACAAGTGCCAGATCCTCGCCGCCGACCTGCTCCAGGCCCCGGGGTACGGCGGCCACCAGTGGGTCAACAGCAACCCGCAGCAGTACTACGAGCCGATGGGCCTGACCCAGTTCGCGCCACCGGGCGCCCCGTAGCCATCCGGTGACCGACGTCGGGCCCTCGGTGCCGAGGGGGTGGGCCGCCCGGGCATGGCGGGCGATCGTCGCCGTCCTGCCGCAGTGGGTCGTCGCCCGGCTCGTCGTCCTCGGCGCCCTCGCCCTCGCCCACCTCGTCGTCGACCGGGACCACCCGAGCGCGACGACGGCTGCCCGGGTCCACCAGGGGCTGCTCGGCTGGGACGCCGGCTGGTACGAGGCGATCGCCCGCGTCGGCTACGGGCCGCTCGGCCACCAGTCGCTCCGCTTCTTCCCGCTCTTCCCGCTCGTCGGGCGGGCCCTGGCCTACCTGCCGGGCGTCTCGGCCGGGGCCGCCCTGGTCGTCGTGGCCAACCTGTCCGCCCTCGTCGCCACCGCCCTCCTGCGGGTCCTCGTCGTCCGCGAGTCCGGCGACCAGCGCTGGGCCGACCGGTCGGTCTGGCTGTTCTCGCTGGCCCCGCCGGCCTTCGTCCTCGTCATGGGCTACGCCGAGGGCCTGCTGCTCGTCCTCGCCGTCGGCTGCTTCCTGGCCATCCGGCGGGGGAGCGGCCGGGGCTGGGCCGGGGCGGCCACGGTCGGGGTCGGGGTCGGAGCCGGCACGGTGGCGGATGGCGCGATCGGTGATGACGCCCACCCGCCGACGACTTCGACCGCCGGCCCGGCGTGGCTCTGGGCGGCCGTCCTCGGCGCGGCGGCCGGGCTGACCCGGCCGGTCGGCGTCCTGCTGGCCGTGCCGGTGGCGATCGAGGCCCTCCGTCGGTGGCGGACCGCCGGCGGGGGCGAGCGGGCGCTGGCCGTCGTGGCCACGCTGGCCCCGGTGGCCGGAGCCGGCGCCTTCCTAGCCTGGTCGGCCGGCGTGTACGGCGACGGCCTGCTCCCGCTGCGCGTCCAGACCCAGGCCGGCCACCACGGTGGGCTGTCGGACCCCTTCCGGACGCTCGCTCACGACGTCACCGGTGTCGTCCACCACCATTTCGGCACCGCCCTGCACGTGCCGTGGGTCGTCCTCGTCGTTGCCCTCGTCGTCGTCTGCTGGTGGCGGTTGCCCGCGTCGTACGGCGCGTTCGCCACCGTTGTCCTCGTCGTCGCCCTCACGGGGACGAACCTCGACTCGTTCGAGCGGTACGCCCTCGGGGCGTTCCCACTGATCGTCGCGGCCGCGTCGCTCACCGCCGGGCGGCGGGTCGAGCGGTCCGTCCTGGTGCTCGCGGCCGCCGGCCTGGCCGGTTACGCGTTGCTCGCCTTCCTCAACCTCTCGGTGCCGTGAACCCGCTATCCTCGCCCCGGACCAGTACGGGTCTCGGGCGCCGGAAGGGGGAGATGTCGACGCCAGCGGACGCAGGACCGGATGACGCCCCGGTAGTGATCGTCGGGGCCGGACCAGCCGGACTGACCGCCGCCTACGAGCTGGTCAAAGCCGGTCGGCACCCGGTCGTCGCCGAAGCCGACGACGTCGTCGGCGGCATCAGCCGCACCGTCGAGCGGGACGGGTGGCGGTTCGACATCGGCGGCCACCGCTTCTTCACCAAGGTCGAGGCCGTCGAGGCGCTCTGGCACGAGATCCTGCCCGACGAGGACTTCTTGCTCCGGCCCCGGATGAGCCGCATCTTCTACAAGGGCAAGTACTACGACTACCCGCTGAAGGCGGCGAACGCCCTGCGGAACCTGGGCCTCCGAGAGGCCCTCCTCTGCGGGCTGTCGTACCTGTGGGCCCGGGTCCGGCCGCCCAAGGACCAGACGAACTACGAGGGGTGGCTGGTCGCCCGTTTCGGCTGGCGCCTCTACCGCACCTTCTTCAAGACCTACACCGAAAAGGTCTGGGGCGTGCCGGTCAGCGACATGCCGTCGGACTGGGCCGCCCAGCGGGTGAAGAACCTCGACCTCGGCAAGGCCGTGCTGAACGCGCTGGCGCCGAAACGGAACCAGAAGGAGATCACCAGCCTCATCGAGGAGTTCCAGTACCCCAAGTACGGGCCCGGGATGATGTGGGAGCGCTGCCGCGAGCTGGTCGAGAAAGGCGGCGGGACCGTGCTCATGGAGACGAAGGTCGCCGCCATCCACCTGGACGGCGGCCGGGCCACCGCGGTCACGCTGGCCGGCGCCGACGGCTCGACCCGCCGCCTGCCGGCCTCGCACGTCATCTCGTCGATGCCGATGAACGCCCTCGTCCGGGCCATCGACCCACCGGCCCCCGCCGACGTGCGGGCGGCGGGCGACGACCTGCACTACCGCGACTTCTTGACCGTCGCCCTCGTCGTGCCCGAGGCCAAGGGCTTCCCGGACAACTGGATCTACATCCACGCCCCCGAGGTCGCGGTCGGCCGCATCCAGAACTTCGGCTCGTGGTCGCCGTTCATGGTCAAGGAGGGGCGGACCTGCCTCGGCCTCGAGTACTTCGTCTTCGAGGGCGACGAGCTGTGGTCGAGCAGTGACGACGAGCTCGTCGAGCGGGGCAAGCGCGAGCTCGAGGTGCTTGGCCTCGTCCAGGCGGCCGACGTCGAGGCCGGGTACGTCGTCCGGGTGCCCAAGGCGTACCCGTACTACGACTTCGCCTACCGGGCCAACGTCGAGCTGATCACCGCGTACCTCGACGAAGCTGCGCCCAACGTGCACCCGGTCGGCCGCAACGGCATGCACAAGTACAACAACCAGGACCACTCGATGTACACGGCCATGCTGACGGTCGAGAACATCCTCGGCGCCGATCACGACATCTGGGCGGTCAACGTCGAAGAGGAGTACCACGAAGTGCAGTCGGGCGGTGCGGCGGGGGGAAGCGGGGGGACCGGTCGGGACGCGCCGGTGCTGCCTCGCCGGGTCCCCGCCGGGTAGTGGCCCGGGGCGCCGGCGTCCTGGAGCCGGTCAACCGCCCGACGCCGCCCGACGGCGACCCTGACCCGACGACCCCCTCCGGCCGGCACCGTTCGACCGGGCGCCGGCCGACCAGCCGACGCCGCCGGCTGGCGCCGTACGTCGTGGCCGGCCTCGTCTACCTGGCCGTGTCGGTGGTGCTCTGGTGGCACGTCTGGTCGACCCACCCGACGGCCACCGCCACCTGCGGCTGCGGCGACCCGGCGCTGTTCTTGTGGTTCCTCGAGTGGCCGGCCTACGCCATCGCCCACGGCCACAACCCGTTCTACTCGACCGCCCTCTTCCACCCGGGCGGCATCAACCTGCTGTCGAACACCAGCGTGCTGGCCATCGGCATCCCACTGGCCCCGGTGACCTGGCTGTTCGGCCCGGTCGCCACCCTCAACGTGGCGTCGACGCTCGCCCCCGTCCTCTCCGGCCTCGAGCGCGTTCTGGCTCCTCCGGCGCTGGACCCGCTGGGCCCCCGCCGCCTTCGTCGGCGGCCTGTTCTACGGGTTCTCGCCGTTCGTCATCAGCAGCCTCGTCTTCGCCCACCTGATGACGACGTCGCTGGCCCTGTTCCCGCTCATGCTCGGCTGCCTAGACGAGCTGCTCGTCCGCCAGCAGCGCCGGCCGGTGCCGGTCGGGATCGCCCTGGCCGTCCTCATCGTCGTCGAGTTCTTCGTCAGCACCGAGCTGTTGCTCATCGCCGCCATGTCGGCCGTCGCCGGCGTCGTCCTGCTCGTCGTCTACCGGGCCGTCAGCGATCGGGCCGATCTCGCCCGCCGGGCCCGGCGGGCCGCGCCCGGTCTGGCGGTGGCCATCGGCCTCGCCGTCGTCGTCCTGGCCTACCCCTTCTGGTTCGCCCTGGCCGGTCCGGCCCACCTGTCCGGCCAGATCTGGCCCGGCATCCCGATCATCGGCGGGCTCACCTCGCGCTCGTTCGTCGACCCCGGCTACGCGACGCAGGGGGGCTTTCTGCTCGACCTCGGCGGCTACTTCGGCAAAGCCCTGCCGTCCGCCGGCTATCTCGGGTGGGGGCTGCTCGCCGTCGTCGCCGCCGGGCTCGTCGTCTGGCGTCGCGACCGCCGCCTCTGGTTCTTCGCCGGCCTCGCCGCCGTCACCGCCGCCCTCTCCCTCGGCGTCCGCAAGCACCACTGGGTGCCGTGGCAGATCTTCAGCCACCAGCCGGTGCTCGTGAACGTCATCGAGCAGCGGTTCATGGCCGTCACCACCCTGGCCCTGGCCGTCATGCTCGCGGTCGTCGTCGACCGGACCCGCCATCTCTCGCCGACCTGGCCGGCGCGGCGACCGAGAGGGCGCCACGCCGCACCGGCGGTTGCGGCGGGGGCCCCACCAGGCGGCATCCCAGCCCATGTGCGTAGCGAGGCGACGAGTCGGGCCCAGCCAGCCACGACGGGTCGGCCAGCCAGGATCGGCCGGGTCGCCCGGATCGTGGCCGCGGTGGCCGTCGCCGCCGTCGCCCTCGTCCCGATCGTCTGGACGCTCGCCCCGAAGCTGCCGTTCACCGCCCGGCCGGTGACCCTGCCACAGTGGTACACGTCCGAGGCGCCGACCCTGCCACCCGGTCAGGTGCTGCTGGCCTATCCGGCCCCGTTCTCGGGCATCCAGTCGGCGATGGCCTGGCAGGCCGTCGCCGGCATGGGGTTCGCCCAGGCCGGTGGGGGCGGCCCGCAGGGCGTCGCCAACCGGGCCGGCCCGGAGAAGGCCGGCTTCGAGGTGCTCACCTCGCTCGGCTTCGGCCTGACGGCACCGCCGTCGGGCACGCCGGCCCAGCTGGCCGCCGTCCGCCAGGCCCTGCGGGGCTGGGGCGTGACGATGGTCGTCATCCCCCAACAGCCCGGCGTGCCGGCGATGCTGCGCGGCCGCGACCCGGTGTACGCGGCGGCGTTCATGACCGCCGCCCTCGGCGTCGAGCCCACGTTCCAGGCCGGCGCCTGGGTCTGGTCCGACGTCGACCTGGGCCGCGGCCCGCTCGTCCTGCCGTCCGGGACGCTGGGCAACTGCGAGGCGACGACCGCCCACGACCCCCGGGCCGGCTCCGATGCCGTGCCGGCCTGCGTCGTCCGGGCCAGCCACGCTGTCCAAACCACCCACGCTGCCCAAACCGGCCAAGCCAACCCGGTTGTTCCCGTGGCCGGCGGGTCGGCGGCCAGCACGTCGGCGGCCAGCACGTCGGCGGCCGGTACGTCGGCGGCCAGTACGTCGGCGGCCAGCACGTCGGCGGCCAGCACGTCGACGGTCAGTACGGTGGCGCAGTGACCACTCGGTCCGACGCCCCGTCCCCCGACGGCCGCGACATCGGGGCGGTCGAAGCCGCGGAGGCGGCCGTCGAGGGGATCCCCGGCGCCCTGTCGCTCGCGCCGAGCTCCGTCATGCCGGCCCTCGGCGGCGAGCTCGTCCTCCCGTCCGACCGGTCCGTCACCGGCGCCCCGGCCGGGGACGTCGCCGCCGACTCGGTCCGGGCCGGGCTCCTCCAAGCCGGGCCGTTGGCCATCGCCGGGCTGGTGGCGAACGGCGCCAATGTCATCGTCACCGTCCTGCTCGCCCGGCTGCTGACCACCCGGGGCTACGGCGAGCTGAACGTCCTGACCGGCCTGTTCCTCATCGTCTCGATGCCCGGCTCCGCAGTCATCGTCGCGGTCGTCCGGCGGGTGACTGCCTGGAAAGGCCGGTCAGCCCACCTGGTGCAGCGCTGGGCCCGGCGAATGCACCGGCGGGCGATGCTGGTGCTCGTCGTCTTCGCCGCCGCGGTCGTCGCCTCCGGCGGCGCGCTCGCCCGACTGCTCAACCAGCACGACGTCGCCGGGGTCGACGCCATCCTCATCGCCGGGGCGGTGTGGATCCTGCTGTGCCTCGACCGCGGCCTCCTCCAGGCCCACCGGAGCTACCGGACGCTGTCGGCCAACCTGCTGGTCGAGGGCGGCGTGCGGACGGTCGCCATGCTGGCCTTCGTCGCCGCCGGGGCCGGGCCGTCCGGTGCGGCGGCCGGGGTCCTCGTCGCGGAGGTCGTCACCGCCGTCCACGCCCGGATCATGGCCGACCGGGTCTGGGGGGCGGAGGCCCGGGCGGAGGGCCGGCGGTGGGTGGCCCCGGAGGTGCAGGACGCGGCGGCCCGGGCCGAGCGCCGGGTGCTGGTCACCGACCTCGTCACCGCCTTCATCGCCCTGGCGATGACCGCGCTGTTGCAGAACGTCGACGTCATCGTGCTCGGCCGCGAGGCGCCGACGATGAGTGGCTCCTACGCGGCCGTCTCGGTGGCCAGCAAGGCCCTCGTCTTCGGGGCGGTCGTCCTCGGCGGCTACCTGCTGCCGGAGGCGGCGATCCGGTGGCGGGAGGGCGGCCACGCCCTCCGGCAGCTCGCCGTGACGTTCCTCCTCCTCGGCATCCCCGCCCTCGTCCTGCTCGTCATCGCCCTGGCCGCCCCCCACCTGCTGCTGTCGATCGTCTTCTCGTCGCGCTATCTCGGGGCCGAGTCGGCCTTCCTCCCGCTGGTCCTGGCCATGGTCTGCCTGAGCGTCACGGTGATCCTGACGATGTACCTGCTGGCCGTCGGCCGCCGTTGGATCACGGGCCTCCTCGTCGTCGGCGCAGTCGCCGCCACGGCCGCGGTCGCCGCGGCCCACGGCGTGCCGCAAGCGACCGCCCGGGCCGATCTCGCCGTCCAGGCGACGCTGGCCGTCGCCACCGTCGTCGGTTTCGTGCTGGTCCATCATCGCCGGAGACGGACCGGCTAACGTAAGGTAAAATCGATACTCTTCAGGATCGACCGACTGTCCGGGGGGCCAGTTCCACCACCTGATCGCCGCCGGTCGAGCCCGAGAAACCGACCGAAGCCTGTAACCGAAAAGCAACTTTTCTGCCGCCCGGCCGGTACGCTCGGGCGGATCCCCGTCAGCGGACGTACCGAGATAGGCGGATCGATGGCCGAGGTGTGGAGCGAACAGGCGGCGGACCGGGCGGCGGGCGGCGCGTCGACGCTGCGCTCCTCGCCCGACGTCCTCGTCCCACCGGACGTGGCCCCGCAGGGCGGCCGGGACGTGCTGGCCGCCATCGCCGCCGACGCCGGGCTCCGTCGGGCCCACTTCGTCGCCTGGCGTGACCTCGACGACCCCGAGGCCGGCGGCTCTGAGCTGCACGCCCACCGCATCGCCACCCTGTGGGCCGACGCCGGTATCGACGTCACCGTGCGGACGTCGGCCGTGCCGGCCGCGCCGGCGTCGATCGAGCGGGACGGCTACCGGTCGGACCGGCGGGCCGGGCGGTACGCGGTCTTCCCGTCGGTCGCCTGGGACGGCCTCCGGCACGCCCACCGCCCCGGCGAGGGCCTCGTCGAGATCTGGAACGGCATGCCGTTCTTCTCACCGCTGTGGTACCGGGGACCGCGGATTGTCTTCCTCCACCACGTCCACGCCGAGATGTGGCGGATGGTCCTTCCCGGCTGGCTGGCCCGGGCCGGCGAGACCGTCGAGCGCCGGTTGGCGCCGCCGCTCTACCGGCGCAGCCGGGTCGTCACCCTGTCCGAGTCGTCGCGCCGGGAGATCGTCGACATGCTCGGCCTGCCCGAGCAGCGGGTCTCGGTGGCCGCGCCGGGCATCGAGCCCCAGTTCGCGCCGGGCGCGGTCGAGCGGTCGCCGGTGCCGCTCGTCGTCGCCGTCGGCCGGCTCGTCCCGGTGAAGCGGTTCGACCTGCTGATCGAGTCGCTCGTCCGGGCCAAGGAGAAGGTGCCCGAGCTGCGGGCCGTCATCGTCGGCGAGGGCTACGAACGACCGGCCCTCGAGGCCCTGCGCCACCGGCACGGGGCCGACGACTGGCTGGCCATGCCCGGCCACCTGGCCGACGACGACCTCGTCGCCGGCTACCGGCGGGCCTGGGTCGTCGCGTCGACGTCGCTCCGTGAGGGCTGGGGTATGACGCTGACCGAGGCCGCGGCCTGCGCCACGCCGGCGGTCGCCACCGACATCTCCGGCCACCGCGATGCCGTCGTCGACGGCCGCACCGGCCTGCTCACCGACGACAGCATCGACGGCGTCGCCGCGGCGTTGGCCGAGGTCTTGATCGATGCCGAGCTGCGCACCGCTCTCGGCAAGGCCGCGCTCGAACGGGCGCTCTGGTTCACCTGGGACGCCACCGCCCGCAGCACGCTCGAGGCCCTGGCGTCCGAAGCCTGCCGGCAGCGGCGCCGCTAGCCCGGCTCCCGGCGGGCTCGGCGGCGCCGGGCTTTCTGGCGGGCCGTCTCGACGACCGCATCGGCGCCGAGGAAGACGACGGCCATCCAGACGAGCACGCCGGCGCTCTCGTAGGCCGACGCCCAGTCCGAGCTCTCCGGCAGCCGGTGCACCGCCTGACCGTGGACGACGAACACGCCGGCGGCGACCAACAGCCCGACGGCCACGATCGACGTGACCGCCCGCACCTGCGGCACGACCAGGGCGATCGCCACCGCCACGCCGGCGGCCAAGCCGACCAGTGGGGCGGAGATGACCCCGGCGACCGCGCCGGTGACGACCGCGATGATCGCCACCGCCCACCACGGCGGCCGACGGCCGCGGACGGCGAACGGCAGCCCGAGCCGTGGCTCCGCCGGCTCGTCGAACCCGCGCCCGTCGTCATCGTCGCTCGTCATGACTAGAGCACCCTCGACGGCCTCCGGGTCGGCACCGCCAACGGCACCGCCATCCGCACTGTCATCCGAATGGTCCGGTGAGCCCGCGGACGCCGCCGATGTCGCTGACGACGCCAGCGAGGCGGACGTCGCCGGGGAATCTGACGGCGCTGGGGCCACCGGCGGCGGCAGGGCGCCCACGGGGAAGGCGATCGCTGAGCCGGACCGCGGGCGGAACGACGGCAGGACGGAGCCGACCGGTAGGGCTCCGCCGGTATCGGCGCCGGCAGCCGGGACCGACAGCGTTGGCGGGGACTCGTCGGCGGCCGCCGATACGCCAACGGGCGCGGCGGTGACCGGTCCTGGTCCCGGTGGCGGAAGGTCGGCGTCGGGTGGCGCGCCCGGCGCGCCGGGCGCGGGCAGCCCGGGACTGGGTCCGTCCTTGTCCCCATCCTTCTCGCCTCGGCCCTTCTTGCTCCGGCCCTGGTCGCTCGGGTCCTTCTTGCGCCAGCGCCGCGGCACGAGGGCCCGCCGCCAGCGTGCCGGCAGGACGGCGACGAGGAGACAGAAGAGCAGGGCGACGCCGGAGATGCCGAGGGCGAGCCACACCTTCTTCTGGGGGGTCCAGACGAGGCTGACGATGAAGTCACCGGCGGCGGCGTGACCGGTGACGCCGAGGGCGGTCAGATCGGCCTGGCTAACGGGCCAGCCGTTGGCGAACCCGTCGACGAGCTCGGGCGAGCCGAGGTCGACCGAGCGGGCGCTGCCCGGCGCACCGGCGGCGGGATGGGCGACGGCCTGCCAGCCGGCGTTGTTGCTCTGGCCGAGGACGAGCTCGAACGGGGTGGTCGCCCCGCTGACGTGCAGCTGCTCGGCGGTCGGCGTCTGGCCGGTCGTCGTGACCTTGGGCGTCGGGCCGGTAGCCGGCGGGGTCAGCGACGCCGGCGGGTTCGACGGGCCGACAGCGCCCGGCGTGGTGCTCCCGGTGGCAATGCCGTCGGACGCGGTTGTCGTCGGCTCGGGACCGCCGCCGGCGGCGGAATCGAGGGTCAGCTGGTTGAGGTTCCAGCCGGAGCAGTCGGCGTCGGCCTGGCAGTTGATAGCTGTCCCGGCCGTCCGGGTTGTGCCGACCAGCGCTGTCTGGTGGGCGGCCTGCGTCTCGACGACGTGCGTGCCGGCGGAGAGGGTGATGCCGCCGGCGTCGGCGCCGCAGGGCTCGATGGCCAGCTGCCCCCCGGCCAGGGCGGCGGCGGTCGAGCCGACGACGCGGACTGTCACCGGATGGCCGTCGATCTGGAGCAGGTTCGACTGGCAGGTGCCGGGCACTGTCGCCGGGAAGGCCGGTGCATCGAGGCCGGGGATGCCGAGCTCGGCGATGCCGAGCGGTAGGGCGATCGGCGACTCCGAGTAATAGTTTGTCGTGTCCTCCAGCCGGGCGCCGGTGACGGTGACGGTGATCCGCTGCCCGGTGACGGCGGGGAACGACAGCGGGACGGTCGTGACCGCGCCAGGGGTGCGGCTATCGGCGATCGCCGGCAGCGTCAGTGTCCGGGTGGTCGACGCCTTCTGGTTGGCTGTCGAGGCGGTGATCCGGATGCTGGTCGGCACGGAGTGGCGGCCGTCGGCGATCACCTGCAGGTTCATGTGTGTGAACGTCAGCGGCCGGTCGAGGTTGTACTGCAACCAGTCGCCGACCTGGTGGGTGCCGCCGAAACCGGGTTGCCAGGCGGTGGCGGGGTTGCCGTCGATGGCCGCGGCGGCGCCGGAGACGAGGCTGCCGGGCAGGCGGGCGCTGGAGTAGGCGACGGTGCCGCTGCCTGTCGAGCCGGCCAGGCCGACGAGCCGGTCGATCTGGTCGTCGGGGATCAGGTTGGAGATGCCGGCGGTGCCGGACAGGGTGAACGTGCGGGCGGTCGGCAGCGTAAACGAGCGAGAGATGTTCGTCTCGGGGTCGGATCGCGGCGGGAACGGCGTGATCCGCTGGCGGGTCATCGAGAGGGTGAGCCGGTTGCCGATGGACGCCGCGCCGGCCTTTTGGAGGAGGTCGCTCGGCAGCTGGGCAACCTCGACGACGTGCTCGCCGGGCACCTGGACCTCGGCGAAGCCGACGGCGACGGCCGCGGCCGGCGAGGCGTGGTCGTCGTTGGTGGCGTCGATCGTCACCCGCAGGGTGTGGAACGACCGGCTGGGGAAGGAGACGACCTGGCCGCCGGCGGCCCGCGACGACGGGCCGAGCGACTCGGTGACCGGGCGGCCGCCATCGAAGGTCAGCGTGACCTTGGTGATCCAGCGCCGCCGTGTCCCGGTCTGGGGTTGGACGAGCGTCACGTGGTCGGTGGTCGCCGGCGTGGCGAAGTGGGCCTGCCACCACTGGCCGGACGGGTCGGCGACGAACGTCCCGGTCTCCCAGGCGGTGTCGAGGTTGTCGTCGATGGCGCTGTACGCCCGGTCCTCGGGGGTGTAGGAGATCGTGTTGCCGTAGGAGGACGCGGTGACGTCGACCGCACCGACGTACGACGCGATGGTGTGGGCGTCGGCCGGCGCGGCCGGGAAGAGCTCGATCGGGCTGTCGCTCAGTGTCGTCTTCGCGGGGTTGTCGGCCGGCGTCTCGGTTTCGCCGTAGTTCGCCGTCAGGGTGTCCCACCGGAAGGCCTGCTTCCGGTTCGTGTCGGTCACGGCCAACGTCGCGCCGTCGCCGAGCAGCTGCGTCAGCTGTGACTTCCGGCCGTCGAGGGTGCCGGCGTAGTAGAGGGTGCTGTCGCCGTTCAGCAGCCCGGTACCGGCGAGGTTCTCGAGGCCGGTGGCGTCACCGGCGACGATGACCGCGCCCTGGTTCGACTCGGCGCGGGTGATCGCTCGCGGTGTCGTCACCGTGTACGTCACGAGTGGGGACGTCGGGGTCGGGTTGGCCGGCGCGGTGAGATCCTGCTCGTCGAGGGTGGCGATCGACGAGACGTTCGGGGTCGGCGGCCCGAAGGAGACGGGGTCGGTCAAGCCGACCGGCGTCGGCGACAGGCCGAGGGCGAGGAGCTGGGACTGGGGCACGCCGTAGTGCTCGTAGGCCTGGTCGTACTCGACGAGGACGTCGCCGGCGCTCATGAGCCGGGCCATCGGCGCGAGCGAATTCCAGTTGACGATGCTTGTCTGCATCGGCTCGTCGAGCGCGTAGAGGGTGTCGGCGGTGGCCATCGAACCCATGATCTGCTGCTCGCGGGTGACGAACGGCCGGGTCAGGTAGGCCGATTGGGGCGTGTCGACGGTGTCGCCCCAGCGGTCGGCCGCGAAGTCGTTGCCGGGGATGGCGAGGACGCGGGTCCCGGGATGGGTGGCGTTGAGGTGGTCGATGGCCTGCATCTGGTACGCGGGCAGCTTGTCCGGCTGGACGAAGCTGCTCGAGACCTCGGCGTCGCCGTTGAAGACGGCCGGGTTGTTGGCGACGACGAGAGCGGCGACGACCAGTCCGGTGACGAGCCCGATCCGGGGCAGCCGGGCCCACAGGGCGGTGACGCCGGCACCGAGCAGCATGGCCAGGCCGAGGACGACCAGCGGCGTCGCCCGGTCGGTCGAGCGCATGGCGAGGCCGGCGGTCGTGTCGGTCATGAAGGTCTTGAGGACGCCACCGACCGGCGTCGGGCTGGTGATCGGGTGGGCGCCGACGGAGAGGACGACGCCGACGACGACGAGCAGGACGAAGTAGGCCCGGTGGCGCCAGCGGACGAGGACGGCGGACAGGAAGGCCAGGACGGGCACGAGATAGGACAGCGCGAGCAGCCAGAGCTGCTGGGTGTAGAGGACGGCCGATGTCGTCCACGGGCCGAGGCGGTCGCCGCCGTAGAAGTACCAGTAGCCGAGGCCGCGGATGACCTCGGCCGCGCTCGACGTCTGACTGGTCGACGGGACGGTCTCGGTGTACTTGAGGACGTCGACGCCGTAGGCGGCCTCGATCTCCAGCCCGACGATCCACCAGAGACAGCAGAGGAAGGTGAGGAGGGCCAGCTTGAGGGCGGCCCAACCGACCTGGCGCCAGGTGGCCTCCCGCTCGATGGCGACGGCATAGATCAGCCACAGCACCGGCGCGATGCCGACGTAGATGATCGAGCTGGCGTTGATCCCGCTGACGACGGCGACGACGAGGGCGAAGAGCGCGGGGTACCGCCAGCCGCCGCGGCGCACGGCGAGGACGGCGAAGGCGACCATCCACGGCAGTCCGGCCCAGGGGAGGAGGATGACCGAGATGCGGCCGGCGTACTGGAGGAAGTACGGCGACAGCATGAACGCCAGCGCGGCGACGACCCGACCGGGGCCGCGCACGGCGAGGACTCGGGAGAGGTAGAGGACACCGGCGCCGGCCGCGAACAGGATGCCGCCGAGCCACAGCCGCTGGGCCACCCACGTCGGCACGTGGACGGCCGCGGCGAGCGCGTAGAACGGCCCCATCGGCAGCAGGTAGCCGATGTACTCGTGCGTCACCGTCCCGAGGGCGACCGTCGGGTTCCACATCCACGCCACCTGGCTGAGGAACCGGCTGGGGTCGAGGTACAGGTACGTCTTCGTGTCCGACGTCACGACGCCCCGGTCGACGACGAGGAGCGGAACGAACGCCAATGCGGCCAGCGCGACGTACTCCAGCCAGTCGACGACGCCGATCGGCCGGACGGTCCCGTCGGCGGCCCGCCGATCGGCGGCCGGCGGGTCCACCTCGGTGGGCGACGGCCGCGCTCGCCGGCGACCGGAGGTCCGAGGTCTGGCCGGCGCTGCGGCTGTGGCTGTCGTCGTCGTCATGTCCAGCAGTGGCGCGGGCACGGCGGACCGTCGAGGTCGTCGAGCCCGGACGGCCCCGCCGCGGAACGTCCCTGTGCGCTACCCGTCCCCCGGCCGGGGACCCTTCCGGTCGCGCGCCGCCCCGGTAGTGTAAGCACCGGCTCGTACGGGTTGGTGGCAGTCCGAGGACGTGGGGGAGCGCGCATGCAGACGACGGCCAGGCTGACCGGGGAACGACCCCAGCAGGGGGTGACCCCGGACTCGCTGCTCGCCCTCCACGCGGCCGGCTACCAGGCCATCGTCGACCGGCTCGGCCCCGGCCGGGTGCTCGACGTCGGCTGCGGCCAGGGCTTCGAGTCGATCGGGCTCGGCGGCCCGGACCGGGCCGTGGTCGGCGTCGACTACAGCGCGGAGGCGACGACGACCGCGACCGCCCGCTTCGGGCTGCCGACGGCGACGATGGACGCGCTCACGCTCGGCCTGGCCGGTGGGTCGTTCGACGCGGTCTGCTCGTCGCACCTGATCGAGCACTTCACCGAGCCGGCCGGCCACGTCGCGGAGATCGCCCGCGTCCTGGCCGACGACGGCGCGGCGTACTTCTTGACGCCGAACGAGCCGGCCGACTTCGAGAACCCCTTCCACGTCCACCTGTTCGACCGTCGCGAGCTCGTCGACCTGCTCGGCCAGTACTTCGGCGACGTCTGGCTCGGCGCGGTCGACGCAGTGCCGCACGTCAAGGCCGACTTCGCCGCCCGGCGGGCGAAGGCCGAGAAGCTGCTGCGGCTCGACGTCTTCGATCTCCGCCACCGGGTACCGCGGTCCTGGTACGTTACGGCCTACACCCGCCTGCTGCCGCTGGCCTACCGGCTCGTCGCCCGCGAGGACACCGGCGGCGCCACCGGGATCACCGCCGACGACTGGTTCGTCACCGACGACGTCGACGACACGACGCTCGTCCTCTTCGCCATCGCGAGGCGGCCCAAGCGTCCGTGAGCTTCGTCGTGGGGCTGGCGGGCGGCATCGGGTGCGGTAAGTCGGCCGTCGCCGACCGTCTCGTCGGCCGGGGGGCGGTGCTGATCGACGCGGACGTGGTGGCTCGCGAGGTGGTGGTCCCGGGCGGACCGGCCTACCAGCCGCTGGTGGACCGGTTCGGTCCCGGCATCCTGGCGTCCGACGGGACGATCGACCGACCCGCGCTGGCCGCGGTGGCCTTCAGCGATGCCCAGGCGCTGGCCGACCTGAACGCCATCACCCACCCGGCGATCGGCGTGTCCATGGTGGCGCAGCGCGAGGCGTTGGCGGCGACCGACGCTATCGTGGTCGTGGCCATCCCGCTCCTCAAGACCGAGCATCGGGCGTCCATCGGCCTGGACGCGGTCGCGGTGGTCGACTGCCCGGTCGAGGTGGCGCTCCAGCGCCTGGTGGAGCAGCGGGGGTTGACGCAACAGGACGCGGCGGCCCGGATGGCGGCCCAGATGACCCGTGAGGAGCGGCTGGCGGAGGCGGACTACGTCGTCGACAACGCCGGGGCATTGGACCGGCTCGACGGCGAGGTCGACCGGCTGTGGGCCTGGCTGCAGGACCAGCGGGACGAGCGGCGGAGGGCCTGACACACCCTCCCGGTACCATCGACGTGATGCCCGATTTCGAGGTCGTGTCCCCGTTCCGGCCGGCCGGCGACCAACCGGCGGCCATCGTTGCCCTGGCCGAGGGCGTCCGCCGGGGCGACCGCTACCAGACGCTGCAGGGCATCACCGGCAGCGGCAAGACGGCGACGATCGCCTGGACGATCGAGGCGGCCCAGCGGCCGACGCTGATCATCGAGCCGAACAAGTCGCTGGCCGCCCAGCTCTCGTCGGAGCTGCGCGAGCTGTTCCCGAAGAACCGGGTCGAGTTCTTCGTCTCGTACTACGACTACTACCAGCCGGAGGCGTACCTCCCGACGACGGACACGTACATCGAGAAGGACTCGTCGATCAACGACGAGATCGACCGGCTGCGGCACGCGACGACCTCCGCCCTGCTGACCCGGCGCGACGTCGTCGTCGTGGCGTCGGTCTCGTGCATCTACGGTCTCGGGTCCCCCGAGGAGTACCGCGACCGGATCCTCGCGCTGAAAGTGGGGGAGGAGCAGGACCAGCGGGCGCTGCTGCGCCGGCTCGTCGACCTCCAGTACGACCGCAACGACATGAACCTCGTCCGCGGCACGTTCCGGGCTCGGGGCGACACGATCGAGATCCACCCGGCGTACGAGGAGACGGCGCTGCGGATCGAGATGTTCGGCGACACGATCGAGCGGATCGTCCCGTTCGACGTCCTCACCGGCGAGATGGGCGAGGAGATGGAGGACGTCGTCGTCTTCGCGGCGACCCACTACGTGGCCGGCAACGAGACGATCGAGCGGGCGATCGGGACGATCGAGGTCGAGCTACGGGAGCGGCTGGGCCAGTTCCAGAAGGATGGCAAGCTGCTGGAGGCCCAGCGGCTGCGGGCCCGGACGGAGCACGACCTCGAGATGCTGGCCGAGACCGGCATCTGCTCGGGCATCGAGAACTACAGCCGCCACCTCGATGGGCGCCAGCCGGGCGAGACGCCGTTCACGCTGCTCGACTTCTTCCCCAAGGACTACCTCGTCGTGCTCGACGAGAGCCACGTCGCGGTGCCGCAGCTCCACGGCCAGTGGGCCGGCGACCGCTCCCGCAAAGACGTCCTGGTCGAGCACGGCTTCCGGCTCCCTTCCGCCCTGGACAACCGGCCGCTGCGGTTCGAGGAGTTCGTCGAGCGGGTGCCCCAGGCCGTGTTCGTCTCGGCCACGCCCGGCCGGTACGAGCTCGAGCAGTCGGACCAGATCGTCGAGCAGGTGATCCGGCCGACGGGCCTGGTCGACCCCGAGGTCGTGATCCAGCCGACGAAGGGCCAGGTGGACGACCTGATGGCCCGGATCGAGGACGCGGTCGCCAACGGTAATCGGGCGCTCGTGACGACCCTGACGAAGAAGATGGCCGAGGACCTCACCGACTACCTGGCCGACGCCGGGGTCCGGGTCCAGTACCTGCACTCGGACATCGACACGATCACGCGGATCGAGATCCTCCGCCAGCTCCGGCTGGGCTCGATCGACGTCGTCGTCGGCATCAACCTGCTCCGGGAAGGCCTCGACCTGCCGGAAGTCTCGCTGGTGGCCATCCTCGACGCCGACAAGGAGGGGTTCCTCCGGTCGGCGTCCGCGCTGATCCAGACGATGGGCCGGGCGGCCCGGAACGTCGACGGCCGGGTCGTCCTCTACGCCGACACGATCACCGACTCCATGCGGGAGGCGATCGGGATCACCCAGCGGCGGCGGGAACGCCAGATCGCGTACAACGCCGAGCACGGCATCGACCCGCAGACGATCCGCAAGGCGGTCACCGACATCCTCGAGCGGTTGCGCGGCTCCGACGACGGCGTCGGCCGGGCCAAGCGGAGCCGGAAGGAGGCGCGGGGCGGCAAGGCCGGTCGGACCGTCCGGACGCGGGCCGCGGTCGGCGGCGGGGGCTGGGCCCCGAGCGACGAGCCGCCGGCCGAGGTGGCCGAGCTGATCGGTCAGTTGGAAGACGAGATGAAAGCCGCCGCCGCCGAGCTGCGCTTCGAGGAAGCGGCGCTCCTGCGGGACGAGCTGGTCGAGCTGCGGCTGGCCGCCAGTGGGGGCGACGACGGCGAGGTGGGCGGCCGGCCCGCCGATGCCGTGCCCGCCGACGTGACCGATTGAGCGGCCGCGTCGAATTTCGACAACGGTATTTCCCCATTCACACTCGTCACGCCCTGGTCACGGGCTCCGTGGTGACGCATCGCCGGGTCCCGACTTCGGCCTATCCTGGGTGCCGGACCGACCAGGGAACGGCAAACGAACGCTCATGACCACCACGAACGTCGAAGGCTCCGAATCGGAGGCTGCGGACCCAGACGCCGCAGACACTGCGGCCGCGCCCAGCGTGCTCGCCGGCCGGACCGTCGAGCTCGGCCAGGCGACGGTCGTCGACGCGGTGGCGGAGCACGCCCGTGCCCACCCCGACCGCCCGGCGCTGCACGAGACCGACGGGCCGTCGCAGACGTACGGCGAGCTCTGGGAGGACGCCACCCGACTGGCGGGGTCGCTGCGGGAGGCCGGCGTCGGCCCGGGGGACCAGGTCGCGGTGTGGGCGACCCGTTCGTCGTCGGTCGTGGCGGCGATGCTCGGATCGATGATCCTCGGCGCGGCGTACTCGCCGATCGACCCGACGTACCCGGCCGCCCGGGTCCGGCGGATCCTCGAGGTCGCCGAGCCACGGGTGATCGTCTGCCCCGACGCCCGCTCGCTGGCCGGCAGCCTGCCCCGCGGCCTGGCGACGGTCGACATCCACGCCGACGCCCGGACGACGCCGGTCGACGTCTCGGTGGCCCGGCCGGCCGACGTGGCGTACACGGTCTTCACGACCGGCTCGACCGGCCTGCCGAAGGGTGTCCTCGTCAGCCACCGGGCGCTGCTCAACTACCTCGGCTGGGCGCAGGAGCTGACCGACTTCGGCCCGGACGACGCGACGCCGTGCTTCGCCAGCCTCGGCTTCGACCACGCGGTGACGTGCCTCTGGTTGCCACTGTGGGCCGGCGGCTCGGTCCAGCTGATCCCGGACAGCTGGGACCCGCGGCCGTGGCTGGCCGCCCGTGAGCGGCCGTTCGCGTTCATCAAGATCACGCCGTCGCACGTCCGGCTCTTCGAGCGGATCGCCCGGCCGGACTACCGGACGGTGACCCGCACGCTGATGTTCGGTGGCGAGCGGCTCGACGGGTCGCTGGTCGCCGGGCTCGGCGAGCGGATCGACGGCGTCCGGCTGCTCAACCACTACGGGCCGACCGAAGCGACCGTCGGCTGCACGGCCTTCCGGTTCGACTCGGCCGGGCTGCCGGACGGCGCGGTGCCGGTCGGCACGCCGGTCTGGAACTCGCGGGCCTACGTCGCCGACCCCGACCTCCGGCCGGTCCCGGCCGGTCAGGAAGGTGAGCTCGTGCTGGCCGGCGACTGCGTCGCCGACGGCTACCTCGGCGGCAGCGGGACCGACCGGGCCCGGTTCGTCGACGAGTCGTTCCTGGCCGATGGCCGGTCCGGACCGGCCTACCGGACCGGCGACCGGAGCGTGCTGCGCGACGGGCTGATCGAGTGCCTCGGCCGGCTCGACGAGCAGGTCAAGGTGCGCGGCCACCGGATCGAGATCCAAGAGGTCCACGACCTGACGATCGCCGTGGCCGGCGTCGCCCAGGCCGCGGTCGCGGTCCGCAAGGTCGGGCTCGGCGGCTTGGAGATCTTCGTCGTCGCCGACGCTGACGGCGACGGCGACGCGCCCGGCGGGAACGGCGCGGCCGGCGACCTGGTCAGCCGCATCCTCGAGCACCTGCGGGCCCATCTGCCGGCCGCCGCGGTGCCCGAGCGCGTCTGGGTCGTCCCCGGCCTCGTCGTCAACGCCCACGGCAAGTGGGACGCCGATGCCACCCGGGCCCAGATAGAGGAGGCCAGCTCATGAGCACGACGGCCGGTCCAGGGTCGGGCGGTTCGGGCTCGGGCATCGGCCTCCGCCGGCCGGCGGCGTCCCTGGTCTGCGTCGACTGCGGGTCGTCCGACCAGGACCTGTCCGGTCGTTGCCGGGCCTGCGAGGGGCTCGTCGAGCCGGTCTACCCGCCGACGGACGCCGTCCTGCAGCCGGGCGACACCGACTCGCTCGCCACCTACTGGGACCTGCTGCCGATCCCGGACCGCTCGACCTGCCGGATCGAGATCCCGCCGACGCCGACCGTGCTCCTGGCCGAGCTCGACGGCGTGCCGATCTACGCCAAGGTCGAGGGGATCCTGCCGACCGCGTCGACCAAGGACCGGCTGATCGCGGTGTCGCTCCCGCTGATGATCGAGCGCGGGGTCGAGCGGTTCGTCTTCAGCTCGACCGGCAACACCGCCGCCGCGTACGCCTGGGGCCTCCAGTACTACCCGGAGCTGTCCGCCCGGGTCTACGTCTCCGACGAGGTGCCGACCGCGCAGCTCGGCGTCCCGACGCCGGCCCTCGAGATCGTCCGTGTCGACGGCGACTACGTCGCCGCCGGCCACCGGTCCCGGGAGGAGGTCCACCCGGGCGAGACGCCGGAGGGCGGGTTCTTCAACCTCGGCCGCCGGGAAGGGGCCAAGCTGGCGTACCTGGAGGCGTTCGACGACGTCGGCCGGCTCGGCGGCCGGATCGACACCGTCGTCCAGGCCGTCGCCAGCGGTCTCGGGATCGTCGCGGCCGCCCGGGCGGTCGAGCAGAGCGCGGCCGCCCGGTCGTGGGGACGCGGCCCGCGGCTGTTCTGCGCCCAGCAGACGAGCTGCTCGCCGATGGTCAAGGCCTACCGGTCGGCGCTCAACGGCGGCGAAGCCGTCAAGCTGCCGGAGCTCTTCCCCGGCGGCCTCGCCGGCGCCATCCTGCTCGGCGACCCGTTCACCAGCTTCGACTACGTCGCCGCGGGCCGTCCGCCAGTCCGACGGCGGCTTCGTCGACGTGACGTCGTCGGAGATCGCGGCCGCCCTGCAGCGGCATAGCCACGAGGTCCCGCTCGGCGACTCCGCCGCGGTCGCCCTCGCCAGCGTCTACCGGATGTGGGAGCAGGGCGACCTCCGCGAGTCCGAGGGCGTCCTCGTCGTCCTGACCGGCGGACCGGGCCGATGACTGCCCCGCCCCCTGGCGGGCCGATGACGGAGCAGGAGTTCTACGACGGCCTCCGCCGGTTTCTGGCCGAGCGCCGGCCGGACCTGCCGGGTGACGACATCGAGCCGTCCACCCAGCTGTGGGAGGCCGGTTACCTGGACTCGTTCGGCCTCATCGAGACCCTCACCTACCTCGAAGAGGTGGTCGGCCGGCCGATCGAGATCAGCGCCGACGACCTGCCGAGCTTCTTCACGATGAAGGACATGTACCTGGCCTTCGTCGCCCGGTAGCCGCCGGGCCGTCGCCCGGCGACCATCGCTCGGTGACCCCTGCTTGGTGACTCCGCTTGGTGACGGTCACCCGATAGCGAACGCCTGTTCGCCTATACTGCCCGGATGGGCACCCGGCGAACCGGTTCGGCCGTCGACGCCGTCCCCGATCGCCGGGGTTCGGCCGACCGGTATCCTCCGAGTGTGTCCGACCGCCTCGTCATTCGGGGAGCCCGCGAGCACAACCTCCAGGACGTCTCGCTCGACCTGCCCCGCGACCGCCTCGTCGTCTTCACCGGCCTCTCCGGCTCCGGCAAGTCGTCGCTGGCCTTCGACACGATCTACGCCGAGGGCCAGCGCCGCTACGTCGAGTCGCTGTCGGCGTACGCCCGGCAGTTCCTCGGCCAGATGGACAAGCCGGACGTCGACTTCATCGAGGGGCTGTCGCCGGCCATCTCGATCGACCAGAAGTCGGCGTCCCGCAACCCCCGGTCGACGGTCGGGACGATCACCGAGGTCTACGACTACCTCCGCCTGCTCTACGCCCGGATCGGCCGGCCGCACTGCCCGATCTGCGGCCGGCCGGTGGCCCGTCAGACGCCCCAGCAGATCGTCGACCGGGTGCTCGAGCTGCCCGAGGGCACCCGCTTTCAGGTGCTCGCGCCGCTCGTCCGCGGCCGCAAGGGCGAGTACGCGTCGCTCCTCGACGACATGGCCAAGCAGGGGTTCGCCCGGGCCCGCGTCGACGGCACCGTCGTCGAGCTGGCCGACCGGGCCGACGTCAACCTGGCCCGCTACGAGCAGCACACGATCGAGGTCGTCGTCGACCGGCTCGTCCGCCGCGACGGCATCCGCCAGCGGCTGACCGAGTCGATCGAGACCGCCCTCGGCCTGTCCGGCGGAACGGCCGAGGTCGTCATCTCGCCGCCCGCCGGCGCGACGGCCGGTGGTCGGGGAGCGGGCAACGGGAACGACGGCGACGGGGGTGGTGACGGAGAGCCCGAGGGCGGCGACGAAACGGTCACGTTCAGCCAGCACCTGTCCTGCACATCCTGCGGGATCAGCTTCGAGGAGCCGGCGCCGCGGAGCTTCTCGTTCAACTCGCCGTACGGCGCGTGCCCGGCCTGTGCGGGCCTCGGCACGCAGTTCGAGGTCGACCCGGAGCTCGTCGTGCCGGACCCGTCGCTCTCGTTGGCCGACGGCGCGCTCAGCCCGTGGGCAGGGGCGCGCAGCGAGTACTTCACCGGCCTGATCGCCGGCATCGCCGACCTCGGCGGCTTCGCGGTCAAGACGCCGTGGGCGAAGCTGAAGGCGAAGGACCGCAAGCTCGTCCTCTACGGCGCGGGAACGAAGCAGATCCACGTGCAGTACCGCAACCGGTTCGGCCGCGGCCGGTCGTACATGACGCACTACGAGGGCGTCATCCCATGGCTCCAGCGCCGGCACAGCGAGTCCGACTCGGACTGGTCGCGCGAGCAGATCGAGCAGTACATGCGCGAGGTCGCCTGCTCGACCTGTGGCGGGGCGCGGCTCAAGCCGGAGTCGCTGGCGGTGACGGTCAGTGGCATGAGCATCTACGAGCTGTGCAGCCTGTCGATCACCAAGGCGGTCGACGCCATCGCCGGCCTCGAACTGTCCGAGCGCGACCACCTGATCGCCGACCGGGTGCTCAAAGAGGTCCGCGAGCGGATGCAGTTCTTGCTCGACGTCGGCCTCGACTACCTGTCGCTGGCCCGGTCGGCGGCGACGCTGTCGGGCGGCGAGGCGCAGCGGATCCGCCTGGCCAGCCAGATCGGCAGCGGGCTGGTCGGCGTCCTCTACGTCCTCGACGAGCCGTCGATCGGCCTCCACCAGCGGGACAACCAGCGGCTCATCCAGACGCTGCTGCGGCTCCGCGACCTCGGCAACACGGTCATCGTCGTCGAGCACGACGAGGACACGATCCTCACGGCCGACCACGTCGTCGACATCGGACCGGGCGCCGGCGAGCACGGCGGGCAGGTCGTCCACAGCGGGCCGGTGACCGGGAAGAAGGGCCTGCTCTCGAACCGGGCGTCGCTGACCGGTCAGTACCTCTCCGGCCGCCGGTCGATCCCGGTCCCGGACCGGCGGCGGCCGGGCAGCGGCGACGCGATCGTCGTCCGCGGCGCCCGCGAGCACAACCTGGCCGACGTCGACGTCGCCTTCCCGCTCGGCTGCCTCATCGCGGTCACCGGTGTGTCCGGGTCGGGGAAGTCGACGCTGGTCAACGACATCCTCCTGCGGTCGCTGGCGCACGAGCTCCACCGGGCCAAGGCCGTGCCGGGCCTGCACCGCAAGGTCGACGGGATCGGCCACGTCGACAAGGTCGTCGACGTCGACCAGGCGCCGATCGGCCGCACGCCGCGGTCGAACCCGGCGACGTACACCGGTGTCTTCGACCACATCCGTCGGTTGTTCAGCCAGACGCCGGAGGCAAAGGTCCGCGGCTACCAGCCGGGGCGGTTCTCGTTCAACGTGCGCGGCGGCCGCTGCGAGGCATGCGCCGGCGACGGGACCATCAAGATCGAGATGCACTTCCTGCCGGACGTCTACGTGCCGTGCGAGGTCTGCGGCGGCGCCCGCTACAACCGCGACACGCTCGAGGTGACGTTCCGGGGGAAGAACATCGCCGAGGTGCTCGACCTCTCCTGCGAGGAGGGGCTCGCGTTCTTCGCCCATCAGCCGCCGATCGCCCGGCACCTGCAGACGCTCGTCGACGTCGGCCTCGGCTATGTCCGCCTCGGCCAGCCCGCGCCGACGCTCTCGGGCGGCGAGGCCCAGCGGGTGAAGCTGGCGACCGAGCTGAGCCGCCGGCCGACCGGCCACACGTTGTACATCCTCGACGAGCCGACGACCGGCCTCCATTTCGAGGACGTCCGCCGGCTGCTCGAGGTCCTCGGCCGGCTGGTCGAGCAGGGGAACACCGTCGTCGTCATCGAGCACAACCTCGACGTCATCAAGACGGCCGACTGGATCGTCGACCTCGGCCCCGAGGGCGGTGACCGGGGCGGCCGGGTGGTCGCCGAGGGCACGCCCGAGCAGGTGGCGAAGACGGCCGGCAGCTACACCGGCGAGGTGCTCAAACCGGTCCTCGGCCGGGCGGGCTAGCTTGGCGGGCTCGAGGCGCTCCACACGACGTGGATGCTACGAGCTTTAGCGCCGGCCGATCGAGTCGCACTTGCTGGTCACCCGATGGTCGTGGGAGCTTCGCCAGATGGGCGAGACGGTCACGGCATCGAAAAGGAGGGGTGAGGTGCCGCAGCGAGCGACGGGCCAGTGGGACCGGGCACTCCTCGGCGTGGTCGGTGTCGCGCTATGCCTGTCGGCCGCCCTGCCCAGATGGGCCCTGCACGGGGACGATCCAGGGGACACCGACTTCATCACGACGCTGCACCGGATGCACACCACCTGGGTGTGGCACGCGTCGTCGATCTGTCTGGTCGTAGTCGGAGTAGCCAGCTCCTTGGCGGCCGTCGCAGTTCCCACGCGGTTCGTCGCCGTCAGCAGTTGGGTGATCGGATGTTGCGGGCTGGCGATAGCGGGAGGCCCGTTGGTGTGGGCCAACGTGGCACCGCATGCGGTGACCGTGGTCCCCGGCGCCGGCTCTTGGCTCGCTCTCGCCGCTGGGGCGGCCGCCGTGGTGTGGTCGTGGGTTCGTACAGTGCGTACTCAAGCGCCGGAGCACCACCTTGGCGAAGCTCCGGGTTCGCACCCCCTATCGCCCCCAGCGGCCGCCGAGTAGCGCGGCACCGACGCATCGGCCTGATCGTCGGCCCACTCGTTTGATCGTTTCGCCCTATGATGGCTCCCGTATCTGACGGGGCGTCAGATCGGCCGATGGTCCGGACGGCCAGGGCCAGCCAACCCGATAGCGCCAGCCCCACAGCGCCGACCCCACAGCGGAGGAACGCAGGATGGACTTCGAGTTCTCGCCGGAGCAGACGGCCTTCGTCAAGGAGGTGGAGAGCTTCCTCGACGCCCACGACGATCCGGACGTCTTCGACGTGACCCGGGAGAACATGGCCCAGATCGTCGACACGCCGAAGCGCCGGGCCTTCATGGCCCAGATGGGCGAGCAGGGCTGGCTGGGGATGACCTGGCCGAAGGAGTACGGCGGAAAAGAGGGCGAGGGCGTCTACGAGTACCTGCTGAACGAGCAGCTCGCCGGCCGGGGCGGCCCGCAGATCGGCAAGGGCGTCGGGATCATCGGCAAGACGATCATCCGCCACGGCAACGAGCGGCTGAAGCAGGAGTTCCTGCCGAAGATCCTCCGGAACGAGGTGGAGTTCGCGGTCGGCTACTCCGAGCCGAACGCCGGCTCCGACGCGGCGTCGATGCAGCTGAAGGCGACCAAGGTCGACGGCGGCTGGGTGCTCAACGGCCAGAAGACGTGGACGACGTCCGCGCACTTCGCCGAGTGGTACTGGGTCGGCGCCCGCACCGACCCCGATGCGGCCAAGCATCACGGCATCACCCTCTTCCTGGTCCCGCTGGACCAGCCGAACATCACGATCAACGCCATCTGGACGATGGGCGACGAGCGGACGAACGAGGTCTACCTGGACGACGTGTTCGTCCCGGACGACTACGTCGTGGGCGAGCTGAACCACGGGTTCCAGTACATCTCCGAGGCGCTCGACCTCGAGCGGTTCACGATGTTCACGTTCTCGCCGATCGCCCAGCGGCTCGACCTGCTGATCGAGTACGTCAAGACGACCGTCCGCGACGGGGTGCCGCTGAAGGACGACCCGGTCATCCGCCGGCGGATCGCCCGGTTGGTCACCGAGGCCGAGGTGGCCCGGGTGATGGGGTTCAAATTCGTCTTCGAGTCGGCCAAGGGCGGCGCGGCGCCGACGGCCGAGGCGTCCGAGTACAAGCTCTTCGCCACCGAGCTGTCCCGGCGGCTGGCCGACGCGTCCATGGACATCGGTGGGCCGGGCAGTCAGCTCCGGGTCAAGACCGAGGACGCGCCGATGCAGGGGCGGGCCGAGTCGACGTACCGCTACACGGTCATCGACACCATCGGCGGCGGCGCCTCGGAGATCCAGAAGAACATCATCGCCCGCCGCAAGCTCGGGCTCCCGAAGAACTTCTAGGTCGCCGTGCCCCCGGTTCCTCCCGCCGACGCAGCGGCCCACGTCGCCCCGCCGGGCCCCGGGCGCGCCGGGGTTAGCAACGCTGGCCCGCTGGCCGGCACCACGGTGCTCGACCTGGCCAGCGTCGGCCCGGCCGCTCGCTGCACGCGGCTGCTGGCCGACTACGGCGCCGACGTGGTGAAGGTGGGCCCGGTGCCAGCGGCCGGCGCGGTCCAGATCGAACCGGCCTTCTACGCCTATAGCGGGCACCGCGGCATGCGGCGGGTGCTGGTCGACCTGAAGGCCGAGGAGGGGCGCCGGGCGTTCCTGGCCCTGGCCGCCGACGCCGACGTGGTGGTCGAGAGCTTCCGGCCGGGCGTCGTCGACCGGCTGGGCGTCGGCTACGAGGCGGTGCGGGCGGTCAACCCGGCGGTCGTCTACTGCTCGACCAGCGGCTACGGCCAGACCGGCCCGCGGGCCGGCTGGGCCGGCCACGACCTCGACTATCTCGGGATCGGAGGGTTCCTGGCGTCGAGCGGGCCCCGGGGCGACGGCGGCCCGCCGATCCCCGGCGCCACCGTCGCCGACGCGGCGGCGGGCGGGATGCACGCCGCGCTGGCCGTCGCCACCGCGCTGGCCGGGCGCCAGGCCACCGGGGAGGGCGCCTATCTCGACGTGTCGGTGGCCGACGGCGTGCTCTGGCTCATGTCGCTGGCGGTGGACGAGCACCTGGCCACCGGGACCGAGCCCGGTCCCGGGCACGACATCCTGACCGGCCGCTATGCCTGCTACGACACCTATCGGGCGGCCGACGGGCGGTGGCTGGCGGTCGGCGCGATCGAGCACAAGTTCTTCGCCAACCTCTGCCGGGCGCTCGGCTGCGAGCGGTGGGTCGACCACCAGCTCGACGACGAGGTGCAGGACGAGATCCGCGCCGACTTCGGGGCCGCGTTCGCCAGCCGCGACCGGGACGCCTGGGTGGCCGAGCTAGCCGGCGCCGACACCTGCGTGGCGCCGGTGCTGGCCGTGGCCGAGGTCGGCGACGACGAGCAGTTCGCCCATCGGGGCGCGGTCGTGGAGGCGGTGCACCCGACCCGCGGCGCCTTCCGCCAGGTGGCGCCGGTGCTAGCCGGCATGGGCCGTCCAGCCGGGCCGGTCCATCTGCCCGATCCGTCGGTGACCGACACGGAACTGCTGTTGAAGGCGGCCGGTGTCGACCCGTCGACCGTGGCCGAGTGGCGAGCGAAGGGAGCGATCGCGTGAGCAATGACCCGCTCGCCGAGGTCCAGGCGTTGATCGGCGTCGAGCAGTACCCGACGACCGGCGAGTTCCCGGTCGAGCAGGGCTACATCTGGACGACCTGCGCGTCGGTGGAGAACGGCAACCCGCTCTTCTGGGACGACGACGTGGCGGCGGAGATCACCGATGGGCCGATCACCCCGCCGACCATGCTGTCGGTGTGGTTCCGCCCCCACCGCTGGGCGCCGGGGCGGACCGAGGAGGCGCTGGCCTTGCAGGTGCACTTCGATCTCAAGGCGCGCTTCGAGCTGCCCGAGGCGGTCATGACCGACAACACCGTCACCTTCTACGACCCGGTCCGACCGGGGGACCGGCTCCGGACCCACCAGGTGCTGCGTTCGGTGAGCGACGAGAAGACGACCCGGCTGGGCACCGGCCGGTTCTGGGTGATCGACGTCATCTACCACAACCAGCACGACCAGCTGGTAGGCGTGGAGTCCTACACCGGCTTCGGCTACCGGCGGGCCGCATGACCGCGCCCCGGCTCCTCTGGGGCGACGTGGCCGCCGGCGACGCCGTACCCGAGCTGCGTTACGACGTCACCGCGACGACGGTGGTGCTCGGCGCGCTGGCCAGCCGGGACTGGCGACCGATGCACCACGACAAGGACTTCGCGGTCGAGCGCAACGGCACCCGCGACATCTTCCTCAACACGCCGAACCAGGCCGCGTGGTTCGAGCGGTACCTCACCGACTGGACCGGTCCCCACGGCCGCCTGGGCCAGGTGACGTTCCGCATGAAGGGCTCGGTGTTCCCGGGCGACACCATGGTGCTCACGGGCACGGTGGAGGAGACCGAGGTGGACGAGGCCGGCTGCGGGTGGGTGGCGGTGGCCATCGAGCTGGCGGTGGACGGCGACGTCAAGACGACCTGTAGCGCCCGCGTCGCGGTGCCGCAGACGACCGACGACAACCCCTGGGCTCGCCGGGGTGACCAGTGGCGACCCTGAACCGGAGGTGACCTGACCCGTGCTGGACCTGGACTTCAGTCCCGAACAGGAGATGCTGCGGGAGACCGTGCGCGACGTGCTGGCGAAGCACTGCCCGCTGTCGGTCGTGCGCGAGATGGAGGACGACCCTGTCGGCTACCCGCCGGAGCTCTGGCGCCAGCTGGGCGAGCTCGACCTGATCGGCCTGCTGCTGCCCGAGGAGTGGGGCGGATCGGGCATGACGCTGGTCGAGGGCGTCGCCCTCTATCAGGAGCTCGGCCGGGCCCTGGCGCCGACGCCGCACTTCGTGAGCGCCGTGCTGTCGGGCGGCGTCCTCGCCGCGGCCGGCAACGACGAGCAGAAGGCCGCGTGGTTGCCGGGGATCGTCTCGGGTGGCGCCGTCCTCACCCCGGCGTGGCTCGAGCCGGAGAACGGGTTCAGCCCGCTCGGGGTACAGGCGCGGGCGGTGCCGGCCGGCGACGGCTTCTCGATCAGCGGGGTGAAGCGGCACGTCGCGTTCGCCGCCGCGGCCGACCGCCTGGTGGTCCTGGCCCGGACCGGCGACCAGCCGACCGACGTCGACCTCTTCCTGGTGGACCCGGCCGCCGCCGGCGTCACGCTCACCCAGCGGTTCTCGATCGCCTCGGACACCCAGTACGACGTGGTGCTGGAGGATGTCGCCGCCGACCGGATCGGGCCTGATCACACCGGCGCTGGCGGCTCGGGCTGGGCGACGTGGCAGCAGGTACTGGACGACGGGCTTGTGCTGCTGGCCGCCCAGGCGATCGGGGGCGCCCGCTACGCTCTGGAGATCACCGTCCAGTACGCCAAAGACCGCCAGCAGTTCGACAAGCCGCTCGGCGCGTTCCAGGCGATCGCCCACTACCTGGCCGACGCGGTGACCGCGGTCGACGGGGGCGAGCAGCTGGTGCACGAGGCGGCGTGGGCCGGGGCCAGCGGGCGCCCGGTCGACCGGCTGGCGCCGATGGCCAAGCTCTTCGCCGGCCAGACCTTCCGCGACGTGACCGCCATGGCCCAACAGGTGTTCGGCGGGATCGGGTTCACCCTGGAGTTCGACATCCAGCTCTACTTCCGCCGAGCCAAGCAGCAGCAGCTCAACTGGTCGGACACCGGCGCGCTGGAGGAAAAGGTGGCCGTCGCCGTCCTCGACTGACGGTGCCGGCCGGACGCCACCGCGGTGGCCCCGCTCGCTCGTCACCTCCGGTGAGGAGTGGCCGGTCCTACCCCTCGATCGTGCCGTAAGTGGGCACACCGGCGGTCTCGTAGGTGAGGTGGAGCGTGCCGCTCGGGTAGGTGACCGATTCGGCGAGGCGCAGCGCCGTGGGCACGGTCCCGTCGGCGAACACCTGCTTGCCGCGCCCGAGCAGCAGCGGGTACACCCACAGGTTCAGCCGGTCGACGAGGCCGAAGCGCAGCAGAGACTGCAAGAGGTCGAGACTGCCGATGACGTGGACCTCGTCATGGCGCCCCTTGAGGGCGGTGATGCTCTCGGCGAGGTCGTCGACGACGAGCGTCGACCCCTCCCAGGCGAGCGGGCCAGCGAGCGTGCGGCTGGCCACGTACTTGGGGACGCGGTTGAGCAAGCTGGTGAACGGGCTCTCCGGCGAAGCGCTCGGCCAATAGTCGGCAAAGATCTCGTAGGTCCGTCGGCCGAGAAGTAGGGCGTCCATGCTGCTGGCCTGCTCGAACACGACACCGCCGGTCTCCTGGTGCCGCAGTGGCGCCTGCCATCCGCCGTGCGTAAAGCCACCGTCGCGGTCCTCGTCAGGCCCTCCCGGCGCCTGAGCTACCCCGTCGAGGGTCACGAACTCCGTCACGATGAGCTTGCCCATGGTGTGCTCCTCTAGTCGTGAGCCGATCGGCGTCCAGCCAGGCGGATCGGTCTCTCGTACGCCGGGCCGGCGAACTTAGCGGTCCGAGAACGCGGCCGCCGGCGGGGCCGTCCGCCACCGCCCGGACCGGACCAGGTAGCGGACCGCCGGCCGTCGCAGCACCCGGGCGAGCCGTCGGGCGGCGTGCTCGGCCATGGCGGCCTCGTCGGGCGACAGCGGTCGCGGGTCGTAGGCGGACCGTTCGACGAGGACGGCCAGCGCCCGCAGCCCGCCGAGGGCAGCCACCAGGTCGTTGCCGAGCCGCGGGCTGATCGGTAGTCGGCCGGTCGGCGGCTGGGTTGGCGGCCCGGCGCGGCCCGGAGGTCGCGTCACCGCCAGGGCGCTTGCCAGCAGCTGGCGGGCGTGGGCCGACGGCGAGCAGCCGGGCGTCCGGCCCAGCCGGGCCCGCCGGAGCGACCGCTCGGCCCGGCGATAGGCGGCCTGGGCCCGAACGGCCGGCCCCTGACGCCGTCGCCGGCGTCGCCGCCAGGCCAGGACCCCGACCGCGGCGGCGACAGCCAGGACGACCGCCAGGACGGTGACCGTCACCACCGACGGGCCACCCGCCGGCTGGCTAACCGGGGTGACCGATCCCGAGGCACCCGTGGCCGGGGAGATGGTGCTGGGCGGGACCGTGGTGGGCACCGTCGACGGGACGGCAGATGTCGACGGACCGGTCGGTGGGACGGTCGTCGAGACGCCGGTCGGCCCGATGACGCCGTCGGGCGCGACCGACCCTCCGGGAACGGCGGGCGTCGGCTCGAACGACACCCAGACGCCGCCGAGGTAGACCTGCGGCCAGGCGTGGGCGTCGGCGCCGGTCACGATCGTCCGGCCGGATTCGGTCGGCCGGCCGGCGGTGAAGCCGACGGCCACCCGGGTCGGCAGGCCGAGCGAGCGGGCCATGACGGCGAACGCGCCGGCGAACGACTGGCAGCTGCCCGACCGGCTGACGGTTAGGAAGTACACGAGCGGGTCCGTCCCGGTCGGCGCGGCCGGCGGGGTGAGCGTGTAGCGAAACGGGCCCGACCGGAACCAGTCGACGAGCGCCTCGGCCTGCCCCAGCCGCGTGGTCGCCGCCGCGGTCACCGAGCGGGCCAGGCCACTCACCACCGAGGAAATCGGCGGCAGCGACCGGTACGGGGCCAGCTGCGCGGGGCTGGCGGCGCCGGTACCGGCCGGCAGGGCCGTCGCCGACACCGTCGCCGCCTCGACCGCGTAGTCGGTCGCCCGGCCCTGGTCGACCAGGCCGATGCCTGGGATCACCGCCGGTGACTGTCCGGTCGCCGCCTGGTCGGTCGTCGCCGACAGGACCGCGGTCGTGGTCGTCGGCGCCGGCAGGAGGTGGGTGCGGAGGGCGGCGAGTTGGACCGTCGCCCGGTACGGCCGCCCGGCCCCCGTCGGCACAGTTGTCGTCAGTGGGTCGATATCCGGCTGCGACGACCCGGCCAGCGCCGCCCGGGTGGCCGCGTCGGCCTGCCAGGCGGTCCCGTTCCATGTCGTCAACGACGCCACCTGCCAGTAGGTCGGGAGGGGGCTCTCGCCGGAGAACAGGACCGTGGCCGCGTCCCTTCGCTCCACCCCCACCAGCTCGGTGGCGAGGACCAGGCCGCTGACCGACACCGCCGCGCTGGCCCCCGCCGGCGAGCTGCCGCCCCCGGTCGAGCCGGCGACGGCGTTGTGGTTGGCCAGCAGGGGCAGCCCCACGGCGACGGCCATGGCCGCGGCCAGCGCGCCGATGGCCAGCGTGCCGGCCGCCCGTCGGTGGTCGGCCAGGGCGACGGCCGCGGCCAGTACATAGGCGCCGGCAACCGCGGCGCACCAGAACCCCGGCCGGGCGGCCGATGCGCCGACGACCAGCGCCAACGACGGCAGCAGGGCCACGGCCGTCCGGCCGGGGCGCCCGCCGCCGAGGATCGTCCGACCGGCCACGCCGGCGGCGCCGGTGACGACGGAACCGAGGAGGATCGCCCCGGCCACCGCGGGCACCGGGATGGCCCACGACACCTGCAGTGAGCCGTGCGGACCGTTGATGGCGGCGGCCCAACCCCCGGCCACTGCGAGAACGGCGATCGCGCCCAGTGGCGCGGCCAGCACCGGCCCGGTCCGCTGGCGGGTCAGGTGGAGGAACGCGGCCGGGATGGCAAAGCCGACGACGGCCGTCACCAGGAACGGCGCGGCGGCCGGTCCGCCGAAGCCGCCGGCCATCAGCTCGACCAGGGCGGCCGCGCCGACGAGGGTGGCCGCGAGGACGCCAGCCGCGGCGACCGGTGCGGGGCCGGGCCGGGCTGAACCGGTCCGGGCGGTCATCGGACGACGACCACCTGGGCCGGTGGGAACCGGTCGGCCGGCGGCCGGGCGGCGCCGGTGGCGGTCGTCAGGATCACCGCCTCGACCCCTTCCCCGACCGCCAGTCCTCCCATGGGCCCCGGTCCGGGCGGGCGGCGGGGGACCAGCCCGGCCACGAACGTCCGGGCGAGGATCGGTCCGTCGGCGGTGGCCGGCACGGCGACCGACCGTCCGGACAGGGTGGCCAGCGTCACCGGCGTGCCGGCCTCGACCGACCGGTCGACCAGGGCGAGCGCCGCGGCCAGGGTGGCCTCGAAGTCGGCGGGACGGTGGACGCCGGCCCGGTCGTCGATGACCAGGCGGACCGCCGGCCTCGCCGGCTCGGGGTCGAAGCAGCGGACGAGTAGCCGGTCATAGAGGGCCAACGACGGCCAGTGCAGCCGGTGCAGCCGGTCGCCCGGCCGGTACGGACGGAGCCCGGAGAGCTCACCGGTGCCGTCCGTCGGGCCGGTCGGGGCAACGGCCGAGACCGCGGCCAGATCGACCGTGAGCCGGTCGGGCGCGGTCGCGGCCGCCGGAGGCCACGGCAGGCCGGCCGGGAGGGCCGGCACGGGGTGGACGACGACCGTCGCCGCGTCCACGGTGCCGACGGCCGCACCGAACAGGCCGAGCGGGTCGTGCACCCAGACCCGGCTGGGCGGCAGGCCGAGGATGCCCCGCCGCCGGGTGGGCACGGGCCACGTCGCGTCCCCGTCGGGCGGCAGCCGGACGACCGATCCGACGCCGGGGGCCAGCCACCGCCGGCCGGTGCGCCGAGCCGGGGGAATCGCCCCGCGTCCTCGGCGCCACCGGCGGTCCGGCCGCTCGGCGCCGATCGACGGGGCCGGTCGGCGCCGGGGAGCCCCGCCGCCGGCGACGGCCACCCGGACCGCCAGTACCGCCGGGGTGCCGACCGGTAACACCGGGGGGCTGGGGTCGACGACGACCCGGATATCGCCGGCCCGCCGGGCTTGGCCCAAGGCCAGCAGCGGACCGGCCAGCAGGACGGTGCCGACGGCGACGAGCAGCGGCAGCAGCCCGAACCAGCCGACAATCGTCGCGACGATCGTCGCCACGACGAAGGCGCCGAACAGGGCCAACCCCCGGGCCGTGGGGGTGACCGCCGCGGTCACCCGACTGGCCGGTGCTCGCTGGCGTCGAGCAGGGGAACTGGGACCATCTCCACGATCTCCTCTACCAGGCCGGCGGCATCGCGGCCGGTGACCTCGGCCCCGACGTCCAGGAGGACCCGGTGGGCCAGGGTCGGGCCGGCCGCCACCTGGACATCGTCGGGGGAGACGAACGACCGGCCGTCGGCGACGGCCATGGCCCGGGCCATGCGCAGCAAGGCGAGCGCCGCCCGAGGCGAGGCGCCCACCCGCACCGATGGATGGTCTCGGGTCGCCGCCACGAGGTCGAGGACGTAGTGCCTGGCCGTCGCGGCGACATGCACCGCGGCCACCGCGCTGGTCAACCGGTCCAGCTCGGCGCGGTCGACGGCCCCCGGGAGGTGGCCGACCCGCACGGCCGGATCGACCCCGGCGAGCAGTTTCTCCTCGTCGGCCCGCTCGGGGTAGCCGAGCGAGAGCCGGACCAGGAAGCGGTCGCGTTGGCCGTGCGGCAGTGGTGACGTCCCGGCCGCGTCGTACGGGTTCTGGGTGGCGACCACCCAGAAGGGGGACGGCAGCGGGAGCGAACGGCCGTCGACGGTGACCTGGCGCTCCTCCATGGCCTCCAGCAGCGCCGACTGGGCCCGCGGCGACGCCCGGTTCAGCTCGTCGGCCATCAGCAGGTTCGTGAAGATCGGCCCCTCCCGGAACACCGGCTGGCGGGTGGCCGGGTCGAGGACCATCGCCCCGGTGACGTCGGCCGGGAGGAGGTCGGCGGTGAACTGGACCCGGAGGAAGCCGAGACCGAGGGCGTGGGCCAACGCCTTGGCCAGCGTCGTCTTGCCGAGGCCCGGCAGATCCTCGACCAGCAGGTGGCCGTCGGCGAGCAGGCAGCCGACGGCGAGCTCGATCGTCCGGCGATCGGCCAGCACGATGCTCCGCACCGACTCGACGATGGCGTCGAACAGCTCTTCCGGCGACCGGGCGCCGGCCAGCACGTCCCCCTCGGTGCTCACGGGGGCAGAGCCTAAGCCGTCGCGCCGGGCGGCGGTTGGCGTGGGAAACTGGTCGGGCCAGCCGTGGCCGGCGGCCACGTCCCGGCGGCACGCCAGATGGGCGGGGAGCGCGAGCGGGGAGCGGGGGAGATGGGCAGGTCGACAGGCTCCCGGTCCCAATCGCCGTCCCGACCCCGGGCCCGATCGCAGTTCCGGTCGCCGGCCTACGACCTGGCGGCGTCGGTCGCCGTCGCTCAGGCCGTCGCGGCGGCCGGCGGCGACACCTCGCCACGGGCGGTCGCCGAGGCTCTGGGTTACCGGGGGACGAACAACGGCGCCTTCCACGCCCGGATGGCCAGTGCCCGGTTGTTCGGGCTCGTCGCCGGGCGTGGCGACCGGGTGGTCCTGACCGAACGGGGCCAGGTGGCCGCGACCGGCGGTCCTGCGTCGCCGGCGGCGTTGCAAGCGGCGTTCCGGTCGGCCCCGCTCTACGCCGCGGTCGCCGCGGTACTCGTCGGGCGGCCGGTGCCGGAGACGAAGGCGCTGGCCGCGCTGCTGGTCGAGCAGTTCGCCGAGAAGCCGGCCAAGGCGCCGGGCGTTGCCGCCCGGTTGCTGGCGTCGGCGGCCCAGGCGGGGCTGCTGGCCGGCAACGGTGAAAAAGCCCAGTTCATCATGGGTGCAGTAAGGAGCGGCTGGTCGGATTCGGTGCCTAGTAATTTGGTCGTACCTCAGGTACTCTTGCCGAAATCCCCGGTTGCGGGGGACCATCGCCTGAGGCGGCAGGCCCGACGTGAGAGGGGCACGGCCGTGGCTCGGGACGGTTGGGACGATGACGGGCGGGCCGACGACGGTGGCCTGTGGCTCGACGACGGCGACACGCCGACGCGGGCCCGTCGAAAGGGCTACCGGGTGGCGGCGTTCGCCGCCGCCGGAGCGACCTGCCTGGCGGCGGTCGGCGTACCGGTGGGGCTGGTCCTGGCCGACAGTGGTAGTGGATCTGCGGTGGCGATGCCGTCGGACCACCATCACCCGGGATCGACCAGCCACGGGCTGACCGGTGCGCCGGCGGAGCAGCAGGTGCTGTCCGCACTGAGCGCCACCACCGATGCCGGCAGCTTCGACTTCACCTACGCGCTGTCGCAGACCGCGGCGACGACGCCGGCCAGCACGACCACGTCGACGACGACCTGCCACGAGGTGCCGGTGCCACGGCGCCCCGGAGCGTCGGTCGCGACGACATCGTCGTTCTCGGGATCGTCGGTGACATCGACACCCTCCACCGGGGCCGTGACGCGGGTGTGCACGGGGGGAGGGCCGGTCACAGAGAACGACCGGACACGGACAGTGGTGTCCGGGCACGGCGTGATCAACACGAACCCGATGGGCATGGTGGCCACCACCAGCCTGGGTGGCATCGCCGTGCGGATCGACGGGACAACGGTCTGGGAGAGCGGCGGCGACGGGCTGGCGCCCACCTCGGGGCAAGCGGGGGGCGGAACGCCGCTGGCCTCGTTCGCCAGCCTGGTCGAGAGCACGCTGGGCACCCGGGCGGGCGCGGCGGCCATGGTCGGCATGGCCAGCCCGACGGGCTACCTGGATCTGAACCAGGCCGCGGTCAATGCCGCTGACCAGGTCGGCACCGGCACAGCGGGTGGGCGGCCGGTGACCTACTACGAGGTGACCCTCGACCCGACAGCGCTGGCCCAGACACCGGGGATCACCACCCAGGAGGCGACAGCCATCAACAGCGCCCTGAAGGTGCTGCACGCCCAGGGCCTGCAGAGCCTGCAGGACAAGGTCGGGATCGACGCGAGCGGTTACATCCGGTCGACGGACTCGGTGGCGACGTTCGCCGACGGCGGCACCCTCGTCCTGGCCACGACCTTCTCCAACTTCGGCTGCGCCGGCACGGTGCTGATGCCGGGCCAGCAGGGGGCGGCGACACCGCCGGCCAACTGCACCAGCCCGGACACCGGCGTCGCCCCGACCACGACCACGACGACGACGTCGGCCGCGCCATCGACGACGGTCAGCAGTACGACTCCGACATCGACCACGACGACGGCACCACCGGCGAGCCCGACGACGATCGCCCCCGCGCCGACGACGACTGCACCGCCGGGGTCGACCACCACCACGACCGGCCCGTAGCGGCCAGCGCCCCCGGGCGGCCGTTCAGGTGATGTCGAGCATCCGCTGCAGCGCCACGCGGGCCCATTCGGCGGTGTCGTCGTCGACGGTGATCCGGTTGCGGACGTCGCCGGCAACGAGCCCCTCGAGGACCCACGCCAGGTGCGGCGGGTCGATGCGCGACATCGTCGAGCACGGGCAGACGAGCGGGTCGAGGCAGGTCACCGTCTTGTCCGGGTTTTCGTCGCCGAGCCGGTTGACGAGGTGGATCTCGGTGGCGACGCCGAGCACCGAGCCGGGCGGGGCGGCGGTGACGACGCGGATGATGTGGTCGGTCGACCCGACCTCGTCGGCCAGCTCGACGACGTCGTGGGCGCACTCGGGGTGGACGACGACGATGCCGTCGGGGTGCTCGGCCCGGAAGGCGGCGAGGTGCTCGGGCCGGAACCGCTGGTGGACGGAGCAGTGGCCTTTCCAGAGCAGGAGGCGAGCGGTCTTGACGTCGACGTCGCTGAGCCCGCCGAAGTCGGCGCGGGGGTTCCAGACGGCCATGTCGTCGGCGCCGTAGCCGAGCTGGAAGCCGGTGTTGCGGCCGAGATGCTGGTCGGGCAGGAAGAGGACCTTGTCGCCCTGCGCCCGGCCGGTCCCGGCGGGATCGAGGGCCCAGGTGAGGACGGCACGGGCATTCGACGACGTGCAGACCGCGCCACCGTGCCGACCGACGAACGCCTTGATCGCCGCGGCGGAGTTCATGTACGTGATCGGGACGACGCGCTCGGTGTCGACGACCTGGCCGAGGGCGTCCCAGGCGTCCTCGACCGCGTCGATGTCGGCCATGTCGGCCATCGAGCAGCCGGCGTTGAGGTCGGGCAGGACGACCTGCTGGTCCGGGCCGGTCAGGATGTCGGCCGATTCGGCCATGAAGTGGACGCCGCAGAAGACGACGAACGCCGCGTCGTGGCGGTCGGCGGCGATCCGGGAGAGCCCGAACGAGTCGCCGCGGGCGTCGGCCCAGCGCATGACGTCGTCGCGTTGGTAGTGGTGGCCGAGGATCAACAGCCGGTCGCCGAGCGCGGCCTTGGCGTCGCCGATCCACGCCGCGAGCTCGTCGGGGGTCGCGCCGGTGTACCGGTCGGGCAGCGGGCCCTGTAGCCGGATCATGGTCGTCGCCGGATCATGGTCGTGTACCCCCTGTGGGGAGCGCTCCGATATGGCCGGCGGGGACAGCCTGGTCGCCCATCCGCGGGGTTGTCGGCCTCGGTGCGAGTGTGTCGCCGGGGTACCAGGCCGGCAAGGTCCAGTGTAGGGCACGATCCGGTCGCGCGGGCGCGAAGATGGTGTCGTGGAATTCCGCCCGCCGACGAGCTCGATCCCGGACACGCCGGGTTCGTACCAGTTCGTCGACGCGGAGGGCCGTGTCCTGTACGTCGGCAAGGCCAAGTCGCTCCGGCACCGGCTGCCGAACTACTGGCAGGACCCGGCCGCGCTGCTGCCGAGAACGGCGCAGATGGTCGCGTCGGCCGACCACGTCGAGTGGGTCGTCGTCGGCACCGAGGTCGAGGCGCTCATGCTCGAGCACTCGCTGATCCAGACGCACCAGCCGCGGTTCAACGTCCGGCTGAAGGACGACAAATCGTACCCGTGGCTCGCGATCACCGTCGGCGAGGAGTGGCCGCGACCGATCGTCTTCCGCGGTCGGAAGCGCAAGGGCGTCCGCTACTTCGGTCCGTACGGCCACGTCGGCGCGCTGCGCGAGACGCTCGACCTGCTCCTGCGGAGCTTCCCGCTGCGGACGTGCTCGGAAGCGAAGTTCAAGCGGCACGCCCGCCTCGGCCGGCCGTGCCTGCTCTACGACATCGAGCGATGCTCCGGCCCGTGCGTCGGTGCGGTCGACCACGACCGCTACGGCCGCATGGTCGACGACCTGATGCGCTTCCTCTGCGGCGACACCCGGCCGGTCGTCACGCGGCTCGAGACCGAGATGGCGGACGCGGCGGACGCGCTCGAGTTCGAACGCGCCGCCCGGCTGCGCGACCGGCTGACCGCGGTCCGCAAGGCTGCGGAGACCCAGCAGATGGTCTCCGAGCGGCCGGAGGACTTCGACGTCGTCGGCACCGCCGAGGACGAGCTCGAGGCCGCGGTCCAGGTCTTCCACGTACGCCGGGGCCGCGTCGTCGGCCGGGTCGGGTTCGTCGCGGACAAGGTCGAGGACCTGACGGCCGGCCAGCTGCTCGACCGGGTCGTCGAACAGCTCTACGGCCCGGCCGGCGCGGACGTGCCCCGGCGGATCCTGCTGCCGGCCGAGCCGGAGTCGGCGGCCGCGCTGGCGACGTGGCTGGCCGGCATCCGGCACGGGCCGGTCGACCTGGCGGTGCCGCAGCGGGGGACGAAGCGGGCCCTCCAGGAGATGGTCACCCGCAACGCGGCCGAGGACCTCGCCCGCCACCGGATGCGTCGGGCCGCCGATCACAACAGCCGGTCGAAGGCCCTGACGGAGCTGCAGGCCGCCCTCGACCTGCCGATCGCGCCGCTGCGGATCGAGTGCTACGACATGAGCCACCTGCAGGGGACGGACTACGTCGGCTCGATGGTCGTCTTCGAGGACGGCCTGGCGAAGAAGTCGGACTACCGCCGGTTCAAGGTCAAGACGGTCGCCGGCAACGACGACTACGCGGCGATGGAGGAGGTGCTGACGCGCCGGCTGACCGCGCTGCTCGACGAACGGGCCGAACGGCGGGCCGAGCGGGACGCGGAACGAGACGGCGCGGCGGGGTCGCCCGATGCGCCGGACGCGCTGGACGCCGCGGACACGGCGGCCGAGGAGGAGTCCGAGGAGGAGATCGGGGCCGGTCGGGGCCGGCGGAGCGTCCGGCGGTTCGCGTACGCGCCGCAGCTCCTCCTGATCGACGGCGGGAAGGGGCAGCTGGCGGTCGGGGAGCGCGTCGTCGAGTCGCTCGGCCTGACCGGCGAGATCCAGCTCGCCGCGCTGGCGAAGCAGTTCGAGGAGGTCTACCGGCCCGGCGACCCCGACCCGATCCGCATCCCACGGGGCTCCGAGGCGCTCTACCTGCTCCAACGGGTCCGGGACGAGGCGCACCGGTTCGCCATCACGTTCCACCGCGAACGGCGCGGCCACCGGATGACCGCGAGCGTGCTCGACGGCATCGCCGGGCTCGGCCCGACCCGGCGGACGCGGCTCGTCAAGGAGATCGGCGGCATGAAGGCGCTGCGGGCCGCGTCGGCCGACGACCTGCGGGCGCTGCCGTGGCTGCCGGACCGGGTGGCCGACGGCGTCTACGCCCGGTTGCACGGGCTGCCGGCGCGGGCGACGGGCCGCGAGACGGCCCAGCGTGAGGCGGTGCGCCATGGGTGAGCTGCTCGTCGTCGCCGGGATGTCCGGCGCCGGCCGGTCGACCGCCGGCGCCGCGCTCGAGGACCTCGGCTGGTTCGTCATCGACAACCTGCCGGTCTCGTTGATCCCCGACGTCGCCGGCCTCGTCGGCCGCCCGGACGCCGGCGGCGACCGGGTCGCGCTCGTCATCGGTCGGGGCGGCGGCGACCAGCTCGAGGATCTCTCGCCGGTCCTGAAAAGCCTGCGGGCCGGCGGCCACCGGGTGCGCGTCCTCTTCCTCGACGCACCCGACGACGTCCTCGTCCGCCGGTTCGAGGGGACGCGACGCCGCCACCCGCTGTCGGGCCGCGGCGTCGAGGAGGCGATCGCCGGGGAACGGGTGATGCTCGAGCCGCTGCGGGCGCAGACCGACGTCGTCCTCGACACCGGTGAGCTCAATACGAACCAGCTCCGCCAGCGTGTCCTCGAGCTGTTCGGCGACGCTGGCCGCGACGGCCACATGCAGAGCTCGGTCGTCTCGTTCGGCTACAAGCACGGCGTCCCGCTCGACGTCGACCTCGTCTTCGACTGCCGGTTCCTGCCCAACCCGTACTGGGTCGACGGCCTGCGACCGCTCAGCGGCCTCGACGGGCCGGTCCGCGACTACGTCCTCGGTCAGCCCGAGACCCAGGAGTTCCTGAGCCGCGTCGACGACCTGCTGACGATGCTCGTGCCGGCGTTCGAGCGGGAGGGGAAGTCGTACCTGACCGTCGCCCTCGGCTGCACCGGCGGCCGCCATCGATCGGTCGCGCTCGTCGAGGCGCTCGCCGAGCGGCTCCGTGGCCACGGGATCGTCGCCGCGCCGTTCCACCGGGACGTCGACCGATGACCGGGCCGAAGGTGGTGGCGCTGGGTGGCGGGCACGGGACGGCCGTCACGCTGCGAGCCGTCCGGCGGTACGCGGCGGCGATCACGGCGGTCGTCTCGGTGGCCGACGACGGCGGGTCGACGGGCCGGCTCCGGGCCGAGCTCGACGTCGTCGCGCTCGGCGACATCCGCAAGTGTCTGGGGGCGCTGGCGGCCGACTCGTCGGTGCTGGCCCGGGCGTTCGAACACCGCTTCGGCGACGGCGAGCTGGCCGGGCACGCGCTCGGCAACCTCGTCCTGGCCGGCCTGATGGAGGCGACCGGTGACCTGGTGGCGGGGGTCGACGAGGCCGGCGCGCTGCTCGGTGCGGTCGGTCGGGTCCTGCCGGCGACGACGGACAAGGTCACGCTCAAGGCGGACGGTCCCGACGGCGAGGTCCGGGGGCAGGTCGCGGTCAACGAAGCCGGCCGCATCCGCCGGGTCTCGCTCGTGCCCGGCGGGTCGACGCCGCCCCCGGCAGCGATCGACGCGCTGATCGCGGCCGATCAGGTCGTCATCGGGCCCGGATCGCTGTACACGAGCGTGCTCGCCGCGGTGGCGGTGCCGGGCATCGTGGACGCGGTGGCGGCGACGACGGGCCAGCGGGTCTACGTCTGCAACCTGCGCCCGGAGCTGCCGGAGACGGCCGGCTACGACGTCGGCGACCACGTCGCCGCGCTCAGAGAGCACGGCGTCGACGTCGACGTCGTGCTCTGGGACCCGTCGGCCGGTGTATCTGCGGGCCGCGTCGACTGCTCGATGGTCGGGACGACACTGACGGGTCCCAACGGTTTGGTCCACGATCCTGCAAGACTGGCGGGCGCGCTCTGCGGGCTGCTGCCGTGAGCGGGTCGAAAAAAACTGGCGTGAGCTGGCCTTGCCGAGGGAAGCTGTGGCCAGAGGAGGAATATCGAGCATGACGGTACGGGTTGGGATCAACGGGTTCGGGAGGATCGGCCGCAACTTCCTCCGCGCCGTCCTCGACCGGGGAGCCGACGTCGACGTGGTCGCGGTCAACGACCTGACGTCGGCCGAGACGAACGCCCACCTGCTCCGGTACGACTCGACCCAGGGCCGCCTGCCGGTGCCCGTCGAGGTCGTCGGTGGCGACCTCGTCGTCGGCGGCCGGCACATCAAGGTGCTGGCCGAGCGGGACCCGGCCGACCTGCCGTGGGGCGATCTCGGGGTCGACGTCGTCATCGAATCGACCGGACGGTTCACCGCCCGCCACGACGCGGCCGCCCACCTCAAAGGCGGGGCCTCCCGGGTGATCATCTCGACCGCGACCGGCGATGCGGACGCGACGTTCGTCGTCGGCGTCAACGACCACGACTTCGACCCGGACATCCACGTCGTGATCTCGAACGCGTCGTGCACGACGAACTGCTTCGTCCCGATGGTCAAAGTCATCGACGACGCGTTCGGCATCGTCAGCGGGCTGATGACGACGGCCCACGCGTACACGAACGACCAGAACCTCCTCGACCTGCCGCACCAGGACCTCCGCCGGGCCCGCGCCGCCGCGGTCAATATCGTCCCGGCGTCGACCGGCGCGGCCCGGGCAACGAGCCTCGTGCTGGCGTCGATGAAGGGGAAGCTCGACGGCACCGCCCTGCGGGTGCCGGTCCCGGTCGGTTCGATCACCGACTTCACCGCGGTCGTCCGCGGGCCGGTGTCGGTGGCCGACGTGAACGGGGCGTTCGCCGCCGCCGCCGGCTCGGGCCCGCTCGCTCGGGTCCTCGACTACACCGACGACCCGATCGTCTCGTCGGACATCGTCGGCAGCCCGGCGTCGTGCACGTTCGACTCGAAGCTGACGATGGTCCAGCCGGTCGACGACCAGCTGACGATGGTCAAGACGCTCGGCTGGTACGACAACGAGTGGGGCTACTCGAACCGTCTGGTGGACCTGGCCACCATCGTCGGCGGGTCGGGTACCGGCGGTCGTTCGTGACGCCACCGGCGCGGCCTCGGCCGCTGCAGGGGCTCCCCCTGCTCGAGGATCTCGGACCCCTCCGGGGTCGACGGGTCCTCGTCCGCACCGACTTCAACGTCCCGCTCGGTGACGACGGCGACGGCCACCGGATCGTCGTCGACGACTTCCGGATCCGGGCCGCGCTGCCGACGCTCGAGTGGCTGCTCGCCGAGGGCGCGGACGTCACCGCGTGCAGTCACCTCGGCAACCCGCCCGGCGTCTGGGACGCCTCGTTGACGATGGCCCCGGTACGCGATCGGTTGGCCGACCTCTGCCCGGGCGTCTCGCTGATGGAGAACCTCCGGTTCTCGCCGGGCGAGAAGGCCAACGACCCGGCGTTCGTCGCGTCGCTGGTCGACGGGTTCGACGCGTACGTCAACGAAGCATTCGGCGTCGACCACCGCCGGCACGCGTCGGTGGTCGGGCCGCCGACGCGCCTGCCCAGCGCGGCCGGTCGCCGCCTGTCCAAGGAGGTCGAAGTCCTCGGCTGCCTGCTCGACGAGCCACCGCGGCCGTTCGTCGCGGTCGTCGGCGGGGCGAAGGTCGCGGACAAGCTGGGCGTGCTCAAATCGCTGGCCGGCAAGGTCGACGTCCTCGCGGTCGGCGGGGCGATGGCGTTCACGTTCCTCGTCGCCCTCGGCCGGGACGTCGGTGGATCGATGGTCGACCTCGACCGCGTCGAGGACTGCCGGCAACTGCTCAAGTCCGGGACCCGCGTCCTGCTGCCGACCGACGTCGTCGCGCTCGAACCGGGCGGGACGTTCGGGGCCCCCTGCGGCGAGCCGGGACCGCGAGGGGACACCAAGGTCGTCGGCACCGACCTGCCGGACGGCTGGCTCGGGCTCGACATCGGGCCGGAGACCGCGGCCGCGTTCGCCGACGCCGTCGCGAGTGCCCGCACCGTGCTGTGGAACGGTCCGCTCGGCGTCGTCGAGGACGACCGGTTCGCGGGCGGGACGCGTCGTGTCGCCCAGGCCGTCGCCGACTGCCCCGGCTTCACCGTCGTCGGCGGCGGCGACAGCGCCAGCGCGCTCGAACAGCTCGGGCTGGCCTGCCGGGTCGACTTCCTCTCGACCGGTGGCGGCGCGTCGCTGAAACTGGTCGAGTGCGGCGACCTGCCCGCGTTGGCCGCGCTGCGGGCGGCGCCGAACGCCCCGGGAGTACCGGGCGCCGGCCCGGCAGGGCGCTCCGGCGCCGTCTCGGCCTGAGCCGGCCGGCGACGTCGATGGCGAGCGCGAAGAAGTCCGGGGACCGCCGTCCGCTGGTCAGCGGCAACTGGAAGATGCACCACGACCACCTCGAGGCGCTCCACATGGTCCGTGACCTCGGGCTCCGCCTGAAACCGCCGGACGTCGCGCCGGTCGACGTGTCCGTCCACCCGCCGTTCACCGACCTGCGGACGGTGCAGACGCTCGTCGAGCAGGAGCGGATCCCCGTCGCCCTCGGCGCCCAGCACTGCCACGACCACGACCGCGGCGCGTTCACCGGCGAGGTGAGCCCGCAGATGCTCGCCCGCCTGGGCGTCGGCTACGTCATCGTCGGCCACTCCGAGCGCCGGCAGCTCTTCGGGATGACCGACGAGATGGTCGCGTCGACGCTGCGGGCGGTGCTCCGGCACGAGATGACGCCGATCTGCTGCGTCGGCGAGACCGGCGACGAGCGGGCGGCCGGACAGACCGAGGCGCGGCTGTCCACCCAGGTCAGGACGGCCCTGGACGGGCTGGCGGCCGAGCAGGTCGGTGGTCTCGTCGTCGCCTACGAGCCGGTCTGGGCGATCGGCACCGGCACCGCGGCGACGACGGTCGACGCCGAGGATGCCTGCGTCTTCATCCGAGGCCTGGTGGGGGAGATGGCCGGCCCGGAGGCGGCCGCGACCGTCCGCGTCCAGTACGGCGGGTCCGTCAACGCCGAGAACGCGGCCGACCTGATGGCCGAGCCGGACGTCGACGGCCTGCTCGTCGGCGGAGCCAGCCTGGAGGCCGGGAGCTTCCTCGACATCATCCGCGCCGCCGGGGGCTGCTACCGTTCCTGAGCCGGCCCTGAACGGTCGGAGAACGGGCCACCGTCGGGGGCACGTGGTGTTCGAAGGAGCATTTCGGTGTTGACGTGGGTGTACATAGTGATCGAGGTCATGGCCGCGGTCGGGCTGATCTTCCTGATCCTCATGCACAGCGGCAAAGGTGGCGGCCTTTCCGACATGTTCGGCGGCAGCGTCGGCGCGGCCGCCCAGGGCTCGACGGTCGTCGAGCGGAACCTCGACCGGATCACCGTCACCGTCGCCCTGGTCTTCGCCTTCGCCACCATCACCCTGGACCTCCGGCTGCAGTGAGGCGGCCGGGCCGGCGCCCGGCTCCCCGTCGTCGAGGGGCCGACCGTCGACCAACTCATCGACCAGCCAGTCGTCGGGGGGTCCGCCGTGGAGTCGTGTGGCTCCCGCTGCTCGGCCTCGCGATCGCCGCGGTGGCCTGCGGCGGGCCCAGCCAGGCCGCGACGACGACCACGACGACGTACGTCCCGTGGGTCACCGGCACAGGCGGGACGATGACCCTCGGCATCGACCAGGCGCCGACCGGGTGCAACCCGAACTCGGCGCTCGGCAACACCTGGGCGGACCATCTCGTGCTCGAAGCCGTCCTCCCGAGCGCGTTCGTCGTCGACCCGTCCGACAGCTCCGTCTACGACTCCGCCGTCATCACGCAGGCCGAGCTGCAGAGCACGAGCCCGCAGCGGGTCGTCTACACGATCAACCCCAAGGCCGTCTGGTCCGACGGTCAGCCGATCACCGCCACCGACTTCATCTACGCCTGGCAGCAGCAGCGCGGCGGCGCCGACGACGACGGCGTCCCCGGCGGCGGGACGGCCAGCATCCTCGGCTACCGCGACATCAAATCCATCAAGGGCAGCAACCGCGGCCGCACGGTGACCGTCGTCTTCAAGACGCCGTACGCGGACTGGCAGGCCCTCTTCAACGACCTCCTGCCGGCCCACGTGATGGAGCAGGCCGGCTGGGACCCCGGCTGCAGCACCGTCGACCCGGCCATCGACCTGTCCGGCGGGCCGTTCGAGATCTCGTCGGTCACCGCCAACCAGATCGTGCTCAGCCGGAACCCGAAGTGGTGGGGCCAGGCGCCGTACCTCGACCGCTTCGTCATCCGGATCGCCGACAGCCCGACCCAGCTCACGAACTGGGTCACCAGCGGCCAGGTCGAGGTCGTCGCGCCCACGTCGTACGGCCAGGACTTCCTCGAGCAGGTCAGCAGCGACCCGACGCTCGACAGCAACTCGTCCGTCTCGTCCAGCTTCCTCCAGCTCGAGTTCTCGACGACGTCGCCGGTCACCGCGACCGTCGGCGTCCGCGAGGGCATCGCCCACGCCGTCGACCGGCAGACCCTCGTCGACACGATCGTCGGCTGGGACAACACCGGCATCGTGCCGTCGGCCAGCCACCTCTACTCCCAGTCGCAGGGCACATACCCGTCGCCGCGGATGCCAGCCCTCCAGTTCAGCGGCCAGCCCGGCTACACGCCGCCGGCGACGTCCGCCGCGCCAACGCCCGCCCAACCGTTCCCGACGACCGACGACCCGTCGAGCACCGACGACGACCTGACCGATGCCGGCTACGTACGCGGGCCGACCGGCCCGTGGGAGCTGCCGACCGGCGCGCCGCTGACCGTCAAGGTCGCCATCGACGAGGGCGATGCCTGGGCCGCCCAGACCGGTGCCCTGCTCGTCCAGCAGCTGCAGACCGCCGGCATCGGGACGACGACCGTCCTGGCCGACAGCACCGCCGCGGCCGGGATGGACCTCGCCACCGGCGCCGCCGACGCGGCCGTCCTGCCGTTCACATCGACGCCGTACCCGACGCAGGCGATCGCCTGGTACACGCCGCTGCTCGGCCCGCCGGGACACGACGGCTCCGAGAACTGGTCGAACGTCGACGACCCGACGCTGAACTCACTGCTCACCAAGGCCGCCCAGCAGCTCAACCCGAACACCGCCAGCCCGCTCTACACACAGGCCGACGCCCTGCTGTGGAAGCAGATGGTCGCCCTGCCGCTCTTCGCCGAGCCGTCCGCGATGGCTTGGTCCGCGTACACGTCTGGCGTCGGCCCGAACCCGAACGGCGCCAACCTGCTGTGGTTCCCCCAGGACTGGGCGGTCCGGGTCCCGCCGACCAGCCAGAACACCGTGCCGGGGAGCAGCTGACCGGTCAGGGGCGAGCAGTGAACGGGCTGGCGGAGACGGCGGGGTCGGGGAGCGGACCGCTCCACGGCCGCCGGGGGCCGGGTCCGCGACGCGCTAGCATTGACAAGCTCAGCGTCCGGAAGGACGGCTACGTCGGAGTGGCGGAATAGGCAGACGCGCCAGCTTGAGGGGCTGGTGCCCGCAAGGGCGTGGGGGTTCAAGTCCCCCCTCCGACACGCTCTGTTGTACACGCGCCCGCAGGCCGCGCTTCCGCCCGGAGCGTCCGCCGGTCAGGGTCGTAGACAACGGAAATGCCCAGGTCGGCATAGACGATCGCCTTGTCGGCTGGATCGGCGTCCGGAAGCACCCGTGCGACGTCGCCAAGGTTTTCGATCAGTTCTCGGACATCGTCGGCCGTGCGGGGTCCAGAGGGGGCGCAGAGCGCAAGCTCGCCTTCCGCCGTCAGCCGATCGGCCTGCACTTCGGACATCCACCCGGTCACGACGACCGGATCCGCTCCGCTGTCGAGAGCCGCCCGGTACTTCGTCAGCCGGTCGTCGCAGTCGGCAAGCTTCCGGCGCGCTGCTTCTGCTCGGGCCTCGGCCGCCTCGTCGACCTCTCCGGCCGCAACCATCGTGGCGATGGTCTCGTCGATGTTCTCGGGATCGAAGAGCCGCGCCAACCAACGGTCGAGTTCCGGGATGATCGACGACTCCCGAACGTAGGCGGCCTTCGGATGGTCGATCCGGTTGGCGAGGGCGTACTCGGATGGGAAGCGGCAGCGATAGTGCGCGGCGTCGTGGTTCCAGGCCCCTTGCATCCGACGTCCGCAGGAGCCACACCAGACGAGCCCGCTGAGCACGTAGCAGCGCCGGCTGGCCCGTGACTTCCTGACCGTCGGGCGGCGCGCATGGGCGGCCATCTGTGCCTGGACGGCGGCGAAGTCCTCCGAGCTGATCAGAGCCTCGTGCGTAGGCTCCGTTGACCAGATCCAATCCGAGCTGTCGTTCCAGCGGAGCTTCGTCTGGTGTCCGGCGGCGACATCCTCGACGTCCAGCAGCACCTCATCGCGCCGCTGCCGGTTCCAGACCTGCCGTCCGGTGTACCGAGGGTTCAGAAGGATCGAACGGACGGCACCCTTCGACCACGCCCGCCCATCGCGGTGTCGGTTTCGCCCTGGGTCATGAGCAGCGGGGGAGGGGATGCCGTCTCGGGTCATCAACTCGGCCACCGCGTAGATGCCCTTGCCGGACAAATACTCGGCGTAGATGCGCTTCACGACTGGCGCTGCGATCGGGTCAGGCTCAAGCCGATGGAGACGTTGGCCGATCGCAGCCTTCCCGGGGTTGGGGTGGGCACCAGCGTCGGCCAGTTGGTAGCCGTAGGGCGGACGGCCCCCGAGGAAGCGACCCTCGACCTTCGCCTGCGCGGCCATTGCTGACCGCACGCGGATCTTGATCCGGTTCCGCTCACCCTTCGACATGCCGCCGTAGAGCGCCATCACCAACTCGTGGGCGTCGGAGCCCGGGTCGACCTTCCCGCCGACCTCCGGGACCCACAGCTCGACGTCGTAGTGCGTGAATACGGGAAACGTGAGTCCGAACTGTCCGCCGTAGAAGGCCCTAGCCGGCTCGCCGATGACGACGGCGTCGAACCCCCGGTCGGGCCGCTTGAACGCCTCCAGCAGTGCCAGGGCTTCGGGGCGCCGCTTCCACGGGAGAGACCGGGACTTGCCGATATCGAAGAACTCGGCGACAACGATGCCGCCGTGTGGCTCGATGAGAGAGCTGGCTCGGGAGAGCTGCCACTGCTTCGAGGAGGTCGGGTCCTGCTGGTCTTCCGTGGAGACCCGGCCGTAGAACGCGAACCTCATCGGTGCTCCTTCTCAGTCATGGACACTTCATCCAGTCTCGGACCCGGAAGGTAACCCTCCGCTCCAGCTCCCCGACTAACAAGAAAGCCCTTTTTGACGGCGTTCTTTACCCGGGTCCGCATGGTCTCCTCGACCCATCCCCACTCGTCTGCAAGCCGTACGACGACGTGCTTCGCGTCCACGCGCTGGAGATCAAGAATGGCGTTGGCGACCTCCCGATACTCCTCATCCGCGATTCCCTTGGGTCCCCGTCTGGGTTCCTGGTCCGGGAACGAGCTAAGGGCCTCCAAGTCGCTCTTGACCATCTCTCGATGGCCGCGAGCGATACGCCCGATCAGTGTGTCGTCTTTGCTTCGGCGGGAGGGGGGCTTTTTGAGGTCGGACACGCGCTGACGCTGATCCTCGGAGACCTTGACGATCATCTCGCGAATCAGGCGCCCGACCGGGATGCTGTGCAGCAACTGGCCCGTCACCACGAAGTCCTGTGGATCTGGTGTCCCGCTAACGCTGTTGCCGAGCCACCGCAGACGAAGGTCAACCAAGACCGGGGCACCGTCCCGACTGCCAACCAGAGCCCATAGCCACCAGCCGGTCGGGTGCGACGCCAGTAGCTCACCCACTACGCCGGCAGCAGCACCTTTCGGTGGGGCAGTGACATCCGTCAGATGCCAGTCGTCAGAGCGCACCCTGGTCGCCATGTCACTAGGTTAGTCGGCCTAGTGACATTTTGCAAGGGCTACGGCGGTGGGTTCCACGGTCAGACCGACCTGGTGAGTTCCGTTGCAGCGATGTCATACTGCACTAGGTTATTCGACCTAGTTACAATTAGGCCGTGCAGCACGATCTTGAGGAACTACTACGGGCGAAACGGGAACTCCCGACCCCTGCTATGCGGCGGGCCATCCGGGAAGCAGCCGGGGCGACCCGAGACGATGTAGCCCGAGAGGTTGGTGTCAGCCGCTTCGCTGTTCTGCAGTGGGAGGCGGGCACTCGATCACCGTCTCGGCGACACATCGTTGGGTACCTCCGCGCCCTGGACGAATTGCGGGCCGTCCTGTGATGAGCGTCCCGACCGACCCGCCCCCCGTGGACGTCCCTTTGGCCCCGCCGATCCTCACTCCACGGGCCGCCCGGGCCCTCTTGCGAATCCTCGTCGCCGCCAGCGGACGCCCGGTAGTCCGGACACAAGGTCGGATTGCCGCATGACCGGCCTGCCGGTCTCGGCCCGAGCCGACAGCAGTGCGCAACGCTCAACGACTCAAGGAGGGGGGAGGGAGAGGCCAGAGCTTTCCCGTGTACTCGGACGATCGGCCACCCATCCGGGTCAACGACGTGGAGCCGGCGTGATCGTTCTCCAACACCTGAGCCCGGAGACGTTGAGGGACCTGGCGGGAGCGATCACAGCACGTCGTCCCTCCACGATCTCCAGGCGTCGGCTAACCCCGGAGGGCGTCGAACAGCTAGCCGACATGCTCATCGCCGGTCAGAAGCCGACGATCGGGTTCTTCCGACGCAACTGGCGGGACGTATCGTGACCCCCCAGACCCCCTCCGAGGTGTGGGGCGTGAAGCCCATCGAGTGGGACGCCTTCTGGTCGCACGAGAGCCAAGCCGAGGGGTGGCTAATGGAGCCGGTCGTTGCCGCCGGGCGTCAGACCGCCATCTATTCGACGGCGAAGATCGGCAAGTCGTTGCTCTCGCTCGATATCTCGGCAGCCGGGTCGACTGGCCGCTCGTCCCTCGGCCAACCGGCCCAGGACCCGATCGACGTGGTGTACCTCGACCTGGAAATGACCGAGGCCGATCTTCGAGAACGACTCGGCGATCTTGGCTACGGGCCAGACGACGACCTGAGCCGGCTGCACTACTACTCGCTCCCGGCGCTGCCGCCGCTCGACACTGATGTCGGCGGGGAGATCGTGGTCGACCTCGCTCGCCGAGCCGGCGCGCAGTTGGTGGTGGTAGACACGATGGCCCGGGTGGTGTCCGGCGACGAGAACTCGGCGGACACCTACCGCGACTTCTACCGCTTCACCGGGTCCCGGCTGAAACAGATGGGTGTCGCCCTCCTGCGGCTGGACCATCAGGGGAAGGATCCGTCCCATGGCGCTCGCGGATCATCGGCGAAGGACGACGACCTCGACATCGTCTTCCGTCTGTCCGCGGTGGACGCCACCACGCTGAAGCTCACTCGCACCCGCAGCCGAGTCCCCTGGGTCCCTTCCGAGGTGACGGTCACCAGGCGGGATGCGCCGTTTCTCCAGCACGTACTGGCGCATGACGTGGTCCTTGCCGGAACCGAGGAGGTCGTGCAGTTGCTCGATCAGCTCGAAGTGGCCATCGACGCTTCTGCGGCCGGGGCGTTGCAGGTGCTAAAGGCCGCCGGCCACGGCAAGCGGAAGGCGCTGGTTCTCGCCGCACTGAAGGCAAGGAGGGTAGGGCGATGACCAGTTCCGCGGTTCCGGGAACCGTTTCTTCGGGGTCCAGAACGGAACTGATGGGAACCGCCGGTGTCTCGATTGACAGAGTCCCCGCTCGCGACATTCGCATGGGTTCCGGGAACCGATGGGAACCGACCCCACCCAGCCGGTTCCCGGTTCTCCCCCCCTTTAGGGGGGAACTGGGACCGAGGGGGAGTGGGCTGGTGGTCCTATGAGCTCAACCGCACGGAGGTACCGACCGATCTCGCGGGTGGTCCTCTCCAACCCGATCGCGGACGATGCTCCCCCTCGGGTGAAGGAGGGCGCGATTCGTCGTCGTCTCGTCGCCCTGACTGGCAAGTGCCCGTGCGGCGCGGAGCTTGTCGTTCCAGACCTGACTCCTGGTTCGATGGCCGTCGTTGCCGTGGAGCACGACCCTGACTGCCCAGCAACGGAGGAGCTTTCCGGTGTACCGGGTTCGCGACGGGTGTCCGAATGATCGACAGCACACCGAATAGGTGGGAATCCGCGAGTGGATCTGCCTGCTGCCCGTGGAGAGGGCGGCTCGACGACGATCGTGCCACGGCCATTCGACGTCCTCGGAACCAAGGCCATGTCCACTCGAATCTTCCACTTGATTTGGACAAGAGGTCCCAACCGTGCCTCGAGGTGACTATCTGCGTTCGGACACGAAGCGGACGGTCGAAAGCTGCGACGCCCTCGACATCCGCCTCGTCTTTCGACAACGTCCCAGGATCGGTGCCCTAGTGAGCCTTTCCTGGGAGGGTCCGTTGGGACGTCGGTCGTCAGCAGATATGTGGTTTGGCGCGACCGGTGCCAGTTTGTTCTGGGGCGACGCCGAAGGCCGGGCGGTGGCTCAGAACCTTAAAATCGAAAGGACTCCACAGCATCTCGGCGGCGTCCGACCTTGGTGGGTCTGCCCCGACTGCGGTCGACGGTGCGCCATCGTCTATGGCTTCGCCGATCGGTTCACCTGCCGCCAGTGTGGAAACCTGACCTACACCACCAGCCAGTCGTCCGAGTGGGTCCGGAAGATTCGCAAGGCTCGGAAGATCCAAGCCCGGCTAGAGATACTGAAGATCGGTGATCGTCGGGTGCCCATCCGGCCCAAGGGGATGCACGAGCAGACGTTCCGCCGACTCGTCGACCGGTGGGTGGCGGCAGAACTTGCTTCCGGTGCAGCCTTCAAACCCGTGGCCGAGGGGTGGGCCCGGGAGCGGGCGCGTCGGAGTCGCGCGTTCTCGGCGGGCAAGGCGCCCTTCCGGACTCGACTCTTACAAGCGGTCCTTCAGGTCGTGCAGGTGTTGAGCGATGACCAAGCTTGCTTCGGCAAGGTCGGCCAGCAGTTCCGCTGGGTCGATCTCGCCTGCCGTGCCAGGTTTCGCCAGTTGTCCGAGACCACGACGTATCCCTGCGCCGTACGCCTCGACGGTACGAGCGTCCGCGGCGTCGGCTAGCTCGTCTGCTTCCCGTAGATGGTCGACTCCGAGGATCGCCCGGACCAGTTCCCAGTGGCGATCGAATTCCGCCTCGGCAACCGTCCGTTCGTCGCCGCCGAAGGCACGGGGTAGAACCGACGGCCTCTGACTCAGGCGGATCGCCAGATCCAACCGGTTGATGACGGCCTCTTCGTATTTGGTAAGCAACTCGAAGCCCACTTGATCCGATTGCAGGTGGGAAGTGAGAGCCCGGATTGCCCGATCGTAGGCCGCCTTGGCCGGGGTTCCCTCCATGGCGTCGAAGGTCTCGTCGACGATCCCGCCGTCCCCAGATCGCCTGGGGCGCGTTGTTACCCTGTCCACGTCGCTACCTCCCGGGGTAGTGGCCACGGCCCCGGGGGTGCTCCAACACCCGCCGGGGCCAAACCTATTGTCAGTTGACTAGTATTGGTCCTCCCATAGGCAACTGTCAAGAGTACGATCATCCAATGCCTCCTGACCTTGTCGGTGCCGCCGAGATCATGACCCTGTTGGGCGTCAGCCGGCAGCGCGTTGATCAACTCACCCGGCGGCCGGATTTTCCCGAGCCGATTGCCGACCTCTCGGCTGGACGCATCTGGTCTCGTGATGCCGTGGTGAAATGGGCACAGGTGACTGGGCGAGAGATCACGCTCTAGTGATTGGATTCACTCTCTCGCTGGAGACCAACGGGAGGATGTCCGGAGCCGTGACTGGCGTCAACCCAGCCTTCGCTGCGCTCGGAGTGTCAGGCATCGTGATCCTTGCGTGGCTGCTATTCGAAATGGCAGCTGCGCAGAACCAGGGCCAGTTTCCTGATCAGCCCTATGACCGCTCAACCTTCAGAGGTCGCTTTGCGCGGCAACAGTCGCGGAAATTTGGCAGGGTGCGGATGAAGGTCGCGAGGTTCGTATTTCTCGGCGTCATCGGAGTCGCCCTACTCGTAGCGGCCGTTGCAGCACTCGTCGAGTATGCGTGACGGAGCGGCAACCGAAGTTGCTGGTGAGGCCGGGAGCAGCCCTACAGATGGCCGACGAGATGCCCGGACCACAGTGGCCGATTGTCCGGGTCGAGGTGAACGCGGAAGACGAGGTGCGGCAGTACCCGTCGCGTCGCCGAATGCCGCTCGGTAGCCCATCGAACGGACCGGCTCCCGGCACCCCTCCATCGTCCCCGGGTGCGGGTGGGCGTCCTTCGGTCGGTAGACCCAGCGCCCGCACTCGCCCGGGTGGTGGTTGAGCGGCCCGTCGACGTCCACGGCTGGAACCTTGGCATAGCGAGCGTCTGTTCGTAATCGAGGCTGCTCCGCCTCGTCGGGGTTCTTTCCGCCGACCCTGTACTCAATGTGCGCCATTCAGGCCGGCTCGCCAGGTGTGCTAGCGAGATCGATAGCCGAGGCGGTCCCGTCGTTGGCGGTCGCCGCCGGCCCCACTCGGACCGGCTCAACGCGAACCGCTCCCTCGAATAGCTGGTTTAGTCGATCACGGAGTGAACTACTGTCTTCGGGCTTCAACCGGACCAAGGTGGTGAGATGCTTCCCGACACCGTTCACCGAGGTACCGATAAGGGTCACTCCGTCGTCGGCTCGCACGACGGCTCGATCATGTAGCTCGTTGCCCCCGACTACTCGCAGGTCGATTCTCTCGGCTCCCGCGAAGTGGCCCAAGGCCACCGCAAGTGCTGATGTTCCTCCTTTCGGCTCCTTGATGAGCACTCGGATAATCGACGACGAGGTGATGAGCCACTGCAACTGCTCGGCTCTGAAGTACGGATCGACCAGTAGGCCCTCTCCCGCCTCCTGAACTGCTTGGGTCAGTTCCACAAGCGACAAGGGGTTGCCGGCCTCCAGCGTTACAACCGATGGAACGGAGTCGTCGGAGTTGATCTCCTTGGCCTCGCGGATGACTCCACGTAGGAAGGCTCGGCCCAGTTCGGTCAGCTCTAGACCAGCCTGTGCATCGCCTGCAGCCCATTCCATCCGCACCAGGAAGTCCGTCGTTGACTCGGCAGGTTGTCGAACGGACATCGCAGTTCGAACGAGTTGGCCGACCATCGACTCCCAGCCGAACTCCCACCTCTCCTCCCTCGGTGCAGCACTAGCGGCGAACTTGTTGACTTGCGTCGCCGTCGGACGCACGCCCTCCTCGTTGAGCAAGCGAATGTAACGAAGGCCCCGGAAGACGGCCTGGTCGGCCAGGTCCGATCCGGTCCCGGTCGAAGGGCTCGCGGAAGGGGCCGCCCCTTTGAACGGGCTCACAGGCCCACCGAGCAGGTGAACGCGGCTCGCCGCGCCGTCGAAGGCGCCGACAAGTGTGCCCGGACCGGGGGTCGAGACATCAAGGTTTGACTAAAGTTGCATTCGTGGGGGACGAGCCTGTCGAGCACTTGAGAGATGTTCCCTGGAACGTCTGGACGGGAGGAGCCGGCGTACTGGCTGGGGTCATCCTAGGGGCGGTCACGCGGAACGTTGCCCTGGGATTCTTTTCAGCGGTCGTGCTGGGCGTTGGGGGCTTCGTCTGCGCGAGGTTCAAGTCCGGCGCGGTGGTGGCGTTCTTTGGCTGCCTCGTCCTAGTGTCGTGAGTCGCCGATCCGCTGAAGATATCCAGCGAGTGACTCGAGGATCTCGTCGGCCGTCTTCGTCCAGACGTAGGGACGGGGGTTCTCGTTCCAAGTGCCGATCCAAGAGGTGATGGAGTCGGCGAGCTCCTTCACGCTGCGGTGGGTGCCCCGGCGGATCCACTTGGTGGTGATCTCGGCGAACCACCGCTCGACCAGGTTGAGCCAGCTCGACGACGTCGGCGTGAAGTGCACGTGGAACCGGGGGTGGGCGAGCAGCCACTTCTTGATGGCCGGGGTCTTGTGGGTGGAAGCGTTGTCGATGACCAGGTGGACGTCGAGGTCTTTGGGCACGTTCTTGTCGATCAGGTTCAAGAACTTCTTGAACTCGATGGCCCGGTGCTGGGGAGTGAGCTGGTGGGTGACCTCCCCGGTCGCCAAGTTGAGCGCGGCATAGAGGTCGATGGTGCCGTTGCGCTTGTAGTCGTGGCTTTGGCGCTGGGGGACCCCGGGCAGGAGCGGAAAGATGGGCTGGGTCCGATCGAGGGCCTGGACCTGGGTCTTCTCGTCGACCGCCAGCACGACGGCATGGTCCGGTGGGTTCATGTAGAGCCCGACCACGTCACGGACCTTCTCGATGAACTGGGGATCGCTCGACAGCTTGAACGTGTCCACCAGGTGCGGCTTCAACCCGAACGCCCGCCAGATCCGACTGACCGCCGACTGGGACATGCCGGTCGCCTTGGCCATCGAACGGGTCGACCAGTGGGTGGCGTCGGTCGGGGTCTCCTCCAACGTCTTGACCACCACCGCCTCGACGTGGTCGTCAGTGACGGTGCGGGGGCTGCCCGGACGGGGCTCGTCAGAGAGGCCTTCGAGGCGCTTGGTGATGAACCGGTCCCGCCACTTGCCCACCGTGACCGGGTGCACACCCAGGCCGGCCGCCACCATCTGGTTGGTTGCTCCCGCCTCGGCACAGGCCAGCACGATCCTGGCCCGCAGTGCCAGGGCCTGAGCGCTCTTCGGACGCCTCGCCCAGCGTTCGAGGGTCTGGCGCTCGTCGTCGGTCAGGACGAGCGGTTTCTTCGGTCGGCCGGTTCTGGGCATGTGCACCTCCATGGTCACATGCCCGAACGCGCCCCCCGCCCCGAAATTCCCGATCAGCCGATATTCCCTATGAACTGGTGACTCGGAACACTAGTGGTGGCGGGAATCTTCGGTACCGCGCAGATCCAGACCGTCGCCGTGACAAAGTCGACACATCAACTGGTGAACTATTCCTGTGGCCAGGCGATGGAACACCCCTTCGCAAATCCGACGTGGTTTTGGCAGGGGCAGGTGGGGCCGCACGCGGTCGAAACATGCGCCTACACGATGAACCACTTCCGTATCAATGGATGGGTGGCGCTTAGCGTCGGAGCCCTGCTCGTACTTCTGGCGTTTCGTATGGCGAGCATGGCTCTTCGACGCGAAGCGGCCGCCGCCGAGAGGATCCGCCGAAAGAAAGGGAGCAGCTTGAGGACAACGTGAGTTCGGAGCTGCCGAGCGAGCCCTCCCGACCAGCACCCCAAGAATCAGCCCTGCCGATTCACCGGCCCCAGATCCTCGAGCCCTCGGTGTGCTCGTTGCAGGAGTAGAAGCGCATCCTCTGCCTGCCGAAGGCCGTACGGAAGCCCACCCACCTGACTGGCTGCGAGCACCCCTCCATCGTCCCCGGGTGAAAGTCCGCGTCCTTGGGCCGGTACACCCAGCGCCAGCACGAGCCGGGGGGAGTTGCTGATCGGCCCGTCGACATCCACGCTGGCAGCTTGGCATGGCGAACGTATGTTTGCACCTCCATGGCGCCGCAGCCCGCCGGTCGCTACCTATATGCAGATGAGCCTCATTTATACAGCCAGGTAGTACCATGCGTGCATGAGCGAGGTGCGACGGGTAGGTGCGCACGATGTGGGGGCGGCTCTTCTCAGTCGACGCCCGGATCTAGATCGGCTGCAGCTGCACAAGCTGCTCTACCTGAGCCAAGCGGCGTCGTTGGCGTGGTTTGATGAGCCCCTGATTCGAGAGAGCTTTGAAGCGTGGCGCAACGGACCAGTGCAGCCTGGCGTGGAGTCGACCTACAAGGATTCAGGAGATCACTCAATCGGTTCACCCCGAGGTGGGGACCCCGACAAGTTGACAGACCGAGGTAGTTGGATCGTCGGACAGATTCTCGATCGGTACGGCCACCACTCAGGCTCGGCGCTGGCCGACCTGGTGAAGGGTGAGGGAAGTCCATGGCTGCAAGTTCGGTCGGACCTCCCCAAGGATGCGTCTTCTCGGCAGACTATCCCGGACGACCTGATTCGAGCCTTTCATCGCCACTATGGGGTGACGAGGCCGAGGGCGACTACCGAGGAGCGAGCCCTTGCCTCAAAGGCTCGTTCAGGGGACGCCGAAGCTCTGAAGGACCTGGCGGAGCTCGTTTTGGGCAAGCGCCCGTCTCTCGTCTGAACTTCAACCGCCCCACCCAATGCCCTACAACTACGAGGTCACTGAGTGGGCGCCGGACTCTCGCATCTACGTAACCGCCGTTCGACTATTTGACGACGAGACCGATAAGGGGCAAGAACTCCGGTTCGATGATCCGACCGAGGTCTCGGAAGTCGCCCGCTTGGTGGCAACCCTGAACCTCTGAACTTCGTTCGTCTTCGTCTCGACGGTCGAGATGGAGCCGAGGCTGCCCATGGCTCTGACGACGGGTTTCATCAGGCTGCCCACTCCGGCGTCCTCCAGACCGGGGGAGTGCTTATGGTTCCAGTCCCCCCTCCGACACGCCAAGCGCACACGCGCCCGGCTCCTAGTCGCCGAGGCGGTGGAGCAGTCCCGCGACGTTGAAGACCCGGCGCACGGCGCCCCTGGCGCCCACGATGCGACAGGGAACGCCTACCTTTCGAAGCTCAGCTTCGGCCTTCAGCAATTCGGTGAGGCCCCGGGCGTCGATGAAGGTCAGTGTGGTGAGGTCGATCTCTTCGGCTCCGAGGCTCATCAACACATCGACGAGACCAGGGATCGCCGCGATGTCCAGCTCGCCGCGCAGCAGTGCCCGCGTCTGGCCGTGCGACTCAAGGGCCATCACCCAGAACGACTGGCCCTGCCAGTCTGGGCCAACACTGGCTTGCAACAGGGATTTGCCGGTTGGAGGCGTGTAATCGACGTTGTCGGGGTGCAACACGGCCATAGCGGATATTTACCGCATCTTCCGTTGGCACACAACGGAGTCGAGTGCGACACGCCCGTGTGGGGAGAGACACGCCAGTTGCGATCCGCCAGGAGGCCTGTGGAAATTGTGGATTGAATCCCGATCGCGTATTTCGGGCGCCGAGCCGTCGTCTACTGGTTCACTGGGCCGGTATCCAAGTGGTCAAAGGGAGCAGGCCGTAAACCTGCCGGCGTAAGCCTTCGGGGGTTCGATTCCCTACCCGGCCCACAAGACAAGCCTTCTGCGTCGTCGGTTCGCCACGGTGAGTGAGCGTTCCGCCGGGCCCACCATAAATTCGAGCATCAATTCGACCCGGATCGGCCGTTGCCGACCGGTCGGCGAGCTCGGGCCGTCCTAGGGTGTAAACGAGCGTTTGGGTCGATGCGGGATCGCCCACGAGACAATGGGCGGTCGGTGAGGATTCTCGAAGTTCCGGGTGACGAGCTCATAGGTGGTGCGGTTGCCCTGGATGCCGGGGTAGCCAAGACACCGTCGCCGACGGCGGCTGGAGGGTCCGCCCTCCGCTTCGTGGGGGTGTCCCATCGGTACGGCCAGCACTTGGCGCTCGACCGGCTCGACCTCGACGTCCAGCGAGGCGAGACCCTCGCCCTCCTTGGGCCCAATGGGGCGGGCAAGTCGACGGCCATCGCCATTCTGCTCGGACTCCTTCGCCCCGAGTCGGGTGGCGTCCAAGTAGCTGGGACGAGCCCCCGTCGAGCCGTCGCCCAGGGCCTCGTCGGCGCGATGCTGCAATCGGGATCGGGATCTGGGTCCGGACTGCCGCCCGGGGTTCGCGTCGACGAAGCGCTTCGTCTGGTGGGACGGCTCTATCGCCGTCCAGCGCCCTTCGACCTCACCGTGGAGCGCGCCGACATCCGTTCGCTCCTGCGCCGCCGGACCGACCGGCTCTCGGGAGGGGAGGCACAGCGGGTGCGCTTCGCCCTCGCGATCGCCGGCGACCCCGAAGTGGTCTTCCTCGACGAGCCGACGTCGGCCATGGACGTCGAGAGCCGACGCTCGTTCTGGCAGATGATGCGGGAGCTCGGCCAGCTCGGGCGCACCACGGTTTTCGCCACCCACCATCTCGCCGAGGCCGACGAGATCGCCGACCGGGTCGTCGTACTGAACCACGGACAGCGTCGTGGCCGACGGCCCCGGCGCCACGCTGAAGGCCGCGGTGGCCAGCCGGCGATTGCGCTTCGTCGTCGACCGTCCGGACCGCCCGACCCTCGATCAGTTGGAGGGAGTGACCGACGTAGACGTCCGCGGCACGACGGTGGCGCTCGATTCCCTCGACGCCGACGCCACCCTCCGAGCACTCGTCAACCAGGGTGTGGCGTTCCGCGACCTGGAGGTCACCGGGGCGGGCCTCGAGCAGGCGTTCATGGCCCTCACCGACTGTCGTGCCAAGCCGCGTATCGGTGATCTCCCATGACGTCGGCGACGGCCACGCGCCAGCCGGTGACGGCCAGTCCGTCCCCGATGCCGGTGCTACCGGGCCCGGCTCTGCCGATGAGGGCGCTGGCATCCTACGGGGCCTTCGAGCTGTCGCGCTTGCTGCGCAGCTGGAAGTTCCTGGCCATCACCGTTGGCTTTCCGGTGATCTTCTACATGCTCTTCCTCGGCGATCACAATGCCGGAACGGTCGTCGACGGCCAGGTCACTTGGCGCGTCTACCTCATGGTCTCGATGTGCTCTTTCGGCGCGCTCATCGCCGCGCTCAACGCCGGCGGATCTCGGCTCTCTATGGAGCGGGCCTCCGGATGGGCTCGGCAGCTGCGGGTGACGCCCATCCCGGCCTGGTCGTACATCGGCGTCAAGGTGACCGCCAGCATGGTCGTCCTGCTGCCGGTGCTGGCCCTCGTCGAGATCGTCGGTTCCTCTTTCGGCGGCGTCCAGCTCGGCCTCGGCACCTGGTTCGAGCTCACCCTCCTGCTCTTCGTGACCGCCCTACCGTTCGCCGTCCTCGGCGTCGTCGTCGGGTTCCTGGTGAGCCCCGAGGCCGCCTTCCCGGTGGCCACCGGCCTCATGTTCGTCCTCGGCTACTTCGGCGGTCTGTTCAGCCCGGTGGACCAGATGCCGTCGGCCCTACGGGTGGTGGCTCAGGGCCTTCCCTCCTACCACCAAGTCTCCCTGGGACTGGGCCTGGCGGACGGTCGGGGACTGCGGGCCGTCGACTGGCTCGTCCTGGCCGGCTATGTGGTCGTACTCGGGCTGGTCGTCCTCTGGCGGCACCGGGTCGAGGAGTCCCGAGGGATTGCCTGATCGGGCCGCCAACCGCTCGGCTTGGACCTCGGAGATCCGGTGACTACGTAGACGGAGCGGGCCCGGTCGCCGGGTCGACGTCCTCGGTCCGCTCCTTTAGTAGGAGGATCGCACCCACCAAGAACCCCACTGCCCCGACGAACGTCCCGAGGTTGGCCAGCTCCGCGTCGCGCAAATCACCGGTCGCCGGCACAACGTAGGCGGCCACCGCCGAAACGCCGAAAGCTGCCGAACCGACCAGATTGACGAAGGTGATCCACCAATCCACCTGACGTGGACGCCAAGCGGCCCAGCCGTGGCACACCTCCCACCAGGCCAGCAGGCTGGCCACCAGGAAACAGATCGATCCCAGCGCGTTGGGACGCCAGACCGTGCTGGCGCGCTGCTTGAGCCGTGATGTCGGCTTGGCAGGCGCTGAAGGTGCTGCGATTGAAGAAGAGGGTGCCGGCAAGTTGGATGGCCGTGGCCAACCATTCGATCCGGTCGGGTCGGAACACGAATACTCGGCGCCGACGCCGGCCGGAGGCGAGGGGGACGGAATCCACCGCCTCTCGGTATTGGAGGAACCCGGCGACGGTGAAGAAGACGGAGCCGACGGCATAGGTGACGGAATCGGCAGCTACGCCGACTGCGGCCGCGTAAGGAGGAAATGCTCCCAGGGCGAAGAGCACCGAGCCCACGGCGAAGAGCACGCCGATCCACCACCCGCGCGCCCGGGGTGCCCACCAGGTCGACCCGACCCTTGCTGCCGGCGCCGGGTGCTTACGCAGCTGCCGACTCTCCCATCGGCGGACCGCTCCCGGCCCGTCGGACACGAGGCCCCACGTGGTGAACGCCCCGAAACCCCCGGACATCGGGCGGCCTTGGTCCCGCCTTGTCTGGTGCGTCACCGGTTACCCCCGAACCGTCGCAATCCCATCCAGCCGATCGAAGTCACCGCCTCTGTGCCGAGCGCCTCGTCTCACGCGCGCCGTCTACACCCTCCGTTCGGAATCTCGCCAAGGGTATGAGCCGGCCCGTGTGCGGGGCGGCTACGCCACCCACTCCGGCGTCCTCCAGACCGGGGGAGTGCTTGTGGTCCAGTCTCTCTCCGACGCGCGCCAACGCACACCGCTTGTCGGGTCGTGCTTCGACGACGATCCGCGTCGATCGTCCACACCACTTGGTGGTTTCCCGGACCGCCGGTCAGGTAGAGGCCGGGCGGCAGGTGCCAGCCGGCCATCCCCAGAGCTGGACGATGTCAGCGGGAACGGCGATCGGGCACGGCGTGTCGGGTCCCGTTTCACCATCGGCGTAAGCCGTCCAACCTTTGCCAGGGGGCTGGGTGAAGAGGTAGTACGACCCGTCATCTTGAGAGGCGATTTGGGCCCGAGTGGGTGCGTTCGAATTGCTCGACGGAGCCGGAACCAGCTGAGCCGCCGCCCAGTAGGTGCCAGTCGCGTGATCCAGGGCGTAATAGGTGAGGCCCTGGGTGAGTCCCGAGTATTCCCCCACCGGGATGTTATTGACCGCGGCACCGGCGGCCACCAGCTGGGAGCGGACGTCTGTCGTGATCGTTTCGTTGACCGCCTGGCTCGACGTTCCGGTAGTGGAGGTACTCGAGGAAGTCGTCGAAGTGGTCGACGAAGGAGTCGACGACGTGGTGGCGGCGGTGGTCGTGGTCGATGAGGTATTGGCTGCGTCAGGCGAGCTCGAACAGGCTGCCAACGTCACGCCGGCCCCCAGGGCCATGGCCCCGAGCGCCACGAGTTTGGATCTCATCACCCCTCCCGACCTCGGGATCGTTGTCCCGAGAGAGGAGAGTTTGCCTCAAACGAGTCCCCAACCATGGGGATCATTCGCGGCATCGGGCTCTCCGGCGCTCGATCGGGTTTCCCGACCACGGACGCCGAAGAGTCCGGCAGCGGCTGAACTTGCCGATTGGGTGATCAACCAAGCCTGGCCGTTGCTCCATCAGCCAGGCTCGGTGTTGCGGCTCCCCGGCCGGACGACGATCTCTTCGGCGGCCAAAGCGAAGGGTTCGCGACGCGACGACTGCACCCACTCTGGCCCGAGGTCCGCCGCACGCGGACAACCCAGGAGTGCGAGCGTGCGAACGAGGTCAGCGCGGAAGACGTCGAGAATCCGCTCGACGCCCCCCTGGCCGGCGGCGGCCAACCCGTAGAGGTACGGCCGGCCGATCAACACCGCCTTGGCGCCTAGAGCGAGGGCCTTCGCGATGTCCTGGCCGCGCCGGACGCCGCCGTCGAGCAACACCTCGGCGTAACCGCGTACCGCGTCGACGACCTCGGGCAGTGCTCGTAAGGTCGCCGGAGTCCCGTCGAGTTGGCGGCCGCCATGATTGGACACGATGATCCCGTCGCAGCCGACATCGACGGCTCGCTTGGCGTCTTCGCCGACGAGAACGCCCTTGACGACCAGCGGCCCGGACCACTTCGTCCGCAACCACGCCACGTCGTCCCACGTGAACGGTGATGCCATGACCGGCCGTCCGTCACCAGGAGCGACGCCGGATCCAAACTGCGTGCGCGTGGTGCGGATGCCCTCTGCGCCGAGCCGGACGCTCCATCTCGGGCGGGCGAGCAGCTGCAGTCCGAGCTGGAACTGGTGGCGCCGGTCCATGCCGCCGGGCGTACCGACCCCGTGCCGGGCATCTCGATCTCGGTTGCCGACGACCGGCGTGTCAAGAGTGACGACGAGCGCACCAAATCCGTTGGCCTGGGCTTCATCGACGAGCCGATCACCAGCGGCGCGGCCACCGAATGCGTACAGCTGGAACCACGTCGGCCCCGGGGATGCCATCGCTACCTCGGCGGGCGTACTGCCAGCCGCCGTACTGAGCACGTAGATCGTCCCTCGCGCCGAGGCGGCGCGGGCGGCGCCGATGGCCCCGTCCGGATGGATGAGGTTGCCCAGCCCGCAGGGAGCGAGGAGCAGCGGCATCGAGACCGGGGTCCCGAGCACCTCGGTCGAGACCACAATTGTCGACACGTCGGCTCCGACCCGCGGACGAAAGGCGACGTCACTGAACGCCGCTCGGTTCTCCGACTGGGTGAGCTCGTCGTCGGCGGCACCGTCGATGAAGTCGAAGACGACCCGAGGCAGGGCACGGGCGGCTCGCTGACGAGCGTCAGCGACGTTGAGTATGTGCCGTGGATCCATAGCTTTTATGGCTCAGAACGATTTCGCGGGACGACTGCCGGGTGCGTGCGTTGACGCCGACATCGCTTCGATCCTGCCACATCCGAGGGAACCGGCGACGGGTGGGGCGTAGTGCCGCGGGCAAGCCTGAATTGGTCAAGCCACCCACTCGGTCCGCCAGGCCGGGGGAGTGCTTACCGTGCCGCTTCTCCTCTGGCACTAGGCCAGAGGCTTTGTAAGTGGGGAATCCTCCCCGCCGTCGACTAAGATTGGGCATGGCAAGCCCCCCGTCGGAGCATGCAGCATCCGCTCGGCCGGCTGAGACACTCCATCACGAGCGGCGGTGGCTGATCCTGACCGTGCTCGGCCTGGCCCAGCTCATGGTGGTGCTCGACGCCACGATCGTGAACATCGCCCTGCCGACGGCGCAGCAGTCCCTCGGCTTCTCGAACGCTGATCGGCAATGGATCGTGACCGGCTACGCCTTGTCCTTCGGCAGCTTGCTGCTGCTCGGGGGCCGGATCTCCGACATGATCGGCCGCAAGCGGGCCCTCATGATCGGATTGGCCGGTTTCGGCGGCGCGTCGGCCCTCGGCGGGTTCTCGACGGGCTTCGCGATGTTGTTGTCGGCCCGCGTGCTCCAAGGAGCTTTTGGTGCCCTGCTGGCGCCGGCTGCCTTGGCCATGTTGACCACCACGTTCACGCAACCCTCCGAGCGCGGGCGGGCATTCGGCATCTATGGAGCGATCGCCGCCGGCGGTGGTGCTGTCGGGCTGCTGCTGGGGGGCATCCTCACCTCTTACGTCTCGTGGCGGTGGACCCTGTTCGTGAACCTGGTCATCGGCGCCGTGGCCATGACGGGGGCGGCCCTACTGCTGACCAACCGTCGGGCCGCCGAGCGGCCTCGTTTGGACATTCCCGGCGTGGCGACGGCCACCGCCGGCTTGTTCGCGCTGGTGTACGGGTTCTCTCATGCCGAGACCACCTCGTGGGACGACACCTACACCATCGGTAGCCTGGTGGCCGCGGCGGTGCTGCTCGTCGCCTTCGTGGCCATCGAGCGACAGGCGTCCCAGCCGCTCCTTCCACTGCGCATCGTGGTCGACCGCAACCGAGGGGGCGCATTCATTGCGATGTTCGCTAGCGGAGCGGCGATGTTCGGCACGTTCTTGTTCCTCACTTATTACATGCAGGGCACGCTCCATTACTCGCCGGTAATGACCGGGGTTGCCTACCTGCCGATGATGGCTGCGCTCATCGGGTCCGCCCAGCTCGCCACCAACATCCTGTTGCCCCGGTTCGGGCCCAAGTACATGGTGGTAACCGGCATGGGGCTGGCCGCCTCGGGGATCTTTTTCTTTACGTTCACCGGGCTGCACTCGGACTACGTGACCGGGCTGCTCCCGGGCCTGATCGGCTTTGGCCTCGGGTTCGGGCTCGTCACGGCCCCATCGATGAGCGTGGCCACCCTCGGCGTGCACAGAGATGCCGGCGTCGCCTCGGCCCTGGTGAACACGTCCCAGCAGGTTGGCGGTTCGGTCGGTACGTCGTTGTTCAGCACCCTGAACCGGCCTGGGTCTGACGGAGGCTCGTCCGCTTTGATGTCTCATGCCGCGTTGGCCTGAGGATGCGAAGCGTAGTGGTCGGCTTCGACCTCGGCCGGGGTCCGGTCGTCGAGCTCGGAGTGGAGCCGTTCTTCGTTGAACCACGACACCCAGGCGCAGGTGGCGATCTCGAGATCGTCGAGCCCCTTCCAGGGTCCGCCGTTGGCCGCGAGGGCGGCCGGGTTGCGGTGCAGCTCGGTCTTGAAGATGCCGATGATCGACTCGGCCAGGGCGTTGTCATAGCTGTCGCCGACGGTCCCGATCGAGGGGGCCGCTCCGATCTCGTCCAAGCGCTCGGTGTAGGCGATAGACGTGTATTGCGAGCCGGCATCGGAGTGACAGATGACGCCGTCGAGACGTCGTTGTGCCGGCGGGTCCACGCCGCCATGTTCAAGGCGTCGAGGACGAGGGTGGTGGTCATCGAACGGGCGGCCTTCCAGCCGACGATCCGGCGACAGAACACGTCGATGACGAAGGCGATGTAGACGATGCCCGACCACGTCGAGCAGTAGGTGAAGTCGCACACCCACAGTGGCGTCGGGTCGGGTCGCGGTGAAGTCCCGCTTCACCAGGTCGGGCGCCCGGACGGCGGCCGGGTCGGCCTTGGTGGTGAAGCGCTTCTTCGCCCGGGTGGCCCCGCGGATGCCCTGGGCCCGCATGAGGCGGGCCACCTGGTCGCGCCCGACATCGATGCCCGGCGCTGGGCGACCTTCCAGAGCTTGCGGCGTCCGTAGACCGAGTAGTTCTGGCTCCAGAGCTCGACAAGGGTGGGTCCGAGCTCGGCGTCGCGGACGGCCCGGGCCGAGGGCGGCCGGGCCTTGGCGTCGTAGTAGGTGGAGGGGGCGACCTGCAGCTGCTCGCAGATCGGCTCGACCCCCCATCGACGCCCACCGGTCTGTGTGTCCCGGTGGGCGTCGATGAAGGTGACTACTTCTTCGATCGGCGGTCGAGCTCCGCCCCGAAGAAACTGGCTGCCGCCTGCAAGATGTCGTTGGCCCGGCGGAGCTCCCGGTTCTCCTTGCGCGAGCTCGGTGATCCGCCGTGCATCGGCCGTCGTCGTCCCCGGTCGAACACCGCCGTCGATCTCGGCCTGCTTCACCCAGGTGCGCAGTGACTCGACGCCGACGCCGAGCTGGCGGGCGACCCGAGAGAGCACGCCCGTGTCGCCGGGGTCCTGGCGCCGGAGCTCGTGCACCATGCGCACGGCTCGCTCCTTCAGTTCCGGCGGGTACCGCCTCTGGGCAGGGTGGTCGTTGTCCATGACTCCATCCTCACTTCCAAGGTATGGAGCCTCCGGGGATCCCAGGCCGATTCACCCTCGGCGCCAGCGCCGCCACCGCCTACACGCTGGCCCACCGCACCGCGACGACCTCGGTCGCTTCGACCCAAGCGCATGCGACCTTGCACGGCTACCACGTCGTGTTCGCCTATGCCGCCATCTTCTTGGTGATCGGGGCCGTTGTCGCCGGACTGCTGCTACGGCGCGGCGCCATGGCATCACTGGCGAAGGCGGCCACCGGCGGAGAGGACGCGGAAGACATCGGGCCCGTGCTCGCGACGGCACGAGATTCCGGGCCGTGGTCGATCGCCGACGAAGGGATGAGTCCCACCTTGCCAAGCGTGCGGCCCTGCTCGACGTGAGCACCGCCGAGATCACCGACGCTGACGGCAAGCTCGTTGCCACCGCGACCAGTAGTTGCCTGGTCATGGACCGGAGCGGTCGGCAAGTAGCCGGGAAGGAGACGGAGGTGTCGGCAACCCTCAAGCTGGTACGAGAGAACGTCATGATGGAGTTGCGACCAGGAACCTTCGAGATCTTGGTCGACGGGCAAACGGAAGGCTCCGTCGACACCCACGAGACGACCGAGGTGCCGATCGAACCGGGACCTCATACCGTCCAAGTACGTACCGGCCGGTACCTGAGCGGGGTGCACCGCTTCGAGGTGAGCGATGACGACGTCGTCACCTACCGCTGCAACAGCGCCCGGGTATGGCCCGTCTACTTGCTTCTCTCGTCAAGCCGGACCTGGCCCTGTTGCTCAAGCGCGAGTAGCGGCCGTCGGATGTGAAGGTGGATATGTACGGCACTCGGTCATGACCGTGCTCATCATCGGTCGGGATTTCGGGCCCACCCGGCAGCTTCGGGCGGCGCTGGGCGCGGACCGTCTCCTCGCCGTACCCGAGCTGGGGGATCCCGGCGGTACCAGGCGGACAGCGCTCGAGCGTTGGGAGCAACAGTCCGAGGACCTGGGCGACTTCTCGTCAGTGGTGATCGCTTGTTGGGACGAGATCGACGCACCGTCTCCGTTCGTCGATATCGACGGGACCGCTTGGTCGAGCCAACTCGAGCAGCGGCTCACCACCTGGGCGGTGGCCACCAAGGTGGGCATTGCCCGGTGTGCCGACGGGGGAGCGGTGGTCGTCGTGGTCGAACGCCCGGCTGCTTTCGACGCCGTCGGTCGTTCGATGCTCGTCGGCGTCGCCGAGGGTGTGCTCGGGCTCATGCGCTCCGTGGCGGCTTCCGAGGGCCCTCGCGCCGTCCGGGTGAACGCGGTCACGACCGAGCTGTGGACGGCACCAGCGGAGCTGCTCGGCCCCACGCCGGCGCTGGCGTCGTTCCCGGGGCGGGTCGATGTCGAGGTGGCGGGCGAGCGGTGTGACGACGGGCCGGACCGTGCTCATCAGTGGGGCCTCCGGCGGCGTCGGCCGCGGCATCGCCGTGGCCTTCGGTGAAGCTGGCTGGACCGTCTGGGTGGCCGCGCGGCGGCGCGCCGAGAGTGAGGCCGTGGCGACCGAGGTCGACCGGGCCGGCGGTCGCGGTCGGTTCGTGGCGTGCGATGTCACCGAACCGGCGGTCGTCGACGCGGTCGTCGCCACCGTCGTCGAAGAGTCCGGCCGGATCGACGGACTCGTCCACAACGCGACCAGCGACTACTCGTCGGTGCCGGGTGCTCTTCGCGACGTTCCGACGGCGATGATCGAAGACCAGATCGCGGTGAACCTCCGTGGGCTCTACCTGCTGGGTCGGGCCAGCTTCGAGCCGCTGCGGATCGCCGGTGGTGCGGTTGTCGTCCTCACGTCCGATGCCGCGTTCGACGGAAAGCCGTTGCGCCCCGCGTACGCCATGGCGAAGGCGGCCCAACGGGGGATCGTCCGGGTGTTGGCCCGTGAGTGGGGACCGCTGGGAGTGCGGGTCAACTGTGTCGCCCCGCTCTCGACCAGCCCAGCCATGGACCGCTACCTGGAAGAGCCCGGCAACGAGGCCCGCCTGCTCGGCCGCATCCCGGTCGGTCGGCTCGGCGACCCGGCTGGCGACATCGGGCCGGTCGTCCGGTTTCTCCTCTCGGACGACGCGAGGTTCGTCACCGGACAGACGATCATGGTCGACGGGGGGAGCTGCCCCATCGCTTGACCTCGTCCACCGGTCCGGACGTTTCGCCGTTCGACTACCGGACCGCGTCGCCCATCCGGTACTCGGCGGTCAGCTCGTCGAGCCGGTCCTTGACGTCCGGCTCCAGCGTGAAGTCCGCCGCGGCGAGGCTGGCGGCGAGCTGGTCCGGCCGGCTCGCCCCGACGATCGGTGCGGTGACCGTCGGATTGGCGAGGACCCAGGCGACCGCCAACGTGGTCAGCGTCGTCCCGACCTCCTCGGCCACCGACTGGAGGGCGCCGACGGTCTCAAAGGCCCGGTCGTGCCAGTACCGCTCCTGGTAGATGTTGGCTGCGTTGCCGAGAGTGAACCGCCCGCCTTCGGTCGGCGCGGTCGCGCCGGCGTGCTTGCCGGTCAGCATCCCACCGGCGATCGGGTTGTACGGGATGACGCCGATGTTCTCCTCCGCGCACAGCGGCAGCAGCTCCCGTTCGATCTGGCGGAAGAGCAGGTTGTAGCGCGGCTGGAGCGTCTCGAAGCGGACCAGCCCGAGGACCTCGCTCCGCCCGACCGCCCGAGCCAGCCGGTAGGCGAGGAAGTTCGAGCACCCGACGTAGCGCACCTTGCCCTGGTGGACGAGATCGTCGAACGCGCCGAGCGTCTCGTCGAGCGGCGTCGTCGGGTCGTCGAAGTGGACCTGGTAGAGGTCGACGTAGTCCGTTCCCAGGCGACGGAGCGACGCGTCGATCGCGGACATGATGTGCTTACGAGAGTTGCCCGAGTCGAACGGTGCCGGCCCGGTCGGGCCGTAGCACTTGGTGGCCACGACGAACCGGTCCCGCTTCCCCTTGAGCCAGCGCCCGAGGATCTCCTCGGTACGGCCGACCGTCGTGAGGTCACCACCGAGCGGATAGATGTCAGCGGTGTCGACGAAGTCGATCCCGCCCTCGACGGCGCGGTCGAGGATCGCCGTCGACGTCGATTCGTCGCACTGCACGCCGAACGTCATCGTGCCCAGGCACAGTCGGGAAACGGAGAGGCCGGTACGGCCGAGCGTGGTGTGGTCCACGAATCAGGCCGGGTCCGCCGCCAGGTGCGTCGCCTCCCAGGCTTCCAGCGCCGATCGGTCGACCCCGTAGAGATCGACGGCGTTGTCCTGGAGGACGCGACGTCGGTACTCCTCGGGGACGGCGTCGAGCGCGTCGACGGCGGACCGCACGGTCGCCGTCGGCCAGAGGCAACTGGGGTGGGGGAAGTCGGTCTCGAAGATCACGTTGTGGGTGCCGATGATGTCGAGCAGTCGTTCCGGCGCGATCCGCTCGAACCAGAACGAGGCGTAGACCTGGTTCCGGAACCGTTCGCTCGGCAGCCCCTCGTCGCCGACCTTGCCGCCGGACGCCTCCTTGTAGTGGTAGTCGGCCGACTCCAAGACGAACGGGATCCACCCGATGCCGCTCTCGGCCGCCACGAACTTGAGGTTCGGGTACCGGTGGAGGACGCCGGAGTGGAGCAGGTCGGTGACGTGCTGGGCGCTGTCGAGGAACCCCATCGTGATCAGCCGGGCCAGGATGTCGGTCATCGGCTCGTTCTTGACGCGTTCGGCGCTGAAGTGGCGGCCCTGGAAGTTCCCGCTACCGAGGTGGAAGCTGATCGACATGCCGGCCGCGTCGGTGGCGGACCACAGGCGGTCCCAGTGCGGATCGGCCAGGAACGGCAGGCCATGGTCCTGGGGCGCACCGCTGAAGATCACCGACTTGAAGCCCATCGGCGCCACCCGCTCGATCTCGCGCACCGCGGCGTCGAGGTTCCAGTAGGGGATGGCGGCGTTGAGGATGAACCGCTCACGGGCCGGTGACGTCCAGTCGACCAAGAAGTCGTTGTAGGCGCTGACGCAGGCCAGGGCCAGCTCCTGCTCGGGCATCGTGCGGAAGCGGGCCGAGCCGAACCCACCGACATTGGGGAAGAGCCCCTGGGCGAAGATCCCCTGCTCGTCCATGAGGGCGAGCCGTGCCGTGGCGTCGTAGCTGGCCGGATGGGCTTCTTCGATGGTGGGGGGGAAGAGCGGGAACGGTTCCTTCCAGTCCGCATAGGCCGAGGCACCGGCGGCCGCCAACATGGTGTCGCCGGTGAACCACGCCTGCATCGGCGGGAGGTCCGGGCCGTAGGCGAGGGACTGCGCCTCCTCGAAGGTCTTGCCTTGCGGAACCACTTCGATGTGCGGCCGCAGGTCGCCCCACTTCGAAGAGATCCTCGAGGTCCACAGGTCCGCCGCCTCCGTGACGTGCGCGTCAGCGTCGATAACGGCCAATCCGGGCATGCCCTACCTCCATCGTCGTTCGGGTGCTCTCTCGAGCACCGGCGTCAGGCCGAATGCTCCAACGCCGCCGCGTGTTGGTCGGTACCGGCGCGGGCCAGCTTCTCGATCTCGGGGATCGCCCGGGCCACCTCGGCCGCGTCGACCTGCTCGGCCAGCTCGGGCGCGCCGGCCTGGCGCAGCATGGCCGGCAGCCGTTCGCGCAGGCAGGTGAGCGCCCACTCCCACATCGGTCCGATCCCGTCGACGTCGTAGATGACGACACGATTGCCGCCTCGGCCGTCCAGGTAGTGGTAGTGGGGATCGTCGTCGAAGACGTCGAAGCGGAGATGCTCGGCCCCGGAGGCGGTGTCGATGACGTGGAGCGACGTGCCCTCGTCGTTGAAGCCGCGAAACGCGGGGTCGTCGGTGACCTCGATCCCCTCGAGGTTGGCGAGGATCTCGTCGGTCAAAACCCGGTACTCGACGCCGATGCTCACTGCGCCGGCCGGCACGTACGTCGTGTCCTCGGCGACGGGCGGGATCGCCGGCCCCGGCTCGAACCCCAGCTTCATTGCTTCGGCCATGGCCCACCCCTTCTACCCACGAAAATCAAGCGAGCGCTCGATTTTTCGACTGTAGGCCTGGCCATTGTCCCTGTCAAGGGATGTTCCACCGGCGCGCGGTCACCACACCACGCACCGAACCGGCACCGTCCCGCCGAACCGGCACCGCTCAGTCGATCCCGGTCTTCTGCCTCCAGGTGTCCAGGGTGTACGAGGGCCGGTGGACCAGGTAGCCACCGTCGGCCACGACCGTCTGGCCGGTGATGTAGCCACTCTCGTCGGAGGCCAAGAAGGCCACGAGTGCGGCGATGTCGCTCGGCCGACCCACGCGCTCGATCAACCGTTCGCACTCGTACTCCAGCAGCTTGTCCGGGCTGAACCGTTCGAGCGCCACATCGTCGAGCACCAGCCCGGGAACGACGACATTGCAGCGGATCCCCTGGGGGCTGTATTGCGTGGCCACGTAGCGGGTGAGGGCGATCATCCCGGCCTTGGCCGCACCGTAGGCCGTGTGGCCCTGGCTGGCCGACAGCGCGCCGATCGACGAGGTGTTGATGATCGAGCCGCCGTGGCCGGCCAGCATCGCCGGGATCCCGTGCTTGCATCCCAACATCACGCTGCGGAGGTCGGTGGCGAAGGTCCGGTCCCAGACGTCCACGTCGAGCTCGGTCACGATGCCGTCTTCGGCGAGCTGCTCCGCCGCGTTGTTGTGCAGGACGTCCAGCCGGCCGAACGTCTTCGTGGCCACCTCGACCATCCGCACGATGTCGGCCTCGAGGCGGACGTCGACCTCCACGGCGACAGCACGACCGCCCGCGTGCTCGATCTCGTCGGCCACCTGGTGGGCGCCGACCGCGTCGATGTCGACGACGACGACGCCGGCGCCTTCTCGGGCCAAGCGAACCGCCGTCGCCGAGCCGATCCCGGCGGCGGCCCCGGTAACGATCGCCGCCTTGCCTTCCAGGCGCTCCATCGAACCCGTCACCACCCCGCGCCGATGGATGGGAGGGCCGTCCGGTCGAGCATCCTCATCTCAGGCTCCCCGGCGCTCTCGGGCCGACCAGGCGGCCGTCAACTCGGTGGCATCGGTCAACCAGGCCAGCGCGGCCAACGAGTGCTCGAGCACCATCTCCCCGTACTCCTTCGGGTAGCCGGCGACGCAGTCGCGCGGCAGCACCACCTGGTAGCCGTAGTTCACCGCCTCGATGGTCGTGCCGAACACCCCGCGATTGAGCGAGACGCCGGTCACCACCACCGTCTTTGCCCCCACGCTCTTCAAGATCCAGTCCAGCTCGGTCCCGGCGTACGCGGACATCCCGTGGTATCGGTGGAGCACGATGTCGCCCTCGTCGAACAAGTCAGGAACCGGGTCGACCTCCGGCGAACCCTCGAGTAGGAAGGTGTCGCCGACGGCGCGGGCCTGCAGGATCGGCGAATTGTGAAAGCCCCCCAGTTCGGGGCGCCGGAACACGGCGGCGACATGTACGACTGGCACGCCGGCCCGACGGCCGGTGGCCAACAGATCGGCCAGGACGGGGATCACCTTCGCCTCGGCCACCGCCACCGCCGGCGCCATGCCCGGTCTGGCCAGATCGCCGACCACCCCCCGCTGCATCTCGTGGGTGATCAGCACCGTCGAGGACGGTTCGACCAACTCGGGAATCCCGGGCATCCTCCACCTCCTGCGCTCTCGCCATCGATCCGTCGACCAGCTAGACAGCCAGATGGCCCGACGGCCGGTGTCTATGACTCGTTTCAAACGGTCGCTCGCATCATGGGCCAGGCGTCGGCCCGCTGCAAGGAGTCGAAGCCTGGTCGGCCTCGGGCCCGGTCTATTCACCTCGAACACGGCGTATGGCACCAATGGAGATCGACCGATTGAGTTATAACGAGCGTTCCATTGAGTGGCGTATACGAAGCCCCCCAACCGACCCCGGTATTCAGGCGGTGAGCGGCCGCGGGGCATATACTTTTCGGATATGAGAACGCACCGTTGTACCGACTGCGGGACGCCGACGACGTATGACCTCATCGAGCCGACCGTCAACGGGCTATCGCGACACTTCTACCTCTGCACCCCATGCACGATCCAGCGCTACCAGCCGGTTTCGGCCGAACCGGCCGTGCATCTGGCGTCCTAGCGCGCCGCTGGCCCGACGCTCGCCGTCGACGGGTCAGTCCCTGGCGAACGCCATCTTCGCCTCCTGGGCGAGGTCCACGAACGGGTCACCGCTGACATCGACGGCCGCCATCGTGATCGTCCCGCCAACGAACGCCCACGGATACTGGCCGGGATAGTCGTCGGTCACCGGTTCGGCGCCCTCCTTACCGACGATCAGGCCCTCCCCGGCGATGGCGAACTTCCCCGGTTGGGTCTTGATCGTGGCGTGCCCGACGGCACGGTCGCGGATATGGAGGGTCAAGGTGCCCTCTGCCGGCATGGCGTCGCCCTCCCGCTCGAACGACGCGGACAGGACGACGTGACCGGTCGGGACCGGTCCGGTCGACTCGACGATCTGCTCGAACTGCCCGACCCAGTTGTAGACGTACTTGAGCTTGCGGTCCTTCAGGTAGAGCGCGTGACCACCGAACCGTGAGCCCTGGGCGAACAGCACCCCTTCGGCGTCCTCGCCGTCGATGTCGACCTCGACGGCGATCGTGTACGAACGGTTCCGGATGTTCGGCGCCACCGACTCGGGCACCTCCGCGCCGCCTGGGTAGTAGACGTAGCGGTTCCGCGGCTTCGTCAGCTGCGGCCGGTCGGTCGTGAGGATCTCGAGCGCATTGCGGTTCTCCAGCGGCAGCGCCTGGTACCGACCAGCCTCGGACCACCACAGCCCGATCAGCTCCTGCAGCTTCTCCGGCTGCTCGGCGGCGAGGTCGTGGCACTCACTGGGGTCGTTCTCCGTGTCGAACAGCTCCCACCGCTGGGCGGCGTAGTGGGCCCACATGTCGGGCGCGGACGGCGTCACCGACGCCGCCTTCCATCCCTGGTGCCAGATCGCCCGGGTGCCGCCCATCGAATAGAACTGCGTCTGCTTGTCCGTCCGCGCCGCCGGGTCGTCGAACGTGGGGGCGAAGCTGACGCCCTCCATCGGGAACTGCGTGTATCCCTTCACCGCCTCCGGAGGGTCGATACCGAACGCCTCGTAGATGGTGGGCACGATGTCGACCGCGTGGGTGTACTGCCGGCACACGCCGGTCGCGGTGATCCGGGCCGGCCAGCTGACGATCATCGGGTCGGCCGTGCCGCCCTCGAAGTTCGAGTACCGCTTCCACAGCTTGAACGGCGTGTTGAAGGCCCAGGCCCACCCGGTGGGGTAGTGGTTGTAGGTCAGCGGGCTGCCGAGGTCGTCGAGGTAGCGGAGGTTGACCTCGATGTCGTCGGGGATGCCGTTGAAGTACGCGTTCTCGTTGACCGACCCGTTCGGCCCGCCTTCGCCGGAGGCCCCGTTGTCGGACACCAGGACGATCATCGTGTTGTCGATCTGCCCGCTGTGCTCGAGGTAGTCGAGGAGCCGGCCGATCTCGTTGTCGGTGTGGCTCAGGAAGCCGGCATACACCTCGGCCATGCGGGAGAACAGCCGCTTCTCCTGATCGGACAGGGTGTCCCAGGGGCGGACGGAGTCGGCCTCGGGCCACGGCTTGCCGTCCACGCTCGTCTCGTCCCCGTAGGGGTTGATCGGCGAGAGCTCGGCGCCCTCGGGGATGATGCCCAGCATCTTCTGCCGGTCGAACACCAGCTCCCGGTACGCCTCGTAGCCCATGTCGAACTTGCCCCGGTACCGATCGGCCCACTCCTTCGGCACGTGGTGCGGCGCGTGGCAGGCCCCGGGGCAGTAGTAGAGGAAGAACGGCTTGTCCGGCGCGACCGCCTTGGCATCTCGGATGAAGGCCAACGCCCGGTCGGTCAGGTCGGTGGTCAGGTGGTAGCCGTCCTCGGGAAGCTTCGGCTGCTCCTCGGGGTGGTTGTCGTGGATCAGGTCCGGGTACCACTGGTTCGTCTCCGCCCCGAGGAAGCCGTAGAACCGTTCGAAGCCGCGCCCGAGCGGCCACTGGGCCTTGCGCGACGCCATGTTCATCTCGTCTTCGGCCGTCAGGTGCCACTTGCCGGTCATGTAGGTGTTCCAGCCCCGTTCGCCCAGGACCTCGGCGATCGTCCCGCACTCGAACGGGATGTGGCCGTTCGAGCTCGGGAACCCCGACGCGGCCTCGGTGATCGTGGCCATACCGTTGGTGGTGTGGTTCCGTCCGGTCATCAGGCACGACCGGGTCGGCGAGCAGAGGGCGGTGGTGTGGAAGTTCGTGTACAGCAGTCCACGGTCGGCGATCCGCTGGATGTTCGGCGTGTCGATCAGGCCGCCGAACGGCGCCATCGCCGAGTAGCCGACGTCGTCGAGGACGATGTAGACGACACTCGGCGTGCCCTCCGGGGCGATCGGTTGCACGTAGGGCGTCCAGTCCGGAACGGACTCGGTGACGTCGATGTTCACGACACCCTTGAATGGCTTGGCCATCGTTCCTCCTCCGGGAGCCTGCCGGCGAACTTACATCCGAAAACACGGGCCCGCACCCGGCCGTCGATGGCGCCATCGGTCACTGGTTGCAGGGTCCCTTTCAGGAGTTATGGCGACCTCCACGGCCGGCTCGGGGAGAAGCCGAAGGGAAAAGACGGCGTACCAAGATTTATGTGTCGGTCATGTGACAGAACGGATTTCCTCCCTAATATCTGCTCTAGGTCTGTCGGTCGCGGAAGGGGCGGTGGTCATGGTCGCTGAAGCCCTGCTCGCCTCGTGGCGCGACACTCCGACCCGCGACTGGACGGTGGTCAGCGTCAAGGACGACTGGTCCCGGGTGTTCCCCGACCCATGACGACCGCCATCTCGCTGGGGGGCCCGCGGACGCCCGCGGTACCGCCGATGCCGACCCCACGTCCGACGACGGCGCCGCCCGGCTTCCACGTCCTGGCGAAGCCGTCGGGACCGATCTGCAATCTCGACTGCCAGTACTGCTACTTCTTGGAGAAGGAGGCGCTGTACCCGGGCGACCGGTTCCGGATGAGCGACCTGACGCTCGAACGGTACGTCCGCCAGGTCATCGAGGCCCAGACCGGCCCCGAGGTGACGATCGCCTGGCAGGGCGGCGAGCCGACGTTGATGGGCGTCGACTTCTTCCGCCGGGCCATGGCCCTCGTGGAGCAGTACCGACGACCGGGCCAGACGATCGCCCACACCATCCAGACGAACGGCACGCTACTGACCGACGAGTGGTGCGCGTTCCTCACCGAGCACCATTTCCTGGTCGGCCTCAGCGTCGACGGGCCCCGGGCGCTCCACGACGCCTACCGGGTCGACAAGCGCGGCCGGCCGACCTTCGCCCGGGTCATGGAGGGCTTCACCCGACTGCGGGCGCACGGCGTGGACCTGAACATCCTTTGTACCGTCAACGCGGCCAACCAGGACCATCCGCTCGAGGTGTACCGGTTCTTCCGCGACGACCTCGAGGTCCGTCACATCCAGCTGATCCCCATCGTCGAACGGGTCGACGACGACCAGGTGACCGACCGATCGGTCGACCCGGCGGCGTGGGGCCGGTTCCTGTCGACCGTCTTCGACGAGTGGGTCGTCCGGGACGTGGGGGAGGTGTTCGTGTCCCATTTCGACGCCGCCCTGGCGTCGTGGGTCGGCGTTCGCCCGGCGCTCTGCATCTTCGGGGAGACCTGCGGGGACGCGGTGGCGCTCGAGCACAACGGCGACCTGTACTCCTGCGACCACTTCGTCGAGCCCGAGCATCTGCTGGGGAACATCGCCGAGACCCATCTGGTCGAGCTGCTGGCCTCCAAGCCGCAGCGGGACTTCGGCCGGGCCAAGCGGGACACCCTGCCCGCGTACTGCCGCCAGTGCTCGGTCCGGTTCGCCTGCCACGGCGAGTGCCCGAAGAACCGGTTCGTGCTGACCCCCGACGGCGAGCCCGGCCTCAACTACCTCTGCCCCGGCTACCTGACCTTCTTCACCCACATCGACGGGCCGATGCGGCTCATGGCCGAACTGGTGAAGGCGGGACGGTTCGCCGACGAGGTCCGGGCCATCCTTACGTCGGGGCCCCGGAACGACCCGTGCCCGTGCGGGAGCGGACGGAAGGCGAAGCTCTGCCACCAGCGGCCCGCCCCGAGCGGCCCGTAGCCCCCGGCCCGTAGCCCCCGGCCTGACCGTTGACCGTCAGCCCGACGACGACCCGCGGCGGTGGCTGCTCGGCGGAATTGAACTTCCCCCCTCCAACCGGACACCTCGCCAGCTATAGCTGAAGGAGGATGTTCGGATGGCAAGGCACACCCAGCGCGGGGGATCACCGGCATCAAGCCAGCGGCGTTACACCCCCGAGTTCAAGCGAGATGCGGTGGCGCTCTACAAGACGTCGGGGAAGTCGATCGCCGCGGTGGCGAGGGAGCTCGGCATGAACGACGTGACCCTGGGGGCGTGGATCCACGCCCAGGAGAAGGGGCAGCAGACGGTCGAGTCCGAGGAGACTGCCGCCGACCGGGCCGAAGCGGCGCGGTTGCGCAAGGAGGTGAAGGACCTCGAGCAGGAGATCGAGATCCTGAAGCGGTTCACGGCGTACTGGGTGAAGGAGGGTGGCAAGTGAGCAGTGTCGAGGTGGTGGTCCTGCGCCGGGAGGTCGCTCGGCTGCGTGAAGAAGCCGAGATCGCCCGGCGTCTGGCCGCCTTCGACGACGGCGGTCCGGGTGGCCGGGAGCGCATCTACCGGTTCATCGCCCGCGAGCAGGCGGACTTCCCCGTTGCCGCCCTGTGCCGGTGCTGCCGGGTGTCGCGTTCGGCCTACTACGCCTGGGCGAAGAAGGGGGAGGCCCCCGCCGATGCCACCGTCGACGAGGCCCATCTGGCCAATGCCGTCTTCGACGTCTGGGCGACGAGCCGCCGGCGTTACGGCGCCCCCCGGGTCACCGCCGCCCTGGGGAAGCAGGGAGAACAGGTGCCCGAGAAACGCGTGGCCCGGCTCATGACCGAGATCGGCATCGCCGGGATCTGCGGGAGGAAGAAGGTGAAGACGACGCGACGCGATCCCGATGCCCAACCGGCCGTCGACCTCGTCGAACGCGACTTCAGCGCCGACGCGCCCACAGAACTTTGGCTCACCGACGTGACCTACATCCCGACCGACGAAGGCTGGCTCTACCTCTGTTCGATCCTGGACGTGTTCAGCCGCCACCTGGTTGGCTGGTCGATCGCCGACCACCTGCGCACCGAGCTGTGCACCGACGCCCTGGAGGCCGCCGTCCTGCGACGCGGACGGAGCGACTTCGCCGGCACCGTGCTGCATTCTGACCACGGCTGTCAATATACGAGCGACGCGTTCGGCCGGCGTTGCCGAGCTCTTCACATCGTCCAGTCGATGGGAACCGTCGGCACAAGTTACGACAACTGCATGATGGAAAGCGCCTGGTCTTCATTGAAGCGTGAGCTTGTCTACGAAACCCACTTTTCGACTAAAGACGAGGCAAGACATCTTGTATTTGAATGGATCATCTGGTACAATAACGAACGACTTCATAGCTCCATTGACTACCTGTCACCGGTGGAGTTCGAGGAGTCTTGGACCTGTCAAGAAGCTGCGTGACGGCTGTCCGGTTGGGCGGGGGAAGGCCAGAATGACCACCTCGGGACGGTGCTCGGCCAGGATCCCCGGGGCCCGCTGCGGCGGTCGCCTCGGCGCGACGGATCCCGAGCGGAGGTGGCGACGGCTGCCGGACCATGGCGCCGGGGGAGCGGTCAGCCGGTCGCACAGCCGGTAGGCGACCGTCTCGTAGTTGACCCGCCAACCCCGGAAGTCGGGCCACGCCTCCTCGGCGGTCCGCTCCATCGGGAAGCCGACGTACTGCGGCATCGTGACCGCCTCCGCGAACTGCTCGAAGGTCAGCTGGATAGGCCCTTCCGGGTTCGGGTCCGGATCGACCTCCCAGCGGAGGACCTTGGCGATCCGGTTGAGCGACGTGAAGCCCATGCGCAGGCACAGCCGCGACTGGGACGACGCGGTGCTGGGAGCGAGCGCCAGGTGCATGGCCGCCCCGTCGAGGACGGCTAGTAGTCCGACCAGCCATGAGAACCACGGGTCGGGCGACCGGAAGAGGAGCATCACCGGGTAGGTCGTGTGGCTCTCGGCCAGGTCGGCTGCCCACTCCTCCCAGGCCGCGTAGAAGTCCGGAAGCGTGTCGATGATGCCGACGAGCTGGTGGCGGGCCAGCACCTCGGGCCCCCAGGCCGGGACCCCGGCTCGGCTCTCCAACATGGCGACGAGGCTCTCCCGCTTGTTGAACGCCGCGTAGAGCGCCGGCAGGTAGGCGATCTGCAGGGCCACGATGACCACCCAGGTAGCGCCGGCCGAGATGTCGATGGCCCGGTTGGGGGTGCCGCCGAGATCGCTGACGCCGACCGTGAAGACGGCCCCGGCGCTCTGGGTCAGCGACAGGACGAAGTCGTGGGTCGTCCCCTCCAACATCAGGGCGAAGCCGACGATGAAGCAGGCGGCCCAGAACGCCAGCTGGGCGACGAGGGCGACCGGCGCGGTCGGCGCCAGTAGCGCATCCTTCCCTTCGTACGTTCGGGCCAGCCGGGAAACGACGATGAAGACCATCTGGACGATCCGGTTGACGAACGACGACAGCCGTTCGAAGCCCCGCGGCTCGCGGGGCAGGACGATCGTGAACAGCACGCTCGCCCCGGTGAACAGGACCACCAACAGCCCGACCGCGAACAGGACGTCGTTCACCGACTGCTCTCCGGCCGGTCGCGCCGGTCGGGGCGGCCAGCCGCGGTCGGGAGCATCCGACCAGTATCCCCTCCGGTCCCACCGTCGAGGCGAACCGGTCCGTCGAACGATTGCCTCACCCGGGCGCGCACGCGATGCTTGGCGCTCATGCGGGTCGTGCACATGGGCTTGTGGCGGGTCCGGGAGGACTTCGATCCGGCCGTCCTCGCGACGGCCCAGGAGAAGGTGGCGGCCTTTCGAACGACGGTATCCGGATGTCTCGAATCCACCCTGGCGCCGCTCTATGTCGCCGAGATGGGCGACGCCGATCGGGAGACGTTCGGCGCATTGGGCGACTTCGAGGAGATGGCCAGGGGCTACAACTGGATCCTCTATATGGTCTTCGAGAGTGAGGCCGCCCGCGCCGGTTACGAGGAGGATCCGGCGCACATGGCCCTCCAGGACGAATGCCTCGCCCTCTGGGTCGGCGACGCTGCTGAGTCCGCGCTCGTCTTCGACCTCCGGCTCCCCTGAGGCGATCAAGGGAGGTGGGCGGGTCGTTCAGCCCAGCCCTTCCAGATCCCCCGGGATCGGCGAACCTTCGATGCCGGCGATCGACGCGCTGATCCAAATGTGCTGCCCGCACGAGAGACAGACGACCGGGAAGAGCGCACGTCCGATACCGGGGACGACGGCCAGCCCGCCCCCCTCCGGCTCGTCCGTGGGCATCAGGCGCGGTGCGAGGAACAATCGGGCTTCTGAACGCCAGTCCTGGGCCCCGCAGACCTGGCACGGCTGATCACGCCAGAAGCGCTCCATCCATGCCTGGAGTTGCTGCGCGTACGGCAACGTGTCGGGCGCATCTGTGACCTGGTACGGCATCTCGAGCTCGCTCTCGCTGGACCTCAGCGTCACCCTAACGCGGCACCCACCGGCACTTACTGCCGGCTCTATGCGGGCGATCGCTCCTCGACGCCACCGGCACCGAAGAAAAGAATTGCGCGACAATTCGTGGCAGGCGGCCGGGGCGGGCGACGGCTGCGCGACCGATCACCCCCCTGTCCTTGTTTTGTCACGCAGGATCGGCTTCAATGGATGGCGGTTCGGGATTTCTTCTTCTCCTTAGCCCGGACGCGACAGGACCCCGCCATTTTGCGAGGGTCCTCTCGCGCCCTCGCGGCGGTCCTCGTGGCAGCGCGGCGGGTGCCCCGGCGGCCGTTCTCGTGACAGCCTGGAGCGCCGGCGGCATCGCTCCAGCCCGCCGCCCGTATCAATTTGCACGGCCGTGACTCTTCTCCGGTGGACACGGCATGACAGAGCCCCTCGGCCGACGGGTCGGGGGCTCTGTCGCGTCCCGGCCGCCTTCGAGCGGCCGTATCACGACACCGGGGGAGGGCTCTGTAAGGCAGTGCCTCCGACAACCGGGCACTGCGACGCAAACCGGCACCTTCGCGGCGTGTCGGTTTCGTCGCGTCCCGACCCAACCGGCCGCCCCGCGAGCAACTCGCCAGCCGCCACCCGTAGCCTGGAGGGCATGACGCGACGCCGCGGTCCGGCATCGGCGACCCGGTTGGGCACGGGCATCGAGCTGGTGCTCGGTGCCGGTCTTCTCGGCCTGGCCACGCTGGCCGGGGTGTTCTTCGTCCGCCGGCCGTGGCCGAACCGGCTCGACACGTTCGGCTTCGACCGGCTCCCGGCCGACTATTCCGCTGGCTGGGCCCACGAGCTGACCCACTTCGGCTCGGTCGCCGCGCTCGTCATCGGCGCGATCGTCCTGTTCGCGGTCGGGGCCACTCGGGACTGGGTACGAGGCATCGCCTGCGCGGTCGGACCGATGCTGGCGGTACTCGTCGTCCAGGAGATCGCCAAGCCGCTGGTCGACCGGCATGTGAACGCGTTCGGTGGCGCGTCCTACCCGTCCGGTACCGTCACCGCCGTGACCGCGCTGGCGATGGGCGCGGTACTCGTCACGCCGCGGTTCCTCCGGTGGCTGACGGGCATCGTCGGCGTACTCTTCGTCGGCGCCACCTGCGCCGCGGTGATCGTCCTCCGCTGGCACTTCCCGACCGACGCGCTCGGCGGTATCTGCGTCGGTGCCGGTGCGGTCCTGCTCGTCGACGCCCTGTTCCACGTGCCCTGGGCGCTCCGCGCCCCGGCCCGCCTGCGGCCCGCCTGGGGGGCGCGCTAACCGGGTAGGGGCGGACCGCCTGGTTCGTCGCCGCCGGATCCGGAAGTGGCGACACCGCGTTCGGTCATGCGGCTGCCCGCGGCCACCACATCGGGTTCGGGCACCGTGCCGGCATTGCCGGTATCGCCGGCCCCGCCGACCGGCTCGCCCCGGGGTCGGGTCAGGAAGATCTGCACCGATGCGACGAGGAGAACGAGCAGGGTGACAACCTCCTGGCTCTCGTTCTCCGGCCGGAAGAACGCGGAGATCGTCACCCCCGCCGCCAGCGCTTGGGCCAGCAGCGGCAGCGCGACCGCCCGCAGGCCGGTCACCCGCTCGACCTGCCGCCGGTTGGCGGGGACGCGGACCCAGGCGGCATAGGCGAGGAAGAGCGCGCCGAGGGTCCAGACGAAGGCGTAGTGGTTGTCGTCCGCGACGCCTCGTGCCTCTTGGACCGCGAACGCCGCGTCGGCGATCGTCGTCATCAGCGTGCCGAGGCCGATCAGCAGCCACATCCGGTCCGGTCGCCAGCCGACGAGGCCGTAGACGCCGAGGATGGTGCCGATCAGGAAGACGTCGAGCACCGGATAGCTGAAGTCGACGACGGTCGCCAGCGCGCCCTGGTGCGACTGCTCGGCCACCGGCTGGACGATGAACGCGAAGCCGGCGACGAGGACGACGAGAACCACCGCGATCCCGTCCATCCAGCGATGGAGCTCGAAGTTGCGGACCCGGATCTGGATCAGGTTGGCGATGCCGACGAACATCAGTGGGTACCACAGCAGCCAGAGGATGTCGGCGAACGTCGGGTACGGCGGCGACGCCTGGCTGCCGTAGACGATGCTCCAGGCGATCGAGCCGACGCACCACGACGTCATCGCCAGTCCGAACGCCAGCCATGCCCGCCGGGCCTTCGGTTCGTACGCGGCGCGGGCGAGGATCAGGACGGACGCGATCGCGAGGACCGCGTCGTGGAACCAGGTCTCGTAGAGCGCCGGCGGGCCGCCGATGCCGAAGATCTCGTTGAGCGCCTCGAGGCACGTCAGGACGACGAGTACGAGCCAGACGAGCGACAGCCACGACGGGCTGGCGTACAGCTCGCCTTCTTCGTCCGCCCGTTCTCGAGACCGGTCCCCTCGGAGCCCAGGCATGGCCGCGGCAGCTTACGCGTAGGCTCGCCGGATGGCCACGTTCGTCCTCGTGCACGGGGCCATGCACGGCGGCTGGTGCTGGCGGGACGTCCGCCGGCGGCTGGCCGCGGCCGGTCACGCGGTCTTCACGCCGACGCTGACCGGGCAGGGCGACCGGCGGGCGAGCGCGGCGCCGGAGGTCGGCGTGACGACGCACGTCGACGACGTCGCGGAGCTGTTCTGGTTCGAGGACCTGCACGACGTCCAGCTCGTGCTCCACAGTTACGCCGGCATCCTCGCCGGGCCGCTCGCCGAGCGGGTGGGCGACCGGCTGGCCGGCATCGTCTACCTCGGCGCGTTCGTCACCGCCGACGGCGAGTGCCTGCTCGACGTCGAGCCACCGGCGGTCGCCGACCGGTACCGGGCGCTGGTCGGCGACGGCTGGCGGGTCCCGGCCGGCCCGTCGTTCCTGGCGCAGTGGGGCCTGACCGACCCGGCGATGGTCGACTGGGTCGGTGCCCGGTTGACCGACTTCCCAGCGCGCTGTACGACGGAGCCGACGGTGTTCGACGAGCGCCGGCGGGCTGCCCTCCGCCAGACCTACGTCCGCCACACCGCCCCGCCGATGGCCAGCCTCGACCGGTCGTACGAGCGGGCGGTCGCCGCCGGTTGGGACCGCCACGACCTGGCGACCGGCCACGACATGATGCTCGCGGCGCCTGATGCGCTGGCCGACCTGCTCGCCCGGATCGCCGGGTAGACCGGGCCGTGTGCCTGCTCGTCGTCGCCTCGCGCGTGCTGCCGACATGGCCGCTCGTCGTCGCGGCCAACCGTGACGAGCGCCTCGACCGGCCAGCGACGCCGGCTGGGCTCCTCCGCGAGCACCCGTACCGGACGGTCGGCGGCCGCGACCTACTGGCCGGCGGGACGTGGCTGGCCGTCAACGACCGTGGTGTCGTCGCCGGGCTGACGAACCGGCCGCTCCCGGACGGTCCCGACCCGACGAAGCGGTCGCGGGGTGAGATCCCCCTGGCGCTGACCGCGGCCGCGGATGCCACCGCCGCGGTCGCCGCGTTCGAGAAGACGTACGTCCCCGGCACCTACAACCCCTGCTGGGTGCTCGTCGGCGACCGGACGTCGCTGTACGTGCTCGACCTGACCGGCGATCTCGACGTGCGGACGCTGCCGGCCGGCGTCCACGTGCTCGAGAACGCCGCGTACGGCGAGCCGAGCCCGAAGGTCGACCGCGTCCACCGGCGGCTCGACGACCGGCTCGGCTCGACCGACGGCGACGAGCCGTTCGCCGTCTTCACCGACGTGCTGCGCGACCACGTCGTCACCGACCCCTCGAGAGCCCGGCCGGAAGTCTCGGCGTGCTGCGTCCACGCGGACGACTACGGCACCCGCTCGTCGCTCATCGTCCGCGTTCCGGTCGATCCGGCCCGCATCCCGGTCGTCTCGAGCTCCGACGGGCCGGCCTGCCGGCATGACTTGGTCGAGGTGCCGTTCCGCGACTGACAGGATGCGTCCATGCCCGACGACATCCACTTCACCCAGCGGTCACCCGAGACGGTCCTGCCCGACCCTGACCCCGACGCCCTGGCCGCACTGACCGCGGCGATGGCCGAGCCGCCGGACCGGCGACGGGCGGCCGTCTCGACGGTCGCGGCCCGCTGGCCCCGGTACCTCGACGCCTGGGCGACGCTGGCCGAGCTCCCGGGGCCCGACGTCGACCGCTACGCGTTCGCCCGCGTCGGCTACCACCGCGGCCTCGACGCGCTGCGCGGCGCCGGGTGGCGGGGGAGTGGCGACGTCCGCTGGGCCGCGCCGTCGAACCGCGGCTTCCTGCGCTCGCTCGACGCGCTGCGGTCGGCCGCCGAAGCGATCGGCGAGGACGAGGAGGCGACGCGCTGCGACCTCTTCCTCCGCCAGCTCGACCCGAGCTGGCGGCCGAGCTAGTTGGGTGTGACGGTGACGAGGCTGCCGAGGTAGGTGTACTGCCAGATCACCGACGCCGGCCCGAGCGGGATCTCGACGCAGCCGAGGCTCTGCGGGGAGCCGTACGTGCTCCGCGGCATGTAGTGGATGGCGTCGCCTGTCGTGAAGTACGAGACGTACTGCACCGGGTCGGCGTAGTGCGCTCCTGTCCGCTCCGTCCCGGTCATGACCTGGTTGCGGTAGCGGATGTACACCGGGAACGTACCGACGGCGGTCGGTGTCGTCGCGATGCCGGTGTTGGCGTTCGTCGTCTGGACGACCGCGCCTGTGTGCCAGACGGTCAACGTCTCGGGTGTGTTGTTCCCCTGATGCTCCTGGGCCAACGAGTACGTGTAGCCGTTCGGGTTCTGGTTGGCCGCCGGGTTGTTCGCCGCGTTGAGCAGCGCACTGACCTCTTGCGCCGAGATCTGGCCGTCGGTCCCGATGCCGGCAACCGCCTCGAACGCCCAGATCGCGCCCTTCAGGACTGTGTTGTACTGCCCTGTCCTCCACATCCCGGCGAGCTGCGGCGGGATGCTGGCCCAGCGCCATTGGAAGCCGAGTGGTGACCAGCTGAGCGGCAGGTAGCCGAGCCCGGCCAGCAGCTGCTCCTGGCCGAGCGGCGTCGTCCAGCTGGCGGTCTGCCCGAACGCGATCCAGTAGCCGCCCGGTCGGGCCGCGACACCGACGGCCGGCGCGGTCAGCGACCCACCGGTTCCCGAGCCGTAGAACGTCGCATCGCCGAACGCAAAGACGCCACCGTCGGCCGCGACGAGCCAGTAGCCGCCGCCGTCGCTGGTCGGCGCCATCGCCACGATCGGCTTGACCAGCGCGATGCCACCGGTCGAGCCGTAGAACGTCGCGTCGCCGAACGCGAAGATCCCGCCGTCGGCCGCGACGAGCCAGTAGCCCTTGCCGTCCGGCGTCGCCGCCATGCCGTCGACCGGTTGGTTGAGCACCATCGAGCCGGTCGAACCGTAGAACTGGGCGGAGCCGAACGCGAAGATCCCGCCGTCCGACGCGACGAGCCAGTAGCCCGCACCGCCGGGTACCGCGGCCATGCCGACGATCGGCTTGTTGAGCGTCATCCCGCCGGTCGAGCCGTAGAACGTCGCGTCGCCGAAGCTGAAGATCCCGCCGTCGCCACCGACGAGCCAGTAGCCGCCGCCGTCGGCCGTCGCGGCCATGCCGAGGATCGGCGAGTTGAGCGGCGTCGTCAGCGAGCCGTAGTTCTGGGCGTCACCCTCGGCCGTCACCTGGCCGCTGGCCGTCGTGACCCAATAGCCGTTCCCGTCCGGCGTCCCGGCGATGCCGGTCGTCGGGCCGGGCAACGCCGTCGTGCTGCCCGCCCCGGGCACGCCAGCGGCCGAGCCGAACGCCTGGACCGAGTTCGGCCCCGGCGGCGGGGACGACGATGCAGCCCCGGCGGTGGTCGTGACCGCTACGGCGGTGACGGACAGGGCCGACAGCGCGAGCGCAGCGGAGAGGAGCGGACGGCGCCAGCCTCGACGGCTGCCGGAACCTGCGGACATGCGGATGTACTCCCGAACTCGCTGATCCGACCCGCCATGGTCGGCGATGCGGAACGATAGCGCAGGTCGCCGCCTATGTGACCCCCAGCCGCTCGTTGTAGTTGCTGAGGATCGAGTTGACCTGCTGCTGGGCTGTCCGCAGCGCTTTGGTCGGCGAGGCGCCGTGTGTGTACATGCTCTCCTCGGCGTTGAGGATCGCGGTGCGAATTGTCGGGTACGGCCCGATCACCGCGCCGGCCGTGGCCGACGTCGTCGCCCCGTTGACGAGCTGCTGGTACGCGACCTTGAAGCCGGGATTGGAGGCCCACAGCTGCTGGATCGTCGAGGTCGCCGTCGCCGACTTGCGGATCGGGATGTAGCCCGTGCCGGCGGCCCACGTGGCCTGCGACGCCGGGCTGTCGAGGAACGTGATGTACTTCCACGCCGCAGCCTGTTGCGCCGCTGGCACCTTGTTGGAGATGTAGAGGGCCGAGCCGCCGGGCTCGACGCCGCCCTTGGTCTTCGTGCTCAGCACCGGGAACGGCCCGACGCCGAGGGTGACGTTCGGGTACTGGCCCCCGCTCAGTAGGCCGGTGATCGTCCCGAGGGCGGCCGCCGTGTCGATCGTCATCCCGTACTTGCCGGTGCCGATGCCGAGCAGGTTGTCGAACTCGTCGGGGCCGGTCGCCGGGTTCGTGGCGGCGTCGCCGGACGTCACGAGCTGGTCGAGGTCGGTCCACACCTGGTTGGCCGTCGGTCCGGCGAACGCCGCCTTCGTCGCCCGGGACTTCCGACCGTTGGCGTTGTTGACGAAGAGCGTGTTCGACGTGGCCAGCCACGTCTCGAGGTGCCACGGGTCCAGCTTGAGGCCGACCCCGCTGCCGTGGGCCTTGAGCGCGGCCGCGTCGGTCAGGTACTGACCGAGTGTCGCCGGCGGCTTTGTCGGTGTGAGGCCGGCCGCGGCGAACGCCTGCTTGTTGTAGTAAACGATCGGGTTCGAGACCGCGAACGGCATCGCCTGCTGGATGCCGTCGGCCCGCCAGTAGGCGAGGGCCCGGGAGACGAAGTCGGACGTCTTGTAGCGGGTCGCGTTGATGCACGACTGCGCCGGCAGGATCGACTGCGTGTCGATCGCCCCTTGCAGGTTGATGTCCTGGAGCTGGGCGACCGCCGGCAGCTGGCCGTTCGTCAACCCCGCCTCGTACTTCTGCCACGTTGTTGTGTAGCTGTTCTGGTCGACCAGCGTCACGTGGATCTTCGACTGCGACGCGTTGAACTTGTTCGTCAGTGTCGTCAGCGTCGTCCCGTTCGCCCGCACCATCGACTCCCAGAACGAGATGTTGACCGTCCCCTTCGCCTTGGCCAGCGCGGCCGTCGGGCACTGCGGCAGGGACGCCGCCCCGGCGGGCGCGGCGGCCGTGACGCCGGTCAACGTGCCGGCGGCGACCAGGGTGGCGGCAAGGGTGGCGACGCGGATCCGGGCGCGGGTCATGGCAGAAAGACTGCCACCTCTTCGATCGCTCGACCGGTCATGGCGGGCACCGGTCACGCGTCGGTCACCGTCCGGTCGCGGGCCGCCACCGGACGGCACGAGGCGCCTACTCGACCGCCAACTACTTGACCGCCCCGGCCGTCAGGCTGCGGACGAGCTGCTTCTGGAAGACGACGAGCAGGAGGAAGAGCGGGACGACCGCGATGATCGTCCCGGCCAGCGTGACGTCGAAGTCCTGGACCTGGTTGCCCTGGAGCTGCTTCAGTCCGATCTGCACCGTGCGGATCGCGTTGTTGTCCCCGGTGACGACGAGCGGCCAGAGGTACTGGTTCCAGGCGGCGAGGAACGAGAACACGGCGAGCGCGGCCAGCGCCGGCCGGGCCAGTGGCACGGCGACACGGGTCATGAACCGCCAGTGGCCGTAGCCGTCGAGCGACGCCGCCTCCTGGAGGTCACGGGGGATCTGCAGGAACGCCTGCCGGAGCAGGAACGTGCCGAACCCGGTGGCCAGGAACGGGACGGTCAACCCCTGGAAGGTGTTGTACCAACCGAAGCTGCTGATCGTGTCGATGTTCGTGATCAGCGTCACCTCGAACGGGATCATGAGCGTCGACAGGAACACGACGAACAGCGTCCGCCGGAACGGGAAGCGCAAGAACGCGAACGCGTACGCCGCCAGCACCGACGTGACGAGCTGCCCGGCGACGATGATGACCGTCTGGATGGCCGAGTTGCGGAGGTAGATGCCGAGGTTGCCGGCGGTCCACGCCGTCGGGTACGTGCTCCAGTCCGGGTGGATCGGGAAGAAGAGCGGCGGTTGGCGGTCGAGGTCGTGGGGGAACAGGAGCGAGTTGACGACCGTCATGTAGATCGGGAACAGGATGACGACCGCGCCCGCCGTGAGCAGCAGGTACCGGCCGACGAGCCGGCCCCGCCGACCGAACATCCGCCGCCTGCCGGCCGCCGGCTCGCTAACGGCCATCCGGCTAACGCCCATACTGCACCCGCCGTTCGAGGAAGCGGAGCTGGAGCAGCGTCAGCACGAGCGTGATGAGGAAGAGGACGATCGACATGACCGCCGCCCGGCCCGGGTTCCCGGCGTAGACGAGCGTCGTGTAGACGTTATAGATGAGCACGTTGACGTGCTCGTACGCCGCGTTCTGGTAGCCGATCAGGATGTCGATCTGGCCGAACGTCTGGAACGCGTAGATCGTCGCGACGACGACACCGAAGAACAGGGTGGGGGAGAGCAGCGGGACGGTGATCCGCCAGAAGACCGTCCAGTTCGACGCGCCGTCGACCCGGGCCGCTTCGAGCACCTCCTCCGGCACCGACTGCAGCCCGGCCGACATGATGATGAACGACAGGCCGACGAACTGCCAGACGGCCATCAGCGCCACCGACGGGAGCGCCCACGTCGAGTTCTGCAGCGCAGACGGGTGGGGGTTGATGCCGAGCCACGGCAGCAGCCCGACGACCGGGTTCATCAACGAGTAGAAGACGAGCGCGGAGACCGCCACCGACGTGACGACGGTCGACGAGAAGATGATCCGGTAGATCGCCAGTCCCCGGAGCTGGCGCTGCGCGGCGACGGCCAGGAACAGCCCGATCAAGAGGCCGGCCGGGACGACGAGGACGACGAACAGCAGCGTCGTGACCAGCGACTGCACGAAGTTGCTCGACGTCAGCACCTGGCCGACCTGGTGGAGGCCGACGTAGCGGCTCGGGAGGTTCGGGAACGGCGGCGCCTGGTACAGCGCGAGCTTGAAGTTCCGGGCGAACGGATAGAAGACGAAGAGGCCGAAGATCGCCAGGGCGGGCAGGATGAGCGCGTAGCCGAGCAGCGCTTCGCGGACCCGTCGCCTGGTCATCCCAGCCGCTCCCCGCGGCCGCTCCCGGCGCCGTCGAACAGATGGACCGCCGCCGGGTCGGCGGCGATCCGCACCGTCTCGGCCAGCCCCGGGCTCGGCTGGCTGGCCTCCTGGCGGACGACGACCCGCGTCCCGTCGTCGAGCGTCGCGATGATGTGTGCCTCCGCGCCGAGCTGCTCGACGATGACGACCGAGGCCTCGAGGCTGCCGGCGGCGTCCAGGCGGAGGCCCTCGGGACGGACCCCGGCGATCAGCGACCGGCCGACCGGGGCGAGCGGCAGGAGCGCGTCACGCAGCGGGACCGTCCCGCCGGCGACGGTGACCGCGTCCTCGGCGGCGACACCGGGGATCAGGTTCATGCCGGGGCTGCCGAGGAAGCGGGCGACGAACGTGTTCGCCGGCTCGGCATAGAGGGCTTGGGGCGGCGCGACCTGCTGGAGGAGGCCACCGTCCATCACCGCGATGCGGTCGCCCATCGTCATCGCCTCGACCTGGTCGTGGGTCACATAGAGCGTCGTCGTCCCGAGCCGCTCCTGGAGCGAGACGATGTCGGCACGGGTCTGGACCCGCAACGCGGCATCGAGGTTCGACAGCGGTTCGTCCATCAAGAACGCGACCGGGCTCCGTACGATCGCCCGGGCGAGAGCCACCCGCTGACGTTGGCCGCCGGAGAGCTGGCCGGGCTTGCGCCCGAGGTACGGCGTCAGCCCGAGCGTCTCGGCGACGTCGTCGACCTGGCGGGCCCGCTCGGCCCGGTCGGCGCCGCGCTGGCGCAGCGGGAACTCGATGTTCTTCGCCACCGTGAGATGCGGGTAGAGGGCGTAGCTCTGGAAGACCATCGCCACGTCGCGGTCCTTCGCCTCGACGTCGTTGACGACGCGGTCACCGATCGTCAACGACCCCTCGTCGATCTCTTCGAGGCCCGCGACCGTCCGCAACGCCGTCGTCTTGCCGCAGCCGGACGGGCCGAGGAGGACGAGCAGCTCGCCGTCGGCGACGGTCAGGTCGAGGTGGTCGACCGCGACGACGTCGCCGAAGCGCTTCGTCACGCCGTCGAAGACGACCTGTCCCACCGACGCCGTCCCACTTCGAGCGCGGACACCGCGCCACGGTAGCCTGCCGGCGAGGAGGTGCCATGGGACGCATCGTCGTGGGAGTGGACGGCTCGGAGGGATCGAAGACGGCGCTCGCGTGGGCGCTCGACGAGGCACGGCTACGAAACGCCGCACTCGACGTCGTCTGCTCCTACACCTTGCCGTCCGGCTGGTTCGGGGTCGGCGACAGCATGGGCGTCGTCGTCGCCACAACGATCACCGAGGACGACGTCGCCGGCTACGCCAAGGAGACGCTGACCAACGCGCTGGCCGCCGTCGGCGACCACGGCGTCGAGGTCACGAAGACGACCGTCGCCGGCCATCCCGCGGCCTCTCTCGTCGGCGCCGCCGAAGGCGCCGACCTGCTCGTCGTCGGTAGCCGCGGCCACGGCGAGTTCGGCAGTGTCCTGCTCGGCTCCGTCAGCTTGCACTGCGTCCACCACGCACCGTGCCCGGTCGTCGTCATCCGCCAGCCGTCGGCTGAGAAGTAGTTGACCGCGGCCGGCCGGCCGGCCTGGCCGCCCGAGCCGGGCGGCACGTGGGTCGTCGACCTCGACGGCGTCATCTGGCTCACCGGCCAACCGATCCCTGGCGCGGCCGACGCGATCGCCCGGCTCCGCCGCGCCGGTGACCGCGTCCTGTTCGCCACCAACAACTCCGGGCTGACCGGTGCCGAGCTGGTCCAGCGGCTGGCGCGAGTCGATATCCCGGTCGAGCCGGACGAGCTCATCTCATCGGCCGCCGCGGCCGCGGGGCTCGTCGAGCCGGGTGCCACCGTCCTGGCCCTGGCCGATGCCGGGGTCGTCGAGGCGCTCGTCGCCCGCGGCGCCACCGTCGTCGACCAGGGTCCCGCCGACGCGGTCGTCGTCGGCTGGACGCGGCGGTTCGACTTCGACGGTCTCACCGCCGCCGCTCGCGCCGTCTACGGCGGTGCCCGCCTGATCGGCACCAACGACGATCCGACCCACCCGACGCCCGACGGGCTCATTCCCGGCGGCGGCGCGCTGCTGGCCGCGGTGACCACTGCGTCGGGCCGCCCAGCCGAGATCGCCGGCAAGCCGTACCAACCGATGGCCGACCTCATCGCCGGCCGCGTCGGCCGGGTCGCCGCGGTCGTCGGCGACCGGTCGGCCACCGACGGGCAGCTGGCCGAGCGGCTCGGCGCCCCGTTCGCGCTCGTCCTCTCCGGCGTCACGGCCCGCGACGCCGTCGCCGACCTCCCGGGGCCGGCGCCAGCGGCCGTTGCCGACGATCTTCTCTCCCTGGTCAGTGATAGTGGTCGATAACCATTGCTACCAAACGCTTGCAATAGCAAGCACTGTGGGAGTACGATAGCGACATGGCATCGAACGACGGGTTCCGCAAGTACGTCGAGGCCGGCGCGGCGCTCGGCCAGATCACCCGGGCCCGGGCCGAAGAGATCGTCCGCGAGCTCGTCGGCGCCGGCCAGCTGCAGGGCACCCAGGCCCAGGAATGGGTCGACGACCTCGTCGAACGAAGCCGCAAGGCCAGCGAGGACCTGCTCGCCCTCGTCCGCACGGAGGTCGCCAGCCAGCTGACCGCCCTCGGTATCGACCCCGAAGATCTCGCCAAGCAGGCCGCTGACCTCCTCCGGCACTCCGCCGACGTCGGCCGCCGGGCCACGCACACCGCCGCCGCTCAGGCCAGCGCGGCCGCCCGGGCGGCCAAGAAGTCTCGGCCGGCCAAGCGGTCGAGCGGCGCCAAGGCGGCGACCGGCACGACGAAGGCCGCGACCAAGAAGAAAGCCACGACCAAGAAAAAGGCCGCAGCTGAGAAGTCGCCGGCCAAGGCCGCGGTCGGTAGGAAGGCCACGACCAGCAAGAAGGCCACGACCAGCAAGAAGGCTGGCCCGGGGGCGAAGAAGGCCGCGGCGAAGAGATCAACGGCCCCGCCGGCCGCAGACCGCTGACCAGCCGGGTACGGCTCGACCTCGCGCTGGTCCAGCGCGGCCTGGCGGCCAACCGCCAGCAGGCCCAGGCCGCGATCGGCGCCGGCCGGGTCCTCGTCGGCGGTACCGTCGCCGACAAGCCGGCGCGGCTCGTCGCGCCGTCCGACCCAGTCGTCGTCCAGGGCGACGCCCCTCGGTTCGTCAGCCGGGGTGGGGAGAAGCTGGCGGCCGCGCTCGAGCGGTTCGCGGTGCCGGTGGCCGGGGCCGTCGCGGTCGACGCCGGCGCGTCGACCGGCGGCTTCACGGACTGCCTGCTCCAACACGGCGCGGCCCGGGTCGTCGCGGTCGACGTCGGCTACGGCCAGCTCGACCAGCGGCTGCGGAACGACGACCGCGTCGCGGTGCTCGAACGGACGAACGTCCGGTCGCTGACCCCGGCCTCGGTGGCCGTCGCGCTGGGCGACGACCGCCCGGTCGACGTCGTCACGGCCGACTTGTCGTTCATCTCCGCCACCGTCGTCGCGCCGGTGCTCGCCGGCCCGATCGTCCGGCCCGGTGGCCACCTCGTCGTCCTCGTCAAGCCCCAGTTCGAGGCCGGCCGGACGGAGGTCTCCCGGGGCAAGGGCGTGATCCGCGACCCGGCGACGTGGGCCGCGGCCATCCGGTCCGTGGCATCGTCGCTCGGCGACGCCGGAGCCGCCATCATGGGGGGTATGCGTTCCCCGGTGCTCGGTCCGGCCGGCAACACCGAGTTCCTGCTCCACGCGGTCGCCGGTGTCGGCGCCCGCCCAGTGGCCGAGGTCGAGCCGCTCGTCGCCGCGGCGATCGCCGAGCCGTCCCCCGGCGGGGAGGACTGAGGTGGCGACGGTCGCGGTGCTCGTCAACGGGGCCCGGGCGGAAGCCCGGCAGCTGGCCGACGACATCGTCCCGTGGCTGGAGGGCCGCGGCCACCGGGCTCGGGTGCTCGAGCTCGGCGACGCCGACCGGGCGGCCGGCCACGTGCCGGCCGGTGATCTCTCCGGTGCCGACCTGAGCTGGGCCGACCTGGCCGTCAGCCTCGGCGGCGACGGGACGTTCCTCCGCATGGTGCCACTGGCCTACGCGGCGAAGATCCCGGTGATGGGCGTCAACTTCGGCCGGCTCGGCTACCTGCTCGAAGTCGAGCCGGCGCAGCTCGAGGACGCGCTCGCTCGGGCCCTCGACGGATCGGTGGCCCTCGAGGAGCGGATTGCGCTGGCCGTGTCGGTCAACGGTGAGCTCACGCCGGCCGGCGGCGACGACCGTTCGTTGCCGGGGGACGGTGGCGAACGGTGGTGGGTAGCGCTGAACGAGATGGTGACGGAGAAGACCGTGCCCGGCCACATGGTGCACCTGTCGACGGCGATCGACGGCGAGCCGTTCCTCTCGCACAAGGCCGACGGCGTCCTCGTCGCCACGCCGACCGGGTCGACCGCGTACAACCTCTCGGCCGGCGGGCCGGTCGTCTCGCCGGCCATGCGGGCGATGGTCGTCACGCCGGTCGCGCCGCACCTCTCGATCGACCGCAGCCTCGTCCTCCCGGCCGAGCAGGTCGTCACCGTCGGCGTCCTGCCGGGCCGACCGGCGGTCCTGGTCATCGACGGGCGAGAGGTCGGTCGGCTCTCGCCTGGCGCAGAGGTCGTCTGCCGCGTGGCGCCGGACCCGATCCGGTTCGTCTCGCTGGGCGACCGCGGCTTCGCCGACCGGCTCCGGACGACGCTCGGCCGGTGCTGACCGAGCTCCGGGTCCGGGACCTCGGCGTCATCGACGACCTGTCGATCGAGCTCGGACCAGGGATGACGGCCCTCACGGGGGAGACCGGCGCCGGCAAGACGCTGCTCGTCGAGGCCCTCCAGCTCGTCCTCGGCGAGCGGGCGTCCGCCGGCCTCGTCCGGGCCGGCTCGGCCGAGGCGCTCGTCGAGGCCCGGTTCACGACCGACGACGGCGAGATCCTGCTCGCCCGGGCCGTTCCCGCATCGGGCCGGTCGCGGGCCTGGGTCGACGGCCGGATGGCGCCGGTCGCCGTCCTGGCCGAGGTCGGCGACGGCCTGGTCGAGATCCACGGGCAGCACGACCAGCAGTCGCTGCTGTCGACGGCCGCCCAGCGCCGAGCCCTGGACGACTTCGCCGGCGCGGACCGGCGACCGCTCGAACGGGCCCGGCGCGAGCTGGCCACGGTCGAGGCCCGGCTGGCCGACCTCGGCGGTGACGAGCAGCAGCGGGCCCGCGAAGCCGACGTCCTCCGCCACCAGCTCCGCGAGATCGACCGCGCCGCGCTGGCCGGCTCGGACGAGGACGACGCGCTGCGGGCCGAAGAGGAACGGCTGGCCGACCTCGGCGCCCACCGGGAGGCCGCGGCCGAGGCGCTCGGGCTGCTCGATGGCGCCGATGGCGCGGACGGCGCCGGCGGGGCCGGCTCGCTGCTCGGCGCGGCGATCGCCGCCCTCGCGGGCCGCCAACCGTTCGCCGCCGACGAGGGCCGGCTCCGAGCGACCGCGGCGGAGATCGCCGACCTCGCCACCGACCTGCGGACGGCGGTCGACACGTGGGAGGACGATCCGGCCCGGTTGGCCGACGTCCAGACCCGCCGGCAGCTGCTCGCCGATCTCCGCCGCAAGTACGGGCCGACGCTGGCCGACGTCGTCGACTACCGGGTCCAGGCCGGCCGCCAGCTCGCCGACCTCGAAGGTGCGGCCGCGGCGGCCGAGATCCTCGAAGGCGAGCGGCAGCAGGCCCGGGCGGCGGTGGTCGCGGCCGAGAACGAGCTCCGCCGGGTCCGACAGGCCGCGGCCCCGGCGCTGGCCGACGCGACCGGCGAGCGGCTGCGGACGCTGGCGATGCCCGACGCCTGCTTCGACGTCGCGGTCGGCGACGACGGGCCCGGCGACGACGTCCGCTTCCTGCTCGGCGCCAACCGCGGCGAACCAACCCAGCCGCTGGCCCGGGTGGCGTCCGGCGGCGAGCTGGCCCGGACGATGCTGTCGCTCCGGCTCGTCGCGGCCGGCGGCCCGCCGACGATGCTGTTCGACGAGGTCGACGCCGGCGTCGGCGGCGCGGCCGCTTTGGCCCTCGGCGCCGCGCTGGGCGAGGTCGCCGGCGACCGGCAGGTGCTCGTCGTCACCCACCTCGCCCAGGTCGCGGCGTTCGCGGACCGGCAGATCGCGGTCCGCAAGGGCGCCGACGGTGGCCGGACGGTGACGACCGCGACGGTCCTCGACCGCGACGAGCGGGTCGTCGAGCTGTCCCGGATGCTCTCCGGCCACCCGGACAGCGCGGCCGCCCGGGCCCACGCCGAGGAGCTGCTGTCCACCACCGCCGCGGTGCGGACCGACTAGCGTTACGGGGTGCCGATGAGCAAGTTCGTCTTCGTCACCGGCGGGGTGTCCAGCTCGCTGGGCAAGGGGCTCACCGCATCGTCGCTCGGCCGCCTGCTCAAGTGCCGTGGCCTGCGGGTGACGATGTGCAAGCTCGACCCGTACATCAACGTCGACCCCGGGACGATGAACCCCGGTGAGCACGGCGAGGTCTTCGTCACCGAGGACGGTGGCGAGACCGACCTCGACCTCGGCCACTACGAGCGGTTCATCGACGAGAGCCTCAACCGCAACTCGAACACGACGACCGGCTCGATCTACTCGTCGGTCATCGCCAAGGAGCGGCGCGGCGACTATCTCGGCAAGACCGTCCAGGTCATCCCGCACGTCACCGACGAGATCAAGGAGCGCATCCGGCGGCTCGCCAGCGACGACGTCGACATCGTGATCGTCGAGATCGGCGGGACGGTCGGCGACATCGAGATCGTCCCGTTCATCGAGGCGATCCGCCAGTTCCGCCGGGACGTCGGCCGGGACAACGTCTGTTACGTCCACCTGACGCTCGTGCCGTACCTGGCGCCGTCGAGCGAGCAGAAGACGAAGCCGACGCAGCACTCCGTGACCGAGCTGCGCAGCCGCGGCATCCAGCCGGACGTCATCGTCTGCCGCAGCGACAAGGACATCTCCGACGGGCTCAAGCGGAAGATCTCGCTCAACTGCGACGTCCCGATCGAGGCCGTCACGTCGGCGATCGACGCCAGCAGCATCTACGAGATCCCGCTCACGCTGCACGAAGAGGGGCTCGACCAGGTCGTCTGCCGCACGCTCGGCCTCGACCTGGACGACCACCCGGTCGACCTGGCCGACTGGGAACGGCTCGTCCACCGGGTCGAGACGTCCGACCGGCCGGTGCGGATCGGCATTGTCGGCAAGTACGTCAACCTGCCGGACGCCTACCTCTCGGTCGTCGAGGCGCTCCGGCACGCCGGGTTCCACCACGGCGTCCAGATCGTCCTCGACTGGATCGACGCGGAGCTCGTGCCCGGCCTGCTCGAGACCGACCGGCTCCACGACCTCGACGGCGTCGTCATCCCCGGCGGCTTCGGCGAGCGGGGCGTCGAGGGCATGGTCGCCGCGGCCCGGTACACGAGGGAGCACGACATCCCGCTGCTCGGGCTCTGCCTCGGCCTGCAGGTGATGGTCATCGACGCCGCCCGCGACCTCGCCGGCCTGGACGGCGCCAACTCGGGCGAGTTCGACTCGTTGACCCCGCACCCGGTGATCGACCTCATGCCGGACCAGGCCGACGTCGTCGACAAGGGCGGGACGATGCGGCTCGGCGCGTACCCCGCGATGCTCGCGCCCGGGTCGCTCGTCGCCAAGATCTACGGCGCGGAGGCCGTGACCGAGCGCCACCGCCACCGCTACGAGGTCAACGCCCGCTACCGGGCCCGGTTGGAGGCTGCCGGCCTGGCCTGCTCGGGGACGTCGCCGGACGGCCGGCTCGTCGAATTCGTCGAGCTGCCCGGCCATCCGTTCTGGGCCGGCACGCAGGCCCACCCGGAGTTCAAGAGCCGGCCGGACCGCCCGCACCCGTTGTTCCGCGAGCTCGTCGCCGCCGCGCTCGAGCGGGCGGAAGGTCGCGAGCCTCGGCTGATCGACCTTGACGCCGTCCACTGAGTTCGAGAAGGTCGGCGAGAAGCGGGTCTTCGAGAGCCGGGTCTTCGCGGTCGAGACCGTCGACCTCGTCAGCCCGGACGGCGAGGCGTTCCGCCGTGACGTCGTCCGCCACCCTGGCGCGGTGGCGATCATCCCGCTCCACGACGACCGCACCGTCTCGCTCGTCCGCCAGTTCCGCGCCCCGGTCATGACCGCGCTCTTGGAGGCGCCCGCCGGGACCTGCGACGTCGACGGCGAGCCGCTCGAGACGACCGCCCGGCGAGAGCTCGTCGAGGAGGCCGGCCTCGAGGCCGGGACGATGCGCCGGCTGGCCGCGGTCCACAACTCACCGGGCTACTCCGACCAACGGACGACGATCTTCGTCGCCACCGACCTCCGTCCGTGCCCGACCGCCCGGAGCGGCGTCGAGGAGCACTGGATGTCGGTCGAGCGGATCGCCCTCGACGACGTCGACGCGCTGGTTGCCGACGGCCGCCTCGTCGACGAGACGACGATCCTCGGCCTCCTGCTCATCCGGTGACGCTGTCGACGCCGGCCGAGGAGTACCTGTCCTGGCTGGCCGTCGAGCGGGGACGGGCTCGCAACACGCTCGCGTCGTACCGCCGGGACCTCGTCGCCTACGAGACCTCCCTGGGCGCCTGTGGCCGCGGGTTGAGCGACGCCCGGCCGGAGGACGTCACCGACCACCTCGCGGCCCTTCGGGCCGGCGGCCACAGCCCGGCGTCGGTCGCCCGGGCCCTCTCGGCCATCCGCGGCGTGCACCGCTTCATGGTCGACGAGGGCTTCGCGCCGACCGACCCGACCGCGGCGACCGAGACCGGCCGGCCGCCGAGCCGGCTCCCGAAGGCGCTGACCGAGGCCGACGTCGCCCGGCTGCTCGACACGACGTCCGGCGACGATCCGATCGCCCGGCGTGACCGGGCCCTGCTCGAGCTGCTCTACGGCACCGGCGGCCGCGTCTCGGAGATCGTCGGCCTCGACCTCGCGGACCTCAACGGGCCGCTCGTGCGGCTGTACGGGAAGGGCGCCAAAGAACGCTTGGTCCCGCTCGGCCGGTACGCGGCCGGCGCGCTCGCCGCCTGGCTCGGCCCCGGGGGCCGGGACCGGCTGGTCCCGGCCAAGTGGCACCGCCGGGGCGACGAGGTGGCGGTCTTCCTCAACCACCGCGGCGGCCGCCTGAGCCGACAGGGCGCGTACGACGTCCTCCGCCGGCGAGCCACCGGGACCGGCATCCGCGTCAGCCCACACGTCCTCCGCCATTCGTGCGCCACCCACATGCTCGCCCGCGGCGCGGACATCCGCGTCGTCCAGGAGCTGCTCGGCCACGCGTCGATCTCGACGACGCAGCTCTACACGAAGGTCACCGCGGAGCACCTCCGGACCGCCTACGAGTCGGCCCATCCCCGGGCCGGATAGCTCTAGGCTGGGGAGATGGTTACCACGGACTACCTCGGCCTTCTCGAAGCCGAGGGGGCGGACCTGCGCCACCAGCTCGCCGAGCTCGGCGGACTGAACTACGACTCGAACTTCGCCGACTCCAGCCAGGTCACCGCCGAACGCAGCGAGGCGGAGGCGTTGACGCTCTCGCTGAACGAGGCGTTGCACGACGTCGACGCGGCGATCGCCCGCCTCGCGGACGGCAGCTACGGCCTCTGCCGGCAGTGCGGGCAGCCGATCGCCCCGGCCCGCCTGGAGGCGGTGCCGACCGCTCAGCTCTGCATGGCCTGCGCGTCCCGGCACTGACGATGGCCGACGACCCGCCTCGCCAGCACGCCTACCGGGTGACCGGCCAGGGTGCACCAGGCGCACCAGGCGATCTCGGTGGTCAAGCAGCCGACGGCCAGCCGCCCCCGAGCAATCCGCCGGCCCGGCCAGCCCGGCCAGGGGTCCGCCCACGGAGCCCGCGCCAGGTCATCTGGCTCGTCGCGATCGTCGCCGTCGTCGTCATCCTGCTGCGGTCGCACCGGATCAGCCAGACAGAGATCATCTGGTTCTGCATCCTGATCCCGTCGCTGATCCTCCACGAGATCTCGCACGGCTGGGTCGCGTTGGCGTTCGGCGACGACACCGCGAAGCGGGCCGGTCGGCTCAGCCTGAACCCGGTCCGCCACGTCGACCCGATCGGGACGCTGCTCGTGCCGGCGATCATGGTCCTGTCGGGCTGGGGGTTCTTCGGCTGGGCGAAGCCGGTCCCGGTGACAGTGGGGCGCCTGCGCAGTCCCCGCAACCAGGGGGTGCTCGTCTCGCTGGCCGGCCCGTTCACGAACATCGTCCTCGCCGCGCTGTCGGGGCTGCTGTTCTACGTCCTCTACGTCGCCGGCGGCCCGCACGGCGGCACGCTCAGCCTGACCGGCACGGTCATCTTCGACATCGGTCTCGTCAACCTGTGGGTGGCGTTCTTCAACCTGATACCGATTCCGCCGCTCGACGGGTCCGCGCTGCTCGAACGGCTGCTCCCGGGCGCGTGGTGGCCGCAGTACCTGCGCATCCGCCCGTACGGGCTGCCGGTCATCTTCGGCGGTCTGCTGCTGCTCGGGATGGCGCGGGTCTACCCGCTCCAGCCGGTCTTCGGCCACCTGGAGCAGTGGTGGGGGACACTGCTGCACGTCCAGGTGGCGTAACCCACTGCCGGGTCCCGTCGGGACCGCGGACCAACCGGAAGCCGAGCGTCGTCTTCATCCGGTGGTGGTGGGCGCAGAGCAACTGGAGGTTCTCGAGGCTGGTCGGGCCGCCCTTGCGGAAGACGGCAAGAACGGCCGGGATGGGACTGGAAAGCGACTACTGAAAGCAGGCGGGAGCCGATGGAAGGGCCGCCGGGCTCCCACTCCACCTCCCGGACAGGAAACCTATGGCGCCAGAGAGCCCGATCGCGTCGGCGGCCCGGTCGTACGTCACGGAGGCGACCGCGTGGGCACGCTCGGCGCCGGCGGCGAGGATCCCGCGGACGGCGCCGAGATCGCTCGAGAGGGCGATGTGGCGCTCCCGGACGGGCCGGAGCAGCTCGACGAGCGCGGCGGCGACGTCGTTCTTGAGGTCGCCGTAACGGGAGTAGCCGGCGGCGACGTCGACGGGGCGGCGGTCGGTCGCCGCGGCGAGCAGGTCGAGGAGGTTCGACAGCCCGGGCTTCGTCCCGGGGTCGTAGCGGACGTCGCCGTCGGTGTCGGTGACGGCCTTGCGGACCTTCCGCTCGATCTCGGCGGGGTCGTCGAGGACGGCGACCGTGCCGAGCGGGGAGTCGACAGACTTCGACATCTTCCGGTCGGGGTGCTGGAGGTCCATGACGCGGGCGCCGACGGTCGGGAACGCGCCCTCGGGCACGACGAAGGTGTCGCGGTAACGGTGGTTGAAGCGGATGGCGAGGTCACGGGCGAGCTCGAGGTGCTGGCGCTGGTCCTCGCCGACGGGGACTCGGTCGGCGTCGTAGAGCAGGATGTCCGCGGCCTGGAGGACCGGGTACGTGAGGAGGCCGACGCGGGCGCGGTCGTTGCCGCGACCCTTCTCCTTGAACTGCGTCATCCGGTTGAGCTCGCCCATCGACGCGGTGCACTCGAGCAGCCACGTCAGCCGCTGGTGCTCGGGGACGTGGCTCTGGACGAAGAGCGTGCAGACCTGCGGGTCGAGGCCGGCCGCGAGCAGGTTGACCGCGGCCTCCATCGTGCGCGCCCGGAGCACCGCCGGGTCGATCTCGAGCGTCAGGGCGTGGAGGTCGACGATGCAGTAGAACGCGTCGTCCTCGTGCTGCTGGGTCACCCACTGCCGGACGGCGCCCAGGTAGTTCCCCAGATGGAGATCCCCGGAAGGCTGCACACCCGAAAAGACCCTGGCCATGGGGCGACATGGTAGGGGAACCCCGTCGGTGGCCCGTCCAGGGGTGCGTGGAGGGGTCGCCGGGGGGCGCGGCGCGGCGAGGTAGGGTCGGTCCGTGGCGTACGCGGTCGCGACCCCCGTCTTCGAAGGGCCGATCGACCTGCTGTTGCACCTCGTCAGCAGCCACGAGGTCGACATCTTGGAGATCCCGCTGGCGCCGGTCATCGACGCGTTCGTCGCGGTCCTCGTCGAGCGGCGGGACGAGCTGACGATGGACGTGCTCTCGGAGTTCGTCCTGGTCGCGGCCATCCTGGTCGAGCTGAAGTCGCAGAAGCTGCTGCCCGGCCCGGACGTGGTCGACGAGGACGAGGAGCTCGTCGGCTGGGAGGAGCGCGACCTGCTGCTCTCGCGCCTGCTCGAGTGCCGGGCGTACGCGGCCGCGGCCGACTCGTTCGTCGTCCTCGCCGAGCGCGCCGCCCGGTCGATCCCCCGCGAGGTCGGGCTCGACGACGGCTTCGTCGTCCACGCGCCGGACCTGCTCGCCGGCGTCACCGCGGACGAGCTCGCGCAGGCGTACCTGCGGGCGACCGCGGAGCGGCCGGTGCCGCAGGTCGACCTCTCGCACGTCACCGTCGACACGGTCACCGTCTCCGAGACGGTGCAGCGGCTGGCGACGACACTGCCCGGTCGCGGCCCGATGTCGTTCCGGGCGCTGACCGGCCACCTGACGACGCGCATCGAGGTCATCGTCCACTTCCTCGCGGTTCTCGAGCTGTGCAAGCTCGGCCAGGTCTCGCTCGGCCAGGGCCAGGTCTTCGGCGACCTCGAGGTCCAGTGGATCGCCGAGGACCGGCCGCTGGCGGGCGCGCTGATCGGCGACCTCGAGACGGACGAGTACCAGGGTTGACGGGGCGGGGATGACCGACGACGAGCTGACGCGGGCGATCGAGGCGGTGCTGCTCGTCGCGGTCGAGCCGGTCCCGCCACGCCTGCTGGCGGAGCTGCTCGAGGAGCCGGTCGACCGGGTCGAGGCGGCCGGCGACCGGCTGACGGCCGAATACGAGGCGCAGGGGCACGGGTTCGTGCTGACGCGGATCGCCGGCGGCTTCCGCTACCAGACGCATCCGGACCAGGCCGCGTACGTCGAGCGGTTCGCCAACCGCGAGGTCTCGCACCGGCTGTCGACGGCGGCGCTCGAGACGCTGGCGATCGTCGCGTACCGCCAGCCGGTCTCGCGGTCGCAGATGGCGGCGCTGCGCGGCGTCAACGTCGACGGCGTCGTCCGCCTGCTCGAGCAACGCGGGTACATCGAGGCGGTCGGCCGGGCGGAGGGCCCGGGCCAGCCGGTCCTCTACGGCACGACGGACCTGTTCTTGGAACGGCTCGGCCTCGACGCGCTGGGCCAGCTGCCGCCGGTCGAGGACTTCCTGCCGGGTGCGGAGGTCGTCGAGGAGCTGGAGGCCGGGCTCCGGCCGGCCAGCGGGTCCGACGGCGACTGAGCTGGGCCCGCCGGCGGCCGAAGGCGACCGGCTCCAGAAGGTGCTGTCCCGCGCCGGGATGGGCAGCCGGCGGGTCTGCGACGACCTCGTCGCGGACGGTCGGGTCACCGTCGACGGGGTGGTCGCGGTGCTCGGCGCCCGCGTCGACCCGGCGGTGCAGCGGATCGCGGTCGACGGCGTGCCGGTGGCGGCCGCGCCGGGCCTCGTCCACTACCTGCTCAACAAACCGGACGGCGTCGTCACGACCGCGTCGGACCCGCAGGGCCGGCCGACGGTCGTCTCGCTCGTCCCGGACGACCCGCGGGTGTTCCCGGTCGGCCGGCTCGACCGGGCGACCGAGGGGTTGCTCGTCCTCACGAACGACGGCGAGCTCGCCCAGCTGCTCACGCACCCGTCGCACGGGATCGAGAAGGAGTACCTGGCCGAGGTCGACGGCGTGCCGTCCGCCGGCGCGCTTCGCCGGCTCCGGGAAGGCGTCGAGCTCGACGACGGGATGACCGGACCGGCGATCGTCGGCACGGTGTCGCCGGGCGTCGTCCGGATCGTCATCCACGAGGGGCGGAACCGCCAGGTCCGACGGATGTGCGACGCGGTCGGCCACCCGGTCCGGCGGCTGGTGCGGACTCGTATCGGGCCGGTTGCGGACCGGTCGCTGCCACCCGGGCAGTGGCGGGCTCTGACGTCGGCCGAGGTCCGGTCGCTCTCGCGGGCCGCGGTCGGCCGGCCAGCGGCGGCAAAGTCCAAGCGGGCCGCCAAGTAGCATGCACGGCCGATGGCCGTACGAGCACTCCGCGGCGCGACCACCGTCGACGACGACACCGCCGAGCAGATCACCGAACGCGTCCAGGAGCTGCTCCGGGAGCTGATGGACCGCAACGACCTCGTCGAGGACGACGTCATCAGCATCGTCTTCACCGCGACGGCCGACGTCGTCAGTATGTTCCCGGCGACCGCGGCCCGGGGCATCGGGTTCGGCGCGGTCCCGTTGCTCTGTGCGGCGGAGATCGCGGTGCCCGGCGCGATGCCGCGCTGCATCCGGACGCTCCTCCACGTGAGCACGGAGCACCCACGCGAGAAACTGCGGCACGTCTACCTCCACGGCGCGCAGGTGCTCCGCGATGACCTCCCCGAATAGGGCGCTCGTCGTCGGGACCGGGCTGATCGGCGGCTCACTCGGCCTGGCGCTGCGGGCCCGAGGCTGGCACGTGACCGGCGACGACGCGGACGCCGATCGGGCCCGGGCCGCACTGGCCGGCGGCGCGCTGGACGAGATCGGCGACGACGCGGCCGCGACAGTGGCGTTCGTCGCCACGCCGGCCGGCTCGGTCGCCGCGGTCGCCCGCCGCCTGCTCGACGACCCGGCGCGGCGACCGGACCTCGTCGTCACGGACGTCGCCGGCGTCAAGGCGCCGGTCGTCGCCGCGGTCGACCACGCCCGTTTCGTCGGCGGCCACCCGATGGCCGGCTCCGAACAGGTCGGGCTCGACGGCGCGGACGCGGATCTGTTCACCGGGGCGACGTGGGTGCTGACGCCGACCGCGACGACCGACCTCGACGCGTTCGCCCGGCTCCAGACGACGGTCAGCGCGCTCGGCGCCGACGTCGTCGCGCTCGCCCCGGCCGACCACGACCGGCTGGTCGCGGTCGTCTCGCACGTGCCGCATCTCGTCGCGGCGACGCTGATGAACGCCGCGTCGAAGGGCGCGGAGGCGAACGCCGCGCTCCTGCGGCTGGCCGCCGGCGGCTTCCGGGACATGACGCGGGTGGCGGCCGGGCACCCGGGCATCTGGCCGGACATCTGCACGGAGAACGCCGGCGCGATCGTCGCCGCGCTCGACCAGGTCGTCGACGACCTGACCGCCATGCGCCGCCGGGTGGCCGAGTCCGACCGCGACGGGTTGCTCGACGTGCTCGAGCGGGCGAGCACGGCCCGCCGCAGCCTGCCGGCGCGGGCGCCGCGGCCCGACCACCTGGCGGAGCTGCGGGTGCCGGTGCCCGACCGCGAGGGCGTGCTGGCGGAGATCACGACGCTCGCCGGCGACCTCGGCATCAACATCTACGACATCGAGATCGCCCACTCCGCGGAGGGCTCGACCGGCGTGCTCCTGCTCGTCGTCGACCGCGACGAGTCGACGAAACTCCGCGACGCGATCGTCGCCCGGAACTACCGATGCACCGTGCAGGTGTTGTCGTGAGGAGGTCGGTGTGAAGTTCGTGGCGCAGGGCCCGCTGCGGGGGACGGTCCGGACGCCCGGCGACAAGTCGGTGTCCCATCGTGCCCTGCTGCTCGGCGCGCTGGCCGACGGCGTCTCCGTGATCCGGGGCCTGTCGGATGGCGACGACGTCGCCCACACGCTCGCCGCGGTCGTCCAGCTCGGCGCGACGGTCACCCGGGACGGGGCGACGGTGACGGTCACCGGCGGCCGGCTCCACGCCGCGGCCGACCCGGTCGACTGCGGGAACTCCGGCACCGGGATGCGGCTGCTCGCCGGCGTCGTGGCCGGGCTCGACGGCTCGACGACGCTGTTCGGCGACGACTCGCTGTCGACGCGGCCGATGGACCGCGTCGCCGACCCGTTGACCGCGATGGGCGCGACGGTCTGGGGCGACGGGAAGCAGTGCCGGCCGCCGATCGACGTCGTCGGCGGCCCGCTGACCGGGATCGAGTGGACGCTGCCGGTGGCGAGCGCGCAGGTCAAGTCGGCGATCCTGCTCGCCGGCCTCTCGGCCGAAGGCGAGACGGTCGTCCACGAGCCGGTGCCGACGCGCGCCCACACCGAGGAGATGCTGGCCGACGCCGGCGCGGACATCACCGTCGAGCCGGAGGGCAGTGGGCGCGTCGTCCGGCTCCGGGCGTCGAAGCTCGAGCCGGTCGACGTCGTCGTGCCCGGCGACCCGTCGCAGGCCGCGTTCTGGGTCGTCGCCGGCTGCATCGTGCCGGGCAGCTCGGTGGCAGTCGAGGGCATCTACACCGGCGCGGCCCGGATCGGCTTCGTCGGGGTCCTGCAGCGGATGGGCGCGAAGGTGGCCCTGGTCGACCGGGAGAAGACGACCGCGACGGTGACCGCGACGGCCGGGCCGCTGCGCGGCACGGTCGTCGAAGCCGCGGAGATCCCCTCGCTCGACGAGGTGCCGATCCTCGCCGTCGCCGCGGCGGTGGCGACCGGCGAGACGACGTTCCGGGACGTCGGCGAGCTGCGGGTCAAGGAGTCGGACCGGCTGGCCGGCGTCGCCGACCTGGTCCGGGCGTTCGGGGCCGACGCGGAGGTCGTCGGTGACGACCTCGTCGTGCGCGGCGCCGGCCGGCTCGCCGCCGGATCGGTCCGCTCGCTCGGCGACCACCGGATGGCGATGGCCGCCGCGGTGGCGTCGCTCGCCGCCGGCGAGGGCGACGTCGACGACGTCGACTGCATCGCGACGAGCTACCCGGGGTTCGTCGACGACCTCGTCACCCTCGGCGGCGCGGTCGTCGTGCCCCGGATATGGGTCGGCACGCCGGCCCCACCGGTGCCCCGGGCGGTGCCCGCGGGCGGGATCATCGCCATCGACGGGCCGGCCGGTTCCGGCAAGTCGACGGTCTCGCGGACGCTGGCGAAGCGGCTCGGGATACAGCGGCTCGACACCGGGGCGATGTACCGGGCGATCGCCTGGGCCGCGCTCGACCGGGGGATCGACCCGGCCGATGCCGAACTGGTCGGCGACGTCGCCCGCGACGCGACGATCGACGTCGGCCCGTCGACGGTCCGGATCGACGGCACCGACGTGACCGGCGCGATCCGGTCGCCGGTGGTCAGTCGGGCCGTCTCGGTCGTCGCCGCCAACCCGGACGTCCGGGCCGCGCTCGTCGAGCGGCAGCGCCGGTGGGCGCTCGCGCACGGCGGCGGCGTCGTCGAGGGCCGCGACATCGGGACGACCGTCTTCCCCGGCGCGGTGCTGAAGGTCTACCTCGACGCGTCGCCCGAGGAGCGGGCCCGCCGCCGGCACGACGAGCCGGCCGACGGCGTCGCCCGGCGGGACCGGATCGACAGCACGCGGGCCGCGTCGCCGCTCTACGCGGCCGCGGACGCCCACGTCGTCGACACGACCGGGCGGACCGTCGACGAGGTCATCGAGCAGATCCTCTCGTGGCTGTGACCGCTGGTCATGCGGCCGCGCCGGGCCGCGGCGCGGTCTTCCAGCCTGACCCGCGCCGGACGGTCGGCTACCGGATCTGCCGGGCGATCTTCGTCACGATCGTCGGGCTGTGGTTCCGGCCGAAGGTGACCGGGCGGGCGAACATCCCGGCCGACGGGCCGGTCATCCTGGCGCCGGTCCACCGGTCGTTCGCCGACTTCGGGTTCAGCGCGTTCGTGACGCGCCGCAAGCTCTTCTTCATGGCGAAGGACAGCCTCTGGAAGAACCGGTTCCTCGGCCGGGTCCTGCTGACGCTCGGCGCGTTCCCGGTCCACCGCGAGTCGGCCGACCGCGAGGCGCTCGCCCACGCGGAAGAGGTTCTCCGCCGCGGTCAGCTCCTCGTCCTCTTCCCCGAGGGGATGCGTCAGGAGGGCCCACTCGTCGGTGAGCTGGCCGAGGGCGCGGCGTTCCTGGCGGCCCGCACGGGGGCGCCGATCGTCCCGATCGGCATCGGGAACTCCGACGTCGCGATGCCGAAGGGCCGGCGCATCCCCGAGCCGCTCCGCATCCGTATCGTCGTCGGCGAGCCGCTGCCGCCACCGGCCCGGACCGAAGGTGGTCGGGTCTCCCGCAGCAAGGTGCACGCGACGACCGAGGAGCTCCGGGAGCGGGTCCAGGCCGTGTACGACTTGGCGAGAACGACCTGAACGACCCCGAGTGGTCCGGGGCGGGGGTCAGCCCCGGCGCTCCCGCCGCCACGTCCGCAGGATGACCGCGGCGTAGCGGAAGCCGTAGAGCAGGTTGCCGCCCTTCTTCGACTGGCCGGAGAGCCGTTCGTGCCAGACGGTCGGCCGTTCGGCGACCCGCCAGCCGCGGCTCAGGCAGGTGATCAGCAGCTCGGCCGTCTGGTACTGGTCCTGCTCGAGCCGGCCGACGACGTCGGACAGCATCGTCGCCCGCAGGGCGCGGTAGCCGTTCGACGTGTCGGTCAGCTGCGCACCGGTCAGCCGGTTCATCAGCCAGGAGAAGAAGACGACGCCGGTCCGCCGGTACCGGTCGGTCGTCTCGTCGACGCCGAGCCGGCGGGACGCGACGACGAAGTCGGCCGCGTCGTCGACGAGCGGGCGGAGCATCGTCTCGATCTCGGCCGGGTCGTTCTGCCCGTCCGCGTCGAGCGTGACGACGTAGCGGGCGCCCGCGCCGACGCAGAGGTCGTAGCCGACGCGCAGCGCGACGCCGTGGCCGAGGTTGACGGGGAAGACGAACGTCACCGCACCGCCGTCGATCGCCACCCGGTCGGTCGCGTCGTCCCCGCCGTCGACGACGACGACCGGCGTCACCGGGAGCCCGCACGCCTCGGACGGGATCCGTTTGAGCACGTCGCCGAGGTTGTCCTGCTCCTCGTAGGCGCAGACGAGGGCGACGACCGGCGCCAGCGAGAGGTCGGGGTAGCGAGCGTCGAAATCCTTTCGAGCGAGGTCGACGACGAGGCGCTGGAGGGCGCGCAGGCGGTTCTGTTGACCGTCGGAGACGCTGGCCATCAGAGGCTGTGGGGGTGGTCGAAGACCTGGCGCACGGCCGGCTCGAAGTAGGCGAGCGGCTTCGTCGGGTAGTCCGGGTCGAAGCTCGCCTGGTCCCAGTCGTCCGCGAACGTCACCGCCAGGTCGTACCACGGTTCGCCCTGGTGGTTCCGCCGCCGGTCCGGGTCCATCCCGAGGTGCTCGTAGTAGTGGCGACCCTGGAAGTCCTGGTGCGTCTCGATCACGCGGGTGACGTCGGCGCGGACGTACGAACGGAGGATCTCGGCCGCGATGCGCGGATGGTTCGGGACGGAGATGGCCTTGCCGACGTCGTGACAGAGCGCGGCGACGACCATCTCGGTGTCCGCGCCGGCCTCCTCGGCCCGGGTGGCCGTCTGGAGAGAGTGCACGAGCTGGTCGACCGCGAAGGCGAACGTCATATCGCCCAGCGAGCGGAGCATCGCGAGCACGTGGTCGGCCACCTGCGGCTGGGCGTCGATCGTCTCGACGAAGATCTCGTGCCACTGCTCGGCCGTCGACTCGTCCATCCGGGTGAAGGTCATCGGACGCTCCTTCCTCTCGGTGCTCAGCCGGCCAGGGCGGCGAGGACGTCGGCCGCCGCGACGTCACGGTCGCCGGCGACCGGGTCGGCCCCGCCCGCATCGGCGACGCTCGCCGGCGGCGCGGCGCCGGTCAGCAGCCCGACCGCGGTCGACAGCGCCCGCAGCAGCTCGCGCAGCTCCGGCGGCGGCGGGAAGTACTCGTCCTCGGTCGTCACCGGCAGCACGTCGACGCCGTCGGCCGGGGCGAGCGCGTCGACGACGGCCTGGACGAGGCTCTCGGGCGCGGACGCGCCAGCGGTCACGCCGACCGTGCCGGCGAGGTCGTCCGGGAGGTCGGCGACACCGTTGACCCGGACGACCCGAGGGCAGCCCCACGCCAGCGCGACCTTCTCGAGGGCGACCGTGTTCGACGAGTTGGCGGAGCCGATGACGACGACCGCGTCGACCTTGCCGGCGAGCGCCTTGAGCGCCTCCTGCCGGTTCGTCGTCGCGAAGCAGAGGTCGCTGCGGCCGGGCATCCACAGGTCCGGGAACCGCCGGCGGGCGGACTCCATGAGGCCGGCCCATTCGTCGTGGCTGAGCGTCGTCTGGGCGAGCAGGGCGACCGGTGGGGCGTCGCCGCCGTCCGGGCCCACCACCGCGTCGAGGTCGGCCTCGGACTCGATCAGGCGGACCGCGTCGGGAGCGACGGCCATCGTCCCGACGGCCTCCTCGTGGCCGGCGTGGCCGACGTAGAGGATCGTGAACCCCTTGCGGGTCCGCACCTTGACCTCGTGGTGGACCTTCGTCACGAGCGGGCAGACCGCGTCGACGACGACGCCACCGCGCCGGCGGGCCCGTTCGACGACGTCCGGGGCGGTCCCGTGGGCGCTGAGCATCAGCGGCGCACCGGCCGGGACCTCGTCGACGTCGTCGACGAAGACGACGCCCTCGGCCCGGAACTGGTCGACGACGTGCCGATTGTGGACGATCTCGTGGTAGCAGTACACCGGCGGCTCGAAGACCCTGACCATCCAGGCCAGCGCCTTGATCGCCTTTTCGACGCCGGCGCAGAACCCCCGGGGCTCGGCGAGCAGCACGCGTTCGACGGGCACGATCCCAGGTTACCGGGCAGTCGGGCCGGGCCAGTAGCCTGGGGCCATGTCGGCACCGAAGGTGACGGTCGTCACCGAGGGGTCGCCGGCCGCCGTGGCCGGGTTCGTTGTCGGCGACGAGCTCGTCTCCCTCAACGGGCGGCAGCCCCGCGACGTCATCGAGTACCAGCAGCTCGTCGACACCGACGAGCTGGAGATCATCGTCCGCCGGCCGGTCGCCGGCGGGCCGCAGCGCGCCGCGGACGAGCAGGACGACGGCCCCAACGGGGGTGAGGACCCTCCCGACGAGAGTGGCGCGGCCGGCAACGGGGGTTCGGAGGCCCGGGTGCTGACGGTCCGCAAGGAGGCCGGTGAGCCGCTCGGCATCGAGGTCTCGTCGGCCGTCTTCGACCGGATCCGCACGTGCGACAACCACTGCGCGTTCTGCTTCATCTACCAGCTGCCGAAGGGCATGCGGCGGAGCCTGTACGTCAAGGACGACGACTACCGCCTGTCGTTCCTCTACGGCAACTTCACGACGCTGACCCGGTTCACCGAGCTCGACGCGGAGCGGATCGTCGACGAGCGGCTCGGGCCGCTGTTCGTGTCGATCCACGCCACCGACCCGGACGTCCGGTCCGAGATGCTCCGGAACCCGAAGGGCGCGACGAGCCTGCGTTGGCTCCGGTTCCTGCTCGACGTCGGAATCGAGGTGCACGGCCAGGTCGTCGTCTGCCCGGGCGTCAACGACGGCCCGGTGCTCACGGACACGTTCACCGGCATCCTCGACGAGTACGCCGGCCTGGCCAGTGTCGGCGTCGTCCCGCTCGGGTTGAGCCGGTACTCGTCGGAGCCGACGATGCGGCCGCACACGGTCGACGAGGCCGCCGCGGTCTGCGACGAGGTCGGGCGCTGGCAGGCGATCTACGAGTCCGTTCTCGGCCGCCGGCTCGTCTACGCGTCGGACGAGTACTACCTCCTGGCCGGGCGGCCGCTGCCGCCGGCCGGCGACTACGACGGGTTCCCCCAGCACGAGAACGGGATCGGGATGATCAGGGCGTTCGAGCGGGCGTTCGGCGGCGACCGGGCGGCGGTCGACGGCGTCCGGCACGGCTTCTTCGCCGCGGTCGACGGCGCGCCGGCTACCGGCTACCGGGCGCCGCGGGTGACCGGCGAGGGGACCGCGGCCGGCGGCGGGGCGGCCGCTACCAGCCGGCCGGGTGGGGCAGTTGGCGGGGACCGTCGATCCGGGCTCCCGGTGACGGTCGTCACCGGCACGTACGGTGCCCGGGTGCTCGCGCCACTGCTGTCGGCGCGGCCAGACGTCGAGATCCTGACGGTGGCGAACGACTTCTTCGGTGGCAACATCGGCGTCGCCGGTCTGCTGACCGGAGAGGATCTGGCCCGGGCGCTGGCCGGGCAGCCGGACGGGCGGCGGTACCTGATCCCGGACGCGTGCCTGTCGGAGGACCGCTTCCTCGACGGGCTGACGCTGGCGGACCTGCCGCGCCCGGTCGAGGTCGTCCCGACCGACGGGCGATCGCTGCGGGCCGCCCTCGACGGCAAGCTCGTGCCGGCCGGCGGCGCGGGGTGCGGGGCCGGCAACGGTGCCGGGGCGGACGCCGCGGCCAGACCGACGCCGGTGGTGCTTCGATGAGCCGCCGGACCGACGCCGGTGCTGCATCGGCGAGCCAGCCGGTCGTCGTCATCGCCGGCCGGCCCAACGTCGGGAAGTCGTCGCTGGTCAACCGCATCGTCGGCCGTCGAGCCGCGGTCGTCGAGGAGCAGCCGGGGGTGACGAGGGACCGCAAGGCGCTCGACGCGGAGTGGACGGGCGTCCCGTTCACGATCGTCGACACCGGCGGCTGGCTGGCCGGTGGGACGGCGCTCGACGACAAGGTGAGCGCCCAGGCCGAGAAGGCGGTGGCCGAGGCCGACCTCGTGCTGCTCGTCGTCGACGTGACGGTCGGCGTGACCGAAGAGGACCTGGCCGCCGCCCGCGTCGTGCGTCGCACGAAGGCGCCGGTCCGCCTCGTCGTCAACAAGGTCGACGACGTCGGTCGGGAGGGGCAGGCGTGGGAGTTCGTCTCGCTCGGCATCGGCGACCCGTGGCCGGTCAGCGCCATCCACGGCCGCGGCACCGGCGACCTGCTCGACGAGGTCGTCAACATCATCGGCACCGCCGCCGGGGCGACCGACGGGAAGAGCGCCAGCCGGACGGGCACGGATGGGGCCGCCGATGCCGACGTCCCGGGCCTGATGGCCGTCGACGGGGCACCGGAGCTCGGCGAGCTCGTCTCGGAGGACGGCCGGCCGCCACGAGTCGCGCTCGTCGGCCGGCCGAACGTCGGGAAGTCGACGCTCTTCAACCGGCTGATCGGCGAGGAGCGGGCGGTCGTCCACGACATGCCGGGAACGACGCGCGACACGATCGACACGGTCGTCGTCACGCCGGAGGGACCGCTGTGCTTCGTCGACACGGCCGGCATGCGGCGGCCGTCGAAGACGGAGCGGGGGCCGGAGTCGTACTCGGTCCTCCGGGCGCTCGACGCGCTCGAGGAGGCTGACATCGCGCTGCTCATCATCGACGCGACCGTCGGCGCGACCCACCAGGACCAGCGGCTGGCCGAGCGGATCGGCGCGTCGGGCTGCCCGGCGGTCGTCGTCCTCAACAAATGGGACCTGATCGCGACGGGGGACCGGGAGGACGTGATGGCCGGCGTCGGGGAGCGGCTGGCGTTCCTCGGCATCGCACCGGTCCTCCGGGTCTCCGCGACGTCTGGCCGGGGCGCCCACAAGATCCTGCCGGCGCTGATCGCCGCAGTCGACGCGTACCACCATCGGGTATCGACCGGCGCCCTGAACCGGGCCCTCCGGGAGATCCAGGCCAGCCACGCCGCGCCCGGCGCCCGGATCCGCTACGGCGTCCAGGGGGCGATCGACCCGCCGACGTTCACGCTGTTCGCGACCGGCCGCCTGCCGCAGACGTACCTCCGGTACGTCGAGCGTGGGCTGCGAGAGCATTTCGACCTCGGACCGACGCCGATCAAGCTGCGGGTACGGGCCGGCGGCGGGCGGTGAGGGGAGCGGGTCGACCGGTGACGGAGCAGGTCAAGGAGCACTGGTGTGAGGGCTGCGAGAAGCTGATCGAGGACGACGACCTCTACGAGGACGGCACGTGCCCGACGTGCGGGACCCAGGTCACCGAGCCGATGCGGCGGCCGGTGCCGTGGTACTTCAAGTTCATGATCCTCGCGTCGGTCGTCTACCTCGGCTACCGGGCCTACCAGGGCATCACCTGGATCGCCCATCACGTCTGACATGGCGATCTACCGGCTCGGCGACCTCGTACCCGACATCGACCCGGACGCGTACGTCCACCCACAGGCGACCGTCATCGGCGACGTCACGATCGGTCCGGACGCGTCGATCTGGCCCGGTGCGGTGCTGCGGGGCGACTACGGCGCCATCGTCGTCGGCGCCCGGTCGTCCGTGCAGGACGGCACCGTCATCCACGCCGGCCCGGGGTTCCCGACCGTCGTCGGTGCCGGCTGTGCCATCGGCCATCTCGCCCACCTCGAGGGCTGCACGATGGAGGACGGCTCGCTCGTCGGCTCCGGATCGGTCGTCCTGCACTTCGCGGTCGTCGGCACCGGCGCGGTCGTCGGCGCCAATGCGGTCGTGCCCAACAAGATGGTCATCCCGGCCGGCGCGCTCGCCCTCGGCATCCCGGCGAGGATCCAGCCGGGCGCATCGAACCTCGAGATGATCCGGATCACTGTCGACGAGTACGTCGCCAACGGCCGGCGGTTCCGGGAAGAGCTCGAGCGGCTCGACTGACCGTGGTCGAACCCGGCCACGACTGCAGGCTCGCTTTGTCGAAGCGTCTCGTGCGACCGTAGTTTGAGCACTCACCGCTCAAGACAACCGAGCACCAGTCCGACAGAATTGATCACGGAAGCAACTCGTCCTTTGGCGATCGCCGGGGAGAAGGAGGGTTTGGTGGGTACTGGCAGATCGAAGACCCTGTATCTGGTGGCGGGCGCCGCTCTGGCCTTCGCCGCTGGCGGGGTGACCCTCGCGGCGACGGCCGGGCCGGCCGGCGCGGCCACATCCGCCGGCATCACCGTGAAGGTCACCGGCGCCTTCAACGGCACGCTGCACGCCCCGCCGAACGACTGCCAGACAACCACCGCCAAGGGAGGTCAGATCAGCTTCACAGGCAAGCTGAAGGGCTCCAAGGCCGACGAGTGGACGCTCACCTTCCTCGCTCCGCACGCCGGCAAGTGGCCTGGGCACACCTCGGGCGACAAGATCGGGTCGTCGTCTTTCGTCTTGCAGTCCAACGACGGTCGGTCATGGGTAGCCACCAAGGGCTCCTTCATCACCAACGGGACGTCCGGGAGTGCCAACATCACAATGGGGCCCGAAGACATCTCCGAAGTGCGGGCGAAGGGGAACTTCCACATCGCCGCCAACTGGAACTGCGCGGCCCCGCCCACCACCACCACGACGACGGCCGCCGCCACATCCACATCCACATCTTCGACATAGGGCGGCATCGGCCGAGGAAACCCCCTCACCGAGCCGACTAGGGTGGTGCCCCTGCTCAGCGCCCCAGTGGGCCACCAGCGACCCGTCGGGGAGCGTCCGTTTGCAATCCGCTTGCAAAATCGGGCCAGATCGGACGGATCGGTCGAGGTCTCCGAAGGCAAAAGCGCAGGTGAGAGTAGTAGCGGGCTGTGGCGCAGCTTGGTTAGCGCGCTTGACTGGGGGTCAAGAGGTCCCGGGTTCAAATCCCGGCAGCCCGACTAGTGTCGTGAGTCGCCGATCCGCTGAAGATATCCAGCGAGTGACTCGAGGATCTCGTCGGCCGTCTTCGTCCAGACGTAGGGACGGGGGTTCTCGTTCCAAGTGCCGATCCAAGAGGTGATGGAGTCGGCGAGCTCCTTCACGCTGCGGTGGGTGCCCCGGCGGATCCACTTGGTGGTGATCTCGGCGAACCACCGCTCGACCAGGTTGAGCCAGCTCGACGACGTCGGCGTGAAGTGCACGTGGAACCGGGGGTGGGCGAGCAGCCACTTCTTGATGGCCGGGGTCTTGTGGGTGGAAGCGTTGTCGATGACCAGGTGGACGTCGAGGTCTTTGGGCACGTTCTTGTCGATCAGGTTCAAGAACTTCTTGAACTCGATGGCCCGGTGCTGGGGAGTGAGCTGGTGGGTGACCTCCCCGGTCGCCAAGTTGAGCGCGGCATAGAGGTCGATGGTGCCGTTGCGCTTGTAGTCGTGGCTTTGGCGCTGGGGGACCCCGGGCAGGAGCGGAAAGATGGGCTGGGTCCGATCGAGGGCCTGGACCTGGGTCTTCTCGTCGACCGCCAGCACGACGGCATGGTCCGGTGGGTTCATGTAGAGCCCGACCACGTCACGGACCTTCTCGATGAACTGGGGATCGCTCGACAGCTTGAACGTGTCCACCAGGTGCGGCTTCAACCCGAACGCCCGCCAGATCCGACTGACCGCCGACTGGGACATGCCGGTCGCCTTGGCCATCGAACGGGTCGACCAGTGGGTGGCGTCGGTCGGGGTCTCCTCCAACGTCTTGACCACCACCGCCTCGACGTGGTCGTCAGTGACGGTGCGGGGGCTGCCCGGACGGGGCTCGTCAGAGAGGCCTTCGAGGCGCTTGGTGATGAACCGGTCCCGCCACTTGCCCACCGTGACCGGGTGCACACCCAGGCCGGCCGCCACCATCTGGTTGGTTGCTCCCGCCTCGGCACAGGCCAGCACGATCCTGGCCCGCAGTGCCAGGGCCTGAGCGCTCTTCGGACGCCTCGCCCAGCGTTCGAGGGTCTGGCGCTCGTCGTCGGTCAGGACGAGCGGTTTCTTCGGTCGGCCGGTTCTGGGCATGTGCACCTCCATGGTCACATGCCCGAACGCGCCCCCCGCCCCGAAATTCCCGATCAGCCGATATTCCCTATGAACTGGTGACTCGGAACACTAGAGCAGGTCAAAGGAAGTTTGCGACGCGGGCCGAGCCTCCGAACGAACGGTTTGGTGGTCCTCCCGGCCTGTCGGTGGCATGCTCTTAGCGCAGTGCAGTGTGGGGGGCCTCGCGTGCCGAACTGGCGCAAAGAGCGACGCTGTCGTCGTTCGAGAGGGTGGGGGAGCGCCTCGCCTTCTCCGCAAGGAGGCTGAAATGGTCGGACTGCAAGTGAAGGATGCCGTCGCCGAGCTCGAAAGCGGCTATCTCGCTCCGTCGTGCGAAGCGGAGGGCACCGTCCGAAGCGCACTGTTCCACCCGGACGGCTACTCCCTCTGGGAGCTCGAGGCCGAGCTCACCGCCGGGTCCGAATTGCGATGGGGCGAAGACCACGGCGACGAAGTGGTGTTCGTGCTCGACGGGGAGTTGGCGCTCGACGGGACCGTCTGCGACCCGCAGACGGCAGTGATCGTCGAGGCGGGTGTGCCGACGATCGCCCGGGCCGTCAGCGACACGAAGATCTTGCACTTCGGCCCGGCCACGGCGGACGCACCGGTCGACGGCCTCCTCGGCCCGGCCCTCGGCACCGGACGCCAGGTCCACGTCGTGGGCCGGGAAGACGCACCACAGGTGGGTTCGGGGGACGGGCCGGGAGCGGTCTACTACGCCGATTCGAGCTGCCTGACGTGCCGGATCGCCTTTTTCGAGGTCCATTGCGGCACCCCCCACGTCATCTCGTCACATACGCACTCGCAGGACGAGATCATCCGGGTGATGACCGGCGAGCTCCGGGTCGGCCGGGTAAGGGTCTCCGCCGGCATGAGCATCGCCGTCCCGGGCGAACTTCGCTACGGCTTCCGCACGCCGGGACCGTACTCGTTCCTCAATTATCGTCGGGACGCCTCGTTGTACGTCGGGGCTCCTGGCAGTACGCCGATCGTCGAGGGAGCCGAGGCGTCACGCCAGATGGCCTCCGGGCAAGAGCTGGGCTGACGAAGTCGATGGGACGGGTTGAAGGGAAGGTGGCGTTCATCACCGGCGCCGCCCGGGGTCAGGGACGGGCCCATGCGGTGCGGCTGGCCGAGGAAGGTGCCCACATCGTCGCCATCGACGCCCTCGGGTCGTATTCGACCGTCGCCTATCCAATGGCGACGCAGGAGGATCTCGACGAGACGGTCCGGCTGGTCGAGGGACTGGACCGGCGGATCCTGGCCCGCCAGGCCGACGTGCGCAGTCGCGCCGAGCTCCAGGCAGTGGTAGACGAGGCGTTGGCCACCTTCGGCGCCATCGACGTGGTGTCCGCCAACGCCGGGATCGCGCCGCTCGGGCTGCCCTTCTGGGAGATGTCCGAGGCGCAGTGGGACGACTGCCTGGACGTCAACCTCAAAGGGGTCTGGCTCACCTGTTCGGTGGTCGTTCCGTCGATGATCGAACGAGACCGGGGCGGTTCGATCATCGTGACGAGCTCCGGCGCCGGCCTGTTGGGCGCCCCCCACCTCGCCGACTACAACTCGTCCAAGCACGGCGTCATCGGCCTTATGCGGACCATGGCCAACGAGCTCGCCCGGCACTACATCCGGGTCAACGCCATCTGCCCGACGGTCGTCGATACCCCCATGGTCCAGAACGACCAGCTGTACCGGCTCTTCCGGCCCGACCTCGACAACCCGCAACAGGCCGATGTCATCGAATCGTTTCGACGGATGAACGCCATGCCGGAGCCGTGGATCGAACCGGTCGACGTCAGCAACGCCGTCCTGTGGCTGGCGTCGGAGGAAGCCCGCTACGTGACCGGAGTCGCCCTGCCGGTCGATCTCGGCAGCAGCATCAAGATGTAGGTGCCGCGAGCTCCGACAGGCGACGAACGAGAAACCGACGCTCCGGGTCGGTGACGGTCAGTCGTAGGGCGGCCTCGAACGCCTGGCGGGCTTCGTCGTCGCGGCCGAGACGGCGGAGCAGCTCGGCCCGGGTCGAATGGAGATAGCGGTACCCGCCGAGATCGAGCGCGTCGACGAGCTCGAGCGCTCGTCCGGGTTCACCCGCCTCGGTGACAGCCACGGCGTGATTGAGGGCGACGACCGGTGAGCCGGTGAGAAGTTGGAGGCGTTCGTAGAGCACCGTGATCTCGTGCCAGTCGATGTCCTCCTCGGCCTGCAGCGAGGCGATCGCCGCCTGGAGCACATACGGCCCGGTGGCCGATCGCAGGGCCAGCGCTTGTTCGAGCGCTGAGCGGCCGGCGTCGACCTTCGCCGGGTCGTGCCGGGAGCGGTCCTGCTCGGCCAGCGGGATCAGCTCGCCCTCCACCACTCGGGCTTGGCGACGGGAGTCGTGGAGCAGCATCAGCGCGACCAGCCCGTACACCTCTGGTTCGTCGGTCATCAGCTCGGCCAGCAGTCGGCCCAGACTGATCGCCTCAGCGGCCAGATCGCCCCGGTCGGTGAAGCCCTCGTTGAAGATCAGGTAGATCACGGCCAGGACGGCGGACAAGCGGTCCGGGAGCACCCGGTCGGCGGGCACCGCGAACGGGATCGCGGTCGCCTTGATCTTGGCCTTGGCTCGCGAGAGCCGGCGCTTCATCGTCTCCTCGGACACGAGGAAGGCGCGGGCGATCTCCTCGGTGGTGAGGCCTCCCAGGGCCCGCAGCGTCAGCGCCACCTGCGCCTCGACGGGCAGTGCCGGATGGCAGCAGGTGAAGATCAGCTTCAGGCGCTCGTCGCCGATCGTGCTGTCGTCGAGGTCGATGTCGTCCATGGTCGCGGTCAGCCGATCGTTCTGGAGCAGCCGATGCTTTCCTTCGAGGGTCTGCTCGCGTCGGATGCGGTCGATGGCCCGGTTGCGCCCGGTGGCCACCAGCCAGGCCACCGGGTATTGCGGCACCCCGTCCCGGGGCCACCGCTCAGCCGCGATGGCGAAGGCCTCCTGAGCGGCTTCCTCGGCGAGGTCTATGTCACCGAGGAAGCCGCACAGGGAAGCCAGGACGCGACCCCACTCCCGCCGGAACACTTCTTCGATCAGAAGGCATCCTCCATGGGGATCTCCACCAGAGGCCGCACCTCGACCGCGCCGCCGAGCCGAACCGCCGGGATCCGGTGGACGAACGCCAACGCCTCGTCCAGGTGGGCGGCGTCGAGGACGTAGTAACCGCCGAGCACTTCCTTGGTGTCGGCGAAGGGACCGTCGGTGATCAAGACCCCGCTCGGGCCCTGACGGACCGTGGTCGCCGTCTCGGCTGGCTGCAGGTGGGCACCGCCGATGCAGTGCGGGTCGTCGCGCAGTCCCAGGTACTCGGCGTTCAGGGCCTGGTACTCGTCAGGGGGGAGCCCGTCGTGGGTGCCGGGCTTCGGGAAGATGAGCACTGCGTATTTCATGGTTGCCTCCTCAGGGGGATCATCTCTCGTCATCGAGACGAACCGGGGGCACCGCAGGGGACAGCGACCGCCGAAATTCTTCCAGATATCGAGGGGCCCCAGATATCGAGGGGCCCTCGACCGGGAGGGCGGCCGTCGACGCGGCCGGGTTCCCCTAGATCTTCCGGACCGAGGGTTGAGGTTGCACATCCACCCCGTAGCGGGGCACGGCGATGGACTCTGTGGTTCCTACCAAAGACCCATGGAGACCATCACCGTGACCCCAGCAGAGATCATCTACCAACGTCGCATCGCCGTGTTGGAACATGCGGCCAAGACGGGCAACGTGGCCGAGACCTGTCGGACCTTCGGCATCTCTCGGACCCGCTACTACCAGTGGAAGGGCGTGGCCGACCGCTACGGCCTGGACGCCCTCGTGCCCAAGGCCCGGCGGCGCCCCCAGATGCCCGAGGCCACGCCCACCCACGTGGTCGAGACGCTGTTGACGCTGGCCGTGGTGGAACCGACCATCGGCTGCCGCCAGTACGCCGACCGGCTCGGTGACCGGGGGTTCTCGATCGCCAAGTCGACCGTGCAAAAGCACCTCGTCGCCCACGGGCTGGGGACGAGGCAGCAGCGCCTGGGACGAGCGGCGGCCATCACGGCGGCCACGACGGGACTTTCGACCGAGGCAGCCCGAGAAGCGGGCCCTATGGGGTTCTGCCTGGCCACCGGCGGCCCGGGTGAGCTCGTCTGTCTGGACAGCTTCTACATCGGCAAGCTGAAGGGGGTGGGCAAGGTGTACCAGTTGACCGCCGTCGACGTCTTCACCCGCTGGGCCGTCGTCATGATCGTGCTCGGCCCGGTGACCGCCGCCCACACCATGGGCTTCATCGACCAGGTGCTCAAGCGCTACCGGCGCCACGGGGTGGCTGTCCGGGCCGTGCTCACCGACAACGGTCCCGAGTACGTGGCGAAGGTCTTTCAGGCCCACCTGGCTGCCAGGGGGCTTCGTCACCAGCGCATCCCGGCCCGCTCGCCCAACCACAACTCGGTCTGCGAGCGGCTGCAGGGCACCATCCTCCAAGAGTGCTGGCGCCCGGCCTTTCATCGTCGGCACTTCACCTCCGTCCGCCAGCTCCAGGCCGAGGTCGATGCCTGGCTCACCACCTACCATCACCGCCGGCGCAACCACGGTGACTACATGCGGGGCCGGACGCCTCACGAGATCCTCGACAACCACCAGAGAAGCAAGGCAGCATGACCCTCAGCCACAGAGCCCATCTGTCACCTCAACCCTCGGTCCGGAAGCCCTAGATCGCCCGGTCGGTCCCGCTCTCGTTCGCGGCCGGCTCGTATCGACACGCCGCCGGCACGTTCTCAGTACCCTGCAGGGGCTGACGCTCGGAACGGATGGGGGGCCATGACGACGACCGACTTCACCGATCCCTACGGATCGACCTGGAGGCAGGAGCCGGCGTCGGCGCAATGGAGCCGTTGGGACGGTTCGCAGTGGACGACAACCGGCAAGCTCCCGCCGGGCTTGGGGCAGCCGCCACCGCCGATGGCCGGCTATCGAGCCGCCGGGCCACCGCGCCGACGTCGCCGGGTCTGGCCCTGGGTCCTCGGTTCGATCGGCGTGGTGATCGTACTGATCATCGTGCTGTTCGTCGTGGCCGTCGGGAAGGCGGTCCACGACCTCGATGCCGAACAACGGTCGCATGCGATCAGCCAGCATCAGTTCGATGCCGTGAAGCTCGGTACGAGCCAAGCCGACGTCGAGGCGCAGCTCGGCAAGTCGCCGCAGAACGCCCAGACATTCGTCACGAAGAAGATCCTCGACTCGGGCCAGATCAGCAGCTCGTGCCTCTACTACAACGAGACAGGCCACTTCTTCGGGACGTACTACCAGTTCTGCTTCTCGACAGGTTCGCTGACGACGAAGAACTCGTTCTGACGGTGGGGCGAGAGGGCAGGGCATGCTGCGGTCGCCGGAAGTAGCGAGCGCCTACTGCGGCGCCCTCGTCGGATGCGCCGGCGATGGCGGGGGGCCGTCGGAGGAGCAGGACCGCATCATCGGCGCGTTGGCCATGGGCCTCTTCGGGAGCACGGAAGATGCCTTCGAGCCGATGACGCCCGAGGCGGTGGCCGGAACGGTCGCCGACCGCAAGTGGCGGCACCGTCTCGTCCAGATGATGATCCTGCTCGAGTTCGCCTGCCATCCCCCTCGTCCGGCCATGGCCGGCGCGGTCGAGCGCTATGCCGCGGTACTGGACGTGCACGAGACCATGCTGGCGGTCGGCCGGGACGCCCTCGAGGAGAAGCGACAACTCCTCGTGGCCGACTACGGGCGCTTCGCCGCCACACCTCCCGTCGAACCGAAGCTGGCCGACGCCGCCGACGATGCCCTGGCCGCGACGCTCCGTTCCCTGAGCCACTGCGCCACCGGCACCCTCGGCCGGGCGTTCTTCGATTTCTACGACCGGTTCACACTGCCCTTCCCGGGTGAACCGAACGGCGGTGGCGTTCACCTCGTGGCCCACGACTTCACCCACGTCATCGCCGGCTACGAGCCGGTTCCGATCGACGAGCTGGCCCTCCAGGCCATGCTCGTCGCCGCCACCGACGGCGACGAGCACTTCACGGCCCTGGTGGCCGTGCTCGGCCTCTCCGAGGTCGGGATGCTCGCCTTCCCCGACGTCGAGCCCAAGACCAACCTCCTTCAGCGACCCGGGGCGACCGAAGCGCTGAGCGACGCGGTCCGCCGGGGCCAGGAGTGCCATCTCGATTTCGAGGCTCTCGATCATCTCGCCTTGATCGACCAGCCGCTCGCCGACGTACGCCGCCAACTCAGGATCCCCCCTCGGACCGACTAGCCACCGCGGCGTGGTCGGGGGAGGAGCCGATCGGGGCAGAGGTCCTGCCGGACGCGCCGGAGCCCCTGGCCGTAGCCAGGGGCTCCGAGTCGCAGGCGCTCCCCCCCACGAGTCACATTACGACCGTGTTACGACTGTGTCTGGTCGCGACACGAAAAAAATTGGCGATGGGCGTCGGTGCCACCGAAGGACGGCACGGGCCCGTCGGATCGATCCGAGAAGTCCCAGGTAGAGGGCGACGTCCGAGGAAGAAACGTCGGCGCCGGCAGGGACCGGTGATCGCCGCCAGGGCAGGAAGATCGCCGGCCCAGAAGCGGCCTCAGCTGATCGGAAGCCGGCCCGGACGCGACAGAGCCCCGGGCAACGGGGGGGGGATGGTGTGCTCGGGGACCCTGGCGCATTGTGACGGTCGTCGCCGACCAATGCCTATTGTACGGGTAGGTCACATGAACAAACAAGGTTTGGAATGAATTGCGTCGGGTGTTCACTTACCGACGCCGGTGGATCCTCCCAGTTCGGCCAGGCGCTGCTCTTGCCAACTAGATTTTGGAACTTTCGTTTTCTGATTTTTCAGTGGGCCAGGAAGGGATTTGAACCCCCACGTCCTTTCGGACACAAGACCGAAGCCTTGCGCGTCTACCAGTTCCGCCACCGGCCCGCCGGAAGCTGTCGGCGCTTCCACCCGAACAGAGCTGACGATTGCACCGCTGATACAAAAATCTCGGGAATCTATGACGGTTGGTCCAGGTCCAGCCGGTGACCCGGTCATTTCGGCGGCTACACGACCGGATCGCCCGGCGGATTACCGTCGCGTCGTGCTCGCACGCCTCGCCATCCGCCCGGTGTGACGACCGACGACCCACGGCCGGCCGCCGGGCCCGGCGACGTCGATCCCGGAGCGGGCCCCCCGCCGTACCGGGCGGCCGCGCTCGCCCCCCTCTACGTCGTCGTCTTCGTCGGCTTCCTCGGCTACAGCCTGATGATCACCGTCTTCACGCCGATGACCCTGGCCAACGACAACGGGATGCTTCCGGCGACGTCGAGCGCGACGACGCGCAGCATCGTGCTCGGCCTGCTCCTCTGCCTCTACCCGCTCGGCCAGTTCGTCGGCGCGCCGATCCTCGGCGCCCTGTCGGACCGGCTCGGCCGGCGACCGGTCCTCATCGGGTCCCTCGCCGCGTCGACCGTCTGGTACGGCGTCATCGGCGTCGCGCTCGTCGTGAAGAGCCTCCCGCTGCTGATGGTCGCGTCGTTCCTCGGCGGCCTCGGCGAGGCGAACATCTCGATCGCCCAGAGCGCCATCGCCGACGCCGCCCCGGCGACCGACCGCAACCGGCTCTTCGGCTACGTCTACCTCAGCTCGAGCCTGGCGTACGTCGTCGGACCGCTCGCCGGTGGGCAGCTGGCCGACCGCCACCTCGCCTCGTGGTTCGGCTACCCGACGCCGTTCTTCGCGGTCGACGTCCTGCTCGGCCTGACGCTCGTCGCCGTCGTCGTCCGCCTGCCCGAGTCGCACCGCCCGCGGCCGGGCGTCGCCGGGGGCTACCTCGAGAGCTTCACCAACCTGGCCACCGTCGTCACCGACCGCCGGCGACGACCGCTCTACGTCGTCAACTTCCTCCTCTACCTCGCCATCTTCGGCTTCTTCCGCGTCTACCCGATGTACCTCGTCCGCGTCTTCCACCTCGGCGTCGCCCGCGAGTCCGTCTTCGTCGCCTGGGTGGCGGTGCCGATCGTCGTCGCCAACCTCTGGCTCGTCGGCCGGCTCTCGGCGCGGTGGTCGGCGGCCGCCCTCACCGTCGTCTCCGGGCTGGCGACCGGCATTCTGCTCGTCGTCGTCCCGTTCCCCGGTGTCCTCGATCTGTTGTGGCTGACGCTCGGCCTGACCGCGCTGGCGCTCGCCGTCTGCCTCCCGTCCTGCGCGACGATGCTCTCGCTGTCGGCGGACGACACCGAGCAAGGCCAGGTCATGGGGAACAACCAGTCACTCCAGGTCGGCGCCGAGGCCATCTCCGGGATCGTCGGCGGTCTGGCCGCGGCGGCGGTCATCGAGCTGCCGTTCGTGCTCTTCGGCGCGGCCGCACTGCTCGGCGCCGGACGCCTCTGGCGACGGCGGCACGTCGAGCCTTGACGACAACCGGCGCTTCGTCTTCTAAGGTGCGGGCTTCGCCGCGAACGGGAGAGCACCAGATGGAACGAAGAGCAATCGGACACGGCATCGCCGGCGTCGTCGGCATCGCCGTCACGCTCACCGCAGTCCTCGGCCCGACGGCCTCGGCGTGGGCCTCCGGGGGGAAGCATTCGAACAGCGCCCTGTGCACAGCCGCCAAGCACCAGACAGCGTCGGCTTCCAAGCAGGGGGAGGCCATCGCCAAGGCCGTCGAGGCCGGTAACTGGCCGGCCGCCCAGAAGCAGCTGCTCGCCACCTTCAACTCGGACGCGGCACTGGAACGGCGGGCCCTCGGCTACCTGTCGTCGGCCCCGTCGAACGTCCGGGCCGCCGAGCAGACGGTGCTGAAGCTGGTGACAACCGAGGAGTCGATCATCAAGAGCTCGACCAGCTTCACCCAGTTCGAGTCGTCGCTCACCACCGCGGCCGAGAGCCCGAAGCTGGTCAGTGCCGAGAAGACGCTCTCCAGCTACTTCGGCAACCAGTGCGGGATCACGACGCCGACGACCTGAACCCCACGGCAGCGGGCCGAGATCGGGTCGATCGGCCGTCCTCCCGAGTTGTCAGCCGGGTCGGCTTTCGCTACCGTTCAGCCCTTCGACAGGGCTCCGACAGCTTGTCGACAGGGGCCGGTATCCAAGTGGTCAAAGGAAGCAGGCCGTAAACCTGCTGGCATCTGCCTTCGGGGGTTCGAATCCCTACCCGGCCCACCACGACGGCCGCCGCCGTACCGGGCGACCGACCCCCGGACGCGGCGCGGCCCTACGGAGTACGACGCCCAGCTGGCAATACCCACCTCGCGACCTCCCCGCGCCGTAACATGAACGCTGTTCGCCGACGAGAAGGAACTGCGTGGTCCAGGACGTACCGACGAGCAGCCGGGAGCGGCGGCACGACCGCACCCGAGCCGCCATCCTCGACGAGGCCCTCGCCGTCACCCACGAGGGTGGGGCCGAGCGGATCGGCATCCGGGAGCTCGCCCGGCGGCTCGACTACAGCCCGTCGGCCCTCTACCGCTACTTCGCCAGCCGAGAGGACATCATCGTCGCCCTGGCGGAGGAAACCGTCGAGATGCTCGCGGCGTCGTTGACCGACGCCGCCCGGCAGGCCGACACCGACCCGCTCGTGGCCGTCGGCGAGGCCTATTTCTCCTTTGCCGCCAGCCAGCCCGAGCGGTTCCGCCTGCTCTTCGCCCACCTGCCGTCCGGACGGCTCTCGATCGATGCCGGCGCCCCCGGCCGCTCGCCGTACCTGATCATGCTCGGTGTCATCGCGGCCGAGCGCGACGCCGGCCGCGTGCGGCCGGCGCTCGACGTCGAGGATCTCGCCTACGCGCTCTGGGCGATGGTGCACGGGATGGCCGTGCTCGAGTCGACCAACCGCCGCGGTGCGCCGAGCGGGCTCGACGGTTCGGATGAGCTCGGCGGCACGGGCGCGCTCGGCGGGACGGTCACGCTCGACGGTGGACCCCGCCTCGATGGCCGACCTGACCTCGATGGCGGGGCCGGACCCGACCGCGCCGCCGGGTCCGATGTCGTCCGCCGGGCCGCCCTCGAGCTGCTCGTCCGGAGCTGGGCGCCAGTCAGCGCCTGACACCGCGGGCGCGGCGACCTCAGCCGTGGACGATCCGGACGACTTCGACGAACTTCTGCGGGCCGACCGCGACCGAGCCGAGGAACGGGTACCCGAGCTCGATCAGCATGAAGATGTTGACGGCGAGCACGACGGCGACACCGCCGACCATCGTGCAGGCGAACCGGAGGCTCTCCAGCGAGAAGACGAGGGCGAACCCGAGCGTCACCGCGCTGGTCAGCAGGATGCCGACCCACAGGACCACCGGCAGGGAGGCGGCGTCGCTCGCCTCGAGCTGCCGGGCCGCCCGGGCCTGGCCCACCTGGTTGACGTCGTTGATCGCCGTGTTGAGGAAGTCCCGTTGGGCCGCCGTGCGGGGGGCGTAACCATCGAGGGTCGCGTAGAGCGCGTTGAGGTGCCGGGTCACCGCCGAACTGCGCTCACCCTGGGCGATGGCCGACCAGTCGTGGACGACGGCGTTGGCGTAGCCCGTGATGTCGGCATCGAGCCGGGCGCTCGTCACCGGGCCGAACACCCGGTTCCCCTCGTGGAGCTGGAGGAGCATCGTCGCCTCCGTGCTGACGTCGTTGTTGGCCGTCACCGTCTCCTCGTAGAGCGAGACGATCGTGAAGCCGACGATGACCGCGTAGATGACCGCGACGACCGCGACGAGAAAGCCGGCGACGTCGTTGTGCGTGTCCCTCCCGAGCGCCGGGACCTTCCGGCTCAGCAGGATCTTCGTCCCGACGGCCAGGGCCGGGATGCCGACGATCAGGACGACGGCGACGAGCCACGTCGGGACGCTCGTGACGACCCACTTCACCGCTGGCTCCTCCAAGGGTTCTCGCGCCGGCCCGGCTGCCCGCCGGTGATCGAGGGATGCTACCCGGCCGCCACCGCCCGACGACTACCGCCCGACCATCATCGATCGGGCAGCCGGACCCGTTCGGGCAGGTGGAGGGCGAGCAGCTGGCGCGTCACGTCCGGCGGGACTGTCCTACGGGTGAGGAGCGAGACGCCGACCATGGCAAAGAAGGCCAATGGCACCGTCCAGATCGCCGGCTCACCGAGCAGCACGGCCGGCCAGCCGGTCTGCCCGACGCCGACCATCGCCAGGATCACCGCCATCGACGACGCGCCGCCGCCGAGGGCGAGGCCCCACAAGGCGCCCTTCCACGTCAATCCGGCCCACCAGATACCGAGCAGCAGCAGCGGGCAGAACGACGACGCGGCGATGGCGAACGCCCAACCGACGAGCACGTTGATGGCGATCCCGCCGACGAGCAGGCCGAGCCCGGTGGCGACGACGCCGGCGGCGACGGCTGACAGCCGGAACGCCCGCACGCCGCGGCCGAGGAGGTCGTGGGAGACCGCACCGGCCATGCTGATCAGGAGGCCGGACGACGTCGACAAGAACGCGGCGAACGCGCCGGCCGCGGTGAGCGCGGCCAGGACGATCCCGACCGGGCCGGCCGCCGCCAGCCGCGGCAGGACGAGGACGACCGAATCGGTCTGCCCGCTCGTGTAGAGACCCGGCGCCTCCGCCCGGCCGAGCACCGCGAAGACGGCGGGAAAGACGTAGAAGCAGGCCAACAGGAGCAGGACCAACGACGTCGTCTTCCGGGCGGCCGGCCCGTCCGGGTTGGTGTAGAAGCGGACGAGGATGTGGGGGAGCCCGATCGCGCCGAGGAACGTCGCGAGGATCACGCCGTACGTGGCGGCCAGCGGGTGGTCGAGCTGGCCGCCGAGCCGGACCAGCGGCGACTCCCACTGCGCCGCGGTGAGCACCGCCTGCGACGTCACCGTCGGCGCCGGCGTGCCGGCCGGGAAGACGAGCGTGCTCCCGGCGGCGACGTCGTACTGGCCGGCTCGCAGCCGCAGTGGGCCGTCGCGCCGGACACCGGCGACGGTGCCGCGGGCGACGACGGTGACCGGCGTCCGCACCGCCATCACCTCGGCGTCGGGAAACTCGACCTTCGTCACCTTGTGGAACGTCGGCGACGCCGCGCCGTCGATCCCGGTCAGCGGCGGGTGCTGGACCAGCATGAGCAGGACGAGCGCGGGCACCGCGATGGCCGTCAGCTTGAGCCAGTACTGGAACGCCTGGACGAACGTGATCCCCTTCATGCCGCCGCTGGCGATCCCGATGACGACGACGATGCCGAGGACGACGACACCGACCCAGTACGGCCCGCCGACGGCCGCCTGCAGCGTCAACCCGGCCCCCTTGAGCTGCGGCAGGAGGTAGAAGCCACAGATGACGAGGACCATCACCGTCGCCGCCCGGCGCAGGACCGGCGACGCCAGCCGGCCCTCCGCGAAGTCCGGGATCGTGTACGCCCCGAAGCGGCGGAGCGGCGCGGCGACCGCGGCCAGTAGGACGAGATAGCCCGCGGCGTAGCCGACCGCGTACCAGAGCGCGCCCAACCCGTCCTGCATCGCCAGGCCGGCGATGCCGAGGAACGACGCGGCCGAGAGGTACTCACCGCAGATCGCCGACGCGTTGAGCGTCGGCGGGACCCGCCGGGCGGCGACGAGGAAGTCTTCCGGCGTCCGCGCCACCCGGAGCCCCCGGGCCCCGATGGCCGCGGTGACGACGGCGACCGCGATGATCGCCCCGAGGACGGCCGGTTCGGTCATGGCGGTTCGGTCATGGCGGTTCGGTCATGCCGGTCCCCGTCGTGGTCGCCGAGCAGCTCGACGAACCGCTGCTCGACGTGGGCGGCCCGCCGCCGGTACCAGAAGCCGAGCAGGACGAGCGGCGGGTAGATCCCGCCGCCGAGGACGATGAACGTGAGTGGCACGCCGGCCACGTGGACCTGGGCCAGGCTCGGCACGAGCACGGCCAGGAGGGGGTAGAGGAGGAGGAGCGCCGCCGCCGGCACCAGCACGGTGACCGTCGCCCCGAGCTGGGCCCGCATCAACGAGCTGAGCAGCGTACGGGCGTAGTTGTCCTGCTGGTAGAGGTCCCCGGCCGCCGGGGAGTGGCCGACGACCGTCGACCGTCGGGCCGGGGCCCGGACGACCTCGCGACCGCTCACCGCGAGCCCGGGCGGGCGTGGCGGACGAGCCGGTCCCGGAGCTCGCGCAGGTGCCGGCGGCTCACCGGCAGCTCCGTCTCGCCGACCTTGACCGTCGTCCGCGAGCCGTCCGTCCGCAGCTCGCGGATGTCGTGCACCGCGACGAGGTAGCTGCGGTGGATCCGGACGAAGCCGGCCCACTGCTCCTCGAGCACCGAGATGGCCACCCGCCACAGGTAGCTCGGGCCGTCCCGCAGGTGCAGCCGGACGTAGTCGCCGGCCGACTCGACCCAGCTGATGTCCTGCCGGTCGACCAGGATCGTCCGACCGCCGGACTCGACCGGCACCGCGTCGAGCTCCTCGGCGGCCTGGTAGCCACCGGTGGCTCGCCGGAGGACCCGTTCGAGGCGCTCCCGGTTGAGCGGCTTCAGCAGGTAGCCGGCCGCGCCGACGTCGAACGCCTCCAACGCGTGCTCGTCGTGGGCCGTCACGAAGACGACGACCGGCGGTGCCGAGAAGCGGGCGAGCACCCGGGCGAGGTCGAGGCCGTCGAGGCCGGGCATGCGGATGTCGAGCAGGACGACGTCGAAGTGGTCGTCGCGCAGCTGGCGCAGCGCGTCGGTCGCGCTCTGCGTCACCGCCACCGAGCCGACCAGCTCGGACGTGCGCAGGAGATACGACAGCTCGTCGAGCGACGGGACCTCGTCGTCGACCGCGAGGACCGAGAGCGCCACTACACCTTCACCCCCGCACAGAACTTCGGGATCCGCAGCCCGACCTTCGTGCCGGCGCCGACCCCGGTCTCGATCGTCAGGCCGTGCTCCTCGCCGAAGACGGCCCGGAGGCGCTCGTCGACGTTGTGGAGGCCGATCCCTTCGCCTTGGGCGCGGCCGGCGAGCACCCGGCTGAGGTACGCCGGGTCCGCGCCGACCCCGTCGTCCTCGACGCTGACGACCGCCTCGTTCTCGCCGTCGGCGATGACGATCGACAGCTTCCCGGTGCGCTCGCTCGGCTCGAGGCCGTGGCGCACCGCGTTCTCGACCAACGGTTGCAGGATGAGCGACGGCAGCACGACGCCCAGTACCTCCGGCGCGACCCGCAGCGTCACCGACAGCCGTTCGCCGAACCGGGCCCGCTCGAGGTCGAGGTACGTGTCGACGAGCCGCAGCTCCTCGGCCATCGTGACGAACTGCCCGTGGCTCCGGAAGCTATAGCGGGTGAAGTCGGCGAAGCCGATCAACAGTTCGCGGGCCCGCTCGGGGTCCGTCCGCACGAACGACTCGATCGCGGTCAACGCGTTGTAGATGAAGTGCGGGGAGATCTGGGCCCGGAGGAAGCGGAGCTCCGCCTGATCGGCCCGGCGCCGCGACCGGTCGAGCTCGGCCAGTTCCAGCTGGGCGGAGACGAACTGGCCGACCTCGCTCGTCAGCCGCAGCAGTCCCGCCGACGCCGCCGGCCCGAGCATGCCGAGGGCACCGACGACGTGGCCGTCGACGTGCACCGGGACGATCACGCCGGCCTGCAGCGGGCAGCCGACCGGGTCGCCGCAGTCGAGCTGGTCGACCGAGAGCGTCTGCGGCCGGCCGCTGGCGATCGCCGCCTGCAATGGCGGTTGGAGAAAGACGCGGTGTGCCCCGTCGACGTTGTCCGCCGCCAGCACCCCGCCGTCGTCGGCCAGCACGACCCCACTGGCGCCGAGCAGCGCCCGCAGGTGCGGCACCGCCCGGGCCGCGCTCTCGTGCGTCAGCCCCGATCGCAGCGCCGGCGCGGCCAGGCTGGCCGTGTGCAGTGCCTCGTACGTCGCCCGCTGGGTCGGCGTCCCCAGGTGCCGACCGCCTCGCCAGGCGAACCAGCCGACGCCCCCGATGAGGAGGACCACCGCGATCAGGGTCAGCCACAGCGCGTCTCTCACGAAAACCCCCGGCGTACACCCGTTGCCGACGGGTGGCGCTATCCGGATCCTACCCGTGGGTCCCAGTTCGAACCGGGCCAACCTTGGCCGCTCGTCGTGGGAAATCGACCGCTCGGCGACCGCTCGGCGACGCATTCGGCCGGTTGGCCGATGGACGATTGAACCGACCGGCCGCCATCGGCAAGATCGACCGTGGGTTGTCGGAACACCGGCAACGGCACGGACACCGGCTCGCACCGGCGGTGCGGCCGGGGGGAGGCGTGAGACCATGGCTACGACGTTCGGGGAGGCCCGCCCGGTCGCCCAACCGGTAGAGATCACCGCGGCACCAGGGGTGGCCGATCCCGCCCCGCTCGGTCTCGCCGCCTTCGCGCTGACGACGTTCCTGCTCTCGGTGGCCAACGCCGGGTGGACGCGGGGGACCGGCAGCGAGTGGCTCGGCTATGCCCTCGCCTACGGCGGGCTGGCTCAGCTGCTGGCCGGGATGTGGGAGTTCAAGAACCGCAACGTCTTCGGCGCCACCGCCTTCTCGACGTACGGCGGCTTCTGGATCGGCCTCGCCCTCTACGTCTTGCTCATCGTCCCGCACGCCAAGGACGCCGCCCAGATCGCCAACGACCAGGCGTGGATCGTCCTCGCCTTCTTGATCTTCAACAGCTACATGCTGCTGTGGAGCCTGTTCGTCAACAAAGCCGTGCTCGGCGTCTTCCTCACCCTGGAGGTCACCGAGATCCTCCTCGTCGTCGGCAACTTCTCGCATTCCGGCGCCACAGTGATCAAGGCCGCCGGCATCGCCGGGGTCGTCACCGCCGGGGTGGCCTGGTACACGTCGGCCGCCGGCGTCATCAACGGGATCGCCGGTCGTCACGTACTGTTCGTCGGGAAGCCTCTGAACCTCGCTCCCCGGCGGTGAACCGACATGACTGACGCCACGCTCTCGGCTCTGCTCCACGAGAACCGACGGTTCGGCCCGCCGCCCGGGCTGGCGGCGGCGGCGAATGCCCAGCCGGGCATCCACGAGGCGGCGGCCGCCGACCCGATCGGCTTCTGGGAGTCCCAGGCGAAACGGCTGACCTGGGAGACCCCGTGGACCGAGGCGCTCGACTGGTCGGACGCGCCGTTCGCCAAGTGGTTCGTCGGCGGCCGGCTGAACGTGGCGGTCAACTGCGTCGACCGCCACGTCGCCGCCGGCCTGGGGGACCGGGTCGCCTTCCACTGGGAGGGCGAGCCCGGCGACACCCGGACGATCACCTACCGCGAGCTGCTCGGCCTCGTCTCCCAGGCGGCCAACGCCCTGACGTCTTTGGGGGTGAAGGCCGGCGACAAGGTGGCGATCTACATGCCGATGATCCCCGAGACGGTCGTCGCCATGCTCGCCTGCGCCCGGCTCGGCGCGCCGCACACCGTCGTCTTCGGCGGCTTCTCCGCCGAGGCCCTGCGCGACCGGATTCTCGACTGCGACGCCCGGCTCGTCATCACCGCCGACGGCGGCTACCGGCGCGGTGCGGCCTCCGCGCTGAAGCCGGCCGTCGACGACGCGCTCGTCGGCTGCCCCGACGTCGACCGGGTGCTCGTCGTCCGGCGGACCGGCCAGGACGTCGGCTGGACGGACGGTCGGGACCACTGGTGGCACGACGTCGTCGACTCGCAGCCGGACACGCACGAAGCGGAGGCGTTCGACGCCGAGCACCCGCTGTACATCATGTACACGAGCGGCACGACGGCCAAGCCGAAGGGCATCTTCCACACGTCCGGCGGCTACCTGACCCACGTCTCGGCCACCCACCGGCTCATCTTCGACATCAAGCCGGAGAAGGACGTCTACTGGACCGCGGCGGACATCGGCTGGGTGACCGGCCACAGCTACATCGTCTACGGCCCGCTCGCCAACGCCACGACGTCCGTCCTCTACGAAGGGACGCCGACAACGCCGGCTCGCGACCGGTGGTGGCAGATCATCGAGAAGTACAAGGTCACCATCCTCTACACCGCGCCGACGACCATCCGGACGTTCATGAAGTGGGGCGAGGAGCTCCCACAGGCCCACGACCTCTCCAGCCTCCGCCTGCTCGGTTCGGTCGGCGAGCCGATCAACCCCGAGGCGTGGATCTGGTACCGGACGTACATCGGCGGCGAGCGCTGCCCGATCGTCGACACCTGGTGGCAGACCGAGACCGGCGGCATCATGATCACGCCGCTGCCCGGGATCACGTCGACGAAGCCCGGGGCGGCGATGACGCCGTTCCCCGGTATCTCCGCCGACGTCGTCGACAACGACGGCCACGCCGTCGGCAACGGCGAGGGTGGGTACCTCGTCATCACGGAGCCCTGGCCGGGCATGCTCCGCGGCATCTGGGGCGATCCCGAGCGCTACCGGGAGACCTACTGGAGCCGGTTCCCCGGCCTGTACTTCGCCGGCGACGGTGCCAAGAAGGACACAGACGGCGATCTCTGGCTGCTCGGCCGGGTCGACGACGTCATGAACGTCTCGGGCCACCGGATCTCGACGACCGAGGTCGAGCACGCCCTCGTCGGGTCGCCGGCCGTCGCCGAGGCGGCGGTCGTCGGAGCGTCGGACCCGACGACCGGCCAGGCGATCGTCGCCTTCGTCACCCTCAAGGGCGACGTCACCCAGACCGACGAGAGCACGGCCGCGGTGGTGGCCGAGCTCCGGGACACGGTGGCCACGGCCATCGGCCCGATCGCCCGGCCCCGCCAGATCCTGCTCACCCCCGAGCTGCCGAAGACCCGCAGCGGCAAGATCATGCGGCGCCTGCTGCGCGACGTCGCCGAGAACCGGGACCTCGGCGACGTCACGACCCTCATGGACCCGACGGTCGTCAACGCCATCAAGGACCGGATGGCCACCGCACCGGACGAAGACTGACGTCACCACCGGCCGGCCACCGGCATTTGCCGGTCGGGCCTAACATTCTCAGGTGGCTCACATCCGTCCGAAGGTGCTGGCCGTCGTCGGCGTGCTGGCCCTCGTGGCCGGCGCCGTCTGCTGCCTGGCGTTCGCCGTGGCCCAGACGAGCTGCCAGAACGGCCCCAACGGGCTGACAATCGACCCGCAGCTGGCCAACCTGTGCTCCGGCGACGCCTGGGGCGCCCGGGTCGGGTTCGTCGTTCTCGTCGTCGGAGCCTTGATGGTCCTGCTGGCCGCCGTCGCCGCCACGCCCCGCTACAGCCAGCAACGGGACGCCCGGGCTCGAGCCCACCGATCGTCCGACGCCTAGCGGATGGGCACCCTGGAGCGGATCCAGCGGCTCGAGAAGGTCGAACAGGACCGGCTGGAAGAAGAAGAGCACCGGGAACGGGCCCGGGTGGACCAGCAGGTCGCGGCGGACGAGTCCCGGGCCGAGCCGAGCCACCGGCTGGAACGCTACGAACGGTTCGCCCGTCTCCCGATGGCCGTCGTCGGGGTCGGCTGGGCCGTCGCCGCCGTCGTCGTCGTCACCGCCACCGGGTCCGCCCCGGAGTGGCTGGTCGGACTGCTGTTCGGGCTGTGGGCGATCATCTTCGTCGAGTACGTCGCCCGCCTCCTGGCCACGCCGGACCGCCGTGGCTACGTCGCCACCCGGCGGATCGAGCCGGCGCTGGTGGTCCTGCCGGTCCTCCAGCCCCTCCGACTCGCCGACCTGCCCCGCGTGGACGTGGTGGCCACGGAGCTGGCCCTGCGGACCCGGGCCATCCTCCGGCACCGCGGCCTGTTCCGGGTGCTGCTGGCCGCCGCCGGCCTCCTGTTCGTCGGCTCCTGGCTGGTCATGCTGTCCGAACGGGACGCGCCGGGAGCCAACATCCACGACTACGGCTCGGCCCTGTGGTGGGGCATCGTCACGATGACCACCGTCGGCTACGGCGACAAGTTCCCGGTGACCGGCCTCGGCCGGGCCGTCGCCGTGGTGCTGATGTTGGTCGGCATCGGGCTGCTCGGCGTCATCACCGCCACCGTCGCGTCGTTCTTCGTCCAGGAGCACACCGACGCCAACAAGGCCAAGATCGAGCAGTCCCACCAGGATCTGACCGCCCAGCTCGATGCCCTCGGGGCGCGGTTGGACCGCATCGAGATCCTCCTTCAGCCGCCAGCGGCCCGAGCCGCCCCCGATCAAGGGACGAACCACTCATGACCACGACCATCACCCGCGACGGCCGCACCGTGCCGGCCTCGGTCGACGACGTCAAGCAGGCGCTCGACGCGGGGCAGTTCGTCTGGGTGGACATCGACCCGGCCGACGGCGACGAGCTGGGCCAGGTTCTCGAGCCGTTCCACTTCCACCCGCTGGCCGTGGAAGACGCCACCGAGTTCGGGCAGCGGCCCAAGGTCGACGAGTACGACGACTTCGTCTACCTGGTCGCCTACGGCGCCCTGCCCGATGGTACGGGTACCACCGAGGTCCACCTGATGTTCTCCGACAAGTTCCTCGTGACCGTCCACCACGGACCGTGCACGGCCCTGGACGAGGTCCACAAGCGCCAGCGGCTAGTCACCGAGGCTCAGGCCCAGGGGGCCGCGCCCCAGGTCATCCTGACCTACCTGATCGTCGACTCGCTCACCAACAGTTTCTTCCCCGTCCTCTCCGACTTCGACGACCGGGTCGACACCCTGGAAGACGCCATCTTGAAGCAACCGACCGAGGAGCAGCTCGGGGAGCTGTTCACCATGAAGCGGTCGCTGCTCACCATCCGCAAGATCGTGACCCCCCAACGGGACATGTTCGCCGGCTTGGCCTCCGGCCTCGTCGAGATCCCGGGCATGACGGCCGAGAGCTCCCGGTACTTCCGCGACCTCTACGACCACCTGATCCGGATCAGCGACCTCGTCGACAGCTACCGCGACCTGCTGAGCGGCGTGATGGACACCCACATCTCGACCGTGTCGAACCGGCTGAACGTCGTCATGAAGCAGCTGGCCGTCATCGCGACCGTCTTCTTGCCCCTGAGCTTCCTGACCGGTTTCTTCGGCCAGAACTTCGGCTGGCTCGTCTTCCACCTCGGCAGCGGCTGGACGTTCCTCGGGCTCGGGATCGGCACCGAAATCGTCGCCGTCATCGCCCTCGCCGTCCTGTTCAAAAAGCGCGGCTGGCTCGGCGGACCGTCCGCGTAGGCCCACCTCGACCGGCTCGGCGCCCGCCGTCACCGCGGCCCGACAGTCGAGGCCCGACAGTCGCCGCCCCGACCGTCGTCAGGCCGCGAGGGGATCGGCGGGCAGTCCGGGCGGCGGCGGGCCGACGTGGACCTCGTACCCCGACGACCACCGCTCGGTGTCCGGCGGCGTGGGCAGCCCGAGACCCTTGCGCTCGGTCACCGCGTCCCGGATCGTCGTCTTGAGCGCGGCCAGTGCCCGCTGGTCGCCCGGTGCCGGGCCGCCGGCCTGCCAGATCGCCTCCTCACGGTGCCAGGCCTGGGTGCGGGCCACGACGATCGCGTCGGTCGTCGCGGCCGCCCGCTCCCGGATGCCCGCGGGAACGTCGGCCAGGACGTCGGCCGCCCGCATCCAGCCGTAGTCCATATTGAGCAGCATCAACCCCTGCGAGACCTCGAACGGCCCGACGACGTCGACCAGCGGGTCGATCACCGTCACCGTCGTCCCCGGTGGCAGCGGCGGGTTGAGGTTGGCCAACTGGCGCTCCGCGAAAGCGACCGCCCCCACCGCCCGCAGGAACACGGCCGGCGCGGTGGCCGACAGGTAGTCCGTCGTGTCCCGTGGCTGGGCGACCGGGACGGCCAGGACGGCGAAGACCCGGGTGGCGCCGAGACGGACGGCCGCATCGACCGGGATGTTGTTGGCGATGCCGCCGTCCACGTAGACGTCGCCGGCCAGCTGCCGGGGAGGGAACAGCATCGGGACGCTCGCCGACGCCAGCATCCCTTCCAGCACGTCGACCGGGCCGGCCACCGGCGTGACCGCGTCCGACGCGACGATCTCGCCGCGCTCGGTCACGTACCGCAGGACGCCGTCGCCGAGGGCCGCCACCGCCATCCGGAGCTCCAGGCCCGGCCGGCCGACGAGCGCCGGGTCGACCCGCCGGATCCCGCTCGACCCCCCGTGCCGGAGAACGGCGGCCAGCGGTTCGAGCGTGAGGATCGAGCTGGCGTTGCCCCGCAGTGCCTTGCGGGCCCGGTTCAGGTGGGGGAGGGCCTGGCCGACCCGCACCGCCGTGTCCAGGTACCGGCGCAACTGGGGATGGGCTCCCCGTACCCGGGCCCAGGCCCGGTGACCCGATGGCGACCCCGGCGCCGGCGAAGCCGGCGGGACCCCGGTCGTCCCGGGTGGGTTCGGCCCGGGTGGGCTCGTGCCGGGGATCGGTGGCCGGGTCCGCTCGGTGACGTAGCCGTCGACCGCTCGTCCGAAGGGCGTCCCGTCCAGGGCGGCCACCCACGGCTGCTTGCCGAACAGCAGCTGGCTGTCGGTCATGGCCAGGAGGTCGTCGTGCAGGTCCCGGGCCCGGTCCACCAGCTCCCGATGGGTCCGGGCCTGGGCCAGGACCACGGCACAGATGGACCCGGCCGACGTCGCCGTGATCACCTCGGGGGTGATGGCCTCCTCTTCCACCAGGTACCGGATGGCCCCGGCCTCGAAGGCCCCCTTCGTCCCGCCGCCCGCCAGGACGAACGCCGTCTTGCTCACCGCCGTTTCCCCATCCGCCGACCAGTCTCGCGTCCCCAGCCGGCCGGCGGGCAACTCATCCGCCGGCCGCGGCCGTGACGACCTCGACGTGGCCGCCATCGGGCACCGCGACCGACGCCCACCGGGACCGGGGGACGACCTCCCGGTCGACGGCGACGGCGACGCCGCGGTCGGACGGGCAGAGGAGGGCGACGACGTCGGCCACCGTGCTGCCGTCGACCAGCTCGACCGGGCGCCCGTTGACGACCGCGTTCATCCGGCGGACCGCGCGCCGCCGGCGAGGCGGTCGGGACCGAACGCAGCCAGCGCCGGCGGGACGGCCTCACCGGCGAGCAGGCCGGCGACCGCCTCACCGGTCAACGGGGCCAGGAGGATGCCGTTGCGGTAATGGCCGACCGCGGCGAGCAACCGGGGGACCGCGGTCCAGCCGACGAACGGTGCGTTGTCCGGCGACCCGGGGCGCAGGCCGGCGATGCACTCGTCGAGGACGAGCTCGTCGATCCCGGGCACGACCGTCCGGGCGTCGTCGAGCAGCGCATGCACCGCGCCGGCTTGGACGGTGCGGTCGAAGCCGCGCTCCTCGGACGTCGCGCCGATGACGACGCTCCCGTCGGGCCGCGGCACGAGGTAGCACGGGCGGCCGTGGACGAGCCCGCGGACGGTCCGTTCGAGCAACGGCCGGTCGGTCGGTCCGTGCAGCCGGACGACGTGCCCCTTGACCGGGTGGACCGGCGGCAGGGTGCCGTCGGGGACCCCGGCGATCCGGCCCGCGTCGGCGCCGGCCGCGACGACGACGGCGCCGGCCGTCAACACGTCGCCGCCGGCCAGGCGAACCCCGTCGGCCCCGCCATCGGCCCCGACGACGATCGCGTCGACCCGGTCTCGGACGACCGTCACGCCAGCGTCCCGGCTGGCCGTCAGTAGGGCATCGAGCAGGCGCCGGTTGTCGACGTGGTGGTCGCCGGGCACCTCGACGCCACCCCGGATGCCCGGTGCGAGCCCGGGGACGAGCCGCCGGCAGTCGGTCGCCGACAGCCGGGCGACCGGCAAGCCGAGCGACTGCTGGTAGGCGAGGAGCTGGTCGAGCACGGCCCGGTCGCCGGTGTCGACCGCGACGGCGATCGTCCCCGACGCCCGGTAGCCGACGTCCACGCCGGCCGCCGCGCCCAGCCGGTTCGCGAATACCGGCCACCGATCGGCGCCGGCGACCAGCAGGGCGACGAGCGTCGCTTCGCCGAACGTCGCCTCCGTCACCGGGGCGAGCATCCCGGCGGCCACCCACGACGCCCCCTGACCAGGAGCGGGGTCGACGACGACCGTGTCGAGACCCCGGCCGGCAGCAACCCAGGCTGCAGTCGAGCCCGATGACACCGCCGCCCACCACGATCGCGTCGGTCGCCACCCCGGCGATCCTATGGTCCGTCGCCGTCGGCCGATCGGCCGCCGGCCCGAGTGAGGGCCGACGCGGCGGACCGGCTCAGGCACCGGTGTAGAGTCTCTGGACTGCTCCAGGGCCAGCGTCGTCCCGGGCGGCAGGTCTCCGGCCGATGCGTTCGGCCGGCACCCTCAGCGAGTCGGCGACGTCGTCGACGACGAGCACCAGCCCGGAACGAGAAGGGACGACTGTGAACGCTCTGACGGCGCCCGCCGCCAGCGGGCTCTACGACCCGGCCAACGAGCACGACGCCTGCGGCGTCGGCATGGTCGCCGACCTGCACGGCCGCCAGAGCCACCGGATCGTCGAACAGGGCCTGACCGTGCTGGAGCGGCTCGACCACCGGGGGGCGTCCGGCGCAGAGGTCGCCACCGGTGATGGTTCGGGCATCCTGATCCAGGTCCCGCACCGCCTGCTCGTCGACGTCGCCGGCTTCGGGTTGCCCGACCCCGGCGACTACGCGACCGGCCTGGCCTTCCTGCCCCAGGACACCGACGACGCGGCCAAAGCCCGGACGCAGGTCGAGGCGATCGCCCACGAGGAGGGGCTGGCCGTCCTCGGCTGGCGGGAGCTCCCGGTGGACGCGACGACGATCGGGGCGACGGCCAAGCGGGCCCAGCCACGCATCGAGCAGCTCTTCGTCGCCCGAGCGGTCGGTGGCCGGGCGATCGGCGGCGCGGCCGACGACGGCCTGGCCCTCGAGCGGCTGGCGTTCGTCGTCCGCAAGCGGGTCGAGCACGCGGTCGACGGCGTCTACTTCCCGTCCCTGTCGACGCGCACGATCGTCTACAAGGGGATGCTGACGTCGTTCCAGCTCCGCGAGTTCTTCCCGGAGCTGTCCGACGAGCGGGTCGAGAGCGGCATGGCGCTCGTCCACTCCCGGTTCTCGACGAACACGTTCCCGAGCTGGCCGCTGGCCCACCCGTACCGGTACCTCGCCCACAACGGCGAGATCAACACGTTGGCCGGCAACCGCAACTGGATGCGGGCCCGTGAGGCGCTGCTGGCCACCGACCTGATCCCGGGCGACCTCTCGCGGATCTACCCGATCTGCACTCCCGGGGCGAGCGACTCGGCGTCGTTCGACGAGGTGCTCGAGCTCCTGCACCTCGGCGGTCGGCCGCTGGCCCACGCGGTGCTGATGATGATCCCGGAGGCCTGGGAGAACCACGAGTCGATGGACCCGGCCCGCCGGGCCTTCTATCGCTACCACGCGTCGCTGATGGAGCCGTGGGACGGACCGGCCGCGGTCGCCTTCACCGACGGCACCGTCGTCGGCGCCGTTCTCGACCGCAACGGGCTGCGACCGGCCCGCTACTGGGTGACCGACGACGGCCTCGTCGTGCTGGCCAGCGAGGTCGGCGTGCTCGACCTCGACCCGGCCACCGTCGTCCGCAAGGGCCGGCTCCAACCCGGCCGGATGTTCCTGGTCGACACGGCCGAGGGGCGGATCGTCGACGACGACGAGATCAAGGCGACGCTGGCCGCGGAGCACCCGTACGCCGACTGGCTGGCCGAGGACCAAGTCCGGCTGGAGGCCCTGCCGGCCCGGTCGATGCTCACCCCCCAGCACGCCAGCGTCGTCACCCACCAACGGCTGTTCGGGTACACGACCGAGGAGCTCCGGATCATCGTCGGGCCCATGGCCAAGAGCGGGCTCGAGCCCATCGGTTCGATGGGCTCCGACGCCGCCATCGCCGTCCTCTCCGACCGCTCGCGGCTCCTCTACGACTACTTCACCCAGCTCTTCGCCCAGGTGACGAACCCGCCGCTCGATGCCATCCGGGAGGAGCTGGTGACCTCGCTGGCGGCGACGGTCGGGCCGGAGGGCAACCTGCTCGAGGCGACGCAGGGGTCGTGCCGCCAGATCGTCCTGCCCCGGCCGGTCATCGACAACGACGACCTGGCGAAGCTGATGTACGTCAACGAGTACGGCGAGACGCCGGGGTTCAAGGCGTTCGCCATCGACGGTCTCTTCCCGGTCGACGCCGGCGAGGCCGGCCACCCGACGCCCGAGGGCGGCCGGGCACTGGCCGCGGCGATCGACAACGTCTGCTCGCACGTCTCCGCGGCCATCGCCGACGGCGCCAACATGATCGTCCTCTCCGACCGCAACTCGACGACCGAGCTGGCGCCGATCCCGTCGCTGCTGCTCACCGCGGCCGTCCACCACCACCTCGTGCGGGAGCGGACCCGGACGAAGGTCGGGCTGGTCGTCGAGACCGGCGACGCCCGCGAGGTCCACCACATGGCGCTGCTGATCGGCTTCGGCGCGGCCGCGGTCAACCCGTACCTGGCGCTCGAGTCGATCGAGGACATGATCGCCCACGGCCAACTGGAGGGCGTCTCGCCCCGGCAGGCCCACAAGAACTACGTCAAGGCGGCCTGCAAGGGCGTCTTCAAGGTCATGTCGAAGATGGGCATCTCGACCGTCGCCTCGTACACCGGCGCCCAGGTCTTCGAGGCCGTCGGCCTCGACCCGGAGGTCGTCGACGAGTACTTCACCGGGACGGCCAGCCGCATCGGCGGCGTCGGCCTCGACGTCATCGCCGCCGAGGTCGCCACCCGCCACCGGCTGGCCCACCTCGACCGGCCGACCGAGCGGGCCCACCGCGAGCTCGAGGTCGGTGGCGAGTACCAGTGGCGGCGCGAAGGCGAGCACCACCTCTTCAACCCGAAGACCGTCTTCAAGCTCCAGCACGCCACCCGGGCCAAGCGCTACGAGATCTTCAAGGAGTACACGAAGGCCGTCGACGACCAGAGTCGACCAGCTCGGGACGTTGCGGGGCCTGCTCCGGCTGGCGCCGACCGCCGGTGGCCCGATCCCGATCGACGAGGTCGAGCCGGCCTCGGCGATCGTGAAGCGGTTCTCGACCGGCGCCATGTCGTACGGGTCGATCTCCGCCGAGGCCCACGAGACGCTGGCCATCGCCATGAACCGGCTCGGCGGCAGGTCGAACACCGGCGAGGGCGGCGAGGACCCGGCCCGCTTCCACCCCGACGCCAACGGCGACCTGCGGCGGAGCGCCGTCAAGCAGGTGGCGTCCGGCCGGTTCGGCGTCACGAGCGAGTACCTCGTCAACGCCGACGACATCCAGATCAAGATCTCCCAGGGCGCGAAGCCCGGTGAGGGGGGCCAGCTGCCCGGGCACAAGGTCTACCCGTGGATCGCCCGCACCCGGTACTCGACGCCCGGCGTCGGCCTGATCTCGCCGCCACCGCACCACGACATCTACTCGATCGAGGACATCGCCCAGCTCATCCACGACCTGAAGTCGGCCAACCCGCGGGCCCGGATCCACGTGAAGCTGGTCGCCGAGGTCGGCGTCGGCACCGTCGCGGCCGGCGTCGCCAAGGCCCACTCCGACGTCGTCCTCATCTCCGGCCACGACGGCGGGACCGGGGCGGCGCCGCTCACGTCGCTCAAGCACGCCGGCATCCCGTGGGAGCTCGGACTGGCCGAGACCCAGCAGACGCTGATGGCCAACGGCCTGCGCGACCGGATCGTCGTCCAGGTCGACGGCCAGATGAAGACCGGCCGCGACGTCGTCGTCGGCGCCCTGCTCGGGGCCGAGGAGTTCGGCTTCGCCACCGCCCCGCTCGTCGTCTCCGGCTGCATCATGATGCGCGTCTGCCACCTCGACACCTGCCCGGTCGGCATCGCCACCCAGAACCCGGAGCTGCGGAAGCGGTTCAACGGCCAGCCGGAGTTCGTGACGACGTTCTTCGAGTACATCGCCGAGGAGGTCCGCGAGCACCTCGCCGCCCTCGGCCTCCGCTCGCTGGAGGAGGCGATCGGCCGGGTCGACCTGCTCGACCCGGTGGAGGCCATCGACCACTGGAAGGCGGCCGGTCTCGACCTGACCGCGGTCCTGACCATGCCGGACTCGCCGTACGAGACCGCGCCGTACTGCACCCGCGAGCAGGACCACGGGCTCGACCGGGCGCTCGACCACGAGTTCCTCGACGCCTGCCGGCCGGCCATCGACGACGCCACCCCGGTGGCCATGGACCTGACGATCACCAACGTCGACCGGACCGTCGGCACGCTGCTCGGCTCCGAGATCAGCCGGCGGCACGGCGGCGCCGGTCTGCCCGAGGACACGATCGACCTGACGTTCCGCGGTTCGGCCGGGCAGAGCTTCGGGGCGTTCGTGCCGCCCGGCATGACGATGCGGCTGGTCGGCGACGCCAACGACTACTTCGGCAAGGGCCTCTCCGGCGGCCGCCTGATCCTGCGGCCACCGGCGACGTCGCCGTTCGTCGCCGAGGAGCAGATCATCGCCGGCAACGTCATCCTCTACGGCGCGACCCGCGGCGAGGTCTTCATCCGCGGCCAGGTCGGCGAGCGGTTCTGCGTCCGCAACTCCGGCGCCACCGCGGTCGTCGAGGGCGTCGGCGACCACGCCTGCGAGTACATGACCGGTGGCGTCGTCGTCGTCCTCGGTCCGACGGGCCGGAACTTCGGGGCCGGGATGTCCGGCGGCGTCGCCTACGTCTACGACCCCGACCGGACGTTCGACAAGCGGTTCAACCCCGAGATGGTCGACGTCGAGCCGGTCGGCCCCGACGACCGGAGCCGGCTGGGCGAGCTGGTCGAGCGGCACGAGGCGGAGACCGGTTCGGCCGTCGCCGGCCGGCTGCTCGCCACCTGGCCGCGGTCGGTGCACGAGTTCGTCAAAGTGATGCCCCGGGACTACCGGCGGGTGCTCGAAGCCACCCGGCGGGCCGAAGAGGAGGGACGGTCGGTGGAGCAGGCGGTCATGGCGGCAGCCCATGGGTAAGCCGACCGGTTTCCTCGAAAGCGGCCGCGAGCTGCCGCGGCGGCGGCCGATCCCGGTCCGCCTGCGCGACTGGCGCGAGGTCTACGAGCCGTTCCCGGCCGACCACACGCGGACCCAGGGCGCCCGCTGCATGGACTGCGGCATCCCGTTCTGCCACGACGGCTGCCCGCTCGGCAACCTCATCCCGGAGTGGAACGACCTCGTCTACCGGGACGACTGGTCAGCCGCCATCGAGCGACTGCACGCCACCAACAACTTTCCCGAGTTCACCGGTCGTCTCTGCCCGGCGCCGTGCGAGGCGTCCTGCGTCCTCGGCATCAACGCCGACCCGGTGACGATCGAGCGGATCGAGTACGAGATCGTCGAGCGAGCCTGGGACGAGGGCTGGGTCCGACCCCAGACCCCCCGGGAGCGCACCGGCAAGGCCGTCGCCGTCGTCGGCTCCGGGCCGGCCGGCCTGGCCGCCGCCCAGCAGCTCGTCCGGGCCGGGCACGCGGTGACCGTCTACGAGCGGGCCGAAAAGCCCGGCGGCCTGCTCCGCTACGGCATCCCGGAGTTCAAGATGGAGAAGCGGTTCCTCGACCGCCGGCTCGCCCAGCTCCGGGCCGAGGGGGTCCAGTTCCGCTGTGCCACCTCCGTCGGCCAGCCCGAGGTCGACGGGGCCGCCGCCCCCGACGCCGCGGTCGTACCGGCGCAGTCGCTGGTCGACGAGCACGACGCGGTCGTCCTGGCCGGCGGGGCCACCCTGCCGCGGGACCTGGCGGTGCCCGGCCGGGCGCTCGACGGCGTGCACTTCGCCCTCGAGTACCTGAAGCCGTCGAACCTGGTCCAGGAGGGAGCGCTGGACGCCTCGCCGATCTCGGCCGAGGGCCGGCACGTCGTCATCATCGGCGGCGGCGACACCGGCGCCGACTGCCTCGGCACCGCCCACCGGCAGGGGGCGGCGTCGGTACACCAGCTGGAGATCATGCCGGAGCCGCCCAGCGACCGGGCGGCCGAGCATCCGTGGCCGATCTGGCCGATCATCCTGCGGACGTCGTCGGCTCACGAGGAGGGTGGCCAGCGGCTGTTCTCGGTCACCACCACCGAACTGGTCGCCGACGACGACGGCCGGGTGCGCGCCCTGCGCGGCCACCAGGTGGAGATGACCGTCGACGGCGGCCGCCCGTCGTTCAACCACGTCGAGGGCAGCGAGTTCGAACTGCCCTGCGACCTCGTCCTGCTGGCCATGGGCTTCGTCGGCAGCGAACGGCAAGGCGTCGTCGCCGAGCTCGGCCTCGACCTGGACCAGCGAGGGTCCGTCGCCGCCGACGATCGCTGGTCCACCAACGTCGACGGCGTCTTCGTCTGTGGCGACATGACCCGGGGCCAGTCGCTCATCGTCTGGGCGATCGCCGAAGGCCGGTCGGCTGCCGCCGCGGTCGACCGTTGGCTGATGGGCGAGACCGCCTTGCCGGCTCCGATCGCCCCCGGTCAACTGGCGATGCGCTGACCCCGGTAGGGCGGCCCGTCACCAACCGGTCGCCGAGCCGGTGTGCCATGCTCGGAGCATGAGCGCCACGACGACAGACGCCCCGGTGGACATCGTCCAGACGGACGGGTGGCGAGCGCTGGTCACCCACTTCGACGGCGTCCGCGACACCACCCTCCGAGAGCTCTTCGCCACCGACCCGGGCCGGGTGGAGCGGATGACCCTGGGCGCCGGCGACCTGACGGTCGACTTCTCGAAGCACCGGGCGACCGACGAGACCGTCCGGCTGCTGCTGGCCGTCGCCCGGCGGGCCGGCGTCGAGGACCGCCGGGACGCCATGTTCGCCGGCCGGCACATCAACACGACCGAGGACCGGGCCGTCCTCCACGTCGCCCTGCGGATGCCGGCCGGCGCCCGGCTCGAGGTCGACGGGCAGGACGTCGTCGGTGACGTCCACCGCGTGCTCGACCAGATGGGCGACCTCGCCGACCGGATCCGCAGCGGGGAGTGGACCGGGCACACCGGCCGGCGGATCCGGGCCGTCGTCAACATCGGCATCGGCGGCTCCGATCTCGGTCCGGCGATGGCGTACGAGGCGCTGCGGGACTACGCCGACCCGGCGATCACGTGCCGGTTCGTCTCGAACATCGACCCGGTCGACCTGTGGAACAAGACGGCCGACCTCGACCCGGCGGAGACGTTGTTCGTCGTCAGCTCGAAGACGTTCACGACGCTCGAGACGCTGACGAACGCCGCGGCCGCCCGGGACTGGGTGCTCGACGGCCTGGGCGCCGGCCCGGAGGCCGTCGCCCGGCACTTCGTCGCGGTGTCGACCAACGAGGAGGCCGTCAAGGCGTTCGGGATCGACCCGGCCAACATGCTCGGCTTCTGGGACTGGGTCGGTGGCCGCTACTCGTACGACTCGGCGATCGGCTTCTCGCTGATGGTCGCCATCGGTCGGGCCGCGTTCGCCGACATGCTCGCCGGTTTCCACACGGTCGACGAGCACTTCCGGACCGCCCCACTGGAGGCCAACGTGCCGGTCATCCAGGGGATGCTGAACGTCTGGTACGACGACCTCTTCGGCGCCCAGACCCACGCGGTGCTGCCGTACAGCCAGCGGCTCGCCCGCTTCCCGGCGTACCTCCAGCAATTGACGATGGAGTCGAACGGCAAGTCCGTCCGCCGGGACGGCAGCCCGGTGTGGGGCGAGACGGGGGAGATCTACTGGGGCGAGCCGGGGACGAACGGCCAGCACGCGTTCTACCAGCTGATCCATCAGGGGACGAAGCTCATCCCGGCCGACTTCGTCGCCTTCGCCGAGTCGACCCACGAGCACGGCGACCAGCACGACCTCTTCATGGCCAACTGCTTCGCCCAGAGCGCGGTCCTTGCCTTCGGGCGAACCGCCGAAGAGGTCGCGGCGGACGGCACGCCGGCCGATCTCGTCCCACACAAGGTGATGCCGGGCAACCGGCCGTCGACGACGATCCTCGCCCCGAAGCTGACGCCGTCGGTGCTCGGCCAGCTCGTCGCCTTCTACGAGCACACCGTCTTCACCGAGGGCACCGTCTGGGGCATCGACTCGTTCGACCAGTGGGGGGTCGAGCTCGGCAAGGCGATGGCCAAGCAGCTGGCGCCGGCCCTCGTCGACGAGGCGGCGCCCGACCTCTCCGCCCAGGACGCGTCCACCGCGTCGCTCGTCCGGGCCTACCGGAAGCTTCGCGGCAAGGCCGGTTGAACCCGGCCACCCCAACCGGCGTGGCCGGAGCGCCGTCCCGCTAACATCACGGCACGGCTTGAACAGACAGGCCAACCCCCCTTTCGTCCCCCCGGATGGAAACGTTGGCGGAGCAGTCGTCGTTCGAGATAGCGATCGTCGGGCCCGGCCGCGCCGTGGTGTCCGGCGAGGTCGACCGGGAAGCCGCCCCGGTCCTGCGATGGGCGCTCGACGCCGCATTGCAAGTGGCCGTCGACCGTCCGGTCCCCGAGCTCGTCGTCGACCTGGCGGCCGTCGACTTCCTCGACGCCGCCGGGATCGGGGTCCTCGTCGGCACGGCCGATCGGGCCCGCCGCACCGGTGGCCGCGTCGTCCTGCGGGCACCCAGTCGCGCCGCCTGCCGGGTGCTCCGCGTCGTCGGCCTCGACCGGACGTTCCCGCTCGTCGACTGATCCGCCGAGGTGGCGCTAGTCGGTACGGTTCTCGTCGGCGCGGTTTTCGTCGGCGCGGCTCTCGTCGGCGCGGCTCTCGTCGGTGCGGCTCTCGTCGGTGCGGCCCTCGTCGGTGCGGCGACCGGCCCGGCCGACGATGTCCTCGGCAATCTCGCGAAGCTTGCGGTTCTCGCGCTGCGAGGCCCGGACCAGGACCTGGAACGCGGCCTCCGGTGTACGGCCGCCGGCCGCCATCAGGACGCCGACGGCCTGGTCGATCGTCGCCCGCGACCGCATCGCCTGGTGCAGGTTCTCGTTCAGCTCCCGGGCATCCCAGTAGATCCGGCTGTTCGCCAGCACGATCGCCGCGTGGCGCCCGAACAGCTCCACCCGCCGGGTGTTGACGTCGTCGAACGCCGAGAACGACTTGGCATAGAGGTTGAACGAGCCCATCGCCTCGCCCCGGACGGCCAGCGGGACGGACAGCGTCGATCGGACGCCGTGCGCCAGCGCGTCCCGGGTGAACTCCGGCCAGCGATCGTCGTCGGCGGTCGAATCGATCCGGTAGATCCGCTGGTGCCGAAAGGCGTCGATGCACGGCCCGGTACCGGCGTCGTACTGCGCCTCGTCGATCTCCGGCGCCAGCGGATCGGTGAACACCCCGGTCCGCGGCCGGCCCTCGACGATCATCGTGATGCCGGCCATGTCGGCCGCGACCATCTGCTTGGCGATCTCGGCCACCCGGAGCAGCGTCTCGCCGACCGTTCCGTCGTCGACGAAGTACGCCGACAGCACCGCCAGCCCAGCCGCCAACGGGTCCACGTTCTCCGACATCTCGTTCACCTTTCCGCCGTCAACTCCCGTTGACGGATGTCGAAGGCGCGGCCAGCACGGGCAGGCTGGCCCAGACGACCTTGCCGGACCCGTCGGCCCGGACGCCCCAGCACGCCGAGACCCGTCCGACGATGGCCAGGCCGCGCCCGCTCAGCGCCCGAGTCGACGCGTCGCCGCCGTTCACCCGCGGTTGTCGGGGGTTCTCGTCGGCCACCTCGACGACCAGGCCGGCACCGTCGCGGCACAGCCGGACCGTGTACCGGCTACCGGCGTGCAGGACCGCGTTCGACGCCAGCTCGCCGACGACGAGCTCGAGATCGGGCACGTCCAACCCCCACTGATCGGCCACCGTCCGGGCGAACCGGCGGGCCCGGGCGACGTCGGTCGGAGCCGATCCGAACTCCTCCCAGACCGCGTCGCGCACCATGCCCGTCCTCATACCCACCGACGCACGGCAATATCCCCCTCCAGCAGGCATTTCGCCCGCGCCCCACGCTAACCGGGTGCGGTCGCCCCGATATAGCGCTCTCCACCCCACGGGGTGCCCGGTACCGTCGGGACGTCGGGGTCGACCCGGACGACCGTGCCGGTGTACGGCGCGTCGATCATCCGCCCGGCCCCCAGGGAGATGCCGACGTGGCTGACGTCGGTCGCGGACTGGCCGAAGAAGACGAGGTCGCCCGGCACCGGTGGCGTAGCCATCGGCCCGGCGTCGAACTGTGTTTGCGCCACCCGCGGCAACGCGACCCCGGCCGACCGGTACGCCGCCTGGACGAGGCCGGAGCAGTCGTAGCCGCCGACACCCGTCCCGCCCCACTGGTACGGCACGCCGAGCTGCGCCGCCGCGAACGCCAGCGCGGTCGCCGGAGCCGAGCCGAGCGCGGCGTCGTTCCCGAGCGCGTCGGCCAGGACGAGGACGGTGTCGACGTACGTCGCGTCATGGTCGTAGTCCCAGACCGCCCCGTAAAGACCGCTCGCGCTCCCACCGCCGTTGGCGCACAACATTGCCGCGGCCGTGTAGACCGCGTCGACCGGATCGTACGGCGACGGCGGCGCCACCCCGCCGGGGCCGGTCATCGCGTACGCCGCGAACGTCGCCGGCTCGAACTGCATCGGGCCCGCCGCGCCGGCCGGGTTGGCCCCGCTCGCCACTCCCGGCGCGGCCGACTGCCCGCTATCGCTCTCGACCCGCCCGATCGCCGCCAGGACCGCCCACGGGAGGCCGGGGCACGTCGCCGCGGCCGCCTGGTCGAGCTGCTCCCACGACGCCGGCACCGCCGGTGTGGCCGTTCCCGCGGCTCCGGCCGCCACGGTTTGCCCGCCCGGGACCACCCCCGATGTCGTCGACGCCATCCCACCAGGCGGGGCCGTCGAGGTCGACGGTGTCCCGCCGGCCGCGCCGCCAACCAGGGCGACGCAGCCACCCAGCCCGACGGCCAATCCGACGAACCCGGTGACGGCAACGGCGACGATCCGACCCATGTGCAGAACGGTCGCCGGAAGTACGCTGGCGGTCATGCGCAGCACGATGCAGGACGCACCGCTCCTGATCAGCGGCATCCTCCGCCACGGCGCCGCGGTCTACGGCGACAGCGAGGTGGTCACCGTCGAGGCGGACGGCTACCGGACGGCGACGTTCGCCGAGGTCGCGGTCCGGGCGGAGCAGCTGGCGTCGGCGCTCCGACGGCTCGGCGTCGGGCCCGGCGACCGCGTCGGCACGTTCTGCTGGAACAACCAGGGCCACCTGGAGGCCTACCTGGCGGTGCCGTCGATGGGGGCGGTCCTCCATACGCTCAACATCCGGCTCTACCCCGAACAGCTCGCCTACGTGATCGACCATGCCGAGGACAAGGTCATCATCGTCGACGGCTCGCTGATCCCGCTGCTCGCCCGGGTGTTCGACGGCCTGAAGACGGTCGAGACGGTGATCGTCGTCGGACCCGGCGACCCGACGCCGCTCGGCGAGACGCTCGACTACGAGGAGCTGCTGGCCGCCGAACCGCCGGGGTTCGACTGGCCGGAGCTGGACGAACGCGACGCCGCGGGGATGTGTTACACGAGCGGCACGACCGGCGATCCGAAGGGCGTCGTCTACAGCCACCGGTCGACGGTGCTCCACTCGATGGCGGTGACGTCGGCCGCGGCGATCGGCGCGAACGAGAGCGACCGGCTGCTGATGATCGTCCCGATGTTCCATGCCAACGCCTGGGGGACGCCGTACGCGGGGTACATGGTCGGCACCGACCTCCTCATGCCGCAGATGTTCCTGCAGGGCGAGGCCCTCGCCCGGATCATCGCCGACCAGCGGGCCACGCTGGCCTGTGGCGTCCCGACGATCTGGAACGACCTCCTCCGGGTGGCCGGCGACGCCGACCTGTCGTCGCTCCGGCACGTCACCGCCGGCGGCTCCGCGGTACCGCGGGCGTTGATCGAGGCGTTCCGCGACCGTGTCGGCGTCCCGCTGACCCAGGGCTGGGGGATGACGGAGACGAGCCCGATGGCCGCCCTGGCCATCCCACCGGCCAACTGCCCACCGGAGGAGGAGATCGACTACCGGTCGAAGGCCGGCCGGATCGTGCCCGGCATCGAGGTCCGCGTGGTCGCCGACGACGGCGAGATCCTGCCGAACGACGGCGAGTCGGTGGGGGAGTTCGAGGTCCGCGGCCCGTGGGTGACCGCGTCGTACTACAAGGACCCCGATCCGTCCCGGTTCCACGACGGCTGGCTGCGGACCGGCGACGTCGGCACGCTCGACCGCCGTGGCTTCATGCAGATCTCCGACCGGACGAAGGACGTGATCAAGAGCGGCGGCGAGTGGATCTCGTCCGTCGAGCTCGAGAACGAGGTCATGGCTCACCCGGACGTCTTCGAGGCCGCGGTCATCGCGGTCGCCGACCCGAGGTGGCAGGAGCGACCGCTCGTCGTCGTCGTCCCGGCCGAGGGGAAGTCGCCGACGGCCCAGGAGCTCGTCGACTTCCTCCAGGGCCGCGTCGCCCGGTGGTGGCTACCGGAACGGTGGACGTTCGTCGACGAGATACCGAAGACGTCGGTCGGGAAGTTCGACAAAAAGGTGCTCCGCGGCCGCTATGCCGACGGCGAACTCGACGTCGTCACGGTCGACCTGCCCGCTGGCCGGTGAGCGCCTGACCATGAGTGACCGGGCCGACGAGCTGGCCGACCGGTTGGCCGCGCTGGCCGACGATCTGGCCGACCTGGCGCTCGACCGCCTGCGGCTGGCGGCCGACGACCCCGATCAGCCGGAGGGGACGGCGGCGGCGGCCGAGGAGCGACGGGTCACCCGGGCCCGGCGGTCCGTCGAGAAGGCCGTGGCGCTACTGCGCGGCTGAACCGGTCCGAGGGTGTCAGCCGGTGCACTCGTTGAGGGCGTCGATGAGCATCCGCAGCCGGGCGAAGTGGAATTTGTCGAACCGGAACGCCACCCGCGGCAGCTCGAGGTGGTCGTTGCCGGACCGCTCCGGCGGGAACGGCGAGACCGATCGGATCGACCCGGACTCGACGATGTCGGCGAACCGGCGGTTGAGGTCGGCCAGCTCGGCCCGGCTCGGCGAGACCTGCAGCCGCAGGACGAGCATGTCGCCGACCCAGCGGCACGAGTGGTAGTTCCGGTAGAAGCCGAGCACCTCGGCCACGGCCTCCTCGACCGAGTTGGCCACCCGGAACAGCGCGACGTCCTCCGGCGACACCCAGCCGGGCCGGATCGCCTGCTCGTCGAGGAACCGGCGCCAGCCGTGCCAGTACGTCCCGCCCGGCGTCTCGACGAGGACGACCGGTGCCGGCTCGGCCTTGCCGGTCTGCAGCAGCGTCAGCAGCTCGTAGCACTCGTCCTGGGTCCCGAAGCCGCCCGGCAGGACCGCGTAGGCGTGCGACTCCTTGATCAGCATCAGCTTGCGGGTGAAGAAGTACCGCATCTCGACGAGCTTCGGGTCCTGGGCGATGAACGGGTTCGCGCCCTCCTCGTGGGGCAGGCGGATGTTGACCCCGAACGCGTGGTCGCGGCCGGCCCCCTCGGTGCCGGCGGCCATGATCCCCGGCCCGGCGCCGGTGACGACCATCCAGCCGGCCTCGGCCAGCCGGGCGGCCAGGTCGCGGGCGAGCACGTACACCGGGTCCTCCGGGAGCGTGCGGGCCGAGCCGAACATCGTCATCTTCCGGACCGCCCGGTACGGGCGGAACACCCGGAACGCCTCGGTCATCTCCGCCAGCGCGGCGTCAGCGATCTTGAGGTCGCCGACGTCCGTGCCCTCCCGGGCGAGCTCCCAGACGACGGCCAACATCGACCGGACGAGCTGGGCCTGCGCCTTCGACAGCGGATGGTCGCCGACGAGCACCTCGAACGCCCGGCCGACGACCTCGGGGTCCGGTGCGGCCACCCCCGGCAGCAGGTCGGCCACGCCGTCGTCGCCCGGCGCCTCGGCCATGCCGGCTACCCGCCGTCGCCGGCCGCGGCCGGGTCGACCAGCCACTGGATCTTCGGCCCGGCCACCCGAGCCGCCGGGATGTCAGTGCCGGCCCGCAGCTGGTCGACGGCCCACCGTTTCCCGTCCCCGGTGACCGTGAAGACGGCCCGCCGGGCCCGGTCGATCGCCGGCAGCGTCAGCGTCAGGCGGGGATGCGGGTTGCGGCCGTTCGGGTCCTCCGTCGCCAGCACGAGCACGTCCGGGCCGGCCGACAGCGTCGGCGCGCCGGGAAAGAGCGACGCGGTGTGGCCGTCTGTTCCGACACCGAGATGGATCAGGTCGATCCCCGGACCGGCCAGCAGGCCGGCGATCACCGCCTGATAGGCCGCCGCGCAGTCGTCCGGGCCACCGGGCTCGGTCGGCATCGGCGTGAACGACCCGACCCCGCCGACCCGGTCGAGCAGCGCCTCGCGGATGAGCCGTTGGTTGGCGTCCGCGTCGTCGGCCGGGACGAACCGCTCGTCACCGACGTAGACGTCGACCGCCGGCCAGTCGATGCCGTCGGCCTCGGCCAGCCGCTCGTAGCACGTCCGGGCGGTCGGGCCGCCGGAGAGGACGAGCGTGAACCGGTCGCCTGACCGGCCGGCGAACGCGTCCCGGACGGCGACGACGAACGCCCCGGGGACGTCCGCAGTGGGGGAGAGGTTCACAGCTCCGGCACCCGCCACGAGTCGCCGGACCGCTCGAGGAGGAGGTCGGCGATGTGCGGCCCCCACGTCCCGGCGTTGTAGAAGTGCAGGCCGCCACCCGGCTCCGACCACGCGGTCAGGTACGGGTCGACGATCCGCCACGCCTGCTCGACCTCGTCGGTCCGGATGAAGAGCGTCGCGTCGCCGCACATGGCGTCGTGCAGGAGCCGCGGGTAGCCGTCGGCCTCGCCGGTGTTCGTGAAGGTGCTCCCGTACTGGAAGTCCATGGCCACCGACTGGACCCGGAACTCCTCGCCGGGCACCTTGGCGCCGAAGTGGAGGCTGATGCCCTCGTCCGGCTGGATCCGCAGCACCAGCGTGTTCGGCTTCAGCTGGCGGGACAGCAGGCCGTCGAAGGCCAGGAACGGCACGCTGTGGAACTGGAGCGCCACCTCGGTGACGCGCGCCGGCAGCCGCTTGCCGGTCCGCACGTAGATCGGCACGCCGGCCCATCGCCAGTTCTCGACGCGGAGGCGGAGAGCGACGTACGTCTCCGTCGTGCTGTCCGGCGCCACTGTCGGCTCCTCCCGGTAGCCCGCGACCGACTCCTGGTCGACGACGCCGGCCAGGTACTGGCCGCGCACCGACTTGTCGACGGCCTCGTCCGGCGTCGGGATGTCGATGGCCTTCAGGAGCTTGACCTTCTCGTCCCGGATGTGCTGGGCGTCCATGCCGGTCGGCGGCTCCATGAGCGTGAGCGCCAGCACCTGCATGACGTGGTTCTGGACGATGTCACGCAGCGCGCCGGCCGTCTCGTAGAAGCCGCCGCGGTGCTCGACGCCGAGGCTCTCGGCCACCGTGATCTGGACCTGCTCGACGTACCGGCGGTTCCAGATCGGCTCGAAGATCGCATTGGCGAACCGCAGGGCGAGGAGGTTCTGGACGGTCTCCTTGCCCATGTAGTGGTCGATCCGGAAGATCTGGTCCTCCTCGAACGCCGTGTGGACCGACCGGTCGAGGCTGAGCGCGCTCTCGAGGTCACGGCCGTACGGCTTCTCGACGACGAGCCGGGCGAACTCACCGCCCTCGCCGGGCGCGTTACAGCCCTCCTTGGCCAGTGCCTCGGCGACCATGGCGAAGACGGACGGGATCGTCGCCAGGTAGTACATCCGGTTCCCGGCCGTCCCGTACTCCCGGTCGGCCTCGGCCAGCAGCTCCCTCAGCCGGTCGAACGTCTCGGTCGCCGCGTACTCGCCGGACACATAGCGGAACCGCTCGACCAGCTTCTTCCACCGGTCACCGGCGTTCGGAACGTCCTTCAGCGCGGCCTGGCGGAACTCCTCGTCCGTCCACGACGTGCGGGCGACGCCGATGACCGTGAAGTTCTCGCTGAGCCGGCCCCGGTCGGCCAGGTTGGCCAGCGCCGGCAGGATCTTGCGCGACGTCAGGTCGCCGGACGCACCGAAGATGACGAGGGCGAGCGGCGGCGTCTGTTGCGGCGGCGCCAGTGGCGACGGCGCCACCGCGTCGTCGGCGCCCGGACCGGCCACTACTTGCCGTCCCCGTACGCCTTCGGCGTCAGCGTCTCCATCCCCTGGCCGCCTGTCTCCAGCGTGACCGCGTGGCCGCCGAACTGGTTCCGCATCGCCGCGACGAGCTTGTTGCCGTACGAGTCCTTGTCCCGCGACGTGAACCGGTTGAAGAGCGCGGCCGTGATCACCGGCGCCGGGACGGCCCGGTCGATCGCCTCGAGCGACGTCCACCGGCCTTCGCCGGAGTCGACGATGACCGGCGCGATCTGCTCCAGGCCGGCGTCCGGCCGGGTAGCCCGCTCGATCAACTCGAGCAGCCAGCTCCGGACGACCGAGCCGTAGCGCCAGATCGACGCGATCTCGTGCAGGTCGAGCGAGAACTCGTCGGCCGCCTTCATGAGCTCGAACCCCTCGGCGTACGCCTGCATCAGGCCGTACTCGATGCCGTTGTGGACCATCTTGACGAAGTGACCCGCCCCGACCGGCCCGACGTGGGAGTAGCCCCCTTCCGGCGCCAGGGTCTTGAGGGCCGGTTCCACGACCGCCACCGCTTCGTCGGTCCCGCCGACCATCAGGCAGTACCCCTCCGTCAGCCCCCAGACCCCGCCGGACGTCCCGGCGTCGACGAACCCGATGCCCTTCTCGGCCAGCTGCGCCGCCGTCGGCCCGGCCTCCTTGTAGTTCGAGTTGCCGCCGTCGACGATGACGTCGCCCGACTCGAAGTGGTCGGCCAGCTCGGCGATCGTCGAGTCCGTCGGCGCCCCCGATGGGACCATCACCCACACCGCCCGCGGCGCCGTCAGCTTCGCCGCCAGCTCCTCGAGCGACGTCGCCGGCTCCGCTCCTTTGGCCGCCACCGCGTCCCGGGCCTCCGCGGAGAGGTCGAACGCGACGACCTCGTGCCCGGCCTTGAGCAATCGCTCGGTCATGTTGGCGCCCATCTTGCCGAGGCCGACCATCCCGATCTTCATCGCGGTGCTCCTTGCTGGTTGGTACGGATTCGCTCGTGGAGATCCTGCCACGGCCCGGGCCGGGCGTCGTTGCCGACGTCGATCAGCACAGGGTCGATCAGGCCGGCATCGGTCAGGCCAAGGTCGGTCGGGACAGGGTCGGTCAGGACAGCGAGCTCGCTTTGTCCGTGAGGATCTGGAGGAGATCGTCGAAGGACTTGGCGAACGAGTGGACACCCTCGTTCTCGAGCGTCGTCGAGACGTCGGCGAAGTCGATGCCGGCGTCGGCCAGCCGGGCCAGCCGCGACGCGGCACCGGCCGGATCGGCGTCGATCGTCCGGGCGATCGTCGCGTGGTCGAGAACCGCGTCGATCGTCTGGGCCGGCATCGTGTTGACCGTGTCCGGACCGATCAGCGTGTCGACGTACAGGAGGTCCGGGTACGCCGGGTTCTTCGTCGACGTCGACGCCCACAGCGGGCGTTGGACGTGGGCACCCTTGGCCGCCAACGCCTCCCAGCGCGGGCCGGAGAACGCCTGGCCGAAGTGCTGGTACGCCTCCTGGGCCTGGGCGACCGCGGCCTGGCCCCGCAGGGCGAGGATCGCCTGGTCGCCACCGCCACCGCCACCGGCCAGCTGTTCGAGCCGGCGATCGATCTCGGTGTCGACCCGGCTGACGAAGAACGATGCGACGCTGTGCACGTTCGACAGGTCGGTGGCACCGGACGTGAGATAGTCCTCGAGGCCACCGATGTACGCCTCGACGACCGCGTCGTAGCGCTCGAGGCCGAAGATCAGCGTGACGTTGATGCTCCGGCCCTCGCCGATGAGCTGGCGGATGGCCGGAACGCCTTCCGCGGTCGCCGGTACCTTGACGAGCAGGTTCGGCTCGGCGATCCGCTCGTGGAGCGACCGGGCCGACGCCAGCGTGGCCGCGGTGTCACGGGCCAGGGCGGGGGAGACCTCCAGGGAGACGAAGCCGTCGGCGCCGTTCGATTCGTCGTACAGCGGCCGGAACACGCCGAGCGCGCCGCCGATGTCCTGGATCACGAGCTCCCAGTAGGCATCGTCGACCGTCCCCGTCTTGATCAGCGACGCGAACTGCTCGTCATAGTCGTCCTGGCCCTCGATCGCCTTGGCGAAGATCGTCGGGTTCGACGTCGCGCCACGGACGCCCTTCCTGACGAGCTCGGCCAGGTGGCCACCGGTCAGCCAGTCACGCTGGAGATTGTCGACCCACGGGCTCTGCCCGCCGATCTCGTACAGGTCATGCAGCTTCGTCATCGTCGTCCTCTCGTCCCGTTGTCCTCGTCGTCCAGTCCGACGGCGGGCGCCTGCGGGCGGTCAGTCCCGCCAGGCCGACACGAGGGCGGCGGCCCGGTCGGCGACGTTGTCGGCGGTGAACCCGAACTCGGCCAGGACGACCGCGCCGGGCGCGGACGCGCCGAACGTATCGATCGAGACCGAGTCGTCGGCGTACCGGTCCCAGCCGAACGACGCCGCAGCCTCGACCGCCAGCGTCGGGACGTCCGGCGGCAGGACGGCCATCCGGTACTCGTCGTCCTGGTCCTCGAACCACTCCCAGCACGGCAGCGAGACGACCCTCGCCCGGACGCCCCGTTCGGCCAGCACCGTGGCGGCGTCGACGCAGACGTGGACCTCGCTGCCCGTCCCGATCAGGACGACGTCGGCATCGGGGAACGCCGCCCCGGCCCCGTCGCCGGTGGCTCCATCGGCCGCGGCCGCCTCGTCGACGAGCACGTACCCGCCACGGGAGAAGCCGTCCGGCGCCCGCTCGGCCGTCTCGGCCAGAACGGGGATGTTCTGCCGGGAGAGGATCAGCGCGGCCGGCTCGTCGCTGTTCACGGCCATCCGCCAGGCCTGCGCCGTCTCGTTGGCGTCCGCCGGCCGGATCACCTGGAGGCCGGGCATCGCCCGGAGGGCCGCGAGCTGCTCGATCGGCTGGTGGGTCGGGCCGTCCTCACCGAGGCCGACGGAGTCGTGCGTCCACGAGTAGATGACGTGGGCCCTCGACAGCGCGGCGAGCCGGACGGCACCGCGCATGTAGTCGCTGAAGACGAAGAACGTGCCGCCGATCGGCAGGACGCCGCCGTGGTGGGCCATTCCGGTCATCGCCGCGCCCATACCGTGCTCGCGGATCCCGTAGTAGACCTGCCGGCCGCCGGGATGCTCGACGGACTGCTGCACCCCGTCGTCGAGCTTGACGCCGGTGTTCCCGGTCAGATCGGCCGCGCCGGCGACGAGGCCCGGCAGCAGGTCGGCCGTGGCGTTGATGCACGCGTTGACCGCCTTGCGCGTCGCCAGCTCGTCGCCCGTCTCGAACGTCGGCAGCTTCGCCTCCCAGCCGGGCAGGCCGCGGCCGGCCCACGCCGCGTCCCACGCCGCCCGGTCGCCGCCCCACGCGTCGAAGCGGGCCTCCCACTCCGCCCGCCACGCCCGGCCCCGTGGGCCGCATCCCCGGTAGTGGTCGAGCACCGCGTCCGGCACCCAGAACGTCTCGTCCGGCGGCAGCCCGAGCAGCTCCTTCGTCGCCCGGATCTCGTCCGGCGGGAACGGATCGCCGTGGGCCTTCGCGGTGTCCGTCAGGTTCGGCGACGGCCAGCCGATGTGGCTGCGCAGGACGATCAGCGACGGCTTGTCCTCGACGGCCATCGCCCGGCGGACCGCGGCTTCGAGGGCCATCGGGTCGTTGGCGATCTCGCCGACGACGTCGACGTCCCAGCCGTAGCCGTCGAACCGTTCCGGGACGCGGTCGGTGTACGACAGCTCCGTCGGCCCGTCGATCGTGATGTGGTTGTCGTCGTAGACGTAGACGAGCCGGCCGAGCTGGAGGTGGCCGGCCAGCGACGCCGCCTCGTGCGAGATCCCCTCCTCCAGGCAACCGTCGCCGGCGATGACGAACGTGTGGTGGTCGACGACGTCCGGCCCGAACTTGGCCCGCAGGAACCGCTCCGCGACGCCCATGCCGACGCCGTTGGCGAACCCCTGGCCGAGCGGGCCGGTCGTCACCTCGACGCCGGCGGTGTGCCGGTGCTCGGGGTGGCCGGGCGTCTTGCTGCCCCACTGCCGGAACGCCTTCAGGTCGTCGAGCGTCAGGCCGTACCCGGTGAGATAGAGCATCGAATAGAGAAGGATCGACGCATGGCCGTTCGACAGCACGAACCGGTCACGGTCCGGCCACGCCGGGTCCGCCGGGTCGTGGCGCATGACCCGCGTCCACAGGACGTACGCCAGCGGCGCCAGTGCCATCGCCGTGCCGCTGTGGCCGGAGCTCGCCGCCCGCGGGGCGTCCATGGCGAGGCCGCGGACGACGTTGATCGCGAGCTGCTCGAGGCCGGCATCACCGGCACCGGTCGCGGCGTCGTCGGCGGGCAGGGGGGCCGTGCCGGACATGCGCCTCACCCTACCCATTTCGCTGGGTCCCGATGCGACATCGCGGCCCCTGCCGACCATTGCTTGCGGCCGGGCGCCCCGGGAGGAAGGATGACCCGATGCAACTGTTCAACCGGGCCGGGACCGACGACGGCCCCGAAGGCCCGGCCGACCGTGTCCGGCAGGCCGGCGGCGACGCCATCCAGCTCGTCATCGACTACGTCAAGCAGGAGACGATCGGGCCGCTCAAGGGCGTCGGCCGCTTCCTGGCCTTCGGCATCGCCGGCTCGCTGGCCCTCTGCGTCGGGCTCGTCCTGCTGCTCGTCGGCCTCCTCCGGCTCTTGCAGTCGGAGACGGGGACGACGTTCGCCGGCAACCTGACGTGGCTGCCGTACGTCATCGTCGCGGTCGCCGCGCTGCTCGTCATCGGCCTGGCGGCGTGGCGGGTGGCCAAGGGCCCGGCCGCCCGGCGCCTCCCGGAACCACGGCCCGACAACGAGGGGAGCGCCAGCTGATGGCAGTAGCGACGAACGGGCGCCGGATCACCCGCGACGACCTGCAGGCCGCGTTCACGCGGCTGTCCGGCGAGGGCGAGGCGACGGCCAAGGCCGCCGTCCCGCAGGCCGCGGTCGTGGCCGGCGCGGTCGCGCTCGCGGTCCTCACCCTGGCGTACCTCGCCGGGCGCCGCCGGGGTCGCGGCCGGTCGGCCGTCATCGAGCTCCGCCGGATCTAGCCGGTGGGGACCTAGCCGGTGGACAGACTCCTCCGCCGCCTCGCCCGGTCCGGGTTCCGGCGCGGCATGGACGGCGAGCACTGGGCGTGGTTCGTCATCGCGCTGTCCGCGTTCGCCCTCCGGCGGGCCCGACGGGCCCGCGACGCGCCGATCCTCTCGGTGCCGATCAAGCCGGGGGAGCGGTTCGTGGTCAGCCTGTCGGCGCCGGGGAGCCGCCGGGGCGACCCTTCCGGCACCTGACCGACGTGCCACTGACCGTCGCCTCCGGCGAGCGGGTCCTCCTGATCGACGCCAAGGACCGCCACTACCTCATCACTCTCGTCACGGGGGCGATGTTCCATACGCACGCCGGGATCGTCGCCCACGACGACATCATCGGCCTCGACGAGGGGTCGACCGTCGTCGGGACGACCGGCCGCTCGTTCCTCGTCCTGCGCCCGACGCTGTCCGACGTCATCCTCAAGATGCCGCGCGGTGCGCAGGTCATCTATCCGAAGGACCTCGGGGCCATCCTGATCGCCGCCGACATCGCCCCCGGCCAGCGCATCCTCGAAGCCGGCGTCGGCTCCGGCGCACTGTCGATGGCCGTGCTGCGGGCCGGCGCGTCCGTCGTCGGCTACGAGCTGCGTGGCGACTTCGCCGCCCGGGCCCGGGCCAACGTCGCCGCGCTCGTCGGCCCCGACGCGGACTACCGCGTCGAGATCCGCGACGTCACCGAAGGCATCGACGAGCGCGACGTCGACCGGATCCTGCTCGACATGCCCGAGCCGTGGCGCGTCCTGCCGCACGCCGCGACCGCGCTGCGCCCCGGCGGCATCCTGTTCGCGTACCTGCCGACCATCAACCAGACCGCGCAGCTCCGCGGCGCGCTCGACGCGGCCGGCTTCGGTCTCGCCGAGACCGTCGAGGTGCTCCACCGGACCTGGCACGTCGAAGCCCGGTCCGTCCGGCCCGACCACCGGATGGTCGCCCATACCGGCTTCCTGACGACGGCTCGCCGGCTGGTCGCCGCGCGGCCGGTGGACGTCGGACGAACCGGCGGCGACGTAGTGGTGGCGGAGCCGGCGGCCGACGAGCCGGCGACCGGAACGGACTGAGGCTCGGCGGTCCGCCCGGCGGGACGTCCTGGCAGTCCGCCCGGCGGCCCGGCTCGCTTTCAGCAGCGACCCGCCGATACCCCGCCCGGTGTCACACCCGTCCGCGACGATGGCGTCGTGGGATCGCTCGTCGTCATCCGGGAGCACGTCGACCGGCTCCGGGCGGAGCTGGCCGGGCTTGCCCCGACCGCGCTGTCGGGCACCGACGCGGCAGCCGTCGTCGCCGTGGGCGTCGAGATCGAGCGGCTCGGCGCGGCAACGTGCACCCGCTACGCCAGGCGGGTGGCCGAGACGAAGGCGTACGACGGCTACAAGAGCGCGGCGAACTGGCTGGCCGCCAAGACGGGGGAATCGACCGGCGCGGCGCAGGGTCTGCTCGACGTGGCCGAGAAGCTGGCCGAGGCACCGCTCGTCGACGAGGCGTTCTCGGACGGTCGGCTGTCGCTGGCCCAGGCGAAGATCGTCGCCGGGGCCGGCGCGGTCGACCCGGCGTCGCAGGAGCAGCTGATCGGATCGGCGACGAGACAGTCGTTCCGGGAGCTCGTCGACGACGCCCGACGGATCCGTCGGCGGGCACTGGGGGAGGCGACGGAGGCGGCCAAGGAGGCTCGGGCCCACCGGCGGCGCTACGTGCGCGTGTGGGCGCCCGACGAGGGCGGACTGCGGCTCGAAGCGTGGCTGCCGAGGATCGACGGCGCCCGAGTCAAGGCCGTTCTCGAGGACGAGGCCGACCGGGTGTTCAAAGAGGCCCACGCGGCCGGGCGGCGGGAGCCGGCGCCGGCCTACCTCGCCGACGCGCTCGTGCACGTCGTCTGCGGTGACGCCGCATCGCGGCCGAAGGCCCACGTCGACCTCCGCGTCGACGCCGCCGCGCTGCGCCGTGGCGGGGTCGACGGCGACGAGATCTGCGAGATCCCGGGCGTCGGCTCCGTGCCGGTCGGCGTCGCCCGTGACGTCCTCGGCGACTCGGTGTTCCGCCTCGTCGTCACCAACGGCACCGACGTCAGGACGGTCACTTCCCGCAAGCGGACGATTCGGGAGCCGCTGCGGGCGGCGCTACGGGAGCGCGACGGCGGCTGTGCCGTCCCGGGCTGCCCGAACACGAGGTACCTCGAGATCGACCACGACTGGGAGCTCTCCCGGGGCGGTCCGACGCAGCTCGATAACCTGCAATTGCTCTGCACCCACCATCACCGGTTGAAAACGGCGTTCGGGTTCCGGCTGCTCGGGCCGCCGGGCGAACGACGGTGGGTACCGCCGCCTAGCCGCGCTCGATGAAGATGCACTCGCCGGGGCACTCCTCGGAGGCCTCGACGACCGCGTCCTCGAGATCCTCCGGCACCAGCGCCATGCCGGCCGACCCCCCGGGCTCGTCCTTGACGGCGTCGCCTTCCTTCACATAGGCGAGCCCGTCGTCGAGCAGGGTGAAGACTGCAGGGGCGATCTCCTCGCAGAGACCGTCACCGGTGCAGAGATCCTGGTCGATCCAGACCTTCATTCGTTGCCTTTCTCCTTCGGCTCCGCCCCCATCCCCGTGACGGAGCCGTGGCCACAGAGCCCCTTACCTTAGTACGGACAGGCCGGTCGACGTGCGTACGTGAGCGTGCCCCACCTTCCCCGTCCGACCGGTATGGTGAGCACAAGTCGGGGTGCGGGAGGTGAGTCCGACGCCTGATCGAGGACAGCACGAACATGGCGAGGACGAGCTCGAAGTCCTTCGCAGTCGACTCCTCGAGGCCGAGGACGAGGTCAACGCCCTCCGTCGTCGCCTCCAGGAGAGCCCGGGCCGCGTCCAGGCACTGGAGGAGCGGCTGCTCGAGACCAAGGGCCAGCTCGCCCACGCGATCTCCCAGAACGAAAAGCTGACGTTCACGCTGCAGCAGGCGAAGGAGCAGCTCGCCGCTCTCCGCGAGGAGGTCGAGAAGCTGACGCAGCCGCCGGCCGCGTACGGGACGTTCCTCGGGATCAACGAGGACGGGACGGTCGACGTCTTCTCCGGCGGTCGCAAGATGCGGGTCGCCCTGCACCCGGACATCGACCCGGGCGTGATCCGCAAGGGCAACGAGGTCGTCTTGAACGAGTCGCTCAACGTCGTCCTCGTCCGCGACGGCGAGCTCGCGGGCGAGGTCGTCACGCTCAAGGAGCGGCTCGACGACCGTCACCGGTGCATCGTCTTCGCCCGGGCCGACGAGGAGCGGGTGGCCGAGCTGAGCGAGGACCTCTTCGACGTCCGGCTGCGGGCGGGCGACTCGCTGCTGATGGACGTCCGCACGCAGCTGCTCATCGAGAAGCTGCCGAAGCTCGAGACCGAGGAGCTCGTCCTCGAGGAGGTCCCGGACATCACGTACGCCGACGTCGGCGGCCTCGACACGCAGATCGAGGCGATCACCGACGCGGTCGAGCTGCCGTACCTGCACCGGACGCTGTTCGCGGAGTACGACCTGCCGGCGCCCAAGGGCATCCTCCTCTACGGCCCGCCGGGCTGCGGCAAGACGCTCATCGCCAAGGCGGTGGCGAACTCGCTGGCCAAGAAGGTCGCGGAGACGACCGGTGACGACAACGTCCGCAGCTACTTCCTCAACATCAAGGGCCCGGAGCTGCTCAACAAGTACGTCGGCGAGACCGAGCGGCAGATCCGCCAGGTCTTCCAGCGGGCCCGCGAGAAGGCCGACGAGGGCGATGCCGGTCATCGTCTTCTTCGACGAGATGGAGTCGCTGTTCCGGACGAGGGGGACCGGGATCAGCTCGGACATGGAGTCGACGATCGTCCCGCAGCTGCTCGCCGAGATCGACGGGGTCGAGTCCCTCCGGGACGTCATCGTCATCGGCGCGTCGAACCGGGAGGACCTGATCGACCCGGCGATCCTCCGACCCGGCCGGCTCGACGTGAAGATCAAGATCGAGCGCCCCGACGAGGAGGCCGCGGTCCAGATCTTCTCGCGGTACCTGACCGCCGACCTGCCGCTCGACCGGCCGGAGGTCGAGCGGCTCGGCGGCGGTGACCCCCACAAGGCCGTCCTGGCGATCATCGAGGACACCGTCGCCGAGATGTACCGCGAGGACGACGACAACCGCTTCCTCGAGGTCACGTACCAGAACGGCGACAAGGAGATCCTGTACTACCGCGACTTCGCGTCCGGGGCGATGATCGAGAACATCGTCCGGCGGGCGAAGAAGCTGGCCATCAAGCGGGTCATCGCCGGCGAGCCCGGCGGGATCCGGACGGCCGACCTGCGCGAGTCGATCCGCCAGGAGTACAAGGAGAACGAAGACCTCCCGAACACGACGAACCCGGACGACTGGGCGCGGATCTCCGGGAAGAAGGGGGAGCGGATCGTCTACGTCCGGACGCTCCTTAGCGAGGACCGCGACGTCCGTGGCGGGCGGGCGATCGAACGGGTCGGCACCGGCCAGTACCTGTAGCCATGGCCATCGCGAAGGTCTGCGGGATCGAGACGGAGTACGGGATCCACGGCGGGCGACGGGAACCCGATCACCGCGTCGTCGGTGCTCGTCAACGCCTACGCCACCGACGTCGAGCGCCGGACCGGCTGGGACTTCGAGGACGAGACACCGGGCAACGACGCCCGCGGCTTCGCCCGCGAGGGGTCGATGCCGCCGTCGGTCGAGACGCACCTGGTGAACACCGTCCTCACCAACGGCGCCCGGTACTACGTCGACCACGCGCATCCGGAGTACTCGACGCCGGAGTGCGCCAACCCGCTCGAGCTCGTCGTCCACGACAAGGCCGGCGAGGAGATCCTCCGCCGGTCGATGGCCGCGGCCCGGCGGATCTTCCCCGACGCGGTCGCCGGTCGTCGTCTACAAGAACAACTCCGACGGCAAGGGCAACTCGTACGGCTGCCACGAGAACTACCTGATGGACCGGGCGCTGCCGTTCGCCAAGATCGTCACCGGCGTCGTGCCCCACTTCGTCACCCGCCAGATCTTCACCGGCGCCGGCAAGGTCGGCACCGAGACGGCGTCCTTCGACCGGGTCGACTTCCAGATCACGCAGCGGGCGGAGTTCTTCGAGGAGGTCGTCGGCCTCGAGACGACGCTGAAGCGGCCGATCGTCAACACCCGCGACGAGCCGCACGCCGACCCGCGCCGGTTCCGCCGCCTGCACGTCATCGTCGGCGACGCCAACCTGTCGGAGGTGTCGACGTTCCTCAAGGTCGGGACGACCGCGCTCGTCCTGGCGATGCTCGAGGACGACGCGATGCCCCTCCGCGACTTCTCGCCGGCCGATCCGGTCCGGGCGATGCACCACGTCTCGACCGACCTCACGCTGGCCGCGCCGCTGACCCTGGCGGACGGCTCGACCGCGACCGCGCTCGAGATCCAGTGGGACCTGCTGACCGCCGCCCGCAAGTTCGCCGAGGAACGGGGGTTGGAGGTGCTCGGCGACGAGCGAGGTCGGTCAGATGGTCCTCGACCGCTGGGAAGCCGTCCTCGGCGCGCTCGAGACCGACCCGATGAGCCTGGCCCACCAGCTCGACTGGGTGGCCAAGTACCAGCTGATGACCGCGTACATGGACCGGCACGGCTGCGACTGGCGCGACGACCGGCTCGCCGCCCTCGACCTGCAGTATCACGACCTTCGGCCGGAGCGGTCGCTCTACGCCCGGCTCGGCCTGGAGCGACTCGTGACCGACGCCGACGTCGAGCGCGCGGTGACGATGCCACCGACCGACACGCGGGCCTGGTTCCGGGGCCAGTGCCTCGCCCGGTGGCCCGAAGCGGTCGTCACCGCCAACTGGGACTCCGTCGTCTTCGACCTCGGAACCGACCCCCTCCGCCGCGTCCCTATGATGGACCCCCTCAAGGGGACGGCCGAATTCACGGCCGCTCTCTTGGAGGGGAGCGCCAACCCGGCGGAGCTGCTGGAGCGACTGAGCTCGTGACCGGTGCTCATGAGGAGAACGACGATGGCTGAACGCGAGTTGAAGAAGAAGACCGCACCCGAGCGGACGGAAGAGACGGTCGACGACACGGCGGTCGCGCCGTCCGAGCGCGGCGAGAAGCTGAAGGCGGAGCTCGACGATCTGCTGGACGAGATCGACGAGGTCCTCGAGGACAACGCGGAGGAGTTCGTCCGCAACTACGTCCAGAAGGGCGGCGAGTGAGCCTGCCGCTCTTCCCGCCCACCGACGATCCCGGACCGGACTTCGCCGGACTGCTCCGGCGGGCCGGTGTGCCAACCATCATCCCGACCAACCCGGACGCGACGACCGCGATCCGGCACGGGACGACGGTCGTCGCCCTGCGGTTCGCCGACGGCGTCGTCATGGCCGGCGACCGCCGCGCCACCGAGGGCCACGCCATCGCCCACCGGGCGATGGAGAAGGTCTTCCCGGCCGACCGGTACTCCGCCGTCGCCATCGCCGGCGCGGCCGGCTTCGCCGTCGAGATGGTCCGGCTCTTCCAGACCCAGCTCGAGCACTACGAGAAGGTCGAAGGCGTCACGCTCAGCCTCGAGGGCAAGGCCAACCAGCTCGCCCAGATGGTCCGCCAGCACCTGCCGCTGGCCATGCAGGGCCTCGCCGTCGTGCCGCTCTTCGCCGGCTACGACCTCCGCCGGGAGATCGGTCGGATCTTCACCTACGACGTCACCGGCGGCCACTACGAGGAGGCCGACTTCCAGGCGACCGGCTCCGGCGGGCGGGACGCCCGGACGACGATCAAGCTCGGCTACCGAGAAGGGCTCTCCCGTGCGGACGCGGTCGAGCTGGCGGTCAACGCGCTCTACGAGGCCGCCGACGAGGACTCGGCCACCGGCGGGCCCGACCTCGTCCGCGGCATCTACCCGTTCGTCGCGGTCGTGACCGCCGACGGTTACGAGCAGGTCGACGAGGCCGAGGTGGCCGAGCGGTTCGCGGCGATCATCGACCGCAAGCGGAGGTCACCGGCATGAGCATGCCGTACTACGTCGCGCCCGAGCAGGTCATGAAGGACCGGGCGGAGTACGCGCAGAAGGGCATCGCCCGCGGCCGCTCGCTCGTCGCCACCGTCTACGCCGACGGCGTCCTCATCGTCGCCGAGAACCCGTCCCAGTCGCTCCACAAGATCAGCGAGATCTACGACCGGGTCGCGTTCGCCGGCGTCGGCAAGTACAACGAGTTCGACCAGCTCCGGGTGGCCGGCGTCCGCCACGCCGACACCAAGGGCTTCGCGTTCAGCCGCGAAGACGTCGATGCCCGGTCGCTCGCCAACCTCTACGCCCAGTTCCTCGGCAACGTCTTCACGCACGAGATGAAGCCGCTCGAGGTCGAGATCCTCGTCGCCGAGCTCGGCGCGGACGGCCGGTCGAACCAGCTCTACCACATCGCCTACGAGGGGACGATCATCGACGAGGACCGGTTCGCGGTCCTCGGCGGCGACGCCGAGACGATCTCCGAGCGGGTCGGCACCGACTGGCGGCCGGACCAGCCGCTGGCCGACGCGCTCGGCCGGGCCGTCGGCGCCCTCGCCGGACCGGAGCGGACGCTCGGGTCGGGGGACCTCGAAGTAGCCGTGCTCAGTCGGAGCAACGGCCGCCGCACGTTCCGGCGGGTCACCCACGACGAGCTGGCGTCCCTGTTGGGCGGGGACGGCGACGGGGGCGGTCCAGCGGCTGAGGTTCCGAGCGAGGGGACAGCGGCCAGCCAGACGACCGACTCCGGGGCGACCGACGCGGGGGCTGCCGAAGGGCCGTAGCCGGCCGGCGCTACGGTGGCTTCGTGAACCGGCGCATCTTCGGCCTCGAGAACGAGTACGGCGTGACGTGCACGCTGCGCGGCCAGCGCCGGCTCAGCCCCGACGAGGTCGCCCGGTACCTGTTCCGGCGGGTCGTCAGCTGGGGGCGGTCGTCGAACGTCTTCTTGGAGAACGGCGCCCGGCTCTACCTCGACGTCGGCAGCCATCCGGAGTACGCCACCCCCGAGTGTGACCAGATCCGCGACCTCGTGACGCACGACAAGGCCGGCGAGTGGATCCTCTCCCAGCTCGTCACCGGCGCCCAGTCGCGGCTGCGCGAGGAGGGCATCCGCGGCGACGTCTACCTGTTCAAGAACAACACCGACTCCGCCGGCAACTCGTACGGCTGCCACGAGAACTACCTGACCGAGCGCAACGACGACTTCAACCGGTACACCGAGGTGCTGATCCCGTTCCTCGTCAGCCGGCAGATCTTCGCCGGTGCCGGCAAGGTGCTCCAGACCGCCCGGGGCGCGGTCTACTGCATCAGCCAGCGCGCCGAGCACATCTGGGAGGGCGTCTCCTCGGCGACGACGCGGAGCCGACCGATCATCAACACCCGCGACGAGCCGCACGCCGACGCGGAGCGGTTCCGTCGCCTGCACGTCATCGTCGGTGACTCGAACATGAGCGAGTACGCCACCTTCTTGAAGGTCGGGACGACGAGCATCCTGCTGGCGATGCTCGAGGACTCGAGCACCGTGCTGCGCGACCTGACGCTCGAGAACCCGATCCGCGCGATCCGCGAGATCAGCCACGACGTCACCTGCCAGCGCCGGGTCCGGCTGGCCAACGGCCGGGAGATGCGCGCCCTCGACATCCAGAAGGAGTACCTCGAGCGAGCGGTCAAGTTCCGCGACCGCCGCGGCCTCTCACCGGAGGAGGACCGGGCGCTCGACATGTGGGAGCACTGCCTGAAGGGCCTCGAGTCCGATCCGCTGTCGCTGTGGCGGGAGTGCGACTGGGTGGCGAAGTACCGGCTCGTCGACGAGGTTCGCAAGCGCCACGACGTCCCGCTCTCGCACCCGAAAGTGGCGATGGTCGACCTCATGTACCACGACGTCGACCGCTCCCGTGGCCTCTTCTACAAGCTCCAGCAGCGGGACCAGGTCGACCGCGTCTGCACCGACGAGGAGATCGCCACCGCGATGACCGACCCGCCGGAGACGACGCGGGCGCGCCTGCGTGGCGCGTTCGTCCGGCGGGCGAAGGAACGCCGACGGGACTTCACCGTCGACTGGGTCCACCTCAAGCTCAACGACCAGGCTCAGCGGACCGTCCTGCTGAAGGATCCGTTCCGCGCCCACGACGAGCGCGTCGAGCGGCTCATCGCCTCTCTCTGACCGTCGTCACCCGTCGGTAGACTCCCGGTCGGATGCTGGACCTGAGCCCGGCCAAGCTGCTGGTCATCGTGATCGTGGCCGTCATCCTGCTGGGGCCCGACAAGCTCCCTCAGGTGGCCCGCCAGGTCGGCGCGGCCTGGCGCAAGCTGCGTGACTTCCAGCAGCGCGTCGACCAGGAGGTTCGCCAGAACGTTCCCGACCTCCCGTCGACCCAGGAGATCGCCCGGTTCGCCCGGTCGCCGATGACCGTGCTCAACCGGTGGGCCGCGCTCGACGCCCGAGGACGAGCTCGTCGAAGACCCGGCCGACGACGACGACGTCGCCGCCGACGGCGACGCCTGGCCGGAGGACCGAGCCGGCGGCCCGGAGCCGATCGACCCGGTACTGGGCGACCCGGTGCCGGTCGACGATCCGGGCATGAACTGAGCCCGGCGATGGACATCCCGTTGCTGTCGCGCCGTAAGACCCGTCCGACGCCGGACGCGATGACGCTCTCGGAGCACCTGTCGGAGCTGCGCCGACGCCTCGTCATCGCGACGATCGCGTTCGTCGCCGCCGCGTCGGTCGTCGCGGTCTTCTACAGCCACATGCTCAGCTTCCTGCAGCACCCGTACTGCCAGGTCAACCCGGGCAACTGCCAGCTCTACGTCACGAGCCCGCTCGACGGCCTCACGCTGCGGGTGAAAATGGCGGCGTTCGGCGGCCTCGTCGTCGCGTCGCCGGTGATCCTCTGGCAGCTCTGGCGGTTCATCACCCCCGGGCTGCGCCCGACGGAGAAGCGGTACGCCGTCCCGTTCGTGCTGGCGTCGATCGTCCTCTTCGTCGGCGGCTGTGCGATCGCCTACGTCATCTTCCCGCACGCTCTGGCGTTCTTGAAGGCCGCCGGGGGACCGAGCCTGAAGCAGATCTACAACCCGAACAGCTACCTGACGCTGATCCTGCTCATGATGGTCCTGTTCGGCATCACGTTCGAGTTCCCGGTCGTCCTCGTCGCGCTCCAGCTCGCCCACGTCGTCACGCCGGGGGCGCTGCTCCGGCACTGGCGATGGGCGATCATCGGCATCGTCGTCGTCGCCGGGGTCTTCACGCCGAGCTCGGACCCGTTCTCGATGCTCGCGCTGGCCGGACCGTTGATCGTCTTCTACTTCGCGTCGATCGGCATCGGGAAGCTGTTCGGCCGTTGAGGGAGCGATTCCTCGACGGCCTGTCGTTCGCGGTCGACCCGTTCCAAGCCGACGCGCTCGACGCGCTCGACGCCGGCCGGTCCGTCCTCGTCGCCGCGCCGACCGGCTCCGGCAAGACGCTCGTCGCCGCCTACGGCGTCGCCCGGGCGCTGGCGGCGGGAGGCAAGGCGTTCTACACGACGCCGCTCAAGGCGCTCTCGAACCAGAAGTTCGGCGAGCTGGCCGCGGAGCACGGCGCAGCGCGCGTCGGCCTGCTGACCGGCGACATCGCCATACGCCCGGACGCCCCGGTCGTCGTCATGACGACGGAGGTGCTCCGCAACATGCTCCTCGCCGGCTCCGACCTGCTGGACGGCCTGCGCACGGTCGTCCTCGACGAGGTCCACTACCTCCAGGACCCGTACCGGGGCGGCGTCTGGGAAGAGGTCCTCGTCCTCTCCCCGCCGGGCATCGCGTTCGTCTGCCTCTCGGCCACCGTCGCCAACGCCACCGAGCTCGGCGCATGGCTCCGGACGGTCCGCGGACCGACCGATGTCGTCGTCGAGCGGCGCCGGCCGGTCGTCCTCCGCCACCATCTGGCCGTGCACCACCGGAACGGCGGCGGGGAGACGGAGCTCCTGCCGCTGCTCGTCGACGGCCGGGTGGGCGGTGAGGCCCAGCGGCTCGACCAGACGGCCCAGCGGCTCGGCCGGACTCGGGCATCGGGGCACTGGCGAGGCCGGCCACAGCTGCCGTTCCGCAGCCCCCGACGGACCGAGCTGCTCGAGGCGCTCGGCGACGACGACCTGCTCCCGGCGATCGTGTTCATCTTCAGTCGCGCCGCCTGCGACGAGGCCGTCCGCCAGTGCCTGCGCGACGGCGTCCGGCTCACCGATCACCGGCAACGGGCGACGATCCGCCAGATCGCCGAGTCTCACGTCGCCAGCTTGGCCGACGACGACCTCCGCGTCCTCGGGTTCTCGGAGTGGCTCGAAGGGCTCGAGGCCGGCGTCGCGGCCCACCACGCCGGGCTCGTCCCGGCGTACCGCGAGGCCGTCGAAGCCTGCTTCTCGGCCGGGCTGCTCCAGGTCGTCTTCGCCACCGAGACGCTGTCGCTCGGCATCAACATGCCGGCCCGGTCGGTCGTGATCGAACGGTTCAGCAAGTTCGGCGGCGCCGGCCGGGCCAACCTGACGTCGGGGGAGTACGCCCAGCTCACCGGTCGGGCCGGCCGGCGCGGACTCGACGACGTCGGCCATGCGGTCGTCGTCTGGTCCGCCGAGGTCACCGCGGCCGAGGCGGCGCGGGTGGCCGTCGCCCCGCCACCGGACCTCCGCTCCGCGTTCCGGCCGACGTACAACCTGACCGTCAACCTCGTGCGCCGGTTCGACCGCCCGACCGCCGAGAACGTCCTACGGCAGTCGTTCGCCCAGTGGCAGGCGACGTCCGACGGCAACCTCGTCGAGCTGCTCGGCCGGCGGCTGGCGGTCCTCGGCGACATGGCGTACCTCGACGGCTGGCGGCTGACCGGGGCGGGGTCGCGGCTGGCCCGCGTGTACCACGAGTCGGATCTGCTCGTCGCCGAGGCCGTCGCCGGTGACGTGCTCGCCGGCGCGGACCCGTCGATCCTGGCCGGCGTCCTGTCCGCGGTCATCTTCGAGCGCCGGCGGGCCCGGCGGCCGGTCGGCGCGCCGGCCCGCCGCAAGAAGCTCGCCGACCGGTTGGGGGAGAAGCGCCGGGCCGAGCTCGGCCAGCGGCTCGTCGACCTCGCGAACCTCGCCGACCGGGTCCGGGCGTTCGAGGAGGCGCACCTCGTGCCGAGGACGCGCCAGCCCGAGCCGGGCCTGGCCGGTGCGGTGACGTCGTGGGCCCGCGGCGCGTCGTTCGGCACCGTCCTCGACGTCGCCGCCCAGGACATCGGCGAGATCGCCCCCGGCGACTTCGTCCGGACGATGAAGCAGCTGATCGACCTCGTCGGCCAGGTGTCCGTCGTCGCCCCCGACCCGTCCGTCGCCGCCGCCGCGTCGGCCGCCGTCGACCTCCTCCGCCGGGACGTCGTCGCCGGCGAGGCGTCCACCACCGCCGAGGTACCCCAGTCGTAAGGTTGGACGGGCATGTTCCCGTACGTGGAGGAGACGTTCACCGCCGAAGAGGAGGCGATCCTCCGGCGCTATGTCACCAACCTCGACCAGCCGGTGTTCGCCCTCGTCAACCTGCCGGAGGTCGTGAAGGGCGCGCTGTTCGCCCGGTACTCCCGCTCGCCGAAGAGCCTGCGCCGCCTGTTTCTCGACGAGTTCGTCGGCGACCTCGACGTCTCCGGCGACGCGTCGATCGACGCCACCGTCGGGCTGGCCCGGGCCGAGGAGCTCTACGAGCGGGTGTTCTTCGAGTACGGCGACGACTCGGTCGCCCAGCTCGGTGGCGTCCACCTCGCCTGCGAGCAGTCGTCGAACGTGCTCACGAAGATCCTCGAGTGGGGCCGGCTGATGGCCTACCTCGAGCAGTCGACCCGCTACATCGCCTACGACGCCCGGCTGCCGAGCGGCCACTACCGGTACTACCGGCCGCCGGAGATCCTCGAGTCGCCGCTCGGCGCCCGCTACGTCGGCGACCTCGACCGGATGTTCGACACGTACGCGGCCATCCTGCCCCGGTTGGTCGCATCGCTGACCGCCCGGCATCCGCGCCAGAGCGGGGACTCCGACTTCGTCCATCGCCAGGCCATCCGGGCGAAGGCGCTCGACGCCGTGCGCGGCCTCCTGCCGGCGGCGTCGCTCTCGAACATCGGCATCTACGGGACCGGCCAGTCGTACGAGCTGCTCCTGCTGCGGATGCGATCGCACCCGCTCCCCGAAGCCCGCCAGTACGCGTCGATGATCCTCACCGAGCTGCGCAAGGTCATCCCGTCGTTCCTGCAGCGGGTCGACCTGACCGACCGGGGCGACGCGTGGTCGGCGTACCTGGCGGCCACCCGGGACGAGACCGCTCGTGTCGTCGACCGGCTCTGGCCGGACGGGGACCCCGGCGCCCCGAACGCTCCCGACGGCGGCCCGACGACGACCCTGCTCGACTTCGACCCGGAAGGCGAGGACAAGGTGCTGGCGGCGATCTGCTTCCCGCACGTCGACTGCTCCGAGGACGAGGCGCTCCGCCGGGTCCGCCGGCTCCCGGCCGACGACCGCGTCGCCCTGCTCACCGCGTACGTCGGCGACCGCGGCAACCGCCGGCATCGGCCCGGCCGGGCGTTCGAGCGGACGGACTACCGGTTCGAGATCGTCTCCGACTACGGCGCGTTCCGCGACCTGCAACGGCACCGCATGCTGACCGTCGACTGGCAGCCCCTGTCGACCGCGCTCGGTTTCGACGTGCCCGACGACGTCGCCGAAGCGGGGGAGGACGCACTGTTCGCCGATTCGATGGCACGGTCGAGCGACCTCCACGACGCTCTCGCCGCCGCGTCCCCGGCGCAGGCCGCGTACGCGGTCGCCCTGGCCTTCCGCATCCGCTACGTCATGCAGATGAACGCCCGCGAGGCCATCCACCTGATCGAGCTGCGGTCCGGACCGCAGGGCCACGCGACCTACCGCCGGGTGGCGCAGGAGATGCACCAGGCCATCGACCACGTCGCCGGCCACCGTGCCATCGCCGCGGCGATGCGGTACGTCGACTACGGAACGACCGACCTCGAGCGACTGGAGTCGGAGCGGCGGGCCGAGGCCCGTCGCGGTGCCCGACAGACAGGAAAATCTGCAAGTTCGTGACCAGGGGAAACCGGAATCTCCCCTGGTCAGAGGGTGGAAGCGGCTCTTGACGGCAGACCCCTCGCGCCGCCTATCGTACCCCCCAGTCCCAGACGCCCCGCCGGGACGGAACGGCTCAGCCGGTCCGCCCGAAGGGGGGGATGCTGTGAGAGGCGGAGTCAGGCCCTGGGGGTCGAGTAGAGAACTTCCCGCCCGTGAGGCAGATGCCTTTCGAGTGGCGAGATGGCCCCAAAGACCCCCGGGCCCGGCCGCCTGGAAACGCTTGGCCGGGGTTGGCGAACGTCTATGCTCCCGCGGCACGTTCCCCCTCCTGGAAGGCGAAGATGGCAGACGACCTCGATGACGTGGCGATCCCGGACGATCTCGACGATCTCGATGACAACGACGACGAGGCGCTCGACGAGGCCGAGCCGGACGAGCTCGACGACGAGGACGATCTCGGTGGCGACGACCTCGTCGAAGGCGATGACGACAGTGAGGTCGGCGACACCGTCGTCGACGTCACGGCCGAACCTCAGGCCCCGGCGTCAACCCCGGCCGCGGCGGCGGAAGACGACGAGGGTGACGACGAGGAGGAGCCGGACGACGAGGACGTCGAGGCCAGCCTGGACGTCATCCTCAAGGAGCGGCTCGTCGTCGTCGAGGAGGAGCCGGACGACGAGGAGCTCGCCGACGTCGACGACCGTTCGGAGACCACCGAGCGCGTCCTGCCGAAACAACCCGACGAGTTCGTCTGCCGGTCCTGCTTCCTCGTGAAGCACCCGAGCCAGCTGGCGGACAAGAAGAAGATGCTCTGCCGAGACTGTGTCTGAACCCGCCGACCCCGAGGCCGAGCCCGCCGAGGCCGAGCCGGCCGAATCCGCCGAGACTGTGTCTGATCCCGCCGACCCCGACGCCGAGTCCGCCGACGAGAACGCGGCCGCTCGGCGTGCGCTCGACATGCTGTTCTACGCGCCGGTCGGCTTCGTCCTGACCGCGGTCGAGGACTTCCCCGAGCTGGCGGAGAAGGGGCGGGACCGACTGGAGGGCCAGCTCCGCAACGCGCAGGTCGTCGGTCGGTTCGCGGTGGCGGCTGGCCAGCAGCGGCTCCGGGACTGGTTCGGCTCGGACCGGCCACCGCCGGCGCCCCGGCCGCCCGAGCCGGCACCGAGCGCCGCCGCGCCGGCACCGCTCGACGTCGAGCCGCCGGCCGCCGGGTGGGTCGACGCGGCCATCCCCGGGTACGACGCCCTCTCGGCCTCCCAGGTCGTCCGACGGCTCGACGGGCTCAGCCCGAGCGACCTGGAGACCGTCTACCGACACGAGGCGACCACCCGAGGCCGCCAGACCATCCTGCACCGGGCCCAGCAGCTCCTGGGCGGCCCAGGACCGGACTGACGCCGCGGTGGAGCGCGTCCGTCGGGCCGGTCCACAGGACAACGATCGCTGCCGGGACCTGCTGGCAGCCGCCCGGGCCGAGTCGGCAACCGCTCGCGGCGGCGACCTCCTCGTCCCGCCGGACGCCGACCCGACGTCGTGGCTCGATCAGCCCGACCGGGTCCTCCTCCTCGGACTGTTCGACGAGGTCGTCGTCGGTCTGGCGGCGGGTCGCGTTGCCGTCGACCGGCCGGCCGGGCCGGTCGCCGACCGGATCGGTCACGTCGACTGCTGCTACGTCGAGACCGGCGCCCGGGGGGTAGGCGTGGGCGAGAGCCTCATCGGGAGTCTGCTCGGCTGGTTCGGCGAGCAGGGATGCACCGGGGTCGACGCTCTCGCGCTGCCCGGCGACCGGTCGACGAAGCAGCTGTTGGAGAACGCTGGGTTCAAAGCGAGGCTGCTGGTCCTCCACCGCCGGCTGCCATGAGCGGTGGCCGGCGGACCGGCGGGCGGCGCGGTGGGGGAGGAGGGGGGATACGGAGGCCGAGCAGCTTGGCCAGCTCCGGCACCGAGCCGGCGGCCCGGCGGGCGGCGTCCTGGGCCTCGGGAATGTCCGGAATGCCGGTCGGCTTGACCGTCCGCCGCACTGGCGAGTCGATGACCGCCTCCAGCAGAAACATCCAGTCGACCGCATCGGCCGTCATCGCTGCTCCGGCCGCCTCGCTGACCCGGACGGCCAGCTCGGCCGGGAGGCGCGTCGCCGGCTCTGGCGGCCGGGCCGTCGTCCGGACCGCGTCGAGGATCCGGCCCTCGTCGAGGGCCGTCGTCATCCGGGCCAGCCAGTCGTCACGGAGCGCGGTGGCCCGCTGGTTCAGCGCGTCCTGCAGCGCCTTGGCCATCGTCCGGGCTTCGTCGTCGAGCGTGAGCGACCGCGACGCGGCCACGACCGCTCGCAGGTCGCGGAGGCGGAGCTCCTTGCCCGCCGCCTGGGCCGACGTCGCCCGGTCCTTCCAAGAGGCCAGGTTCACCGCCGGCAGGAGTTGTTCCGCGATGGCGACGATGGCGTCGGCGTTCGTCTTCTCCTCCGCGATCGCCTGACGGACGGCCGGCATCCCGCCACGCAGCAGTTGCTCGGCCACCGGGAGCTGCTCGGGCCCCAGCCCCGCCAGCAAGGCGTTGCGGTGCGTCGTCGACTGCGCCGGCTTGCGCTGCTCCCGCGGCGACGGACCGGACGGACCACCCGGGCGCCGCGGACCGCTGCCCCGGTCCCGGTCACGGGGGGCACCCCGATCACGGGAGGCATCACGGTCACTGGGGGCGTCACGGTCGCGGTCGCGGGGGCGCGATCACGATCACGGGGTCCACGATCACGGTTATCGCGACGACCGTCGTCGTCTCGCCGCCGGCCCCCCCGGGCCAGCGCCACCGACACGTCCGGGCCTCGCTGCGGTACGCCGATGACCTCGATCCGGTTGGTCGTGTCCGCGGCCTTGGCTGCCTTGACCGACAACCCGATGACCTCGACACCCTCGAGGCCGATCTCGACCTCCGCCCGCAGGACGTCGCCGACCGACGCGCCGTCGGGGACGGCGGCGGCCGCCAGGCTGCCCTTCGGCTGCTTCGCTCCGGCGGCTCGCCAGGTGAACGTGCCGTCCGAGCCGTGGCTCGTGAGCTCGATATCAATACGACGAGGCATGCGGCGGTCACGCTATCGCTTCGGCGACGCCTTCTGTACCAGACGAGACCCGCAGGCCTACCAGTCGGTACCCGAACTGGTACCGCAGGCCACCCGGAATCGTCCTGGACGGCACACGGGCCGTTCCGGCGAGCGGGTTGCTGCGGGCTACGATGACTTCGCGTGCAACGCGGCAGCTACTGCCGCAGGAGTGGTGCGGCGGACACCCGTCCGTTCCAGGAGGATCCCGATGGCCGATGAGTTGAGCGAGACGGGACCCGGCGCGCCCCCCGATCCCCCGAACGGCGAGTCGCCGACGACACCGGTCGCCCCGGTTTCCCCGCCGGCCGCCGCGGCCGGAACACCGTCACCGGCGACCACACCGATCGCGCCGCCGCCCGAGGCCACCCCGACGACACCGGTCACCGCGCCGGCCACGCCGGATGCTCCGCCGACGACACCGGTCGCACCGGCCGCTTCCTGGGCGGTCAGCCCGGAAGGAACGGTGACGCCGCCGGCCCCGCCGGAGCCGTGGCCGCCGGCCACCGCACCGCAGCCGGTCGTCGGCGCGCCGTGGCCACCGCCGCAGGCCGCGGCGTTGCCGTACCCGCCGGGGGGCGGTCCGCCGGCCAGCGGCAGCTCGTCGGGGCCGCGGCGGGCCCGAGGTTGGATCCTCGTCGCGGTCGTGGCCGCGCTCATCGGCGCCGGCGTCGGTGCCGGCGTGACGGCCGCGACGGACAACGGCAACAACTCCGGCGTGACGGTCGAGGAGGGGACCGCGACCCCAGGGGCGGCGACGCTGAGCGGCAACGTGTCGATCCCGCAGCTCGTGAAGAAGGTCCTGCCGGCGGTCGTCTCGATCGACGTGAAGTCCTCGACCGAGGAGGACGAGGGAACCGGGATGATCATCTCGTCGACCGGCGAGGTCGTGACGAACAACCACGTGATCGCCCTGGCCGAAACCGGCGCCTCGATCACGGTCACGGAGTCGGGGACGACGAAGAAGGAGGGGGCGAAGCTCGTCGGCGCGGACCCGAGCAACGACGTCGCGCTGCTCCAGATCCAGGGGGCGTCGGGCCTGCCGACGATCACGTTCGGCGACTCGAACAAGCTGCTCGTCGGCGATGCCGTCGTCGCCATCGGCAACGCCCTCGGGCTGGCCGCGGGAACGCCGACGGTGACCCAGGGGATCGTCTCGGCCCTCGGCCGGACCGTGACAGCCGGCGACAGTGGCTCGGTGGCGACGGAACGGCTGACCAACATGATCCAGACCGACGCGGCGATCAACCCTGGGAACTCCGGCGGACCGCTGATCGACACGGACGGACAGGTCGTCGGCATGAACACGGCCGTCGCGGGCAGCACCGGCGACGGTACGGACGCCCAGAACATCGGCTTCGCCATCCCGGCCGCCAACGTCGAGTCGCTGCTGCCGCAGCTGCAAAAGGGCGGGACGGTCGCCAACGGCGGAGGCGTCCTCGGCGTCGACGTGACGACGCTCACGACACAGCTCCGCCAGCAGTACGGGTTCACGCCGACGTCCGGCGCGGTGATCCTCAGCGTCGTCTCCGGCTCACCGGCCGACACCGCGAAGTTGCGAGAGGGCGACGTCATCACGGCCATCGGTTCGACATCGGTCACGTCGGCCCAGTCGCTGCAGACGGCCGTCTCGAAACACAAGGCCGGGGACACCATCCAGGTCACGTACTACGTCGGCGACCTCAAGCAGACGGCGACAGTGACGCTCGAGTCCCAGCAGTCCGAACAACAACAGCAGTCGAAGTCCGGCACGGGCCAGACAGGGATCACTGGTGGGACAGGAACAACAGGCGGCGGGACAACCACATCCGGAGGATCGCCGTTCGGGGGCCTCTAGTCGGGCTGGAGGCCGTCGTCCTTGATGATGACCACCGGGCAGGAGGCGTGGGTCACGCACTCCTGGCTGACCGATCCCAGCTTGAGGCCGGCAAACCCGCCGCGGCCCCGGGAGCCCAGGACCAATAGGTCGGCCGCCCGGGAGGCCTCGATGAGGGACTCGCTGACGTCCCCGTGGGCCACCAGCAGGGTCACCAGCACCTTCGGCGACGGGTCCACAGCGGCCACCGTCTCCGTCAGGAAGGCCTTGGCCTGGTCCTCGATCAGGTCGACGTCGAACGCCCCGGGGATCTCCAGGAACGGCATCTGCCAGGCGAACACCGCCGTCAGCTCACCCTGGTGGACGGTGGCCTCGTTCAGAGCCCACCGGAAAGCGGCGTTGCCGTACGCCGATCCGTCGACGCCGACGACCACGTGATAGGTCACGCCGCCTCGTGCAGAACCGGGGCCTTGGGCACGGAGCCGGCATAGCACTCCTCGGTCAGCTCCTCCAGGCTCTTCCCCTTCGGCTCGGGGAGGAGGAGGATCGTGAGCCCGAGCCCGACGACCGAGACCACGCCGGCGACGATCTCGGCTCCCCGGATGCCCCAGGACGAGGCGAGCATGTCGGGGAACAGGTAGGCCCCGGCGAAGGCCCCCATCTTCCCCGCCGCGGCCGAGATCCCATGGCCGGTGGTGCGGACCTCGACCGGGAAGATCTCCGCCGGGTAGACGAACGTCGTCGTGTTCGGCCCGAACTCGGTGAAGAAGTAGCTCACCCCGTACAGGACCACGAACGGGGCCACCGACGTGGTCACCCCCGGCACCAGCCCGATGGCCAAGAAGGCCAGGGCCATCATGCCGAACCCCAGGGCCTGGATCTTCTTCCGGCCGGTCCGGTCCAGCAGGAGGATGGCCAGGGCGTACCCGGGGAGGGCGAAGACGGCGAAGATGGCCAACTGGAGGAGGGTGTTGTCGAGGAGGGACCCGCCGGGGTTGACGAGCGCCAGAACCTCGGGGCTGGAGATCGTGTTGCCGTAGTAGGCGAAGTCCAGGAGGGCCCAGCAGCTGGCCGTCCCGATCAGCCACAGCATCATCCGCCGGTGCCGGGCCATCTCGACGAACCCGCTCACCCAGGACTGCCGGTTCCGGACCACCAGCTCGGGGGTCGGCCCGGTGGACGCCGTGGTACCGGTGTTGGTGGCGGTATCGGTGGCGGCGGCGATGGCCCGTTCGGCCTCCTCGGCCACCCCTCCGGCGATGGCGAACCGCGGGGTCTCGTGGATCTGCCGGCGGAGATAGAAGACGGCCAGACCGGGGATCGCCCCCAGGCCGAGGAGGATCCGCCAGATGATGTCGTCGCCGATGCCCGAGGCCAGGAGAATGGAGGCCACCAGGGGCCCGACGATGAGGCCCGCGCCCTGCATGGCGAACACCAGGCCCACCATCCGGCCCCGGGACCGCTTGCCGGAGTACTCGCTCATGATGGTGGCGCTCACCGGATAGTCCCCACCGATCCCGATGCCGAGCACGATGCGGGCTACCAGGAGGAACGTGTAGTTGGGGGCGAAGGCCGAGGCGATGGCCCCGATGGCCAGGATGAGGACCTCGTAGCCGTAGATCTTCTTCCGGCCCAGGATGTCGGCCACCCGACCGAAGACGATGGCCCCCACGGCCGAAGCGGCCAGGGTGGCCGAGTTGAGGAGCGACACCTGGCCGGTGGACAGGTTCCACTCCGGCTTCAAGAGGGCCACCACGATCCCGATGACGAACAGGTCGTAGGCGTCGGTGAAGAACCCCATGCCCGAGACGAACATGATCTTCACCTGGAACCGGGTGATCTTGCTGTCGTCGAGCTGCTCCAGCTGTGATCCCGCCGTGGTCACCCGTCCGAGTGTGACGGCGCTCGGTAACCCCCCGGATGCCGCCGTTCGAACTGTTGGTAACACGAAGATGAACTTCTGGTGAACCAGCGGCGGTTGCGGCGCCGCGATATCTTCCCGACGGCGGCCCAGGGTGGTCGACCGGCGAAGGGAGTGCACCATGCGGTGGAACCTCGGACCTGACCGGGTCCCGACGGCGTGGTTCAACGTGGCCCCGCACCTGCCGGAGCCGCTGCAGCCGCCCCTGCACCCGGCGACGCGGGAGCCGGTCGGCCCGGACGACCTGGCGCCGCTGTTCCCGATGGCGCTCATCGGCCAGGAGGTCTCGACGGCGCCGTGGATCGACGTGCCCGGCGAGGTGCTCGACATCCTGCGGCTGTGGCGGCCGACGCCGCTCGTCCGGACCGAACGGCTCGAGCGGGCGCTCAGTACGCCGGCCCGCATCTACTACAAGGACGAGTCGGTCTCGCCGGCCGGATCGCACAAGCCGAACACCGCGGTGCCGCAGGCGTTCTACAACCAGCAGGAAGGCATCGCCCGACTGGCGACGGAGACCGGCGCCGGCCAGTGGGGGAGCGCGCTGTCGTTCGCCACGTCGCTGTTCGGCCTCGAATGCAAGGTCTACATGGTCCGGGCGTCGTACGAGCAGAAGCCGTATCGGCGGACGATGATGGAGGTCTGGGGCGGTGAGGTCGTGCCGTCGCCGGTCGACGACCCGGACCACCCCGGGTCGCTCGGCGCGGCGATCAGCGACGCGGTGCGCGACGCGGCCGGCCGACCGGACTCGCACTACGCGCTCGGCTCCGTCCTCAACCACGTCCTGCTCCATCAGACCGTCATCGGCCTCGAGGCCAAGGAGCAGCTCGAGCTGGCCGGCGAGCGGCTGCCGGACGTCGTCGTCGGCGCCTGCGGCGGCGGGTCGAACCTCGGCGGGATCGCCCTCCCGTTCGTCCCGGACGCTGGCGTCGACCTGCTCGCCGTCGAGCCGTCGTCGTGCCCGACGCTGACGGAGGGGACGTTCGAGTATGACTTCGGCGACGTCGCCGGGATGACGCCGCTGCTGCCGATGTACTCGCTCGGCCACGACTTCGTGCCGCCGCCGATCCACGCCGGTGGCCTCCGCTACCACGGTGACTCACCGATCATCTCCAACCTGGTCAAGGCCGCACGGATGCGGGCGTCGGCCTACCCGCAGGGCAAGGTCTTCGAGGCCGCGGTCCAGTTCGCCCGTACCGAGGGCACGATCCCGGCCCCCGAGACCGCCCACGCCATCCGCGCCGTCATCGACGAGGCCCTGGCCGCGAAGGAGTCAGGCGAGGAGAAGGTCGTGCTCTTCAGCTACTCCGGCCACGGCCTGCTCGACCTGTCGGCCTACGACGACCACCTCGCCGGCCGGCTCGACCAGATCTAACTGGTCAGCCGTCAGCGCCCATCGCTAACTGGGCGACCAGCGCCGGTCCGGGTGGGCTGGCGGCAGGTTCATCGGCTCCGTCGGCTGCCAACCGCTCGCCTCGATGTCCTCGAGGACGTGGACCATGTTGTAGACGTCCTCCTCGTAGGAGAACCGGCCGTCGCCGGCGTAGACGAGCCGCGAGTAGCCGGACTGCGCGTACGGCCGGCCGTCCTCCCGGGTGCCCGGGACGACCTGGGTCCACTTGACGACGACGTTGTCGCCGTCGATGGCGGTGAACTCGACCGGGAACTGCCAGTCACCGAGCCCGACCATCGAGTCGACCAGCCAGGCGGCGATCGCGGCTTTCCCCTCGATCCGACCCCACGCCGCGTCGACGTAGACCGCGTCGTCGGTGTACAGGTCGGCCAGGACGCCGAAATCGTGCTCGCCGGCCTCGATGCGGGCCCGCAGCTCGTGGTAGCGGTCGACGGCTGCCTGGACCTCGTCGCGTGGATGGCTCACGTTGCCTCCCCCTCCCGGTAGCGGGCCCGGCAGCTCGCCAGCTCGGCCAGCGCGGCGGCGCGCCCCTCGAACCCACCCGTCTCGCTCATCTTCCCCGGCTCCAGATCCTTGTAGATGCTGAAGAAGTGCTCGATCTCGTGCAGGAGGTGCCGGGGCAGGTCGTCGATGTCCGCGGTGTTCTCCCGGGTCGGGTCGTGGGCGAGCACGGTCAGCAGCTTGGCGTCCGGGCCCGCTTCGTCGCGCATCCAGAACACCCCGACCACCCGGGAGCGGACCAGGCAACCGGGGAACGTCGGGTCGTCGAGGAGCACCAGCGCGTCGAGCGGGTCGCCGTCCTTGGCCAGCGTCTCGGGCACGAAGCCGTAGTCGGTCGGGTACGTCGTCGCGGTGAAGAGGCGGCGGTCGAGGCGGATGATGTGCCGGTCGTGGTCGTACTCGTACTTGTTCCGGGTGCCGGCCGGGATCTCGACTATGACGTCGATCTCGGCCTCGGTGGGGGACTGCTCCATCCCTCCATCATCGCCCACCGGGCGACCGCTCCGGGCCGGGCCGCAGCGACGGCGCGTCGAGCGGGCACGACAGCGGCTCGGGGTCGGCGGTCGTGGTCCCGGCGGTGGGCGCTCGACGGGGGTTGGTGATGCCGACCGCGGCCGACAGCCCGCCGACCACGCAGAGGCCGGCCCCGATGAGCACCGCCGTGTGGAAGCCACCGGAGAACCGGACCGGCTCCCGGTAGGCCGCCCCGGTCAAACCGGCCAGGGCCGGCAGGAGGGCGACCGCCAGGAGCCCGGCCACGCGGGCGACGGCGTTGTTGACGCCGGACGCCAGGCCGGCATGGCGGGCGTCGACCGCGGCGAGGACGGTCGTCGTCAGCGGGGCGACCGTGAGGGCGAGGCCGAGGCCGAACACGACGACGGCCGGCAGGACGTCGGTCACGTAGTCGCTACCCGCACCGATCCGCCCCATCATCAGCAGGCCGCCGGCGATGATGAGCGGTCCGGCGGTCATCGGCAGCCGCGGGCCGATCCGCTGGGACAGCGCACCGGCCCGTGACGACAGGAGCAGCATGATGATCGTGATCGGCAGCATCGCCGCCCCGGCGGCCAGCGCGGAGTACCCGAGGACCTGCTGTAGATCGACCGCGAGGAGGAAGAGGACGCCGCCGAGGGCCGCGTAGACCGCGAACGTCACGACGTTGGCCACCGTGAACTGGCGGGACGAGAAGATCGAGAGCGGCAGCATCGGCGCCCGGCTCCGGTGCTCGACGACGACGAACCCGACCAGGCCGCCGACGCCGACGACCCCGGCCAGCACCACCCCGACGAGGTCCGTCGACGCGGTCGGCCCTTCGATCAGCGCGAACGTCAAGGCGGCCAGGCCGACGACGACGAGCGCCGCGCCACCCCCGTCGATGTGCGGGGCCGCGTCCGGGTCGCGGCTCTCCGGGACGTGCCGGGAGGCCGCGACGACGGCGACCGCGAGCGGCACGTTGAGGACGAAGATCAGCCGCCACGAGACCGCCGTGACCAGCCAGCCGCCGGCCAGCGGGCCGATCGCGGTGGCGACGCCGCCGAGCGCCGACCACATGCCGATCGCCCGGCCGCGGTCGTCGGGCGCGAAGCTCGACTCGATGATCGCCAGGCTGCCCGGGACGAGGAGCGCACCGCCGACGCCCTGGAGGGCCCGGGCGGCGATCAGGACGATGAGGTCCGGGGCCGCCGCGCAGGCCACCGAGGCGACGGTGAACCAGGCCACGCCGATGAGGAACACGCGCCGGCGCCCGAACCGGTCGCCCAGCGAACCGCCGATGAGGATCAGCGCCGAGAGCGTGATCAGGTAGGCGGTGAGGACCCACTGCAGGCCGGCGACCTGGGCACCGAGGTCCTTGCCGATCGACGGCAGTGCGACGTTGACGACCGTCCCGTCGAGCATCGCCATGCCGGACCCGAGCACCGTCGCCACCAGGATCCACCGGCCCGGGGTGGAGCCGTAGGTGACCGTCGACACGATCGGAGCCTATGGCGACGCTGCCGTCACGGTCGCCAGAAAGAGCCCGCGCCGGCCGTCCGGACCGGCGACGATCCCGTCGACCCATGCCGCGTAGGCCATGACGAGCTGGTGGTTGGCGACGAAGAACGACGGGCCGCCCGGACCGGTCGCGCCGTCGCCCGACGCCAGCGCCGGCGTGTCGCTCGCCGCCTGGCACGGCCCCAACGGCGACACGCAGGCCACTGCGCCGATGGCGTAGTCCGCCGTTGTCCACCGGTTGCCGCCGAAGAAGAGGTAGATCGTGCCACCGACGTCGGCCAAGGCCGGGCCCTCGACGATCCCGTCCTCCCATCCGGCCGTCGCGGTCAGCAACTGCACCGGCGAGCCAACCAGCGACGCGTCGTCACGACCGAGCGGCGCCGCCCAGATCGCGTCGTCGGTCCGGTCGCTCTTCCAGACGAGGACGTCGCCGGACCGGCTGCGGTAGATCGACGCGTCGATCGAGCCGCCCAGGCTGACCTGGCAGACGAACGGCGACGTCGACGGATCGACGAACGGGCCGATCGGCGACGGCGCGGTCGCCCGTCCGATGCATTGGACGCCGTCGATCGCGTCGTAGGCGTCATAGAACATCTCGTAGCCGCCGGCCGGGTCCGGAGCCACCGACGGCGACCACGTCTCCCCGTACTCCACCCAGGCCGGGAGCACCGACATCGCGTCGCCGACGAACCGCCAGTCGACGAGGTTCGTCGACTCGAGCACCGGGACGTCGCTGACGCCGTCATTCGTCGTGTACGCGTAGTACGTCCCCCCGACGACCAGCACGCTCGGGTCCGGTGCGTTGGCCGCGTCGACCGGCCCGGTCGCCAACGGCCGGATCGTCGGCGGGCCCCGTGTCCCCGGGGTCGGAGCCGCCGAGACGGTCAGGCCGGGTCGGTGAGCCCCGCCGGCCGGGGTGGCCGGGGTGGAGTGGACCGCCGAGGCGCCCGGGGCGGCCGTGGTGACGAGGGCGACGACGGCCAGGGCTCCCCACACCGGCTCCAGGATCGGCCCCCAACATAAGGGCTGGTTAAGGGTTTGCCCGGACCCGGCCGATTCACAGCTGGCCCACAGGTGGCCCGAACCTAACCGCCAGCTCGGCGCTCTTGACTACCCGCGATGGTGACCGATGCGATGGCGGGGGCACCGACGGAGCCGGTGCCTGCCGTCCCCGGCCCCCCGGCCGACGAGCCCCCGACCGAGCCGACCGGCCGGCGACGGCGCCGATGGCTCGTCGTCGGTGCCGTCGTCGTCGTGCTCGCCGCCGGCGCGGGCATCGGGATCTGGCTCGGGACGAGCGGCTCGTCCGGCACCGGCCTGAAGGTCACCACCCAGGTCGTCAGCGTCGGCACCGGCACAATGAAGCAGACCGTGTCGACGACCGGCACCGTCAACCCCGCCCAACAGGCCGACCTCGACTTCGCGGCGTCCGGCAAGATCACGGCGGTCGACGTGACCGCCGGCCAGACCGTGACGGCCGGCCAGACGCTCGCCACGATCGACCCGTCCGCGCTCCAGGCGCAGGCCGACTCGGCCCAGGCCAGCCTCACGGCCGCCCAGGCCAAGCTGTCGAGCGACGCGGCTGACGGGGCGTCGACAAGCCAGATCCAGTCCGACCAGGCGTCCGTGACGTCCGCCCAGTCCCAGCTCACATCGGCGAACACCGACCTCGCCGACGCCACGCTGACGTCGACGATCGCCGGCACCGTCGCGTCGGTCAGCCTGACCGTCGGTCAGCAGGTCTCCTCGGGCGGGAGCGGCACCGGCGGGACGGGGACCGGATCGACCGGGACAGGGTCGGGCGGAACCGGATCGACCGGCACCGGATCGACCGGAAGCAGCTCGTCGGCCCAGGTCGTCGTCGTCGGGACGAGCAGCTTCGTCGTCAACGGCACGGTCGACGACACGGAGGTCGGCGACGTCAAGGCCGGCGACCAGGCCGTGATCACGCCGACCGGAGCGACGACACCGGTCTACGGAACGGTGTCGTCCGTCGGGATCATCGCCAGCCAGAGCTCCGGCGTCGCGACGTTCCCCGTCGTGATCAAGGTCACCGGTACGCCGGCGAACCTGTACGCCGGTTCGACGGCCGACGTCTCGATCATCGTCAAGGAGCTCTACGACGTCGTCGAGGTGCCGACCGCGGCGATCAGCTACTCGGGCGGGAACGCCCAGGTCACCACGGTCGTGAACGGCGCGCACGTCACCAAGGAGATCACCGTCGGCGAGAGCTCGGGCGGCGAGACGCAGGTGACGAGTGGGCTGAAGGCGGGTGACAAGGTCGTCGAGCAGGTCGTCACGTTCACCGGCGGCGCAGCTGGCGGCCGCGGCGGGTTGCTCGGTCGGACCGGCGCCGGCGGGTTCGGTGGCGGCGCCGGCGGGTTCGGTGGGGGCGGCGAGGTCCCGGGCGGCGGCCGCACGTTCACCGGCGGGGGCGGCGGCGGGTTCACCGGTGGGGGTGGGTTCACCGGTGGCTGACGCCGGGCCGCCGGTCATCGGGCTCGAGCACGTCACGAAGGTCTACCGGACCGGTTCGCTGGCCGTCGCCGCCCTCCGCGGCGTGTCGATGACGATCGACGAAGGGGAGTACGTCGCCATCATGGGCCCGTCGGGCTCGGGCAAGTCGACGCTCATGCACATCCTCGGCTGCCTCGACGTGCCGAGCGGTGGGACGTACCGGCTGGCCGGCGAGGATGTGAGCGGCATGACCGAGGCGGCGTTGGCGTCGGTCCGGAACCGACGCATCGGGTTCGTCTTCCAGCAGTTCAACCTGCTCGCGTCGATGCCGGCATGGCGCAACGTCGAGCTGCCGCTGGCGTACGCCGGCGTCGGGCGGACCGAGCGCCGGCAACGGGCGCTCGCCGCGCTGGCCCGCGTCGGGCTCGGCGACCGCGTCGACCATCGGCCGGGGGAGCTCTCCGGTGGTCAGCAGCAACGGGTAGCGATCGCCCGCGCCCTCGTCACCGATCCGGACCTCATCCTGGCCGACGAGCCGACCGGGAACCTGGACTCGACGTCCGCCGGCGACCTGATGGCCCTCATGGACGAGCTCCACGCGGCCGGGCGGACGCTCGTCCTGATCACCCACGACGCTGACGTCGCCACCGCGGCCGAAAGGATCGTCCGAATCCGCGACGGCCGGCTCGTCGCCGGCTCGGAGGTCGCGGCATGAGCTGGCTCGAGACGATGCGGACCGGCCTCGAGGCCGTCCGGACCCACCGGCTCCGGTCGGGTCTGACCGTCCTCGGCATCATGATCGGGATCGCCGCGGTCATCCTGACCGTCGGCCTCGGTCAGGGCGCGCAGAACCAGGTCAGCTCGGAGATCAGTGCCCTCGGCACCAACCTGCTCACGGTCACCCCGGGCAGCACGACGTCGACCGCCGGGATCCGGGAAGCACTGGGGACGGCGTCGACGTTGACCGAGGCCGACGCCACCGCCCTGTCGTCGAAGGTCGTCGCACCGGACATCGCCGCGGTCGCCCCGATCGTGCAGTCGTCGGCGACGCTCGTCGCCGGCTCGGCCAACTGGACGTCGACCGTCGTCGGGACGACGCCGTGGTGGGCGACCGTCCGGGACCGGTCGGTGACCCAAGGCCGCTTCCTCGACCGCCAGGACGTCGCCGACCACACCGCGGTCGCCGTGCTCGGGTCGACGACGGCCGGCGAGCTGTTCAGCGGCGAGGACCCGGTCGGGCAGACCGTCGACGTCGACGGGACGCCGATGACGGTCATCGGCATCCTCGACGCGGTCGGGTCGTCGACATCGACCGGCTCCAACCAGGACGACCAGGTCGTCGTCCCGATCAGCACCGCCACCCAGCGGCTCCTCGGGACGTCGTCGCTCAGCTCGATCATCATCCAGGCGACGTCCACCGGGACCCTCCCCGGCGCCTACCAGGAAGCGGACGCCGAGCTGCTGGCGCTCCACGGCATCACCGACGCGTCGGACGCCGACTTCACGATCACGTCGGAGACGTCAGAGATCTCGACCGCGACGTCCGTCGACAAGACGCTGACCGTCCTGCTCGGCGGGATCGCCGGGATCTCCCTGCTCGTCGGCGGGATCGGCGTGATGAACATCATGCTCGTCTCGGTCACCGAGCGCATCCGGGAGATCGGCCTCCGCAAGGCCCTCGGGGCGACGCCCCGGCTGATCCGCCGCCAGTTCCTCCTCGAGGCGTCGGTGCTCGGCCTCTCGGGCGGCGCCCTCGGCGCGCTGATCGGCGCGGTCGGCTCGGTCCTCCTGCCGCACGCCATCGGTGACCCGATCACGCTCTCGGCCCCGGCGACGGCCGGCGCCCTCGTCGTCGCCATCGCCATCGGCCTCGTCTTCGGCGTCTACCCCGCCAGCCGAGCCGCCCAGCTTGCCCCGATCGACGCTCTCCGGAGCGAATGACGAACCGGTCCGACGAGAAGGAGACCACGATGCACCGATCAACCCGACGAGTGACGACCACCGTCGCCGTGGCCGTGGCGATCGCGGTGGTGGCGGCCCCGGCCGCGGCCGGCGCGGCGACAACGACTCCCCGGGGCCGGTTCGGGCCGGGCGCGTCCGGTTCCGTCGCCGCCATCACAGGATCGTCGATGGAGGTCCAGAGCCAAGAGACCGGTCAGGCCACCGTGACGTGGACGTCGTCGACGACGTTCACGCAGAACGCGACCACCGCCGCGTCGTCGGTGGCCGTCGGTGACTGCGTCACCGTCACCGGGACGACAGCCAAGTCGACGACGATCACCGCCAAGTCGGTCACCATCGTCCCGGCCCCGTCGTCCGGTACCTGCACCACTGGCGCCGGGTTCAGCGGCTTCGGCGGCCGGGGGGCCGGGAGCAAGGGTGGCACCGGCCAAACCGGCCGCGGGGGCGGTAGTGGCACCGGGAGCGGGAACGGCAGCGGGGGCCGGCGCTTCCCCGGCGGCGAAGGCGGCCCACCGAACGGCGCATCCGGCAACCGGCCGCCCGGCGGCGGGTTCGCCGGCGGTGGCAGCTTCGCCACTGGCAAGGTGACCGCGGTGACCGCCACCAGTCTCGCGATCTCCGGGTTCTCGTCCGCCAACTTCACCCGGCCGTCGGGAAAGAAGCCGGCGAAGAAGGCGACAGCCCAGAAACGACCCAAGGCGACGACCGTCAAGGTGGCGGTGAACGGATCGACGACGTACACCGAGACGCAGTCGGCCGCCGCGTCCGACCTGGCGGTCGGCGACTGCGTCCGGGCGACCGGCGCGAACAGCTCGAACGGGTCCGTGACGGCGGCCAGCGTCGACATCACGTCGACCGGCGGTCAGACGTGCACCGGCGGCTTCGGCTTCTCCGGTGGGAGGCCGGGAGCGACCACGAGTGGCTGAGTCGAGGAGCCGGCGCTGGTGGCTCGCCGGCGGCGTCGTGGTGGTGCTGGCGGTCGTCGGCACCGGGGTGGGCCTCTGGGTGTCCGACGCGTCCGGCGACGCCGGGTACCGGACCACCGCGGCGACGACCACCGACGTCCGCCAGACGCTCGACGTAACCGGCAGCGCGGGACCGGTGCACCAGTCCACAGCGGCGTTCCAGGTCGCCGGCACCGTCGCGGCCGTCGACGTCACCGTCGGCCAGACCGTGACGGCCGGCCAGGTGCTCGCGTCGCTCGGCACGACGTCGCTCCAGCGCGCCGTGACCGCCGCCCAGGCGACGCTGAACGCCGCCAACGCCAAGCTGACCGAGGACGAGAACGCCCAGACGACCGCCACGTCCACGACCACGACGACTACCGCGCCGACCGCCGCCGCGACGACGACCAGTAACGCACCGTCGACGACCACCACGACGGGCGGACCGGCCTCGACCACCACGACGACGAGCCCGACCGGCTCCGGCTCGAGCGCCCTCCAGCAGGCCCAGCAGGCGGTCGTCAGTGCCCAGCAGACCGCGGACGCCGATACGCAGGCTGCGTCGGCCGCGCTCGCCGCGGCCAAGTCGGCCTGCTCGAACTCCGGCACAGGCCGCGCCGGCGGCTCCGGGCCCGGCGGCTCCGGCCCCGGCACAGGCACCACGACGACGACCTCACCGACGACGACCACGACCGCTCCGACCAGCGCCGCGTGCACCGCCGCGCTCGGCCAGGCCCTGGCTGCTCAGCAGCAGGTCGCCGCCGACCAGGCGGCGGTCTCGGCGGCCGAGAACGCCCTCGCCCAACTGCTCGGCCAGTCCTCCTCCTCAGGTCCGACGACCGGCCGGGGAGGCTCCAGCGGGACAGGCACCACGCCGACCACCACGACCACTCCGAGCGCGGCGCCGAACACCGGCGCGACAGCACCGACCAGCCGGAGCACGACGGGTGGGAGCACGACCCCCACGAGCACCGCCAGTGGTACAACGTCCACCGGCAGCGGTCGGAGCGACACCAGCGGCGGTACCAGCGGGGCAAAGGGGGGCGCGACAACGCCGAGTGCCGGCAGCAGTCCGGCGGCCTCGGACAGCCCCGAGCAGTTGGCGACGGACCAGGCGTCGATCGACTCGGCGAAGGCGTCGCTGATCAAGGCCGAGCAGTCGTTGACAGCCGCCCAGCTCGTCAGCCCGATCGCCGGCACGGTGGCGGCGGTCAGCCTCTTGACCGGCCAGACGGTGTCAGCCGGGTCGACGACGGACCTCGTCACGGTCATCAACGCCGGCAGCTACCAGGTGACGGGCTCGCTCACGAGCACCGACGCAGCCGAGGTGAAGGTCGGTGACGAGGCGATCGTGTCGGTCAACGGAACGACGGGCACGTTGGACGGCACCGTCGCTCGGGTCGGGCCGCCGACGACGAGCGACACAGCGACGACGTACCCGCTGATCGTCGCCCTGCCGGCCGGGTCGCACGGCATTGCGGCCGGCTCGGCGGCGCAGGTGGCGATCGTGCTCGACGACGCCCACGACACGCTGGCCGTCCCCACCTCCGCGGTCCACACGGTCGGCACGAACGAGGCGTACGTCCTGCTCCTCCGGGGCGGGCAGCCTGTCCGACAGACGGTCAAGGTCGGCATCGTCGGCGACGTGTACACGCAGATCACGTCGGGCGTGACGAAGGGCGACGAGATCGTCCTGGCCGACCTGACAACGGCGGTCCCCTCGTCGAGCTCGACAACGATGAGCCGCTTCGGCGCCGGCCTGGGCGGCCTGACCGGTGGCGGGGGATTGGGGGGCGGAGGGTTCACCGGCGGTGACGGGTTCACCGGCGGGGGAGGGTTCTCCGGACGCTGATCCGGCCACCATCGTCGGACGAGTTTGCTGATCGTCAATCCACCCCTGCGTCGCCAGCGCTCCATGCGTGAGGTCTCAGTTGAGGCGCAGATGCCCAGGCTTTCTCAACGAGAGTTGGCCGACAGCGGCTCGGTGACGAAGTCGATGAGCCGCTCAACCGCGCCGACCAGCGCCGGCTCGAGGTCGGCGTAGCTGTGCACCGATCCGAAAATCCGCCGCCAGCAGGTGGCCGGATCGGGCTCGCCCAGCGCTCGGCAGATGCCGGTCTTCCAGTCCTGGCCCTTGGGCACGGTCGGCCAGGCGGCCAGCCCCACCACCGTCGGCCGGACCGCCTGCCACACGTCGACAAAGGGAGTGCCGGCCACCAGCACATGGGGATGCGCCGCTTCCTCGGCCAGCCGGGTCTCCTTGCTGCCGGGAACCAGATGGTCGACCAGAACACCCAGGCGACGGGCTGGTGCTGGCCCGAAGGCCGCTATCTCGGCGGCCAAATGATCGATCCCGTCGAGACGCTCCACCACAACCCCCTCCACCCTGAGGTCGTCGCCCCAGACCCGCTCGATCAGCAAGGCGTCGTGGACTCCCTCGACAAGGACTCGGCTGGCCCGAGCAACCCTGGCTCGATGTCCGGCGACGGTGACCGAGCCGGACGCGGTGTGTGAAGCGGTGGTGCACACGGCTCGGGGCCGGACCAGGGTTGCCACCCGCCCGCCAGCGGCGAAGGCCCCCGGCAGCAAGGAGAACGTCCGCACCTGGCCGGACTTGGATTGCAGCGTCACCATGTTGGCGCGAAGTTCCACCACCCGGCCGGTGAATCCTGAGGCCCGGTGGACCACCCCCAAGCCCACCACCGCCTCCACCTCGGGGTGCCGGCTCGCCTCAGTACGGGCCCTCTCTCGCGGGTCAGCCAGGATGTCGGCCCAAGGATCGGGCGTGCGGCTCACGGTGGCGAACGTATCCGACGACCGATCGGGTCCAGCGGATGGGCCGGCCCTGGCGAACGGCAAGGTTCGGGCCAGTCTGCGATCGTCCTGGGTTCCCTAACGCAACCGGCGCTACCAGGTCCTAGGTCGACGTCCGGAATACGATGGGCCGTGTCAGCGGGGGAACTATCGAGGAGGCGAAAGCCACGCAGCCAACCAGCCTGTTCCTCAATGCCCACGTCCGCCGGGTCGTAGCCGATGGAGAAGTGATCTACAACATCGGCGACCAAGACCTTCACATGTTCGGCATCGTGTCCGGAGGTGTCGAACTGCGCAAGGGAAACAATGTGGTCGCCTCGCTGGGGCCGAACGACGTCTTCGGAGAGCGTGCTCTCATCGATCATGTTCCCCGAAACCTGACGGCCATAGCCGTCGCTGAGACCGTCTTGGCTGTCATCGACGAGAGAGACTTCCTCTTCCTGGTGCACGAATCACCGACGTTTGCCCTGGGCATCATGGGTGCTCTGGCCAAACGGCTGCGCGACTACGACGAGCGAGGGTGAGGTAGGAACCGACAACCGCGCGCCTGGCCTTGGCAAAGAGGCGTCGACACCGATAAAGGGATCGGACTTGCGACGAGTTCGGCTACGTGAACGCCGACCGCAGCGCGTCGAGGGTGGGGCGTCGGGCTTCGACGCGAGCAGGAATCAACGAAAGGGCGCTGAGGGCCGCCAGGACACCGAGGCACGCGGCGGCCAGCCAGAACGCCGACGGAGCGGTGAAGCTCGACCCGTGGTCGGTCGCCTTGACCAGGAGCAGCCCCAATGGGATACCGGCGATCACGCCCGGCAGAGCGGGAATCAACAGGGCCGTCGACAAGCCGGCGCTCAACTGGCGGGTCGTCGCGCCCAGGGCTCGGGCCACACCGAGAGGTTGGCGCGAGTCCACCGAGGTGGCCCAGGTGATGACGACGGCGTTCACGATCGAGAGCAAGACCAGCACGATGGTGAGGACGAGCAACACCGCGTCCGTGTTGCGGGTGTTCGGGTTCATCGGAATGGCGAACACCGACCGCGGGATCGGCGGGGCCTGGCCTTCGTGGGCGTGGATGGCCAGCACGGCGACGATGGTGGTCATGGTGATGGTCACGCTCACCAGGGTCAGGATCATCCGGCGGGGCCGCCGCGCCGCCAGGCGCAGTCCGAGCAGCAGCGGCACCGGCAGATGCGACGCCGCCCGAACCAGGAGCGGCCGGCGCTTCGGGATGCGGGCCGCGTCGGCCAGCGCGGCCGTGGTGCTCGTCCGGGCGGCCCGCACCGACGGGATCCACGCCGCCAGGCCGGCGACCGCCATGGCCAGGGCCACGATCCACCCCACGTCGGCGACCGTCACCGGCGGCGCCCCGACGCTCCCGACCAGTCCGGCGCCCGGGGTGGCGATCAACGGCGCCAGCAACCATCCGAGGCCCAGCCCCACCGCGGCGCCGACCAACGCCAACGTGAGGTACTCGAGCAGGAGCACCCCCGCCACCAGCCGCGGGGTGGCACCGACCGCCTTCAAGAGGCCGACCCGGCGGGTCCGTTCCGCCAGGCGACCGCCCACGATCACCGCCAAGCTGGCAACGGCCAGCAGATCGAGCAACGCGCTCCCGATCAAGAGGCCCCGCTGGAACGGCACCGTGGCCTGGCTCTCCACCTCGCTCACGCGCTGCCACGGCTCGAAATACAGCCGGTGGTCGCCGGCATGGACGTCGACGAAGGCCGCGGCCTGGGAGGGGTCGACGAGCTTGAGGTTCAGCATGTAGCTGAGCGGCGCACTCGGCGTTGCCAGGCTCCGGGCCGTGGGCTCCGTCGTCCAGATCAGGCCGAGCGCCTGGCTCCAGACGGCCGGCAGTGTGTCGAGCGCCACCCCTGTCACCGTGTACGGGTACGGAGGTACGGCGGCCGTGACGGCGATCCCCACCACCGGGAACGACCGGCCGTTGAGTGTCACCCGGTCGCCGACCTGGACGTTGAGCTCGTCGGCGAAACTCCGTTCGACCACCACCCCACCCGGGCGCACCCACGACCCCTGCGTGACGTACGGCTGGTCGACCGCCGCTCGCCCCGTCGTGCGGCCCTCGGCGACGGCGATCACCTTGGACCCGTTCACCCGCATCGTCGGGAAGCTCACCGGGTACGGGCCGCTGAAGGTCGCCACGCCTGGGGCATGCACCAGGCCCTCGAGGGCGGCGAGGTCGGTCGCCTCGGACCCCGGGTGCGCGTTCTCGGCCGGGGACCCCGGGCCGGATGTCGGATGGGTTGTCGGCATCACCACCACGTCCGGTCCCGAGGTCGTCGCCCGGGTGGTCTGGTAGGGGTGATTGGTCACGCCGTGCAGGGCCAGCCCCAAAGTGAGCGTGGTCGTCGTGGCAGCGATGGCGACCACCGTCACGATCGCCTCGACCGGCCGCCGACGGAGGCTCGCCGCCACCAGGCGCACCGCCAACAGCGTGCGGCCGAGCATCTCAGACCTCCAGCTCCACGCCGAACCGGGCGCCGACCGATCCCCCCGAACCCCCGACCAGCCGGGTCTCGTCGACGAAGGCGCCGTCACGCATGGCGATGAGCCGGTCGGCGGTGGCGGCGATCCGCTCGTCGTGGGTGACGACGACCAGCGTGAGCCCGATGGTGCGAAGGTGCTCGAAGAGCCGGAGCACCTCCAAGGTGGCCGCGCTGTCGAGGTTGCCGGTCGGTTCGTCGGCCAGGACCAGCTGCGGTTCGTTGGCCAGCGCCCGGGCGATGGCGACGCGCTGACGCTGGCCGCCCGAGAGGGCCGACGGGAGGTGCTCGGCCCGGTCGGCCAGGCCGACCTGGTCGAGCAGCTCCGCTGCCCGCCGCCGGGCCAGCCGGGGCGACCGTCCGGCCAGGAGGGCCGGCAGCTCGACGTTCTCCTGGGCCGTCAGTTCGTCCATGAGGTGGAAGGCCTGGAACACGAAGCCCACGTCATGGCGCCGCAGCTGGGCCAGACCCCGTTCGGAGAGCCGGTCGATCCGCCGGTCCGCCAGCCACAGTTCACCGGCGGTCGGCCGGTCGAGCCCACCGAGGAGGTGCAGGAGCGTCGACTTCCCACAGCCGCTCGGGCCCATGATGGCCACCGACTCGCCGCGGGCGACCTCGAGGTCGACCTCGTCGACGGCGCGCACCAGCCCCTCGCCGCTGCCGTACTCCTTGCGTAGTCCTCGGGCGGACACCAGTGCGGTGTTCGAGTCGTTGTCGTTCATCGCTTCCCCCGATCGGTCCAGGCGCGTTCGCAAGCCTCCAGCCACCGCAGGTCGGCCTGGAGGCGCAGCACGATGCCTTCGAGCAGGAGCCCGGCCGGAGAGCCCTCGGGTTCGGCCATCGCCGCCCGCCCGACGTCGCGCAGGCGCCGGAGCAGCTCGCGGCCTTGGGCGTCGACGATGCCGATCGGATCGGCCAGGCCAGCCTGGGCCGCGGCCACGAGCTTCAGGTGGAACTCGGCGAGATCGGGCTTCGGCCAGCTCACCTCGGTGAGCCACTCGCTGACCCGTTCTTGGCCTGACGGGGTGAGCTCGTAGACCTTCCCGGCCGGCGCCGACAAGTCGCGGGCGATGAACCCAGCCTTCTCCAACCGGGCCAGATTGACGTAGATCTGGCCGTCGTTCATGGCCTCGCCGACGGGGCCGAGCGCGTCGTTCAGCCGGGCCCGCAGCCGGGAACCCGTCGACGGCTCCTTCGCTAGCAGCGCCAGCACAACTTCCTGCTGCACCGAGTCTCCTCCCTAACGGTTAGTAGAATATAACCGTTATGATCCCGGAGGTCAAGGCTGGGGCGCGTACCGCTGATCGGGCCTCGCCGAGCGATGTCAACATTCGTTCAACCTATGGCTCCTGATCGGTAGCATCAGAGTCTTTCGCCCGATGCCGGGCCAGCAACGTCTCAGATGAGCGACGGTGCCGTTTCGAGATCCAGGCCTGGGACGCCGGCGAAGATGCCGTCGTTTGACACGACCGGCAATCCCAGACGTAGGGCAGTGGCGGCGATCCAGCGGTCGGCATTGTGCTCGCGCTGGGCGAGTGCGTGGCCGATGCGCTCGCAGTCGGCGCGAAGGCGTGCACAGACAAGGATGAGCTCAGGGCCGGTGTGCACAGTCTCCGCGGCGGCGATGCGCGACTCCAGTCGCTGCATCCGATTCGTCCCCCAGCCGCGGCGAATCGCTCCGTAACGGAGCTCAGCCGCGGTCTGGAACGAGATGAGAGCGGGACGACCAAGGAGGATGGGCTGGTAGCGGCTCGCGAGCATGGAACCGGGAACCAGCTCAGCTCCGTAGACGTCGGTGTCGATGACGACGGGGCCGCGAGGCGCTGGGGTCACGCCTCCAGGACAGCGAGGAAGGCGGCGCCCTCGACCTCATCGAGGTCGTCGATCACCATGTCCTCGGGGGGTGGCAGCGGCCGAGCGCGGCGGATCAGCTCCTCAACGGGGAGCTCCAGGCTGTCGCTATGGCCAATGAAGAGCGGATCAGTTGACATCGCTGCCCCAGTTTACCGGCGGGGCAGTAGGGGTGCCTCGCGGGTGGTGGCCGAGTCAACGTCCGAAAACTGGGGGTCCCGGCCGTTCCCCCTGGAGCGCGATCCGATAGGCCTTCTGTCGTTCATTGGGCTGGCCCGGCTGAAGTCAACATTCATCAGTAACCCCTGGCGCTAGTGTCGTGAGTCGCTGATTCGATACTTAAGTGCCAGAGCTGGTGTTGCCCGCCGCGGCGGCGGAGACCCGCTCGCAGTAACGAGCGAGCGCGGCGAGGATCTGGTCGGCGGTCTTGACCCAGACATAGGGACGTGGGTTCTCGTTCCAGGTTTCGATCCACTCGGTGATGTCGGCTTCGAGCGCCTTGACGCTGAGATGTGAGCCGCGACGGATCTTCTTCGTCGTCAGCTCGCCGAACCACCGTTCGACCATGTTGAGCCACGACCCCGAGGTCGGCGTGAAGTGCAGATGAAAGCGGGGATGGCGCAGCAACCACCGGTGGATCTCCGGGGTCTTGTGGGTGGCGTAGTTATCGAGGATGAGATGGACCTCGAGATCTTGGGGGACCTCGTTGTCGATGCGGACGAGGAAGCGCTTGAACTCCGTCGCCCGGTGGTGCTTGTGCAGCGAGCCGATGACCTTGCCTGATCCCATGTTCAGTGCTGCGAACAAGCTCGTGGTCCCGTGGCGCACGTAGTCGTGGCTTCGTCGCTCAGGGACCCCGGGCAGCATCGAGAAGATCGGCTGGTAGCGGTTGAGCGCCTGGATCTGACTTTTCTCGTCGACGCAGAGCACCGCGGCGCGCTCGGGGGGATCGAGATAGAGGCCGACGACGTCGCGGACCTTCTCGACGAAGAGCGGATCAGTGGAGAGCTTGAAGCTCTCGGCCCGATGAGGCTGCAGTCCGAAGGCCCGCCAGATCCTCGAGATAGCGGTCTGGTTCATCCCGGTCGCCTTGGCCATCGACCGCGTCGACCAGTGCGTCGCGTCCTTCGGCTTCTCCTCCAAGGTCTTCACGATCACCGCTTCGACCTGGTCGTCGGTGATCGTCCGGGTCGCTCCGGGCCGGGGTGCGTCCAAGAGTCCGTCGAGGCGTTCGGCGACGAAGCGTGAACGCCACTTGCCGACCATGGCCCCTGAGACACCCAGCTCGGCGGCGACGATGGCATTGGTCGCCCCGGTGGCGCACCCGAGCACGATGCGGCAGCGCATGGCGAGCGCCTGGGCGCTCTTGCGCCTCGTCGCCAGTCGCTCGAGGGTCGAGCGCTCTTCGTCGGTGAGCACCAGTGCTGGTTTCGGCCGTCCCATCATTGCCATGTCGCCTCCCATCGTCACAGGTGAACGATGGAAAGAACGCGCCGTCGAACCAGAAATTCCCGAATCGGGGATATTTCTCCCGAATCAGCGACTCAGGACACTAGATCAGTAGCGGTCTTGACCAGGTCGGGCAGTCGCAGAAGCACTGACCGACGCACTTCTTGAGCGTGCCTACTCCGCCGCGACCTCGACGGAGTACCAGAGGTCTCCCGACTGTCCCGGTTGCTGCCGAAGCTGGTCCGTGTTGTAGATGATCACCGGCTCTTCGGGGTGGCGATCGCTGCCGCCGGGGCGTTCGCTGCGAGGGCTGGGCTGGTACTTCATCGAGACGATCCGGCCAGTTACCTCGCCGGTGCCGACGTCATTGCCGTGACGAACTTCCCAGAGCCGCCCACTGCAACGCACCCGGTCGGTTGCGGACGTGCCTTGGAAGCCAAACTCGATGGGACCTGCCGTCACGATGGCGCCGGGTTGCGAACCATCGGCGTCCCGGGTGGCGGCCACTATGACCATCGAACCGTCAGCTTTGGTCTCCACCAAGTCAGGTCCCTCACCAGGCTCGATCCCACCCTCGAAAGACAGATCGACCGTGATCGTCTCTCCGACCCTGCGGTGGTCGCCGCAGCATTCATGCTCCCAGCGGGCAAGCCAGAAATGAACAGGGGTCACATCGACCGAGCCTACGACGCCCCGTCCGGTCCGGTTTCGGGCTGCGAACAGAGCGCCTCGGCCGTCCGGGCCCTTCATCGCCACCTCGAAAGACAACGCACCATCGCCATCCGCCGGTGTCGGCCGAGCAGCGCTATTCAGGAGGAGATCCGGGGGTCACCGCCGCCCGGCGGACAGACAAGGTTCAGCTTCCCCGGTCCGGAGATTTCCCAGTTTTCGTAACGAGAGTCCGGGTCCGCCTCCAGGCGTGACCCGTCGCTGCACGAGAGACGGAGTCGCCCGTCCAAGGTGGCGGTGGCGGTGGCGGCGGTGATGCGAGCGTGCCGAAGGTCCAAGAGCGAGGTCGCTGAGTGCCACGGTCCCGCTGCGTCGATCTGAACATCCTGACCACCGGCGGTGCGATGGACTAGCGCCCCTCCAAAACGGACCTGCGTCCGACTGGCCATGCGCTCACCCGGCATCGGCTCGCCATACCCGATCAGGTAGAGCCCCCAGCTAAACCACACGTCACCGATCTCGAACCCAACGATCGGGAGCTGCCACGGTCCGGCATCGTTGGTCCTCACTCCGGTGAGGGTACTGAGGTTCTCTACCAGAGGCTCCGGTGAGGGTACTGATGGTTCTCTACCAGAACGAGCTGCACCCAGCGGGACCAGACGACGTTGGCCGAGAGAGGCACCGGGCGGCGGTCGCTGAGTCGAGCATGGCCCATGGTTGCGCCCGCTCGTCGGACCGACCTTCCGGCCAATACAATTGCTGTCCGAAGTCTTGAGCTTCCTCTGCCTGGACAGCGCCACCCGGCGGGGGTTAGGGGAACGTCCGGGGATCTCGGGGTGCTATGTGCGCGGATGAGTGCACTGATCGCCAATCCACTCCTCAGCCATCGGGGTGCCGTGAGTAAGGTCCGAGGTCAGACCAGGGCAGTCACCTGGGCAATCGGTGGACCGAGACTAAGTGGCTGTCGCGATTGTTTCCCCAGCGCGATCAGGCGACTGGTGACTGGGTGATCCGGCGCAGGAGGTAGCGGCTGTGGGCCGCCCAAATAAAGCCTTCGGTGACGATCGGATCGCGCTCATAGTCGACTTGGAGTCGTCGGCTGTTCATGAGCCACGACCACGTGCGCTCGACTATCCATCGCTTCGGAAGGACCTCGAACCGGTTCGGGTGGATCTTGTTCACGACCTCCACGGCGACGTGATGGTGGCGGCAGTGCTCGATGAAGTGGCGCTTGAAGCCGGCGTCACACCAGAGCTTGGCAAAGCGCCCCGAGCGCTCTCGGGCGCGCTCGGCGACGGCGATCCCGCCGACGTTGTCCGAGATGCTCGCAGCGACGACGGTCACGGCCACGAGGAGCCCGAGGGTGTCGACGATCCCGAAGGTCTTGCGGCCGTTGATCTTCTTGCCGTTATCCCGGGGACGGGATAACGGCAATTACGCCGGGTCGGCCGTTATGCCGGGTGCGCCCGCGAAGGTCCACGTTCTCGCAGACGAGAGCGGGTGGTGCCCGTGACGGGGTCGGCATAACGGCGAGGCGGTGACAAGGCTCTCTTCCGCATCATTCCGGAGAGGAGCTGAACATGGCTGGACCGTTCCCGACCCGTGTTACCGGGCCGTTCGTTGGGCAGGTTGATGGCTTTCGTGCCGAGCTGGGCCGCCTCGGTTATTCGCGGCGAAGTGCCGAAGGGCACCTGTACGTGCTGGCGCACCTCAGCCGATGGCTCGAGGAAGAAGAACTTGTCGCAGACACCCTGACGGCCGAGGTGCTGGAACGCTTCGTCGCCAGCTCCCGCGCGGCGGGCCGGCGACGTCCGCACTCGGTGACGTCCCTTCGGCTCCTCGTCGACTACCTCTGCGCGAGCGGGGTGGTCCCGCCGGAACCTTCGGTGCCCACCTCTTCACTCGAGCGGCTCCTCGGGGAGTACCGGCGCTACTTGAGTGCTGAACGGCGCCTCGCCGCGTCGACCGTTCGGTCACGTGTCGATCTCGCCCGCCGGTTCCTCGGCGGCCTCGACCCCGGCCGCCTGGCGCCGTCGGAGGTGACGGCGTTCGTGCTGCGCGAGTCGCGCCGTTACAGCGCCGGCTCGATGAAGGGCCTCACGACCGGTCTCCGTTCGCTGCTCAGGTTCCTCTATCTCGACGGTGTCCTCGACCGGGATCTCACCGGTGCGGTTCCCACCGTTGCGAGCTGGCGGAAGACCGGATTGCCGAGGGGCATCGACCGCCAGACGATACAGGCGCTGCTCGACAGCTGCGACAGAACGACGGTGCTCGGAGCTCGCGATTTCGCCATCCTCACCTTGCTCTCACGCCTCGGGCTCCGCGCCGGCGAAGTGGCGGCGATCGAGCTCGGCGACATCGACTGGCGTGCGGGCGAGATCGTCGTCCGGGGCAAGGGCAACCGCCGCGACCGCTTGCCCTTGCCGAACGACGTCGGCGAAGCGCTCGTCGCGTACCTCTCCGCCGCGCGCCGGACGTCCACTTGCCGGGCGGTGTTCCGGCGCGGCCACGCTCCCGAAGGAGCGATGACGTCACGGGCGGTCGTGATGGTGCCGCGCCGGGCCGCTCAGCGCATCAGTGCACCGGTCGTCGGGGCCCATCGCCTGCGACACGCCGCTGCGACCGAGATGCTCGCCGGAGGGGCGTCGCTCTCGGAGATCGCGCAGGTTCTCCGGCATGGCAGTGAGTCGACGACGCGGATCTATGCCGCTGTCGACCGCGCCGCTCTTTCGCTGGTTGTGCGCCCGTGGCCGGGGGCGGTCCGATGAGCGCCCTCCACCAGCACCTGGACGACTACCTGGCGATCCGCCGCGCCCTCGGCTACCAGCTCCGCCAGGAAGCCCGCATGCTCGCGAGCTTCGTCGAGCACCTCGAGGCGGAGGGTTTGGCACGGGTCACCGTCGATGCGGCGCTCGCTTGGGCGACCGTCCCTGAGGGCGCCAGCCCCACCTGGTGGGCGAAGCGCCTCACGGTCGTGCGCGGCTTCGCCACCTACCTGGTGAGCCTCGACGTCTCGTCCGAGGTGCCGCCGCATCGACTGTTGGCGAACCGGCCGTCGCGGACCACGCCCTATCTGTACTCCGAGGGGGAGATCCTCGCCCTGATGGACGCCGCAAGGCGGCTCGCCGACCCGATGCGGGCGGCCACCTTCGAGGCATTCATCGGCCTCATGGCGGCGACGGGGATGCGCACGGGGGAGGCGATGCGTCTCGACCGCGACGACGTCAACCTCGGCGACGCAGTGATCACGGTGCAGAGCTCGAAGAACGGCAAGTCCCGTCTCGTGCTGCTGCACGAGACGACGAGCTGTGCGCTCGACCACTACGCGCGCCGACGTGACCAGTTGTGCTCGGCGCCGGCCGTGCCGGCGTTCTTCCTCTCGGGCGTGGGCACCCGCCTCAACTCCACGAACGCGACCTCGACCTTCGCCCGACTCCTCGATGTCGCTGGGATCGCGGTGCCCCCTGGGCGACGACGGCCCCGGCTTTATGACCTGAGGCACTCTTTTGCGGTCGCCACCCTCGTCGCTTGGTATGAACGCGAGGTCGACGTCGCGCGGCACCTCCCGGCGCTCTCCGCCGCGATGGGCCACGACAAGCCGTCGGCGACGTACTGGTATCTCGAGGCTGCCCCGGAACTGATGGCCCGTGTGGCAGATCGCCTCGAGCGCGTCGATGGGGGGAGATCGTGACGACGCTCGCGCCGATCCTCGAGGGGTACTTCGCCGAACGGCTCGGCCGGCGCGGTGCGAGCACGCGGACCGTCGCCTCGTATCGGGACGCGTTCTGCTTGCTGCTCGGTTTCATGAAGCAGCGGAGTGGCAAGGCGCCGGCGAATCTCGACGTCGGTGACCTCGACGCCGAAGCGATCTGTGCCTTCCTCGATCATCTCGAACGCGACCGGGGCAACGCGATCTCGACGTGCAACGCACGACTCGCCGCCGTGCACTCCTTCTTCGCGTACGCGAGCTTCCACTGCCCCGAGCACGCCGCCACGATCCAGCGGGTCCTCGCCATTCCGACCAAGCGCCGCCAGTCGACGATCGTCTCCTTCCTCGACGCCTCCGAGATCGACGCGCTGCTCGCGAGCCCAGACCGCGCCACCTGGCTCGGCAGGCGCGATCACTGCCTGCTGCTCGTGGCGGTGCAGACCGGCCTGCGGGTCTCCGAGCTGACCGGGCTCACCCGTGCCGACGCCGAGCTCGACGGGAGAGCTGGGACCGTGCGATGCGTCGGGAAGGGGCGAAAGGAACGGCGCACGCCGCTGACCAGGCCAACGGCGCAGGTGCTCCGCGACTGGCTCTCCGGGGGCGGCGTCGGTGGACGAGCATCGACTGCACCGCTCTTTCCGAGCCGGACCGGCGGTCGGCTGAGCAACGACGCCGTGGCCGACCTGCTCGTGAAGTACTCCGCAGCGGCCGTGTCGCGATGTCCGTCGCTGGCGAACAAGCACGTCACGCCGCATGTTTTACGCCACAGCTGTGCGATGACGCTCCTGCGAGCAAAGGTTGACCCCTCGACGATCTCACTCTTCCTCGGACACGCCTCGACGAAATCGACCGACGTCTATCTCCATGCAGACCTCGTGATGAAAGAGCAGGCACTTGCCAGAACGGCGCCTCACCGTGCCGATCGACACCGCTACCAGGCGCCCGACGCGCTGCTCGCGTTCCTCGAAGCTCTGTGAGCGTTATGCCGACCCCGTCACGGGCACCACCCGCTCTCGCCTGCGAGGACGTGGACCTTCGCCGGCGCACCCGGCATAACGGCCGACCCGGCGTAATTGCCGGCGTCGAATCCCTTGGTTTGCTTGCTCACCACCGAAGAGGCCCGGACCGAGCGGGCATCGACGATGCCCGCCGAGGGCAAGCCCGGGCGACCCTCCTTCTCGCGCACCGCGGTGGCCAGCCGCTCGGCCACGCGCTCCCACGTGCCATCGCGTGACCAGGCCAGGTGGTAGCGATGGACGGTGTTCCAGTTCGGGTAACTGTCGGGGAGCGCCCGCCACTGACAGCCCGTGGCCACGACGTAGAAGATGGCGTCGACCACCCGGCGTCGGTCCACTTTCACCGGTCGACCCATCGAGCCGGGCGTCCAGTACGGAGCGACGAGATCGACGATGAGCTCCCACTCCTGGTCGGTCATGTCGCCGTGAGTCGTGCGCCAGGTCTGGGCCAATGCGGCCGAATCGGGCTCCATGGGTTTGAGCCTATGCGGTTCGGGGACCCGGAAGAGGCCGATTTGGCTCGCTACCTGCTCAAATTATCCGAACAGTCTCTAAGGAATGCGGGATGACCCCGCACCACCGAGCCCCAATCGGTCGGTAAAGCATCCAGAGTGCAGGTCGATATCGGTCACCACTCCCGTCCCGTCGGGCTCCAACGCGACGCGACCGGTGCTGTTACGGTTCACGGTGAAGCGCCCTCTGCGTGGGGTTGCTGCTCCTTTCCTTCGCAGCAACAGTTTCCCGCTACCGGAAGGGCCTTTCCGCGGACGCAGGCAGGTCAGCTCAAATGGCTCTGCGAAGAGCGGGGGCGAAGGGATCGATCAGCGTCGGTGGGAATTTCCGATGGGACGTGAGAGGGAACGATGAACCGGTGGAGAAGGGCGTTGATCGCCACCGTGGTGGCAGTCTTGACGGTCGCCGGAGCGGTCAACTGGGCCACGATCCCCGACAGCGGTTCCAGCGACATGGCCCTCAAGTGGGTTCGCCAGTCGTATCCGGCCGGTCCGAGGCCTCGCGTGTTCGCTTCGATGGCCTACGACACGGCGACCGCCCAGATGGTCCTCTTCGGAGGATACGGCAACAATTTCTCGCGGCTGGGTGACACCTGGACCTGGAACGGCGAGACGTGGACCAAGCGGGTCCCGTCATTCAGCCCGCCTGCACGCACAGGGGCCGCGATCGCGTACGACCCGGCCACCAAGACCGTCCTCCTTTTTGGCGGCTACGACGGTACGACAAATGCGAACCGGGCCGATACCTGGACCTGGGGCGGGAGTAACTGGAGTCCGGCATTTCCCCGAACCAGCCCGCCGACCCGGAACGGGGCTTCGATGGCGTACGACACAGCGACCGGCGACGTGGTCCTTTTCGGTGGATACGGCATGGATGACACCTGGACCTGGAACGGCGAGACGTGGATCAAGCAGTTCCCAGCGATCACCCCACCCGGGTCCGAACAGGCCGCGATCGCCTACGACCCGGCGACCCGAGACGTGGTCCTGGTCGATGGTGTCGGAGACCGGACGAGCGAGACGTGGCTCTGGAACGGCTCGACATGGAGCGAACAGTCGTCCATCACGGCACCGTCTGACTTCGGTGCTGCCTCAATGGCCTACGACCCGGCGACGAGCAACATGGTCCTTTTCGGTACTGCGACGGCGGGGAGTCAAGTCGGCACCACCTGGACGTGGAATGGCCTCACATGGCTGCAGCGATCGCCGATCGCCAGTCCTCCGAGTCGTAGCGGCTCTTCGATGGCCTACGACCCGGCAACGCGGAACCTGGTCCTTTTCGGTGGCCACGTCACAACAACAACCTTCTTGGGTGACACGTGGACGTGGGACGGAGCGACGTGGACCCTGCGGGCCCGGACAACCAGCCCTTCCACGAGGTACGGCGCGTCGATGGCCTACAACCCCGTGACTGGCCACGCGGTCCTCTTCGGCGGGAAGAAGTTTCCCGATGATCCCGGGGGCAGCAACGAGACCTGGACCTGGAACGGTACGACGTGGACCGAACGGTCCGGAGCGGTCAGCCCAAGCCCTCGCGCCGAAGTGTCGATGGCCTATGACGAGGCCACCGGGAAGACCGTCCTCTTCGGCGGGGTCGACGCCAGTGGCGCGATCCTCGGCGACACCTGGATCTGGAACGGGACCACGTGGGCGCGGCAGCAGCCTGCGGTGAGCCCACCGGCCAGCGAGGACGCATCGATGGCCTACGACCCGGCAACGAGGACGGTGGTGCTCTTCGGGGGTGAAGCGGCAGGCCAGAACGGCACCAGCACCCGCCTGAGTAGCACCTGGACCTGGAACGGGCGAACGTGGCTCAAGCACGTGCCAGCCACCAGCCCGAGTGCCCGAGCCGGCTCTTCGATGGCCTACGACCCGGCGACGAGAACCGTAGTGCTCTTCGGCGGCTCCGCCGCTGGATACCTCGACGATACCTGGACGTGGAATGGCACGAACTGGACCAAGCAGTCGCCAGCGAACCATCCGTCCGCGAGGGCGAGTGCCGCGGTGGCCTATGACCCCGGGACAACAAGCATCGTGCTGTTCGGTGGCGTCCGAGGCGGAAAGAAGCCGTTCCTCGCCGATACCTGGATATGGGACGGAGGCGACTGGACCAATTTGCCGCTGGCCATGGCGCCCTCCGATCGCTACGGCGCCTCCTTGGTCTACAACGGGTCAGTTAGACGCTTGATGCTCTTCGGCAGCTTCGACACACACCTCATTCTCGAGGCGGGGTGAATCGGCCAACGTAATGGCTACGGCTCCATCCTCGAAGAGAGGGACTGCTGCACGTTTAGGTGACAGGTTCGGTCACGCAGTCTGACTGGCCGACCCCGATATCGCCGATGTCCTGGCGGATCTCGACCTCGGCCTCGGGCCGCCGAAGGGGGGAGCGCCTGGGGGATCAGCGCTGTTGTGTGCGCCGACGAGTTGGCGGAATTTCCACCGCTGACCGCGCCGGATCAATAAACGAAGCGTTATATTTGTTTATTGAAGGCAGTCGCAGGACGGCGAAGGAGGTCGGGCGATGGCAGTAGCGATCGTGACCGGAGGATCGAGAGGCCTTGGCGAGGCACTCGCGGGGGCGCTGGCGGAACGGGGATGGTCGGTCGTCGTCGACGCCCGTTCCGGTGCGGAGCTCGAGGAGGCGGTCGAGCGATTGCGCCAGCGACCGACGTTCACGGGTTCGGTCGTCGGGATCGCCGGGGACGTCACGGACCCGGCGCACCGGCAGGCGCTCGTCGACGCGGCGGAAGCCGCCGGCGGGGTGGACCTGCTCGTCAACAACGCGAGCACGCTGGGGCCGACGCCGCTGCCCAGCCTGGCGGGGTACCCGCTCGAGGCCCTCCGGGAGGCGTACGAGGTCAACACGATCGCTCCGCTGGCGCTCGTCCAGGCCGCGCTGGCCCCACTGCGACGGTCCCCGGATCCGCGGGTGCTCAACGTGACGTCGGACGCGGCGGTCGAGGCGTACGAGGGCTGGGGCGGCTACGGCTCGTCGAAGGCCGCGCTCGAACACGTCGGCGCGGTCCTGGCGGCCGAGGATCCGGGACTGCGGGTCTGGACGGTCGACCCCGGCGACATGCGGACGCGGATGCACCAGGACGCGTTCCCGGGGGAGGACATCTCGGACCGACCGCCGCCAGAGGCAGTCGTCCCGGCGCTGCTCGCCCTCGTCGACGGCGACCGGCCGTCCGGCCGGTACCGGGCGGCGGAGCTGGCCCCACAGAACGAAGGGGTCGAGGTCCGATGACGGCGGTCGTCACGACCGGCCACCTGCAGGGCCCGACCGGCCACCCGCAAGACGCCAGCGGCCACCCACCGGACCCGACCGGCTACCCACCGAACCCGACCGGCTACCGGCGGCCGACGTTCCAGCTGCCGCAGTCGCTGGAGGCGGGAACGCCGCCGGAGGCCCGCGGGCTGACGAGGGACGCGGTCCGGATGATGGTCGCCCACCGGCACGACGGCTCGCTGGTGCACGCGACGTTCTCGGAGCTGCCGGCGTACCTGGACGACGGCGACCTGATCGTCGTCAACACGTCGGGCACGCTGGCGGCGAGCGTGCCGGCGACGGACGCGGTCGGTCGGTCGTTCTCGGTCCACCTGTCGACGGCGCTGCCGGCCGGTCTGTGGACGGTCGAGCTGCGGGCCGGCGACGCGCCGTGGTTCGGCGCGGCAGCGGGGGAGTCGTTCTCGCTGCCGGGCGGCGGCCACGTCGTGCTGCTGACGCCGTACGCGGCCCACGGCGACGGCGTCCGGCTGTGGGTGGCGACGGTCGACGTGCCAGAACCGCTCCACCGGTACCTGGCGGTCCACGGCAGCCCGATCCGCTACGGCTACGTCCAGGGGGAGTGGCCGATCTCGATGTACCAGAACGTCTACGCGACGGAGCCGGGGTCGGCGGAGATGCCGAGCGCGGGGCGGCCGTTCACGCCGGAGGTGGTCACGAGGCTCGTCGCCCGGGGCATCGGCGTCGCGCCGATCGTCCTGCACACGGGGGTGGCGTCGCCGGAGGCGTCGGAGCCGCCGTACCCCGAGCAGTTCCGGGTCGCACCGTCGACGGCGCGTCGGGTCAATGAGGCGCACCGGGCCGGCGGCCGGGTCGTCGCCATCGGGACGACGGTCGTCCGGGCGCTCGAGACGGTCGTCGACGGCGATGGGGTGGTCAGCCCGGGTAACGGCTGGACGGAGACGGTCGTCACGCCGGACCGGGTCGTCCGATCGGTCGACGGCCTGCTCACGGGGTGGCACGAGCCGGAGGCGTCGCACCTGGCGATGCTGGAGGCGATCGCCGGTCGGGAGCTCCTGGAACGGTCGTACGCGGCCGCGCTCGACGAGGGCTACCTGTGGCACGAGTTCGGCGACGTCCACCTGGTGCTGCCATGACCGGGACGGACGCGCCGTTGGCGGCGCTCTCGACGACGCGACGGGCCGTCCTGACGGCGATCAAGCGCCGGGGCGAGGCGACGATCCACGAGCTGGCCGCCGAGCTCGGCATCACGGCGACCGCGGTCCGCCAGCAGCTCAACCGGCTGGCGGACGACGGTCTCGTCGCGCACCGCCCGGACCCGGACGGTCGCGGGCGCCCGGTCCACCGCTACCGGCTGACGCCGGCGGGGGAGTCGCTCTTCCCGAAGCGCTACGGCGACCTGACGACGGAGCTGCTCGGCTACCTCGGCGGCCCGGGCGGCCCGGCGGTCGACGACCTGTTCGAGCAGCGCCGCCGGCGGCGGCTGGCGGGAGCGGCGCCACGGCTGGAAGGACGGACGCTCGACGAGCAAGTGGCGGAGCTGGCCCGGATCCTCGACGAGGATGGCTACCTGGCGGACGTCGAGCCGCTGGCGGACGGCGGCTGGCGGATCGTCGAGCACAACTGCGCGATCTTGACGGTCGCGACGGGCTTCCGGCAGGCGTGCTCGAGCGAGCTCGGGTTCATCCGCGACGCGCTCCCGGGGGCGACGGTCGAGCGCGTTGCCCACCTGATGGACGGGGCGCACGTCTGCGCCTACGAGATCCATCCTGTTTCGTAACGAATCGATTGCTATAGTTTCGATATGTTCGAAACTGATCTAGCTCGAACTTCCAACGAGACGACGTGCGCGCTTCCGGGTTGCGAAACGCCGATCGTGCAGTCGACGGGCGGCGGGCGGCGACGGCTGTACTGCTCCGACAACCACCGGGCGGAGGCTCGCCGCCGGCGCCTGACGGCCGGCCGGGGCGGCGACTCGGCGGCGGGGGTGGGGGCGGATGGGGCGATCGAGCTGCTCGGCGAGGCGCTCCGGCGCCTCCAAGCTGGCGAAGACCAGACGATCACCGCGGCCGAGCTGGCCGGCGTCCGGGCGCAGGCGACTGCGGCGGTCCTCGCGGCCCAGCAGGACGCTGCCGCGGCCCGGCGTGACGCGGCTGACGCCCAGCACGGGTTGGTCGAGGAGCGGGCCGCAGCCGACGCACTCCGCCGGGAGCTCGCGGCCGCCATCGCCACTGTCGAACACGGCCGAGCGGTCCTCGAAGGCGCCCAAGAGGCGCTCGCCGCGGAGGTCGTCCAGCATCACCAGGACGTCGAGGCGGCGGCGCATCGGCTCGCCGCCGTGACGGCGATCCACCACGAGCAGGAAGCGGCGTCGGCGGCCGAGACCGATCGCTACCGGACGGCGACGATCGCCGCGGAAGCCCGCCGGGCAGCGGCGGAGGAGCAGGCGGCGGCCGTGTCGGGGGAGGCGATGGAGGCTCGCCGGGCCGTCGCCCACCTCGAGCTGCGGGCGGCGCGGGCAGAGATGGCGGTCGAGCAGGTCGAATCCCGCCTGGCGCAGGCTCGTGAGGACGTGATCGCCGAACGGCGGCGGTCGGAGGCGCTCCAGCAGCGGCTGGCCATCCAGACGGTCCATACGGCGCGGCCGTCGGTGGCCCCCGCGGTCCCCCGAGCCCGGCGGCGGCGGGCGGCGATGTCTACGACGCCGAAACGGACTTGAGGTCGACGACGAAGACGAGCGTCTCCTTCGGCCCGATCGGGCCCTGCCCCTTGGCGCCGTAGCCGAGCGTCCACGGGATGACGATCTCGCGCCGGCCACCGACCTTCATGCCCTCGATGCCCTGGGCGAAGCCGGGGATCACGCCGCTCAGCGGGAACGACGTCGGCTTGCCGCTCGTCCACTCGTCTGTGAAGTCCTTGCCGTTGGCGTAGTTCACGCCGACGTACTTGACCCCGACGGTGTCACCGGCGGCGGCGACCGTGCCGGTACCGACGACCAGGTCCTTCGTCTCCAGCGTCGTCGGCGCCGGCTTCTTCCCGGCCTTGACGACCGGCGCTTTGTCAAGGTTCGACCCGTTGACGACGACGGGCACGGAGCCGCCGGACGCACCGGCCGGCCCTTCGATCAACAGGGCCGGCGCAGCGAGCAGGCCGGCAACGGTCAGGGCAACAAGAGAGCGGCGCATTGCAGTGACGTTACAACAGCCGTTCAAGCTGCCAGACCGCGGGCCCCCTCGCCGTCCCCTCCAACGCCGATAATGTACATTATGTAAAGTTAGGAACGGGGTCCGAGGAGCCGCCAAGGGGCCGCACCAGGCGCCGCCAGAGGATGGATCGCCGCCGGTGCTCCCCTCGTCGGTGGCCGGAAAAGTCCCGTCGGTACCCTGTTGACCTGCGGTGATCTAGACGACGGCCGGTTCGACGACGAAGCCGGCGAGCTCTCGGGCGGCGTCGACGAGATGGTCCAGCGCGTCCCGGTAGGCGCCGACGGTCGGCCGGGCCCCGGCGAGGTCGCCCGCGATGTCCTCGAGCGCGGCTTCGAGGGCGTACAGCCGGTCGTGCAGCCGGTCGAGGTCCCGCTGGGCGACGACGACCTCGCCGGCCGGCAGGGCGGCCCGGTCGGCCCGTCGCCGGGCCTCGTAGGCCCGCTGGCGGTGGGATCGCCGGCAGTACCGGGCCGGGCGGCCGGTCCGGGCCGGCGGGGGCAGCGGGCGGCGGCAGTAGCCGCACCTGGGTAGCTCGACTGGTTCCGTCACGGTGACGAATCTACAGTTGGCCTACAAAGAGGAGGCGGACGAATCTTCTCTCTCAGTTGGGTCGCTCTGTGGGGGCCGCTGCAGATTCCCCGCTCTTCGCAGCGGCGGGAGCGGGATTTTCTCTGACCTTCGCAACCTTAGCCTTCCCCCTCTTGCGCTCTTTCTGCATTTGAAGGAAGAAGTAAACGGTCCCAATCGCGACCGGAATGAGGGCGATCAGCCAGGTAGTGTATGCGTTACCGCTCACTGCTGATTCTATGATCGCAATCATTAGGGCGACGAATGCGCTGGCCGCAATGCCAAAGAAGGTCGAGTCATAAGACGAGGACAACTCCTCGAATATTTGAAGTTCGGGATCCGAAATATAAAAGAATGTTACGGTACGTTGCTGTACGGGAGTTGTAAGACTCCCTGCGGGTGTGGCTGTCTGGACGTCGCGAAATCCGGGCACGGCGGGACCGCTCATGCAGGCGACTCGGGCCCCGCAACCCCAGCCACGGCCGACGTGACCCACATCGTGTAACCGCAGACCTTGCAGTGCACGGGGAACGCGGTACGTCCGATGTTTGGAACCTTAAGACGACGGAAAAAGAATAGTTTTACCTCAATTGTCCAAGATTGACTCCTGCAGATAGGGCAGATTGGATCGAGCCAATTCGAAGTGATCCAGCCGCGAATACGGTCGGCGACTTCTTTAGATTCCATGGTGTCCCGGTCATTAATCGTATAGGTGGGACGTTCAATGCCGGCTTTTGCTTCCGGGCCCCCGGGATTTTCAGCTGGTACGTTTCCGACCCCGGGGGGATCATCTGACCTGGCTCGCTCTTCCTCTAATGCCATGTTCGACACGCTACCGCTGACCAGGCGAGGCCTCTTACGACACGTTGCCGCGTCTACCCAGCAACGCCTGCGGCGCGTCGCCACCAGTCGACCGCCGCGTCGAGTGCGGTCCGGTCGAAGTCGGGCCAGTACGTCGGCGTGACGTAGAACGGCGCACCCGCGGCCTCCCACAACAGGAAGTTCGAGAGCCGGCGCTCCCCCGACGTCCGGATGAGCAGGTCGACGGGTGGCAGCTCGGGCTCGTAGAGGCGGTCACGGACGGCCTGCTCGGTCACGGCGACGCCGGACCGGCGGTGGTCGTCGACGAGCCGTTTGGCCGCGTAGACGAGCTCCTCGCGCCCGCCGTAGTCGAAGGCGAGCGTGAAGTTCAGCCCGTCGTTGCCTTTCGTCTGCTCGATCGATTTGTCCATCTCGCGCAGGATCCGCCGGGGCAGGCGGGACGTCCCGGACACCGGCCGACCGATGCAGCGGATGCGCACGTTGTTGTGGTCCATCTCGTCGGTGCGGGCGAAGATGTTCTTGTGGAGGGCGAGGATCGTGTCGATCTCCAATTTCGGTCGGGCCCAGTTCTCGGTCGAGAAGCCGAAGACGGTCAGCCAGCCGATGTCGAGGGCGTCGGCGGCCCGGACGACCTCGGCCAGCCGCTCCTCCCCCCGCCGGTGCCCCTCCCCCCGCGGCAGGCCCTGACTCTCCGCCCAGCGACCGTTGCCGTCCATGATGACGGCGACGTGGCCGGGAACGGCCGCCTGGCTCATCGACGCGGCCCCTCGGCCGTCTCGATCTCCGCCGTGACGTCCCGGCCGTCGAGGTCGGCGGCGAGGAACTCCGGCGTGTCGGGCAGCTCGACGTGGAGGTCCGCGTCCTGGTCGGCCCGCACGGTGCCGCGCTCGAGCACGAGGTCGAGGACGTGGCCGCCGCGGGTGCGGTCGGCGTCGATGAAGTGGAGGTGGTACCCCGCGACGGTCATCCCCTGTGCGTAGGCCGGCGCCCGGAAGCCGGCGACGGTCCCGGCGACGTCAGCGAACGTCGCCTCGGTCTGTGTCCGGGTCACGGCGACGAGCGGCCGGTACGGGCGGTGCTGGCGGGCGACCGTCCGGGTCGTCACCGCGGTGAACCGGCCGTCGATGCGGACCGCGTAGAACAGGTTGGCGCTCGGCAGGAGGTCGTCCAGCCGGGCCTCGACCGCGGCGAGGTCGAGCGGGCCGTCGAGCTCGAGGGCGACGTCGCCCCGGAAGTAGGTGACCGCGGCGAACGGCGTCCGCTCGTCCGGGGTGACCGGCGACGCGGTGCCGTCGCTGCGGAGCTGGAAGAACCGGCCGTCGACCGCGACCATCTCGCCGTCGAGCTCGTTGAACGTCCCGAGCCCGAAGTCGCCGTGCTGCTCCAGCTCGCCGTAGGTCAGGCCGCCGTCGTAGACGCCGTCGAGCAGCGCGGTCATCGTCGACGACTGGTAGATCTCGTGGGCCCGAGGGCCGTCGTCGTGGACGCGGTGGTCGCCGTCGTAGTGCGCGGCCATCGTCCGAGCCAGGTCGAGGCAGTGGCCGTGCCGCGGTGCCGTCACCGGCGGCAGTCTACGGCTCCGGCGGCCGCCCGACGGGTTACGATGACGGCGGCGATGGGTCCCGCCGGTGACGCCGCGAGGTCGTCCGAACCGCCCTGAGGGCTGATGGCTCCTGTTCCGAAAGGAGGAGGAGCCGCGTGCCCGATGACGACCCGAAGCTCCGGCGGCTGGCCCGCCTGACGGGAGCGGACGACCCGCTGCCGATCGACCCGGACCTGGCCCCCGACGACGTCGCCGCGCCGTCGACGACGCACCGGGCGACCGGCGCCCGCCCCCATCGCGCCCGACCGACGGTGCTGGCGGTCATCCTGGTCGGCGGCTTCCTCGGGACGCTGGCCCGGTACGAGGTGGAGAAGGCCTGGCCGACGCCGGCCGGCCACTTCCCCACCGCGACGTTCGTCATCAACACGAGCGGCTCGTTCCTCCTCGGCTTCGTCCTGACGGTCGTCCTCGAGCGGCTCGGGCCGTCCCGCTACCGCCACCTCCGGCCGTTCGCGGCAACCGGGCTGCTCGGCGGCTGGACGACGTACTCGACGCTCGTCGTCGAGGCCGTGACGCTCGGCAAGGCCGGCGATGTCGCGCTGGCCGGCGGCTACCTGGCGGCGACGCTCGTCTGCGGCGTGACCGCGGTGGCACTCGGCATCGCCCTCGGCCGGGTCCGGACAGCCGCTCGCCCATCCGGCCGGGCCCAGCCTCCGGCCGAGGAGGTGGCCCGGTGATCCTGGCCATCGCGGTCGGTCTCGCCGGCGGTATCGGCTCGGTCCTCCGCTACGTCGTCGACGGCGCGGTCCAGGACCGCGTGTCCGGCGCGTTCCCGTGCGGGACGTTGACGATCAACGTCGCCGGCTCGTTCGTCCTCGGCGTCCTCACCGGCCTGCTCTGGTACCACGGCGTGTCCGACCGCTGGCACGACGTCGTCGGCGTCGGCTTCTGCGGTGGCCTGACGACGTGGTCGACCGCGTCATGGGAGACCGTCCGGCTGGTCGACGGCCGCCTCTACCGCCTGGCGTTCGTGTACACGCTCGGTGGGCTGGCCCTGGCCATCGCCGCGGCGATCGCCGGCATCGCGCTGGCCGCCATCGTCTGACCGGTCGTGGAGCCGGACGGCCAGGTGGACGGCGGCCACGGCCAGCGGGACCTCCAGCAGGACCGCCAACGCCACGGCCGTCGCCCGGTCGTGACCTCGGGCCGAGGTGCACACGTCGAACCACGCATCGGCAGCGAGGAGGGCGGCCAGCGCGGTGGCCGCCAGGGAGGCTCGCCGGTCGCCGCGGACGAGCAGCCAAGCGGTGGACCCCGCGGTGACGGCCTCGGCCAGGTCCAGCCCGGTCCAGGCCAGGGCCCAGTGCGAGGCCTCGGCCGACGGGGGCAGCGTGCGGGCCAGGTGGAGGCTCCACGGGACCAGCCAGGCGGCGACGGTCGCGCCGGCCAGGACGCCGACCTGCCGATGCCGGGAACTGAGCATGGCTCCCACGGTGCCGAACAGGCCGGGCCCTGTCACTGGCGGTACCCGGCCGCCGGGCGGTCGGGTTTTCCGCACCACGGCGCGGGCGGTAGGGAAAACCCCCCGACCGAGACGCCAGGACCCACCAATGACCGCCCGGTCCGCCCTCCGTAGTCTGGCGGCAGCATGACCGAACCTTCCCGACCGGGCGTGATCGCCTTCCTGGTGGACCCGTGGCGGACCACCGCCACGTGGCGGGGCCTGGCCCACGCCGCCCTCGACGTGCCGTTCGGGTTCGCGGCTGGCCTCGGCGTCGGCTTGATGGTCGGGCTGAGCATCGGTTTCGCCCTGACCTTCGTGGTCGCCATTCCCCTCGTCTGGGTGACCTTCCTGGTGGCCGCCCAGCTCGGACGGGTCGAGCGGTCCCGGGCGGCCGCCCTGCTGGACGTCAACCTGCCCGACCCCCATCGGCCGGCGGTCCCCGGCAACTGGTGGAGCCGCTTGCGCCAGCTCGTGACGAGCGGGAGCCGGTGGCGCGAGATCGCCTACCTCGTCGTCGGCCTGCCCGCGCTCGGCGCGCTCGGGCTCGGCCTCCTCCTGCTGTGGGTGTACTCGGTGGCGCTGCTCGTCGTCCCGTTCTACGTCGGCCACCTGGCCGGTCGGTCGGCCGACTTCGGCCCCGTCCATATCCACGGTGCGTGGGCCGCGGTGGCCGTCGTCGTCGGGCTGGTCGGCGTCCTCGTGATCGCGCCGCAGGCCACCCGCGGCGTCGTCCTCGTCGATCGGGCGGTCGTCCGCTGGCTCCTCGGCCCGTGGCGCCGGGACGAGCTGACCCGGCGGGTCGGCGAGCTCGAGACGAGCCGCGGCGCCGCGGTCGACCGGGCCGAAGCCGACCGCCGGCAGATCGAGCGTGACCTCCACGACGGCGCCCAGCAGCGGCTGGTCGCCCTGGCCATGGACCTCGGGCGGGCCCGCGAGCGGTTCGACACCGACCCGGCCCGGGCCCGCCAGCTCGTCGACGAGGCCCACGAGGAGGCGAAGGCCGCCCTCCGCGAGCTCCGCGACCTCGCCCGCGGCATCCATCCGGCCGTCCTCACCGACCGCGGGCTCGACGCCGCGCTGTCGGTCGTCGTCACCCGCTGCCCGGTCCCGGTCGCCCTGTCGGTCGACGTCCCCCGCCGCCCACCGGCGCCGGTCGAGAGCGCGGCGTACTTCGTCGTCGCCGAAGCGCTGACGAACGTGGCCAAGCACGCCCGGGCGAGCCACGCCCAGGTGACGATTGCCCGGCAGAGCAACCGGCTCGTCATCGAGGTCAGCGACGACGGCATCGGCGGCGCCGAAGCGTCCGTCGGCAGCGGGCTGGCCGGCCTGGCCGACCGAGTCGCCGCCGTCGGCGGCTGGGTGCGGGTCCTGAGCCCGGTCAACGGGCCGACGAGCGTGCTGGTGGAGATGCCGTGCGGGTCGTGATCGGCGAGGACGCGGTGCTGCTCCGGGTCGGCCTCGTGCAGGTGCTCGACGAGGCCGGCGAAAACGTCGTCGCCGCGGTCGGCGACGCGACGGCGCTCGTCGACGCGGTCGGCGCGCACCGGCCCGACGTGGCGATCGTCGACGTCCGGATGCCGCCGGGCCTCACCGACGACGGCCTCCGGGCGGCCATCGAGATCCGGCAGCGGTGGCCGATGACGGCCATCCTCGTCTTCTCGCAGTACGTCGAGCAGGCGTTCGCGGCCGAGTTGCTCGCCACCGGCACCGAGGGGCTCGGCTACCTGCTCAAGGACCGGGTCGCCGACGTCACCGAGTTCGTCGACGCGGTGCGCCGGGTCGGCACCGGTGGCACCGCGCTCGACCCGGACGTCGTCGCCCAGCTGCTCGCCCGCAGCGGCCGGCAGGACCCGCTCGACCGGCTCACCCCACGTGAGCGGGAGATCCTGTCGCTGATGGCGGAGGGGCGGAGCAACCAGGCGATCGCCCGGTCGCTCGTCGTCAGCGACGGCGCGGTCGAGAAGCACGTCAGCAACGTCTTCACCAAGCTCGACCTGCCGCCGGCCGAGTCCGACAACCGCCGCGTCCTCGCGGTCCTCCGGTGGCTCGGCGCATGACGGTCGACACGCTCCGTTCGTCGCCGCGGCCGACGGCCCCTCGATCGGCACCGGTACGGACGGTCGCCGGCCGCCGAGCCTGGACGATCGCCGGCCTCGTGGCCGCCATCGCGATCGTCGGGGCCGTCGTCCCGAGCATCGTCGTCAACCAATTCGCCACGTCCCACGAGGCGCTCCCTTCCACCCAACGCGTCTTTTCGACCGCGGTGCAGGCGGTGACCGTCGACGTCGACGACGGGTCGGTGACCGTCGAGCCGGGAACCGACCGCGACGCGGTCGTCGGCACGTCCGGCTTCCGCGGGGCGAGCGTCCCGACGGACGACGAGCGGATGACCGGCCATACGCTCGTCGTCCGCTCGTCGTGCGCGGGGCCGGCGACGAACTGGTGTCGGCGCGACTACGTGCTCCATGTGCCGCGGCAGGCGCCGGTCGCGGTCGTCGTCGGCACAGGCCCGATCACCGTCACCGGCATCGACGGCCGGCTGGCCCTGGACGCCGGCGACGGCAACATCGCCGTCACCGGCGGGAACGGTCCGCTGCACGCGACGTCCGGCACAGGCAGCGTGACCGCCGACGACGTGCACGGCCCGGTCGACCTGCGCACGAGCGACGGCGACGTCACCGCCACCAACGTGTCCGGACCGCTCCGGGCCACAACCAGCACAGGCAGCATCGAGGCGACGGGACTGACCGGCTCGTCGGCCACCGCCCGTACGAGCGACGGCGACGTCGACCTCGGGTTCGGCGCCTCCCCCCGCGACGTCGCGGCGACGTCGAGCACAGGGTCCGTCACCGTCGGGCTGCCGGACGGTTCGGGTCCGTACCAGGTCCACGCGACGTCGAGCACAGGTCGGGCCACCACCACGGTGGCTACCGACCCGACCAGCCACCGGACGGTCCTCGCCACGACGTCGGACGGCGACGTCACCGTCCGCTACGGCCCGGGCTGAGTTGGCCGGTCCGGGGCGAGTTGGCCCGCCCGGACCGAGGAGGTCAGGGCCGGGCGTCGAACGTCGGGATCAGCGTCCGCGCCGCCCGAGCCTCGTCGACCCGGCGGACCGGCGTCGACCGGGGCGCCTGTCCGGCCGCCGACTCGCCGCCCGCCGACGACACCTCCTCCACGATCCCTTCCAGAGCCTCGGCCAGCGCCTCCAGCGTCTGCAGGCTCTCGGTCTCCGTCGGCTCGACCATCAGCGCCTCGTCGACGATCAGCGGGAAGTAGACGGTCGGCGAGTGGAAGCCGTGCTCGAGCAGACGCTTGGCGACGTCGAGCGCTTTCGTCCCGTACTGCTTGCGCAGCGTCGCCGCGGAGAAGACGACTTCGTGCATGCACGGCCGGTCGAACGGCACGTCGAACGTCCCGTGGAGCCGGACGCGGAGCCAGTTGGCGTTGAGCACCGCCCGTTCGGCGACCCGGCGGAGGCCGTCGCCGCCGTGCACGAGGATGTACGTGAGCGCCCGGGCGAGCACGAGCGCGTTGCCGTGCCACGAGTGGACCCGACCGATCGACCGCGGCGGCACCGCCCAGCCGTAGACGTCGTCGCCCGTCGCGTCGTCGCCCGGACCAGGGTCGAGACGCACCGGGCGTGGACCGGGTAGGAAGTCGACGAGCCGGGGCGAGACGGCGACCGGGCCGGCCCCGGGGCCGCCACCGCCGTGCGGCGTCGCGAACGTCTTGTGCAGGTTCATGTGGACGATGTCGAACCCCATGTCGCCCGGCCGGACGACACCGAGGATGGCGTTGAGGTTCGCGCCGTCGTAGTAGAGGAGGCCGCCGACCTCGTGGACGGCCGCGGCGATCGCTTCGATGTCCTCCTCGAAGAGGCCAAGCGTGTTCGGGTTCGTCAGCATGATGCCCGCGACGTCGGTGTCGAGGACGTCGCGCAGCGCGGCCATGTCGACGCAGCCGCGCTCGTCCGACGGTACCGTCGTGACCTCGTAGCCGCCGAGCGTGACCGACGCCGGGTTCGTTCCGTGGGCGGAGTCCGGGATGATCACCCGATGGCGGTGCTCGCCGTGCGCGGCGTGGAACGCCCGCATCAGCAGCAGGCCCGTCAGTTCGCCGGCCGCGCCGGCTGCCGGCTGGAGCGTCGCCGCGGCCATGCCGGTGATCTCGCAGAGGACCGCCTCGACCTCGACGAGCAGCCGCAACCAGCCCTGCGTCGCCGCCGGCGGCGCCGCCGGGTGGACCGACGCCAGCCCGGGCAGCCCGGCGACCGTGTCGCAGACCTTCGGGTTGTACTTCATCGTGCACGACCCGAGCGGGTACGCGCCGAGGTCGACCGAGAACTGCCGGTGGCTCAGCCGCGTGAAGTGCCCGACGAGGTCCCGCTCGGAGACCTCCGCCAGCGGCACCGGCTCCGTCCGCCGGTGATCGGCCGGCACCAGCTCCTCGACCGACCACTCCGGGACGTCCGTCGTCCGCAGCTGCCAGCTCCGCCGGCCCGGTTGCGACAGCTCGAAGAGCGTCGGCTCCGTCTCGCGGCCCAGCAGCGGGGCGCTGGACGCCTTCCCGCCCGCGGCCCCCGCGACGGTGGGACCACCGTTCCCGGTCGGCGCGGTCACGAGTGGACCGCCTTGTCGAGCGCCGCGACGTACCGGTCGATCTGCTGGCGGGTCCGGCGTTCGGTGACCGCGACGAGCAGTCCGTGCTCGGCCTCCACGGCGTCGACCGAGCCGTCGCCGACGTCGCCGACGAGGTCGGCCAGGGCGACGCCGGCCAGGAACCCTTCGTCGGCCATGCGCTCGACGACGAGGCGGGCCGGCACCGCCGTCCGCAGGGCGACCTCGCGCACGACCGGCGCGTCGCCGGTCAGCGGCTCGACGCCGTCGAGCTCGAGCGCGGCCTCGCGCAGGTACCGGGTGCCGCGGGCACAGCGCAGCGCGACCTCCGCCAGGCCGGCCGTCCCGAGCCAGCCGAGCTGGACGGCCGCGGTGACGGCCATCAGCGTCTGGTTCGTGCAGACGTTCGACGTCGCTTTCTCCCGGCGGATGTCCTGTTCGCGGGCCCGGAGCGTCGTCACGTAGGCCCGCCGGCCGTCGACGTCGACGGTCTCGCCGACGAGCCGCCCGGGCAGGCGGCGGACCTGATCGAGCGTGCAGGCGAACAGCCCGAGGTACGGGCCGCCGAAACCGAGCGTCGTGCCGAAGGCCTGGCCCTCGCCGACGACGACGTCGGCCCCCTGCTCCCCCGGCGACCGCAGGATGCCGGCGGCGACCGGGTCGGCCGCGACGACGAGCACCGCCCCGTGCTCGTCGCAGTGGCGACGGGCCGTCGCCAGATCTTCGAGGCAGCCGAGGTAGTTCGGATAGCCGACGACGACGACGCCGGGCGGCTCCCCCGCTGCCCCGTCCGGCCCGTCAGACCCGCCCGCCCCGGCCGCACTGTCCGGCCAGGCCGTCCGCCCGGCGACGAGCGGCACGTCGACGAGGCGGTGGCCGGTCCCGGCGGCGAACGTGGCCAGGACGGCCCGCCAGTGCGGATGGACGCCGGCCGACACCCACACCGTCTGGCGCCGGGCCGCGGCGACGCCGAGGTTGACGGCCTCGACCAGCGCGCTGGCCCCGTCGTAGAGGGACGCGTTGGCCACCGGCAGCCCGGCCAGCCGGGCGACCATCGTCTGGAACTCGAAGATCGCCTGCAGGACGCCTTGGGCGACCTCCGGCTGGTACGGCGTGTACGACGTCACGAACTCCGACCGGCCGGCCAGCGCGGGGACGACCGGCGGGATCTCGTGGTCGTACGCGCCGGCGCCGGCGAAGCAGACGAGCCGGTCGTTGGCTGCGGCCAGCTCGTCCAGGTGGGCGAGCACGTCCGGCTCCGGCCGGCCGTCGAGCCAACGACAGCCCGCCGGCCACCCGCAGGGCGGTCGGCACGGCCGCGAACAGGTCGTCGACGGTGTCGAGACCGAGGAACGCCAGCATCGCGGCCAGCTCCTCATCGGTGTGCGGTAGGTAGTCACCCATCGGGCGGTTGCGGCTTCTCCCTCTCCCCCCGGATCGGCTCGGCTCGGATCGGTTCCCCCCGGCCCTTCTTCCCCTGGATGGGCCAGAACGGCAGCGGCGAGACGGTGGCGGCGATCGCCCGGCCTCGCACGACGACGGACACCGCGGTGCCGTCGACGATACCGGTCGGCTCGTCGACGAACGCCAGCGCGATACCGCACTCGCGCATCGGCGAGAAGTTGCCGCTCGTCACCGTACCGACGACGTCGCCGTCGACCTCGACGGTCGACCCCTCGCGCGGCGGCTGCCGGCCGTCGGCGACGAGCCCGCGGAGCCGGCGCCGGGGCCCGTCGGCCCGCTCCTTCTCGAGCGCGGTCCGGCCGCGGAAGTCACCCTTGTCCCAACCGACGACCCAGCCGAGCCCGGCCTGCAGCGGCGTGATCCCCTCCCCCAGCTCGTGACCGTGGAGCGGCAGCCCGGCCTCCAGGCGGAGCGTGTCGCGGGCACCGAGCCCGGCCGGTCGGACGCCGGTCGAGAGCACGGCGTCCCAGAACGCCGGGGCGACGGCGGCGGGCACCGCGCACTCGACGCCGTCCTCACCGGTGTACCCGGTCCCCGCGGCGGCACACGGTGCGCCGCGCCACTCGAACCGGGTGACCCGGAACCGGCCGACCGCGGCCGCGTCCGGCGCGACGGCCGCTAGGCGAGCCCGAGCGTCGGGGCCCTGGACGGCGACGACGGCCCGCTCTTCGGTGACGTCGTCGCCACCGACCGCGGCCCGAACACGGACGGTGTTCGACGCGTTCGGCATGACGTCGAACCGGTCAGCGTCGACCCACCAGACGATCAGGTCGTCGACGACCGACCCGTCGTCGTCGAGGAGGTGCGTGTACTGGGCCCGGCCCGGCCCGATCCGGCGGAGGTCGTTCGTCAGCGTCCCCTGCAGCGCGTCGAACGCGGCCGGGCCGTCGACCCGGACGGTGCCGAGATGGCTCACGTCGAAGGCGACCGCGGCGGTACGGCAGGCCCGGTGCTCGGCGACGGTGCCGTCGCCATAGGCCAGCGGCATCTCCCATCCGCCGAACGGGACCAGCTTGGCGCCGAGGGCGACGTGGGCGTCGTGCAACGGGGATCGGTGGTGGCGGTCAACCCCGTCCACGACCACAGCCTAGGCGGCCGGCACTGCGGCCTGATCGAGCCCGTGGTGCTCGACGAGGGCCAGGAAATCCCGCTGGTAGACGACGAGGACCTCGACCTCCGGGTACAGCTCCCGGAGCCGTCGGACCTTGGCGTTCTTCTTCGTGACGAGCCGCTGGTCGGCCGTCGTCAGCTCGAGGAAGCACCGGTGGTCGGGCAACCAGAAGTCCGGGCGGAACCCGGCCCGCGGGGAGCCGTCGTCCGCCCAGCGGAGCACGAACTCGACCGGCTCGTACTCCCAACGGATCCCGTTGACGTCGAGCAGCGCGGCGAACAACCGCTCCGACGGGTGGGCAAACCGCACTCGGCCGGCCGGTGCCGCCGACGGGTGGCCGGCCGCCTCGGCCGCGCCGGCCGTCACTCCCCGGCTGCTCGCCGGGCCGTCGCCGGTGCCGGCCGCGACTCGGCCGCGGCGGCGGCGCGAGCCGAGCCGAGCTCGAAAATCGCCGCGTCGAGCTCGCCGACGACGCCGGCCATCGGCACGATGTTGAACACGCCCTGACCACCGGCCAGCAGGTCGACGATCTCGCCATTCGACTTCGCCAGCACCGACCGGGTCCCCGTCAGCACGAGGTTGGCCGCCGCCAGGTCGGCGCCGAGGTCCTCCCGCAGGCAGTCGACCGCCCGGCGGGCGGACTGCAGCGAGACCCCGGCATCGAGCAGCTGCTTGATGACCTTCAGCTCGAGCACGTCGCTATAGGCGTAGACCCGCTTCGTCCCGCTGCCGCGGGCCTCGGCCAACGACGGGCGTAGCAGCCCGGTGCGGGCCCAGTAGTCGAGCTGCCGGTAGGTGATCCCCACCAGCGCGCAGACCTGGGGGCCCCTGAACCCGCCGTCGTCCCCGGCCATCACGTGCTCGGCCATTGCCGCCCTCCTACCTCTCTCCGACGGTACCGACTGTACCCGACCGGACGACACCGGGGTAGTTACGCGGACGTGATCTTTGGGGCCGGCCAGGCCTGGACGGGACCCCGCGTCGTGAGCCCGACCCGGCGGCCGGGAGCCCACGCCGCGCCCCCGGTCACCCGGACAACGACCGGCGTCGCCGGGCCCGCCGAGCCGTCGGCGTCCGGCCGACCGCTTGCGGTCGGCGCCCCCCCGGCGTCCGACGCCGCCGGTGCGTTCGACAGCCCGCCGTCACGGTCCGGGCGGACCCGGACGACCGCGTCGTGGCCGAAGTACTGGTAGTCGACGACCTCGCCGGTCAGGTAGGCGCCGCGCGGCTCGGCGATCAGCTCGACCTGCTCGGGCCGGACGAGGACGACCATCGCCTCGCCCGGCGCCGGCGCCGGCGCGCCGTCGGCGATCGGCAGTACGCCCATGACCGTGCGGACCGACCGGCCGTCGGCCACGCCGGCGAGCAGGTTGGCGTCGCCGAGGAACCGGGCGAGGTCCGCATCGACCGGCCGGCCGTAGACGTCGTGCGGCGTGTCGAACTGGCCGATGCGGCCGTCACGGATGATGGCGACGTGGTCGGCCCAGCTCAGCGCCTCGTCCTGGTCGTGGGTGACGAGCACCGCGGTCGTCCCCGCCTGGTGCAGGACGTCGCGGACGTCGGCCCGGACGCTGGCTCGCAGGCTGGCGTCGAGCGACGAGAACGGCTCGTCGAGCAGCACCAGTCGCGGCCGGACAGCGAGCGCCCGGGCGAGCGCGACCCGCTGCTGCTGGCCGCCGGAGAGCTGGTGCGGGTAGCGGCGGCCGAGCCCCGACATGCCGACCATCGCCAGCAGCTCGTCCGCCGCGCCGGACCGGCGGGCGCCGCGGTCCATGCCGAACGTGACGTTCCGGGCCACCGTGAGGTGCGGGAACAGCGCGCCCTCCTGCGGGACGTAGCCGATGCGGCGCCGGTCCGGTGGCACGAGCTGCCGACCGTCGTCGACGACGACCCCGTCGAGCGTGACCGTGCCGCGGTCGGCCCGCTCGAACCCGGCGAGCACGCGCAGCAGCGTCGTCTTGCCACTGCCCGACGGCCCGAGGATCGCCGTCAGCGAACCCACCGGCGCGACGAGCGAGAGACCCTGCAGCACCGCCAGCGAACCGAACGACTTGTACAGGTCGGTGACGGCGAGCCCGCCGGCCCTGGACTGATCCACACTGGGCCGCTCGGGACCGGGCCGCTCGGGGGCGCCAGTGACCTGCATATATTAGGGAAGCCTAACTCCGGGCGGCCCGCCGGGCAACGCCTGACCCTCTGGGTAATGCCCAGACGGTTGATGCCAAGGGGTCGGATCCACTCAGGGTCGGAGGTCGATCGTCGGCCAGGTCGGGTCACCGTCGTCGAGGATCTCGGGATCCCCGGTCAGCAGATTGGCGCGGTGGGCGACGGCGGTGGCGACGGCAAACGCGTCCGCGTACGCCAACGTGTAGCGCGCCTTGATCGCCGCCGCCTCGAGCACTCGGATCTCGCTCGGGAGGTCCAGGCGGAGCTGATGTCGCAGGTCGTTCACCACCGCCCGTGCTCGATCGGCGCCGGCGGCTCGATGGACCACGTAGAAGACCTCACCGAGATTGATCCAGCTCATGACCGGTCGTGTCTCGAGTGACCGCTCGACGCGACCGGCGGCCGGTTCTTCACCCTCGAGCCAGCGCAGAACCGCCCAGGAGTCGAGACAGTCGGTCAACGGCTGCGTTCGGCCCGGCGGTCTGCTTCGAGCGTCGCCGTGAGATCGAGACCGGCGAACTGTCCCCGAAGGCTCCGCCGGGCTCGCCGCAGCTCGACTCGCACCGCACGGTCTTCGAGAGTGAAGTCGACCTCGTCACCTGGGACGATGTCCAACTGATCGCGCATGGCCTTGGGGATCACGACCTGCCCCTTCGGTCCGACGCGGGAAGTCATACCCAAAAGTATAACCTGAAGAGCCAACCGGCGTCCCGGGAACCCTTGGAACCAATCGTCTACAGGTCGGCGATCCCCTCCCAGCCGCTCGACGGCTCGGCGTGGAAGCGGACCGGGATCCGGCCGGCCAGCCGGGCGGTGCGGCCGGCCTCCACCGCCAGCGCCATCGCCGCGGCCATCGCCTCGGGGTCCTCCGCCCGGTTGACCGCGGTGGCGACGAGTACCGCGTCGCACCCGAGCTCCATCGCCCGGGCCGCGTCCGACGCGGTCCCGATGCCGGCGTCGAGCACGACCGGAACGGCCACCGACTGGCGGAGGAGGGCCAGGTTGTGGGGGTTGCGGATGCCGAGCCCGGTGCCGATCGGCGATCCGAGCGGCATGACCGCGGCGCAGCCGACCTGCTCGAGCCGGCGGGCGACGATCGGGTCGTCGGTCGTGTACGGCAGGACGACGAAGCCGTCGTCGGCGAGCTGCTCGGCCGCGGCCAGCAGCTCGACCGGGTCCGGCAGCAGCGTCCGGTCGTCGCCGATGACCTCGAGCTTCACCCAGTCCGTCTCGAACGCCTCCCGGGCCAGCTTGGCCGTGAGCACGGCCTCGGACGCGGTGAAGCAGCCGGCCGTGTTCGGCAGTACCCGGACACCGCGGTCGGCCAGCAGGTCGAGCAGCGCGCCCCGACCACCGGGATCGACCCGGCGGACCGCCACCGTCGCCATGGCCGCCTTCGACGCGACGAGCGCGGCGTCGAGCGCGGCCAGGCTCGTCATCCCGCCCGTGCCGAGCAGGAGCCGCGACGGCAGAGCCTCACCGGCGATCACCAGGCTGTCCACGTCCCAAGCGTACCGACGTAGGGTGCAGCGGTGACCCCGGTCGTCGCCCTGACCATCGCCGGCTCCGACTCCGGCGGCGGTGCCGGGATCCAGGCCGACCTCAAGACGTTCGCGGCCCACCACGTCTACGGGACGTCCGCCGTCACCGCGGTCACCGCCCAGCACACCGCGGCCGTCACCGCGGTCGTCGCCCTCGATCCCGAGCTCGTCGTCGCCCAGATCGACGCGGTCACGACCGACCTGCGGCCGGCGGCCACGAAGACCGGGATGCTCGCCAACCCGGCGATCGTCGCCGCGGTGGCCGGGTTGGCGGCCGACGGCGCCCTGGCGAACCTCGTCGTCGACCCCGTCCTCGTCTCGACGAGCGGTCACGCGCTGATGGGCGACGGCGGCATCGAGGCGTACCGCGAGCTCCTGCTCCCCCGGGCCGCGGTGTCGACGCCCAACCTCCGCGAGGCCGCGGCCCTGACCGGGCGGCCGCTGGCCGAGCTGACGACCGTCGACGCGATGGCCGACGTCGCCGAAGAGCTGCGGGCGCTGGGCACCGCGGTGGTCGTCGTCAAGGGCGGTCATTTCGCGGCCGGCGGATCGCCGGACGTCGTCGCCGGGCCCGACGGCACCGTCGTCCTCGACGGCGAGCGGATCCCGACGACCAACGACCACGGCACCGGCTGCTCGCTGTCCGCGGCCATCGCCGCCAACCTCGCCCTCGGCCTCCCGCCGCTGGCCGCGATCGAGCAGGCCAAGGCCTACGTCGCCCGGGCGATCACCGGAGCCCGGGCGTGGTCGCTCGGGGCCGGCCACGGTCCGATCGACCACTTCGGCTGGACCGCGTGACCGGTCGCCCGCCGGGCGGTCCGGGCCGGCCGTAGGCTGGCCCTGATGGACGACGTCGTCACCGAGGCACCCGGGACCGGCCCCCCTGAGACTGGCGCCGAGCCCCTCCCACCGCCCCGCCGTGGCCCGGGCATGCGGCCGGCGCTCGTCGTCGCCGGCATCGCGGTCGTCCTCGTCCTCGCGTTCGGCCTGACCGCGGCGTTTACCGGACAGAGCCCGCCACCGGCCCCGTCGACGACGCCGGTCCGCGTCGCCGGGACGTCGCTGCGGGCGATGCCGGCCACCGCGGTGCTCAAGCCGATCGAGCAGCCGGGGACGCCACCGGCGAACATCCTCGACGCGCTGACCGTGCCGGTCGGCACGACGGCGACGGCGCACACGAACAACAGCACATCGGCGACAGGCTACGACGAGCAGGTCGACCTCTCGCTGGCCGGCGCCTCCCAGGCGTCGGTCATCGCGTTCTACCGGGCCGAGCTCGACACGCAGGGCTGGAAGCGGACCAGCGTCGGTCCGGCGACCAACGAACCGACGACGACGCAGGTCCTCGCCCAAGCCGCCGGCGACGACGGCTGGTACTGGGAGGCCGGGGCGCTCGTCTCGCCGACCGTCTTCGGGAGCGACGGGAAGCAGACGACGCCGTTCACCATCCGCCTCTTCCAGGTGCCCGACGCGGACTGAGCCCTCGTTCGGCTCCGTCGTCACGGCGCCGGCGGCTGACCGGGCCGGGACCGGTCAGCCGGTCGACGCGAAGACCGGCGCCGGCGGCGCCAACTGGTCGACCGGTTCGAGAGCCTCGGCCCCCCGCAGCATGAACGCCCAGACGAAGAAGTTGATCGGGTACAGCAGGTAGCCGATCCGGGTGGCCGGGGCGAAGACGATCGCCACCAGCATCACCCAGGCGGCGAGCGACGTCACCTGCGAGGCCTTCGACGGTGGGTGCCGGACGAGGTGCCGGACCAGCAGGGTCAGCCCGACCGCGGCGACGGCGAGCGGTAGCGCCCGGTGCAGCGCCGGGAACGCGGTCACGATCAGGTGGCCCGGGAGCGGGCTGGCGGCCGGCGAGGCCACGCCGGCCAGGCCGAGGGGGAACAGGACGACGTTGACGACGAACGCGTGGGCGTTCTGGAGGAGGAACGGGACGACGACCGGGCCGACGACGACGAGCATGCCGAGCAGCATCCGCAGCGGCGAGCGCTTGCCGCGGCGGTCTCGGGCCGCGAACAGGGCGAGCACGGCCAGCGGCCACGCGGTGAACTTCATCGCCGAGACGATGCCGAGCACCAGCCCGCTCATGAACGGGTAGCGCCGTTGGGCGAGGACCACGCCGAGCAGCAGGATGGCGACGATCGGCATGTCGTCGCCGCCGGTCGCCAGCGGCAGCGCGGCCGTCGGCAGGACCACGAGGACCTGCAGGGCGCGGACCTTCCGCTCGGTCGGGGCGCGGCAGAGCGCGAGGGCCGCACCGGCGACGAGCAGCGTGACGAGGCTGAAGAAGATGCGGGCGTCCGTCAGCCGGATCGGGTGGTGGGTGTCGCTCGGCAGGCCGAAGATGGCCATCAACGGCAGGTACGGGAAGAACGACTCGTACACCGGCTCGCCGGGGACGGCCGAGACGACCTTGCCGTTCTTGCCGGCCATGGCGTGGTACGGGTCCTTGCCACTGGCCAGCAGGTGCGCCGCCTGGTCGATGACGACGACCTCCGGCTGGACGTGGCTCGTGCTCGTCGCCGGCCCGCCGCGCAGCGATACCTCGACGGCCAACGGGACGAGCGTCCCGCCGAGCAGCACGAAGGCGAACACCCAGATCCGGGCGGTCCGCCATCGCCCGCCCGCCGGCGGCGCACCGTCGGCGGCCGGCCCGACGGCCGGGGTCCGGACGGCCCCGGCCGGGACGGCCGGGCGCCGGGCCAGGACGACCGAGACGAGGGCGGCGACGACGTACGGTGCGATGGCGATCTCCGCCCACACCCGGTACAGCGAGATCGTCGAGAACGCGGCCGTGATCACCGCGAAGACGGCCGCGGCCGCGTAGAGGGCGGCGTCGCCCCCCTCGGGCCCCAGCTGCCGGGCTCGAGCGCCCAGCCATCCCCGGAGCTGACGAACCACGTCTCTGCCCACCATGGCTCACCCGACGCTACCAGCCGACCTCAGCCGAGGCGGAGGACCTCTTGGTAGAACGCCAGCTCGGCCCGGAGGGCGGCCTCGGTCGTCTCGGCCCGACGAAAGCCGTGGGCCTCCCCCGGAAACGCCAGGTACTCGCACCGCCGGCCCCGCTCGACGAGGGCGTCGACCATCGCGGTCGCCTGCGACGGCGGGACGACCGGGTCGTCGAGACCCTGGAGGACGAGGACCGCGGCGTCGATCTCGTCGACCCGGTGGACCGGCGACCGGCGCCGGTACTCGGCCGCCGCGGCCGGCAACGGCCCGACGAGCCGGTCGAGGTAGCGGGCCTCGAAGTCGTGCGTCGACGCGGCCAGGGCGAGCAGGTCGGTGACGCCGTACCACGACGCGGCGGCCGCGAACGTGTCCGAGCGGACGAGGGCACCGAGGGCGGTCAAGCCACCGGCGCTGCCGCCGCGGATGGCCAGCCGGGCCCCGTCGACCAACCCGTCGGCGACCAGCTGGCGGGCCGCGTCGACGCAGTCGTCGACGTCGGCGACGCCCCACTCTCCCCACAGCGCCCGCCGGTAGTCCCGGCCGTAGCCGGTGCTGCCGGCGTAGTCGACCGCGGCGACCGCGAAGCCGCGGGTCGTGAGGAACTGGACGACCGGGTCGAAGCCGGCGCCGGCGTTGCCGGTCGGGCCGCCGTGGCAGAAGACGACGAGTGGCGGCCGGTCGCCGTCGGGCCCACGGACGCCCCCGAGCACGGGCCGGTAGAACAGGCCGTGGACCGTCCGCCCGGTCCGGCCGGCCAGCTCGAACGGTTCGGCCGCCGCCACGTCGGCCGGGTCGAGTAGCCCCGGCCCGCGGTCCACGCACGGGGACGGTCCGGTCGGGCCGTCCCACCACACCGTCGGGACCGCCACCGCGGTCGCCCCGAGCCAGGCCGCGCTGCCCCGGTGGCCGACGACCGCGTCGACGGCGACGCACGGCTGGTCGAGCGGCTCGAACGGGCCGCCGCCGGCCGCGAACGTGCCGACCTGGTCGAGGCCGGCGTGCCGGCGACGGCAGGCGATCCGCCCGTCGGCCAGCTCGGCCAGCGTCGCCTGCCCGAGCTGCCAGTCCGGACCGTGGTACTCCGCGGCGTCGTCGACGAGCCGTCGGGTCCCCTCCGCCGGCGCCCACCGCCACGGCTGCCACCACCCGCCGGCGTCGCTCACGAACAGCAGGCTCCCGTCGGCCAGCCACGTCGGCTGGCCGACCGACTCGTCGTCGGGCCCGGCGACCGCCGCCCGACCGCCCGCCACCCGGCGGCTCCCGGTCACCGCCGGCCGGCCGTCCGGCCCCGCCACCAGGTCGCCGACCCACAGCTCCGACGCGTCCCACGACATGTCCGGATGGTCCCAGCACACCCACGCCACCGTCGTCGTCGCCGAGTCGCGGCCGAAATCGGCACCGTCCAGGCGGGCCCGCGGGGCGGCGAAGAAGTCCCGACCGTCGACGAGCACCGTCACCTCGCCCGGCTGCGCCCCGTCGAGGGCCGTGTCCGCTGGCGCCCCGTCGAGATCGACAGCGACGATCGCCCGCCGGACGGTGTCGCCGGTGAGCGCCTCCCGGACGGCGAGCACCCACCGCCCGGCCGCCGACAGGTCGCCGTGCCGCCACTCCGTCCCGGCCGGCGAAGGCAGCGTGAGGGCGACCGGCGCCCGCCCGGCATCGAGCCGGTAGACGCGCTGGTCGGCCTGGTCGACGTAGGCCACCGAGCCGGCGGTAGGCAGCAGGCAGTACGCCCCGCCGCCGTACTCGTGCACCCGCGACCGCAGGCTCGTGCCGGCCGGCGAGACGTCCTCGGCCCGGCCGCCCGGCTCGGCTCGTACGAGCACCTGCCGGCCGCCGTCCTCCGGCCGGCTCTCCAGCCAGTACAGGGCCTCGCCGTCGGTGGCCAGGCCGGACCGCGACCGGCGACCGGCGGCCACCTGGGCGGCGGTGAGCGGCGACGGCCACTGGCCATACGGGCAGGGGCCGTACGGCGTCGTCTCGTCGGTCGGCCGGCTGGGCATCGGCGTACGGTACCCCCATGACCTTCCGAGCGTTCGTGGTCGTCCGGGACGAGGCGCCGGCCGTGACGGAGCTGGACGAGTCGGCGCTGCCGCCCGGCGAGGTGCTCGTCGACGTCGACTGGTCGGCCGTCAACTACAAGGACGCCATGACGACCGTCCCGGGCAACCGGGTGGCCCGTACGTCGCCGCTCGTCCCGGGGGTCGACCTCGCCGGCACCGTGGCCGCCAGCGACGACCCGACCGTCCCGGTCGGCACGGCCGTCGTCGTCCACGGCTACGACCTCGGCATCGCCCGGCACGGCGGCTTCGCCGAGCGGGCCCGCGTCCCGGCCGACTGGGTCGTCCCCCGGCCGCCCGGCCTCGGGGCCCGCCAGGCCATGATCACCGGCACGGCCGGCTTCACCGCCCTGCTCTCGCTGCGCCGGCTCGAGCAGGCCGGGCTGACCCCGGCCGACGGGCCGGTGCTCGTCACCGGGGCGTCGGGCGGCGTCGGCAGCATGGCGGTCGCCGTGCTCGCCCGGCACGGCTACGAGGTCGTCGCCAGCACCGGCAAGGCCGACGAGCACGACTACCTTCGCCGGCTCGGCGCGACCAGCGTCGTCGGCCGGGACGTCCTCGCCGTCGCCGAGGGCCGCGTCCTCGGCCCCGAGACGTGGGCCGGCGCGGTCGACTGCGTCGGCGGGGCGACGCTGGCCGGCGTCCTGCGGACCGTCCGCTACGGCGGCGCGGTGGCCGCCAGCGGCTTGACGGCCGGCCCCGACCTGGTGACGACGGTCTACCCGTTCATCGTCCGCGGCATCGCCCTGCTCGGCGTCGACACGGTGGCGACGCCGATCGAGGACCGGCGGGCCCTCTGGGCGACCGTCCCCGACGAATTGGGCGACGAGCTGCTCGACGACATGGTCGACCGGGAGATCGGGCTCGACGACCTGACGGCCGTCCTGCCCGAGATCCTCGGCGCCGGCATCCGCGGTCGAGTCCTCGTCCGCCCGGGCGGGGCGGCCTGATGTTCCGGGCGCCCCGGGGCGGCAGGGTGCTCAGCTACCGGCGTAGACCGGCGAGACGTGCACCGTCCCGCCGTTGCACGGGCTGATCGCCAGTGTGATGACACCGTGCCCGACGTCGTTCGGCGGCGTGATCTCGGCCTTGGCCGACGTCGGGCAGGTCGTCTCGTTGCCCACCGGGACGTCCTCGTAGACGAGGCTGAACGTCGCCACCTGTTGCGGGGCCAGCGTCACGAGCGCCGGTGACTGGTTGGCCGCGGCCGCCGGGAACTGCGTCCCGCCCCGGACCACCTGCGTCGGCAGCGACGATCCCGACGCGGCGAGGAGTTGCATGCCCGGGTAGCCCTGCAGCGTGCACGTCGTCGACGACACGTTCGTCAGGCTCACCGTCATCGTGATCGTCCCGGCCGCCCCTGTCCCCTGCTGGGGGGCGATCCGCAGCTGCGCCGGCTGGCACGTCGAGACGCCGGCCGCCGTCGACGTCGTCGTGCTGCCCCCCGTCGTCGTCGTCGACCCGGTGGCGGCCGTGGTCGTCGTCGACCCGGTCGCGGCCGTCGTGGTCGTGCCGTGCCCGTTCGTGGTCGTCGTGGCGGTCGAACCGCCACCCGACGAACAGGCGGCCAGCAGCACGGCCCCGACCACCACGATCCCGGCCAGCAGGCCGGACCGACGCCCGCTCACGAACCGAAGTCCTCGGGTTTGATCGAGTCGAGGAACTCCCGGAACTGGCCGACCAGCTCCTCGGGGCTGGCGTCGTCCTCTTCGCTTCCCTCGATGGCGAGCAGGATGCCCTCGGCGTCCATGAGCTCGTCGGAGACGTACAGCGGGCTGCTCGTCCGAACCGCGATGGCCACCGCGTCGGACGGCCGGCTGGAGACGACCGATTGGTCGTCGCCCCGGCGGAGGTGGAGCTCCGCGTAGTACGTCGACGCCTGCAGGTCCGTGATGACGACCCGCTCGACCTCGACCACCAACGCCTCGAGGAGCTCCTTGATCAGGTCATGGGTCATCGGCCGGGGCATCGCCACCCCCTGCAGCGCGTACGCGATGGCAGCCGCTTCGGGGGTGCCGATGAAGATCGGCAACGTCCGTCCCTCCCCCTCGGTCTCCTGCAACAAGAGGACCGGCGTATTCGACTGGAGGTCGACACGAACAGCCCTGAGACGGACTTCGACCATGACTGCAATGTAGCGCCGACGCCCCCTTTCATGTGCGCCCTGACGCCCGCTTCTCGGCGTTTCCCGGTCGTTCTCAACTGCGACCTGGCTCAACTGCCGACCTGGCGGCGAAGCTCCCGGCGCAGCAGCGACGCCCGGAGTCCCTGGCCGAGCTTCGACAGGTCGACGGCCGCGTCGACCGCCCGTTGGCGCGCCTCCGGGTTCCGCTGCCGGAGCAGCGGCGTAACGACCTGCTCGATCAGACCGCCCTCCCGGTCGACCGCGTTGCGGTACAGCCGGAGGTGCCGCGGCTCGATGCCGTACTGGGCGAAGTCGGCGACGAGCTTGGCGACGGTCAACGCTTCTTCGTCGTAGTACTGGGCACCGGCGACGACCATCGGCTCGATCAGGCCGAACCCTTCCAGCGACGCGATGTCCGTCTCCGTCAGCCCCGTCGCCGACGCCAGCTCTTGGGCGGTCAGGCTGGCCCCGGACAGGCCGGCTGTCAGACCGACCGACGGCGGGGTGGTCGGCGGCGGGGGCGCGGCCGGCGGCGCGGCCACCGGAACGGCTGAGGCGGCCGGCGGTTCGGGCTGGGTCGGCGGTGATGCCGCGGCCGCGGGCTGCGGTCGAGCCGGCGGCCCCGGCGGCTGGCCGGACGGTGATTGGCCGGACGGTGATTGGCCGGACGGTGATTGGCCGGCCTGGCCCGATGGCGGCTGGCTCGACGCGGATTGGGTGGCGCGGCCGGAACCGGATGCGGACGAGGCCGGCCCCCCGGTCGGTGACGGTGCCACGGCGGCCACCGGCGTGGCCGGGGCGGGAGCCGCGGGCGGTCGGGCGGGCGACGGGCGGTCGAACGACGGAGCCGACGAGCCGGCGGCGGCCTGGTGGGTCGCCGACGGCGGCCGCTGGACGCTGCCGGAGAGGGCCAGCGCCGGTTCTTCGCTGTGCACTGGCTCTTCGCTGTGCGCCGGCAAGCCGTTCGTGCGCGGGCCCGCAGCCTCGGCACCGACCCCGCCGGCGACGGCCGGGCGGTCGCCGGAGAACGGGGCGTCGGCCGGCACCGGACCGGCCAGGGCGGCATCGCCCTCACTGGCCAGCCGGTCCCGGATGACCTTGAGCGGGAGGAAGTGCTCGCGCTGCTGGCGGAGGACCCAGCGCAGCCGCTCGACGTCGTGGTCGTAGAACTTGCGGTACCCCGACGGCGAGCGCTCCGGGTTGACGAGACCCTGGCTCTCGAGAAAACGGATCTTCGAGATCGTGACGTCGGGGAACTCCTCCCGCAGGAGGGTGAGCACGTCGCCGATGGACAGGTACGTCCGGCTGGTCACGCGATCACTCGTCCCCGGCTACGAGGTAGACGAGCTTGAACTTGCCGATCTGTACTTCGTCGCCAGCCGACAGCACCTGCTCCTCGATCCGTTCGCGGTTGACGTACGTCCCGTTGAGCGAGCCGTCGTCGTGGATGACGACCTTGCCGTCGGCGCTCCGCCGGATCTCGGCGTGCCGCCGGGAAACGGTGATGTCGTCGAGGAAGATGTCGCTCTCCGGGTGCCGCCCGGCCCGGGTCACGTCCTGCTCCAGGAGGTAGCGGGCACCGACGTTCGGACCGCGCTTCACCACCAGCGCGCCGGTGCCGTGCGGCACCTCGACGAGCGTGACCGTCGACTCCTCCTCGCCGGTCTCCCCGTGGTCGTCGACCGGCTGCAGCGAGATCGTCGACTCGGACGCCTCGCTGGGGAGGGCGGACCCGCAGGACGAACAGAAGTTGACCCCCTCCGGGTTCCGGTGCCCACAGTTGTGGCAGTACACGCCCCCCACGGTAGCCGCTCCCCCGATGACCTTTCCCTAGATGTTCCGGTGACGACGGACGGGTCAGGACCCGATGAGCTCGCCGTAGGCCGCCGCGTCGAGCAGGGCCGCCACCGCGCCCGGATCGGCGACCTCGAGCTCGCAGATCCACCCGTCGCCGTACGGGTCCCCGTTCAGCCGCTCCGGCTGGTCGGTCAGGTCGGTGTTGACCGCGGTCACCCGACCGGCCACCGGGGCGTAGATCTCGGACACCGACTTCGTCGACTCGACCTCGCCGAGCGGGCCGCCGGCGTCGACCTCGGCGCCGACGGTCGGCAGGTCGACGAAGACGACGTCGCCGAGCGCGTCCTGGGCGTAGTCGGTGATGCCGACCCGGACGGTCGTCCCGGTCAGCCGCGCCCACTCGTGGTCGCCGGAGTAGCGACGGTCGTCCGGAACGAGCATGCGTGGACCCTAGTGGATCAGCGGAGAAGCTGACGGAGGCGAACCGCGTACTGCTGGGCCCGGGCCCGGGCCCGGGCCTCGCTGGGGCCCTCCGCCCAGATGTGGGTGAGCGGTTCGTCGGGGTCCGGCAGGACGAGCGCCCAGCCATCGTCCTCGACGACCTTCACGCCATCGATCAGCACGAGCTCTCGATCGTCGAGCTGCTCGACGATCGTCCGCATCACCATCCCCTTCTGCTCCCACGGCGTCATGACCGTCTCGTGGGCGATGTGGACGGGCGGCAGCGACCGAACGAGCTTCGACAGCGACTGCCCGGTCGAGCCGAGCATCGAGACGAGCTCGACCAGCGTCGCGGTGGCGTCGTAGGCCGGCAGGAAGTCCGGCCACAAGAACCCCCCGGACTGGCTGGCCGCGAAGGCGACATCGCCGCTGGCCGCCACCTCCATCAGGTGGGCGGACGAGAGCTTCGTGAACGTGATCGGCACACCGGCGTCGGCGCAGATGGTCTCGGCCCCGCTGGCGACCGCCACCGGCAGCGCCACCCGGGCTCCCGGCCGGGTCTGGACGACCAGCTTCAAGAGGACGAGCAGCGCCTGGTCGTCGGAGAGCACCGTCCCCTCGTCGTCGACGATCGTCAGCCGCTCGCCGTCGGCGTCGACGACCGCGCCGAGCTGGGCCCCCGACGCCCGCACGAGGCCGGCCACCCGGGCGGCGTGGGCGTCCCGCTCGACCGACATCATCCCGGGCGTGTTGGCATACGGGTTGACGACGAGGACGTCGGCGTCGAGCTTCGAGAGCAGGTTCGGCATGACGAAGCTCGACGACCCGTACGAGAGGTCGAGGACGAGCTTCAGCCCGGCCTCGGTGCCGGAGAGGTCGACCGCGCCGACCAGGTCGACGGTGTACTGCTCGACGGCCCGGGCCGGGAAGTCGATGTCGCCGATCTCGCCGGCGAGGACGCGCCGGAAGTCCTCGCGGTGGTACAGCCGCTCGATCTTGCGCTGGTCGGTCTCGGCCAGGTCGAGGCCCTCGCCGTCGAAGAACCGGATGATCACCGACTCCGGGTCGTCCGGGGCCAGCCGGACGGTCACGCCACCGCGGCTGGCCGACGTCCGGATGTGGTGACGGGTCACCGGCACGGTCGCCACCTCGAGGTCCTCGACGTTCACGCCGGCGGCGTTGCAGCCGACCATGACCGCCCGCTTCAGCACCCGGGCGGCCCGGCTGGTGTCCCGGGACGACGTGATCGTCGTCCCCTTCTCGAGCGTCGCCGCCCAGGCCATCGAGAGCCGGACGACGAGCTCGGGGCTGATGTCGACGTTGGCGATGCCCCGGACGCCGTCGCGGCCGAACAGCGACCGCGAGCCGCGGGACTCCCAGACGATCGACGAGTTGACGATCGCGCCGGCCTCGACGGTCTTGAACGGGTAGACCTTGACGCCGTCGCGCACCTCGGCCTGGGCGCCGACCAGGCAGCCCTCGCCGAGCACCGAGCCGGGCTCGCAGCGGGCCCCGTGGCGCAGGTCGCACGAGCGCCCGATGACCGCGCCGGCCACGCGGACGCCGGGACCGAGGTAGCCGTTGTCGGCGACGACCGACCGGCGGACCTCCGCGTTGTCGGCGATGCGGACGTTCGAGCCGAGCGTCGTGTACTCGCCGAGGACGACGCCGGCGGCGACCGAGCAGTTGTCGCCGATGATCGCCGGCCCGTCGACGATGGCCGCCGGGTCGACCGTCGACCCCTTGCCGAGCCAGACGCCGGGACGCAGCGGGAACCCCTCGATCTCCACCTGGACCCGGCCGTCGTGGATGTCCTGGTGGGCCTTGAGGTACGCCTCGGTCGTGCCGACGTCTTCCCAGTACCCCTCGGCGACGTACCCGAAGATCGGCCGGCCGGCGTCGAGGACGGCCGGGAAGACCTCGCCGGAGAAGTCGACGGCGCGGCCCTCCGGGATGAAGTCGAAGATCTCCGGCTCGAGCACGTAGATCCCGGTGTTGATCGTGTCGCTGAAGACCTGGCCCCACGTCGGCTTCTCCAAGAAGCGTTCGATCGCCCCGCCCTCGTCGGTGATGACGATCCCGAACTCCAGCGGGTTCTCGACCGAGCAGAGCGCCAGGGTGGCCAGGGCGCCCTTCTGCTCGTGGAAGTCGACGACGGCCGAGAGGTCGATGTCGGTCAGGACGTCACCGGAGATGACGAGGAACCGCTCGTCGAGCTCCTCCCGGGCGTTGAGGACCGAGCCGGCCGTGCCGAGCGGCGTCTCCTCGGTGGCGTAGACCATGCGGACGCCGAGCTCGGACCCGTCGCCGAAGTAGCTGCGGATGGCGTTGGCCATGAACGCGACGGTGACGACGATGTCGGTCATCCCGTGCTGGCGCAGCAGGCTGACGACGTGCTCCATCATCGGCCGGTTGGCCATCGGCAGCATCGGCTTCGGCTGGTTCGACGTGAGCGGCCGCAGACGCGTCCCCTCGCCGCCGGCCATGATCACTGCCTTCACGCTCCGACCTCCCCGCCTCGTTCTGCCCCAGCTCGTTCTGGCCCAGCTCGTTCTGCGCCGCGCCGCCCGGCCCGGCCCTCGGCCAGCGCCTTCCGGGCCGGGACGAGGTAGGCGACCGCCGCCGCCCAGGCCAGCACCAGACCGATACCCCCGGTCACCCACGCGAAGTCGTGGAACGGTACCTGCCAGCTGGCCGTGCCGTGGCTCAACAAGAACGCGGGGTAGGCGAACATCAGCGCGAACGTCCCGGCCTTGCCGATCCACAGGACGTCGATCCGCTTCGCGCCGAGCGCGGCGAGGACGAGCACCGTCCCGGCGACGACGACTTCCCGGGCCAGCGTGGCGACACCGAACCAGATCGGCACCGCGCCGTGGATCATGATGGCGATCACCCCGGTGGCGACCAGGACGCGGTCGGCCGCCGGGTCGAGCACCTTGCCGACCGTCGAGACCTGGTGGAACCGGCGGGCCAGGAAGCCGTCGACCCAGTCCGTCGCCCCGAGCACGCCGAGCAGGATGGCCGCCGCCGTCTGGCGATCGGCCCCGAACAGCAGCCACAGGAACAGCGGGATGCAGAGCAGACGGACGACGGTGACCGCGTTCGGGACCGTCAGGACCCGGTCGAGGCCCGGCTCGTCGGGCACCACCGGTGCCGGGACCGCCGCGCCCTCGTGCGGCGGAGACGCCGGTTCGACCATGAACCGGAGTCTACGGGGGTGGCCATCACGCTGGAGGCGTGCGGCGCGGCAGTGCCGGAGGCGTGCCGGCGCGGCCGTGCCGTAGGCGTGCCGGGGTGGCCGCGCCGTCGGCCTGCGCAGAGCCGAACGCGGTGTGCGAGGCTGACGCGGTGGCGACCCTCGAACCGTTCCGGGGCCTGCGGTACGACCCGGCCACCGTGCCGTTGGGCCAGGTCATCGCCCCGCCCTACGACGTCATCGGATCGGCCGAGCGGCTCCGGCTGGCCAACCGCCACCCGGCCAACTCGGTGCTCGTCGAGCTGCCCGAGCCCGACCTCCGGGGGCGCGTCGACAAGTACCAGCAGGCGGCGGCCCTGTTCGCGTCGTGGATCGACCACCATGTCCTCGTCACCGACCCGGCGCCGTCGCTCTACCCGTACCGGATGACGACGCCGGACGGGCGGTCGACGACGGGGGTGATCGGCGCACTGGGCATCGACGACGACGTCCTGCCGCACGAGGAGACGATGCCCAAGCCGCGGAGCGACCGGCTCGACCTGCTCCGGGCGACGAAGGCCAACCTCTCCCCCATCTGGGGCCTCTCGCTCACCCGCGGGCTGACGGCGACGTTCGAGCCGAAGGGCCGGCCGGTGGCCGACGCGTTCGACGACGGTGGCGTCCGCCACCAGCTCTGGGTGGTCGACGACCCGGGCGCGGTCGCCACGGTGGCCGCCGCGGTCGCCGAGTCGCCGGTCGTCGTCGCCGACGGTCACCACCGCTACGAGACGGCCGGCCACTACCGGCGCCAGGTGCGCGAGGCCAACGGCGACCGACCGGGCGCGCCCGACTCGATCATGGCCCTCGTCGTCGAGCTCTCGGACGAGCAGCTCACCGTCGGCCCGATCCACCGGACGATCGGGCGGCTGCCGGACGGCACCGACCTGCGGGCGATGTTCGAGCGCTGGTTCGACGTCGTCCACGCCGGACCGGCGTCCGAGCGCGTCGTCGGCGCGCTCGGCGAGTCGCGCTCGTTCGCCCTCGTCACCGCCACCGACGCCTGGCTGCTGAACCCGCACGTCGAGGCGTACGAGGCGGCCGGCAGCGACCTCGACGCCAGCCTCGTCGCCCTGGCCCTCGACGGCTTGGAGGAGCAGACCACGCACCGCCACACGTGGCCGGAGGCGTACGCCGCGGTCCGCGACGGCGAGGCCGACGCGGCGGTGCTGCTCCGCGCCGCGACGGTTGAGCAGATCGCCGAGTGGGCGGCCGCCCGGCGGCGGATGCCGCCGAAGACGACGTTCTTCAGCCCGAAGCCGGCCACCGGGATGGTGTTCCGGCGGCTCGACGGCTGACCGGCCGCCTCCACCTCAGCCGCCGGCCATCTCGGCGAGGACGCCGACGGTCTTCCAGTTCCGGGTGGTCGCGGTGACGCCGAGCTTCTTCTCGAAGTACGTGTTCTGCAGCTTCGTGTCGGAGTACCGGCCGCCGGGCACGTGGAGATGGACGTCGGCGCCGACGAGCCGGCAGACGTCGGGGGCGAACCGCTCGGCGTCGGCGGCGAGGGCGGCCCAGCGGTCGCGGTCGGGCACGCCGGCGAGGAACGTCACGTGGAAGGCGGTCGGCTCGTCGTCGGGGCTCAGGCCGTCGGCGACGAACGGGCTCGCCCGCCGGACCTCGGCCAGCTCGCGGCCGAGCCGGACGACGACGGCGGCGTCGACGCCGAGATCGTCGCGGAGGCCGGCGGCCAGCCGGCCGGCGACGGTCGTCGTCCGTCCGGACCCGGAGAAGACGGCGTTGCCGCTCTGGACGTACGTGCGGACGTCGCTATAGCCGAGCGACTCGACGACGGCCCGGAGCTCGGGCATGGCGACGCGGTTACGGCCGCCGACGTTGATCCCCCGGAGCATGGCGACGAACGTGGCCACCGCTCCCCCGGCCGACGGTCAGTCGACGGTCCAGCTGGAGCCGGACCGCAGGAGCGCACCGAGATCGCCGACGCCCCGCTTCTCCTGGGCGTCGGTCACCTGCCGAGCCATCTCGGCGCCGTACTCGGCCCGCTCGACGGCCCGGAAGACGCCGATCGGCGTCGGCTCGTACGGGCCGTGCGAGAGGCGGGAGAGGGCGAACGCCAGGCCGGGGTCGTCCCGGGCCTCGTCGTGGACGAGCAATGCGTCCTCGCCGACGTCGGCGACGTCGACGATCTCGAGCCGGCCGTCGGAGCGTTGGACGACCCCCTTCTCGTGGTCCATGCCGAAGCGGATCGGCTGGCCGTGGACGAGCGGGATGAGCATCGCGGCCCGGGCGTCGCGGGCCGTGATCTTCCCGAACGCACCGTCGTTGAAGACGTTGCAGTTCTGGTAGACCTCGACGAACGCCGCGCCGTTGTGCTCGTGGGCCCGACGGAACGTCTCTTGCATATGGGCGCGGTCCATGTCGTGGGTCCGGGCGACGAACGTCGCTTCGGCGCCGAGGGCCAGGCTGACCGGGTTGAACGGCGTGTCGACGGAGCCGAACGGCGTCGACTTCGTCACCTTGGCGACCTCGGACGTCGGCGAGTACTGGCCCTTCGTCAGCCCGTAGATCTGGTTGTTGAACATCAGGATCGTCAGCCGGACGTTGCGGCGGAGGGCGTGGATCAGGTGGTTGCCGCCGATCGACAGCGCGTCGCCGTCACCGGTGACGAGCCAGACGTCGAGGTCCGGTCGGGTCGTCGCCAGCCCGGTGGCGATCGCCGGGGCACGGCCGTGGATCGAGTGCATCCCGTACGTCGACATGTAGTACGGGAAACGGGCCGCGCAGCCGATGCCGGAGAGGAAGACGGTGTTCTCCCGCCGGACGCCGAGGTCGGGCAGGAGCATCTGGACGGCCGCGAGGATCGAGTAGTCGCCGCAGCCCGGGCACCAGCGGACCTCCTGGTCGCTCGTCCAGTCCTTGCGGGTCGTCACCGGTATGGCGGTCGTCATCAGATGCCTCCGAGCAGGGTGAGGATGGCCGTCTCGATCTCTGCCGCCCGGAACGGCACGCCCTGCATCTTGTTGAGCGACTGGACGTCGACGAGGAACTCGGCCCGGATGAGCCGGCTGAGCTGGCCGAGGTTGACCTCCGGGACGAGCACGCGGCGGTACTGGCCGAGCACGTCACCGAAGTTGGCCGGGAACGGGTTGAGATGGACGAGGTGGGCCTGGGCGACCTTCTGGCCCCGGGCCCGGACGCGGCGGACGCCGGCGGAGATGGCACCGAACGTCGAGCCCCAGCCGAGGACGAGCACCTCCGAGCCGTCGTCGTCGACGTCGAGCGGCGGGATGTCCTGGACGACGCCGGCGACCTTGGCGGCGCGCAGGTGGATCATGCGCTCGTGGTTGACGCCGTCGTACGAGACGTTGCCGGAGCCGTCGGCCTTCTCGAGGCCACCGATCCGGTGCTCGAGGCCGGGGATGCCGGGCGGGGCCCACGGCCGGGCCAGCGTCTTCTCGTCGCGCACGTACGGCCAGAACGTCGCGGTCCCGTCGTCGTCGACGTGGTTCGGCTCGGTGGCGAAGCCGGGGTCGATCGGCTCGAGCGCGTCGGTGTCCGGCAGCTTCCACGGCTCCGCGCCGTTGGCGAGGTAGCCGTCGGAGAGCAGGATGACCGGCGTCCGGTACTTCACCGCGATCCGGGCCGCCTCGATCGCCGCCTCGAAGCAGTGCGACGGCGTCTTGGCGGCGATGATCGGCAGCGGCGCCTCACCGTGCCGGCCGTACATGGCGTGGAGCAGGTCGGCCTGCTCGGTCTTGGTCGGCAGCCCGGTCGACGGACCGCCGCGCTGGACGTCGACGATCAGGAGCGGCAGCTCGAGGTTGATGGCGAGGCCGATCGCCTCCGACTTGAGGTCGAGGCCGGGGCCGCTCGTCGTCGTCACGCCGAGCGCGCCGCCGAACGCCGCGCCGAGCGCGGCGCCGACGCCGGCGATCTCGTCCTCGGCCTGGAACGTGCGGACGCCGTACTCCTTGCGCCGCGACAGCTCGTGGAGGATGTCCGACGCCGGCGTGATCGGGTAGCTGCCCAAGAACAGCGGCAGGTCGGCCAGCCGGGCGGCCGCGATCAGCCCCCAGGCGAGGGCCTGGTTGCCGGTGACCTGGATGTACTCGCCTTTCTCGAACGTCGCGGCGCGCACCTCGTAGTTCGACGAGAACAGCTCCGCGGTCTCGCCGAAGTCGAAGCCGGCCCGGAACGCCCGGGTGTTCGCCTCGGCCACCTGCGGCCGCTCCGCGAACCGCTTGGCGATCCACTCGATCGTCGGTTCGATCGGCCGCGTGTACAGCCAGCTGACGAGGCCGAGGGCGAAGAAGTTCTTCGACCGCTCCGCGTCCCTGGGCTTGACGCCGGCTTCCTTGCAGACCTCCTGGGTGATCGACGTCATCGGGACCTCGTACACCGTGAACGCGCCGAGCGACCCGTCGGTCAGCGGGTTCGCGTCGTAGCCGGCCTTCGTCAGGCTGCGGTCGTCGAACGCGTCGACGTTGACGATCAGCGTCGCCCCCTTCGGCAGCGCGGCGACGTTCGCCCGCAGGGCGGCCGGGTTCATCGCGACGAGGACGTTCGGCGCATCGCCCGGCGTCAGGATGTCGTGGTCGGAGATGTGGACCTGGAACGCGGAGACGCCGGCCAGCGTGCCGGCCGGCGCCCGGATCTCGGCCGGGAAGTCCGGGAACGTCGCCAGGTCGTTGCCGAGCAGCGCGCTCGACGTCGTGAACCGGTCCCCGGTGAGCTGCATCCCGTCGCCGGAGTCCCCGGCGAACCGGATGACCACCCGGTCCAGCTGCTCCGGTACCTGTTCACTGCGGGTCGTCAACGCCCCTGCCCCTCATCCCTCGTCACCGGCCGCCGGCTGTCGGGCGCGCCGACGGGACAACCGATTGTTTCGTCCGTGTGAACAGCATACCGCCGACCGGCGGAGCGAGAATGTGGGCACCGGGCGGTCCGGGCCGGTCTGGAGCCGCCGACGGATGCCCCCGGCACCGACCCGACGACCGCCGACGGGGCCGCCCTCGGGCGCCGGCGGCGCGTTCCTCAGGCGATCGTGACGTCCGGGTCCAAGAAGACGTCCTGGACGGCCTGGATGAGCGCCGCGCCCTCGTCCATCGGCCGCTGGAACGACTTGCGGCCGACGATCAGGCCCTGGCCACCGGCCCGCTTGTTGATCACCGCGGTGCGGACCGCCTGGGCGAGGTCGTCGTCGCCGGTCGACGCGCCGCCGGAGTTGATCATCCCGACGCGGCCGGCGTAGCAGGTGACCACCTGCCAGCGGGTCAGGTCGATCGGGTGGTCGGTGGTCAGCTGGTCGTAGACCAGCGGGTCGGTCTTGCCGAACTTGAGGGCGTTGTAGCCGCCGTTGTTCTCGGCCTGCTTCTGCTTGATGATGTCCGCCTCGATCGTCACGCCCATGTGGTTGGCCTGGCCGGTCAGGTCGGCGGAGAGGTGGTAGTCGACGCCGTCCTTCACGAACGCCGGGTTCCGCAGGTAGCACCAGAGCACGGTGAACATGCCGAGCTCGTGCGCCTCCGCGAACATGTCCGAGACCTCGTGCAGCTGCCGGTCGCTCTCCTCCGAGCCGAAGTAGATCGTCGCGCCGACGCCGGCCGCGCCGAGGTCGAACGCCTGCTGCGCGGTGCCGAACAGGACCTGGTCGTACGTGTTCGGGTAGTGCAGGAAGTCGTTGTGGTTCAGCTTGACGATGAACGGGATCCGGTGGACGTAGCGCCGCGAGACCGCGCCGAGGCCGCCGAGCGTCGTCGCGATCGCGCTGCACTCGCCGGCCAGCGCCAGCTCGCACAGGTTCGCCGGGTCGAAGTAGCGCGGGTTCTTGGCGAAGCTCGCGCCGGCCGAGTGCTCGATGCCCTGGTCGACCGGGAGGATCGACAGGTAGCCGGTCCCGCCGAGCCGGCCGTGGCCGTAGAGCGTGCCGAGGTTGCGCAGCACCGTCGGCGACCGGTCCGAGTCGCGGAAGACCCGGTCGAGGAAGTCCGGGCCCGGCAGGACGAGGCCGTCCGCCGGGAACGCCTTCGCCTCGTGCCGGAGGAGGGAGTCGGCTTCGTCGCCGAGGAGCTTCTGCAGGTCGATCGCCATCCCGCGAGCCTAACGGCTGGGTCTACCCCCGGTCGGCGCCCGGGCCCTCGTGCGGGGGGCTCCCGTCGGCGGGCGCGTCGACGTCCCGATCCGGGGCGTCCGGGGCGTCGGGGTCGTCCGGTTCTCGTTCCAGGTCGGGGGCGGCCGGGTCCGGGCTGTCAGGGTCGGGGACGAGATCGTCGGGTGTCCTCCGCCGGTGGCCCGAGTGGGAGGCCCACCGGTGCCGGCCGGTGCCGCCGTCGTCGTCATCGTCGTCGGTGCCGCGGTGGCGAGGCTCCCGGGTGAGGTACCGAGCCGGCTGGTTCTCGCGGCTGTACAGCGAGACGAGCCGGGCGACGAGCGTCACGAGGAAGATCTGACCGATGAGCGCCTCGAAGACGACGACCGACCGGGCGAGGTCGGTGAGCGGCGTGAGGTCACCGAAGCCGACGGTCGTGAGCGTGACGAAGCTCAGGTAGACGTAGTCGCTCGGCTGGTGCGGGCTCGACGGCGGCTGCGCCAGGAACGGCGGGTGCGTGTGGACGTAGGCGAGGCCGGTGAAGAGCGCGGAGAAGATCAGGCCGATGATGATGTAGACGTCGACCGCGGCGAAGAGCGTCTCGATGTCGACGCGCTCTTTCCGCAGGATCCGCCGGAGCATCGCCACCGGCGTGACGAGCAGGAGCGCGGCCATCACGAGGTACGACACTCCCCGCGCGGTGTCGCTGGCGTCGCCCACCTGGGTCGTGTACGGGACGATCGCCTGCACGGTCCCCGCGACGATCGCGAACGCCGCCGCGACCTGGGCGACGCGGAGCACGTGCCGGTGCGCGTGCGACGTGTGCATCGCGAAGAGGACGGTGAGGACGACCGGTACGGTGCGCAGCAGCCCGCCCCACTGCGCGGAGTTGACGAGCGACATCATGACGTAGTCGATCAGCAGTAGGACGAAGAGCAGCGCGTAGCTGTCCTCACCCCACAGCGCCTCGATGAGCGTCCGGTCGTTGATCTTGATCGGCATCGTCAGCGGCCTGGTCGTCTCGTCGACCGCGCCTACTGCGGCGGTCGCTTCGTCGACGTCGGCGCGGCTGGTCGGCGACGGTTCCGCCGCGGCCGCTCCGGGCCGAGCGCGGCCAGCCGGTCGGTCACGTCGTACGCGTCCGGCTCGGCCTGGAGGACGCGGACGAACAGGTCGCGGGCCTTCGGGAGGTCACCGGCCCGCTCGTAGAGGTCAGCGAGCGCGTACCACTGCCGGACGTGCCGGTCCGACGGGTTGCGCAGCGCCCGCGCCGCGCCGGCCGCGACGAGCAGCTCGATCGCGCCGTCGAGGTCGCCCCGGTCGGCGAGCGCACCGGCCGCGACGATGCGGGCCTCCGCCAGCACCTCCGGCTCCGGCGACCGCTGCCGGAGGTTCGCCCAGGCGTCCGCCAGCTTCTTCGGTCGGCCGAGCGCCCGGTAGCAGTCCATCAGCGCGGGTACCTCGTCGGTCTCGTCCGTCAGCTCGCCGTACGCCTCGAGCTGCCGCACCGCCTCCCGCCACCGGCTGGCGCGGTACGCGGCGAGACCGACGAGCTGGCGGACGGCCGGCACTGCCGGCGCCTCCGCGGCCACCTGCTTGCCGAGGCGCATCGCGTCTTCGAACCGGTTGCGGTCGTACGCGGCGACCGCGTCCTCCATCTTCTCGACGAGAACCTCGCGGTGGTGCGTCGTCGCGGTGTCCGCGGCCCGGCGGATCGCCGTCGCCACCTCCGGCGGCAGCGCCTTCGACCGCGCCCGGCTACGTCCGGCCGCCGCTCCCGCCGCCGACGTCGGTCCGGAGCCGGTCGAACGGCGGCCCTGGCGGCCGTCGTCGTCGGCGTCGTCGCGCACCCACTCGTCCATCGGCGGTGGCGGGCTGCTCGGCCGGTGGGCCGCTTCCCGTTCCCGGCTGTCGCGGCTGTCGTCACCGGGTCGGCGGACCTCACTGGCGCCGCGGCGGGCGACGCCGCCCCACTGCTTCGCCGCGGCTGGCAGCTCCGGCCGCTCCGGCCGTCGGGCGCCACCGGACTGCCGAGTGCCTCCCGGGCGGCGATCCGGACCGGACGGGCGGTCGGTACGCGGGCGGCGATCGGTGCTGGAGCCGCGGCCACGGCCGGCGCTGGAGCCGGAACCGCGGCCGGCACTCGAGCCGGAGCTGGAGCCGCCCGCCGCAGCCGTTCGGCCGTCCGTGGTCCGGTAATCGGCGCGGGGCCGGCGATCTGATGCTGTCCGGCTGGCCGCGGCGCCACGGCTGCCCGAGGTCGAGCGGCCCGGTGCGCTGGTACGGCGGTCTGAACTGGCCCGGCCGTCCGAGCCGGGTCCGCGATCCGATGCATCCCGGTCGGTCGTCGTCCGGCGCCCGGTCGTCCGGCGGTCCCGATCGGGCCGGTCGCCTCGGTCAGGCCGATCGTCCCGGTCCCAGCTGCGGCCGCCGGTCCGGGTGGACGGCCGGCGACTGGCGGTGCCTGACGCACCGCCGGTCCGCTCCGACGACCTGGCTGGCGGCCGTCCTGGTCGACCGCTCGGCCGACCGGCGTCGTCCCGGCTGGCGTCCGGGCGACCGGAACGGGCAGTACGACCAGGTTCACCGGTGCGGCCAGGCTGCCCGGTGCGGCCAGTTCGGCCAGCTACCGGGCGGCTTCCACGGTCGTCGCCATCACCGGCCCGGGTACCGGACCGGGAGCGGGCAGACGATCCGGCAGACGGCGAGCGTCGACCGGACGAGCTGGTGTCGGACTGTCGGGTCGGTCGGGCGGGGCCCGCCGGGCGGGCGGGACGGCCACGGCCTCCCGACGTCGGGGCGCGCTGAGGTCGTCCATTGGAGTTGCGATCCACCCGGCGAGTGTAGGCGTCACCAGGGCGAACCGTGTGAGAACGCGACGATGGCCCTCCCGCCGAAGCGGAAGGGCCATCGTTCGAAGAAATCCCGGCGGCGTCCTACTCTCCCAGGGGGCCTCCCCCCAAGTACCATCGGCGCTGGCGAGCTTAACTGCCGTGTTCGGAATGGGAACGGGTGTTTCCCCGCCGCCATGGCCACCGGAAACCGTGCGCTCGGTCCGCGGAGTCCCCCGCCAATGCGGCGGATCATCCAGCGGAACCTCGAGGAGCGGATTACCGCTGCCCCTGAGCGTTCCAGAGCGAGCACGAGCAAAGTCCCAAGCCCTCGGCCGATTAGTACCGGTCGGCTGAACACATTGCTGTGCGTACACCTCCGGCCTATCAACGTGGTCGTCTAGCCACGGGCCTTACCAGGTTAACCCTGTGGGAGATCTCATCTTGAAACGGGCTTCGCACTTAGATGCTTTCAGCGCTTATCCCACCCGTAGGTCGCAAACCAGCCGTGCCCTTGGCAGGACAACTGGCACACGAGAGCTACGTCCGTCCCGGTCCTCTCGTACTAGGGACAGCCTTTCTCAGATCTCCTGCGGCTGCATCGGATAGGGACCGAACTGTCTCACGACGTTCTAAACCCAGCTCGCGTACCGCTTTAATGGGCGAACAGCCCAACCCTTGGGACCGGCTTCAGCCCCAGGATGCGACGAGCCGACATCGAGGTGCCAAACCTTCCCGTCGATATGGACTCTTGGGGAAGATGAGCCTGTTATCCCCGGCGTACCTTTTATCCGTTGAGCAACGGCGCTTCCACAAGCAACCGCTGGATCACTATGCCCTGCTTTCGCACCTGCTCGACCTGTAAGTCTCGCAGTCAAGCTCCCTTTTGCCATTGCACTCGACAGCTGATTGCCAACCAGCTTGAGGGAACCTTTGGGCGCCTCCGTTACGCTTTAGGAGGCGACCGCCCCAGTCAAACTACCCACCTGACGCTGTCCCTGATCCGGATAACGGACCCAAGTTAGAGTCCCGGCACAGAAAGGGTGGTATTTCAAGGTTGCCTCCACACTGGCTGGCGCCAATGCTTCAAAGGCTCCCACCTATCCTACACAAACTGTACCAAAACCCAACATCAAGCTGTAGTAAAGGTGCACGGGGTCTTTCCGTCCTGATGCAGCTAACGAGCATCTTTACTCGTACTTCAATTTCGCCGGGTCTGTGGTTGAGACAGTAGGAAAGTCGTTACGCCATTCGTGCAGGTCGGAACTTACCCGACAAGGAATTTCGCTACCTTAGGCACTTTTGTTACTCACTTCGAACAAGCTCAATAGCTCAGCTTGTATTCGAAGTGGGCCGGGTCATTTCTGCCCAGCTCCCCATGTCGCCATGGGGGTCGGACTGTATCTTCGTCCCTCCCCTCCTCCACCTCAGTTGTCCTGAAGCAATGTCGGCGAGGGCGCCCCACGTACAGTCTCTGAGGATCCTGCCAGTACTACGTCCACGCTTTTCGTCCGCTGCTTGCCATTGGCATTCATGCCATAGGCCAGACGGACCAGGCGCTCGAACCCTGATCTGGTCAAGTGCTCCTTCGTCCGCATCGACCGCACAATGGCGGCAAACGCTCGGAAGTCGGCTTCCTTGACCAAGAGAGGATGCTCCTCGAAGAACGGCAGCACTGCTGCCTCCAGGTCGCACAACGCCTCGACGGTGAACGTCGACACGCTGCTCCTCGGTCCCTTGGGGCGGATACGCCCACAACCGAAGAACGCGACCATCGCTTCGAGAACCTCTCGATGATCCTGGTGTTGGTAGACGTGAAATGACGGTTGGAGCTGCCACCCTCCATGTCGGTGCATCATCGAACTTCGATGCACCGAGACGCAGAAGCAGCCTTCACCATCTACGAATCCAACGATCCAGTTGGGATCGAGCACTCTGCATGGAACGGCAGTTTCCTGCTGATTGTCCGCACTGGACGGATTTTTACTATCCATGTCGACACCCTAAATAACGGGTGTAACAAAGACGAGTACCGCCAGATACTCGGATGTCCCAGCATACAGTGGGGTTTTTCAACAGCCAAGATTGACCGTTATAGTTCACGTTTTCCCCATGTCGCCATGAGGCGTGGACCATATCTTCATCCCTCTGCTTCATAGAGGGAGCTCTGCGTATGGTCTCTGAGGATTCCAACCTGAACGACTTCATATGGCGCTTCGTATCGAAGCTAACGCCACACGTTCAGACTGGCCTTTCCTGCTGATTGTCCGCACCGGACGGATTTTCACTGCCCATGTCGACACCCTACGAAGAGGGTGTAACACAGACGAGTACCGCCGGATTCTCGGAGTTTCCAGCATTTAGCAGAGTTTGTTCCGAGAGATCACTCTCTCGGAGCCGCAACTTGTACTTACGGCCGCCGTTTACCGGGGCTTAGGTTCAAAGCTTCGCCCGAAGGCTAACCTTTCCCCGTAACCTTCCGGCACCGGGCAGGCGTCAGAGCGTATACATCGTCTTACGACTTCGCACGCTCCTGTGTTTTTAGTAAACAGTCGCTTTCCCCAATTCTCTGCGGCCTCCTCGAGCTCAGGACGCGAGGTCCGTCACCCTAACGAGGCCCTCCTTCTCCCGAAGTTACGGAGGAATTTTGCCGAGTTCCTTAACCACAGTTCTCCCGATCGCCTTGGTATTCTCTACCCGCCCACCTGTGTCGGTTTGGGGTACGGGCACCGTGCCAGCTCGCTAGAAGATTTTCTCGGCAGCATGGGATCAGTGACTTCGCCTGGTGTGGCTCGGCATCGCGTCTCAGGATATATGAGGACCGGATTTGCCTGGGCCTCTCCCTACACGCTTACCCCAGGACAACCAACGCCTGGGCTCACCTACCCTCCTGCGTCCCTCCTTCGCTTCCCACGCTGAAGTCGGTCGGATCGACCCGAAGGTCATCCCCTTAGGATCTTCAGTCTGGGATGGGCGCGGACACGGTGGTACTGGAATATCAACCAGTTGTGCATCGACTACGCCTCTCGGCCTCGCCTTAGCTCCCGACTTACCCTGGGAGGATTAGCCTTCCCCAGGAACCCTTGGGCTTACGGCGGAGGGGTTTCTCACCCCTCTCTCGCTACTCATACCAGCATTCGCACTCGACCACGCTCCACGAGGGTTCACACCCCCGCTTCTCTGCAAGATCGACGCTCCCCTACCACTCCCGTCTAATGACGGAAATCCGTAGCTTCGGCTCTAGACTTGAGCCCCGTTAAATTATCCGCGCAGGACCACTCGACCAGTGAGCTATTACGCACTCTTTTAAGGGTGGCTGCTTCTGAGCCAACCTCCTGGCTGTCTTCGCGTTCCCACATCGTTTTCCACTTAGTCTAGAATTTGGGGCCTTAGCTGACGGTCTGGGCTGTTTCCCTTTCGACCAACGAAGCTCATCCCCCGTGGTCTCACTGCCAGACTCTGGAGCATCGGCATTCGGAGTTTGATTGGGGTCAGTAAGCTTGTAGGCCCCCTAGCCCATTCAGTGCTCTACCTCCGATGCTGAACGTCTAACGCTGCACCTAAATGCATTTCGGGGAGAACCAGCTATCACCGAGTTTGATTGGCCTTTCACCCCTAACCACAGATCATCCCCCCTGTTTTCAACCAAGGTGGGTTCGGCCCTCCACGGGGTCTTACCCCCGCTTCAGCCTGTCCATGGCTAGCTCACTCGGCTTCGGGTCTACCGCATGCGACTCAACGCCCTATTCAGACTCGCTTTCGCTTCGGCTACCCCTCCCGGGTTAACCTCGCCACATACGGTAACTCGCTGGCTCATTCTTCAAAAGGCACGCCATCGTGGCCGGCTGTCCTATACACGTCCGCATCACACCCGAAGGTGATCAGCATTCATGCACAATCGGAGCCGACGACACTTTGACTGTTTGTAAACCAACGGTTTCAGGTACTATTTCACTCCCCTCCCGGGGTGCTTTTCACCTTTCCCTCACGGTACTAGTTCACTATCGGTCGCCTGTGAGTACTTAGCCTTACGAAGTGGTCTTCGCAGATTCACGCCGGCTTTCCCGGATCCGGCGCTACTCGGGTGTTCAAGCGGAGTCCGCTGCGTTTCGTGTACGGGACTATTACCCTCTATGGTGCAGCTTTCCTGACTGCTTCCACTACACATTGGATTTGTAACTCCGTGATGGGTCTGGTGCCCCATCTCTTGAATCCCACAACCCCAAACCGGCAACGCCACCAGGCTTTAACACCGGCTCGGTTTAGGCTGATCCCTTTTCGCTCGCCGCTACTCAGGGAGTCGCTGTTGCTTTCCTCTCCTCGGGGTACTCAGATGTTTCAATTCCCCCGGTTCCCTCTCCCGACCCTATACATTCAGGTCGGAGTAACACCCCATGACGGGTGCTGGGTTGCCCCATTCGGACATCCACGGATCGAAGCTTGGTAGACAGCTCCCCGTGGCTTATCGCAGTCGCCCACGTCCTTCTTCGGCTTCAGGCGCCAAGGCATCCACCGTTGGCTCTTTATAGCTTGGAGAACAAAGATGCTCGTGCTCGCTCTGGAATTCTCAAGGGGCCCAACGGCACGCGCTCTCCTCACCTCGACTACCGGTGTTCGGGCACGCACGGGGCGAGCGGCCCGGCCGAGCGACCAGAGGTCGGGCCGGGCATCGCCGAGAGACGACCAGATGGCCGCTCCCTCAAAACGGAAGAGCGAGGTCCGACGCCACTAGCAGGGGCCGATCCCGTGTCGGACGGGCTCCCTGGACCCCGAAGGGCCACGCGTCCCCGAAGGAACGTAGGAGGCGGTCCGGCATCTGCCGGCATACCAGTGAGGCCGAATAACCAGTGTTCAACTGGGTAGTGGTTGGTTCGGAATGAACCAACATCACTCCTTAGAAAGGAGGTGATCCAGCCGCACCTTCCGGTACGGCTACCTTGTTACGACTTCACCCCAATCACCGATCCCACCTTCGACGGCTCCCTCCCAAGGGTTGGGCCACCGGCTTCGGGTGTTACCGACTTTCGTGGTGTGACGGGCGGTGTGTACAAGGCCCGGGAACGTATTCACCCCGGCGTTGCTGATCCGGGATTACTAGCGACTCCGACTTCACGCAGTCGAGTTGCAGACTGCGATCCGAACTGAGACTGGCTTTTGGGATTGGCTCCCCCTCGCGGGATAGCAGCCCGTTGTACCAGCCATTGTAGCATGTGTGCAGCCCTGGACGTAAGGGGCATGATGACTTGACGTCGTCCCCACCTTCCTCCGAGTTGACCCCGGCAGTCTCCTACGAGTCCCCGGCATTACCCGCTGGCAACATAGGACAAGGGTTGCGCTCGTTGCGGGACTTAACCCAACATCTCACGACACGAGCTGACGACAGCCATGCACCACCTGTGTAGGGCCCCGAAGGACACCGTATCTCTACGGCTTTTCCCTACATGTCAAACCCAGGTAAGGTTCTTCGCGTTGCCTCGAATTAAGCCACATGCTCCGCCGCTTGTGCGGGCCCCCGTCAATTCCTTTGAGTTTTAGCCTTGCGGCCGTACTCCCCAGGCGGGGCACTTAATGCGTTAGCTGCGGCACGGAACCCGTTGAATAGGCCCCACACCTAGTGCCCAACGTTTACGGCGTGGACTACCAGGGTATCTAATCCTGTTCGCTCCCCACGCTTTCGCTCATCAGCGTCAGTACCGGCCCAGACCACCGCCTTCGCTGCTGGTGTTCCTCCTGATATCTGCGCATTTCACCGCTACACCAGGAATTCCGTGGTCCCCTACCGGACTCTAGTCACGACAGTATCGAGTGGCGGCCCCAGGTTGAGCCTGGGGGTTTCACACCCGACTTATCGAACCGCCTACGAGCCCTTTACGCCCAATGAATCCGGACAACGCTTGCACCCTACGTATCACCGCGGCTGCTGGCACGTAGTTGGCCGGTGCTTCTTCTGCAGGTACCGTCATAATCGTCCCTGCTGAAAGGGGTTTACAACTCAGAAAGCATTCGTCCCCCACGCGGCGTTGCTGCGTCAGGCTTTCGCCCATTGCGCAAGATTCCCTACTGCTGCCTCCCGTAGGAGTCTGGGCCGTGTCTCAGTCCCAGTGTGGCTGATCGTCCTCTCAGACCAGCTACCCGTCGAAGCCTTGGTGAGCCGTTACCTCACCAACAAGCTGATAGGCCGCGAGCCCCTCCCGAAGCGGAATCCATTTCCTCGTCAGATCATGCGATCCGACGGGGATATCCGGTATTAGCACCGGTTTCCCGGTGTTATCCCAGTCTTCGGGATAGGTTGCTCACGTGCTACTCACCCGTTCGCCACTAGGTCTTCTTCGGTGTTGCCACCGAATGGACCTCGTTCGACTTGCATGTATTAGGCACGCCGCCAGCGTTCGTCCTGAGCCAGGATCAAACTCTCCATCGAGACTCTCGCTCTGGCCCCGAAGGACCTCGGCAAAGAATCAGAGAGCCGATGAAATGGACTCTTCATCCCATCGACGACAGATGCCGACGCTCCCCGAGGGGTTGGCCGACGTCTGCCATTGCTTAATTTCGTGACGTACGACTCAAGGGCACCGAAGTGTCCATGAGCCGCCCGCACTGGCTTTTGGCTCTCGCTCTTCCGTTTTCAAGGAGCGACCGGGCACTCACCACCTAGGGCGGCGTCGATGCCGGGTTGCACGAAACAGGGTATCGGATGGCTTTCGCCGTCGGTCTGCCTTGCTCGCCCTGCCGCTCGACCTCACTTGGAGGCCAGTTCGGCGGGAGACGTCATGGTAGCAGGCCTCCGGACGACCGTCAACGTCATGGCAGTTTTCCGGCCGCGCCATCCCGTGCGATGGCCTGGCTGCCTGATCCCCAGGTCAGCGGGGTGCTCGAACGGCGACCCCGCCTGGTGACGAGGGTACCGCCCGGGCCTTCGAAACGTGCGGATTTCCGGGAACCCACCACCGCCACGGTCGGTCGGTGGCGGTGGTGATGCCGATCCGGGGCCCGCGCGCCGGACGGGGCGGCGGCGGGGTCCCGTCGGCGAGCAGCCGGACGGCATCGGCCGCGGCGGGCCCGGTGGCGAGTAGGTCGGTGCCGTAGTCGGCGCCGGTGATGCCGAGGGCCTGGCAGAGCTTGGCCGGCCCGTTGCCGAGGTCGACCTCCCGCCGGGCGGCGGGGCGGGCGGCGCGCATGGCGTCGATGCCGGCGACGGGGGCGATGGCCCGCAGGAGCACGGCCTGCGCGGTCCGGTCGGGCCCGCAGACGACGTTGCCGCACCAGTGCATGCCGTACGTGAAGTACATGTACAGGTAGCCGGCCGGGCCGAACATGACCGCATTGCGGGCGGTCGGTCCACGAAAGGCGTGCGACGCGGGGTCGTCGGCGCCGCGGTACGCCTCGACCTCGACGATCCGGCCGACGCGGTCGCCATGGGCGAGCAGCTTGTTGAGCAGGAACGGGGCGACGGTCAGGACGTCGGCCGACAGGTCGGCCCGCCGGACCGCCCGGATCACGCGCCGTCGGCGAGGCCGAGCCGCGACCGGTCGACGTCGAGCCGTCGGGTGAAGCGGCGGAGCTGCTCGGCGACCGGTCCGGGACCGGCACCGCCGGGCGTCGTCCGGCGGGTCACGGCGACACCGGGGTCGAGCAGCTGGGCGCCCGCGTCGCCGAGGTCCGGATGGGCCTGGACGAGCTCGACGAGCGGGACGTGCCGGGCGAGGGAGTCCCGAACGAGGCCGCCGACGAGGGCGTGGGCCTGGCGGAACGGCATGCCGTTCACGACGAGCAGCTCGGCCAGGTCGATCGCCGCCGCGGCCGGGCCGTCGGCGGCGTCCTGCATACGCTGGTTGTCCCACGTCACGGTGGCGAACAGCCCGGCGAGCGCCCGGAGGCCCATCCGGACCTGGTCGACCGCGTCGAGCAGCGGCTCTTTGTCCTCCTGGAGGTCCCGGTTGTACGCGAGCGGCAGCCCCTGGAGGGTGGCGAGCAGGCCGGTCAGGTGCCCGATCAGCCGTCCGGCCTTGCCGCGGGCCAGCTCGGCGACGTCGGGGTTCTTCTTCTGCGGCAGCATCGAGCTGCCGGTGGCGTACGCGTCGTCGAGCGTGCAGAAGCCGAACTCCTCGGTCGACCACAGGACGATCTCCTGGCCCATCCGGGACAGGTGGACGCCGAGCAGGGCGAGGTCGAAGAGCGCCTCGGCGACGAAGTCGCGGTCGGAGACGGCGTCGAGGGAGTTCTCGAACCGGCCGGCGAAGCCGAGCTCCTCGGCGACGTAGTCGGGGTCGAGCGGCAGCGACGAACCGGCGAGGGCGCCGGCGCCGAGCGGCGAGACGTCCATCCGGTCGACGGTGGCGACGAGCCGGTCGACGTCGCGGGCGAGCGCCCAGCCGTGGGCGAGGAGATGGTGGGCGAGGAGGACGGGTTGGGCCCGCTGCAGGTGGGTGTAGCCGGGCAGGTAGCCGTCACCGGCGTCGTCGGCTCGCTGGAGGAGGACGGCCTGGAGGGCGACGACGTCGGCCGCGATCTCCCGGAGGTTCCGTCGGGTCCACAGGCGGAGGTCGGTGGCGATCTGGTCGTTGCGGCTCCGGCCGGTGTGCAGCTTGGCGCCGACGTCGCCGGCGATCTCGGTGACGCGGCGCTCGACCGCGGTGTGGACGTCCTCGTCGCCGGGTTCGAACGCGAACGATCCGGACGCCAGCTCCTCGCCGACCTGGTCGAGCGCGGCGAGCAGGGTCGCGACCTCGTCGTCGGTGAGTATCCCGGCCTTGCCGAGCCCGCGGACATGGGCCCGCGAGCCGACCAGGTCGTCGGCGGCGAGCGCCCGGTCGAACGGCAGGCTGATCGTGTACCGGGCGACCTCGTCGGCCATCCCGTCACCCAACCGACCCTGCCAGAGCGTCACGGCCGGCCGCCCTGGCGGGCCGCCCACGTCGCGACGCCGAGCCCCCACAGGCGGACGAACCCCTCCGCGTCCTGGTGGCGGAAGGTGTCGGTGGCGTCGTAGGTGGCGAGGCCGTGGTCGTAGAGGGCGACCGGGCTGCGGCGGCCGGCCACCGCACCGACGCCGGGCGGCTCGAAACGGAGCCGGACCTCGCCGGTGACGTGCCGCTGCGACTCGACCATGAACGCGTCGAGCGCCTGCTTGAGCGGCGAGAACCACATGCCGTCGTAGACGAGCTCGGCCCACCGCGGCTCGAGCCGGGCCTTCTCGTGGTGGAGGTCGCGCTCGAGCGTGAGGTCCTCGAGGTCGGCGTGGGCGAGCAGGAGGGCGAGCGACGCGGGGCATTCGTAGACCTCGCGGCTCTTGATGCCGACGCGCCGGTTCTCGACCATGTCGAGGCGGCCGAACCCGGTCGAGCCGGCGAGCCGGCCGATCTCGCCGATCAGCACGTCGGCCGGGAGCAACCGGCCGTCGAGCGAGACGGGGACGCCGGACTCGAAGCCGACGACCGTCTCGACCGGCTCGGTGGCGGTGATCGCGGTCAGCCCGTAGATGTCGGACGGCGGGTCAGCCCACGGGTCTTCGATGACGCCGCACTCGATCGCCTTGCCCCAGAGGTTCTCGTCGATCGAGTAGAGCTTCTCCTTCGTCACCGCGATCGGGATGTCCCACTTCGCCGCGTACTCGACGCACTGCTCGCGCGAGAACCCCCAGACGCGCGCCGGGGCGAGGACGTCGAGGTCGGGGGCGAGCGCCCGGGTGCCGACCTCGAAGCGCACCTGGTCGTTGCCCTTGCCGGTGCAGCCGTGGGCGACGGCGTCGGCGCCGTGCCGGCGGGCCGCGTCGACGAGGTGGCGGACGATGACCGGCCGCGACAGCGCGGAGACGAGCGGGTACTTCCCCTCGTACTTGGCGTTCGCCAGGATGGCGGGGACGCAAAAATCCTCGGCCATCTCGAGCCGGGCGTCGACGACCTCGGCCTCGACCGCGCCGGCCGCGAGCGCCCGCGTCCGGATCGCCTCCCAGTCCTCGCCGTCGCCGTCCGCGGCCTGCCCGACGTCGACCGCGACCGCGACGACCTCGACCTTCTCGTGCTCCATCAGCCACCGGACGGCGACCGACGTGTCGAGACCACCGCTGTAGGCCAGTACCACCCGCTTTGCCATCGTTCTCGTCAACCCTTCCCGTTGCTTGGCACGCGTTTGTCGCTCGACCGGTCCATCGGAGCCCGCAGGCCGGCCAGGGTGGCCAGGTGGTCGGCGACCTCCCGGCCGCCGTGGGCCTCGGCGACGATGGCCAGGACGGTGTCGTCGCCGGCGACCGTGCCGAGCAGCCCGTCGAGGCCGCTGCGATCGAGCGCCGATCCTACGACATGGGCGCAGCCCGGCGGCGTCCGCAGGACGACGAGGTTGCCGGAGCACGTCACCTCGACGGCCCACTCCCCGAGGACCCGGCGGAGGTGGTCGACCGGGGCGATCTGCTGGGCCGGCAGCTCCGGCAGCGCGTACGCGGTGTCGCCGCCGGGCAGCCGGACCTTGACCGCACCGAGCTCTTCCAGATCCCGGGAGACGGTCGTCTGCGTCGCGTCGATCCCGTCCGCCGCGAGCAGCTCGACGAGCTGCGACTGGCTGCCGACGGCGCGGACCTCGAGCAGCTTCGTGATCCGGTGCTGCCGCTGGTTCTTCGTGACTTTCACTGGCCCGCACCACCCGTCGTCGCTCCCCCACCCGCGGTCGCTCCCCCGACGAGCCAGGCGAAGAGGCCGCGCATGGCGGTCATCCGGTGGGCGGCCTGGGTCCAGACGACGCTCCTCGGGCCGTCGACGACGGCCGCACTGATCTCCTCGGCCCGGTGGGCGGGCAGGCAGTGGAGGACGACCGCGTGCGGCGCGGCTTCGGCGAGGAGGACGTCGTCGATGGTGAAGTCGGCGAACGCGGCCCGGCGACGGGCGGCCTCCTCCTCCTGCCCCATCGACGTCCAGACGTCGGTGTAGAGGGCGTCGGCGCCAGCGACCGCCTCGATCGGCTCGACGGTCGTGTGGACGGTGCCGCCGCGGCCGGCCGCGGCGGCCAGCCCCCGCAGCTCGGTGAGCTCGGCGGCGGTCAGCGAGTAGTCCTCCGGGGACGCGACGCGCACGTCCAGGCCGGCCATCACGCCGGCCTTCGCCAACGACCGGCAGACGTTGTTGCCATCGCCGACGTAGGCGATCGACCGGCCGGTGAGATCGGTCGACCCGAAGACGTCGCGCAGCGTGAGCAGGTCGGCGACGGCCTGGCAGGGGTGGGCGACGTCGGACAGCAGGTTGACGACCGGGACGTCGACGCCGGCGGCGTCGAGAGCGCCGGCCATGCGCACGAGCGTCTGGTGATCGGTCACCCGGAGGCAGAGGATCCGGTGGTAGCAGGCGAGCGTCCGAGCGACGTCGGCCGCCGGCTCGCGGGTGTCGATCCCGACCTCGTGGGCCTGGATGTAGACGGGATGGCCGCCGAGGGTGAACGCGGCCATCTCGGTCGAGCTCCTCGTCCGGGCGGACGGTTTCTCGAAGATCATGGCGACGCCCTGCCCGGCGAGAACGGCCCCGAGATCCGGCCGTTCGGCCAGGGCGAGCAGGTCGTCGAGCTCGCCGACGGACAGGTCGTCGATATCGAGGAAGTGCCGGGCGCTCACGGGACGGTCCTCTCGAGCACGTCGGCGAGGATGCCGACCGCCCGGTCGAGCTCGGCCTCGGAGACGAGCAGCGACGGCGCCAACCGGACGGCGTCGGGCCGGACCGGGTTGACGAGCAGCCCGGCGGCGAGGGCGCCGGCGGCGACGTCGGCCGCGACGGCCGCCTCGAGCTGGGCGGCGAGCAGCAGGCCGGCGCCGCGGACGCCGACGACGCCGGGCAGGCCGGCGAGCTCCTCGGTCAAGAACGCGCCGGCCTGCCGGGCCCGCCCGCAGACGTCCTCGTCCTCCATGACCGACAGCGTCGCCCGCGCGGCGGCCATGGCCAGCGGCTGGCCGCCGAACGTCGTCGCGTGGTCACCCGGCCCGAACGCCGCCGCGACCTCCGCGGTGGCCCAGCAGGCGCCGACCGGCATCCCGTTGCCGAGCGCCTTGGCCATCGTGACGACGTCCGGTCGGAGGTGGGCGGCGTGGAACGCGAACCACTCCCCCGTCCGGCCGAGGCCGGTCTGGACCTCGTCGAGCATCAAGAGGACGCCGCGCTCGGTGCAGAGCTGGCGGACGCCGGCGAGGTAGTCGGAGGACGGGACGTTCACGCCGCCCTCGCCCTGGAGCGGCTCGACGAGGACGGCGGCGACGGCGTGCGGCTCGAGGGCGTGGCCGAGCGCGTCGAGGTCGTCGTACGGGACATGGACGAAGCCGTCCGGGAGCGGCTCGAACGGCGCGTGCTTGGCCGGCTGGCCGGTGGCGGTCAGCGTGGCGAGCGTCCGGCCGTGGAACGAGTCCCAGGCCGAGACGACGACGTGCCGGCCCGGACCGGCCCACCGGCGGGCCAGCTTGAGCGCGCACTCGTTCGCCTCCGCGCCGGAGTTGCAGAAGAAGACCTGGCCGCCGGCCCGCGCCGCACCGCCGCCGATCAGGCGGTCGAGCGTGATCGCCACCTCCGGGCCGACGACGTTGCCGTACAGGTTCGAGACGTGCGAGAGCGTCCGGGCCTGGGTGGCGATGGCGTCGGCGACGACGGGGTGGGCGTGGCCGAGGGACGTGACCGCGAGCCCGGAGATGAAGTCGAGGTACCGCGTCCCGTCGGTGCCGTAGAGGTAACTGCCCTCGCCGCTCACGAACGACACCGGCGGGTCCGCGTACGTGCGCATGAGCGCCGACCGATCCACGTCGCCGGCCATCAGGGGACCACCATCGTGCCGACACCACGGTTGGTGAACAGCTCGAGCAGGAGGGCGTGGGCGACGCGGCCGTCGAGGATGTGGGCCTGGGCGACGCCGCCGCGCACGGCGCGGGCACAGGCCTCGACCTTCGGGACCATCCCGCCGACGACGCCGCCGGTCTCGACGAGCTGGTCGAGGACGGCCGCGGTGGCCTGACGGACGAACGTCTGCGGGTTGTCGGGGTCGGCCCGGAGCCCTTCGACGTCGGTGAGGAAGACGAGCTTCTCCGCGCCGAGCGCCTCGGCGATGGCACCGGCGACGGTGTCCGCGTTGATGTTGTACGCCTGCCCGTCGGTGTCCGCGCCGATCGTCGCCAGTACCGGGATCAGCCCCTCGGCGAGCAGCCGTTCGAGGATCGTCGGGTCGACGCCGACGACGTCGCCGACGTAGCCGAGCTCGACGGCCCGCTGGCCGGCCGTGATGAGGTTCGGCGTCCTCGCCGGACAGGCCGACGGCGAGCGGGCCATGGACGTTGATGGCGGAGACGATGTCCCGGTTGACCTTGCCGACGAGGACCATCCGGGCGACGTCGAGCGTGTCGGCGTCGGTCACGCGCAGGCCGTCGCGGAACTCGGTCTCCTTGCCGAGCCGGCGCAGTAGCTCGCCGATCTGCGGGCCGCCGCCGTGGACGACGACCGGCAGCAGGCCGACGGAGCGCAGCAGGACGACGTCCTCGGCCAGCGACGCCAGCGCGGTGGCCTCGTCGCCGCCGGCGAGCGCATTGCCGCCGTACTTGACGACGACGACCTTGCCGGCGAACCGGCGGATGTACGGCAGCGCCTCGACCAGCAGTGCCGCGGTCGCCGAGCTGTTCGACCCGTTCCGACCGGTCACGACGTCGTCCGGTTCTCGTCGATGTAGCCGTAGCCGAGGTCGGTCGAGAGCACGACGCCGGCCCCGGAGCCGAGCCCGAGGTCGCAGTCGATCTGGACGTGCCGGCCGGCCATATGGGCGGCCACCGCGCCCGCGTCGTGGGCGGCCGCGACGCCGTCGACACAGACCGCAGTGCCGCCATAGGCGACGGTGACGCGGTCGAGGTCGAAGGCGACGCCGGCGGAGCCGAGCTCGCTGACGACGCGGCCCCAGTACGGGTCCTCGCCGTTGAGCGAGCACTTGACGAGCAGCGAGTCGGCCACCTTCCGGGCGGCCCGGTGGGCCTCGCCGTCGGTCGCCGCGCCGGTCACCTGGACGTGGACGACCTTCGTCGCGCCCTCCGCGTCGGCGACCATCTGGCCGGCGAGGGCGCCGCAGACGTCGACGACCGCGCCGGCGAGGACGTCCCGGTCGACCGGCCCGGCCCGGCCGCTGGCGAGGAGCAGGACCGTGTCGTTGGTCGACGCGCAACCGTCGACGGACATCGAGTTGAACGTCGGGACGACCGCGGCCCGGAGGATCTCCTGTAGCACCGCCGGTTCGGCCGCCGCGTCGGTCGTGAGCACCGCGAGCATCGTCGCCATGTTCGGCGCGAGCATCGCCGCGCCCTTCGCCATCCCGCCGACCGTGAACGTGCCGCCGCCGGCGAAGCCGCCGCCGGCAACGGCCTCCTTGCGGACGGTATCGGTCGTCATGATCGCCTCGGCCGCGGCCCGCCCAGCGTCGTCACCGGCGGCCCGGCCGGCCACGACACCGCCGACCAGGGGCTCGACGACGCCCAGGGGGAACGGGATACCGATGAGGCCGGTCTGACAGACGAGCACCTCCTCGGCCGCACTGCCCACGCCGGCGGCGACGAGCTCACAGAGCCGCCGGGCGGCGGCGATCCCCGGCTGACCGGTCGCCGCGTTGGCGTTGCCGGACGTCAGTACGACGGCCGCGGCCCGTCCGGCGGTGGCGGCCAGGTGGGCCCGGCTGATCTGGACGGGGGCCGCGGTGGCGAGGTTGGCCGTGAACACGCCGGCCGCCGGTACCGCCCGCCCGTCGTCGGTGGCGACGACAGCCAGATCCGCCGCATCGGCCGCCTTGATCCCGACCGGTCCGCCGGCCGCGACGAACCCCCGTGGCGCCGTGACGCTCATGTCCCCCTCCTCGTCATGGGTACTGGCTGGGTCATGGGTACTGGCCGGCCAGGGGCAGACCGGTCGTCTCGGGCCGGCCGAGGACGGCGTTGGCACACTGGACGGCCTGACCGGCCGCTCCCTTGACCAGGTTGTCGAGCGCCGCGAGGACGACGAGCCACCCGGTCCGCTGGTCGACGCGGGCGGTCAGATGGGCGCAGTTCGACCCGGCGGTGGCCTTCGTCGACGGCGACCGGTCGCTGACGACGACGAACGGCTCCCCGGCGTACGCGTCGCGGAGAACGCCGAGGGCGTCGTCGGTGGTGAGCTCGCCGGTCGGTCGGGCGTAGCTCGTGGCGAGGATGCCGCGGACCATCGGCGCGAGGTGCGGCGTGAAGAGGACCTGGGCACCGACGGCCTGCTCGATCTCGGGGGTGTGCCGGTGGTCGAGTAGGCCGTACGCGGTGAAGTCCTCGTCGACCGCGCCGAAGTGCAGCCGGTCGCTCAGGCCGCGACCGGCGCCGGAGACGCCACTGGCCGCGTCGACGACGATCCCGGTCGTCTCGATCAGCCCGGCCCGGGCGAACGGGGCGAGGGCGAGGGCCGCCGCGGTCGGGTAGCAGCCGGGCGCGGCGACGAGCGTGGCGCCGGCGAGGTCGGCCCGGAACAGCTCGGGCAGGCCGTAGACGAACTGATCGAGCAGGGCCGGCGCGTGGTGCGCTTCGCCGTACCAGGTCGGGTAGAGCGCGGGGTCCCGCAGCCGGAAGTCGGCGGCGAGGTCGATGATCGCGCCGACCCGGCCGACGAGGGCCGGGACGAGCTTCTGCGACTCACCGTGCGGCAGCGCGCAGAAGACGAGGTCGAGGCCGTCGAGGACGGCCGGATCGGTGGCGTCGAACGTCAGCGACGGGTACGCCGCGGCCAGCGACGGCGTGTGGTCGGCGACCGTCGCCCCGGCGTGGCTCCCGGCCGCCGCGACCGCGACGTCGAGGTCCGGATGGGCCGCGCACAGCCGCAAGAGCTCCACGCCCGCGTACCCTGACGCCCCGACCACGCCCACCTTCATAACGCAAGTCTATACAGACAACCGCATACTCATGCAAGCTCCCCCGCCGAACGAGCCCGCCGGGCCGGATGGATCGTCTCCCCCCGGGCGAGCATGGCGACGAGCTGCTCGACGCGCCGGGCCCGGGTGTCCGCCCGTCGGGCCGTCGTGACGCGGTAGAGGACGGCGTACCGGTTGGCGGCGTCCAATCCCTCGAACACCTCGGCCGCCGGCCGGTTGGCGGCCAGGGCGGCGGCCAGGTCGTCGGGCACCTCGATGGTCGCCGACCCGGCGTAGGCGGCGTCCCACGTCCCGTCGGCTTTGGCTCGTTCGACGGCGTCGGTGCCGGTCGGGTCCATCCGCCCCTGGGCGTCCAGGCGGTCCGCCAGTTCCGTGTTCCGCTTCGACCACCTCCCGCCGGCCCGACGGGGGGTGAACCGGCGCCGGAACGTGGCGTCGTCCCCCCGGGCGAGCTGTCCGTCGACCCAACCGAAGCAGATGGCTTCCTCAAGGGCCTGGTCGTAGGTCAGCGACGTCGGTCGGGTCGTCCCCTTCTTGGCCAGGACCAGCCAGACGCCGGCCGATCCCGCACCGTGCTCGTCGAGCCACCCCCGCCAGGCGGCGACGTCGGGGACCAGCAACTCGGGGAGATCGGACGCCACAGAACGGAGGCTATGCCGCTCAGCGGGCTCGGCGCCGGCCCCCGGCCCAGCCGGGTACCGCCGACCGATCTAGGTTGTGCAGCGTGATCCGTCGGCCCGGCCGGCGAGGGTCCGAGCAGGAGGAGCTCAGGTGCCGATGTTCGCAGACGTGACCACTACGCCGTTCGTCGTCCTGTGGGCGGTGATCTACCTCGCCCTCATCCTCACCCTCGGGATCATGTCGATCCGCAAGGGCCACTGGGTGATGTTCATCATCGGGTTCTTCCTGCCCCTCTTCTGGCTCATCGGGGCGCTGCTCCCGACGAAGCAGAAGTACCGCTGACGGTGCGGACCACTAGCGCAGGACTGCCCCGACCGCCTCCTGCGCCGCATCGATGCAGCGCTGCCGCAGCTCGCCGACGTCCTGGTCGGTGAGCGTCCGGTCGAACGCGCCGAACCGGAGGCGGAACGCCAGGCTCCGCCGCCCGGCCACCACGCCATCGCCCCGGTAGACGTCGAAGAGGACGACCGACTCGAGCCCGTCGCCGCCCGCACCGGCCAGCGCATCGGCCACCCGGTCGACCGGGACGCCGTCGTCGACGACGAGCGCGACGTCGATGTCGGACGACGGGAACCGGCTGATCGGTCGGGCGGCCGCCGGTCGCCGGTCGACGGTGGCGAGCTGGCCGAGGTCGACCTCCAGCCACCCGACCCGACCCAATCCGAAGTGGGCGGCAACCACGGGGTCGACCTCCCCGACCGCGCCCAGGACGACGGTCTGGCCCGCCGCCGCGGCCACCAGGCGGGCCGTCCGCGTCGGGTGCAGGCCCGGCACCGACTCGTCGGCGACCAACCGCACGTCGATCAGGCGGAGGGCGTCGGCGAGCACCCGCCACGCCTGGACGGCCATCCGGGCGTCGTCACCGGCCGCGGCGAGGACGACCGACAGCCGCTCCCGCTCCCCCGGCAGGACCGTCCGGCTGGCGCCCCCGGCGCCGCTCCGCTCGACGATCCGGCCACCATCGGTGTCGGGGTGCGAGAAAACGGTGCCGATCTCGAAGAGCCGCAGGTCACCCTGCCGCCGGTCGGCGTTGTAGGCGAGCGCTCGCAGCAGCCCGGGCAGCATCGACTGCCGGAGCGACGCCTCGTCGCTGACGAGCGGGTTCGTGACCCGGACGGCCGGGCCGGACAGGCCGATGAGCTCGTGGTCGGCGTCCGCGACGAACGTCGGCGTCCATCCTTCGAGGCCGCCGACGCCGCAGAGGACGTCGCGGACGAGCCGACGCTCGCGCTGGCGGCCGGTCAGCCGCCCCGGCTCCGGCCACGTCGGCTGGCGGCGCGGCAGCCGCGAGTAGCCGTACGTCCGGCCGACCTCTTCGATCACGTCGTCGACGCCGTACGGCGCCGGCCGGACGTCCGGCCGATTCGTCGGCACCGTGACCGTAAGCGTTCGGGCCGGTCGAACTCGCACCCGAACCCGAACGGCTCCAACAGGTCGGCTACCTGGTCGGCCGCCAGGTCGGTCCCGAGTACCGCGTTCACCCGGTCGACGGGAACGGCGAGTACCAGCGACCGGGGCACGTCGCCCTGCACATCCAGTGACCCGGGCGCGACGGGGAACCCCAACAGCTCGCAGAACCGGGCGGCTGCCCGGTCGATGCCCCACGGGTCGCAGCCGCGCTCGAAACGGGCGGATGCCTCCGTGCGCAGGCCGAGCCGTTTCGACGTCCGGGCGATCGCCATCGGCGTGAAGTACGCCGCCTCCAGCAGCACGCGGGTCGTCGTCTCCGAGATCTCCGACGACTCGCCGCCCATCACGCCGCCGATGCCGATCGGCGTCCCCTCCGCGTCGCAGATGAGGCAGTCCTCGCCGGTGTCGCCGAGACCCCGACCCGGCGTGCCGACGGTGCGGGTGACGCCGTCGAGCGTGACGACGGTCTCCCCCGCCCGGGCCCGTCGCACGAGCAGACCGCCGCCGGGCAGCCGGTCGAGGTCGTACGGGTGCGTCGGCTGGCCGAGCTCGAGCATGACGTAGTTCGAGACGTCGACGACGTTGTTGATCGGCCGCATGCCCGCGAGGACGAGCCGGCGAGCGAGCCAGCGCGGCGACGGGCCGACCGTCACCGCCGGCAGCACGCGGACGGTCAGCCGCGGACAGAGGTCCGCGTCCTCGACGGCGAGCGACGTCAGCTTCTCGACCGGCTCGGGCGCCTGCGGCACCGGCGCGGGATCGGGCAGCGAGAACGCCAGGCCGAGCCGAGCCGCCAGGTCGCGGGCGATCCCGGCGACGCACCATGCGTCCGGCCGGTTGCCCTCGACGGTGATGTCGAAGACGACGTCCGGCTCGATGCCGAGCAGCTCGGCCACCGGCAGCCCCGGGCGGGCGCCCTCGACCTCGGTCAGCAGCAGCAGCCCCGCCTGGTCGTCGGAGAGCGCGAGCTCCTTGCCGGAGCAGAGCATCCCGTTCGAGACGACGCCGCGCATCTTCCGCCGGGCGATCTCGAACCCGCCGGGCAGCACTGCGCCGACCGGCGCCAGCGGAACGAGGTCGCCGACCGCGAAGTTGTCCGCGCCGCAGACGATCTCCAGCGCGCCGTCGCCGGCCTCGACGGTGACGAGCCGGATGCGGTCCGCACCGGCGATCGCCGCGATCTCGTCGATCCGGGCGACGACGACCGACTCGAGGCCCTCCCCGACCTGCTCGACCCCCTCGACGACCAACCCCAGGTCGTCGAGCGTGGCGACGAGCGCGTCGGCGTCGGTCGGGAACGGCGCGAAGTCGCGCAGCCAGCTCAGCGGGACGCGGATCAGGCTGCCCCCTCCTCGGACGGGCCCATCAGAACTGCCTCAGGAACCGGACGTCGTTCTCGACGAGCGCCCGCATGTCCGCGATGCCGTGGCGCATCTGCGCGCACCGGTCGATGCCGAAGCCGAAGGCGAACCCCGACCACTCGGCCGGGTCGATGCCGACCGCGCCGAAGACGGCCGGGTCGACCATCCCGCAGCCGCCGAGCTCGATCCAGCCGGTGCCCGAGCACGTCCGGCAGCCGTCGCCGCGGCAGATCGTGCACGTGATCTCGAACTCCGCTGACGGCTCGGTGAACGGGAAGTACGCCGGCCGCAGCCGCGAGTGGATGTCCGGACCGAAGTACGCCGCGGTGAACGTCTCGATCGTCCCGGCGAGGTCGCCGAACGTGATCCCGCGGTCGACGACGAGGCCCTCGATCTGGTGGAAGACCGGCAGGTGCCGGGCGTCCGGCGTGTCCCGGCGGAAGCAGCGACCGGGCATCACTGCATGGATCGGCAGCGGATGGCCCTCCATCAGGTGGATCTGCACCGGTGACGTATGCGTCCTGAGGACGACCGTCTCCGGCTCGCCGAGATCGAGGTAGAACGTGTCGAACATGCCGCGGGCCGGGTGGGCCGGCGGGATGTTGAGCGCCTCGAAGTTGTACCAGTCGCTCTCCGCCTCCGGGCCCTCCGCGACCTCGAAGCCCATGCCGACGAAGACGTCCTCCAGCTCGTCCCGCGTCTGGCTGACGAGGTGCCGGTGCCCCCGGGCCATCGGGCCGGCCGTCGGCAGCACCTCGGTCAGGTCGAGCCGGTCGGCGGCGAGCCGGGCCGACCGTTCCGCCGTCTCGAGCTGCCGGCGGCGCTCGGCGACGACCGCGTCGAGCCGCTGCCGGGTCTCGTGGAGCACCCGGCCGGCCTCCCGCCGCTCGTCCGGTTCGAGCTGACCGAGCTCCCGGTGAGCGAGGGCCAGCGGGCCCCGCTTGCCGAGCACCGACGAGACGACCTGGTCGAGCTGGTCGACGGAGCCGGCATCGGCCACCGCCGCCTCGGCCTCGCGCTCGAGCTCGTCGACGTTCATCGGGGCATCGTAGGCCGCCGGCCCTGCACGCCCGTCCGCCTTTGGCGCTGCATCACCGTCCGCCTTTGGCGCTGCATCAATTGGTCCGCCGCTGGCGCAAGGCCTCGAAGCAGAGCACCGCGCAGGCCATGCCGACGTTGAGCGACTCGGCGCGGCCGGCCATCGGGATGCCGACGGCGCCGTCGACGGGCAGACCGTCGGGCAGGCCGGCGGCCTCGTTGCCGAGGACGAGCGCGGTCGGCTGGCGCCAGTCGACCTCGAGGTAGTCCTGCCCGCCGCGGACGACGGTGCCCAGCCGGCGAAACCCGAGCCCGGCCAGGGCCTCCAGCGCGTCGGTCGGATCGCCGGCGACGACGAGCGGGACGTGGAAGAGCGACCCGGCGGACGAACGGACGGTCTTCGGGTTGTACGGGTCGACGGTCCCGCCGCAGCAGACGACGGCGTCGACACCGGCGGCATCGGCGGTCCGGAGCACGGTGCCGGCGTTGCCGGGGTCGCGCACGTCGGCGAGCACGACGACGAGGCCGGCGCCGGCGACGATCTCGAGCGGCCGGTCGAGCATCGGGCAGACCGCGAGGATCGGCTGCGGGGTGACGGTGTCGGTGACCTTCTCGATGACGCCGGGCGCGAGCTCGAAGACGCGGATACCGCGGTCCTCGGCGATCGCGGCCAGTTCGACGACGGCCGGGTCATCGGCGCCTTCGGCGGCGACGTAGACGGCCTCGGGGACCGCGGACGACGCGAACGCGGTACGGACGAGCTCGGGCCCTTCGGCGACGAAGGCCCGCTCGGCCCAACGGGTCGCCCGCTTGCCGAGCAGCCGGCGGAGCCGGCGGACGCGCTGGTGCGAGTACGCCAGCCTCAGGAGGCGGCCTCGGTGGCCTGGTCGGCCGCCGCCAGGGCCGATTGGGCCACGGTCACGAGGGCGCCGAACGCGGCGGCGTCGGAGACCGCGAGGTCGGCGAGGACCTTGCGGTCGACCTCGACGCCGGCCTGGTGGAGGCCGGCGATGAACCGGCTGTAGCTCATCCCGTTGAGCCGGGCGGCGGCGTTGATCCGCTGGATCCAGAGCTTGCGGAAGTCGCCTTTGCGAGCCCGGCGGTCGCGGAAGGCGTACTGCATCGAGTGCATGAGCTGCTCGTTGGCGGCGCGGTACGTCCGGCTCTTGTTGCCGTAGTACCCCTTCGCCTGTTCCATGACGGCGCGGTGGTGCTTGCGGCCGTGGACGGCACGCTTTACTCGGGCCATTGCAGCTGCTCCTCTCTCGTGGAGTCTCGTGGTCGTTCGGTAGCGGCCCCGGGCGGGGGCGGTGCGGACGGCGGCCGATCGGGCCGCCATGGGCTCAGAGCCCGAGCAGCCTCTTGGCGCGGCGCTCGTCGCCTCTCGAGAAGTCGGTCTCGTTGGCGAGCCGGCGCTTGCGCTGGCTGCTCTTCTTCTCGAGGATGTGCGAGCGGTTCTGCTTACGGCGGCGGAGGCGGCCGGTCCCGGTCACCTTCACGCGCTTGGCCGCACCACGGTCGGTCTTCATCTTCGGCATCGGTTCATCCCTCCTCGGCCGGGGCCGTCTCCTCGACCGGGGCCGACCCGTCGGCCACGGCACTGCCGTTCGTCCCGGCGCGGTTCGCGCCGGTCCCGTTCGTCTCCGCCACGCCATCGGCCACCGGGGGCTCGGTCCGCACCCGGGAGGCCGCGGCCTGCTTGGCCCGCTTGTCCGGGGCGAGGACCATCACCATGTTCCGGCCGTCGAGCCGCGGTTCGGCTTCGACCTTGGCCGCGCCGTCCATCTTCTCGGCGATCCGGTCGAGGATCCGCTTCCCGAGCTCCGGGTGGAACACCTCGCGGCCCCGGAACATGATCGTGATCTTGACCTTGTGCCCCTCGTCGAGGAACTTGCCGACCTGCCGGGTTTTGGTGTCGAAGTCGCCGGGACCGATCTTCGGCCGGTACTTCATCTCCTTGATCCCGACGTGGACAGCCTTGCGCCGGCTCTCCTTGGCCCGTTGGGCCTCGTCGAACTTGAACTTCCCGTAGTCCATGATCCGGCAGACCGGCGGGTTGGCCAGGGGGGCCACCTCGACGAGGTCGAGGTCGAGTCCGCGGGCGATGGTCAGGGCTTCGGGCAGCGGCTTGATCCCCAGCTGCTGGCCGTCCGGATCGACCAGTCGAACCTCTCGGGCACGAATGCGGTCGTTGATCCGGTGTTCAGGGTCGGTGGCTATGCGGCATCATCCTCTCGATCGGGCCGGCGGTCCTTCCGCGACCATTCGGAGAAGCGAGTCCGGACCCGAGGGGGGCCGTTGCCACATCGACCCGGCGCACCCCATGGGTGGCCAGGTGGAGGCCCGCTGCACGCCGACCCCGCTTCCTGGTTCCCGTAGGCTACCAGCATGAGCTTGTGGACACCTTCCGGTGAGCATCCGGTCGACCGAGACGACCCCGCAGACCCTCCGGGCGACCCGGCCGGCGGCCCCGGGCCCGGCGGCGGGGAGGGTCCCGTCGGCGGCCAGCCGACAGTGGAGGAGCTGCGGCGCCAGCTGGCCGAGGCGCCGCCGGAGGTCGTCGTCGCCAACCACTGCTACGGGCTCTTCGAGCTGGCCGCGGTCTACCTGTCCCAGCCGCCGCCGCTCCTGGACGAGGCCCGGCTGGCGATCGACGCGCTCGGCTACGTCGTCGACGGCCTCGGCGAGCGGTTGGGTGACGCGTTCCCGGCGCTCAAGGACGGCATGGCCCAGCTCCGGCTGGCGTTCGTCCAGCTCGGCGCAGCCGAGCAGGCCCGCCAGGACGCCGGCAACGGCTCGGAGCCCTAGACCGGGACGAGCCCCCGGGCCTCCAGCCGGCCGAGGTGGCCGGGGATGACGACGAACGTGACCCGGGTGCCCGGGTCGATCCGCCGGGAGCCGTCGGCGATGGCGGTGCAGTGGAACGGCAGGGCAGCCGCGCCGTCGTCGGCGACTTCGACGGTCCCGAGGCCGCGGTCGACGTCGAAGTCGGCGACGATGCCAACCACCGGTCGCCGGCCAGCCATCAGTGGACGATCTTGGAGAGCGCGAGCTCGAGGATGTCGGTGGCCCCCTGGTCCTTCAGCGCCGGGATCAGCGTGTTGATGTCGGCCTTCGGGACGACGGTCTCGAGCGCGAACGCACCGCCGCCGGACAGCTCGGAGACCGTCGGCGCCCGCAGGGCCGGCAGGACGCCGATCACCGCGTCGAGCTGGCCAGCCGGGACGTTCAGCTTGACGAGCACCTTCTCCCGGGCCTCGAGCGTCCCCTGCAACAGGATCAGCAGCTGCTCCATGGCGTGGCGCTTGACCGGGTCGGCCGCCGCGTCGGGGTTGGCGATCAGCTCGGTGTGCGAGACGAGGAGGGTGTCGATGATGCGGAGGCCGGCCGCCCGCAGCGCCCGCCCGGTCTCGGTGATCTCGACGACACAGTCCGCGATGTCGGGGACCTTCGCCTCCGTCGCGCCGTACGAGAGGGGGATCTCCGCGTCGACGCCGTGCTCGTCGAGCGCCCGCCGGGTCAGCTCGGGGTACTCCGTACTGACCCGGACCCGCTGCCCGGCCAGGTCGGCGAGCGTCTTGAACGGCGAGTCGTCGGCCACCGCCAGGACGACCCGGATCGGGTTGGCGGTCGCCTTCGAGTACTGGAGCTGGCCGAGCGAGACGACGTCGACGCCGCGCTCTTCGACCCAGTCCCGGCCGGTGATGCCGAGGTCGAAGAGGCCGCTGGCCACGTAGACCGGGATCTCCTGCGGACGCAGGATCCGGACCTCGTCGACCCGGGGGTCGGCGATCGACGCCCGGTAGTCGACGTTCGACGAGCGCGCCACCGCGAGGTCGGCGGCGGCGAACAGTTCGAGGGTCGCCTTCTCCAGGGAGCCCTTCGGCAGGACGAGCCTCAACATGGTCGGATAGGCATGCTCAGATCATGGCCGATCGGAGGAGGCGGGCCGTCTCGACCGCGGTGATCGCGGCTTCTCGGCCCTTGTTCGACTCGTCCGGCGTCGACCGCTCGAGCGCCTGGTCGACGGTGTCGGTCGTCAGGACGCCGAAGACGACCGGCCGACCGGTGTCGAGCTGGACGCGCTGCAGACCGGCCGCGCACTCGCCGGCGACGAAGTCGTAGTGGCCGGTGTCGCCGCGGATGACCGCGCCGAGGCAGATCACCGCGTCGACCGCGTCGCCGGTGGCGAACGCCCGGGCGACGAGCGGCAGCTCGAACGCGCCGGCCGCCCACGCGACGGTCACGTCGTTGCGGTCGACGCCGCACTCGGCCAGCCCGTCGAGCGTCCCCTCGAGCAGTCGCCACGTGATGCCGCCGTTGAAGAGCGCACAGGCGACCGCCACCCGGACGCCCTGGCCCTGGCGGTCGCCGCGCAGCACCGTGCCGACCCGGCCGTCGAGCCCGTCGATCGCCCCGTCGGCGAGGCGCGTCTCGTCAGAGGACGTCATCGAGCCCGTCCAGCAGGTGGCCCATCCGCTCCCGCTTCGTCCGGAGGTACTCGATGTTCTCGGGGTTCGGCGACGGCGTGAGCGGGACGCGCTCGGTGATGTCGAGGCCGAAGCCCTCGAGCCCGCCGTACTTGACCGGGTTGTTCGTCATCAGCCGCATCGTCGTCACGCCGAGGTCGACGAGGATCTGGGCGCCGATGCCGTACTCGCGGCTGTCGACCGGCAGGCCCAGCTCGAGGTTGGCGTCGACGGTGTCGCGGCCCTCCTCCTGCAGCCGGTAGGCCCGGATCTTGTGGCCGAGGCCGATCCCCCGGCCCTCGTGGCCGCGCAGGTAGACGAGGACGCCGCGGCCTTCCTCCTCGATCTGGGCCATCGCCGCGTGCGAGCTGCGGCCCGCAGTCGCAGCGCAGCGAGCCGAAGACGTCGCCGGTCAGGCACTCGGAGTGGACCCGGACGAGCACGTTCGGCTGGTCGGTGACGTCGCCCATGACCAGCGCCAGGTGCTGCTCGCCGTCGAGCACCGACTCGTAGACGTACGCGGTGTGGTCGCCGGCCGGCGTCGGGATCCGGGCCTCCGACACCCGGCGGACCAGCTTCTCCGTCCGGCGCCGGTAGCGGATGAGGTCGGCGATCGAGATCAGGTGCAGGTCGTGCTTTTCGGCGAACGCCTCGAGGTCGGGCAGCCGGGCCATCTGGGACTTGTCCTCGGTGACGATCTCGCAGAGCACGCCGGCCGGGCTCAGCCCCGCCGCCCGGGCCAGGTCGACCGTCGCCTCGGTGTGGCCGGCCCGCTTGAGCACGCCGCCCGGTCGGTAGCGGAGCGGGAAGATGTGGCCCGGTCGGGCCAGGTCGCCCGGTCGGGTCCGCGGGTCGATCAGCGCGGCGATCGTCGCCGCCCGGTCGGACGCGGAGATGCCGGTCGTCGTGCCCTTCCGGGCGTCGACACTGACGGTGAACGCGGTCCGCTGGGCCTCGGTGTTCGCCTGGACCATGAGCGGCAGGTCGAGCTCGTCGGCCCGCTCCGGTAGCAGCGGCGCACAGATCACGCCGGAGGTGTGCGCGAGGAAGAAGGCGATCGTCTCCGGCGTCGCCGCCTCCGCGGCCATCACGAGGTCGCCCTCGTTCTCGCGGTCCTCGTCGTCGACGACGACGACCATCTCGCCTCGGCCGATCGCCGCCACTGCGTCTTCGACTCGGGAGAACGGCATCAGGCGGCCAGCTCCAGACGGAGATCGTCGCCCAGCTGGGCGACCGAGACCAGCGTGCCCCGCCACAGGTCGGCCATCGTCGGCGCACCCGGCCCGGCGAACAGCGGCCGGCCGTCGTCGCCGCCGAACAGCGCCGGGGCGAGGTAGAGGACGTACCGGTCGACGAGGCCCTGCGCGTGGAAGTCGTGGGCGACTGCCGCGCCGCCTTCGACCAGCACCTGGAGGACCCCCCGCCGCCCCAGCTCGTCGAGGACGGTCCCGAGGTCGCCGGACAGCTCGACCGCCGGCCGGACCTTCGCCCCGTCCGGGACCGCGCCGAGCACGACCCGCAGCGGCTGGCGCGCCGGTGGCGGGTCGACGCGGACGGTCAAGGCCGGGTCGTCGGCTCGGACCGTCCCGGCGCCGACGAGCACCGCGTCGGAGCCGGCGCGGAGCCGGTGGGCGTCGGCGCGGGCGTCGGCGCCGGTGATCCACTGGCTCGACCCGTCCGGCGCGGCCGTCCGCCCGTCGATCGTCGCGGCCAGCTTGAGCACGACCCACGGCCGGCCGGTCCGCCGGTGCTTCAGGTACGGCGCCAGCTGTTCGTCGACCGCGGCCGCGCCGATCCCGACGTCGACCGTGATCCCGGCCGCCCGCAGCCCCGCGACGCCGCGGCCGGCGACGTTCGGGTCCGGGTCGAGCACGCCGACGACGACCCGGGCGACGCCGGCGGCGATGATCGCGTCGACGCACGGCGGCGTCCGGCCGACGTGCGCGCACGGCTCGAGCGTCGTGAACAGCGTCGCCCCCTGCGCCCCGCGGCCGGCCTGGCGGAGGGCGGCGATCTCGGCGTGCGCGCCGCCCGGCGGTGCGGTCGCCCCCTCGAACCGTGTCCCGGCGGTCGTCACGACGACACAGCCCACCCACGGGTTCGGCGCGGTCGTCCCATGGACCGACCCGGCCAGCGCGACGGCCCGGGCCATGTGCGCCTCGTCCGTGTCAACCACTTGCGCTCCTTCCCGACCCCCCAATACTAGAACACGTTCCAGTTTTTGTCTACAGCCGCTGGTCACGGCGGAGAACGGAAAGCCTAGTGGTTCACGACGGCCCGACGGATGGCCTCGGTCGCCTCCCACGGCCGTTCCTGACCGAAGATGGCCGACCCGGCGACGAAGACGTTCGCGCCGGCCGCCGCCGCCCGCGGCGCGGTCGCCTCGTCGATGCCGCCGTCGACCTCGACGTCGACCTGGCCGGCCAGGCCCCGCTCGACCAGCGCCCGGCGGACCTGTCCGACCTTCGGCAGCACCTCGGCCATGAACGCCTGGCCGCCGAAGCCCGGGAAGACGGTCATGCAGAGCACCAGGTCGACCTGGTCGAGGTACGGCTCGACCGCGTCGAACGGCGTGTCCGGGTTCGCCGCCAGGCCGGCCCGCAGGCCGAGCGACCGCAGCTGCGCCAGCAGCTCGCCGGTCCGGCCGACCTCGACGTGGACGGTGCAGCCGTCCGCCCCGGCGTCCCGGAACGCCTCGAGGTAGTCGCCCGGGTCCGTCATCATCAGGTGGCAGTCGAAGAACATCCCCGAGTGCTTGCGGAGCGACGCGACGACCGGCGGCCCGATCGTCAGGTTCGGCACGAAGTGGCCGTCCATGACGTCGACGTGCAGCCAGTCCGCGGCCGTCGCCACCTCGCCGACCGCCTCGGCCAGGCCGCCGAAGTCGGCCGAGAGGACCGACGGCGCCATCTTCACCTCGCCGGGGACACCGGGGTCGGGAGCCACGCCCCGAGCCTACGGTCTAACCGAACCGCGCCCAGCCGAGGATGCGGCTGAACGCATAGAAGTACGGCCGCTGCTCCCCCAGCTCGGCCAGCAGGCGTTGGCGGTAGCGGTCGACGAACGCGTCGTACGTCGACCCATCGAGCCGCTCGCGGTACGGCGTCAGCAGCGTGCCGCGCACCCACTCGACGACCGCGCCGGTGTCGTCGAGCACGTGGCCGTAGACCTGGAGCCGGACGTGCTGCTCGACCGCGCCGAGCTCGTGGACGATCTCGGCGTACGTCGACGGCGCGAGCACCGCGTCGCCGCGGTCCGGCGGTGCGCCGCCCGACGTCGCCAGCGCGGCCGCGAACGGCGCCGCCGCGGCCACCACCCGGGCCAGGCGGTGCGACGGGTGGTCGAAGTTCGCCGGGACCTGGAACGCCAACTGCCCGCCCGGCCGCAGACCGGCCCGCGCCCGCGCGAGCAGGCCCCGATGGTCGTCGACCCACTGGAACGACGCGTTCGCGAAGACGACGTCGACCGGCGGGCCCGCCCACTCGGCCAGGTCGCCCTCGACGAACGAGAGCCCCGGCACGTCGCCGGGAGCGTCGGCGAGCATCGCGGCCGACGAGTCGACGCCGACCGTCGACGCCGCACCGAGCGCCCGGTGCAGCTCGACCGTCCGCCGGCCTGTCCCGCAGCCGAGGTCGACGACCGATCCGCCCGGCACCGGCCCACAGAGCGCGACGAGGTCGTCGAACGGTTGGCGACGCTCCGCCTCGAACCGCTGGTACTGCGCCGGGTCCCACGTCATCCCAGCCGCTCCCCGACGGCCGGGCGGACGCCCCGGAGCCAGTCGGCCGCGGCCATCGGACCCCTCCCCTCCGGCTGGACCTCCACCAGCTGCACGCCGCCGTCGCCGGTCGCGACGACGTCGCCGTCGAGCGTCCCCGGCGGCCGGCCGGCGCCGGCCGTCACCGCCGCCCGCCGGACACGGAGCCGGCGGTCCCGGAACGTCGTCCACGCCCGGCCCAGCCGGACGACCCGGCCCAGCTCGGCCGCGGGCCGGTCCCACCGGAGCTCGAGCTCGGCCGCGTCGATCTTCGCCGCGTAGGTCGGCTCCCCCGCCTGCGGCGTCGGCTCCGGGAGCGGTCCCGACAGGACGTCGACGAGCAACCGGCTGCCCATCCCGACCAGGCGCTCCCGGAGCGAGTCGAGATCGTCCGCGGCACCGATGGATGCCGCCTCGCGGGCATAGACCGGGCCCGTGTCGAGGCCCTCCTCGACCTTCATCACGCAGACCCCCGTGACGTCGTCGCCGACGAGGATCGCCCGCTCGACCGGCGCCGCCCCCCGCCAACGTGGCAGGAGCGAGAAGTGCAGGTTGACCATCGGCACCGCGGCGAGGACGTCCGCCGGGACGATCCGGCCGTACGCGACGACGACGCCGAGGTCGATCCCGGCCGTCAGCAGCGCCCGGTGGTCGTCGACGACGTCGATCCCGAGCGCGGTCGCCGCTGCCTTGACCGGGCTCGGCGACGTCGCCGAACCCCTCCCCCGCCGACGGTCCCGACCGGTGACGACCACCGCGACGTCCTCGCCCGCCGCCACCAGCGCCTCCAGCGGCCCGACCGCCAGCGCCGGCGTCCCGAGGTACGCCAGCCGGCGGCGGATCGGCGGCCGGCGGTCGATCGAGGGCACGCCGACACCGTATGCCGCTGATACAGCTGTCCGGCACGATGGCGTCATGGCCACCGTTGGACCTCGCCCGCCAGGCCGCCGACCTCCTCCGGCGCGTCCTCGCCGCCGCCACCCCCGACGAGCTGTCCGGGGGCGACGCGGCCGCCCTCGCCGCGGCCTTCGCCGACGCCGAGCGGATGGCCGCGGCCGGCAAGGCCCTGTACGCCGCCCGCGTGCGGGCCACCGACGCCTACCGCGACGCCGGCTATCGGGACGCCGCCAGCTGGTTGGCCGGCGCCTCCGGCGATCCGGTCGGTCGGGCCCGGTGCATTCTCGACACCGCCGACGCCCTCGCCAAGAGCCCGGCCGCGCAGGCCGCGCTCGCCGGCGGCGAGCTGTCGACCGCCCAGGCCCAGATGATCGGCTCGGCCACCGCCGTCGACCCGTCCGCCGGCGCCCGAGCTCGTCGCCCTCGCTCGGCGCGGCTCGTTCCGGGAGCTGCGGGACGGCGTCTCCCGGGCCGGCGGTGGCTACCGCCTAGAGACGGGCCAACCCGTCCGGGTCGAACCCGTCCGGGTCGACCGACAAGGTCCGGGACCGCAAGATCTTGAGGGCCTCCTTGCGCTGGGCGGCGTCCAGGCGCTCGACCAGCAGGACCCCGTCGAGGTGGTCGAGCTCGTGCTGGAAGACCCGGCCCTCGATCTCGTCGGCCTCGATCGAGAGCTCGTTGCCGTCCCGGTCCAGGCCGACCAGGTGGACCTCGTTCGGCCGGACGATCTCCCAGCTCAGGCCGGGCACCGACAGGCACCCCTCGTCGTACGTCCACTCACCCGACGTCTCGACGATCCGCGGGTTGATGACCGCCAGCGGCCCGTCGCCGATGTCGTAGACGAACAGCCGGCGCTGCACGCCGACCTGGTTCGCGGCCAGGCCGCTCCCCGGCGCGGCGTACATCGTCTCGATCATCTCGTCGATCAGCGCGGCGATGCTGCCGTCGATCTCCTCGATCTCCCGCGTCCGCTGCTTGAGGACCGGGTCGCCGTACTGTCGGATCGGGAACACGCCGCAATTTTACTGGTCGGTCGGGTCGACGGTGACCCGGAGCCGGCCCGGCGGCCGCGGCGTCGTCGCGAGGGCGTCGCAGAGCGTCCGGTGGTCCGGCGCCCGGACGAGCCATCGACCGTCGCCCAGGTCGGCCGTCATCACGCCGGCCGTCCCACCGAGCGCCGCGCCGTACACGGCGGCGGCCTCGCCGCTCACGACGGCGAGGGCGGCGAACGGCGGCAGGTCCAGCTCCTCCCGCAACGGCCGTTCGTCGACCCGGCCCGGATCGCCGGCCACCGCCGCCGCCAGGACCGGATGGTCCGGCAGCCGCGTCTGGACGAGCACCGGCCCCGCCCCCGGCGAACCACGGCCGCCGACGAGCCGGCCGGCCCGGGCGAGCAGCGCCAGCGACTCCTCCGCCGCGGTGAACCGAGCCGCCAGCAGATGCTGGTCGAAGTCCAAGAAGACGACCGCGGCCGCCCGCCGGACCCGGTGGAGGACCGCTTCGGTCCCGACGAGCACCGGCGTGTCCGGCACCGCGTCGCCGGTGTCGCCGGCGACCTCACCGACGTCGACGCCGAGCAGTGCGGCCAGCTCCTCTCGGACCCGCGAGACGCCGGCCCGCAGCACCTTCAGCCGCGTGCCGCCGCACGCCGCGCAGACGACCGGCCGGGTCGTCCCGCAGCCGCGGCACCGCAGGCCGTCGTCGTCCTGTTCGACCGGCCGGCCGCACGTCGTGCAGCGGGCGATCTCGCCGCACGCCGCGCAGGCCAGCAGCCGGGCCCGGCCGGTCCGGTTGAGCACGCAGACCAACGGCGCCCCCGCCGGTAGCCGGCCAGCCAGCCGGACGAGCTCCTCCGACAGCAGGCCCGTCCGCGGATCCGCGGCGCGCCGGTCGACGACCGACACCGCCGGCCAGCCGGACCGCTCGTCCGGCGCGACGACGAGCCGGTAGCTCGCCACCTGCACCGCGGTCGGGCACGCCGATACCAGCCGGCACGGCGCGCCGGCCCGGGCCGCCCGTTCGGCGACGACCTCCACCGCGTCGTACCGGCTCCGGTACGCCTCGTCGTGGGCGTCGAGGACGACCGCGCCGGCCAACGCCGGCACCGGCGCCCACGCTGTCGCCCGCGACCCGACGACCACCGGCCACCCCGCCGCCGCCTCCGCCCAGTCCGCGGCCACCGCGATGCCCCGGTGGCGGAGCCGGGCCCGCAGCCGGTCGGCCCAACCGACGTTCGGCACGAGGACGACGACGCTGCCGTCGGCCGACACCGCGTCGACCATTTCGAGCACCAGCGGCAGCGGGTCCGTCGCCGGGCCGAGCCGCACGAGCTCCGTACCGGGCTCGACCAGGCCACCACTGTTTCGGCCATCGCCGCCCGTTCGCCGGCCGGCGCGTGGCGCGGCCGGGAGCTCCCAGACATTGCGGGCCGGCGACGCCACCCGGAGCAGCGTCGACGCCGGCATCGCCCACCGCCAGGCCGCCCACGTCGCCAGCTCGACCACCGCCGGCGGCGGCCCCGACCCCGAGAAGCCGGTGATCGGCTGCAGCGCGACCGTGGCCGGCGGCTCGGGATCGACCGCGGTCACCCAGCCGCCGACCGGCCGGTGGTGGAGCCGGATGCGCACCCGGCTGCCCACCGACAGCTGGCCGCGCCAGCGGTCCGGGACCGAGTAGTCGAACGCCCGCCCGACCGCGGGGACGTCCGGCAGGACCCGGACGCGGCCGCTCAGAGGCCGAGAGCCCGGCGGAGGTCGTCGACCCGCGGGGTCGCCTCCCAGGTGAACTCCTTGTCGTTCCGTCCGAAGTGCCCGTACGCCGCGGTGCGCCGGTAGATCGGCCGCCGCAGGTCGAGGTCGCGGATGATGGCAGCCGGCCGGAGGTCGAAGAGCTCGCGTACCGCGGCCGCGATCGCCTCGGGGTCGGCGGCCTCGGTCCCGAACGTCTCGACGAGCAGCGAGACCGGCTGCGCGACGCCGATGGCGTACGCCACCTGGACCTCGCAGCGCCGGGCCGCGCCGGCCGCGACGACGTGCTTGGCCACCCAGCGCGCCGCGTACGCCGCCGACCGGTCGACCTTCGACGGGTCCTTGCCGGAGAACGCACCGCCACCGTGCCGGGCCATGCCGCCGTACGTGTCGACGATGATCTTCCGACCGGTCAAGCCCGGTGTCGGCGTGCGGGCCGCCCAGCTCGAACTGGCCCGTCGGGTTGGCGAGGATCCGCAGCCCGCTCGTATCGAGGTCGGTCGGCAGCAGCGGGTGGATGACGTGCTCACGGAGGTCCGGCAGCAGCAGCGTCTCGAGGTCGATGCCCGGCTGGTGCTGCGTCGAGATGAGGATCGTGTCGATCGAGACCGGCCGGCCGTTCTCGTAGACCACGCTGACCTGCGTCTTGCCGTCCGGCCGCAGGTACGGCAGGACGCCGACCCGGCGCACCTGCGCCAGGCGCTGGGCCAGTCGGTGGGCGAGCCAGATCGGCAGCGGCATCAGGTCGGGCGTCTCGTCGCAGGCGTACCCGAACATCATCCCCTGGTCGCCGGCGCCCTGGGCGTTGAGCTGGTCCTCGCCGCCGGAGCCGGTGCGCAGCTCGAACGCCGAGTCGACGCCCTGGGCGATGTCCGGCGACTGGCCGTCGAGCGTCACCATCACGCCGCAGGTCCGCCCGTTGAAGCCGTAGGCGTCGTTGTCGTAGCCGATGTCGCAGACGACGTCACGGACGAGCGACGGTATGTCGATGTACGTCTTCGTCGTGATCTCGCCGGCGACGACGACGAGCCCGGTCGTGAGCAGCGTCTCGCAGGCCACCCGGCTGTACGGGTCGTCCGTCAAGAGCGCGTCGAGGACGGCGTCGGACACCTGGTCGGCCATCTTGTCGGGGTGGCCCTCGGTGACCGACTCCGAGGTGAAGGTAGTTCTCACGTGGTCTTCCTCCGATCCGTAGCCGGCGCGAGCAGGCCGACCACCCTATCCAAGATGGCGTCGGCCACTTCGTCCTTGCTGGTCAACGGGACGTCGATGGCGTCGCCGGCCGCGTCGAGGATCGTCACCGCGTTCGTGTCGTGGTCGAAGCCGACGCCGGGCGCGGCGACGTCGTTGACGACGAGGAGGTCGACGCCCTTCCGCTCGAGCTTGCGCCGGCCGCGAGCCACCGCGTCCTCGGTCTCCGCGGCGAAGCCGACGAACCGCTGGCCGGGCCGGCGCCCGGCGACCAGGCCGGCGAGGATGTCCGGCGTCTGCTCCAGCACGATCTCGGGCACACCGTCGTCCTTCGTCAGCTTCCGCTCCGACGGCGCCTTCGGCCGGTAGTCGGCCACCGCGGCCGCCATGACGACGACGTCGGCGTCTGCGACGACCCCGGCCAGCGCTCGTTCCATGTCCGCCGCCGACTCGACCGGCACGACCGTCACGAGCGGGCTATCGGCCGGCAGCGACGACGTCGTGACGAGCGTCACCCGGGCGCCGCGGCGGGCCGCGGCCGCGGCGACCGCGTGCCCTTGCTTGCCCGACGACCGGTTCGTCAGCACGCGCACCGGGTCGAGCGCCTCCCGGGTCCCGCCGGCGCTGACGACGACGTGGCGTCCGGCCAGGTCCGCCGGCCCGAGCAGGCCGAGGACGCGGGCGGCGATGACCGCCGGCGCGGCGAGCCGGCCGGCGCCGACGTCACCGCCGGCCAGCCGGCCGTCCTCGGGTGGGACGACGACGACGCCGCGGCGGGCGAGCGTCGCCAGGTTCTCCTGCACGGCCGGGTGCTCCCACATCTCGGTGTGCATCGCCGGGCAGACGACGACCGGCGCCCGGGTGGCCAGCAGGGTGGCCGTGAGCAGGTCGTTCGCCATGCCCGCGGCGTAGCGGGCCAGCACGTCGGCCGTCGCCGGCGCGACGAGCACCAGGTCGGCGGTCTGGCCGAGCCGGGTGTGCGGGATCGATCCTTCCCAGAGGCTGTCCTGGACCGGCTCGGACGCCAGGGCGGAGAACGTCGTCGCCCCGACGAAGCGGGTCGCCCCGGCGGTGAGAACTGGAACGACGTGCACGCCGGCGTCGACCAATCGTCGGCAGACCTCGACGGCCTTGTACGCGGCGATGCCGCCGGAGACCCCGAGGACGACTCGTTTCACTGGCCGGCCGGTCAGCCGGCGTCCGGCGCCTCGGGCTCGGCTTCGGCTTCGGCGGCCGCCAGCGCGGCGGCCTCCTCCTCGGGGTCGGGCCGGGTGTACGTCGCCTTGCCGGCCGCGACCTCCTCGAAGGCGATCGACAGCGGCTTGCCGGACACCGACGTCACCTGCGGCGGAACCACCCGTCCGAGCCCCTCGCCGAGGCTGTTGTAGTACGCGTTGACCTGCCGGGCCCGCGTCGACCCGAGGGCGACGAGGGTGAACTTCGAGTCGACCTTGTCGAGCAGGTCTTCGATCGGGGGGTCCATCAGGGTGTTCCGGCCTTTGGCCATCAGCGGTCCTCTCTTCGGGTTCGGTCAACTATACCGGCCACCTCGGCCACAGCCCGTTCGACCTGGTCGTTCACGACCTCGTAGCCAGCCAGGTCGTGGCCGAGCTTGACCTCTTCACGGCCCTTCTCGATGCGCCGCTCGACGTGCGCCGGCGAGTCGCCACGGGCGACGAGACGCTCGCGCTGCACGTCGAGCGACGGCGGCAGGAGCAGGATGACGACCGCGTCGGGAGCCTGCTCGACGACCTGTTGGGCGCCCTGGAGGTCGATCTCGAGCAGCACGTCGTGCCCGGGCGGCGGCTCCGGGACCGGCGTCCCGTAGAGGTTGTCCAGGAACTCCGCCCACTCGAGGAAGCCGCCCGAGGCGACGCGGGCCATGAACCGCTCACGGTCGGTGAAGACGTAGGCGTCGTCCGACTCGCCGTCCCGGCGCGGCCGAGTCGTCCAGGACCGGCTCAACCAGAGCCGGGGGTCCCGGGCCGTGACCGCGGCCGCCACCGTGCCCTTTCCGGCCCCGCCGGGGCCGATGAGCACGAAGACGCGGCCCGTCAGGTCAGCGGGGTGCAGTCTCTTTGAGCAGCTCGGCCCGCTGCTTGGCCCCTAGGCCCTGCAGTCGCCGGCTCTCGCTGATGCCTACCGTCTCCATCAGGCGACGGGCCTTGACCTTGCCGAGGCCGGGCAGCGACTCCAGTACGGAGACGACTTTCATCTTGCCCACGGTCTCGTCCTTCTCGGCCTTTTCCAGGAGCTCGGCCAGGCTCAGCGAGCCGAGCTTGAGCTTCTCCTTGACCTCGGCCCGCTCACGGCGAACCTTGGCAGCCTTCTCCAGTGCAGCCTGTCGCTGCTCGGGCGTAAGTGCGGGAGGTTGCGGCATGCGCCGATGGTAGCGCCTCTGGAGTGCCAGGTCACAACCATTTCCGGCCGAGGGCCGCCGCGACCTCGTCCCGGGCCGCGACCGCGGCCGCCCGGAGGGCGTCGACCGACGGCCCGGCGGCGAGCACCGACCGCGACACGTTCGGCAGGACGGTCCCCGGACGGCACCCGGCAAAGAGCTTGCCGACGGCCTGCGCGGTCCCGCCCTGCGCGCCGACGCCCGGCGCGAGCAGCGGTCCGCCGAGGTCGCCGAGGGCGAACGACGACGGCTGCAAGGTCGCCCCGACGACCGCGCCGATACTGCCGATGCCCCCTGCCGCGCCGGCGCCCGCGTCGGCGTTGCGCCGGGCGATCGCCGCCAGCATCGAGTCCCCGACCGTCGCCGGCTCGCCCGTCCCCGGCACGACCGCTTCCTGCACGGTCCGGCCCTCGGGGTTACTGCTGCGCACGACGACGAAGACGCCGCGACCGTTGGCCAGCGCGGTCCGGAACAGCGGCTCGAGCGAGCCGAGCCCGAGGTACGGCGTCGCGGTCATCGCGTCGGCGGCCAGCCGGCTCGACCGGCCGAGCCAGGCGTCGGCGTACGCCTCCGACGTGCTGTCGATGTCGCCGCGCTTGGCGTCGGCCACGACGAGCAGGCCGGCCGCCGACGCGTCGGCGATCAGGGTCTCCAGGGCGGCCAGACCGGCCGAGCCGTGCCGCTCGTAGAACGCGACCTGCGGCTTGACGACCGGGACCGCGCCGGCGAACGCCTCGACGCACGCCGCGCCGAACGCCCGCAGGCCGTCCGCGTCGTCGGGCAGCCCCCAGGCCCCGAGCAGGCCGGCCGACGGGTCGATGCCGGCGCAGAGCGGGCCGCTCCGGGCCACCGCGTCGACCAGCCGTTCCCCGAACGCCTCACCCATGTGCCCCTCCGATCAACTCGCGTACCGCGGCGACCCGGTGCCGGCGGCACCACCGCCCCAACCCGTCGAGCACCTTCCACGGCGCCCGCGGGTCCCGGAACGTCGCCGTGCCGACCTGTACCGCGTCGGCCCCCGCGAGCAGCAGCTCGACCGCGTCGTCCGCCCCGAAGACGCCGCCGACGCCGACGATGCCGGCGTCGGGGAACGCCTCCCGGCACTCCCAGACGGCGCGGACGGCGACCGGGTGGACGGCCGGGCCGGACAGCCCGCCGCCGCCGGCCCCGAGGGCCGGCCGCCTCGTCTCGGTGTCGATGGCCAGCCCGAGGAGCGTGTTGACGAGCGTCACGGCCTCCGCACCGGCGTCGAGCGCGGCCCGGGCGATCTCGCGGAGGTCGGCGACGTTCGGGCTCAGCTTCGCCCACCGCGGCAGTCCGGCCGCCGCGGCCGCGTCGACCGCCTCGGCCGTCGCGACCGGCGAGTGGGCGAACATCCGCGACCGGTCCTCGACGTTCGGGCAGCTCACGTTGACCTCGACCGCGACCAGGCCGCCACCGCCGGCCGTCGCCCGCGGCCCACCGGCCAGGCCGGCCGCGGCCGCCGCGAAATCGTCGACCCGGCGACCCCAGATGCTGGCGACGACCCGGGCGCCGGCCGCGGCCAGGCCGGGCAGCTCCTCGTCCAGCCACGCCGCCACCCCCGGGCCCTGGAGGCCGACGCTGTTCAGCATCCCGGCCGCCACCTCGTGCACCCGTGGCGCCGGGTTGCCCGGCCACGGCTCAGGCCCCAGCGACTTGACCACGACCGCCCCCAACTGGGCCAACGGACCGAACGCCCCCAGCTCGGCCCCGTGGCCGGCGGTCCCCGACGCCGTCATGACCGGGTTCGGCAGCGCCACCGACCCGATCCTGGTGGACAGGTCAGGGCCCATGCAGCTCCCGGTCGGTCGACCCGGCGTGGAGCTCCTGGAGGGCACGGACGGACAGTTTGTGGTCGGCCCAGTCCGCGATGCCGGCAGCCGCGGCCCGGGCCGCGGCCAGCGTCGTCAGGCACGGGACGTGGTGGGCGATCGCGGCCGCCCGGATGTGGTTGCCGTCGGCCCGGGCGCCGCGGTCCCGCGGCGTGTTGACGACGAGCTGGACCTTGCCGCCGGCGATCAGCTCGACCGCGTCGGCGGCCAGGCCCTCCTCACCGACCTTCGCCACCAGCGTGTCGACGGCGAGACCCTGGTCTCGGAAGTAGCCGGCCGTCCCTAACGTCGCGGCCAGCGAGAACCCGAGCTCGCCGAAGCGCCGGGCGATGGCCAGCCCGGCCGGTTTGTCCCGGTCGGCCAGCGACAGGAAGACCGTCCCGGTCTGCGGCAACCGCGTGCCGGCGGCGAGCTGGCTCTTGGCGAAGGCCAGCGCGAACGTCCGATCGACGCCCATCACCTCGCCGGTCGACCGCATCTCCGGCCCGAGCAGCGTGTCGACCCCGGGGAACCGGTCGAACGGCAGGACGGCCTCCTTCACGCTGACATGGTCGAGCGTCCGGATCTGGCCGACCGCGTCCGCCGGTAGGAGCTCCTCGCCGCGCAGCTCGGCCAGCGTGTCGCCGACCATGACCCGCGCCGCGGCCATCGCTACCGCCACACCGGTGGCCTTGGCGACGAACGGGACCGTCCGGCTCGCCCGCGGGTTCGCCTCGAGGACGAAGACCGCGCCGTCCTTCACCGCGTACTGGACGTTCAACAGTCCCACGACCGCGAGCGCGTCGGCCAGGTTCCGGGTGTGCCGGTCGAGCTGTTCGAGCACCTCGGCCGACAGCGTTCTGCGGCGGCAGGGCGCAGGCCGAGTCGCCGGAGTGCACGCCGGCCTCCTCGACGTGCTCCATGATCCCGCAGATCAGCGTCTCGCCCGCCCGGTCCCGGATGGCGTCGACGTCGACCTCGACCGCGTCCTCCAGGAACCGGTCGACGAGGACCGGGCGCTCCGCGGTGACGCCGCCCTCCCGGGCCAGGCCGGCCGTCCCGGCCAGCGCGGCCATGACCCGCCGGACGTCCGCGTCGTCGTAGACGATCTCCATCGCCCGCCCGCCGAGGACGTAGCTCGGGCGGACGAGCGCCGGGTAGCCGACCCGGCGGGCGATCGCCAGGGCCTCCTCCGTCGTGACCGCGGTGCCCCCCGGTGGCTGGGGGAGGCCGAGCGCCTCGCAGAGCGCGTTCCACTGCTCGCGGTCCTCGGCCAGGTCGATCGACGTCGGGCTCGTCCCGAGCACCAGCTCCGTCGGCAGCGAACCGGCCAGCTTGAGCGGCGTCTGGCCGCCGAGGGCGACGATGACGCCTTTGATCCGGCCACCGGCCCGCGCCTCCGCGTCGAGCACGTTGCCGACGTCCTCCGCGGTGAGCGGCTCGAAGTACAGCCGGTCCGACGTGTCGTAGTCGGTCGAGACCGTCTCCGGGTTGCAGTTGACCATCACCGTCTCGTAGCCGGCCGCCCGCAGCGCCATGCTCGCGTGGACGCAGCAGTAGTCGAACTCGATCCCCTGCCCGATCCGGTTCGGCCCGGACCCGAGGATGACGACCCGCTCCTTCTCGGACGGGCGGACCTCCTCCTCGTCCTCGTAGGTCGCCGTAGTAGTACGGCGTGAACGCCTCGAACTCGGCCCCGCAGGTGTCGACCGTCTTGAACGTCGGGACGACGCCGGCTGCCAGCCGGGCCGTCCGCACCGCCTGCTCCGCCGCCGGATCGCGGCCCACGCCGAGCAGGTACGCGAGCTGGGCGTCGGAGAACCCGAGCCGCTTCGCCCGGCGGAACCGCGCCCGGTCCATGGCTCGCAGGGCGGCCGCGCCGGCGTCCCCACCGTCGGCGTCTGCCGCCACCTGCGGCCGCAGCGCCTCGATAGTCAGCCGCTCCTCGCTGATCCGCTCGATCTGGCGGAGGAACCACCGGTCGATGCCGGTCCGGTCGGCGACCGCGTCGACGGCCGAGCCGCCGGCGACGAGCCCCCGGCGTAGGGCCGATTCGACCTGGTAGAGCCGGTCCGGGGTCGGGACGGCCGCCCGGTCGAGGACAGCCGCGTCGTCGAGGGCATCGGTATCGGCCTCCGCCGGATCGCCGTTCAACCCGGTCCGGCCCTGCTCGAGCGACCGGACGGCCTTCTGCAGCGACTCGCAGAACGTCCGGCCGATCGCCATGACCTCGCCGACGGACTGCATCCGCGTGCCGAGCCGGCCCTCGGCGCCCGGCAGCTTCTCGAAGGCCCACCGCGGGATCTTCGTGACGACGTAGTCGATCGTCGGCTCGAAGCTGGCCGGCGTCGCCCGCGTGATGTCGTTCGTGATCTCGTCGAGGCGGTACCCGACGGCGAGCCGGGCGGCGATCTTGGCAATCGGGAACCCCGTCGCCTTCGACGCCAGCGCGGAGGAACGCGAGACACGGGGGTTCATCTCGATGACCAGCCGCCGCCCGTCGGCCGGGTCCACCGCGAACTGGACGTTCGACCCACCGGTCTCGACGCCGACCCGGCGCAGGCAGGCGAACGCGTCGTCCCGCATCGCCTGGTACTCGACGTCGGTCAGCGTCTGCGCCGGCGCGACCGTGATCGAGTCGCCGGTGTGGACGCCCATCGGGTCGAAGTTCTCGATCGAGCAGACGACGACGCAGTTGTCGGCGTTGTCCCGCATGACCTCGAGCTCGTACTCCTTCCAGCCGGCGATCGACCGCTCGACCAGGATCTCGCCGACCGGACTGGCGTCCAGGCCCTCGGGCGCCAGGCCGACCCAGTCGCCGTGGCGGTCCCGACGGGCGAGCTCCTCGGGCGTGCGGGCGATGCCGGTCCCCTGGCCGCCGAGGATGAAGCTCGGCCGGACCATGATCGGGTACCCGATCTCGTCGGCGATCGCCACCGCTTCGTCGAGCGAGTGGGCGAAGCCGGACGGTGGGACCTCGAGGCCGATCTCCTGCATCGCCAGCTTGAACAGCTCGCGGTCCTCGGCCGTCCGGATCGCCTCCGGCCGGGCGCCGATGACCTCGAGCCCGTCGAGCGCGCCCTGCTCCAGGAGCGCCATCGTCAGATTGAGCGCCGTCTGTCCGCCGAGCGTCGGCAGCAGCGCGTCCGGCCGCTCGCGCTCGATGATCGCCGCCAGCATCTCCGGGTCGAGCGGCTCGACGTAGGTCCGGTCCGCCGTCCCCGGGTCCGTCATGATCGTCGCCGGGTTCGAGTTGGCGAGGACGACCCGGTAGCCCTCCTCGGCCAGCACCCGGCAGGCCTGGGTCCCGGAGTAGTCGAACTCGCAGGCCTGGCCGATGACGATCGGCCCGGAGCCGATCACCAGGATCGACTCGATGTCGTCGCGCCGCGGCACGGCTTATCCCTCCCCCTCGGGCGCCCGCTGGAGCCCCTCTCGATGGCCAGCCCGTCCGGCGCACCGGAGCCGGACGGCGTGCCCATCAGCGCCCGGAACTCGTCGAACAGGTACCGGGCGTCGTGCGGCCCCGGGCCGGCCTCGGGGTGGTACTGCACGGAGAACGCGGCGGCCGACCGGCAGCGGATGCCCTCGATGACGCCGTCGTTCAGGTTGACGTGGGTCACGTCCGCGTCGGGCACGTCGACGACCGCGTAGTTGTGGTTCTGGCTCGTCACCTCGACCTGCCCGGTCGACCGGCGCTGGACCGGGTGGTTGCTGCCGTGGTGGCCGAACGGCAGCTTGTACGTCGTCCCGCCGAGCGCGGTGGCGAGGATCTGGTGGCCGAGGCAGATGCCGAAGACCGGCACCCGCCCGACGAGGGCGCTGACCGCGGCGGCCGGGCCGGGCAGGGCGGCCGGATCGCCGGGGCCGTTCGAGAGGAAGACGCCGTCGGGGGCCATCGCCAGCACGTCGTCGGCCGGCGTGCCGGCCGGGACGACGGTCGATCGTCGCCGAGCGCGCCGAGCTGGCGGAGGATCGTCTCCTTGATGCCGAAGTCGTAGGCGACGACGCGGTACGGGCCGTCGCCGCGGACGTACGGTTCGGTCGTCGTCACGCCGGCGACGAGGTCGTGCCCGTCGGTCGGCTCGGCCGTGGCCGCGGCCGCCCGGAGCTCGGCTTCACCGGCCGTCCCGAACGCACCCGGCATCGCACCACGGTCCCGCAGGTGCCGGGTCAGCCGGCGGGTGTCGATGCCGGTGACCGCCGGGGACGTCGTGGCGGACGAGGAACGCCTCGAGCCCCTCGGTGGCCCGCCAGTTGCTCGGCTCCGTCGTCAGGTCCCGGACGACGACGCCGCGGCAGAACGGCCGCGGCGCCTCGTCGTCGAGCCGCGTTCGTGCCGTAGTTGCCGATGTGCGGGTAGGTGAACGCGATCACCTGGCCGGCGTAGGACGGGTCCGTCACGACCTCCTGGTAGCCCTGACACGCGGTGTTGAAGACGAGCTCGCCGGTCGAGACCGGCTGCACGAGGCCGGCCGCCTCGCCCTCGAAGACCTCGCCGTCGGCGAGCACCAGCAGTGCCGGCTGGCGGGTCATCGCTGGGCCACCGCGTCGACGACGACCGGCTCGCCCCGCAGGACGGTGTGGCGGACGCGGCCGGTGAGCTTCCGGCCGGTGAACGGCGTGTTCCGGCTGCGACTGGCCAGCCGGCCGGCATCGACGGTCCAGGTGGCGACGGGATCGACGACGCAGAGGTTGGCGTCGGCGCCGGGCACGACGGGGCCGCCGTGGGCGGTCTGCCCGGCCGGCCCACCCGCGGTGCCGGCGGCGAGGCCGGCGATCGCCGCGGGCTGCCAGCTCAGGAGGGCGAGGACGCGGTCGGGCGGCAGCGGCAGCTCGGTCAGGGCGACCGCGAGCGCGGTCTCGAGCCCGAGCATCCCCGGCGGCGCCTGGTCGAACGGCCGGTCCTTCGCCTCGGGGGCGTGCGGCGCGTGGTCGGTCGCGATGGCGTCGATCGTCCGGTCGACCAGGCCGGCCTTGACGCCGCGACGTCGACGTCGGTCCGCAGCGGCGGGTTGACCTTGAAGACGGGGTCGTACCCGGCGACGAGGCCGTCGGTGAGGGCGAGGTGGTGCGGCGTCGGCCTCGGCGGTGACGGCCAGCCCCTCGGCCCTTGGCGGCGCGGACGAGCTCGACCGAGCCGGCGGTCGAGAGGTGGAGGAAGTGCATCGGGCAGCCGGTGAGCCGGACGAGGGCGATGTCGCGGGCGACCATCGCCTCCTCGGCCGCGGCCGGGATCCCGGGGATGCCGAGCCGGCTGGACCACGCGCCCTCGTGCATCGAGCCGCCGGCGGCGAGCCGCTCGTCCTCGCAGTGCTGGGCGAGGACGACGGGGGTGCCCTGGGCCCGCAGCTCGGCGGCGTAGTCGAGCGCCCGCCGCATGAGCCCGCCGTCCTGGACGCCGGCGCCGTCGTCGGTGAACAGCCGGACGCCGAGGGCGGCCATCTCGGCCATCGGCGCCAGCCGCTCGCCGGCCCGGCCGACGGTGATCGCCCCGGCGACCGCCACCTCGGCGACGGCGGTCCGGCCGAGCTCGAGCACCTCGCGGGCGACGCCGGCCGAGTCGATCGTCGGGTCGGTGTTCGGCATGGCGACGATCGCGGTGTACCCGCCGAGCGCGGCGGCCCGGGCGCCGGTCTCGACCGTCTCCGCCTCCTCCCGCCGGGCTGGCGGAGGTGGGTGTGCAGGTCGACGAGGCCGGGGGCGACGAGGCACCCGTCGGCGTCGAGGACCTGCGCCCCGGCCGGCACGTCCAGGTCGGCCTCGACCGCCCGGATCACCCCGTCGGCGACGAGGACGTCGGCGCGGCGGCTCCCGCCGGCGTCGACCACCGTGCCCCCCCGAACGACCAGCTCAGCCACTCTGGGCCTCCAACGGCTGGTCGTCGGTCAGGCCGATCGTGCCGGAGCCGAGGAGCAGGAAGAGGACGGCCATCCGGACGGCGACGCCGTTGGCGACCTGCCGGGTGGCGACGGTCATCGGCAGGTCGGCGACGTCGGACGCGATCTCGACGCCGCGGACCATCGGGCCGGGATGGGTCACGAGCGCGTCCGGCGACAGCGTCGCGACCCGCCGGGCGGTCATCCCCCACTCGGCGGTGTACTCGCGCAGCGACGGGACGAACATCCCGCTCCCCCGCTCGGCCTGTAGCCGGAGGAGGGAGACGACGTCGGCGCTCGGCCAGCGCGTCGTCGAGGTCGGCGGTGACCGTCACCGGCCAGCCGTCCAGCGACGGCGGCAGCAGGGTGCCCGGCGCGGCGAGCGTGACCGACGCGCCGAGGGCGTCGAGGCGAGCACCTGGGAGCGGGCGACCCGGCTGTGGCGGACGTCGCCGACGATGACGACGCGCAGGCCTTCGAAGCAGCTCACCCCCAGCTCGGCCGGGTCACGGCCCTGCCGCTCGGCCAGCACCTGGCGGACGGTGAAGCAGTCGAGGAGCGCCTGGGTCGGGTGCTCGTGCTGGCCGTCGCCGGCGTTGATCACCGCGCCCGCTCGGCCCAGCGCGCCACCTGGTGGGGGGCGCCGGACGAGGCGTGGCGGACGATGATGGCGTCGATCCCGATGGCTTCGACCGTCTCGATCGTGTCGCGGAGCGACTCGCCCTTCTTCACCGACGACGTGGCGACGGACAGCGAGAGGACGTCCGCGGAGAGCCGCTTGGCCGCCGTCTCGAAGGAGAGCCGGGTGCGGGTCGAGTTCTCGAAGAACAGCGTCGCGACGACCCGCCCGCGCAGGGTCGGGACCTTCGGGATCGCCCGGCGCTCGACCTCGGCGAACGCCTCCGCCACCTGGAGGATCTCCGCGATGCCGTCGGCGCCGAGGTCGGCGACGGAGAGCAGGTGGTTCATCGGGGCATCAGGGTGCCGATGGCCACCCCTTCGTCGCTGACGTCGACCATCTCCTCGCGCCGCGTCGGGAGGTTCTTGCCGACGTAGTCCGGCCGGATCGGCAGCTCCCGGTGGCCCCGGTCGACCATGACGGCCAGCTGGACCAGCCGGGCCCGACCGAAGTCGGTCAGGGCGTTGAGGGCGGCCCGCACCGTCCGGCCGGTGAAGAGGACGTCGTCGACGAGCACGACGACCCGGCTGGAGAGATCGACCGGGATCTGGGTGGCCGCCTCGGGGAGGACCGGGCGGAGGCCGATGTCGTCGCGGTAGAACGCGACGTCGAGCGTCCCGACCGGGACCCGGTCACCCTCGGACGACTCCAGGGCGGCCGCCATGCGGCGGGCGAGGCTGACGCCGCCGGTCTGCAGGCCGATGAGGACGACGTCGTCGAGGCCGCCGTTGCGCTCGGCCACTTCGTGGGCCATCCGGGTGAGCGCTCGCTGGACGTCAGCGGCGGACAGCACCTGGGAGTGGGGAACGAACACACCACCCAGGGGTCGGGTATGGCTGCGCTCGCGTTCGGCCACTGCTCCTCCTACCGTACGAGCCTCACCGGACCCGCTTCACGGTCAGACGTGGACTCTAGCCGGCTGAGGACGCCGGCCGCTCACCCTTCCGGGTCTGGCGGGCCACGGTCGAGAGGATCCCGTTCACGAAGCTCCCGGAGTCCTCGGTCGAGTACGTCTTGGCCAGCTCGACGGCCTCGTCGATGACGACGGCCACCGGCGGCCCGTCGGGATCGAGCAGCTCGGCGACGGCCAGTCGGAGAACCAGTCGGTCGACGACCGCCATCCGATCGATCGGCCAGCCGACGGAGGCCGCGGCGATGAGCGTGTCGGCCTCGGCCCGCCGACCCTGCGCCGCCTCGACGAGCGAGCGGGCGAACGGGTCCGGCGCCACCGGGAGCCCGGCGACGACGTCGAGCGGGGCATCCCCCTTGAGCTCGGCCTCGTACAGCAAGGACAGGGCCCGCTCTCGGGCCTGGTGCCGGGTGGCCGCGTCCACGACGCCGTCTAGGCCCGGGTCAGGTATTCACCGGTCCGCGTGTCGACCTTGATGGCCTCACCGGGGTTGACGAAGAGCGGGACCTGGACGACCAGCCCGGTCTGGAGGGTGGCCGGCTTCCGAGCGCCCGACACCCGGTCGCCCTGGATCCCGGGCTCGGTCTCGGTCACCTGCAGCTCGACCGCGGCCGGCAGGTCGACCCCGACGATCTCGCCGTCGTAGATCTGGAGGATCGCCTCGTCGGTCTCCTTCAGGTACTTCGTCGCGTCACCCAGCGCTGCCGGTTCCACTTCGAGCTGCTCGTACGTCGACGTGTCCATGAACACGTAGGCGTCGCCGTCTCGATAGAGGAACTGCATGTCCCGCTTGTCGATGATCGCCTGTTCGAGCTTCTCGTCGGCCCGGTACGTGCGCTCGACCTGCGCACCGGTCCGGACGTTCTTCAGCTTCGTCCGGACGAACGCGCCGCCCTTGCCCGGCTTGACGTGTTGGAACTCGACAATGCTGAACAGGCCCTCGGGGAGGTCCAGGGTCATGCCGTTCTTCAAGTCGTTGGTGGAAACAGCCATACCTTTCCTTACCGTCTCTCGTCAGCACCGTCGGTCGGTCAGCGCCGTCTTGGTCAGCACCATCTTTTGATCAGATCAGGCTTTTGGTCAGATCAGGGCGACGGCCTTGCTGAAGGTGGTGAGCGGCCGGGAGCCTTCCTCGGTCACGACCAGCGTGTCCTCGATCCGGACCCCGCCGACCCCGGGCAGGTACACGCCCGGCTCGACCGTGACGATGACGCCGGACGAGAGGATAGCAGTGCCCAACGGGCTGACCGTGGGGGCCTCGTGGATGTCCAGGCCGACGCCGTGGCCGGTGCCGTGCTCGAACGCGTCGGCCCAGCCGGCGGCGGCGATGACCTGCCGGCAGGCGTCGTCGACCTCCTTCGTCCCGATGCCCGGGCGCACGGCGGCCACCCCTTCGGCCTGCGACGTCCGAACGACGTCGAAGACACGGGCCAGCTCGCCCTCGGGCTCGCCGCCGACGCAGAACGTCCGCGTCATGTCCGACCGGTAGCCCTCGAACGTCGCGCCGAAGTCGACGACGACCGGATCACCGCCGCGGATCGGTCGGTCGGTCGGTCGGTGATGTGGCTTGGCCGAGTTCGGGCCGGCGGCGACGATCGTCTCGAAGGCCGTGCTCTCCGCGCCGCCCCGGCGCATCGCGGTGTCGAGGGCCAGCGCGAACTGCTCCTCGGTGACGGTCTCCCGGACCGCCGACGCCAGCAGCGGCAGCACGTCGCCGAGCGCGGCGTCGGCGATGGCGGCCGCCCGGGCCATCCGGGCGACCTCGCCGTCGTCCTTGACCTCTCGCAACGCCTCGACGACGCCGGTCGTCGGCACGACGTCGCAACCCTCGAGCAGTGTCGTCCATCGGCGGCTGGCGCTCCACGTCACGTCGTCGGCCTCCAGACCGACCCGGGCGCGCCCGGCCAGCGTCGCCCGCACGGCGTCCCGCTGCGTCTCGACCCCGCCGACGGTGATGTCGACCGACGCCTCGGCCGCCGCCACCTGCTCGGCCGATTGCGTCCGGTACCGCCCGTCGGTCGTCAGCCGCGCCGCGTCGGTGGTCACGGCCAGCAGGCCGGCCGAACCGGTGAACCCGGTCAGGTACCGGACGTTGGCCAGATTGGTGACGATCAGACCGTCGACGCCAGCATCGTCCAGGCGGGCCCGGAGCGCGTCCAGGCGTCCGGCCACCTGCAGCGGGGGCAGCGTCATCGGGACTCCCTTCCTCGGTCCAGCAGCTTCCCGACCGACTCGATCGCCAGCTCGTAGCCCAGCCCGCCGAAGCCGGCCACGAGCCCGTCGGCCACGGGCGCGACGACCGACGTGTGCCGGAACGGCTCCCGGGCGGCTGGGTTCGACAGGTGCAGCTCGACGACGACGCCGTCGAACGCCGCGAGCGCGTCGTGCAGCGACCACGACGTGTGCGTGAGCGCACCGGCGTTGACGACGACGGCCACCGCTCGGCCGCGGGCCGCGTGGATCGCCTCGATCAGGTCGCCCTCGTGGTTCGACTGCACGTGCTCGACGACGAGACCGAGCCGCTCGGCCGCGGCCGTCGCCGTCTTGACGTGGTCCTCCAGCCGTTCGCGGCCGTAGACCGCTGGCTCGCGCTCGCCCAGCAGGTCGAGGTTCGGCCCGGACAGCAGCAGCACCGTGCCCCTCGGCTGGCTCACCGTCCGGCTCCCATCTCCACCAGGGTAGCCAGCGCCTCCGCCGGGTCGACGCCCCGGACCGGCTCGACGCCGGCCGGTCCGTCGAGGACGAACGTCAGGTCGTGGTGGGCCTTCTTGTCGCGACCCATGTACGACAGCAGCACGTCCGGATCGGCGCCGGCCGGCAGGTCGCCGGTGAGATCGAAACCGGCGACGACGCGGCGGTGCAGCGCGACCCGGTCGGCGTCGATCCGACCGAGCCGGCGGGCGAGCAGCGCGGCGTAGACGAGGCCGACCGCGACGGCCTCGCCGTGGCGGAGGTCGCCGCCGGACCCGAACGACGCGGCTTCGAGGGCATGGGCGAGCGTGTGGCCGTAGTTGAGGACCATCCGGCGGCCGCCCTCGCGCTCGTCGGACGCGACGACGTCGGCCTTGACCGCGACACAGCGGGCGACCTGCTCGTCGATCGGCAGTGTCAGCAACGACGCGTCCGGCTCGCCCGGGCCGAGGAAGGCGTACTTGGCCATCTCGCCCCGGCCGCAGGCCCACTCCCGCGGCGGGAGGGTCGCCAACGTGGCGGTGTCGCAGAGCACGGCGACTGGCTGCCAGAACGCGCCGACGAGGTTCTTGCCCTCCGGGATGTTGACGCCGGTCTTGCCGCCGACGGCCGCGTCGACCTGGGCCAGCAGTGACGTGGCGACGTTCACGTACGCGGTCCCCCGGTGGTACACCGCGGCCGCGAACCCCGCGACGTCGGTGACGATGCCGCCACCGACCGCGACGACGACGTCGCCCCGGCCGAGGCCGGACCGGGCGAACGCCCGACAGAGGGCCTCGACGGTCGGCACCGACTTCCCGTCCTCACCGTCGGGAACGACGTGGACATCGAACGGGACACCGGGGTCGACGTCGGCGAACCAGGCGGTCTCGGCGAGCGCCGACTGGGTGACGACAGCCGCCCGGGCGGCGCCGGCGACCCGCTCGGCCACCAGGCGCGCCAGCTCGGCGCGGGCGCCCGCGCCGACGAGGACGTCGTAGTCACGGCCGCCGCCGAGCGGCACCGGCACGGTGATCATGCCTGCTCCCTCAGCACGACAGCGCCTTCAGCACCTGGTCGGCGACCTCGGCCGCGGTCAGCCCGTCGACGTCGACCGCGACATCGGCGACCTCGCGGTAGAGCGGGCGACGGACGCGGTCGAGCCGGTCCACCGCGGCGGCCGGGTCGCCGTCGAGCAGTGGGCGCCCGACCCCGTCGCCGACCCGTACAGCGAGCGTCGCCGGCTCGGCCCGCAGCCAGACGACGGTCCCCGACCGGCGCAGCAGGCCCCGGTTGGCCGGGTCGAGAACGGCGCCGCCGGCAACCGCCACGACGATCGGACCGTCGGCGGCCAGCGCGCCGGCCAGCGCAGCCGACTCGGCGGCCCGGAAGGCGGCCTCGCCGTCGGCCTCGAACAGCTCCGGGACGGTGCGGCCGGTGGCCGCCTCGACCTGCTCGTCGGAGTCGACGTACGGGCAGCCGAACCGTTCGGCGAGCAGGCGACCGACGGTCGTCTTGCCGGCACCCATCATGCCGACCAGGAGGACGCGGCTCACGCCTCGCCGTCGGTGCCGGTGGCCGGCCGGGCCGCCGGCGGGACCGGCCCGGAGAAGGTCTCCCCGAGGGAGGCGACGAAGCCGTCGCGGTTGCGGACGATCTCGGCCACCGAGTCGCCGCCGAACTTGCGGAGGGCCTCGTTGGCCAGGACGAGGGCGGTCATCGTCTCCGCGACGACCCCCATCGCCGGCACCGCGGTGACGTCGGTCCGCTCCTTGAAGCTCACCGTCGACGTCTTCGTCACGACGTCGACGGTCTCGAGGACCGGACGGTTCAGCGTCGCCAGCGGCTTCATCGCGACCCGGGCGGTGATCAGCCCGCCGATCGACATGCCGCCCTCGATGCCGCCGGCCCGGACGGTGTCCCGCCGGTACCCGCCGGCGTCCGACGCGGTCTCGTCGACCCGGATGGCGTCGTGGGCGGCCGAGCCCCGCCGGCCGGCGACGTCCCAGCCCTCCCCGATCTCGACCGCCTTGACCGCGTGGATGCTCATCAACGCCTGGGCCAAGAGGGCGTCGAGCTTGCGGTCCCAGTGGACGTGGCTGCCGAGCCCGACCGGCACCCCGTAGGCGAGCACCTCGACGATCCCGCCGAGCGAGTCGCCGTCCTTGGCGGCCGCCTTGATCGTCGCCACCATGCGCTCCTCGGCCGCCGCGTCGAGGCAGCGGACGTCCGAACCGTCGACCCGGTCCAGATCAGCCGGCGCCGGCCGGATCCCCTCGGCGGCCCGCTCCGGGCCGAGCTGGACCACGTGGCTGAGGACGGAGACGCCGAGGTGGCCCAGGAGCAGCTTGGCCAGGCAGCCGGCCGCCACCCGGGCGGCCGTCTCCCGGGCAGACGCCCGTTCGAGCACGTCGCGGGCGTCGTCGAACCCGTACTTCTGCATCCCGGCCAGGTCGGCGTGGCCCGGCCGGGGCTGGGTGAGGATCTTCGACGGCTCGCCCGGTGCCGGCGACATCTCCTCGGTCCACTTCCGCTCCCACTCGGAGTTGCCGATCTCGATGGCCACCGGCGACCCCAGCGTTCGGCCGTGGCGGATCCCGCCGAGCAGCGTGACCTCGTCGGCCTCGAACCGCATCCTCGGGCCGCGGCCGTAGCCGAGCCGGCGCCGAGCCAGCTCGGCCTGGACGTCCTCGACGGTCACCGCCAACCCGGCCGGCAGTCCTTCGACCACCACGACCAGGCCCTTGCCGTGGGATTCGCCCGCGGTCAGATAACGAAGCACGACACCAAACTACTCAGCACGGGCCGGACGCCCGGGACCCGGCCCGTGGCCCGCCGGAGCGGCCACGCGCCGCGCCGGTGCTCAGTAGTACGGGTTCTCGCCGTCGCCGTGGTCGGTGACGTCGACCACCCGGAGGACCTCGGGAACCTCGTCCCGTAGCGCCACCTCGATGCCCTGGGTGAGCGTCATCCGTGACATCGCGCACCCTTGGCAGCCGCCGGACAGCCGGAGGTACGCCACTCCCTCGGCCTCGTCCAGCGCGACGAGATCGGCCCGCCCGCCGTGACCGGCGATCGACGGGTTGACGACCTGTTCCAGGACCACCGACACCCGGCTGGCCAACGCCCCGGTGATCCCGGCTGCCAGCACCTCCGGCGGCACCCCGGTGGCCAGTTCCTCGGCGGCCGGCGTGTTCGGGTTCACCAGCACCAGTCCGCCACCGCCGTCCTCGGACCACTCGAGGCGGGCGCCGCGCAGCTGGTCGACGCTGCCGGCCACGACGACGATCGGCAGGTCGTCGTCGTGCTGCACCGCGTCGTCCTCGGCCGCGTCCGCCCGGGGCTGGAAGTAGAGGTCGTACTGGAACGCGCCGTCCGCCACGCCGCGCACCTCGAGCCAGAGCGCGAGGCGGTCCGGATCGGGCTCCTGGGCGATCGCGTCACGCACCACCGACCGGGCTTCGTCGGTCAGCGTGACTACCGGGCTGAGCTCTACGTCCACAGGAGGGGCCATCCCGCCATCATACGGGCGCGCCGGTCGGTGACGGCGCAGTAGGGTGCCGCCATGGCCATGGCGCCCCCGGCCGACGCCCACGAGTGGGTCAGCTTCGAGGATCCCGACGAGGAGCGCACGTGGGTGTTCGACGTCACCTTTCTGGCGAGCGGCTGGTCCTGCATCTACGGCCAGGGCTGCCAGGGGGTACTGACCGGCCCGGCCCCCGAGCTGGTCCACGGCTGCTGCTCGTACGGCGCCCACATGGTCGACAAGCAGGACGCCCGACGGGTCGAGAAGATCGTCGCCACGCTCACTCCGGAGGAGTGGCAGCACCACGGCCGGGGAACGAAGAAGGGCGTGCTCAAGCAGAACAAGCACGGCGAGACCGTGACCCGGCTGGTCGACGGTGCGTGCATCATGCTGAACCGCCCCGGGTTCCCGACCGGGCCCGGCTGTGCCCTGCACCAGGTCGCGATCGGGCGGGGGCAGAACCCGCTCGAGCTCAAGCCGGAGGTCTGCTGGCAGCTCCCCCTCCGCCGCGAGGATGCCGTCGCCGACGACGGGTACGTCACGTCGACCATCCGGCAGTGGGATCGCCAGCACTGGGGGGCCGGCGGCGAGGAGTTCGCGTGGTGGTGCACCGAGTCTCACGAGGCCTTCGTCGGGACGGCTCCGGTATATGAGACGATGGCCGCCGAGCTGACCGAGATGGTCGGGCCGAAGGCCTACGAGATGCTCGTCGCGTTCATGGTCGATCGGCGGGACCGGCTGGCCAACCGGGGCGTGCCGCTCCCCCATCCGGCCGTCCGGCGACCGGTCGCCGCCCAGCCCCCTTCGTCGGCCCAGCCCCCTTCGTCAGCTGAGCCCTCGTCGTCAGCCCAGCTGTAGGGCGGTCAGCCCAGCTGTAGGGCCCTAGTCGTCGAGCGGATCGGGCTCGTCGACGTGCGACGAGGGGGGACCGTCCCGAGGATGCGGTCGTACTGGTCCTCTTCGGCCAGGCACCACGAGGCGTGAACGTCTTCGGGTTCCGCGCCGCACTCCGGGCACTGCTGGTCGGCGGTGGCTACTGACCGCTTGAGGCTCCGGGCCTCTTCGAACCGCCGATGGCGTCCCTTCTTCACGACAACTCCCTTGCTGCGCCGTTCCCGTACGACCCGGCCATGAAATCGCCCGGTTCGAGATGGGGCCCAAGTCGGCGACACCCCGGATGGTCGATGATATTTCTCGACCCGATCGTCCCGGTACTGCCGCCCCGATCGCTCCCTCAAGTGTACTGCGTTTCCGGTCGCGATCCGGTCACCGTCGCCCGGTACGATGTCGTCCGGTCACCGAAACCGACCAGCCCAGATGGACAACTCCTTCAACCCCGACGCCATGATCGCCCGCTTCCAGCAGCGGGCCAAAGCTGTTCGTCAACGGGGGTTGCCGCCCGTCGAGGGGCCGGAGCGCCAGCGGTTCCGGGAGCAGGCCCAGGCCGACTTCATGGACTTCGCGATGATCGGCGACGCGGCGGCCACTCTCGAGGACGGGATCCTGATCCTCCGCGTCGATCTGCGGCCCAAGGAGCCACCGCCCGGCGACGGCTGAGCTGGCCGGCCGCGGCCGACCTGGCCGGCCATCACCACCCGGCCGCCGGCCGGAACACCCGTTAGCCGCCGTAGTTCATCCGGGTGTCCTCCATGCGGAGCACGTCGGGCATGTCCCCGTCCGGACCGGCGACGGCGACGACCTCGCCGACGAACAGCTGATGGCTGCCGAGCGGGAGCCGGTGCCGCACCTCGCAGTCCAGCCACGCCGCCGCCCGGGCCAGGATCGGCGCCCCCGTCGCCGCCTCGATGACGGCTTCGCCAGCCATCGCGGTCGCCCGGCCGTCCGGGCCGACCGTGACGTCGGTCACCGGCTTCACGAACCGGCGGACGACGGCCCGGTCCTGCCGGTCGAGGATGCTGACCGAGAAGCTGCCGCCGGCCTCGACCAGCCGGCCGGTGACCGCGGTGGCGTCGATGGCCACCGCCACCAACTTGGGATCGGTCGCCACCTGGACGACGAGGTTGGCGGTCATCAGGTTGCGCTCCGCCTTCCCCTCCAAGTCGGCGCCCCGGCTGCCGATGACGTACAGCCCGGTCGGCATCGACCAGAGCACCCGGCGACGAAGGCGGTCGTAGCGGTCGTCGTCCGGCGCGGCGCCACCCCCCGAGCCCGCTCCCGAGTCGTCCGGCGGCCGCGTCATCCGAAGATGCTCGCCGATGTTGTTGTCGGCGACGTCGTCGTCGTCGTCGAGACGGTGCGGCCGTCGATCTCGTCGATGCGGGCGAGGGCTTGGACGAACAAGCGCTGGGCCTGGGCCCGCTCGTCGGCCGACTTGGCGAGCAGCTTCGTGTTGTCGGCGCCGGCGCGGTAGCAGTCGGTCGCTGCGTCGTAGTCGAGCGCGTAGGCGCGGGCGAGGAGCTGGTTCAGCTCGGTATCGGGGGACGGGAGCTTGGTGTTCCCTGTCTGGGCGTCGACCGACATCACGCCGCAGACGGTGTGCACCGCACCGGTCCCCTTGTCCTGGGCCAGGACGTCCTGCAGGTGGACGCCGTCGTCGTGGAGCGAGCCGACGTTCTGGCTGAAGCCGCTGGCGGTCACCCACGACGTCATCTTCTGGGCGGGCGTGCCGGACGGTCCGAGGTGGCCGTAGGAGACGAACGCGATCACCGCAATGGCCGCGATGACGACGGCCGCGCCGGCGATCCACCAGCGGGCGCTGATGCCATGACCCCGGGGAGCACCGCGCCGCCGCGGCCCGGCCGGCTCGACCGGGACATCGGTCATTCGGCCTGGAGCAAGTGGTAGTCGCGACGGCCGCGGCGCAGGACGACGTAGCGCCCGTGGAGGAGGTCGTCGGCGCCGAGCGCCTGGTCGACGTCGTCGGCGCGCCGGTTGTTGACGTAGGCGCCGCCCTGGGTGATCGCCCGCCGGGCCTCGCCCTTCGACTTGACGAGGCCGGTCGTCACGAGCACGTCGATCAAGGGAACGCCGCCGACGAGCCGGTCCCGGCCGATCAGCGTCGTCGGCGCGTCGTCGACGACGTCGAGCAGCGTCTTCTCGTCGAGCTGGACGATGTCCTCGCCGAACAGCGCGGCCGCGGCGCGCTCGGCGCGCTCGACCTCCGCGTGACCGTGGACGAGGCCGCACACCTCGCGGGCGAGCGCCCGCTGGGCGTCACGGGCCTGCGGCCGCTCGGCCGTCGCCTGGTCGAGGGCGACGAGCTCGTCGTGGTCGAGGAACGTGAAGTACCGCAGGTACGTCCCGACCATCGTGTCCTCGGTGTTGAAGAAGAACTGGTAGAGCCGGTACGGGCTCGTCATCTCCGGGTCGAGCCAGACCGTCCCGGACTCGGTCTTGCCGAACTTCGTGCCGTCGGCCTTGACGACGAGCGGCGTCGTCAGCCCGAACGCTTCGGCCCGGGCGACGCGGCGGATCAGGTCGACGCCGATCGTGATGTTCCCCCACTGGTCGCTCCCGCCGAGCTGGAGGTCGCAGCCGTGGTCCTCGTGGAGCCGCAGGAAGTCGTAGGCCTGGAGGAGCATGTAGCTGAACTCGGTGTACGAGATGCCCTGGTCCGGCCGTTCGAACCGGGTTCGGACCGACTCCTTGGCGACCATCTGGTTGACGGTGAAGTGCTTGCCGACGTCGCGGAGGAAGTCGACGAGCGGCATCGACCCGAGCCACGCCGCGTTGTCGAGCAGCCGGGCACCGCCGGCAGAGAAGTCGAGGAACCGCTCGAGCTGCGGGCGGATGCCGTCCAGATTGGCCGCGAGCCGGTCGGCCGAGAGCAGGTTCCGCTCGGCCGACTTGCCACCGGGGTCGCCGATCATCCCGGTCGCGCCGCCGGCCAGGGCGATCGGCGAGTGGCCGGCGAGCTGGAGCCGGCGGAGCGTGCAGAGCTGCATGAGGCTACCGACGTGGAGGCTCGGCGCGGACGGGTCGAAGCCGATGTACGCGGTCACCGAACCGGTGTCGAGCCGGTGCAGGAGCCGCTCGTCGGTGACCTGGTGGAGGAGCCCGCGGAAACGCAGGTCGTCGGAGAACGAGGCCATCCGACCAGCCTGCCATACGACCACCCGGCCACCCCATCACGGCGCCCGCGCCAGCGCGGACGCCGTAACGTGAGCGCATGCCAGACGACAATCCGTACCTGATCGGCAACTTCGCGCCGGTGACCGAGGAGCTGACGGTCGAGCGGCCGCTCGCGGTCGACGGCGCCATCCCGCCGGTCCTCGAAGGCCTGCTCGTCCGCAACGGCCCGAACCCGGTCGCGGTCGACGACCCGGCGGCGTACCACTGGTTCAGCGGCGACGGCATGGTCCACGCGGTCGAGCTGCGCGACGGCCAGGCCCTCTCGTACCGGAACCGGTGGGTCCGGACCCGCAAGCTCGCCGCGGCGGCCGGCACGCCGCGCCCGCCCGGCCCGCCGGAGCCGCTCGACGGACCGGCGAACACGCACGTCGTCTGGCACGGCGGTCGGTTGCTCGCCCTCGTCGAGTCCGGCTTCCCGCACCGGCTGACGACGGAGCTGGCAACGGTCTGCGTCGAGGACTTCGACGGCGCGCTGACGTCGCCGATGACCGCCCATCCGCACGTCGACCCGGAGACGGGCGCGATGGCGTTCTTCGGCTACGACGTCTTCGGTCCGCCGTTCCTCCGCTACCACGAGCTCGATCGGACCGGCTCGCTCGTCCATTCGACCGACGTCGAGATCCCGCGGGCGACGATGCAGCACGACTTCGGCGTCACCGCGACGCGCGTCGTCTTCTTCGACCTCCCGGTCGTCTTCGACGTCGACCTGGCGATGGCCGGCCGGCCCCTCCCGTTCCGGTGGCAGCCGGACGCGGGCGCCCGGATCGGCGTCCTCGACCGTGGCGAGGACGGGACCGCGACCCGGTGGATCGGTGTCGACCCGGGCTACGTCTTCCACGTCATGAACGCGTTCGACGACGGGCCGACCGTCGTCGTCGACGTCTGTCGCTACGAGCGGATGTTCGACACCGAGCCCGGCGGCCTGATCGGCTCCGGGCTGCCGACGCTCGAACGATGGCGGATCGACGCGACGGCCGGTCGGATCGAGACGACGCGGCTCGACGACCGGACGATCGAGTTTCCCCGCGTCGACGAGACGCTGGCCGGCCGGCCGTACCGGTACGGGTACTGCGTCGCGATGTCCCAGACCGACGACGCGCAGTCGTTCGACGCGCTCGTCCGCTACGACCTCGTCCGCGACGAAGCCGTCCAGTGGGACCCCGGGCCCGGCCGGTCGCCGGGTGAGCCGATCTTCGTCCGCGACCCGGACGGTCGGTCCGACGACGAAGGGTGGGTCCTCACCGTCGTCTACGACGCGACGACCGACGCCAGCGACCTCGTCATCCTCGACGCGTCGTCGTTCGGTAAGGACCCCGAAGCCGTCGTCCACCTGCCCGCCCGCGTCCCGTCCGGCTTCCACGGGAGCTGGGTGCCCGCGGCCAGCTACCGCTGAGCGCCTAACCCCGGGGGCCGACCGCCTCGTCGACCGCGTCGGCGACCGCCCGGTGGAGCCGGTCGTGGACCGCGACGTTCTCCACCCGGTCCGGCACGCGGGCCCGGACGACCGAGAGCCCGGGCGTCCCGACGGTCGCGGACAGCGCGCCGTCGAGCTCACCGGCCGTGCCGACGTCGTGGACCGGCAGGCCGAACCCGCGGGCGACGTCGGCGACGTCCGGGGCCGCCGGCGTCCCGAAGAGCTGCTCGAACCGGCCTCTCTCGACCCGGCCGGCCTGCGGCAGGAAGTTGAAGATGCCGCCGCCGCGGTTGTCGACGACGAGCAGCGTGCAGCTCGCGGCCCCCCCACCCGCCGGCGCCGGGCCGACCGGGCCGACCGGGCCGACCGGGCCGGCCGGGCCGAGCAGCGACGAGACGTCGTGCAGGAAGGCCAGATCGCCGAGGACGCCGACGACCGGTCCGCGGCCGGCCGCAGCGACGCCCTGGGCGGTCGACGCGACGCCGTCGATGCCGTTCGCCCCCCGGTTGGCCAGCACCGGCGGCGGACCGACCATCGGCGGCACGTACCACTCGAGGTCGCGGACCGGCATCGACGACGAAACGACGACGCGGGTACCGACCGGCAGGAGCCGGAAGAGCCGGCGGGCGACGCCGGGCTCGGTGAGGCGGCTCCCGGTCAGCTCCCGATCGATCGCGTCCTGCGCCGCCCGCTCGGCGACCTGCCACGGCCGGAGCCACTCGCCGCCCCACGGTGCGACCGGCGGGACGGCCGAGCGGGCCTGCTCGACCCACGGGCCCGGGTCGGCGGTGACGAGGTCCGTGACGGTCCGGTCCGGATCGGCCCATCGCCACCACGGGTCGACCGCGACCGTCTCGGCTCCCGCACCGGCCGCGTCGGCGAGGAAGCCGGCGACGACCTTCGAGGCCCAGGGCGCGCCGAGGACGACGACGACCTCTGGCCGCAGCCACCCCCGGATGGCGTCCGATCGGAGCATCGCATCGGCCGCGGCGACGACGTTCGGGTGCGGGACCCGGCAGCCGGACCTCGGGTCGGCCAGCACCGGCCAGCCGAGCGCCTCGGCCAGGCCGAGCACGCCCCCCGGCGGGCCGCAGCCGGCGCCGGCGACGATCACGCCGCGCCGGCCCGGCCAACCACCGACGTCCGGCCCCGGTCCGGTCCGGTCGCCGTGCCGGCGGTGCACCGGGCCGCCCCGCGGGTCGCCGGCCGGCAGCGGGCCCGGCTGGCCGACGAGCGGCTCCCGGAAGGCCAGGTTCAGGTGGACCGGCCCGGGGCCGAGGGGGCCGTCGACCGCCTCGGCCACCGACCGGGCACCCAGCGGTCGCCACGTCGCCCGCGTCGTGCCGTCGGCCACGCCTGGCCCGGCGGACCAGCGCACCGCCGGGCCGAACAGCCCGGCCTGCTCGATCGTCTGCGGCGCGCCGACCGCCTGGAGCTCCGGCGGGCGATCGGCCGTACAGACGACCATGGGGACGCGGGCGTGATGGGCCTCGACGACCGACGCGTGGAGCTCGGCCGCGGCGGTCCCGCTCGTCGTCAGCACGAGCGCCGGCCGGCCGGTCGCCAGCCCCAGGCCGACCGCGAAGAACCCGGCGCCGCGCTCGTCCAGCCGGACGTGGACGCGCAGCTCGTCCCGGTCGGCCAGGGCCAGGGCCATCGGCGTCGACCGCGAGCCCGGACAGACGACCGCGTCGGTCAGTCCCGCCCGGATCCACTCGTCGACCAACGTCGCGCAGAACGTCGCCTGGACGTCGCCCTCTACGCTCATAGACCGTGCCCACCTTGCCGGACGGAGCCCCGACCCCGGAGCTCCACGTCGAGATCGCGGGCGACGGACCGCGACTGGTGCTGGCCCACGGCTTCACGCAGACCGGCCGCCTGTGGGGCCCGTTCGGGCGGGCGCTCGGCGCCGGCCGTCAGCTCGTGCGGGTGGACCTGCCCGGCCACGGCGGGTCGTCGGACGTCCGGGCGGACGTGGCCGACAGCGGCACCCGACTGGCCGCCGCCGGTGGTGACCCGCCGTTCGACCTGCTCGGCTACTCGCTCGGCGCCCGCGTCGCCCTGCACGCCGCCCTCGCCCGGCCCGACGCCGTCCGCCGGCTCGTGCTCGTCGGCGGCACGGCCGGGATCGACGACGCGACCGCCCGGGCGGCCCGGCGCGCCCGGGACGACGAGATGGCCGACGACCTCGAGCGGTCCGGCGACGTCGACGACTTCGTCCGGCGTTGGCTGGCCGCGCCGATGTTCGCCGGCCTCGTGACACCGGCCCCGGACGAGCGGCGGCGCAACACGGCCGCCGGCCTGGCGTCGAGCCTGCGGCTGGCCGGAACCGGCACGCAGCTGCCGCAATGGGACCAGCTGTCCGGCCTCCCGGTGCCGACCCTCGTGCTCGTCGGCGCGGTCGACCTCCGGTTCGCCGCCCTCGGCGCGCGGCTCGTCGCCGGCCTGCCCGACGCCGTGCTCTCGCTCGTCCCCGGGGCCGGCCATGCCGTCCACCTCCAGCAGCCGGCGCTGGCCGCCCGGATCGTCGACCGGTTCCTCCGGTCGGACCCCGACTGACCTGACGACAGGGGCCCCGTTCACAAGAGGATGCCCAGCGTGAGCAGGACGCCGACGGCGAGCTGCAGCCGGCCGGTCGCCCCCAGCATCGGCAGCAGCTCCCGCCCTTGCGCATCGCCCAAGGCCAGCCGGCACGGCGGCACCGCCAACGGCACGGCCAGGAGGGCGAGCAGCGCCCACGGCCGGACGAGCGCCACCAGGACGACCCCGACGGCCACGCCGATGAGCGAGCCGACGTAGAGCCAGCCACCTCGATGCCGGCCCAGTCGGACGGCCAACGTCTTCTTACCGGCAATCACGTCGCCGGCGATGTCGCGGAGGTTGTTCGCCTCGAGCAGGGCCGTCGCCAGCAGGCCGACCGCGATCGACGCCCACAGTGGCAGCAACTGGTCGAAGTAGCCGTAGAACGGGTACGACATGTGGAGCGCGGCGGGGAGCGGGGTCGGCCACAGGTGCCCGAACTGCACGTACGACGACCCGACCGTCGCCACGACGCCGAAGAACAGGAAGACGAACAGCTCACCCAGTCCGATGTAGCCGTACGGCTTCGGGCCGCCGGTGTACAGCCAGCCAGCCAGGAAGCAGACCGCGCCGATCGGCACGAGCCACCACGTCGTCGCCGCGGCCAACGCGATTCCGGCCGCCGCCGCCACCAGGAACGAGAGGTACGCCGCCCGCTTCACCGCGCCCGGCGACGCCAAGCCGGACGCGACCAGCCGCACCGGCCCCACCCGGCGCTCGTCGGTGCCGCGGACGCCGTCGGCGTAGTCGTTGGCGTAGTTCGTCCCGATCTGGATGGCCAGGGCCACGATCAACGCGCACACCGCCCGCCACCAGATGACGGCCGCCGGTCCCGACACGACGCCGGTGAACACGTGCCACCCGTCCCACTGTCCAGCCGAGGAGCTCCTAAACCACCAGCCGCAGGCGGTGCCGACGGCGACCGGCACCGCGGCCGCGGTCAACGTGCGCGGTCGGGCGCCGAGCACCCAGCGCCGGACCGGACCGGGCGGCGCGATCTGACCCGCGGGGGACGGCGGTCCCCCGGCCGGGGGGCCGGTCACGGACGGCGGGGAAAGCGGGAGAAGTCGGGCTGGCGCCGCTCGACGTAGGCGTTGCGGCCTTCCTGCCCCTCCTCGGTCATGTAGTAGAGCATCGTCGCGTCGCCGGCCAGCTGCTGGACGCCGGCCAGGCCGTCGTCGGCGGCGTTGAACCCGGCCTTGAGCATCCGCAGGGCGATCGGCGACAGCGTCAGGATCTGCCGGCACCAGGCGGCGGTCTCGGCCTCGAGGTCGGCCAGCGGCACGACGGTGTTGACGAGACCCCAGTCGAGAGCCTGCGCGGCGTCGTACTGGCGGCAGAGGAACCAGACCTCCTTCGCCCGCTTCAGCCCGATCGTCCGGGCGAGCAGGCTCGACCCGTAGCCGCCGTCGAAGCTGCCGACCCGGGGGCCGGTCTGGCCGAACCGGGCGTTGTCGGCGGCGATCGTCAGGTCGCAGACGAGGTGGAGGATGTGTCCGCCGCCGATGGCGTAGCCGGCGACGCTGGCGATGACCGGCTTGGGCAGCCGCCGGATCTGCACCTGGAGGTCGAGGACGTTGAGCCGGCCGATACCCTGCTGGCCGATGGCGTCGTCGCCGACGTAGCCGTCGTCGCCGCGGATCCGCTGGTCGCCGCCGGAGCAGAACGCGTCGGGACCGTCGCCGCGCAGCACGATGGCGCCGACCGACGGGTCGTCGCGGGCCATCGTGAAAGCCTCGGTCAGCTCGAACAGCGTCTGCGGGCGGAAGGCGTTGCGGACCTCCGGCCGGCAGATCGTGATCCGGGCGATGCCCTCGGCCGACTCGTAGCGGATGTCGTTGAACTTGCCGTCGGGCTCGAAGTCCGGCAGCGGGAGTGTCCGGAGATCGTCGAGCGGGTCGTGCGGCGGACCGGTGATGACCGTCGTCGGGCCTGTGCTGCCGTCGTTCATGGCGACCTACGCTACCGGCGGATGCCCGAGCTCGTCGCCCTCGACCTCCCCGGCGGACCGGGCTTCGTCGACGCCCTCCGAGCGGTCTGGGATACCGGCGACGCGGCCGCCCCGCTCGATCCGCGCCTGCCGCGGCCGGCCGCGGCCGCCCTCGTCGCGGCCCTGCGGCCGACCCGGGTCGTCGGCTCGGACGGGGTGATCACCCGGCTCCCCGACGGCGTCGGAGTCGACGACGGCGACGCGCTCGTCGTGGCGACGAGCGGGTCGACCGGCGAGCCGCGCGGTGTCGTCCTGACCCACGCCGCGGTCGCCGCGTCGGCGGCCGCGACGTCAGCCCGGCTCGGCATCGACGCGGCCCGGCACCACTGGCTCGCGTGCCTGCCGCTGGCCCACATCGGCGGGCTCGCCGTCGTCACCCGGGCCCTGCTGACCGGCACGCCGCTGACCGTCCTGCCACGGTTCGACGCCGACCGGGTTATCGGGCTCGGTCGGGGCCAGCCGGCCACGCACGTCTCCCTCGTCGCCACCGCGCTGCACCGGATCGACCCGGCCAGCTTCACCCTGATCCTGCTCGGCGGGGCGGCTCCGCCCGGCGACGTCCCGCCGAACGTCGTCGCGACGTACGGGATGACCGAGACCGGCTCCGGCGTCGTCTACGACGGCTGGCCGCTCGACGGCGTCGACATCGCCATCGGCACCGGCCGGCCCGGCGAGGGCGCGGCCGACGAGATCCTGCTGCGGGGACCGATGCTGCTGCGGGCGTACCGCGACGGCATCGACCCTCGCCTCGACGGGGGCTGGCTGCCGACCGGCGACGGCGGCCGGCTCGGGCCCGACGGCCGGCTGGCCGTCGACGGCCGGCTGGCCGAGGTCGTCGTCACCGGCGGCGAGAAGGTCTGGCCGGTCGCGGTCGAGCAGATCCTCGCCGGCCATCCCGGCGTCGCCGAGGTGGCGGTCTGGAAGCGGCCGGACCCCGAGTGGGGCGACCGGGTCGTCGCCTGGGTCGTCCCGACCGACCGGGCGACGCCGCCGGCCCTGCGATCGCTGGCCGACCTCGTCGGCTCGGCGCTGGCACCGTGGGCGGCGCCGAAAGAGGTCGTCGTCGTCGACGCGTTGCCGCGCACCGCGTCGGGCAAGGTCCGCCGGGCCGACCTCCGCTGAGCGGCCGTCAGCCGATGCCGCCGGACGGCGACAGCGTGGCGCCGCCGTCGACGACGAGGACCTGACCGGTGATCCACGACGCCGCGTCCGATGCCAGGAACAGCGCGGCCGTCGCGATGTCGTCGGGTAGGCCGATCCGGCCGAGCGGCGTGTGCCGGCCGATCTGCTCCTCCCGGCCCTCCCACAGCACCCGGGCGAAGTCGGTCTTGATCAGCCCGGGGGCGATGGCGTTGACCCGGACGCCGGGCCCGAGCTCGAACGCGAGCTGGCGGGTTACGTGGATCACCGCGGCCTTCGTCACGTTGTACCAACCGATCCCCGGCTCCGGGCTGAGGCCGCCGACCGACGAGACGTTGACGATCGTCCCGCCGCCGTCGGCCATCGTCGCCTGGTAGGCCGCCTGGCACCACGCCAGCAGGCCGAGCTGGTTGACCGAGACGGTCTTCTCGGCCCGTGAGCGGTCGATGTCGATCATCGGACCGAAGTACGGGTTCGCAGCCGCGTTGTTGACGAGGATGTCGAGGCCGCCGAACCGGTCGATGGTGGCCGCGACACAGGCCGCCGCCTGCTCGGGGTCGCCGGCGTTGGCGACCTGCCAGGCCACCGGGCCGTCGAGCCCGTCCAGCTCGGCGGCCGCGTCGGCGAGCGTCTCGGCCTTCCGGGCGGCCAACATCACCCGGGCGCCGGCTTCGGCGAACCGGCGGCCGATGGCCAGCCCGATGCCCCGGCTCCCGCCGGTGACGAGCGCCGTCTGGCCGTCGAGTCGCAGGTCCACCGGCCGTCACCTTATCGACCGCCTTCCGCAGCGGCCGCCGCATCACCCGGCGGTCACACCGGCTCGACGGCCGTAGCATCGGGTAGGTGAACCGCCTCGCCACTGCGAGCAGTCCGTACCTCCGCCAGCACGCCGACAACCCGGTCGACTGGTACCCATGGGGGCCCGACGCGTTCGAGCGGGCGCGGGCCGAGGACAAGCCGCTGTTCGTCTCGATCGGCTACGCGTCGTGCCACTGGTGCCACGTCATGGCCCACGAGAGCTTCGAGGACCCGGCCGTCGCGGCCGACCTGGCCCGGTCGTTCGTCGCGGTGAAGGTGGACCGGGAGGAGCGACCGGACGTCGACGCGGTCTACATGGCCGCGGTGCAGGCCGTCACCGGGTCGGGCGGCTGGCCGATGTCGGTCTTCTGCACGCCGGACGGCCGCCCGTTCTACGGCGGCACGTACTTCCCGCCGACCGACCGCCACGGCATGCCGGCCTTCCGCCACGTCCTCGCCGCGCTGGCCGATGCCTGGACCGGCCGACGGGACGAGGTCGAGGAGCAGGCCGAGGCGCTCGTCCGGGCCGTCGCCGGTGAGATCGGCCTCGTCGACCGGCTGGCCGCCGACCGGACCGGGCCGTCGCCGCTTCCGGCCTTTCCGGCCGTCCTCGACCGGACGGTCGCCGCGCTGGCCGACCGGTTCGACCGGACGTGGGGCGGGTTCGGCCCGGCACCGAAGTTCCCGCGGCCGACGTTCGTCGAGCTCTGCCTACGCCACCATCGCCGGAGCGGCGACCGCGACGCTCTCGTGATGGCGACGACGACGCTCGACGGCATGGCCGCGGGCGGCCTCTACGACCACCTGGCCGGCGGCTTCGCCCGGTACTCGACCGACAACCGGTGGCTCGTCCCCCACTTCGAGAAGATGCTGACCGACCAGGCCCTGCTCGCCCGGGCCTATCTTCACGCCTGGCAGGCCACCGCGAACGCGGACTACCGCCAGGTGGCGACCGAGACGCTCGAGTACGTGCTCGGCGAGCTGACCGGCCCGGGTGGCGGCTTCTGCTCGTCCGAGGACGCGGACGCCGGTGGCGTCGAAGGCAGCCACGCCACGTTCACGCTGGCCCAGGTCGACGAGGCGATGGCCGCGGCCGGGCGGCCGGACCTCGTCCCGGTGGCCGTCGACTGGTACGGGATCACCGACGGCGGCAACTGGGAGGGGACGACGGTGCTCTCCCGCCCGATCGGTGCCGCGCTCCGGCGCCCGCCAGAGGTCGACGACGCCCGGCGGGCCCTGCTGGCCCACCGGCGGCGGCGGCCCCAGCCGGCCCGGGACGACAAGGTGCTGACCGAATGGCACGCCATGACCGTCGCCACCCTGGCCGAGGCGGCCGGCGCGACCGGCCATCCGGGCTGGGCGACCCGGGCGGAAGCGGGCGGCGAGCTGCTGTTCGACGGCCTGCGCCGGCCGGACGGGCGGTGGCGGCGGTCGCTCGGCACGGAGCTGCCGGCCTTCGCGGTCGACTACGCCTGGGTCGTCGACAGCCTGCACCCGGCTGGGCGAGCTGACCGGCCGGCCGATTTGGACGGAACGGGCGACCGAGGCGGCCGACGGCGATGCTCGATCTCTTCTGGGACGACCGCGTCGGTGGCCTGTTCACGACCGGCCGGGACGCCGAGGCGCTCGTCGTCCGGGGCAAGGACGTCATCGACGGGGCGGTGCCGTCGGCCAACTCGGTCGCCGCCGTCGCCCTCCTCCGGCTGGCCGCACTGAGCGGCGAGGAGCGGTTCGCGTCGGCCGGCGAGCGGATCGTGGCGCTCGCCGCCCCGCTCCTCGACGAGCAGCCGCTCGCCGTCGCCGACCTGGTGGCCGCCACGGCCTGGACCGACGGCGGCACCCAGGTCGTCGTGGCCGGCGACCGCCCCGACCTGCTCGACGTCGTCCGCGGTCGCTGGTTGCCCGACGCCGTCGTGACCTGGGGTGAGCCGTCGGCCTCCCCGCTGTGGCTCGACCGACCGCCCGGCGCGGCGTACGTCTGCCGGCAGTTCGCATGCCGGACGCCGGCCTACGATCCCGCTACCCTGGCCGCGCAGCTTGACGAGCCCGGCCAGGGAACGGAGGGATAGGTAGTGCCCGAGGTGCAGAACCGCCGGCCGGAGCCGGAGCCGGAGGCCAAACGGCCGCCGACCGGTCGAGCGCTCCTGCGAGAGCTCCCCCGCCGGGACCGGGTGCTCGTCGAGGGCGGGGCGCAGCTCCACCTGCTCGTGCTGGCCTGCACCGACGAGGACACGACCGCGGTCGACCTGTCGTCGGGCACGCTCGTCCGCCTCCGTGTCGCCTGGCCGGACGGCCACGAGCCGGACCTGGCGCCGTTCGACGTGATCGAGGCGACGCTGGCCGCCGACCCCGAGCGCGACGACCTGGCCCAACCGGAGGCGACGACCGTGACCGGGCTGCCGCGCCAGGTCGGCACCCTACGGGGCCGGAAGGTCCGCCGGGTCCTCGAGCACCTGGCCGTACCGCCCGACGGGCCGCTGCTCGGTTTCCCCGGTCCGTCCGCCCCGTACTGGGAGTTCCGCGGCAACCGCCCGTCGTCGGCCCTCATCGAGCCGACCCGCGGACCGCAGCTCATCCGGCGGCCGGGCGACGGCTCGACGTGGGTCCGGTTCGGGTGGAAGCGGGACGACGTCTGGCTCCCGGTCGAGGACACCCAAGCCTGCCGGGCGCTCGACGCGGCCCGCCGGGAACGGCTGTCCGGCAAGGATCTGGCGACCGCCCTCGGGTTCTCGCCCCAGTACCTGCTGGCGTCGGTCAGCAGCCCGCGCGACGGCCACTGCTACAAGGTCTGCTCGGCCATCCTTCCCCGCGGCTGAGCCCGAAATCCGCCGGGCCGGCCGGCCCTCAGCGACCGAGCTTGCCGGCGGCCAGATCCTCGGCCATCGCCCAGCCCAGGGCGACCAGCCGGTCGCCGCGGTCGGCGTCGAGCCCGACGAACAGCTCCTCGGAGCCCTCGGGCACCTTGACCTTCGGGTGGGTGAAGTCCAACCCGCCCATCGTCGACCCGTCACCCTTCAGGACGAACGTCCGGTCGTCCAGGCGGCCTTCGACGCCGAACCGCTTGGCCAGGCGGCGGGCCCAGGCCCGCTCCTCGCCGGTCGCCTTCTGGCCGGCGACCGGGACGACGTCGGTCAGGCCGGCAAACGCCCGGAAGCCGTCCGAGAAGAACAGGCGGGTGCCGACGAGGACGTCCTCGTCAGGGAAGGCCAGCAGCGCCCGCCGGTACTGATCGGTCATCATCGCCTTGAGTGCGGCCTCGGCCCGGGTCGTGCGGTCCACCGAGGCCAGGCCGACGAGCAGCGACGGCGTCCCGCCGATCCGCTCCAGCGTGCAGAACGAATAGCCACGGAGCTTGTTGCCCTCCCGGGCGTGGGTCACGAGAACCCAGTCCTCGCGTTCCTTCGACAGGAAACCGATGTCGAAACCTGATGCACGGTCAGCGCAGAGATCGGCCATCTCTGCCAGCTCCGCGTCACTGAGCGCCGTGCAGTCTTTGGTGGTCACCACGATCGACATGCGACCGATTCTACCGGTCCGGCCGGGTGCCTTCCCACTCGGTCGCCCACCCGGGGGGGCCGTCAGGCCATGACGGCGCCGGCCCCGAGCAGGTGCTTCAGCTCTCCTACCAGCCCATTCCGGCAGTCCACGTTGAACTCCGGGGGCAGCTTCAGCACCTTGTCGCCGACGTGGAGAAGGACGGGCGACGCGCCAGGATGGCCGGTCAACAGCTCTTTCAATTGGCCGACGGTGGTGTCCGACAGCACACCGAGCGGCAGGGCGATCTTGAGCTCCTGGGCGTCGAGCGACTCGAGGATCGGCCGGCGGATCTCCATGGCGACGAGCTTCGGTTGCTCGTCCCGGAGATCGATCCGGCCACGGACGACGACGACCGCGTCGTTCTCGAGCATCGCCCCGTGCTCGGCCATGACCCTCGGGAAGACGAAGACCTCCATCGACGCCTGGAGATCTTCGAGGATGAACCGGGCCATCAGGTCACCCTTCTTCGTGTACTGCCGCTTGAGGTCCGTCACGACCCCACCGACCGCCCGGACGACGCCTTCGCTCCCGCCGCCGTAGTCGCCGTCGCCGCCCGTCGCGTCCCGCAGGTCGGCCAGCGAGCAGTCGGTGTGCCGGGACAGGGCGGCTTCCAGTCCCATCAACGGGTGGTCACTCACGTACAGGCCGAGCATCTCCTTCTCGAAGGCCAGCCGCTGGCTCTTGTCGAACTCCTGGTCGGGGACCGACACCCGCGTGCCCTCCCACCGCCCGGCGTCGTCGGAATCGTCCGCTGGCTCGAGCGACGAGAACAGCGTGGCGATGCCGACGTCGAGCTCCCGCCGGCGTTCGAGCGTCCGCTCGACGATCTCGTCCAGCACCAGACAGAGCCCCTGGCGCGGGTGGTCGAGCGAGTCGAACGCCCCCGCCTTGACCAGCGACTCCATCGTCCGCTTGTTGAGCACGACCGGGTCGACCCGCCGGCAGAAGTCGTAGACGTCGGCGAACGGTCCGGCCGCCTCCCGCTCCGCCACGATCCGCTCGACCAGGCTCTCGCCGACGTTCCGGACGGCCGCCAGCCCGAAGACGATGCCCGGCTGCTGCGTCCCCGGCCCCACGCCGGCCGGGCTGGCCTTCCCGCCGGCGGCGCTCGCGTCCTCGGTCGGGGCCTCCTCGGCGACCCCCTCGGCGTCCCCGTCGGCCGGGACGAGGGGGGTGAAGTCGGAGGACGAGCGGTTGACGTCGGGGACGAAGACCTCGATCCCGATGGCCCGGCACTCGGCGAGGTAGACCGCGGTCTTGTCCTTGTTGTCCTTGACCGACGTCAGCAGGGCCGCCATGTACTCGACCGGGTAGTTCGCCTTCAGCCAGGCGGTCTGGTAGGCGACGAGCCCGTAGCCGTAGGAGTGGGACTTGTTGAACGCATAGTCCGCGAACGGCTCGATGATGTCGAACAGGGCGGTCCCGAGCTCCTCGCCGTAGCCCTCGGTGACGCAGCCGGCGACGAACTTCTCCCGTTCGGCGGCGATCAGGGCCCGGATCTTCTTGCCGCAGGCCTTGCGGAGGTTGTCCGCCTCCTCGAGCGTGTAGCCCGCGAACTTCTGGGCGACCCGCATGACGGACTCCTGGTAGAGCATGAGCCCGTAGGTGTCCTTGAGGATCGCCTCGAGATCCGGGTGCAGGTAGGTGAGCGCCTTGCGGTTGTTCTTCAGCTCCGGGTAGTCGCGGTGCATGTTGGCGGCCATCGGACCCGGCCGGTAGAGGGCGACGAGGGCGGCGACGTCGTCGAAGCTGGTCGGGGCGAGCGACCGCAGCGTCTGGCGCATCGCCGTGCCCTCGAGCTGGAAGACGCCGACCGAGTCGGCCCGGCGCAGCATGACGAACGTCTTCTCGTCGTCCAGGTCGACGCCGTCGATGTCCGGCCGCTCGCCCGTCGACTGCTCGATCAGGTCGAGGGCACGCTCGATGACCGACAGGTTGCGCAGGCCGAGGAAGTCCATCTTGAGGAGGCCCATCTCCTCGACGCCGTGCATCTCGTACTGCGTGACGATCGGCGCGTCCTCGGGCTTCCCGCCGGCGTCCGGCTTGCGCTGGATCGGCAGGTACTCGGTCAGCGGGTCCTTCGTGATGACGACCGCGGCGGCGTGGATGCCGTCCTGGCGGCGGAGGCCCTCGAGGCCCTTGGCGACGTCGATGACCTGCTTGGCCTCCGGGTCGCCGTCGTACATCGCCCGCAGCTCGGCCGCGGCGGCAAAACCGTCCTCGTGCCCTTCGCTCTTCGTCAGGCAGGCCCACAGCGGGGTGTCCCGGCCCATGACGAGCGGCGGCATCGCCTTGGCGATCTTGTCGCCGACGATGTACGGCAGCCCGAGGACGCGGGAGGCGTCGCGGACGGCCGCCCGGGCCTTGATCGTCGAGAAGGTCACGATCTGGGCCACCCGGTCGCTGCCGTAGCGCTCGGCTGCGTACCGGATCATCTCGCCGCGGAACCGCTCGTCGAAGTCCATGTCGATGTCCGGCATCTGCTTGCGGCCGGGGTTGAGGAACCGCTCGAAGAGCAGGTCGTAGCGGATCGGGTCGAGGTCGACGATCTTCAGGCAGTAGGCCACGCAGCAACCGGCGGCCGAGCCCCGACCCGGGCCGACCCGGATCCCGGACTCCCGGGCGTACCGGATGAGGTCCCAGACGACGAGGAAGTAGGCGGCGAACCCCATGTCGCCGATGACCCGCAGCTCGTAGTCGAGCCGCTCTCGGACGTCGGCCGGTACCGGGTCGCCGTACCGGTCACGGGCCCCTTCGTACGTCAGGTCGCAGAGGTACGCGAGCGCCCGGGCCTCGTACGTTTCACCGGTGAACTCGTCCGGCACCGGGAACTCGGGCAGGCTCGGCTTGCCGAGCTCCAGCTCGACGTTCGCCCGCTCGGCGATGAGCAGCGTGTTGTCGCACGACTCGGGAACCTCGGCGAAGAGGTGCCGCATCTCGGCCGCCGACTTCAGGTAGTGCTCGGTCCCCTCGAACCGGAACCGGTTGGTGTCGCTCAGGGTGGCGCCGGTCTGGACGCAGAGCAGGGCGTCGTGGGCGACCGCGTCCTCCCGGTGGGTGTAGTGGCTGTCGTTGGTGGCCAGCAAAGGGGCGTCCAGCCGGCGGGCGATCTCGATCAACTGGGGGTTGGTCTTCTGCTGGGCGGCGATCCCGTGGTCCTGGATCTCGACGAAGAGGTTGTCCCGACCGAAGATGTCCTGGAGCCGGGCGGCCCGCCGCTCGGCCTCGGCCTCGTTTCCGGCCAGCAGCGCCTGGAGGACGACGCCGCCGAGGCAGCCGGTCGTGGCGATCAGGCCTTCGTGGTGCCGCTCGAGCAACTCCCAGTCGAGCCGCGGCTTGTAGTAGTAGCCCTCGAGGTACGCCGCTGACGACAGCTTGAGCAGGTTCCGGTAGCCCTGCGTCGACTCCGCCAGCAGGGTCAGGTGGTAGTAGAGCTTCTGGCCGCCCTCGACGTCACCGCCGGTGTCGTCGACCTTGCCCCGCCGGACCGGCCGCTCGTGCCGGGACTCCCCGGCCATGTACGCCTCCGTGCCGATGACCGGGTTCACGCCCGCCGCCCGGCATGCCTTGTAGAAGTCCAAGACGCCGTACATGTTGCCGTGGTCGGTGATCCCGAGCGCCGGCTGACCATCGGCGACAGCCGCCTTGACCAGGTCCTTTACCCGGGCAGCCCCGTCGAGCATCGAGAACTCGGTATGAGTGTGCAGGTGGCTGAACGACCGTGTTGCCAACGCCCCGAGCCCTCCTCCGGGCTTCCGTCGACCGCCCTGCCGGCCGCCGGGAAACGAGTTACAGGTGTGTCATTCCGACGATAGCGCGCCGGGACGAACGCCGTCGGAGCCGTCCGGACCTCAGGTGCGGGGGGCGGCCGACGTCTTGACGACGACCGTCCGCGACACCTTGTCGTGGAGGGTCTGCCGGCGCTGGTCCCAGGCCGGGAAGAGCATGTCGATGATCCACGGGATGAGGACGACGATGAACAGCAGGTACTCGAACGCCGCTCGCCCGAGCGCCCGGCCGAAACCGATCGGCGTGCCGGTGTCCCGGTCGACCGCCCGGGCGCCGACCGCCATCATCCCCACCGTCTGCCCGCGCGCCGAGCCGCACATGATCGCCCCGTAGAGGATCACGATGAGGATCTGCACGATCGACGCGGTGACCGAGAACGTGGCGGTGTGGTAGGTCGTCACCCCGTTCTTTGTCGTGTGCGTGTGGAACGTGATCGCGCCGACGTGGCGAAAGACCGCGTTGAGGGCGAGGCCGACGACGAACAGGATCAGCCAGTCGATCAGCCAGCCGCCGAGCCGGGCCCCGTAGCTGGCGTACGGCGAGACCGGAACGTAGCCGGCCGGCGGGTAGCCACCCTGCGGCGGCGCGTAGCCACCCGGCGGCGGGTACCCCCCGGGCGGTGCGTAGCCGGGGGGCGGATAGCTCCCCGGGGGCGGCGGAGGGGGCGGGTAGCCGGCACCGTACGGCGGGGCCGCACCGGGTGCACCGCTGTACGGCGGGGCGCCACCGGGGGGCACGTGCCCCCCACCGCCCGGCGGCGTGCCGGGGTACGCCGCCGGCGTTCCCGGGTAGCTGGGCGGGGCGTCGGGGTAGCTGGGCGGCCCCGGTGGAGGCGGAGGGGGCGGCGGTGGCGGTGGCGGGGCGGCCGCCGGCGGTCCAGGCGTGCCGGGATAGGCCGGCGGGCTGGCCGGGTCTTGGGCGTCGTCGCCTTGCTCGCTGTCGGGGGGAACCTCGGACATGCCGCCTCCTCGTGGCCGCTGCAGTCGCCGCGCGACTCTACGGGACCCGGTCGCCGGTGGCCGGGGATCTCAGGCGGCCGGCGACGTCAGAGGTACGTGCCGGGCCGTGTCGTTCCGGGCCCGTCGGGCCCCCGGGGCAGGCCGCGCTGGCGCATATCGTCGAGCTGGGCCCGGGCGGCCATCTGCTGGGCGACGAGGGTGGCCTGGATGCCGTGGAACAGCCCTTCGAGCCAGCCGACGAGCTGGGCCTGGGCGATGCGCAGCTCGGCCTCGGTCGGGACATCGTGGTCGAACGGCAGGGTGACGCGGTCGAGCTCCTCGACGAGGTCGGGCGACAGACCACTGGCGAGCTCCCGGATCGACTGCTCGTAGATCTCTCGCAAACGGGTACGGCCGGCCTCGTCGAGCGGGGCCTGGCGCACCTCGTCGAGGAGCTGCTTGACCATCGAGCCGATCCGCATCACCTTGGCGGGCTGCTCGATCGACTCCTCGCGGGCGTCGCCGTCGGACTCCGTGGCGTCGTCGCCGTCGGGACCGCCCAGCCGGGAGGAGGTCGGCGCTGGGAGCACCTCGTCGGGGGCGACCGTCGGGTCGGATGAGCCAGACGGATCGGGCGGGGTGCCGCCGGTGAGCGACGCTGGGCCTGCGGACTGGTCGGGGGTCATCCCCCGATGATGCCCGGCGCCGGCCGGCCTGGCCAGTAGCACCGGGCAGAGCGACGTCCCGGTCGGTCGCCCGGCATCCGACGCTCGGCCGCCCCACTCGACCTAGCCGGCAGGCTCCCAGGCGACGAGCGGCACGAGCATCTCGGCCTCGGTGAGCGAACCGTGGCGGGCGACGAGCCGCTGCTCGCCGGTGTCGGCGGGGTCGAGGAAGGCCGTCGGCTCGAACGGGGCGAGGACGACGTCGCCGAGGCGGTCGGCGACGGCAGGGACGGGCTCGCCGCCGAGCCAACCGTCGTCGATCAGCTCCTCCCTCGTCCGGACCCAGGCGATGTGGCCGAACGCGTCGGTGGCGGCCGCGGCGACGTCGGCGGCCGCGCCGGGCCGGCAGTGCAGCCCGCGGAAGCGGCCCTCGCCGCTGAGCAGGCGGACGCCGTCCATCACGTCGTGGCCGAGCACCTCGACGGAGGTGCCGACGTCGACCTGGCCGTGGTCGGCGGTCACGACGAGGACGGCGCCCGGCGGGAGGGCGTCGAGGACGTCGGCGACGAGGCGGTCGACGAAACGGAGCTCGGCGTCGTAGTGCTCGGCGAGGCCGTACGCGTGGGCGACGCGGTCGATGCCGTCGTAGTAGGCGTAGACGAACGGCTCGCCGGCGGCGAGCAGCCGCCGGACCTCGACGACGAGCCCGGACGGCGTCCGCAGCCCGTGGAGGGCCGCGTCGCCGAGGTGGGCGGCGCTGAAGCCGGTCGGCGCATAGTCGGCCCGGGAGACGACCGGGGTCGCGGGATGGCCGGGGAAGGCCGGGTGCGGCTGGAACGTCCGCGGCAGGAGCACGGTGCGGGCGTCGGCCCGCCCGAGCCGCCAACCGAGGACGTTGAGCACGGTGCCGTCGACGCCGAGCCGGTAGCCGACGATGCCGTGGACGGCGGGCGGCAATCCGGTCGTCAGCGAGGTCAGGGCGGCCGCGGTCGTGCTCGGGGCGACGGACGTGATCGGACCGCCGGTGGCCGACGCCAGCGTCGGGGCGCCGGTCGGCCGAGCCCGGAGCTGTTCCCAGCCGAGGCCGTCGAGGACGAGCAGGACGATCTGGCCGGCCCGGGCGACCGGTGCGGGCACCCAGTCCGGCAGGGCGGGCGGATCGGCGCGGTGGGCCTGGCCGAGCAGCATCGGGACGACGTTGGCGATGCACGGGCCGTCGAAGGCCGGCCGGACCGGGGTCGGTGGGACGGTGCTCACCGGCCAACAGTAGACCCGCCGCCCGACAGACCCCAGTTCGCACCCGACGGCGGTAGGCTTCCGGTGCGTGAAGGTCTCGACCCGCGGTGACTATGCGAGCCGGGCGCTGCTGTCGCTTGCCCTGCACGGCGGTCAGACGGTCCCGACGTCGGTCCGGGACATCGCGGAACGTACCGGACTGCCGCAGCCATACCTCGAGCAGATCCTGCTGGCGCTGAAGGGCGCAGGCCTCGTCCGGTCCAAGCGCGGCGTCGGCGGTGGCTACGTGTTGGCCCGGTCGCCGGAGGACGTCTCGCTGGCCCAGGTCGTCTCGGCCGTCGACGGCCCGATCGTGGCCGGCGACTTCGGCGAACCGCATGCCGACGGCGCGTGTGACCACGAGGGACAGTGCGTCCTGCTGTCGGTGTGGGCGGAGGTCGGCGAGACGATGCGCCAGCACCTCCAGTCGTTCACGCTGGCCGACATGGTGGCGCGGGCCCAGGGCAGCGCGCCGGCCGGCGCCGCCCCTGTGGCTGGTCGGCTCAGATCGGCTGCAGGGGCTGCAGGTTCCAACGGTCGATGACCGGGACCTCGCGTTCCCACCCGAGCACGCTCAGCGAACCGGGGCCGAGGGCCCACAGGCGGCCAGCGGCCGGCGGCAGGCCGGTCCAGCGGGCGGCGAGGACGCGCAGGACGTGCCCGTGGGCGAAGCAGACGGCGTCGCCTCCGGCGGCCCGGGCCCGCTCGATGACCCGGTCGGTGCGGCGGCCCACGTCGGCGGCGGTCTCGCCAGCCGTGACGCCGTCGGTCCACAGTGTCCAGCCGGGTTCGTCGGTCCGGAGATCGTCGGTCGTCAGTCCTTCGGCCGCGCCGTAGTCCCACTCCATCAGGTCGTCGGTCACCTCGGCCCGCTCCCCCAGGCCGGCCAGCCGGCAGGTCTCGGCCGCCCGGACGAGCGGGCTGGTCAGGACGAGGGCGAAGTCGGCGCTGGCCAGGAGCGTTCCGACCGCCTTGGCCTGGGCCTCACCGGGCGGTTCGAGCAAGAGGTCGGTACGGCCGGTGTGCTGGCCGGACCGGCTCCACGCGGTCTCACCGTGCCGAACCAACCACAGCCGCCCCTTCGTCATGGTGGCTAGCTGAACATCGGTCGGCCGGTGCCTGCAACTTCGGCCGAAAAAGGACCGGCGGACATGGAATGCAGCGATCCACAACGGCGTTGTAGCCGTACGAATGGGTAGGGCTCCTGTGAAGACGGTTGGCGACAGGGAACCTGGACGAACGAACGAAGCGGAGCGATGAGCGCGATGACGACGAGGATGAGCGGCGGGACGACGGACAGTCTGGGACTGCTCCTGCGGGACCTCGACCAGTACCCGATGCCGGACCACGAACAGCAGGTGGCCCTGGCCAAGCGAGTGGCGGCCGGTGACGACGAGGCGCGGCGGCAGATGGTGGCGGCGAACCTCCGGCTCGTCGTCCACTGGGCCCGGCGGTACCAGGACCGGGGCGTCGACATGGCCGACCTCGTCCAGGAGGGCACGTTCGGCCTGCTCCGGGCGGTCGAGAAGTTCGACTGGGAGCGAGGCTTCCGATTCTCGACCTACGCCACGTGGTGGATCCGCCAGGCCCTACAACGGGCGGTGCAGCAGCACGGCCGGACGATCCGCATCCCCCTCGAGGTCGGCGAGCGGCTGCAGCGGCTCGACGCGGTCACGGCCGAGCTGGCCGGGGCGCTCGGCCGGCCGCCGACCGACGAGGAGCTGACCGAGGCGACGGGGATGGACGCGGACGAGCGGGCGTCGCTCGAAGGCGTCGCCCGGGTGGCGGCCAGCCTCGACCAGCCGGCCGCGGCCGACTCGGCGACGTCGCTCGGCGACCTCGTCGCCCCGGACGGCCGGGACTGGGCCGGCGAGGTCGACGAGGCGATGGTCTTCGACCGGGTGCGGGCGGCCGTCGATCGGCTGCCGGGCCTCCAGCGCGACGTCCTCCGGCTGCGGTTCGGGTTCGACGGTGACTCGCCGGCGTCACTCCAGGCGACGGCCGAGCGGCTCGGCGTCGGCGTCCGCCGGGTCCGGCGGGCCGAGGAGGAGGGGCTCGCAGCCCTGCAGTCCGACGACGCGGTCGTCGGTGCCCACCTGGCCGCCTAAGCGCGGGCGGCCTAGCTACAGGTCGTCGACGTCGACCGGGCCGGTGAGCCCGGCCAGGTCGTCGGGCAGCGGCGACGTCCACACGACCCGCTCCCCGCTGCCCGGATGGTCGAAGCCGAGCTGGGCGGCATGGAGGAACAGTCGGCCGGCCGGCAACGCTCGGCCACCGACCCGCCCGGGCGGCCCGTACCGGTCGTCGCCGACGACCGGGTGGCCGATGGCGGCCAGGTGCACCCTGATCTGGTGGGTCCGGCCGGTCTCGAGGGCGAGGGCGAGGAGCGTCGACGGCTGGTCGAGCGCCGGCTGGTCGCCGAGCCGGCGGAGCACCCGGTAGCCCGTCCGAGCCGGGCGGCCATTGGCCGAGACGGCCATCTTCGTCGGCGTGCGGGTGGACCGGCCGATCGGCGCGTCGACGACCCCGCGGTCGTCGGCGACGTGGCCGGTGACGAGCGCGACGTAGCGTCGCCCGACCGTCCGTTCGGCCAGCTGGGCGGTGAGCGACTGGTAGGCGGCAGCCGTCCGGGCGACGACGAGCAGGCCGGACGTACCACGGTCGAGCCGATGGACGATCCCGGGTCGCTCCGGGTCGCCGACGTCGGCGAGGTCCGGGAAGCGGGCCAGCAGACCGGCGACGAGCGTCCCGTGGGTGTGACCGGCGCCGGGGTGGACGACGACGCCGGCCGGCTTGTCGACGACGACGACGGCCGCGTCGGCGTGGACGACGCGCAGCTCGACGTCCGGTTCGGGCTCGACGCCGGCCGGCGCGGCGTCGGGGAGGTCGACGGCCAGCGTCGAGCCGGCGACGAGGGCCGCGCTCCGGGTGACGACCGGGACGCCGTCGACCGCCACCCGGCCAGCGGCGACCAGCTCGGCGGCCTGGCCTCGCGAGACGTCGGCCAGCAGCGCGACGGCCCGGTCGACCCGGACGCCGTCGAGCGCGGCAGGGACGGTGACGATCATCCGGCGGCCGGCGTCCCGGGGCCGGCGGCCCGCCAGTAGAAGACGACGAGCAGGACGACGCCGACGGTGATGCACGCGTCGGCGACGTTGAACGTCGGCCAGTGGGACAGCGTGACGAAGTCGACGACGTCGCCGTGATGGCCCCGGAAGGCCCGGTCGGCCAGATTGCCGAGCGCCCCGCCGAGGACGAGACCGACGGCCACGGCTACCGGCAGGCTCGGCGCCCGCCAGGCCAGCACGACGAGCACGACGACGAGAGCGATCGCCACGACCGCGATCACCACCGGGGCGCCGGTGAAGAGGCTGAACGCGGAGCCGGAGTTGTGGCCGAGCGCCAGCCCGAACGGGCCGACGACGTGCACCGGGCGGTGGAGGTCGGCGACGGCCACCGACTTCGTGATCTGGTCAGCGGCCACGACCACCGCGGCGACGGCCCCCGCGACCAGCAGGCGGCGCCGGCTCAGCGCCGCGACAGCCCCCCGCTCTTGCAGGCGACGCAGAGCCGGGCGAACGGCAGCGCCCGGAGCCGCGGTTTGGGGATCGGCTGCTGGCAGCGCTCGCAGGCGCCGTACGTCTTCTTGGCGATCCGGGCGAGCGCGTCGTCGATCTCCTCCACCGCGGCGAGCGCCTGGGCGGAGAGGGCGAGGTCGCGTTCCCGGTCGACGGTGACCGTCCCACCCTCGCCGGACTCCTCGTCGAACTGGACGTCGCCCGGCTCGCGCTCTTGGGCCAGCGAGTCGGCCTCGGCCTTGAGGTCGGCGGCCTGACCCTGGTAGATGGCGCGCTCGGAGAGGAGCAGCTCGCGCTGCTCGTCGAGAAACTTGACGTCCTTCGCGTACGGGCCGGTCGACGGCTTCTTGGGGGCCGGCCGGGTGGCCGCGGCCGGCCCGGGGGCGGCCTTGACCGGCGCCTTCGTCGCCTTGGCCGGCGCCTTGGCGACCTCGGCCGACGCCTTCGTCGGGGCCTTCGTGATCTTCTTCGCCGTCGTCTTCGTCGTCACCGCGCTCTTCACCGCCTCCTTCTTGGCCGATGGCTTGACCGATGCTGCCGCCTTGCTGCCGGCCGCCTTGCTGCCGGCCGCCTTGCCGGCGGCCGGGGCCTTGGCCTTTCCGGCCGCCGCGGCGGACTTCGACGTCGTCGACACGGCAGCCTTCTTGGTCGGCGTCATGTCGTCCTCCTCTCCTCCGGCGGCTACGGGCAGGCCACCGAGGGCGGCTCCGGGTGACCGGGAGGCGGCGACCATACCGGACGCCCCCGGTCGAGGCAATACAGGGGCCGGGGAGAACCCCGGCCGGGTCAACCGACCTGGGGTTCGCCGCCGTGCAGGTCGACGACCGCGTCCGACCCGCCATTGCCGGCCGGGCGGGACCCGGCGGCCGGACGTGCCTGGTCCCCGCCGCGGGGCCGCAGCGCCATGAGCGAGTTCGCCGGCTGGATGTTGTCGTCGACCCACTTCAGGATCTCGGCCAGGCTGCCCCGCAGGCGGTTGCGCTCGGCCTCGAGGTGACGGGCCATGTTCTCGACGTCGGTGGCCAGCTGGCCGCGCATCCCCTCCAGGCGGGTGACCTCCTCGCGGAGGCGGTGCTCGGCTTCGGCGCTCATCTGCCGGGCCCGCTCGTCGGCCTGGACGATCGCCGCCCGGGCCCGCTCCTCGGCCTGGGCGACGACCTCGGCCGCCTGGGTCTCGGCATCGCGCTTCGTCTGGTCGACGAACCGCTGGGCCATCAGGAGCGTCCGCTGCAGGGTGTCGTCGGTGATCGCCGCATCGGCTGCCGCGGCCGAGGCCGCGGCGGCGGCCGGCTGCGCGGCGGTCGAGCCGTCCCGCTCGAGCTGGGCGATCCGCTCCGAGGCCTGCCGGAGCCGGTCGGCCATCTGCCGGAGCTGCTCGTGGAGGGCCTCGGCCTCGACCGCCGCCTTCTCCAGGTACTCGTCGACCTCGTCGACGTTGTAGCCCTTCAGGCCCAGCCGGAATTCCACCGTGCGCAGGGTCTCGAGGGTCGACTGGGTCGGCTGGGGGCTGTCCATGACGGGCGAGTCTACCCGCCGGCCCCTCGCTCGACCGGACTGGGTCGTGGTGGCGCTCAGGCTCGCAGCAGCGGGATGACGATGATCTCGGCGACGAGCAGGACGACGATGATCGAGAGGTCGATCCCCTGCCCGCCGACCCGGACCGGCGGCAGGATCCGCCGCACCGGGCGCAGGACCGGCTCGGTGATGAGCTCGAGGAAGCGGACGACCTTCTCGAAGGCCGTGCCCTGGCGCACCGGGAACCAGCTGAGCAGGGCCCGGGCGATCAGGATCAGGACGTACGCCTCGATGAGGCCGACAACGATGCCCACTGGCGGCCTAAGCCCGCCCGTACCCTCGTTCCTGCAAGCGTTGGCGCTCCTCCTCGGACACCTTCACGTTGGTCGGTGCCAGCAGGAAGACCTCGTCGGCCACCTTCTCCATCTCTCCGCTCAACGCGTAGGTGACCCCGCTGCAGAAGTCGATCATCCGTCGTTGCAGGTCCCGGTCGGCGACCTGCAGGTTGACGATCACCGGCCGGTTCGACTTCAGGTAGTCGGCGATCTCCTTGGCGTCCCCGAACCGGGTCGGGGCGACGACCTGTACCTTCGCCGCGTCACCGGGGGCCATCGGCCGAACCGACGGCGACGTCGGCCGGGCGGTCACCGTCGACTGGACCTGTGGTGCCGGGGCCTCCCTCGGCAGCGTTCGGATCCGACCGACCGGGGTGGGCGCCGGTCGGTCCTCCGGCTCGTCCACCTCGTGGCTCCGAGGGTCGGGCCGCGCCGCTACCGCGGCGAACCCGCGGGGGCTGCGGTCGTCGTACTCGTCGTACTCGTCGTACTCGTCATCGAGTAGTCCGAGGTAGACCATGGTCTTTTTCAAAAATGAGGTAGCCATCGGTCGTCTCCTCGACTCCAGAGTAGTGCGTTCACCGACGAACGGGCGGACCCCGTCATCGCGGCGGCCGATCACCGAACAGCGCCCGGCCGATCCGGACGATCGTCGCTCCTTCGGCCACCGCGTCCTCGAGGTCGTCGCTCATCCCCATCGAGCGCTCCACGAGTCCCAGCCGGTCGGCCAGCTCGCGCACCGCCCGGAACGCCGGGCGGGCCGGCGCACCGAGCGGGGCCACGGCCATCAGGCCACGGACGTGGACGCCGGCGTCGGCCAGGCCGGCCACCAGCTCCGGCACGGCCGCCGACGGGCAGCCGTTGCGCCCGGCCGCCCCCGAGACGTCGACCTCGACGAGGACGTCGGCGCCCGGTCGGCGCCGGCCGATCGCCTCGCCCTCGGCCAGTCGGGCGACGGTCTGCCAGCAGTCGACGAGCGGCGCGAGCGCCGGGATCTTGTTGCGCTGGACGGCGCCGAGGAAATGCCAACGGAGCGCCGTTCCCGATGACTGGACGGCGGCCGCCTTGGCCACGAGCTCCTGGGCGTAGTTCTCGCCGACGGTCGTGAGGCCGGCCGAGGCGGCCGCGACGACCGCGTCGGCCCCGAAACCCTTCGTTACCGCCACCACCTGGACCGCCGCGGGGTCGCCGCCGGCCGATTCGATCCGCTGGCGGACGACGGCCAGCCGACCGGCGACGCCGTCGGGGTCGATCGCCACGTCTCTCGGAGGAACGACGGGGCCTCGCTGAGGAACGACGGACCTATCGGAGGAACGACGGGACGTCGAAGTCGTCGTCGCCGAGGTCGACACCCTCGTCGGCCGCGTCGGAGAAGATGTCGACCGGTTTCACCGGCTCCCGGCCGAGGCCCTGGGTACCCGCGGCCCCCGACTCCGCACCCGCCGTCGCCGGCCGGGTGCCTTCCTCCCACCGCTCGAACCCGGCGGCGATGACGGTGACGCGGACCTCGTCGCCCATGTTGTCGTCGATGACCGCGCCGAAGATGATGTTGGCATCCGGGTGGGCCACGCCGTGGATGATCTCGGCCGCCTCGTTGACCTCGAACAGGCCGAGGTCCGTGCCGCCGGCGATGTTGAGCAGGATGCCGCGGGCCCCCTCGATCGACGCCTCGAGCAGCGGGCTGGTGATGGCTGCCCGGGCGGCGTTGGCCGCCCGACCCTCGCCGATGGAGGCGCCGATGCCCATGATGGCGGTGCCGGCGTTCGTCATGACCATCTTCACGTCGGCGAAGTCGGTGTTGATCAGGCCGGGCACCGTGATCAGATCGGTGATGCCCCGGACACCCTGCAGCAATACCTCGTCGGCCATCTTGAACGCGTTGACCATCGACGTCTTGTCGTTCGAGACCGTGAGCAGCCGGTCGTTCGGGATGACGATGAGGGTGTCGACCTTCTCCTTCAGGATCTGGATGCCCTTCTCGGCCTGCATCGCCCGGCGGCGGCCCTCGAAGGTGAACGGCCTCGTCACGACGCCGATGGTCAGTGCGCCGACGGCCTTCGCCACCTCGGCCACCACCGGCGCCGCGCCGGTCCCGGTCCCGCCGCCCTTGCCGGCGGTGATGAAGACCATGTCCGCCCCCTGTAGGGCCTCCTCGATCTCCGCCCGGTGCTCCTCGGCGGCCTGCCGGCCGACGTCGGGATCGCTCCCGGCCCCGAGACCCCGCGTCAGCTGCCGCCCGATGTCCAGCTTCAGGTCGGCGTCGCTCATCAGCAGCGCCTGGGCATCGGTGTTGGCGGCGATGAACTCCACGTTGCGGAGCCCGGACTCGATCATGCGGTTGACGGCGTTGACACCACCCCCGCCGACGCCCACCACCTTGATCACGGCGAGGTAGTTGCTCTGTGCCGGAACGGTCATGGGCTCCCTCGGTACTGGGGCGATCGCCGACCGATCGCTATGCTCGAAACTCCCCAACAGGCGGTCGAGAGACTGCACTCCGCACCGTCGCTCCCACCGCGCTCAACCTGTTGGGAAGGTTGAACAGTAGTGGAAATTGACGTGGTCACACGATACGAGCGGCGTCTCACCAGGTCAAGCACTGTTCACCCGCCCGTCACGACGGGCGATCCAGGCACGCTGACGTCGATCACGTCGCCGGCCGTCAGCGGGGCGCCGGCCAGGACCGCGGCGACGTCCTCGTACTTCTGCGAGAGTTGCCCCGTCGTCCCGAGGTTGACCGTCACCGGCGACGTGAGCTTGAGGGTCACCTGGCCACCGGCGGTCGCATCGACCTCGGTGACCTGGCCGGCGAAGGCCTTCGGCAACGACGCGGCCACCACCAGCGCCGGCCGGTCGGCGGCCAACATCGTCCCGGCCGCGCCGGCCGCGGCCGCGCCGACGACGTGCACGAGCCCGGCCGGCGGCGACGGCGTGTCGGCCAAGACCCGCCCCGTCCCGTCCACCAGCGCCCACGCCGCCGTCCCCTTCGGTCCGGTCGACGGCGCCGGCGGCGCGGTCGTCGCCGTGGTCGACGGCGTGGCCCCCGCCGGCGTCGCCCCGGCGGCCGCCGCACCGCCGGTCGCGCCAGACCCGGTCGTGCCAGGCCCGGCCGGCGCGGTCGCCGAGACGGCGGCCACCGGCGTCCGCTCGGTGACGACGATCCGGACGCCATCCGGCCAGTCCCGGCTCACCGCGGCCGTCGCCACCCACGGGAGCTGTTCGACCTTGGCCGCCACCGCGCCGGTGTCGACGTCGATCAACGGGGGATGCCCACCGAGACCGGCCGCGGCGACGATCTCGGCGTCGGGGGTGTGGACGGACCCGACGACCGTCACGACCCGCGCCGCCAGGACCTTCGTATGGAGGAAGAACCATGCGCCGACGACGACCGCGACGGCGACGACGGCGACCAGCAGGATCCGGCGGCGGCGGCGGCCGGCCTGCCGCACGACCGCGGTCCGCCGCTCCTTGAGGCGCGGATCGATCCGCGGTCCCGGCCGGGCGGGCCGGGCCGCGACGGCACGGCGAGGGGCGTCGGTCTTCGTCGGCGTCATCGCGTTCGCCCGCCGCCCCGGGGCCCACGGCTCCCGGTCATCGGGCCGCCTTCGGTCGCATCGCCCCCATTCTCGACGGCTGGGAAGCCGATCAGGCGGACCTCCGGTCGCAGGTCCACGCCGAACCGCTCGGCGACCGTCCCGCGGACGTGGACCATGAGCCGGTGGACGTCGTCGGCCGACCCGCCGTCGTCGGCCTGGATGAAGTTGGCATGCTTCTCCGACACCCGGGCGGTGCCCATCCGGAACCCCTTGAGGCCGGCCGCGTCGACGAGCCGGCCGGCCGAGTCGCCCGGCGGGTTGGCGAAGACCGAGCCCGCGTTGCTCCCCCCGGGCTGGTGCTGGCGTCGCCACGAGACGATCTCGGCGAGCTGCGTCCGACCGGCGTCGACCGGTCCCGGCGCCAGCGCGAACTCGGCCCAGACGACGACCTCGGTCGGCGAGATCGACGACCGGCGGTAGCCGAGCTCGAGCCGGACCGGACCGTCCTCGCCGCCGGCGTCGTGGGCCAGGTCGAGCCACCGGTACCGCACCAGCCCGGCCGCGGTGTCCGATCCGTGGCCGCCGGCGTTCATCCGCACCGCGCCGCCGACCGACCCCGGCACGCCGACCGCCCACTCCAGCCCGGTCAGGCCCGCTTCGACCGTCCGACGGGCCAGCACCGGCAACCCGGCTCCCCCACCCGCCCGGGCCCGGTGGCCGTCGATGCCGATGTCGCTCAAGCCGGGGCCGAGGCGGACGGCGAGACCGGGAAAGCCGGCGTCGGCGACGAGCAGGTTAGAGCCTTTGCCGACGACGAGCACCGGTATGCGGCGACCGAAGAGGGCCCGGCGGGCGGCCAGCAGGTCGGCTTCGGACCCGGCCTCCCAGAAGACCGCGGCCGGGCCGCCGACCCGGTACGTCGTGAGCGGACCGAGCGGCCGGTCCCGCTCGGCTCGCGGCCCGAGGGCGTCGGCCACCCGCTGGAGGTCACGGCGGGCCGGGTCGCCGTGGCCTCCGCTCGACGGCACCGGGCTCGACCGCCCTTTGCTCACCACCTTGGACTCACCATCGGGGGCTCACCAGCCCGGCGCGGCCAGGAGCTCGTCGGGCAGGGTGGTCAGGTCCCCGGCCCCGAGGGTGCAGCAGAGGTCGCCGGGCACGAGGACGGCTTGGACGAGGTCACGTAGCTCGTCGCGGCTCGGCGCGTAGATGACCGGAATGTGCCGGCTCTGGGCGGTCACCGCGTCGGCGACGAGCTTGCCGGACACGCCCGGCACCGGCGGCTCGCCGGCGCTGTAGACGTCGGTCACGACGACGAGGTCGGCGTCGACGAAGGCGGTGCCGAACGATCCGGCCAGCGCGGCCGTCCGGCTGTACCGGTGCGGCTGGAAGACCGCCACCACCCGTCGCCAGCCGCCGTCGCGGGCCGCGGCCAGGGCGGCACGGACCTCGGTCGGCAGGTGGGCGTAGTCGTCGACGAACGTCACGCCGCCGATCTCGCCGCGGAACTCGAACCGGCGGGGCACGCCGGCGAAGCGGGCCAGTGCGCTCGCCACCGCCGCGAACGGCGCGCCGGCGAGCATTGCCGCGACCGCGGCGACCGCGGCGTTGCGGGCGTTGTGGACGCCCGGGACCGGGACCTCCAGCCGGCCCAACGGACCGTCCGGGCCGGCCAGGTCGAAGCCGACGGCGCTCCGCCCGTGGGCCAGTCTCGACATCACGTAGTCCGCGTCGGCGGCCACGCCGACGCCGACCGCGTCGTGGGCCCGGCCCAGCTCGGCCCCGACCGCGTCGTCGGCGCAGACCACCCGGCCACCGGACGCGCCGGCCAGGAACCCGCCGAACGCGGCCTTCAGGGCGTCGAACGTGCCGTAGTGGTCGAGGTGGTCCGGCTCGACGTTGGTCAGGACGGCGATCTCCGGGTGCAACGCGCCGAAGCTGCCGTAGCTCTCGTCGGCCTCGAGCACCAGCCATTCGCCGCCGTCCCAGACCGCGTTCGTGCCGATCTCGTTGACGTCGGCGCCGATGAGGAACGACGGGTGCAGCCCGGCCTCGACGAGGATGAGCGCCAGCATCGACGACGACGTCGTCTTGCCGTGCGTCCCGGCCACCGCCAGGCACCGCCGGGTCTCGGCGATCGCGGCCAGGATCTCCGCCCGCCGGACGACCGGCACCCCCCGCCGGGCGGCCTCGACCAGCTCGACGTTGTCGGACCGGACGGCCGGCGAGAACGTGACGACGTCCGCCCCGACCACCTGCTCGGCCCGGTGGCCGACGGACACCGCGACGCCCTGCGCCGCCAACCGGTCGGTGACCGGTGACGCCTTGAGATCGCTCCCGCTGACGTCGTGGCCCATCGCCGCCAGCACACTGGCGATGGCGCTCATGCCGGCCCCGCCGACGCCGACGACGTGGACCCGCTGCCGGGCCGTCAGATCGAGATCAGCGGGCACGCCGGCCGGCGGGTCAGCGGGCACAGCCGTCCACCAGCTCGGCGACGCGGGCGGCGGCGTCCGGATGGCCGGCCAGCCGGGCGGCTCGGGCCATCGACGCCAGCTCGTCGGGCCGGCCGAGCAGGTCGTCGAGCACCGCGGCCAGCCGGGCGCCATCACACTCGTCGTCGCGGACCATGACCGACGCCCCCGTGGCCACCATCGCCCGAGCGTTGCACGTCTGGTGGTCGCCCGGGGCCCCCGGCAGCGGCACCAGCACGCTCGGGACGCCGGCGACGACCAGCTCGGCCATCGTGTTCGCCCCGGCTCGGCAGACGATGATGTCGGCCGCCTCGTACAGCAGGTCCATACGTTGCTCGAACGGCACCCGCCGGTAGGCCAGGGCCGGTGGCCCGTCGCCCGGCTCCTCCCAGTTCCGCGGCCCGGTGACGTGGTAGACGGCGACGTCGGGACGGGCGGCCCACTCGTCGACGAGCCCGTTGACGGCCTGGTTGAGCCGGCGGGCGCCCAAGGAGCCGCCGAAGATGCCGACGGTCGTCCGGTCGTCCGGCAGGCCGAGGGCGGCGCGGGCCCGGACGGCGGCGGCGGCCGACCGCTCGACGCCGAGCACCTCCTCGCGGACCGGCGTGCCGGTGACGACCGATCGGGGCAGCGGCGTGCCGGGAAAGGCCACCGCGCTGGCCGCGGCGAACCGGCCGAGGACCCGGTGGACGAGGCCGGGCACCGCGTCGACGTTGACGAGCACGAGCGGCACCCGCAGCAGCACGGCCGCGGCCGCCGGGGCGAAGCTGGCGTAGCCGCCGAGCGAGACGACGACCTTCGGTCGCCAGCGCACCATGGCGACGAGCGTCTGCACGACCGCCGAGGCCAACCCGGCGACGGCCTCGGCGTTGGCGACCAGCGCGTCGACCGACAGCCGGCGGGACAGTCCTCGCCCGGGCAGGAGCGTCACGCCGAACCCCTCGCCGGTCAGGAGGCTGCCCTCGGGGCCGCGGCGAGATCCGACGAGCTCGATGCTCCGGCGGTCGTGGCCCCGGGCGGCCAACGCCCGGGCGACGGCCAACGCCGGCAATGCGTGACCGCCGGTGCCGCCGCCGGCGACGACCGCGAACCGCCGGTCGCTCACCGGACCGCCGCTCTCGACCCCCGCTCCGGCCGGCCGGGCCGACCCCCTCCCCGGCCCGCGGTCGCGGTCCGGCCGTGGGCGGCACCGTCGCCCGGCACCCGCTCCTGGCGGGCAATGTTGATCAGGATGCCGGCCGCGACCATGGTGATGACCAGCGACGATCCGCCGAACGAGATGAACGGCAGCGGGATACCGGTGACCGGCAGGAGGCCGACGACCGCGCCGACGTTGATCACCGTCTCCGCGGCGATCCACACGACGAGGGCGACCCCGAGCAGCCCCCCGAACCGGTCCGGGGCCCGCGACGCCGCCCGCAGCCCGAACCAGCAGAACGCGGCGAGCAGCCCGAGGAGGGCGATCGCCCCGACCAGCCCGAGCTCCTCCCCGACGACCGAGAAGATGAAGTCGGTGTGGGCATTCGGCAGGTAGCCCCACTTCTCCCGCCCGTTCCCGAGACCGACGCCGAAGAAGTGGCCGGACCCGAGACCGATCAACGACTGGACGACCTGGTACCCCGAGCCGGACGCGTGCGCGCCGGGGTCGAGGAACGACAGCAGCCGGGCCCGCCGGTACGGCTCGATCAAGCCGACGATCAGCGCCAGGACCGCGACCGCGCCGAGCAGCTTGACGATCGGCCGCATCGGCACGCCGGACGCGAACAGGATGGCCATCGTGATGCAGCCGATGACGAGCGCCGTCCCCATGTCCGGCTGCATGAGGATCAAGCCGCCGGCCAGGCCGGCGACGAGCAGCAACGGGCCGACGATCGTCCGGTAGGCGCGGCCCTTCTGCTCCCGGCGGACGACGAGGTCGGCGCCGAAGACGGCCATGGCCAGCTTCATCAGCTCCGACGGCTGGATGCCGAACGAGCTGAACCCGATCCAGCGGCTCGAACCGCCCGAGTTGGTGCCGATGCCCGGTACGAGCACGGCCAGCAGCAGCACGATCGTCACGATGACCAGGATCCCGCTCAGCTTCCGCCAGCGCCGGTAGTCGAGCCGGCAGGTGACGAAGAGCGCCACCCCGCCGATGACGACCCACATGCACTCCCGGATGAGGATGGCCCACGGCGACCCGTACGTGTCGATCGAGATGACCTCCGACGCCGAGCCGACCATCACGACGCCGCCCAGGCACAGCACCACGACCAGACCGAGCAGGATCGACGACGTCTGGACGCCCCGGATCGTCGTGACCCAGCCGGCCCGACCGTCGGGTGCCGGGCGGCCGTGGCGGGCCCGTGGGGTGGCGGCGATCGTCATCGTCGCGCCTCTGGCGCGCTCCGTCGAGACTGCGCCGCCGACACGCCACGCCGAGACGGCGCCACCGGCGCGCTGGAGGGCAGGGCCGGAGGTCCCTGGTCGAACCGGTCCACGACACCATGCTCGCCGACGCCACGCGCCCGGTGGGGGATGCGCGCCGTCACGTGACGTGGGCGACGATCAGGAACTCGCCGTAGAAGATGCCGAGGGCCAGGGCGGCAAAGAGCCCGCCGAGGATCCAGAAGCGGACGATGACCGTCGTCTCCGGCCAGCCGAGCAGCTCGAAATGGTGGTGGAACGGCGCCATCCGGAAGACCCGCCGGCCGAACGCCCGGAAGCTGACGACCTGGACGATGACCGACACGGTCTCGAGGACGAAGAGGCCGCCGAGGATCGGCAGCAATAGGTCGAGGTTCATCAGCAGGCAGAGCGCGGCCAGACCGGAGCCGATGGCCAGCGAACCGGTGTCGCCCATCATGATCTTGGCCGGCGCGGCGTTCCACCACAGGAACCCGAGGCAGGCGCCGGCCAGCGCGACGGAGGCCAGCGCCAGGTCGATCGCCGAGGCGGGCAGCACGTGGTAGATGCTGACGTGCCGGAAGATCCAGTAGCCCATGATGGCCAGGACGGCGAAGCAGAACGTCGAGGAGCCGGCCGCCAACCCGTCGAGGCCGTCGGTCAGGTTGACCGCGTTCGACGTGGCGACGACGACGAGGACGGCGAAGACGACCCAGCCGACCTCGCCGAGCCGGTACCCCGGACTCGTCATCCGGGTGAACGACAGGGCCGTCGACGTGTGGGCCCAGTGCAGCGCCAGCTCGGCGAAGAGCACGCCGACCGCGATCTGGGCGCCGAGCTTCGCCCGCTTGTTGAGGCCGAGGCTGCGGCGGTGCCGGTACTTGATCCAGTCGTCGAGGAACCCGATGAGCCCGAAGAGGAAGACGGTGATGACGACGACGTAGCCGGTGGCCGAGAACTTGACCTCCGTCCCGACGTGACCCATCGCGTAGCCGATGACGACCGCGGCGACGATGGCGATGCCGCCCATCGTCGGCGTCCCGGCCTTCGCGCTGTGGGTCGCCGGGCCGTCCTCCCGAATGTGCTGGCCGATCCGGTTCCGGACGAGCCAGCGGATCAGGAACGGCGTGGCCAGGACCACGATGAGCAGGGCGATCCCGCCCGACGACATGAGCGACAGCACCGGTCAGCCCGCCGCGATCCCCGGCCAGCGGTCGGCCAGCGCGTCGGCGACGACCTGACGGTCGTCGAACGGCCGCCGCTCGTCGGCGACCTCTTGTACCGCCTCGTGTCCCTTCCCGGCCACGATGACGATGTCACGCGGCCGGGCGTCGGCCAGCGCGGCGACGATGGCCGCCCGGCGGTCGGCGTCGACGACGAGCCGCCCGGCCGCCACCGCCGCTTCGGGCGACGGTACGCCCGCCCGGACCTCGTCGATGATGGCCGCCGGGTCCTCGTGCCGCGGGTTGTCCGACGTCAGGTACGCCCGGTCGGCCAGCCGCGTCGCCACCTCGCCCATCAGTGGCCGCTTCGCCCGGTCCCGGTCGCCGCCGCACCCGAAGACGACCAGCACCCGACCACCGGCGGCCAGCCGGCGGGCCTCGGCCAGGACGACCTCGAGCCCGGCCGGCGTGTGGGCGTAGTCGACGAGGACGGCGAACGGCGGGCGGGCCGTCCCCGGACCGTCGCGCCCCGGACCGACGACGACCTCGAGCCGGCCGGGGACCGGACCGGCGTCCGCCAGCCCCCGGGCGACGTCGACCGGATCGGCGCCGAGGGCGACCGCGGCCTCCGCGGCGATCACTGCGTTCTGGATGTTCACCGCGCCGGTCATCGCCAACGTCACCCGCTGGCCGCGCCACGTGAACGACGAGCGGCCGATCGCCAGCTTCACCTGGGTGGCCATGTCGGCCCGGACGGCGACCATCGGCACCCGGGCCTGGGCCAGCAGCCGGCGTCCCCACCGGTCCTCGGCGTTGACGACGCCCCGGACGGCCCGGTCCGGCGTGAACAGCGACGCCTTGACCGCGAAGTACTCGTCCATCGTCTGGTGGAAGTCGAGGTGGTCGTGACTGAGGTTGGTGAAGACCGCGACGTCGAAGTGGATGCCGTCCACCCGCGACTGGGCCAGGGCGTGGCTGGAGACCTCCATCGCCACCGCCGCGTGCTCGCCGGGCGCCGCGCCGTCGCGGACCGCGGCCAGCGTCCGCTGGAGCTCGGTCGCCTCCGGCGTCGTGCGCGCCCCGGACAACGTCCCGAGCACCGTCGCCGGCCGCCCGGACGTGCCGAGCGCCGCGCCGAGCAGGTGGGCGACGCTCGTCTTGCCGTTCGTCCCCGTGATCCCGGCCATCAGCAGGTCGCGGGACGGGAACCCCCAGAACGCGGCGGCCAGCCGAGCCATCGCCGGCCGAGCCTGCCCGGGGGCCACCCTGGCCTGCACCACCGACAGTCCGGCGACGACGTGCTCGCAGAGCAGGCCGACCGCTCCCCGGCCCACCGCGTCCGCCGCGTACCGGTGACCGTCGGTGCCGTGCCCCGGCAGGCAGCAGAACAGGTCGCCCGGCCGGACCCGGCGGCTGTCGTGCTCGATGCCGCGCACGTCCACGTCGGCAGGGTCCCCCACCGTCTCCAACAGGTGTATCTCGTCCAGCAAGAGCGTCATCTGCACAGGCGGGGGTGGGCGGCCAGGCCGGCACCGGACACGGACCGTCCGTGCGGTACCCGACCGACGGGGCGATCGTACTCGCCGCTCACGTGATGTCCTGTGTCTGCGCCGCCGCCACTGTCCCCGGCGGGGGCGGCGTCGTCGGCGCGCCCGGTGTCGTCGGGATGTCGTAATGGTGCAGCGCATAGCTCATGATCTGGGAGAACACCGGCGCGGCCACCGTCCCGCCGAAGATCGGCGTCGGGTGGTCGAGGACGACGATGGCCGAGAACACGGGGTGCTTGGCCGGCGCCAGCCCGACGAAGGTCGCCATGTACGCCCCTGTCGTGTAGCTGTCCTTCCCGGTCGTCGGGATCTGCGCCGTCCCGGTCTTCCCGGCGACCGTGTAGCCCGGGATGAACGCGCTCGTCCCGGTCCCGCTGTTCACGACCTGCTGGAGCATTGTGGTCAGCTCCGCGTCGGTCGACGACGAGATGACCCGGTGCGTCTTCGACGGTGCGGTCGCCGTCACCGCCCCTGTCGGGCCGACCGTGGCCCGCACCAGCTTCGGCGCGACGTAGACGCCGCCGTTGCCGACCGCGTTGTACGCGTCGAGCACCTGGAGGGGGCTGACCGCGTCGACCTGGCCGATCGGCAGCGAGACGAAGTTCGTCGGCTCCCACTGTGTCGGGCCGGCGATCAGCCCGTCGGACTCGCCGGGGAAGTTCAACCCGGTCGGCTCACCGAAGCCGAGCTCCTTGACCTGGGCCAGCAGTCGTGTCTCACCGAGACCCTGCGCGATCTCCGACGTGCCGATGTTCGACGACTGGGCCAGGATCTGCGTGGCCGTGAGCTGCTCCGTCGGGTGTGTCTCGGCGTCGTGGAACGTCGACCCGTCGAGCGTGATCCGGTCCGGCACCGTGAACGTCGTGTTCGGGTTGATCAGGCCATCCTGGAGGGCGGCCGAGAACGTCACCAGCTTGAAGACCGAACCCGGCTCGTAGAGCTGCGTCATCGCCAGGTTGTTCTGGGCTTCGGAGACCGGGCCCTTCGGTCCGATGTCGATCGTCTGCCCGGCCGTCGCGGTCGCCGTTGCCGAAGAAGGCGTCGATGTCGACGCCTTCTTCTGGTTGGCCGTCAGGTTGGCCATCGACACGATCTGGCCGGTCCGGACGTCCATCACCATCGCCACGCCGCTCGACGCGTGCGACGCGACGATCTCGGAGGCCAGCGCCTGCTCCGTCGTGTACTGCAGCGGCTCGTCGAGCGTCAGCTCCAACCCGGTCCCGGCCGTTGCCGCCACCTTGTTCGTCACCGGCGTCCCCGGCAGCGCGACACCGCTCGGGGACTCGAGCAGCGTCTCGCTACCGGCCGTCCCGGCCAGCGACTTGTTGTACTCGTACTCGAGGCCCGCCGCGCCCTTGCCCGATGCGTTGACGACGCCGAGCACCGGCGACGCCAGTGTCCCGTTCGGCACGACCCGCTCGGCCCCGTCGATCAGGTTGATGCCCGGAAACGCCTGGTCGGCGATGGTCGTCGCCTTTGTGTCCGACACGTTCTTCGCCAGCGGCACGTACCCGGAGTGCTCGCGCAGGAGCGACGCCAGGTGCGTCGCCGACAGGCCGAGGTACGGCGCCAGGGTGATCGCCTCCGACACGGGGTGCTTGATCTGGAAGTCGTCGGCCAGCACCGTCTTCGTCGGCACCGACATCGCCAGCACCTTGCCGTCCCGGTCGTAGATCCCGCCCCGCAGGGCCGGAATGGTGATCGGCTGCGTCAGCTCCTCGCTGGCCTGGTGCTGGTACTGCCCGGACCGCACCACCTGGACGTCGACCAGCCGGGCGGCGATCAACAAGAAGACGAGCACGAGCCCGAGGCGGAGGAACCGGACCCTCCGCCCGAGGATCTGCTTCGACGCGCCCGTGCCGGCCCGCCGGGGCGCCAGGTGCCGCCGAGGCGGCTTCGCCGGCGGCCTGACCCCCGCGGACGGCCGCGGGCGGCTCGACGGCGACGGCCGCGGACGTTCGACCGGTGCCGGACGCGGTCGCCCTGTCGTCCGGTAGCGCTGGCCGGCCGACAGGGCCGCCCATCGGTCCTGCGCCCCGCTCCGCCTGCCGGTCGGTGGGGCCGGGCGAACCGGGCTCACTGACCCGACGACCCGGAGGTCGCCGATGTCGTCCCACCCGTCGCCGACCCGCCGGCACTGGTCGACGCTGTGCTGGTCGAACCGGTGCTGGTCGAACCGGTGCTGGTCGATGTGGTCGCGCCGGTCGATGTCGTCTGGGTGCTCGGCGGCGTCGTAGTCGTCGTCGCCGGCGCCACGTTCGGCGTCGACAGTGGCGTCGTCAGCGGGACGCGGGGCAACTGGTTCGTCTGAGCCGGCGGCGCCATGCCCTGTTGGTGGGCCTTGGCGACGATGCGTGACGGCGTCTCGAGCTTGGCCGCGGCGATCACCGCCTGGCGGTGGGCCGCCTGCTCGGTCGACAGCGCGGACTGGACGGCCGACAACCGGACCTGACCCTGGGCGAGCAGAGCATGGCCGACGACGACCGAGAGCAGGCTCGCCCCGATCATCGCCAGCGACACGACGGCGACCGACCGCCGGCGACCCTTCCGCCTCGGCCGGTCGCGGACGACCCGGAGCGGCGGGCGGCGATCGGGAACGACCCGCCGGTCGGGAGCCGGCGTCGGCCGCGTGGCCCGAGCGGTGGCGGTGGCGGTGGCGGGCGGTGGCGTCATCAGCTGTCCTTCTCGTCGATTCGCTCGACCGCCCGGAGCCGGGCACTCTCGGCCCGGTGGTTGACGGCCAGCTCGGCCGCGGACGCCTTACGCGAACCCCGGAAGACCAGTCGGTGCTCCGGCCGGGCACCGCAGACACACGGCAGGCGGGGCGGACACGTGCAGCCGCCCGTCACCGCGGTAGCCAGAACCGACTTCACCAGCCGGTCCTCGCCCGAGTGGTAGGCGATGACGACGAGCCGGCCACCCAGGGCCAGCCGGTCGAGGGCAACCGGCAGGACCGCCGCCAGCTCGTCCAGCTCCTCGTTGACCGCGATGCGAACAGCCTGGAAGACCCGTCGGGCCGGGTGGCCCCGCCGCCGGGCGGCCGCCGGCACGGCCCGGCTGACGACGTCAGCCAGCTCGGCCGTCGACGTGAGCGGCCGGGCGGCGACGATCGCCCGGGCGATCCGTCCGGCCAGCCGGCCTTCCCCGTTCGCCACGAACAGCGCGGCGAGCTCGCCGGCGTCGGCTTCGTTGACCAACTCGAGCGCGGTGCGACCGGCCGTCGGGTCCATCCGCATGTCGAGCGGGCCGTCCTGGCGGTACGAGAAGCCCCGGTCGGCCCGGTCGAGCTGCGGCGAGCTCACGCCGAGATCGAGCAGCACACCGGCCAATCCCGTCACCGTCCCGCCGGACGGGTCCGGCCGTGTCCGACCGCCGGACGGGTCCGGCCATGTCCGCCCGCCCGCCCCCTGCGCCGCGTCGACCTCGTCGCCCAGATCCCCGAACCGGGCGTGGCGCAACGCCACCCGGTTGCCGAAGGGACGCAGGCGACGGCTCGCCGCTTCCAGCGCCGCTGGATCGCGGTCGAGACCGAGCACCCCGATCCCGGGGTGCGCGTCGAGCAGCGCGGCCGCGTGGCCGCCGCCGCCGACCGTGCCGTCCACGACGACACCCGGTCCGACGGCCGCCAGGAGGTCGACGACCTCCTCCACCATCACCGGGCGGTGCGCGAAGTCCTGGGCCATCCGCAGCCCCTCGACCGGCGAACTGCCGTCGGGGTTGGTCCCCGGGCGACCAGCGGGGAAGAGGGCGGAGGAGAAGTCTTCCACCGAGCTGGTCGAGGGGCTGCGCATAGGTCCAGGTCTGTCGGTCACTCCTCCTCGTCGTCCAGGAACCACTGCTCTTCTGGCATCACCCGTTCCCGCCACGTCGACGGGTTCCACAGCTCGACCCGGTCGATCGCACCGTGGACGAGGACGTCGCCGTCCAGCGACGCGAACTCCCGGAGGTGCGACGGGATGGCCATGCGGCCCTGCCGGTCGATCTCCACCTCGTGGGAGTTGGCCGCCCACAACCGGGCCCGATTGCGGTCCGTCCGACCGGCGGCCGCTTGCTCCCGCATCGCCACCATCTGCCGCTCGAACTCGCCGGGCGTCCACAGCGCGAGGCAGCCTTCGCGGTTCTCCGACAAGTAGCCGCCCCGGTCGAAGTCGGGACGGAACTTGGCCGGCAGGATCACCCTGCCCTTCGTGTCGAGCGAATGCTCGTACCTGCCAACGAACCCCGGCACCGACCTCGTCTCCCACGACGCTCCCTGTTTCGCGCCCTTTTGCTCCCCTTCAAACCACTTCTCGCCACTCTACGCCCCACACCCCCACCGGTCAACACAAGAACGCCCCTGATCGCCCCTTTTTCGGGCTTTTTCGGGCGCCCGGGCGCGGCGACGCCCGCCGGTAGGCGCGGCGGCAAAGGAAAAAGGAAGAGGAAGGAAAGAGGAGGAGACGAGGTGGGTGGTGGGGGCTCGAAAGGGAGCGGGTTGCGGTCGGGGGCGTTTCCCTACCGGACGATCTCCCACCGCGGCCCGCCCGGCAGGCCGTCGAGGAGCGCGTCGACGAGGCGGCCGCCGAGACCGCGGGCGCCGCCGACGGACGAACCGGCCGTCGGCGAGACCAGCCGGTCGAGCCCGGCCGCGGCGTCCGCCGCCGCGGTCCCGATCGCCGGGCGATCCACGTCGTCGACCGCCAGCAGGTCGACCAGCCGCCGCGGGTCCCAGTGCCGGTACGCGCTGCCGTGGACGAGCGCGCCCTGCCGGCTCCGCCACTGGGCGAGGCCGACGACCTTCTTCCCGTCGGCGCCGACCGTGACCTCCCCGGGACCGACGCCGGCGAAGCAGATCAGGGAAGACCAGCGCGCCGGGATCGACCGGCCTCGGTGGACCGCCAGCTCGTCCGGCCCGCTCCCGGTGGCGGTGGCGACGGCCGACCGCCACCACTCCCCCACCCAGAGCGGCGCGACGAGCACGTCGTCGTCCCAGAGCGGGTCACCCGGCGGCACCCAGACGTCGACCCAGACCGGGTCGTCCGGGGCGACATGGACCGCGCCGCCGCCGCTCCGCCGCCGCGTCACCGCCACACCGGCCGCCGCCGCCCGAGCCGCGTCGACGACCGACGACGGCTGGCCGCTGCCGAGGACGACCGTCTCCCGGTCGACCGGCCGGACGACGACGACCCGGCCGGCCGCCGACCGGAACCGATCGACGTCGAACCAGTCGCCGTCGGACCAGCCAACGTCGGACGAGGCCGCGTCGGACGAGATCGGCGAGCCGGCCGTCAGGAAGCCGCGGCCAGGTACGGCTCCCAGAGCGGGTCGACCTCGGCCAGGTGACGGAGCCGCCAGAGATACCCGTCCGGCGCCCATGGCTTGAACTTGAGTGACCAGCCCAGCTCCGAGAGGAGCTGGTCACCCTTCAACAGGTTGTCCCGCTTGCACGACGCGACGACGTTCGTCCAGACGTGCTGGCCGCCCTTGCTCCGCGGCACGACGTGGTCGACCGTGTCCGCCAACTCCGAGCAGTACGCGCAGACCCCGCCGTCCCGACGCAGCACCGCCCGCCGGGTGAGCGGCGGCGTCCGCGCCCACCGCGGGATCCGCACCATCTGCGAGAGCCGGACGATCGCCGGCACCTCGACCGACAGCTGCGCTGAATGGAAAACCCGAGCCGACGGACGGAAGGCAACCGGCTCGGCCCGGCCCGCCAAGACGAGCACGACCGCACGGCGATCCGAAACGAGAGCCAGCGGCTCGTAGGTCGCATTGAGCAGGAGGACCCGCTCCATGACCGGAGAGGCTATCTGCCCCGTCGTCTCATCCTGCGACACCACGTCAGATAGCTCACCACATCTGCCGCGTCCGGCACGCCGTCGCCGTCACCGCCGTACGCGGTGACCATCCGGAACCGCCAGTAGTCGTCGTCCGGTAACGGCAGCGGCGGCCACCGGCGCCACCAGCCGGTCGCGGCCAGCCGGAAGAGCGTGACCACCGCCACCGGCCACAGCCGTGGTCGAACGACCACCGCGGCGACGACCGGCCCGACCCACCGCCGGCCCCCGCCGGGCTGGCTCACCGGTCGGCTCACCCCCCGCCGTCCCATCCACCGTCGATGCCGCGCCAGCCGACCGCGCCGGCGCCGACCAGCGGGCCTTCGGCGCCGAGTCCGGCCGGCAACAGGCGGGTGCCGGCCGAGAACGGCATCGCCGCCCGGTACCGGAGCTCGCGCCGGGCCGCTTCGAAGAACGGCCGGCCGAACCCGAGCGCCACCGACCCCGCGACGACCGCCAGGTCGAGATCGAGGAGCGTCGCCACCGACGCGACCGCCCGGCCGACGAGCGTGCCCGTCCGTTCGACCACCGCCGGCGACGCGTCCGCCGGCGGCCGGCCCGTCACCGCGGCGATCGCCGTCCCCGACGCCTCCGCCTCCAGGCATCCCCGACCGCCGCAGACGCACCGGCGGCCGTCCGGCTCGACGACGACATGGCCGATGTGCCCCGCGTTACCGAGCCGCCCGTCGAGCAGGTGGCCGTCGAGGACGATCCCCCCACCGACCCCCGTCGACACGACCATCGCCAGATAGTCCCGCGTGCCCTGCGCCGCGCCGGTCCACCCCTCCGCCAGCGCCAGCGCCTTTGCATCGTTGTCCACGAACGTCGGTACGCCGGTCAGCGCGGCCAGGCGCTGCCGGAGCGGGAACTCCCGCCAGCCCCCGATGTTGAGCGGCGAGACCATCTCCCCGTGGCCGGCCATCGGGCCGCCGCAGCCGACCCCGCAGACCAGCACCCGCCCGTCGGCCGCTTGTCGGACCTCGTCGACGAGGTCGGCCACCGTCGTCCAGAGCGCCACTGCCCCCGCGCCCGGCGGCGTCGGCACCGTCGCCACCGATCGCAGCGTCGCCGTCCGGTCGACCAGGCCGGCCGCCATCTTCGTCCCGCCGATGTCGACCGCCAGGCAGAGATCGCCCATCGGGGCCGCCGACGTCTCCGTCCGGCCGGTCGGGTGGTTCAGTGGTCCCGGCGGAACAGGTGCGTGCGGAACCACTCGCGGGTGCCGTGGACCGCGTGCTCGATCCCGCCGGCCGCGCCCGACGGCTCCTGCTGGTGCAGCGACCGCGTCAGGTCGTGCCAGCCCGCCTTGCCCATCCGGCGGAGGTTCCGCTCGAAGACGACCGCGGAGCCGAACATGATGGCCACGCCGAGCAGACCGGCGATGATCGACTCCGAATAGAACGCCACCAGGATGGCCACGCCGGCGACGAAACCGACGGCCGCCCACTTGCAGTACCGCCCGGCGTGCCGGTACACCGTCTCCGAACGGACCCGTTCGGCGAATTGCGGGTCGTGGCGGACGAGCGACTCCTCGAGCTCCGCCAGGACGCGCTGCTCGTGCTCAGAGAGCGGCACTCGCCCGTCCCTCCTTCCGGTCACCCTCAGCCCTCCGTGCCAGCACGGTGAAGGCACCTCCTCGCCCCAACGTCCACACCGCCATGTTCGCGCATCGCCCGGCCGCCAGTCTACGGTCCGCTCCGACGTCGCGGTGCGCGGTCGGCCGGCCCTGAGTGTGAGCTGAGCGGGCCGTTCGGAGACGCGTTGGTCCGGGCGGCACGACGATCGACGCCGTAGGGTGCCCGCATGGACGGCTACGACTCCGCCACCGACCTGGCCGACGCCATCCGCCGCCGACAGCTCAGCCCGGTCGAGCTGCTCGACCACTGCCTCGCCGAGATCGACCGGACGAACCCGGTCCTGAACGCGGTCATCTGGCGCAACGACGACCAGGCGCGGGCCGACGCCCGCCACGTCGCCGACGCCGTCGCCGCCGGCCACGACGACCTCCCACCGTTCGCCGGCGTCCCGCTGCCGGTGAAGGACCTGACCGCGGTGGCCGGTTGGCCAGTGACGTACGGGTCGTCGGCCGGGCCGTCCGGGCCGAGTGACGACGACGAGCTCGTCGTCGCCGCCTTCCGGCGGGCCGGCTTCGTGCTCACCGGGCGGACGAACACCCCCGAGTACGGACCGCTCCCGGTGGCCGAGAACGTCCGTTACGGCATCACCCGCAACCCGTGGGACCCGACGCGCACGCCCGGCGGGTCGAGCGGCGGCGCGGCGGCCGCGGTCGCCGCCGGCATGTTCCCGCTCGCCCACGGCAACGACGGTGGCGGCTCGATCCGCATCCCCGCATCGTGCACCGGTCTCGTCGGCCTCAAGCCGAGCCGCGGCCGCGTCCCGGCCGTCGTCCCCGGCTGGATGGGCGCGTCGATCGAGGGCGTCCTGACGCATACCGTCCGCGACACGGCGGCCGTCCTCGACGAGATCTCCGGTCCGGACCGGCTCGGCTGGAGCAACGCCCCGGCGCCGGACCGCCCGTTCGCCGCCGAGGTCGGCGCGGCGATCGGCCCGCTGCGGGTCGCCGTGCTCGACGCGGGCGCCGCTCGGCCTCTCCGTGGCCGACGCGCCGCGGGCCGCCGCCGTCCGCGCCGCCAAGACGCTCGAACAGCTCGGTCACCACGTCGAGGCCGTCGACTTCGACCTCGTACCGTTCGAGCTACTGGCGTCGTTCCTGCCGGTCGTGAACGCCGGGTTCGGCGACTACGTCGACGTCGACGTCGACCGGCTCGAACCGCACAACCGGGCCGCCTACGACGCCGGCCGCGCCGTCGACAGCATCACCTTCGTCCACGCCCTCGGCGAGCTGCAACGGGCCTCCCGCGCCATCGTCGCCCGCTGGGGGCGGGACTACGACGTGCTCGTCACGCCGACCATGACCGTCCTCCCGCCGGCGGCCGGCTCCGTCCTCCAGGCGGTCCACGCCCACCCCGCGTCGACGCCGGACGAGGTGCTCGCCATGGCCGCGTTCACCGCCCCGTTCAACGTCACCGGCCAGCCGGCGATCAGCCTCCCCCTCGACCACGCCGACGGCTTGCCGGTCGGCGTCCAGGTCGTCGCCGGGCCGTGGCAGGACGCCGTCCTGCTCCGCCTGGCCGCCCAGCTCGAGCAGGCCGACCCCTGGCAGGACCGGCGACCGGCCGGGTCAGCCACGGCAACGGCACCGTAACGACCACGGCCGGACCACCCGGACCCGGCGACCGCCGAGACCGGGGCAACCGAAACGAGAGCGCCATGACGACCGACGAGCCCGACCGCCCCGCCCCGACCGGCCGGATGCGACTGCTGGGCCGCCGCCCGGCGGGCGGCGACGCCACCAACGACCGGCCGGCCGGCGGCCCGCGCCTGCGGCGGACGCGGTCGGTGATCGCCTGGATCCTCGTCGTCCTCGCCGTCGTCCTCGTGCCCGTCTCCGTCGTCACCGTCTGGGCCGTCAACACCGTGACGAACACCGACCACTACGTCGCCACGCTGGCCCCGCTGGCCCGGGAGCGGGTGGTCACCGACTACATCGCCCTCGACGCCACCGACAAGTTGTTCGAGAAGACCCAGGTGCAGCAGAAGATCACCAAGGCGCTCCCCGAGAAGGCCGACTTCCTCGCAGCCCCGCTGACCGGGACGCTCCAGAACTTCGTCCAACGACAGCTCACCGAGCTGCTCCACTCGACCTGGTTCCACAACCTCTGGGACACCCTCAACCGGAGGTCCCACACCGCGGTCATCAACGTCCTTTCCGGCAAGACCGTCCCCGGCCAGCGGGCGAACCGCGTCCTCGTCAACCTCACGCCGGTGCTGACAAAGGCCATCGACCAGCTCGATGCCCGGGGCGTGACGCTCTTCGACCCGCTCCGGGCCCAGCTGGCCCACGCCCAGACCGTGACGCTCGAGCTGGCGTCGGGCCCGCAGATCTCGAAGGCCCGGAACTTCTTCCGCGTCGCCTCCGATCTCGGGTGGACGGCACCGTTGCTGGCCGTCGTCGCCATCGCCCTGGCCGTCGCCGTCGCCGTCGACCGCCGCAAGACCCTCCTGCGGGTCGCCGTCGGCACCGGTCTGCTGACCCTCGTCATCCTCGGCGGGCTCGCCCTCGGACGGAGCTTCTTCCTCTCCCATGCCGCCGCCCGCGTGCCGCCGACAGTGACCGGCGCGATCTTCGACACGCTCATCCGCTTCTTGAAGACCGGGCTCAAGTGGGTGCTGCTGATCGCGGCGATCGTCGCCGTCCTGCTGTGGCTGGTCGGGCCGGCCCGCTGGCCCCGGTGGCTCCGGGCCCAGTTCGTCCGGGGCATCCGGTGGACCGGTCGCCGGGCCGCCGAGCTCGGCAACGAGCAGAACCGCCGCCGGGCATCCGCGGCGACCCGACAGGGCGCGGCGTGGTGCCTCGAGCACGCGTCCGGCGTCCGCCTCCTCGGCGTCGTCGTCGCCGGGATCGTGCTCGTCTTCGGCGGCAACCTCTCCGTCAGCGGCGTCTGGTGGACCCTCGTCGGCCTGGCGATCTACCTCGTCGTCCTCGAAGGCCTGTTCGCCTGGGCGCGACGGACCGCGGCCCCGCCGCTAGTTGCCCGGACCCCCGAGCCCGTCACCGTCGGGGTGCCGGCGACGGCCGGCGAGCCGCCGGGAGAGGAGGGCGATCGCCACCCCGAGCACCCCGGAGATGACGATCACGACGATCAGCGGTGACTTCGCTGACGTCAGCCAGAAGTGGATCTGGACGTCCTGCAGGTTGATCAGGGCGAACCAGACGAGGAGCACCGCCACGACGCCCGTGAGCACCAGCCGGACATCGCGGCGCCGGTCACGCCTCGGCGGGGGCGAACCACCGGACGGCATCATCGGATCGGACACGTCGACCTCCCTCGGTCGGCGGCCGACCCTCTCGGCAGCGCAGCCCTTTCGGGGCGACCGCTTTCGTCGGCCCCACTCTGCCTCGCTGGCCGGGTCGAGGTGGTGGACCTGGTAAAGAGGACGACCACATCGTCGACTGGGGGCTACGAATGACCGAACGAGACGCCATCACCGGGGCCAAGACCATGTGGGAGCTGGTCGACCGGCGGGCGACCGCCTCCGGTGACCGGCCGATGTTGATCGACGCCGCCGGGACCGTCCTCAGCTTCGGCGCCTTCCGCGACCGGGCCGAAGCCGTCGCCGCCGGCTTGGCCGCCCGTGGCGTCGAGCCCGGCACCGTCGTCTCCTGGCAGCTCCCCACCCGCATCGACTCCGTCGTCCTCTCGATCGCCCTCAGCCGCCTCGGCGCCGTGCAGAACCCGATCATCCACCTCTACCGCGAGCGCGAGGTCGGCTTCGCCCTCCGCCAGACCGGCTCCCGGCTGTTCGCGGTGCCCCGGGAGTGGCGGGGCACCGACTACGTCGCCCTCGCCGACCGGGCCCTCGACGGCGTCCCCGCCCGAACGCGCCCGGACATCCTCGTCGTCGACGACGGCCTGCCCGAGGGCGATCCGGCCACCCTCCCGCCGCCGCCGGTCGGGACCGCGGCCGCCGACGCCCCGATCCGCTGGATCTATTACACCTCCGGCAGCACCGCCGACCCCAAGGGCGTCCGGCACACCGACCAGACGCTCATCGCCGGTGGCTGGGGGCTCGCCGCCGCCCTCGACATGTCGTCCGACGACGTCGGGTCGATCGCCTTCCCGTTCGCCCACATCGCCGGCCCCGACTATCTCGTCACCATGCTCGTCCTCGGCTTCCCGGCCGTCCTCGTCGAGGCCTTCTCCGTGCCCGACGTCCTCCCGCTCTTCCGCCGGCACGGCGCCACGATGGTCGGCGGCAGCACCGCCTTCTACGTCGCCTACCTCGCCGAGCAGCGCAAGCAGCCCGACCAGCCGATCCTGCCCTCCCTCCGGCTGATGTCCGGCGGCGGCGCAGCCAAACCGCCCGAGGTCCACGCCGAGGTCCGCGACGAGATCGGCGGCCGCGGCGTCGTCCACGGCTACGGGATGACCGAGGTCCCGATGATCGCCAACGGCTCGCCCCACGACACCGACGAGCAGCTCGCCAACACCGACGGCCGCCCCGTCGTCGGTGCCGACGTCCGCATCGTCCGGGCCGACGGCGCCGTCGCCGCCCCCGGCGAGGAGGGCGAGATCCGCGTCCGCGGGCCGATGGTCTTCCACGGCTACACCGACCCGTCGCTCGACGCGGCCGCCTTCGACGACGACGGGTACTTCCGTACCGGCGACCTCGGGAAGCTCCGGCCCGACGGCCACCTCGTCATCACCGGCCGGCTCAAGGACGTCATCGTCCGCAAGGGCGAGAACGTCAGCGCTACCGAGGTCGAGGCCGTCCTCTACAAGCACCCCAAAGTCGCCGAGGTCGCGGTCATCGGCCTCCCCGACCGCGAGCGCGGCGAGCTCGTCTGCGCCGTCGTCCAGCTCGCCGACGGCGCCGAACCGCTGACCCTGCCCGAGCTCGTCGCCTTCTGCCGCGACGCCGGCCTGATGACCCAGAAGATCCCCGAGCAGCTCGAGGTCCGCACCGACTGGCCCCGCGCCGGGACCGGGAAGATCGTGAAGAAGGCCCTGCGCGACGAGTACGCCGCCCCGTCCGCTCCGTCCACCCAGTCCGCCTCCGCCGCCCCGTGACCCCGCCGGGCGCCGGCGTCCCCCGCCTTCCCGCGCTCGGCCCCGGACCGGTCGGGATCTGCGTCGTCTGCACCGGGAACATCTGCCGCTCGCCGATGGCCGAGATCGTCCTCCGCCAGCTCGCCGACCGCCAGACACTCGGCGACCGACTCCGCCTGTCCAGCGCCGGCACCGGGCCGTGGCACGACGGCGAGCCGATGGACCCGAGGGCCGCCGCCGCCCTGGCCGCCGCCGGGTACGACGACCACCGCCACGTCGCCCGCCAATTCGTCGCCCGCCAGTTCGACGCCCGATGGGTCGACGAGCTCGACCTGCTCGTCGCCCTCGACCGCCGGCACCAGCAGACCCTGCGGAGCCTCACCGCCGGACGGCTGCCCGACGACCGGATCGTGCTGCTGCGGTCGTTCGACCGGACGGCCGGCGGTGCGGTCGACGTCCCCGACCCCTACTACGGCGGCGCCGCCGAGTTCGACGCCTGCCTGGCCATGATCGAAGCGGCCGGCCGTGGGTTGGTGCAAGCCCTGCGCACCTCGCTGACCGCGCCGCCAGCGCCGACCGCACCCTGACCGCCCGGTGACGGCGTCGGCGTCCGTCGTCCGGCTGGCCGACGGACGGACCGCGTACGTGAAGCGGTGGGCCGGCTGTCCCGACGGCTTCTTCCGCTCCGAAGCCCGCGGGCTCGCCTGGCTGGCCGAATCACGGACCGTCGCGGTGCCCGACGTGATCGCCGTCGACGACCGGTCCGTCACCCTCGAGCCGGTCCCCCGCGGCCGGCCCAGGGCGCGCGGCGCCGAGTCGTTCGGCCGGGCCCTCGCCGACCTCCACGCCACCGCCGCCCCCGACTTCGGTGCGCCGTGGCCCGGCTTCATCGGGCCACTGCCGATGGAGAACCGGCCGATCGACGGCGGGGGCTCGTGGGCCGCGTTCTACGCCGAACGGCGGGTCCTGCCGTTCGCCCGGGCCGCCCGGGACCGGGGCGCGCTATCGGCCGCCGGGCTCGCCGCGGTCGAGCGGGCCATGGAGCGACTGCGCGACGACGCCGGCACGTGGGCGGCCGAACCACCGAGCCGTCTCCACGGCGACCTGTGGTCCGGCAACCTGCTGTGGGGCCCCGACGGCACCGCCTGGGTGATCGACCCGGCGGCCCACGGCGGGCACCGGGAGACCGATCTCGCCATGCTCGCCCTCTTCGGCACCCCCCACCTCGACCGGATCGTCGCCGCCTACGACGAGCACCGCCCGCTGGCCGACGGCTGGCGCCGACGCGTCGGGCTCCACCAACTCCATCCGTTGCTCGTCCACGCGGTCCTCTTCGGCGCCGGCTACGGCGACCGGGCGGCGGCCGTCGCCGCTCGAGCGGGTTGAACCGCCGGTCGAGCGGGAAACCCACCTCCGGCTGTGCCATAGTCCCCGGATGGTGTCCCGGCGAGTCCGCCGGCGTCGGCGCCAGGTCCTGACCGGCCTGATCGTCGTCGTCCTGCTCATCGTCGTCCTCGTCATCGTCACCGGTGGCTCCGGTCCCCCGCCGTCGTCCACCACCACGACGACGGCGGCCGCGGGTGCTGGAGGGGCGGGAGCGGGGACGGCGAAGGGATCGCCGACGGTCGCCGACTGGCGGGGCAACGGCCGGGCGGTGACGCTGGCGTTCGGCGGGGACGTGCACTTCGAGGGCGTCCTCGGCACACGGCTGGCGGCCGACCCGACAACCGCGCTGGGCAGCGCGGTGTCCGGCCTGATGACGGGGTCGAACCTGTCGATGGCCACGTTCGACGCCACCCTCACCGACGGCACCTGCCCGGACCCGCAGTCGAAGCCGTTCGTCTGGTACTCCCCCGCCAGTGCGCTCACCGCGCTGAAGGGCGGCGGCCTCTCACTGGTGACGATGGCGACGGACCACGGCGAGGACTGCGGCCCGGCCGGGCTGCAGATGTCGCTCAGCGAGGCCGACAGCGCCCACTATCCGGTCGTGGGGATCGGCTCGACCGCCCCCCAGGCCTACGCGCCCTACCGGGTGACCATCGACGGGCAACGGATCGCCGTCATCGCCGCCACGCAGATCTTCCCCCCGAACCTGCAGTCCGCCTGGACGGCGACGGCCACCCAACCCGGCGTCGCCTCGGCCGCCGACCAGGCCGCGCTGATCGCCGCGGTCAAGGCGGTTCGCCGGACGGCCGACACCGTCGTCGTCGACGTCCACTGGGGCACGACAGGCCAGACGTGCCCCAACGCCCAGCAGGTGCCTCTGGCCACCGCATTGGTCAAGGCCGGCGCCGACGTCGTCGTCGGCTCGGGCAGCCACGTCCAGGAGGGCGCGGGCTACCTCGGCCGCGCCTACGTCGACTACGGGCTGGGCAACCTGGCGTTCTACGACACACAGGCCCCGGAGACGTACAGCGGCTCGCTCCTCGTCACCGTGACCGGCCGACACGTCGACCAGACCAGCTGGCGGCCGGCGGTCATCGCCGACGGCCTGCCCCAGGCCCTCTCCGGGTCGGCCGCCACGACGGCCGTCGACCGTTGGCAGGGGCTACAGCACTGCAGCGGACTGGCCGCCAAGCCGACCTAGGAGGCCCCTGAAGTAGGGGCCTCTCCCGATGGAACCAACTGGCCCATCGAAGCTCTTGGCTTGGCGGACGAACGGTCACCGGGGTTTCGAGGCCGACCCAGCCGATGCCGACCGGACCGTTGACCGGCTGACCCCGTCCTTGTGCTCTCGGGTGCCCGACGGCGGCGATCGGTGGCGCTCAGGTGGTGGCGATGACCCAGCCCCCTCCGTCATGGAGCAGGCCGAGCACGGCCAGCCGTGCGAGGTTGATGGCCCCGGCTCGGGTATCGAGGTCGGTGGCGACCCGTCGAAGCCCTCGGGACCTGGCCCGTCGTCCTCCCCAGGACCGGTAGACGAAGTGGGCGATCTTGCGCTCGACGATGGGGCGATCGGCCCGGTAGCGCTCGGCCCAGCCGGGCTGGCGCTGTTCGTGCCGGGCCTTCTGCAGGATCGCCTCGTGGGGATGGACCGTGATGGTCCGGCCTGAGCGGGCAGCGGTGCAGGCCGATCGTCGCGGGCAGGTCCGACAGTGGGCCTTGAAGGCGGCCCGGCCGCCACCGTGGCGGGTGGGCCGAATGACGACGACCTGGTTCGCCGGGCAGGTGACGGTCATGGCCTCGAGATCGACGTCGAAGCGGTCCTTGGTGAAGCGCCCGGTGGCGTTCCTCACCGGTGGGACCTTGGCGGTGACCGTGAACCCCTTGGTCTCGAGGTCCTCCCTGGTCGCCCCGTCGGCGTAGGCGGAGTCGCCGAACACCTCGGGCTTGTCATCTTGGTCGGCATGCTCGTCGAGCAGCTCGTCGGCGGCGTCGCGGTCGGGGGTGTTGGCCGGCGTGGCCACCACCTCGTCGATCAGCTCGGAGTCCGGATCGATCGACAGATGGGCCTTGTAGCCGTCGAAGCGGCGGTTCTTGGACTTGTGGCCGTGACGGGCCTGTGGGTCGACCGTGGAGATCACCCGGTTGCGGGTCACCTTGCGCACGATGCGGAACACCCCGTCGTCGCCTTCTTCGACGTCTTGGCCGGCGACGAGGGCCAGCAGTTCGGCGGCGGGGACGGCGCTCAGGGGGAGGGCCTCCCCCTCGATCGCCGCCAGGGCCAAGAGGGCGTCGTGGACCAGGGCGTCGACCAGGGCCTCACGGGCCTCCTTGTCGTCCCAGTCGCACGGCGGCTTGCCGAGCGTGGCGTAGTCATCGTCACAGAGAAGGGCCTGGCGCACTGCCGCGGCCAACGGGCTCTTGGCCTGGTCGAGGGCCATCAGCAGCTTGCGGACGGCCGCCCGCAGTTGGGTGACGGTGTCCTGGGTGGCCACGGCATCGAAGATCGGCGTGGAGTCGAGGACCCGGGCCCGGTTCTTCAACGCCCCGGTCTCTTTGGCCACCACCTTGGTGTCTTCGAACAGACGCCGGGGGCGGTCCGAGGCCCGCAGCCGGTTGCGCTGGCCGACGAGCGAAGTGGGATGGAACCCGACGTAACCGGCGTCCACCCCACAGGCCGCCTGCCAGCGCAGGTCGAAGCTCAACCGGTCGGTGGCCTCGGCGTCAGAAAGCCCCTCGAAGGCCTGGAGCACCATGACCGTGGCCAGCACCCGGGCCGGGATGGTGGGGCGGCCCTTCTTCGACTCGGTGTAGCAATCGGCGAAGTAGTCGTCGGGGAACATGACCTGGCCGTGGTCGGCCAGCAGCCGATAGATCGATCCCTCCGCCAAACGGTCGCCCAGGATCTCCCTTGGGTTCTCGAAGCGCGGTTGGACCGTGGAGCGACCGAGTGCCATGGGGAAATTCTCCAGCCCCCGGCGCAGATCGCGAGTCTTTCCCGGGCGACTACTTCAGGAGCCTCCTAGAACCGCTCGGCCCACGTCCGGGCCGGTCGGCGACGAGGGCCGGTCGGCGACGAGGGCCGGTCGGCGATGGTGCCCGGTCGGAGATGGAGGCCGGTCGGAGATGGAGGCCGGTCGGAGATGGAGGCCGGTCAGCCGGTGTAGTACCGGTCGGCCACCGACAGCGCGTCGTCGAGGATGGCCAGCCCCTCGTGGACCTCGTCCTCGGCGACCGTGCACGGCGGGACGACGTGTACCCGGTTGAAGTTGGTGAACGGTAGGAGGCCGCGTTGCTTGCAGGCCGCGACCAGCTCGTCCATGGCCGGGCTCGACCCACCGTAGGGGGCGAGCGGCTCCTTCGTGGCCCGGTCGGCGACGAGCTCGAGGGCCCAGAAGACGCCCATCCCGCGAACCTCGCCGATCGTCGGATGCCGCTCGGCCAGGGCGGCCAGACCGGGGCCGAGCACCTTCTCGCCGATGGTCGCGGCGTGCTCGACGATGCCCTCGTCGGCCATCGCCGTCATCGACGCCACGGCGGCGGCACAGGCCAGCGGGTGGCCGGAGTACGTGAGGCCACCGGGGAAGGGCCGCTCGGCGAACGTGTCGGCGATGGCCGGTGAGATGACGACGCCACCGAGCGGGACATAGCCCGAGTTGACGCCCTTGGCGAACGTGATCAGGTCGGGCACGACGTCCCAGTGGTGGACGGCGAACCACTCGCCGGCCCGACCGAACCCGCACATCACCTCGTCGGCGACGTAGACGATGCCGTAGCGGTCGCAGAGCGCCCGCAGTCCGGCCAGATAGCCCGGTGGCGGCGGCATGATGCCGGCCGTCCCGGGGATCGTCTCGAGGACGACCGCGGCGATCGTCGTCGGGCCCTCGAACTGGATCACCTGCTCGAGGTGGGCCAGCGCCCGGACCGACTCCTCCTCGGGGCCGGACGAGTTGAACGGCGACCGGTACGGGAACGGCCCGAAGAAGTGCACCGCCCCGGCCGACCCGGTGTCGTTGGCCCAGCGGCGCGGATCGCCGCTGAGGTTGACGGCCGTCGTCGTCCCGCCGTGGTACGAGCGGTAGGCCGCGAGCACCTTCGGCCGTCCGGTGTGCAGCTTGGCCATGCGGGTCGCGTACTCGATCGCCTCGGCGCCGCCGTTGGTGAAGAAGACCTTCGTCCCCTCCCCCGTCCGGGCCCGGTCGACGATCAGATGGGCCGCCCGGCTCCGCTGGTCGTTGGCGTGGACCGGAGCGATCGTGCACAGCCGGCTCGCCTGCTCCTGGATGGCCGCCACCACCTTCGGGTGCTGGTGGCCGATGTTCGTGTTGACCATCTGGGACGAGAAGTCGAGGTACCGGCGACCGGCGTCGTCCCAGACGTACGAGCCGGCCGCCCCGGCGATCACCATCGGGTGGAGCGCCGACTGGGCCGACCACGAGTAGAAGACGTACGCCCGATCCTCGGCATAGACGTCGCTGCCGGTCGTCGGCCGGTCGTCGGCGGTGGTCATCACAGCTCCTCTCGATCGCCCCGGTCGTCGCGTCCAGCCCCCGTGGCGAACGACGGCTCGAGGGCAGTGGTGAACGACGGCTCGGCGGCCACGACGAGGGCCCGGGCCCGGGCCTCGGCCTCGACCGCCGAGCCGGCGTCGCCGGCCGACCGGAACAGGGTGGCCTGCTGGCGCCAGTTGTACGAGCTCGTCGGTCGCAGCCCGAGCCGCTCGCTCAGCAGCTGGCGGGCGACGTCGGTCCGGCCGTCCCGTTGCGCGGCCTCCAGCAGCGTCCGCTGGACGACGTCCCGCTGGGCATGGCTCCCGCCGAAGACGTGGACGCGGTGGCGGACCGGCAGCAGCAGGTCGACCGCGTCGCCGTACCGGCCCTGCCCGAAGGCGACGAGGGCCCGGCAGACCGGCAGACCGACCTCGGCGGTGAACCGCACGTTGCTGTCCTCCTCCGGCGAGCCGGACGGGGCATCGAGGTACCGGGCGCGGTCGGCGACGAGCGCCTGGGCGTCGCCGAACCGGCCGGCACCGACGTAGGCCATGACCGCGTGGGCATCGTTGAACGCGTAGTGCGGAATAGCAACGGTGCCACCCCAGGCGTCGGCCAGGATGCCGAACCGCTCGGTCTGGGGATCGCCGTCGAGGTAGCGCCGCCAGAGCAGCGCCGTGGCGTCGAGCAGCTCGAGCGCCAGTTGGCCGGTCTCGGCGGTGTGGAGGACGCGGTCGTACACGGTCAGCGCGACGTCCGGGCGGTCGGCCTCGAGGGCGTAGAGGCAGTAGTGCCACCAGTTGTGGACCCGGAAGAAGTTGCCGTCGTCGAAGTCGTCGACCCGCTCGTTCATGAACCGGAGCCCGTCGCCGAAGCGACCTTGCATCTCGTACGTGTGGGCCACCGCGTGGATGGCCCACACGTCCGAGCGGTCGAGGGCGACCGCCTCCAACCCGACGGCCTCGCTGCGGTCGTAGTGGCCGGCCTCCTCGAGCCCGAAGGCGAACATCCCGAGCAGCAGCGAGTACGCCGGGTCGTCGGCCGACCAGGCCGTGAGGGCGCCGCCGATGCGGTCCCGCAGCGACGTCGACCGGCCGGTGAAGAAGTCGGCCTGGTGGCCGGCGGCCAGGGCCAGCACGTCGCGCGGGTACGCCGTCGTCAGCTGGGCCAGCAGGTCGCCGGCGGCCAGCAGGTTGCCGCCGAGCCACGTGTGGGCCACCGCGACGTGCGCCCGCTCCCGGTCCGTCAGTCCGGATAGGTCCGTCGTGGCCAGCCACGCCGAGAACGCCCGGGCCGCCGCGGCCGCGGCGTCGGCCTCCGTGCCGAGCACGCCGAGGTAGGCGGCGAAGACCTGGCCCATCGGCATCGTCGGGTCGGCCGCGACGATCCGGCCGACCGCGTCGAGCAGGTCGACGCGGAAGTGCAGGAGCGAGTCGACGGCCTCGTCGAGCCGGGCGACGGCCTCGGGCGTCCCGGTCGTCGGCAACCCCTGACGGTCGTCGGTCCGCGGCACGACGGCAGTGTACGTGCGGCCCGGTCCGCGACCGCCGATCAGCCGGCTTTCACGAACCGGGGGTCGGGTACACCTAGACCTCGCCCGGGCCACCGGCTATGCCGTAGAGGCGCTGGGTCGGCGTCAACGCCAGGGACGCGTCGACGCCCGGCCCGGCGACGCCCATGTACCAGACCGGCGATCCGGCTGTGGAGTTGAAGTAGCCGTTGCTGATCGACTCGTCGAGCGGGCCGCCGCTGTTCGTCCCCTCGAGCCCGGCGACGACCCGCATGACGGTGTTGACCTCCGACTCGTCGTCCGGCGTGCACGACGGGCCGCCGATGATGACGCAGCTGGACACCCCGGCCAGCACCGTGCCGGGGGCGACCGTCGCGCCGGCCGGGATCGTTGCGCCATGCCACTGGTCGGCGGTCGGCGACCCGCCGAAGAACCGGCTGGCCTGCCGCCAGTAGTCGCCTGTCTCGACCAACGTCGTGCAGATCGGACCGACCGGCCCCGTACAGGCCGCCGACGCCAGGCCGATGGCCCCGGGCGGCACGGCCGAGGTGACCCACCGTGTGCCATCGGTCGTGTCGACCACCGCCGGGCCGGAGGCCCCGATGCCCACGGCCAGGCAGGTGGCCGGGGCCATCCCGGCCGCGCAGCCGACCGACGAGAGCGAGGCCACCCCCTCGGGGACCGGGATGGCCTCCCAGCTCCCGGTCCCCGAGGCGTGCAGGATCGCTCCCGCGTCCCCGCTCGTGCCGACCGCCCAGCAGACGTCGACGGTCGGGCACGACACCGAGGTCAGCGCGGTCACCGAGCTCGGGACCGACTGGCGGGCCCACCCGCTGGTGCCGGCCGTGGCCACGACGGCCGGACCGGTCGCCGTCGTCCCGGTCGCCCGGCACGTGCCGGCGGCCGGGCACGTCAACGACGTCAACGACGTCAGCCCACCCGGCAGCGCCTGCTCGGTCCAGCTCGCCCCGCCGTCGCGGCTGGCTGCCGCCACCGCGCCGGCGCCGTCGGTGGCCTCCCCGACCGCCTCGCATGTCGTCGCCGTGAAGCACGCCATCGCCGTCACCGACCCCATCGACGACGGCGAGCCGGCCGCCACCAACCGGACCTGGTCGTCGACCAGCCGGAGCGACAATCTGATCCCCCCGGCGCTCGGGCTGGTCACCCGGGCCGGGCCCGGGCTGGCGGCAACCACCCAGCCCACGCCGGCGGCCAGCGCGGCCACGACGACCGCAACCGCCACCGCGAACCACGCCGTCCGGGGTCGATGGTCCGGCCGGCCGGCCGGCCGACGGTCCGCCCGCCCCGGCCCGGCCGCCGAGACCACCCGGGCCCGGACCCGGGCCAGCATCGCCGGATCCGGCTCGTCCCGCGGCGACGTCGCCCGGCGAACGAGGACCAGCTCATCCATGAGACTCCTCCTTCGACCCTTTGGACCCTGCCGTGGACCCCGAGCCGGGTCCTGGTGGCGAACCGCCGGTGGGCCCGAGGCCCGGTCGACCGAGCAGCTCGTCCTCGCGGACTGGCGCGTCCTCACGAAGCAGCTCCCGGAGACGGCGCCGGCCGCGGAAGATCCGGGACCGGACGGTGCCGACCGGCACGTCGAGGGCCCGGGCGATCTCGTCGTACGTCAGACCGCCGACGGCCAGCAGCATCAAGGTGTCCCGGATCCCTGGATCGAGCTGGTCCAGGGCGGCCAGCACCCGAGCCCGGTCGTCGTCGTCGGTCCCCGATGGGTCACTGGACGACTGGCCGCCGGGCCCGGGGGTCCGGCGCCCCAACCGGTAGAGCCGTTCGGCCAGAACCCGCCGCCGGCCTTCGGCCCGCCAGTGGTGGCGGAGCGTGTTCGTGGCGATGCCGAGCAGCCACGGCCGGGCGTCCGCCTGCTCCAGGTCGTAGTGGGCGCGGGCCTTGAACGCCGAGAGGAACGTCTCGGAAACGAGATCCTCGACCGCCGACGGCGGCACCCGGTGGGCCAGGTAGCCGGCCAGCGCGGCCCCATGGCGGTCGAAGACGGCGGCGAACCGGGCTGGATCGGCCAACGACGCCCGAATGCAGTCGGCGTCGGTCGACGGCCGGTCGGTCACGCCGGGATGTTGCCCCGATGGGCGGCGAAAGTTCCCCTACCCGGCGACCGGGGCACGGGCCCGGGCGTCGGCCAGGAGCTTGTCGTCGTCGGCCAGCAGGGCCCGGGCCAGCCGGCGGACCAGATCCTCGATCTCCGGGTGAGCCTCGGGATCCCATCCCTCCAGCAGCTCGTTGAACCCGGCCCGCCGGGCCGCGGTCAGCTGCTCGATGGCCTGGTCCCCGGCCGCGGTCACCCGGAGATCACAGTCCCCCGGACCGTCCGAGCGGGTGACCATCCCGGCACCGACCAGCTCGTCGACCGCCGGTTGGATCCGGGAAACCGGGACCTTGAGCCGGCCGGCCACCCCTTCCAGGGTGCAGTCCGGCTGATCGGCCAGGCGGTAGAGGAACCAGCAGGCCCGGGGTGTCAGCTCCAGCCCGGCCCGCGCGGCCAGGGTCCGGTAGAGCTCGGCCCGGTTCTCCCGGGCCGCCATCCGTTCGAGGGCCAGCTCGATCTCCTGGAGCGACGTCCGGCCCTCGGGCACGGCGACGCCGACGCCGGGGTCGGGGGTGCGGATCGACTTGCGCAGCGGGACCTCCGGGAGGAGCCAGCTGAGGAGGAACGCCGCCACGGCGATCGGCACCCCGATGAGGAACACCGTCTCGATCGTGTGGGACACCGCCTGGGCGACGCTGGCATGGACCGCCGGCGGGAGCTTGGCCAAGAGGGTCGGATTGTCGATCCCGCTGGCCGCGTTGCCCGGGATCGTGGCCCCGCCCAGGTAGTGGACGAGGTTCCCGACGAGCAGGTTGGAGAAGATGGCCCCGAAGACCGCGGTCCCGAACGACCCGCCGATCATCCGGAAGAACGTCGTGCTCGACGTCGCCGTCCCCAGCTCCTCGTACGGCACCGAGTTCTGCACCGCGACGACGAGCACCTGCATGACGAGGCCGAGCCCGGCGCCGAAGATGAACATGTACGCCGACTGCGTCCACGTGCCGGTGGTCACCCCCACCAGCGACATGAGGTAGAGGCCGAGGGACATGAGCGCCGTCCCGACGACCGGGAACACCTTGTAGCGGCCCCACCGGCTGACCAGCTGCCCCGATCCGATCGACGCGATCAACAATCCCCCCATCATCGGGAACAGGCGCAACCCCGACTCGGTGGGGCTGACCCCCTTCACGATCTGGAGGAACAGTGGGAGGAACGACAGTGCGCCGTACATGGCGAACCCGACGACGAACCCGATGGCGCTGGCCGACGAGAACACCCGGTTCCGGAACAGCTTCAGCGGGATCACCGGCTCGGCCGCCCGCCGCTCGGCCAGGACGAAGAGGACGGCCAGCACCACGCCGCCGACGGCCAGCCCGACCATGAACGGCGACCCCCACGAGTACGACGTGCCCCCGAGACTGGTGAACAGGACCAGGGCCGTCGCCGACAGGGCCAGCAGGGCCGTACCGAGGTAGTCGATGACCCGGTGCACCTTGGTCAACGTCCCGGGGAGGGCGAGCGCGGTGACGACGAGCGCGACGGCCGCGATGGGGACGTTGATGTAGAAGATCCACCGCCAGCTCAGGTACTCGACGAAGAGGCCCCCGATGAGGGGCCCGATGACCGTCGTGACACCGAACATGGCCATGAACAGGCCCATGTAGCGGCCCCGGTCCCTCGGCGAGACGACGTCGCCGACGATCGTCTGGGCGCCGACCATCAGGCCACCGCCGCCCAACCCCTGCAGCGCCCGGAAGGCGATCAGCTCGAACATCGAGTGGCTCAGCCCCGACAGCACCGACCCGACCAGGAAGATGACGATCGCCGCTTGGAAGAACCGCTTGCGGCCGTACTGGTCACCGAGCTTGCCCCACAGCGGCGTCGAGACCGTCGACGACAGCAGGTACGCGGTGACGACCCACGTCAGGTGGGACGCGCCGTGCAGGTCGCCGACGATCGTCGGCAGCGCCGTCGAGACGACCGTCTGGTCGAGCGCGGCCAGGAACATGCCGAGCATCAGCGCGCCGATGATCACCAGGATCCGGCGCCGCGTCAGTGCCAGCGCCGGCGCTGTCGTCAACGCACCTCCGCCGTTCGCGCTCACCGCGACCGCGCCGTCGGTCGTGCCGGTGCCGTCGGTCGTGCCGGTGCCGTCGGTCGTGCCGGTGCCGTCGGTCGTGCCGGTGCCGTCGGTCGTGCCGGTGCCGTCGGTCGTGCCGGTGCCGTCGGTCGTGCCGGTGCCGTCGGTCGTGCCGGTGCCGTCGGTCGTGCCGCCCTCTCCGACGCCGTCGGCCACCGGCCCTTACCGTCCCCCGACGGGGTCCGGCTCCGACTCCTGGAGACCTCCGGGACCGCCCGGGCTGCCGCCTTGGCGGTGGGCCGCCGGCTTGCGACCCATCGCCGACGGCCACCAGTTCCATCGGCCGAGCAGCGCCACCGTCGACGGCACGAGAACGGTCCGGACGACGAACGTGTCGAGCAGGATGCCGACGGCCAGCCCGAACCCGATCTCCTGGATCGAGGTGCCTGTCGCGCCACGACCGCCGACGACGCCGAGCACCACGAAGCTGCCGGCGAGCACGAGACCGGCCGACGTGACCGTCGGCCCGGTCGCCCCGACGGCTCGGACGACCGCCTGGCGCAACGGCAATCGACGGGCCTCCTCCCGGATGCGGGTCATGACGAGGATGTTGTAGTCCTCCCCCAGCGCCAGCAGGAAGATGAACATCAAGAAGGGCAACAGGAACACGATGCCCTCCTTACCCCCGATCTTCATGAAGAACAGCACCGACAGCCCCAGCGATGCCAGGTAGGACAGCACCACGCTGAGGATCAGGTACAGCGGCGCGATCAGGCTGCGCAGGACGAGGACCAGCAACAGGCCGATGGCCACGACGGCCACCGGGATGATGTGGACCAGGTCACCGCCGGAGATGCTGCTGACGTCGTACAGGGCCGGTGCCTCGCCGGCCACCCCCGACGCGGTGGCCCCGGCTTGCTTCGCCACCTGGGTCACGTCGGTCCGGATGGCCGGGATGGCGTGGAGCGCCGATGTCGATTGCGGGTCGCCGGCCTTCAAGTTCGTGTACCAGCCGATGGTGGTCCCGTCTGTGCTGATGAAGTTGGCGGTGGCCAGGTAGGCGAAGTACTCGTCCGCCGGCACGGACGCCGGTGGCGCCTGGGACGACTGGGCCAGCTGCTTCGGCGACCCCAGCTCCTGGTGCAGCTGGACCAGCTGGGCCCCGGTCAACGGGGTGCCGTTGGGATCGAGCGGGCCGCTGATGGCGGTGAACTGCCCGGTCTTGGCCAGCCCGTCGCTGGCCACGGCGAGCGGTGTGGGATCGTCCCAGACCGACGTGGCGAACGTCATGATGACGTTGGTGGGGTTGGCGCTGGACTGCGGATAGTTGGCCGCCAGCGCGGCGTTGCCCTTGGCGGCGCTCGTACCGGCCGGCGCGGTGACCTTGCCGCCGAACCCACCGGACTTGTACCCGAGGGTGCAGGCGGCCAGGGCCCCGAAGGCGACGACGCCGATGGCCAGGGTCAGGGCCGGGTGCTCGACCAACCGACCGGCGATGCGACCCCAGTACCCCTCCTTGTGCTCCCTCGGCGCCGTCTTGGTCGGCCAGAAGACGGCGCGGCCGAAGATGGCCAGTAGGGCCGGCAGCAGGGTCAGCCCGGCCAGCAGCATCACCCCGATCCCGATGGCCAGCGGAATGCCGAGGTCGTGGTAGATGCCGAAGCTGGCCAGCGTGAGCGTCAGCAGGGCCAGGATGACCGTGCCGGCCGACGCGGTGATCGACTCGCCGACCCGGGCCATCGCGTTCGCCACCGCTTCGTGGGTCGTCCGGCCCTTCAGCAACTCCTCACGGACACGGAAGACGAGGAACAACCCATAGTCGGTCCCCGCGCCGAGCAGGAGCACGATCAGCAGGATCTGGGTGAAGAACGAGATCTTCAGTCCGTGCTCGCCGAGCGCGCCGATGAACCGTGTGGACAGGCTCAGGGCGAACACCGGCCCGAGGAGGGTGACCACCGGGGCCAGGAGGGCCCGGAAGATGACGACCAGCAGGATCAGGATGAAGATGATCGACGCAAACTGGATCTCGTTGCTCTGTTTGTTGGACTGCTCTTGATTGGCCACGTTGGTGGCCACCGAGCCAGCCAGGTTGGCCTGCAGGCCCGACGGCAGGTCGGCCTTCTGCAGGGTCGACTCCAGGTTGTCGACCAACTTCTTGGTCCCCGCCTGGTCGAACGGCGAGACGGTGGACACCACCTGGAGCAGCTGGGCCTTCTGGTTCGGCGACGTCGCCTTGCGTGTGACCGACTTCACCGTCGGCACCCGGTGCAGATCGCCCGCCAGCGCGGTCAGCGCGGACTGGTCCGCGCTGTCCAAGGTGCCGTCGGAGGTGACCGCCACCACTGTGACCTTGGCCTGTGTGATCGATCCGATCAGCGGCTTCGCCAGATCGGCGGCCTGGTTGCTCGGCGCGCTCGCCGGCAGGAACTCACTGTTGTTGTTGTTGACCTGGCTGGCAAGCGTCGGGAAGGCGTGCGACGCGAAGCCGATGCCCAGGACCCAGATGATCAGGATCACCCAACGGAACCGGACGACCCCCCGTCCGAGTTTGCCGAACAGTACGTCGATCACCGGTGTTCCTCCGAAGTGTGCAGGGTCGTCGTCGTCAAGGATGTTCCTCCGAGGCATGCAGGGTCGTCGTCGTCAAGGGTGTGGGGTCGGTGATCGTCGTGGCGCCGGAGCTCGTCACCTCTTCGACGAGGATGTCGAGCCCCTCCAGCAGGGCCCGCGACCGGCGCGGGCCCATTCGCAGCAGCGCTCGGCGGAGCGGCGCCAGCTTCGAGTCGAGCACCTGCTGGCTCTCCAGCCGGTGCTCCGGCGCCACCGAGACGACCGTCCGCCGACGATCGGTGACGTCCTCGTGCCGCTCGACCAGACCGGCCTCGGCCAGCTGGGTGACGAGCAGGCTAGCCGTACTGAGGGCGAACCCCTCTTGGCGGGCCAGCTCCGAAACCGTCATCGGACCACCGAGGGCGATGACCGCGAACGCCCCGACGTGGCGAGGGGCCAGGTAGCCGCTTTTCAGCAGCGCTTCGACGTGGCTCGGCATCGCCGACCCCCGTCGGTGCGGCCCGCGCAGCAATCGGGCGAAGGCCAGCAGCACCTGGGAGGCCAGCTCGTCCTCCGGTGACCGGGCTTCTGGAAGCTCGTCGCCTCCGAGCTCGTCGCCTGGGAGCTCGTCATCGGCCAACGGCTGGATCGCCACAATCCGTCCACGTTAGAAATGTGTTGTCTCAAAAGCAATTGGCCTGGTCACGCTGGCCGACCGCCACGCGCCGCCATAAGCTCCCGACCGGGTGTGCCGGGAAGCCTGGTCGGCGGTACGTCAACCATGTCTCCGCCCACTCCGCCCCCGCCCACTTCGCCCCCGCCCCCGCTGTCCGAACGGACGGGCCGACGGACGCCGTGGCGCCCCGAAGCGTGGGCCGGGCCGGTGGTCGAGCTGGCCCGGACGGAGGCGGTCGGCGGCATCCTGCTGACCGTCATGGTCGGCGTCGCCCTGCTGTGGGCGAACCTGCCGGCCCACTCGTCGTACGACGCGGTCTGGCAGGCCGCGGCCCACTGGCGGCTGCTGCCGGCCGACCAGTTCGGCACGGTCAGGGACTGGGTCGACAACGGCCTGATGACCGTCTTCTTCCTCGCCGTCGGGCTCGAGGTCGGCCGGGAGCGGGTGCACGGATCGCTCCGGAGCGTCCGCAACGCCCTCCTGCCGGTCGCGGCCGCCCTCGGCGGGATGGCCGGCGCGGCGATCGCCTATCTGGTGACGGTGACCGCCACCGCCGGGGGGCCGGCCGCGGCCCGCGGGTGGGGCGTCCCGATGGCCACCGACGTGGCGTTCACGCTCGGCGCGATGGCCCTGCTCGGCCGCCGGGTCCCGCCGGCCCTCCGGGTGTTCGTCCTCGCCCTCGCGGTGGCCGACGACGTCGGGTCGGTCGTCGTGCTGGCCTTCGTCTCGGCGTCCCGTGTCCACGTCCGGCCCTGGGCGCTCGCCGCCGCGGTCGTCTGGTTCGCGGTCGTCGCGCTGGCCAGTCGCCGGGTCCGGACCGCGTGGTGGCCGTACGTCGTCGCCGCGCTCGTCGAGTGGGTCCTCCTGGCCTGGGGCGGCGTCGAGCCGACCCTGGCCGGCGCGTTCGTCGGCATGGTCGTGCCGTGCGCCGTACTGCCGGCGACCGCCCGGCGGGCGACCACCGGACGGCGGGCGACCGAGCCATCCGCCAGGGCGCCGTCGACCACCGGGGCACTGTCGGCCACAGGGCCACCGTCGGCCACGGGGGCACCGTCGCCGGTGGACCGGTCGCCGTCGGCCGTGCTCGAACGGGTGCTCAACCCGGTCTCGATCCTGCTCGTCCTCCCGCTGTTCGCGTTGGCGAACACCGGCGTCGACCTCGGCGCGCCGGGGCTCACGAGTGGAGCGGGCGGCTCCGTCGTCGTCGGCATCCTCGTCGCCCGGCTGGTCGGCAAGATGGCCGGCATCACCGTGGCGACGGCGATCGTCGTCCGCTGCCGAGTCGTCGAGCTTCCCGAGGGGGTCCGCTGGTCCCAGCTGGCGGGCGCGGCCGCGATGTGCGGCATGGGGTTCACGGTCCCGCTGCTGTTCGCGACGAGCGCGTTCGCCGGTCATCCCCCGCTGGTGGCGGCCGCCCAGATCGGCCTGCTGGTCGGCACGGCCGTCGCCTTCGTCGTCGGCGGGGCGATCCTCTTCGCCGCCGGCCGGCGGCCGGGTCGACGGGCCGAGCGACCTAGCCGCTGACCTTCCAGGCCTCCCTGGACATCACAGCTAGCCGCTGACCTTCCAGCGGTCGGCGAGGCCGTCGACCCAACGGTCGACCTCACCGGCCTCAGCCGGCGGGGACTCGACGAGCACGACCTCGTCGACCCCCACCCGGTCGAGCGCGGGGACGTCGTCGGGCGACCCGTCGGCCAGGGCCACCGAAACATCGACGGCACCGGGGTCCCGCCCCTCCCGCCGGCAGTGGGCATGCAAGTCGGCGAGTAGCCGGGGGACGGTGGCCACGGGGACGTTGAACCCGTACCAGCCGTCACCCCAGGCGGCCACCCGGGCCAGCGCGGGGTCACTGTTCCCGCCGACGACGATCGGGATTCGTCGGTCTCGCGGCTTCGGATAGCTCCGGACCCGCTCGAACTGGACATGGGCGCCTCGGTAGGACGACACGTCGTCGGCCCAGAGCGCCCGCATGGCCTCGACGTACTCCCGAGTCCGGGCGGCCCGCCCGTCGAACGGCACGCCCAGGGCGGCGAACTCGGCGGCTGACCAACCGATCCCGATCCCCAGGACGAACCGCCCCTTCGACAGTACGTCGAGGCTGGCTGCCCGCTTGGCCACGGCGACGGGCTGGTGCTCGGGCAGCAGGAGGATGCCGGTGGCCAGCCGGAGGCGCGAGGTGGCGGCGGCGGCGAAGGTCAGGACGACCAGGGGGTCGAGCCAGTCGACGTCGCTCGGCAACGCGATGCGGTCGTCGTCGGCGTAGGGGTACGGCGTGTCCGGGTCATCGACCATGACGATGTGCTCGCCGGCCCACAGCGTCGAGAAGCCACGACGCTCGGCCGCGGCGGCGACCGCGACGACGACGTCAGGGTCGGCGCCCGGGCCGACGCCGAGCGCGTGGAGGCCGAACCGCACGGGCGGCCGTCAGACCTCGGTACGGGCTTCGATCCGCCCTTCTCGAACGGCATCGACGAGGGCAGTGTGGTCCAGTTCGGTCTGGTCGGCGTAGGCGGCGGCGAAGTCGGCGACGTGACGGTCGAACCGGTTGCCGGTGCCGAGGTAGCCGGCGATCGCCGCGGCGTTGCCGGAGCGGGCGTGGGCCCGGGCGAGGGCCCACCCGCAGACCCGGGCGTAGTCGGCCAGGCCCTCGGGGAGCACGCCCTCCGGACTGAACGACCCCTTCATGTCGCGGAACTGGCGGAAGTAGTAGTCGACGCCGAACGTCCCGGTGCCCCAGCCGAGGAAGATGTCACTGGCGGCCTGCATGAGGCGCTGGCCCTCGACGACCCGGCGGCCGTGGTTGTCGTACTGGCTGGCCCGGACGAACGGCTCGAGCACGGACGGATCGGCCTCCTTGAACTGGAGGAGGAGCACGTCGTCGTCGTCGAGCCCCTGGAGCAGGACGAGGTAGCAACGGGTGCCGACACTGCCGACGCCGACGACCTTGAAGGCGATGTCGACGAACCGGTAGCGCTCGAGCAGGTGCCGGCGGTCGTCGGGCAGCGACGACACGTAGCTGACGAACATCGCCTCGACCCACTCGTCGAGCCGGTCGTACTGGATGTGCTCGAGCACCGGCGGGTCGTCGATCAGCCGGCGGACGCCGTCGACGACCGTCGTCAGCTTGCCCATCGCCTGCAGTGCAGTCCGGCCCCGGGCCTTCTTGACGTTGGCCTGCAGGACACGACGGGCCCGGGCGCGGGTGACGAGCTTGGCGATCGTCTCGACGTCGATCCGGGCGTACCACGTGTTCATGTGGCCGAGGCCGGCGTAGCCGCCGACCCGCAGGCGGTACGCCCGGACCGCGGCCTCGGCGGCCGTCCGCGACGCGGTGTCGTCGAACCCGGCGTCCCGGCCGGCGACCATGACACTGGCCGCCAGCCGCTTGACGTCCCACTCCCACGGCCCGGGCAGCGTCTCGTCGAAGTCGTTGACGTCGAAGACGAGGTTCCGCTCGGGCGTGGCGAAGAGGCCGAAGTTGAGCAGGTGGGCGTCGCCGCAGGCCTGGACCTCGATGCCGGTGGTGGCGGTCGTCGCCAGGTCGTGGGCCATGACGGTGGCCGAGCCACGGAGGAAGGCGAACGGCGACGCCAGCATCCGGCCGTAGCGGATCGGCACGAGCTCGGGGACCCGGCTGAGGTTGGACGCCTCCAACAGGGCGATCGGGTCGGCCCGGCCCGGCGGCGGCTCCCAGCCGCGGTGGTGGCTCCGCGGCACGTCCTTGCGACGCGACCGGCCGTGCTCGTAGTGCTCGGCCACGGTCACCCGGTTCGCCTCCCGGTGGCCGATCCCGTCGGGCAGGATCGACGCGTCGGGTGCTGTCGGGTCAGCCGCCGTGCCCGGCTGGGGCATCGGCGGCGGCGACGTCGGCGGTGGCGACATCGGTGGCGGCGACATCGGCGGCGGATGTCCGGTCATCGGGCCGCCGGGCTCTCGGCTGACCCACCCTCGGCTGACCCAGCCTCGGCCGGGCCACTCTCGGCCCGACCGCCGAGGACGCCGATCGGGCAGGACACGCCGGTCCCGCCGAGCCCGCAGTAACCGTTCGGGTTGGCCGCCAGGTACTGCTGGTGGTACGCCTCGGCGTAATAGAAGGGCCCAGCCGGCGCGACCTCGGTCGTGATCGTCCCGTAGCCGGCCGCGCTGATCGCCGTCTGGTACCGGTCGACCGCGGCCCGGGCGGCTTCCGCCTGGGCGGCGGACGTCGTGTAGATGGCCGACCGGTACTGGGTCCCGACGTCGTTGCCCTGGCGCATCCCCGCCGTCGGATCGTGGCCCTCGAAGAAGACGGCGAGCAGCGCGTCGTACGTCGTCTTGGTCGGATCGAAGACGACGAGGACGACCTCGGCATGACCGGTGCGGCCGGAACAGACTTCCTCGTACGTCGGGTTCGGCGTGTAGCCGCCGTCGTAGCCGACCGCGGTCGTGTAGACGCCATCGGTCTCCCAGAACTTGCGCTCGGCGCCCCAGAAGCAGCCCATGCCGAAGATGGCCTGCTCCAGGCCGTCGGGGAACGGCGGCTGCAACGGCGTGCCGAGGACGAGGTGCCGGTCGGAGACCGCCATCGGCGTCGACCGGCCCGGGAGCGCCCGGTCCTCGGGCACGATCTCCTGCTTGTGGGCGGTGAACAACCCCATCGGTCGCCTCCTGTCGTCGATACCAGTATGGACGTCAACCGGCCTGGCTGCCGGCCTGTTCCCCGTTGGCCGTCACCCCGCCTCCGGCCTCGCGCTTGACATTCGTTTGCGATGGGTTACGATATATCGGTACCGATCGTGATAACACGATGGAGCATGAAGGAAAACAACGGCGGCGGCGGCGCCAGGGACCTCGCAGCGAGGTCGCCCGGGGCGCCCCGGGACGATCGATCGAAGGAGATCGAAATGGACAACCGATACGACAGAGGCAGTAGGGAGCACGGCCGGAGCCGGGGACGAGGCCGCGGGATGCGCGGCATGGAAGGCCCCGGCGGCGGTTGGGGTGGCGGCCCGGGACCGGGCTGGGGCGGCGGGCGGCGGCGGATGCGCCGCGGCGACATCCGGCGGGCGGTCCTCTCGACGCTGGCGGACGGGCCGGCCCACGGCTACGAGGTCATGCGCCGGCTCGAGGAGCGCAGCGGCGGGATCTGGCGGCCGAGCCCCGGCTCGGTCTACCCGACGCTGCAGATGCTGGAGGACGAGGGGCTCGTCCGGTCGACGACGCAGGACGGGACGCGGACGTACGAGCTGACCGACACCGGCCGCGGCGAGGCGGAGGCGGCGACGAAAGAGGGCGACCGGGAGGCACCGTGGGACTTCGGCGGCGAGGGCGCGGACCGGACCCGGTCGCTCAAGATGGCCGTCGTCCAGGTCCAGATGGCCGCCCGGCAGCTGTCGATGGCCGGCCAGCCGGAGCAGGTCGAGCGGGGCCTGGAGATCATCCAGCGGGCCCGCAAGGAGCTCTACCAGATCCTGGCCGAGGCCTGACCGGCGAGCACCGAGGCCTGACCGGCGAGCACCGAGCCCGGCGCAGCGAGCGGTAGCCTCGATCCCGAACCTATGACGACGACCGCCCCCACGCCGGCGCCACAGCGGCCGGCCGCCGACCGGCCGGACGACGCGATCATCCGCACGGTCGACCTGACGAAGGTCTACGCCGGTGCGGACTTCCGGGCGGTCGACGAGCTGAACCTGTCGGTGTCGGCCGGCGAGATCTTCGGCCTGCTCGGGCCGAACGGCGCCGGCAAGACGACGACGGCCGGCATGCTGACGACCCGGGTCGTCCCGACGTCGGGGCGGGCGGTCGTCGGCGGCGTCGACGTCGTCGCCCACCCGGCGCTGGCCAAGCAGCTCATCGGCATCGTCTCCCAGACGAACACGCTCGACCGGCAGCTGACGGTCTGGGAGAACCTCTACTTCCACGGCCGGCTCTTCGGCATCGCCGCCAAGGAGTCCCGCCGGACGGCCGACGAGCTGCTGGAGAAGTTCCAGCTGGCGAAGTGGGGGAAGGCGTCGGTCTACGCGCTGTCGGGGGGGATGGCCCAGCGGCTGATGGTGGCCCGGGCCATCTTCCACCGGCCGGCCGTCCTCTTCCTCGACGAGCCGACGGCCGGCCTCGACCCGCAGAGCCGGCTGGCGCTGTGGGAGATCCTCCGGACGCTCAACGGCGAAGGGCAGACGATCCTGCTGACGACGCACTACATGGAAGAGGCCGACCAGCTCTGCGGCCGGGTGGCGATCATGGACCACGGCCGGATCCTCGCCCTCGACACCCCGGACCAGCTCAAGCGGAGCGTCGGCGCGGACACGATGGTGACGGTCAAGGCGACCGGCGATCCCGACGAACTGGCCGCGGTGCTGACCGCGGCCATCGGCGGCGTGACCGGCAGCCGGCCGGTCGACGGCGGCGTCGAGCTGCTCGTGCACGGTGCCGACCGGCTCGTCCCCCGGGTGGTCGCCGCGGCCGAGCAGGGCGGGTTCGAGGTGGCCGACCTGTCGGTCGCCGAGCCGAGCCTGGAGACGGTCTTCATCAACCTGACCGGAAAGGCCCTGCGGGACTGATGGCCGTCGACGCGCCCCCCGTCGCCGAGAGTGTCGTGCCCGGCGAGGGCCCGCTGCACCTCACGCCGACCCGGTCGACGATGGCGGCCAGCCGGACCGCGCTCAAGGCGCTCATCCTGCGCGACCTCGTCGTCCTCAAGAAGAACTTCTGGGAGTTCGTCATCCGGACGCTCGTCCAGCCGTTCCTGCTCTGCTTCGTCTTCTTGTACGTCTTCCCGAAGATCGGCCAGGGCATCGGCGGCGGGAGCAACCCGGCCGCGGAGTCGGCGTTCGCCACCGTGCTCGTCCCCGGCGTCGTCGGCATCTCGATCATGTTCCAGGGCATCCAGGCCGTCGCCATGCAGATGGCCCAGGAGTTCGGGTTCACCCGGGAGATCGAGGACCGGGTCCAGGCGCCGTGCCCGATCTGGCTGGTCGCCATCTCCAAGGTGCTGTCCGGCGCCGTCCAGGGCCTGATCTCCGCGGCGATCGTGCTGCCGATCGCCTCCGTCGTCCACGCCGCCGGCGTCGAGGCCAACCTGTCGCTGCACTGGTGGATCATCGTCACCCTCGTCCCACTGGCCTGCGTGGCGATGACGTCGCTCGGGCTGCTGCTCGGCACGTCGTTCGAGCCGCGGAACATCGGGCTGATGTTCGGCTTCGTCGTCCTGCCGATCACGTTCCTCGGCGGCACGTACTACCAGTGGACGAGGCTCGTCCCGGTCAAGGTCGGCGGGTGGCACTGGCTGCAGACGGTCGTCCTGATCAACCCGCTGATCTACGTGAACGAGGGGATGCGCGCGGCGTTCACCGACGCCTCGCACATGCACCTCTACATCGTCTACCCGGTGCTCGTCGGCTTCTGCGTCGTCTTCCTCGGCCTCGGGCTGCGGAACTTCCGGCGCCGCGTCCTCTCCTAGCGATCAGGCTCGGGTCCTAGCGATCAGGCTCGGGCGGTCAGCTCGAGAACGCCAGGTACTGGTGGACCGACCGTACCGACGACGAGCCCTCGCCCACGGCCGCGGCCACCCGCTTGGTCGACCCCGATCGGAGATCGCCGACGGCGAAGAGCCCGGGGTGGCTGGTCTCGAACGGCAACGGCAGCCGGTCCAGCGCCACCCATTCGTCGCCGAGCTGCTCGGTCAACGAGAGGTCGGTGAGCACGAAGCCTCGTTGGTCGACCGCGGCGCAGCCGGAGAGCCAGCCGGACGACGGGTCGGCGCCGATGAAGGAGAACAGCCCGGCGCAGTCGACGACCGTCTCGCCGTCGGGGCCCTTCAGATGCAGCGCCCGCAGCGTCTGGTCCCCGTCGAGGGCGACCACGGTCGTACGCGTCCGGACGGTGATGCCGGGGTCGGCGTCGATCCGCTGCTCCAGGTAGCGCGACATGCTCGCCCCGAGGTCCGACCCCCGGATGACGAGCGTGACCGCACACCCACCCTGGCTCAGGAAGATCGCGGCCTGCCCGGCGGAGTTGCCGCCACCGACGACGACGACCGGCGCCGTTCCGCACATGCGGGCCTCGATCTCGGTCGCCGCGTAGTACACGCCGTTGTCCTCGAACTCGCCCAGTCGAGTCGCGTCCAGCCGCCGATAGGCCGCGCCGGTGGCGGCGATCACGGACCGTCCGGCGACATCGCTGCCGTCGCTCAGGCGGACGACCAGATGCCCGGCGTGGTTGCGCAGCGAGACCGCGGTGCACGGCGCGGTGAGGTTGGCCCCGAACTTCTGGGCCTGGATCACCGCCCGCTGCGTGAGCTCCCCGCCGGAGACGCCCATCGGGAACCCGAGGTAGTTCTCGATCCGCGAGCTCATCCCGGCCTGCCCACCCGGCGCGGTCATCTCGACTCCGAGGGTCCGGAGCCCCTCGGAGGCGCCGTACACCGCGGCGGCCAGACCGGCCGGGCCACCGCCCACGACGACCAGGTCGAAGCAGCGCCCCGGCAGGCTCTCGACCGTCAGCCCGAGATAGCTCGCCAGCTCGCCGGGGGTCGGTCGGCGCAGCACCGTTCCCGAGGCGATGACCACCGGCAGGTCGCTCGCCGCGACGTCGAACTGCCGCAGGAGATCGTCCACCAGGGCGTCCCGGTCCGGGTCCAGCCATTCGTGGGGCACTCGGGTCCGCGTCAGGAACTCCCGGACCCGGAGCGACTCGGGCGAGAACTGCGAGCCGATGACCCGGATCGCCGGCGCCGCGCCCGTCAAAAGGAACGACCGGCGGGCGACGAAGGCCGCCAGGATGGTGTCGCCCAGCCGCGGGTTCGTCGCCATCAACTGCCGCAACTGGTCACGCGGCACGACGATGGCCTCGCCGGACGTGACCACCCGAGCCGAGACGAACAGCCGGAGCCCGCTCAGCATGTTCTGCTCGCCGAGGAACCGACCCGGTCCGTGATGGACGAGCACGTTCTCGCCACCGTCGACCGAGAGCACGATGTCGACCTCGGCGCTGACGAGGACAAAGAAGTCGTAGCTGGCGTCGCCCTCCCGGAAGAGGTACTCCCCCACCTCGACCTGGCGTCGAACGCCCAGCTCGGCGATCAGCGCCATATCGGCGGCGTCCAGCGTCGGAAGGGCCACTGCCTCGTCTGTCATGTTGCGGAGCCTCCAGATCGACGGCGGCGGCGACGGCACCCGTCGTCGGCCCGTGCCACCTGCGTGGCTACCACAAGGGCGTCGCCGGGGGAAGTGGGGCTTTGGGCGAGCGGTCGGCCGCCGAGGACGGCCGAGCCGATCGCGACACCGCGTCCCGCTGGTAAGCCGGACTCCGCCGGGCCGGCGGACGGCCCGACGGGAGGTGCACGAGATGAACCAGGTCCTGTACTCGGCGACGTCGACGGCGTGGGGCGGCCGGAACGGTCGGGTGACGTCGACCGACGGCCGGATCGACCTACAGCTGTCGATGCCGAAGTCGATCGGCGGCGACGACGGTGCCGGGACGAACCCCGAGCAGCTCTTCGCCACCGGCTACGCCGCCTGCTTCCACAGCGCGCTCAAGCTCGTCGCCGGCCGCCAGCACGTCGACGTCAGCGAGTCCGCCGTCTCCGTCACCGTCGACCTCATCAGCGACGGCAGCGGCTTCGGCATCGGGGCGAAGATCGAGGCCGAGCTGCCCGGCGTCGACGCCCAGACCGGCCGCCAGCTGATCGACGCCGCTCACGAGGTCTGCCCGTACTCGAAGGCCACCCGCGGCAACATCCCGGTCGAGCTGGTCGTCGTCGACGGCTGACGGCGGCTCAGCCGAGCCCGAGCCGCTCCGGCCGGTCGGCGATCGGATCGAGCACCGCGGTCGCGCCACCAGGCCTCGGGGTCACTGCTCGGCCAGGATGGCGGCCAGCTCGGCCAGCGGGTCCCGGACGACCGGCCCGGTGACCTCGACGGCGGCCCGCACGATCGTGCCGTTGAACGGGAACGGCGCGTCGTACCCCTCGCCGACGGCCGGCCCCCACTCGTAGCCGCACGTCAGGCCGGCGCCGACGCCGTTGAAGCCGGCCGGCGTGAACCGCTCGATCGCGCCGGTGGCGACGACGGCGCCGTCGTAGCGGATCGTCCCGGTCCCGCCCGGCGCGTCGGCCGTGGCCGGGCCGGGCGCGTCCTTGTCGAAGTCGAACCGGACGACATGACGCCCCGGACCGAGCGCCCGGTCGGCCTCGAGGACGTGGCGCGTCTTGCCGTAGAGGTTGTGGACGTACCGGACCCGGCCGCCGACCGCGTGCAGCGACCATCCGCCGAGCGACGAGCCGAGGGCGAGCAGCACGCCGGACGCGACAGTGCCGTCGGGCACGTCGACCTCGACGACGACCGCGTGCGACCGGTTCCGGACGTTGACGGCGACCGCCTCGGGCACCTGCGCGCCGCCGGGGAAGTAGCGGTAGCTCGACCGCGGCCGGCGGCGGTCCGGCTTGGGATGGACGAGCGCCCAGAGCACACGGTTGTCGAGCGGCAACACGTCGTTGTCGGCCGCTTCCCGCCACCAGAGGTCGACGAGCGCGGCCAGGCGGTCCGGCTCCCGGTCGGCCCGGTCGTCGACCTCGGCCAGGTCCTCGGCGACGTGGTAGAGCTCCCAGACGTCGTCGTCGAACGGCGCGTTCGGATCGAGGCCGTCGTCGTAGAGCGGACCGACCGGGTGGTACGTGACGGCCTTCCAGCCGCGGTGGTAAATGGCTCGCGATCCGAACATCTCGAAGTACTGCGTCTCGTGCCGCTCGGCCGCGGCCGCGCCGTCCGGCCCGAGCAGGTAGGCGAAGCTCGTCCCGTCGAGCCGGCTCTGCGGGACGTGGTCGACGACCGCCGGCGGGTCGACACCGGCCAGCTCGAGCACCGTCGGCAGCACGTCGACCGCATGGACGAACTGGTGGCGGACCTGGCCGGCCGACCCGTCGGTCTCGCCGAACCGCCGGGGCCAGCTGACGATGCACGGGTCGGCCACCCCGCCGTGGTGCACCTCCCGCTTCCACCGCTTGAACGGCGTGTTGCCGGCCATCGTCCAGCCCCACGGGTAGTTGTTGTGGGTCGACGGCCCGCCGATCTCCGCCAGGCGGTCGACCATCTCGTCGAGGCCGGCCGGATCGAGGTTGGTCAGCCGGACGTCGTTGATCGACCCCTCCGCACCCCCCTCCGCGCTGGCGCCGTTGTCGGAGACGACGATCACGACGGTGTCGTCGAGCTCGCCCAGGGTGTCGAGGAAGTCGAGCACCCGACCGATCTGGGCGTCGGCATGCGAGAGGAAGCCGGCGAAGCACTCCATGAACCGGGCGGCCACCGCCCGGGCCCGGTCGTCAAGGTCCGCCCACGCCGGCACCCACGGCGGGCGGGGCGAGAGCCGGGTGCCCGGTGGCACGACGCCGAGGGCCAGCTGCCGGGCGTGCGCGGCCTCCCGCCAGGCGTCCCACCCCCCGTCGAACCGACCGCGGTACCGGTCGATCCACTCGGCCGGTGCCTGGTGGGGCGAGTGGCACGCCCCGGTCGCCAGGTAGAGGAAGAACGGCCGGTCCGCGTCGACCGCCCGGACGTCCCCGACGAACTCGATCGCCCGGTCGGCCAGGTCCTCGGTCAGGTGGTACCCGTCCGCCGCCGACCGGGGCGGCCGCACCGAGTGGTTGTCGTGGTAGAGCGCCGGGACGAACTGGTGGGTCTCGCCGCCGTGGAACCCGTACCAGCGGTCGAAGCCCCGGCCGAGCGGCCACGTCGCCCGGGGGGCGGCCATGTGCGTCTCGTCCTCGGGGGTGAGGTGCCACTTCCCGACGGCCAACGTCGCGTAGCCGCGGTCGCGCAGGATCTCCGACAGGTAGCCGTTCTCCTTCGGCGGCCGTCCCCGGTAGCCGGGGAAGCCGACGGCCAGGTCGGCCACCCGGCCCATCCCGCTGCGGTGGTGGTTGCGGCCGGTCAGCAGGCACGCCCGCGTCGGCGAGCACAGCGCGGTCGTCCGGAAGTTGCCCAGCCGCACGCCCCGGGTGGCCAGGCCGTCGATGACCGGCGTGGCGATGTCCGACCCGTAGCACCCGAGCTGGGCGAAGCCGACGTCGTCCAAGACGACGAGCACGACGTTCGGCGCGCCCGGTGGCGGTGCCGGCTCCGGCGGCCACCACGGCACCGAATCCCGCCAGTCGCGGCCGATCCGGCCCCCTGATCGACCGTCGTCCGTCAAGCCCACCGGTCCCAGCTTGTCAGGAGCGCGCCGCCGGCGGACGCACCCGACTACGTTAGTTGACGATTTTCGGCGCCGCCTTCCGACCCCCTGGCCGACCTCGTCGGCCGCTGCGGCGCCGGTGGGTAGGTATCGGAGATCGCCATCGTGCGCTCGACGAACGGATCCACCGAAGGGACGGTGAGGGAATGGCCGGCACCGAAGATCTCGACTTCCGCCGGGCCGGGCTGGCCAGGCGCTACCCGCAGGTCCGGGCCCTGACCGAAGCCCTCGCCGCCCCACTCTCGCCCGAGGACCAGACCATCCAGACGATGCCCGACGTCAGCCCGACGAAGTGGCACCGCGGCCATACGTCCTGGTTCTTCGAGACGTTCCTGCTCGAACCCAGCCTCACCGGCTACCGGGCCTGCCACCCGGCGTACGGCTACATCTTCAACTCCTACTACGAAGCCGTCGGGGCCCGGCACCCCCGCGCCGAGCGCGGCTTCGTCTCCCGGCCCGGCACCGGCGACGTCGGTCGCTACCGGGCCCACGTCGACGAGGCGATGGAGCGGCTCCTGGGCGGCGACCTGGCGGCCGACGTGCTCGACCTCGTTGATCTCGGCCTCAACCACGAACAGCAGCACCAGGAGCTGCTGCTGATGGACATCAAGCACGTCCTGTCAAAGAACCCGCTGCGGCCGGCCTACCGCGATGCCTCAGCGGACGCCGGCCCGTTCCAGCCGGCGACGGGCGAGGCGGCGTCGACCCAGCGGGCGTCGGGCGAGGTGGCGAAGCCAGGGTGGATCGAGCACCAGGGCGGGACGGTCGAGGTCGGCCATGCCGGGGACCGGTTCGGCTACGACAACGAGTTCCCGCGGCACCTCGCCCACCTCGTCCCGTTCGCGCTGGCCGATCGCACGGTCACCTGCGGCGAGTGGCTGGCGTTCATGGACGACGGCGGGTACGCCCGGTCGGACCTGTGGCTGTCGGACGGCTGGGCGGTCGTCCAGGCCGAGCAGCGGACGGCCCCGCTGTACTGGTCGACGGGCCCCGACGGCGAGCCGGACGACTGGCGCGTCTTCGGGCTCGGCGGTGACCAGCCGGTCGACCCGACCGAGCCGGTCTGCCACGTCGACTACTACGAGGCGGACGCGTTCGCCCGGTGGAGCGGCGCCCGACTGCCGACGGAGACGGAGTGGGAGACGGTCGCCGCCGAGAGCCCGGTCGACGGCAACCTGCTCGAACCGGTGCCGACCGGCCGCGACCCGGGCCGCCCGGACGGACCGGTACCGCACCCGGTCGGCTCGGCCGACGGTGGCCGGCAGCTCTTCGGCGACGTCTGGGAGTGGACGGCCAGCGCCTACAGCCCGTACCCCGGCTTCCGGCCGGCCGCCGGCGCGGTCGGCGAGTACAACGGCAAGTTCATGGTCAACCAGTACGTGCTGCGCGGCGGCTCCTGCGTCACCCCGACCGACCACATCCGTTCGACGTACCGCAACTTCTTCCCGGCCGGCGCCCGCTGGGCGTTCAGTGGCATCCGACTGGCCCGGGACCTCTAGCCGTGCCCGGTACGCCGCTCACCGTCGACGTCCACCTCGGCCCCGAGGATCTGCGGGTCGCGCTCGAAGACGACGTCCGGCAGGGGATGACCGCCGGCCGTGACCGCAAGTGCCTCCCGCCGGTCTGGTTCTACGACGAAGCCGGTAGCCGGCTGTTCGAGGACATCACCCGGCTGCCCGAGTACTACCCGACGCGGGCCGAGCGGGCGCTGCTCGAGGCCAATGCCCCGGCCGTCGCCCGGCTGGCCCTGGCCGACACCTTGGTCGAGCTGGGCGCCGGGGCCTGCGACAAGACCCGCCTGCTGCTCGACGCCATGGCCGTCCACGGGCCGCTGCGGCGCTACCTGCCGTTCGACGTGAGCGACGAGTTCCTCCGGGCCGCCGCGGCCGGGTTGGCGGACGACTACGCCGGGCTCGACATCCACGCCGTCGTCGGCGACTTCCACCGGCACCTCGCCGAGATCCCGCGAGGCGGCCGGCGGCTGATCGCCTTCTTGGGCGGGACGATCGGCAACCTCACACCGGGTCAGCGCCAGCGGTTCCTGTCCGACCTCAACGGCACGATGGACCCCACCGACCACCTCCTGGTCGGGACCGACCTCGTCAAGGACCCGGGGCGGATCGTCGCCGCCTACGACGACGCGGCCGGCGTCACCGCCGAGTTCAACCGCAACGTGCTCCGCGTCCTCAACGGCCAGCTCGGCGCCGACTTCGACGCGGACCGCTTCGAGCACGTCGCCCTCTGGAACGCCGAGGCGTCGTGGATCGAGATGCGGTTGCGGTCGGTCGGCGACCAGACGGTGACGATCGCCGACCTGGCGCTGACCGTCGACTTCGCCGACGGCGAGGAGCTGCTTACCGAGATCAGCGCCAAGTTCACGCCCGACGGCCTCGCCGCCGAGCTGGTCGACGCCAACTTCGTCGTCGACGGCCAGTGGGGCGCGGCGGACGGCGAGTTCCTGCTGACGCTCGCCCACCCGTACGGCTGACCGGCCGCGCCGGTCGGTGCCGCCCTACCGGCCGGCGCCAGCTATCGGACGCCAGCTATCGGGCTCCGGACCACTGCGCCGGGGGGTCGCTGGCCGGAAAGGACTCCTCGTCCTCCTCCTCGACCTGGTCGTCCCCCTCCGGGCGGTCGTCGTCGGGTTCGCTGCGGTTCACCATCGTCGGCCTCAGGGGGTCATCGCCACTGCAGCTTCCGGGGTGGCCACCCGGAAGCTGAAGCTCTCTTCGAGGTACAGGTGGACCTGCTCGGCGTCGTGGTAGTCGTAGCCGATCGAGAGATCCTGACCGGACTCGAACAGGAAGTCGCCGCCCCGCAGGCTGACGACGACCGCGCCCTCGACGCCCGGCGCCCACACGATCGGGCCGCCGAGGATCTGCCGGAGGTGGTCGAAGACGACGAGCCCACCGTGCTCGGTGGTCTCGACGACGCCGGTGTAGCCGTCGGGCCCGAGGGCCAGGCCGTACGGGCCGCTGATGCCGTCCGACAGCAGGGTCTGCACCGCCTTGGCCACCCGGCCGGGGTAGTCCGCGTAGGCCGTGCCGAGCTCGAGCGCCTCGTGGGGGGACGCCTCGGTGATCCCGGTGATGCCGGCGTCGGCCCACCCGTGGAAGACGGCGACGTTCTCGGCCAGGGCGATCCGCCGGGCCGCCTCGTCGAGGGGGCCCAGCTCGATGTCGGCCGCGCCACGGTCGGCGTCGAGCAGCTCCTCCCGAGCGACCGCGAACTCGGCTCGCAGCTCGACGAGCGGCAACACCTTGCGCTGCCGGGCCCGCAGGTCGGCGTCGGAAGCCGTCACCGCCGTCGTCCGGCCCAGGTTGGTGGCGGAGTACTGCCAGCCACGGGGACCGGAGAAGTCGACGAGCTTGCGGGCAGCCAGCGCCGGGACGAGCCGCTCACGGCCCTCGTCGTCCAGCACCTCCCAGCCCGCCTCGGTGAGCGGCGCATGGGAACGGAGCAGGTGGTTCATCGGGTCTCTCCCTTCAGGCTCCCGATCCCGAGCGAACCGGTCTCGTCGGCCGCCGCGGTGTCCCCGCCGCCGGCCTCTTCGACCTCGTGCTCGATCTCCGTTACCGGTGCGGTCGTGAACAGGTACGTGCGCAGATGCTGGTCGAGCTTCGGGTCGTGGCGGCGGAGCCATTCGAGCGTCATCGCCGCGTGCTCCTTCTCCTCGTCCCGGTTGTGCGCAAGGACCGCCGCCAGCTCGGCGTCGGCGGTGGCGTCGACCCGCTGGTCGTACCAGTCGACCGCCTCGAGCTCCTCCTGGAGCGACGTGATGGCCCGATGTCGGTCGATCGTCGACGGTGCCAGCTTCTCCGCCGGTTCGTGCAGTCCGGCACTCTGCGCCATCGATCTCCTCCTCTTCCCCCGCTCACACTTCCGACGCCCTGCTGCGCTTCACGGTAGCAGTGTGTCCCTCCCACCTGCCCTTTCGGGTGGTCGAGAAAACGGCGCTCTGGCGGCCCCGTTCACCAGGATGTCACTCCCCCGCCACGCTGCCGTGCCCATCCGGCAACCTCCGTACCGCATCCTTTCCTGAGGGACCGCCATGTCGGAGCGATTCCACGGACATTCGGAGGCACCATGCGCAACGGTGCGGTCGGACAGCTGGCGGCGGTGCCCGTCATGATCCCGGGAGCCGAGGAGATCGTCGTCCGGTGGGGCGACGGCCACCGGAGCCGCTACCGGCTCCGGTGGCTCCGCGACTGCTGCCCCTGCGAGCACTGCCGCGGTGACGGGTCCGGACGGCGCCGGGCCGATCTCCGCGCCATCCCCTCCGACCCTCGCCCCGAATCGGCCGCCGTCGTCGGCCCGGCGCTCGTCCTGCGCTGGGAGGACGAGCACCACACCAGCCGGTTCGACCTCGACTGGCTCCAGGACCACTGCTGCTGCCCGACCCACCTTGACCGGCGGCGCGATGGTGACCGGCAGGCCGTCCCGTCGGGGACGACCCGCGGCGACCGGCCCGCCAACGCCGTTTCCGCCAACGCCGTCCCGGCCGGCACCGGCGGCGTCGCGGCCGGTGCGGCCGTCACGAGCGGTCCGGCGCCGATGGCCTGGTCGGCGGTGGCCGACGACGACCGGGCGCTCGCCGACTGGCTGGCGACCGTCGTCACCGACGGCTGGGCCCGCCTGACCGGTGTCCCGGACGGCGACGCCGGCCTCTTGGCCGTCGTCGCCCGCTTCGGCTACGTCCGCGAGACCAACGACGGCCGCATCTTCGACGTCCCGACGGACGTCGGCCCGGCCGGGCCACTCCACACCGCCAACCCGTACCGCCGACCAGCCCCGTCGCTCCAGCTGCTCCACCGCGTCGGCTCGCCGGCCAGCGGCGGCGGCGGCGGCGGCGGCGGCGGCGGCGGCGGCGGCGGCGGCGGCGGCGAGACGATCCTGGTCGATGGCTTCCGGGCCGCTGACGTCCTGCGGGCCGAGCGGCCGGAGGCGTTCGCCCAACTGGCGACGTGGCCGGTGCGGTGGCGCTACGCGGACGATACGGTCGACCTCGTCGCCGAAACGCCGGTCGTCGAGCTCGGCGCAGGTGGCGCGGTCGTGTCGATCCGCTTCGACGAGCGGTCTCGCGTGCCCCTGCAACTCGACCCCGACGTCGTCGACCTGCACCTGCTGGCGCTCCGGAGGTTCGCCACCATCCTCGACCGGCCGCAGCTCCAGGTCCGGCTGGCCCTCGACGCCGGTGACGTCGTCCTGCTCGACGGCCGCCGGATGCTGCACGGCTGGGCCGGCGGCGAGCCGGCCGGCGGGGCGTCGCTCCGCGGCTGCTACGTCGACCGGGACGGGCTCGACAGCCGGCTGGCCGTCCTCCGCCGCCGCGTCGGCGGTACCGAACCGGCCCGGCTCGGCTCCGCACCGGCCGGCTCGACAGAGGCCGGCTCGCTGCAGGCCGGCTCGACGCAGGCCGGTCCGAGACGACCCAGGCCCAGGGGGCGGGGTCCGAAAGTGGCGATCGGCCGATGAACGTCGTCACGGCCGACGGCGTGCTCGGCATCCTCCGCACGAGTGGTCGCGAGACCTACCTGGGCGAGCCGGTGACTGTCGCCGAGCACTCGCGGCAGGCGGCCCGGGCGGCCGAGCTCGATGGCGCGGCGCCGTCGCTGGTCGTCGCCGCCCTCCTGCACGACATCGGCTGGCTGCTCCAGGCCGGCCCCCGCCGGCACGAGGAGCGGGGCGCGGCGTTCCTGGTCGAGCTGTTCGGCCCCGAGGTCACCGAACCGATCCGTCTCCACGTCGTGGCCAAGCGCTACCTCTGCACGATCGACCCCGACTACCGGGCCGTTCTCTCCACTGCCTCCCGGCGGACGCTCGCCCGTCAGGGTGGTCTGCTCGACGAGCCGGCCCGGGAGGCGTTTGCCGCCGAACCGTTCTCCGCCGACGCCGTCCGGCTGCGCCTCTACGACGACCGGGCCAAGCTGCCCGGGGCCGACCCGCCCGACATCGACTACTACGCCCCGCTCGTCGCCGCCAGCCTCTGCCACTGACCGCCGGGGCAGCGGCTCAACCGGCGGCGACCAGTGGCCGGGCTACTGCTGGTAGCGCTCGACCGTGTCGGCTGGCCGCTCGTGGGCGGCCGACGGGTCCTGGCCGGCGTCGCGAAGGGCCCGGCGCTGCCGGAGGAGGTCCCAGAGCTGGTCGAGCGTGACCTCGAGCCGGCGCAGCCGGTCGTGGTCCTCGGCCGACAGGTTGTCCCCGGCGTGCGCCTCCTCGAGCCGCCGTTCCTCGTCGGCGAGGTGCCCGATCCGCTCGATGATCTCGTGGTCCTGCACCGACCGACCTCCTCAGGGCTGGCGTCGTCCGACCAGGCTACGCCGCCGCGGCCTCGACCGTCGGCCCGACGACCGGCGCAGCCGAAGCATCGCCGGCGTCGAGGGCCGGGGCGAGGACGTCGGCGATCGACTCGGCCAGGTGGAACGTCATGACCTCGCGGACCTCGTCGGGGACGTCCTCGAGATCCGGACCGTTGCGAGCGGGCAGGACGACCTCGGTCAGCCCGGCCCGGTGGGCGGCCAGCACCTTCTGCTTGACGCCACCGATCGGCAGCACGCGGCCCTGCAGCGTCACCTCGCCGGTCATGCCGACGGCGGACCGGACCGGCACGTCGCGGAGCAGGCTGACGAGCGCGGTCGTCATCGTCACCCCGGCGGACGGCCCGTCCTTGGGCACCGCGCCGGCCGGGACGTGGACGTGGAACCGCTTCCCCGCGAACGACGTCGGGTCGACGCCGAGCTCGGCCGCGTGCGACCGGACGTACGAGAGGGCGATCTCGGCCGACTCCTTCATGACGTCGCCCAACTGCCCGGTCAGGGTGAGCCCTTCCGGACCGTCGGACACGGTCGCCTCGACGAACAGCACGTCGCCACCGGCGCCGGTGACGGCCAACCCGGTCACCACGCCGGGCACGCTCGTCCGGTCGGCGGCCTCGAAGAAGAACCGCGCCCGACCGAGCCAGCCCCGGACGTCGTCGGCATCGACGGCGACCGGCGCGGTCCGCTCACCGGCGGCCAGCTTCGTCGCCACCTTGCGCAACAGCCGACCGAGCTCCCGCTCCAGCGAGCGGACCCCGGCCTCCCGGGTGTAGTCGGCGACGATCGTCCGCAGGGCGTCGTCGGTGATCTCGACCTCGTCCGGACGCAGCGCGGCCCGGCCGAGCTGCCGACCCACCAGGTGATGCCGGGCGATGGCCACCTTCTCGGCTTCCGTGTACCCGTCGAGCCGGATGACCTCCATCCGGTCCAACAGCGGCCCGGGGATGGTGTCGACGACGTTGGCCGTGGCGATGAACAGCACCCGCGACAGGTCGAGGTCGACCTCGAGGTAGTGGTCTCGGAACGTGTGGTTCTGCGCCGGGTCGAGCACCTCGAGGAGGGCCGACGACGGGTCGCCCCGGAAGTCCGTCCCCAACTTGTCGACCTCGTCCAAGACGATGACCGGGTTCATCGTGCCGGCCTCCCGCAGCGCCCGCACGAGCCGGCCGGGCTGGGCGCCGACGTACGTCCGCCGGTGGCCCCGGATCTCGGCCTCGTCTCGGACACCGCCCAAGGCCACCCGGACAAACTTACGTCCCAGGGCCCGAGCCACTGACTCGCCCAACGAGGTCTTGCCGACCCCCGGCGGGCCGACGAGGGCCAGGATGGCCCCCGCGCCGCGCCCGTCGACCGGCGCCAGGCCCCGTTCGGCCTGCAGCTTGCGGACGGCGAGATGCTCGAGGATGCGGTCCTTCACGTCGCGCAACCCGTCGTGGTCCTCGTCGAGGATGGCCGCGGCTTCCGCCACGTCCAGCCGGTCGTCGGACTCGACGCCCCACGGGAGCTCGAGCACGGTGTCCAGCCACGTCCGGATCCAGCCGTTCTCCGGGCTCTGGTCGCTCGTGCGCTCCAACCGGTCGACCTCCCGGTCGACCGCGGTGCGGACGTGCTCGGGCAGATCGCGTTCGGCCACCTTCGACCGGTAGTCGTCGGGATCGTCGTCGGCGCCGCTCCCCGAGAGCTCGCCGAGCTCCTTGCGGATGGCATCGAGCTGGCGCCGGAGCAGGAACTCCCGCTGCGTCTTCTCCATCCCCTCCTCGACGTCCGTCTTGATCCGCTCCCGCAGGGCCAGGTCGGCCAGCGTGTCCCGGGCCCAACCGAGGACGAGCCGTAGCCGGGCCTCGACGTCGAGGGTCTCCAAGATCTCGACCTTCTGGGCCAGCGACAGGTCCGGCGAGTAGCCGGCGACGTCGGCCAGCCGGCCGGGGTCGGTCACCTCGCGGAGCTGCGCGGCCACCCGGCCGGCCCCCCGGCCGAGCAGGATGTTCTCCAGCACCGCCCGGTACTCCCGAGCCAGATCGACCGCGACCGCCGTCGGCTCGCCGTCGTCGAGCACCTCGGCCTCGACCCAGAGGGCCGTGCCCGTCCCGGGCACGCCGGTGCCGATCGACGCCCGCTGGTCACCGCGGACGGCGATCGCCGGCAGACCGCCCGGCAGCTCTCCCTGCTCGGTCACCTCGGCGACGACGCCGACCGACGCGTAGCGGGCGTCGATGTGCGGGACCAGCAGCAGCCGGCCACCGGCCGACCCGGCGGCCTCCGCGGCCGCCCGGGCCTCGTCGGACTCGAGGGCCAGCGTGAAGACCATCCCCGGCAGGACGACGCCGGACGTCAGCGGGAGCAGCGGCAAGGTCAAGTTTTCGGTCACGGTTCCTCCGTTCGGGGCCGCTTCGGTACGGGTAGAAGAACGCCCATACGGGGGGCGGGTATTCCCCGACGAGAAAGCCCGGCTCACCTGGCATATTTGGGTTCGGTCGCCGGAGGGCCCGGAGAGCACGGAGGGGCATGAACCCGATCGAGAAGGTGGCGAGACGGATCGACCGAGCCCAGCAGGGCTTCGCCCCCGCGGCGTTCGGGTTCGGCGTCGTCAAGAAGTTCGGTGACGACCGGGCCGGCTCGCTCGCCGCGTTGATCGCCTACTACGGCTTCCTCTCGCTCTTCCCGCTCCTCCTCCTGCTCGTCACCATCCTCGGCATCGTCGCCGGCGGCAACTCATCGTTCGCCCACAGCGTCGAGCACTCCGCCCTGGCCCAATTCCCGGTCATCGGGACACAGCTCGGGAAGAACATCACCGCTCTCCACGACAACAGCGTCCCCGGCCTCGTCGTCGGGATCCTGGGCCTCATCTGGGGCAGCCAGGGGGCCATCCAGGCCGGCCAGTACGCCATGGCCGAGGTCTGGAACGTCCCCGGCGTGGTCCGGCCCAACTTCTGGTCCCGGCTGATCCGGACCCTGCTGATGATGGCCGTGATCGGGATCTTCCTCGTCATCAGCACCTTCGTCACCGGGTTCGCCAGCTTCGGCCACAACGAGCCGTTGATCACCCAGATCGGGGCCGTGGCCCTCTCCCTGGTCCTCAACGTCCTCCTCTACGTGGTGGCCTTCCGCCTGCTGACCCCCAAGCAAGTGGGCCATGTCGGCCTCCTCCTCGGCGCCGTGCTCGGCGGCATCGGGTGGACCGTCCTGCAGCTCGCCGGCACCGTCCTGGTCGACCACACCCTCCGGAACGCCAGCCACCTGTACGGGTTCTTCGCCATCGTCCTCGGCCTGATCGCCTGGATCTACCTCGGAGCCGAGATGACGCTCTACGTGGCCGAGGTCAACGTCGTCCGGGCCCGGCACCTGTGGCCCCGCAGTATGGTCCAGCCGCCGCTGACCGCGGCCGACCGCGAGGTCCTGGAGGCCATCGCCAAGCAGGACAAGCGCCGGCCCGAGCAGCACGTGAGCGTCCGCTTCCGGGCACCCGACGAGCCCGAGCCGAGCGGCGGGTCCGAGAAGCCCGGCGAGGCCGAGCCGGCGGACGGGTCCAAAGAGACGAGCGGCTCCGGACAGCCCGACGGCTCCGGACAGTCGGTGGAGTCCGGTTGACGGCTACCAGGTGATGTCGAGGGCCTGGCGCATGGCGTCCTCGAACGACCGGTCGTCGAGGGCCCGCCGGGTGGCCAGGATCGTCTCGGCGTCCTGGCCGACCTCCACCCGGAGCGGCGTCCGCGGGTCGCCGATGGCCTCGGCGATCGCGGTGGCCACCGTCTCGGGGCCGGGGCGGCCGCCGGGCCCGGTCAGCTTGGCGTCGGTCCCGTCCCATTGGGCCCGGAGCTCGTCGTAGTCGGCCGGTCCGGGGTGCGGCTGGTCGCTTTTCATCCCCGGGGCGACGTAGCCGGGCTGGACGACGACGACCCGGATCCCGAAGTGGCCGAGCTCGTAGTGGAGCGTGTCCGACAGCGCTTCGAGCGCGTGCTTCGACGCGGCGTAGGCCCCCTCCAGCGGGGTGGCGACGCGGCCTTGGACGGAGCTGACGTTGACGATGATCCCGCGGCCGCGCCGCCGCCAGGCGGCGAGCACCGGCTGGACGACCCGGAGCGCACCGACGGCATTGGTGTCGATGACTCGGGCCAGCACGTCGAGCGGGTAGTCCTCCAGCGGGCCGGCGGGGTTGAGGGCCGCGTTGTTGACGATGACGTCGAGCTCACCGGCCGCCGCGTGGACGGCCCGGACCGAGTCGGCGTCCGTCACGTCGAGGGCCAGCCGCTGGGCGACGTCGAAGTCGGCGAGGACCGAGACGTCGCGAGCGGTGGCGACGACGTCGTGACCGCGGGCGGTCAGCTCCCGCGCCGTGGCCGCCCCGATGGCCCGGCCGGCGCCGGTGATGAGCACGCGCATCCCCGGAGTGTACGGTCGGCGGTGCCATGTTCGACGACATCGAGCTCGCCTACCTGCGGTCCCAACCACTCGCCGGCTGGCGACGGTCGGACCGGACGGGCAGCCGGACAACTCGCCGGTCGGCTTCGAGCTCGACGACGACGTCTTTTGGATCGGCGGCTTCGACGTCCCGGCGACCCGCAAGTACCGCAACGTCGTCGCCGGCGCCACGTTGGCCGCGCTGGTCATCGACGACCTCGAGTCCGTCGAGCCGTGGCGGCCGCGCGGCATCCGCGTCTACGGCACCGTCGACGTCGTCGACCGGCAGGGCCGGTTCGGCTCCGCGCCGTACCTGCGGCTCACGCCGACGGTGACGTGGAGCTGGGCGCTCGAGGTTCCCTTCGGCGGTCCCGACAGCCCGCCATCACGCAAGCGGACGGTCTGGCGCTGAGCCGACCAGCGTCTCGCTGACCGCCCAGAGCCGCCGGGCGGCGTCGGCATCCCGGGCCGCGGCCGACGGCTCCCGGGCCCGGCACTTGACGAAGTAGCGACCGGTGACGTCGGCGACGGCCGGTGACGACGCCAGGTAGACCGACGTCACCGCCCCCCGCTCGGCGCTGAGGACGAACGGCTTGATGACCTTCACGCCGAAGGCCAGCCAGCCGCGGGTGTCGCCGTCGCGGCCGTAGCCGGTGGCCACCGTCCCCGGATGGAGGCAGTTGGCCGTCACGCCCGTGCCGTCCAAGCGGCGGGCCAGCTCGGTGGTGAAGAGGATGTTGGCCAACTTCGACGCACCGTAGGCCGGGAGCGCCCGGTAGTGGTTCGTCGATTGGAGGTCGTCGAAGTCGAGGCCGTGCCGTGCCGCCTGGTGGGCGGTCGACGCCACGGTGACCACCCGGGCCGGCGCCGACGCCTCCAGACGGTCGCGCAGCCGCTCGGTCAACATGAACGGCCCGAGATGGTTGATGGCGAACGTCGCCTCGTAGCCGTCGACGGTCTCTTGCCGATCAGTCAGGACCAACCCGGCGTTGTTGACGAGGACGTCGAGCCGGGGGCAACGGTCGAGGATGGCGGCCGCCCCCTCCCGGACCGACGCCAGGCGGCCCAGGTCGAAGACGACCAGGTCGACCCGGTCGCTGCCACTCCGCCGTCGGACGTCGGCCAGCGCGGCCGCGCCCCGTCCCCGGTCCCGGGCGGTGATGACCGTGTCCGCCCCCGCCCCCGCCAGGGCCACCGCCGTCTCCAGGCCGATGCCCGAGCTACCCCCGGTGATGACCACCGTCTTGCCGGTCATGTCGGCGACGTCCATCGCCTCCCCCCTTCGTCGTTACGCATCCTCCAGCGCAGCCGCTCCTGAGAAGCCTGCCACGCTCCCCCGCCGCTGGTCGACGGTGACGAACAGCCCGTTCCCGGCCATGCAGCGGCGAGGCTACCGTCGGCGCCATGTCCGAGCCGACCCCCGTCGATCGACCGCTGTCCGAGCTGAGCGCCGAGGAGAAGGCCGCCCGCTCCGGCGTCTTCGGGGACGTCGCCGCCCACTACGAGCGGTTCCGGCCGGGGCCGCTGGCGGCCGCGGTCGACTGGTTCCTGCCCGAACGGGTCCACCGGGTGGTCGACCTGGGGGCCGGGACCGGCGCGCTCTCCCGTCTGCTCGTCGACCGGGCCGACGAGGTCGTCGCCGTCGAGCCGGACGAGCGCATGCGGGCCGTGCTGGCCGACGAGGTGCCGGAGATCCGGGTGGTCGACGGCCGGGGCGAGACGACCGGTCTGCCCGACGACAGTGCCGACGCGGTGCTCGCGTCGTCGTCGTGGCACTGGATGGACCCGGCCCGGGCGCTGGCCGAGGCCGCCCGGATCCTCGTCCCCGGCGGGACGCTCGGCGCCGTCTGGTCCGGCCCCGACCCCGATGGCGCGTTCGTCGCCCAAGCCCGCGCCCTGCTGTCACGGGGAGCACCCACCGGTGGCGACGGTGACGGCGACGGCCGGAGCGGCGAGAGTGGCGGCGAGCGCGGTGACGGCGACCGAGGTGGGTCCGACGCCGAGCTGGCATCGGTCGTGAACGGCGACGGCAACCGGCCGGTCTCGGCGCTCGAGGTCCCCGACGACGGGCCGTTCCCCCGACCGGACCACGAGGTCATCCGGTGGGACGTCGCTCTCGACGCGGACGACATCGTCGGCCTGCTCGGCACGTTCAGCTGGGTCATCACCATGCCCGAGGCCGCCCGCCAACGCGTCTTCGACCAGGCCCGGCGGCTGCTGCGCGAGCACCTGGGCGTCGAAGGCGACGTCACGGTCGACGTCGGCTTCCGGGCCGAGTGCTGGAGGACCCGCTACCCCCGTTGAGACGGATTTCGGCGGGGGTGGCTTGGCGACGGCCCCCGGCGCGGGAAAGATGGGGGGCCATGACGGTCATCCGCATCAACGCCATCACCGTGGCCGCCGGGAGCGGCGACGAGCTCGCCCGCCGGTTCGCGGCTCGGGCCGGTGCGGTCGACGACGCGCCGGGCTTCGAGGGCTTCGAGCTGCTCCGCCCGACCGACGACCGGGACACCTGGCTGGTCGTCACCCGCTGGCGGGACGACGAGTCCTTTCAGGCGTGGACGAGGTCGCCGGCGTTCGCCCACGGCCACCGGCACGCCGGCGAGCCGGCCGGCCAGGACGGCAACGGCGAGCCCCGTCCGGTAGCCAACCACAGCGAGCTGTGGTCGTACGACGTGGTCACCCTTTGACCAGGACGACGTCTGCGGCCAGTCGGGCGGCTGGGTCAGACGCGCCCGGGGAGATAGACCCGGGCCTTCCACGAGCCGGTCAGGTCGGTTGCGACCAGGGCGGTGCCGGCTCGCAGCGCCCAGTCGAGCACCGTCGAGTCGGCGACGACGTCGGGGACGATCACGACGAGACCCCGGCGAGCGTGGTCCTGGCGGACCCGCCAGCCGCCGGGAAGGGGGACCCCGACCTCGCGGAGCTGGGTCACCGCGTGCCGGCCCTTCGGGTGCAGCACCCCGACGGTGACCTCGTCACCCGGATGGCGGCCGCCTCGCGGCGGCATCCACGTGCACATCGTGACCAGTGGTCGGGCGGAGCCGAAGAGCGACGAGAAGACCGACGGCGACGGCGGGTCGTCGTCCTCGTCGCCGGAGATCCCGGGCATCAGGTTGATCCAGCCGTCGCGGGCGTCCCGCAGGTGCGCCATCCAGCCGACCACCGGTTCGGGTTGGCCGGGCGTGAACTCGATCTCCTGGGTCTGGCGGGCCATCGGTCAGGTCGTCTTGACGATGAGGACGTGGCAGGGGGCGCGCTGGGCCACCCGCTCGGGGACCGAATCGGTCTGGCGCCGAGCGCCCTGGAGCCCGCGGTTGCCGACGACGATCACGTCGGCCCCGGTCTGCTCGGCCACCGCCACGAGGGCGTCGGTCGGGCCACCGACGACCGAGTGCCGCTCGACGTCGAGACCGGCCAGGGCCGGGTCCTCCACGGCCTCGTCGAGGACGGCCTCACTGGCCTCGTGCCAGTGGTTGCTCGTCGACCGGTACGGCGATCCGACCGCGACACCGGCTCCGCCCGGATCGGCGGGGTCCCGGTAGCCGTTGACGAGGTGCAGACGACCGCCCATCTGGCGAGCCAGGTCGGCGGCGATCACCACGGCCCGTTTGGCCGTCTGCGAGCCGTCGGTGCCGACGACGATGGTCGAGAACATGATCGGGGAAGCTACAGGAGCCGGGACCGCCGGCGGGGGCTGTCGTCGGGAACTGCCCCGGCGTGGCCACGACGACCGGGAGTAGGGGCGGCCGCCACCGTTGTATCAGTGGCCGTACCCGGCACCTCCAACAGGGTGGCCGCTACCGGTCGGTGCACATCACTGAAGCGAAGGAGGTGGCAATGAGAGAGGTCGCGGCCTGCGAAGCGGCGTGCCGCCACGTCGACTGCAGCTTCTGCGGCGCTCCGGCCGGAGAGCTCTGCCAGAACCCCGACGGTGCCGTCCGCCCGACGATGTGGGCGCACACGACGCGCCTGCTCACGTACCGTTCTCAGCACCATGCCGTGCCCCGCCGATGCCGGCGCGGCCGGCCGAGCTGGAAGCACTGAACCAACCCCACGCGGCGTCAGCCGGCGCGGGCGCTCGACGTCGTCTCCGCCAGTCGCCGGTCGAGGAACCGCCGCTCGGCGTCCGTGCCGGCCAGCGCCACGGCCGTCTGGAACGGGCCGACCGCCTCGGCCGGTCGGCCGGCCCGGACGAGCAGCTCACCCCGGGCGGCGTGGAACAGGTGGTTGCCGTCCAGGTCGCCCGATCGGTCGAGGCCCAACCGGTCGAGGATGGCCAAGCCGGCCGCCGGCCCGTCGGCCATGCCGACCGCTACCGCCTGGTTCAGCTCGGCGACCGGGTTCGGCCAGCGCCGGACGAGCTCGGCGTAGAGGGCGGCGATCTGGGCCCAGTCCGTCTCGCCGACCGTCGGCGCCTCGTCGTGCAGGGCGGCGATCGCCGCCTGTAGCTGGTACGGCCCGGGGCCGCCGCGGCGGAGCGCCCGCTCGAGCCGCGCCGTGCCCTCGACGATCTTGGACCGGTCCCACCGGGCCCGATCCTGCCGGTCGAGGACGACGACGTCACCGGCGCCGTCGACCCGGGCCGGACGGCGGGCGTCGTGGAGCAGCATCAACGCCAGGAGCCCGTCGACCTCCGGTTCGTCCGGCATCAGCTCCGCCAGCATCCGCCCGAGCCGGATGGCCTCGAGGCACAGGTCATCGCGCACCGGCCCGGGACCGGCCGTCGGGGCGTACCCCTCGTTGAAGACGAGGTAGACGACCGCGAGCACCGCCGGCAGCCGGTCCGGCAGCTCGTGGTCGGGCGGCACCCGGTACGGGATACCGGCCGACCGGATCTTCTTCTTCGCCCGGACGAGCCGCTGGGCCATCGTCGCCTCGGGCACCAAGAAGGCCCGGGCGATCTCGTTGGTCGTCAGCCCACCGAGCGTTCGCAGCGTGAGGGCCACCCGGGCGTCGATCGCCAGCGCGGGGTGACAGCACGTGAAGACGAGGCGGAGCCGGTCCATCGTGTCCCCTCCCGCGGCCTCGTCGCCCGTCCACCGCTCGGCCGACGGTCCGGCGGCCCGCTGCCTGTCGTCACGACGGGCCTCCCGCCGGACCCGATCGATCGCCTTGCGCCGAGCCACCGTCAGCAGCCAGGCGCCGGGACGGTCGGGGACGCCGTCGACCGGCCACCGCTCCATCGCCACCACGATGGCGTCCTGGAGGGCGTCCTCGGCCAGATCGAAATCGCCGAGGTACCGGATCAGGGTGGCGAGCACCTGCCCCGATTCGGACCGGAAGACGGCGTCCAACCCGGCTGTCATCCCATCAGGTCGGCCATGTCGAAGATCGGACGGACCTCGATCGTCCCGATCCGGGCACCGGGGATCCGGGCGGCCAGGGCCAACGCCCGGTCCAGGTCGGGCGCGTCGACCATGTAGAACCCGGCCAGGAACTCCCGGGTCTCCGCGAACGGCCCGTCGGTCGTCACCGTCCGGCCGTCGCGCACCCGCACCGACGTCGCGGTCTCCGGGTCCTGCAGCCGCTCGGCGGCCAGCAGTTCGCCCGATTCGACGATCTCCTGGGTGAAGACGCCGTACTCCGCGGCCATCGCCCCCTGTTCCTCGGGCGTTCCGGCCCGTACGGTCGAGTCGGTGTAGATCATCAGCAGGTACTTCATCGGGTTGCTCCTCCTCGGGTGGTTGGTCCTACCCGACCGACGAACGGGACCGGCCAAGATCGACACTTCCGCCGAAAAAAGCCACCCGCTGCTCCGGGCCCGCGCTGCTCCGGGCCCGCGCTATTCCGGGATGGCCTCCCACCACTGGCACCACCACTCCGCGCCGACGAGGATCCGCAGCTTCGGGTGCCAGCAGTACGAGATCTCGGCCGTTGTCTCCAGGTAGTAGAGGCAGTTCTGGCATTTCTCGTCGTCGGACGGGTGAGCCCGCAGGACCGCGTTCTCGGACAGGTGCCGGAGCTCGATCGACAGCTTCTCGTCGATCTCCTTGGGCTCCGGATCAGGGATGACGTAGTCGGCCACGCCGTCAACCGTACCCCAGGGGCCCCGGTTCAGACCCCGGTCTCCGACTGCCGCTCCCGCGCCATCACGCGCTCTTCGGACTCTTCGAGGATGACCCGGGCCTGGTCCTCGGGGTCGTCGCTGTCGCGCTCCTCCGGCAGCCTCCCGGACGCCCGCGATTCGACCTGCTGCTCGTTCGGCCCGGCCCCGCCAGCGCCGGCGCCAGCGCCGGCAGCGGCGTTGCCACCGGCGTCCCCTCCGTCGCCACACGCTCGCTCCACGTCGTCCCGGCCTGCATCGTCGTCGTCCGCCATCGGCTGCCTCCTCGACCGTTCTCGGACCTACCCGCTCGCCCCAGGGTCGATACGTCGCCGGTGACGGTCGGCACTACTGGCGGACGAGCGGCTTGTAGCGGATGCGGTGCGGCTGGTCGGCGGCGGTCCCGAGCCGCTGGTGACGGTCGGCCTCGTAGTCGCTGAAGCCGCCCTCGAACCAGCGGACCTCGGAGTCGCCCTCGAAGGCGAGCACGTGGGTGGCGATCCGGTCGAGGAACCACCGGTCGTGGCTGATCACGACCGCGCAGCCCGGGAAGCCGAGCAGGCCGTCCTCGAGGGCCCGGAGCGTGTCGACGTCGAGGTCGTTCGTCGGCTCGTCGAGCAACAGGACGTTGCCGCCGGCCTTCAGGACCTTGGCCAGCTGGACCCGGTTCCGCTCACCGCCGGAGAGCTGGCCGACGAGCTTCTGCTGGTCGCTCCCCTTGAAGCCGAACCCGGCGACGTACGCCCGGCCGTGCAGCTCGCGGTGGCCGACGACGATGCGATCCTGGCCGCCGGTGATCTCGTCGAAGACCGTGGCGTCCGGCGTCAGCGTGTCTCGGGACTGGTCGACGTAGGCCAGCGAGACCGTCGACCCGACCGCCAGTGAGCCGGCGTCGGGCTTCTCGTCGCCGACGATCATCCGGAACAGCGTCGTCTTGCCCGCGCCGTTCGGGCCGATCACGCCGACGATGCCGCCGGGCGGGAGCAGGAACGACAGCCCGTCGATGAGCAGCCGGTCGCCGTAGCCCTTCGACACGACGTCCGCGTCGACCACCCGGTCCCCCAGCCGGGGCCCCGGCGGGATCGTGATCTCGAGCTTGTCGGCCCGCCGCTCGGCCTCCTCCGCTTCGGCGACGAGATCGTTGTAGGCGTTGATCCGGGCCTTCCCCTTGCTCTGCCGAGCCCTCGGCGACATCCGGATCCACTCGAGCTCGCGTTCGAGCGCCAGCTGGCGCGACCGGTCGGCCTTCTCCTCGCCGGCCAGCCGGGCCTGCTTCTGCTCGAGCCACGACGAGTAGTTCCCCTCCCACGGGATGCCCGCGCCGCGGTCGAGCTCAAGGATCCAGCCGGCGACGTTGTCGAGGAAGTACCGGTCGTGGGTGACCGCGACGACCGTCCCGGGGTACTCCTGCAGCGTCCGCTCGAGCCACGCCACCGACTCCGCGTCGAGATGGTTCGTCGGCTCGTCGAGCAGGAGCAGGTCCGGCTTGGCCAGTAGCAGCCGGCAGAGCGCCACCCGGCGCCGCTCACCGCCCGAGAGCGTCGTCACGTCAGCGTCGCCCGGCGGCAGCCGGAGGGCGTCCATGGCGATCTCGAACGTCCGGTCCAGGTCCCACGCGCCGGCCGCCTCGATCCGGTCCTGCAGTCCGGCCTGCTCGGCCAGCAGCTTGTCGAAGTCCGCGTCCGGGTCCCCCATCGCCGCGCAGACCTCGTTGAACCGGTCGACGAGGGCCTTCGTCTCGGCGATGCCGTCGGCGACGTTGCCGGCGACGTCCTTCGCCGGGTCGAGCTCGGGCTCCTGGGGCAGGAAGCCGACGGAGAACCCCGGCGTCAGCCGGGCCTCCCCGGTGAACTCGTCGTCCTGGCCGGCCATGATCCGCAGCAATGACGACTTGCCGGACCCGTTCGACCCGATGACCCCGATCTTCGCGCCCGGGTAGAACGACAGGTTGATGCCCCGCAACACCTCCCGGTCGGGCGGGTAGAACCGCCGGAGGTCGCGCATGGTGAAGATGTACTGGGCTGGCATGCAAAGACCGTATCCTCGGGCCGGAGCGGCCATGACGATCGACGACCTCGAAGCCACCGGCGACAAGTTCTCCGTCGACGGCCTACTGGCCGTCCGCGACCGCACCCGGTGGGCGGTCCACGCCATCGCCCGGCAGGTCGAGGCCGGAATGACCGAGGAGGACGCCAAGACGGCCGCCCGGGCCACGCTCCGCTTGCTCGGTATGCGTCGCGGCTGGCACCACATCATCGTCCGCGTCGGGTCGAACACCACCAAGAGCTTCATGGAGCGGTCCGAACGGGGCGTCGTCGTCCGGGCCGACGACCTCTTCTTCATCGACATCGGTCCGATCTACGGCGACATCGAGGGCGACGCCGGCGACACGTTCGTCGTCGGCGACGATCCCGACCACCACCGGGCCCGGCGGGACGTCCGGGCGATCTGGGACCTCGTCCGCCAGCGGTGGCTGGACGAGCACGCCACCGGCCAGGCGCTCTACGCGTTCGCCGCCGAGACGGCCGCCGACCTCGGCTGGCGGCTCAACCTCGACCTCTCGGGCCACCGGCTCGGCGACTACCCCCACGCCGCCCACTACGACGGCTCGATGGCCGGCGTGCCCGACCGGCTCCGCGCCGAGCGATGGGTGCTCGAGATCGCCATCGCCCACCCCGACCGGCCGTTCGGCGCCTTCTACGAGGATCTCCTGCTCGACGACCAGTCGTTCCCCGGCTGGGTCTTCGAACCCGAGCCCCCAGCCTGAGCCGGGCGGCCTGGCCGAGCCGGCCTGACCCGGGCCGCGCCGACCAGCTACCGGACGTCGTGCGGCCGGAACTGGACGCTCAAACGGGGCCCGACCGGCCGCCTCGTCTTGGGCACCGCGTGCTCCCACGTCCGCTGGCAGCTGCCGCCCATCACCAGCAGGTCGCCGCCGGCCAGCTCGAACCGGATGGCCCGGCCGCCGCCCCGCGGCCGGAGCAGGAAGGGCCGCGGTGAGCCGAGCGACAGGATGGCGACGATCGTGTCCTCCGTCGACGCCCGGCCGATCGTGTCGCCGTGCCAGGCGACGCTGTCGCCACCGTCCCGGTAGAGGGCGAGGCCGATCGTGCAGAACGGCTCGCCGAGCTCCGGACCGTACGACCGGTCCAACGCGGTGCGGGCGGCGTCCAGGGCCCCGTCTGGGAGCGCGTCCGCCCGGTCGTAGAACGCGGTCAGCCGGGGGACGTCGACGATGCGGTCGTACATCCGCCGCCGGGCCGTCCGCCACGGCACCGAGCCGGCGAGCCGCTCGAACAGCTCGTCGGCCCCGGCCATCCACGCCCGGTGGACGTCGACCCAGGCCCCGCCGGCCAGCACCCGCCGGGGCGGGCGCTCCACCGGCCGGCGGGGGCCGATGTCGTCGGCCAGCGTCAACAGCGACCCCTGCAGTGCCGTCACTGTATCGATGCTATCGGAGGAGACGAACGTGTGTTCGCCTCTGCTGGTCCCGAGCGGGCCCGTCCGGATCGGAGTGGTCCGCCTCGCTGGCCAGCACGGCGGCCTGGCCGTCGAGCTGGGCGGGCTCGGGCTCCCGGCGGCTGACGACGAACAGGGCGACGGTGCCGATGCCGGCGACGCCGAACGTCGTGATGACCCGGTAGATCAGCGTCGCCGCGACCGCGTCGGCGGGCGGCGTGCCGGTCAACGCCAGCGCACCGATCATCCCGCCCTCGACGAACCCGATCCCGCCGGGCAACGGGGCCAGGCTCCCGGCCACCTGGGCGGCCGCGTAGGCGAAGAGGACGGACCGCCACGGGACCGGCAGGCCCAGCCCGGCGAACGCCGCGACCAGGCAGAGGACGTCGAGCCCCCAGTTGCCGAAGCTGAGGGCGAAGACCTCGGTGCCGCCGGACGCGGTCGCCCGGAACCGCACCATCTGCGCCGCCCAGCCGGCCACCCGTTCGGCCAGGCGGACCCGGTGCCGCCCGGCCAGCCACCGCTCGACCGCGCCGACGTGATGGACGGTGACGACGATGCCGACCGAACCGCCGATGAGGGCGACCGCGCAGCCGACGGTGGCGACGATCCCGATCAAGCCGGCCACCGCGGCCCCGACGAGCAGGAGCGTCAGCACCGTGACGGTCGCCGCGAACCCGCCGGCCAGCACGGCCCAGAGGGCCAGCGGCATCGGGATGCCGTGGCGGCGGTACTGCCCGACGAGCCAGCCGCTGGCCGGCGCGGTGCCGCCCGGTACCAGGTTGGTCAGGCCGGTCGCCGAGACGGCCAGGCCGAGCACCGTCCGGCGGCCCAGCCGGGCCCCGCCGGCCCGCAGCAACCGTCGCTGGACACCGGCGTAGCAGACGAACGAGAGCGCCTCCGCGCCGACCGCGGCCGCCAACCACGGCAGGCTGCCGACGCCGACGTGCCCGAAGGCCTGGGCCAGGCTGGCCCGGTCCCGGACGACGAGGACGGCCAGGGCGACGACGACGAGGACGGCGAAGACGACCTTCGGCGACGGCAGCCACTTCGGCCACCACCGCCGAACGTTCGTCGGTCGGTCTGCTGCACGCCGGTCGGTGCCCGGCGACCCGGGGGTCATCATCAGGGGTGCTACATACCCCGATCAGCCCATACTCCGATCAGGGCCGGGCGCCGCCCCCGCTCTTCTTCCCGTCGGCCAGGTAGGCCGACAGCGCGGCCTCGGCCATCTCGTCGGGGCTGCCGACCTGCTCGACGCGGCCGTGGACCATGATCGCCGCGTCGGTGGCGACGGTGAGCGCGGTGTTCACGAACTGCTCGACCAGCAGCACCGTGAGCCCGGTCCGGGCGAGGTCGGCGACGAGCTCGTAGAGGTTGACGACGATCAGCGGGGCCAGGCCCATCGACAGCTCGTCGAGCAGTAGCACTTTCGGATTGGTGACCAGGGCGCGGGAGATGGCGAGCATCTGCTGCTCGCCGCCGGACAGCGTCCCGGCCGCCTGGCGCCGGCGCTCTTTCAGCCGGGGGAACGTCTCGTACGTCCGGGCTTCGACGTCGGCCAGGGCGATCCCGCCCCGGTACGTCCAGATCCGCAGGTTCTCCCGGACGGTCAGGTTCGGGAAGATTCCCCGGCCCTCGGGTATCGAGCACAGCCCGTCGTGGACGAGCGACTCTGCGGAGGCCTTGCCGATCGCCCGGTCGCCGATGCGGACGGTCCCGTGCGTCGGCGCGATCCGGCCGCTGACCACCTTGAGCAGCGTCGACTTGCCGGCCCCGTTCGGACCCAGCAGGGCGAACACCGAGCCGGCCGGCACCGAGAGGTCGACGCCGTGGAGCACCTCGATCCGCCCGTAACCGGCCCGGATGCCTTCGATCGAGAGCGGCTCACCACCGCCGGTCGGCCCGGCCGGGACCGGCGGCGCGGTCGGGGACGTCGTCATGCCGTCGCCGTCCCGAGATAGGCGGCCTGCACGGCCCGGTCGTTGCGGATCTGCTCGGGCGTCCCGGAGGCGATGACCTCGCCGAAGTCGAGGACGTGGACCCAGTCGCAGACGCGCATGACGAGCTCCATGTCGTGCTCGACCAGCAGCACGCCGACCCCGTCGGCGGCCACCCGGGTGAGCACCGCGCCGAGCGCTTCGGACTCCGCGTCGTCGAGGCCGGAGCCGGGCTCGTCGAGCAGCAGCAGCTTCGGCCGGACCGCGAGCGCCCGGGCCAGCTCGACCATCCGGGCCAGCCCGGTCGGCATGGCGCTGGCCTGGTTGCCGGCCGCGCCGGCCAGGCCGACCTGCCCGAGCAGCTCGTCGGCCACCGCGCTCGGCGACCCGGCCTGGGGAGCCCGGGCCCGGCGCGGGCGCAGGGCGCCACGCAGGTGGGCCCAACGCCACCAGGCGACGATCGCCTCCGCGCCGACCTGCACGTTCTCGCCGGCGCTGAGCGAACCGAACAGCTCGAGCCGCTGGAACGTGCGGGCGATCCCCAGCCGGGCCCGTTGGTGCGGTGCCCGGCCGGCCAGGTCCTGGCCGCCGAAGCGGACCGCGCCACGATCGGGTGGCTGGAGGCCGCTCACGACGTTGAAGAGCGTCGTCTTGCCGGCCCCGTTCGGGCCGATCAGCCCGGTGACCCGGCCGGCCTCGACGTGCAGGTTGACGCCGGACAACGCGGCAACGCCGCCGAAACGGACGGCGACGTCGTCGACGACGAGCAGCGGTTCAGCCGGCGGCACCGACGCTCTCCTTCAGCGGCTCGCCGCCGAGATCCGGCGAGGACGGCCCCGGCGGATCCTTCCGCACCCACGGTAGGCGGACCCGCTCGGCCAGCCAGTCGAGGCCCAGGATCCCGTTGGCCGACCGTCCGATGAGGATGATCCCGGCCCCGGCGAAGATCCCTTCCACCTGCGTCAGGTGGGCGACGTTGGTGAAGATGGCGAACGTCAACGCGGCCAGGAACGCCCCGGAGATAGTCCGGGCGTTCCAGACGACGAGGAAGAGCAGGAACATCACGCCGCTGAAGATTGTGAAGTTCGGCGTCCCGACGCTGCCCTGCAGCGAGCCGAACAGCGCACCACCCAGCCCGGCCATACCGGCGGCGATGGCGAAGACGGCCACCTTCGTCGCCGACGTGTTGAGGCCGACGGTCGCGCAGGCCGCCGGCGAGTCGTTGAGGGCGACGAGCCGCCGGCCGAACAGGCTCCGGCGGATGCCGAGGACGACGAAGGCGGCGAGGACGAACACGACCGTGACGAAGATCAGCTCGGCCCGGTCCCCGACGAGCGAGATGCCGGCGATCGAGAACCGGGTGATCACGAGACCGGTGTCGCCGAAGACGCGGGTGTCGGCGAAGAAGCCCTGCTGCACGGCCTCGGCGAAGGCGAACGTGGCCAGCGCCAGGTAGAGGCCGCGGAGCCGGATCACCGGGAGGGCGATCACTGCACCGATCGCCGCGCAGGCGGCGGTGGCAATGACCACGCCGAGCAGCGACCCACCGCCGGCGAACTTGCCCATGAAGAAGGCGCCGATGCCCATGAACGCCAGCTGGCACAGCGAGACCTGGCCGGCGTAACCGACGAGCAGGACGAGCGAGAGGGCGACGATGCCGAAGACCATCGTCTGGCCGGCGATCGGCCCGATCGTGCTCAGTCCGGGCGACAGGAATGTGCCGCTCATACAGAACGCCACGATGATCGCCACGATGATCAGCCCCGCCCCGGCCACGACGGACTCCCCCCGGCCGGCCACCCGGGGCACCCGGGTCGTCGTCAGCCGGCCCACCGCCCGCAGCCGGACCGACGGCAGCGCGACGAGGGCGATGAAGAGGAAGACCATCGGCAGGACCGCCGTCAGCTCCGCCCCGACCCCCTGGGGAAGTGTGAGACGGGTGTTGTAACCGTTCCAGTACGTCACGGCGAGGCCGAGGACGACCGCGCCGACGAACGTCCACGGGATGTTGCGCAGCCGGCCGACGACGGCCGCCGCGTAGCCGTTGACGACGAGCAGCGTCATCGTCGGTACCGTGAACGTCGGGCCGAGCGTCGGGGCGATCAGGACGCCGGCCAGGGCGGCCAGGAAGAAGCCGAGCATCCACCCGGCCCGGCTCATCCGGGTCGGCGAGACCCCGGCCATCGTCAACAGGTCGGGGTCGTCGACGACCGCTCGCATGCCGATACCGAGGCGGGTCCGCCGGAAGAGCAGCCAGAGGGCGACAGCCACGGCGATGGCCACGACCAGCAGCACGACGTTCTGCCAGCCGAGCTCGACGCCGAACAGTGTGAATGTGCCGGCGACGATCGGGTGCAGTGTCCGGGCGGTGTTGGCGCTCCAGATGAGCGTGCCCGCACCGAGCAGGATGACGAGCAATCCGAGCGTGACCATGATCGGCCGTTCGGCCGACGCGCCGTACATCCGGCGCATGAACAACCATTCGACGAGCGCGCCGAGCAGGGGGGCGCCGACCAGCAAGATGACCACCAGGGACAGCGCGGTCGGCCAGTGGTGCTGCTGCATCTCCCAGTAGGAGAACGCCGCCACCATGCCGACCGCGCCGTGGGCGAAGTTGAAGACACCGGACGTCGTGTACGTCACGACGAGACCCGTGGCCAGGATGGCGTACGCCGCTCCGACCGCGATCCCGATGACGGTGAACTGGAAGAACTCGCTCACCGGTGCCCCTTCACTCCCTGTGTGGTCATCTCACGTCTCGACGACCGGCGGGCCCCCTTGCTCGTGCGCTCGGTGACCCACGGCTCGGCCGCCGACCCTAGCTGCCGGCGCTCGGCGGGACGTAGTACTTGTAGTTGCACCGGTACCCGTGGGTGTTGCTGTCCACCGGCGGGTCTGTCAACCGGGTCCAGTCCCCGTTCTTGATCTGCCCGATGACGTAGCAGTTCGACACCGTCTTCTTCGCCGGGTTGGTCGGTGCCGTCAGGTTGCCACCCGTGAAGCTCGTGACCTTCGAGAGCGCCTGGAGCAGCGAGCCGCGGCTCGGGTTCTTGCCGGCGTTCTGCAGCGCCTGGACGAACAGCTCACCCGACAGCCAGCCGTACATAGTGAAGAGATCCGGTTTCCATCCGGGGTCGGCCACCTGGACCCAGTGCTGGAACGTTGTCACCGCCGGGATGACCTTCGAGTCGGTCCCGAGGTACAGGGCCAGGTTCTGGTCGAGATACATCCCGTTGACCGCACTGGGGCCGCCGGACTTTGTGATCAGTGTGTTGCTGTACGTCGACGCCCCGAGCACGACCATCGGCTTGAAGTGCTCCGCGGTCATCGCCTTGATCAGCGGCGCTGCGTAGAGCGGCGGGTTCTGCTCGATGAAGAGCATCTTGACCCCGGCCGCCTTCATGGCGACGACATCGGCGACGAATGTGTTGTAGGTGGCGCTCTCCGAGAAGGTGTTCTCGTAGGCGACCTTGTAGCCGAGGTGCTTCATCGTCGCTTCCTGGCCTTCCCAGGCGTCGACAGCCGACGGCTCGTTGGCCACCATCGCCCCGGCCGCCAATGCGCCGGCGGGGTTCTTCTGCTTGAACCACATCAGCGAGCCCTCTTGCCAGCCACCCTGCAGCGGCACCGGGCTGACGAGGTTCGGCAGCTTGTTGTTGGTCGTCGACACTGTGACCGACACGTCCGGCATGCCCGGGTTCTTGGCCAGCACCTGGCCACCCGATGTCGCGGTGACCGAGAAGCTGCCGACCAACGAGAAGTCCTTGGCCATGTCCGCCTGGACGAGCTGCTGGTTGATCGTCCCGCTGAGCTTGTCGTCACCGGCTGTGACGACGATCTTCCGGCCGTTCACGCCGCCCTTGGCGTTGATGTAGTCGGCGTACGCCTCGGTGCCGATGGCGGCACCGGTGAAGAGTGTGATCGTGTGCGTCGAGACGTTCCCGACCGTCACCGAGTTGGCGGTGATGCCGATGTGTGTGCTGAACGCGCTCTGGGGGATCGTGCTGCTCGTGCTGGCTGCCCCCGCAGTGGCCGGCACGACGCCGTAGAGCGCGACCGCGCCGACCGCGGCCGCCAGGCTGGCGCCGCCGAGCCGGCGCCGCCAGCTCGAATGTCCCGTCCTCGATGATGCTGTATTCAACAGACCCCCCTTGACGTCATGACCGCTTCCGGTCGTGGCGGATGCGTACCGAGCAATCGCCGCTGCCAGGATTCTTACCCCCGATAGCCACCGAACGGTCGTCGGCCGGATGGCTCGGATGTAAGAACCTGTTCTACCTTGCGCCCTGCGCACTTTAGGCCAATTCGGCCGGGTCGTGCAGACACCGGTTTCCCTTTGGCCGTCGCCGACCGGCCCGGCGCCCGCCGGACCCGCCCGACCAGCTCGCCACGTTGCGGTAGCATCCCCTCCCAGTTGCCGGAGGGCAACCTGGCGGTTGCCGGCTCGGCCGGTCGACTGCCGCGGCGTCGTCGGCGCCATCGCCGATCGCCACGAGCCGGGAGAGACCGGGAGAAACAGGACGACCCCATGACGAGGGACGAGGGGCACGCGCCGATCGAGGGCGTACTGAGCGCGTTGTCCGCCGTGCTCCCCGTCGGCCTCGTCGCCGTCGACGTCGACGGCGACGTCTGGTACCACAACCAGCGCTGGGAGAACGTCACCGGCGTCGACGAACAGGCCGGCCGGCGCTGGTACGACGTCCTCCACCCCGACGACCGGACGGCGATGGCGGCCCGGTGGGACTCGGGGTCGGCCCGGCGCAATCACCTCGGTCCGTTCCGGACGGTGTCGACCAACGGTGCCGTCCACGACTGCCTAGCCGAGTCGGCCGCGGTCCAGGATCCGGCCGGGACGTTGACCGGTTACGTGATCGTCGTCCGCGGCGTCGGCGGGAAGGAGCGGTACGGCAGCCTGCCCGGGCCGCACATGGTCGAACGACTGCTCGACCGTTCCGAGGACTTCGTGACGATCCTCAATCCGGACGGCTCGTGGCGGTGGTCGAGCGCCGGCGTCCTCCGGCTCATCGGCAACGGAATGGCCTACGACCCGGCCGACGGCGTGCTGCCGTACCTGCATCCCGACGACGTGCCGATGGTCCAAGACGTCTTCGCCCGCGTCGCCGGGGGCGGCGGCGAGCCCGGCGAGCGCGTCGAGGTCCGCATCCGGGCGGCCGACGGCAGCTGGCGGCACATCGAGGCGCTCCTCGACGATCTGCTCGAGGACCCGGACGTCCGCGGCCTGGTCGTCCACGCCCGAGACGTGACGGAACGCCGCGCCCTGCTCGACGAGCTGGCGAAGATCGACACCCACAAAACGGCGGCGATGGCGACGGTCTCCCACGAGCTGCGAAACCCGCTGACGTCGATCATCGGGTTCGCGGAGCTGCTGCGCGACGCGATCGGGCCGGACGGCGACGCGGAGCAGGTCGGCTACGTCGACACCATCCTGCGCAACGCCCGGCAGGTCATGCGGCTGAGCGGCGATCTCGTCGACCTCGAGCACCTGACCGCCGGTACCGTCGCCCTGTCCGTCGGCCCGGTCGACGTCGCCGAGTGCCTCCGCCGCGCCGTCCACGCCATGGCGCCGTCTGCCGCGCCGCGAGGTCTCGCTCTCGACGCCGACATCGTCGACGGACCGACCGTCACCGGCGACGGCGAACGGCTCGGCCAGCTCTTCGACAACCTCTTGTCGAACGCGGTGAAGTTCACGCCGCCCGGCGGTCGAGTCGCCGTCCGCGGCTCGCCCATCGACGACGGCTGGCAGGTCGACATCGCCGACACCGGCATGGGCATCCCCTACGACGACGTCCCCCACGTCTTCACACAGTTCTTCCGAGCGTCGAACGCCCCGGACGGCCGCGACGGCGGCCGTGGCCTCGGTCTGTCGATCGTCAAGGCGATCGTCGACCTCCACCGGGGGGAGATCGACGTCACGTCGAGCCTCGGTGCCGGCACGATCTTCCGGGTGCGCGTCCGCGACGCCCGTCCCTGACCGCCGGTACGGTGACGGGCGTGGCGACCGTCGACGATGTTGCCCGGGCCGCGCTCGCATTGCCCGACGTCACCGAAGGCGAACGCCACGGCCATCGGACGTGGTTCGTCGCCGGCAAGGCGTTCGCCTGGGAGCGGCCGTTCTCGAAGGCCGACATCAAGCGGTTCGGCGACGCGGCGGTGCCGGCCGGGCCGATCGTCGCCACCCGCGTCGGCGATCTCGGAGAGAAAGAGGCCGTGCTGGCGGCCGGCCCGGCCGCGTTCTTCACGATCCCCCACTTCGACGGCTACGCGGCGATCCTGATCCGGCTCGACGCGGTCACGAAGACGGCGTTGAAGGAGGCGATCGTCGACGCCTGGCTGTCATGCGCGCCGCCGGCGCTCGCCGAGCGCTACCTCGCGGGCTGACCGGCCCGCGTCCGCTCAGTGCCCGCGTCCGCTCAGTGGAGGTGGAACTGCCAGTCCGCCGGCACGCGACCGGCCGGACCGGGCACCGGCTGGTCCAGCGGGTGGTGCTCCGGCGCGGCCAACGGCGGTCCGGTCACCTCCTGGTCCGTGCCGTAGTCCCAGAACCAGCCCTCGCCGGGCTCGAAGCTGCGGATGATCCGGTGGCCGGTCGTCCGGGCGTGGGCCGACGCGTGTTGGGACGGCGACGAGTCGCAGCAGCCGATGTGGCCGCACGTCACACAGCGGCGGAGGTGGAACCACCAGCCGTCCGCGGCGAGGCACTCCACGCAACCGGTTCCGCTCGGCGGTACCGACGGGTCGATCTGCTCGGTCATGCGACCAGCGTACGGGTTCGCGGCATCGATCGTCGACGGGCGGGACGGGTAAGTTCGCAGGATGGACGCGTTCGAGACCCCGCCCGGTCGTACCTGGTCCCGTGTCTCGCCCCGGCTCGCCCGGATGCGGCGGGTCGTCCTCTTCGCCCTCCTGGCCCCGCTGGCCGGCGTGGTCGTCGGCGTGGCGTTCGCGTCGACCGTCGCCGCCCTGGTCATCGGGGTCGTCGGCGTCGTCCTGCTCGTCTGGGCGTGGTTCGCGGTCGGCCGCAACCTCCGGTCGTGGGGCTACCTCGAACGGGACGACGACCTCCTCGTCACGCACGGTGCGATGTTCAAGAAGCTGATCGTCGTCCCGTACGGCCGGATGCAGCTCGTCGACGTCAAGGCCGGCCCGATCGAGCGGGCCTTCGGCCTCGTCCGCGTCAAGCTGCACACCGCGGCGGCGACGACCGACGCCGAGGTCTGTGGTCTCACGCCGGACGTCGCGGCGGCCCTACGGGACCGCCTGACCGCGCTCGGGGAGGCGCATGCCGCCGGACTCTGAGCCGACGTCGCCCGCCGGCGGTTCAGGTGTCGGCGAGCCGCGCGTCGGCGAGCCGGACGAGACGTTCCGGCTCCACCCGCTGACCCCCGTCGCCCTCGGCGGGAAGGTCCTCGGCCTCCTCGTCTTCTTGCTCCTGCTCGGCCTGGTCGACCACGCGTCGTCGTCGGGATCGAGCGGGCGGTGGATCCAGACCGCCATCTTCGGCGGCCTGGCCATCGTCGTCGTCATCCGGGGCCTGATCACCGTGGCGGTGACGAGCTACCACCTGTCCGGCGGCGAGCTGCGGATCGACAGCGGCCTGCTGCAGAAGCAGTCGAAACGGATCCGCCTGAACCGCGTCCAGAGCGTCGACGTCCTCGAGCCGTTCTCCGCCCGGATCTTCGGGCTGGCCGAGGTCAAGGTGACGACGGCCGGTAGCGAGCGGGCGGCCATCCGGCTCCGGTACCTTGCCGCGCCCGTCGCCCAGCAGCTGCGGGCCGACCTGCTCGCCCGGTCGGCCGGTGGCGGCCACGACGGGCCCGTCGACGCGGTGGAAACGCCGGAGCGTCTCTTGCTGCACGTCCCGCACGGCCAGCTTGTCGGGGCCATGCTCCTCCAGATGGTGTCGTGGCGGCTCCTGCTGCTCGCCATCGGGCCGGCGCTGGCCATCGTCGGCAACCAGAACGGTCACAAGGCGACCGCCGGCCTCGGCGTCGCACTGTTCCTCTCCGTCGGTATCGCCTTCGTCCTCGCGGTGTGGAAGCAGCTCAACACGTTCTGGGACTTCACCGTCGCCGACTCCGTCGACGGGCTGCGGGTCCGCCACGGGCTGTTCTCGACCGCCCGACAGACCGTCCCGCCGGGCCGCATTCAGGCCGTCCTCATCCACCAGCCGCTGTCGTGGCGGCCGTTCGGCTGGGCGCAGGTACGGATGAACGTCGCCGGCTACGGCCGGTCCGACGCCAGCCGGCGGACGATGCTGATCCCGGTCGCCGACCGCGAGTACGCCGAGCGCTTCGTCGGCTGGCTGCTCGGCGGCGTCGACCTGCACGAGATCCCGCTGACGCGGCCGCCCCGGCGGGCCGCGGTGCGGGCGCCGCTCTGGTGGCGGTTCGAGCTCGCGGGAGCGAACGACCGGTTGTTCGTCGTCCGCCACGGGATGCTCTCTCGCACCGTCGACGTCGTGCCACACGAGCGGACGCAGAGCCTGCGGATCACCGCCGGACCGTTCGAGCGGGCGCTGCGGCTGGCGTCCGTCCATCTCGACTCGACGCGCGGCCCGGTCAAGACCCGGGTGGCCCACCGCGACGCAGCCGACGCTCGGGAGATCCTCGACCGTCAGGTCGAGCGGGCCCGGCTGGCTCGGGAGGCCGGACAGACCCGCAGTACGTCGGGTAGCTGATAGGTCTCTTCGGCGGCGTAGAGCCGCCTGGGCCTTCGTCTCGACTTTGAGGGACGAGGCGGGCGACTTAAACGGCGGCGGAACGGTATAAACAGTTCTTCCAGTTATTCGGGTCTTCGCCGTTTTCCCATTTCCTAGATAGCGAGGCGTACGAGATCCTAAGGTGTCGCCTCAAAGAGCTATGGAAATGCAGATGAGCATCCGACTCGACGACGAGCCAATAGCCGAGAAACCATGAGCAGCGGATCGCCAAATTTCTGCCGACAGTGCGGCGATCCTGTCGCCCTGGGCGATCGATTCTGCGCCAATTGCGGACTAGACCAGCCACCCGGAGTCTCTTCGCCACCGCCAGCCGATCCAGCGACGCCACCGCAGGGGACTGCAGCTGTACCCCCACCGCCATCCCCGGCAATTCAGCCTGCGCCAAAGCGCTCCCGGCGCGCCGCACTCGTGGCATTGATCGTCGGCGTTGTGGTGATCGTGGCTGCGGGGGCAGTCATCGGGACCATTGAGCTCACCAAGCAGAACCCGAGCACCAAGGTCTCAGTCACCGGGACCACCAGGGTCACTAGCAAGGCGATTCAGGTCGGGGCCTACAAGTCCTTCGAGCGCGCCTATGCCTCCGTAAAGCGAGATGTAGTGAAGATCACGACCACGGGATGCGACGGCACAGGCTACGAAGGGAGCGGATTCGTAGTCGACGCACACCACATCGTGACCGCCGCGCACGTGGTTGAGGGTTCCAAGTCCGTGACGGTCACTATCGCCGGCAACTCCATTCCTACGCAGATCATCGGACTCGATTCGAGCGGTGATGTAGCTCTCCTCCAGAGCGATACCGCCATCCCGGGTCCCTACGTCCCCTTGTCGACCAGCCCCCCGGCAGTAGGTGAGAGCGTGGCGGCCATCGGGTTCCCCCTCGATGCTGGGTTGACCATGACTCAAGGCACCGTCTCCGCCCTGCAACAGAGCATCCAGGTGAACGATACGACTCTCTCTGGCTTGGTCCAGACCGATACCCCCATCAACCACGGCAACTCTGGCGGACCCCTCCTCAGCCTGGACGGCTATGCCGTCGGCATCGTCGACGCACTGAACACCGAAGCCAACGCGACGGGCTACGCGATCAATCCGGGGTACGCAGCCTCTGAGGTCAGCCATTGGATCGAGGATCCCGAGAATCACCCACTCCCCCTCTGTGCGAGTCCCAACCCACTCGGAGTAGCGGCGAGCCCGGCGCCCACACCGCCGGCGGCACCGAGTACCGGGGCGGGTAACGCCATCGCCGCCGTCCCGCTCACCGCCGAAGGCACGAGCGCCATGCAGGTGGCTCAGTCGCTCGCCACGGCCTTGGCAAGTCAGGAATGGAACCTTGCTCGCAGCATCTATCCCCAGCTGGGGTCGGACAGCGAACTCGCTACAGCCTACGGCGGCCTTGACCAGTCGACGGTCGTAGTTACCGGGGAGAGCGACTCAGGCTCTACGGTCAATCTGACCGGGGCCTACGTGGCGTGGGAGAACGTGAACGGTGGCCAACGCACCTCGATCTACTGCATTGGCTGGCAGATCGACACCAGCGCCCAGGTTGTCGACAACCAAAGTTCAATTGACACGAACCTCGTTGGCTACGCCAACCAGTGGGTTGACCCCTCGACCACCGTCGCGACCGTTCTCTCCACCTGCACGCCTTGACGATCCCCCACGGTCGGATGTCGATCGCCGCAGTCGCCCTGGCGTGCCTCGGCCTGGCTGGCTGCGGGAACAGCGCCGGTGAGGCAACGAATCCTTCAGCAGCACCACCCCGCACCGCGACTTCGGGCCCGGGGATGGCCACTACGACGGGGCCCGTGACGTCCATCAGCACCTCGACGACCACCGTGGCGATGTCGTGCAGCGCAGCGAGCGGCTATCAAAGCCTCTCGAACGGCCGGACCATGTTGGTGCGGGCACCGGCGGTTTCGAATCTGCGTCCCGCGGTGATCATGCTTCACGGTTACACCGCCACCCCGACGGGCGAAGAAGCGGTTAGTGGGTGGACGACGTTCATGGCCGGGACCAACGCTCTCGTCGCCTACCCTCAGGGCAGTCCTACGCCGAGCGGCGGTTACGGCTGGACGACCGGAGCGGCACACGATGCCACCACCGGAACTAACGACGTCGCTGACATCGTGGACGTCGTGAACTATCTGGTCAGCCAGGACTGCGTCGACCCCAACCAGATCATGATCGCCGGTGAGTCCAACGGCAGCGGACTCGGCTTGCTGCTCGGGTGTTCGGGCCAGCTACCAACGGTTCATCTCTTTGTATTGGCCATCCCCGCTGTCGACTCAGGGGTCCTCGCCAATTGCTTGGCGTACAAACCCAAGCCATTTCCGCTCTTGGTCATCGCCTCGGCGCTCGACACGACGGTGCCTTACAACGGAGCCCCCTCAGCTCCCGGCGTACCGGCCTTCAGCGCCCCGCTTACGTGGTTCATGCAGATTGCCACGGAGGTCGACGGGTGCACCGGGCAGATCCAATCCGCCTCGATTCCCGACGGCATCCACTACTGGTACGAGAGCTGTGCCACGCCGGCAAACTTCTACGTCGCTGCGGACGGGCACCACACGTGGCCGGGAGGACCGACGGGTGCTGGCGGCCTCTCCCCCGGGGCATTTCCTGCCTCGACAATCGCGTGGTGTGCGAGCACTCTGATGAGCGTCCCCCAACCGGTCTCGTGTCCGCCACTCGCGTCGACCTACGGCTTTAGTGGCCCCGACCAGGCACTGACGTCACGGTGGGGTTCTCACCCGCCGCGGTTCCAGAGTCGGCCGCCGCCGGCCATTCCTCTCAAGCCTCCGGTGGCGTATCCCCTGGCTTGGCAGGCCGGCCCGCCGCGGTGATCTGGGTACGGAGACCCTTGAGGGTGGCGACGTAGATCTCCGAGAAGGTCGGGAACGGCTGGATGGTGTCGCGCAACACGTCGAGTGGCACGTTCGCCCGAATGGCCAACGTGGCCTGCTGCAGCCACTCGCCGGCCTCAGGGCCCAGTGCGTAGGCGCCGGTCAGCCGTTCACCGTCGCTCAAGAGGGTCAGAAAGCCCCTGGACTGCGCGTAGGCGCGGGTGTACGTCGCCATCTTCGTCACCTTCGACAACGGCGTGGTGGCGGTGAACCGGTCGTCGACGACGCCCACCGAGGCGGCTTGCGGGTCGGTGTACACGACCGCGGGAATGGCCTCGTAGTTGGCCGGGCGGGGCTCACCGAGAATATTGGCAGCCACGACCTCACCCTGGTACTTACCGACGTGCGTGAGCAGCCGCACGCCGGTGACGTCACCGACCGCCCACAGTCCGTCGGCGACGCGGAGGTGGGCGTCGACCGGAACGCCGTGCTTGTCGGCGACGACGCCGACCGTGTCCAGGCCGATCCCGTCCACGCGGGGCCGCCGACCGGTCGCCAGGAGGAGCCGATCGCCGCGCAACTCGCGACCGTCACCGAGGGCCAAGACGTACTCGTCGCCGTCGCGTCGAGCCTCGGTCACTGACGCGCCCAAGAACAACTCGACCCCGTCGCCCTGCAGCACGTCGCCCAGCGCGTCGCCCAATGGCGCCGGCTCCCGGGCGAGCACGCGTTCGGCCGCGTCCGCCAGGGCCACCTCGCCGCCCAGGCGGCGAACGGCTTGCGCCATCTCGACGCCGACCGGCCCGCCGCCCAGGATCAAAAGCCGCCGCGGGACCGTCTTCATGCCGGTTACTTCGCGGTTGCTCCAGACGTCCGGCAAGTCGGCCAGGCCGGGGACGGGCGGCACGACCGGATCCGAGCCGGTGGCCAAGACGATGTGGGACGCGGTGTGGCGTACGCCATCGACTTCGACCACGCCGGTTCCGGCCAGCCGACCGGTGCCCCGCAGGAGGTCGATGCCCTTGTCCGCCAGCCAGTGTTCCTGGCCGACGTCGGAGTAGTCCGAGACCATGAAGTCCCGCCAGGCCAGCGCCTCGTCGACGTCCACCTCGGCGCTGGCTGCTGCCTCGCGTGCGGCGTGGGCGGCCTCGCCGGGGCGCAAGAGCGTCTTGGACGGGACGCACGCCCAGTAGGAGCACTCGCCGCCGACCAGCGCGCGTTCGACGAGCGCGACGCGCAATCCGCCGTCGGCCAGCTCCCCCGCACAGTGCTCACCCGGCGAGCCGCCGCCCAGGACGATGACGTCGTAACTGCTCATCTGCTCGCCTCCGGATTGGTCTGGCCGGGGTTGTCGGCCTGCTCTTGTTCCATATACCGGGCGTACCAGTCCGGGTCGGGATGCCCGATCTCTTCCTCGTGACGGCCGTGAGCCGCCTCGGCGCGGCGCAGAGCGGCGGCCAGGACGGTGGCGGAATCGTACGTAGCTGGCATCGCGATGCCTCCTTCTCTATCCGGCCGAGCGAGCGCGGCCGGCCGGGTACGCAACGCCCTCAGCCTGCCGTCACCGACCCGGAAGACGCGTCGTGATCTCTTGGACGAACCACCCATTGCCGTCCGGGTCGCTGAACGAGACGAACGAGCCGTAGCTTTGGCGGTCCGCTGCCGGTCCCGGAGCCCGTTCGGCGGTTCCGGCGTGGTGGAACACGCCGCCCGCGTCATGAAAGATCTCGCTCACCTCGACGCCACGCTCGGCCAACTCGGCCCGCGCCGCCTCGATGTCGGAAACGACCAGATGCAATCCTTCGGCCGAGCCCGGTGCCGCCGCGGTGACCTCGGCGCCGAAGATGATCGAGCAGGCCGAGCCCGGGGGCGTGAGCTGGACCACCCGAAAGCCGCCGTCGCCGGGCACGTCGGCATCGAGCCTCCACCCGAGGCCCTCGTAGAACGCCTTGGCCCGATCGACATCGGAAACCGGCACCACCACCACCTCGAGGCGCATATCCACGGGCCGGCTCCTCCATGATGTCAAGCGCCATTGGTTCGTCAATGAGCCTGGTCCGACCACCCTCGCGTGGTTCCGTTCTCACGTCCAGCGCGTTTAGGCTCCGAGGCGGGTGAAAGTCGAGTCGATGGTGGCCAGTCCCGTAGGCGGAGATCGTTGACGATGGACTCTGGCGCACCAGTCCTGGTGGTCGGCGCCGGGCCGACGGGCCTGCTCTTGGCAGCCGAGCTTCATCGCCGCGGCGTGCCATGCCATCTCGTCGACGCCCAACCCGGACCGATGCACTGGGATCGGGCGACGGTCGTGCACCCCCGCTCTCTCGAGATCTTCGAGTCCATCGGCATTCTCGGCTCCTTTCTCCAGGCCGGCGTCAAGCAACGGGCGGCCCGCCTCTACTCGGGAGGCGACCTGCTGGGAGAGATCGATCTCTCGACCTGTGGCAGTCGTCACGGGTTCAACCTCGGCCTCTCCGAAGAGGTGACCGAGTCGATCCTCACCGAGTACCTCCGCCGACAGGGCGGCGACGTCTCCCACTCGCATCAACTGGTCACGTTGGAACACCGCCCAGACGGGGTCGTCGCCGGCATCGAGCACGACGGCGTGGTCGAGCAGTCACTGTTCCAGTGGGTGGTCGGCTGCGACGGGTTGCACAGCCTCACCCGTCAGCTGAGCGGCATCGACATGACCGGTCACGACATCCCCGAGCCATGGGCAGTGTTCGATGTCACCGCGTCCGGCTGGCCGGAGTCCTTCGAGGCCAACTACGCCTACCTGGACGAGACCCCCGTCATCTTGACGGCGCTCCCCGGCCAGCGTTGGCGCGTCTACCTGCGACCGACTTCTCCCGACTCCGACCTCGTAACCGATGTCTCCTCCACGATCCTCCGCTACCACCCCGAGGTGGTCCTGAAGGACGCGGCGAACGCGGCGCGGTTCCACTGCCACACGAAGGTGGCGACACAGTTTCGAGCCGGTCGTGTGCTCCTCGCCGGCGACGCGGCCCACGTCTGCTCGCCATCCCAGGGCCACGGGATGAACAGCGGCATCCAAGATGCCTTCAACCTCGCCTGGAAGCTCGCGCTCGTCTGTCAGGGTCACTGCCGCGCTGATCTGCTGGACAGCTACGACGCCGAACGACGTCCGGTGGCCGAGATGATCACCCAGTCGGGAGACGTCGCCGAGCACGCACACACGCTGACCGATCCCCGCGAGCGACGGGATCGAGACGACGCCCTGCGGGCGGCCTTCGCCGACCCGACGTCACGGCACCAGGAGGTCATCGCCGAGGCGGAGCTCGATATCGACTACGGAACCTCTCCCATCGTGCTGGGTGCCACGAGTGCCGCGCTCGACCCGGGTCAGCGACTGCCCGATGTGATCCCGGTCCGCGTAGGCGACGACGAGGACCGCATGCTCCACGACCTGATCAACCGCGCCGGTCACACCGCCGTGCTCATCGGCGGATCGTCGGCTGACCGTAAGGAGCTGGCACGGATCGCCGCGTCCGTGCGTTCGGCAACGCACCCGTCACTCGTCGCGGCGGCTATGGTGGCCACGTCCACATGCGACGACCGCCAGCCGCTGGAGGGACGTGACGGCATCGCCGCTCACCGCGTCGAGCGCGACGAGATCGCCCTCCTCGTGATCCGCCCTGACGGGTACATCGGCCTCTGCGCGAACCGCGACCACCCTGACGCGTTGACCGCCTACCAGTCCGCATTGGGGTGGGCTCCCGGCCATGCGTCGGTGCTAGAAAGCGTCTGAGACCTCGAGAAAGAGAGGGTGTTCATGACGGGAGAAAGCCCGCGCGGACCCGTGCTGTTCTGCTTCGACGGTTCTGAAGGATCACGGGGCGCCATGAGGGCGGCGGTCGAGCTGATCGATCGACCGGCGGACGCAGTTGTGCTCACGGTTTGGGAGACGGTCGCCACCCGCTTGGCTCTGGCCGGCGCTTTCGCCGCCGGGACCACCGGAGGGGCGGATCTCGACGCGGAGGAGGAGTCCTATGCCCGATCAATGGCCGCCGAGGGAGCCCTCCGAGCGAGCGAGCATGGGTACCAGGCGTCACCGATGACCAGGGAGTCCTTCGAAGGGATCGCCAGGGCCATCCTGGAGAGCGCGGACGACCTCTCTGCGCGCTTGATCGTCTGCGGCCAACGGGGCCGCGGCGCTCTGCGCACTGCATTGCTCGGTAGCGTCTCGCACACGCTCGCGTCGCACACCCGGCGTCCGGTGCTCATCGTTCCAGAATTCTCGGTCGGCGAAGGCTGAGAACCACCAGCGTCGAGCACCGCCACGAGAATCTCGCGGCCGCGCCTTCGGACCCGCAGCCGTCCGACCGCCCACCGGTCGTCAGGCTCGCGGATGCACGAGCAGGACCGGGGATCCGGCGTGGGCCACCACCGCCGCGGCCACGCTGCCGACCATGTGCCCCAGCAGTCCGCGGTGGCGGTGCGAGCCGATCACGATGAGGCTGGCATCGTTGTCGTTCGCCGTCTGGACGATCCCTTTCCAGCTGGGCGCGGCCTCGACGGCCATCTCCCGGGCCATGAACCCGGCCGTCACGGCCAGCGACGCGCCGTATGCCGCGGTCTCCTCCGCCGCCTGGTGTACTTCCGTTGCGTTGGCGGCGTCGAAGTGCTGGCCCTCGACCGGGGAAAAGCCGACATCGGCCGGTTGCCAGACACAGACCACCAGGGCGTCTCGCGCCGTCGTGAGCTGCCGCCCGGCCTGCTCGATGGCGAACGCCGCGAGCTCGGAGCCGTCGTAGGCGAAGAGCACCGGGCCGAGAGCCACGTCTCGCTGGGCAGTCTCGGCTGTCCCCGGTTCGACCGTCATGTCAGTCGGCTCCTTCGCTCACCGGCGTGGCAACCACTCGGCCCGAGCGGACCCTGGCCAATAGCGGTGGCGAATACCACCCCGGGTCCGTTCCGGCCAGGAAGCGATCGAGATCGGCCGCTTGCGGACGCGCGCCGCTGAGAGCGTAGACGGTGACACCGATCACGGCACCGGCGATCGCCAGCCCGAGCCCCACCCAGAGCGCGGTGGCGGTACCGGCGTCGACGCCGCCGGAGGCGGTCGAGGCGAAGTAGACGAAGATCGGCGCCACCATGAACGCGGCCACGGCTCGTAGGAGCTCGACGATAGCGAGCACACGCTGGAGGTTCGCGGCGGCCAGTGAGAAGCCAGCCACGAAGAGCGCGGGCGCGACGGTGGCTCCGAGCCCGATCCCCGTCAATCCCGAACCGACCAGCGTGAGCGCCTGGCTGGAGGGCACCTCGATCCGGAACACCGCGATCCCGGCCGCCAGCGCGACCATGCCGACCAGCGGGAGATAGTGCAGAGACCGCCTCCTGATGACCACGCCGAGCGCGACGGCCGTGATCACCGCGCCCCCGACCTCTGGCAGGTAGAGCAGTCCGATGTGCAGCGGGCTGTACCTTCCCACCAAGACACTCGCGGTGAGCACCGTCGCCGACACCGAGGCCGCCGCCGCGAACAGCGCCACCGCGATCCCGGCGACCGGGATCGAGCTCGTCAGCATGCTGCGGATCGTCAGCAGTGGTCGCTTGGCCCGGTACTGGTAGACGACCAGGGTGATGATGACGGCTACGCCACCCACCAGCGGGAGGATCACCTCCGGATCCAAGAAGCGGTGGCTCGTGAGCTCCGACACGCCGAAGAAGGCGGCCACGCACCCGACGACGGCGAGCCCGATCGCCGGGAAATCACGCGGCGAGTCGGGATTGGCGGGCGGCGAGTCCTCGAACGTCAGAACGGTCAGCAGCAGGGCCACGGCCGCGATCCCGGCGACGATCCAGAACAGTGGCCGCCAGGCGTCCGACTCCGCCTGCAAACCGCCGATGAAGGGGCCCAGCGCGACCGCCCCGAAGATGCACATGTTCATGATCACGACCGTGATGCGGAGCTTGTCCGGCGGAAAGCCGATCGCCAGCGGTGGCACGGCGGCGATGAGCAGGAGACTGGTGCAGAGGCCTTGGAGCACGTGACCGACGATGTACATGGCCGGATCCTGCGCCGCCGCGGCCAGGACGGATCCGATCAACAGCACCGCCGCATAGAGGACCACCATCCTCCGCTGGGGCAGGTGCTGGGCGAACTGGACCGCCAGCACCGTACCGACCGCGTAGGCGGCGTTCCCGAGGCCCGAGCCGAGGCTCATCGTCTGCAGGCTCGTGTGCAGCTGTTTGGCGATGATCGGGGTGATCGGGCCGAGGGCGGAGGACAACGCCAGGTAGGGGATCAGCGCGAACATCACCATCGCGGCCACCGCGGCGTAACGACCGGCAAGAGGACCTTGGCGCATCCCCCGAGGTTTTAGCAATAAACGGACTACTATGTCCAGTTTGTTGATGACGATGAGATGGATCGTTAATGGAGATCTGACCCTTGCGGATAGACCTGTCCGCTTGTATCCTGTCGCTGGGGGTATCCGTTGACCAACAGTCAGCTGCGTAGTGACGCCATGCGGAACCGGCGAGCGATCCTCGACGCCGCCCGCGAGCTGTTCGCCGAGTCCGCCGACGTCTCCATGTGCGAAGTGGCCCGTCGCGCTGGCGTGGGCCAGGCGACGCTCTATCGCAACTTCGGGGACCGGCAGGCGCTGGCCGCCGAGATCCTCGTCGAGCAGCTCGAGCGCCTCACCCAGCTCGCGAACGAGTACGCCGGCGACCCGGATGCCTTCTTCGTCCTGCTACGAAGTCTCATCGAGAGCATGGGCGACCTCTACGCCCTGGGCGAGCTGGCTCGCCGCGACGCCTGCGTCGGCTCCCAGCTCGACCAGCACCGGCAGCGTGTTGCCGAACTGATGAAGCGTCCGCTGTCCGACGCCAAGGCCGCCGGAGCGCTGCGCCGCGACGCCTCTCTCGATGACGTCTTCCTGGTACTGCTCATGGTGAGGGGCGCCATGACGAGGGCGGACGGAGCGGCCGCACGGGCCATCGCCGCCAACCGCGCGCTGACGCTGGCCCTCGACGGCATGGTGACCCACCGCGTTCGGGCCTGACCCGCTCTGGGCCGACCGGTGTACGACCCCATCGACCCCCGACAAGAGAACGTCACGAGGGTGTCTCGTTGGCCCTGTGCGAAACTCTGATTGGAACTTCGGTGATGGGAAGGGGCCGGGATGGGGTCACGACGTCTGCTCCGTGTCCTGGGGGGCATCGCGATGGTCGCCAGCCTGATGGTTGCCACCACGTCGTTCATCGCCACGACCGTGTCATCGGCCGGGACGCCGGTCCCCGGCGCCCCGAACTGCCCCATGTTCCCGTCGACAAACGTCTGGAACACCCGGATCACAAACCTGCCCGTCAACGCGCTCTCCACAGCGTGGCTGGCCAGCATGAATTCGGCCACCACCAACCTGCATCCCACATTTGGTCCGGCGACAAACCAGACAGTCCCCTACGGGATCCCCTACACGGTGGTCCAGCCCAGCCAACCGTTCGTCAACGTCTCGTTTCAGTACACAACACAGAGCGACCCCGGGCCCTACCCGTTCGGCCCCAACACGCCGATCGAGGGTGGGCAAGCCTCGACAGGCGACCGCCACGCGCTCATGGTCGACCCGACAAGCTGCACCCTCTACGAGCTCTACGACGCCCGGTACAGCCCGACCGGGTCAACGGCGGGTTCAGGTGCGATCTGGAACCTCCGGTCGAACGCCCTGCGACCGGCCGGTTGGACGTCAGCCGACGCCGCCGGGCTCCCGATCCTGCCCGGGCTCGTGCGCTACGACGAGGTGCAATCGGGAAGCATCACGCATGCCATCCGGATGACCGCCGCGCATACCGACACCAGCTTCATCTGGCCGGCACGACATGAGGCCGGAACACGGACAGACCCGGACCTCCCGCCTATGGGCGCCCGGTTCCGCCTGAAGTCGACATTCAACCTCAGCGGGTTCTCCGCCCAAGCGCAGGTCGTGCTTCGTGCCATGCAGCAGTACGGCCTGATCCTCGCCGACAACGGCAGCAACTGGTACTTCGGAGGTGCGGCCACAAACGCGTGGCCTCCGTCGCTCGTCAACGAACTGAAGAAGGTGCCGGCCAGCGCATTCCAAGCGGTCGACGAGTCGTCGCTCATGGTCAATCCCAACTCGGGACAGGCCAGTACGTTTCCGGGCCCGGTGACGGGCATCGCCGCCCCGAGCAGCGGATCGGGCTACTGGCTCACCGACGCCGAGGGCGCCGTGTCGGCGCACGGCGTGCCGAGCTACGGGTCGATGGCCAACACGCCGCTCAATGCCGCCATTGCCCACATCGTCTCGACCCCCGACGGCGGCGGGTACTGGCTCGTGGCGAGCGATGGTGGGGTCTTCTCGTTCGGTGACGCCAAGTTCTACGGCTCGATGGGCGGACAACCGCTCAATGCCCCGGTCGTCAACCTCGCCTCCACTCCCGATGGTGGCGGCTATTGGTTGGTCGCCTCCGATGGCGGCGTCTTCGCGTTCGGCGATGCCAAGTACTACGGATCGATGGGCGGCAAAGCCCTCAACGCCCCCGTGGTGGGCATTGCCGCGGATGCCAAGGCCGGCGGCTACTGGCTCGTTGCCTCTGACGGGGGGATCTTCGCGTTCGGCACAGCACCGTTCTTCGGCAGTACCGGCAACCTTCGACTCAACAAACCGATCAACGGCATGGCACCGACGTCTGGCGACAACGGCTACTGGATGGTGGCCTCCGATGGCGGCATCTTCGCCTTCGGTACGGCCCCGTTCTGGGGGAGCACCGGGAGCCTCGTCCTCAACGCCCCGATCGTCGGCATGGCACCGGACAATGCCACGGGCGGTTACTGGCTCGTCGGATCCGACGGGGGGGTGTTTTCTTACGACGCACCCTTTGACGGTGCGGACTGATGGCATTCAGAAACGCGAACAGGCCGCCATCGGAGGTCACCTCCCAGTGGCCGCCACCAAGGCCGTCGTTCAGCTAGCCGGACATGATTGTGGTCTTCGGAGTTGCCGTGCATGAGTTCAGTCCGCGTCAGTTCGGTGGCGATACCGGATTACCGCCCCGACGATCGGCGTTCGAGAGCACGTAGCTGCCGTACCCTGACCCATGGTCACTGTCCCCCACCCGACTAGGACCGACCTTCCGGTCGAAGCGGTCATCGCCGAGCTCCGCACTGCGCTTTCCGGGATCGGCTCTGCAGTCCTCCAGGCTGAGCCGGGCGCAGGCAAGACGACGATCGTTCCCCTTCGCCTGTTGGGTGAGCCGTGGATGGATGGCGGCCGCATGCTCCTGCTCGAGCCCCGCCGGGTCGCGGCCCGTGCTGCGGCGGCGCGGATGGCGGCACTCCTCGGCGAGCGTGTCGGGGAGACCATCGGTATCTCGACCCGTGACGAACGCCGGGTCTCGGCGACGACCCGGATCGAGGTCGTCACCGATGGCATTCTCACCCGACGCCTTCAGCGAGACCCCACGCTCGACGGCGTCGCGCTCGTCATCTTCGACGAGTTCCACGAGCGCCACCTCCAGGCGGATCTCGGCCTGGCACTCACGCTCGACGCCCGCGAGGGCCTCCGGCCGGAGCTTCGCGTCCTCGTCATGTCTGCGACTCTCGACTCGGGCCCGATCTCCGTTCTTCTCGGGGATGCGCCATTCGTGTCGAGCCGGGGACGGTCGTTCCCGATTGATCTCCATTGGATGCCGCGGCGAACGAACGCCCGTCTGGAACACGGTGTCGCCACGGCGGTGCATCATGCGCTCGAACGCGACCCTGGGGATGCACTGGTATTCCTCCCCGGGACCGGTGAGATCAGAACGGCGATCCGCACGCTGGGCGGTATCCGTGGCGTCGACGTTCTCCCACTTCACGGCATGCTGCCGGCCGCGGAGCAGGACCGAGCGTTGCGTGCAGGTGCGCGTCGCCGGGTCGTCGTCGCGACCGATATTGCAGAGTCGAGCGTGACCGTGGAGGGCGTCACGATCGTCATCGATAGCGGTTTGGCCCGGCGACCGGCGTTCGACCCCACGAGTGGCCTCAGCCGGGTGCGGACGATCACGACCTCCCGTGCGTCAGCCAACCAACGTGCTGGTCGCGCTGGCCGCACCGCACCCGGCGTGGCCTACCGGCTGTGGTCCGAATCCGAGCACCTCAAACGGCGAGAATGGCCCGATCCCGAGATCGCCGGTGCGGACCTCACGCCCCTTGCGCTCGAACTGGCCGCCTGGGGGGCGCCCGCCGAGGCCCTCCGATGGCTCGACCCGCCGCCGTCGGGCGCCCTCGCCGTCGCGGCCTCCCTGTTGATCGAGCTCGGCGCGCTGGCTGACGGCCGTCTGACCGATCTCGGACGTCGAATGCTCGAGCTTCCACTCCACCCGAGACTCGCCCGAATGGTGATCGAAACGGCGGCCGACGACCGCCGGGTGGCCGCGCTCCTCGCCGCGATGCTCTCGGAACGGGACATCGCCCGGCGCGGCGGGCGGGACTCCCCGGTGAGCGCGGACATCGCGGAGCGCCTCGCCGCGCTCACTGGCGACGGCTCAGGCTGGCTCGCGATCGACAGAACGTCCGCCGCAACGGTACGCCGCCGTGCCGACGAGCTGCTCCGGCGCGCCAAGTTGCCGGCAGGCAGCAGTCTGACGGCTGATCCCGGTCCGCTACTCGCTCTCGGCTACCCCGACCGGATCGCGCAGTTGCGCGGCGGTGCCCGCTATCGGTTGCGCCACGGCTCGGCCGCAGCGCTCCCCGAACACGACCCACTGACCGGGGCCGGGTGGCTCGTCGCGGCCGAGATAGACGGCGCGGACCGCGCCGCTCGCGGCGAGGGCCGGATCCGCCTCGCCGCGGTACTCGACCGTGAGGACGTCGAGTCGATCGGCGGGGAGGGGATCGCGACTGTCGTCCGGGTTGCATGGGACGACGGTGTGGATGATCTGCGGGCGACGACCGAGCGTGTCCTCGACGCGCTCGTCCTCGGCACGGTCCGAACTTCCCCGCAGCCAGGGCCGGAGACCACGGCGGCGCTTGTCGCCCACGTTATTTCGACCGGCCTGGCGCCCCTCGGGTGGTCTAGTGCGGCGCGAATTCTTCAGGCACGCGTCGGGTGGGCACGTGCCGCCTTCGGTGAGGCTTGGCCGGCGTGCACCGACGATGCGCTCGCCACCGACGTTGGCGCGTGGCTCACCCCACTTCTCGGGCGAGCGACGGGCAGAGCTGACCTCCAGCGCGTCGACATGGCCAGCGTCATCCGTTCCCGCCTCGGTGGCCTGGTCGCTGATCTCGACCGACTCGTGCCGAACGCGGTCCTCCTCGCCAGCGGCAAGACCGTCCCGGTCTCGTACGACGGTGAGCATCCTCGAATCGCAGTGCGCGCCCAGGACCTGTACGGCACCGCCATCCACCCAACGATCGCGAACGGTCGGATCCCGGTCACGGTGGAAGTCCTCTCCCCCGCCGGGCGGCCGATCCAGATCACCGGCGACCTCCCGGGGTTCTGGATCGGGAGCTGGGCGGCGGTCCGCCGGGAGATGGCGACGCGTTATCCCCGCCACCACTGGCCCGACGATCCAGCGGCCGCGACTCCTGGGCAGCGCCCGCGTCAGCGTCGCTGATCCAGTCCCAGGAGGTCCCTGTGGATGCCGACAACGCTGTCCGCAGTTCCTGAACTGGACTTTGACGGAAGGATCCTCTTCTGGCGAGCATCCTGCTCTGTGATTACGTTCCGCTCGGCCGCACCTTCAGCTCGACACCTACTCCTCCCGGCGACGCCGGAGGTAGTCGTCGAAGCCCGGAACCGAGAACTCGAGCTCGCCGTGGGTCGGGGCGTGGATCACGCCGGCCCGGATTAGAGAGTCCCGCGTGGGCGAGACCTGGCTCAACCCACGCCCCAGTTCTTTAGCCACGTCCCCCGACCGAACACGCGGTCCCGACCCCGGAATCTCGTCGAGCAGATCGACCATCGCGTTCACGTACTGCAGCTGGGTCGGACGCAGCTGCTCATACCGGGACTCGTACATGCCCCGCTCGATCTGGCGGTCGGCGACCGGCTTCCCACCGGCCACGTGCGCTGCCGTGATCCGGCGAACCACCTGTGGTGCGGTTGCGAACTCCCAAGTCTCGGAGGCGTACAGCTGGAGAAAGTACGGGTAACCATCAGCAAGAGCTACCACCTCTTCCAGAGCGTCTTCATCCCATTCGACGTTCTCTTGTACGGCTGGATCGACCACTGCCCGACGAGCGTCTTTGTTGACCAGGAAGTCGGTCGGCTCGTATCGGAATCGCTCCGTCGACGTGGTGACTTTGGCGATGTACGAAGGCAGGTAAGGCAGCCCACCGCCAATGAAGCCCAGGGCCACCCGATCTCGGAGGTCGAGGATGATCTGCACCAAATCGCCGAGGGCCTGCTTACTGAGCGCCTGGAGCTCGTCGACGATTAGGGCGAGCCCGACGCCGTCGTCGCCGGCGGCCGAGGCCAACTCCTCAAGGATGTCGGCAAAGAGGGTGTAGCCGCCCGCTCCGTCACCGGCACCGACCGTGACGCCGGAACCGAGAACGTCGATGCCGCCCCCGCTCTTCCGGAGCCGGGCCAAGGCTTTTCTCGTTCGGGTGCCAAGTGGAGCGTCGGCGGTGATGCGCCGAGCCACTTCGCCGAAGGCCCGGTCGGTGCCGACTCCTCGACGGATCATCACGTAGGGAGCGACCCAGCCCTTGGCGGCCGACTGCTCGGCGATCTCCTTCAACAGGACGGTCTTGCCAACGCCGCGCAGACCGGTGAACACCAGACAATTGGCCGTATATTGGGCCTCGAGCTGCGTTCGTACGACCCCTGCCAGTGCAAGTTGGTCGGCCCGCCCGACCAGTACCCGGGGCCGGTCGCCAGCGCCCGGCGTATAGGGGTTGGGCTGTAATTCGGTCATGACGTATAGTATACGCCTTCCCCTATAGTTCGGTTCCTATAGGCGCAACCGTCAGAGCGTCGTCTCGACATCGACAATCTGCAACTACTGAGCGGGAAGCCGTCCATGTCCCCAGCGATCGCCGTCGGTCCGTCGGGTAGGAGCGGTGTCACCGATCCCCAAACCATTGCCAGGAGAACGCCAGCCGCGAAACGCTGACGTGGCTTATAATGCTACTCTTACGGAGCAAACTGATGCCTCTACTGACCTTCGCCCGAGTGACCTGCAACAGGTATCGATTGTCGGGAACGCGGAGACCAGAAGAGGATCGGAAAGTGATCACCAACGACGCTCAACTCCGAGCAGCCAAGGCGCATCTGACCAAGTTCGAGGAAGCCCTCGCTAACCTCGAATCCGCTGGAGCCGATGCAGCCGCTGCGAAGCTCCACGCTCTTGAACTCGACGCGCTTCGTTCGCAGGCAGCCGATCTCCGTGCCGAGGTTGGCGAATGCGAGCACCTCCAAAGTGGCCGAGGTTGGCGAATGCGAGCACCTCCAAAGTGGAGGATCCGCAACCTCCGAGACCACTTCCCTACCGGAGTTCGCCACCGCCATCGGCGAAGGGCCCGGCATTGTCGGTAGCGGGGTTGCGTTCGCTACCCGAAGGTCACGCCGTCCTCTTCCATCGTCGGGCGCTGCCGGTAGAGGTGGTGACGACGCCGTGGTGGCAAGCCAAATTCCTGAGGGATGAGATTGGTACCGGCCGAACCCATCCCGGGATTTGAAAGAACGTCTCCACCATTTATTAACAATTGGACGACAGTGCTCCATGCCGGCCGCCAAGAACCGATTCCGAGTGGACACCCTTCCCCCGGGTTCCTGAGATTTGAGCCAGTTAATTCTTTAGCCGTTGTCGCAGTGTATTGAGTGAGGCTTTGCTAATAGCTACCCATCCGACATGTGGGGCGTCCAGCGCTCTACAGCCGCCGAAATCCGCTGTACTTTCCATGCCATATATTCCGGGACCATAGAGTTCATCCATCCTAATTATTGGGTCCGAAGGTGATGACACTACCAGCCCAAAACTACACATCCCAGCCACCGGTTGACTTACCGTAATGACATGATTTCCGGAAGCATCCACTCCGACCATAGTACGCGATCCGGTCGAAACAGTTACCGGTATTGTATTTGCAACCCAATGGTAGTTCGGCTGACTTTCGTTGAGGGTTGTAAGCGTAAGGGACTCGTACGAGAGTTTCTGATTTAGAGCCACGGTTGCCGCCGAATCGGCGGCAAGAGCCCCAGAGTCCACGACAAAGCTTGCGACGCTTCCTCCCACTGCCTGCCCAAGGCTTCGCGACGCAGCCCGATAACCGAGCCAACCAAGTATGGCGGCCATCAGTAGCGCCAGCACGACCAGCGCCAAGACTGCCGAGTGCTGACGTCTCCTGCCACCATTCGGCGCCATTGATACGGAACTCACAACGGAGCCTTTCCGTAGCTCTCAAGGAGCGAGTTCGTCCAGTTTACGATGGACAAGGGATTTGAATAGCTGACGCTGCTGATTCCCGACGCCTGCGCCGTTGCGACAGTTGACATTCCAAAGTTGTAGCTGGTACTAATACCAAATTTTACCTGAATGGTCTGCGTGTAGCCGATCCCTACAGCTGTAAATTGACCGAGGTTCAACTGAATGTCAAGTGACTTCTGTTGAGCCCAGAAACCGGAACCTTCGGCATAGTAGTCCGTCTGAACTTGAGCGTAATTGATGCTCTCAAGTGTTCCACCAATATCTGAAACTGCCTTCCCAATGGTATTGCTCGTATAGGCACCATATACCAGGTCCCAAAGTGGGCCTGACTTTATATCATAATCCCATGATCCTTGTGTCGTAGATGTATCCATTGGGATACCCCTGGAAGTGAATCCGCTTTCTGTAAAAGTGGGCCCACCGATGTACCCGAGCCCGATAACGAATTGGGACCTCACATCTGATGTTACCCCTCCGGCACAGTCGTCGCCGGACGGGTCGGTGTTGTTCATCGGATCATCCCCCGCGTATTCATACGGCTCGTGCGTCGTCCCCACGTCGGGATCGATGCTGAGAAACTGCCCGGTCGTCGGGTCGTAGTAGCGGTGGAGGAGAGCCAGGAACCCGGTCACCGGGTCGGTGTAGGCCCCGGCGTACCCGATGGGGGTGGTATTGACGTTCCCGGTATGACCGACGACCGAGCCGTAGGCGTTGTAGCTCACGGTCGACACCACGTGGGTCGAGGTGATGGTGGCCACCGTCGAGCCCAACGCGTTGTGGACCAGGTAGAGCGTGCCCTTCAGTGTGGCTGTCTCGTTCTCCTGCTCGATGACCTGGCCGGTCGGGCCGTAGATGAAGTAGTGGCTGCCGTCGGCCAGGAGCTCGGGCGTCTTGGTCTCCGTGTCCCAGGTGAAGGTCTGGGACTCGTGTGTCGACGTGTTGATCGTCTCTGTCGCCTTCGTGCGTAGGCCCTCGCCGTCGTAGATGTAACTGGCGCTTGTGCCCGACGTGTGCTGGCTGACGCTCTTCAGCTCGCCTGTCTGGTAGTAGCCGTAGGTGTTGGCCGCCGACCAGCTCGACTCCTTCTCGCTCGTCCGGGCGCCGATGCTGTCGTATGTGAAGGTGGCGTCCGCTCCACTTGTCGAATGAGGTGTGGCCTTGGTGACCTGCTGGTTGGTATTGAACGTCTGGGCGGTGGCTGTGCCGTTGGCCGGGTCAACCACCTTGGTCGGGTCGCCCCCGGCGTCGTAGGTGTAGCTGCCGGTGGCCCCCGGCACCCCGGTCATGGTCGACGAGGTCAGCTGGCCCAGCGTGTCGTAGCCGTAGGTGGCGGTCGTGGTGGTCGTGCCGCCGACGGTCAGCGAGCTTGTCGACAACAGGTCGTTCGTGGTCCCGTAGGTGGCTGAGGAACGGACACCGTGTGTCGATCCTGTCATGACCAGCACGCCAGTGTGCTTGGACTCCCCGGCCACACAGAAGGTGGTCGACGGGCACGAGACGCCACCGATCGTCGCCGTGTTGCCCGTGGCGTTGAGTGTCCATGTGGCGAGCGTAAAGCTGCCTGTCCTGCGGGTAGCGGTCGGGGTGTTCGACGTGAACGCCCTTCCTGTCTTTTCCGTCGTCACGCAGAAGGTGGCCGCGGCCTGCGAGGACCGGGGAGAACCGTTCGACGTCCCCAACTTCTTGACCAAGCGGGGCACCCTCTACGCCGTCGGTTCCGTAGACGAGCAAGAGCTGTTGGCCCCGCTCATCACGGCCATGCTGGAAGACGTCACCGCCGAAGCCCGAACCGTCGCCCGGCGGTCACCGCATGGACGGCTCCAACCCTTCCTCACCGCGGCCATCGACGAAGCCGCCACCATCGCCCCGCTCCCCTCCCTTCCCACGATGATCGCCAGCGACGGAGGCAACGGGATCACCACGATCATGGTTCTCCAGTCCCCCGCCCAGGCCCGCAAGCGCTGGGGCGCCCACGACGCGGCGGCCATGTGGGACGCCTCAACGGTGCGGCTGATCTTCGGTGGCCTGAGTGGCGCCGAAGATCTGGAAGCGATCTCACGACTGGCCGGGATGGTCGACGAACAGGTCCGATCGCACAGTCGGTCCCGCCGGGACGTCACCGACTCTCACGGGGTCCGGCAAGTCCCGGCGTTGTCGGTAGCGGGGCTGCGCTCGCTACCCGAGGGCCACGCCATCCTCCTTCATCGCCGAGCCTTGCCAGTGGAGGCCGTGACGACGCCATGGTGGCAGACCAAGTTTCTGAGGGATGAGATCGGTACCGGCCGAACCCATCCCGGGATTTGAAAGAACGTCTCCACCATTTACTAACAATTGGACGACAGTCCAATTGTTGAGCAGTCGCTTACCATTCGCTCAATCTTCGTTTTCCTCGGCATCAATGAGAGATTCAATTTCTTCCCAAAGCCACGGCTCTGCACGACGTGAGCACAGCACCCCGAAGACTATGTGGCCTTTCGAACCATATATAAATCTCGATACCCCGTCGCCCTTTTGTGACTTGAAATGTCGCTCATATCCCATGCTAATGCCTGAAGTCTTAAAAGGCAGCTCCAGAATCTTCTCCTCGTAGACCACTTCTGCTTTCGCTTTTGGATTTGGGATCAACACCGAATGCATTCTAGGCATTGCTTCGATAGCATCAGTCATCGATGCGTACGGAATGATCTGGATAATTGCCGCCCGTTCTTCGTCACGATTTTCAAACGATCTGGTAGCTGATACACTACTCCTCCTGTTGGCTCTATGTGCCTCTTGACTGTATCCACGGGTGCGCCACGCTCGCTCATCGAATACGGTCCAACCTGATCCGCCAAAATAGCTCATATCAAGAAGAAGAGACATCGATATGTCCCGTCGTTCCTTTGATACACGTCCGGCACGTATCCATTCAAAAGTACTCAATGCTTCTCCAACAACATTATGGCGCCCCCGCCCAGCAGGCTGTAGCTACCTCGGGAGCACCAGCCGTACAGGTGCCTCCTCCCGCCACATATGCCAGCCACGCAAGGCCGCCCAGTCCGACGGCCGCGGCAGCCGCCGGCGACCCTGGCACATCGGGCGGGACATCACTTCCGATCTCGGCGGTAATGGTTACGCTTAGTGTGTAGCTACTGCCATCAATCGACCCCGATCTTGACGTGGTGGCCGACAACCCATGATTCGAGACAGCTACACCACGCTGTGGTCTTCCGAGAGTAGCATCCTCAAGTCCTGTGCTGGACATTGACACCGAGGAATCGAGGCTAGTAGTAATGGCGGTTCTTATAGATCGTAACCGACGAAAACAGGTTAGTGTGCCTGAAATAAGCGGCCGCTCGCTGCTCATCGACTTGAGTAGCTTTGGCAAGAAATTTAACGATTACGCTCATCCGTCTTACGTTAGACTGCCCAATAGATACACTATACGCACACCACGAAGCCACAGTATTAGTCGGGACGCTTCTCAGAATATCTTGCTTAGTTACTCCTGAGCGGGCTAGGGCAGAAACTCCTTCAAAAATCCCATTTGGTCCGACGACCTTTGGCGAATGCGTGCCGCAGCCTTCTGATGCGGCGTAACGAGCGCCGTTCCCCATAGTCAGAGAAGATGCACCTGACCTAGTGCCGGCGAAGCTCCCTATGAGAATGGGAAGCATGAGAGCTATGGGCGCCGCTTTAAAGTATTTATTCAGGAACATGTTACCTCTAAATATGTCGATAAATCTGCGTTTTTAATTATGTAGATATATTTGCGCTATGCAGCATTCTAAACAGATGCTTGAATCCCCTTTTATACGTCCAAGAAATGATCCAATATATGGGCCACGCGTAAAATCCCGGATCAGAGTGTGCAACCACGGAGACAGTGGCACCTGCCGGTTGAGCCCTTTCGACCTTGACGGTGGTACGGAAAGGCAGCAAGACTGCCGGGGAGAACACTCCAAATATTCGGTAGGAAATGCGAGACCCGTAAAAGAACTCAAAAGAATTCCCATCCGCTGAGGATATACGTCCTCCTCTATTATTTACTTCAATCGTCAGCTTTGAATAGACCTCTTCGGGGTCCCCGCAGATGGTCCAAGAGTCCGTTTCCGTCAACGTTCCGTATAGGTCTGGCATTTACATACGCTAACTCATTGGGAGGTGAGCCAGTCTGAGAACTTATCGATGACGTAGTCAGCTCCGACTCCAACAACACATCCAGCCATTGCCCCGGCGATTGCTCCCGGGCCAGACTCTGACAAGGCAACCCCGCCCGCAGCAGCGCCCTCTGAGCAGCCGTCCATCTCTCCTAGTGGTTCAAGTGTATTTTTTGTTACCCACGTATGATCTTGAGGAGTGACGGTTTGCCCGATCGAATACCATTGTGTATAGCACCCGCCTCCATGACTGGAAACTGCACACCCCTCAAACCCACCAATCGCTACGATTTGGGGAACTGAACAGTTCCCTGTGTCAGCGATAGTATTTTCAACTGTAATTCCTCCTCCTGTTCGGAAGGTACTAGTGCAACTGCTCTGATTGGCCTTCGCCCATCCATTTGCGTATGCATTTTCCAAAGTCTTGGCCTGGTGTGTCAAGTATGCAGCCGAATAGGTTGACGCCTGCTCATACTCATAGGTGGCCGCGAGTTCTTCCAGTTGCCAACCTTGGTAGGCGGCCGCAAATGCTCCCAGTGTCGGGCCCCCACCACAGTCCAGACCCGATGGATCATCGAGATTCACCGGGTCGCCCCCCGCGTACTCGTACGGCTCGTGCGTCGTCCCCACGTCGGGATCGATGCTGAGAAACTGCCCGGTCGTCGGGTCGTAGTAGCGGTGGAGGAGAGCCAGGAACCCGGTCACCGGGTCGCTGTAGGCCCCGGCGTACCCGATGGGGGTGGTATTGACGTTCCCGGTATGACCGACGACCGAGCCGTAGGCGTTGTAGCTCACGGTCGACACCACGTGGGTCGAGGTGATGGTGGCCACCGTCGAGCCCAACGTGTTGTGGACCAGGTAGAGCGTGCCCTTCAGTGTGGCTGTCTCGTTCTCCTGCTCGATGACCTGGCCGGTCGGGCCGTAGATGAAGTAGTGGCTGCCGTCGGCCAGGAGCTCGGGCGTCTTGGTCTCCGTGTCCCAGGTGAAGGTCTGGGACTCGTGTGTCGAGGTGTTGATCGTCTCTGTCGCCTTCGTGCGTAGGCCCTCGCCGTCGTAGATGTAACTGGCGCTTGTGCCCGACGTGTGCTGGCTGACGCTCTTCAGCTCGCCTGTCTGGTAGTAGCCGTAGGTGTTGGCCGCCGACCAGCTCGACTCCTTCTCGCTCGTCCGGGCGCCGATGCTGTCGTATGTGAAGGTGGCGTCCGCTCCACTTGTCGAATGAGGTGTGGCCTTGGTGACCTGCTGGTTGGTATTGAACGTCTGGGCGGTGGCTGTGCCGTTGGCCGGGTCAACCACCTTGGTCGGGTCGCCCCCGGCGTCGTAGGTGTAGCTGCCGGTGGCCCCCGGCGTCCCGGTCATGGTCGACGAGGTCAGCTGGCCGAGCGTGTCGTAGCCGTAGGTGGCGGTCGTGGTGGTCGTGCCGCCGACGGTCAGCGAGCTTGTCGACAACAGGTCGTTCGTGGTCCCGTAGGTGGCTGAGGAACGGACACCGTGTGTCGATCCTGTCATGACCAGCACGCCGGTGTGCTTGGACTCCCCGGCCACACAGAAGGTGGTCGACGGGCACGAGACGCCACCGATCGTCGCCGTGTTGCCCGTGGCGTTGAGTGTCCATGTGGCGGCGACGTAGCCGTCGCCGATGTTGTGCGAGGCCGTCGGGGTGGTCGACGTGTAGGTCCGGCCTGTCTTCTGGGTGGCCACGCAGAAGCTGGTCGAGGGGCAGGCCACCCCGTTCAGGCTGCCGACGCCGATGATGGCCGAGTTCCACGCCGACGAGGTCGGGGCGGTCGACGTGTAGACGTGGGAGGCCACCCCCAGGTCGTTGAGGTTGTCTGTGGGGTCGTCTGTGGCCGTGGCCGCCACGCACAGCGTCGTCGAGGCGCACGAGATGGCGGTGATGGCCAGTGTGGCCACCGATCCGGTCCACGGGATCGTCCAGGCGCTGGCCCCACCGGTCGGGTTGGTCGAGGTGTACAGCTTGCCTGTCCCCGTCCCGGCCAGACACAGGGCGGTGGTCGGGCAGGTGATGGCGGTGAAGTCGGGCCCGCTGATGGTGGTCTTGGTCCAGGCGCTGGCCCCGCCGGTCGGGTTGGTGGCGGTGAAGATGCTCCCCTTGACGGCCGCCACGCACAACGTGGTCGACGGGCAGGTGACGCTCATCTGACCCCGGACACCCAGTGTCGTCTTGGTCCACGCTGTGGTCCCGCCGGTCGTCAGCACAGGTATCACCCGAGGGTCAATGTCGTCGCGATCCTCTTTACTGAAACTCCGATGTATCGGTAACAGGTTTTATTTTGAGAGCCAAACGTCCCGCTGGTATAAAGAGGACCTCAGCGCAGATGGACTTTATCATTATGGACAACCTGCACCGATTTCTGATGCACCCTAAAATCACCCTCCTGTATAGTTTCGATGCTCGCTTAACCTCACAAGAATGTCTCCACGTACTCGCCAACCAGTGCAAGTACGGTATGACATTCTTGTCGCGATCTCTATCCATCTCCAACCGGGCATCAATGATTTTGTTCCCAACACTAATCAATCGTTGACTTTCGCCAAGAGCGATTAGGGTGATCCCAAGATTACGCAAACCCAATATGCTGTTATTACTCCCATCTCCGTCCCTTTTCCGAAAGGAATGCAGTACTTTTTCCTGCATTTCTCGGGCTCCCGATAGATCACCGATCCGGTAAAGAACACCTCCGAAGCGATGGGCGGTGTCCAGAGTCTCGGGATCCTGAGTGCCGTACAGCCGAGAGCGAATCGACAAAACCTCTGTCAGTAGGCCTCTCGCTCGTGCGTAGTCATCATTGTCACAGTACGCGAGTGCTAGTTCTTTCATGACTGCAAGAGTTTTCGGGTCTTCGCCGCCTAGTGATCGTCGAACAATGGCAAAGGATTCTTGCAAGTTATTAACTGTACGTTGGGACTCTTGTGGTGACATAGCACCTTTCCTCAGATGGAAACGACTATTCTTACTCGAAAGACACCCTCCTAGAACGCAACTATGACTGTGTCAATATGCGAGATAGTTGTCTCTACCCAACCATCAGATGTTGCTGGTGGGGCAATCGGCGGTACGCTAAATGTTGTATGATTATTTTTACCATTACTGGGTGAAGATTCTCCTCCGTTATCGCCAGGTTGTTCAATCACCTCAGATCCAGGCCGAGGGGCTGTCGGCGAGTTCGGGCCCCATGAGCACCACCATAGGGCGCATCCGGCGACGAAGCCCCTCCAGGATGTCGGCGGCCACTTCACGTACTTTCCCTTGAACGCGGAGATCGCCGCCGAGAGTTCCTCGAGCTGGAAGCCCGCATAGGCAGCAGAGAACTGCTGGAGCCTGTAGCCGGCCACCGCATTGGCGAACTCCTCGAGCTGGTAGCCCCCGTAGGCAGCGGCGAAGGCGGCCAACGCTGTCGGTGTTGTCGGCCCACCGGCACAGGCGTCGCCGGTCGGGTCGGTCAGGTTGGCCGGGTCGCCCCCCGCGTACTCGTACGGCTCGTGCGTCGTCCCCACGTCGGGATCGATGCTGAGAAACTGCCCGGTCGTCGGGTCGTAGTAGCGGTGGAGGAGAGCCAGGAACCCGGTCACCGGGTCGCTGTAGGCCCCGGCGTACCCGATGGGGGTGGTATTGACGTTCCCGGTATGACCGACGACCGAGCCGTAGGCGTTGTAGCTCACGGTCGACACCACGTGGGTCGAGGTGATGGTGGCCACCGTCGAGCCCAACGCGTTGTGGACCAGGTAGAGCGTGCCCTTCAGTGTGGCTGTCTCGTTCTCCTGCTCGATGACCTGGCCGGTCGGGCCGTAGATGAAGTAGTGGCTGCCGTCGGCCAGGAGCTCGGGCGTCTTGGTCTCCGTGTCCCAGGTGAAGGTCTGGGACTCGTGTGTCGACGTGTTGATCGTCTCTGTCGCCTTCGTGCGTAGGCCCTCGCCGTCGTAGATGTAACTGGCGCTTGTGCCCGACGTGTGCTGGCTGACGCTCTTCAGCTCGCCTGTCTGGTAGTAGCCGTAGGTGTTGGCCGCCGACCAGCTCGACTCCTTCTCGCTCGTCCGGGCGCCGATGCTGTCGTATGTGAAGGTGGCGTCCGCTCCACTTGTCGAATGAGGTGTGGCCTTGGTGACCTGCTGGTTGGTATTGAACGTCTGGGCGGTGGCTGTGCCGTTGGCCGGGTCAACCACCTTGGTCGGGTCGCCCCCGGCGTCGTAGGTGTAGCTGCCGGTGGCCCCCGGCGTCCCGGTCATGGTCGACGAGGTCAGCTGGCCGAGCGTGTCGTAGCCGTAGGTGGCGGTCGTGGTGGTCGTGCCGCCGACGGTCAGCGAGCTTGTCGACAACAGGTCGTTCGTCGTCCCGTAGGTGGCCGACGAGCGGACACCGTGTGTCGATCCTGTCATGACCAGCACGCCGGTGTGCTTGGACTCCCCGGCCACACAGAAGGTGGTCGACGGGCACGAGACGCCACCGATCGTCGCCGTGTTGCCCGTGGCGTTGAGTGTCCATGTGGCGAGCGTAAAGCTGCCTGTCCTGCGGGTAGCGGTCGGGGTGTTCGACGTGAACGCCCTTCCTGTCTTTTCCGTCGTCACGCAGAAGGTGGTCGACGGGCAGGCCACCCCGTTCAGGGCGCCGTAGGCTCCAGCGAAGAGAGCGGAGGTCCAACTCGACGACGTCGGGTTCGTTGACGCGTAGATGTGATGAGCCTGCCCCAGCTCTGTGAGCTTCCCTGTGGGGTCGTCTGTGGTCGTGACGGCCACACACAACGTGGTGCCGGCACACGAGATGGCCGTGATGGCCAGTGTGGCGACCGATCCGGTCCACGAGGTCGACCAGGCGCTGGCCCCGCCGGTTGGGTTGGTCGAGGTGTAGAGCTTGCCTGTCGTCGTGCCGGCCACGCACAGCGTCGTCGTCGGGCAGGCGACGGCGGAGAAGCCGGGTCCGCTGATGGTGGTCTTGGTCCAGGCGCTCGCCCCGCCGGTCGGGTTGGTGGCGGTGAAAACGTTCCCCCTGTCCACGATCACGCACAAGGTGGTTGACGGACAGGAGACGCTCATCGACCTGGTGACGCCGAGTGTCGTCTTGGTCCAGGCGCTCGCCCCGCCGGTCGGATTGGTCGAGGTGAACACTGTCCCTTCCGTCGTCGTGGCCACGCACAGGGTCGTCGACGGGCAGGCGATGCTGTCCAGTGTGACCGATGTCTCGGTGCTGAGCGTGGCCGAGGACCACTTGCTGGCCCCGCCCGCCGGCTGGGTCGAGGTCCAGACCTTGGTGCCCTGGACCATGACGCACAGCGTCGTGGTCGGACACGAGGTGGCGTTCGGATCGCCGTTGGTCGTGGTCAGCGCGGTCGCTGTCCAGGCCAGCTCGGGGTTGGCCGCCGACGTTGTCACCGGCTGCCCAAGGGCGTTGGCGATGGTGGTCTGGGTCACGCCGCTGGGCGCCGTCGTCGTCATCTCGGTCCCGCCCCGGGGGAGCCCCGCTCCAGACAACGCGTAGCTGAATGTCGTCTTGTGACCAGCCAGGTCGGTCGTCGAGGTCATCTGGCCGATCGAGTTGTAGGTGCGGGACACGGTCTTCGAATCTGTGTACTTCAGTGTCGTCACCTCGCCGTCGGCGTTGTAGCCGTAGTTCGCGCCCTTCCCGGCGCCGTCAGATGTGTACAACATGCGACCGAAGCCGTCGTAGCCGGTGGTGGTGGTGCCGCTGCCGTCGACCATCTTGGTCTGGTCACCGTCGGCGTTGTATGTATAGGTGATGTTGGTCGGGGCGCTGTAGCCCGTCGCCGTGCCCGAGTAGCTGACCGAGGTCAGCTCGCCGTCCTTGTTGTAGCCATCGGTGGTGGTGCCGGCGTTCGTCTTGGTCGTGAGCACGTGGCCTGTGCCGTCGTAGGTCTCGACGGTGAAGGGGCCGCCGGGCGACGACGTCTGGATCGCCTCTGTGGCCGCGTTGAGGTAGGTGACGGTCAACTGACCGTTGGTCCCGGTGTAGATCGTGCAGTTGGTGGCTGTGGCCAACCCGGTGGGGCAATAGCCTGTGCTGGCGCCCAGCTTCACGTCGTAGGCGGTCTTTGTCGTGGTGGCTGTGGCGGTGCCGTAGCCGGTCACCTTGCCCACCTGTCGGCCGTCCTGGTCGTCGTAGGTAACGGTCACCTCGCCGCTCGGACTGGTGGTCACCGTGCAGTAGGCGGCCCCGGCGATGCCCGCCGTGCAGTCGCCACTACCGTGCAAAACGTCGTAGCCGGTGGTGGCCGTCTGTGTCAGCGGGTTGGTCTGGCTGACCGTCTCGCCGTCGGCATCGTAGGTCCACGATGTGGTCCCGGTCACCCGGGCTGTCCCCTTTGTTGTCTCTGTCTCCTTGCAGTCGATGCTCTGAGCAAAGGCGGCCGCCGAGGCCTGACAGGTCTTCTGGCCCAGGACGTTGTAGTGGTACTCGGTGATCTCTGTCTTGCCTGTCGGATAGGTGATAGTGGCCAGTGGGCCGCCGTATGTGTTGTAGAGGTAGACGGTCTTGTTCCCCATCGGGTCGGTGCTCGAGGCCATCTCGCCGCCGTGCCACGACCAGATCGATGTCGGACAGGTCACTGTGGCGCAGTACTTGTAAGTGGTCGTCTGGGTGCATGTCGAGGCACACGAGCTGTCGGCCGTCACCACGTTCTTGATGAGGTTGCCGTGTGTGTCGTAGCTGTCGGTGGTGGTGATGCCCATCGGGTCGACGGTGACCAGCGGCTCGTTGAACGCGTTGTAGGTGGTCGTCGTCCTGTGCCCGAGCGGGTCGGTGGTCGAGGCGACGTTGCCGTGGCCTGTGGCTGTATAGGTCGTGGTCGTGGTGTTTCCGTCGGGGTCCTCCACTGACGCCTGGCCGTCGGTGGTCGATGTGTAGGTGTAGTGCCAGGTGGCGGCCGACGACGTGCCGGCCGCGGTGACCTTGGTGATCATCTGGCCCTTTGTGAACGTCTCCTTGGTCACCGATCCGGTCGGCCCGGTGATCGTCGTGGTGCCTGACGTCCCGTTTGTGCCTGTGTAGGCCCAGGTGGTGACCAGCCCTGTCGGGTCGGTCTGCTTTGTCACCTTGCCGAGGATGTTGTAATGGGTCGTCGTGGTCCCGCCGGTCGGGCTCTTCTCGGTCACCATGATGTGCGGTGTCGGCGAGCCGTTGTGGGCTTTTGTTGTGCCGTAGGTGTAGGTGGTGACCCGGCCGGCCCGGTCGGTGACCTTGGTCAGGTTTGTCGCTGTGTATGTGTAGTGGACCACCTGGCTGGCCGGGTTGGTGACCGACAACACCAACCCCGAGGCGTTGTAGGCAAAGGTGATGGAGCGGCCGACAGCGTCGGTGACCTTGATCAGCTGCCCCGCTGTGTTGTAGGTGAGGGTGGTCGTCACGCCGTTCAGGTCGCTCTCGGACACCAGTCGCCCGTCGGCGTTGAAGACGTAGGTTGTCGTGTTGCGGACCCGGAAGGTGTAGCCACCTGTGGTGTTACGGGCCAGGCTGGCCAGCGTGCCCTTCGGGGCGACGAAGACGCCTGTCATCGAGGTGTAGAAGCTCACCGTCGACCCGTTGGCCTCGGTCACCCGGGTCGACGATGTCGGCGTCACCGCCACGCTCATCGAGTACGAGCTCGACCAGCCGTAGCCGAAGACGCCCTTTGTCTGGTCGTCCTTGGAGTTGTACGAGCGGGTGAGATCGAGATGGGGGCCGACGCCGGGCACTGTGACGTCGGTATCGGTCTCCCACAGGTCGCCCGACTCGCAGTTGACCGGGTCGCCGGCGCACGGTTCGGTGTAGTTGGTCACCGGGTTGCCCGCGCTCACTACCTGCTGGGTGGCGTTCCCGGCCGGCGGCGGCACCGGCAGTGTGGCCTGCTTGGGCGGTGTGACGTGGGGCGGGTTTGTCGAGTAGGCGGCGTTGCCGTAGACGTACTCCTGGCCGGTTGTGTCCATGAGGACGTAGCCGCCCTGGTTTGTCGTCCCGGCGATGCCGATAATGCGCCCTGTGTGGGCCCCGACGTTGCCGAAGTAGGTGGCGCCGTAGGCGTAGGTCTGGCCGTTGTAACGGACCAACCAGAACCCGCCGCCGGCCGGCGCCGCGGTGATGCCGGCGTACCAGTCGTAGCCTGTGCTGCCCAGCCCGGGGTCGTTGAACCCCGGCATGCCGGCGTCGCCGTAAGCGAACACTGTGCCGTAGTTGGTCACCAGCCAGTAGCCGTGGCCCGACTCAGACGACGCCATGGCGACGACCGAGTCCCCGAAGTAGTCGTGCTTGGCCACCAGTGTCGAGGGTGAGCCGCCGTAGTAGCCGGCTGAGCCGTAGGCGAAGACCTGGCCGAGCGAGCTGACGAGCCAGTAGCCGCTCACTCCATTGTCGGCCACGATGGCCACGATTGTCCCTGTGAACCCCCCTGTGGCCCGGGCCCCGTCGTTGGGGGCGTCGCCGAAGGCGTAGACGCCACCTCGCTGTGTGGCCAGCCAGTAGCCCCCCGAGTCGCCGGTGCCGGTGATCGAGTCGATCGGGGCGCCCGGGCAGTATGTCTCGCCGGGCAACGAGCCGTAGAAGGGGACCTGGCCTGTCTTCTCGGCGAACACCCCGCCCGAGGCGTTGTCCGACCAGCTGCCATAAGTGCCGGAGTGGTGGATGTAGGCGACCCCGACGTAGTCGGTGCCCCACGACTCACAGCCGCCCTTTTCGACCCCCTCAGGTTGGATGCCACCGGTTGTCACCGCCCCGCCGGAGTGCTTGGTGCCCCCGGTACCACCTTTGGTTGTGCTTCGTGGTGCTGTGCCTGTGGCACCTGTGCTGGCCGCGGGAGGCACCCGACCGCCGTGCGCCGCGTTCGCTGTGGGCAGGGGGGTGACCGCCGCTCCAGATTTGGACGGACCACCGCCTGGAGTCGACAGGCCTTGGACGGTGCTCGCAACCAGTATCGCGAGCACCACACCAACCATGAGCGAAAGCGACCGACCCCTGGACGCGATGCGCCTACGGCGCGAGCTGCCCCGAACATGCATACCTGTTGTTCCCCGTTTCGGTACCCGAGCGATTGGTATGGGCAGACGCTCCTGCGATGAGGCGCGCTGAATCAGACGATTGATGTTGCTCTTTACCCTCACTTGCATCGTTCACGCAACCTCGTTGAGGGCTGGCTGCATTCTGAGAGTCACAACGGCCCTTGTCAATAAGATTTTTTAAAAAAACTGTGTTCTGGCATTCGTTCGATGGAACGTTGCCGATCGGCCGAGCTTCCGTGGAAGCCGGCGTCGCCGAAGTTGTAGATCGCCCCGTCCGAGCCGACCTCCCAGTAGCCACCCTGGTTCTCCGTAGCGGCGCCGCCCACCACCGGGGCGCTCAACGAGCCGCCAGGCATCGAGCCGTAGTAACCGTCCACCCCGAACCTATAGCGCCGCCGTCGGAACCGACCGTCACAGAGCCCTGGCCGCAGTTGTAGGTGTCGGGGGTGGCCGCCCCGGCCGGCGTCGAGCTCGGCGCGACACCGCCCACCCGCGACCACCGACCCGATAATCAGCAGAGCGAACATCATCCGACTGGGAACCCCATCCAGACGTTTGAAGCTCCTGTGTCGCCCCTGTCCACAGCCTGATCGACCGGAAGTAACCTGCACCATAGGAAGGCGCCAACAGGCATCACCCAAACGTGTAACCGGACCGTTCTTCGTTGGGACACCCGTCGGCGTCGATTGCCTCTCTAGCCACAACAACCGCTCACCCATTTCGTCTACGAACGCGCAACATGGGACAGGGCCCCCCTCGCACCGCATCGGGTATCGGACTTTCTTCTGCCCAACGAGACGGCGTTCGGCTCCACTACCCCAGGTCACCCACGGCGGCTGTACTGATCGGTGCTCCCGTGGGACCAAGGGGTGTCCGTCCGGCTACGCGCTCGCTGAGCTCGTCAATCGCTGTCGTTGCGGAGCACCGTCTGCTGATCGCCGGCCGCCAGGCTCATCGGGACCGCCATTGCGACACATGCACTAATCGTTGGGCACGAGACGGAGGAGACATCCGCGATGTCGAGGTGTGTAAGCCCAGTACTGCGCTGCTGGGCTGGGCTAAGCGCGGTCGGGAGCTGCACTGTCGCCCAGGACCGGCCTCCGGTGTCGGTCGCGGCGATGACGCCCAAGCCATCCGGTGTGCTCCCCACCGCCCAGCAGGTCGTCACCGACGGGCACGAAATCGATGCCAGTGTCGATCCGGGGAGCCCAGACGAGGTGGCGATCGACCAGGTTCGTCCCCCGTCGCCAGTAGTCAGCGCCTCGCTCGGCCCCCAGGGGTTGGGTCCTGGTGCCGACGATGGCCCGTTGCCGACGCCCACACAACGATCGACGCTCGGGCACGAAACCGCTCGGACCCTCGCCACTGTGGTTGGGAGGTCGGCTCGAGACCAGGTGCGCCCGCCGTCAGTGCTGCGAAGGATGGCCCCGCTTACTGGAGTGCCCGACGACGGCACGGCGAAACTGGTCGCCCCGACCAGAACGCAGAGCTGGCCACTGTTCGAACAGGCCAGTCCTTCCGGGTTGTAGACAACGAATGGTTGAGGAAGATCTTCCACCGCCCCCGAGGCGTCTCCAGCAACCGACAGAGGAACGGCGATCGGGGCACCGAGCGAACCGGGGTCTGCGGTCGGCCCGTAGCCGGCGGCGACGCACTGCCCCACGGAGCCACAGGCTAGATCGGTCACCTGCCCGACCGAAGCCGGTAGGGAGTGCACCGACCAGGTGGTCCCCCCGTCCGTCGTCACCACGATGCCGGCGGCGCTCGACGTCGAGGCTCCGGCCAGGCACTCGTTGGGGCTCGGGCAGGCGAGTGACGAGGTGAGCTGCCATCCTGCCGGCAAGGTTGACGGCTGCCAGTCGAGCCCCCCGTCGACCGATACCTCGACCACGGCTGGCGCCGGACCGACGCCCTCCTTCGCCGCGTAACAGGTCGAGGTGGTCGGGCAGGCCACATTGGTCGCGGTCTTACCTGTACCGGCTGGGCTGCTCGGCTGCCAGGCCGGTTGGTTGATGAAGCTCGTGATCCGCCAGGCCACCGGGGTCACGCCGAGATGTGTGACGGCCGGCGGTGGTGGGCCGCCGGGGAAGACGCCGAACGCAGCGACGAGCACCAGGGCGACGGCGGCCACGGAGGCGGCCACGGCGCCCCGCGCCGTCCATCGAGGTTCGCCCCCGAGAAGGCGCCATCGGCTTCTCGGCGGGACCGGGCCCTGATCCCAGCCGAACAGCCGTCCGCCCCACGCCGAACCGGGGCGGTCCCGGAGGGCGTCACAGAGGTCCACCCAGAACGCGCCCGAGCCGTTCGCGGCGGCTCGTCGGACGGCCTGTTGGCGTTCGACGGTCGGTTCTTCGACGTAGGGCCGCATCGCCTCGACCAGCTCGTCCGGCACCGATTCGGTCCGCCAGTCCCCGCACCAGTCGGCGTGGGCGTCGCGGATCATCGACGGCGTGGCCGACGCCCAGGCCGAGCCCTCCCGTCCTGGGTACGCGTCGCCCACGTCGCGCAGCCACTCGCCGAACCCACCCGGCGCGGCCGCCAACAGCTCGGCTTCGGTCGCCGGCGAGGGCGCTTCGATGTAGGCCACCAGCGCGGCGGCCATCCGTACCTCGTCGTTGGTGAAACCCGCACCGTTCGACTCGTCCCCAGGCCTCTCGGTCAACTGGCTCCGTCCCTTCTGCTCGACTGCTCGTCACCAGCCATCAGCCACCACGAGCGTCACCGCGGACGCGGGCGATGGCTCCCCTAGTGCTAACGAACGAGAAGTCGCTTTGTGACAGAGTTTTGCAAAAAGTTGAGGGACCAGGGAGTAGAAGGCTCGGAAAACTGGTAGCGCTTATTTTCTAAATGGCGATTCAAACAGTCCAACTAAACCGACGCATAGGTCGTCGCTACGCGCAGTGGAGGTTGGCCGTGCTCGATTGCGCTCCCCCCTCCACCGTGCCGTTGACCGCCCACAGCTCGTCGGTCTCGAAGCCGTTGGTGCCACTGATGACCGAGCAGCCGTAGTAGGAGTCGATACCGAGCCAGTCCCCCCTACCCGATCCTGTGGCCGTGTTGCCGACGTGTGTGTTGCCCCGGTAGTCCGCCACTATCTCGGCCAGTGTCTCGGTCGTCCCGCAGTCGATGACCCCCTCACCTTGGACCAGCGGGCCGAATGTGCTGCCGATGACGTCGGGGGGTGCGGGGTCGGGGGCGCAGCCGCCTATTGTCACCAGCCGATCGACGCCGTGGCGGACACGATGCGCCGGCGACGACACCTGCCGCAACGTGGCGGTGGAGGCCGGCACGGCCGCCGAGCCGTGGCGCGCCGCGCCGGTGGTGGTGGCGGTCCCGTCATTGCCCGGCCGGGGGTAGGTACCGGCGACGGTCGAGGTGCCCGGCTCGAGCACGAGGGTGGCGCCGGCGAAGCCGGCGCCCGGACTGAGCTCGGTGACGACGAGCTGGCGGCCGCCGAGCAGCGTCAGGTTGAGCAGCACGGTGCCCGATGTGTCGTCGGCGACGACCGTCCGCTGGGCAACCGAGATCACGCCGGACGCCGTGGTCACGGTCGACTGGCTGACCGGGCTCGGGCTGCCGACGACGGTCAGGGCGCCCTCGTCCCGGTAGGTGCCGGCCGCGGCGAGCCCGGTCTGGTCCAGTGTCGGCCAGTTCGGCGCAGTGGCCGAGCTGGCCGACGCCGGCGGCGTCACGATCGGCACGGCGGACACGGCACCAGCGACGGGCACCAGGGCCGCGACGATCCAGCGCATGGGCGTCTTCATGGTTGTCTCCCCTCAAGCGGCCGGGGGAAATGGGAAATAGGGATGGCCCGTTCCCGCCGGCGTTCCTCCAGAAGCCCCCGCCATCGGGCTTCGCTCTCCTTAACGAACGAGCGCGCCAAACGTGACACAGTTTCTTAGAAAACTCACTCTTCTTCGATGCCGCCCCCGCTGGCGGATCGCCTAAGGGGCGGGTCATCACTGACCCGATCGCTCAGCTCCAAGAACCGCCGGTGCACTTTGATCCCGGTTCGGATCGCAACGACTACAGAGTCGACTCGTCGCTACCCGAACCTCCACGCACACGCCCCCGGAGATCCCGTGGAACGAGGTCGGCCACGAGTGTGGCCGGGTTGAGGCCGAGTGCGAAGGCGACGTCAATGAGTTTGTTCGCCCCCGGATTGAGGCGGCCCGCCTCCAGCAGGGAGATGTACGTCACGGCGACCTTCGCGGCGTCCGCCAGGTAGCTCTGGGACCACTCCAGCTCAAGCCGCCGAGCCTTGACCCGCTCACCTATCACGACGTTGGGAGCCGGCCGTGCCGCCTTGGGCGTCATCGTCGCGGACGGTACGAGAGGGTCGCCCGACGGAGGTGGATAGTCAATTTAGGGCATAGTCTATTCACGGTGGTTACTTGCAGTTATGATGCTCTAGCTGGTAGATCTATCGATCTTGAGGGGGACCCTGTGTACGTACTTATGCCGGCAAGGCACTCTTCAGCCGGCCAGGTTGCGACGGTCCGCCCACACCATGAACGTGCTCATCCGCACGTCATGACCGCGTGGGCCCCAATCGCCGACTGCCCCGCCCGGACCGAGCCATCTGTCGGGGCCGGGGAACCAACAGACTGCCATCGCCTTCCGGTGCCCACGAGGGGCACCGGCGAGCCCACGATCTCCGAGCCCACTCGAAGGGCTTGGAACCTCTGTGCCGTGGTGGCCCCCCGTATCGGGCCCTCCAACCCTCTCAGCCCGGCGGGGGCCGCCACGGCACGGCTCACTTGCCCGCTTCGCTCGGCCCGACGGTCGTGACCACCGACGGGCCGCGGGTACCTCCCGTAACGCTGCCCGGAGGACGCCCGCCTGGCGGACCCGATCGCATCCTGCCTGGCGTTCGTGTGCCGAATAAGGCAAGACAGCAGCTGGTTGAGGCTTGGCGCGCTCGGTCTTTCGACGCGTTCGTCGCCGAGGTAGGACAGCGAGGACTGGTCGATACCCGTGTCCATGATGTGTGTCTGTTGGCCGGCGTGTCCACCCGTGCTTTCTACGGCGTGTTCAAGAACGGCAAGGCCACATGCGCCGTACAGGCATTTCGGTGTGGCTCGGACGTCATCTGTAGCTCTGCCGAGACCGTCTTTGCCCAGACCTCCGGACCATGGGAAGCCCGACTGCACGCCGCGGTGTCGACGATGCTCGACGTGTTGTCATCCAACCCCAACTTCGCTCGACTGGGGATCGTGGAGATCCCACGCGACCCAGATGGAAGACAGTCCTTCAGCGACGTCGTCTATCGCTGCCGGAAGGCCTTTGGCGGACCGAGACAACTCGAGGTTCCTGGTATGTCAGACGTCGATGTCGGGACCTTCGAGACCGCGCTCATTGGGGCAGCCCTGGGGCCACTTCAGAGCGCGGTTCTCGGGGGCCGAGCAGACGAGCTGCGGAATCTCGCGACAACGATCACGTACTCAGTTGCACTGCCGGTGGTCGGGTATGAGCGGGCGATGCGCCAAATCCTCCATCCCCCGACCGGGCCGTGACGACTGGTTCCCGTACGGCTGGACGCCGATTGGAGCTTGCTGACGCTCCTCGAGCATGCATTGGTCCGGTCGGCACCGTTCGATCACCCAGCTGAACTGGGCCGCTGAACTGGGCTTTCTGGAGCGGACGACGGGATTCGAACCCGCGACCCCAACCTTGGCAAGGTTGTGCTCTACCAACTGAGCCACGTCCGCGCTGCAGGTACTTTACCCCTCGAGACGCCGGGCGTGTGGACCCCCGGCCGCCGACCCGTCGAGCGCCGCCACGAAGAGCGCCCCGAGCTCGTCGTCGACCAGGTCGGCCAGCCGCCGCACGTCCGGGACGAGCCGCCGGCAGCCGAGCAGGCCGAAGTAGACCGTGCCGCGGTAGCTCATCGCCGTCACGTTGAGGCCGACGCCCTCGGTGATCGGGCCGACCGGGTACAGGGCGGCGATCCGGCTGCCCGCGCACCAGAGGTCGAAGTCCGGCCCCGGCACCGTCGACGCGACGAGGTTGAACATCGGCGGCAGCCGATCGAAGAGCCGGAGCCCCGCCGCCCAGCGGACCACCCGGGCCGAGACCGCCGGCACCGCCATCCGGGCCAGGTCCTCCAGCAGCTCCCCGCCGAGCAGCGCCTCCTGCGCCTTCGCCGCGCCGGCCGCCGCGGCGATCGCCCGCAGCCGTTCGACCGGCTCGTCCACGTCCGTCGCCAGTGACACGAGCATCGCCGACACCCGGTTGCCGAGCGCGACGTCCGCCGCGCTGTCCGGCGCGCTCGGACCTCCGGGCCGGCCGGCCCCGGCGGGACGGGTCGACACGGGGACGAACCCGACGAGCGGGCCGTCCGGACGCTCCCCCCGCTCCTCCAGCAGGTCGCGGACCGCCCCCGAGATCGCCGTCAGGAGGACGTCGTTCACCGTGCACCCGAACACCCGGCGGACGAGCTTGACGTCGTCGAGCGGCACCTCGACCGTCGCGAACCGGCGGCGCGGCGACAGGTTCCCGTTCAACGACGTCCGCGGCGCACTGAACGGCGCGGGCGGTGGCGCGCTCCCCGCTCGGCCAGCTCCCGGTTGTGGCCCGTCACGCCGACGATGGCGTCCGCGGCCCGGCGGAGCGTGTCCCGGGCCACCTCCGGCTGGCGGGCCAGGCCGCTCGCTGCGTGCCGGAGGAGCGCGACCGACGACGGGATCGGCTCCGGCTCCCACCGCTCCGCCGGGAACGGGATCGCCCGACCGCGGGGGCTGAGGTCCAAGAACGCGCCGAGCAGCGACGCCCCCGAGACGCCGTCGAGGATTGCATGGTGCAGCTTGACGACGACCGCCGTCCGGTCGCCGGCCAGTCCCTCGACCACGACCATCTCCCACAGCGGCCGACCCGGGTCGAGCGCCCGGGCCATGAAGTCGGCGACGACGTCCGCCAGCTCGTCCGGCCCCCCCGGCTCCGGCACGCTCGACCGGTGGACGTGGTCGTCGAGGTCGAACGCCGGGTCGTCCAGCCAGACCGGCTGGTACAGACCGAGCGGCATCGGCACCGCCCGCTGGCGGAGCGGCCGCACGAGATGGACGCGCTGCTCGAAGACCCGGCGGATCTGGGCGTACCGGGTATCCGTCGAGAACAGCGACCGCCGGCCCTCCGGCGCGTCGAGGACGAGGACCACGCCGACCTGGAGGTGGCTCGTCCCGGTCTCGAGGGCCAGGAACATCGCGTCGATCCCCTGCAGCGTCTCCATGCCCGCTCCCCGTCCGGTCCAGCCGGTCAGCGACCGCTGTGGCCGAACCCTCCGCTCCCCCGGTCCGCCGACGGCAGCTCGTCCTCGGCCACTGGCTCGAAGCGAGCCTCTGTGACCGCCTGGATGACGAGCTGGGCGATCCGGTCGCCCCGGCGGACCTCGTAGTCCTCTTTCGGGTCCGTGTTGACGAGCAGGACCGCCAGCTCGCCCCGGTAACCAGCGTCGATCAGTCCCGGCGTGTTCAGGCACGTCACGCCGTGCCGGAGCGCCAGGCCGCTCCGCGGCTGGACGAACCCGGCATGGCCGGGCGGGATGGCGACGATCAGCCCGGTCGGCACCAACGCCCGACCGCCACCCGCAGCCAGCACCGCGTCCTCCCGGGCGTGGAGGTCAGCGCCGGCGTCACCCGGCTTCGCGTACGACGGCAGTGGCAGATCCGGGTCGAGCTGGTGGACGGGGACGTCGAGCATCGTCCGACACTACCGGTGGCGAGACGGGCGCCCCCGATCCGATCGGCCGCCGCCGGCGGGGTCCGGATAGCATCCTGCCCGTGCTCGCCTGGATGGACCTCGAGATGACCGGCCTCGACCCGACCCGCCACGTCATCGTCGAGATCGCCACCCTCGTCACCGACGACGAGCTGCAGATCGTCGCCGAGGGTCCCGACCTCGTCGTCTCCGCCACCGCCGAGCAGCTCGACGCCATGGACAGCTTCGTCCGCGAGATGCACACCAAGTCCGGTCTCCTCGCGGCGATCGAGGCGTCGACGCTGCCGCTCGGCGACGCGGCCACCGCCACCCTCGACTTCCTCCGCCAGCACCTCCCCGACCCCCGGTCGGTGCCGCTCGCCGGCAACTCGATCGGGACGGACCGCCGGTTCCTCGCCACCTACCTGCCGGACGTCGAGCAGTTCTTCCACTACCGGTCCGTCGACGTCTCGACCATCAAGGAGCTCGCCCGCCGGTGGTACCCCGACGTCCTCGCCGGCGCGCCGGCCAAGAAGACGTCGCACCGGGCGATGGACGACATCAAGGAGAGCGTCGCCGAGCTCGCGTACTACCGGCAGGCCGTCTTCCGGGCCGCGGACGGGCCGGCCGGCCGGGCACCGTGACCGCGGACGCGGCCGTGAGCGGCGACCAGCCGAACGAGCGGATGACGTTGGCCGAAGCCGAAGCCGAGCTCACCGCGCCCGGTCAGCTCTTCGAGATGGACGACCTCGACATCCGCGGCGTGCCGACGCGGGTCTGGAAAGCCGCCCCCCAGTCGCTGCGCACCGTCTTCGACCTGACGCTCGCCTACGGCGACAAGGACCTCCTCGTCTACGAGGACGAGCGGACGACGTTCGACGAGCACTACCGGATCGTCGCCACGCTCGCCCACCGGCTCCGTGACGAGCTCGGCGTCGAAAAAGGCGACCGCGTCGCCATCGCCATGCGGAACCTGCCCGAGTGGTCGATGGCCTTCTGGGCCGTCGCCGTCGCCGGTGCCGTCGTCGTCCCGCTCAACGCCTGGTGGACCGGTGACGAGCTCCGTTACGGGCTCGCCGACTCCGGCGCGGTCGTCGCCGTCGTCGACGAGGAACGCGCCGACCGCATCCGCGCCGCCACCGGCGACCGCGGCGACCTGCGGACGATGATCGTCGTCAGCGAGCACCGCGGCCGGCCGCCGACGCTCGGTCCGGCCGGTGGCCCGGTGCGCGAGGTCGCGTTCGCCGACGTCCTCGGCGACGTCGCGCCCGACGCCGTCCCGCCGGACGTCGACATCCAACCGGACGACGACGCCACGATCTTCTATACCTCCGGGACGACCGGCCGGCCGAAAGGCGCCGTCGGCACGCACCGCAACACGTGCACGAACCTGATGAACCTGTTCTTCGTCAACACCCGCGGCCAGCTCCGGTACGGCAAGTCCGCCCTGACCGACGTCTCCGGGACGACGCAGTCCGGGTACCTCCTGACCGTCCCGCTGTTCCACGCCACCGGCTGCCACGCCGTCCTCGTCACCAACACCGCGGCCGGCGGCAAGCTCGTCATGGTCCACCACTTCGACCCCGAGCGCGTCCTCGAGCTGATCGAGCGCGAGCGGATCACGACCTTCGGCGGCGTCCCGACCATGGTCATGCAGGTGCTCGACTCCCCCGACTTCGCCCGCCGCGACACCTCGTCCGTCAAGTCCGTCTCGTACGGTGGCGCGCCCGCCCCGCCCGAGCTCGTCCGCCGGATCCGCGACGCCTTCCCCGATGTCCAGCCCGGCAACGGCTACGGCCTTACCGAGACGACCGCGATCACGTCGATGAACACCGGCGCCGACTACGTCGACAAACCGGACAGCGTCGGCCCGCCGATGCCCGTCACCGACGTCGCCATCGTCCCCGACGACTTCGACCGGCCGGAGCCGACGCCCGACCTGCCCGCCGGGCCGGACGTCACCGGCGAGCTGTGGGTCAAGGGGCCGCAGGTCGTCCGCGGCTACTGGCACCGCCCCGAAGAGACCGCCCATGTCTTCACGAACGGCTGGCTCCACACCGGCGACATCGCCCGCATCGACGACGACGGCTTCATCTACATCGTCGACCGCGCCAAGGACGTCATCATCCGCGGCGGCGAGAACGTCTACTCCGTCGAGGTCGAAGCCGCCCTCTTCGAGCACCCCGCCGTCGCCGACTGCGCGGTCATCGGCGTTCCCCACCCGACGCTCGGCGAAGAGGTCGGCGCGGTCGTCGTCCTCCGACCCGGCTACAAGGTCACCGCCGACGAGCTCGCCAGCCACGTTCGCGACCGGTTGGCCGCCTTCGCCGTCCCGACCCGTTTCTGGTTCGTCGACCACCCGCTGCCGCGCAACCCGGCCGGCAAGGTGCTCAAACGCCAGCTCCGCGCCGAGCTGCTCGGCGACGTCGCGAACTGACGACGCCGGCCCGAAGGCCGGCGTCGTCATTGGACTCAGTGGACCGCCCGGCCGGGGTCGACCCGGCCGCCGTCATTACTTGTTCGGCTGCGGCGTGACCCGGAGGTACGGCTTGATCGCCTTGAACCCCTTCGGGAACCGCGTCTTCGCGTCGTCGTCCGAGACGGCCGGCGCGATGATGACGTCCTCGCCGTCCGTCCAGTTGACCGGCGTCGCCACCGAGTAGTCCGCGGTCAGCTGCAGCGAGTCGAGGACGCGGATGATCTCGTCGACGTTCCGGCCGGTCGACGCCGGGTACGTCAGCGTCAGTTTGACCTTCTTGTCCGGCGCGATGATGAACACCGACCGCACCGTCAGCGTGTCGTTCGCGTTCGGGTGGATCATGTCGTAGAGGTCCGCCACCTGCCGGTCCTCGTCGCCGATGAGCGGGAACGACAGCGCCGAGCCCTGCGTCTCCTCGATGTCGCCGGCCCAACCCTTGTGGGAGGACACCGAGTCGACCGACAGGCCGATCAACTTGGTGTTCCGCTTGTCGAACTCCGGCTTCGCCTTCGAGAACGCGCCCAGCTCGGTCGTGCAGACCGGCGTGAAGTCCTTCGGGTGCGAGAAGAGGATCCCCCAGCTGTCGCCGAGCCACTCGTGGAAGTTGATCGTCCCCTCCGTCGTGTCCGCGGTGAAATCGGGAGCGGTATCGCCCAATCGAACTGCCATGGAGCTTTCTCCTATGTGCCGGGGCAGGGCGTCATTTCGTTGCGTCGAGAACGCCCCGTGAGGACGTCGCCGTGCCGGATGTCGTGGTGTCGTCACCCACGATAACGGAACCGAATTCAATTGTCGACCGGTCCGGTCAAGATTCTGTAATCCGGCCGGGGGTCGCCGGCCCTCCGGACCGGTCGCGCGAGAATCGACAGGTGGGAGATGGCGAGCATCTCCGCCAATTCGGCGGCCAGCAGGACAGTTCCGACCGCGACCTCGTTCGCGTCGACGACCGCGACCTCGTTCGCGTCGTCACGATCGACCGCCCGGCCGTCCGCAACGCCCTCGACGCCGCGACCGCCGACCGCCTCCGCGACGCCTTCGTGCAGTTCGACGCCGACGACGACGTCGCCGTCGCCGTCCTGACCGGTGCCGGCCGGCACTTCTGTGCCGGCGCCGACCTGAACGCCCTCGCCGCCGGTGACCGACGGCCCGTCCCCGACGACGGCCCCGGCCCGATGGGCCCGACCCGGCTGACGCTGTCCAAGCCCGTGATCGCCGCCGTCGAGGGCTACGCCGTCGCCGGCGGCCTCGAGCTCGCCCTCTGGTGCGATCTTCGCGTCGCCGCCGACGACGCCGTCTTCGGTGTCTTCTGCCGCCGGTTCGGCGTCCCGCTCTGCGACCTCGGGACCGTCCGCCTGCCCCGCTTGATCGGCCACTCCCGAGCGATCGACCTCATCCTGACCGGCCGCGCCGTCGATGGCCCCGAAGCCCTCGCCATCGGGCTCGCCAACCGGCTCGTCGCCCCCGGCGACGCCCTCGCCGCCGCCGTCGACCTCGCCCACGAGCTCGCCGCCTTCCCTCAGACCTGCCTGCGCAGCGACCGGGCCGCCGCCATCGAGCAGTGGGGGCTCACCGAGGCCGACGCGGCCGTCCTCGAAGCTCGCCGCGGCCGTCACGTCATCGCCTCCGGCGAGTCGCTCGCCGGCGCCACCCGGTTCGCCGCCGGGGCCGGCCGGGGCGGGGCCGATGTCGAGGTCGGGCCATGAGCGCCGTGCCGAGCGCCCGGCCGACCGTTGCCGCCTTCGATTTCGACGGCACGCTCACCCGCGGCGGCAGCGTCCTGCCGTTCCTCGTCGCCGCCCGCGGCGTCGCGCCGACCGCGCTGGCCGTCCTGCGGTGCCTGCCCAGCCTCGTCCGCGGCGCCCTGTTCAGCGGTGCCGCGGCCGACGACGCCAAGGAGGCGCTGTTCACCCAGCTCCTGTCCGGGCTCCCGGCCGCCGAAGTCGACCGCGTCGCCGCCGACTTCGCCGAGCACCACGTCCGGCGCCGCCTCCGCCCGGAGACCCGCAGCCGCCTCGACTGGCACCGCAAGCAAGGCCATCGCGTCGTCGTCGTCTCCGCCTCCCCCGACTGCTACGTCGGGCCGGCCGCCGACCTGCTCGGTGCCGACGCCGCCCTCGCCACCCGCCTCGCCGTCAGCGGCCACCTCGTCACCGGCCGCTACGACGGCAAGAACTGCCGCGGCGCCGAGAAGTACGCCCGCCTCGCCAGCTGGCTCCGCGCCGAGGGCCTCAACGGTGCCGGGCCGAACGCGCCGGTCCTCTGGGCCTACGGGAACAGCCGGGGCGACCTCCGCCTCCTCCAGGCTGCCGACCACGGCGTCGATGCCGGTCGGCTCGGCCGCTACGGCCGGCTCGGCCGCTACCCGCGGCTCGCCGCGGTCATCGCCGACGCCCCGCCGGCCTGACGATCGCCGGCCGGCCATCGATCCTTCGCCGGCCGGTCCTTCGCCGGCCTGTCCTTCGCCGGCCGGCGGCCGTCAGCTCGTCGTCGCGGCGATCCCGACGACTCGACCGGTGTAGTTGCTGACCGCCGTCGTCAGGTCGCCGAGCTGCGGTGCGTCGCCGAACGCGGTCACCCGCCCGGCCGTCGTCGTCACCAGGTAGCCCCCGCCGCTCGGCGTCGCCGCCATCCCGACGACCCCGTTCCCGCCGGCCGTGCCCGCCGCCGACCCGTGGAACGTCGCGTTCCCGAACGCGAAGATCCCGCCGTCCGCGGCCACCAGCCAGTACCCGCCGCCGTCCGGCGTCGGGGCCATGCCGACCACCGGCTTCACCAGATGGAGGTTGCCGGTCGAGCCGAAGAACGTCGCGTCGCCGAACGCGAAGATCCCGCCGTCCGCGGCCACCAGCCAGTACCCGCCGCCGTCCGGCGTCGCCGCCAGGCCGACGATCGGCTGGTTGAGCGGCCGACCACCCATCGAACCGTAGAAGTGCGCGTCGCCGAAGCTGAAGATGCCGCCGTCACTGGCGACCTCCCAGTAGCCGCCGCCGTCCGGCGTCGCCGCCATCCCGACCATCGGTTCGTTGAGCGGCTGACCGCCCATCGAGCCGTCGAAGTGCGCGTCGCCGAAGCTGAAGATGCCGCCGTCCGACGCGTCCTCCCAGTAGCCCCCGCCGTCCGGCGTCGCCGCCAGGCCGACGACCGGCTTGTTGAGCGGCTTGCCGCCCATCGAGCCGTCGAACGTCGCGCCCCCGAACGCGAAGACCCCGCCGTCCGCCGCCGACAGCCAGTACCCCTGGACGCCCCCGCTCGCCCCGAGGACGGCCGGCGGTCCCGACAGGTTCCCGAGCGTCGCCGGGCCGTAGTAGTGGGTGACGATCTGCTGGTACGTCCAGTTCCCCTGCCCGTTGTCCTCGTTGATCGCATAGCCCAGCGCTCCCCACTGGCCCATGCCGATGCCGTGGCCCCAGCCGTGCCCGGTCACCGACACTCCGGTCGCGGATGTCCCCGTGACGTGGAAGAAGTCCGACTTGAGGCCCAGGTCGTCGGCGAACTCCGGGCCGGTCACCCGCTTTGTGCCGGCCGACCCGTACACCGTGATCCAATTGACCCGACCGAATGTCTGGCCCGGGGGCTTCCCCGGCCCTGTTGTCACCGCGCCCACATGGGTGAACGTCCCGATGCCCGACCATGCACTCTGGATCGACGCGGCCGAGATCGTCGCTGTCCACGAGTGGTTCGGGTTTGTGGCGATCACGTCACCTGTGTCCGGCACCGGCGTGAACGGCGATGTCTGGCCCGGCCCCGACGTGTACCCGCCGGTCGACGCCGAGTACTCGGTCGTCGCGATCGACCCGTTCGGCATGAACATGACCTGGCCCGCCGTGTCCGACGCCGCGGCCACCGTCGTCGGCGTCTCGTACTTCGTCCCGCGGTACGTCTGGCACGACAGGTCGCACGTGTCCGCGTAGCCGCCGTACCCGCCCAGGTTGGCCAGCACGTACGACCGGACCGCCACCGCCTGGGACTCCAGCTCCTGGAACCCCCAGTCCTCGCCCTGCGGTCCCGCCCCGCCCAGGCTGCCCCACGTCGACGGCGACTCCCCCGGGACCGTGTCCGCCACGTACTCCTCCAGCGGCAGCGTGTTCACCGTTCGCGCCGCGCCTGTCGAGTTGTACGTCGCCGTCAGCGTCCCCCGGTCGTTCGTGCTCTGTGTGCCGGCGACACACAGCGTGAGGAACTGGCTCGCCGTCACCGGGCTCGCCGTCGGGTTCTTCGCGCCCGTGCCCACCTGTACCGACCAAGGCGCCGCGCCGCCCGGTTCCGTCCCCGCACATGTCAGCGCCGTCTGGACGTTCCACGTTCCGGCCGCGGCCTTTTGGAACCGGACCGCCGGGGCGTTCGCCACGCCCGGCGCCGACACGCCGCCGGCCGACGAGACGATGACGTCGAGTGTGTTGTTCTCCGTCATCGCGATCCGCACTGTCGTCGTGTCGGTCGGGACCGTCGCCGGCCTCGCGGCCGATGCCTCCGCCGGGACCGATGCCGCCGACCCACCGGGCGTCGTCAGGGTCGTCGCCGCACTGGCCGGCACCGCACCGAGCCCGGCGCCGGCCGCCATCGCCACGACCGCGGCCGCTGCCGCTGCCGCGACCGCCAATGGGGCCGCCGCCACGGCGGCTCGCCGACAACGGCCCGCGCTGCTGCTGTTACGCAAGTGGCTGATGGGTCCACAGCCTATCGACCGCCGTCCGCCGATCGGTGCCACCGCGCCGACGTGGCAGCGCGGCGCGTGGGCCCCCGGAGGGAGCCTCGCCCGCCGCGACCACCCCGGTACACTGCCCGCCGTGCGAGTCGACCAGGTCATCCCCTCCCTGGCCAGCCGGGACGCCATCGGCGTCCATACCCTCACGCTGACCAACGCCCTCCGCGCCGTCGGGATCGACTCCGACATCTTCTACGGCAACGCCACGCCCGACGTCGCCGAGCTCGGGCGCCCCGTCGTCGAGCTCGGCCGCGCCACCCGTGACCGATGGCTCCTCTACCAGTCCTCGATCGGCAGCCCCGTCTTCGACATCCTCGCCGCCCGGACTGAGCCGAAGCTCGTCAACTACCACAACATCACCCCCGCTCCCCTGCTCGCCCCCTGGGAGCCGAACGTCGGCTACGAGGTCGCCCTCGGCCGCACCCAGCTCGCCCGGCTCGCCGCCGAGAGCCGGCTCGCCGTCGCCGACTCCACGTTCAACGAGACCGAGCTGCGCGATGCCGGGTACACGAACACCGCAGTCGTCCCCCTGCTGATCGACATGACCGCCACCGGCGCCGACCCCGATCCCGAGCTCGCCGGCCAGCTGGCCGCGGCCAAGGAGCGCGGCGGTGCCGACCTCCTCTTCGTCGGCAAGATCTCCCCGCACAAGGCGCCGCACGACCTCGTCAAGATGCTCGCCGTCTACCGGCGCCTCTACGACCCCTCCGCCCGCCTCTGGCTCGTCGGGTCGCCGCTCGGCGACAAGTACGGTCCCGCGCTCGCCGGCTTCGTCCACGACCTCGGCCTCGACGACGCCGTCACCGTCGCCGGCTCCGTCACCGCCGCCGACCTCGAGGCCTACTACCAGGCTGCCGACGCCTTCGTCTGCGCCTCCGACCACGAGGGCTTCTGCGTCCCGCTCGTCGAGGCCATGGGCCACCGCGTGCCCGTCGTCGCCAACGGTGTCGCCGCCATCCCCGAGACCGTCGGCCGCGCCGGCATCGTCCTGCCCGACAAGAACCCCCTGCGGTTCGCCGCCGCCGTCCACCGCGTCGTCACCGACGACGAGCTCCGCGGCTGGATCGCCGCCGCCGCGGCCGACCGCGTCGCCGCGTTCTCCGTCACCCGGTCGACGGACCGGTTCGTCGAGCTCGTCCGCGACGCCGTCGGCGCCTGACCGTCTGGCCGTCGCGGTCGGCGTCTGGCCGTCGTCGTGGCTGGCGGCTGGCCGCGGCGGGTCGGTGTCCGGCCGTCGCGACTGGCGCCTGGCCGTCTGGCCGCGGCGGTTTCCGATTCGACTCGCCTTCGAGTCGCCGGGCTGTCGGTAGCCGGGCTGTCGGTAGCCGGGTGCTGGGGCTCTCGGTAGCCGGGGTGCCGGGGGCTCTCGGTAGCCGCGGCTACCAATTCCGAAGACAGGACTCCCGCCCGAATCGCCACCAGCACGGCATCTGATTACATGATTTTTCATTAGTTACCATTTCATCAGTTGTTGTTACACCCACCTGTGATAATCGATGCGTGCTCACCGCTGGGAGAGTCCGTCAAGCGGCTGCCATGATCCGGGCGGCGCTCACCGACCTCGCACCTGATGCCCTCTCCGGCTCCGAGGCCGCCGCGCTCGCGGCCGCCTGCGCTGACGCCGAGCGCTTGCTCGCCGCGACCAAGGCCCGACTGAGCCTGCGAGTCGCCGAGACCGACACTCACCGTGAGCGGGGTACCGGACGGTCGCCGATTGGCTGGCCGCCATCTCCCGAACGCCAGTCCACTAGACCAAGGATCTCCTCCAAACCGCCGAGCAGGTCGCATCGAACCCACAGCTCGATGCCGCATGGACCCGCGGCGACCTCTCCGTCGCCCAGGCCAAGCTGATCGGGAGCACTGCCAAGCTCGACCGGACGGCCACCGGCGCCCTCCTCGACACCGCCGCTGGCGGGTCGTACGCCGACGTCCGGGCCGCCGCGGAGAACGTGAAGCGACGGGTCCGCGGCGAGGATGGCGAGCAGGCCCGCGAGGCCAGGGCACACGCCGGCCGGTTCTGCCGTGTCTGGGAGCCCGATGGTGGTGGGACCCGTCTAGAAGCAATACCCATAAATTAGGGTGAGGCACCCAGGACCCGCACCGCATCGGCGGCGTGCACGGTCGGCTGGGGCCAGGTGCGGTGCTCGGGCCGCTTGAGGCCGTAGTTCGACATCTTCTTCCTCACCACGCGCGCCGCTGCCCGCAGCCGCCGGTCGCGCACGAGCTCTCGACAGATCTCGGTGAGCGTCATCGGCAGCGCTGCGGTGAGCGCTCCGCTTGCGGTTCCCAGTCCAGCGCGTGCGCTGCGACGTGCCGCGTGGAGCGTGCGGGTGAAGCTGATCCGGTCCGGGTCCACGCCGGCATCGGTGGCGGCGTTCGCCATCAGCGCTCGGATGGCGTAGTGGGTGCACAGGTAGCCCCACGCCTCTTGGCGCACACCGTCGGGCGTCTTCGACCTGAGTACGACCGCCGAGCCCCGCTGATGGCTCTTCAGCTCGTCGAACACGCTCTCGATCTCCCACCGCTCGGCATAGCGGGCGGCGAGCTCGGCCGCCGGAGCCTCGGCCGGGTCGAGGACCGTCGTCACCAGCCGGTAGGTGATCCCCGTGGCGCTCGGGCGTCCCGGGTCGGCGATCTGGTACTCGATCACCCGGACCGGGGTCACGTGCGCCCGGTCCCGCCGGTCCGTCGCCTCGACCAGCTCGGAGCGGAACGAGCCGTCAGCGAATCGCTCAAGCACGGGCAGCGTGGCGTTCTTCTTCGCTCGCCAGCACAGGTCGGCGCCGCTTGCCGCAAAGGCCGAGAACAGCTCATAGCTCCCGCCGAAGCCCCGGTCGGCGAGGACGAGCATGCCCTCGGCGCACGAGCTCGCCAGCTGGCGGGCGAGGGTGTTCTCCCCGGTTCCATAGGGAGCCATCGCCGCCGCGAACATGGCGTGCGTGGCGCACTCGGCGAGGGCGACGAGCCGGAGCTTGGGGAACGCCGCGCCCTCGCCGCGCCCCGAGCCCGGCCGGCCGAAGGCGTCGGCGTTCTCTGGGCTGTCGGGCACGTCGAGGGTCGTGCCGTCCATCGCCACCAGGCGACGACCGGCCAGGAACGCCCCTGGGGTCTCCTCGGTGGCGAGGGGCACACAGGCCCGCCCGAACAGCTCGGCGAGGGGCTTCGGGCCGAGCCGAGCCCGGGCCTGGGTGATCGCCGGCTGGGAGGGAACGGTCCAACGCGTCTTCCAGCCGCTCTCCCACGAAAGACCCTCGACCAGGCTGCGCATCACCTCCTCGTAGCCCGAGTGGCTGAACAGCGCGAGACCGAGCACGTAGTAGACGACGAGGCGCGCCGGGAGCAGGCGGCTCCGTCGTTCGGCCTTGCCCGTCGCCTCGATCGCCGCGTCGATGAGCGCCGGTGGGAACGTCCTCGTGAGCACGCCGAGCGCGACATGGTCCGAGAGGCGCTGGTCATCGGTCGGCTTGACCCATCCGGCCCGAGGCATCCCGACCAGGATACCACGGGTGTAACTCTAACTTATGGGTATTGCGTCTAGAAGCGTGGTTGAGCAAACGGGACGGCGGCCGCCTGCTGGCCCGACTCGAGGCCGAGACCGAGATCGTCGTCCGGGAGGCCCGGGCGGCCGGCCTCCGAGAACCCCACGACCGCTACCGCGCCGACGCGCTCGTCCGACTGCTCGGCCGGTCCGGCAGCGACTCGGCCGGCAACGGCGGGCCCGACGCCCACGTCCTCGTCCGAGTCGATGCCGCCGCCCTACGCCGCGGCGCCGTCGACGGTGACGAGGTCTGTGAGATCCAAGGCGTCGGACCCGTGCCAGTCTCCACCGCCCGGGATCTGCTCGGCGACTGTCTCCTGAGCATCCTCGTCATCGACGGCATCGACGTTCAGACGGTCACGAGCCGACGGCGCACCATCCCCGCAGGCCTTCGGACCGCCCTCGTCGAGCGGGACCCGATCTGCGTCGTCCCCGGCTGCACGGTTGCCCGCGGCCTGGAGATCGACCACTGGCGCGTCGACTTCGCCGACGGTGGCCCAACCGAGTTGGCCAACCTCGCCCGCGTCTGCGCGGCCCACCACCGACTGAAGACCGCCACTGGCTGGCGGCTGACCGGTGGTCCGGGCCGGTGGGGCTGGAAACCGCCAAAACGACGAGCTCGAGCTCCGGCGTAGGACTCGGTCGGCGATCTTTGCGTCGAGCCGCGTCAGCCGCGGACGAGCGGCGTCAGCCGCGAACGCCGAGCAAGAGATCGACGAGCCGATCGCCGGCACCGGCCAGGCCGAGCTCGGGCAACCGCCGCCGGCCGGCGTCCACCAGAGCGCCCCGCCGCGCCACGTCGACCTGCACGCCACGGACCGCGTCGGCCACGACCACCGGGTCCTTGGCGTCGAGGAGAACGCCCGCGTCGCCGAGAACCTCCGGGAGCGCCCCCTCGCGGTACGCCACCACCGGCAGGCCATGAGCCATCGCTTCGACCACCGGCAGGCAGTAGCCCTCGTGCTCCGACGAGACGACGAGGACGTCCGCCGAGTCGTAGGCGTCCGCCAGCGCGGCGTCGGTGACCTTGCCGGCGAAGTGCACCGCGTCGGCCAACCCGAGATCGGCGACGTAGCGGTGGAGCGCGTCGACGTACGCCGGGAGCGCCGGCTTGCCGATCACCAGCAGCTCGGCGTCGGCGTCGTGCCGCGCCCGGTAGGCCAGGAGCGCCGCCACCGTGTCCTCGACCGCCTTGTTCGGCGCCAGCCGACCGACCGCCAGCCAACGCGCCCCCTTCTCGCGGGTCGTCGGGCGCCGGCTCGTCGGTCGTCGGGCGCCGGCTCGTCGCTCGACCGCTCGGTGTCGAGCAGTCCGACGATCGGCGGCACGACCTCGGTCGCCACGAACCCGGCCGCCCTCAGATCGGCCCGGTTGATCTCCGAGACCGCGACCCCGAGGACGGCCCGCTCGGCCAGGTCGGCCAGCTCCTGCTGGGCCCGAACCTGGTGCCGCGCCAACCCGTTGTCCCACGGCGCGAACAGCTCCGGTGGCGTGACGTTGTGGTAGTTCACGACCAGCCGGCCGCTGGTCGTCAGCAACCGGTCCGCCAGCACCGACGCGGTGGCGAACTGGTACACGAGCACGTCGTCCCGGCGATCCGTGTACGTCGACGCTGGCCGCGTCGAGCCAGCCGTCTCCGCGTCGTCGAGCTCGACGTAGATCTCCGACTCGATCCCCCTCGACCGGAGGATCCGCTGGACCGCCAGCGTGTGCTGGCCGACCGCATCGCCGACGTGCAGCATCGGCACGAACTGGTGGATCGCGCCGACCGACCCCACGGTGGCGCGGCCGTTCGCCGCCCCCCTCTCTGTCGTCGCCTCGGTCGCCGCCTCGGTCGCCGACAGAGTCTCGGCCGACGTCACTGCCGCCCTCGGACCGCGTACGTGCTCCCCGTCCCGACGACCGTCGCCACGTCGACGTAGCCGGCCCGAGCCAGCAGCATCTCCCACGTCGCCGGATGCAACGGGCGTCCCGGTACGAGGTCGCGGGCCACCGCGTCCCACTCCTCCTCGACCACCTCCGGACGGGTACCGATGATCATCACGGTCCCGCCATCGCCGAGACGGTCAGTGGCCGTAGCCAGCAGACCGACCTGCTCGTCGACCGGCACCCGGTCGACAACACCGGCCAGCACGATGCCGCCGATCGACCCGGATGGGAGGGACTCGAGCAGCTCGCGGACCGATCCGACGTGGACGTCGAGCCCCGCCTCCGCCGCGCCCCACGCCACCGCGCCCCTCGGCTCCGCCACCCGGACCGACACGCCAGCACCGGCCAGCGAGCGGGCCACCCCGCGGCCGCACTCGCCCACGACCACCGGGCCGACCACCGCGCCCAGCCACTCGACCGCGGTCGCCGCCCACTCGTCGGTCGCCGGTGGTTCGACCAACCACGCCATGCCGTCCACCGGGCCGTCCCGGCGGTCCCGCCGCCCCTCTAGCTCCTCGACCCGGGCGGACAGGAACCGCACCGCCTCGACCACCGCCGCGAACCCCTCCCGGACGGCGCCCAAGCCCTTGCGCAACTCCTCCCGCGTCGCTTCACCGGCCGCCGTGGCCGCCCGGGCCGCGATCCATGGTTCGATCCGTGACAGCAGATGCCGGTCGGCCGCCTCACGGACCGCGCCCCGGGGCACCGGCGGAGGCGGTGGCGGCGGAGAAGGGGGGTCCGGCACCGCTACCTTCTCCAGTCGCCCGAACGCGTCGGAGAAGTTCCAGCGGTCCGTTCCCTCGGGCCGGAGCCGGCGGAACGCGGCCGCCAGATCCTCCAAGAAGGCCGGCGACGGGGCCGGTGACCAGGGTGACGGGGACGACGGCGGGGCCGCCGGCGGCGACGAAGACTCGCTTTTCCGATCGGGGTCCGGGGTAGATTGAGCGCCGCTTGTCCCAGTCCCGACATCCGTCACGGCTGGCGATCTTAACGGGCGCCCGTAGTGTCACGGCCGTTGAAGAGCGTTTCGACCTCAGGGATTGGGTAAAGCGACACGCCAACCGTCACCAACGCTCGGCCGCGAGCCTTGACACAAGGGAGCGCAGATGACCGCACGTAAGCACGTTCGAGCCGCCGCCGCGGCGGTCGCCGCCGTCCTCGGCGCCGGCGTCGTTCCGGCGCTCGGCGCGGCACCGGCGGCCGGCGCGGCGACAATCAACTTCGGCAATCCGGTGTGGACCGTCGGCCCACTGAGCGACGGGGGCGCGCCGATCGCGCTGTCGTCGCCCAACGAGGCGACACTGCCCGGCGGGCTCGCCGTCGTCGTCGGCGACGAGGCCGGCAACGTCTACGCCTACAACCTCGCCTCCGGCGGGCCGGTCTGGACGTACAACACCGGTGCCCCGATCGACTCGACCCCGTCCGTGGCGACGACGACGGCCGGGAGCTCGCTCGACACCGTCTTCGTCGGGACCGGGAACGCCGGCAGCCCGTTCTCCGGCGGCTACCAGGCCGTGAGCCCGAGCGGTGGCGACAAGTGGTTCGTGCAGGCAACGAACCCGCCGACCGACAGCAACACCCGCAACGGCGTCCAGGCGTCGATGGCCGTCGGCAACCTGCAGGGCGGCACCAATGTCGTCGCCGGCTCGCTCGGCGAGAACCAGTACGCCATGACAGCCGGCAGCGGTGGCGTCCTGAACGGGTTCCCGTGGTACCAGGGCGACAGCGACTTCACCACCCCCGCCCTCGCGGACCTCTACGGCAACGGGCAGACCGACATCGTCGAAGGTGGTGACTCGACGGCCGGCAACTCGTACACAACGCCGTACGCCAACGGTGGCCACATCCGCGTCCTCGCGCCCACCGGGAACGCCGGCCAGCCGAAACCCAACGGTGGCCTCGTCTGCCAGTACACAACGAACGAGACCGTCGAGTCGTCGCCCGCCGTCGGCCAGTTCCTCGCCGGCTCCGCCGTCGGCATCGTCGCCGGCACCGGCGCGACGTTCAACCAGTCCAACACCAACCAGCTGCTCGCCCTCAACGCCAGCTGCGGGCTCCAGTGGACCGCGACGCTCAACGGCAACACCAAGAGCAGCCCGGCGCTCGCCGACGTGCTCGGCAATGGCCAGCTCCAGGTCGTCGAGGGCACCGACAACGGCCGGACCGGCTCGGTCTACGCCCTGAACGGCGCCAACGGCTCCGTCGCCTGGAGCACGTCCGTCGGTCGGGTCATCGGCTCCGTCGTGACCGCCGATCTCGGCTCCGGCTACCAGGACGTCGTCGCCCCGACCGTCAACGGCGTCGTCGTCCTCGACGGCAAGACCGGGAGCGTCATCACGACGCTGCAGTCGAACACCGGCTTCCAGAACTCGCCGCTGATCACGAAGGACCCGAACGGGACGATCGGGATCACCCTGGCCGGCTACCAAGGCTCCGGGAGCTTCATCTATCACTACGAGATCGGCGGCTCGAACGGCTCCGTCGTCAACGAGCCCGGCGCCTGGCCGCAGTTCCACCACGACGCGCAGCTCACCGGGGACGCCGGCACCCCGCCACCGGTCGTGAACGTGCCCTGCACAGCCCCGGCCGGCGCACCGAACGGCTACTACCTGTCCGCCTCGGACGGCGGGATCTTCAGTTACGGCAACCTGCCGTTCTGCGGGTCGACCGGCAACCTCGTCCTCAACCAACCGGTCGTCGGCATGGCCGTCACCAGGAACGGCGGCGGGTACTGGGAAGTCGCCAAGGACGGCGGCCTCTTCGCCTTCGGCGACGCCCAGTTCTACGGCTCGATGGGCGGCAAGCCGCTGAACCAGCCGGTCGTCGGCATGGCCGCCAACCCGAACGGCAACGGCTACTGGGAGGTCGCCGCCGACGGCGGGATCTTCGCCTTCGGCACAGCGCCGTTCTACGGCTCGATGGGTGGCAAGCCGCTCAACCAGCCGATCGTCGGCATGGCCGCCACGCCCGACGGCAAGGGCTACTGGCTCGTCGCGTCCGACGGCGGGCTCTTCGCCTTCGGCGACGCCCACTTCTACGGCTCGATGGGCGGCAAGCCGCTGAACCAGCCGGTCGTCGCGCTGGCCGCCAACCCGAACGGCAACGGCTACTGGGAGGTCGCCGCCGACGGCGGGATCTTCGCCTTCGGTACAGCGCCGTTCTACGGCTCGATGGGTGGCAAGCCGCTCAACCAGCCGATCGTCGGCATGCAGGCCGTCGCCGGCGGGTCCGGTTACCGGTTCGTCGCCGCCGATGGTGGCATCTTCGACTACGGCAGCGCCGTCTTCTACGGCTCGATGGGCGGCAAGCCGCTCAACAAGCCCATCGTCGCCATGGCCGGCTTCTGACCGACCGGGCCGGTCGATCTGTCCGGACGACCGTCCAGCGCAGGGAAGGTGCCTTTGCGCACCTTCCCTGCGCTGGTACGTTTCGAGGCTTGAGACCGCGCTCCTGCCCCCCGCCTGGCCGGGCTCGCCCTGGCCGTCGTCTGCACCACGACCGGATGGATGGCCCTCACCGGATGGACGGGCCTCGGGATCTCCCCCTCCGGTGCCGCGACAACAGCGCTCAGCACGGCGCTGAAGAACCCCGTCTGGCACGTCACACTGCCCGACGCCGGTCACCCGATCGCCGAGTCGTCGCCCAACGTCGCCACCCTCGACGGCGGCGGCCCCGCCGTCGTCGTCGGTGACCGGGCCGGCAAGGTCTACGCCTACCACCTCCAAGGCGGCTCTCCCGTCGGCGGTTGGCCGACCCAGGACGGCGGCGCGCCGATCGACGCCACCCCGTCCGTCGCCACCCTCGGCGGCAGCAACCTCGACAGCGTCTTCGTCGGGTCCGGCAACGCCACACATCCGACAGTCGGCGGCTACCAGGCCTACGGCCCGTCGGGCAACGGCCTCTGGAACGCCGCGGTCGTCGACCCGGCTTCGGACACACAGCCGGCCCAGGGCGTTCAGGCGTCGCTGGCCGTCGGCAACCTCCAGGGGAGCACCGACGTCGTCGCCGGCTCGCTCGACCAGGAGGAGTACGCCCTCGACGCCGGCAGCGGGTCCACGCTGAAGGGCTGGCCGTTCTTCACGTCCGACAGCGTCTTTTCGACTGCCGCCCTCGCCGACCTGTACGGCACCGGCCAGACCGAGGTCGTCGAAGGGGGCGACCAGACCGGCGGGTTCGGCAACGGCCGGACGTACACCCAGGGCGGGCACCTGCGCATCCTCAACAGCCAGGGCGGGCTCATCTGCCACTACGACACCAACCAGACCGTCCATTCGTCGCCCGCGGTCGGCGGCTTCCTGGCCGGCGGGGCGACCGGGATCGCCGTCGGGACCGGGTCGTACTTCGGCGGCGCCTCCGACTCGGACACGCTGAAGGCCTTCAACAACGACTGCGGCCTGCAGTGGTCGACGACGCTCGCCGGCTACACGACAAGCAGCCCGGCCCTCGCCGACCTGAGCGACAACGGAACGCTCGACGTCGTCGAGGGCGTGACCACGTCGACCGGCCAGGGCGCCGTCTCGGCCCTGACAGGGGCGACCGGCAAGGTGCTCTGGACCACGCCGGTCCCCGACGCCGTCCTCGGCTCCGTCGTCACGTTCGACATGGCCGCCACAGGCCACGAGGACGTCCTCGTGCCCATGTACCCGACGAGCGGCGCCCCGACAGCCCAGGGCGTCGACGTCCTCAACGGCACCAACGGAGCCGTCATCACCTCCTTCGCCACCAACCTCGGCTTCCAGAACTCGCCCCTCGTCACGGACGACCCGACAGGGAACATCGGGATCACTGTCGCCGGCTACGGCGGGGCCACAGATGTCGGCTGGATCGAGCACTACGTCATCCCCGGGACGGATGGCGCGGCGGCCGTCGACAACGGCGCGTGGCCCGAGTTCCACCACGACCCGCAGCTGACCGGCAATGCCGGCGGAACGCCTGCCGCCGGATCGGTGCCCGCCTGCTCGATCCCGTCCGGCGCCCTGCAGGGCTACAACCTCGTCGCCAGTGACGGCGGCGTCTTCTCATTCGGGGGCGCGCCGTTCTGCGGGTCGACGGGTGGGATGACCCTGAACGCCCCGATCGTCGGGATGGCGATGGCCTCGAACACCGGCGGCTACTGGTTCGCGGCGTCGGACGGCGGCGTCTTCGCCTACGGCGGTGCCCAGTTCTACGGCTCGATGGGCGGCCGGCCACTGAACGAACCGATCGTCGCCATCGCCGCCACGCCCGACGGCCAGGGCTACTGGCTCGTCGCGTCCGACGGCGGGATCTTCGCCTTCGGCGACGCCCAGTTCTACGGCTCGATGGGCGGCCGCCCGCTGAACCAGCCCATCGTCGGCATGGAACCGACCACCGACGGGCTCGGCTATCGACTCGTCGCGGCCGACGGCGGGATCTTCGCCTTCGGGCCGGACGCCCAGTTCTTCGGCTCGATGGGCGGCAAGCCGCTCGTCGCCCCGATCGTCGGCCTGGCCGACGACGTCGCCACCGGCGGGTACTGGGAGGTCGCGGCCGACGGCGGGATCTTCGCCTTCGGCGCCACATTCTTCGGCTCGATGGGCGGCAAGCCGCTCGTCGCCCCGATCGTCGGCCTGGCCGCCAGCCTGAACGGTTACGGCTACCGCTTCGTCGCCGCCGACGGCGGCATCTTCTCCTTCGGCGACGCCACATTCTACGGATCGATGGGCGGACGCCCGCTCAACCGGCCGATCGTCGGCCTCGCCGGGACCTGACCGTCCGTCCCGACTGCCCGCGTTCCGGTGCAGTATTTCCCGGATGCGGGGCGGGATTTCCGGGATGCGGGGCGGGCGGGACACCGGGCGATGCACACGAACGGTCCGCGGCGTCGCGGTCGTCCTGTCGCTCGCGGCCACGGCCGCCGTTCTGACGTCGTGCGGTAGCGCGCCTCGGCCGGCCGCGGTCCCGTCGTACGCCAGAGCCAGTTCGGGCGAGCAGCCGCGACCACCGACGCAGGGCCCGCAGCCGAACCCGAACGGCCGGGGGTCCGTGCACCTGAACATCGTCAACGGGCTGCTCGACGGCTCGCCGATCTACAACGGCGACTTCGCCGACCCCTTCGCCCTACACGTCGGGGCAACCGTCTACGTGTACGCGTCCGACACGACGAGCGCCCACATACCGGTGCTCGCCGCCGACCCCACCACCGACTTCGCCGGCCAGTACCTCGGCGACGCTCTGCCGACCCTCCCTTCGTGGACGTACCCCGGCTACCAGTGGGGGCCGGCCGTCTGGGCCCGGCCGGACGGGACGTACGTCCTCTACTACGCCACCCCCGACCAGGCCCCGTCGTCAGCCTGCATCGCCGCCGCCAACCGGGCGCACGTCAGCCCCGGGCTCTGTTACCTCGCCTGGAGCAAGGAGAGCCGCCAGTGCATCTCCCGGGCGGTCTCGACGTCGCCGACCGGACCGTTCGTCGACGACTCCGCCGGCCCGTTCATCTGCCCTCGCCGGCAGGGCGGGGCCATCGACCCGAGCGTGTTCGTATCGGCCGACGGCACGCCGTACCTCGTCTGGAAGAGCGACGGCAACGGCTACGGGCTCCCGACCGCCATCTACTCGGAGCAGCTGACCGGTGACGGCCTGGCGGTCGCCGGGCCGCCGCACCGGTTGATCGGCGCCACCCAGCCGTGGGAGGGAAACCTGGTCGAGGGGCCATCGATGGTCGAGGCCAACGGTGTCTACTGGCTCTTCTACTCCGCCAACGACTGGGACACCACCCACTACGCCATCGGCGTCGCCCGCTGCCAGACCGTCCAGGGCCCCTGCCAGAAGCCCCTCGACCACCCCTTGCTCTCGACCGCCGACGACCCCGCCAACGACCAGGGGCCCGGCGGCCAGGAGTTCCTCGACGTCGGCGGGTTCGTCTGGATGGTCCACCACGGCTGGCTGCCCGGCCAGGCCGGCACGCCGAACGGCCAGCGACGGCTGTACGTCGACCTCGTCACCTTCGACGGGCCGCACGGCCAGCCGGCCCTCGGCTCCGGCCCGTTGGCCGCGGCGCTGGCCGACGTCATCGACGGTGCCGAGGTCCCCGGTCAGCCGGCCAACCCGCAGGCCGCGTACCTCGACGAGGTCCACGGCAGCGCCAGCCCGTACGCCAAGCAGTCCAACCGCGCCCTGCTCGCCCTCGGTCAGGGAACGTGCACGTCGCTCGGCGGCTCACAGACCGCCGCCGAAGGCGAGAAGCTCATCGACGCCGTCCTACGGAAAGCCACCGACCCGCTCGGCCGGGCGGTGCCGGTCGCCTTTGCCGTCCAGCAGCTCTGCCCGCAGTACCTGCCCGGCCTCCGTCAGGAGCTCCAGTCGATGCTGTACCACTAGATGACGTACCACTAGAGGTGATCCCCGTCAGCGTTGTTGGTGGAGGTTGGAAGTGAAGGAGGTCGAGCCATGAAGCTCGCCGTGGCCGGCGGCACCGGCGTCGTCGGACGACACGTCGTCCGGGCCGCCCGAGACCGGGGGCACGACGTCGTCGTCGTCAGCCGGTCCGAAGGGATCGACCTCCGCTCCGGCACCGGACTGGCCCACGCCCTCGATGGCGTCGACCGCATCATCGACTCGGCCAACGCGACGACCACGCGACGGGCCGAGGGAGCCGCGCTGTTCACCGAGATGACCCGGCACCTCCAGTCGACCGGCGCCGAGCGCGACGTCTCCGGGCTCGTGACGCTGTCCATCGTCGGTCTCGAACGGGTCCCGCTCGGCTACTACCAGGCGAAGCTGGCCCAGGAGGGAGCAGCCAAGGCCGGCCCGCTCCCGGCCACGATCGTCCGGGCGACCCAATTCCACGAGTTCCCGGCCCAAGTGCTCGCCCGGGCCCGGACCGGGCCGGTCGCCTTCCTGCCGCACATGCGGATCCAACCCGTCGCCGCCCGTGCGCTGGCCGAGGTCCTGGTCGACGTGGCCGAACAACCGGCCGGGGGCGACACCATCGAGGTCGCCGGACCGGCGATCGCCGATCTCGTCGCCCTGGCTCGGGCGGCCGTCCGCCGGCGGGGCCGGCACTTCGCCGTCCTCCCGCTACGGGTGCCCGGGGCAGCCGGGAAGGCGATGCGGACCGGCGGACAGCTCCCCGGCCCCGGTGCCCGGATCGTCGGACCGACGTTCGAGGAGTGGCTCCAGACCGACGACTCGACCCACCCGCCTTCTGACCGACGGCGGCACCTACTAGGGTCGCCCACCGCCATGGGATCACTCCGTCGGACGCTGACCGCCGGGATCCTGTTCACGCTCTGCCTCCCCGGCGCGGCGGCCGGCGCGGCCGGACCGGCTCGACCAGCCGCCGGACACGGACGGGCGAGGGACGCCACGAGCGCCCGTCAACCGACCGACTCCAGATCGGTCCGACCGGCGGCGGTCGCGGCGGCGGTTCCGTACCAGTACATCGCCAAGGCGTACACGGAGCTGCTGGGCCGGGCCCCGGAGCCGGCCGAGTGGGCGAACGCGGTCGGGTACTTCCGCGCCGCCGGCTGCTCGCCGGCCTCTCTACGCCGCTTCGGCGACACCGTCCTGTCGTCGACGGCATACCGCGACGACTACCCGCCGGGCCCGCAGACCGCCGGGGCGATCGTCCTGACGCTGTACCGGTTCGTCCTCAACCGCGAGCCGGACGCAGCCGGCTACGTCGAGAACCGCGACGAGATCGCCGGCGGTCGGGTCAGCCCGCTCGACGCGGCCGGCGACCTCTACGAGACGACCGAGTTCACCGGGCTCACCGCCCCGGCGATCTGCGATCCGACCAACCCGAACTACTACTTCGGTGAACCCGGGAACTGGACCGGCTACCCGGCCATCCAGACGCCGGACCAGGGCACACCGGGGCCGGACGGCAGCGAAGCCGTCCTCCAAGCCGCCCTCGACGCCCGGTCGGCGGCCGGCGGCGGCGTGTTCGCCCTGCCCGCCCGGTCGGTCACCGGCCTGACGACCACGCTGGTCGTGCCGGGCAACGTCACGCTGACCACGGTCGGCGACCCTGACCCGGACCGGTACGCCGAGATGGGGCGCCTCGTCCGGCTGCCCGGGTTCGGGCCGCTCCCCGACTACTCCGGCGAAGAGCTCGTCCGGCTGCAACCGGGGGCCAAGGTGGAGCACGTCTGGGTCGACGGCCAGCGCGACGCCCCGTCGCCGAACGGCTTCTTGATCTTCGACGTCCGGATGCTCGGCGGAACCGGGACGACCGTGCGGGACGACCGGATCGGGAACCCGTACGGCGCGTCCGACCTGGAGGACGACAGCACAGGCTCCAACGTGCCCGGCGCGATCGCCTGCGCCCACAACGTCGTCTCGGACAACCTCGTCGAGGCCTACGGGTCGACCCACGTCGTCGCGGCCGGCTCGCCCGAGCACCCCGAGGCCGACGGGCTGGGGATCTACTGCCAGGACACGACCGTCGCCGACAACGACATCGTCGACGTCTCCGACACCGCGGTGGCCCTGTTCGACGGCGCGTCCTTCCTGGCGACGACCCGGCCGCAGCAGTCGAAGATCCTCGACAACACCGTCGTCTCCGCCGGGAACTCGTACTCGTTCGGGATCGCCACCGACCCGTCGTACGCGCTCCACCAGGGCGCCGAGCCCGGCGGTGACCAGCCGGCGGTGACCAGCCGCTCGTTCGCCGGGACCGTCATCGCCGGCAACCGGTTCTGGAGCGGCACCCGCACGCACATCGGCGTCGTCCTCAGCTCCGGCACCCACGACCTGTTCGGCTCGACCGTCCACCAGAACTGCGCGCTACCCGATACCGCTGGTCAGGCCGAGTGCGGCGGCGGCCGCAACGCCCTCGGTGCGACCTGGACCGGCAACTCGACCGGCGGCCAGCTCCTCGAAGCCGAGATCGGCATCTACGTCGGCGGGACCGTCGACGCCACGTTCCGCGCCAACGACCTGTCGCGCCTGGTCGAGGTGGACGGCGGGTTCTGCCCGCACTACCCGGTGGTCCTGGCCCCCGGGTTCGCCACCGGGGTCCGGCTGACAAGACGGAGCCGGGACGAGACGGTGCACCAGGACGTCGATCTGGCCAGTGACAGCTGCATCAACCCGGCCTTCTGAGGCCTACGGCTACAGGACGCCGGCCGGCCGCTTGCCGCGGTCGACGACCCCGGTGAGGAAGTCGGCGTACCGGCGGATGAGCACCGGCCACTGGTAGTACTCGTCGACGTAGGCGCGGCCCCGCTCGCCGAGCCGCCGCCGCAGGTCGGCGTCGCCCAGCAGCCGGTCGAGGATGGCTTCGAACTCCCGGTACGAGCCGAACCAGAGCCCGCCGCCGGAGCGCTCGCAGTGTTCGCGGGTGGGGTCGCAGGTGGCGTTGACGACGACCGGGACCCGCTCGATCCACGCTTCGAGGACGACGAGCGAGAACGACTCGAGGGCCGACGGGGAGACCGAGACGGTGGCGTCGCGCACGATGTCCCACTTGTCGGCCTCGTCGACGATCCCCGTCAGCACTACGTCCGGATGGTCGGGGATCTTGGCCGAGATCGGCCCGACGAGGGCGAGGGCGAGCGGGCCGGGGTGGCGCTCCTTGTACGTCCGGAAGAACGCGGCGAGCATCGACGAACCCTTGTGGTCGTCGACCCGGCCGACGCTGACGATGTACGGCCGGTCCCCGAGGCCGAGCACGTCGGCGCCCGGGCGCCCACCGGCGGTGCCTTCGGCGACGCCGAGACCGAGGACGATCTGCGGCCGGTCGGCCACCGGGTGCACCCGTTGGACGAGCCGCCGCTCGGCGATCGTGTGGTAGCAGAGCGCGTCGGCGTTGGCGTACGTGCCCCGGAAGGCCGGCAGGTAGAGCGCGGGCTCGTCGTGGGCGGCCGGGTGCAGCACCGCGGGCATCGGCACGCGGCCGATGCCGCGGACCGTCGGGTAGTAGAGGTACGGGTAGAACGCGGCGACGTCGACGTCGCTGTCGCAGAGCGCCTCGATCAGCGCCGGCGTCACCGGACCGTTGAGGTCGACCCAGCGTTCGGACTCCCGGCGCGTCGCCTCCGCCGGGGCGATGCGGAGGCGGCCGTCCAGCCCGTAGAAGTCCGGGTCCCGACCGGCGGCCGACGCGAACCGGTGGACCGTCACCCCGTTGAGCTCGCTGTCGCCCGCCGGGAGCTCGTCGTCCCACGAGATGTGGTCGAGCGCGCCGGTCGAGAACACCTCGACGTCCCAACCGCACTCCGAGACGAGATGCTCGGCCAGCTGGCGGGCGGCCGTCTCGGCCCCACCCATGATCTCCGGCCCGTACCGCGGCGTGACGAACGCGACCCTCATCGGGTGTTCACCCACCCACCCGGGGCCCCGATGACGTCGGCGTCGGTGTCAGCGCCGGCCCTGGCGCCGGCGACCGACGCAATGGCGTCGACGGTCCGCTGCCCCGATCCGGCGAGCGTGTGCTCGGCCACCTGCCGGCGACCGGCGGCGGCGAGCCGGTCCCGCAGCGACCGGTCGGTGAGCACCCGGCGGACGGCCGCGGCGATGACCGACGGTCCGGCCGGGTCGAGCAGCAATCCGGCATCGCCGACGGTGCCGTCGACCGCGCCGGCCGACCGGGCGACGACCGGCACGCCGACGTGCATGGCCTCGAGCAGCGGTACCCCGAAGCCCTCGTGGAGCGACGCCGAGACGTACACGTCGGCCGCGTCGAAGTACGCGGCGAGGGCGGCGTCGGAGACCTCGCCAGCGATCCGGACGGCCCTCTGCAGGCCGAGGTCGGTGATGAAGGCCCGGAGGGCCGCGAGGTATCGGTTCGACGGCGTCGACCCGACGAGATGGAGCCGGGCGGTCGGGTCGTAGAGGCGACGGTAGGCCCAGAGGGCTTTGACCAGGTCGTGCTGGGCCTTCGAGGGCACGACCCGGCCGACGAAGAGCCAGTCCGCCCCGACGGCCCCGTCGCCCGCCGCGGTCCCGGCCGGCGGGCCGGCCAGCCGGGCGACCTTCTCGGCGGCCAACCGGGCGGCGACGCGCTGATCGGGCGTGGTGACCAGTCGGTCGAGGTCGACGAGGACGGGGACGACGGCCGTCCGCGGGCAACCGGCGGCGACGAGGTCGACCTCGTTGTAGTCGCTGTCGGCGAGCCCGAGGACCGACCGCGGCGCGAGCGCGGCAAGTTGCCGGAGCGCTTCGGCCGACCGGCGGGCCGGTTCGGGGTCCCACCGCTCGGAGAGCGCCGGACGAGTGATGTTGTGGTAGTCGAGGACGAGCGGCTCGGACCGGGTGAGGAGGAAGTCGGCGACGGCCGACGACGTCGAGAGCTGGTAGACGAGGACGTCGCCGGGACGGGCCCGACGCGGGTACTCCTCCAGCGGGAGCGATTCGGCGAGCAGCTCGTCGTGCGTCGCCTCGGCGAAGATCTCCGACCGCCACCCAGCCGCCCGGAGGACGTCACGGAGGAGCAACGTATGGCTCCCGGTGGCGTCTCGCGGGATGAGCGCGGGGACGAACTGGTAGACCGCTCCCGAGCGAGAGCCGGTGGCCACCGCGACGCCGGCGCCGGTCGCCGACCGGGCGTTCACCGGATCGTGTCGAGGACGGCGACGACGAGATAGTCGGTCGCCGAGGGCCCCTCGTGCACGGTCACCGCGTAGCCGAGGGAGCGAAGGAGATGGGTCCACGTCGCCGGGCGGAGCGGGCGGCCGGGCGCGAGGTCGGCCTCCGGCGGTGCGTCGTCGGCGTCCCAACCGGCCGGCGACATCGAGTGGACGACGAGGACGCCGTCGGGGGCGAGGCGGTCCCGGAGCAGCCCGAGCAGCTGCTGGCGCTCGCCATGGGCCATCCCGTCGACGACGCCGCCGAGGACGACGCCGCCGAGGGAGGCTGGCTCGATGGCGCGCAGGTGATCGAGGACCGGCTCCTCTCGGAGGTCCCCGGCCGGCTCGTCCCGGTCGGTCCGGCCGGGCCTCGGGTCGACGCCGTAGGCGTCGACGTGGTCGTCGGCCAGCACACCGACGAGCCAGCCATCGCCGCAGGCCGCGTGGAGAACCCGGCCGGGCGCCCCGGCGAGCGCCTTACGGGCCTCGGGAACCCACCAGGCGTCGGCCGCGGTCGCACCGGGCGCGTCGACGACCGGCGCCGGCGGGACCTGCTGGGCGTCGAGCTGCCGGCGGAGCTCGGCGACCCGGTCGTCGAGCAGGTGCAGTGCCCGGCTGGTGGCGCTGGCGAACTGGGACACCTGATGGGTGATGTAGCCGATGTACCAGAGGTTGAGCGATCGGAGGCCCTTCTTGATCGCCGCGCCGCCGGACTTGTTCGAGCCGATCGGGACGACCGGATCGATGAACGCCGCCGTGTCGACCAGCCGGAGGGCATCGTCGAGACCACCGCCGCGGCCGGCCACCGGGGAGTGCTCGAGGAAGAGCTCGTCGAGCTCCCGCTCGATCCGCGCCGGCAGATCGCCCGAGGACCGCCGGCGACGGACCTCGTCGTCGATCTCCAGCATGACCTGCGCCAGGTACGCCCGGTCGTCTTCGCTCACGCCAACTCCCCGATCACGTCAACTCCCCGATCACGCCGACTCGACCATCTCGGTCGGGACGACGGCCACCTGGACCGGGACGGCGATGATGCCGGTCGCCCGGCCGGGGTTCATCACCTCGAAGGTGCAGGCCGGTTCCCGCCAGTCGTACAGGATGCCGCCGGGCCCGGTGATCCCCACGTTGACCTCGTACGTCCCGTCGAACAGGGGCAGGTCGTCGAAGTGGAAGTCGACGGCCCCCGGCCCGGCCCCGACGTCGTGCTGGAGGCCCATGATCTCGGTATCCGTCCGGAACAGGATCGTCCCGTCGTCGAGGCGGATCTCGATGGCCACGACCACCCCGTCGGTGGCCTCCGAGGCCTGGTAGCCGGCTCGGACGACGAGGGTCTCCCGGGGGAGGAGGTACCGCCGCTCGTTGGCCTCGGGGTAGAAGGCGATCACGTCGGTGATGCGGACCGGACGGGACCGGTCGGCGGCCATCCCCTCCACCGGGGTCGCCGAGATCGTCGGCGGGAGAACGGCCGGTCCGGTCGGCGCGGGTGCCGGGTCGGGGGCGGCGGGCTCGTCCCCGCCGCCCAGGGCCAGCTCGTCGCCGGCCTCCATCAACCGTTCCCGGAACAGCCGGACGGCCTCCCCGGGGGTTCCGTGGCCGATCATGATCCCGTCCGACAGGACGACGGCCCGGTCGCAGATCGCCCGGACCTGGTCGGGTGAGTGCGAGACGAACAGGATCGTCCGACCCTCACGCTGGAACTTCTTGATCCGGTCCATGCACTTGCGCTGGAACCGCTCGTCGCCGACGGCGAGGACCTCGTCGACGACGAGCACGTCCGGGTCGACGTTGACGGCGACGGCGAAGCCGAGCCGCACGTACATGCCGGACGAGTAGAACTTGACCTGGTTGTCGATGAACTGGCCGAGCTCGGCGAACTCGACGATGTCGTCGAAAAGCCGATCGACCTCGCGCTTGGAGAGGCCGAGCATCGACCCGTTGAGGTAGATGTTCTCCCGACCGGACAGGTCCTGCTGGAACCCGGCACCGAGCTCGAGCAGCCCGGCCAGCTTGCCCCGGACGACGACCTGGCCGGACGTCGGCTGGAGGACACCGCAGATGCACTTGAGGGCGGTCGACTTCCCGGACCCGTTCCGGCCGAGGATGCCGACGGTCTCGCCCTCCTTCACCTCGAAGGACACGTCCCGCAGAGCCCAGAGGTCCTCGTAGGGGACCCGACCGATGTGGATCAGCTTCTCCTTCAAGGAGGTGTACTTCTCGTGGTACAGGCGGAACCGCTTGGAGACGTCCTGGACGTCCACTGCCAACTGGCTCATCGGGTCAGAGCTCCTCGGCGAAGTTGCCGGCCAGCCGACCGAAGACCACCATGGCCAGGTAGAACAAGACCACGGACACCCCGAGAACGGCGGCGTCGGCCCAGACATAGGTGCTGGCTGGCCAGCTGGGAATGAGCTGGGCGGAGGCGCCGGGCGGGGCGGTCAGCTTCACCAGGCCCGGCCGGTTGTAAAGGACCCGCTGGAAGGTCATCACCACGGGCGTCATCGGGTTGAGGAAGTACACCCAGGCGTACCCCTTGCCGTGGAGATGGGGGGCCAGCTGCCGCTGGTAGGAGTACACGATGGGGCACGCCCAGAACCAGGCCGCCCCGACCAGCACCTCGACCAGGTGCTGGGTGTCCCGGAGGTAGACGTTCACCGAGGCCAGGAAGATGCCTAGGGCCGAAGCGAAGACCAGCGTAGGGACGATGGCCACCAGCAGCAGCCAGATGAGCGGCCAGGCCGGGGCCATGTGGAGGGCGAGCATGAAGATGGCCATCACGCAGGCCTGGAAGAAGAAGAAGACACCGGCCGACCCCATGGCTGCCAGGGCCAGGATCTCCCGGGGGAAGGAGACCTTCTTGACGAGGCCGGCGTTGTTGACGACCACCCCGGTGGCCGTGATGACCCCGGTCTGGAAGAAGTTCCAGAGCAGGAGGCCGGCGAACAGGAAGACGACGAAGTTGGGGATCCCGTTCTTCAGGAGGACCCCGAACACGAGGGTGTAGACGGCCAGCGTCATGGCCGGCGACAGCATCGACCACAGGAGACCGAGGAACGAGTTCTTGTACTTGACCTTGATCTCGGTGCGGACGAGGTAGACGAGCAGCTCCCGGGAACGCCAGATCTCGGCCAGCCGCCGGAAGACGCTGACGTCGGCCGACACGACACGGGTGACCTTGTTCCGGGTGACCGGGCCCTCCTCGAGGGTAGGGTCGGCCATCGGCGAGGCATCGCCGACGTGTCGGGGCTGGGTGTCGGATGCCGGGGGGTCCTCGGGTCTCGGTCGGGCTCCCGGCGGGGGGACCGGTGCTTCGAGCGCCACGTTCAGTTGCCGCCGACCTGGGCGGTCGACCGGTCGATGACGCGGTCGATGAACCCGTACTCGTGGGCCTCTTCGGCCGTGAACCACCGGTCCCGGTCCGAGTCGGCCTCGATCCGCTCGATCGGCTGGCCGGTGTGGAAGGCGATCCGCTCGGCCATCATCCGCTTGAGGTAGACGATCTGCTCCGCCTGGATGGCGATGTCGGCGGCCTGGCCCTGCATCGCCCCGGACGGCTGGTGCATCAGGATCCGCGAGTGCGGCAGCGCGTACCGCTTCCCCGGGGCCCCCGAACAGAGGAGGAACTGCCCCATCGAGGCGGCCAGGCCGACGCAGATGGTGGCCACGTCGGGACCGACGTACTGCATGGTGTCGTAGATGGCGAGGCCGTCGGTGACCGATCCCCCGGGGGAGTTGATGTACAGGGAGATGTCCTTCTCGTGGTCCTCGGCCTCCAGCAGGATCAGCTGGGCGCAGACCACGTTGGCCGTGTTCTGGTCGATGGCGCTGCCGATGAAGACGATCCGTTCCTTCAGGAGCCGCTGATAGATGTCGGCCGAGGGCTCCGGGCCCCCGGAGGCGGACAGGACAGACGGGATGGCGGGGTCAATGGCCATCCAGTGAGGCTACCCGCCGCGGGCCGTCAGCGGGGACACGCCCGGGGCCGTCGGCCGCCGGAGCTACGCTGGCCGAGCTCGCTTGGACGGGCCCGCTGCGGGCGTGGCGGAACCGGTAGACGCGCCGGGTTTAGGTCCCGGTCCCTTCGGGGGTGGAGGTTCGAATCCTCTCGTCCGCACTGTTATGCCCCGTCTCGTCGCCGCCCCCGACAAGTTTCGGGCGACGGCAGCCGCCGCGGCCGTCGCCGCGGCAATCGGTCTGGCGGCCCGGGCGGCCGGGTGGTCGGTCGACGAGGTCCCGCTGGCCGACGGCGGCGAGGGCCTGCTCGACGTCGTCGGCGGCGAACCGCGTTCGACGGTCGTCACCGGCCCGCTCGGCCAGTTGGTGTCGGCGGAATGGCGCATCACGGACGGCGGCGTCGGTGGTTCGACCGAGCCGACGGCAGTGATCGAGATGGCCCGGGCGGCCGGTCGGGGGCTCGTCCCCCGTCCGAGCGGCGACGACCCGGTGCGGGCGACGACCCGGGGGGTCGGCGAGCTGGTGCTGGCGGCGGTCGATGCGGGGATGCGCCGGATCGTCGTCGGCATCGGCGGGTCGGCGACGACGGACGGCGGCGTCGGCGCGGTCGACGCGATCGGCTCGCCGGACGTCATCGCCGGCGTGGACCTGCTGGTGGCGGTCGACGTCCGGGCTCGGTTCGAGGACGCGGCGACGGTGTTCGGCCCGCAGAAGGGCGCATCACCGACCCAGGTCCGGGTGCTCGGCCGGCGATTGGCCGACCTGGCGGCGCGGTACCGGGAGCAGTTCGGGGTGGACGTGACCCGGATCGCCGGCGCCGGGGCCGGCGGCGGGCTGGCCGGCGGGCTGGCCGCCCTCGGGGCGACGGTCGTCCCCGGCTTCGACGTCGTCGCCGACCTCGTCGGGCTGGACCGGCGGCTGGCCGGCGCGGATGTCGTCGTGACCGGCGAAGGCCGGCTCGACCGGTCGTCGCTGGACGGCAAGGTCGTCGGCGGGGTCGTCGCCCGGGTGGCCGGGCGGTCGCCGGTGCTCGTCGTCGCCGGCCAGGTCGACCCGGCCGCGGCGGCCCGGCTTCCGGCCACGGTCGAGGTCGTCGACCTGACCGAGACGGTCGGCCGGCGGCGGGCCCGGGCCGACGTCACCGAGCTCGTGGAAGCCGCGGTCGGCCGGTACCTGCAGAAGCGACCGGCGACGTAGCTGTTTGCCCCGGCCGGGCCATTTCGGCCATGCTGCCCGGACGTCGCGGCGCGACCGCCGCACGCGGGCACCTCGCCACCGACTGGCCGCACCGTCATCGACCGGCCACGTCGGCACCGACTGAAAGGAAGCGCATGGGACTGTTGGACGGGAAGATCGCCATCGTCACGGGCGCCGGCCGGGGCATCGGCCGGGATGAGGCCCTGCTGCTCGCGTCCGAGGGCGCGACGGTCATCGTCAACGACATCGGCGGCTCCCTCCAGGGCGAGGGCGGCGACGTCTCGCCGGCCCAGGAGGTCGTCGACACGATCACTGCCAACGGCGGCACCGCGGCGGTCAACGGCGACGACATCAGCTCCTGGAACGGTGCGAAGAACCTCGTCGACCAGGCCGTCGACGGCTACGGCGCCCTCGACATCGTCGTCAACAACGCCGGCATCCTGCGCGACAAGATGTCGTTCAGCATGGAGGAGTCGACATGGGACGACGTCATCCGTGTCCACCTCAAGGGCCACTTCGGGACGTGCCACTTCGCGGCCGCCCACTGGCGGGCGAAAGCGAAGGCCGGCGAGCCGACGACCGGCCGGATCATCAATACGACGTCCGAGTCCGGCCTCTTCGGCAGCACCGGCCAGATCAACTACGGGTCGGCGAAGCTCGGGATCGTGGCGATGACGTGGATCCTCGCCCGCGAGCTCGAGCGGTTCGGGGTCACCGTGAACGCCATCGCCCCCCGCGCCCGGACGCGCATGACCGAGACGATCTTCACCGAGATGTCGGAGGTCGCGGACGGCTTCGACAAGTTCGCTCCGTCGAACGTCGCCCAGCTGGTCGGCTTCTTGGCCACCGACGAAGCGGCTGACGTGAACGCCCAGATCTTCGTCGTCTTCGGTGGTGACATCTGGGTGATGAACCATTTCCAGCCGGTCGGCGAGGTCCACCGCGACAAGGCGTGGACGCCGCAGGACCTCATCGACGCCAAGGGCGAGCTGTTCAAGGGGATCCCGTCCGGGCTTTTCCCGTTCAGCTTCTTCTAGACGGCCCCGATGGGGCGGTCGGCCGCCGTCACCGCGTGGGCGGCTCGCGGCGCGTACCGCCAGCTGGCTGGCCACCGGATCTTCACCGTCGACGTGCCGGCAGTCGGTCGCGAGGCGCGTGAGCCGCTGCTCGTCGTCCACGGCTTTCCGACGTCGTCGTTCGACTTCCATCTCGTCGTCGACCGGCTGGCCGTCGGGCGCCGCGTCCATCTCGTCGACCTGCTCGGCTACGGCTGGTCGGCCAAGCCGGACATCGCGTACGGGATCGACGTCCAGGCCGACGTCGTCGCCGCCTACACCGCGGCGATCGGCCTGACCGAGACGGCCCTGCTCACCCACGACCTCGGCGACACCGTCGGCGGCGAGCTGCTGGCCCGCCAGATGGAAGGGCGGTGGCCGGTCGCCGTCACCCGACGCGTGCTCGTGAACGGCAGCATCTACATCGACATGGCGCACCTCAGCACCGGCCAGCAACTGCTGCTGAGCCTGCCCGACGAGCGGCTCGGCGAAGACGCGCCGGTCACCGAGGACGGCGTGGCCGCCGGCGTGGTGGCGACGTTCGGCGAACGGAGCCGGGTGTCCGACGACGACATCACCGCCCTGGCCGAGCTCGTCGCGGCCGGCGGCGGCCTGCGACTGCTCCCCCGCCTCGTCCGCTACATCGAGGAGCGGCGCCGTCGCGAGGGCCGGTTCACCGGGGCCATCGAGCGCCACCCCTCCCCCGTCACCGTCGTCTGGGGGACCGAGGACCCGATCGCCGTCGCCGCGATGGCCTCCCGGTTCCGCCGGGCCCGGCCGGACGCCCGGCTGACGTGGCTCGACGGTGTCGGCCACTACCCGATGCTCGAGGACCCGGACCGGTTCGCCGACGCCGTCCTCGACGGGCTCGACGGGCTCGACGGGCTCGGGTAGCCGTCAGCCGCCGGCGAGCAGGCGGGCCAGGTCGTCGGCCGTGGCGTCGGCCAGCTCGGCGAGGACAGCCAGTCGCTCCTCCGGTCCGTCGATCTCTAGGAGCCGCTGGCCGTCGAACGGCGTGACCGGCGCCAACCCGCACAGTCGCCACGCCGCCGAGCGCGCGGACTGTCCACCGTCGGCGGCGACACCGCCGTCGAGCGGGCCGACGAGCGCGGGCTGCTGTCCGAGCTCGGACAGGAGCGCCCGGACGCGACGGACGGACGCCTCCGCCCGGGCGACGGCCGCCGCGTCAGGAGCCGTCGCGTCATCCGGCAGGTCGTCGACGGTCGCCAACGGGTACGGATCGTCGGCCAGCCACTCGCGCACGCGGAGTCGGTGAGCGCCGACGATCGTCAGCCGCCATCGACCGTCGGCCAGCGGCGTCGCCGTCTCGATGCGGGCGACCGTCCCGACGTCGACCCGCTCGTCACCCCCGCCGACCTCCGAGCCCCGGCGGATCAGGACGACGCCGAGCTCACGGTCGCCCCGCCAGCAGTCGACCGTCAGCTGTCGGTACCGCGGCTCGAAGACGTGGAGCGAGAGGCTCGCCCCCGGGAACAGAACGGTCGACAGCGGGAACATCGGCAGACGTCGCACCGCCGGAGACTTTCACACCGGCCCGCACACCTACCGCCCGAGCCGCTCCCGTCGTCGATCGGCCGCGGGCCCGGAACACAAGAAGCCGGCCCGTGCGGGCCGGCTTCGTGCTGTGTGAGACGTCCACCGGATGTCCACCCGACTCACTTGGCGATTGTGCGAGGGGCCGTCGTCGATCACCGGCCTACAAGGGCCGGAATTTCAGCGGCCTCGTTCTGCGTCGGTCCGGACAGGCACCCGGCTGATGACGCCGCCCACCGGCGGCTGTCCTCACTCCGGCGGACCGTCCTCCTCGCTCGAGCACTGCGATCTCATCGCACGCTCCTTTCCGTCGCTGCTTCCATTCTCCTCCTTCGACCCCAGCGCGCCAAGGGGTTTGACCAGCGTCTTTGTAAACGCCCGCTCGCGACCGGCGGTCGGTCGGACCTACGATGGCGGTCGATGGGACTCCCTTCCCCCGCGCCGACGACGACGTGCCTGGTCACCGGAGCGTCGTCCGGCATCGGACGCGAGATCGCCCGAGAGCTGGCTGCGCACGAGCTCGGCGTCGTCCTCGTCGCGCGGCGCCGTGAGCGACTGCAGGCGCTCGCGGACGAGCTGTCGGCGGCCCACGGCGTCCGAGCCGAGGTCGTCTCGGCCGACCTGTCCGACGAGCGCTCGCGAGCGTCGCTGGTCGACGCGGTCACGGACCTCGGACTGTCGGTCGAGGTGCTCGTCAACAACGCGGGATCGACGACGATGGGACCGGTCCACCGGGCGGACCGGGCGGCGGAGCTGCGGATGGTCCGCACCGACGTCGAGGCCGTCGTCGACCTGTGCACGCTCTTCGTGCCCGGCATGGCGACCCGGCGGCGGGGCGCGGTCCTCAACGTCGCGTCGACCGCGGCGTTCCAGCCCCTGCCGGGGCAGGCCGGGTACGGCGCGTCGAAGGCGTTCGTCCTGTCGTACACGTACGCGCTCCGCGAGGAGCTGCGGCCGGTCGGGGTCGGCGTCACCGCGCTCTGCCCGGGGCCGGTCGAGACGGAGTTCGCCGAAGCGGCCGGCCTGTCGGAGGCCGCGTCGGCGTCGTCGCTGCCGCGGTTCATGTGGCTCTCGGCCGCCGCGGTCGCCCGCGCCGCGGTCGACGGCGTGGCCGAGGGCCGGGCGGCCGTTATCCCGGGCGTGGCCAACCGGGCCGGCGCGGCCGCCGGGCAGCTGCTGCCGCGGACGTGGCTGACGTCGATCATCGCCCGCCAGCACCCCGGTCTCCGGCCGGACGGCTGAGGAATCCCCGGCGTGCGCCGGCCGCGGGCATGAGGGTCGTCGTGCTGGCCGACACCCACCTGCGGGGGGACGGACTGGACCGGCTGCCATCGGCCGCACTGACCGCGGTCGACGAGGCCGACGTCGTCCTCCATGCCGGCGACGTCGTCAGCCCCGGCGCGCTCGCCGCGCTCGAAGGGCGGACGGCCGCGGCCGGCGCCGACTTCTACGCGGTCCTCGGCAACAACGACGGCTCGCTGCACGGGCGGCTGCCGGCGTCCGTCGTCGTCGAGATCGGTGGCGTAGTGGTCGGGATGGTCCACGACGCGGGGCGGCGGGACGGCCGGCCGGCCCGGCTGCGCCGCCGGTTCCCGACCGCGGCGGTCGTCGTCTTCGGGCACAGCCACGTGCCGTGCGACGACGTCGGCGTCGACGGCCAACGACTGTTCAACCCGGGGTCGCCGATCGAGCGGCGAGCCCAACCGCACCGGACGTTCGGCCTCCTCGAGCTGGCGGGCGGGCTGGTCCGGGACCACCGGATCGTGCCGCTCTGACCGGTACGATCGGTTAGGACACGACGGGAGGCCGAGCGATGGCGTATCTCAAGCCGGGAACGATCACCCAGAAGCTGTTCAACCCGCTGACCATGCGGCTCGGCATCTACGGGACGACCGCGCTGACGGTCGCCGGCCGTAAGACCGGCCGGCCGTGCCGGGTGCCGGTGATCCCATTCGACCATGCCGGCGCCCGCTACGTCGTCTCGACGAGGGGCGAGTCGGAGTGGGTGCGCAACCTCCGGGCGGCCGGGCAGGGCGAGCTGGCGCGGAAGGGCTCGGTCACCCGGTTCCGCGCGGTCGAGCTCCCGGTGGACGAACGGCCGCCGTTGATCGCCGCCTACCGGAAGGTGGCCGGGCGGGAGGTCAACGGGTACTTCCGCCAGCTACCGGACCCGGCCGACCACCCGACGTTCCGGCTCGACCCGCTCGACTGACCGTCCGGTTCGACGGTTCGGCGGGTCAGCCCGTCGGTCAGCGCCGCGACGGCAGGGCCGCGGTGGCCTGGCCGACGACCTTCTCCTCGCCGGCCTCGTTGACGAGCCGGACGTCGAGGTCGACGAGGTGCCGCCCGTCGTCGGTGCGGGCGCCGGCGACGACGATCTTGGTGGCGAGCTCCTCGCCGGGCCACGTCTGGCGGGCGAACCGGACCTTGTAGGACGTCAACGTCCCGACGCCGACGAAGTCGGTGATGGCCGAGCCGAGGAACCCCATCGAGAACATCCCGTGACCGAAGACCGTCGGCTGGCCGGCCGCGGTCGCCTGGATCTCGTCGTGGTGCATCGGGTTGAAGTCGCCGGAGGCGCCGGCATAGCGGACGAGATCGGTCCGGGTCAGCGTGTGCGTACGCACCGGGGCTTCGTCACCGACGGCCAGGTCCTCGAAGTAAGGCATACGACTGATCTTACGACGCCGGCGGCTCTCGTGGCACCGACGACGACGTCGGCTCCGGGTCCCGGGGCAGCCCGAGCAGCCGCTCGCCGATGACGTTGCGCTGGACCTCGCTCGTCCCACCGGCGATCGTCAGGCAGAGCGTGTGCAGGAACGACCGGGCCCACGGCGCGGCCGGGCCGTCCGCGTACGCGCCGAGCGGACCGCAGCGGTCGAGGCCGTAGTCGGCGACCCGTTGGTCGTGCTCGGCGCCGATCAGCTTGCGGACGCTCGACTCCGGGCCGGGCTCGAGGCCGGACACCGATCGCAGCGTCGCCCGCTGGCCGAGCACCGCGAGGGATTGGGCGTCAACGAGCAGGCGGCCGAGGGCGTCCAGGACGGCCGGGTCGTCGGCCGACCCGTCGGCGGTCGCCATCGCGATGATCGCCTCGAGCGACCCGCCGAACGCGGAGTCGGAGGCGAGCGAGACGCGCTCGTTGGCCAGCGTCGTCCGGGCCAGCCGCCACCCGCCGTTGACCTCGCCGACGACACCGTCGTCGGGGACGAACAGGCCGTCGAAGAAGACCTCGTTGAACAGCGCGTCGCCGGTGATCTCCCGGAGCGGGCGGACGTCGATGCCGGCCGACCGCATGTCGACGACGAAGTACGTGATGCCCTGGTGCTTCGGCGCGTCCGGGTCGGTCCGGGCCAGGCAGATGCCGACGTCGGCCCGGGCCGCGACGGACGTCCAGACCTTCTGACCGTTGAGCAGCCAACCGCCGTCGGCCCGCGTCGCCCGCGTCGTCAACGCCGCCAGGTCGCTGCCGGCGCCCGGCTCGCTGAAGAGCTGGCACCAGAGCAGCTCGCCGCGCAACGTCGGGAGCACGAACCGCTCCCGTTGGGCCGGCGTGCCGTGGGCGATCAGCGTCGGCAACGCCCACGCCGCGACGTGGGCCGGCGGCCGGCGGATCCCGGCGGCCTGGAGGAGCTGGTCGATGACGAGCTGCTCGACCGGCCCGGCGTCCCGCCCGTACGGCGCGGGCCAGTGCGGGAAGAGGAGCCCCCGCTCGCCGAGCAGCCGCCGCTGGTCGTCGGGCGCGGCCGCCGCGACCTCGGCGACGACCGGTTCGAGCTCGATCCGGAGCGCGCCGGCGACGTCTTCGGGCAGCTCGACGCCGAGCGACCGACGGGCGCCGCCGACCGCCTGGCGGGCGACCGAGATGCGCCGGGCGCCGGCCCCGCCGAGCAGCTGGCGAGTCGTGGCGGCCCGGCGGAGGTGGAGGTGGGCGTCGTGCTCCCACGTGAACCCCATCCCGCCGAGCACCTGGATGGCGTCCTTCGCCGCCCGGACGCCGCCGTCGAGGGCGAGCGCACCGGCCGCGGCCGCGGCCAGGTGCGCCTGGGCCGCGTCGTCGCCGTCGGCGGCGAGCGCGGCGTCCCAGACGGCGCCGGTCATCTGCTCGACCGCGGTCAGCAGGTTCGCCAGCCGGTGCTTGACTCCCTGGAACTGCCCGATCGGTCGGCCGAACTGGATGCGGGTCCGGGCGTGCTCGGTCGCCGTCTCGAGCGACCAGCGAGCACTGCCGACGAGCTCGGCCGACGCGACGACGACCGCCAGGTCGTCGACGTCGGTGGACGTCACGCCGTCGAGCACCCGCTCCGGCGCGACCGTCACCCCGTCGAGCTGGATCACCGCGGTCCGGCGGGTCGGGTCGAGGCACGGCCGTCCGGCGACGGTCACCCCGGACGCCGGCTCGCCATCGGGGCCCCGCAGCTCGATCGCGCACCACTGCACCGGTCCGGCGACCGGCGACCCGGCTTCCGGCGACCCGGCTTCCGGCGACCCGGCTTCCGGCGACTCAGAGGCCGGCGCGCCGGCCACGGCCACCGGGACGACGGCGACCGCCGCCAGGCCGGCCCCGAGGACCGTGGGAAGCGTGCCGGTCACCGACAGGACACCGCCCGCGCCGACGTGGGCCGCGGGGAGCGGCGCCGACGACTGCCCGAAGGCGACGCACGCCGGGGTCGACCCGTCGAGCACGCCGGGCAGGAGCGACTTCTGCACGTCGCCGCCGCCCCGGGCGAGCAGGGCGGCGGCGAGGGCGGTCGGTACGAACGGCCCGGGGGCGATCACGCGGCCGAGCTCTTCGGCGACGATCGCCAGCTCGAGGACGCCGAACCCCTGCCCGCCGAGCGCCTCGGCGACGTGGATGCCGATCCAGCCCTGCTCGGCCAGGTCGGCCCAGACCGGCGGCAGGACGTCGTCGTCGACGTCGAGCAGCGCCCGCGGGACGTCGCTCGGGCAGTACCGATCGGTCCACCGCCGGAGCGCCCGCCGCAGCTCCTCGTGCTCCTCGCTCACCCCGATCGCCACGGACCACTTCCTCCCCGGCCGGCCGATCGGGCCCGTCCGGGTCCCGACGACCGCCAACGTCGACGGCTGCTGCGCTCGTTCCTGGCGCTCCAGACTAGAACATGTTCTAGAACGGGGCGGCCGGCGGGGTCAGGCCCGGTGGATGACGTTGAACGTGCTCGTGACGACGGGCTCGCCGGTCGCCTGGTCGGCCCAGTCGGTGCGGACGACGACGAACGTCATCGTCCGGCCTTTCGACGCCTTCTGGTAGGCGTCGACGACCGCGCCACGACCGACGAGGACGTCGCCGACGACGACCGGCCGGTGGTACGTGAACTCCTGTTCGCCATGGAGGATCAGCCCGCCGTCGGCGAGCAGCGGACCGAGCACGTCGAGCAGTCCGGCCGGCGGCGGCGCGTCGGGCGGCTGGATCTCGGGGAACGTGCCCCACGTCTCCATGACGAACGGGTACGTCGGCGGTGCGGGGATCGCCGGGAGGCCGGCGGCGGCCGCGGCGGCCGGCGTGCGGTAGGCCGGATCGGTCTCGAGCACCGCGTCGGCGAAGAACGTCACCGGGCCGCGCTCGACGACGACGGTCGACGTATGCGTCGGTCGGCCGACCATGCCCTTCAGCACCTCGTCGACTGTCGCCATCGTCGCCGCCCACCCCTCCCGGTCGATCGGTCGGCCGGCTGGAGCCGCGCCGACGGGCGTCGACGGTACCACCGCCACCAGGGAGGTTCTCCCGGTTAACGTGTCCCGGTGGCTGACTTCGAGACGATCACGTACACCGCCGACGACGACGGCGTCGCCTGGGTCACGCTCAACCGCCCAGAGGTCCACAACGCGTTCAACCTGGCGATGCAGCACGAGCTGCGGACGGTCTGGCGGTGGCTCCGCCGCGACGACGACGTCCGCACCGTCGTCGTCACCGGCGCCGGCGACAAGGCGTTCTGCACCGGCGTCGACCGACAGGAGACGTTCGACCGCGGCGAGGGCGCCAGCGAGGCCGCCGGGGAGGCCGCCGGGCCGGACCCGGGGAACCCGGAGCGGGCGCACCTCGGCTACGTCGGCGGCACGCGGTTCATGTTCGACGACCCCGGCGAGTACCTCGGCCCGAAGTCGAACGACCTGTGGAAGCCGGTCGTCGCCGCGGTCAACGGGATGGCCTGTGGCGGCGCGTTCTACCTCCTCGGCGAGGTCGACATCGTCATCGCCGCGGAGCACGCGACGTTCTTCGACCCGCACGTGACGTTCGGGATGACGTCCGCGTACGAGCCGCTGCAGCTGCTGCCGAAGATGCCGTTCGGCGAGGTCGTCCGGATGACGCTGCTCGGCAACGCGGAGCGGATCTCCGCGTCCCGGGCCCACGAGGTCGGCTTCGTCTCCGAGGTCTGCCCGGCGGTCGAGCTGCACGACCGGGCCGCGTGGGTCGCCGGCGAGATCGCCAAGGCGCCGGCGCTGGCCGTCCAGGGCTCGCTGCGGGCGCTGTGGGCCGGCCGCGAGCTGTCGCGGCGCCAGTCGCTCGATCTCGGCTGGGCGTTCATCGGCCTCGGGACCGACGACGAGAGCCTGGCCGAGGGCCAGGCGACGTTCGCGTCCGGCAACCGGACGGTCCCACGCATCCGCTAGCCAGCTGCCCGCCGACCCGATCCGACCGCAAGAACCGAAAGGCCACCGATGACCCCGATCGACCACCTCCTGCCGTTCGGCAGCCTGACGCAGAGCTCGGCCAACCTGGCGCTGCTGATCCTCCGGCTGACGCTCGGCGGCGTCTTCCTGGCCCACGGGATCAACCACATCTTCGGCGGCGGGAAGATCGCGGGAACGGGTCGCTGGTTCGAGAGCCTCGGCATGAAGCCGGGCATCTTGCACGCGTGGATGGCGAGCTTCACCGAGATTGGCGCCGGCGCGCTGCTCGTCCTCGGCCTGTTGACGCCGTTCGGCGCGGCCGGCGTCGTCGGCGTGATGCTCGTCGCGTGGATCACGAACCACCTCAAGAACGGCTTCTTCATCTTCCGGCCCGGCGAGGGCTGGGAGTACGTGGCGACGTTGACGCTGATGGGGTTGGCCGTCGGGATCCTCGGGCCGGGCAACTGGAGCATCGACGGCCACGTCAGTGCGTTCCAGAGCCTCTGGGGCTGGCCGGGCTTCGCCATCACCGTCGGCGCCGGCGGTGGCGGTGCGGCCCTGCTCCTGCTGGCGTACTGGCGTCCGACGAAGCCGGACCAGCCGGCGTAGGCACCATTCGGTTGGGCGTCCGGTCTGGACGGCGACCGGTTCAGGTCCGGCCGGCGAGCTCGGTGGCGAGGGAGCGGAAGGCGCGCCCACGGTGGGAGATGGCGTTCTTCTCGTCGGGACCCATCTCCGCGAACGTGCGACCGTTGCCCTCGTCGGGCACGAAGACCGCGTCGTAACCGAAGCCGCCGGTGCCCTTCGGGAAGGTGGCGATGCGCCCGTCGACGATGCCTTCGGTCCAGATCTCGCCGCCATCGGGGAACGTGACGAGGGCGACGGTCCGGAACCGGGCTCGCCGCTCGCCGCCGCCGTCGTCGAGCGCGGCGAGGTCGGTCAGGAGCTTGGCGACGTTGTCGGCGTACGTCACGTCGTCGCCGGCGTACCGGGCGGAGTAGACGCCGGGCGCGCCGCCGAGGGCGTCGACCTCGAGGCCGGTGTCGTCGGCGACCGCGGCCAGGTTCGTCGCCTCGGCGATGGCCTGCGCCTTGAGCCGGGCATTGGCGAGCAGCGTGTCGCCGGTCTCGTCGACGTCGTCGATGTCGGCCGGGCGCGGGAGGAGCTCGATGTCGCCGGCCTCGCGGAGGATGGCGGCGACCTCGGCGGTCTTGTCGGGGTTGGCGGTGGCGAGGACGAGGGTCAGGCTCATCGGGCGGTCACCGCGGCGTCGGCGGGTCGGCGAGCACCGCGGCCTGGGCGTCGGCGAGCGTGGCGATGCCGGACTGGGCGAGGGCGAGCAGGTCGTCGAGCTCGCGGCGGCTGAAGGCCATGCCCTCGGCGGTCCCCTGGACCTCGACGAACCGCCCGGTCCCGGTCATGACGACGTTCATGTCGACCTCGGCCCGCGAGTCTTCGACGTACGGCAGGTCGAGCATCGGGACGCCGTCGACGATGCCGACGGAGATGGCCGCGACCGCGTCGGTCAACGGGTTCGACGAGAGGCGGCCGTCGAGCATCATCCGGGAGAACGCGTCGTGGAGGGCGACATAGGCGCCACAGATCGACGCGGTCCGCGTTCCGCCGTCGGCCTGCAGGACGTCGCAGTCGACGGTCACCTGGACCTCGCCGAGGGCGACGAGGTCGCAGACGGCGCGCAGCGACCGGGCGATGAGCCGCTGGATCTCCTGGGTCCGGCCGGACTGCTTGCCCTTGGCGGCCTCACGGCTGGCCCGCTCGGCGGTCGAGCCGGGCAGCATCGAGTACTCCGCGGTGACCCAGCCCTTGCCGCTGCCGCGCATCCACGGCGGGACGCGGTCCTCGACGGACGCGGTGCAGAGCACCCGCGTCCGGCCCATCGAGACGAGGACGGACCCGAGCGCGAAGATCGTGAAGTCGCGGTCGAAGGCGACCGGTCGGAGCTCGTCGACGGCGCGCCCGTCGGACCGGAGCGTCCGCGGATCGGGAGCGTCCACACTCGTGCTCGTCATTACCGGTCACCGTCCCTTCTCGACTGTTCCCACCACTACGTCCGGCCGTTGCGCGGCCGGGCCGGCACGCCACCGCCGCTCGCTTACCACTCGAAGACCCGGCCGGCGACGGCCTGGTCGACGTCTCGCCCGAAGGCCTCGGCCGCTTCTGTGGCGACCTCGTCGGCGGACACCGTAGGCCACCGGTGGGTCAGCAGGAGACGTCCGACCCCGGCGGCCGCCGCCATCTGCCCGGCCTGACGGCCGCTCATGTGCCGTGATGCCCCTTCATCCCGCCGGGTGAACGTCGCCTCACAGAGCACGGTGCCGATACCGTGACCGAGCTCGTCGACGGACCAGTCCGGGCCGGAGTCGGCCGAGTAGGCGAACGACGTGCGGTGATCGTCGTCGGCGGACGCCGGAACGGCGTGGTCGGCGGCGGACGAGTCGACGCGGACGGCGAGCGTCGGCGGCCCGTGGTCGGTGGCGACGAACCGGCAGGTGAGCCCGCCGACGGTGACGACGTGGGACGGGCCGATCTCGGCCCAGCCAAGCAACGGGTCGTCCGCGAAGTACGACCGCCGGCGCAGGCCGGGCGGCGCGTAGACCGGAACCGGCTGGCGAGCACCGGATTGGCGGTGCCAGACGGCGAACGACTCGAGGTCGGTCCAGTGGTCGGGGTGCTCGTGGGAGAGGACGATCGCGTCGACCGCGGCCGGGTCGACGACGCGCTGGAGCGCGGCGAACGTCCCCGGCCCGGCGTCCAACCAGAGGCGCGTCGCACCGCCCTGGACGAGGTAGCCGCTGGCCGCGCCACCGGGGCCGGGATAGCTGCCGTCACAGCCGAGGACGGTGACGGTGTGGACGGTCACGGCGTGGACGGTAACCGGGGACCGTTCAGAAGTAGATGATCGACTTCGCCCGCTCGGCGACGTCGTCGAGATCGTCGGTCCACGCGCCGGTCGACAGGTACTTCCAGCCATCGTCGGGCGAGACGACGACGATGACTGCGTCCTCGCCGGCCGCGAGCTGGTTGGCGCACTTGACCGCGCCGGCGACCGCGGCGCCGGAGGAGATGCCGACGAACAGGCCGACCTCGGTCAGCCGGCGCGTCCACTCGATCGACTCGCGCGGCCGGACGACGGTCTTGCGGTCGAGCAGCTCGCGGCCGCCGAGCTCCTCGAAGATCGGCGGGATGTAGCCGTCGTCGAGGTTCCGCAGGCCGTCGACGACCTCGCCGGACGGCGGCTCGACCGCCCAGACCTGGACGCGGGGGTTCTGTTCCTTGAGGAACCGGCCGGCACCGAGCAGCGTGCCGGACGTCCCGAGGCCGGCGACGAGATGGGTCACGTCCGGGCAGTCGCGCCAGATCTCCGGTCCGGTCCCCTCGTAGTGGGCCTTCGGGTTGGCCGGGTTGGCGTACTGGTAGAGGAAGACCCACTCCGGGTGCTCGTCGGCGAGCTGGCGGGCCCGGCGGACGGCGCCGTTCGAGCCCTCGGAGCCGGGAGACTCGATGATCTCGGCCCCCCACAGCTCGAGCAGCTGGCGCCGCTCGACGGAGACGTTCGTCGGCAGGACGACCTTCAGGTGGTAGCCACGGACCCGGCAGACCAGGGCCAGGCCGATCCCGGTGTTCCCGGACGTCGGCTCGATGAGCACCTGGCCGGGCTCGCCGGGACGCAGAATGCCGTCCTTCTCGGCCTGCTCGACGAGCGACAGGGCGACGCGGTCCTTGACGGACCCGCCGGGGTTCCGACCCTCGAGCTTGACGAGGATGCGGGCCGCCGGGTTCGGGCTCAGCTGGCTGATCTCGACGAGCGGCGTGTTGCCGATCAGGTCGAGGACGCTGTCGTACGGGGCCATCGGGCGCGTTGGCTCGGGCGAACGGGCGGGTGGCTCAGCCGCCGGCGACGGCCGGCAGGATCGAGATCTCGTCGCCGTCCTTGACCGGCGTGTCGAGCAGCGAGAGGTAACGGACGTCGTCGTCGTTCACGTAGACGTTGACGAACCGGTGGAGGCTGCCGTCGTCGTTCAGGAGCTGACCGGACATCCCCGGGTACTCGGTGACGAGCCGCTGGAGAACCTCGCCGATCGTCGACGCGTCGACCGCGACGGTGGACTGGCCGCCGGCCTGCGAGCGCAGGACGGTCGGCAGGCGGACATCGACGGGCACGAGACCTCCCCGGATCGGGCCGGCCCGAGCGGACCGGCAATAGTTGACCTTTCTAGTCCGGATTCTACCGGGGCGTCGGCGCCGTGGCTCCCCGCACGGACGCGCCCCCCTCCCGGGGCGGTACCGGACACCCGGGATCCTCAGCGCGGGGGGAGCTCGACGTCCAACCCCAACAGGTCCATGGCGTTGGTCCGCACGATCTTCTCGAGCTCTTCCGGACTGACCTGGGCGGCGATCTTCTCGACGAACGTCGGCGTGTTGGGCCAGGTGGTGTCCTGGTGGGGGTAGTCGACCTCGAAGACGATCTGCTCGACGCCGATGGCGTCGCGGTTGGCGATCCCGGTCTCGTCGTCGAAGAAGCAGCCGTAGACCCGACCGGGGACGAGCTCGCTGGGCGGCCGGTCCAGGGCGACGTCGCCCCCGGCCCACGCCCTCGACGTGTGGAAGGCCTTGTCGATCCGCTCGAGGATGAACGGCATCCAGCCGATCTGGCTCTCGGAGAAGGCGATCTTGAGGGACGGGAACCGGGCCAGCTGCCCGGAAAGGAGCCACTCCACCATCGACTGCTGGGCGTTGGTGAACGTCAGCGTCACGTCGACCAACAACGGCGCGTAGGGGCTGGCTTCGACCAGCTTGGAGCCCGAGCCGATGTGCATGCAGAGCGCCGTCCCGGTCTCGTCGCAGGCGGCGAAGAAGGGGTCCCAGAACCGGCTCGGGTCGTGGATCGAGGGCAGGCCGAGATGACTCGGCATCTCCGTGAACGTCACCGCCCGGCAGCCACGGGCGGCGTTCCGGCGGATCTCCGCCGCGGCCAGATGGGCATCCCAGAGGGGAACGATCCCGAGCGGGATCAGCCGGCCGCGACTGCCCCCGGACCACTCGTCGATCATCCAGTCGTTGTAGGCCCGGACGCAACGGAGGGCCAGGTCCTTGTCCTTGGCGTCCAAGAACATCTGGCCGGCGAAACGGGTGATCATCGGGAAGCAGAGCGACCGCTCGACCCGGTTGACGTCCATGTCCTCGAGTCGGGCTTTCGGGTCGTAGCAGCCCGGCCGCATCTCGTCGAAGGCGATGGGCCCCGGGCTGAGCTCCTCGGGCGGATAGCCCGCCGAGGCCACGACCATCGGGATCGGTTGGACCAGGTCTTCGTAGACCCACCAATCCGTGACCGGGCCGTCGGCCCCCTTGGTGTACCGGGCGATCTGCCGGGCGGGGTCCACGACCGTCCGGCACGTGTCGCGGACCACCCGCGGACCGATCTCCCGGTCCCGGACCGACAGCCGGTCCGTCCAGACCGTCGCCGGCTCGACCACGTGGTCGTCGACCGAGATGATCCACGGCAGGTCGTTCCGCCCGGTCGACCGGTCGCGTCCATCGTCCTGGTTCACCGTGTCCCCTCCCCTGCTCGCCCCCCTGCTGGCCCACCGCCGCCCGGCGGGGCGCTCCGTTGACGGTCCGGCCGGTACCGCCTTACCATAAGTCAAACGGCTGACTTTTGGGAGGCCCGGGGTGGACCATGTATGACCTCGTCGTTCGCGGCGGCACCGTGATCGACGGGTCAGGCTCGGTCGGGGTCCGAGCGGACGTGGGGATCCAAGACGGCCGCGTCGTCCGGGTGGGCCGGATCGGCGAGCGCGGGCGCGAGGAGATCGACGCCGAAGGGCACGTCGTCAGCCCCGGCTTCGTGGACGGGCACACCCACATGGATGCCCAGGTCTTCTGGGACGAGCTGGGCACGTCGTCTTGTTGGCAGGGCGTGACGACGGTGGTGATGGGCCACTGCGGGTTCACGCTGGCCCCGGCCCGGGCCGACCGGCGTGAGCTGGTGGTCCGGAACCTGGAACGGGCCGAGGACATCGCCCCGGTCGCCATGGCCGAGGGGATCACGTGGACCTGGGAGACCTTCCCCGAGTACCTCGACGCGGTCGACCGACTTCCCAAGGGGATCAACTACGCCGCCAACCTCGGCCACTCGGCGTTGCGCACCTGGGTGATGGGCGAGCGGGCGTTCGAGAGGGAGGCTTCCGACGAGGAGCTCGACGAGATGGCCCGGGTGCTCCGAGAGGCCCTCGAGGCCGGGGCCATGGGGTTCACGACCACCCGCAACACCTTCCACCAGACCTCCGACGGCCGGCCGGTGGCCTCGCGATTGGCGTCATGGGACGAGGTCGTCCGGCTGGTCTCCGAGATGGCGGACGCCGGGGCCGGCATCTTCCAGATCACCGGCGAGCGGGCGGCCCACTCCCCCGACCCCGAGGTCCGGGCGGAGTACTACGACCGGCTGGGAGCCCTGGCCGTGGCGACCGGGGTGCCCTTCACCTTCGGGGTCCCGGCGTCGCCCACAGGGCTCGAGGCGCTCGACTTCATCGACACCGCCGTGGCCGAGGGGGCCCGGATCTTCGGCATGGCCCACAGCCGGGGGGTCGCCTCGGTCCTGTCGTTCGAGACCCAGCTTCCCTTCGACCGGTTGGCCGCCTGGAAGGAGCTCCGCACGCTGCCCCTCGAAGAGCAGGCCCGGCGGCTCCGGGACCCGGCCACGCGGGGCCCGCTGCTCGAGGCGGCCAAGCACGGGGACTACGGGAGCGAGCTGGTCGGGGCGGAGGTCCGGCCGCCGGAGTACGACAACATGTTCGTGATGGACCGGCCGATGCCGCCGTACTCGACGGTGGCGGCACTGGCGGAAGCGGCCGGAGTCCATCCGGCGGAGCGGCTGATCGACCTAGCCCTCGAACGGGACCTGAAGGTGTTCTTCATCCAGCCGATATTTCGCTTCACCGACGAGAACACCGTCCGGGTGATGAAGCACCCCCGAACGGTCATGACCTTCTCCGACTCCGGCGCCCACGTGAGCCAGGTCGCCGACTCGTCGATCCAGACCCACCTGTTGAGCTACTGGGTCCGGGAGCGTCAGGCCTTCACCTTGGAAGAAGCCGTCCGGATGGTCACCTACGACCCGGCCACGGCCTGGGGCTTCTACGACCGGGGATTGATCCGCGAGGGCTTCGTCGCCGACCTCAACGTGTTCGACCCGGCCACCCTCGCGCCGGAGATGCCCGAGCTCGTCTACGACCTCCCCGGCGGGGCCCGACGGCTGACGCAGCGGGCCCGGGGCTACCGGGCAACCGTGGTCGGCGGGACCATCACGCTGCGGGACGGGGAGCACACCGGCGCCCGGCCCGGACGGCTCCTCAGGAGAAGTGCGTCCGCGGCCGCTCGATAGGGGCGCCGTCGATGAACGTGTCGACTTTCTCGTTGTAGAACGCGACGAGGCCGGCGATCGGCAGGACCTGGGCGGTCGGAAAGTCGTAGGCCCACGCGATGTCCGGGTGCGTCCGGCCGCCGATCGCCGCCGACCAGTAGCCGGTCGTCCGCCCCTTGTACGGGCAGTCGGTCACGGTGTCGGACGGGACGAGGTGCTCGAAGCGGACGGCCGGTCGCGGCAGGTAGTACCGGGTCGGCAAACCGGTCTCGAAGACCATGACCGGCGCCGACGACTCGGCGAGGACGACGCCATGGATCTCGACACGGACGGTCCTCGTCGACCGGACCGCGTCGACCCGGCTGTACGGGTTGCGCGGGTGGACGAAGACCTCGTCGTCCTCCTCGAACCACGCGTCCATGGCCGCCCAGTCGAAACGGACCATCCCGGCGAGGCCGCCGGGCGCGTCGTCGGCGAACACCAGCGCGGCGTTCGGCCGGACCGCGTCGTCGGCCCGCAGCCCGAAACCTCTCGCCGGGCCCCGCGGCGTCTGCTCGTCGCGCTGCTCATCGACGAGGGCATCCCCGTCGACGTCGCCGAGCGGGACGTAGTACTGCGGGAACGCCGGCCATTCCCAGACGTAGACCGCCCGCGTCGTGTCGACGACGACCCGACCGCCGGCGACCGCCCGGACCCGCCGCGGCACCGGTTCGACGTGGTCCGGGGCGATGGCCTGCGGGTAGTCGCGATCCGGCATCTCCACCTCCGTCGGTCCGGGCGACCTGGGCCGCCCGCGGCCAACCTACCGGGACGCCGGACAGGGCGCCGTCAGCCGGCTCTGGTGTCAGCCGGTGTTGGCGTCAATCGGCTTTGGCGTCAGCCGGCCTTGAGGGTGTGGGTGACGACGACGACCGACTCCTCTTCGATCCGGCCGTCGACGATCCGGTAGCTCCGGACGACCGGGTGGGTGTCGCGGAGGGAGACGAGGACGTAGTGCCACGTCGGGTCCGGCGCCTGGTCGACGTCGGTCGGCGACGGGTACGCGTCGGTATGCGTGTGCGAGTGGAAGACGCCGATGATCGACAGGTCGTGCCGCTCGGCGTCCCGGTCGACCCGGAGCATGTCCTTCGAGTCGACGACGTACAGCTTCGCCGACTTGGCCGCGTTCGTCGTCGGGTAACAGGTGCGGACCTCGTCGGTCGCCGGGTCGCCGGCGAGCAGCCCGCAGGCTTCGTCCGGCAGGCCACTGATGCAGTGCCCGACCATCTGTAGGTGGATCTCGTTCGGTAGCCGCAACATCGTCACATAATCGTAATAGCGGTCCCCGAATATCGAGCGGATGGTGACCACGATTGCGCCGACCGCGCCAGCCATCGACGACGTCGAACCGCGGGGTCGGCAGTAACCTCGGTCGTCTATGGCGCGGGCGAAGAAGACGGTGGCCAAGCGGGCGGCGGCCCGGGAGGCGGCCGGCACCGCCGGGGACCGGACGGTGGCCTCGAACCGCCGCGCCCGCCACGACTACGACATCTTGGACACCTTCGAGGCCGGCATCGTCCTCCAGGGCAGCGAGGTCAAGTCCCTCCGGGAGGGCAAGGCACAGCTCTCGGACGCCTACGCCCGGGTCTCCGACGGCGAGCTCTGGCTCTTCGGGGTCCACATCCCCCCGTGGCACTTCGCCACCGGGTTCGGGTCCCACGACCCGGACCGCCGGCGCAAGCTCCTGGTCCACCGCAAGGAGATCGACGAGCTCATGGGCCAGACCCAACAGCAGGCCCTAACCCTGGTCCCCTTGTCGCTGTACTTCCGGGACGGCAAGGCCAAGGTCGAGATGGCCCTGGCCAAGGGACGCAAGCTCCACGACAAGCGCCAGGCCATCCTCTCCCGGCTGGCCGACCGGGAAGCCTCCAGGGCCGCCCGGGACGCCCAGAAGTACCGGACCATGAGCTGAGCGGGATCCCGGTACGCTGGGGGGACCGCCCAGCCAGGGCGGGTAGCAACGGCAGTCCCCGAGGGGGTGAAGGGTTTCGACTTTGGTCGTCGAGGTGAGAGAAGCGAGCCGTGGTCTCCGGAGCCACGTTAAAGAGCCGGAACCAAAAATAAACGCCGAGCCTCAGCTCGCGCTCGCTGCCTAAACAGTAGCGACGTCCGTCCAGCCTCAGCCCTACGGGTTGGTAAGCGGGCGTCATCAAGTAGGGCTTACTCGCCGGTCGTTCTGACAGACCGTCGAGGAAACTTCGTCAGATACGGGGCGGCGCAGCCGCCGGCAGCAGTGCCGCCCCCGACAATCCTCTGCCGGCTGCGCTCGGAGAAGGCTCACTGAGGTGCCGAAGGACGCGGGTTCGATTCCCGCCACCTCCAAGAGGGAGTGTCTCGCGACCCGAGAATCGGGTGCGGGATGCCCCTTGTTGGAGGTGGCGGGGACACTTGGAAACAAGGTCCCCGCCCCCCGGGACCCGAAAGAGCGGCGTGACGATGGTCACGCCGCTCTTTCATTATTCATTGCCAGGGACGACTGGGCTCGCTCTCGGGCGCTCCCGCATCGGGCCGGCCTCTGGCTCTCAGCCGACGGCGGCGACCTGGTCGAGAAACGTGGCCGACAATGGGTTCAGGTGAACAAGACCGTCGACCTGCCCAAAGGAGCGGTCCGCCGAGGCCAGCGCCCACCCCCTCCGGCGAGCCGTCGCCGCGAGCACGGCATCGAAGGGCCCCAGACTCTCGGAGCCGCCGAACAGGTCGAGGCCTTCGAGGAGATCCTCTTGCTCTGGTTGGACAAGGACCGAAAGCCCCACCGCGTACTCCGTTGCCCGAGCTGCAGCATCAGCACGCGATCGGCGTCGAGCCCGGACATGGGCGAACTCCTGGATGACCTCGACCGTCGTCGTCGCCCGCACTTGGCCGTCGCGAACGGACTCGATCAGTGCGCGGGTCGGAACACGGAGCGGGTGGTCGGTGCCGACCGCGTACACCAAGATCGTCGTGTCGAGGACGATCACGCCAGACGACCCCGGATCTCCTCCAACTCTTCGCGAAGCCCCTCGGGGCCCGGCACGTCCATCGAGTCAGCGGCCAACACGGCTTGCAACGCCGCCCGACGTTCGCCCTCGTCGCCCGGGAAGCGCTCGTCGATCGCCTCCCGTACCAACACCGCGACCGGCACGCCCCGCCGACCCGCCTCGCGTTCGAGCCGCGACCAGCGACTGTCGTCGATCAGGACCTGCAAGCGTCGATCGAGCATGCTCATATATTAGCAGGTGCCCGAGGCGACGTTCTCCTGGAGGTCTGCCCGAGCGTCCTCCTAGAGGTAGGCGCCGAAGTGGCTGGCCGCCATCTGGTCCAACGCGTCGGTGAGCATGTCGAGCGTGTCGCCCGGAGTCGGGATCAGCAGGCGGTTCAGGCCGAGCTCGCGGTAGCTCTCAAGCAGCTCGGGCCCGGGGAGCCGACGGACGAACTCGTCGATCGCCGCGCCGGCCTCCATGGTGGCCGGCGGCTGCACGAGGTCGATGGTGAGCTTGGCCGGATCGCGTCCCGCGTCTTCCCACCGGTGTCGGAGGTCGGCCATGGCGGAGGGGAGCGCATCACCGACGTGGTCGCGCACCGGCGACCACCCGTCGCAGAACTCGACGATGTGCCGGAACGTCCGCTCGCTCGGCGCCGCGCCGAGGCGGATCGGCGGGCGCGGCGTCTGGACGGGCTTCGGCCACGACCAGCTCTCGGTGAACTTGACGAACTCGCCGTCGAACCCCGCCGTCGGTTCGGACCACAACGCCTCCATCGCCAGCAACTTCTCCCGCAACACCTCCCGTCGCTGGTCGTAGTCGACACCGTTGTTCTCCGTCTCGAGGGGGTTCCAGCCATAGCCCAGGTCGAGCTCGAGGCGGCCGCCCGAAATGCGGTCGAGGGTGGCGATCTGCTTGGCGAGGATGATGGGGTTGTACTCGGCGGGGAGCGCGATGCACGTGCCGAGCCGCAGCCGCTTCGTCACCGCGGCGGCGGCGGCCAGCGTCGTGTAGGGGTCAGCCATCCGGCGGTAGAAGTCGGGCACGGCCCCCTCCTCGCCCCACTTCCGCTCGCGGTACTTCCCCTTCGTGTACCGGTGGGTGGTATCGACTGGGAGGTGCGTGTGCTCCCCCATCCAGAGCGACTCAATCCCCCGCGCTTCGAGCTCTGGTGCAACTTCGAGCACCGACGGCGTGAGGTCGTTGAACTGGACGACGATTCCGATGCGCACGTGGCACCTCCCCTCCCCCGGCGTCGGCTCTCCCGACACCGGGCCTCCCCCTGGCTGATGTGACGCCGCGACGTTATCGGCTCAGTCAATCGATTGCTCGATAGCCAGGGCGGTGCCACACTGAGCGACAGTCGGCCGTTCGGTGGTGATGGGGGCCGGCCCGGAGGGGAGGTCGCGGTCGAGATGAGCCGAGAGACGGTCCGCATCGGGGTCACGTGGTCCAACTCGGGGTGGTGTTGGTTGGACAGCCGCCTGCTGTACACCGCGCTGCAGGTGTGGGTGCGCCAGACGAACGATGCCGGCGGCATCGTCGTGCCCGAGGATGGGCGGCGCGTGCCCGTCGAGCTCCTCATGCGCGACGACCGCAGCGACCCCGAGACCGCGGTCGCCGCAGTCGAAGAGCTCATCGAGCTCGGCGTCGACGTCTTCTGCTCGAGTGGCTCGGCCGAGATCCAGACGGAGGTCGTGCGCGTCACCGAGGCCGCCGGCGTGCTCAACCTGAACGTCGGCGCACCTGACTCCGCCCTCTTCGACGGGTCTCGGTTCCATCTGCAGTGTGGTTCGTCGGTCCACACGTACATGGCGTCGCGACCACCGTTCTGGAAGCGTCACGGGCTTCTCCGACTCGCCCAGATCCACGCCGAGCTCCCGGGCTGGACCGCCACGCACGGGCCGATGCGCGACTACGTCGCCGCGGCGGGCGGCTTCGACGTCGTGCTCTACGAGTCCGTCCCGCGTCAGCAGCAGTGGACGACGGCGTACGGGCCGTACCCGGCCGACTTCGACGCGTGGGACGACCTCGTCGATCGCCTCGTGCGAGCCCAGCCCGACGTCGTCGTGCTCGGCCTCCCGGCGCCGGCCGAGTACCAGATCGTGCGGGCCATGCGACGCCGTAGCGTGTGGTTCCGGTACCTCGAGATGCTCTACGGCCAGTTCATGGGGCGCGTCGGGCTCGGGCCCGAAGATCTCTTGTACCAGTTCCACCCGGGCTGGACGCCGGACGTCGACCCGGCGACCATCAACGTCGGCGGCACCCCCGCCGATCTCGCCGCCGCCACCGAGCGCTACTTCCCGGGCGTCGAAGGCAATCCGGTGCCACGGAGCTACGTCGGCCTCGCCGTATGGGCTCACCTCGTCGCCAACGCCGGCTCACTGGAGCCCGAGCGCGTCATGGCCCAGGCCCACGCCGAGTCCGGTTCGCTCGTGACCATGGAGGGACGCCTCACCTGGGCCCCCAACGGCGACACGATCCCGCCCGAGCACTCCTGGGCCGGCATCCACCAGATCCGACGCCACCCCTGGACGGCCGAGCTCCAGTCAGTGCTCGTCCATCCCGCCGACCACGCCGAGGCCGAGCCCGTGTTCACCGACCTCCCCTACGAGCGCCGTCCGCCCCCGTGGTCGGGGGTGTGGTGAGGTCGCCGATCATTCGCGCGTCCGGCCGCCGATCGAGCGAATCGCTACCGGCGGGAACCCGTCGAGCACTACAGTGCGATGGCCGTTGACGACAGTGAGGGTATCTTTTCCGTTCGACGAATCATCGACCACTGACGATGTCCGTCGAACTTCTATTGGAAAGAGGAGTTCATGCATTTTTCCTACGGACTTCCGACCCACCGGGTCGATATCGGTGAGGAGCACGTTTCCGCCGATGCCGTTACCGAGCTGGCAGTAGAGGCGGAATCGGCCGGGTTCGACGCCGTCTATACGACCGACCACCCGTTCCCCAGTGACACATGGCTGGCGGTGGGTGGCCACCATGCACTCGACCCGCTCGTCGTCCTCGGCTTTGTAGCGGCGAAGACGTCGAGGATTCGACTGCATACGAACCTCTTCGTCCTGGCCTACCGGAACCCGTTCCTGTCCGCCAAGGGCCTCTCGACGCTCGACGTCCTGAGCAAGGGCCGGCTCATCGTCGGGGTCGGTGCCGGTTATCTCGAAGGCGAGTTCGCGGCGCTCGGCGCCTCGTTCGACGATCGGAACGACCGGGTCGACGAAGCGATCAGCGCCATGCGGGCGGCGTGGGCCGGCGAGAGCATGACGCGATCGGGGATCGGCTTCCGCGTCGACGGGAACACGATGCTCCCCCGGCCGACCCAACGGCCGGGACCGCCGATCTGGATCGGCGGCAACAGCAAAAGGGCCATTCGCCGGGCGGTCGAGCTGGCCGACGGCTGGTCGCCCTTCCCGACGCCGAGCGGTACGTCGACCCGGACGCACACCGCCGAGTTGGCGACGATCGATGACCTGGCCGAAAGGATCGAGTACGCCAAGCAGCACAGCGCGGCGGTCGGCCGGCAGGCACCGCTCGAGATCTGCTTCGTCCCACCGGCGCTCCGGCTGGGCAGCGGGAAGGAGCTCGACCCCGGCGAGACCGTCGATGCCTGCCGAGCCCTCGCGGCGATCGGCGTCGGCTGGGCGACGGTGGCGCTGCCCGGTACGACTCGGGAGAGCCAGGTCGAGGCGATCCAGCGTTTCGCCAACGACGTCATTCGTCCCGTCAACGGCGGTTAGTGGGCGACAACGACCGGCACCGGTCGGCCGCTCTGCCCGGTGGTCTTTTTGGCTCGTCCGGACAGGATGTCCGGTACCTTCTGGTGCGAATTGCGACGGAGCTACATTGCTTCTGTCCTTGTCATTGGCCGGCCGACATGCCGAACTTCACGGCTACGATGGTTGGTCCTCGGCGCCGGTCGACTCGGGGAGCGAGCGCCGCTACTGCCTCCGGATGATCCGGAAATTCGGGGTCCGACGTCAGACGGCCGGCTGCAACGACCTCGCCGACCCGATAAGATCTGTGGAGACGGGGGGATTTGGTTAACCGGCGGGTGATTCCCGGCGTGCCAGAGGGGAGATCGGCCGTGAGCCACGCAGTTCCTTTCGTCGACTACCTCGTTCTCGACGACCATCCGCACCTGACGGCCCACGAGTGCCGCTCGTGCGGGGCCCGGTTCTTCGACCGGCGGAACGCCTGCGCCAGCTGCTTCGGCACCGAGTTCTCGACGGTCGACGTGCCGAGCGAAGGGGAGGTCGTGGCCTTCACGATCGTCTCGCTGGCCGCGCCGGGCATTCCGGTGCCCTTCGTCGCCGCCACCGTCGACTGCGGCGGTACGAAAGTGAGCGGCAACCTGGCCGACGTCCCGCCGGACCCCGCGCACGTGACGCTCGGGATGAAGGTCCACCTGGTGACCGTGCCGGTCGGAACGGACGCCGCCGGCACCGAAGCCGTCTCGTTCGCGTTCGCCCCGGTGGGCTGATCCACCGCACCGATCGATCACCTGACAAACCGACTCTCGACGACGACCCAACTCTCGACGGCGAACAGCCTCGACGGCGGATAGGAGGAACGACCCATCATGGCCAGCGACGACGTGTGGATCCTGGGGATCGCCATGACCAAGTTCGGCAAGCACCCGGACAAGGACACCTTGGACCTGGCGGCCGAGGCCACGATGGCCGCCTTGAAGGACGGCGGGGTGACGATGGCCGAGATGGGGGTGCTGGCGGCCGGCAACCTGATGGGGCCCATGGGGTTCGGTCAGGCCCTGCAGAAGCAGGTCGGCCAGACCGGTATCCCGGTCTACAACGTCGCCAATGCCTGTGCGACCGGGGCTACCGCCCTGCGGGTGGCCTACATGACCATCAAGGCCGGCGAGGCCGACTACGGCCTGGCCGTCGGAGCGGAGAAGCTGGCCGGCGCCGGGCTCCTGGCCGAGGGCACCTCGGGCCAGGACAATGACACGTGGACGCCGAGCGGACGGTTCGGCGCGGTGGCGCCGGTCGACGGCCGGATCGGCACGGAGACGATGCCCGGCGTGTTCGCCCAGATCGGCATGGAGTACGGCCACCGCTACGGCGGGACCAGCTTCGAGCTGTTCGCCCGTATCTCCGAGAAGAACCACGCCCACTCGACGCTGAACCCGAAAGCCAGTTACCAGAAGCGGTTCACCCTGGACGAGATCATGAACGACATCATGATCGCCTACCCGAACACCCGGCCGATGTGCTCGGCCAACTGTGACGGCGCCGCGGCGGCGGTGCTCGTGTCCGACGCCGCGCTCAAGACCCTCGACCCCGATCAGCGACGGCGGGCGGTGAAGGTGTCGGCCTCGGTGCTCACCTCCGATCCCTACCAGCCCGGCTGCCAGGTGCTGCCGGACATCAACACGCTCACCCGCAATGCCGGAACGAAGGCCTACGAGCTGGCCGGCGTGTCCCCCGCCGACCTCGACCTGGTCGAGCTGCACGACTGCTTCGCCACCGCCGAGCTGGTGCACTACGACAACCTGTCCCTGTGCGAGCCCGGTGGGGCCGTCGACTTCTTCGAGTCCGGTGCGTCCTGGCGGGACGGGTCGACGCCGGTCAATGTGTCGGGCGGTCTCGAGTCGAAGGGCCACCCGATCTCGGCCACCGGCATCGCCAACGTCTGGGAGGTCGCCACCCACCTGCGGGGCGAAGCCGGGGATCGCCAGATCGCCGATGCCAAGGTCGGCTTGGCGCACGTCATCGGGCTCGGATCGGCCTGCGGGGTCCACATCCTCGAGAAGGCCGCCGCCTGACGCCGGCCGGATCGACCGGCCGGCAGCCGGCGGTCCGGTCGCCATCCGGCTACTGCCAGGTCTCCCCTTCGCCGTACTTGCCCTTCACCGCCGGTCGGTCGACGAACGGACCACTCCGCGGCAGGACGTCGACGATCACCACCGACTTCGGCTTCTTGTAGCTGGCGATCCGGTCGCGGACGAACTCGATCAGCTCGTCCGGCTCCACCGGCCCCCCGTCGGCGAGCTCGACCACCGCCCGCACGGAATGGCCCCAGACCGGGTCGGGCACCCCGATGACGCAGGCGTCCTTGACCGCCGGGTGCTCCTTCAGCGCGTTCTCCACCTCGACCGGGTAGACGTTCTCCATCCCGGTCTTGATCATCTCCTGGTTCGGGCCGAGGAACGTGAAGCTCCCGTCCGCCTCGCGCCGACCGAGGTCACCGGTCCAGCGCCACCCCTGCGGGTCCATCGGCTCGAGGCCCAGATAGCCGACCATCACCTGCGGACCGCGGGCGACGACCTCGCCGATCTGGCCCACCGGCACCTCCGCACCGTCGGGGTCGACGATCCGCACCGCCGTGGCCGGGCCCGGCCGCCCGAACGTGCCGGTACCGACCGGCAGGCGACCCTCGTAGGTGATCATGCCGACCGTCTCGCTGGTGCCGTAGCCGACAGCCCCGCGCGGCTGGGACCCGGGTCGAGGGCACGACGTCATCGAGTACCACGCGTCGTCCAGCTCCGGCGGCGGCGTGCCCCCGAGGACGTCGTTCAACGAGTGCAGGTCGTACCGACCGTCGGCGTTGAGCTCCGCCATCTCCTTGATCGTCGGGCCGAAGACGAAGGCCGACGTGCAGTGCTCCCGGTCGATCAGCCGGCAGACCTCCTCGGCGTCGACCCGGGGGATCATGACGTTGAGACCACCCCAGTGGAAGAGGGCAAAGGCCTTCAACAGCACGCCGATGTGGAACATCGGGCCGGAGCTCAGGTACGTCTCGGTCATCGGCTTCACCCCGCCGACCGCGCCGAGCATCAGGTCCTGCTGGATGATGCCACGGCTGGTGAGCACCGCCGCCTTCGGCTTCCCGGCGAAGGCCGCCGTCATGATGATGAGCACGCCGGCCTCGTCGTCGTCGTCCTGGGCGGGGTCGACCGACGACGCGTTCTCGAGCGCCCCCTCGTAGGACCCGTCGTCGTACGAGAGCCAGCCCGCCGACGGCAGCACTGCCCGGGCGTTGGCGTTGACCTCGTCGAACTCCGGCCGGCTGCTGCCGATGATCACCTTCGGCCGGATGTCCTCGAGGATGGCTGCCGTCTCAGCCGACGACAGCCGCCAGTTCAGCGGCGCGGCGACGGCTCCCGCCTTCGAGCAAGCGAAGATGAACTCGAACAGCCGGTGGCAGTTCAAGCCGAGCCAGGCCACCCGATCACCCGGCTCGACGCCCAGGTCGCGCAGCACGTTGGCCAGCTTCGTCGTCCGGACGTCGATCTCGGGGTACGTCAGCCGGTCGTCGCCGCACACGATCGCTTCGATGTCCGGCAGCCAGCGGGCGTTTTCTCGCACGACGTCGCCGAGCGTGAACGAGTGCAGCCGATCAGTCATAGTCCTCCCTCGCGTTGCCGCGCCATCAAGGCCCGGCCATGCTAGTTCATTCAAGTGAATGCTTTGTTTTCCCCGGTCAGGTCCCCCGGGACCAGCCCCCCCCCGGACCGGTCCCCCGGGTCGTCAACCAGTCCCGGTCAGGGGCCTCAAGACCCGACCGGGGCCGCGGTCGGTCTGGACCATGGCCCCGTCGCGGCGGATCGCCACGCCATTGACGAGGACGTGCCGGAGCCCCGACGGCTGGTCGGCGACGAGTCGCTCTCCCCCGGCCGGCATGTCCTGCACCCGCCGCAGCGGACCTGGCCCGATGGTGTCCGGATCGAAGACCACCAGGTCACCGATACTGCCGGCCCGAACCGCCCCCCGGTCACCGAGGCCGTAGAGAGCCGCCGGCTCGCCCGTCAGCTTGTGGACCGCCTGCGGCAACGACAGGGTCCCTCGGTCTCGCACCCAACCGCCCAGTAGATCGGTCGGCATCACTGCGTCACACAGTTGGTCGGGGTGCGCCCCGGAGTCCGCCAGGCCGAGAACCGCCCCCTCCAGCCGCAGCAGATCGGCCACCTGTTCGGGGTCGTCGTTCATGATGAGGACCCCGAACCGCGTCGCCAGCCCATCCTCGAGCGAGAGGTCCAGCATGGCGTCGAAACCGCCGACCCCCCGCTGGGCGGCCACGTCGGCCACCGTCCGCCCCTCCAGTTCCGGGTGGGCCGCCGATTGGACGATCGACCAGTGGGTCCACCGAACGGGGAGCACCGATCCGGCCAACTGCTCGGCGGCGCGCACTCGCCATCCGACATCCTGGTAGGCCGCCCGGCGGGCGTCGCCAGTCGCCCGGTCGAGCTCCCGCACCGCGTCGCACCGGAGGGCGAAAGGCGACTTCATCGTCATCTGCGCGGCCAGCGGACGACAGGTGACCTGGGGGTGCACGTCCACCCGCCGGGCCATCCCCTCCCGGTGCAGGGCAACCAGGCGCTCGTGCGAGCCGTCGATGGAACCGAGCAGAGCGGTCCACGTGAACGGCCGCCCGACGTGGGGCTGCAGCGCGTAGAGGGCTTCGTGCGTGAGGTTCGGCCCGGGAACGAACGCACCGACACCGACGTCGAGCTCCGAGAGGACAGCCAACATGGCCGCCACCTCCTCCGTCGTCGCGAACTTGGTCGGGCTGGGCCGACCGGTCGGCGCGGCGCTGGTGGAGAACCCAACGGCGCCGGCCAGCAGAGCCTCGCTGACCAGGGCTCGCATCTGTTCGATCTCGGCCTCGGTGGCCGCCCGCTCGTACGCCTCGGCTCCGAGAACAGCGATGCGGATGGCCGAGTGGCCGACATAAGCCCCGACGTTCAGCGTCAGGTGGCGCCCCTCGATGACCGAGAGATAGTCGGCGAAGGAGCCGAACTCCCACGAAACCCCCTCCTGGAGGGTCTCCAGCGACATGTCCTCCAGGTCGTGCAGCATGCCGAGCAGCAGATCGTGGTGTTGCTCGCTGGCCGGCGCGATCGCGAACCCGCAATTGCCGGTGATGACCGTCGTGACCCCCTGCCAGCACGACGACCCCAGGGACGAGTCCCACAGCAGTTGGGCGTCGTAGTGCGTGTGGATGTCGATGAACCCCGGGCATACGACACACCCCGAAGCGTCCAGCTCGACGACCTCGCCGAGGCCGTCGAGCGCGCTGCCTGCTCCCGGACCAACGCCGACGATCCGGTCGCCGATCAACGCCACGTCGGCCCGCGTTCCCGGCACCCCGGTCCCGTCCACGACCGTCCCACCTCGCACCACCAGGCCGGTTCCCTGTCCCATGGCGAGAACCCCTCCACTCCGGGCGGCCCGACCATCGACCCCACCACCGGCCCGACCATCGGCCGGCCCGGCCTCCTCAGCTAAGTGACTGATTGATACGCTACTTTGGGCGATGAGAGGTGATCAAGACCTCCCGGGGGCACGGTAACGAAGGAGGGGTCGTTCGTGAGCGACGAGGCAATGGTGGAGACGGCGCGGGGCCCGATCCCCGTATCGGCGATGGGGACGACGCTCATGCACGAGCACGTGTTCATCACGAGCCCGGAGATCATGCAGAACTGGCCCGACTATCCCGAGGGCTTCGAGGACGAGGTCCGGATCGCCGACGCCATCGACCAGCTGAAACTGGCTCGGGACAGCGGTGTCGGGACGATCGTCGACTGCACGGTCATCGGCGCCGGCCGCTACGTCCCGCGCATCCAGAAGGTGGCCGAAGGGGTCGACGTGCACATCATCGTCGCCACCGGCGTCTACACCTACAACGACGTCCCGCAGTACTTCTACTTCCGGGGCCCCGGCACCATCTTGGGCGGCGACGAGATGATGACCGGCTTCTTCGTCCAGGACATCGTCGAGGGGATCGGTCGCACCGGGGTGAAGGCGGCCATCCTCAAGTGCGCGACCGACGAGCCCGGCCTCACGGCGGGCGTCGAACGGGTGCTCCGGGCCGTGGCCGTAGCGCACCGGGAGACGGGAGTTCCCATCACGACCCACACCCACGCCGGGCTGCGGCGGGGGCTCGAGCAGCAGCGGGTCTTCGAGGAGGAGGGCGTCGACCTCTCTCGCGTGGTGATCGGCCACTCCGGCGACACCAGCGACGTGCATTACCTCGAGGAGCTGGTGGCCAACGGTTCCTATCTCGGGATGGACCGCTTCGGCATCGAGGGGCCGAGCTTCGACGAGCGGGTCGGTATCGTCGCCACCATGTGCGAGCGGGGCCACGCCGACCAGATGGTGCTGTCCCACGACACCAGCTGTTTCTCCGATCTCATCGACTTCGCCGAGGTGCGACGGAACAATCCGAACTGGCGGTTCGACCACATCGCCCAGGACGTGCTCCCGGCCCTCCGGACGCGCGGCGTCACCGAGGAACAGATCACCACGATGTTGGTGGACAATCCGCAGAAGATCTTCTCGCGCCAGGGCCGGTACTGATGCGCTCGGACATCTCCGGTCGCTACAGCCTCGTCGGGCTCGGCCTGTCCGAGCAGGGCCGCAACCTCGGCATCGCGCCCCGAGAGCTGCGGCGGGTGGCGCTCGAGGCCGCGCTGGCCGATGCGGGGCTCGCCCCTAGCGACATCGACGGCGTCATCGGGTCGTCCAGCGACATGTTCGAGGACATCCGGTACCTCGGCCTGGCGCCCACGTTCGCCTACACGATGCAGACCGGCGGGGCGACGCCCGCCTGGTCGATCATCAACGCCATGGGGGCCATCGCCACCGGCCAGGCCGACGTGGTGGCCTGCATCTACGGCGCCGCGCCGACCGGTGGCTACCTCCGCCGAGCCGACGGCAGCGTCGGCGGCTACGGCAACTTCGGCTTCGGCTACGGCTCCCTGTACGGCCTCATCGGCGCGCCCGGCGCCCACGCCCTCCACGCCCGCCGCCACATGGACCGGTACGGCACCACCTCCCGCCAGTTCGGGGCGGTCGCCGTCGACCTGCGGGCCAAGGCCGCCGTCCGACCCGGCACGATCGGCTACGGCCAACCGATCACCATCGACGACCACCAGGCCTCCCGCCCCATCGTCGACCCGCTGCGGCTGCTCGACTGCTGCCGCGATACCGACGGCGGCGTCGCCGTCCTCGTCTGCTCGACCGAGCGGGCCCGTGACCTGCCGGGCCGCCACGTCACGGTGCTCGGGGCCGGGACCGGCCACCAGATCCGCAACTGGTGGACCGGCGAGATGTACGACCTGCACGACGACATCGCGCCAGCGGCGGCGACCGCCTTCGGACAGGCCGGGGTCGAGCTCTCCGACGTCGACGTCGCCTCGCTCTACGACCCGTTCACGTTCTCGATCATCATGCAGCTCGAGGCCTACGGGTTCTGCAGCCCGGGCGAAGGCGGCCCGTTCGTCGAGGCCGGCGGCATCCGGGTCGGCGGGACCATCCCCACCAATACCGGCGGCGGCCAGCTCTCCGGCTTCTACTGCACCGGGTTCACCCCCATCGTCGAGGGCATCCGCCAGCTGCGGGGGGACAGCGGCGCCACCCAGGTCGACGGGGCCGAGGTGGCCCTGGTCAGCGGCCACGGTGGCCACGGTGGCGTCCAGGGCAGCTCTACCCACGTCACCCTGCTGCTCGGAGCCGACCAGTGACGCCGCGCCGACTGCTCCCGGCCGATGTGGCGCCGGACGAGCTCGACCGCCCGTTCTGGGAGGGCGTCGAACAACACCGGTTCCTCGTCCACCGCTGCCGCACGTGCGGCCGGGCGTACTGGCCGGCATCGAGCTGCGTCGACCACGGCGGCTCCGACATGGAGTGGACCGAGGCGAGCGGCCGCGGTCAGGTCCACACGTTCGTCGTCTACCGCCAGGCCGTCGACCCGGCCTGGGCCGACCGCGTGCCGTACGTCGTGGCCGTCGTCCGACTCGACGAGGGGCCGTTCTTCCACTCCGACCTGCCCGGTATCCCGGTCGACGACGTCGCCATCGGCCAGCCGGTGCACGTCGAGTACGAAGACGTCGAGGGTGGCACGATCCCCCACTTCGTCGTCGACGATCGCTGACCCACCCCGAGGCCCACTTCCGGGCCGATCAGCCGCCGATCGACGGTCCCCCGGCGACGCCCCGCTGGGCGACAGCCCCGACGGGCGGCCCAGCGGACGGCGGTTCAGCGAACGGGCGCGCCGTCGACGATGGTCACGCCGTAGTCCTGGGACGCGCCGTCGGCCGTGACCCGTCCGTCGGCCAGATCCCGGGCGACGTCCGCCACGTCCCGTTCGAACGGACGGCCCATCCCTCCCCCACCCGACGTCTCGACGACCAAGGCGTCGCCAGCTTCGAAGTAGACGGCCAAGGCTTTGTTGGGCAACTTGGTCCGGGAACCATCGGCCTTGCGGTGGTAGTACCCCCCTGACCGGCCGGCTCCCCCGCCGTCGCGGCCGGCTGGCGGGAAGGTGATCCGGTCGCCCCGGTACGTCGCCAGCGATGGCTCCAGCAGACGGAAGACCGTTCGGACGCCGAGGCCGCCCCGCCACTGCCCCGGCCCGCCGGAGTCGGGGATGAACTCCTTGGCCTCGATCACGAACGGCGTGCGAGCCTCGATCGGCTCGACCTGGGGGATCGTGTTGCGACCCAACCCGAAGTGCATCGCCGAGGCATCGGCCCCGTCCTTGCCCACGTGGGCGCCGTGGCCGGCGTACTCGTAGGACATGTGGATCCACGGCGACGGGCCAGCCGCCGCCGGCGACATGCTGAAGGGGTGGAGGATGCCCGATACCGCCACCGACCGACTGGGATCGGCGGCGCTCAAAGCCTGCACGATGGCGTCGATCGTGGCGGACATCACGAAGTTCCGGCCGCCGCCGGCATGCGGTGGCGACGGGTTGACGAGGCTCCCGTGCGGCAGGACGAGTCGGAGCGGGCGGAAGCAGCCCTCGTTCATGGGGATCGTCGGGTCGGTGAAACAGCGGACGCCGTACAGGGCGGCCGACGTCGTCTGCGAGTAGCCGCAGTTGATCGCCGCGTCGACCTGGGGGTCAGTGCCGGTGAAGTCGATCTCCAGCCCGTCGCCGTCGACCGTCAGCGCCACCCGTACCCGGATCGGGTGGTTCGGGTCGCGGCCATCGTCGTCGATCACGTACTCCGACTCGTACCGCCCGTCGGGCAGCGCGGCAATGTCCGCTCGCATCCGGGCCTCGGTGTAGTCCAGGAAGTCGGCAACCTCCGCGGCGAACTCGTCGGCGCCGTACTGGGCGATGATCCCCTCCAGCCGCCGGGCGGCGACATTGCAGCCGGCCACCAACGCCCGGACGTCACCCAGCATGCTCTCCGGTGCCCGGCTGTTGAGGGCCAGGATCTTGGCCACCTCTTCCACCAGCCCGTCGTCGGTGGCGATCCGTACCGGTGGGAGCTGGATGCCCTCGCCGTAGATCTCAGAGGCACCGACGGCAACGCCGCCGGCCGACTCGCCGCCGACGTCGGCGACGTGGATGACCGTCCCGGCGAAGTACCGCGCCCGGCCCTCGACGAAGACCGGCCGGACGACGACGATGTCGTTGGCGTGAATGCCGCCTCGGTAGACGTCGTTGGTGGCGTACACATCCCCGCGCTGCATCGACTCGGCCGGGTAGTCCTCGATGATCGATTGCAGGGAGCACCGGATACTGGCGCCGTGGGCCAACGCCGTGGCGTTCGACTGGGCGATCAGCTGGCCCTCGGCGTCCAGGATGGCCGCGGCGGCGTCGGCCCCCTCGACCACGAACGTCGAGTACGCGGCTTTGACGACGACGATGCTCGCCTCCTCCGCCGCTACCGCCAGGGCGTTGCGGAGCAGCTCGCGCCCGGCCACCGCGGCGGCCGTCGCCGCCTTCGGCGCGGTGGCGGCCGACGGCGCCTTCGCCGTGTCGGTCATCGTCCCTCCTCCGGGTAGTCACGGCGCAGGACCAAGTTGGCGGCCTCGTCGACCGTGCCCGACCAGGCCGGGGGGACGATGAGCGTGGCTTCGGGCTCCTCCACGATCGCCGGTCCGGTCAACGAGTCGCCGACCACCAATCGCTCGCGGTTGAACACGTCCACCTCGGCGAACCCGCCGAGCTCCTCGAAGTACGCCCGCCGGCGGGCGGCCGGTGCCGGCCGGCCGCCGCTCCCGCTCTCGGCTTCCATCCCGGCCCGGGCCGAGCCGCCGACCACGTCCACTCTCGGTACCCGCTGGGTCACGCGGACCCGGAGGGTCACGATCTCGGTCGGGGCGTCGTGCGGGATCCCGTACGCCTGCTCGTAGGCCCGGAAGAACGCCTTTTGGATGGCCGCGACGTCCTCGTAGCCTTCCGGCGAGAACGGCGCCGGCACGGTCAGCTCGTACGACTGGCCGCGGTAGCGCATGTCGACGAACGCTTCGCGCACCAGTCCGGCGGCCGACGGGTCGACCGACAGCTCGCCCGCGCCCTGGACCGCCAGCTCGGCGAAGACCTCGGCCAGCACGGCCGGTGCCTCCGGCTCCGCGCCCGCCGGGTACGTCCGCACGTTCTCCACCGTCAGGTCCGTACCGAGCAGCCCCACCGCGGACGCCACCCCGGACGCGGCCGGCACGACCACCTTGGAGATCCCGAAGTGCTCGGCGATGCGGGCGACGTGCATCGGCCCGGCGCCGCCGGAGGCGAACAGCGCGAACTTCGTCGGGTCGACCCCTCGCTGGACCGTCACGACGTCCACCGCGGCGGCCATGTTGGCGTTGACGATCTGGTGGATGGCCTGGGCGACGACCGGCTCGTCGGCCCCGAGCTGGCGGCACAGTTCACCCATCGCCCGCGCCGCCAGCTCCGGCCGAAGCGACATCGTGCCGCCGGCGAAGCTTCCGGGGTCGAGATAGCCCAGCAAGAGGTTGGCGTCGGTCACGGTCGGCTCGGTGCCGCCACGGTCGTAGGCCGCCGGGCCGGGTTCCGCCCCGGCGGAGCGGGGGCCGACCCGCAGCGCCCCGCCCGGGTCGACCCAGGCGATGCTGCCGCCGCCGGCCCCGACCTCGGCCAGGTCGATCGCCGGCACCTTGACCGGCATGCCGGTTCCGCTCCGGCCGCCGAAGCTGCCCTTGCCACCGACGTGGAACGTGTGGGTGATGTCCGCCCGACCGTCCCGCACCAGTGCGGCCTTGGCCGTCGTCCCGCCCATGTCGAAGGCGATCAGGTTGTCGATCCCGCAGGCCCGGCCGACCTGGAGGGCGGCCACGACGCTGGCCGCCGGTCCCGACTCGATCGTGAACACCGCCCGCCGGGCCGCATGGCTGGAGCTCATGACCCCGCCGCTCGACTCCATCACCTGCACTGGGCCCGGGATGCCGACGTCGTAGAGCCGGTCCTCCAAGGCGGCCAGGTACGCGGCCATGATGGGCCCGACGTACGCCGAGACAACGGTCGTCGAGGCCCGCTCGTACTCCCGGATCTCCGGCCACGTCTCGTGGGAAGCGACGACGACCACCCCCGGCAGGCGTTCCCGGCACATCGCCGCCACTCGCTGTTCGTGAGCCGGGTTGGCGTAGGAGTGGAGCAACGAGATGGCCACGCTGGCCACGCCGAGCTCGGCGATCCGCCCGATCACCTCGGCCGTCGCGGCTTCGTCGAGCGGGACGAGCACCTCCCCCGACGCGCCTACCCGTTCTGGCACCTCGAAGCAGTGGGACAGGGGGACCGGCGGCTCGGGTGCCTCGAACATGAGGTCGTACCGCTCCGACTCGTGCCGGGCGTAATGGCCGAGCCCGAACGCCGTCCGGAAGCCCTGCGTCGTCACGAACGCCAATGGCGCGCCCTTGCGTTCCAGCACGACGTTGGTGGCCAGCGTCGTCCCGTGCACCGTCCGCTCGACGTCCTCGGGCCGTACGCCGGACTGCTCCAGGACCGCCCGAACGCCGACCAGCGCGCCGGATATCGGATCGGCCGGTAACGTCAACGGCTTGGCCCGGTAGAGCCGGCCGTCCCCGTCCACCAAGACGACGTCGGTGAACGTCCCACCGATGTCGATCGCCAGGGCGGCGCGTGGGCGATCGCCCATGGTGTCCCCCTTGTCCTCCGTCACCGGCATCTCTCGGTCAGTATGGAAACGAGACCGATGCCGGTCAGGCCGTCTCCAGCGCCGGCACACTTCCCTCGGCGAACGTCGTCGGCATCATCGACTCCGGGAACCGGTAGAGGTCGACCGCGTCGTCCCAGAGGATCTTGCGCTTCGAGTCCATCGAGATCAGGTCGGGGCGCAGCGAGAGAAACTCCTCCGTCGCCCGCGGGAACTTCGAGTCCGGGTGGGGAAAGTCCGTTTCGTAGACGATGTGGTCGTCCCCCAGCCACCGGATGACGTCAGCGACGAACGGGTCCTCGCACTCCGCCGAGATCCAGCAGTTCCGCTTGAAGTATGTCGTCGCCAACATCGTCAGCTCCGGGAACTCCGCTCCGGCGATCTCCAGGTGCTCGTCGATCCGGTGCAGCATCGACGGCAGCCAGCCGCACCCGGCCTCCATGTAGGCGCAGCGCAAGCGGGGGTAGCGCTCGAACACGCCGTGGCAGATCATCGACACCATGGCCGACTGGGCCTCGTGGGGGTGGATGACGACATGCCACTCGGTGAACGTCGTGAACCGCTCGGACCCGGCCGTCTGCCCGTTCAGGCCCATGAACTCGTGCGTGCCGAACGCGCAGTCCAGGTCCTGGAGGAGCTCCCAGATCGGGTCGTAGTAGCGGTCGCCCAGGTTTCGACCGTTGAAGAAGTCCGGGCGGGCCCAGAAGCACCGGATGCCCAGGTGATCGTAGGCGTACTGGATCTCCTCCACCGCTCGGCTGACGTCGTTCAGGGCCACCGGGCTCGACGTGAGCACCCGCCCCCCGGACGTCTCGGTCATCTCCTGGCCCCACCGGTTGTACGCCCGGACCATCCCGGCCTGGAGCTCCGGGTCGATGCCGAACGTCCACAGGTCGAACTCGGGGCCGTAGACCACCATCAGGTCCACCCCCTCCTGCTCCAGGGCCTTGGCCACCAGGTCTCCCGGAAAGCCGCGCTCGATGATCTCGGCGCCGTACTTGGCGACGCGATCCTCTTCGGTCCATCCGAGGACATCGTTGAAGCCCCGGTACAGCGTCGTCTGGTGCTGGGTCCAGCGGCCGTCCACCGTCACCGGGTTGTACGACTCGCCCGGCATCGGTGCGAGCCGGCCCACCCGGTGCTGGTACTTCTCGTCCAGGAACCGGCTCCAAAGATCGGCCGGGTAGATGACGTGGGAGTCGGCGTCGAAGACCTTGAAACCGTTGCGCAACCGGGTGCCCCTTTCTCCTTACGCAGGAATTCTACTGGACGGGTACCCATCTCGCAAGCAAGTGTTTGATTTATTTCGCCGGCTCAAGGGCCGGCTCAACGGCTCGGCTGGGGGCCCGGGTGGAAGCCCCCGGGCGCCAGGCGCGGCGGCCCGCCCTGGTGTCAGGCGCGCCGGCGCGGCCGGGAGCCCCTGGCGTCAGGCGCGCCGGCGCCGGCGGGGCTTGGTGGCCGGCGCGTCGAAGATGCCGACGACGACGTCGATCAGGCGCCCTTCGATATCGGCGTAGGCGCCGGGGTTCTGCTGGGACAACCACTGCTTGAGCTGTCCGTCGGGCTGGCCGAGCACGCGGTTGATCAGATCCCGCACGATGGCGTAGCGCAGCATCCGAACGTCTTGCGGCAGGTCCGGCGTCACCTGGACCAACACTTTCTGGATCCGCTGGGTGTCCGCCTCGTAGGCGTCGATCACGACATGGATCAGGTCGGGATTACCGCCGAGGGCGGTCAGGAAGGCGACGTAGTACCGACCGCCGTCGACGTCAGCCGTCAGTTCGGCGGTCGGCCGGACCATCGCCTCGGCCAGGTCCCACAGGTCGATGTCGTCGCGGCCCTCGATCTCGGTCAGCAGCTCCGATCGCCGCTGGCCGAGCGTCTCGGCCCGGCGGTGGAAGATGGCGGCCACCAAGTCGGCCTTGGAGCCGAAGTGGTAGTGGATGGCGGCCGCGTTGGCGTCGGCCGACTCGGTGATGTCCCGGATCGACACCGACTCCAAGCCATGGAGCGCGAACAGCTGCTCGGCCGAGTTGAGCAACCGGTCCCGCGTTTTCGGCCGTCGCGCCCGCGCCGAGGGCTCGACGGCCTTCGCCGCACCAGCCTTCGCCGCACCGGCTTTCACGGCACCGGCTTTCACGGCACCAGCCTTGACTGCGGCACGAGGCTTGCGGCCATCCTGTTCACGGGTCGCCATGCTCTCAACTCCCGTTCCATGTGCTCACGGCTGGCTACTATAACGGTGTAACAAAAACCGACCCGACCATGGGGCCGATTAGACGCACGCCGACCGTCGGAATAGTACTTTCACTGATGGTGGTTTTCGGGTGACGCTCGCGATTACCGGATGCCGCGGCGGCTCGTACGGCTCGCACCCGAACTGTCCGGACCTCGGTAAATCGCCCGGCCGACGGAAGCGACACGACGGAAACGGCGTCAAAAGAGTGGTACCGCCGGCCCGGCCGGCGGCGGGGGGCCGCATCCGTGCCGGGTGACGGGGAGGTGCGCGCATGCAGCGCCTGGAGGGACGAGCCGTACTGATTACCGGTTCGGCGCAGGGGATCGGACGGGCGATCGCCCTCGCCGCGGCGGCCGAGGGGGCGTCGGTGGCCGGCATCGACCTGAACGGGCCCGGCGCGACGGCGACGGCCGAGGTGATCCGATCGACGGGCGGCCAGGCCATCGCCTTTCAGGCCGACGTCGCCGACGAGGCGGCGGTGCGCTCGGCCATCGACGAGACGGTCGAGCGGTTCGGCCGGCTCGACGTCCTCTGCAACAACGCGGCCGCCTTCGAGCCGGAGATCGTCGCCACCGACATCGACGCCGAGACGACCCCGATGGCGACGTGGGACCGCACGTTCGACGTCAACCTGCGCGGACCCTTCTTCGCCGCCAAGTTCGCCCTTCCCCACCTGCGACGGGCCGGCGGCGGCACGATCTTGAACATCTCCACCACCGCCGGGTTCAACGGCGACGTCGTACAGGTGGCCTACAGCACGTCGAAGGCCGCACTGCACCAGCTGACCAGAGCCATCGCCACCAGCCACGGCCGCGCCGGCATCCGCTGCAACACCATCGCCACCGGACTGGTCATGAGCGAGATCACCCAGGGCAACCCGTCCGAGAAGTTGGCCGTCTGGGGACGGCACCGGCTGATCGAGGACCCGGGCACCCCCGAGGAGGTGGCCGCCCTGGCCGTCCACCTCTGCTCCGACGACGGCCGATACATCACGGGACAGACGATCGTCATGGACGGTGGCGGTAGCTCGGTGCATCAGCCCTGGTACGCCGACGCCGCGGTCCTCCACCCGGAGGTCGTCGGCCGCGACGTCTAGTTGAACGTCTCACCCCCGTTGACGTCCACGGTCTGTCCGGTCATGGCGACCGACAGATCGGAGGCGAGAAAGAGCACCGCGCCCGCGACGTCGGCATCCGAGGGAATGTCGCCCAGGGCGATCAGTTCACGAACCGGCGCCAGCTCCTCTTCGACCGTCACCCCCCGCTCGGCCGCCCGCGTTTCGTACCACCGCTGGAGGTTCGGGCCCCACATCCGGCCGGGCACGATCGTGTTGACCCGGATGCCGTCCTCGCCCACCTCGCGGGCGAGCACCTGGGCGGCCGCCAGCAGGGCTGCCTTGCCCGCGGCGTAGGACCCCCGGCCGGGCAGGACCCGCCGCACGATCTGCGAGCCGACGAAGACCACGGAGCCGTCGCGCTGCGTACGCATCACGGCGACGGCGGCCTGCGTCAGCCGCAGGGAGCCGAACAGCGTCACGTCGAACGCCTCGCGCCAGTCGTCGAAGTCGGCCTCGGCCACCGGTACCGTCATCGGACCCGTGGCGTACGCGTTGTTGACGAGACAGTCCAATCGTCCGAACCGTTCGACGGTCGTCTCGATCAACGCCTGGCAGTCCGCCGCGCTGGTGACGTCGCAACGGCTCGCCGCCGCCACACCGCCGGTGGCGGCGATCTCCGCCTCCACCTCCGACAGATACCCGTCGTTGCGGGCACCGAGCACGACGGACGCGCCGGCCGCCGCGGCGGCCGTCGCCACCTGGTAGCCGAGGCCGGGACCGACGCCGGAGACGACGACGACCTTGCCGTCGAGCAGTCGCGACCCCATCAGGGCTCGCTCGGGCTCGCCGACGTGACGTCGTCGGCGGCCACCTCGTCGCCCACGATCTGGTCGGCCGCCCCGGACAGCCCGAGGTAGGAGGCCAGCAGCATCTCCCGGTCGGCCAGGTCGGCCGCCGAGGCGTCCATCCGCACCTCCCCGGTGACGAGCACGTAGGCCCGGGCGCACCGGGAGAGGGCCATGACGGTGTTCTGCTCGACCAGCAGTATCGGCGTCCGGTCGGACAGCTGGGCGAGGACGTCGAACACCGCTTGCACGATCGTCGGGGCGAGGCCCAGCGACGGTTCGTCCAAGAGCAGCATCCGTGGACAGCCGACGAGGGCCCGGCCGATGGCCAGCATCTGCTGCTCGCCGCCCGAGAGCGCGTAACCCTCCCGCTGGCTGATCCGCCGCAGGGCCGGGAACAGATCGTAGACGTCGTCGAGGCTGTAGCCGGACCGGCCCGACGCCGCCGTCTGCCCGGAGAGCAGGTTCTCGTGGACGGTCAGCGTCGGGAAGACGCGGCGACCTTCCGGCACGTGGATCAGCCCCATCCGGGCCACGTCGCTGGTCTTGTGGCCACGTAGGTCGACGCCGTCGAAGGTGATCTTCCCCTCGTACGGGATCAGCTGGCTGATGGCTCGCAGCAGCGACGTCTTGCCGGCGCCGTTGGGGCCGATCAGCGCCACCGCCTCGGTCGCCCCGGCGACCAGGTTGACGCCCTTCACCGCCTCGGTCGTGCCGTAGTGAATGTGGACCGACTCGAGCTCAAGCATCGTGGCTCGCCGTCCCCAGGTAGGCCTCGATGACCCGGGGGTCGCGCCACACCTCTGCGGCTTTGTCCATGGCGATCAGCGCCCCCAGCTCGAACACCGCGACCCGGTCGGAGATGCTCTCGATGAAGTCGACCTTGTGGTCGATGACCATCAGCGACAGCCCTTCGCCCTTCAGCTGCCGGCACAGGTCGCCCAACCGCTCCGTCTCGAGGTGGTTGAGCCCGGCGCTCGGCTCGTCGAGCAGCAGCACCACCGGGTCGGCCATGAGGGCCCGGGCCAGATCGAGCAGGCGTTGCTGGCCGTACGGCAGGAGCCCGGCGTCCCGGTCGCCCTGCCCGCCGAGGCCGGCCCGTTCCAGGGCCACCTCGGCGGCCGCCCATCGCGCCCGCTCCCGGCGCCACATACCGGGCCGGGCGAACCACGACCCCCCGAGCCGGCGCAGCTCCCCGTCGGAGGAGGCCAGCAGCACGTTCTCGAGGCAGGTCAGCTCCCGGTAGACCTGTGGAGTCTGGAACAGCCGCAGGACGCCGACGCGTCGAGGCGCGGCCGGACGGCCGAGCGGCACCTCGGTGCCCTGCACCGAAAGCAGCCCGGTGGCCGGCACCACCCCGGTGATGGCATTCAGGAACGACGTCTTGCCGCTGCCGTTCGGTCCGACGATCCCGACCAGCTCACGCTCTCCGAGCGACAGCGTGACGTCGTCGACGGCTCGCACGCCGCCGAAGTTCACACTGATACCGCGGGCCTCGAGCAGCACGTCAGTTCCCCCAGAAATGGAGCAGTCGGGTGAACCGTCCTCGCGCCTCCGTGGACTCCGGCGACCCTGGGCGGGGCAGCCGGCGCCGCTTGGTCAACGACTGGGCCAGCCCGGCCAGCCCCTGGGGGAAGGCAATGATCACGACGATCAACACCGAGCCGTAGACGATGGCCTGGTAGGCCGCCAGCGACGACAGCAGTTGGGGCACCTCGACGTAGAACAGCGCGCCGATCACGGCTCCCCAGTGGGTGTTCATCCCGCCGAGGACGACCATGAGGAACAGGCCGACGGCCAGGTTGGTGCCGAACGAGCTCGGCTCGAGCACGGTGGCCCAATGGGCGTACATCCACCCGGCGAGGGCCCCGAAGCACGACCCGACGACGAACATCAGGACCTGGAGGCGGGCCACCGGGATGCCGACGGTCCGGGCGACCATCGGGTTGTCCCGGGCGGCGATCACGTCCCGGCGGAGCGGCGACCGCTCGATGAAGACGGCCAGGACGAGGATGATGGCGAAGATGGCCAGGAAGACCCAGAAGACGCGGGCGTCGCTCTTCATCGAGTAGCCGAAGAGGCTGATCGGCGGGACACCGGTGACGTCCCCACTCGGACCGGTGAACGACTGCCACTGGGTGAAGACGGTCAACCCCACCTCCGACAGGGCCAGCGTGGCCACCGCGAAGTAGAACTCCTGGGCCCGGGAGATCGCCCAGCCGACGGCCGTCATCAGGACGGCGGTGATCGCCACCGCCACTACCAGGCCGATCCAGGAGTTGCTGGTCTCACGCGACATCCACGCCGCCACGTACGCGCCCAGGGCCATCGAGAACGGCTGGCAGAAGGCGAAACGGCCGGCCATGCCGAACACGAGGTAGAAGCCGACCGCCGCCACCGAGTACACCAGCCAGAGATCGGCCTGGTACTGGTTCGTCAAACCGTTGAACAACGTCGGCACGAGGACGGCGATGACGATGACGACGGCGATGACCGACCGGTACTGATGGCCGCCATAGATCGTCGGGCGGATGAGGTTCGCCGACGATGGTGTGGCGGCACCCGGGCGGCGGCGCTTGGCGCCGGCGGGCGACGTCTCGGTCGGCACGTCCATCTGTGCGCCCATCAGAGCCTCGCTCTCCCGACGGCCCGGGTGAGGCCCTGTGGTCGGACGACGATCACGATGAACAGGGCGATGAACGGCAGCGTCTCGGAGTAGTTCGGCACCAGGTAGCCACCGACCACCTGCTGCAGGAGGCCGATGAACAGCCCGCCGAGCACGACCCCGGGCAGGCTGCCGAACCCGCCGATGACGGCCGCCGTGAACGCGGTGATCATCGCCGTGAAGCCGAATGTCAGGTCGACCGCGGTGAGCGGGGCGATGAGCAATCCGGCGATGCCGGCCAGAACGGCGGAGATGCCGAACGCGAAGATCGAGATCGCCCGGCTGCGCACACCCACCAGCTCGGCCATCTCTCGGTCACTGGCCAGCGCGCGCACCTGGCGCCCGAAGTTCGTCCGCTGGAAGACGTACAGCAGGACGACGACGATCACCGCGCAGACGGCGACGACCAAGACCTGCTGGTAGGAGATGTGGGCACCATCGACTGTGAAACTCCCGGTGCCCACCGGCGACGCCAGGGTCTGCGGCGTGTTCCCCTGCCACAGGGCCAAGAGGCCGCCGATGACGATGGACGCGGCCAGGGTGGCGATGACGACGATCAGCACTGGCCGCTTCCGCAACGGCGCGTAGGCCACCCGCTCGAGCACCACGCCGCCCCCGAACATGAGAACGAGCGCCAACAAGTACCCCGGGATGATAGGCAGGCCGATTGTCGAGATGGCCCACAGACCGAAGTACGACCCGAGGGTGACCAGCTCGCCATGGGCGAAGTTGACGATGCCGGTCGCCTTGTAGAGGACCAGGAAGCCGAGCGCGACGATCGCCATGATCGCCCCGATCGTTATCCCACTGGCGAAGAGAGCGATGAACTTGTCCAACGGGATCTCCCCTCAAGCCCCGTGGCGGACGTAGGTCTGCAGGATCTGGTCCACCAGCGCTGTCATGACCGTACTCTCGGACCGTACCCGGTCCACCTCCCGGGCGTACCGGGGCTTCGTGAAAGTGGTCCGGTCGGCGAACACCTCCAGCACCGTGCAACCCTCCGGCCCGACCACGAGCGGCCCGTACGCCGTGCCGGCCTTGACCAGGCGGATACTGCCCGGCGACTCCGACCGGCGGGTGATCGTCACCTCTCCGGAGACGACGAGCGAGAAGTAGTCGCTCTCGTGGTGGTGCACGCCGATCGTCACGCCCGGTGCGTACTCGATCAGAACGACCATCGGGCCGTGGTCGTCGTCGCCCAGCGGGTACGCGCTGAACCGGCCCTGGCCGCCAGGACCCTCGGTCCACGGGGGGTCCTCCAGAGAGAAGTGCCACTGGCCCTTGGCCGGACGGAGCGCACTGTCGGCGGTCACGTCAGCCATCGCCCCGGAAGCTCGGCGCGCCGTACCCTCGCAGTTCGTCGATCACGCCGCCCGCCCCGTCCTCCCGCAGATCGACGCCGGAGACCGCCGCGTCGATGATCCGACTCAACGGCTTGCTGTTCACTGGCCGCCCCACCCCTTCCGAATCTAACGACTGATTCAATACCACGGGTCTCGGACTGTCAAGGGTCCTCGTCCCGACCGACAGTCGTCGGCGTCGCGACCGGGTGGGCCGACGATCAGAGCGTCGACGGTCCCGGGTCGGGTCAGGACTCGAAGGCCCGGGGGTGGATGACCTGTCCGTCGCGGTACCAGGCTTGGTGGGCCGTGGCTCCGCCGTCGATGACGAACGTCTGCCCGGTGATCCAGCGGGCGTCGGGTCCGGCCAGAAAGGTGACGAGTGGCGCGACGTCGTCGACCGTGCCGTGTCGGGGCAGCAGCCAGTGTTCTTGGTAGGCCGCGAACTGCTCGTCGCTCACGTTGCCCCGGGCCAGGTCCGTAATGATGAGCCCGGTCGCCACCGTGTTGGCCCGGATGTTGATCCGCCCGTGCGTGGTCGCCACCGACCGGGTCAGCGCGTGCAATCCGGCCTTGGCGACGTCGTAGGAGATGTGGTTGAGGTCGCCGTAGAACGCGGCGACCGACGAGATGTTGATGATCGACCCACCGCCCTGGCGGACCATGTGAGGGATCACCAGCCGGCACGTCGCGAACGGCGCCCGGAGATCGACCGCCTGGGTCCGGTCCCACGCCTCCCACGTGGTGCGCATGACGTCGCGGTCGTTGGCCAACACCGCCATCTCGTTGGCCATGGCGTTGTTGCAGAGCACGTCGATCCGACCGAACCGCTCGACCACCTCGGCCACCGCCGCCGTCAGCGCCGCATCGTCGGCGATGTCCACCTGCCAGTTGAACGCCACGCCGCCATCGTCGGTGACGAGCGCCGCGGTGGCGTCGCCCAGGCGGCCGTCGATCTCGAGGATCGCTACCGTCGCCCCGGCGGCAGCCATCGATCGGGCGATCACCCGACCGATCCCCTGCCCGGCGCCGGTGACGATGGCCACCTGGCCGGCCAGCGCGGTCATCGACCGCTCCCGACTCGATAACGGCCGTCACTTCCGACCCGATACCGACTGTGCCGCTCTCTCCCCATTCGTCACCTCCGTGACGTTCGTGGCCCGCGAGGGTGCCGGGGAATTCCGCCGAGCGCGGTGCTAGGTTCCGAACCAAGGGGCAACGCGCGAGCGGCGAGGTTAGCGCAATGGGGAACGACGGCGGCGGGATTCGCATCATCGACACCGACACCCACGTGTCGGAACCGGAGGACCTGTGGACCTCCCGGGTGTCGACCAGGCGGTGGGGCGACCTCGTCCCCCATGCCCGGTGGGATCCCGAGCTCGAAGAGCGCGTCTGGTGGTGGGCCGGCGAGCCGACCCAGATGGGCACCGGCTGGGCGGCCATGGCCGGTTGGAAGGGCTACCCACCCGACCACCCACCGTCGCTGGCCGAGGCCGACCCGGCGGCCTGGAACCCGGTGGACCGACTGGCCCGCATGGACGAGTACGGCATCTACGCCCATGTGCTCTACCCCAACATCGGCGGCTTCGGCTCCAACCGGTTCATCCGGTTGCCCGATCCCGAGCTCCGCCTGGCGTGCGTCCAGGCCTACAACGACTTCCTGGCCGAATGGCTCGACGTCGACCGCCACCGGTTCATCCCGATCATGGCGCTGCCGTTCTGGGACCTCGACGCCAGTTTGCGCGAGCTCGACCGCTGCGCTGCCCTCGGCCACAAGGGCATCCTGGCCACCGGCGACCCGGATCGCTACGGGCAACCACCGCTGGCCGACCATTACTGGGACCGGCTGTGGGCGGCCGCCCAGGACCACGAGCTGACGATCAACTTCCACGTCGGCAACTCCGACGACATCGACCTGAAGGGGGGGTGGGGCGGCGTCGGTCGCCAGACGACCAATGCCAAGACCGGCGTGACCTTCTTCTTGGCCAACGCCCGCCACATCCTCGAAGTCATCGCCACCGGCATCTGTCACCGCTTCCCCCGGCTCAACTTCGTCTCCGTCGAGAGCGGCGTCGGCTGGATCCCGTTCGTCCTCGAGGCGCTCGACTGGCAGTGGGCCAACTTCAACTGCGTCAGCGAGCACCCCGAGATGGACCTGCTGCCGAGCGAGTACTTCCGGCGGCAGGTCTACGGGAGCTTCTGGTTCGAGAAGGCCAGCCTGCGAGCGGCCATCGACGTCCTCGGCCCCGACAATCTGCTGTACGAGACCGACTTCCCGCACCCGACGAGCATGTCGCCGGGGCCGGCCACCATCGCCGTGCGACCGGCCGAGTACGTCGCCGACGCGCTCGCCGGCCAGCCGGCCGACGTCGTCGAGAAGATCCTCTACGGCAACGCCGCCCGCATCTACCACCTGGACTGACCCGCCCTACCATTTGGACCGAGGAGAGCGATGACCGCAGCGGCCACAGATCGCCAGCCCGTCGCCGGCCGCTTGCGCGGCCGCGTGGCCATGGTCACCGGCAGCGCGTCCGGCATCGGGCGGGCCACCGCCCACCGCCTGGCCGCCGAGGGCGCGTCGGTAGCCGTGGTCGACCTCGACGGTCCCGGTGCCGACAAGGTCGCAGCCGAGATCGAGGGCGCCGGTGGCCAGGCGGTGGGCGTCGCGGCCGACGTGCGCACAGAGGCGGCGGTGGCCGACGCGGTAACGGCGACGACGACCCGCTTCGGCCGCCTCGACATCCTGCACAACAACGCCGCGATCTTGGCCCCCGAGCTGTTCAACCAGGACCTCGAGGTCGTCGAGCTGGAGGCCACCGTCTGGGACACGACCCTGGAGATCAACCTCCGCGGCGTCATGTTCGGCTGCAAGCACGCCCTCCCGGTGATGCTGGGCCAGGGCAGCGGCGCCATCGTCAACACGTCGTCGGCGTCGGCGCTGGCCGCCGAGACCGTGCGGCCGGCGTACTCGGCCTCCAAGGCCGCCATCATCGCCCTCACCCGGTCGGTGGCGACGATGTACGGCAAGCGCGGCATCCGGTGCAACAGCGTCGTCCCCGGCACCGTCGTGTCCGCCGAGAACCGGAGCCGGCTGTCCCCCCGGATGCTGGACATCTGGGAGAGCAACGCCCTGGTGCCCCAGCTCGGCGTGCCCGAGGACATCGCCGCCGTCGTGGCCTTCTTGGCCAGCGACGACGCCCGCTACGTCACCGGGCAGGCCATCGTCGTGGACGGCGGCACGTCGGCCCATCAGCCGACGTTCGCCCAGGATGTCTGGGCCGACCAGCCGTGACCACGCCGCCCGCCCACCACCAGATCGGGCTGTCGTCAAAAATCAAACAGCCGCTTGCTTTCGCAGAAGGCAAATGCTACAGTTTTATTGAGATCCAGCGGTCCGCAAGCGGGTGGGGGCACATCGGCGGACGAACAATATAGGGGAGGGACATGCGCGTGCGTTCTGCACTCAAATTTTGCGTCTCGATCGGCGCAACTGCGGCCATGGTGGGTGGTCTGGTTACGACGGTGGCCGTCGGATCGGCCGCTACCGCTGGTGCTTCGACATCCAGTTGTCATTTTTCTCGACCGCTGAAGATCGTCGGGATGTGGGACCTCAAGGGTGAGGACCCGGCAGCCGGCAACGACTTCCAGAACGGCCTCCAGTTGGCCTTGAAGAAGATCAATGGGTCCGGTGGGGTCTGCGGCCAGAAGGTCCAGTTCCAGCGAGTGCCCATGTCCGGCGTCACACCGGCCCAGGCGGCGGCGGCGTTCAAGCAGGTCCAGCAGGCCAACCCCGACATCGCCATCGGCGGGGGCGGCGACACCCAGGCCATCGGCAAGCTCATCGCCACAGGCGGCTTTCCGGTCATCTCCCCTGACGTGAACTACAACGCCGACTACGGCGGCTCCGTCGGCAGCAAGTGGCTCTACCTGATCTCCAGCACACAGGCGTACGGCTGGAAGAACGCGACGAAGTTCCTCGTGCGGACATTGGGCAAGAAGAAGGTCGGCCTCATGGGCTACACCACCCAGTTCGGCTCCGTGGCCGTGAAAGCCGCCACACAGCAGCTCCAAGCGATGGGCCTGAAAGCGTGTGCCAAGGCGACAATCGCCACATACACACCGACGACACTGACCCAGCAGGTGCTGGCCATGAAGACATGTAACGCCATCCTCGACGCCAGCTACCCGAACGTGAACGCGCTCGAGCTCCGTCAGGCCCTGCAGAACGGCATCACCGTGCCGACGATCATGGACGGCGGGCTCACGATCGCCGAGACCGAGAAGCTGGTCACCGGGGCGGCGATCAACAACGCGTACGCCAAGGCCGACTGCAACACCCTGGCGACGACAAAGCCGATGACGAACTACCGCACCGCCTACGAGGCGGCCTACGGCGGCACAGTGCCGAACTACCTGTCGGCCATCACCTACGACGCCACGCTCATGGCCGCCGCAGCGGCTCAAAAAGCCGGGAAGCTGACAAAGACAGCCATCAACAAAGCCGTCAGTTCGATCGACTTCCAGGGTGGGATCTGCCAGAAGAACTACCAGTCCGACGGCCGGCACACCCTGATCCACACCAACGACATCTTGAAGTTCAAGACCACAGGGACGTGGACCAAGGTGACGACCTTCTCGATCCCGATGCAGGGCAAGCTCACGACATCGACATGAGGTCCGAGTAGCCGTCGCTCCCTTCGGGAGCCGACCGTGAGCCCGGCGCCGTCATGATCGCTCAGCGATCATGACGGCGCCGGTCACGCGTCTGGGGTGGTCCGGCGCCGATGGCCGAGCCCGTCGTCCACGACATCACCGAAGGCATCGAGTGGCGGCTTTCGCCCGGGTGTCGCCGGCGGTATACCGGAAGCGTGCCGAACCCGTCTGTACAGAGCCTGACCCACAACTTCCATGAGGCGTTACGCCTCATGGAGGCGGCTCTGACCGACTGTCCCGAAGACCTCTGGCAGACCGACTTGTGGCCGGACGAGGCGCCCACTCGTCCTGGGCCGCACGGAGGGCTGCACGGGTCGGCTCCCTGGTTCCTCGGCTACCACGCACTCTCCTGCCTCGACTACGACCTGACCGGCGAGCTCGAGCCGTGGGGACCGCCGGAGCCGTTCGACGACAACACGTACGCCTATCCCAACCGGGTGTTCACCAAACCAGAGCTTCTCGGGTACGTCGATTGGTGCCGCGGCCGCGTCCGCCACACCCTTGACGCGCTAACTGAGGAGATGAGCGCTCGGCCGCTTCCCAGCGCCCATCGAAAGCACGGAATGCTGTTCGGAGTGCTTGTCGGCAGCCTGCCCTTGCACGTCGTCGAGCACGCCTCGCAGGTACGTCAGTTCCTCACCGCCGCCGGCGTCAGGGTGCAGCCCATGCCCGGCGACCACGGGTACACGGGCTGATCCGCCCGCAGAACGTCGGCGCACTCGATTGCGGCCAGGCCTGGGGTGACGGACGACGCCCAGGTGCAGTTGATGATGGTCGGGCACGCCGTCCGGATCTCAGCCAGCCGGGCGGCTACTGAGCCGACCCGGTCCGCGTCATGTCCACAGGACCGGGTCGGCCACCGGCATCGTCGGCGTCGTGTCGACGTCGGCGAGCACCTGAGCGGCCGTGGCCAGCTCGTCCACCGTCCACCGGCCGTCCTTGGTGATCGACTCGGCCAGCGTGTACGGCTGGACGAGCTGCACCCGGCCGCCGTGGACGTAGAAGATCTTGCCGGCGATCGGGCATTGCTCGGTGGCGAGGTAGCCGACGAACGGCGCGATGTTGCCCGGTTCGAGCGGGTCGAACCGCGGCGTGCCCTCTACTTCCGCCTCGGCCGACAGCCGGGTGCGGGCGTAGGGGGCGATGGCGTTGCACCGCACGCCGTAGCCGCCGAGCTCGATCTGCGTGATGACCGTCAGCGCGGCGATGCCCGCCTTGGCCGACCCGTAGTTCGTCTGCCCGAAGTTCCCGAACAGCCCGGACACCGACGTCGTGTTGACGATCGACGCGGCCACCGGCTCCCCCGCCTTGGCCTGCCGGCGCCAGTACGCACCGGCCGCCCGGGTCGTGGCGGCGTGACCGCGCAGGTGCACGGCTTGGACGAGCTCCCACTCGGCCGGCTCGACGTTGACGATCGACCGGTCGCGAAGGATGCCGGCGTTGTTGACGAGCACGTCCAGCCGGCCGAACTCCCCCACCGCCTGCTCGACCATCGCGCTGGCGGCGTCCCAGTCGGAGACGTCGGCCCCGTTGGCCACGGCTCGCCCACCGGCAGCCCGGATCTCTTCCACCACCTCTTCGGCCGGACCCACGTCACGGCCGGTGCCGTCGGTGGCGCCGCCCAGGTCGTTCACCACTACCGCCGCCCCTTCGGCGGCCAGCAGCAACGCCTCCTCCCGGCCGACGCCCCGGCCGGCCCCAGTGACGATCGCTACCCGTCCGTCAAGTGCACCCATATTCCTCCGTCCCTCCCTGTTCTCGCGCTTTATCCAAGAAATCGACCTTGGACTGCTCGGCTATTCGCTACTTATTCTCGTCTCTAATAGAAATATATTTCTCAATGTCGTCGACATGTCTTATGCTAGACTTTTTATAAGACATATTGAGAATTGTGGTTGATACGGCGGAGGCGTCGGGGGGTGATCGGCCGGCGACGGAGGAGGCACGGGTGGGACGAGTGGACGGGCAGAAGGCGGTGGTCACCGGATCGGGCGGGGCGATGGGTCAGACCATCGCCATCCGGCTGGCCGAGGAAGGGGCCGACGTCGTCCTCAACGACCGGCTGGCTGATCGGGCCGGGTCGGCCGAGGAGGAGATCCGCGCCGTCGGCCAAGACGTCGTCACGGTGGTCGGCAACGTGACCCGCCGGGCCGAGGCCCGCCAGGTCGTCGGGGCCGCCGTCGACCGTTGGGGCCGGGTGGACATCCTGGTCAATGTCGTCGGTGGCATCAAGGGCGCGATGTACAACCCGGTCTGGTCGATCTCCGAAGAAGAGTGGGAGTTCGCCCTCGGCATCAATCTCCGTGGGACCTTCCACTGCACGCAAGCCGCCGTCGAGGACATGATGCCGAGAAAGCACGGCAAGATCGTCAACATCGCCTCGGTGGCCTGGGCGGGCGAGGCCGCCCATGCCCACTACGCCGCGGCCAAGGCCGGCGTCGTGTCGTTCACCCGTTCCGCCGCCTGGCAGCTGGGGCCGTACAACATCAACGTCAACGCCATCGCCCCCGGCGCCACCCAACGAAGCGCGGACCTCGGCGTCGAGGAGATCGACGCCGCCGACACCCGGTTCTCGATCCGGCAGGTTGGGCCGCTCGGTCGGGCCAACCGGCCGATCGACATCGCCAACGCCGCCCTCTTCTTGGTCTCCGAGGAGAGCCGCAACATCTCGGGACAGGTGCTGAACGTCGCCGCCGGGAGCAATCCGGCGATCTAAGGCTCCGGGACTCCGGGGCGCCCGGTCGGTGGCCCGCGGATCGGCGGCCGGAGATCTCACCCGCCGCTCGGCCCCGGTACCGACCAGGCCGCGGTCACCTCCGTCGCGTCGGTCAACCAGGCCAGCGCGGCCAGGGTGTGCTCGAGCATCATCTCGCCGTACTCCGTCGGGTACCCGACGACGCAATCGCGGGGCAGCACGACCTGGTAGCCGTAGTTCACCGACTCGATGACCGTGCCGGTTACCCCACGGTTGAGCGAGACACCGGTCACCACCACCGTCTTCGCCGCCAGGCTCTTCAAGATCCAATCCAGCTCGGTGCCGGCGTAGGCCGACATGCCGTGGTACCGGTACAAGATGATGTCGGCAGCGTCGAGCAGTTCGGGGATGGGCTCGACCTCGGGAGAACCTTCGATCAGGAAGGTTTCGTCGGCCATGCGGCCCTGCAGGATCGGTGCGTTGCGGAAGCTGCCGACGTGGTCGGCGCGGAAGGTTGCGGCGACGTGGACCACCCGTACGCCGGCCCGCCGGGCGGTGGCGAACAGTCCGGCCATGGTGGGGACGACGTTTGCCTCGGCCACGGCCTCGGCCGTCTGCCAACCGGGGTTGGCCATGTCGCCGACGACCCCCCGCTGCATCTCGTGACAGAGCACCACCGTCGAGGTCGGTTCGACCAGCTCGGGAATCCCGGGCATCTCCACCTCCTGCGCTCGTCGAGCCGATTTCATCGGGCCGCCCGTCGCCCAGCCGGACGACGTTCATCGACGACCATTATGTATGAACTGTTTCAAACGTTCGCTTGCATTATGGGCCAGGGCGTCGGTACGCTGCAAGGAGCGATCGAAGGGGGTTTTTTGCCATGTCCGACGTCCGCGTCATCTCGGCCGACTGCCACGTGAACGAGCCGCCGTGGGTCTTCGACAAGGTCCCGGCCGACCTACGCGAACTGGCCCCACGGATGATGCGGGGGGCGGACGGCGGCGACGGCTGGAGCTTCGACGGCGGCCCGCCCAAGCGGACCCTGGGCGTCGAGGCGATGGCCGGCCGGACCAAAGAGGACTACCAGCGGTCCGGGCTCCGCTTCGACCAGATCCTGCCGGGGAACTACGACGGCGCGGCCCACGTCGTCGACATGCAGGAGGACGGGGTCGACGTCAGCATCGTCTACCCCAATCTGGTCCAGTTCATCTACCAGGTCGACGACCGGACGCTGGCCCAGGCGTGCATGGTGGCCTACAACGACTGGATGCTCGACGACTTCCAGCACGCCGACCCGGCCCACCTGGTCGGTCTGCCGATGCTGCCGGTCGACGACGGCATGGACACCTGCGTGGCCGAGCTGCAGCGCCTGGTGGCCAAGGGAGCCAAAGGGCTCTTTATCCCCGGGTACCCCAAGGCCCCCTATCACGACCCGCTCTACGAGCCGCTGTGGTCGGCCGCCGAAGAGGCCGACGTCCCGGTGACCTTCCACCGCACCTTCGGCGGTAAGTCGTACGAGCCCGACTGGGACGGCGGGCAGAACAACTTCACCGCCGCCGGCACCGTTGCCCGTTTCTTCAGTGGCGTCCGCCCGCTCACCTACGTCATCTTCGCCGGTGTCTTCGACCGCCATCCCGGCCTGAAGATGGTCGGTGCCGAGCTGAACTGCGGCTGGATCCCGTTCTGGACCCAGACGATGGACCAGCAGGTCCATAATCAGCAGGCGATGCAGGAGATGCCGATGCAGAAGCTGCCGAGCGAGTACCTCGGCACCAACATCTTCGTCACCATCTTGGACGACGACATCGGCTTCGCCCTCATGGCCCAGGGGGTGCCCCATCTGGCCGACGCGTGCCTGTACTCGAGCGACTACCCGCACAGCGTGACGCTCTGGCCGAACTCCCGCAGCTACATCGATCGGTTGACGTCCGGCCTCACCCCTTCGGACAAGGAGAAGGTCCTTTCGGGCAACGCCGCCCGCGTCTACAAGGTCTGATGGCGACGACCGAAGTCGGCGACACCACGGACGTCGGTAACGCCCAGGACGTCGGCGATCTCCGGGCCGCCGGCTGGCCGCTGGCCGACGGCCGGGTCGTCGTGCCCGAGCCGACCGCCAAGGCGCTGCTGGCCGCCTGGGGGATCCCGGTTCCCGACGGCCGGGTGGCCACGTCGGCCGCCGACGTGGTCGACGCGGCGACCGACCTCGGCGGCCCGACCGGTGAACCCGCCGGCGACCGGCTGGTGCTCAAGGCCTGGGGAGCCGGCATCGTCCACAAGAGCGACGTCGGCGCGGTCCGCCTGGGCCTGTCGACCCAGGACGTCGAGCCGGCGGCCCGGGAGATGGCGGCCGCCCTCCGGTCGGCCGGCGGCCCCGAGCCCCGATTCCTGGTGGAGCGTCAGCAGTCGCCGGGCACGGAGGTCATCGTCGGGGTCGTACGCCGGCCCGACGTCGGGTTGGTCGCGCTGCTCGGGATCGGCGGCACGCTGACCGAGCTCGTCGGCAAGACGGTCACCCGGCTCTGCCCGTTGGACGAGACCGAGGTGGAGGAGATGGTCGCCGCCTTCGCCACCACCGGCTACCTGGACGGCCTCCGGGGCGGTCAGCCGGTGGACCGCCGGGCCCTGCAGGCGGTCGTCAGCGCCGTGGCCGGCCCGGACGGGCTGGCCGTCCACCTGGGCCCAGCGCTGTCCGAGCTCGAGTGCAACCCCGTCATCGTCGACGGGTCGGGGGCGACCGCGGTCGACGCCCGGTTGATCCTCGAACCGGCAACGGCGGCTGAGGGAACCGACGAGGCGGCGGACGACCTGCCGGCCGCCTCGTCGACGTCGTTCGACCGACTGTTCAGCCCGCAGACGATCGCCGTCGTCGGGGCGTCGACGACGAAGGTCTCGTTCGGCAATCGCTTCCTCCAGGCGTACGTTCGCAGGGGCTGGTCGGAGGGGTTGACGGCGATCCACCCCCAGGCCACCGAGATCGAGGGCGTCCCGGCCCGGCCGTCGCTGGCCGACCTCGACGGGCCGGTCGACTACTTGGTCGTCGCCGTGCCGGCCAAGGCCTGCGCCGACCTCATCCGGGGCGCGGCCGGCCGCGTGGCCTTCGCCCAGGTCGTTACCGGCGGCTTCCGGGAGGCCGGGGAGGACGGCCGGGAGCTGGAAGGCGAACTGCTCCGGGCGGCCCGGGACAGCGGCGTCCGGGTCGTCGGGCCGAACTGCATGGGGGCGTACAGTCCCGAAGGGCGCCAGACCTGGCAGCTCGACGACCCGGTCGAGCCGGGCACCGTCAGTGCCATCTCGCAGAGCGGCGGTCTGGCCGGGGACATCATCAAGGCCGGCGCGGCCGCCGGTGTCCGCTTCGCCAAACTCGTCACCGTCGGCAACGCCGTCGACGTCAGCATCGCCGAGTTCGTCGACTACTTCGCCGCCGACCCGGCCACGGAGGTCATCGGTCTCTATCTCGAAGGGGTCCAGGACGGCGGCGGCCTGGTCGACGCCCTCCGGCGGGTCGCCGGCCACAAGCCGGTGGTCGCCCTCGTCGGCGCGCTGGGCCGGCAGGGGGCGCGGGCATCGGCCTCCCACACCGGCTCGCTGGCCGGGGACGCCGCGGTGTGGCAGGCCGTCCGGACGGCCACCGGCATCGGCATCGTCGCCACCTTGGAGGAGCTGCTCGGCGCGCTGGCCCTGCAACAGCGGTACTGGTCGACCGACGTCGCGGACAGTGACGCCGTCCTGGTGGCCGGTCCCGGTGGCGGCGCCTCCGTCCTGTCCGCCGACGCCTGCGACCGGGCCGGCGTGGAGCTCGCCGCGGTGGAGGCGGCCACGCAGGCCCACCTGCGCGAGCTCGGCTACGGGGCGGGCACGAGCGTCGCCAACCCGATCGAGATCGGCATCGGCCCGGGCGCCGCGGTCGACGCCTTCGACCGCGTCCTCGGCCCGATCCTCGACGCCCAGCCGTACCCGGACGTCGTCCTCCACTTCAACGTGCAGTCGTTCTACAGCTACAGCGACAACGTCACCCGCCTGCTCGAGATGCTCGACCGGATCGCCAGCTGGACCTGGCCGACCCGGGTCTGCATCGTCCTGCGCAACATCGACTGCGCCACCGCCGACGACGCGGCCGAGCTGCGCCGGCGGGCGGCCGAGCTGGGGCTGCCGATCTTCACCCGGTTCGGCGACGCGTTCACCGCCATCCGGGCGGCCAAGGACTTCACCCACCAGCGAGCCCGGGTGGCCCGGTGACGGCGCGCTACGGCATCACCGTGCCGTTCGACGACCGGCCGCTCCACACTCAGGCCGACCGGTACGCCACGCTGGCCGCCCAGGGCTACACCGACATCTGGTCCAGCGAAGCGAACGGCCAGGACGCCTACACGCCGCTGGCCGTCGGCGGCGCGTGGGCGCCGAGCCTGCGCCGGGGCACGGCGATCACCTCCGTGTACACGCGGGCACCGGCCGTCATCGCCCAGACGGTGGCCGCCATGTGCGAGGCCAGTCCCGGCGGGTTCGCCTGCGGCCTCGGCACGTCGTCACCGATGATCGTCGAGCAGTGGAACGGTCTGGCCTTCGACCGCCCGCTCGATCGCATGCGCGACATGGCCCGCTTCCTCCGCCGGTCCCTGCAGGGCGAGAAGGTCACCGAGGAGTTCGACACGTTCGCCGTCCGCGGCTTCCAGCTCGACCGGCCGCCCGAGACGCCGCCGCCGGTCCTCTTCGCCGCCCTGCGACCGGGCATGCTGCGCCTGGCCGAGGCCGAGGCCGACGGGGCCATCGTCAACTGGTTCTCGGCGGCCGACGCCGGCCGGGCCGCCGAGATCATCCGCGGCCACGACGCCGGCAAGGAGCTGGCCGCCCGCATCATGGTCGCCCCCACCGAGGACACCGAGCTGGTCTACGCCACCGTGCGCCGGCTGTTCACCGCTTACCTGACGGTGCCGGCGTACGTGGCCTCCCAGCGGTGGCTCGGCCGCGAACCGGTTCTCGGTCCGATGTGGGAGGCCTGGGCCAGCGGCGACCGAAAGGCCGCCCTGCAGCTGGTGCCCGACGACGTCATCGACGCCCTCGTCGTCCACGGCTCGTACGAGCAGTGCCGGCGGGGCCTCGCCGAGTACGTCGACCACGGCGTCACGACGCCGGTGCTGGCCATCCTGCCCATCGGCCCACCGATCGACGAGGCGCTGGCCGGCCTGGCCCCAGTCGCCAGCTGAGAGCAGTCCCGACTGAGAGCAGTCCCGACTGACAGCCGATCAGCCCGCCAGGCCCGACATGACGATGAACATCGTGCAGCCCTCGGGTCCGGCCCGCCAGCCGTGCACGATCCCCGGTATGACCATGACGTCACCGGCGGTCATCGTCACCTCGGTCCCGTCCTCGAGCAGCAAGTCGACCGAGCCGGCCAGCATCAGGTCGTAGTCGAGCGTCGCCGTCCGGTGCAGCGGAGCGGCCAGTCCCGGCCCGTACCGGACCAGCCGGCAGCGCGTGCCGCCGGGCGGGCACTCCACGTCCCAGTCGCCGGCTGCGGTCGCGTCGGTCGCCGCGGCGGCCGACGCGGCGTCCAGCACCTCGTCCGTGGCCCAGACTTCGGCCACGGCCGACGTGTCGGCGGCCAGCGACGGTGGGAGCTCGCTGAGCGACTCAGGGGTCGCGGCGTGCGGATCGTCTTCGGTGCCGAAGCGGAAGACCGTCGGCGGCCCACCGTCGTGGACGACCGTCGACCGGCCGTCGCGGCCGTTCCCGGTGACGATCCGTCGCATATCGAGGCGCCCCGCCCGCGTCGTCGGTCAGGCGTCGGCGTCGAGCAGTGGCCCGTACTGCGCCAGCGCGGCCGTCCGCCGGGTCGGCACGTGCTCGGTCGGGACGTCCACCGGCTTGTAGCCCCGCAGGATGCGCCGGGCCACCGAGACCCGGTGCACCTCGTCCGGACCGTCGTAGATACGGGCCGCTCGGGCCAGGCGGTACATCTCCTCCAACGGCATGTCCGACGAGTAGCCGAGGGACCCGTGGATCTGGAGGGCCCGGTCGATGACGTTGTACAGCACCGTCGCGCCGAAGTACTTGATGGCCGCGATGTCGTTGAGCGCCGCCCGCACCCCTTGGGTGTCGATCGTCCAGGCCGCCTTCAAGGTCAACAGCCGAGCGGCCTCCATCTCGGCGTAGGAGTCGGCGATCCAGTTCTGGATGGTCTGCTTGTCGGCGAGCAGCGAGCCGGCGGTCTCTCGGGAGACGGCCCGCTCGCAGAGCATGTCGAACGCCCGGCGGCACTGCCCGATCCAGCGCATGCTGTGGTGGATCCGGCCGGGGCCGAGCCGCTTCTGGGCGAGCGCGAACGCCTCTCCCTCGCCGCCCAACAGGTTCTCAGCCGGCACCCGCACGCCCTCGTAGGCGACTGTGCCCTCGCTGCCGTAGGCCGGCGGCCGTGTGAACGGGTGCTGCATCGTCGGGACGTCGCGGATGTGGATCCCGGGGGTGCCGGCCGGGACGACGATCATGGAGAACCGGGCGTGCCGTGTCTCCGAGTCGTTGGTCCGGCACATGACGATGAAGAAGTCGGCGATCGACGCGTTGGACGAGAACCACTTGTGGCCGTCGATGACCCACTCGTCACCGTCCCGGCGGGCCCGCGTCTCGATGCGGGTCGGGTCGGCCCCACCGCTCGGCTCGGTCATCGAGAAACAGCTGTACTGCTCGCCGGCCAGCAGCGGTCGCATCCACCGCTCCTTCTGGTCGTCGTTGCCGGCGACGGCGATCAGCTCGGCGTTCCCGCTGTCGGGTGGCTGGTTGCCGAAGATGATCGGACCCATCGTGGCCGAGCCGCCGACGATCTCGTGCAGCTGGGCCAGGTTGACCTGACCGTAACCGTGGCCGCCCAGCTCCGGCGGCAGGTGGGCGGCGAACAGGCCGGCGTCCTTGACCTCCTGCTTCAACGGCTCGGCCAGCCGCCGGAAGGCCGCCTCGTCGAGGTGCAGGGTCTCGAGCGGGTAGACCCGCTCCTTCATGAACGTCCGCGCCCAGTCCAGTCGTTCGACGAAGTCCGGATCGGTCGAGAAGCTCCAGGCCATATGCCCTCCTCGGTGCTAGGCCGTCCCGCGGATGATGGCGAGAACGTAGGCGGCGTGGTTGGGCACGATCTGCTCGTACCGGGCCAACTGCGGATCATCGGTGTGGCCCCCGCGGTAGCGGGCGTACCCGCCCTCCATGATGCACGCCACCTTCAGCTGGGCCACGGCGCGGTACCAGGCGATGTCGTCCAGGCTGAGCCCGGACCGTTCGGCGTAGTGGGCGGCCACTTCGGCCCGCGTCGGGTACCCGGTGACGTCGTAGGGCAGGGCGACGGCGAACCACTGCTCCTCTTCGCCCGGCTCCAGCCAGAGGCTCAGGAGGTAGCCGATGTCGATGAGGGGGTCGCCGATGGTGGCGGTCTCCCAGTCCAGCACGGCCACGAGCCGGCCGGGGTCGTCGGGGGCGTAGAGGACGTTGTGCAACCCGTAGTCGCCGTGGATGAGCGCGGCCCGCTGCATCGTCGGCGTGTGGGCCTCGAGCCATTCGGCCGCCGTGTCCAGGTCGGGCAGGTCGCGGACCCGGTAGCTGTTGAGCTGCTTCATCCACCGACCGACCTGGCGCTGGGTGAACGTCTCAGGCTTCCCGAAGCCGACTAGACCGGCCGCCTCCCAGTCCACCTTGTGCAGCTCGGCCAGGGTGCCGAACAGCTCGAAGGCGATCCGGCGGCGAGCATCGGGGTTGTCGAAGGCGGCCGGCAGCCCGTCGTAGAGCCGGATCCCGTCGATCCGGGACATGACGTAGAACGGCGCGCCGATCACGTCGGGATCCTCGCCGACCGCCACCGGAACGGGGTGGGGCACGGCCGACCCCTCCAGCGCCTCGAGCAGCCGGTACTCCCTCGCCATGTCGTGGGCCCCGGCGACGTTCACCACCCGGGGCGGGCGGCGCAGCATCCACTCGTGCCCGTCCCGGGAGATCAGGAAGAGCTCGTTCGAGTGGCCGGTCGTCACCCGACGGACGTCGAGCGGGCCGTCGCCCGGCAGCCGGCCGTCGGCCCAGCGCCGGAGGTCGGCCTCCGGGACGAGCAGGCCGGTCAGCTCGGCGTCGCCAGCCATCGGGTCGCCAGCCATCGGGTCGTCAGCTATCGCCGAGCCACTCGGCGAACACCTCGTCGGTATGTTCCCCCACTTCCGGCGGCGGTACCGGCCGCAGGCCGGGCCGGTCACCCGGTCGGTCGATCCAGCGGATCGGGCTGGCCACGTTGGCGATGCGTTGGCCGTCCACCTCTTCGAGCATGGCGCGGGCGGCGAAGTGATCCGAGGCGACGACGTCGCGGACCGTGAGCAACGGGCTGCCCGGCAGACCGTTCTTCACGAAGAGATCGAGCCACTCGTCAGCGGTGCGTGACGCGATGATCTCGCCGATGACCGGAATCTGGTCGAGGTCGCCGTAGTCCACCCCGCCCTCTTCGCCGTGCCAGAGACCGAGCAGGTCCTCCCGGTCGATGGCCTGGCAGAACTGGTCCCAGAACTTCTTCTCGATCACCGCGATGAACACCGGTCGGCCGTCCTTGGACCGGTAGACCCGGTGCATCGAGCCCCACATTGTGGCGTAGTCCTCCTGGGGCACGTGCCCGGTGGAGGCCAGGTAGGCGATGGCCGTCCGGTTGTTGTCGACGACCGCGTCCCAGCAGGAGATGTCGATCCACGCCCCCTCCCCCGACGTCCTGGCCCCCACGACGGCGGCGACGATCGACAGCGCGGCCTTGTCGGCGGCGGCTTCCTGGCCCAGCCCGGTGTACGCCAGCTGCACGAACCCCTCGTTGCCCGGCTCGCCCTGGAGCGCGGTCACCCCGGCCATGCTGTCCATGTTGAGCCCGTGGGCCGGCATGTCGGCCCACGGCCCGGTCTGGCCGAACGGGCTGATCGAGCAGGCCACGAGCTGCGGGCGGCGACGGCGGTGCTCCGCCAGGTCGATCCCGAACCGCTTGAGGCCACCGGGCCTCGACACGTCGACCACCACGTCGGCGACGTCGATCAGCTGGCGCAGCCGCTCGCGGTCGTCGTCGTTCTTGGTCACGTCGAGGACAACGCTCTTCTTGTTGCGGTCCAAGAGGGTGTGCCACACCCCGACGCCGTCCACCATCGGCGGGATGGTCCGCAGGTAGTCACCGATCCCCGGCGGCTCCACCTTCACGACCTCGGCGCCCAGGTCGGCCAGCTTGACGGTGGCCAGCGAGCCGACGATGAGCCGGCTCATGTCGACCACTCGTACGCCGGCCAGCGGCCGGTAGACGTCGTCGTTCGAGTCGCTCGTCATGCCGAGATCCGGCGGGGCTTGAACGACGAACGCGGCAGGCTGTTGACGGCGACTTCCTCGACGGCGACCGGCACGCCGAGCGCCTCGGTCAGGATCGAGGTGTACTCGCTCTGGCGTTTCTCGCCTTCGATCCGCAGCTTGAGGGTCGAGCCGTCCTGCTCCGACTGGGCGACGAACTGGATCTCGGGTGCGCCGTGGTCGTCCAGGGCCAGCTGGACGTCGATCGGCAGTATCCCCCGACCGTCGATGGCCACCGTGTCGGCGTCCCGGCCGAGCAGGACGTAGCGGACCCCGGTCTCGCCGCACGGGCACGGTTCGGTGGTCATCGTGCAGATGTCCTCCACGTCGTAGCGCATGAGGAACGTGTCGAAGCCGTGGGCCGTGACCACCATGTGGCCCCGCTCACCCTCGGGGAGCTGCTTGCCCGTCGCCGGGTCGACCACCTGCAGCGCGACCTGGTCGCTCGGGACGTGGAGGCCGGTGTGGTACTCGCAATCCGTCACGCCGAAGCCCGGGATCTCGCCGCAGCCGGCCATATTGCGCATGCTGAACCCGTACTGGGCTTCCACTCGCCGACGGGGTCCTTCGTGCTGGAACAACGCGTCGAGCAGGCCGATCGCCTTGCCCTCGAAGATCTCCCGCAGGTCGATCCCCTCGCGCTCCGCCGCCTCGTCGTACGTCGCCAGCTGCGAGCTCGTCATCTGGAAACCCGCCGGCCGCAGCAGCTGCCAGAGCCGCAGGTGGTCGGCCGCCATTGTCACCGTCAGCGGTGGGCCGACCGGGATCTCCAGGATCGGTACCCTGGTGAACCACAGTGCCGTCGACGTGCTCGACATGTAGAAGCCCTGTGGCCAGCTGTGGGTGAACCCGTCACCCGGCCGCACCCCGTACCGCCAGAGCACGCGGCACTGGTGCTCGATGGAAGGCTCCAGGTCACCGGGCCCGAACATCAAGATGACCGGTTTGCCGGACGTGCCCGTCGAGCCGCCGATGCGCACCGCGTCCCGGAGCCCGACGGCCCGGTGGGTGCCGAACGGCGGGTGCTCGGCCTCGTTGGCCCGCAGGTCGTTCTTGGTCGTCAGCGGGATGTCGTCGAGGGCGGGAACCGAGTCCGGTCCCAGTCCGGCCGCCCGGTACCGCTCCTGGTAGAAGCCGAGCGGCAACGACCACAGCCGTTCCCACTCTCGCTCCACGCCGGCCAGCGTGAGGCGGGCCAGCTCTTCGTTCGACAACGTCTGGGCCTGTTGGTTCCAGAACTGACTGTTCGCGTCGGGCATCGGCGATCCCTTCCCCTGTCGTGCGAGCGCTCCCCCGGTGGGTCGCACACGGGCGCGCGACCCCGAAGCCGCCCGGCCGAAGTCAGTCGAGCGTTCGATTACAGTACCGACCGTGGTCGATGAATGTCAATTGGCCGACCGACCAACGGAGGGATGACCGGCATGCTCCTCGACGGACAGGTGGCGATCGTCACCGGGGCCGGGACGGGCATCGGCGCGGCGACCGCGCTGGTGCTGGCCCGGGAAGGGGCGGCGGTCGTCCTGACCGGGCGCCGACCGGAAAAACTCGACGAGGTCGCGGACGAGATCCGACGGCAGGGTGGCCGGGCCACCGTCGCCCCGGGCGACGTCGGCCAGGACGCTACATGCGTGGCGGCGGTGGCCGCCGCCGTAACCGAGCACGGTCGCGTCGACGTGCTCGTCAACAACGCCGGTGTCCACGCCCATGCGGCCGTTCTCCACGAGATCACCACGGACGAGTGGGAGCGGTTCCAGCGCGTCAACCTGAGCGGCCCGTTCTTCATGATGCGGGCCGCGATCCCCCACATGCTGGAGGGCGGTGGCGGGGCCATCTGCAACGTGTCGTCCATCTTCGGGCTGGTCGCCCTCAAGAACGCCGCGTCGTACGGCGCGGCCAAGGGCGGCCTGGTCCACCTCACCCGGTCGGCGGCCATCGACTACGCGGGGCGCGGGATCCGGGTCAACTGCGTCTGCCCCGATCTGGTCGAGCCGGTCGAGCGGGCGGAGACCAGCCCGGAAGAGCGGGCGTTGCTCGCCGAGGGATGGCTCGGTAGCCCGACGGGCCGGGGTACGTCGACCGACGAGCTGGCGGAGATGATCCTCTTCCTCGTCGGTCCCCACAGCGCCAACATCACCGGGACGATCATCCCGGTAGACGGGGGGTACAGTGCCCGCTGACCTGTTCGCCGCCGAACCGCCGGACCTCGGATCGCTCCGACGCATCCCGTACCACATCGGCTTCGCCGCCCGCCGGTTCGAGCGGGGCATCGAGGTCCTCACGGACCTGTTCGGCTTCGAGTGGGAACCACCCGCCCGAGCCGAAGCCCTCGAGTTCGCCACCCCCGACGGTCCCGTACAGGTCGAGGCGACCACCGCGCACAGCCGGGGCGGCCCGATGCGAGCCGAGGTCTGCACCGGCACGTTCTGGCCGACGAGGGCCGACGTCGAGCTCCACCACTTCGCCTACTGGTCGGCCGACGTCGGGGCTGACGCGGCCGACCTGCAAGGACGGGGCTGGACCGTCGAAGCCTGCGCGCTCGACGCCGAGGGTCGGCCGACCCAATTCGCCTACCTGACGAAGCCCGACCACCCACGGATCGAGCTGGTCGCCCTCTCCCGGCTGCCGGCCTACCGGCAGCGGGTGGGGGCCGACGTGCCCACGATCGCCTGACCGTCGGACGCCGCTTGAACCGTCAGACGCCAGCGGTCGTCCGGCAGGCGGCGACCGCGTCGAGCGCTCGCTGCAAGAAGTCCAGGTCGCTGACCGGCACGCCCAGGACCAGCCGGTACACCCCCTGCTCCTCGTAGGCTCGCAGGTCGTCCGGGGTCACCATCCGCCGCGTGAACTCCTCGATCGAGCGCTTGCCCCCCATCGACCCCTCCGGGTCGACGATGGACACCGAGAGCTCGTCCGGGTTCCGGCCAGCCGACCGGGCCGCCGCCCGCAGCTTCTCGATCCCGTTGGCGACGCCCTCGGCGAGGAAGGACCGCACCGGTAGCCAGCCATCGGCCCACTCGACGATGTCGGCCAGGTTGGCCGGGGTCGCGGCCGCTCCGACGAGGATCGGCGGGTGGGGCGACTGGATCGGCTTCGGGAACGACCAGCTCTCGGTGAACTCGACGAACTTCCCCGAATAGCCGGCCGTCGGCTCCGTCCACAGTGCCTTCATGGCGGCGATCTTCTCCCGCATGACCTGCCGGCGGTCGGCCTTCTCGAACCCGTTGTTCTGCATCTCCAGCGGGTTCCACCCGTAGCCGAGGCCGAACTCGAAACGACCGCCGGACAGCAAGTCGAGGGTGGCGATCTCCTTGGCCAGGATCAGCGGACTGTGCTCGGCCGGCAGGGCGATACACGTACCGATCCGCAGCCTCCGCGTGCACGCCGCGGCCATGGCCAGCGTGACGTACGGGTCGAGGAACCGCTTGTAGTAGTCCGGCACGTAGCCGCCCTTGGCCTTGTCCCCCGCGTACCGGCCCTTGGTGTAGCTGTGCACGGTGGCCACCGGCAGGTGCGTGTGCTCACCGACCCACAGCGACTCGAAGCCGCGCTCCTCCACCATTGGTGCCACCTCGGTGACCTTCGGCGTCAGCTCACTGAGCATCAGTACCACGCCGATGTGCATCTCGAACCCCCGAGCTCGCGGTCTCGCCGTCGCCCGATCTCCGCCGCCTCGTCACCGCCATCCCGGGCCGACGTCCGGCGGGACGCACGCCCGATGGGCGACCAGACGACCCCGGGCCCAACGACCCGGTGTCGATCAAACGTTTCATTTATAGTAGGACACGACCCGCGAACTGTCCATCGGACCGGGCCATGATGCAGCGGCCGAGCCGAATCGAACGGCGGCCGAGCCGATCAGAGGAAGTCGACGAAAAGGGGCGGACGTGAGCGCACTGATGTTGGAGGGCAAGTCGGTCCTGGTGGCCGGGATCGGCCCGGGACTAGGCCGGTCGATCGCCATGGCCGCCACCGCGGCAGGGGCGGATGTGGCCCTGGTGGCCCGGCGTCAGGGCCCCCTCGACGAGCTGGCGGCCGACCTGGCGCCGACCGGCCGGCAGGTGGTCACCGTGGCCGGGGACGTCACCGTAGCCGGGGACTGTGCCCGGATCGCGGCGTCGGTGATCGAGGCCTTCGGCGGCCTCGACGCGCTCGTCTACAACGCCTACGCCCCGAGCCTCGGGACCACCTTGGTCGACGCCGACCTCGACGAGTGGCGGCAGGTGATGGAGGTGAACGCCTTCGGCGCCCTCGAGCTGCTGAGGCCTCTCCTGGACACCCTCGCCGAACGGCAGGGGTCGGTCGTGCTCATCAACACCCGCCAGCTCCGTCGGCCGACGAACGGCGCGTACGTCATGTCGAAGGGCGCGCTGATGGCCATCGGCCAGGTCCTCGCCCACGAGCTCGGCCCTTCCGGCATCCGGGTCAACAGCGTCGTCCCCGGCTGGATGTGGGCGGCGCCGGTCGAGGACTACTTCACCCGGCAGGCAGCGGCCGGCGGCCCTTCGATCGAGGCCCAGTACGACGCCGTGGCCGGGGACTTCCCGCTCCGGCGGCTGCCGACGGCCGGCGACGTCGCCAACTCGGTCGTCTTCTTGGCCTCCGACCAGGCGGCCGCCATCACCGGGCAAGCCCTCGACGTCAACGCCGGCGAGATCTTCACCTGATCCCTGATCTCTGATCCCCCACTGAGCCCGCCGATCGGCCCGGTGCCGGGTCGATCCGTCCCGCCGTCGGCCGTCGCCCGGCCATCCGTTCAGGCGTCGGGAACGAGGACGCCGTGCAGCGGCGGGGGCCCGCTCCCACCGGTGCCGGCCATCGTGGCCAGCAGGTCGGCCGCGCCGTCGAAGCCGGCGGTGATGCGGGAGAGGTCGACGAGGCGGTCGGCCGACGCCGCCAGCACCTCGAGGGCCGGTCGGTAGGCATCGACGTCCATGCCCATCGTGCCGACGATCGTCAGCTCCTTGGTCACGACGACGTCGGGCAGGAACGACACCGGCCGGTCGGCCCCGTGCACGCCGGCGACGACCACCCGGCCGCCCGGCCCGGCGAGCTCGACGGCCTGGAGGAAGGCCTCCGGGGCGTCGGCGGTCATGTCGACCACCACGTCGGCCCCCCGGCCGGTGGCGTCGTGGAGGGCCCGGACCGGGTCGTCGGTCGCCGCGTCGACCGCCAGGTCGGCCCCGAACGCCCGGGCGGCGGCCAGCCGGTCGGCGTCCCGTGGACCGTGGCCGGTGATCATGACGAAGCCAGCGCCGACGTGGGTGGCCGCCAGGACCCCGGCCAGGCCACGTACGCCGGGCCCGAGGATGGCCACCGTCTCGCCGGCCCGGAGGCCGCCGACCTGGGCCACCCACTTGAAGCCGGCACCGAGCGGGTTGAACATCGTCGCCACGACCGGGTCGACGCCGGCGGGGATCGGCAGCAGCATCGAGTCCGGGGCGAGGTAGTGGTGGGTGGCATAGCCGCCCCACAGTCCCGGGGCTCGATCGACGGGGATGAAGCCGTACATCTCCTGCGCACCGTGGTTCTGGCAGTGCTTGTAGTCGCCGGCGGTGCACGACGGGCACTGGCGGCACGACTGGAAGATCTCCACCGCCACCCGGTCGCCGGCGGCCACCCCCCACCGGGCCGCCGCCGCCTCGCCGATGGCCTCGATGACGCCGACCGTCTCGTGGCCCGGCACGAACCCGTACGACGGCCAGGACAGCCGGCCGGAGAACAGCTCGTGGTCCGTGCCGCACAGGCCGCAAGCCTCCACCCGCAGCACCGCCCCGTCCCCCTCGATGGCCGGGACCGGAAGCTCCGCCGTCGAGAGCCGGTTCGGCCCGTCCAGCACCAGCGCCGTCGCCATTTCCGTCGGCTTGCCCATTGGCCCACCTCACGATCACGTCCGAATTCCGCGCCAGAATTCAGTAAAGTGTTTTACACACCGGTTGGACACTGTCAAGCGTCGACGGTGGGACGGGGCCGGGCGGTGGGGACGGCCCGGGGCGGTGGGGCGGCCTAGCCGGTGGGCCCGGGCGACGGGGACCGGGTAGGGGGTCGTAGCGAGGAGCGCGTCATGCAACCATGGGCCGTGGGCCGAGACGGGACGGATACCGGGCAGGCCGGGCGATGACGTCGCTCGGTCGGTCCATCACCGAGACGGCGACCGACCGACCGGACGAGACGGCACTGGTGTTCGCCGACGCCGGCGAACCGCCGCGGTCGTACACGTGGGCCGAGCTCGATCGCCGCTCCAACCAGATCGCCCGGCTGCTGGCCGACCACGGCCTCGGACCGGGCGGCGTCGTCGGCATCGCCCTGCCGAACTCACCGGAGCACATCCTGTCGACGATCGCCGGCTGGAAAGTCGGCGCCTGCGTCGTCCCGCTCCGCTGGGACCTGCCGACGTGGGAGCGCGACCGCGTCCTCGCCGTCCTCGGCCCGACCGTCCTGGTCGCTGATTGGACCGACGCGCCGTATCCCGCGCTCGGACCACCCGAGTTGGCGGCCGCGTCGGCGCTGGCCGACGGCGCCCTACCCGACCGGGTCCCGAACCCGGCCACCGGCATCGCCACGGGCGGCTCGACCGGCACCCCGAAGATCGTCATTCGGGCCACTCCCGGCGAGCGGGACGCCTGGGTTCCCCTGGCTGACCGTCGGCTGCTACGGCACGAGCGCAACGTCCACCTGGTGGCATCGCCGCTGTACCACACCAACGGATTCGTGCTTGGCCAGTCCGCGCTCCTCTGCGGCGACCAGGTCGTCCTGATGGCCCACTTCGACCCCGCCCTCGTCCTCGACCTGATCGAGCAGTACCGGATCGACGCGGTGACGATGGTGCCGACCATGCTGGCTCGGATCGCCCGGCTGCCGGGGGTCGCCGAGCGTGACTTCTCCGGCCTCTCGTACGTCCGAGCGGGCGGCGGCCCGTGCCCGCCGTGGCTGGCCCGCACCTGGATCGACCTCGTCGGTCCGGACCGGTTCCTCATCGGCTACGGCGCGTCCGAGCGGATCGGCGGCACGACGATCACCGGCCGCGAGTGGCTGGACCACCCCGGCAGCGTCGGGCGGCCGGTCGGGGTCTCGGTGCGGATCGTCGGCGACGACGGCCGCGACCGCCCGACCGGCGAGGTCGGCAACATCTACATGCGGGCGGCCGAGGAGACCCGCTGGCCACCGTTCGAGTACCGGGGGGCACAACCGGCATCGGTGACCGACGGCGGGTTCATCGGTGTCGGCGACGTCGGCTGGCTGGACGACGATGGCTACCTCTACATCGCCGACCGCCGGACCGACCTCATCGTTTCCGGCGGTGCCAACGTCTATCCGGCCGAGGTGGAGGCCGCCCTCGGCGAGCACCCGCAGGTGGCCGACGTCGTCGTCGTCGGACTGCCCGACCCGGAATGGGGGCAGCGGGTCCACGCCGTCGTCCAGCCGGCCGATCCCGACCGCCCGCCGGAGCCCGGTGAGCTGGCCGACTTCTGTCGGGCCCGGCTGGCGGCCTACAAGATCCCCAAGACGTGGGAGTGGCGCGACGCTCTGCCCCGCACCGACGCCGGCAAGATCAACCGCGGGGCGCTGCGCCCGGACTAACCGTCGATGGCCGTCTTCGGCCATCGAGGAGACGGGGCTCAGCCGGATGGCTCGCCGGGGTTGATCGGTGACCAGCCAGCGGGCAACCAGTCGCCCTGCGGGTCGGTGGTTTGCCCGACCTCGATGATGTACCCGTCGGGATCTCGGATGTAGCAACGGATCTCGTACTGATGCTGCTTCGGCGGCGTCAGGAACTGCGCGCCCCGGGCGGTCCATTCGGCGTACACGGCGTGGACGTCGGTGACCCGGATATTGAGGAAGCTGCTGACCCGGTCGGGGTCGCCTGGCGTCTCGAGGGTGACCGTCGGCTTGTCGTCGGTGGGGCCTCCGCCGCGGTTGATGACGATGAAGCTGTTGGCGAGGGCGATATTGGTCGGCTCCGGACCGAAGACCACCCGGCCGCCGAGTACTTCGGTATAGAAGCGCCGGGAGCGCTCGACGTCATCGGAGACGACGAAGTAGCACACCACCATTCGCTCTGCCGACTGCCTGGGTTCGGCCACTGGCACCTCCACTCGCTGGGCTCATGCCGTCGGGATCAGGCGAGCAATTTCGCCTTCTGCGCCTCGAACTCCGCGTCGGTGAGTGCGCCGCTGCTCTTGAGGTCGACCAACTTGGCCAGTTCGTCCGCGGTGTTCGTGGTCCCCGCGGACTGCCGCACGTACGCCTCGAACGCCTGTTGCTGCTGTTGCGCCTGCCGAGCGGCTCGTTCGTGCATCCCGCCACCGCGGGCGATCAGGTAGATGAGGATGCCGAGCAGCGGGAGGACGATCACGAAGATCGTCCAGAGCGCCTTCGCCCACCCGCCGATGTCGTGGCTACGGAAGATGTCGCCGAAGATCATGATCAACAGCCAGATCCAGATGATGAACCCGAAGATCCAAAGGATCGTCCAGAACAGGTCCAGGAGCGGGTAGCTGCTTGCGATCACGGGTGCCTCCAATGGGGGTGCACACGAGCAGATTACGGCTTCCGGGCTGGCGATGCATCCTTCGCCCGGCGATCCGGATGCGGTTAGTGGTTGAGAGGAAACTATCCGCGAGATCAGAGGAGCACCGCGGTAGCCTGACGGCGTGGAGCTGAACGAGGAGAGACTGGAGGGCTTCTTCTCGTTCATGGCTCCACTGCTCGACGAGCGCCAACGTCGCCTGATGGCCGGGGCGATGGCGCAGGCACTGGGCCGCGGCGGCCAGGCGGCGGTGGTGCGGGCGTCGAAGATGAGCTCTCGGACCGTGTTCGACGGGACGAAGGAAGTCGCGGGCGGGGCCGGTCCGTCCGATCGGGTCCGTCGTGAGGGCGGCGGTCGCCCGAGGCTGATCGACATCGACCCCGATGTGCTCGTCAACTTGGACGACCTGGTGGAGCCCGACGCCAGAGGCGACCCGATGTCGGCGTTGCGCTGGACCCTCAAGTCGACGCGTCAGCTCGCCGACGCCCTGAAGGAGATGGGCCACCAGATCTCGTCGTGGACCGTGGGCCAGCTCCTGCACCAGATGGGGTACTCGCTCCAGGCGACGTCGAAGACCGTCGAGGGCGCTCAGCATCCAGACCGTGATGCCCAGTTCCACCACATCAACGACGAGGCGACGCGGCGCTTGGCGGCGGGCGAGCCGGTCATCAGCGTCGATTCGAAGAAAAAGGAGCTGGTGGTGGGGACCAAGGTCAACCAGGGCCGGGAGTGGCAACCGACGGGCTCTCCCGAACGAGTCGACGTCCATGACTTCCCCGATCCCGAGGTTCCAAAAGCCGTCCCCTACGGCGTCTACGACCTGGGCGCCGACGAGGGCTGGATGGAGGTCGGTTCGGACCACGACACCGCCGCCTTCGCCGTCAACGCCATCCGGCGGTGGTGGCAGACCATGGGAAGGGAGCGCTACCCAAAGGCCACCCGCCTCATGGTCACCGCCGATGCCGGAGGTTCCAACGGGTACCGCAACCGTCTCTGGAAGGTCGAGCTGGCCAAGCTGGCCGAAGAGGCCGGCCTGGCCATCACCGTCTGCCACTACCCGCCCGGCACCTCCAAATGGAACAAGGTGGAGCACCGCCTCTTCAGCTTCATCTCCATCAACTGGCGTGGACGTCCGCTGACCAGCTACCGCACCATCGTCGAGTTGGCTGCAGCCACGACGACCCGCACCGGGCTGAAGGTTCGAGCGGAATGGGACGACGGGGTCTACGAGAAGGGGATCAAGATCACCGACCAGCAGCTCGCAGCTTTGCCGATCACCCTTTCGGAATGGCACGGTGAGTGGAACTACACCGTGGTGCCGACCAACGGGGATCGTCGCAAGTAGTTCTCACTCAGGCCCTTAGACGACGCCGTCACACCCGAAGGTAGAGGTCACCGAGGGCGAGGAGACCAACCCCGGGAGCTCATCGGTTCGTCTCGGTTGTGATGTGATCGAACAGCCCTGGGCGGATGCGAGTGCGCACGCCTTCGGCCCACGGCTCGTCCAGCTCGGCCACCTGGAGGGCGGCACTGTCGTTGAGCAACATGCCGAAGGCGAGGAACGCCTTGATCGTTACCGGGTCGAGCTCGGTGATCTCGGCGACGGTTTGCCAGATCTGTCCGAAACTGTCCCGCACGGCATCGCGAACCTCGGCGTCGCCGCAGGCGGCAAAGCCCTGGAGCTGCAAGAGCAACGAGGTGCGGTCGGCCAGCATCTCGTGGTACTGCGCACCCATCCGAGCGAGGGCATCGCGCCCGGTCTTCGTGCCGGCGGCCCGGCGCATCCCTTCCGCCAGACGGTCGAACGCCGAGACGACCACCGCCAAGAACAGCGCCTTCTTGGTCCCGAACATCCGGAAGATGTACGCCTGGGTGATCTCGGCGCGTCGGGCGATCGTCTCGGTCGACGCCCCGTGCAGGCCGCCGTTGGCGAACTCCTCGGCCGCGATCTGCAGAACCTGCTGTCGGCGGTCCGCCCCACTCATCCTCTGCCGGCGCTCCACGGCGTTATGTTACTACTCACTAACTAGTATCTTGTGCGGGATGAGCGATGACCCTTGGGCAAGCCGCCGCCTGGCGAACCGGTTCGTCGATGACGCCTATGCCTCGGTGAAGGGACAGGTACGCACCTACGTGATGCACCAGCACCTGTTGGAGCATCTGCCGCCGCCGCCGGCCAAGGTGCTCGATGTCGGAGGCGGCGCCGGCAACCAGTCGTCCCCGCTCGCCCAGGCTGGGTATGACGTCACGATCCTCGATCCGTCTTCGGCCATGCTGGACAAGGCGCGAGAGCGTCTCGCTCGGTTGCCCGCCGAGGCCCGGCAGCGGGTAACCCTCCTACAGGCCGGCGGCGAGAACGCGGACGACGCGGTGGCCGGTCAACGATTCGCCGGCGTCTTGTGCCACGGCGTGCTCGGCTACGTAGAAGACGCCGAGCCGTTGGTGGCGCAGTTGTGCCGGTGTGCCGAGGTCGGCGGCGTCGTCTCGATCATGACCGGCAACGCGCACGCGACGGCCGTCCAACCGGCTTTGGAACGGCGGTGGACCGACGCGCTGGCATCGTTCGACGTTCGAACGGGGATCGGTGTCCTCGGGGTGCGCGGCCGGGCTGACACGGTGGAAGAAGTCGGGGAGTCGATGGCCCGATACGGCGTCGAGCCGGAGCGCTGGTACGGCGTGTGGCTGTTCGTCGACTGGCTCGAATTCAGCGGAGCGGCGCTCGACCCGAGTGACACGAAGGAAGTCGAAGCGATCGCCGCGGTCGAGCTCGAGGCCAGCCGGCGAGACCCGTACCGCCAGCTCAGCCGGGTCTTTCATCTCGTCGGACGGAGAGGCCCGACCTAGCGGAAGCCGTTCGTGGGACCCAAGGTCCACGCGACGCCGTGAGCTGGTGCGTGACGTCCAATTGGCCGGGGCGGTTGAACAAGTGCTGGACGTGAGACACCCGTGGTGCCCTTCCGACGCATGGATCCGCGTCAGACGACGCCGTCCCGCCGCAGCTCGTCGACCTGTGCCGCCGGGTACCCGAGCTCGGCGAGCACCTCGTCGGTGTGCTCCCCGAGCGCCGGCGCGTACCGGCGGAGCCAGGACGCCCGGCCAGCGACCACCGCGGTCGGGCCGACGTACGTGAACGGGCCGGTCGCCGGATGGTGGTCGTCGGTCAGCACCGGCCGCGTCCGTAGCTGTGGGTCCGAGCGGAGGTCGTCGGTGCCGTTGACCGGAGCGAGCGCGAACCGCTCGGCCACGGCCAGCTCGACCCACTGGGCCTGGGTCCGGGTGTGGAAGATCGCCTGGAGCCGCTGGCGCAGCTCGTCGTCGCGGTCGTCGGTCATCGTCCGGCCAGCCGCCGGCTCGGCCAGCTCGGGATGGCCGACGGCCGCGCCGAACCGTCGCCACAGCGACGGCTCGAGGCAGGCGAGCAGGACGTAGCGCCGGTCCGCGGTCTCGTAGAACTGGTACCGCACGCCGAGTGGCGTGCCGTCACCGGCCACCTCCAGGCCGGTCCGCTGCTGCAACCTCTCCGCGTTCAAGGGGGCGATGAGCCCGATGGCCGCCGAGGCGACGACCGCATCGAGGGCCGACGAGTCGATGAGGCAGCCGCCGGCGCCGCGCTCCCGGCCGAGCAGGGCGCTCACGACTTCGAGGGCGGCGAACGCCCCGCTGGTGGCCGTGGCCTCGCCGGCCTGGCCGCTACCGCCGGCGTGGAACACCGGCCGGACGAAGCCGTCGTCGTCCATGCGGACGGCGAACGCCCCGGCGACCGCCCGCAGCATCGGTGAGTGGGCCGGGATGCCGGCGTACGGCCCGGTGGTCCCGAACGGGCTGTGCCGGCAGTAGACGATGTCCGGGTGGACGGCCACCTGGGCCCCGTAGCCGACGCCGAGGCCGTCGCAGACGCCGGGTCCCAGCCCGTCGACGAAGACGTCGGCGGTGCGCAGGAGATCCCAGAAGACGTCACGGCCACGCTCGTCACGGACGTCGACGGTCACCGACCGCTTGTTCCGGTTCACCTGCACGTGGGCCGGGCTGTAGTGCTCGGCCAGCTGGCCCAGGCTGTCCCGGAGGTGGTCGCCCCGGCCCGGCTGCTCCACCTTGACGACGTCGGCCCCGAGGTCGCCCAAGAGCATGCCGACCTGGTCGCCGAGGAAGGCGGCCATCTCGACCACCCGGAAGCCGGTCAGCGGCAGCGAGTCGGGTCCGGCCACGTCCGTTCGTCCTCCCCCTACCGGGCCCGGCCGGGCCGACCGGCCACGCGGTCAGCCGGGCAGTTGGTACAGCGCCCGGGCGTTGGCGCCGGCGTAGGCGGCCAGATCCTCCTTGGACAGCTGCGCTTTCGAGAACAGCGATTCGACCGCGCCAGGGTACTTGGCGTCGGGGTGCGGGAAGTCGCTGGCCCACAGCAGGCGGTCCGCCCCCAGGTAGTCGACAATGCCCTGGAGGTTCGGCTCGTCGGGCTCGCAGTTGATCCACCCCTGCCGGCGGAAGTAGTCGCTCGGCGACATCTCGAGGTCGCCGCCCTCCTGGGGGATCTCGCCGAGCCACTCGACGTGCTCGTCCAGCCGGTGCAACCAGTACGGCAGCCAGCCACCACCGGCCTCCAAGATGGCCACCCGCAGGTCCGGGTGGCGGGCCATGACCCCGCCGGCGGTGAAGCTGTACACCGCGCCCATCTGCTCCATCGGGTGGCACATGGCGTGCTGGGCCAGCCGCGACACGTGCCGGTCGCCGTACTCGGGCATGCGCACCCCCGACCCCTCGTGGGTGGCCAGCGGAACATTGAGGGCGGCCACCTGGGCGTAGAAGTCGTCGTACGCCCGGTCCTCGAGGTTCCGCCCGGCATAGGGGTTCGGGCGGACCATGATGCCGCGGTGGCCGAGCTGCTCGACCGCGTAGCGGGCCTCGTCGACGGCCACCGCCGGGTCGTGCAGCGCGCACAGGGCGACGCCGATCAGCCGGTCGGCTGTGGCCGAGCAGAAGTCGCCGAGCCAGCGATTGTAGGCCCGGCAGATGGCGCCGGAATACGCTCCGTCGAGGTACTCGACGGATGCCGCGAACAGCCCCCGCGAGGGGTACAGCACCATCCGGTCGATGCCCTCGGCGTCCATCGCCTCCAGGTACGACGACGGCGGGAAGCCGAGCTCCCACTGCCGCTGGTACCGCTCGGCCCAGTCGCCGACGGCCACCCGACGGTAGCTCTCGATGTCGTAGTCCTCGCCCGGCGCGAGCAGCCCGGTGCGGGACATCACGTTGCCGAACACGACCATGCCGTTGTCCTGGACGTCCGCCCCCACCCGCGGCCGGACCCCGTAGAACTCGCGGTCGATGTACCGGTCCCACAGGTCGGGCGGCTCCATCACGTGGCCGTCGGCGTCGATGACCTCACATCCGTCGTGCATAGTCGCGTCCTACCGGTCCTCGGGGTTGATATCGCTTCTTGGGGGGTGCGTCGCTGGTCGTTCGGATCTACGTGGCCGGGTCCTCGAAGGAGCCGGTGGCGATCCACCGCTCCGTCCCCTCCCGGCTGGCATCGTGCAGCACCTCGAGCCGGAGCCCGAACAGATCTTGCGGTCGGGTGAAGAGCGAGAACGTCGTCCCGTCCGGGTTGGCCACCCGCGCCCCCTGCTCGACCCCGTGGCCGGACAAGAAGCCGCACTGGACGTCGACGTCGGGGTCCCAGAAGCCCATGTGGTGGACGCCCTGGCCCTGGGCCAACGAGAACAGGCCGTCGCCGTTGGCTTCCAGCAGCTCGATGAACGGCGGACCCTGGCGGGAGTACGTGCAACGGACGAACCCCTCGTGGGGATCCGGGTCCTCGAGACGTTCGAACTCGGCCATCAGCGGGTCGTTGAACGTCAACCCGAGCACCTTCGAGAACCGGTCGATCGCGGCCTCGAGGTTCTCGACGAGGATGCCGACGTGGAAGTACGGACTCCCTGTCACCGCTAGTCCCTCGGCTTGCCCAGGGTGACGTCGGCGAACGGCAGCTCGTCGGGGCGGCAGACGTAGGTGTCGAGCAGGTTGCCGCAGCCGGGGCAGAGGCACCGGCGGAGCACGAGGTCCTCACCGGTCTCGCGGTGGGGAGCGACGAACAGCGGCGAGATCGCTGTCATGTCGATGTCGAGCTCGGCCGCGCCCATGCGGTAGTTGCCGTCGGAGGGGGCGAGCACCTGCCCGCAGCCGGCACAGGCCAGGACGTCGCCGTCGGCGCCGTGGCCGATGGCCACGGCCTCGATCACCCGGACGGCGTCGTCGTCGAGCGTCACCTGGCCGTCGACCGGCTGGCGAGCGGCCCGGGCCAGCCGGAGCCGTTCTTGACGGAGCTCGGCGCGCTTTTTCTCGGTGCCAGGCTCGTCGAGCTGGCCCTGGGCGTCGACGGCGACGCCGTAGAGGCCGGCCACCTCTTCTTCGTTCACCCGCCGCTCGTGGCGGTCCTCGACCACCAGTTCCGGTGTCCGGTCGAGCGGGTCGCCCCAGCCGGCGCCGGGGTTCGGCAGCACCTCGAACACGTCGTGGATCCCCAGCCGGTTGTCGTACTTCTTGATCGGCGCCAGGTCGCCCTGGGGGGCCATCACCCGCAGCTCGGCCGGCGAGCCGGGGAGCCGGCCGCCTTCGAACCACTGCTGGATGTCGGTGTCGGCGGCGTGCCAGTTGTAGCCGCCGGTCGCCGGGTAGCCGCCGCAGATGCCCATGCCCTGGGTGACGCTCTTGAGCAGCCCGCCCGAGGCGATGAACGAGTTGTCGGTCCGGTGGCCGACCCAGCCGCAGGCGAACGTGACCCCGCCCCGCCAGCGGCCGTGGCCGCCGGACTCGGGCAGCTCTCGGCGGTAGAGGTAGAGGAACGGCAGCGTCTGCTCGTACTTCTCGACGTCGGAGATGCGACCGGAGACGGCGAAGACCGGACCGCCGTGGTCGATGCCGTCGCGGAAGTTGAAGGCGCCGACCCCGCCGGCGACGGTGTCGAGCGTGAGGTCGGCGAACGGGTTGCCGTACTGGTCCGTCCCGAACATGGCGTTGTTCGACGTCGTGTGGGCCGACGGCGAGGCAAAGGCGTGGCGGGCCAGTTCGTCGAGGCCGCTGACCATCTTGGCCCCGAGGTTGTGGGCCTGGGTCAGCGCCACCAAGGTCCCGAGCGAGCTCGAGACCGCCGCCGGATGGTCGGCCGAGGTGATGGCGCCGGGCTCGAGCTCGAAGTCGAGCTGGCGGAGCACGCCGGCCGCGCAGAGATACTGGTCGTAGGCCAGGGTCGGCAGGAGGCCGTTCAGCACCACCGCCCGCGAGACCCCGGCGGCGATGTTGAACGAGCCGGTCGCCGGGTCGGTGCCGGCGTTCGACACCTTGATCCGGTCGCCGGTCTTCTCGAACGACATGCAGATCTTGTACAGCGCCGGATCCCCCACCCGGGCCCCGGCCACGTAGCGGACGTCCCGCCAGGTGGCGTCGGGCAGCCGGGAGAGCCGGGCCCCGACGGTCTTGGCCGTCGTGTCGATCATCTGGTACATGACGCCCTTCAAGGTGGCCGCGCCGTACCGCTCGAGGATGTCCGTGAACCGCTGCCGGGCGAAGTTCAGCCCGGCCATCTGCGAGTTCAGCTCGAGCACCATCAGCTCGGGCAGTCGGGACCGCCGGGTCCAGGCGTCGACGAGGTCCTCGCGGACGACGCCGTTCTCGGCCAGCTTGATCGGCGGCATGAAGGTCGGCTCGGTGTAGACGTCGGACGCGTCCTGGATGAAGCCGCCGGGCTGGGAGCCGCCGAGCTCACGTTGGTGGACACAGTTGTAGAGCCAGGCGAAGAGCTTCCCGTCGTGGAAGATCGGGGCGAAGACCGCCGTGTCCATCTGGTGGTTGGTGCCCACCCACGGGTCGTCTTGGAGGAACACGTCACCGTCGTGGACGCCGACGTTCATCGACCGGTGCTCGAGCGTCCACTTGATGACCTCGTCGGCACAGCCGGCGAAGAACATCGAGTACGCCCCGAACGTCACCGCGTCACCGATCTCGGTGGTCACCGCACAGTTGAAGTCGTAGCCCTCCACCACGATGTTCGAGCCCGAGACCCGGCGGATGGCGTCACCGTGGTCGATGTTGAGGTTCCACAGCTTCGAACGGATGACCTCGTAGGTCACCGGGTCGACGTCCCGATCGGCCTCGGTGTCGAAGCCGAGACTCGGGTCGACGACCAGCTCGTCGGTGGGTAGGTAGCCGTGCCGGAAGCTGGCCCGGCGCCGCTGCAGTTCGTTGTCCAGGCTGGGCGTCTCGGTGAGTGACATCACTCCCCCCTCAGTCGAAGGATCAGGTTCCCGAACTCGTCCGCCCGCAGTGACTGCTCCGGCCGGACGGCGACGGTCGTATTGGGGTACTCGGCGATGGCCGGTCCGGCGACGGTCGACCCGGCCCGGATGGACGGGCCGTCGTAGATCGGCGTCGCCTCTTGGCGGCCGAGCTCGCTCCAGTAGACCTGCCGGGTCGTGTCCGGCTTGGCCGTCTCACCGGCCGCTGGTCGGCGCGGCGACCGCGGCTCGCTCAGGTCCCGGACGATGACCCGGACCGCGGTCAGCACCGCCCCGGCGTCGGCGTAGCCCGATCCCCGGCCGAACCGGGACTCGTACGTGTCCTGGAAGTTGGCCATCAGCTGCCGCCCGGCGGCGGCGTCGATCTCGCCGTCGGGGACCTCGACCTCGACCTCGAACACCTGGAGGCTGTACTTCATGTCGGCCCGCCGGCTGAGCGTCGGCGTGGTCATGCCCTGCTCGCGGGCGTACGCCATGGCCTGGTCCTCCAAGGAGGCGATGGTGGCCCCCAGCCGTTCCAGGTCGAACGGCGTCCGCAACAGGGCGTTGGCTTGGAAGGTCCGACTGTGGTCGAGCAGGGTCAGGCCGTAGGCCGACCAGACGGACGCCGCGTCATTGAGCGGGAAGACGACCTCGTCGACGCCGATGCCCCGGCCGAACAGCCCGGCGTGGCACCCGCTGGCCCCGCCGTAGGCCCAGATGGTGAACGACCGCGGGTCCTGGCCGCGCTGGATGGTCACCCGGCGGATGAGGTCCTCCATCCGGGAGTCGACGATCTCGACGATGCCGGCGGCGCACTCGAGTGGCGACAGGCCGAGCCGGTCGGCCAGCTGCTCCATCCCCTTGCGGGCCGCGTCGACGTCCAGCTTCAGCCCACCGGCCAGTGGGCGGTCGGGGTTGAGCAGACCGAGAACGAGGTCGGCGTCGGTCACCGTCACCTCGGTGCCGCCCCGGCCATAGCAGATTGGTCCCGGCACCGCCCCGGCGCTGCGCGGCCCCACCCGCAGGGTGCCGCTGTCCTCGTGGATCCAGGCGACGCTGCCGCCGCCGGCGCCGACCGACTCGACGTCGACCTTACGGAGGAAGAGGCGCTGGCGCTCCAGCTCGTTCTCCTCGCTGTACGACACCGCCCCGTCGGCCACCGTCGACACGTCGAGGGTGGTGCCGCCCATGTCGGTGACGATGACGTTGGGGAAGCCGACCAGTCGGCCGGCCGTCGCCGAGCCGACCACCCCAGCCACCGGCCCGGACTGCACCGTGCCGATCGGCTGGCGCCGGGCCTGCTCCGGCGGGACCAGGCCGCCGTCGCAGACACCGAAGAGCACCTCGCCGGCGTAGCCGCGGTCCCGGGCGCCGGCCACGATGCGGTCGACGTACTGGAGCATCAACGGACCGATCTGGGCGTTCATGACCGCCGAGACCGTCCGGCCGTACTCGCCGATGCGGGGAGCGACGGCGTGGCTGCACGACACGAACATCGACGGGAAGCGCTCGCGGACCCGCTCGGCCACGGCCAGCTCGTGGGCGGAGTTGGCGAAGCTCCAGAGGAACGAGATGGCCACCGCCTCGATCCCCAGCTCCTCCATCCGGTCGAGGGCGGCGTCCACCTCGGCCATGTCGACGCGGACGATCTCGTCGCCGGCGTAGTCGACGCGTTCGGTGATCTCGAACACCTGCTCCCGCGGGACGACCGGGTCCGGCCGGGAGCTGATGCTGTAGTCCAGGATCTCTTCGATCGTCGCCCCGAGCACTCGGCCCTGGCCGGCCATCGCCCGGATGCTGTCGGCGTGGCCCTTCGTGGCCAGCAGGGCCACCTTGGCCACCGACTTCGTCACGAGGGCGTTGATCCCCGCGGTCGTGCCGTGCGCCACCTTGGCCGCGGCGGAGAGCAGTGAGCGCTCGTCCATCCCCATCGCCGACGCGGCCGCGGCGATCGACCCGAAGAAACCGACGGAGAAGTCGCCGGGCGTGCTCGACACCTTCCCGATCGACATCGCCCCGTCCGGCGCCACCACGACGCAGTCGGTGAACGTGCCGCCGATGTCGACCCCGATCGTGCAGCCGTCCATCACACCACCCCTCTTCCCCGTCTTCTCCGCTTGCCCGATCTCCGGTCTACCGCCCGGCGTCCCGCCGCCGACGCGGGGCTTCGGGCGGCCCGGGACGCCCGTCCCCGCAGAACTTCCCAGGCCCGTCATCAGGCCCGGCCGCTCGGCCGCCGGGACCGGCCGCCACCAGGGCAATCGGTGCCGGGCCGCCGCCCATTGACAGCCGATCTCCGCAACTCTACCATGCGTTTGATTTACTTTCTAGAGCGAGGAGGGCGACGAATGGCTGGTCTGGAACTCGGCACTCGCTATGACAACGACCCGATCCCCCCGGTGCCCGAAGACACCACCTACTTCCCGGTGAGCGCGTTGTCGATCGGCGTCGAGTACCGGCATCTCGACGACGCCATCGTCGACCAGGTCTTCAACACCGCCACATTGCAGAGCTCCATCTCCGAGGGCCGACCCGAGGTCCTCGAGGACGAGGGCGTCTCGCTCCACGTGTGCGACGGCGAGACCGGGGCCGAGTACCTGCGGTTCGACGTCTTCGTCAAGGAGCCGCACTACCACTACATCGTCCCCGGCGAGTACAACGTCGTGATCCCCTTCGACTCGGCCGCCTCGGGCGACATGTTCGAATGGTCGATCCGCTGCATCCGAGAGCGGCTCGAGCCGATGCTGGCCAACTGCGGGGCCTCCGAGCTCTGGCAGCGCATCGACCCCGCGGCCCTGGAGCAGGAACTATCGACCGTCATCGACGCCGCCAACCTGGCCGTCGCGGCCAGCTGAGCCGGACGGTGAGTCCCACGGGGGTAGAGATCTTCGATCTCACCGGGCGCGTCGCGCTGATCACCGGCGCCACGCGGGGCATGGGCCGGGCGATGGCCATCGGGTTCGCCGAGGCGGGCGCCGACGTGATCGTCGTCAGCCGGAAGGCGGAAGCCTGCAAGGAGGTCGCCACCGAGATCGTCGAACGGACCGGTCGCCGGGCGCTCCCCTATCCGTGTCACGTCGGGCACTGGGAAGAGCTCGACCAGTTGACCGAGGCGGCGTACGCCGAGTTCGGTCGGGTCGACGTGCTCGTCAACAATGCCGGCATGTCGCCGACCTACGACCGCGTCGACGGCGTCACCGAAGCGCTCTACGACAAGACGCTCGACGTCAACCTCAAGGGCCCGTTCCGCCTCACCGCGTTGATCGGCACCCGCATGGCCGAGGGCGACGGCGGATCGATCATCAACGTCAGCAGCTGGAGCGCCATCCATCCGGACGCCGACGCCCTGCCCTACTCCGCCGCCAAGGCCGGCGTCAACGCCTTGACCATCGGGTTTGCCCACGCTTTCGGGCCGAAGGTCCGGGTCAACTGCATCCAGCCGGGTGCCTTCCTGACCGACATCTCCGAGGCCTGGGACATGGACGAGTGGCAGAAGGCGGCCGCCGAGTACGCCCTGGGCCGAGGGGCCGAACCGTCCGAGGTCGTCGGCACCGCGCTCTACCTGGCGTCCGACGCGTCCAGCTACACCACCGCCGCCATCATCCGGGTCGACGGCGGCAACCGGTGACCCCGGCCGGGCGGCGGTTGGCGTGAGCCGCCTGCTCACGGCCGAACAGCTCCAGGCGCTGGCGGCCGGTCCCGAGGAGCAGCTGGCGGCCGCCCTCCGGGAGCACGGGGCCGGCGCTGACGGTCCGGCTGCCGATCTGTTCTTCCGGCTCGAGCAGGCGTTCCGGGACGTCGTCGGCGGGTTCGGCGTCTGGGCGTCCATGGCCCAGCGGTGGCTGGCCGAGCACGCCGACCGTCCCGGTTCGGCCGGCGGCCTTACGGTCGACCGGGCGTGGCTGGCCGCCGGCCTCCACGGCGTGGCCATCGACGACATCCGATGCCTGGCCCTCGAACCGCCGCCCATCCCCGCCGGCCCGGTGACGGCCGAGGGCGTCCTCTCGCTGTTCCGACGGCGGCGCGACAGCTTCCGGCGGCTCCACGACGCGTCGCTCGACTGGACGTGCGCCCTGTGGTCGGAGGTCTATCGGATCGGTGGCCCCGACGGCTTGGAGGACTACCTGCGGACGATCGGGGACAAGACCCTCCTGCGTTGGATGGCCCAGGATGTCGTCGAGGATCCGGTCGACCGGATCACCCGCTGGGCCGCCCTGCTCAACGCCAACTTCGCCTCGATCACCCTCGACGAGGACGACGAGCACTTCACGATCGTCCAGGACCCGTGCGGCACCTGCACGCGCCAGGTCCGGTACGGCGCCTACGGGCCACCGCTCGACCTGGCCGTCGTCGGCGAGCGTCACCTCGTCACGTACGGGCAGGGCGACCTGCCGGTGTACCGCTGCCACGTCGCGGTCATCCACCATGCGATGGGCATCGAGCGGACCGGCCACCCGTGGCCCGTCCACGAGTGCCCGGCCCACCTCGACACCGGGCCGTGCACCATCCGGCTCCGCAAGACCCCGCACCAGCTCCGGGAGCCGGTCTCGGGCGACTGACGACGGGCGGGCGACGCCGTCCGCGCCCGGCGCCGTCCCGGGCCACGATGGGGGCCGCCCGCCGGGATAACCTGTCATACTTAATCAAGTGCTTAGATGACTCCTTCCGGGGTCCCGGACGTGGAGCAGCGCGATGACCACTCTCGAAGACACGTCGAAGCTCGGTAACTGGAGTCGCATAGAGGGCGACTTCGACCAGTCGACGGCTTTGCTGCCCGACCCGGCGCCGCGCCGTCGCCGGCACACGATCATCTCCGTCGACGACCACCTCGTCGAGCCGCCTGACCTGTTCACGCAGCGTCTTCCCGCGGCCTACCAGGACCGGGCGCCCCGGGTGGTCGAAGAGGACGGGCGCCAGTACTGGTTGATCGACGGTGGTCTCGAGCTGAACGTCGGCGCCAACGCGGCCTCGGGCCGTTCGCCGGACGCCCCGCTCGGCGGCATCTCCGTCCGGTTCGACGAGATGCGGCGTGGCGCCTGGGACCCCGACGAGCGGGTCCGCGACATGGACATCAACGGCGTCTACGCGTCGCTGGCGTTCCCGTCGATGGTCTTCAGCTTCGCCGGGCAGCGGTTCATGCGGATGCGCGACCCCAAGCTCGGTCGGCTCTGTGTCGAGGCGTACAACGACTGGGTCATCGACGAGTGGGTCGCCGCCCACCCGGACCGGCTGATCCCGAACCAACTGACGTGGCTCTCCGACGCCGACCTGGCGGCGGCCGAGATCCGGCGGAACGCCGAGCGCGGCTTCCACGCGGTCTCCTTCAGCGAGAACCCCGAGAAGCTCGGCTTGCCGTCCCTGCACACCGGCTACTGGGATCCGTTCCTGGCGGCCTGCGAGGAGACGACAACGGTGCTCAACCTGCACGTCGGCTCGTCGTCCCAGGTGATGCACCCGTCGAGCGACGCCCCGGTCGACACCGTCACCGCGCTCTTCTCGGTCAACTCGATGCTCGCCACCGTCGACTGGATCTACACCGGGATCCCGCTCCGGTTCCCGAACATCAAGATCGCGCTCTCCGAGGGCGGCATCGGCTGGGTCCCGATGATCCTCGACCGGCTCGACTTCCTGTACGACCGGCCCCGGACGTCGACGTGGACCGAGTCGCTGTCACCATCGGACGTCCTGCAGCGCAACTTCTGGTTCGCCACCCTGTGGGACCCCTCGATATTCGCGCTACGGGAGCGGATCGGCATCGACCACATCATGCTCGAGGTCGACTATCCCCACGTCGACAGCACGTGGCCCGACACCCAGGACCTCGTGGACGAGCACCTGAAAGGTGTGCCCGACGACGAAGTCCGCAAGATCACCTGCCTGAACGCGGCCGCCCTCTACCAGCACCCGCTGCCCGACGACCTCATCTGACCGGCCGTCACCGGACCAGACCGGTCCCGGACTGGTCCCGACCGGCCTCGGGACCGGGCGGTCGGAGCGGTACCCCGATCCTCTCGGACGTCGCTCGGTCAGATACCGACCACGTGCACGAGGTCGCCGAGGCCGACGAAGTCGTCGGGGTTCCGGGTGTAGAGCGCCAGGCCGTTGGCATGCGCGGTGGCGGCGATGAGCAGGTCGGCGACGCGCCGTCGATGCGAGCGGCCAGCCTCGACGACGGCCGCGATGACCAGCCCGTGGCTCCGAGCTGCCGTGGCGTCGAAGGGAAGCGGCTCGAACGTCGCTTCGACTTGTTGGAGGCGAGCCTGACGGCGTGCGCTCTCGGGGCCGGCGGCGGCGATGTGCGGCCCGGCAGCGAGCTCGGCGAGCGTGATCGCACACACCGCGACCTCGTCCGGCAGGGCGGCCACCACCGACGGGTCGTCCCAGTCGATGACGACGGAGGTGTCGAGCAGGGCCGCTGGCATCTACAGGCGCTGGTCGACGACCCGGTCGAGATCAGCCCGGAACCGGTTGCGGTCGATCCGCGGCCCACCGGCGACGAGCGCCAGGAGCTCGCTCGTCGGCACGAACGTCCGGCGCGCCTGCCGGATCGGACGCAGGTCCGCGACCGGTACGCCGTTGCGGGTGACGACGAAGCTCTCGCCAGCGGCGACCGCCTCGATCACCTTGGCGTTGTTGTTCCGGAGATCACGTTGGGCGATCGTCCTAGCCATCTGCCTAGTGTAGCAACTAGAGCTACAATTTGCTACGGCCGGTCGGGCGGGGGTTGGAGCCCAACGGCGTGGCAGACCGCGCGGTCAGCTGCGGTGGATGGCGTTCGCCCGGGCCGTCACGACCGGTTTGCCGGTGGCCTCGTCGAACCAGTTCGTCTCGATCAGCACGAACGTCATCGTCGACGCGCCGCTCTCGCGCTGGTAGGCCTTCACGACCTTCCACTCGCTGACGAGGACGTCGCCGACCATCACCGGTCGGTGGTACTCGAACTCCTGCTCACCGTGGAGGATGAGACCGCCGCGGGCCATGAACGGGGCCATGATCTCCCACGCCGGGACGTCGATGACCGGCTCGGGCGGCTGCCGTTCGGCGAACCGGCCCCACGCCTCCATGGCCACGGCGAACGTCGGCGGTGCCGGGATGGCGGTGAAACCGGCCGCGGTGGCGGCCGACGGCTCGCGGTAGATCGGACTGTCGTCGAGGACCGCATCGGCGAACGCGGTGACCGGCCCCCGCTCGATGACGACGGTGGCGCCAACGCCCGACCGTCCGACGACCTGCTGCAGGTACTCGGCGTCCGCCACGCCGATCGACGTCTCCCCCGGCTGCTGACCGTCGCCCATCTCGGCTCCTCCCCTCTGCCGTCCCGACCCTGATGCGCTCGACGGGGCCGGCCCGATCCACGCCGGCCGGTGCCCCCACCGGCCTGACTCAATCAGTCGATTGAAAGCATACCTCGGCCGTCGGGTCGGCGGCGAGGCAGTCGGGCTCCCGGCCAAGTCGGGCTCCCCGGCGAAGTTGGGGTCCGGACGGAAAAGGCCGGCGGCGGGCCGAGCGGGGCAGCCCCGACCGGTGGGCGGTAGACAGGAATAGGCGTCGACGACCCGAGTGAGGGAGGCCCATGGACGACCAGCACGATTCCACCGGGACGCAGCACGGCCGGCTGATCGGCCGCACGGCCCTCATCACCGGCGCGGCCCGGGGCCAGGGTCGGTCGCACGCCGTCGCGCTGGCCGCCGAGGGGGCGGACATCGTCGTCTGCGACATCGGTGGCGCCGGCGGGGTGGCGACGGTGCCGTACGCGCTGTCGAACGGAGCGGACCTCGACGAGACGGTGCGGCTCGTCGAGCAGCTCGGGCGCCGGTGCATCGGCCTCCAGGTGGACGTCCGGGACACCGACCAGGTCGACGGGGCGGTGTCCGTCGCCGTCGACCGGTTCGGCCATCTCGACATCCTCGTCGCGAACGCTGGGATCTGCGGCTTCGGATCGTTCTGGGAGATCTCCGACGAGATGTGGCGCGACATGATCGACGTCGACCTGACCGGGACGTTCAAGTCGATGCGGGCCGCGGTGCGCCCGATGATCGACCAGGGCGCCGGCCGGATCATCGTGACGTCGTCGATGGCCGGCCGCCGGGGCAGCCGGAACCTGGCCCACTACACCGCGGCGAAGTGGGGCGTCATCGGGCTCATGAAAACGCTCGCCCTTGAGGTGGCCGCCCACGGGATCACCGTCAACGCCGTCTGTCCGGCGACCGTCGACACGCCGATGGTCCACAACGCCGCGTTCTACGGGCTGTTCGCACCGGACATCGACCAGCCGACGAGGGAAGCGGTCGAGCCGCGCTACGCCAGCCTCAACCCGATCCCCGTTCCCTGGGTCGACCCGGCCGACGTCTCGAACGCGGTCGTCTTCCTCGCGTCCGACGACGCCCGGTACATCTCCGGGTCGACCGTCGACGTCAACTGCGGCTCGACCGCGACGATGCCATAGCCAGGCGGGCCGGGGACGCCGGACCGGGGGGCCCGATGTGAGGACCGACGTCCGTCTTGGGTATTGTCCGCGCCGAACGACGACGGGAGGAACGGTGACAGACGAGCAGCCGCCGGCGGCCCCCGGCGGGGCCGACGGGACGTGGGCCCCGCCGGGATGGACCGGCCGGCCGGACCCCACCGGGCCCGCTCCCGCTCTCGACTCGACGACGGCCGACCAGCGTATGCCCGACTGGACGGTCGCCGACCCGGGCGGAGGCCCCGCCGACGATCCGGGCGACCGGCGGCGCCGGCGTAGTCGCCGCCTGCTGGCCACCGGAGTGGCCGGGGTGATCATGATCGCCGCAATCACCACCGGCGTCGTCCTCGGCGCCGGGGGCGGCAAGAGCGCCAGCGCGGCGGTGATCGACGCGGTCGACAGCACGATGGCCGACCGGACGGCCCAGATGTCGCTGGCCGTCGCCGTGTCCGCCGGCGGGACGACGGTGAAAGAGGCGGGGAACGGGTCGATCGACTTCAGTCAGAACGCCTTCCAACTGACAGGATCGGAGCACGCCGGAGGGCAGGTCGTCCCCCTCGACCTCCGGTACCTGGACGGCATCGCGTACGTCAGCGCCCCTGGGATCAGCCAGGAGCTGCCGGGAAAGTCGTGGCTGTCGCTGGACGTCTCGTCCCTGTCCGGCGGTGCGGGCCCCTACGGGGCGAGCGAGCTGAGCAGCAATCCGGCCGCTACCCTCCATATCCTCAGCCAGAACGGAGCGACAGTCACCGAGCTGGGAACGTCGACACAGGGCGGCGTCGAAGTGCAGGGGTACGCCATGACCGTGAGCCCGGCAGCCTTGAAGGCTGACGTTGCCAAGGTCCCGTTGTCGGCGAAGACCCGAGCGGTCCTGGCCAAAATGACGTCCGGTCAACTGGACGCCAAGGTCTACGTGGACGGGCAGGGGCTCCTCCGTTCGGTCACCGCGACGATGCAGCACTCCATCGGCTCGGCGGGGATGTCCACCCTCACCCTCACCGAGAGATTCTCGAGCTACGGCTCGGCGATCGCCGAGATCAGCGCCCCCCCGGCGACACAGGTCGCCACGCTCCAGCAGGTGGCCCAGGCCGGACGAGCCGCCAATGGCGCCCAGACGACGTAGCGAGCCGGAAGGATCTTCTTGGTATTCGGGAACTCGAGACATTGTGACAACCTCTTCAAAAGCGCGAAGATGGACCGCGAGAAGCGTTTCAAGCCGTCCCACCTGGAACTACGGCCTCACGGCCCCAGTGATCGGCGAACGGTCGGCCTTCTGCGAGAAGCGCTGGGCTCGGGCGGCCCATGGGGGTGGCCGGGAGGGACCTCCCCCCCTGCTGATGGTCCGTCGCTAAAATAGATTCGATAGGTGAGGCGGCCACCGTGGCCATGGTGCCGTACCGCTCCCGTCTATGACCGACGGGCGGCGAGCAGCGCTCGGGGCGCGATGACCCGCTGGCCGTCACTGGCCCCATCGCAAGGTGGTTCAGGCCAGGGCGCTCCTGCTGGCCGCCGAGGGCACTGGCACCAACGAGGTCGCTCGGCGTTGTCAGACCTCCGACGAGTCGGTGCGGGCCTGGCGGTGGCGGGCACGCCGGTCCATCGGGTTTGGGCAACAATGACCCGTCATGGCGGCACTCAGTAGCAGACTCTCGGTGACTCTCCTCCTGACCGCGATCGGTACCACGATCCTCGTGCCGGCAGGTCTGGCGAGTGGGTCGCCCACCTCACGCACCATGACCTGGCTGGCTGCCGGCGATTCCTACGCGTCGGGAGCAGGGTTGCCCCACACGACGAAGCTGTGCGCAAGGGCAACCGGGCAATCCAAAGCGTGGGCCACAGTGGCTGCAACAACGGTCACGAAAGAAGGAGTGTCCGTCTCCCGTCCGAAGCTCGTTGCGTGCACGGGTGCGGTGAGCAAGGAGCTCTTTCAACCGACGGGCCCAACAAACCCGGCAGAGTGGACGAAAGCGATGGGGAAGTTCGACCTGGTGACGTTCTCCTTCGGAGGCGACGACGTCGGCTTCCCAACAATCCTCGAATCCTGTTATCAGCACGGATCACTGTGCAACGACTCCACCGTCAGGGCCAGGATTGCTCGCTTCGGTGACACGTACCCGACATTTCTCCAGAGGGTCGCGAAGACAGTAATGGTGAGCAGTGGGAACGTCGTCGTCATGGGCTACCCCGAGCTGCTAGAAGATCCGAGCCTGTGGCCGAAGACTGATCGTGACACGCATCAATGCCAAGGACTCGACGTGTCAACCTCCAAAAGCATCCGAGGATGGGGTGGCGACCTCAACGCCACTATCGCCAAGGGGATCGCTAGCGTCAACGCGCTACCGGCGAGTGCGCGAAAAAATGTTCGCTTCACCTTTATCAACCCGGTCAGCGGTGGCGGGAGCATTGGCGGCTCGACACCGAGCCTGTTTGAGCCCGCTTCCGGGACCCGTCACGAGTTGTGCAGCCAAGGTGATGAGGCATGGCTCAACGGCGCTTCTGCCCACCTGTTGACCCGAAGTTTCCATCCGAATGAGACAGGCAACATCGCGATGGGGAGTCTGACGACTACGACCGTCCAAGGGCTACTAGCACCTGCCACGCCCCTCCCCACCGTGAATGACACAACCCAGAGTGCCCAGCAGGTCGAGTCCCTTCTCAAGGAGGCCGGGCTGTGGAGCTCTGTCTCACCCGCCGCCGAGTGTGCGACAGTCCTCGTTTCTGGAGCGCAGTTCTCAGAAGGTGCGGCCGCTCTCTTGATTGGGCATTCCTCCGCGTCCGGGTGTATTAAAGGCCCGTTTGGCACCTTCTACCTCATCGACATGCGAAAGGAGATCTCCAAGGCAACACAGTGTGATTGCGGAACACAGACCGCATTCCTGACCCAGCTCATGGCTCCATATATGGACCGTCAACCCGCAGTGTTCAAGTTGGGTCCGAGCGGAGACCTCGTTCCCGCCCCCCCGGCAACACCTTCAAGCGCGTCGCCCGCGCCGACCACGACTCCGCAGGCGGGGACACCTACGCTTGGACTTGATTGGCCAAATTCCGGCGGGGGCTACGGCGAAATCAAACCGGCACTTGTGTCGAACGGAGGTGACCCCACTGGTGTCGTCGGTACAATCTCCTGGACATCATGGGGCGGTCCTCAGGCAACCGGCATGGGAATGAGCGATTACGTCGCAACAGGGCAAACCGTCGCTGGAGGAACTGAAGAGCAAGTAACGATTGTGGCGTTCGATCTGGGAACCTGTGGTGGACACCCGGCATATCAGGAAGTCGAGTGGTACTTCCCTCAAGATGGACAGACCTTCAACACCGTCAATGCGCTTTATGCGTGCATGTTCGGGTACGTGACTCCAACAAGGACATCGTGATTGGACGCACCGCGACCGGGAATATGGAACAGGACGCCCGTACACGGCACCGTTGTCACAATGTCTCGAGCTCCGAACACCAAGAAGACCTAGCGGTGCTGCGGCTCGGTCAGCGCGAGGGTGTTGTCGCGCATGATCTTGCGCACCGTCGGCGCGTCGAACTTGCGCAGCTCCGACAGGTAGTCGGTCGGTTCGGGCAGTGCCTCGATGTGCGGCCAGTCGGAGCCGAAGATGACGCGGTCGTCGCCCATCAGGTCGACGACCTCGCCGACGTCGTCCTCCCAGAACGGGTTGATCCAGACGTGCCGACGGAACGTCTCGGCGGGGTCCTCGGCGAAGTAGCCGGGCATCTGCCGGGCGATCGACCCGAACTTGCGGAAGAGCCCGGGCAAGAAGCCGGAGCCGTTCTCGACGGACGCGACGCGCAGGTTCGGGAACCGGTCGAAGAGGCGGCCGAAGACGAGCGTCGCCAGGAAGTCGTGGACGGCCCGCTCGATGGCGAACATCTTGACCGTCGGGCCGAACCCGCCAGCGCGGAAGTTGGCCGCGAACCCGTCGGCCGCGTACCCGTTGGCGGAGAAGCCGCTGTCGCCGGCGTGGACGACAACGGTGATGCCCGCGTCGTCGACGAGCCGCCAGAACGGGTCGAAGACCGGGTCGGACGGCGAGCGCGGTCCGACGACCGTCGTCGGCGCGGCCGGCCGCATGACGACGAGCCGCGCCCCCTCCGACCGCGCCCACTCGACCTCGCGCGACGGCCCAGTCGACGTCGGCGAGCGTCACGTACGGCGCGGCGAAGATGCGGTCGCGATAGGCGAACCCCCAGTCTTCGGCGAGCCAGCGGTTGAACGCGCCGAAGAGCAGCGTGACGCCCTCGGGGTCGTGCTTGAGCATCTCCTCGTAGATCATCCCGAGCGTCGGGAACAGCCAGATCCGTTCGAGCCCCTGGCTGTCCATGACGCGGAGCCGGGCGTCGCGGTCGCGGTACTCCGGCCGGATCGGCTCCGGCGTGCCGAGCAGGTCGAGCGGCGACTTGCCGTCCGGATTGCCGCGGAAGTACGACGCCAGCGCGCCGGCCGGCGAGACGGGGTCGAACGTCGGGTTCGTCACCGCCCGGCAGACGCGCCCGCCGATCGAGTGGTACCGGCGCCGGCCGACGTCGACCCACTCGATGACGCGGGGGCCGAGCGCCGGGTCGAGGTGCCGCGTGAACGCGTCGAGCGCCTCGTAGTAGTGGTTGTCGCCGTCGAAGATGCCATAGTCGAGCTCGCTCATCGTCTCCAGCCTGCCACGGCTGCCCCGGTCGTCGATCGCCGGCCATCGGTCGCCGCCGGCGCACGCGGAGCGGCCGAAACGGCCAGACTGAGCGGGTGCCGCGCCGACGTCATTCGTACCGGCCGCTCTCCGTCCGCTCGTCGCACTGGCGAGCCGACGGCCAGCCGAAGGTGCGGTACCCGACGCAACGCGACGCGCTCAGCGCGGCCGACGAGCGCGGCCGGGAGTCCGACGTCGACCTCGGCGTCTACCGCTGCGACTTCTGCAGCGGCTGGCACATGGGCCGGTTAGGCCGCCGCGAGGACTGAGCCGCCCCGCCGAGCCCACCGGCACCGGCCCTGGTCGGCGGCGCACCCCAGGTCCGTTCCGGCCGCCGACAGGACGGCGCGCCCGGTCCCCCACCCTCGATCGTCCGGCCTCGCACCCCCGCGGCTCACCGGCCGGCGGGGCCCGATACTGACCGAACGTTCGTTGACATCCGCCGTCGATCGACGTACGATCTGAGTTATCGGACAACGTGTCCGATTCGCTGGAGGAGCCGTCCGAAAATGACTGACACCATCGACATCGCCCCCGTCGACCTCTCCGACTCCCGGTCGTACGTGCCCGGCGTCCCGCACGAGTACCTCACGTACCTCCGCCGCCACGACCCCGTCCACTGGCAGGCCGAGGCGAACGGGCCCGGGTTCTGGGCGGTAACGAAGTACGACGACTGCGTGACCGTCAACCGGGACTTCGAACGGTTCTCGTCGCAGCGCAAGGGCACGATGCCGTTCGAGCTGACCGACGACGAGATCGCCCAGCAGGGTCTGATGATGCTGAACATGGACCCGCCGCTGCACACCCGCTACCGGCGGCTCGTCAACAAGGGGTTCACGCCGCGGATGGTCCGCGACCTCGAGGAGAGCATCCACCGGACGGCCGACCGGATCATCGACACCGTCTGCGAGAAGGGCGAGGCCGACTTCGTCACCGAGATCTCCGCCGAGCTCCCGCTCCAGGTCATCGCCGAGCTCCTCGGCGTCCCCCACGACGAGCGGCACAACATGTTCGACTGGTCGAACCGGATGGTCGGCAGCGAGGACCCCGAGTACGGCATCACCGCCGAGGACGCCCTCCAGGCCGCCATGGAGCTCTACGGCTACGCCAGCGAGCTGTTCGCCAAGAAGCGGATCGACCCGCACGGCGACCTCATGAGCGCGCTCACCCAGGTCGAGCTGGACGGCGAGCGCCTCTCCGACATGGAGCTCGAGCTGTTCTTCCTCCTCCTCACCGTCGCCGGCAACGAGACGACGCGGAACCTGATGTCCGGCGCGCTCCACGCGTTCTTCCAGTTCCCCGACCAGTGGCAGCGGCTCGTCGCCGACCCCTCGCTCGTCACGCCGGCCACCGAGGAGATGCTCCGCTTCGTCACGCCCGTGATGAACTTCCGCCGGACCGCCACCTCCGACCTCGAGCTGCGCGGCACCGCGATGAAGGAGGGCGACAAGGTCGTCTTCTTCCACACGTCCGCCAACCGCGACGAAGACCTCTTCGACGACGGTCAGACCTTCGACATCGCCCGCGACCCGAACCCGCACATCGCCTTCGGCGGCGGCGGCCCCCACTTCTGCCTCGGCGCCAACCTCGCCCGCATGGAGATCCGCGTCATGTTCGAGCATCTCGCCAACCGGCTGCCGGACATCCACCAGAACGGCGACGTCCAGCGGCTGCAATCGCAGTTCATCAACGGCGTCAAGCACCTCCCCGTCGCCTTCACGCCGGTCAAGCCCCTCGGCGCCTGACCGCCCGGACACCTGCGCCGACCGACCGACCACCTGACCACGCCGGACCTATCGTGCCCCGACGGTCGCCCGACGAGCTGAAGGACGTCATCCGGGACTTCCGGCGCGACCAGATCATCGACGTCGCCCGGCGGCTGTTCGGCGAGCGCGGCACGACCGAGGTGGCGATGGACGAGATCGCCACCGAGGCCGGCGTCGCCCGGTCGACCGTCTACGTCTACTTCGCCAACCGTGACGAGCTGTTGCGAGCCTGCCTGAAGCGGATGTACCAGCAGCTCCAGGACACGATCGTCGGTTCCTGGGAGGACCAGGCCGGTCCGGCCGACCAGCTCCGCGTCGTCGTCAAGGGGCTGCTCGAACGGATCGACGACAACCCCGCGTTCTTCCGGCTCGCCGTCGCCACCCAGGCATCCGGCAACAAACCCGGTGCCGCCGCGGTCGACGCCGAGCTCGCGCTGATCGGTCTCGACATGTCCCGCATCCTCGAGGACCTCGTCGACGCCGGCATCCGCGACGGCCGGTTCCGCAAGATCGACCCACCGCGGGCGGCCGCGCTCATCGGCCAGCAGGTCTTCGGCGCCCTGTCCGTCCGGGCCGGCGACCCGCACCCGCTGCCCATCGACGACGCCACCGACGAGATCTGCGACTTCGTCCTGCACGGCCTCGTCGACCCGGCCGGCTGGCATCCTCCCCGCTGACCTCGTCCCCGAGCCGATCCCTCGCCGATCCCTCGCCGATCCGACCCTCCCTGATCTGACAAGGAGCGCCCGTGCACTTCGACCTCTGGTTCCCGACCGCCACCCCGTTCGCCACGCCCGAGCTGCTCGCCGCGCTCGGCCGCGAGGCCGAGAGCCGCGGCATCCACCGGATCTGGGTCGGTGAGCACGTCGTCCTCTTCGACGACTACGCGTCGCAGTACCCGTACGCCGACGACGGCCGCATGCCCGCCCCGCCCGGCTCCGGCCTGCTCGAGCCGCTCACCACGCTAACCTACCTGGCCGCCCACACCGAGACCGTCCGGCTCGGCACCGCCATGATCCTCCTCCCCCAGCGCAACCCGGTGTACACCGCCAAGGAGGTCGCCACCCTCGACTGGCTGTCCGGCGGCCGCGTCGACCTCGGCATCGGCGTCGGCTGGCTGAAGGAGGAGTTCGACGCGGTCAACGTCCCGTGGCCCCGCCGCGGCGCCCGGACCGACGAGTACCTCGACGTGCTCCGGACGCTGTGGTGCGACGACCCGTCGTCGTTCGACGGCGACTTCTACCAACTGCCACCGTCGTCGATGTTCCCCAAGCCCGTCCAGGCGCCGTACCCGCCGATCCACGTCGGTGGGGAGACCGACGCCGCGCTCCGCCGCGTCGCCCGCGCCGCCCGCGGCTGGCACACGTTCAACCGGTTGCCCGACGACCTCGTCGAGCCGCTCGCCCGGCTCGACGACCTGCTCGCCGAGCACGGCCGGTCGCGCTCGGAGATCGAGATCACCGTCTGCCCGTACTTCCAGGAGCTCACCCCCGAGCGGGTCGAGGGCTATGCCGAGGCCGGCGCCGACGCGGTCTCCGCCCTCTTCTTCGCCGGTAGCCCCGACGACGTGCCGGCCATGCTCGACGCGCTGACGCCGTGCATGGAACGGGCCGCCGCCGTCAGCTGATCGGTTCGGCCTCCAGCACCGGCTCCACGTCCGCGTCGGCACCGGTCTGGCCCGGCTCGATGCCGTCGCTGGGCTCGACGTGGACGTACTTGCCGCCGCGCAGCGCCGATGCGCCGGCGGCGACCAGACTGGCGATGATGGCGAAGTCGAACGCGGCATGGAGGCCGTCGGAGAACGCGCCGGAGATGACCCGGGGGAAGAATTGGCGGTCGGTCAGCCCCGCGGCCTGCGCGTGCGACAGATGCGCCAGCACCGACGGCCCGACCAGATGCTGCACCGGGTTGTAGCCGAGGAACGCCGCGAACAACGTCGAGACCGGCGGCAGGTGCGCCACCTGTTCGGCCGTAGACGTCGGAACGCCGTGAGCCACGAGCCCGTGGTAGAGCGCGGCCGGCAACGACGACGCCAGGCCGACGATCATCAGGGTGAAGAAGATGCCGATCGAGAGGACCTGCCCGGAGTTCTGGAACGTCGAGTTCATGCCTGATCCGACGCCGCGGTGCTCTGCGGGCAGGCTGTTCATGACGCCGGCCCGGTTCGGCGCGGCGAACGTGCCCACGCCCAATCCGTTGAGCAACAGCAACGCCGCGAACTGCCAGTACGCGAAGTCGATCGGCAGCATCTCGAGGAGGGCGAACGAGACGGCGACGGCGACCATCCCGCCGACCGCGAACGGGCGGGGCCCGATGCGGTCGGACAGGTAGCCCGAGACCGGCCCGGCGACCAGGAAGCCGACCGTCAACGGGATCATGTAGATGCCCGCCCACAACGGCGTACGGGCGAAGTCGTAGCCGTGGAGCGGGAGCCAGATCCCCTGCAGCCAGATGATCAGCATGAACATCAGCCCGCCTCGGGCCACTGACGCCAACAGCGTCGAGATGCTCCCGGCCGTGAACGCCCGGATCTTGAACAACGCCAGTCGGAACATCGGATCCGCCACCCGGGTCTCGATGACGCAGAACGCCGCCAGCGACAGCACGCCGCCGCTCAGGCAGCCGAGCACGAACGGGCTGGTCCAGCCCATCACGTGGCCGCCGTACGGCTGGATGCCGTACGTGACGCCAACCATGATCAGGATGAGCCCGAGGGCGAACGTGATGTTGCCGCCCCAGTCCAACTTGGCCGTCGACCGTCGGGGGACCTCTCGGAGCTTCCAGTAGGCCCAGACCGTCCCGAACAGACCGATCGGCACCGACACCAAGAAGATGAGCCGCCACTGGATCGGGCCGAGGATGCCGCCGAGGACGAGACCGATGAACGTGCCACTGATGCCGGCCACCTGGTTGATGCCGATCGCCATTCCCCGCTGGTCCGCCGGAAACGCGTCGGTGAGGATCGCCGACGCGTTGGCGATGAGGAACGCCGCCCCCACTCCCTGGAAGATCCGCATGACGATGAGGTAGATGCCGGCCGCCGACCCGCTCATCCACGTCACCGCCAGCAACAGCGAGAACAGCGTGTAGATGGCGAAGCCGAGGTTGTACATCCTGACCCGGCCGAACATGTCGCCCAGCCGGCCCAGCCCGACGACGAGCACGCTCGTGACGACCAGGAAGCCGAGGATCATCCAGAGCAGGTAGAACGTGTTGCCCGGCTCGAGCGGGTCGATCCCGATCCCCCGGAAGATGTCGGGCAGCGCGATCAACACGATCGACGTGTCGATCGTCGCCATCAGGACGCCGAGCGTCGTGTTCGACAGCGCGATCCACTTGTAGCCGTCGTGGTCCGGATTTCCGCGCGGCACCGTGCCGTCGAGCAGCCGCCCACCGCCGCCGTCGACCGACCTGGTCGACCGCCCCAGGTCGGCCGCCAGCCGCCCGGTGTCCATGCTCGTCGGCGTCGTCCGCTTCATCCCGACGTTGACGTTAACGGAAATCTCGCCGCCTAGGTGAACCCCCAGCTCAGGCGGTTGTCACAGCCCGGGCGTACCGTTCGGCCATGGTCAGCCCCCATCCTTGGGCCGCCGGCGGTGGTCCACTAGCGTCGAATCGTCTGCCATGACTGATCTGCCATGACTGAGCGCCGCCGAACCTCGACCTCCAATTTCGGCGTCGGCCGCCGGGAGGCCCACGACGCCCGGGTGTTCTACGCCCGCTTCGAGGCCCCCGAGCTGTCCGACGACGAGACCGTCGCCGAGCCGCGGCCGGTCGCCGAGCCGTTCGTCCTGGGGGACGCCCGCCAGATGGACGCCGTCGCGGACAACAGCGTGGCCCTGGTGGTGACGTCACCGCCGTACTTCGCCGGGAAGCAGTACGAGGAGGAGCTGAACCGCGAAGGGATCCCCAGCTCGTACGGGGAATATCTCCAACTGCTCGAGGAGGTCTTCGCCGAGTGCGTCCGCACCCTGGAGCCTGGTGGCCGCATCGCGGTGAACGTCGCCAACCTGGGCCGCAAGCCCTACCGCAGCCTGGCGGCCGACGTCATCACGATCCTGCAGGACAAGCTGCACCTGCTGCTCCGGGGCGAGGTGGTCTGGCAGAAGGGAGAAGGGGCCAGCGGGTCGTGCGCCTGGGGGTCGTTCCGGAGCGCATCGAACCCGGTGCTCCGCGACCTGACCGAGCGGGTCGTCATCGCCAGCAAGGGCCGGTTCGCCCGGGCCAAGAGCCTCCAGGAGCGGAGCCGCCTGGATCTCCCCCACCGCAACACGATCAAGGCCGACGACTTCGCGGCGTACACGCTCGACGTCTGGAACGTCCCACCGGAGAGCGCCCGGCGGGTCAACCATCCCGCTCCCTTCCCGGTGGAGCTGCCGGCCCGCCTCATCGAGCTGTACACCTACGAGGACGACCTGGTCCTCGACCCGTTCATGGGCTCCGGATCGTCGCTGGTCGCCGCCGACGGCCTCCGTCGTCGGTTCGTCGGCTACGACCTCGACCCGGCCTATGTCGAGCTGGCCCGAACGCGCGTCGCCGACGAGCGGGCCAGCCGGCAAGCAGTCCCGGACGCGAGGGTTGGCGAGAAGGCGAAGGCTCGCAATAAGGGGACACAGAAGGATGGCCGGCCAGCCGGCAAGGCGGGCGGGCGGGGGCGCAAGAGCACCCCGGCGGAGGTGGAGATAGCGCCGGAGGACTTCCAGGCCCGGGCCAGCCGCGAAGGTAAGGCCGCGCAGGATCTGGCGGAGGAGTTGCTGACCGAAGCCGGGTTCTCGATCCGGAGCCGAAACCAACGGATTCCACGGACCGGGGTCGTCATCAACTTCGTGGCCGAGGACGCGTCCGGCAAGCCTTGGTACTTCGACGTCTCGGGCGCCTTCACCACCCACCGCGGGGGACTGCTCAGAACGGACGCGGTGTGGAAGACCCTGGGTCGGGCGAACGTGCTGGTCCGCAACACGGCTTGGCCGCTGGTGTTCTTGACCTCCCACCTACCGAAGCGGCCGAGCGAAGGCGACACGGCGCTCCGGGCGGCCGGGCCCGAGGCCTTCTTCGACGCCATCTGCATGCTGACAGGTGACCACCTCAACCGCCTGCGGGCCTACGCGGCGGGCGCCCACCAGGACCAGCCACTCGAAGGGTTTTGGACGCACCAAGAGCTCAACCGGGGCTGATGCCGAGGATCGTGGCCTACGCGGTGGTGCACGACGAGCCCCCGACCGTGTTCGTCGCCGAAGACCTCCCGACCCTCAACTGGGTCTTGGCCCTCAAGCTCATCGCACCGACCGACCCGAGGCGACTCCCGGTCGGCGTTCGCAGCCAGCTGCGCGACGCGGTTGCCGAAGAGCGATGGGGCGATGCGGTGGCCACGTGGATCACGTATACCGGCGTCGCCGTCGACGTCTACCCGTCGACCGAGCTCTACGAAGAGGGTGATATGACGCTGGCCCCCCTGGAGTTGCAGTTCCGGCCACTGTTCGAGGACTGACGTGCCGTCGGCCCTGACGACGGTCACGGAGCTGGCCACCGGCCTGGGCATGCTCGGCGACGCCACCGTCGACGACGCCATCGCCCGTCGTTCGCCCGAGATGGTGAGCGTCGCCCCGGCGGTCTGGGACCAGCTCCACGTGCTCCGCCAGGGCGGCCTCCACGACGACCACTTCGACGCGGCGTTCGCCAACGGGGTGGCCTTCCTGACGGCGACCGAAGCCCTGCGGGGGCGGCGCCCGGCCATCGTCGAGTGGAAGGGGTCCCAGCGGGCCCCGGGCGACGAGGTGGCGCCGATCGACCTCCGCGTGGACCACGTCTACCTCGTGAGCTGCAAGTACCGGTCGAAGATCCTCTTCAACGCCTCGCCGTCCCACCTCTTCGAGGATCGGCTGGCCGGCCGGCACGGGCGACGGAGCGGCGACTGGTACGCCGCGACCGCGCCGGCGGCGTACGAGTCGCTCTACGAGTTGGTCCGCACGGCGGTCGACCCGGTGGGTCTGCCGCGCCGGGTGGACGAGCTCCGAATCGAGGACCGGCGGCGGTTGGGCCACGCCCTGGCTGACGGCTGGCCGGATGGCGGAGCCGACGGCTACGCCGAGCTGGCCGCGGCGGTGAGCGCCGGTTCGGCCGAACGGTGGTCGGCCGCGCTGGCCGGACGCGACGAGCGCGAGGCCATGCTGTGGCGGCTGCTGCGGATGGGCAGCGCCCCCTACTTCGTCCTCGGCTCGACGACGCGGTCGTCCCTCCGCCTGCGGATCGCCACCCCGTGGGACTGGCGCCAGCAGTTCCGGCTCGTCGCCTTCGACGTCGACGCCCAGCCGGGCGGCCAGCCGCGGGTCGGCTGGCGGGCGACCGTGCGCGACCTGCACACCGGCCAGCACCACGACGTCGGTGGCCACGTCGAGGTCCGCTGGAGCCACGGCCGGTTCGGCGGGCTGCCGGAGGCCAAGGTCTACCTCGACACCCCGCACGAGTCCGTGCCCGGCTACGTGTCGCTGGCCTGAGTGTCCTTACAACCGCCGGCTTACTCGGTTGCGGGCCGTCACGGCCCGGACGTCAGATCCTGTCGAGAAGGCCGAAGTAACGAGAGTGGGTGTTCTCCATCGCTGCCCGGCTCTCGGCCCCGAGCACTACGATCTCCAGGTCGGGGTTCTGCTTGTTCTCGATCTCCAGACGCAGCCGCTCCGCCATGGCAACCCGCTGATCCGCGAATTCCTGGATCTCGCGCACCAGCTCCCCGCGGCGTCGGTTAAAGACGAGGAGGTAATACGTCACGGTTAGAGGTTACCTGTCTTGATGATCTGGACCAGTGTCTCAAGGATTTCGCGGAACTGTGCCTTGAGGCCCTCCACCGTGGTCCGCTCGCCGTCGTCGAGCTCCCGCTTCACGAGATTGTCCATGTTCTCCAAGCCCTCCACACCTTCAGCGAGCTCGATCAGCTCACGCGTAAAGGCGCCCCGAGTTGAGAACGGCCCAACGATCGGCAGGTCCGGCCGCTCCGGTCCCTGCCCGTAGCGAACCCCGCGGCCCCAGTGGTCGCCCAAGGCTTCCATGGCCTGCGCCCACATGTCCTGGAAATGAGTCCGCACCTGAATCTCGACTCGACATCCGTTCACCTTCGGCACCAGGTGCACCGCCCGATACCCATGCATCGGAACCGCTCGGCGGTCGACGACCTTCGCCGCCGGCCAGAGATCCAGGACCCGAGCAACGACGGCGTCCTGTTCGGCGAGCGTCATGTCACGGACGATCCTGGCTCCGGCCAGGTCGTCGATGCCCCGCAGCGTCAAATGAGGCTCTCGGCGGAGCTTGTCGATCGTGGTCGGGTACGTCTTGAGCCGCGTGGTCGGGGGCAATCCGATGCCGTGCAGCCGCTCGACGACTTCGTCGAGCGCGTTGCCGTGCTCGGTCAGCACTACTCCGAGAAGTGCGAGATCTTCGTCGCTCGGCTGTACAGCGTCCCGGAGCCGGCGACCCAGTTTGTCGACCTGACTTCCGGACAACGCCCGCATACGGTCATCTTCGTCCATCGCGGGCGACCTTGATCGCCGGTCGTGTCGCCGGGGCTAGTGGGCACGGGGTGGTTACCCCCACTGAGCCGGCGACAAACGCGAGGCATGCCGCGCTGCGGCCCTGCGGATGGGTGACGCCCACTTCATCACTGAACGATGCACGTCATCGCTATCTGGCATAGCCTCCTCGGACCTGATGGACCCGAGGGAGGACCATGACCGCCGACGACGACGCTGTTCCGGAACCGACCGACGCGTCGGGCGCGACGACGCCTGAGCCGCCGTCCGCCCCACAACCCGGGTACCCGCCGCCGAGCGCACCGCCGCCGCCCAACGCCCCCCCTCCGAACACCCCGCCGCCGGGCGCACCGCCCTACGCGCCACCTGCGCCTTACGGCGCGCCGCCCGTCTCGGCCGACCTCGCCGGCCTCCAACTGCCGCCCGGCGTCACCCTGGCCCCCGTCGGGCGCCGGATCGGCGCCTACTTCCTGTCCTTCCTCCTGTTCATAGTCCTGCTCGGGATCGGGTGGTTCATCTGGGGGGCGTTCCTCTGGCGCAAGGGGCAGAGCCCGGCGTTCCGGGTGCTGAAGCTCCACGTCGTCCCCAAAGAAGGCGGCACGCCCGTCGGCTTCGGAAAGATGGCGCTACGGGACATCGTCGGGGGGATCGCCCAGAGCATCCTCAGCTGGATCACGCTGCTGATCTCGTTCATCCTCTTCCTGACCAGGGACCTGCACCAGCCGTTCACCGACCTGATCGCCGGCACCACGGTGGTCCACGACCCCACCGGCGTGTACGACCAGATGCGGGCCGAGCAGGCCTAGCGGTCGCCGGCCGGTCCAGGACCGATCAGTGCCGAGGACCAGTCGGCCCAGGACTGGCAGTGAGGAACGATGAACGCCGGCGGGGGGCGTCGGGTGGCGCTGGTCACGGGGGCCAGCCGCGGCATCGGCAAGGCCGCGGCGATCGCGTTGGCTGCAGCCGGCCTCGACGTCGCCGTCACCGCCCGGACGCGACACCGGGGCGAGGGACGTGACGACTCGGACGTCGGCGACGGCCAGCCGGTCCCCGGCAGCCTCGACGAGACGGCCGAGCTGATCGAGGCGGCCGGCGTCCGGTCGCTGCCGGTAACGGCCGATCTCTTCGACCACCGGTCGCTCGTCGCGGCGGTCGACGACGTGCTCGGCCAGTGGGGCCGGATCGACGTCCTCGTCAACAACGCCATCACGACCGGACCGGGCGGGATGGTCTCGTTCGTCGACCTCACGGTCGAGCAGCTGCAGGCTCGCCTCGACGCCAACGTCGTCGCTCAGGCCGTCGTCACCAAGGCGGTCCTGCCGGCGATGCTCGACGCCGGGAGCGGCACGATCGTGAACGTAACGTCGGCGGTGGCGTCGAGCGATCCGCCGGCCCCGGTCGGACAGGGTGGTTGGGGCTACGGCTACGCGGCGTCGAAGGGCGCGTTCCACCGGATGGCGGGCATCCTCGCCGTCGAGCTCGGCCCGCAGGGCATCGTCGCGGTCAACGTCGACCCCGGCTACGTCGACACCGAGCGCCAGCTGGCCAACGCCGCGGCCAATGGGCTCGAAAGCCACTACCGCGGCGCGCCGCCATCGGTCCCCGGCGCGGTCGTCGCCTGGTTGGCGACGTCGCCGGAGGCCGCGGCCTACAACGGCCAGACCGTCCGGGCCCAGAAGGTCGCGCTCGAGCTCGGCCTCCACGCGGACTGGCGGAATATCCCCGGTCGCTGAACCGACCGCCGATCCAGTGGCTGAGTCGATCGGCCGGCGTCGTACCAACCCCGGGCTCGCCATGCCCGGTCGCTGGTCCGTCCCCGCAGCACGCCGGCCGATCGATGCGAGCCCCAGCCGACCGATGCCGGCGGGCGGGCGTCAGGCGACGACGAGCTGGCCGTACGTGGCGCAGAGACCGAACGCGTCGACGACGAGGAACCCGATGATGAGGACGAGGACGATCGGCCGCCACCACGGGTGATTACGGGCCCGCACGGCCGGCATGTACCACGCCGGGAGCGAACCGGGCAGCGGGGACGGGAACTGCGAGAGGTAGAGGTCGACCGGTACCGCGTCGTCGGACAGCGGCGTGGCCGGGTCGGCGGCGAGGGCGAGGGCGGTCAGCTCCTCGTCCGTCAACGCCCGGTTCTCGGGGATCGCCGGCTCGGCCGGGTGGGCAGGCCCAGCCACCAGCGCCCGGTTCACCGAAAGGTCGTCGGCGGCGGTGTCCACCGCTCAGCCCTGCAGCTCGGCCTTGAGGGCGAGCACGTTGAACGGCGCGCCACCGGGATCGAGGGCGACGGCGAACCGGCCCGGCTCGATGTCCATCGGGCCCATCATCACCGTCCCGCCGAGCTCGCCGATCCGGGCGACCGCCTGATCGGCGTCGTCCACCGCGAAGTACACGCCCCAGTGCGGCGGGACCTCGGCCGGCATCTCCGCCGGCTTCTCCATCATCCCGCCGACGGAGCGGTCGCCGACCTTCCACTCCGTGTAGACCATCCCGTCGCCGCCCTGCGTCTCGGCCCCCCAACCGAAGACGGTGGCGTAAAACGCCTTGGCCGCGTCGACGTCGGTCGTGATGAGCTCGCTCCAGCAGTACGTGTTCGGCTCGTTGACGAGACCGGCGCCCTGGTGGGCCCGCGGCTGCCAGATCCCGATCACCGCGCCGGCCGGGTCGGCGAAGATCCCGAGCCGGCCGACGTCGAGGACGTCCATCGCCGGCACGAGCACCTGGCCACCGGCGCCCTCGACGTTGCCGATCACGTCGTCGACGCTGTCGACGTTGACGTACGTCATCCAAACGGTCGGGAAGTTCGGGTCCATCTTCGGCGCGAGCCCGGCGACCGGCTGGCCGCCGATCGTGGCCATCGTGTAGCCCCCGGCCTCCGGCGGGCCCTCGGGGGTATCCCAGCCGAAGAGGCTGCCGTAGAAGGCCCGGGCCTTCGGAAGATCCTCCGTGCTCAGGTCCACCCAGGACGGGACGCCGTGGTCGTAACGGTCGACCTCCATCTCACCGCACCTCCCCCGTCGGCTCGTGCTCTGTCGACGGCTCTCGCTGCCTCCGACCGTACCCCTCCAGAGGCCGCCTCGCTCGTAGACCACCGTTTTGTGTAACGGATCACGGTTCTGGGGCCAGCTGCCGGTCCCCGGGTTCCGGACCCCCCGATGGGATGATGGCGCGATGGCCAATCCGCTGACCGACGGCGTCGAGCGGCTGGCCCAGGCGATCGCCGAGCGCGTCGTCAACCTGGTCGTCGAGGCCATCGACGTCGACGCGCTCGTGGCCCGAATCGACGTCGACGCGCTGGTCGAACGGGTCGACGTCAATGCGCTGGTCGAGCGGGTCGACGTCGAACGCATCATCGAACGGGTCGACGTGAACGCGCTGGTCGAGCGGATCGACATCGATCGGATCGTCGGGCAGCTCGATATCGATGCCCTGGTCGAACAGACCGAGCTGGGAGCGATCATCGCCAAGTCGACGACCGGCGTCCTGACCGAGGCGCTCGACCTCCTGCGCAGCCAAGGGGTCGGGCTCGACGACTTCGTCGCCCGGTGGACGAACCGGCTCCTGCGCCGGGATCCGGCGTCGCTGCCCGAGGGGCCACCCCTCCTCGTCGGCGCACCAGTCGGTGCTGGCGGTTCGAAGACGGCCGGCCGGTCGGGTACGGCCGGCACCGCGGCAACGGCGGGCGGCCGAGAGGCGGGGCGACCGTGACGGTCGTCACCCCGCCGCCGGCCGCGCTGACGGAGGGACGGCAGGGCCACTACGCGGGCGCAGTCAGCCGGCTGGTGGCGTTCGCCATCGACATCGGGGCGATCTGGGGCCTCTACGTGCTCGGCGCGGGCGCGGTCTCGCTGGCCAGCCAGCTGGTGAGCGGAGAGTCGCTGACGCTGTCGAGCCACCAGGTCGTCGGAGGGATCGTCCTCGTCGTCTGGGGGTTCGTGTACTTCGCGTACCAGTGGACGCTGAACGGCAAGACGATCGGCATGGCGCTGTTCGGCTTGCAGGTCGTCCAGAAGGATGGAAGCCCGGTGACCGGACGGGAGGCGATGCTGCGGACCGCGCTCCTCCCGTTCAGCTTCGCGTTCTTCGGCATCGGGTTCCTGATGGTCCTCGTCCAGCGCGAGCGACGGGCGCTCCACGACCTGGTCGCCCGGACGGCCGTCATCTACGCCTGGGACGCCCGGGCCGCCCGGCTCCGCTGGCTGGCCCGCAAGTAGCCTGGCCGACATGGACACTGGCCCGACCGATATCGGCGCCGGCGACGCCGGGGAGGGCGACCTCGACCTCGACCTGCTGGCGTCATCGCTGCAAGCGGACGGGAACGACGTCCGGCTCCTCCTGAAGGTGCTCGTCAGCCGGCTGGCCGGCGCGCTCGGCGACCGGCTGGAGGTGGAGCGGACCGGCGGCCGACTGTTCAAGCGGGCCGACGAGATCCGTCGGGTCTCGGTACGGCTCGGCGACGACACGCTCGACGCGACGGTCGAGCGTGGCAGCCTCGTCTGCACGATCGCCCGCAGCAGCGGTGGCATCCGGATCCGGTCGACGAAGGTGACCGTCGACGAGTGGCTGCGCAAGCTGCTGACCACGTTGCGCGACGAAGCGGCCGGCAGCCAGTCGACGCGGCTCGCGCTCGAGGCGATGGTCATCGGCAACCGGACGGCCGGGGAGCTGACATCGGCCGGCACGGCGAGGACGAGCGAGGCGCCCGGGCGCGGCGAGGCCGTCGGTACCGGCGGTGACGCACTCGGTACCGGCAACGAGAAGATCATGGACGGAGGAGGCGCATGACGACGGACGAGCCGAAGACCGATACCGACACCGCACCGGCGAGCGGTCTGCCGGCGGAGGGACTACCGCCGGACGCCGGGCGCCGGCTGGCGGAGCTCGAGGACCGGCCGGGCCACAAGGGGATGTTCACGTCGGACCTGTCGGTGAACGAATTCCTGCTGATCAAGGAAGTCGGGTTCCATCCGCTCGGCTTCGTCATGGGCAGCTCGATCTACCACCTCGGCATCCAGACGCGGCGCTGGTCGCAGAGCCAGGAGCTGGCGAAGCTCACGGAGGCGATGTACAACGCCCGGGAGCTGGCGATGAACCGCATGGACGCGGAGGCGACGGAGCTCGGTGCGGACGGCGTCGTCGGCGTCCGGCTCGACGTGAACTACTACGAGTGGGGCTCGGACACCGCGGAGTTCATCGCGGTCGGCACCGCAGTGAAGGCCGAGGACGGCCGGTCGTACCGGAACAACCAGGGCAAGCCGTTCACCTCCGACCTCTCCGGCCAGGACTTCTGGACGCTCATGCAGACCGGCCACGTCCCGCTCGGCCTCGTCATGGGCACGTGCGTGTACCACATCGCCCACCGCGGCCTCGGCCAAACGCTGCGGACGGCCGGCCAGAACGCCGAGCTGCCGAACTTCACCCAGGCCCTCTACGAGGCCCGCGAGCTGGCGATGACGCGGATGCAGGACGAGGCGACCGCGCTCGAGGCGACCGGCATCGTCGGCGTCCGGCTCGAGGAGAAGAGCCACATGTGGGGCGACCACACGATCGAGTTCCTCTCGCTCGGCACCGCGGTGGCGAAGACGGAGGGCGACCACACGATCCCGCCGCCCCGCACGATCATCTCGCTCGACGGGTGACGGCCGGCGATCGATGAGCCCATCCCCCGACGACCGGCCCGCGGCCACAGCGGCCGACGAGGAGCGCCCGCCCGGCGGGCCGGACGGCGCGGCGGGAGCGAACGCCGGCTCGCCGGACGACCTGCCGGAAGCCGTCGCCCGACGGCTCGGCGAAGGCGCGTGGTCGTCAGGACTGTCGGTCGCCGACTTCGCGGCCGGGGCCGCGCTCGGTCTCGAGCCGGCCGCGGCGGTCCAGGGCTACGCGGTCGTCCAGCTCACGAGGTACGGCCAGGGGTACTACGGGCGGGGCGTCTTCGGCGCCGGCTCGACATGGGGACCACCGACCGAGCGCGGCGTCTACGGCGAGCGCTGGCAGTGCCCGCACGGGTTCGTCAGTGGCGAGCACCGCACGTACGGGTTCAACGCGGAGCAGTCGTGGGCGGAGGAGGTCTGGGAGAGCAGCTGGCACCTGGCCCGCCAGCGCATGGTCGAAGAAGCCGAGGCGGCCGGCGCCCACGGGGTCATCGGCGTCGTCGACGAGGTCCGCCAGCTGCTCGGCTGGGGCGTCACCGAGTTCCGCATGAGTGGCACCGCGGTGCGGGTGCCGGGGACGGCGCGACCGAAGGAGCCGTTCACGACGTTCCTGGCCGGCCAGCGGCTGACGAAGTTGCTCGAGGCCGGGTTCGCGCCGGTCTCGGTGGCCGCCGCGCTGAGCTCGGTCCAGATGTACGGGTACTGCCTCACCCACTACCAGATGGCCGGCACGGCGGTGAACAGCTGGTCGTCGTCCGGCGTCCACGCGATCGCCCAGGTCAACAAGGCCCAGCGGGCCGCCCGGCACGTCGTCCGCGAGCGGATCCGCCATCAGCTCGGGTCGGACTCGCTGCACGGCGCGGTCCTCGAACAGTACGAAGAAGAGATGGGCGACGGTGACCTGTCGATCCAGTGCCTGATGAAGGGGACGCGGGTCCGCCGCTACAAGGCGTTCGACCCGCTCACCGAGGCCGAGCCGGTCGTGCGGCTGGGATGACCGAGCCAACCGAAGAGCTGCAGGCGGCGATGGCCGCGCTGGTCGGCCCCGGCCCCGGCCCAGACGGCCACGCCGGCCGCGCTGGCGGGACCGGCGGTCGGGCGACGACGTCGGACCTCTCGATCGACGAGATCCTCCTCCTGCACTCGATCGGCTGGGAGCCGGTCGACGTCGTCTTCGGCGTCTCGTGGTGGTCGGTCCCGTGGGGCGTCTGGCAGTGGCAGGTCGGCGAGATCGAAGAGGCGTCGAACGCGTTCGCCGGGGCCATGGACGAGGCGAGCCGGCTGCTGCGCGACGAGTGCACCCGGCTCGGCGGGTCCGGTGTCGTCGGCGTCGACGTCGGGCTCCGCGTGGCGTCCCACCACATCGACCTGACGCTCACCGGCACTGCGGTCCGCCGCATCGGCGCGGCGACATCGCCGTTCGAGTTCGTGTCTGACCTCTCCGCCCGGGACTTCGTCCTGCTGACGCGGTCGGGATGGTGGCCGCTCGGGCTGGCCGCCGGGGCCAGCTTCGTCGTCGCCCCGCGGCGCAGCGCCCGGCAGTGGGCGGCCCAGCAGGGGCAGAACACCGAGCTGCCGAACCTCACCGAAGCGCTCTACCTCGCCCGCGAGAAGGCGATGGAGCGAATGCAGCGGTCCGGGATGGCGATGCACGCCGAAGGCGTCGTCGGGGTCAAGCTCCGGGAGGGCCCGCTCGGCTACAACGCCCGGGCGATGCAGTTCGTCGCCATCGGCACCGGCGTCCATCTGCGCGAGGATGCGCACCGAACGATCGACCCGAAGATGGTCGTCACCCTCGACGAGCGGGTCCGGGAGTTCGACATCCGAAAGCTCCGGAGCGGCGGCCCGGCGTAGGGAGACTCCCTACCTAAAGACCCTCTACCGAAAGACAGGGAGACGACGACGTGCCGTTCGTAGTGATCGACAAGCCGCGCCCGCAGGTGACCCTCGTCACGCTCAACCGGCCGGAGCGGATGAACGCGATGGCGTTCGACGTGATGATCCCGCTCAAGGAGGCGCTGACGGAGATCGGGCGGGACAACGAGACGCGAGTCGTCGTCCTGACCGGCGCCGGCCCCGGGTTCTGCTCGGGGGCCGACCTGGAGGACCCGGGGGTCATCCCGCACATCGACGGCCTCACGCTGCCGACGATCGCGCTGCGATCGATGGAGCTGCTCGACGAGGTCATCCGGACGCTGCGCAAGCTGCACCAGCCGGTCATCTCGGCCATCAACGGCCCGGCCATCGGCGGCGGGTTCTGCCTCTCGCTGGCCACCGACATCCGCCTGGCCGCGGACGGCGCGTACTTCCGGGCGGCCGGCATCAACAACGGCTTGACCGCGGCCGAGCTCGGCTTGAGCTACTTGCTCCCCCGGGCGGTCGGGTCGTCGCGAGCGGCCGAGATCATGCTGACCGGGCGCGACGTCGACGCGGCCGAAGCGTGCCGGATCGGCCTCGTCTCCCGCGTCGTCCCCGGCGACGAGCTGCTCGACGCGGCCTACGACGTCGCCGAGCGGATCGTCGGCTGGAGCCGTCCGGGCATCGAGCTGACGAAGCGGATGCTGTGGAACGGCCTCGACGCGTCGAGCCTGGAGACGCACATGGACGCGGAGGGCACCGCCCAGCTGTTCGTCCGGATCACGACGCAGAACTTCGAGGAGGCGATCCGGGCCCGCCGTGACAAGCGGCCACCGGCGTTCAAGGACTGAGCCGGCTAGCCGTTGGCGTTCATCAGCTGATGGGCGGCCACCTCGAAGTACGTGAGCAGCTCGGCCTCGTCGTCCGGTGAGAGCCCAGCCGCGCCGACGGCGCCCCGGACGGCCGCGTTCATGTGCCGGAGCCAGGCGTCGCGCTCGAGCGTGCCGATGACGAACGGTACGTGCCGCAGCCGCAGCCGCGGATGGCCACGCTGTTCGTTGTACGTCGACGGGCCGCCCCAGTACTGGACGAGGAAGAGGGCGAGGTGGGCCTTCGGGTCGGTCAGGTCGTCCGGATAGAGCGGCCGCAGGACGGGATCGCCGGCGACGCCGCCGTAGAACCGGTCGACGAGGTCGACGAAGAAGGCCTCTCCCCCGGCCCGGTCGTACAAGGTGTCCATCCGGACGACGGTAGACGATCGGCTCCGCCCGGCCCGCCGGTTGGCGGGCCGGACTCGGGCAGTTCGGCCCGAACGGGCCGGCAATGCCCGTTGGCGGGCGGGTACTGTGTCGACGTGTCCACCCACGTCGTCGTCCTGGGGGCCGGTTTCGGCGGCCTGGAGCTCTCGACCCGGCTGTCCGACGCCCTCGGCGACGACGTACGGGTCACGCTGATCGACCAGAGCGGCGCGTTCACGTTCGGCTTCTCGAAGCTCGACGTCCTCTTCGGCCGGGCCGGCCTGGCGTCGGTCCGCTACCCGTACCGCGACGTCGCCGCGCCGGCGGTGACGTTCCGCCAGGAGCGGATCGTCCGCATCGACCCCGAGCGGCGCCGGGTCGACACCGACCAGGGGACGTACGACGCGGACATCCTCGTCGTCGCCCTCGGGGCCGACCTCGACCCGGGAGCGACGCCGGGGTTCACGGAGGGCGGCCACGAGTTCTACTCCCCCGAGGGGGCGGAGGCGACGGCGGCCGTGCTCGACCGGTTCGACGGCGGGGACGTCGTCATCAGCGTCCTCGGCCCACTCTTCAAGTGCCCGCCGGCGCCGAACGAGACGGCGTTCCTGCTCCACGACTACCTCGTCCGGCGGGGTATCCGTGACCGCTGCACGATCCATCTCCTCTCGCCACTCCCGATCCCGATCCCGATCTCCCAGGACACGTCGGCCGCCATCGTCGACCTGCTGGCCGAGCGGGGCGTTACGTACCGGGGCCAGTCGATGGTGACCCGGCTCGATCCGGCCGAACGAGTGGCCCATCTGGCCGACGGCAGTACGCAGGCGTATGACCTGTTCCTCGGCATCCCGGTCCACTGCGCGCCGCCGGTCGTCGTCGAGTCCGGGCTGACCGAGGACGGGTGGGTACCGGTCGACCCGGCGACGTTCGCCACCCGGTTCCCCGACGTCTACGCGGTCGGCGACGTCACCAGTGCACCGGTCCCCCGGGCCGGGATCATCGCGGAAGGCGAGGCGGCGACCGCGGCCAACGTCATCATCGCCCGGCTGACCGATGGCCCGATGCCGCCGCCGTACCAGGGGGCGGCGGTCTGCTTCATCGAGATGGGCGACCGCACGGTCGGGCGGGTCGACGTCAACTTCCTCGCCGGTGTCGCGCCGACCGCGTCGTTCACTCCGCCGTCCGTCGAGCAGGCCGAGGAGAAGCGCCAGTTCGGGGCGACCCGCCGGGAGCGCTGGTTCGGGTATCCCGGCGGCGAGCCACCGGCCGGCTCCTAGCCGCTCCGGTCCTAGCCGCTCCGGTCCTGGCCGCTCCGATCTCCGGCCGGCACCTAACGGCTCATGTCGACCGGGTGGACTCGGGTCGGCTCGATCGTGACGACGACCCGGTGGTCGCCGGGCCCGTCGTGGACTCGCAGGTCGACGCCGTACTTCGCCCCGACGCGGTCGGCGAAGGCGTAGTCGTCGTCCGGGACGACGGTGGCATCGCCGCGGACCTCGAGGTAACGGAACGGGTTGGCGAGGTCGAGGACGAGCAACGACACGGCCGGGTTCTGCCGGAGGTTCTTCGTCTTCTGCCGGGACCCGTTCAGCGAGATCTTGAGATCGCCGTCGTCGTGGAGGAACCAGACCTCGGTCATCTGCGGCCGCCCGTCCCGGCCGACGGTGGCCAGCGTGGCGAACTTCGCGTCGAGCAGGTCGGTATGGGACTCGGGCACGTCAGGCATGAGACTGCCTCCTTGGCGTTCAGCGGGTTCGGCGGGTCGGTCGTGACGGCCGGCCTCTCGGTCGACCGTCGCCGTTCTACCCGCCAGCCGGCCGCGACCGGCCGGTCGAGCCGGCCGCGGGCACCGACCCGGTGACCAGCCACGTGTCGTAGTGCACCGCGACGTGGCCACCGGCCCGGTCGACGACATCGGCGACCGCGACGAGCAGTTCCTCCCGGGCCACCCGGTCGAGCGTCGCGTGGTCGCTGTGGGTCAGGAGCTGGTCGAGCCATTCGTCGGTCGTGTAGTCGCGCCGGTGGTCGAAACGGCGGACGGCGACGTCGACGAACGCGCCGGCATCCCGCAGGCCCGTCGCGCCGGACCCGTACCGGTCCGGCCCGGCGTTGCCGAGCAGCACGGAGTACTCGTCGAGACCGGGCGCGACCCGCCGATAGACGTCGTCGAGCGCGGCTTTCAACTCGGCGGGCAGGACGCCGATGTTCCAGAACAGCCCGATGCGGCCACCGGGGGCGAGCACCGACGCGGCCTTGGCCGGACCGACGGCCGGGTCGACCCAGTGCCACGCCTGGCCGGCGACGACGAGGTCGAACACCCGGTCCCGAGGGTCCCACTGCTCGAACGACCCATCCTCGACGATGGTCCCGCGCTGGCGGGCCACCGCGGCCATCCGGCGGTCCGGCTCGACCCCGACGACGTCGCAGCCGCGATCGGTGAAGAGCTGGGCGACCCGGCCGGTTCCACAACCGACGTCGAGGACCCGGCCTGGTCGATCGGCGACGAGGGCGTCGATCAGGGCGGCCGGGTACGTCGGCCGAGCCCGGTCGTACCGCTCGGCGTCGGCCCCGAACGACTCGGCTCGCCGGCGGTCCTCGTGGAGCATCGGCCCATCATGCCGCCCGGTGCCGCCAGCAGCGTTCTCCCTGGTCAGCCCGGTGCGATCTCGGCCCCGTGCTAGCGTCGCGGGCTCGTGCGGTCGTAGTTCAATGGCAGAACCTCAGCCTTCCAAGCTGATGATGCGGGTTCGATCCCCGTCGACCGCTCCAGTCGTACGTCCAACGAGTGGTGGCGAGGTACCCATGGGCCCGGAACACCAGAAGGACCATCGGTCGTCGCGAATCGTCCCTGGGGGCCCGGCCGTTCGGCATCAGGTTCCCGGTAGACCGTCCCGACTGATCAGCGGGCGGCCCGCCACGGCGGGACGGCGTTCATCCCGCCGTCGAGCAGGAACATCTGGCCCTGCGCGTAGCGAGCTTCGGGCGACGCCAACCACTGCACCAGGGCGGCGGTGTCCTCGGGGCGGCCGGCCTCTTCGGTCAGGCGCGTTCGCCGGTGCATGTCGAGCCCGGCCGGGCCGGACTGCGCCCTGGAGGCCTCGGTCAGCGTGACGCCGGGAGCCACCCCGACGACGCGGATGCCTTGGGGGCCGTGGCTGACCGCCATCGCCTTGGTGAGCGTCTCGAGGGCGGCCTTCGACGAGCGGTAGGCGACGTTGAAGCTGTCGCCGAAGTGCGCGCCGGCTGACCCGATGTTGACGATCACCCGGTCCGGCGGTGCCGCCAGCATCGACGGCAGCACGTGCTTGGCCACGATCGCCGGTGCGGCCAGGTTGACGGCCAGCGTCTCCATCCACACTTCGCGACTGGTCGTGGCGAAGTCCAGATCGGCGCCGCTGAGCGCCGAGCCCATCACCGCGGCGTTGTTCACGAGCACCGAGATGTCCCCGAGCACGTCGACCACGGAACGGACAGCGGCGGCGACCGTGGGCTCGTCGGCGCCGACGTCGAGCACGATCGGCGCCGCCGTCCCGCCCCCCGCCGTGATGCTCGAGGCCGCGTCGTCCGCCAGGTCGGCGTCGACGTCGACGACCGCGACCTTGGCGCCAGCGGTCGCGAACCGTTCGGCGATAGCCCGCCCGATGCCCCGGCCGGCCCCGGTGACGACGACGACCCGTTCGTCGGGTGCGGCAACCGTCATGCCGGCCTCACCATGCCGGCGTTCACCCGGAACACGTTGCCCGTGGCCCGGGCGGCCGCCGGCGAGACGAGGTACAAGATGAGCAGCGCCTGGTCGATCGGGTCGCAGACCTCGCCCAGCGGGGTCATCGACCGAATGCGCTCGAGGAAGCGCTCCCATTCGGCCGGGTCGACGTGGCCGTGCTCGTCGGCCACGTTGTGCCGGGTGAAGTCGGTGATGGTCGACCCCGGTGCGACGACGTTGACCCGGAGACCGAGCGGCCCGATCTCGTCGGCCAGGACCCGCGTCAACATGGTGATCCCGGCCTTGGTCATGGCGTAGACGGCGTTGCCACCGACCGGCATGTCGATGATCGACGACGCCACGTTGACGATGCTGCCCTTCCCGGCCGGCGCCATCACCCGGATGGCCGCCTGGCAGCAGAAGAACGTGCCCTTCAGGTTCACGCCGAGGACCCGGTCGAGCTCGACCTCGTCGATGTCGACCACGTGACCGCGTTCGGCCCACACGCCGGCCACGTTGCAGACGATGTCGAGCCGCCCGTGCTCGGCGATGATGGCGTCGACCACCGCGTCGACCGCCAGCCGGTCACTGACGTCGAGCGCCACCGCCGAGCCACCGATCCCGGCCGCCACCTCCTTGGCCCCGCTGACGTCCACGTCGGCCACGATCACCGTCGCCCCGGCCTCGGCCAGGACCTCAGCGGTGGCCCGGCCGATGCCGTTGGCGCCGCCGGTGACCAGCGCCACCTGGCCGTCGACTCGGAAGGCGTCGAGGAAGTTGCTCATCGGCTCACCGATCCAGCCGGACGGGCAGCGACCGGGGCCCGTTGGCCCAGTTGATCTGCCACTTCTCCCGGACGTACCCCGGGACCAGGGAGGCCTCGGGAATACGCCGCAAGAAGGTGCTGATCGCCACCCGGCCTTCGAGCCGGGCCAGCGGGGCTCCGGGGCAGAAGTGGGCCCCGCCACCGAACGCCACGTGCCGGTCGGCGTTGGCCCGGTCGGCCCGGAAGTCGTCGGCGTCGTCGAAGACCTCTTCGGTCCGGTTGGCCGACGCCAGCCCGAGAATGACCCGCTCGCCAGCGGCGATCGTCGTCCCGGCCACGGTGCACTCGGTGACGGCCCGTCGGCCCTGCCACAGCGTCGGGGAATCGAGCCGCAGCGACTCTTCGACGGTATTGGGGATGAGCTCGGGGGCGTCGCGCACCGCTCGGTACTGGTCCGGGTCGGCGACGAGCCGGTACAAGGCGTTGGAGATCAGGTTGGCCGTCGTCTCGTTGGCGGCGATGATGAGCGCGGCGATGAGCACCCGTCGCTCGGTCGTCGTGAGGCGCTCGCCGTCCACCTCGGTTTCGACCAGCCGGGTGAACAGGTCGTCACGGGGCTGGCGGCGCCGGTCCTCGGAGATGGCGTCGATGTAGGCGGAGAACTCGGGGTGGGCGCCGTCGAGACCGTCGCCCCGCTCGTTACGGTTGAGCGCCGGGTAGGTGCCGACGTTCACCTCGTCGCTCCAGATCCGGAACTGCTCGTGGTCCTCCTCGGGCAGGCCGAGCACGTGGGCGAGCACCTTGCACGGGACCGGGATGCCGTAGGCGGTGACGAGGTCGACCTCGCCGTCGCCGAAGTTGTCGATGAGCTCGTTGCAGAGCTTCTCGATGTAGGGCTCGGACGAGGCGATCAGGCGGGGATGCAACGCCGTCTGGAGCAGGCGCCGCAGCATGAGGTGCCGGGGGCCCTCCATCTCCATGATCAGCTTTTGCTCCTCGGGCACGACGACGCCGGTCGCCCGGTTCTTGCCCTCGTGCGAGAAGACCTTGACCCTGGCGCCGCCGTCCTTCAGCGCCGCCGCGACGTCGTCATAGCGCGAGAAGTACCAGAATCCCGTGTCGAGCCGCGCCACCGGGCACTCACTGCGCAGCTCGGCCATGACGTCGTAGGCGACGTCGGTCGGCGCGTTGTCGTACGGGTCGAACTCTGCGAGCGTCCCCATGCCACTTCCCTCCTCGTGAATGCCAGCCTTCAGGGCGAGTCACATTTCATGGATTACGGAGCCGGTTTCCTGGCACGCGATGGGTGCGTCTCTCGGGCCGGGCTACGACAGGCCGAACATCCGTCGGGCGTTGCCGTTGATGATCAGGCTCTGATCGGCGGCCGACAGGTCCGGGTTGGTGGCTCGGAAGATCTCGTCGATCGGCATCCGGCCCTCGGCGTTCGGGTGTGGGAAGTCGGAGCACAAGGTGATGCTCTCGGCGCCGATCGTCGCCACGGCTTGGGGGACCCACGCATCGTCCGGAAAGGCGACGATCGTGCACTGGCGCCGGAAGTACTCCGTCGGAGTCAGGGAGAGCGTGCCGGTTCCCGAGGTCGTGGTGAAGCGGCTCGACACACGCGGCCAGATGCTGTCCATCAGGGCCAGCCAACCGGGCAACCAGGCGACGTGGGCCTCCACGAAACCGACCTGGAGCTCGGGGAAGCGGTCGAGCGCCCCGCCGCCGATCATGTCGGTCACGGCCAGCTGCGCTTCGACGGAGTGGCCGGCCAGGTAGGCGATCGGATAGCTGTCCCGGTAGCAAGGACGGATGACACTCGGGAGCGAGTTGGGATCGACCCGGGTGAACTCGTGGAACATCATCACGGCCTTGCGCTCCTGCAGGGCCGCCCACAACGGGTCGAAGTCCGGGTCCGACCAGCGCCGGTCCTTATAGGGCGTAGGGATCGAGAAGACGACGTCGAGCCCGAGCTCCTCGGTGGCGAAGCGGAACTCCTCCAAGGCCAGGTCGGGAAAGAGGATCGGCAGGAGCATCGCCGGCTTCAACCGGTCCCGGTTCTTCTCGGCGAAGGCGCCGGCCCACCGGTTGAGCGCCCGGCAGCCGGCGGCCGCCAGCACCGGGTCCGTGCTCGTCGAGAACCACGCCGGGTTGGGGTACGCCACGTTCAGGTAGATGCCGTTCTCGTCCATCCACCGCAGGCGCTCTGTCGGGTCCTCGACGGCCGGATTGCCTTGCCGCTCTCGGATCTTCTGCGCCACCACCGGGTCCACCGATCGGCCCCCGTTCGTCTCCGACAACGGGTCGGTCGCTTCGTGGAAGGCCATGACGGCCGAACGGTGCTCCGCCTCGATGTAGGCCTCCCACAGTGGAAGGGGCTGCCAGAAGTGGGTATCGAGATCCATGATCCCGGTCTTCACATCGACCGGCTGACGCGTCGCAACGTTCTGTCCTTGAGCCATACGCTCGAATTGTACCGTGTGTCTGAAGCGGTCGCTTGGTCTAGATGGGACGGCCTCGCCGGTCGTCCCGGCCGTCGTCGGCCGTCGGCGAACAGCAGCGCGTTCAGAGCAAGGGCCGGTTGGCGAAGCGACCCTCGGCCGGAACCCAGTACCATCCCCCACCGGCCTTCGTCCCCCCGTCGACCGGGATGTTGTGCCCGGTGACGTACGCCGACAGGTCCGACGCCAAGAAGAGGGCGACCCGGGCCTGGTCTTCCGGCCAGCCCAGTCGACCGACCGGCGCCCACGTCGGCCAGAGGTGCTCGTTGCCCTCCGACCGGAGCAGGTAGTTCACCTGCGGGGTCTGGGTGAGGTCCGTCCCGATCCCGTTTACCCGGATCCCGTGCCGTCCGACGTAGACGGCCAGGCTGGTGGTGAAGTGGGCGGCCGCGGCCTTCATGGCGGCGTAGACCGGCTCTTGGGGGAAGCCCCGCATCCCCTCGACCGAGTGGAAGTTGACGATCGACCCTCCCCCACGTTCGACCATCGATCCCAAAAAGGCCCGGGTGACGGCGAAGATGTGGAAGAGGTTGATGTCGTACATGGCCTTCCAGTCGTCGGGACCCGACGCCTCGAAGAGCACCTGGGGCCGGAAGTCCCCGACATTGTTGACCAGGACGTCGATCCCTCCGTGGGCGTCGAGGACCGCCGCGGCCAGCCGCTCGACGTCGGCCGGATCGGTGACGTCGACGACATGGGCCCGCACCGTCCCCCCGGCCGCCTCGATGGCCTGCCGAGCCCGTTCGGCCCGGTCTGGGTCGATCTCGGCGATCTCGACGACGGCCCCGTGAGCGGCGAACAACGACGAGATGGCGCCACCGATGCCGTCCCCGCCGCCGGTGACCACCGCCACCTTCCCGTCCAAGAGACGGTTCCAGTCGGCGATGGCGGGCACATCCCGCTCGGTCGGCTTCCAACCCGGATCGCGCATCACGCCCTCCTCGTGTCGCTCGTGAAGGCGACACCTCTACCGATACTCGTCGATCGAGTCCACTGCCGTCCCGCCGTACCGCCATCCCGACGGCAGTGGCTCAGCTCGGGGCGGTGACCGCTTCCCCGCCGTGGCCGGATGCTCTCGGGGTCGTCTCGTTGACCACCCGCCCGAGGTCGAGCTCGTACATCTTGTCGGCCTCCGACAGCCATCTCGGGTCCTGCTCGGACACGACGAGCGTCATGTTGCCGCGGGCCAGTCGCTCCACCATGAGGAACACGCTCTCGGTCACCGACTCCGCCAGTCCCGCCGACGGCTCGTCGAGCAGCAGGCACCGGGGTCGCGAGACGAACGCCATCGCCAGCCCGAGCATCTTGCGCTGGCCGCCGCTCAGGAACCCGCCCTTCGCGTCGCGGCGTTCCTGCAACATGGGGAACCACTCCCACACTTCGTCGACGTCGCTCGACTGTTGGCGCTGTCCGGCCAACCGCGCCGCCAGCCCCAGGTGGTCCTCGACGCTGAGGGCCTCGAAGATCCCGCCGCCTTCTCGCATCATGCTCAGTCCCCGACGAGCCACCTCTTCGGGCCGCAACCCCATGATGTCGTCGCCGAAGAGCACGAGGCCGCCTTCGGCCCGGGTGTGCAGGCGCGAGATCACCCGCAACATCGTCGACTTCCCGGCGCCGTTCCGTCCCACGATCCCGACGAACTGGCCGTAGTCCACAGTGATCGAGGCGGCCCACAGGGCTTGGGCCTGGCCGTACCAGGCCGAGACGCCGTCGAGCACGAGACACCGGCCGTCCGGTGCCGGACTGGCGACGGGCACCGCCGCGCCCGTCACGGGTGCGCCGGCTCCGTCCGGGCTGGGCGAGCTGCCGTTGGTCGGGGTGCTCGTCATGGCGCCGGCTCGCCCGCCGCGCCGAAGAGGGCCGCCCGTCCTGACGCGGACCGCACCGGTCGGTAGTCCGACTGGGAGACGAGGACACCGTCTTCGAGCTGGAAGACGGTGTCGCACACCTGACCGACGAACTGGAGGTTGTGCTCGATCAGCAGCAACGAATGGCCACCGGTGGCCAGCGATTCCAGGATGGACCGCAGCACCACCAGATCCTCGGGTCCCAAGCCGGCCGCCGGCTCGTCGAGGCAGATCACGACCGGGTTCCCCATGATGGCCCGACCGATCTCGACGATTCTCCGCAGTCCCAACGGCACCTCGGAGGCGGCGCGGTCCATGACCTCGGGTCCCAACGCCAGTGAGGCGGCGATGGTGTCGAGCTCCCGCTCCTCGCCTTTTCCCTGCCGGCGCAGGCCGGGCAACAGGTACGGACCGAGGAGAGCCCCGGTGAGCGTCGCCCGACCCGGCCCCAGCGCGCCCAGGCGGATGTTGTCGCGCACCGTCAGCTCCCCGATGAGCTGGGGAATCTGGAACGAGCGCCGAATACCCGACGCGCCGATCCACGACGCCGACTTGCCCGACAGCTCGGTGGTGTTGGCCGTGATGGTCCCTTGGTCCGGCGCGACGTAGCCGGTGATCATGTTGAGCAGGGTCGTCTTCCCCGAGCCGTTCGGGCCGATCAGCCCGTGGACCTTCCCCAGCCGCAGCTGGAGGCTCACGTCTTCGATCACCCGCACGCTGCCGAACGACTTGGAGAGCTCCTTGGCCTCCAAGGCCGTGGCGTGCGCGGCCCCATGGCCGTCGCTCGCCTCCAGGGGAGCGAACACCGGCTCCTCGGCGAGGGCTTGCTTGGCCTCCGCCGACCCCGGACCCTGGACGTGCTCGGGCACCGGCGGCGGCTCGCTCTCGGCCACCACGAGTGGCTGGCCGCGAACTTTTCGCCACAGATTGACCCGCCGGACTTGCGCGGCGACGCTCTTGCCGATCCCGGCCAGTCCGTGGGGGAACGCCGTGGCCACGACCAGTACGCAGCCACCGATTATCAGCTGGTTGTACCCGTTCGCCGCCCCGATCCAGAGGCTGATGCCCTCGAAGACGACGGTGCCGAGGACCGGGCCCCACAGCGTGCCGCGCCCGCCGAGGAGCACCGCGGCCATCAAGAGCAGCAGCAGGTTCAGCCCGAAGGAGCTCGGCGAGAGCACCTGGTAGGTGTGGGCCCAGAGCCACCCGGCCAGCGCGACGGGGACGGAGGCGACCAGGGCGACCACCATCTTGAGCCGGCCGACGTTGATCCCGCAGTTGGTCGCGGCGAGCGGGGCGTCCCGTACGGATCGGATGGCGATGCCCCAGCGGGAGTTCGTCAGTCGGGCGCTGAGGATCCAGACCAAGAAGGTCACGCCGACGATCAGCTCGTAGACCGGCACCGGCGAGGATGTGCCGGTCGTGAAGTTGAACCCGGCGATGGGACCGAGGCCGCTGGTCCCGCCGGTCCACGTGTAGGTGGCGGCGATGACGTCGGGGAAGACGGCGACGGCGAAGAACGTCGTGATGGCCAGGTACCAACCTCGTAGGCGGTACCCCGGGACCGAGATCAGCCCACCCAACAAGACGCCCAGGGACAAGGCGATCGGCAGGGTCTCCCAGGCGCTCCAGCCGTAGCGGACGCTGAGCACGCCGGCGGTGTAGGCGGACGTTCCCATGATGGCCGGCTGGGCAATCGCGAACTGCCCACCGTACCCGAACCCGAGGTTGAGCCCGATGGCCACCATGGAATAGAGCAGGACGAGCTGGACCCGTCCGAGCTGGTAGTTGGAGGTGATGACCAGCGGAACGAGGGCGACCAGGATGCCGACGACGTAGATGCTGTTCCGCGAACGACGACTGTCCACTGCCCTAGATCTCTCGCACCCTGGCGCTGCCGAACGCACCGGGCGAACCGAAGAGGCCAGCGGGCCGGATGGCCAGGATGAGCAGCATCGCGGCGTAGACGAGCAGGCTCATGAAGCTCGGGTTGACCCAGATGGCCGGCACGTTCGTCAGGACCCCGACCAGCAGGCCACCGACGATCGCCCCGCTGAAGCTCCCGAACCCGCCGATCGCCATCCCGGCGAAGCCGTAGAACGACAGGTCCGCGCTCGGGAAGGGCGAGGCGAAGGTGATGGGGGCCATGAGCATGCCGGCGATCCCGGCCAGGGCGCCGCCGACCGCGAACGCCACCAGGACGACCTTGGTCACCGGGATCCCGGCCAGCCGTGCCCCCTCGTTGTCCTCGACCGTGGCCCGCAGCACCAGCCCGACGCCGGTTCGCCGCAGCACGAGCTCGAAGACCACGACGATGAGGAGCGTCGCTCCCAACATGACGATGTAGATGGGCTCGATCGGCACGCCGCCGATCTTGAAGCCTGTCTGCGACACGTAGTTGTTCACCGGGAGCGTCTCGTCCCCGAACGTGACCTGGAGGATGCTCCCCAGCATCAGCCACAGGGCGAACGTCGTGACCAGTGCGCCTTCGGTCAGCGACGTGACGTCGCGGCGGCGGGTCAGCGGGAACACCGAGACGAAGTACGTCACGATGCCAATGACCGCGCCGCCGGCCAGGGTGATGGCGGCCACCCCCAGGATGGGCCAGCCCAGGATCTGCCACAACCCCAGCATGACCATCGTGCCGGCGACGGCGATCGTTCCTTGCACCAGGTTGAAGACCCCGCTGGCGGCCAGGATCAGCGTGTAGCCCAGGGCTACCAGCGCGTACAGCGCACCCAGACCGATCCCGGCCTCCAAAGCGAGACTCACTTCACGGAGCACAGCGTGGTTCCCCTCGTTCGCTACAGGTGGGTTCCTTGCGGGCTTTCTTCGGTGCGTTCTCTGGACGATCTACCGTCGCCGGCCATCGACGGGTTACCCCTTAGGGGGATTGACGGTGATCGTGTACCCCGAGTACCGGCCGTTCACCGGTGTCCCTGGACGGATGATCCCCCAGTAGGTCTTCATCGCCGACTTCGGGAGCCCGTGGTTTGTCGCGGTGTACCCCGGGTTCTGGTAGGCGAGGAACTGCCCCACCGGGATGTTCTGCTTGCCAATGCTCTCCAGAACCTTCAGCACCTTCTGCATTGTGGTGGTGGTCTTGGCCTTGGTCATGGCGTACTTCGTCAGGTTGACGGCGTCGGCGTGGTAGGCCGAGATGCCGATGTCGGTGATCGGACCGGCCGAGGCCAGCTGCTTGGCGAAGTTGTTGAGCAGCGGGTTCGTTGTCTTCTGGGTCTTGAGGTAGATCCGCGGGGCGTAGGCGTAGAACTGCTTCTCGACCGCCGGCGGGATGTTCGTCATGACCGACGTGCCGACCGCCTCGTCGTTGACCAGGACCTTGACTGTCTTCCACCCCAGGGTCTGAATGTCACGCATAAAGGCGACGACGCTGGAGGCGACGACCGAGTGGAGCAGGATCTCCTGCGCCCCGGCGTTCTTGGCCTGCTGGATCGCCGCCGTGTAGTCGGTGGCCCCGGTCGGCGTGGTGATGTAGCCCACTGTCGTCAGGCCGTACTTGGAGGCGTTCTCCGACGTGATCTTGGTGCCTTCCAGGTCACCCGACGACTCATCGGTGATGACGGCGAACTTCTTGCCGCCCAGCTGCTTGAGCGCGGTGAGCTCAGCCTCGGACTGCAATGTCGTCGTCGGGATCAACGCGAAGGCATAGGGGAACTCTGTCTGGAGGAACGTTCCCGAACAGAAGGAGATGACCTTCGCCTTGGTCGTCACCGGCAGGACGGCGTTACAGGTCGGGGTGATCGTCCCACTGTCCATGACGATCGCCGGGTACTGCTGCAACAGCTGCTGGGCGGCGAGCGCCGCGGTCGAGGCGTTCGACTGGTCGTCTTGGTAATGGAGCACGACCTTCTTGCCCATGATCCCGCCGCTCTTGTTGAGCAGGGCAACGATCGCCTTGTCCCCAGCCAGCTGGTAGCCGCCGTACTGGCCGTATGTACCGGTCAGGTCCATCACGGCATCGAAATTCACCGTGCCTTTCGTGGCTGCACCGGCACCGGACGTGGCAATCGGTGCTGCCACTACCGCCGCCACCGTCACCGCGCCGGTGACCAGAGCCATCAATACCGCCGGAAGCCGGCGGGCGCGCGAGCGCTTGGGTCCTTCGCATCGAGGTCCCCCCCTCGGGTTGAGTTGTTTGGATTGGATGAAGCGCTTGTTCGAAACTATATCCGAACCGTAACCCTTATGCAAGGGTAATTTGAACGAAGCGCTTGCTTGTTTGGGCCCCTCAAACCTGCCAGCGGCGACGCCCCTCGGCGGCGAGCAGACGACCGAACCGGAGCCCGTCGAAGTGGCCGGCCGCGGCCGGCGGGCCGTCCGCCTCCAGCTCGCGGACCAACGCCTCACGCGTCCGTCGGGCCAGGGCCGGATCGACGTCGGAGAGCCCCTGCCAATCGCTGTCGATCAGCTCGACCGGGCAGTGCACCACGTCGCCCAACAGCAGCGCGCGCTCCGTCCCCGAGCTGAGCACCACCAGGCTGCTCCCCGGCGTGTGGCCCGGCGCATGGATCGTGTCGACGCCAGGCAGCAACGGCCCGTCGCCCCGCCAGGTCTCGAACCGTGACGCCACCGCCGTCAACTTCTCGTTCACCCGGTCGTCGGGGGCGACGCGGGCGAAGTACTCCCAGTCCCGTTCGTGGCAACGGTAGGTGGCATTGGGGAAAACCGGTTCTCCCTCGACGCTGGACCATCCGATGTGGTCGAAGTGAAGGTGGGTGAAGACCACGTCGGTGACATCGGCGCAGGCCACGCCCACCGCCGCCAGCCGTTCGAGCAACCGTCCGCCGATGCACGGCAACGGCGGGTTCGGCCCCATCCCGAGATCGACGAGCACCACCCGATCGTGCCGTGGGTTCCGGATGAGAAAGCTGCCCACCGGCATGACCAACTCGTCGTCGCCGGCGAGGAGCTCCCGGTACGGCGCCCAGTCCTCGGGATCGGCCCCTTTCCCGCCCGCCTCCGCCGCCTGATGCGCCCGCGCATAGAGGACGGACGGAGCCACCCGAGCCTCGCCGTCCAGCAGCGACGTCACGTCGAGCTCACCGACTTGCACGGGCCACCTCACCGACCTCGAGCCCCATCCACCCAGAGCCCGCCTCCCGACGGCCTCCGTCGCCGCAGCGTACGATCGCCCTCGTACACAAGCAAGCGCTTGCATGATTTCTGACGCCAGCGTGCGGCTTTCGGCACCGGGGAAACAGCCAGCGCCGGACGAGGGAGAAGGCGGTCGATGAGGGGACTGAACAGCAAGGTGGCCATCGTCACCGGCGGCGCCTCGGGGCTCGGCCGGGCCATCGCCCGGCGGATGGCCAGCGAGGGCGCCCGAGTGGCCGTGGCCGACATCAACGACGACGGCGCGGCGAGGGTGGTGGCCGAGATCGCCGATCAAGGCGGAAGCGCCCGGGCCATCTCGGTCGACGTGAGCGACGACGCCGCCGTCCAGCGCATGGTCGCCTCCGCCGTCGAAGCCTTCGGCCGGGTCGACGCACTGTTCAACAACGCGGCTGCCCTGGGCAACGAGACGGTCGGCCACGACGGCGACCTCTCGGAGCTGGATGTCGACACGTGGGACCGGACGCTGGCCATCAACCTGCGCGGGGTCATGCTCGGGTGCAAGTACACCGTTCCCCACCTGGTGGCGGCGGGTGGCGGCGCCATCGTCAACATCGCCTCCACCGGTGCGTTCCAAGGAACGATCGTGCGGTCCGCTTACGGTGCCTCCAAAGCCGGGGTGATCGGCTTCACCCGCTACGTCGCCGCCATGTACGCCGCCGATCGGGTGCGCTGCAATGCGGTGGCCCCGGCGTACATGGCCAACCCGGACACCGTGGAGAGAGAAACACCCGATCAGCGCCGCATGGCGCGCTACGAGCGCATGCTCCCCGATCCGGCCACGCCGGACGACGTCGCCGCCATGGCCGTCTTCTTGACCTCGGACGATGCCCGCGCCGTCACCGGTCAGACGTACGTCGTCGACGCCGGGCGCCTGGCCCGCCGGTCGACCGACAGCATCCGCGCCGCTCTTGGCGACGACGCCGCCTGAGTAGCTCGGTCGGTCGCGGTCGGGAGCGACCGGTACCGACCGGCGGCGGCGTCAGGCCTCGCCCAGATCCTCGCCGAAGTTCGCTTCCACCATGTCGGGATGCGTCACCGCCGACTCGGCGTACCACGGTTGGTGCACCGAGCTGATCCCGCCGTCCATGATGATCGTCTGGCCGGTGATGTAGCCCGAGTCGTCCGAGGCCAAGAAGACGGCCAACGCGGCCACGTCGCCCGGCCAACCGGGACGCCGGACCAAACGGTGGCGTCGACGAGCTTGGCGCTGCTCCGGCGACATGTTCTGGAGGGCGGCCTCGGTCAGGATGAGGCCGGGAGCGATGCAGTTGCTGCGGACCCCCAGGCGGCCGTGACTCGTCGCGATGGACCGGGTCAAGCCGTGCAGGGCCGCCTTCGACGTGCTGTACGCCACCCCCGCGACGTCGCCGTTGAAGCCGGCCGGCGTCGAGATGTTGATGACGTTGCCAGCTCCCGTCGTCTGCAGCATGTGAGGGACGGCGTACTTGGCGGCCAGGAAGGGACCGCGGATGTTGACGGCATAAGCGCGATCCCAGGTCTCCACCGGCGTCGTCTCGACGTTCACGTCGGTGCGCATCACCCACGGCTCCATGGCCGCGGCGTTGTTCACCAAGACGTCCAGCCGGCCGAACGTCCCGACCGCCTCGTCGATGATCGCCTTCATGGCGTCACCATCGGCCACGTCGGCCTGACGAAGGACGATCGTCGAGGCGGCCTCGTCGGCCTCGGCCGTCAGGTCGTCCGTGCCGGACGTGTCGATGTCCACCGCGACGACCACCGCGCCTTCCCGGGCCATACCGAGCGCGATGCTCCGGCCGATGCCGCGGGCGCCCCCGGTGACGACCGCCACTCGATCCTGCAGCTTTGCCATGCCACCCCCTGGTTCCGCGGAGGGCCCGACCGTACCATCGCCCCGGATTCTGGCAAGCGCTTGTTCCAGACGCTGGTACACGATCGTCAGGCCGGTCCCGGCTCACGTTGGCGCTGGTGAGGCCGTTGACACACTCGGGCCTCCGCCTTAAAGTTGGTCGAGCGCTTGGTTGGGTTTCGCCCCGGGGGGAGCGATCGAGGGGTTTCGCCGGGGGAGGTACGCGAAGTGACCGAGCGAGGTCGGGCTGGCCGGGGGGCCGGCGGGGAGGACGCAGTGTGTCGACGCACCCTTTGACCCGTACGCCCTACCACGTCGGCCTGGCAACGTGCGCCCTCGAGTCGGCCATGGCCGCGCTCGGCCCGATGGCCGGCACCGACTGGTCGGTCGTGCGAGCCGGGGTCGAGCCGGGGCTCGGGACCCCCGCCGGACCGGTGCCGTGGACGGTACGGACCGTTCACTCGTGCCAGGGACCGCTCCACATCGAGCTGCTCGAAGGGTCGCCGGGCAGCATCTGGGAGACCCCGCTCACCACCTGCGTACACCACGTCGGGTACTGGTCCGACGACATCGCCGGCGACATCGAGCGGCTCGGCCACGAGGGATGGAGCCTGGAGCTCAGCCTCTTCGCCGAGGGCCGACCGGTCGAGTTCGCCTACCTCACCAAGGACGAATCGATCCGGATCGAGCTCGTCGACCTGGCCCGACGACCCGCCTACCTCGAACGGGTCGGGACGGCCGGCTATTCCACCGATGCCGAACCCACCGACGCCGGCCACACCAACGCCGACCACACCAGTAAGGAAGGGGCCTGATGGACAGCCACAGCAACGACCGCGCTCATTCGCCCATCGTCGACGCGGACACCCACATCAACGAGGTGCCGGCGATCTGGGCCGATCGATTGCCGGCGCAGCACCGCGAAAAGATGCCGCGCATCGTCGACCGCGAGCAGGGCGGCAAATCATGGCGCTTCGAGAGCGGCGAGGTCTCGATCACCCGCCTGATCAACGTGGCCGGGAGCTCGCCGACCTCATGGACCATGTTCGGCTACAGCGACGACCTGCACGAGTTCCGGGCCGGTGCGTGGGATCCCAAGGCCCGTCTCCAGGACATGGACGTCGACATGGTCGACGTCCATGTCATGTACCCCACGTTCTTGCTCGGTGGGGCGAGCGTGCTGTCACCCCACGACCGGGACCTGCAGCTCGCGCTGCTGCGGGCGTACAACGACTGGATCTCCGACTTCGCCGCCTACGACCTCGCCCGATTGGGCGGCGTGGCGCTCATCCCCACCACCGGAGTGGACGACGCGGTGGCCGAGATGGAGCGCGTTCGGGCGCGGCCGGGCATCCGAGCCGCGTTGCTGAGCCGGTGGCCGAACGGGGGCGACGAGCCCGACTACACGGCAGACGATCGCTTCTGGGCGGCGGCCGCCGACCTCGACCTGGCCGTCTCGATCCACGTCGGCTTCGGCGAGGAGGGCGAGGTCGCGGCGGTGGACAAGAGCGAGGCAGCGATCGCGTCGAAGGTCGACCAGTTGGGCACGGTCACGCTCCCCATCCTCAACCAGGAGCGCCAGGGCATCAGCATGATCCCGATCATGTCCCACTTGATCCTGTCCGGGACCTTCGAACGCCATCCCGCCCTCCGCGTCGGGGCCATCGAGGTCGGCGCCGGATGGGTGCCGTTCTTCTTGGAGCAGACGGACGACAACTACCTCCGACATCGGTTCTGGACCAACACGCACCTGCCCGTGCTGCCGAGCGCCTATTGGGAGCGGAACTGCTTCACCACGTTCCAGATCGACGAGTTCGCCGTCCGTCATCGCGACGAGGTCGGCATCGGGACGATCATGTGGTCGTCCGACTACCCCCACAGCGGCGCCGATTGGCCGAACTCGCAGGTCACCATCGGACGGCACATGCACGGCGTCCCACTGGAGGACCGCCGCATGATCCTCGGCGAGAACGCGCTGCGCTTCTACGGGATGGCAACCGACGACGTGCGGGCGTCCGCGGCCAGCCGGTCCGGTCTCGCGACGGTTTCCGGCTCATGACCGGGCCGCAACCACGACTGGCCGGGCGCGTCGCCGCCATCACCGGCTCGGCGTCCGGAGCCGGGCGCGCCACGGCGCACCGTATGTCGCAGGAGGGCGCGTCGGTGGCGATCGTCGACATCGACGCGCCCGGCGCTCAGCGCGTTGCCGACGAGATCGTCGCCGCGGGCGGGAACGCGGTGGCGCTGCCCACGGACGTGCGAGTCGAGTCGGACGTGGCCGCAATGGTGAAGGACGTCGTGGATCGGTTCGGCCGCCTGGACATCCTCCACAACAACGCGGCCGACCTCAGCGACGAGCAGATGCATGCGGACGAGGATCCGGTGACGATGGACGTGGCGGTGTGGGACCAAGCCATGGCCGCCAACCTCCGAGGACCGATGCTCGGTTGCAAGTACGCCATTCCGGTGATGGTCGGAGCCGGCGGCGGCGTCATCCTCAATACGGCGTCTACGTCAGGGCTCATCGGTGACGTCCGGCGCCCGGCGTACGCGGCGTCGAAGGCCGGCGTGATCTCCCTCACGCAATGTGTCGCCACCCTGTACGGCCAGGCCGGCATCCGTTGTGTCGCCATCGCGCCCGGGCTCATGCTGTCGCCGGTGGCGCTGCGGAACCTCAGCGAAGAGCAGCGCCGGGTGTTCCGGGCCGAGCGGCTGATCGACCACGAGGGCACCCCGGAGGACCTGGCCGGACTGGCCACCTTCTTGGCCTCCGACGACGCGCAGTACATCACGGGCCAGACGATCGTCATGGACGGTGGCATGCTCGCCCACCGGCCGAGCCTGACGCTCGACCACTGGCTGCAGCGCGATGCGACGTAGTCACCGACGAACGTCGGTCGACGGGGCCATGTCGGGCGGAACGACGTCCCGGTGACGGGACCGATGCTCGACGGCCAGGTGGCCGTCGTCACCGGCGGAGCCGGCGGCATCGGAGCGGCCATCACCCGACGGTTCGCCGAAGAGGGTGCGATCGTCGTCAGCAACGACATCGACGCCGAGCGCCTGGGCGACCTGTGCGACGAGATCCGGGCCGACGGTGGCGAGATCCATCCGGTGCCGGGCGACATCCGCCAACCCACCACCGTGGCCCAGCTGGCCGAGGTGGCCCGGGGCAGTCGAGACGGCGCCATCGACGTGTTGGTCAACAACGTGGGCGACTACCGACCCAAGGGCCGCTTCCTCAAGACGACCGAGGACGACTGGCACCAGCTCTTCGCGCTGAACTTCGAGCACTGCCTGCGCTGCACGCATGCCATTGCCCCCACGATGGTGGAGCGGCGCCGCGGCAGCATCGTCAACGTGACCACCGTGGAGGTCTTCCGCGGTATCCCCACCAACGCCGTCTACTCCGCGTTCAAGAGCGCGGTCTGGGCGTTCACGCGCAGCCTGGCCGTCGAGCTCGGCAACGACGGCGTGCGCGTCAACGCGGTCGCCCCCGACATCGCCGACACCCTGCAAACCCCGGCGTCGATGATGCTCGGCGACCGCGACCCGGCGCTCATCCCTTCCTGGATCCCGCTGGGCCGGTTCGGCCAGCCGGTCGACTACGCCGACGTCGTCGTGTTCCTGGCCTCGGACCAGTCCCGGTTCGTCACCGGCCAGTCGATCTGCGTCGACGGTGGGACGTCGGCCGCCGGCGGATGGTTCCGCCGGGCCAGCGGCCGGGGCTGGACGGCGTTGCCGGACTCGCCGTGACGCCGTCGCCTGTTTCGTCCTGCACGTCCACGAGCGACGACGGCCGCCGCCGCGCCGCCCGTTCCGACCCTGAGAGGAAGCCATGTTGAAGCTCGAGCTGCTGCTGGCGTCGGCCCCCAACGCCGCCACCGACGATCTCGTCCCCGTCTTGGAAGAAGAGGTGGCGCGCCTGGCGACGCAGCTACCGGTCGGGTGCGGACTGCGGATGGCGACGCGGCTGGCCGACGACCCGATCATCGACACGCCGCACGGGCGGGCGGTGGCCGACGGACCGTCGTTCGACGCCGCCCTCTCGGTCGGCGGCGACGGCGTCGAGCACGCCGACCTGGCCGAAGCGGTCGCCGACATCGGCGAACGCTTCGGTGATCTGCTGGCGCTCGATCGTTGCGCCGCGCTGGCCGGCGAGCTGCACGTCTTCGTCCCCGGCGTCGGTCCGATCCTCGGCATCATGGCGTTCCGCCGACGGCCGGACCTGACCCACGACCAGTTCATCGAGTACTGGCTCAACCAGCACCGGCCGCTCGTCCTCGGAACCGCCCCGGCGAACGGCTACCGGCAGTTCCACGCCGATCCGGACGCCAGCGCCCGGGCGGCGGTCGCGGCTGGCGTCGGGTTGGCCGACTTCGACGGCGCCGCCGAGGGCCGCTACACGGACACGAGCACCTTCTCCGCCTTCATCGCCCAGTCCGAGGTCTCCGAACTGGCGTTGGGCGACGAGCGAAACTTCGTCGACCACGGGCGCACCGCGCTCGGCCTCTACGACCTCCGCACCCAGTCCCCGCCGTTGGCCGACTGACCACCGCCGGTCAGGCGCCGGGAGCGATCGGTCAGCGCTCGGCGGCCTCGGACGGCATGAGCGACATGAGGCGGCCGAGGTCGCCCAGCGTTCGCAGGGCGTCGTTGAGGTGCGTGCACGTCGCCGGCCCGGTGGCCTGCTCGCGGACCCAGTCCCGCAGCTCGTCGACGTGGTGGCCGACCAGCCAACCGGCGCTGGCCGCCGCCGCCGGGCAGTCCGGCCCGGGCAGCACCCGAGGGGTCGCTTCGGCGGTCAGGACGACCAGATCGCGGCGATCGACCGTGGCGGTCAGCGAGTACTCGTGCACCCCGGACTCCGTCCCGTCGGGCTCGGCGTAGCTGTCCCGCAGCAGGCCGGCGACGTCCACGACCTCCGGGGAGTCGTGCGACGAGCGCGACGTCGAGACGCCGCCGACGGCGCATCGACGTCGGCCGCAACGGCGGCATGTCGTGCCACGCGTCAGCATCCGCCGACGCCAGCGCCGGAACCGGAGGCCCAATGCCCACCAGTCCCGGCTCACCCCTCTCGATGACCAGCTGGGTCATGAGCCCCTCGGGCACCCAGCCGGCGCAGATGTTGGCCACGGGCAGGCGGGCTGGCCCCACCCTCGGGAGCCGTACGCCGTTGCGGTCGAGGACGCCGCCCGAGATCATCACGCCGATCGGCACGTCATCGAGGAGCTGGTAGAGCAGTGATCCGGATCGACGGTCTTCGGGCACGGCCGCGGTGGCCGCCGCCCGGAACCCGCTGGTAGTGCTGCCCCCGACCAGGACGGCCAACGCCGGCTCCGGAGGGTCACTGGTGATGTCGAGCACGTGGCGGTCGCCCATGAAATCCACGACCACCCGCACCGTCGTTCGGGCCAGCTCCCTCGCGGTCCCATCGGGCAGCGTCGCCAGGTCCCGGCCCCGGCCCTCCATCACCAGCACGCCCTCTAGACCATCTGGACGCACGAGGTCGAGGCTGACCGTTCGCCGGACCGAGCCGCGCCGGCGATCCGGCGTACCGCTCGACGGGCCGACGGTGCCCGGCCAGAGGAACCGCGCGGCCAGCGGCGCCAGCGGGGCCGGCGCGCCGGCCGCGTGCTCGGGCTGGTCAGCTACCCGGCTGCCCTCCGGGTGCGCCCGCCCGCCATCAGTAAGCCGGTCGCTCACTTCGCCGGTGGCCTCTCCGACGACGGCTCGCCGAAGTACTCGCCGAGTACGCGCAGGCGCCGTCGCTCGGCGAAAGCCAGGAGGTCGTCGACGGCGTGGGCGAAGTGCGCCCGGTACGACTCGACCGTCACGTACCCGATGTGGGGCGTCAGCACCGTGTTCGGCAGGTACCGCAGCGGGTGGTCGACCGGCAGCGGCTCGGTGTCGTAGACGTCCAGGGCCGCGCCGCCGATACGCCGGTCGGCCAGGGCGGCGACCAGCGCGTCCTCGTCGACCACCGGGCCACGTGACGTGTTGACGAGCAGCGCGGTGGGCTTCATCAGGTCCAGCTCGTCGCGACCGACGTAGCCGCGGGACCGATCGCCCAACTTCAGGTGCACGGTGATCACGTCGGCCGTCGCGAAGAGCTCCTCCCGTTCCACCCGTTCGACCCCGACCTCCGCCGCCCGTTCGGCCGTGAGGTTGCGGCTCCAGGCGACGACATCCATGCCGAGCACCCGGGCCATCGGCGGCATCAGCGCACCGAGGTTGCCGAGGCCGACGATGCCCAGCCGCTTGCCGGCCAGCACCGTGCCGATCCCCCGTTGCCAGGCCCCGTGCCGTACGCCCGCGTCCTCGGCCGGGATGCCCCGGGCCAGCGCCAGGATGAGGCCCCACGTCAGCTCGATGGTGGCCGTCGCCCCCAGCCACCCGTCGTCGGTACCGGCGACGGTGATCCCGAGGGAGTCGGCGGCGGCCACGTCGATGGACGCGTTGGCCATACCCTTCGTCACGAGCAGCCCCAACCGGGGCAGCCGGGCGAGCACGTCCCGGGGGAACGGCGTCCGCTCCCGCATCGCCACGACGATGTCGAACGGCGCCAGCCGGTTGACGAGCCGATCCGCGTCGTGCACGTGATCGTGGAAGAAGACCAGCTCGAAGCCGGTCCCGAGACGACCCCAGTCGGTCAGGCTCTCCGCGACGACCTGGTAGTCGTCGAGCACCGCCACCCGGTACAGGGCCGCTCCCGGTCCAGACCTCACTGGATCTCGTTCCTTTCGTTCGCCTCGGCCACACGCTCGCTCGCTTCGACCATCAGGGCCCGCGCCGCGTCGCCGAGCAGCTGGGCCAGCGCGTCGGGAAGGTGGCTCGCCCACAACTCGTCGTTGAACACCTCCACCGTCAGCGGCGCCACACTGCCCGCCTTCCGTAGGGTCCGAACCAGTCCCACCAGGTCGATGACCCCACGGCCCGGCGGCAGGCGCTCGTGCATGCTCGCGTCGAGGACCGTCCGCTGGAGCCGAGCCGGCGCGTCGTTGATCTGGACGGCGGCCACCGCGGCGCCGGGGATGCCCTGCAGGGACTCGAGCGATGACCCGCTCCAGTGGTGGTGCCAGCTGTCGACCAGCACGCGAGCGTTGGACCGGCCGGTCGCCCGCACGACGTCGGCCGCGTCCGGCACCGTGCGCACGACGCCCCGGGCGGAGGGCTCGAGGGTAGCCACCATGCCGTGCTCGGCCACCACGTCGCACAGCTCGGCGAACCGCTCGACCGCGGCGTCGATCGGCGCGTCCGGCGCCCCGACGAGGAGCACGTTGACGAACCGTGCTCCCAGCCCCTCGGCGGCCGCGAAGAGCAGCTGGCGCGACGGCTCGAGCAGATAGGGCGGACCGGGGTCGTCGACACCGACCCAGCCGACCAGCGCGTCGACGTCCTGGACGACCAGGCCCGAGTCGTCGAGGATCTGGCGGAGCTGACGGTCGGACATCCCCGCCTCACGGGCCCGGCCGTAGTCGGGCTCGGGCCACAGCGAAAGGCCCGCGAACCCGGCCCCGGCCGCCGCCGCGGCCAACGCCGGAAATGGCGGATGGCCGAGAGTGGACGCGGTGATGACGAGATCCCCGGCGCTCAGCACGGCGTCGTGGTCCGACGCCGCCGGCACCACTCGCTGGTTCGTGGGCGGATGCCCGACCTGCTCAGGCGGACGCCACGGACGGCGGCAGCTTCCAGTCGAAGAGCGACAGCGCGTTGCCGTAGGTGATGGCCTCGATCTCGTCGTCCGGAAGGCCGACCATCAGCTCCTGGGCCGCCTTCTGGGCGTGCGGCCAGGGCGTGTCGGCGTGGGGGTAGTCGCACTCCCACAGGATCCGGTCGACCCCGATGTGCTCGCGGAACGACAGCCCGATGGGCTCTTCGATCATGCAGAACCACATGTTGCGGTGGCACAGCTCCGACGGCAGCCCGTCCGGCATGTCCGTCCAGTAGCGGTGGCGGATGTACTGGCGATCGGCCCGCTCGAGGGCGGCCGGCAGCCAGCCGATCCCGCCCTCGGACCAGACCAACTTGATGTTGGGGAACTTGTGGGGGACCGGGCTGAGCAACAGGTTCACGCACGAGTGGGCCGCCTTGGTGAACGCGGCAGCGATGTGGACGATCCCGGGGTCGTCGACGCCGACGCCGACGTCGACCGACAGGCCGCTCGACCCGATGTGCATGCACACCGGGATGTCGGCCTCCTCGCAGACGCCCCAGATCGGGTCCCAGTGGTCGGTGTGGACGCTCGGCAGGCCCAGCGGTGCCGGGTTCTCGACGAAGCACAGGGCCTTCGCCCCCTTGTCGATGCAGCGCCGGATCTCTCGCTCGGCCAGGGCGGGGTCCCACAGCTGGCAGATCACCATCGGCACGAACATCTCCGGGGCGGCCGGGCACCACTCGTCCAGGACGAAGTCGTTCCACGCCTGCACGCAGACGTCGGCCAGCTCCTTGTCCTTGAACTGGGGGAAGAGCGCCCCACCGAACCGCGGCAGGGTGGGAAAGTTGACGCTGGCGAAGACGTTTGTCTGGGCCATGTCCTTGGCCCGCTGGTGGGGGTCGTAGCAACCGGGGACCATGTCCGAGAACCGGACCGGGTCGTTCCCCCACTCCTCACGGGGCTTGCCGGCCACCGCGTTGAGCCCCATGTTCGTCTGCCGCTGGTCTTCGTACACCCAGTACTCCCGGCCGTCCGCTTCGACGACATGCGGCGCCTGGTCGCGGTACTTGGCCGGCACCCGGTCGACCCACACTCCGGGTGGCTCGACGATGTGGTCGTCGACGCTGAAGAGATTAAGCACACGAGCTCCTCGGAACGTAAAACATCAGTCGTCAGATTTTAGCAAGCGCTTGCTTTTTAGCAAGTGCTTGTCTCACACTGGCATCGTGACGACGACCCGTGCGCTCCCCACCGGCCAGGCCCTCTTGCAGTTGCGCTGGACGGTCCCCCCGAACGCCTCGAGGCGTTCGACCGCTGGTACGAGGAGGAGCACCTGCCCGACCTGGTCGGCGTGCCCGGCATCGTCGGGGCCAGGCGGTTCGTCCGGGACGCGGCGTACCCGTACGCCTCGCCCCTCGGCATGGACTACATGACGCTCTACGACGCCGAGAGCCTGGCGGTGTTCGATACCGACGAGTACCAGTCGTTCGGCCGCCAGCCCAGTCCCCGGACGTTGGAGGTCACGAAGGGCCTGGGGTATGCCCGCAACGTGTACCGCCAGATCAGTCCCGAACAGGGCGGGCTCACCGGCCAGGGGCCCCAGACGACATTGGCGATGGGCACCGCCGTCCTGCACATCATGACCGGCTGTGATCCCGAGGCCGAGGACGACTTCAACGGTTGGTACGAAGAGGAGCACCTGCCGAGGCTGGCCGCGGTGGACGGCGTCCTGCACGCCCGCCGGTTCGTCGAGGCCCACGGCCAGCCCAGTGCGGGCGACCGGCTGCCGCTCCGCTACCAGGCGCTCTACGAGCTGGCGGACCCCGCCGTGGCGAGCGACCCCGCCTTCACCCATGCCGGGCGGCCGACCCCGTGGCGCGACCGCATCGCGCCGCACATGGAGCCGCACGTCCAGATGTACCTCCAGACGATCGCCGTGCCCGGGGCGTCGACCGGCCGATGACCGATCTGCCGACCTACGCCGAGCTCCGAGCCCGCCAGGACGGGCCCCCGGGTTCGTCGTGGGGCCTCTTCGGACCGCACGACGAGATCGGCGCCCTCAACCTGGTCGGACCGACCGAAGTGGTCGCGGCCAGCCGGCTGGTCCGCAAGGGAGCGGTGTTCTCGCTCGACTACCCGGTGAACGTGTTCGAGCCGACGGAGCGTCGACCGTCCGCCGTCCACACCGTCATCACCATGGCCCCGGACTGGCGCGACGACTATCTCGACCGGTTCTACCTCCAGCAGACCAGCCAGGTGGACGGCTTGCGCCATGTCCGCCATCCCGCCCACGGCTTCTACGGCGGCGCCGATCCCGATCGGGTGGTGGCGGACGATCCGATCATTGGCGTCAACCACTGGGCCGACCGCGGCATCGTCGGGCGCGGGGTGCTGATCGACGTCGCCCGCCATCGCGAGCAGGCCGGGCGGCCGCTCGACCACGCGGCCGGCGAGCCGATCCCCGTGGACCTGCTGGACGAGACGCTGGCCGCGCAGGGCGTCGGCCTGTCGCCCGGGGACCTGCTGCTGGTGCGTACCGGCTATCCGTCGTACCTGGCCGCCCTCGGCGGCCCGCACCCCGCCGAGGTGGCGGGCCTGGAGCAGAGCCGGGAGATGCTCGCCTGGCTGTGGGACCATCGCATCCCGCTCGCCGCGTCGGACAACACCGCACTGGAGTGCAGCCCGGTCGTCCCGTCGTCGCCGTTCCGCACGGCCGGCGGTGGCCCGGGCGACGGTCTGATGCACCCCGAGCTCATCGCCCTGCTCGGGATCGTCGTCGGCGAGCTGTGGCGGCTCGACGAGCTGGCCGCCGACTGCGCCGACGACGGGATCTACGAGTTCCTGCTGGTGGTCAAGCCGCTCAACGTCGTCGGCGGTGTCGGCTCGCCGCCGAACGCGACCGCCATCAAGTAAAGATCTCGCCGCCGTTGACGTCGACCGACTGACCGGTCATCGCGCGCGAGAGGTCCGAAGCCAAGAAGAGCACCGGCCCGGCGCACTCGGCGTCGGTCGGGATGCGGCCCATGGCGATCGGGGCCGCCCGGGCCTGGTACTCCGCTTCCGGCGTCGTGCCCGCCGCCGCCGCTCGTCGCTCGAACGCGGCCCGCAGCGGCGGACCGTCCATGGCCCCGGGGAGCACGGTATTGACGCGGATGCCATCGGCCCCGACCTCGCGGGCGAGCACCTGCGCGGCGGAGAGCAGCGCCGCCTTCGATGCCGCGTAGGCGGCCCGGCCGGGCCGCACCCGCCGGACGATCTGGCTACCGACGAAGACGATCGACCCGCCGCCGCGCCGGCGCAGCGCCCCCAGCGAGGCGCGGGCCATCTTGAGCGAACCGGCGACCGTCACCCCGAACACGCCGTTCCACCCGTCGAGATCGGCCTGCTCGATCGGCTCGTCGAGTGGGCCGACGGCAAACGCGTTGGCGACCACGCAGTCGACGCCGCCGAACCGCTCGACCGCCAGCGCGACGAGGCGAGCGCAGTCGCCGTCGTCGGTGATGTCGCAGCGGCCGTACGCGGCCTGGCCACCGGCCGCCCCGATCTCCGCTGCCACCTCGGCCAGATAAGGCTCCGTGCGAGCCCCCATGACGACCGCCGCGCCCTCGGCGGCGGCCCGCACCGCGATCTGGCGGCCGAGACCAGCGCCGACCCCGGCCACGATCACCACCTTACCGGCCAGCAGCCCGTTCCCGACCCCGCCGGCCGCGCCATCTCCCGGGCCGTCCGTCATCAGCGCACCCCCGACGTCGCACTGTCTTCGACCGGCCGCCAAGCGATCAGTGAGAACGCCTGGCCGTGCTCGTCGACCACGTCCTCGAACTCGGCCGTCACCTCGAGCCCGATCGACAGGCCGCCCCCGTCGCCGGGACCGGCGTAGCCGCCGGGTACGAACAGGTCCGCCTGCTCCTCCAACCGGGCCGCGACGACGACGTACGGCGTCGTGAACCCGGGGACGAACGGGTGGCGATTGACGACCCACGACGCGACGTGGGCCCGGCCCGAGGCCGGCTGCCAACGCCAGTCGAGCGAACCGCAGCGACCGCAGATGGCCCGGGCCGGCCAGCGGAGGTGCCCGTACGGCGCGCACGCCTGGACCAGCAGCTCGTGGCGGGCCAGCGCTTCCCACCACGGCGCGGCGTCGGGGTCCGGGACCGGCGCGATGACGCCGGCGGTCACGACGCCCTCCGGAGGAGCACCGCCGACGACGTGCCGGCCACGTAGCCCGGTTGGCCGGTCGACAGGGCCACCTCCGCACCGGGGACCTGGCGGGCGTCGGCGGCCCATCGCAGCTGGCTGACCGCCTCGGCGACGTGGTTCAGCCCGTGCACGTACCCCTCGGACAGGTGGCCCCCGTGGGTGTTCACGGGCAGGGCCCCGCCGAGGGCGGTATGGCCATCGGCGACGAACGCCGCCGCCTCACCGGGCGGGCAGAAGCCGTAGTCCTCCAGCTGCAGGAGCACGAGCGAGGTGAACGCGTCGTACAGCTCGGCGACGTCGATCTCGTCCGGCCCGATCCCCGCCATGGCGTACAGGCGCCGGGACATGGCCGCGGCCCCGCTGGGTGACCAGTCCGATCGGTTGGAGAACCAGTTGTGCCCCCCACCATGCGTCGCCCCGCTGACGAGGACCGGCGTGTGCGGCAGGTGGCGAGCCCGATCGGCCGACATGACGACGAGCGCCACCGCGGCATCGGTCTCCAGGCAGCAGTCGTACAGGCGGAACGGCTCGACCACCCATCGGGAGGCCAGGTACTCCTCCATCGTGAGCGGCGTCCGCATCATCGCTCTCGGGCTCTTGCTGGCGTTCTCGCGCTGCAGCACGGCCACTCGACCCAGGTCCTCGGCGGTGACGCCGAACTCGTGCATGTACGAGCGGGCGTACATGGCGAAGTGCTGGGGCGGCGTCACGTGCCCGTAGGGGGCCAGGTACTGGAACTCGGGCGTGTCCGGTGCGCCGCGCCCGGTCCCCCCCATCCGATGGCCCGACCGGGCGTTGATGGCCCGCCAGCAGACGACGCAGTCGGCCTGGCCGGTGGCCACGGCCATCGCCGCGCCGGCGACGACACCGGCCGAGACGCTGCCGCCGCCGAAGAGGTCGTAGTGGAACCGGAGGTCCTTGATGCCGAGGGACTGCGCGACCAGCGCGGCCGGCGCCGAGTCCCCGACCCGGTGGCAGGCGACGCCGTCCACGTCGGCGACGGTCAGACCGGCGTCGCCCACCGCGGCGGCGATGGCCCGCAGGGCCAGCGTCAGCGTGCTCACGCCGGATGCCTTCGAGAACTCGGTGTAGCCGATCCCGACGATGGCGGCCTGGTCCCGCAAGGGATGGTCCGTCCGATCCGTCACCGCTCCCCTCCTCACCCGTCCCTTCCCCCGCTACCTACCCGCCGGTCGGCGGTCGGCGGTCGGCGGTCGGAGGCCAGCTCCCTGAAGCAATCGCTTGGTACAGTACACAGGTCCGAGCCGGTCGGCCATCTGTAGAAAGGACGGCAATGCCCGCCCACAATGTGACGGCAGCGTGGTAACCCAACCCGACATCAGCGCCCGGGTGGCCATGGCGACCGCGCTGCGCGAGCTCGGCCACGCTCTCGTCAGCCACGACGTTCCGGACGCCGTCCTCGAGTCGCTCACCCCGTCCGTCGCGGCCGCGCTGGACTCGGTGTCGTCGTACCCGGCGCGGTCCCGGCCCGAGGACGGCATGCGTGAGGACGTCTTCGAGCGGACCGCGGCCGACGGGGAGGAGATCCACCACTTCGACGACTGCCCCGTCTCGGGCGCTGCCAACCCGTTCTCGATGACGATCGACGCCCGCCGTCAGGGCGACGAGGTCCTGGCCCGGGTGGTCCTCGGGCCGGCGTGGGAGGGGGCGCCGGGACGGTCGCACGGTGGAGGGGTGGCCGCGATGTTCGACGACGTCCTGGGGTTCCTCGGTACCGTCCACGTGGTCGGCACCTACGCGATCGACCTCGACGTCAAGTACCGGGCGCCGTTCCCGCTGAGCGAAGCGGTGTTGGTGCGGGCGTGGGTGGAGAGCCGGGACGACCGGCGCTTCGTCACGGTCGGCGAGGCGAAGCATCGCGGCCACCTGGTTGCCGAGGCCCGGTGCATCGGCGCCATCGTCCCGCCCGAGCGCATGGGCCGCCCCACCTACCCCGGCGACTGACGTACCCCGGCGACTGACGGCAGGTCGTCGCCCGGTCAGGCGACGAAGGTCTGCTGGAGCTCGGCCAGCCGGTCGAGCGACCACAGGTAGAACGACCGGTCGTGGACCGGCGCACCGAGGTTCAACCGATGGATGCCGAGGGTTCGGTACGTCTCGAGCGTCTCTCGGCTGGGCAGATTGGCCAAGAACGCCTCTCGGCCCCGCTTCCCCCCCATGGCCCCCGAGGTGTCGACCACGGTGATCTTCAGCTTGTCGGGGTCCCGACCGGCCGCTTCCACCTGGTGGCGGACGTGTTGGACGTCTTCGACCAGCTTGTCGTCGCCCATGAACACCCGGACCGGGATCCACCCGTCGGCCCATTCGGCGATGTCCCGGACGTTGCCCGGGGTCGGCGCGGCGCCGATCAGCACCGGCGGGTGCGGGGTCTGGACCGGCTTCGGATAGGACCAGCTCTCACTGAAGTGGACGAACTCGCCGTCGAAGCCGGCCGTCTCCTGCGTCCACAAGGCCTTCATGGCGGCGATCTTCTCCCGGAGCACCTGGCGTCGCTGGCTCTTCTCGAACCCGGCATTTTGCATCTCGAGCGGGTTCCAGCCGTAGCCGATGCCGAACTCGAAGCGACCCCCGCTGAGCACGTCGAGGGTGGCGATCACCTTGGCCAGGATCAAGGGCCTGTGCTCGGCCGGCAGGGCGATGCAGGTCCCGATGCGGACGGTGCTCGTGCACAGGGCGGCCGCCGTCAAGGTGATGTAGGGATCGGGGAACCGCTTGTAGAAGTCGGGCAGGTAGCCGTCCTTGGTCACCGTCCCGGTGCCGTAGCGGCCTTGGGTGTAGCTGTGGACGGTGCCGACCGGGCAGTGCGTGTGCTCGCCCACCCAGAACGACTCGAAGCCCCGCTCTTCGACGGCCGGCGCGGCCTCGGTCACGGTGATCGTCTGGTCGCTCAGCATGAGCGTGATCCCGATATTCATCGCCCTCCCCATCAACGGACCCCCGCTATCTTGTAATTCTTTACCATTTCACCAGTCCTCGGGGCTGTCAAGGAGCGCGGTCGGTCGTTCGTGGCCGCCGATCACCGCCGACCCGTCGCTACGATGCGGCGTGGGCATGCCGACGGACATCGGGGTCTTCGACACGCTGATCGGGCTACCGAGCCGCCATCGGCGGTCGTCGCCCGGGCACCCGGCCGGCTACCTCTTCCCGTCGCCGCCCGACGTCCGGCGCGACGACGACAGCGTGACCGCGCTGCTGGACGAGATGGACACGTACGGCATCGAGCACGGGCTCGTCCCCGTCTCGTTCGACGACGAGCTGTCGATCGCCGCCGTTCGCGACCACCCGGACCGGCTGCACGGCAGCCTGATGGTCGACCCGAACCTCGGGATGGCCGCAGTCCGCGATCTGCGACGGGCGGTCGAGGACGTCGGCGTCGTCGCCGCCCAGTTCATGCCGGCCGGCGTCGAGCCGGCGGTGCCGATCAACGACAAGCGGGCGTACCCGATCTACGCCGCGTGCATCGACCTCGACATCCCGATCTTCGTCCACGGCGGCGTGCCCGGGCCGCGGGTGCCGATGGACAGCCAGTACCCCGGCCTCGTCGACGAGGTCTGCTGGTTCTTCCCCGAGCTCCGCTTCGTCTTCCGCCACGGCTGCGAGCCGTGGGAGGAGCTGACCGTCAAGCTGCTCGTCAAGTGGGAGAACCTCTACTACTCGACGACCGCGTTCGCCCCGCGCTACTACCCGAAGGCGATCATCGACTACGCCAACCACCGCGGCGCCGACAAGATCCTCTACGGCGGGTACTACCCGTACGGGCTCGAGCTGCAGCGGATCTTCGCCGAGCTGCCCGACGTCCCGCTGAAGGACGACGTCTGGCCGAAGTTCCTCCGGCACAACGCCCTCGCCGTCCTGAAGCTCCGCGGCTGACCGCCGTTCGCCGCATCCGCCGACGGGAGCCTCCCGCACCGACCCGTCCGCCGCCGACCGAGCCCTGATTGAATTACTTTGACGCCCAAGTAATATGGGCCCGTGGGCGATCGTCGAGCGTGGGAGGCCGCGTACGAGCAGGCACCGCGGCGCGACGTCCCCTTCGAGACGATGTCCGGTGTGCCCCTCGACCCGGTCTACGGCCCGCCGGAGGCCGATTCGGATGGCACCGATCGGGCCAGCACTGATTGGGACAGCGTTGAGCTGCCCGGCCAGTACCCGTACACCCGCGGCCCGTACGCGTCGATGTACCGCTCCCGGCTGTGGACGATGCGCCAGTTCGCCGGCTTCGGCACCGCGGCGGACACCAACCGACGCTTCAAGGAGCTCCTGCGCTCCGGTGGCAACGGCCTGTCGACCGCGTTCGACATGCCGACGCTGCTCGGCCGCGACTCGGACGATCCGCTCGCCAAGGGCGAGGTCGGGCGGGCCGGCGTCGCGGTCGACACGCAGGCCGACATGGAGCTGCTCTTCGACGGCATCGGTCTCGACACCGTCAGCACGTCGATGACGATCAACTCGGCCGCGCCCGTCGTCATGGCCATGTACCTCGGCGTCGCCGACCGGACCGGCGTCGACCGCCGAGCGCTGGCCGGGACGATCCAGAACGACATCTTGAAGGAGTACCAAGCGCAGAAGGAGTACGTCTTCCCGCCGCGGCCGAGCGTGCGGCTCGTCACCGACCTCGTCCGGTTCGCCACCGCCGAGCTGCCGAAGTGGCACCCCGTCTCGATCTCCGGCTACCACATCCGCGAGGCCGGTTCGACCGCTGCCCAGGAGCTCGCGTTCACGCTCGCCAACGGTTTCGCCTACGTCGAGGCCGCCATCGCCGCCGGCCTCGACGTCGACGCGTTCGCCCCGCGGCTCAGCTTCTTCTTCAATGCCCACATCGACTTCTTCGAGGAGATCGCCAAGTACCGCGCCGCCCGCCGGATCTGGGCCCGCTGGCTGCGCGACCGCTACCGCGCCACCGACGGTCCGTCGACCCAGCTCCGCTTCCACACCCAGACCGCCGGCGTCTCGCTCACCGCCCAGCAGCCCGAGGTCAACCTCGCTCGCGTCGCCATCGAGGCGCTCGCCGGCGTCCTCGGCGGGACCCAGAGCCTGCACACCGACGCCTACGACGAGGCGCTCGCCCTGCCGACCGAGCGGGCCGCCCGCCTGGCGCTGCGGACCCAGCAGGTCATCGCCGAGGAGACCGGCGTCGTCCACGTCGCCGACCCGCTCGGCGGGTCGTGGTTCGTCGAGTCGCTGACCGACGAGCTCGAGCGCCAGGCCGAGGCCGTCTTCGACCACCTCGACGCCATCGGCGGCGGGTCGATGCTCGACGGCGTCCTGCGTGGCATCGACGACGGCTGGTTCTCCGCCGAGATCGCCGACGCCGCGTACCGCTTCCAGTCGAAGCTCGCCCGCGGTGACTGGGTCCACGTCGGCGTCAACGGGTACACCGAGAGCGACGGCCACGAGACGCCGACCCTCTACGTCGATCCCGCCGTCGAGGAGCAACAGCTCGTCCGGCTCGCCGAGGTCAAGCAGCGTCGGGACGACGACGCCGTCCACCGCGTCCTCGCCCGCATCCGGGCTGACGCGGCCGACCCCGCGGTCAACCTGATGCCCGCGTTCGTCGACGCGGCCGCCGGTTACGCCACCGTCGGCGAGGTCATGGGCGCGCTCGAGTCCGTCTTCGGCACCTGGACCGAGCCGGCGTTCGTATGACCGCGCCGGTAGCGACGGGAACCGTGGCGCGTGCATCGGCGGTGGTAGGAGCATCGGCGGTCGGCGCGACGGGGACGGTCGGTGGCGCCGCCGACCACCCGGTCCGCGTCCTGATGGGCAAGGTCGGGCTCGACGGCCACGACCGCGGCCTGCGAGTCGTCGCCCGGATCCTGCGGGACCATGGGTTCGAGGTCGTCTTCGTCGGCCTCCGCCAGACGCCCGAGACGATCGTCGCCGCGGTCGTCCAGGAGGACGTCGACGTCGTCGGCGTCTCGATGCACAACGGCGCCCACCTCACCCTCGCCCCCGCGGTCATCCGCGCCCTGCGCGACGCCGGGCTCGACACGCCGGTCGTCGTCGGCGGGATCGTCCCCGACGTCGACGTGCCCCGCCTGTTGGACGAGGGGGTGGCCGCCGTCCTCGGACCCGGTGCCTCGAACGACGACGTCGTCGCCACCGTCCGGGCCGCCGCCGGTCGCGCCTAGCCGGTCGACCGGCCGTCCGACCGGCCCTCGGGCGGGTCCTCGGTGAAGTCGCCGGTAGTCAACCGGAGATGGCGGACCACGGTCACCAGGTCGCCCAGCTCCGACTCCCCCAGTGCGGTGAGCCCGAACTCCGACCGGTGCACCGCCTCGGTAGCGTCCGCGGCCCGCCGTCGGCCCTCGTCGGTCAGCTCGGCCAGCGTCGTCCGCCCGTCCGTCGGATGCGGCACCCGACGGACGAGCCCTTGCGCTTCGAGACGGTTGACGATGTTCGTCACGCTCGCCTGGTGGAGCATGAGCCGTTGGCTCATCTTCCCGAGCGGCAGCGCGCCGCGCCGGCTGAACGAGAGGAGCATCAGCGCCTCGTAGCGAGCGAACGTCAGGTCGAACAGCCGGAGCGCCTCGTCGACCGCGGCCAGGACGATCTGTTGGGCCCGCATGATCGACGTCGCCGCGGCCATCGTGTCCCGGAACCGGTCATCCCAGCGGAGCCCCCACTGCCGTCGGGCTTCCTCGATGGGGTCGAAGCGAAGCGGCAACCCCGGCACGATCCCCAACGTACCCCGCGACGCCCCGGCCGAGCGGCTACCGGACGGCGCCGGCCTTGGCCGGCCGGACCGTTCCGGTCGAACGAGCCGGTCGGGCCGGGCGGAGCAGGTCACCGACGACGTCGCGCAGCATCGAGCCGAGCTCGTCGGTCGGGATGTCGCCGAGCATGTCGCCAGCCAGAACCAGGCTGGTCACCACCGCGCCGAGCGCCGACGACAACCGGACGCGGTCTCGAGCGGGCACCGACGGGTCGGCGAGCACCCGGCGGAACACCTCTTCGAGGTCCTCGTGGGCCTCGTCGTGGCCCTCCCGGTGCAGGTTCTCGAACGCCGCCTGGTTGCGCTGGTGCATGACGAAGATCTTGCGGTTCGCCATCATCTCGTCGACGAGCTCCGACAGCAGTGCCTGCCACGACCCGACGTCCGCCGACTGGGCCCCGAGCCGTTCGAGCGCCACCCGGCCGAGCTCGTGGAGCCGCAAGTGCAACGACATCAAGATGTCGTCCTTGCTGGCGAAGTGGTAGTAGAGCGCGGCCTTCGAGAAGCCGAGCTGCTCCGCGATCTCCCGGAGCGACGTCTTGTCGAACCCCTTCTCGATGAACAGGTCGAGCGCGACGTCGAGGATGCGGTCCCGGGTGCTCTTCGCCGCGCTGTCGTCCGCGCCGTCGGGCGCATCGTCGGGCGCGCCGGTCCTGGTCCCAGTCGGCCCGATCGATCGGACCGTCGCCGACCGGCTGCTGCCAGACCGGCTGCTGCCAGACGGGCCGCCGGTGGACCGGCCGTCGGTGCCTTTCGACCCTGCTCGCGATGGCATGGCGCCATGTTACTTGACGGCCGGTAAGTATGGTGCTTACCATGCGGCAAGTAAATCCTTACTTGCCGATCGGTAGGTGGTCAATGACGAACACACTCATGATCGAGGCCGAGGGCCTGACGAAGCACTACGGCGACACGGTCGCGCTGGCCGGGATCGACCTCCACGTGCCGGCCGGCTCGATCCTCGGCGTCCTCGGCCCGAACGGCGCCGGCAAGACGACCGCGGTCCGGATCCTGACGACGCTGGCCGTCCCGAACCGTGGGTGGGCCCGCGTCGCCGGCTACGACGTCGTGGGCCAGGCGCCGGCCGTTCGGCGCCACATCGGCGTCACCGCCCAGGACGCGACGCTCGACGAGGCGCTGACCGGCCGCCAGAACCTGGTCATGGTCGGCGAGCTCAGCGGCCTGCGCCGGAGCCAGGCCAAGGCCCGGGCGGTCGAGCTGCTGGACCGGTTCACACTGACCGACGCGGCCGACCGGGTGATGAAGGGCTACTCCGGCGGCATGCGCCGGCGGCTCGACCTGGCCGCCGGGCTCGTCACCCGGCCGCCGGTGCTCTTCCTCGACGAGCCGACGACCGGTCTCGACCCGACGAGCCGGGCCCGGATGTGGGACGTCATCCGCGAGCTCGTCGCCGACGGCGTGACGCTGCTGCTGACGACCCAGTACCTCGAAGAGGCCGACGAGCTCGCCGACCGGATCGTCGTCGTCGACCACGGCCGGATCATCGCCGAGGGCACGTCGGCCGAGCTAAAGCGGGCGACCGGCGGCGCCCGCCTCGAGGTGACGCTGAGCGAACCCCACCCGGGAGCCGTACCGGCGCTGCAACCGCTCGCCGACGGTGAGATCCACGTCAGCCACGACGGCCGCCAGCTCCGCGGCCCGGTCCGGAGCGGGTCCGGAGTGGCGACGACCGTCGTCCGGGCCCTCGATGCGGCCGGCATCCTCGTCGACGACGTCGAGGTCCACCAACCGTCGCTCGACGACGTCTTCTTCGCCCTGACCGGGCAGCCGACCGCCGGCGGCGGGCCGGCGACGCCGGAACCCGCACCCGAGCTGGAGGGAGCCTCCGCATGACCGTCACCACTCTTGATGGCACCGCAACCCTGACCCCGACGGCTTCGCCGGCGCTCGACCGCCGGAGCTGGCTGGGCGCCAAGTGGCACGACGTCGTCGTGCTGACGCGCCGCAACCTGGTGCACATCGCCCGGGAGCCGCTGCAGCTCTCCGACGTGACGGTGCAGCCGGTCCTGTTCACGCTGCTGTTCATCTACGTGTTCGGCTCCGGGGTGCCTATCCAGGGCGGCAGCTACAAGGACTTCGCCATCGCCGGCCTGATGCTGCTGAACCTGACCACCTCGGCCATGGGCACCGCCGTCGGCCTCAGTACCGACCTGAACAGCGGGGCCATCGACCGGTTCCGCACCCTCCCGATGTGGCGGTCGGCGGTGCTGGTCGGCCGGTCGATGGCCGACGTGCTGTCGGCCGCCCTCTGCGTCGTCATCGTCGCCCTGACCGGGTTCGCCATCGGCTGGCGGCCGGGCCCGGGGGTCGGCATCGGGGGGTGCTCGCCGGCCTCGCCGTCGCCCTCCTCTTCGCCTATGCCCTCTCCTGGGCCTGTGGGTGCCTCGGCATCGTGTCCAAGGGGCCGGAGTCGGCCCAGGGCATCGGGCTGATCATCCTGTTCCCGCTGGCCATCGTCTCCAACGCCCTGGTGCCCACCACCCACATGCCGGGCTGGATGCAGGCCGTCACCGACTGGAACCCGGTCAGCGCGGTCACCGCGGCGGTTCGGACACTGTTCGGCAACCCCAACCCGTCGGCCCACATTTCGGCGTGGCCGATGCAGCACCCGATCGAGGCTGCGCTGGTGTGGTCGGTGGCCATCCTGGTCGTCTTCGCCCCGCTGGCCGCCTACCTGTACCGCCGCCGGACCACCGGCTGAGATTCGCTCAGTTGGTCGTTCAGTTGGCTGCTCAGTTAGCTTCGGCCGCCGTGGCCAGGCCGAACAGCTGGGCGAACGGCTCGATCATCATGTCCCGGCCCTTCAGGTCGGCCACGGTCTCGGGCGGGACGATCCCGTCCTGTCCGGGAAACTGACCGCTGCCCCCGGTGGGGCCGATGGGGATGACGATCCCGGCCGGCCCCATGGCCTCGTACACGGCCAGCTCGGTCCCTCCGCCCGCCAGGGTGGCGATGTTGTCCACCACCACCTGAGCCTCCCGCCGGGCGTACCCGGCCATCTTGGCATCGGCCGTCGACAGGTCCCCGACGGCAAAGACGGTCGCCTGGCCGGCCACCTGCAGGGTGGGCCCGACCTCGACGAACCCGTCCTCGGTGCGGGCCGAGATCAGGGCAGCCCCGAGGTAGTCACTGTTGGGCACCACCCCGAAGCAGCGGAACCAGATGTCGGCGGTGACCGCCACCCCGTCGTCGGTGGACACCGTGAAGGTCCCCGGCTCCCCCGGCGCCGTCGGCGGCAGCGCCTGCAGCGGGCTGCCCAGGACCAGTTCGACTCCCCGCTCGACCAGCTGGCGACGGAGCTCGGTCTTCAGCTCGTCCTTGAAGCGGCCTCCCAGCAGCTGGCCGGCCGCGTCGAGCAGGGTGATGGACTTGTCCGGCCACGCGGCGTGGATCTCGCCGGCCAACTCCACCCCCACCGGACCGGCCCCGACCAGCAGCACCCGGCCAGCGCCGGCCAGGGCCTGGTTGACCGCCCGAAACTGCCGGTGGGCCGCCTCGGTGTCCACCAGGTCGGTCTTCGCCGGGAACGGATAGGTCGACCCGGAAGCCAGCACGACGTAGTCGGCCTCGATCTCTTCCCCCGACGCCGTCACCACCCGGCCGGGGTCCACCCGCACCGCCCGGTCCTGCACCACCCGACCCCAGGCCAGAAGGCCGCCGTACGGCATGAACACCTTCGACAGCCAGGACGGGTCGACCAGGGCCCGAAGGGCGGCGACGTTGTGGAGGAACGCCTCCTTCGGCTCGACGAGGACGACGTCCGCGACGTCGTCCAACCCCTTCGCCACCGTCACGCCGCCGTACCCACCACCGACCACCGCGACCTTCGCCATCCTGCTCTCGTCCATCACCGCTCCGTTTCGTCCAACTATCGTCTTGTATCGAGATCATATATATAAGAGATTATCTTTGCACGTGATCGTATGGCCGACGGCACTACCGGTAGGATCGGCGTCATGCCCCGCTCGGGCGACATGATCGACGACGGCGCGGCTGCCGGGACGGACGGGACCGATCACGGGACCGGGACCGACAATGAGACCGCAACGTCCTGTGGCGGCGTGCTCGCCGGCGACCTCGGTTGGGGGCTCGGCGTGACGTTCCGGGCGTACGTCGCGGCCGCCCACCCCGTTCTCGTCAACCTGCCCGGCGGGCCGCGCGGTTACCAGGTCCTCGCGACGGCCGCCCGCGGCGCGGTCAACAGCCAACTGGCGCTGGCCCAGCATCTCGGCGTCGACCGGACGGTGATGACGTACCTGCTCGACGACCTCGAGGCGGCCGGCCTCATCGAGCGACAGGCCGACCCGGCCGACCGCCGGGCTCGGCGGATCGTCGCCACCGCAGCCGGCCGGCAACGCCTCGACGAGCTGGACCAGCGCCTACGGGACGTCGAGTCCGATCTGCTGGCGCCGCTCGATCCGGCCGCCCAGGCGTCGTTCCGGACCCATCTCCGGGTCCTGGCCACCGGTGCCGGGAGGACCACACCAACGGTCGCCGTCGACGGGTCGGTCGGTGCCGTCGGCGACCCCTGTCAGGCCGTCGACCCGGGCCCGACGGGCGACCCGTGTGAGCTCGCCGACGAAATTGTCGGTAAAACCCCCTTCCCCTTGTAAAACGGGTTCTCTATACTGTTGGCAGCGGGGGGCTCCACCGCCGGGACACGGTCCTGACGGTTCGCTAAGACGGGTCGCCCGCGACCCGGCGGTGGAGACCGCACCTCTCCAGCTCGTACGATCCGTCCGTGGCCGATCGAGTGACCCTGCACGGCCGGTTCGTCCGGCTCGAGCCGCTGGCCCGGGAGCACGGGCCGGCGCTGGCCGCGGCGGCCGCGGTGGACCGGTCGACGTTCGCGTACACGTGGGTCCCCGACGGCGAGGACGGCGCGGCCGCGTACGTCGACGACGCCCTGGCCGAGGCGGCTGCCGGTGACCACTTGCCATTCGCGATCGTCCGGCTGGGCGGGCCGGGCGGCGACGAGGTCGTCGGGTCGACGCGGTTCATCGACACCGCGCCGTGGCGGTGGGCGCCGGCGTCCGCCGAACGGCAGCGGACCGGCGTGCCGGACGCCGTCGAGATCGGCCACACCTGGCTGGGCGCGTCGGCCCAACGGACCGCGGTCAACACGGAGGCCAAGCTGTTGCTCTTGACGCACACGTTCGAGACATGGGGCGTCTACCGGGTCCGGCTCAAGACGGACGCCCGCAACGACCGGTCGAGGGCGGCGATCAGCCGGCTCGGCGCCCAGCTCGACGGCGTCCTCCGGGCCCACCAGCCCGGCGCGGACGGGACGGTGCGCGACTCCGCGACGTTCTCGATCGTCGCCGACGAGTGGCCGGCCGTCCGGGGCGGGCTCCGGCGTCGGCTGGCCTGATCAGGCTCGAGGCTGATCAGGTCCGCGGTCGGGCGGCGTCGGGGTCGTCGGGCGTCCGGTCGAGCACCCGGGGGAACTGCAGCTCGCCGAGCGCCCGCCGCTCGACGAACCACGGGGCCGGCGGCGGCATGACCAGCCGGGTCAGCGCGTCGACGATCGCCTCGTAGTTCACGCGCCACCCGGCGAAGTGCCGCCAGGCGTCCTCCGGCGTCCGCTCGAACGGGAACTCGGCCCGCTGCAACCGTTCGATGCCCTGCCGGAACTCGTCGTACGTCAGCCGGATGCCGTCGGTCGGCAACGGGTCCGGGTCGAACTCGATGTGCAGGGCGGCCGCGATGGCCCGCAGGCAGTTCGTGCCGGCCTGCAGGCAGATGCGGGCCTGGCGGGGCGCCGCGCCCGGGCTGATGGCGTCCTGCAGGGCGGCCGCGTCGAGCATCGCCGTCAGCCCGGTCAGCCACGACCGCCACGGCACCGGCGATCGCAGCCAGAGCAGCGCGGGGTAGTTCGTGTGGCTCTCCGCGACCGCGGCCGACCACCGCTCCCACGTCCGGTAGAGGTCCGGCAGCTCGGCCATCGTCCCGAACCGGTGGTGCCGGGAGAGCAGCTCCGGTCCCCATGCCGGGACGCCCGCCCGCGTGGCGAGCAGGGTGACCTCCGTCTCCCGGGCACTGAACGAGGCGTAGAGCGTCGGCAGGTAGGCGATCTCCAGGGCGACGACGAGCAGCCCGGTCGCCGCGGCGACGAACTCGATGCCCTCCGGGCCGTCCTGATGCAACGTGACGACGCCGAGCGTCGTGATCGACGACGCGGCGACCGCCAGCGAATGGAGGAGCGACGTGTGGTCGATCGCCCACGCCAGCAGGCCGTAGCCGAGCGTCAGCAGGACCAGCCAGGCCAGGAACAGGAGCACCATGGCCAGTGGGCCGACGAGCCCCATCAGCCGGTCCTGGGCCGCGTAGTCACCGAGGCGGACGATCGTCGGCCGCACCGCCTTGGCCAGGCCCTTGGCAATCGCCCGCAGCAGTCGTGATGACGTGACGCGGGGGACGACGAGCGTCGTGAACACGCTGCCCAGCGTCCCGAGGACGATGACGATCCCGACGACGAGCCCGACTACCCGCACTGGCTCGCTCCCCCGTCGCTCAGGAAGCCGCGCCGGCGCCCTCGGACCGGAGCAACCGGTCGAGCTCGGCCGCCACGGCCTGCTCGTGCGTGTTCTCGTCCTGGCGGGCCCGCCGCGGGCTCCACCGCCCGCGGGTCAGCCAGATCGTCGGGATGAAGATGACCATCCCGCCGAGGTCGATCCAGAACCAACGCTGCCACTGGACCGGCGCCTTCTTCGCCCCGTCCTGCAGGGCCATCAGTTGGGCCTGGTGGGCCGAGAGGTAGTTCAACTGCGCCGTGAACGGCTGTACGAGAGTGGTCAATGTCTTCTCGTACTTGAGCACCTGCGCCAACGTGGCCGGGCCGAGCGCCTTGGAGGCCCGGGCCACCGCGGCCAGTGTCCCCTTGGCGGCCGCGGCCAGTGTCGCGTTGTACGGCTCGATCTTCGTCAGCAGAGCGGCGTGGGCCTGTGCGAACGCCACCGACTGCGGTTGCGTCGCCACGAAGTCGGCGATCGACTGGCCGGTGACGTGCTGCTTGGCGGCCTTTGTGCTTGTGATGCAGGCGGTCGCCGTCGGCTGGGGGAAACAGATGGCGGCCGCGTACGGTTCGTTGTTGACGACCGGGCTGACGCTGTTGATGACGATCGGCAGGAAGATGAACGAGACGCCGACGGTGAGCCGGAGGATCCAGCCCCACAAGGCCAGGCCAGTGCCGACGAGCGCCGGGTTCTTCGCCTCGACGGTCTCCGTGTAGCTGGCCATCCACGGCGCGTACGTCAGGGAGAGGAAGACGGCGAGGACGGCCGACGTCAGCGCCAACGTCGTCTGGCTGGTGTGCGGGTGGGTGGCGTAACTCAGGAAGACGATGAGCGTGGCGATCGATCCGACCGCGCCGACGAGCATCAACGGCTTGCGCACCTTCAACAGGTCCGAGACGATGCCGACGACGATGAGGGCGATGATGTTGGCCCCCCAGAACCACGTATTGAGCCCGTTGACCTGGGACGTCGTGAAGTTGGTGCCGTTGGTGTTGAGGAACGTCACCGAGTAGTAGATCGTGAAGAAGCCGGCCGCGGCGTAGTAGATCAGCAGGAAGACGGAGATCCCGACCGACGAGCCGACGAGGTCCCACTTGGCGATCTGCCGCCACGGGTGCTCGATCGCCGCGGCCACCTCGGTCTCGGAGAGGCCGCGGGCCCGGGCTTCGAGCAGCGTGCGGTCCCGGACCGTCACCATCAGCTGGTCGCGGAGCTTCGACGACAGGTCCTTCATGAAGAACAGGCAAACGAGGAACGTGGCCAGCGCGGTCAGGCCGGAGATGATGAACTGGCTCTGCCAGTCGACGAAGTGGCTGAGCGTCCGGTTGGCGACGATGCTCGTGATGAGCGAGCCGGCAACCGGCCCGACCGTCCAGAAGCCCATCGCCGAGGCCCGACCGAGCTGCGGGCTGAAGTCCCGGACCATTGCCGGCGTGGCGACGAGGATCGACCCCTCGACGAGCCCGATGGCGCAGATGAGGACGGCGAACGACCACTCACTGCCGGCGTTCGGCACGCCGAACGTGACGAGCAGCCCGACGATCAGCAGGCCGTAGATGATGACGTTGGCCCGGCCGAGTCGGTCCGTCTTGCTGGCCGGCAGCGACGCGAACGCGCCGACGAGGTTCGAGATGATGACGACCCAGACGTAGAACGAGAACGTCATGTGGTACGACCGCAGGATGTTCGGCGTCACGCCGGTCTGCGTGTAGTACGTGTAGTAGAGGACGAGCGTCGCCAGCACGGCGAGCGCCAGATAGCCCGTCCTCCGCGCGGAGTTCGGGTACTCGTCGATCTGGTGCCCGAGGAAGAACCGGTACACCGGCCCCCTCCTCCCCCCGGCACTGCTGGCCGGCATGCTCGCCGTCTGCATGGTGGTCATCCTGGCCCCCAGTAGGCCGACGAAAACGGAAAATTGCGGCCTTTGGGGAAACTACTGCACTTTATTGTCGGCGGCAGGGACCGGACCGGCGAGACGGGCCAGCCTCGCGGCGACCCGGTCGCTGGCCAGTAGCGGCCGGGGGACGGCCACCGGCCGGGCCCGGACCAACTCGCCCAGCGCCTTGGCCTGGCCGTCGAGCCGGAGGTTCGACGCCACGCCCCAGCCGAGGATGCCGTGGACGACGAAGTTGACCGCCCGCAGGTTGGTCAGGACGTACCGGTCGACCGGGCAGTCGCCGATCTCTGGCAGCAGTGCCCGGAACCGGTCGACGTCGATCGCGTCGAGCAGCCACGCGAAGACGTCGTCGCTCTCCGCCCACAGCCCGACGTTCGCGTTGCCACCCTTGTCGCCCGACCGGGCGCCGACGAGCACGCCGAGCGGGACGTCGATCGCGTCCGGCTCGCCGTCCGCCGACGCACCGGTCGACAGCGTCGTTACGGCCCGGGCGGTCGTGGTCGGCGCGCCGGTCGCCACCGAGCCGGTGGCGACCGGCCCCGAGCTCAGATCGGCCGGCGCGGTGCGGCGGACCAGCCACGACTCGTCGACCGCGACCGGCTGCCCGTCGAGGTCGACGATTGGGCGGACCACGCCCGCCGCGACGGTCGTCGGCCAGTACCGGGCAACCTCCTGGGCCGGCGTCGGGGCGCCGGTGTAGAACGCGCCGGGATAGCCGGCGAGGGCGGTCTCGACCGCGGCGGCGGAGAACGACCGGCCGACGAGCGCCTCGTCGTTGCCGCGGACGGCCAACCGGAGGTAGGCGACCCCGGGGCCGTCGATATCGCCGGACAGCTCGACCGCGGTCTCGTCGAACGCGTCGCGGCCGCCAGGGACCGCGGCCCAGACGGTCGCCGCGGCGACGTCGGCCTTGGCCCGGGTCTCGAGCCCGGTCAGGACGAGCGTGACCGCGTTGCGCCAACCATCGGCCAGGTTGGCGGTGACCTTCAGGTCCGGCGGCGGCGGCTCGCCGCGGACACCGCTGAGCCGCACCCGGTCGGCCCCGGCCGGGTCCGTCGCGACCTGGACGGTGTCGAAGCGGGCGACCGCGTCGGGGCTCAGGTACCGCGGGCCGGCGATCTCGTAGAGGAGCTGGGCGGTGACGGTCCCGACGGTGACCGCGCCACCGGTCCCGGGGTGCTTCGTCACGACGGCCGACCCGTCCGCCGCCAGCTCGACGAGCGGGAAGCCGACCCGGTCGAGGCCGGGAACGTCGTCGAAGAAGGCGTAGTTACCGCCACAGCACTGAGCGCCGCACTCGATGACGTGGCCGGCGACGACCGCGCCGGCCAGCTCGTCGAGATCGTCGGGGCCCCACCCGAACGCCCAGATGCCGGGACCGACGACGAGCGACGCGTCGGTGACCCGGCCGGTGACGACGACGTCGGCCCCGGCGGCGAGCGCGGCGGCGATCGGCGCCGCGCCGACGTACACGTTCGCGGTGACGACGTCCGCCGCGGGCGGCAGTTCGTCGCCGGTGTCGAGGTTGACGAACCGCTCCCCCGCGGCCCGCAGCGAGCCCATCCGGCCGACGAGGTCGTCGCCGCCGACGGACGCCACCCGGACGGTGAGGCCGTGGCGGTCGGCGAGCTCGCGCACCGCGGCCGCGCCGGCGGCCGGGTCGAGGCCGCCGGCGTTCGAGACGACCTTGATCCCCCGGTCGACGCACGTCGCGAGGACGTCGTCCATGGCGGTCAGGAACGTCCGGGCGTAGCCGCCGGAGCGCTGGCGGGTCTTGTGGAGGATGACCATCGTCAGCTCGGCCAGCCAGTCGCCGGTGAGCACGTCGATCGGCCCACCGTCGACCATCTCGCGGGCCGCGGCCAGCCGGTCGCCGAAGAAGCCGCTGCAGTTGGCGATCCGCAGCGGCCTGGTCGTGGGGCGACGGCTCACGGCGTGACGACGACGAGCAGCTGGCCGGCGTCGACGTGGTCGCCGGCGACCACCGGGACGTCCTGGACGGTCCCCGGACCGGCGGCCCGCAGCGTGTGCTCCATCTTCATCGCCTCGAGCACGACGAGCGGCTGGTCTCGGTCGACGACGTCGCCGACCGCGACGAGGACCCGGCCGACCGAGCCGGGGAGCGGCGCCCGGCACGACGTTTCCGACGACGTCGCGTCGTCGGCGACGTCGTCGTCGGCGACGACCAGTGTCGACTGACCGTCGGCGGAGCTCACCGCGATCGTCCGGCCGTGGTCCCGGACGCGATGCCGGACGACGACGCCGTCGACCGCCAGCGCGACCGTGCCCGTCGTCGGACCGGTGACCGCGAGGTCGACCGAGACGTCGCGGCCGAGCCGCCCGGCCCGGTCGTCGGGCCCCTCGACGACGACCGCGAGCCGGCCGAGCGGCCAACTGACCGACACCGACAGCCCGCCCCCCGAGGATGTCGGGCCGCCGCCGGTGAAGTGGTCGCGGTGGAGGGCGCGGCCGACGTTCCGCCAACCCGGCGGCACGCCGGGAACGAGCGACCGGGCAGCCCGGCGGTGGTCGAGGTAGAGGGCGGCCGCGGCCGCGTGGCGACGCCGGACAACCGGGTCGACGGCCGCGGCGACGACGTCGGGATGGGCGTCGAGGTAGTCGGTGCTCGTCCGGCCGGCGACGAAGTCGGCGTCGCCGAGCGCCGCGGCGAGCAGCTCGCGGTTCGTCTCCACGCCGTCGAGCTCGAGCCGACTCCGCACCGCGGCCCGGAGGCGGGCGACCGCGGTGGCCCGGTCGTCGCCCCAGGCGAGGAGCTTGGCGACGAGGTTGTCGTACGCCGGGCTGACCACGCCGCCGGACTCGACGGCCGCGTCGACGCGCACGCCGTCGCCGTCCGGCCACCGGGCGTGGACGACCGGGCCGGGCGCCGGGCGGTAGTCGTGCCGCGGCACCTCCGCGCACAGCCGGACCTCGACCGCGTGGCCGGTCACCGTGACATCGTCCTGGGTGAACGGCAGCGGCCGGCCGGCGGCCACCGCGAGCTGGAGCCGGACGAGGTCGACGCCGGTGACGAGCTCGGTCACGCCGTGCTCGACCTGCAGGCGCGTGTTCATCTCCAAGAACGCGCACTCGTCGTCGCTGACGACGAACTCGACCGTCCCGACTCCCTCGTAGGCGACGGCCTTGGTCGCGGCGACTGCGGCGTCCCACATCGTCCGGCGGACCGCGTCGGCGACGAGCGAGGCCGGCGCCTCCTCGATCACCTTCTGGTGGCGCCGCTGGACGGAGCAGTCGCGGTCGTAGAGATGAAGGACGTTCCCGTGCCGGTCGGCGACGACCTGCACCTCGACGTGGCGGGGCCCGACGACGTACCGCTCGAGGAAGACCTCGTCGGAGCCGAACGCCGCCGCCGCCTCCCGCCGGGCCGCGGCGACCGCGTCGGCGAGCGCGGCCGGGCCGTCGACCAGCCGCATGCCGCGGCCACCGCCGCCGGCCGACGCCTTGACGAGCAGCGGGTAGCCGACACCTTCGCCCAGGTGACCCAGCGCGGCCAGATCCCCGTCGACGCCACCGGGGACGACCTGGCTGGCCAGCACCGGCACGCCGGCGGCGGCGACCGCGGCCTTCGCCCGCGCCTTGTGGCCCATCAGCGCGATCGCGGCCGGCGGTGGGCCGACCCAGACGAGGCCGGCCGCGAGGCACGCGTCAGCGAAGCCCGCGTCCTCGGAGAGGAACCCGTAGCCCGGATGGACCGCGTCGGCCCCGGCCGCCACCGCGGCGGCGATGACGTTGGCCGCGTCGAGGTACGTGGCGGCCGGCAGCCCATCGCCGAGCGAGACGGCGCGATCGGCCTCGGCGACGAACGGCGCATCGCGGTCGTCGTCGGCGAAGACCGCGACGGTCTCGATGCCGAGCGACCGCGCCGCCCGGAAGATGCGACGAGCGATCTCGCCGCGGTTGGCGACCGCGAGCCGGCGGATCGGGTGGGCCCCCGCCACCGACTCGGGCTCCGCCGACGGGGCCGCCATCAGTGCCGGACGACCCCGAAGCGGGCCGTCCCCTCGACCGGGGCGGAGTGGACCGCGGTGAGCGCGATGGCGAGAACGGTCCGGGTGTCGCGCGGGTCGATGATCCCGTCGTCCCAGAGCCGACCGGTGGCGAACAGCGCGGTCGACTCCCGCTCGATCTGCGCTTCGGTCGCCGCCCGGAGCTCGGCGTCCGCCGCGTCGTCGAACGGCCGGCCGGCCGCGTCGGCCGCGTTGCGCCGGACGATCGAGAGCACGCCGGCGAGCTGCGTCGGCCCCATCACCGCGATCCGGTGGTTCGGCCACGTGAAGACGAACCGCGGCCGGTAGGCGCGGCCGGCCATCGCGTAGTTGCCCGCGCCGTAGCTCGCCCCGACCATCAGCGTGACGTGCGGGACGGTCGAGTTCGAGACCGCGTTGATCAGCTTCGCGCCGTCCTTGATGATCCCGGCCTGCTCGTAGCGCGTCCCGACCATGAAGCCGGTGATGTTCTGGACGAAGAGGATCGGCGTGTCGACGCGGTTGCAGAGCTCGATGAACTGCGCGCCCTTCTGCGCCTCGGCGGAGAAGAGGATGCCGTTGTTGGCGATGACGCCGATCGGGTAGCCGGCCAGCGTCGCCCAGCCGCAGACGAGCTGGGCGCCGTAGAGGGGTTTGAACTCCTCGAACCGTGACCCGTCGACGACACGGGCGAGCACCTCGCGCACGTCGAACGGCTGGCGTACGTCGGCTGGCGCGACACCGAGCAGCTCGGCCGCGTCCCAGTGCGGCGGCTCCGGCGGCCCGAGCGGTCCGGGACCGCGCCGGACCCAGTGCAGGTGGCCGACGACCTGCCGAGCTTGGCGGAGCGCGTCTTCCTCGTCGGTCGCCAGGTAGTCGCAGAGCCCGGACACCCGGGCGTGCATCGCCGCGCCGCCGAGCGCTTCTTCGTCCGCGTCCTCGCCGATCGCCATCTTGACGAGCGGCGGGCCGCCGAGGAAGACGCGGGCGCGGCCGTCGACGAAGATCGTGTAGTCGCTCATCCCCGGCAGGTACGCGCCGCCGGCCGTCGACGACCCGAAGACGACGCAGATCGTCGGGATGCCGGCCGCGGAGAGCTGCGTGAGCCGCCGGAACTGCTCGCCACCGGGCACGAAGACGTCGGCCTGGCGCGCCAGGTCGGCGCCGCCGGACTCGACGAGCAGGACGAGCGGCAGCCGGTTCGTCTCTGCGACATCCATCGCCCGCAGGAGCTTGCGGATCGTCGTCGGGCTCGTCGTCCCGCCGCGCACCGTCGGGTCGCTGGCGATGACGACGCACTGCGTGCCGGCGACCTCCGCCACCGCGACGACGACGCCCCCGCCGAGCGGGTCCTCCGTCGCCGCGCCGGCCAGCGGTGACAGCTCGAGCACCGGCGTCCCCGGGTCGACGAGCCCCTCGACCCGCTCCCGGGCCAGCAGCTTGCCCCGCGCCCGGTGGCGCTCGACGTAGTGGTCACCCCCGCCCTCGAGCACCCGGTCGTGGAGGGCGCGCACGTCCGCGACCATCGCCGCCATCGCGTCGCGGTTCGCCACGTACGCCGCGCCGGCCGTGTCGAGCCGGCTCTGGAGGGTCATTCGACCACCCACCGGGCCGGTCGCTTCTCGACGAACGCGGCCATGCCCTCGATGCCGTCCGCCGACGCGAACAGCTCGTCCGACAGCGCCTCGGCCGCGGCGATCGCGTCGTCCCACGCACCGGCTGTTCCGGTGCCCGGCGCGCCGACGGCCGGCCAGCCGGTCAGCTCCTTCGTCGCGGCCACCGCGGCCGGCGACGAGCGGAGCACCGACGCGACGACGCCGGCTACCCAGCCGTCGACGTCGTCGGTGACCGTCGTGAGCAGGCCGGCCGCCGCGGCGTCCACCGCGGCGAACGCGTCGCCGGTCAGCGCGTAGCGGGCGAACGCCCGGCGGTCCATGACGCGGAGGCCGGGGACCGCGATGACCGCCGGCGCCACGCCGACGCGGACCTCGCTGAACGCGAACGTCGCCGACGGCGCGGCGACGGCCAGGTCGCACGCGGCGACCAGCCCGAGGCCGCCGCCCCGGACGTCGCCGTTGACCCGGGCGATCACTGGCTGCGGCAGGCCGACCAGGCAGGAGAGCACGTCGGGCAGCGACGCCGGCCCGGCGGCGGCATCGCCACCAGCCGCTGGGTCGCCACCGGCCGCTCGGTCGCCCTCAGCCGGCGGACCCTCCCCCGCTGGGGCCGGATGCCGCCGCTCGTGGAGGTCGACCCCAGAGCAGAACGCGGTGCCTTCGCCGGTGAGGACGACGACACGGACGTCCGGATCGGCCTGCGCGCCGTGCAGCGCGTCCCGGAGCTCCCGCAGCAGGCCGGACGAGAGGGCGTTGCGGTTGTGCGGCGAGTCGAGCGTCAGCGTCGTCACCGGGCCGCGGCGGTCGACCCGGACCCTCGGCCGACCGGCGTCGTCGTCTGCCACGAGCCCGAGTGTACGGCTCCCGTCGCCGGCTACCCGGGTTGACGGCGGAACAGCGCCTGGCCGCCGGCCGACGCGACGAGCCGCCGGGCCGGGGACCAGAGCCGCCCGTGCCAGCCGACGAGCCCGTCGCCGGCCACCGGGCTGTGGCCGTCGGCCAGCAGCCACGCCGCGTCGGGGGCCGGTTCGTGGAACGCGACCGAGAGATCGAGGCTCGGCGCGGTGTACGGCGCGTCCCGCCACGCGTGGTGCTGGTAGGCCGACGGCCAGCCGACGACGTCGAGGACGACGACGCTCCGGGCCGCGTCGACCCACGGGTCCTCGAACGTCGCCACCGGCCGGAACCGCAGCCACGTCTGCCAGCGCGGTGGCAGTGGCTCCCTCGGTGGCCACTCGCCGCGGGGCGCCACTGGACGGGCATCGAGGTTCCGCCAGAACGGGAACGGCGGCCACCGGTCCGGATCGAGGTCGTCCATCGACCGCAGGCCGTCCGGGCCGGCGACGTCCGGCGGGTCCACGACGTGATGGGTCAGACCGTCGACGTCGCCGATCGACCAGATCTCCGCCGTGAGCACCGGACGGTCCTGCTGGGTGACGACCACCCGCTGGGACAGTGCCGTCCGGGCCGTCCGCTGGACCGTGACGTCGATGTCGACCGGCTCGAACCGGGCGACCGCCAGGTAGTGGCAGGCGAACGTCGCCGGCCGCCGGAACGGGCTCACCGCTCCGGCCGCTCGGAGCGCCACCGCGGCGACGTAGCCGCCCATCGGCCCCCAGATCTCCCAGTCCGGCGAGAGCGTCGCGGTGAACCGGCCCGCACCGGTCGGGACGCCAGCGTCGGCCGCGGCGTCGACATCGACCCGGCGAACCGCGGTGTCCGCCGCCAGGTCACCCACGGCGACGACTGCTCACCCGGGCGGCGATCCACGGCGCGGCGGCGATCAGCAGCCAGCAGTACTTCGCAACGTCCGTGTTGATCCACGCCACGCCGATCGAGACGGCGACGACGATCGAGACCGTCCCCGCCCGGACCCGGCCGGCCCGGATCAGCTCCGGCGTCGCGCTCGCCTTCATCAGGCCCCATCGGCCGCCGAAGATGCCGACCGCCTGGGTCGCCAGGCTAGCCAGCAGCAGGTTGATCGCGAAGAGGTCGACCGCCAGCGGGTTCGACCCGTAGTCGCCGAGCACGTTGCTCGTGAACGGCATGATCGTGATCGTGAAGAGGAACGCGAAGTTCCACCACGCCAGCCCCTCGTGGTGGCCGCTCACGTGCCGGAACACCCGGTGGTGGGCCAGCCAGAACTGGGCGATCACGTAGAACGAGATGGCGTAGCTGACGAACTCGTCGCCGCCGTTGGCCTTGAAGAACGCTGTCGCCAGCGCGTTCGGCGAGTTCGCCGGGGTCACGCCGTGGGGCACCGTCAGCTGGAGGACGAGCAGCGTCAGCGCGATGGCGACGACGCCGTCGGTGAGGCTCAGCAGCCGCGCGACGCTCGGGAGGTCCTCGTCGTCCGGCCGCCCGCTGGCCGACCGGCCGGCGGTGTCCGGTTCGACGGGCAGGTCGGCCATTGCCGGTCGATCTTCCCAGACCGGTCCGGCCGGGCCGGGGACCTGGACGGTCAGTCGAACGGCAACTGCGGCGCGTCGGCCAGCGACGCCGGGCCGCGCCCGCGGCCGGCGCCGCGACCTTGCGGCGGGAAGACCTGCTCGGGCCGGAACGACCGGAGCAACCGGGCGCCCGGCCGGCCGCCGACGACCTCGACCCACTCGTCGCCGGACTGCGTGTTCGTGACGTGGGCGACGAACGTCCACGTCGCGGCCCGCAGCCGCGTGCCCTCGACGACGACCGCGTCGCCGGCCCGGATGCCCGACCACGTCGCCGCCCGGGCGAGGTGGCCGGCCGGCGTCTCGGTGGTGGCCGGCGAGCCCTTGGCGCGGCGGGGGGTCATTGCCCCCATCATCGCCCACCGTCACACCCGACCCGTAGCCTGGGTGGCGATGCCGCTGGCCCCGCCCCGATCACTGTCGCCGTCAAAGGTGACGTCGTTCACGAGCTGCCCGCTGGCCTTCCGGCTGACGATCATCGACCGGCTGCCCGAGCCCCCCTCCGCGGCGGCCGTCAAGGGGACGCTCGTCCACTCCGCCCTCGAAGGGCTGATCTGGCACCACCCGCCCGGCGGCCGGGACCGTCCGGCCGCCCTGGCCGAGCTGGCGTCGGCCTGGGAGGCACTGCAGGCCGACCCCGAGTTCGCCGACCTCGGGCTCGAGCCGACGGCGGCCGAGGCGTTCCGGGCCGACGCGGAGGTCCTGGTAGGGCACTACTTCGACCTCGAGGACCCGGACCGCGTCCGCGCCGTCGGCGTCGAGCTCGGCCTTGAGACCGACGTCGACGGGCTGCGGCTCCGCGGCATCATCGACCGCCTCGATCTCAACGACGACGGCGAGCTGGTCGTCGTCGACTACAAGACCGGGCGGGCCCCGTCGGCCCGCTTCGAGCAAGGCAAGATGACCGGCGTCCACACCTACGCGCTCCTCTGCGAGCAGGTGCTCGGCCGCCCCCCGGCGGAGGTCCGCCTGCTCTACCTGCGGGACCGGGTCACGATCACGGCCGTCCCGAGCGAGCAGTCCGTCCGCGGCCAGCGCCGCCGCACCGCGGCCGTCTGGCAGGCCATCGAGCGGGCGTGCGACCGTGACGACTTCCAGCCGCGGCCGTCGACCCTCTGTCGGTTCTGCCACTTCCAGGCGATCTGCCCGGCCCAGGCCGGCACCGAAGTCGCCACGCCGGTCGAGGTCGCCACTCCCGCCGAGGTCACCGCCCCAGCCAAAGCCTCCTGACCGGCCCGGCTGGGCAACTCGGCGCCGGACCGGAGTGGTGCCGGTGCCCGGCAGCGGTGAAGATGGTCGGATGTTCGACAGGATCGACAAGGCCGCGGACACGTTCTTCGACCGCTACCGGGGCCGGCGGGGCCCGGACGCCGCGGCGGCCGCGCTGTCGAACCTGGCGGACTACGGGATCGTCTGGGTCGTGCTGGCCGGCGGCAAGGGGCGGCGGCGGGGAGACGCGAGACGACGGGCCGCCGAAGCGTTGACGTACTCCGGCGTCGTCTCGTTCGGCGTCAACAAGGTCGTGAAGGCACTCGTCCAGCGGGAGCGTCCGGACAGCGGTCTCCAGGTCGGCTCGGTGCCGGTCCGGCCGCCGAGCAGCAGCAGCTTCCCGAGCGGCCACACGCTCGCTGCGTTCTCGACCGCCGTCGTCCTGCCAACCACGCCGGCCGGCACCGCGGCCTGCATGGCGTTCGCGTCCACGGTCGCGGTTAGCCGCGTGCACCTCCGTCACCACCACGCCAGCGACGTCCTCGGCGGTGCGGCCATCGGCACTGCCCTCGGCCTCGTCGGTCGGCAGCTGCTCCGGCGGCGGGGCCGGGAATGAGCAGCCGCGGTCGGCGGTTGTAGCGACTATGGCCGCTTTCTCCGTCACCTGGGACTACCTCTGCCCGTTTGCCCGCAACGCCCACGAGCACCTGCTGGCCGGATTGGACGGCGGCGCGCCGTGGGACGTCACGTTCTCGCCGTTCTCGCTCATCCAGAACCACGTCGCGGAGGGTGAGCCGCCGATCTGGGACGCCCCGGACCACGCGGCCGGACTGAAGGGGTTGCTGGCCCTGCAGGCCGGCGTTGTCGTCCGGGACCGTTTCCCCGACCAGTTCCGCCAGGTTCACCACGACCTGTTCGCGGCCCGCCACGACCACGGACAGGACCTCGCCGATCGGACGGTCGTCTCCGACGTGCTCGACCGGGCGGGCGTGCCCGCAGCGACGGTGCTGGCGGCCATCGACGACGGCTGGCCGCTCGACGAGATCCGGCAGGCCCACGAGGCGTCGGTCAAGGAGCACCAGGTCTTCGGCGTGCCGACGTTCGTCATCGACGATCGGGCGGTCTTCGTCCGTCTGATGAGCCGGCCGGACGGCGACGCCGACCTGGCCCGGCGGACGATCGACGCCGTCGTCGACCTGATCGTCGAGCGGCCGGAGATCAACGAGTTCAAGTACACGTCGATCCCGCGGTAAGCCCCTCCGGAGGGATGACCCCGGCGGCCGGCGTTTCATCCGGACGGCCGACGACGTCGCCCGGGCCGCCGGCGTACAACTGCTCCCATGGAGCATTTTCTCGCCACGTGGGGTTACCTGGCCGTGTTCGCGGCCACGTTCCTGTCGTCGATGTGCCTCCCGGTCGGTTCGGAGATCGCGATCGGCTACTCCGGCGCACTGGCGAGCGGGCAACTGACGACGGGCGGCCACATGCAGCTGGGGCTGGTGATCGTCGTCGTCACGGCCGGCGAGGTCGCCGGGTCGTGCGTGGGCTACCTGATCGGTCGGTTCGGCGGCCGGCCGCTGGTCGACCGGGCCGGCCGCTACGTCCTGTTGACCCACCAGGACCTCGACCGGGCCGAGGCCTGGTTCGCCCGCCGTGGCGAGCCGTTCGTCCTGTTCGGCCGGTTCGTCCCGCTACTGCGGTCGTTCGTCTCGCTCGCGGCCGGGCTGGGCGAGATGGCGTTCGGGAAGTTCCTGGCGTTCACCGTCGTCGGCTGCGCCATCTGGGCCGCCGCCCTCGCCGGTATCGGGTACTCGCTCGGCGCGAGCTGGCACCACGTCCTCCAGGCGTTCAGCTATGCCGGCTACGTCGTCGGTGCCCTGATCATCCTGGCCGTCGCCGGCGCCGTCGTCCACCGGCTCCGGGCGGTCCGGGCGGAGAAAGTCGCTCAGGTCCGCGTACCGGTCGAGATCGACGCCTGAGCGTGCCAGTGATCGACCGAGCGAAGACGCTGACCCGGATCGACCTCTCGCCGACCGGTCGGCCACCGTCCGCGATGTGGGTGACCGTGGCGACGATGGCGTCGATCGTCGGCTCGCTGCTCGTCGATGCCCTGCTCGTCGCCGTCGGCCAGGCCGTCTTCCCGTCGACGAAGGGCTACGCCCACTTCGGGTTCTCCGACTACGGCAAGCTCACGGTGATCGGCGTCGTCGTCGCCGGCCTGGCCTGGCCGCTCGTCACGAGGCTCACGTCGGCGCCGCGGTGGGTGTACCTCCGCCTGGCCGTCGCCGTGACCGTCGTCCTCTGGCTCCCGGATCTCTACATCCTGGCCAAGGGCCAGCCGGCGAAGGCCGTGGCGGTGCTCATGGTCATGCACCTGGCGATCGCGGTCGTCACCTACAACTGCGTCGTCCGACTGGCGCCGGTACGTCGGACCAGCTAGCCCCGCCGGTCGTTCGGCCGCACGAGCCCGGACTCGAACGCGAAGATCACCGCCTGGACGCGGTCGCGCAGGCCGAGCTTCGACAGGATCCGGCTGACGTGCGACTTGATCGTGGCTTCCGAGAGGTAGAGCCGGTCGGCGATCTCCTGGTTCGACAGCCCATCGGAGACGGCGACGAGCACCTCCCGCTCGCGGTCGGTCAGGAGCTGGAGCTGGTCGTCCGAACCCTGGTCGGGGTCAGGCAGGAGCGGGGCGAGCTCGTCCAGGAGGTGCCGGGTGACCTGCGGGGAGAGGACGGCGTCGCCGCCGGCGACCCGCCGGATGGCGTTGACGAGCTCGGCCGGCCGGACGTCCTTGAGCAGGAACCCGCTCGCGCCGGCCCGGATGGCGCCGAACACGTAGGCGTCGAGGTCGAACGTCGTCAGCACGAGCACTCGGACGTCCGGCGTGTCGGCGACGATCCGCCGCGTCCCCTCGATGCCGTCGACCCCAGGCATACGCACGTCCATCAGGACGACGTCGGGGTGGTACGTGGCCGCCAGCTCGACCGCGGTCGCGCCGTCGCCGGCCTCGGCGATGACCTCGATGTCCGACTCGGCCTCGAGAATCATCCGGAACCCCTGGCGCAGCAGCGGCTGGTCGTCGACCAGCACGACCCGGATCGTCACCGGGCGACCGGCAGCGATGCCGTCACGAGCCAGCCCCCGGCCGACGACGGGCCGGCCGACAGCCGGCCGCCGTGCATCGCCGCCCGTTCGGTCATCCCCGTCAGCCCGTGGCCGCTGACGGCCGGCCCGGAGCCGGTCCCGTCGTCGTGGATGCGCACGGTGACCGTCGCCGGCCCGTACTCGATCCGTACGTCGACCGTCGACGCCCCGGCGTGCTTCAACGTGTTCGTCAGCGCCTCTTGGACGATCCGGTAGATCGACAGCTCGAGGGCGGCCGACAGGTCGGGCACGTCGCCGACGACGGTCGGCTCGACGACGAGACCGGTCCGGCGGACCTGCCGGTACAGCGAGTCGAGATCGTCGAGACCCGGCAGCGGGCCGAGGTCCGCCGTCTCCTCCGTCCGCAGCGCGGCCAGGACGACCCGCATGTCGTGCAACGCTTCCCGCCCGACGTCGGCGACCTGCCGGATCGCCGCGGCCGCGTCGTCCGGATCGGGCGTCACCGACGCGGCGTCGGCCAACGTGATCACGACCGAGAGGCTGTGGGCGACGATGTCGTGCATCTCCCGGGCGATCCGCGCCCGTTCCTCGGCCGCGCTGATCGCCGCCTGCTGGTCCCGCTCGAGCTCCAACCGGGCCGCCCGCTCGTCCATCCAGCCGAGGTACTGGCTGCCGGACCGGACCGCCAGGCCGCCACAGACCGCCGCCGCGACCAGGCCGGTCAGGAAGACGAACGACCGTGGCTCGTCACCGCCCGGCGACCAGCGGATCGTCGCCATGGCGACGCCGGCCTCGACGACGACCGTCGACGCGACGATGCGCGACGGCCGCTCGTGGACGGCAACGGTGTAGAGCGCCACCAGCAGCGCCACGTCGGCGAGCACGCGGATGTCGACCAGCCACTGGACGAGCGCGACGGCCGCCACGACGGCCATCACCGCGGTCGGCCACCGCCGGCGCCAGATCAGCGGGGCGAGCAGCGCGGCCTGGAGGAACCCGGCACCGACGCCGGTCCCCCGCGGGACCAGCCACACCGTGCAGACGACGAGCAGACCGGCCGCCAGCGCGGCGTCGACGACGGTCGGTCGCTCGTTGACGAGACGCCGGGCGACGCCGAACGTGCCACGGTTGCCGTCCCACCCGGTTCGTCGGGCGATCCACGCGACCGCCGACTCGCTGCGGGTCGGCGGTCGATCTGGGTCGGCGATGGTCGCCACGGCTCGCCTCCGGGGCTGGACTGCCGCACTGTCGATGGCCACCATTACGATACTGCCAGGCCCTGGTCACGCCATCGTCGGTCGTCAGGATGAACTCGAATCATCCTCAAGGTGGTCGTCCAGGCGTCACCGGTCGTCCAGGATGGACGGCATGGACGCCGTCTCGACCGATGGGCTGACGAAGCGGTTCGGCTCCCGGACCGTCGTCGACGACCTGGCGCTCACCATCCCCGCCGGCTCGGTCTGCGGGTTCGTCGGGCCGAACGGGGCGGGCAAGACGACGACGATCCGCATGCTCCTCGGCCTCGTCCGGCCGAGCGCGGGCACCGGCACCGTGCTCGGCGGCGACCTCGCCGACCCGCCGAGCTACCTCGTCCGGGTCGGCGCGCTGATCGAGGCCCCGGCGTTCTACCCGCAGCTCAACGGGCGCGACAACCTGCGGGCCCTGGCCCGCCTCGGGCAGATCTCGCCCGCGGTGATCGACCCGGCGCTCGAGCGGGTCGGGCTGCTCGGCCGGGCGGGCGACCGCTACGGGGCGTACTCGCTCGGGATGAAGCAGCGGCTCGGTATCGCCGCCGCGCTGCTCGCCGCACCGGAGCTGCTCATCCTCGACGAGCCGAGCAACGGGCTCGACCCGGCCGGCATCGTCGAGATGCGCGGCCTCATCCGATCGCTCGCCGGCGACGGGATGACGGTCTTCATCTCGAGCCACCTCATCGCCGAGATCGAGCAGATCTGCGACCACGTCGTCGTCATCCGCTCCGGCCGCCTCGTCCACCAGGGACCGGTCGCCGCCCTGCGGGCGTCCCGGCGGGCCGATGTCGCCGTCCGGCCGGAGCACGGGAGCGAGACCGGCCAGCTCCTCGGCGTGCTCGAGCACGCCGGGCTGCCGGCCGCGCCTCGACGTCGACACGATCGTCGTCGAGGCGAGCGCGGCGGTGGTCAACCGGCTGGCCATCGAACACGGGATCGTCCTCGTCCACCTGGCCGAGCAGCGGCGGAGCCTCGAAGACGCCTTCTTCGACCTGACCGGGGCGCACACTGGAAACGGGCACGAGCTGGCGGAAGTCGGTTGATGGTCTGGGCCGCGTTCCGCAGCGAGTGGACGAAGCTCCGGCGACCGTCGCTGCTGGTCTCGACGATCGCCGGCCTCGCCGCCGCGGCGTCGCTCTTCGTCGTCCTCCTCTTCGCCCAGGCGCACGCCCGGGGCGGCTCTCCAAGCCTCATCACCCTGGCCCGGCCGGACGGGCTCGTCCAGGGCGTCGACCGGGTCGCGGTGCTCCTCGGCATCGTCGCCTTCGGCATCGCGGCCGCCCAGATCGCCGGCGAGTACAGCCTCGGCACGCTGCGCCAGCTGCTCGTCCGTCAACCCCGCCGGCTCGTCCTGCTCGCCGGCAAGCTGCTCGGGATCGTGAGCTTCCTCGTGCTCGCCCTCGTCGTCGCGGCCGGCGCGGCCATGGTCGTCGCTCTCGTCGCCGCCCACGCCCGACACGTCCCAACGGCCGCCTGGTTCACGTCGACGGGGATCGGCGACCTCCTCCGGGAGGTCGGCGACCTGACGCTCGCCGTCGTCGGGTTCTCGGTCCTCGGCTTCGCGGTCGGCCTCTTCCTCCGCTCGTCGGTGTCCGCGGTGATCGTCGGCTTCGCGTGGCTGCTGCCGATCGAGGCCGTCATCATCCGGATCGTCCCCGGCGCGCTCGGCTGGCTCCCCGGCTCCGCCCTGCAGGTCGTCGCCGAAGGCGGCACCGCCGGCTTCGGCTACGAGAAGGCCATCGCCGTCGCCACCGCGTACGCCGCGGTCGCGGTCGTCGCCACCGCGGTGGCGTTCACCCGGCGAGACGTGACGGCCTGATGCCCCGAGCCGACCGCGCGTGGGTCACCGCGAAAGGGGCGCGGCGGGTCCCGGAGATCACCGCGTACTTCTGGATCGTCAAGGCACTGTCGACCGCGATGGGCGAGGCGACGTCCGACTTCCTCGTCAACCGGCTCCACCCCGGGCCGGCGGTCGTCCTCGGCTTTCTCGGCTTCGTCGTCTCGATCGTCCTCCAGTTCCGGATGCAGCGGTACTGGGCGTGGACGTACTGGTTCGCGGTCGTCATGGTTGGCGTCTTCGGGACGATGGCCGCCGACGTCCTGCACAAGGGTTTCGGCGTCCCGTACGTCGCGTCGACGCTCCTGTACGCGGCGGTCCTCGCCGCGGTGTTCGTCGTCTGGCATCGGACCGAGCACACGCTGTCGATCCACAGCGTCGACACGCCACGCCGGGAGGCGTTCTACTGGGCGGCCGTCGTCGCGACGTTCGCTCTCGGCACCGCCGCCGGCGACCTCACCGCGACGACGTTCCACCTCGGCTACGGCTGGTCGATCGTCCTGTTCGCCGCCATCATCGCCATCCCGGCCGTCGGCTACCGGTGGTTCGGCTGGAACGCGGTCCTGTCGTTCTGGTTCGCGTACGTCGTCACCCGGCCGCTCGGCGCGTCGTTCGCCGACTGGGTCGGCAAGCCGACGTCGGCCGGCGGGCTCGGCGTCGGCGACGGCACGATCGCCGTCATCCTCACCGCGGCGATCGCGGTGTTGGTCGGCTACCTGGCGATCACCCGGCGGGACGTCCAGCTGGCCGTAGAGGACCGGTAGGTTCCGGCTGGAGACCCGAGCAGGAGGATCCCGCCATGGCCGAGTACCGGTTCGTCACCTACGAGGAGATCGACGACGGGACGATCGTCCGGATCCTCCTCAACCGCCCGGAGACCCGCAACGCCCAGAGCCGGGGCCTCCTGGTCGACCTCGACCGGGCGTTCATGGCCGCCGAAGCGGACGACCGCGTCCGGGTCGTGATCCTCGGCGGCCACGGGCCGATGTTCTCGGCCGGCCACGACCTGGGCTCCGCCGAGGCCCTCGGCGAGCTCGACCCCGGAGCCGATCAAGATCCGACCGCCCGGACCAACGGCGGGACCCGGGAAGGCGCCGAGAAGCGGATGCTGCAGGAGTGGCACTACTACTACCGCAACACCCTCCGGTGGCGAGACCTCCGCAAGATCACCGTCGCCCAGGTCCACGGCCCCGTCTATGCCGCCGGGCTGATGCTGATGTGGGCCTGCGACCTCATCGTCGCCGCCGACAGTGCCACCTTCGTCGATCCGGTCGGCGTCCGGTTGGGGATGTGCGGCATGGAGTACTTCGCCCACCCCTGGGAGCTCGGCCCCCGGCGGGCCAAGGAGCTCCTGCTGACCGGCGACGCCATCGACGCCGACGAGGCCCACCGGATCGGCATGGTCTCGAAGGTGTTCCCGGCGGTCGACCTGTCGGAGCGGACGGTCGAGTTCGCCCGCCGGATCGCCGCCCGACCCACGGTGACGGCGCTGCTCATCAAGGAGTCGGTCAACCAGTCCGTCGAGAACATGGGGTTCCTCAACGCCCTCCAGGCCTGCTTCACCCTGCACCAGCTCAACCACTCCCACTGGGCCGAGGTCAACGACGACCACGCGCCCCGGGGCCGCCCGGAGCACGGCGTCCCCGACTGGCGGGATCCCCCGCCGATCGGCCGAGCGGTGAAGGACCGCGTGGAGAGCTCAGGCTGAGCTGCGGGCAACCGCAGCCAAGAAGGCTTCGGTCCGCTCCCGCTCGTGGCCGACGATCGCCGCGACGAAGTCGGTCGCGCCAGCGTCGGCCAGACGGCGCAGGCCGCGAGCCACGTCGTCCTCGGTCCCGACCAGGGCGATGTCCGACGGCCGCTCGGCCCCTTCCCGGTCGAGCATCGCCCGGTACGACGGGAGTGTCGGGTAGATGGCGAACGCCCGGTCGATCCGATCCTTCGCCTCGGCCGCCGAGTCGGTGACGGTCACCGGCAGCGAGACGACCACCCGCGGCGCCGGCCGGCCGGCGCCTTCGGCCGCGGCGGCGATCGTCGGGACGATGTGGTCGGCGATCGTCCCCGTCCCGGTCATCCACGTCACGGTCCCGTCGGCGACCGTGCCGGCCAGCTGCAGCATCCTCGGGCCGAGGGCGGCCGCCAGCACCGGCGGGGCCGGCGCGTCCGGAATCTCGAGCGGGCCGTACGTCCGGGCCGTGACGACCTCGCCGGCCGACTGGACGGCCTCGCCGCGGACGAGCGGCAGCAGCGCCGACAGGTACTCGCGCAGGTAGCGGGCCGGCCGGTCGTAGCTGAGGCCCCAGAGGCCCTCGACAACGACCTGGTGGGACAGTCCGACGCCGAGCACCAAGCGGCCGCCGGTCGCCGCCTGCACGGTCAACGCCTGCTGGGCCATGACCTGCGGATGGCGGCTGTAGACCGGCACGACGCCGGTCCCGAGCTCGATCCCCGGCACCTGCGCCCCGACGATGCCGAGCATCGTCAGCGCGTCGTAGCCGAAGATCTGCACCGCCCAGGCCGACTCGAGCCCGACGGCCGCGTATCGCCGGACCTGCTCGACCACCGCGCCCAGCGGCTGGCCGACATCGATCAAGGCGCCAATGCGCATGGGGCTCCTTCGCTATCCTGCCGAGCGTGACCGACCCTATCGGCATCGTCGGTGCCGGCCAGCTGGCCCGGATGCTCGGCGAGGCGGCGAGCGCCCTCGGCCTCCGGACGGTCGTCCTGGCCGAGCGCCCGACCGACGCGGCCGTCGGCATCGCCACCGATGTCGTCCCCGGCGTGCCGACGGTCGAGGCCGACCTGCGGGCGCTCGCCGAGCGGGCGCCGATCGTCACGTTCGACCACGAGCAGGTCGACCTCGACCTGCTCGCCCGCGTCGAGGCGTCCGGGACGATCGTCCGGCCGGGTCTGCGCACGTTGCAGCTGGCGACCGACAAGCTCGAGATGCGCATCCGCCTGGCCGCAGCCGGCGTCCCGGGCCCGGCGTTCGCGGCGTTGGCGGCCGACGACCTGGTCGGTGCGGTCCGGAAGTTCGCCGACGACCACGGTTGGCCGGTCGTCGTCAAGGCCGCCCGCGGCGGGTACGACGGGAAGGGCGTCTGGCCGGTCAGCAGCCCCGACGACGCGGCCGCGGTCTGCCGGGCGGCCACCGGCCCGCTGCTCGTCGAGGAGCTCGTGCCGATCGACGCGGAGCTGGCCGTCCTCGTCGCCCGCCGACCGGGCGGCGAGACGGTCACGTGGGCACCGGTCGAGACGACCCAGGTCGACGGCGTCTGCCGAGAGGTGCTCGTGCCCGGCCGGCTCGACCAGGCGGTCGCCGACGCCGCGGTGGCGATCGGTCGGCGGGTGGCCGACGTCGCCGACGCGGTCGGCGTGCTGGCGGTCGAGCTGTTCTGGGCCGGCGGCCAGCTGCTCGTCAACGAGATCGCGGCCCGGCCGCACAACTCCGGCCACTGGACGATCGACGGGGCAGTCACGTCGCAGTTCGAGAACCACCTGCGGGCGGTCCTCGACCTGCCGCTCGGATCGACCGGACCGATCGCGCCGGCCGTCGCCAGCGTCAACGTCTTCGGCGACCCGGACGGGACCGATCCGGCCTCGGTCCTCGCCGCCGGCCTCGCGGTCGACGGCGCCCATGTGCACCTCTATGGCAAGGAACCCCGTCCAGGACGCAAACTGGGTCACGTGACGGTCTGTGGAGACGACGCCGACGACGTGCGCAGCCGGGCGTGGACGGCCGCCCTGGCCCTCGGGACGCCTGACCGGAGGACGCCGTGACCAGCCCGCTCGTCGCCGTCGTCATGGGCAGCTCGTCGGACTACCCGGTCATGGAGGGCGCGGTCGAGGCGCTCGACCGCTTCTCGGTTCCCCACGAGGTCCGCGTCGTCTCGGCCCACCGGACCCCCGACGACATGCTCGCGTTCGGCCACGATGCGGCCGGGCGGGGCCTCCGGGTCATCATCGCCGGCGCCGGCGGCGCGGCCCATCTTCCCGGCATGCTCGCCGCGGTGACGACGCTGCCGGTCGTCGGCGTGCCCGTCGCCCTGGCCAACCTCGACGGCCTCGACTCGCTGCTCTCGATCGTCCAGATGCCCCGCGGCGTCCCGGTGGCGACGGTCGCGGTCAACGGCGCCCGCAACGCCGGCCTGCTCGCCGTCCGCATCCTCGGCACCGCCGACCCCGCCCTGGCCAACGAGATGGCCGCGTTCCAACAGGAGCTGGCCGAACAGGCCCGCGCCCAGAACGACGACCTCCGATGACGCTCGCCGAGCGGCTCGGGTACGCGGCCGACACCAAGCTGCTGATCGTCAGCGCCGACGACCTCGGCTTCTGCCACGCAGCCAACGTCGGCGTCTACGAGACGCTCCGGACCGGCCTCGTGACGAGCGCCGGCCTCATGGTCCCCTGCCCGTGGGCCCGCGAGGCGGCCGCCCGCTACCGCGGCGAGGACATCGGCGTGCACCTGACCGTCAACGCCGAGTTCGAGCTCTACCGGTGGGGACCGATCACCCACGCGCCGTCACTGCTCGGCGGCGACGGCGGCTTCCCGCAGACGATGGAGGACGTCTGGGACCACGCCGACCTCGACGAGGTCCGCCGGGAGTGCCGGGCCCAGATCGAGCGGGCGATCCTCTGGGGCTTCGACGTCAGCCATCTCGACACGCACATGGGCACCCTCCAGCTCCGGCCGGAGTTCTTCGACGTCTGCCTCGACCTCGCGGTCGACTTCCGCCTGCCGCTCCGCATGCCCAGCCCGGCGATGGAGGAGCTCTTCGGCTTCCCCGCCCGCGAGGTCGCGGCCGAGGCCGGGATCGTCTTCACCGACGACCTCGTCTTCGCGTCGACCCGCGCCGCGCTCGAAGAGGGCCTGACCGCGCTGCGGCCCGGTGTGACCGAGCTCTGCCTCCGCCCAGCCGTCGACAGCCCCGAGCTCCGGGCGATCGCCCCGGACTGGCCCAACCGGGTCGACGACCACCGGCTCGTCTGCGAGGACGGGTTCCTGCGCCGCACCGTCGAGGCCGCCGGCGCCACGCTCGTCGGCTACCGGGCGCTGCGGAACCTCGCCCGGAGCTGAATGGTCCGCTCGGTCCGGGTCGTCGTCCTCGTCGTCGTCCTGGCCACCGCGGTCTCGCTGATCCTCGCCCAGAGCGCCGGCGCCATCCACCTGGCCTGGCTCGGCAACGGCGGTTAGTCGAGACCGGCGAAGAGGTCGTCTTCGACAACCCCCGTCCCGGCCGGCCCGACCCGGCTACGGGCGAGGAAGTAGTCGTCGTACGGGTGGAGCGTCCGCAGAACCTCCGGCGGCAGGCCGAACCAGAACGGCGACGTCGGGTCGACCTGGGTGGCGTGGGCCCGGAGCGCATCCGCCCGGACGTCGGCGAAGCCGGTCAGGTCGATCGACGTCGTCTGCGGCTCTGTCCGCTGCATCCGGGCCAGCCACTGGTCGTCGAACGGCGATTCGAGCCCGAGCTCGAGGAACTTCTCGTGCATCGCCAGCATCCGGCGCCGTGGCCAGACGGTGTAATACAGCTTCGACGGCGCCCACGGCGGCCCGGCGTCCGGGTAGCGCGACGGGTCACCGGCCGCGTCCCAGGCGACCATCGTGATCTCGTGGACCCGGAGGTGGTCCGGATGGGGGTACGCGGTCTGCTCCTCCGGGTACGTGACGACGACCTGGGGCCGGCTGGCCCGGATGGCCGCGACGAGCCGTCCGACGGCCTCGTCGAGCGGGGCGTTGGCGAAGGCGTCCGGCTGCTTGTTCGCCTCGGTGTCCGGCATCCCGGAGTCCCGGTAGCCGAGCATGACGACGTCGTCGTAGCCGATGATCTCCGTCGCCCGGGCCAGCTCACCGAGGCGGACCGCGGCCAGGTCGGCCCGGATCTCCGGCTTGTCCATCGCCGGGTTCAAGATGTCGCCCTCCTCGCCGCCGGTGCAGCAGACGAGCACCGTGCGGACGCCGGCCGCGTGGTAGCGGGCGACCGAACCGGCCCCCTTCGACGACTCGTCGTCCGGGTGGGCGTGGACCGTCAGCAGGCACCGGTCGGGCATCCCCGGAGGCTATAGGGCGGCCGTGCCCCACTGGTCCCGTGCGGGCTTTATGCTCGGATGGAAGCCGTTTCGAGGAGGATGACACGTGCCAGGCGTCTGGGAACGGACCAAGAACATCTTTCAGGCCAAGGCGAACAAGGTTCTCGACAAACACGAGGATCCTCGTGAGACGCTCGACCTGTCGTACGAGAAGCAGCTCGACAGCCTCCAGAAGGTCCGCCGGAGCGTCGCCGACGTCGCGACCGCCCGCAAGCGGATCGAGCTCCAGGCCGGCCAGCTCCAGAAGCAGGCCGACAAGCTGCAGGACCAGGCCAAGGCCGCGCTCGCCCAGAGCAACGAGGATCTCGCCCGGGAGGCGCTCGCCCGCCGGGCCGCCCTCGGCGAGCAGCTGGCGGACCTCAAGACCCAGCACGACCAGGTCAGTGAGCAGGAGGAGAAGCTCGTCGCGACCTCCCAACGGCTCCAGGCGCAGGTCGAGCAGTTCCGCACCAAGAAGGAGACGATGAAGGCCAGCTACACCGCGGCCGAGGCGCAGACGAAGGTCGGCGAGGCCGTCTCCGGCATCTCGACGTCGATGGGCGACGCCGGCGCGGCGATGCAGCGGGCGCAGGACAAGATCGCCGGCATGCAGGCCCGGGCCGGCGCCATCGACGAGCTGCTCGCATCCGGCGCGCTGACCGACCTCGAGACCCCCGTCGACGACATCCAGGCCCAGCTCGACAAGGTGCAGTCCACCTCCCAGGTCGACAACGAGCTGGCCGCCCTGAAGGCCGAGCTCGCCACGTCGTCCCCGGCGGCCGCCCTCCCCGAGAACACCGTCGACGCCGAGACCGTGTCGCCCGCCCCCGCTGCGCCGGTCAACACCGCGCCGGCCAACAACGCCCCAGCCAACAGCGCGCCGGCGAACAGCGCCCCCGAGAGCGGGGAGGGGGGCACCGCCTGATGGCCTTCGCCGGCAACATCCGGTCCGACCGGGGGCTGACCGGGCGAATGTTCCTGACGGGCCTGTTCCTCGTCGTCCTCTACGGCGTCTTCGGGGCGGTCCTGTGGGCGTTCCTCCACAGCTTCGTCGCCATCTTCCTGATCATCGGCATCCTGCTGTTCTGCCAGTACTGGTTCTCCGACAAGATCGCGCTCTGGGGCATGCACGGCCATCTCGTCACCCCGGAGGAGGCGCCGGAGCTGCACGGCGCGATCGACCGACTGTGCGCGCTCGCCGACATGCCGAAACCCCGGGTCGCCATCGCCGACACGGATATCCCGAACGCGTTCGCCACCGGCCGGAGCCCGAAGGCCGCGGTCGTCTGCGCGACGACGGGCCTCATGCGCCGGCTCGAGGAGCCGGAGATCGAGGCCGTTCTCGCCCACGAGATCTCCCACGTCGCCCACCGCGACGTGGCGATCATGACGATCGCCAGCTCCCTCGGCATCATCGCCGGGCTGACGACGCGGGTGATGCTCTACGCCGGTCTCTTCGGTGGCGGCGGGCGCGGGGGCAACACAAACAGCGCCGGGCAGTTCGCGGCGATGGAGGCGGTCATCATGCTCGTCTCGATCGCGGTCTACGCGATCAGCTTCCTGCTGACCCGGGCCCTCTCTCGTTACCGCGAGCTGGCGGCCGACCGCTCGGGGGCCATCCTGATCGGCCGACCGTCGCTGCTGGCGTCCGCGCTCGTCAAGATCACCGGCGAGATGGGCCGCATCCCGACCCGCGACCTCCGCCAGGCGGAGCCGTTCAACGCGTTCTTCTTCACGCCGGCCATCTCCCAGCAGACCAACCAGCAGAGCTTCTCGATCGGCAACCTCTTCTCGACCCACCCGACCCTGGAGCGCCGCCTGGCCCAGCTGGCCGAGCTGGAAGCCCAACTGAACCAGCCCCACTGACGAGTGGGCCTCCTCGACAGCCTGCTCGGCCGGACGAAGCCGGTCCGCCCGAACCTCGACGCCCTGTTCGCCCTCCCGTCGGCCGCGGTGACGCTGCAGACGACCGAGGGCGTCGTCTTGTCCGGCCACGCCGGCATCTGCTGGAAGCCGCCGGCCGGCCAGTCGGTGACCGACGTCCAGCAGGAGATCACCGACCTCCTCGCCATCCCGGACGATCCCACGGAGCCAGCAGCGGTTGCCGGCACGGTGACGCAGGCCGAGGACACGTACGGCTACCGCTGGCTGCTGCTCGACGACCCCGACACCGAGACGCTCGTGACGCGGGTACACCTCGTCAACACGAGCCTGACCGAGAACGGGTGGGGCCCGCAGCTGCTCTGCTCCGTCTTCGGCCTAGCCGGAACGCTTGGCACCGGTGACGCACCCGGAGCCGACAGTGCGACTGGGGCCGGTGCGCTCTACCTCGTCTATCTCTACAAGCGGGGCACGTTCTACCCGTTCGCCCCGGACGGTCACGAGCACCGCGACAGTGAGCTCGAGCTCCGCATCCGGGCGATCGTCGCCAACGACCTGCCGATCGAACAGGACCTGCAGCGGTGGTTCCCGCTGTGGGACCTACCAGTTCACTGACCATGCACGAACGGCACATCCCCCTCGAAGGGGCCGTCAACTTCCGGGACCTCGGCGGCTACGAGACGACCGACGGCCGCAAGATCCGCTGGCGCACGCTCTTCCGGGCCGACGGTCTCTCCCGCCTGACCGACAACGACCGGGCGGCCATCCGGCAGCTCGGCGTGGCGACGGTCATCGATCTGCGGTCGAGCCACGAGGTCAAGGGTGGGCGCTTCCCGGTCGAGGACATCCCGGTCGGCTTCCATCACTTCCCGTTGCTCGAGGACGTCCCGGACCCGGACCAGTTCACGTACACCCCGGGGCTGCTGGCATCGTCGTACCGGACGATGACCAGGGACGCGGGGCCACAGATCGCGGAGATCCTGTCGATCATCGCCCGCCGGCACGCCCATCCGGTGATCGTCCACTGCACCGCCGGGAAGGACCGGACCGGCGTCCTCGTCGCCGTCCTCCTCGGCGTCCTCGGCGTGCCGGAGCCGACGATCGTCGACGACTACGCGCTGAGTGGCCAGGCGATGGCCGCATTGCGCCAGAAGCTCATCGAGCGCTATCCCGCTGGCCGCGACGTCATCGACCGGGCCGACGAGGTCTTCTCCGCCGAGCCGGCGAACATCGCCGGCCTGCTCCAGACGCTCACCGACGAGTACGGCTCGATTGCCGAGTACGGCGAAGCCATCGGTGTCGGCCCCGACGTCGTCGCCGGGTTGCGCGACACGCTTCTCGACTAGACGGTGTCGATCTGAGCCGCGAGGTCCAGATCCTTGGCCGTCAACCCGCCGGCCGAATGGGTCGTCAATCGGAGCGTGACGGTGTTCCAGCGGATATCGATGTCCGGGTGGTGGTTGGCGGCCTCCGCGAGCTCACCCACCGAGTTGACATAGGCCAGCGCGGCGACGAAGTCGGCCTTCTGGACGACCTTGACGAGCACGTCGTCCTCCCGCGACCAGTCCAGTTCGGGCAGCGACGCATCGACGGTGTCGTGGCTCAACGTCATGGATGGGTCATCTCCTCCGGCCGGACCGCGTCGTCGAACTGTTCGCCGGTGAGGTAGCCGAGCTCGACCGCGGCCTCCCGCAGCGTCGTCCGCTCCTTGTACGCCTTCTTGGCGACGTCGGCGGCCTTGTCGTAGCCGATGATCGGGTTGAGCGCGGTGACGAGCATCAGCGAGTTCTGGAGGTGACGTTGGATCTGCTCGCGGTCCGGCTCGAGCCCGTCGACGCAGAACAGCCGGAAGCCTCGGCACGCGCCCGTCAGCAGCTCGATCGAGTGCAGGACGTTGTGGATGATGACCGGCTTGTTGACGTTGAGCTCGAGGTTGCCGCGGGCTCCGGCGATGCCGACCGCGGTGTCGTTGCCGATGATCTGGATGCAGACCATGATCATCGCCTCGCTCTGCGTCGGGTTGACCTTGCCCGGCATGATCGACGACCCCGGCTCGTTCGCCGGCAGGACGAGCTCGCCGAGCCCGCTCCGCGGCCCCGATCCGAGCCAGCGGAGGTCGTCGGCGATCTTCGTCAGCGAACCGGCAAGGACGCGCAGCGCGCTGCTCGTCCAGACCAGCGCGTCATGGGCGGCCAGCGCAGCGAACTTGTTCGGTGCGGTCACGAACGGCAGCCCGGTGATCTCGGCGATCTTGGCGGCGACGCGCTCGCCGAACTCGGGGTGCGTGTTGAGGCCGGTGCCGACCGCGGTCCCCCCGGCGGCCAGCTCGTAGAGGCCGGGCAGCGTCTGCTCGATCCGGACGAGGTCGGCGTCGAGCTGGGCAACGTATCCGGAGAACTCCTGGCCGAGCGTGAGCGGGACCGCGTCCATCAGGTGCGTCCGGCCGATCTTCGTCACCGTGGCGTACGCGTCGGCCTTCTCGGCCAGCGCGTCCCGCAGGTCCCGGACGGTCGGCAGCAGGCGATCGGTCAGCTCCGACGCCGCGGCGATGTGCATCGCGGTCGGGAACGTGTCGTTCGACGACTGCGACATGTTGACGTCGTCGTTCGGATGGACTGGCGACTTCGATCCCAGGACGCCGCCGGCCAGCTCGATCGCCCGGTTGGCGATCACCTCGTTGGCGTTCATGTTGCTCTGCGTCCCGCTCCCGGTCTGCCAGACGCGGAGCGGGAAATGGTCGTCCAGCTTGCCCTCCGCGACCTCGCGGGCCGCGGCGGCGATCAGGTCGGCGATGCGCCGGTCCATCTTGCCCAGGTCGGCGTTGACGACGGCCGACGCCTCCTTGAGGATGCCCATGCCCCGGATCATCGACCGCGGCATCCGGTCGTAGCCGATGTCGAAGTGGTGGAGCGACCGGGCCGTCTGGGCGCCCCAGTACCGGTCGGCCGGTACCTCGATCTCCCCCATGCTGTCGGACTCGATGCGGGTACCGCTCAACGTTCCTCCTTCTCCGGCTCAGGCCGGACCAGCATAGGACCGGCCTCGTGGCCCCGGGCAGCCAGCCCCAGGTCTAGAGCCCGGCGAGCGGCCGCCAGCTGGTCCACATCGGGGCCGTCGCCAGACCCCGGGACCTCGAGGGCAGCGGCCAGGTTCTGGACGGCCGGGTGGCTGATCAACGCGCCGAGGCCGTCCAGGCCGATCGTCCCGGCGCCGAGGTTCTCGTGCCGGTCCCGGTTGGCGCCGAACGGGACCTTCGAGTCGTTCAGGTGCAGGAACCGCAGCCGGTCCAGCCCGATCACGTCGTCGAAGTCGGCCATGACCCGGTCGGCGTCGTCGACCGTGGCGAACCCGATCCCGGACGCCCAGAGATGCTGCGTGTCCAGACACACGCCGAGGTCGGTGTCGCCGGCCCGGTCCAGGACGTCGGCCAGCTCATCGAAGCTCCGCCCCATCGTCCCGCCGGCCCCGGCCGCGTTCTCCAGCAGGATCGGGCAACGGTGTCCGGGGAGCGGATCGGCGGCCGACGCGGTCGCGTCGACCAACGCGTCGACCACCTGGGGCACGCAACCGGCCGCGCCGAGGCCCTTGTGACTACCGATGTGCAGGACGAGCCCGTCCGCGCCCATCCCCCGAGCCGCTTCGAGGTTGGCGATCAGGCAGGCCCGGGAGCGGGCGAGCAGACTCGGGTCGTCGGTGGCCAGGTTGATCAGGTACGTCGCGTGGCAGAACGTCGCCGCCACGTCCGGGTGGGCGGCCTGGGCGGCCCGGTAACCGGCGAGAACGTCCGGGGCGTACTGCGTCGGCTTCCACGCTCGAGGGCTCTGCGTGAAGACCTGGACGACCTCCGCCCCGATCTCCGAGGCCCGCTCCAGCGCCGGGACCAATTTCCCGCCGGCACGGACGTGGGCACCGATCAGCACGACACGACCGTACCGGTAGGGTGCACTCATGACCGACAAGCTGAGCGACAAAGCCCGGGCGCTCCTCGCCCGACCCGTCCTGGCGACCCTCGCCACCGTGGGCTCCGACGGTGGGCCGCAGGTGACCCCGCTGTGGATCGACGTCGACGGCGACGACCTCCTCGTCAATACCGCCCATGGCCGCGTCAAGGCGCGCAACCTCGAGCGGGACCACCGGGTGGCCATCACCGTCCTCGACCCCGACGACCCCTACAACGTCGTCGTCGCCCGCGGCACCGTCGTCGACGTCACCACCGACGGCGCGGACGAGCACATCGACCAACTGGCCAAGAAATACCTGGGCGTCGACGAGTACCCGATGCGCCAGCCCGGCGAGGTCCGGCTCAAGATCCGCATCCGGACGGATCGCATCCCGATGCAGGGCTAGCGTCTAAGCCAACGAACCTGCCCGTCGACTTCGACGAGGCGAAAACCACCGGCCGTCTTCATCCGGTGGTGCGGTGGACAGAGCCGGCAGGTGTTCGCCAGCTCCGTCGGGCCGCCCTTTGCGAAGTCCCACCGGTGATCGATCTGCAGGTGTTCGGTGGCGTCGCAGCCCGGTACCGCGCAGGTACGGTCCCGCTCCATCAGCGCTCGGCGTAGCGACGCCGGGATCGTCCGCTTCTTCGACGTCACCGCCCTGACGTCGGTGCCCTCGGTCACGACGACGTGGAAGACCGCGTCGCCGAGCAGATCCTTGGCCACGTCGATCGGAATCGGCCCGACGCCGGGGATCTCGCAGGTCTCGTCGCCGTCCACGAAGCCGCGGCGGAGGGCCGCCGCGTCCACCCGGACGGCCACCTGGGCGTTCGGTTCGCCTCGGCGGTTCCCGCCGACCACGCGGACCAGAGCATCGGCCAGGTAGGCATCGGGCCGATCGCGCTCGCCGGCCGCCCAGGCCTCCTTGAAGACCCGATCGGCCTCCTTTTCGAGGACGGCCTTCATCCGGGCGCCGTCGACCGTCGGTAGCCATGCCTCCAGGCGAACCCCGCCCGCCGGCGGTGACCAGATCCGGCAGTACCGGCGGCGCTGGACCTGGGCTTCCCGCTCGGCGACGGAAGCCTCCCCGTACGCCTTGCGCTTGACGCGGGCGGCTTCCGCCTTGAGCTCCTTCAATGAGCCGGTCGCCGCCGTTTCGACCAATCGAGCCTGAGAGGACGGGTCGAGCGCCCCCGCATCGGCCGTCACGGCCGCTTGGGCCAGCGAGAGCTGGCCGTCAGCGAAGGCGCGGTCGACCACCGGGCTCTCAGCCAACTGTGCCGCCGTCCTCAGGACTCCCAGAGCCTGGCCGACCGACTCGCCCGCCGCCTCGGCCATCCACCGCGCCGCGCTCTTGTGACCGGTCGTCTCGTAGGCCCCAGTCGCCTCGACCCGCAGAGCGAACCGGGTGCGAAGGGCCGCCCCGAGCCGCTCCAGGGCAACGCCGAACGTCACTACCTCGGCGGCGTCTTCGCCGCTCATCACCTCGGCACGGAGTCCGGCAGTGACGGACCGCAGATCGGCCAGGCGGTTCCGCAGGTCACCGAGGGTCGTTCTGGGGGTGCTGGCCGGATCGGCGGCGTTAGCCTGGCCGGGGCCACCGACCGGGCCGATCGCTTTCCCGACCGCGGCCTCTGGATCGACGACGTCAGGACAAGTACCGGCAAGTGTGGTGGCCGTCGACGTCATGGACCGATCGTGCCAGACGAGTGTGTCACTAGTGTCCTGAGTCGCTGATTCGGGAGAAATATCCCCGATTCGGGAATTTCTGGTTCGACGGCGCGTTCTTTCCATCGTTCACCTGTGACGATGGGAGGCGACATGGCAATGATGGGACGGCCGAAACCAGCACTGGTGCTCACCGACGAAGAGCGCTCGACCCTCGAGCGACTGGCGACGAGGCGCAAGAGCGCCCAGGCGCTCGCCATGCGCTGCCGCATCGTGCTCGGGTGCGCCACCGGGGCGACCAATGCCATCGTCGCCGCCGAGCTGGGTGTCTCAGGGGCCATGGTCGGCAAGTGGCGTTCACGCTTCGTCGCCGAACGCCTCGACGGACTCTTGGACGCACCCCGGCCCGGAGCGACCCGGACGATCACCGACGACCAGGTCGAAGCGGTGATCGTGAAGACCTTGGAGGAGAAGCCGAAGGACGCGACGCACTGGTCGACGCGGTCGATGGCCAAGGCGACCGGGATGAACCAGACCGCTATCTCGAGGATCTGGCGGGCCTTCGGACTGCAGCCTCATCGGGCCGAGAGCTTCAAGCTCTCCACTGATCCGCTCTTCGTCGAGAAGGTCCGCGACGTCGTCGGCCTCTATCTCGATCCCCCCGAGCGCGCCGCGGTGCTCTGCGTCGACGAGAAAAGTCAGATCCAGGCGCTCAACCGCTACCAGCCGATCTTCTCGATGCTGCCCGGGGTCCCTGAGCGACGAAGCCACGACTACGTGCGCCACGGGACCACGAGCTTGTTCGCAGCACTGAACATGGGATCAGGCAAGGTCATCGGCTCGCTGCACAAGCACCACCGGGCGACGGAGTTCAAGCGCTTCCTCGTCCGCATCGACAACGAGGTCCCCCAAGATCTCGAGGTCCATCTCATCCTCGATAACTACGCCACCCACAAGACCCCGGAGATCCACCGGTGGTTGCTGCGCCATCCCCGCTTTCATCTGCACTTCACGCCGACCTCGGGGTCGTGGCTCAACATGGTCGAACGGTGGTTCGGCGAGCTGACGACGAAGAAGATCCGTCGCGGCTCACATCTCAGCGTCAAGGCGCTCGAAGCCGACATCACCGAGTGGATCGAAACCTGGAACGAGAACCCACGTCCCTATGTCTGGGTCAAGACCGCCGACCAGATCCTCGCCGCGCTCGCTCGTTACTGCGAGCGGGTCTCCGCCGCCGCGGCGGGCAACACCAGCTCTGGCACTTAAGTATCGAATCAGCGACTCACGACACTAGGAGGGCCGTCGGATAGTGACGATTAACCACTGAAAAGTAGCGGTAAGCCTAGACGAGTGATTCCAAGGGATCGCTGCTGCGCAGCGGTCCACCACCGGCGCGAAAAAGGTGTCCAAGATCGGCGTTGCTCAAAGCCATTCCGACCTTGGAGGTCTCATGGACGCCGATCTGGACACCCTTTGCACGGCACTCTACGTGCATGTCGACGACGAGTTGAAGACCCATCCCGAGCTGGCCCGATACCGACCGGTCGTCGGGATCGCCCCGAAGCTCTCCGACGCCGAGCTCGTCACGCTGTCGGTCGTCCAGGCCCTGTTGGGCTTCAGCTCCGAAACCCGGTTCCTCCGCTTCGCCAAGGCGCACCTTTGGCACCTGTTCCCCTACGTGCCCAACCAGTCCGGCTACAACAAGCGCCTCCGGGCCGCCGCCGGGCAACTCCAGGCCCTCATCCGGACGGTGGCCCGCCAGACGACGTTGTGGTCCGACGACCTCTGGATGGTGGACTCCACCCCCGTCGAGTGCGGGCGGTCTCGGGAGACGGCCAAGCGCAGCGAGCTGTCCGGCTTCGCCGGCTACGGGTACTGCGCCAGTCACTCCCGCTACTTCTGGGGCCTCCGGCTCCACCTGGTCACGACGCCGGGCGGGCTGCCGATCACCTTCGCCCTCTCGAACCCCAAGCTCGACGAGCGCGAGGTACTCCGGGACCTCTTGGAAATCGAGCCCGAGCTGCTCGATGACCACCCCGGCCAGGTCGTCTTGGCCGACAAGGGGTACCGCAGCGCCGAGCTCGAGACCTTCTTGGCCGATCACGGTGCCACCTTGCTCCGACCGGCCATGCGGGGCGAAGACCAGCGTCCGGGCGTCCGGTTCTTGAAACCCCTTCGCCAGGTCATCGAGTCGGTCAACGACACCTTGAAGGGCCAGCTCGACCTCGAGCGCCATGGCGGCCGAACGAAGGCCGGAGTCGTCGTACGGGTGCTGCAACGCCTGCTCGCCCTGACCGCAGTCATCTGGCACAACGACCGCGTCGGTGCCCGGCCCCACCGGTCGCTGCTCGCCTACGACCACTGACCCCTTGGAATTAATCATCTAGAGGCGCCGTCCAGTCGCTCAACTAACGGCTACCCGGTTGTGGGGTGGTCGTCGGGGCATGTGGCCGGGGTGTACAGCGAGTCACCGGTCCACGACTGCTGGGTCCACCCCGGTGCTGCCGGAACCAGGTGGTAGAGGTCGGTCAGATCAGCGAGCACCGCGTCCGCGTAGCGGGCCGCCCCGGCCGGGCAGAAGTGGACCCCATCGGTCATGCGCACACGGACCCAGGTGCTCTTCGGCTCGGTAGGGTCGGCCTCAGGCGGCAACCACGGGTAGTAGTACTTGCCGTCCAGCAGCACCGAGGAGCCGACCGGCAGGTACATGACCTTGCCCGGGAAGAGGGCCGGCAGCGACTCGACGATCCTGTTCCAAACGCGCTGACCGGCGAGATCGCCGGCCAGGCTCGGATCGTCCGACGCGGTCTCGTCCGCCTTAGCGTTCGGTCCGGTGGTGGGGAACTCCATGAAGATCACGCCGGAGGCACCGCCTGGTGTGAGCATGAGCCGGACCGCCTTTTCCAGCATCGCCTTGTACTCACGGGGATGTTGGCGGGCGCAGACGTAGGAGGCGCGTGTCGGGACGATGGGTGTCGGCATCTTCGGTGTACATGTGTCATCCCAGCTCCACGTGGCGAGCACCAGCTGAGTGTGGTTGTAGGTGATCGAGGAGGCGATCCCGGTCGTCGGTGAGGCCCATGTCTTGTCGACGGTGAGCCCGAACCCACCGAGGGCGTCGGACTTCACCGCCACCTCGCCGGTGGCCCCCAGGGCGGCGGCAATCCCCGGCTCGGCCAGCTGCGCAACCGAGTCACCGAAGACGGTCACCCGCAGCGGGTTGGACGGGCTGAACGCCGGCAGGGCGATCGGCACCTGGCCCTCGTAGCCGCCTGCACCCGGCACCGCCTGCCCGCTACCGATCGTCGCCACGCTGCTGACGGGCGCCCGCGGCGTCGGCGGCGCGGCCACCGCCGGGATGGTGGCGACGACGACGATCCCGGCGGTCACCGCCGCGGCAACCGGAGCCAGCGCGAAGCGGGGCCAGCCGTGCAGCCGTCGTTGCCGGATCGGTCGCTCGACGAGGTAGTAGCTGGCGGTGGCGAGGACGAGCGTCAGTCCGACGCGGGCGAGGTCGAGCCAGGGCTGGGGCCAGCCGGTCCGGGCGCCGTTGAGGTAGACGATGATCGGCCAGTGCCAGAGGTAGATGCCGTACGAGATCATGCCGATCCACCGGAGCGGCTGCGTCGAGAGGACCGCGGCGAGCGGGCCCTGGCGGAACTGGCGGGCGTCGGCGACGACGATCGCCGCGAGCACCGCGCAGACGAGGAAGCCGCCCTCGAACATCCAGCCCTTCGGGAGCCCGGTCGTCGTCCCCGCGGTCACCCAGAAGACGCCGAGGGCGACCGCGGCCAGCGGGGCAGCGACGTGCAGCGCCAGCCGGGCCCGGGGACCGGGCTGGGGCCGGGCCGCGGCGATCATGGCGATCGTCGCGCCGGCAAGCATGTCGAACGCGTGGGTGTCGGTCCCGAAGTACAGCCGGGTCGGGTCGGTCCCCGGGTGGTAGAGGAGGGCCATGAGCCCGGCGGACGCGAGGGCGCCGACAACGGTCACGATGGCGCCGACGCGGCGCCACGCGCCACGAGCGAGCGTGAGGATCAACAGCAGCACGGGCGGCCAGACGAGGTAGAACTGCTCTTCGATCGCCAGCGACCAGGTGTGCTCGAGCGGCGACGGCGCGGCGAACTGGGCGAAGTAGGACTGGTGGGCGAAGATGGCGTGCCAGTTGGCGACGTAGAACAACGTGGCCAGGTCGTCACCCCGCAGTCCCGACAGGTCGACCTGGGCGGCCGAACCAGGTGGACCGAACCGGCCGTTCAGGACGACGTAGACGGCGATCGCGACGAGCACGAGGAAGAGCGCGGGCAACAGCCGTCGGGCCCGTCGGGCCCAGAACGACCCGAGCCTGATCCGGGCGGTCGTCACCCACTCTTCGAGCAGGAGGCTCGTGATCAGGAAGCCGGACAGGACGAAGAAGAGGTCGACACCGAGGTAACCACCGGACGCCCATCCGAAGCCGAGGTGGTACGCGAAGACGCCAGCGACCGCGAAGGCACGCAGGCCGTCGAGGGCGGGCAGGTACTGCCCGGTGACCGCGGTCGGGGCATCGACCGAGGTCAGCGGAGTACCGGCATTCGTCGCCGCCAGACTCGACGATGGGGATCCGCTCGCCCCCCACGACCAGGACCCGTTGGCCCATCTACCGGCGCACCAGGCTGCTCATCCAGCCCACCGGCCGACGAGATCGTCGACGAGCGGTCCGACGTCGTCGACGATCTCGACGAGGGCGATCACGCCGTCGACGCCGGCGTCGTAGAGGCCGGCGGCAAAGCGGTCGTCCGACACGCGCCCGCGCCACAGCACCGGCCCGGCGCGTCGAAGGCCGGCGACGTCGATCTCGTCCGGACGGTCGGTGACGACGCAGCCGACGTCCGCCAAGGCTGCCTGTCCATCGGTCGAGCGATCCTTTGCGGTGGCGCTCGGCTTCACGATCGTGCCCGCCGCCGCCGTCGTCGCGGCCGCTGCGCTCGTGGCACTCGACTGCGTCAGCAGCACGGGTCCGCCCGGCCGGATCGGCGCCGGTCGGTTGACGGCCCCGTCGACGTCGTAGTGCTGGCCGGCGAACTGCAGCGACTGGCCGGCAAAGAGGGCCCGGCAGATCGTCACGGCCTCGTCGAGCTCCGAGGCGGTCCCGTCGACGAGCACACCGGCACGGCCGGCGGACGTCACGTCGAGCGCGGTCACGTCCCGGGCGAGGACGGCCGGGTGACGGCCGCCGTCGAGCTCGCAGACGACGCCGAGGACGACATGATCAGTTACCGGCACGAGCCCGCCGGCGAGGGTGCACGGATCGCACCCGCCGTCGGCGATCCAGACCGCGCCGGCGCCGTGTCGTTCGGCCGTGATGGCAATCGACCGCCACGCGGCGACCCGATCGGCGGCGGCGCCGATGGGCAGGACGGGCAACTCGACCCCAATGCGAACGGAGCGGTCCACGGCGGGTCACAGGGTAGTTGCCGAGCTACGGCAGTTGGCGGCGGAAGGCCGACACGCCGACGACCGGGGCACCGGCAGCGCGGACATCGGTCGCCAACGCGGCGTCGGACGTCACGACGGTCGCCGACGGACCACTCGACCGGGCGAGGTCGGCGATGACGTGATCGGCGGCGTTCGGGCCGCCGGGGGCGAAAAGGACGATGATACCAGCCCGCTCGCCGGCGTCGATCTCGTCGGGTTGCGGATGGCCGTCGAAGACGACCGTCACCGGCCCGTGATCCCCGGCGAACGCCGCGAGCTCGGCGACGAGCCGGCGACGGGCGGCCGGGCGGTCCCGCCACCAACCGTTCGGCCGGGAACCGATCACGTTCATCCCGTCGACGATCCAGCCCACCTGCCCAGCCTGTCAGCTTCCGCAGCTGTCAGGCTCGCTCCCACCACCCCGCATCACCGTGGACGAGCCCATCCGTCCGCAACTGCTCGAGCGCGGCCGAGACGACGTCGATCGACAGGCCGGTCCGGCCGAGCACCTGCTCGACGGAGCTCGGCTCCCAGTCGACCGCGGCGAGCACGGTCGCGATCGGCTCGTCGACCGGGCGGTCGACCGACTCAGCCCGGCGATCGCGGTGCGGGCGAACCGGCACGTCGCCAGCGCGAGCGAGGCCGACCGCGACGAGGATGTCGGCGGCGTCACGGACGACGAAACACCCGTCGGCAAGGAGGTCGTTCGTTCCGGCCGACGCCGGGCTCCGGACGGACCCGGGGACCGCGCCGACCGATATCCCGCGGCGGGTGGCGAGCGGGACGGCGTGGAGCGCGTCGCCATTCCCATGGCTCTCGACGACGACGAGCACGTCGGCGAGGGCAGCGATGATCCGGTTCCGTTCCACGAGCCGCCACGGCAGCTCTGCGGTGCCGATCGGCCATTCAGAGAAAATGGCGCCGGACTCCGCGACACGCTCCCAGAGCCGGGCGTGGCGGCGGGGCCTCGGATCGTCGAGGCCACCGGCGACGACCGCGACGGGCGGTCCGCCGGTCGAGCCGGAGGCGGTCCATCCGGCGACCGCGCCTTCGTGCACCGCGCCGCTGATGCCGGGAGAGAGTCCTGAGATAACGGCGACGCCGGCCGCGGCGAGGTCGGCGCCGATCTGGGCGGCAATACCCAGCCCATATCTGGTGGCGCTCCTGGTCCCGACGACGGCGACCGCCGGGAACTGGTCGATCGCGGTCGCACGGCCGACCGAGAAAAGGACGGCCGGCGCCTCGGCATCCTCGGCGAGGGCCGCCGGGTACCCCGACTGGCCGAGGGTCAGGATGTCGATCCCGGCGACCCGGTGAGCGTCCCAGAGGGCCGCGACGTCGATCCGGATGGCCCGCTCCTGCCACTCGTTGCCCCACCGGCCGCGGAGCAGGTCCGCCCAGACTTCGGACGCGGGGGCCGCGTCCAGCCACGCCCGGCGGCGCATGAGCGGGACGCCAGCGACTGACGTGACGGCGGCGGCATAGGCCGGCTCGGGCAACATGCCGCAGAACGGTCTGTCGAACCGCTGGCGCCGCGCGGCCCCGCAGCACCGCCCCGCGCCGCAACCAGAGCCCAGTACCGCTGGCCCGAGCCCGCGGCGGCTGCCAGATGTGACTCGCTGGGCTGCCCGCTGGACGGCCGACGAAACGAGCTACGGCATGGCGCGTTGGCGGTCGCGCCCGGTCGATCGGAGCGCAATGAACGAGACGATCGCACCGATCGCACCGACGACCATCAGGACGGCCCCTTCGGCATTGATCGTCAACCCGTGCGACGGGGCTGGCGTCACGGCGAAGTCGAGGATCGCCCCCACGACCAGGGCGGCAATGCTCGCCCCCAATCCACTGACCATGGTCCACTTCCTCCCGATGTCTGCCACCGTGGTGGCTGTCGGTGCCGGAAATCCCCCATCGACCTTCCCTGTGGGGCCAAAGCTAAACCCGCGGACGGTCGGATGTCGGGATCCTGCCGCAGTGGTGCACCTACGACGACGGGATACGCCTCCCACCAGGACAGACGTACGGGTGGGCCAGTCGCGTCACGGCGGTGGTTGGCGCGCCGACGAGCGCCGCGGATCGGCCGACCGTCGGTCCCAGGCAATCGCCGGCGTTCGGAAACCGCAGTTGCAGCGGCAGGTCCGACATAATCTGCCGACGTGCTGATCCTGCTGGTCCGTCATGGTCACGCAGGATCGAAGGCTGCGTGGGACGGCGACGATGACGTCCGACCGCTGAACGAACGGGGGCTGGCGGAGGCGAAGGCGCTCGTCGAGGTCGTCGAGCGGTTCGCGCCGACGCGGATCGTGTCGAGCCCGCTGCTTCGATGCGTCCAGACGGTCGAGCCACTGGCCGGTCGGCTAGCGATCCCGGTGGAGGTGTCGGAGCGACTGGTGCCGGGAGCCCGCAAGCGGGTCAGGGCACTCCTCCGGGAAATCGCGACGGGTACAACGTCACCGGTCGTCGTCTGCACGCACGGCGAGGTCATCCAAGTCGTCCAGACCGCGTTCCCGAAACGGGTCTCGGGGGCGAAGACGCGGACGGTCCGGGCGAAGGGCTCGACGTGGGTGCTCGAGTACAGCGGCGGACGGCTCCGGTCAGCCCGTTACCTGCCGGCGCCGCGCTGGTCGGCTGGCCAGGCCGCAACGTAGCCGCGGTATTGAGGGAGAGCCCCGGTCACCGCCGAAACCGGCGGCGTGGGGGCGTACGGGCGGCTCAGCTGCCGGTGGTCGTCGTGGTCGTCGATCCGGAGGGCGGGACGAACGTGAACGACACGCCCGCACAGTCCGCCGGATCGGCGGCGACGATGGTGTAGATCGGACCGGTTGGCGCGTTCGGTGTCGTCGTCGTGGTGGTGGTCGTCGTGGTCGTCGTCGAGGACGTGGTCGGCGGGAGCTCCCAGACGGCGAGGGCGGCCGCGCTGTTCAGGCACGAGAGCGCGGGGTCATCGGTGGTGAAGTGGGTGACGGTCCCGACGTTCGTCGCGCCAGGCTGTGTCAGTGTCGTCGGCGGAACCGCGGGGCCCACGTCGAGGGTCACCGTCTGGCCAGCCCATGTCGCGGTGTACGTGTACGACGGCGTGGTCGTCCCGCTACCCGGCGGCGAGCCGCCGGTGCCGGTCGGCGGCGTCGACGACGTCGACGTGCCTCCGGTCACTGGCGGTGCGGTCGTCGACGTCGCGCCGCCGGTCGGTGCCGCGCTCGTCGTCGGCGACGCGCCGCCGGCGGCCGGTGAGGTTCCACCGCCGACCGGTGCGGCGGCCGAGGTTCCGGGCGCGCCGCCAGCGGTCGTCGACGTCGTCGACGACGAGCTGCCGGGTGCCGTGGTCGTCGACGTGGGCGTCCCGGGCGACGGCGCGTACGTGATCGACGGTGCGGTCCCGCCGAGGGCAGTGAGCATCGCCGTGTCGGCGGAGCCGTCCATCCCAAGGGCCCACACGCCGACGCCGCCGAGCCCGAAGAGGTGGGCGAGCTGGGAGACGTCGTAGAGGGACGTCGGGTCGTCGAAGAACGACTCGTGCCACTGGGTCCCGACTTGGTACGCGGTCCAGGCGGAATCGGTGACCGGGTCCCAGTACGTCGGGTGGCCGGCGGTGGCGATCTGGCTGTACGCGAGATCTGTGACTGGCCCGGTGGCCGCCGCGGTGAGCGTGTCGCCGTTCGTCGGCCAGTCGAGGCCGAAGAGCGGGGCGCCGAGGATCACCTTGCTGGCGGGCACGGCGGCCGCGTACTGACCGGCGGTGGTGACGTCGTTGAACAGTGACGACGTCAGCGGCGATGTCGCCTGCGCGCTGCCGGAGAGATTCGGGGAGTACTGCATGACGAAGAAGCCGTCGACGACACTGGCGAGCGCGGGGATGTCGTAGAAGCCGTTCGGGTCGCCGGCGGACGACGCGTACGTGTCCATCGTCACCTGCCAGTGCGGGTTGACCTGGTGGAGCGCGGTTGACACCTGGCCGACGAGGTTCGTCAGGCCGGCCTGGTCGGCGCTCCCGTCGCCCTCGAGGTCGAGGTTGACGCCGTCGAGGTCCTTCGCCTCGACCGCGCCGATGAGCGCCTGCGCCAGCGTGGCCGGGGCGGTCGGGCTCGAGGTCAGCTGGTCGAGCGACTGCTGGTCGAAGTCGTTGACGGTCAACACGACGCGGACGCCGGCGGCGTGGGCCCGGTCGATCAGGTTGACGAGATCCTGGCTCTCGTACCCGTTCCAACCCGATCCGGACTCGTCGAGGGTCCCGTCGGGATTGATCCCGACGGCGAAGTAGGCGATCGTCGTCGACCCGGCGACGTCGTACGTTGTGCTCTGGTCGAGCGTCCAGTACGGCGCGAAACCGAAGACCTCGTGACTGGCCAGCGGCGCGGCGGTGGCGACGGACGCCGGCGCGGGAGCCGGCGAGGACGTGGCCGGCGCCAGCTTCGCCCGGTGGTGGCCGCCGAGCATCGAGAGATCGGCGTTGCCGGCCTTCCCGGAGTGCTCGTACGCGGACGAGCCGGCGGCCTGGTCCGGCGCGCCGTCGCTCGACGCCGCGAAGACGACGATCCCGGCGACGGCGGCGATCGCGACGATCGCGACGATCGAGGCGACCGCGGCCGCGATCAGCCGCTGGCGGCGGCCCGACTGCCGGACCGACGCCCGAGCCGACCCGACGGTGGCCGCGCACCACCGGAGCAGCCGCTGGCGACGATCACCGGCTCGGTGCCGGTATGTCATCTCTTCGTTCGGTCCGCGTTGCAGGACGATGCTCTACTTCCGTTGCTCGTGCTCGATCTCGGGCCGCCGCCGGACGCCGCCGCGGTGCGCCTCGTCGCCGGCCGATAACCGCGAGCGCCCGTCGAAGGGGCCGTCGGTCTGGCGGCCGGGACTCGAGCCGCGTCGTATCGAATTCCAAGTTGCAAGGTTTCCGGTGTCAACGTATCGCCGGCCACAGCCGTTTCTTCGTCGCCCCGACGGATGACGCCGATCCTGGTCCCCGACCTCCGCGCCGAAAACTCCGAGACAGCCACCTCACACGGGGATTGCGCGCCCGCCGCGCTTCACCGATCGCATCGATAGAAAAACAGCGAATACACGTACTTATGTCGCCTTCACTATGCAGGGTGCCGGAGCGCGATGCAAGCAAACGTTGGGTGACCGGACGGTTGACGGACCGCGAAGACCCAGGTGCGTCCCGCCTGACGGCGGTGACCGGCCGGTACGCTGGCGTCGCCGTGGCAACCGTGAAGGACATGGACCGATGGCTCGGCGACGGTGGAATGCCGGTGATCGGCCTGATCGGCGGGTCGTTGGACCGTTACGGCGTCGACGGCGAGGATCTCGGGTGGGTCGACGGGGTGTTCGTGCCGGAGCCGGTCGCCTGCAACCCGCACGGCGTCGTCCAGGCCGGCGTGCACGCGGTCGTCCTCGACGCGGCGATGAATTTCGCGATCAACGCCGCGCTGCCCGGCCGTGACCGGACGCGGGCGACGCTGGAGATGAAGACGGAGACGATGCGGCCGGCGGTGGCGGGCGAACGGTACGCGCTCCACGGCGAGGTCGTCCGCCTCGCCCGGCAGGTCGCGTACGGTGAGGCGACGGTCCGCGACGCGGCCGGGAACCTCGTCAGTCGGGGCACCGGGACGTTCCTCCTCCACCGTGAAACGGAGGACGGGCCGGGCGAACGGCGACAGGGGTAATCGCCGACCGTGGAGGACGCGCCGGCCGGGTTCTCGTCGTTCGACGACGATCCGACCGACGACGACGAAGGAGGCACGGTGCCCGATACCGAGGTCGAGGACTGGCCGGCTGTCGGGCCACGGCACGGCGACATCGGGTACGTCTCGCTCTGGGTCGCCGACGTCGAACGGGCGGCCGATTTCTTCGCCGCGGTCCTCGGTTGGCGGTACGGCCCGGCGAGCGGACCGAACGGCCGGCGGGTCGAGGGGGGCAACGTCCACCACGGCCTGTGGGGCGGCGAGGAGCGGGCGACGCTGTTCTGCTGCTTCGCAGTCGCCGACGTCGCCGAGGCGGCCGAGCGGGTCCGGGCGGCCGGGGGCACCGCGAGCGAGCCGCATCGAGAACCGTTCGGGACGATCGTCGAAGGCGTCGACGACCAGGGCGTCCGGTTCGCGGCCTACCAGCCGCCGGATGGTGTCGGCCAGGGCGGGGCGATACCGGCCAACGGTCGGCGACACGGTGACGTCGCGTACGTGACGATCGAAGTCGTCGACGCCGCGAAAGCTCGCGCCTTCTACGGCCACGTCCTCGGCTGGCAGTTCATCGCGGGCCACGTCGCGGACGGCTGGTTGGTGGACGACGTCGCGCCGATGATCGGCCTGTCCGGCGGACATGACGTCGCGACGACTTGGGCGATGTACCGCGTCGACGACGTCGGCGTGGTGGTCGACGCGGTTCGAGACGCCGGAGGCGCCGCGACGGAACCCGCGGTCCAGCCGTACGGCGTGACGTCGATCTGCACCGACGACCAGGGAACGAGGTTCTCGGTCGGGCAGCTCTGAACAACGATTTGTCCCAACAATCGGACGCCTCGATTCGCCAGGCCGTCACCGAATGGAGCGTCGAGCTCACCGGAAAGACACGTGAAATTTTTTCGACACAATCGATGTATCAGGGTTACCATGCCGCCAACGCCGTACGAAATACGCGGCATCGTACGGGCATTCAGCAATTTGTCGACGTGACGGCCAGGTCGGGGGCCGCCACTCGAAGTTAAGCGGTTGGCACATCCTGACCGGCTGACTTTTGCGCGTGCTCGGGGGGTACCACCGGCGACGCTTCACGGCACCACCGGTGAGCAGCACAGGCGAAACGACCCGGAGGCGAGAACCAACCGTGAAGCGTGTCATCGTATCGATCGGCCTAGCCATGGCCCTGGCCGTCGGGCTCTTCGCCTGGGCGGCCAGTGGCGGACCCATTGCCGGCCACCTCCCCGCCGCGCCGACGGCCGCGCTGGCGTCCACCGGGGCGACAACCACCGGCGGCGCGCCGGCGACACCGGGGCCGTCGGTCTGCGGCAATGCCACCATCCTCGACGGCCCGTCGACCGCACCGGCCGGCGCGGTGACGGTCCCGGCCGGCACAGACGGCTCGTTCGTCGGCGCGCTGCAGGCTGGCACGACGTACTTCCTCGCCGCCGGCACGCACACGCTCGGCACCGGGGCGTTCGACCAGTTCCAGCCGGCGGCCGACGACGTGTTCGTCGGCGCACCCGGCGCGGTCGTCTCCGGCCAGGGCGTCAACGACTACGCCTTCGTCTCGAGCGCCACCGGCGTCGAGATCGAGTACCTGACGATCGAGGACTTCGTCGCGCCGCAGTCCGAAGGGGTCGTCAACCAGAATTCCGCAACCGGGTGGACGATCCGGAACGACACCGTCGAGGACAACCCCCACGGGGCGGGTGTCATGCTCGGCTCGGACGACGTGCTGACCGACAGCTGCCTCACCGAGAACGGGCAGTACGGGTTCCAGTCGTACTCGGCGACCGGGCCGCACACAGTCACGGTGACGGACAACGAGATCAGCGACAACGACACCGCGAACTACACAGTCACGACAGTGGGGTGTGGCTGCACCGGCGGCGCCAAGTTCTGGGAGACGACCGGAGCGACGATCACCGGCAACAATGTGCACAACAATGCATCTGTCGGTATCTGGGCCGATACCAACAATACCGGCTTCGACATTTCTGATAATTACTTCGCCGACAACTACGGCGAGGCGATCACCTACGAGATCAGCTACAACGCGTCGATCACTGACAACACGTTCGTCAGGAACGCGCTCGGCATCGGCCCGACCAATCCGGGCTTCCCCGAAGGCGCCATCTACATCTCCGAGTCCGGGAGCGATCCCCGAGTACCCGGCCGGTATGGGACAACGCTGTCGATCTCCGGCAACGTCTTCACCGACAACTGGTCCGGCGTCGTCCTCTGGGAGAACGCCAACCGCTACTGCGGGTCCACCGCGAACACGTCGACCGGCGCGTGCACGTTGGTCGATCCGAGTGTCTTCACCGCCACATCGTGCAGCGCGAGCGTCCCGACCAGCACACCGCTCGGGAACCCCGACTACTTCGACGGCTGTCGCTGGAAGACGCAGAACGTCGACGTGACTGATAACACATTCAACTTCTCGCCGGCCGACATCGGATCGTCGTGCACCGCGGCCAACAGCTGCGGCCTCAATGGGATCTTCTCCCAGTACGGCACATATCCGCCATATGTCGGCTGGGTCGTCCCCGACCACATCTCGAACGACCAGAACGACCACTTCGCCGACAACCGGTACACCGGTCCGTGGAACTTCATGGCGTTCTCGCAGGGATCCGTCGTGTCCTGGGCACAGTGGTCATCGGGAATTGCCGACGCCAGCGCCTCCGGTGACCCGTTCGGCGCCCAGGATGCCGGTTCGACCTACGACGGCTCGGCGCCCCCGGCCACGACCACGACGACGGCACCGCCATCGACGACGACCACGACGACGGCACCACCGGCCACGACGACGACCACGGCTCCACCGTCAACCACCACGACGACGGAACCGACGACGACGACGACGACGACCGCTCCCCCGACGACGACCACGACGACGGAACCGCCGCGGCCACCGACGACCACGACGACGACTACTACGGCGCCACCGCCACCGCCACCGGCGACGACCGCGACCGCTCCCCCGTCGAGCCCGCCGTCGAGGACGACGACCGGACCGAACCTCCGAGAGCGGAGGGAAGCGCGGCGCTACGATCCGCCACACCGGCCGTGGTGGTGGTACTTCTTCCGATGGTGGCGGTGGTTCTGAGCAACCGACCGGTGGCCGAGCTCATGACTTGACCGCGGGCCACCAGTCCGGAGTTGCAGTAGGTCCCGCCTTCAGAGCAGGCGACCGAATGCGCACCTACGATTCACAGGACGGCGACTTACGTGGCCGCCGGGCCGTCGGGTTCGCCGGACGGCGAAGAACCAACGAAGGGGAGGCGGCAAGTGCTCAAGGGCTTCAAGAACTTCCTCATGCAGGGCGAGTTGGTCGTCATCGCGGTCGGGCTGGTTGTCGCGCTGGCCTTCAGCACGCTGATCAAGGCCTTCACCGACAACATCATCACGCCCCTCGTCAACGCCATCGCCGGCGGCGGGTCGACCGGTAAGGGCATCGGGTGGACAGTCAGCGGCCAGCGGATCGACCTCGGCGCGTTCATCGGTGCGGTCGTCTACTTCGTCATCCTCATGGCCGTCATCTACTTCCTCATCGTCGTCCCGTACCGGTCGTACATGAAGAAGCGGGGCAAGACCGTCTTCGGCGAGCCGCCGCCGACGAAGACGTGCCCGAGCTGTCTCTCCGACGACCTTCCGGTGGCCGCAACGAAGTGCAGGCACTGCGCCACCGAGCTCACTGCGGCTGCCTGACCGCGTGACCTCGGGGTGAAGTCGGTTCGACGGCTGACTGCGTAAGCTCTCGACAATGTCTTCCGGCGTGCCTTCGGCCGAGCCGTGAGCGCCGGCCGCGATCAGCCGCGGCATGCGGCCGACGTGTCGGCGGTCGATCCGGCCCAGCTCGTCACGATGGCGCCCGACGTCGTCTTCGTGCTCGACGCCGCCGGTCGGCTCCTCTACGTGAACCCGGAGGCCGAGATCATCTTCGGCGCGCAGAGCGCGCAGTACCTCGGACACTCGATGCTCGACTTCTTGCACCCGGACGACGCCATGCTCGCGATCTCGTCGCTCGAGACGGTCCGGTCGAAGCGGGTCGGCACGCCCATCGAACTGCGGATCGCCGTACCGGGAGGGCCGTGGCACTGGTTCGAGGTGGTCGGCAAGGACTGCCTTGAGGTCCCCGGGATCAACGGCGTGCTGTTCAGCGCCCGCGATCTGACGAAGCGGCGGATGTGGGAGGTCGCCGCCAACGACGTCGTCCGGTTCCAGCAGATCCTGCAGCACGCGGCGGCGATCGTCCTCAGCTTGGACGCCGACGGCGCAGTGACCGCGGCGAACGGGGCGCTCACCCGCCTGCTCGGCATCGACCCGTCGATCGTCATCGGCACCCGACTCAGCGCCCACGCCGCGCCCGGTCACCGGCGGAAACTGAGTGACGCCATTGCGAGTGCGGCCGCGGCCGGAACGGCGACCGTCGAAGTCCCGATGCAGCACGCCAAAACGGATGAGGCCGTGCCGATCCGGTTCGAGATCGTCAACCTCCTCGACGACCCGGTCGTCGCCAGCTTCGTCGTCACCGGCCAGGACGTCAGTGACCTCGACGCGGCCCGTCGACGGCTCGAGCATCTCGCCACCCACGACAGCCTCACCGGTTTGTGCAATCGGGGGCTGCTCGTCGAGCGGCTGGAGACTCTCGTCGAAGCCCGGCGGCCGCTGGCGCTGCTCTATGTCGACCTGGATCACTTCAAGCCGGTCAACGATACCTACGGCCACGACGTCGGCGACGAGGTTCTCCGGCTCGTCGCCCGTCGACTGATCGACTGCGTCGGCGACGATGACCTCGTCGCCCGGGTCGGCGGCGACGAGTTCGTCGTCCTGGCCCTCGGCATCGCCGACCGCGTCGCCGCGGTCGAGCTGGCCGGACGGTGCGAACGGGCAGTCGGCGCACCGTACGACGTCACCGCTGGTCAGGTCCGCATCGGGGCCAGCGTCGGTGCGGTCGTCGCCGGTCCGGAGTCGACAGGGTCGACGCTCCTCGCCGAAGCCGACCTGGCGATGTACGCCGCCAAGGCGGCACGGGACAGCAAGATCTGAACGACCCACCGACGTCGAGGGCTGGCGATGCCGGTCACCGGGCCGTACCGCCGGCCAAGACGTTGGTCAGTTCTTCGACGTAACGCCGGCGGTCCGGCGGAAGAGCTGCTGCGTCGCCCGGACCAACCGGTCGTCGGTCGGTGGCCGCCGGCCGTGGAAACCCGGGTCGAACGCGTGCATCGTCACATAGAGCAGGACCGCGGTCGTCTCGGTGTCGCCGACGTCGAAGGCGCCGGCCGCGACGCCGCCGTCGAGCAGCTCACGAAGCACGACGGTGAGCACGGCGTGCGTCGGCTGGTGTCCGGTCTCAGACGGATCGTGCCCGCCGTGGCGGAAGAGCACTTCGTGCAGGTCGTGCAGCTCCCGGAAGCAGTCGAAACCTTCCTGGACGCAGGCGTCCAGCTTCGCCGTCCAATCCGACTGGCCGTCCACGGCAGTACGGATCCGCGTCGCGAACCGGGTCGTGAACTGCTCCTGGAGGGCCAGGACCAGATCCTCCTTCGAGCGGAAGTACAGGTAGAACAGGCCCTTCGAGACGCCCGCGCCGTTCGTGATGTCCTCCAGTGACGTCGCGGCGACGCCCTTGGCGACGAAGAGCGCCTCGCCCGCGCCGAGCAGGTCCGCCCGGCGCTCGTCCGCAGGCTTCGTACGCGGCATCCGCTTCCTCTCTCCCTCTCGACCGGCCGGCTCGACTGGCCCGCTCGACCGGCCAGCTCGACCGCTTGCCCGACTGGTGTGGCCATCCTGGCCACCACGACCTCGCCTATCTCCCGCCTCGGCAGCAGGCGATCGTACTCCGCTGAATGACGTTCAGTCAGTATATTGACTATCCCCCAGTCAGTTACGTAGGGTGGCAGGAAGATAGGCAGAGGAGGAGACAGTGGACGATCGCCTACGGGCCTTCATCGAGCGGCATCCGGACGCGGCGATGATCACGTACCGCTCGGACGGCACTGCGCACATGGCACGGATCGAGCTCGGCGTCGTCGACGGCCGGATCCAGAGCTCGGGAGCCCCGTCGCTGGTCCGGGACCGACACGTCCGGCGAGACCCCCGTTGCTCGCTCTTCGTCTTCGGCCCCCACCCTGACTGGGTCGGCCTGGAGACGGAGGTGACGGTGCTCGACGGGGACGATGCGCCGGAACGCCTGATCGCGCTGATGCGGGCACGCCACGGCGACACCGTGCCGCAAGGTTCGGTCCTGGGCCACGACGAGACGCTCGGCCGCGACCGTCCGTATACGGTCGACGAGTACGTCCGGTCGGTACGGGAACAACATCGATTGGTCTACGAGTTCGAGGTGAAGCGGGCGTACGGCAACTATTGAGCCGCCCGCCGTCCGGCGATCATCAGCCAGGCGATGTGAGAGGAGACGGTAATGGAGAAGAAGTGGTGGACGCTGGTCGTCGTCTGCGCGGCGACGTTCATGCTCCTGCTCGACGTCACGATCGTGATCGTCGCCCTGCCGGAGATCCAGTCGGGCCTGCACTCGACGTTCGCTGACGTCCAGTGGGTGATCGACGCGTACGCCATCACCCTGGCGGCGCTCCTGCTGACGGCCGGGTCGCTGGCCGACCGCTACGGCCGACGGCTTCTGTTTTTGATCGGCCTGGCGGTGTTCACGGTCGGCTCGGCGCTCTGCGGGGCGGCGCAATCGCCGCTCATGCTGATCGTCTCCCGGAGCCTCCAGGGCGTTGGCGGCGCCATCCTCTTCGCCACGTCGCTGGCGCTGTTGGCCCAGACGTTCCATGGGAGGGAACGGGGCGTGGCCTTCGGCATCTGGGGGGCCGTCACCGGCATCGCGACCTCCCTCGGCCCCGTCCTCGGCGGCGTCATCACGACCGGGATCAACTGGCGCGGCATCTTCCTCGTCAACGTGCCGGTCGGCATCGTGGCCCTCGCTATCGCGGCCTACAAGGTCGACGAGTCACGTCAGCCCGATGCGTCCCGCCCGGACTGGACCGGCTTCGTCGTGCTCACCGCCGGCCTCGTCAGCCTCACCTACGGGTTGATCCGAGCCGGCGAGAGCAGCTGGAGCAGCACGGCCGTCATCACCTGTCTCTGCCTCGGCGCGGCACTGCTCTTCGTCTTCGTGCTGGCCGAACGCCGGATCCGCCACCCGATGTTCGATCTCTCGCTGTTCCGGATCCCGACGTTCGTGGGCGGATCCATCGCCGCGTTCACGATGAACGGCTCCCTGTTCGCCATGCTCGTGTACCTCGTCCTCTACCTCCAGGACAACCTCGGGTACTCGGCGCTCCAGACCGGTCTCCGGCTGCTGCTGATCAGCGGAGCGAGCCTCATCTTCGCCACCATCTCGGGTCGGCTGAGCAGCCAGATGCCGGTCCGCTGGCTGATCGGGCCCGGGCTCTTCCTCGTGGGGATCGGCCTGCTTCTCATGGCCGGGCTCGACGGGACGAGCAACTGGACGCACTTCATCCCCGGCTTCATCGTCTCGGGGATCGGGAGCGGGCTCGTCAACCCACCGCTGGCATCCACCGCGGTGGGGGTCGTCGTGCCCGAGCGGTCCGGCATGGCGTCCGGCGTCAACACGACGTTCCGCCAGATCGGCATTGCCACCGCCATCGCCGTCTACGGGTCCATCTTCACGGCCACCATTCGCAGCCATCTCAACCAGCAGCTCGTGTCGACGCCGGGGTTGGCTGGTTCAGGAACCCGTGTCACGACCGCGCTGCAACAAGGGACCACGTCTTCGCTCATCGCCGGGACGCCGGGGGCGGATCGTGGCGCGCTGGTCGCGGCCATCCACTCGAGCTTCGCCGCGGCGATGAACGATCTCCTGATCGTGAGTGCCATCGTCGCCCTCGTCGGCGCCGCCTCCGCGGTGACGCTGATCCGCAGTCGGGACTTCGTCGGCCACGGGGCGGCCCCGTCACCCACCCCCTCGTCCGACCCGGCGAGGACATCGGTGGCGGCGACAGGAGTCGAGACAGGCTCCGCGGTGTCGACCGCGGCGACGCCGAACCCTCCAGCCAGCGGGTGAGTGACCGCTCTCGTCGTTCGCCACAGGACTCGGGACGCTCATCCCCGGTTTCAACGGCTCGGGATCGAGCCAGGGTGGCATGGGCGACCCGCCTCCCCGGCCACCGCCCGGCTTGCAGTCCCAGCCAGAACCCCCGACGGTACGGGCCCTGCACTCTCTCCCGAGGACGATCGCTCCCCAAGGACGGTCGCCGTGCCTTTACGAGTCGCGGCATTGCAGGAGCTCGATGCTGCCGAGGCGGCCGAGGCGGCCCGAAAGGGACCAGAGATGGCTACAATCGGACCGTGGCCAGCATTGAGCTCGAACGGGTCGAGGTGCTGGAGCTTTTGGGAATGACGCTGGCGCACCTCAACGACGCCGAGGCCAGGGCTGAGGTGTCTCCGCGAGTACCGCTGTCGATGGCCATCCGGGACAAGCTGGCCCTCGCCCTCCGGGAGGAACTATGAGCTACACCGAAGCTGAGGTATCCGCGGCGACTGCCGCGATGGACAAGTACAGGGGTGGCGAAACGGGCGAAATCGGCGCTGCTCTCGTCGTGGTGGGTCTGAGTGCGGACAGGGCGGCCAAGGAGGCACGGATCCGTGACGACATGATTCGAGTTGCGCATCGCTCCGGCGCGTCGATCCGCCAACTCGCCGAGATCTCCGCCCTCGGTCGCAAGACCGTGACGGCCATCGTCTCCTCCGACGCACATCTGCAGGACTAATCGGTCCACCCGGCCGCTACTGCCCCACTACCACTCCATGCGGCGGGTCATCGGGTCGACGCCGGACGACCGCTTTCCGCTCAACCGGTTCTGCGACACCCCTGACATAGCCTCCAGATCGTGAAGGAACCACACGACGGCGCCGGTCTCAGAGACGCGGGGGAAACGGCTCTACGAGCTCTGGCCGGTCGAGACGCCCGGCTCCGAGAGGACCAGTGGGAAGCAATCGTTGCCCTGGTGGCCGAGCGGCGCCGCGCCCTCGTCGTCCAACGGACGGGGTGGGGCAAGTCCGCCGTGTACTTCGTCTCGACGGCGCTTCTCCGTGCGCAAGGGGCCGGTCCGACCGTCATCATCTCGCCGCTCCTGGCGCTGATGCGCAACCAGATCGCGGCGGCCGAACGGGCGGGGATCCGCGCCGTCACCGTGAATTCCTCGAACACGGTGGAGTGGGACGAGATCTATCGCCGGGTCACCGGCGGTGAGATCGACGTGCTGCTCGTTTCGCCTGAACGGCTCAACAACCCCGACTTCCGGGACCAGGTGCTCCCCCATCTGGCCACCACCTGCGGTCTGCTCGTGGTGGACGAGGCCCATTGCATCTCGGACTGGGGCCACGACTTCCGCCCTGACTACCGGCGGCTGCGTCTTCTCCTCCCCGAGCTTCCTCCCGGCACCCCGGTGCTGGCCACCACGGCGACGGCCAACACTCGGGTCGTCGACGACGTCGCCGAGGTGCTCGGACTGGGGCGCCAGCATGGCGACGTCCTCGTCCAGCGGGGCAGCCTCGAACGAGCATCGCTCCACCTCGCCGTGCTCCAGCTCTCCGACTACGCCGAACGCCTCGCCTGGCTGGCCGACCACCTGGGTGACTGGGACGGGTCGGGCATCATCTACGTCCTCACGGTCGCCGCGGCCCGAGACGTCGCCGGGTATCTGAGATCTCGAGGGCATGACGTCGTGGCCTACTCGGGCCAAGACGACGAGGCCGACCGCTTGGAGGCCGAGCAGGCTCTCCTCGACAATCGCGTCAAGGCGCTCGTGGCGACGTCGGCCCTCGGGATGGGTTTCGACAAGCCGGACCTCGAATTCGTCATCCACCTCGGCGCCCCTCAATCGCCGGTCACCTACTACCAACAGGTGGGCCGGGCCGGTCGAGCGACCGAGCGGGCCGACGTGGTCTTGATCCCGGGAGGTGACGACGAAGCCATCTGGCGGTACTTCGACAGCGTCGGATTCCCGGCCGAGGGTCGAGTCCGCGAGGTGCTCGCCACCCTGGCGGATTCGGGAGGCGCGATGAGCACGGCGGCATTGGAATCCTCCGTCGATCTCAGCCGTTCACGACTCGACACGTTGTTGAAGGTCCTCGACGTCGACGGAGCCGTGAAACGGGTGAAGGGTGGGTGGACGGCGACCGGGCGCGACTGGGAATACGACACCGACCGCTACGCACGAGTGCACACGGCGCGCCGAACCGAGCAGCAGGCGATGCGTGACTACATCAACGCCGGCTCATGCCGCATGGAGTTCCTTCGCCGACAGTTGGACGACCCGGGCGCCGGACCGTGCGGACGATGCGACAACTGCACCGGGACGACGGTCAGGCCAGGCGTCGAATCGGCCTCGGTCATGGCGGCACGGGAGCGCCTGGCCCGCCCCGGCGTCGTCATCGAGGCAAAGAAGATGTGGCCGACGAACATGGCCGCGCTCGGAATCGACGCGAAGGGGCGGATCGGCGCACCGGAGGCGGCGGAACCGGGGCGGGCCATAGCCCGTTTGGCCGGCATCGGCTACGGCCCCCGGCTGCGTGAGCTTGTCGGGCCCGGCGCAAAGGATGCCGATGTACCCCCGGAGATCCTCGATGCGGCGGTCAACGTGCTCTCGCAGTGGAAGGCGGAGTGGCCGGAACGGCCAGTGGCCGTTGTCGCGGTCGGGTCAAGTCGACTCTCTCGCCTCGTAGAGAGCACCGCCAGAGGGATCGCCGACGTCGGACACCTCCAGTTCCTCGGCGTCATCGAACACGTCGGGTCCTCCTCCAGCGGCAGCACCAACAGCGCCCAGCGGCTCAGGGCCGTCTGGAATGGCTACGCCATCCCCCGCGACGTCGAGGCCGGGCTCCGTGATGTGGCCGGCCGCGCGGTCCTGTTGGTCGACGACTACGTGGACAGCGGCTGGACCATGACCGCGGTGGCTCGCCGGCTTCGTCAGGTCGGCGTGGGACGCGTCTACCCATTCGCGTTGGCCGTAGTCCGCTAGCCGATCCGATACACGAGCGCCGGCCTGGACCTGACGCAGCATGCCGAGAGCGCGAACTCGCTCAGCGGCATGGGTCGATCAGCGGTGTCGCCGCACCGGCGGAGTCAGGCGCCGGGCACCGGGTAGGCGACGTCGTTCAACTCCGTCAGCGCAATGGAAGGCGCGGCCGAGGAAGCCGCGGCCTGGTAGCCGGCCATCGCGGCGACGTCCTGCGCCCACATCTCTTCGTACTGTGCCTCGGTCGCGGCGATGGCGGGGGTGTTCTGCCCGAAGATGTTCGTCGCGACCAACGCCTGCAGCTGCGCCCGGTTGGCCGCCACCAGCGGCGGGGACACCGTTGCCGCCGACGCCGTCTCGAACGCCGCGGCGGCGGCTCGGGCCTGCTGGGCGGCGAGGTCAGCCTGCGCCGCGGTCGTCGACAACCACGCGGCGTACGGCGCGGCCGCAACCGTCGCGTAGGTCACGTCCGGACTGACACTCGGCGCCGTCGTGCCGCTGGCCCAGTCCGCCACATCGGGACCGCCCTGTCCGGTCGCCGCGGTCGCGGCCGGCCGGACCGCCCCGGTCGCCGCCTGCCCGTAGACGACCAGGTTGTCGTCGTCCTGCATGGCGAGGAAGGCGTCGTGGTCACCGCTGGTCCCGCTGGCCCACAGTGCACCGGTCAACCCGGCGCCGTAGGCGACCAGGTTGCCATCGGCCTGCATGACCAACTCGAACGCCCCGTCGGGGCTGAGGATGAACTGACCGGCCTGGAGCGTCACCCCCTCACCGAGCACCGAGCCCCGGAAGATGTTGGTGCCGGTCTGCCAGACCACCGGTGCCTCGCCCGCCGAATCCGACAGGCCGTAGAGGACGAGGTTGCCGTCGTCTTGCAGCTGCAGGCTCGCCCCGCCGCGCCTGGCGATGTCCGCCGACCACTCGTCGGGGCCTCTATCCGGCGGATAGAGGACGAGGTTGCCGTCGCCCTGGAGCGTGAAGAACGAGCCAGCGAGGACCGACGCCGACTCCGTGCAGAGGGCGCAGGAAAAGAAGGTGGGGATGCCCGGGACGGAGACCAAGCTGTCACTCCCCTCCATCAACCACCAGAGACCGTCGGTGCCCTGCTGGTAGAGGGCCGGCGCGCCCTCGGGGGTCTGGTAGAGGCGGTACTGGCCGTTGGCCGATTGCAGGAACTGCCCGGACAAGAGATCCTGCCCGGGCTCCAGAGACGGGCCCTCGTCGGGTCCGACGAAATCGAGCGCCGTCCCACTCGACCACAGCGGGGACCCGCTCGGGCTGTAGACGACGGTGTTGCCGTCGTCTTGGACTGTCACGACCGCTCCGGGATGGCTGGTCGTACCGGAGGACCACAGCGCCGAACCGGTCGAGGAGTAGACGACGAGGTTGCCGTCGCTCTGCATGACGGACTGCGCCCCTGGGCTCCCCTCGGTCCCCGACGCCCAGAGCACGCGGCTCTCTCCGTCAACGGTGGCGTAGCCAACGAGGTTGCCGTCGAACTGCATCGTCAGCGTGATCTGTCCGCCCGGCGACGTGAGCGTCTGCCCAGGGGCGAGCACCTGACCCGGACCGAGCTGGGATCCGCCCGGCGAGCCAGCCCCCGCGCTCGCCGATTGGTCACCGCCGGCGCTCGCCGCGCTCAGGACACCTCCGGAGCCGGCGACGCCCGTCACGACGAGCAGCACCGCCGCCAACGGTCCTGCGATGCGCTTCCTCATCGTTCTCGTCGCCCTCCCGGCCGTTCTTCCCGACCACCGCTCGGGGAGCGTAACTTCCTGGCGGAAAGGGCCAGCGAACCCCTGCCTCGTGCCGCTCACGTTGTGTCGGTGGCCCTCCCCTGCAGCCTGGCGACGTGCTCGGTGCGGTTGCGCACCAGGTCGTTGAGCGCCTCGCCGGGCCCGATGTGGTCCCAGAGGGCCGGGGGGTAGAGGGTGACGTACATGGTGCGCCGATGGCCGGCGCCGGTCGGTTCGGGCGACGCGTGCATCACGTCCTGGACGTGCACGGTCACGTCGCCGGGGGCGGTATCGACGCTCACGACGGGCACGTCGGTCAGGCGGTCCCGCCATCGATAGTGCAGCACCTTGCCGTGGCTCCCCGGGACGACCTGCAGATTGCCCGTTGCCGCGCTGGAGCCGGTGAGCTGGATGCCGACGCTGGCTCCTGGGCAGAAGATGGCGTGCCCGCCGATGCCGCAGTCTTGGTGCCATGGGATGTTCGAAAGGCCGGTCGTGCTACCCGGCACCTTGATCAGTACCGCGGTTCCTTCCATCCGGTCGGGGGCGGTCTTCAGGTGGGGATCGAGGAGCGTTCCCAACCGCTGGACCCGGGGGTCGCTTTCGAGCGCGGCCAGGAACGGGGAGCGGAGGCTGGCGTAGACGAGCCGGCACAGCGCTCTCGAGCCGTCGTCGGCCGTGACCCACCACGACTGGTCGTCACCCGGCCGGGCGAATGCGGCCAACCGATCGACTTCCCGGTTGGCCTCTTCCATCTCCTCGACACTGAAGACGCCTTTGATGTGGAGATAGCCCATGACCCGCAGCTGGGCGGCCAGCGTCGCGTCGTCGACGTCGGCGTCGAAGGTGGCGGCCGGGTCTCGACCGTCGAAGTCGACCCGGGCGGGATCGTACGGCGGCAAGCCGGCGTGAAGGTATCGCAGGACCGGGTCCCAATCGGCTAGCTGCTCGAACCGCCCTCGCTCGAAGGTCAGTTCGTCGCTCAGGTGAAGGCCGATGAACGTGCGCACCTGGGCCACCAGGTCATCCCAGGCCCGCTGGCTGAGCCGCACCGCGGTGGCGCCGTGGTCGCGACCCTCCTCGACCAGCACGGACGTCCCGGCGGCGGAGTACGTGACCACCGCGTCCTCCACGTAGAACGTGAGGCCACCGGTGGACGACAGGCCGGCCGCCGCCTTTTGGAGCAGACCCGGATCGACGCCGGCCGGGACCGGAGGAGCAAGCGTCACCACCCCAGTATGCAAGGAGGGTCCGGCGTGTGCTCGACGCCTCAGTCTCCACGGTGGCAGGGGCTATTGCATTCGCTCGATTCCCGCGTCACGACCTGACCCGGGCGGCGCCCGTCAGCCGCAGTCAGTCCTGACGAAGGGGGTCGATGCGGCGCCGGTCCAACCGGGACGGTGGCGTCCGGGGAGTCCGGCGTCCGGAGAACAAGGCTCGCCTCCGGGCTCCCCGGCGCGGGCGAGGATCGGCGGGCGAGCCGCCGACGTCGAGGGTCCGGATCTGCATGGCCACAACGTCCGCGTCCGCCGGGCGGTGCCGACGGCAATACCACTCGGCCACCGGCTCGCTGGGCGACCCATCGCGAGCACGCGGCTGGTAGACGACCTCCACCGATGCGGGCCGCCGGCAGCGGGCGCAGAGTCCGCGTCGCACGTGCATCTTCATGACCGGACCTCCTCACGCCTCGATCGTTGGTGACATTAAGGTTACACCAAGATGTCTTAGTTAACCAATAGTTAACTGTTCGTTCACTCAACCACGGCGAGACGACGGTTCCGTCGATGAGTCCCACCGTCGTCGATCGTCGGTACTGACATGACGACGCAACCCCGAACGAAGAACCTCGCCGACCAGTACGACCTCGCCCCACTCGATTGGGCGGATGTCCGGCGGACGCTCGAGGCCAACCTGGCCCAGGGGCCGGGCACCGGTGGCCCCGACCATCACACCTTCTGGTTGTCGACGGTCGACGGCGACGGCCGGCCCCACGTGACCGCCGTCGGCGCCTTCTGGGTCGACGACCGCTACTACTTCTGCGGCAGTCCGCGGTCGCGCAAGATCCGGAACATCGAGCGCGACCCACGCTGTGCTTTCGGCGTCGCCACCCACGGCTACGACGTCGCCCTCGAGGGGCGGGCGGTCCGCGTCACCGACGACGCTCGGCTGCAGCACCTCGCCGGAGTGTTCGCCGAAGGCGGCTGGGCACCGACCGTGGCCGATGGTGGCTTCATCCACGAGTACAGCGCGCCGAGCGCCGGTCCGCCGCCGTGGTACGTCTACGAGTTCACGTCCGAAGACGTCTTCGCTCTTGCCACCAAGGAACCGGGCGGCGCGACGCGGTGGACCTTCTGACGACTCGGACGCCGGCTTACCCGCCCAACGCGCTCCGCACCGCGCCCAACCGCTCCGGGTTCACTCGCCACCACGTCCACCGGCCGCGCTTCTCCCCCACCAAGAGCCCCGCTTCCACCAGAACCCGGGTGTGATGGGAGACGGTGGGTTGGCTCTTGCCGAGCGGCGCTTCCAGGTCGCAGGAGCAGACCTCCGACTGGGCGGCGACCAGCGACAGGAGGCGGAGCCGGACCGGATCGGCGAGGGCACCGAGCACCCGGGCCAGCTCGACGGCCTCGGCTTCGGCCAGCGGGGCATCGACCACCGACCCGCAACACAGACCGTCGTCCCCAACCGGGGCCCCCCGCAGCGTCGTCTGTGCCATGGCTCTCCATCCAGACATTGACATCTGTCGATACGTCATCCAGACTCTAAATTGACGAATATCAATCTATCAGGAGTCGCCCCGTGGCCCGTGTCCAACTCGCCCTGAACGTTCGCCAGCTCGATGCGGCGATCGACTTCTACTCCAAGCTGTTCGGCACGGCTCCGGCCAAGGTCCGGCCGGGTTATGCCAACTTCGCCGTCGCCGACCCTCCGCTGAAGCTGGTGCTCATCGAGAACGCCGAGGCGCCGGCCGGGAGCCTCAACCACCTGGGGGTGGAGGTCGGGTCCGCCGCCGACGTGGCCGCCGCCCACACCCGCCTGGCCGGTCAGGGGTTGCCCACGGTCACCGAGGACGAAGTGAACTGCTGTTACGCCGTCCAGGACAAGGTATGGGTCGGTGGGCCAGGTGGTGAGTCCTGGGAGATCTACACGGTGTTGGCGGACACAGCGTTGGCCAATGCAGCGTTGGCGGACACAGCGTTGGCCAATGCAGCGTTGGCGGACGCAGCGTTGGCCAACACAGTGTTGGTGGACACGCCCGACCTCGCCGTGACGGCCTCGGCGTGTCCATCGTCGTGCTGCTGACGCTGCGGACGGCAGCGAGCGGGTGGCGGTGACCGAAGCCCCCCTGTGGCGCCGGCTGGTGGCCGAGCTGCTGGGGAGTGCCTTCCTCACCGCGGCCGTTATCGGTTCGGGGATCGCCGCCCAGCAGCTCTCGCCGGGCAGTACCGGTCTCCAGCTGTTCGAGAACGCCGCAGCCACGGCGGCCGGACTGTTCGCCATCATCCTCATGTTCGGCGGGGTGTCCGGCGCCCATTTCAACCCGGTGGTCTCGTTGGTCGATGCCGTCTTCGGCGGCCTCTCGTGGCGTGACACCGCCGCCTACCTGCCAGCCCAGCTCGGCGGCTGCATCGTTGGGGCGGTAGTGGCCAACCTCATGTTCTCCGCCCCAGCCGTCAGCATCTCGACCAAGGATCGGGCAAGTGGCGCCCACTTCCTGTCAGAAGCGATCGCCACCCTCGGCCTGCTGCTGGTGATCTTCGCCCTGGCCCGGACCGGTCGTAGCCGGGCCGCGCCGGCCGCGGTCGGCGCCTACATCGGAGCGGCCTACTTCTTCACCAGCTCCACCAGCTTCGCCAACCCCGCGATCACCGTCGGCCGCATGTTCTCGGACAGCTTCGCCGGCATCGCCCCGTCATCGGTGCCCCCGTTCATCGCGGCCCAGGTGGTCGGCGCGCTGGCCGCGGTGGCCGTCATCAAGATCCTGTACCCGCACCTGGGCCGAGCCGCGGCCGCCCTTGTCGTCGTGCCCCGTCGGACCGTGGTGCCCGAAGGGGCGGGAGGGAACGCCGAATGACCGACAGGCCGGTGGTCCTGTTCTTGTGCGTCCACAACGCCGGGCGGAGCCTGGCGGCCGGGGTCCTGTTGGACCACTACGCCGAGGGTCGGGTCGACGTTCGGTCAGCCGGCTCCGAACCGGCCGACGAACGCAACCCTTCGGTGATGGCCGTCTTGGAAGAGCGCGGCCTCGACCCGGGTCACGAGCATCCAAAGCCGTTAGACGACAACACGGTCCGGGCGGCAGACGTGGTGGTGACGATGGGCTGCGGGGACACCTGTCCGGTGTACCCCGGGAAGCGCTACCTCGACTGGCAACTCACCGATCCGGCCGGTCTTGCGGTCGAAGACGTCCGACCCATCGTGGACGAGATCGACCGGCGGGTCCGAGAGCTGCTGAACACCTTGGGCGAAAGCACCGACGCCGTCCCCTGACGTCCGTCTCACCCATCGACCGGGAGATCATCAACCGACTCGGATATCTCTTACCGGAGGGCCCGACGTTACCGAGGGCCCGGCGTTATCGAGCGCCCGGTGGTCAGCGCCGACAGGTCAGCCGACCGGCGCCCGGCGCGTCCGCCGACGGGGCGGGCGCCTCGGTCGCGACGTCCCGCGCCGGGTGCCGGCTGACGACTCCGCTCTCGCGCCATCGCTTCTTGCTCTCTCGCCTCTCGTGCGGTTGCCACTGGTGCCATCGCCGGCCGTGCCGACCAGCTGAGGTCCGGTGGCGAGCGATGCCAGGTCCGGCGAGGAGACGGCACCTGGCAGTCCGAGCTTGCGCTGGATGAGCTTGACCCCGGCGAGCTGGTCCTGCCCGACCAAGGAAACGACGATCCCGTCGGCACCGGCCCGGCCGGTACGGCCGGCGCGGTGCACGTAGTCGGTCGCATCGGCCGGCGGATCGAAGTGGAGGACGAGGGGGACGGCGTCGACATGGATGCCGCGCGCCGCGAGGTCGGTGGCGACCAGTACCTTGACCCGACCGGCCCGAAAGTCGGCCAAGGCCCTCTCTCGTTGGCCCTGGCTCCGGTTGCCATGAATGGCCGCGGACCGCAGACCGGACCGAGCGAGACGATCCGAGAGCCGGTCCGCGCCGCGCTTGGTGCGACAGAACACGACCGCGGGTCCGTGCGCGGCGATCGTCTTGGCGGCCACCGCCACGCGGTCACCGGATTCGACCCGCCAGAAGTGGTGATCGACCACTCCCTGCGATGTGCTGGCGGGCACGACGTCGTGACGTACCGGATCGTGCTGATAGTCGCGGACGAGTTTGTCGACCGGTCCGTCGAGGGTGGCCGAGAAGAGCAGCACCTGGCGCGACGCGCTGGTCCGTTCGACGAGGCGCCGGACCGCCGGGAGGAAGCCCATGTCGGCCATCCGATCGGCCTCGTCGAGGACGACGATGTCCACGAACGACAGGTCGACCGAACGCCGCTCGATCAGATCGGTGAGCCGGCCGGGGCAGGCGATCAGGATGTCGACGCCGTTTCGCAGGTCGGCCAGCTGCTTGCCGTACCCGACACCGCCGTAGATCGACGTCACCTGTACGCCGATCGCCGCGGCCAGGGGCGCCAGGTCCGACTCGATCTGGGCCGCCAGCTCCCTCGTCGGGACGAGAACGAGTGCCGACGGATGACGGCGGCCGCGCCGGCCGGGCCGCGGCCGGGCCGCGAGCCGGGTGAGGACCGCCAGCCCGAACGCCAGGGTCTTACCGGAACCGGTCGGGGCCATGCCGCAGACGTCTCGCCCGCTGAGGGCGTCGGGGAGCGTGGCGGCCTGGATGGGAAACGGCGCCGTGATGCCTCGGCGTTCGAGAACCGACGTCAGCGCCGGTGGCACGCCCAGATCGCCAAAGCGGGCAGGCGCGTCAGAAGTAGAAGGTGCGGTCACAAGACTCCAGTCGGTCCTAAGGAAAAGATGGCCGACTCGATGCACGTCTCGTGGGCCCTGGCCGGCTATGAACGCCGGCCGCCAGCGGGCATCGGCCCGTGGCTTCGACGCTTACGGTAGCAGGGCGGCCGGCCGGTTCGGACCACCGTCGCATTCGGTAGCGTTGCGTTGCCGCGCACTCGCCGGGCGGACGACCCGGATCCGTCGCCGAAGCAGCGAGACTGTTTGGCTCCGAGGCCGGGATATCCAGAGACGAGGGCCGATGGCCACCAAGCGCGTGCAGATGCCCGACGAGGACCTGGTCCGCCTGTACCTGAAAGACGTCGGTCGCCACGCCCTGCTCACCAAAGACGACGAGGTGCGGCTGGCGCAGGCCGCGGAAGCCGGACACGACGCCCGGACGGAGCTGGCGACCCGGGGGGGTCTCCGGGCGAATCGGAAGCGCGAGCTGCACCGGATCGTCGGCGCTGGCGACGCCGCCACCGAAACCCTCGTCAACGCCAACCTCCGACTGGTGGTGTCGATCGCCAAGAAGTACCAACGGTCCGACCTGCCGCTGCTCGACCTCGTCCAGGAGGGCAACCTCGGGCTCATCCACGCCGTCGAGAAGTTCGACTGGCGGAAGGGCTTCAAGTTCTCCACGTACGCCACCTGGTGGATCCGCCAGGCGATCACCCGGGGCATCGAGCGAGGCGGCCGAACCATTCGGCTGCCGGCCCAAGCCAGCACGTTGCTCACCCAAGCCACCCAATCCCGGGCTCGGCTCGAAACGGAGCTCGGTCGGCGCCCGACGGTCGCGGAGCTGTCCGCCGACCTCGACGTCGGCGAGGCCAAGATCGCCGAGATCCTCCGTCACGCGGCCGCGCCGCGTTCCCTGTCCGAACCGCTCGGCGACGATGGCGGTCTCCAGGTCGGCGACCTCGTCGAGGACCACCAAGCCGCGTCGCCGTTCGAAGCGGCCGCCGCGACCCTGCTCGTCGGCGAGGTGGCCCAGATGCTGACCGGCCTGGACGACCGCGAACAAGAGGTCATACGGCTGCGGTTCGGACTGGACCGAGGCGAACCACGCACGCTCAACGAAGTCGGCGCCCGTTTCGGCCTCACCCGGGAGAGGATCCGCCAGATCGAGTCCCGAGCGATGTCGAAGCTCCGTCACCCCACGACCGAACGCCTGTGAACTGACGGACCGGCGCCGCCGGGGCACCGGCGACCGCAGGGCTGCATCAGCGCGACCGTCGGCCGGTCGCCCGGTCTGTACGACATGCGACGGCTTCGACTGGTACGGTGGAGTAGTCGCCGCCCTTGGAGCTGGCGTGGCCGTTCGAGATCTTCCCGAGTTGGCCCAATTCGAACGGAGCCCGACATCCTCAAGTGCCTTTCCGAACCCCTTCGGGGCTACTCGGTCGTGGCGTGTCCCGGATCAGGGCATGTCGCTGACGTCGCCCCGTGGCGACACGTTGCTGCGACCGGAGCTTTCTGATGGCCACTTCCGTGCAAAAGCGCCAGCGCGAGCAGCAGAAGCTGGAAAAAGCTCAGGCCAAGGCCGCACGCAAGGTCGCTCGGCAGATGCCGGCCGAGCCACTGGAGAACGCCGCTCACCGGAGCGAGGCCGAGCTCATCGAGGATCTACAGGCGCTCCATCGGGCGTTCGAGGCCGGCGACGTGTCGCCGGAGGACTTCGAGGAGCACCGGGATCGTCTGCAAGCACAGTTCGCACTACTTTGATGACGACCGGGATCTGATGACGACTCGAACGACCATCCAGGGCGGTTCACCCCTGTCAGGGGGAGATCATGCCTAGGCATACGCACGCCAAACCGTCGCAGAAACGTTCGGAGCCGCGTGATCGAAAGGGATCGTCGGGACGACGACTGCCGACGCAGGATCTCGACGCGCAGGTGCTCAGCCTTCGTGAGGCGGGCACCTCTTACTCCGCCATCGCTCGCCGGCTGGAGCTGAGCCGGGCGACGGACGCCCATCGGAGCTTCATCCGGGCCCTCGGGTCTCAAGACGGCGCCCATCGTCGCCAGCTGGTCGACAACGAGGTGGCTCGGCTCGACCAGCTCGAGCAGCGCATCCGCGACCGAGATGCCCCCGACGCCGCCAAGATCGAACGCCGGCTGCGAGGCGTGACCAATCTCCGAGAAGCCGTACGACAGTGACCTCGCTGCCCCCGGGGTCGCCCTGTGTCCTTTGCGGCCAGTTGGCCACCGCCTCGATCGATCCGCCGAGACGGACCCTCGAGCGCGGGGCGGACCCGAGCGATCAGTCCTACTCGGTCACGGTCATCCTGCCCGACGTCCTGCTCTGCACCGACGACGGGCTTCGCGTTCGCGAAGGGGACCTGCTCGTCGGGTGGTGCGACGACGAGGACTGCCGAACCTACGGGGAAGTTGGCAAGGCCTCGGCCTGCGGTCATGACTACGAGAAGCTCGCCACGGGCAAGCCCTCGAAATAGCTGTCAGTAAACAACAGAAGAAAGAGATAGAAAAAATGGCAACTGGAACGGTGAAGTTCTTCAACAGCGAAAAGGGCTTCGGGTTCATTACGCCGGCCTCGGGTGACAAGGACGTCTTCGTCCACTTCTCCAACGTGGTGGGTGACGGGTTCAAGAACCTCGAGGACGGCCAGCAGGTCGAGTTCGACGTGGCCGAGGGGCGCAAGGGCCCCGAGGCGCAGAACGTCCGGCCTCTCTAGCCAAGCCGCGGTCGGCAAGGCCCGGTTCGTCCGGGCCTTGCCGACACGGCGCGGCAGCGCGCTCGGGTCCGGCTCACGACGAGTTCCCGGCGGGCTCCCGACATAGGGCTGCGGCGGCTAAACCCTTTGCTGATGATTTTCGGTGCCGCGGTACAGCCACAGGACGGGAGAACCGGTGCAGACGGTCATCAGACGATCGGAGCCGGCGGACGACTTCCGCACGCTCGCCGTCCAGGTCCGGGCGGCCGGGCTCCTCGATAGACGGCTCGGTTACTACTGGGCCAAGATCGTCCTCACCGTCGGGGCGTTTGCCCTCGGGTGGGCAGCTTTCTTCGCCCTGGATGCCTCGTGGGCCGTTCTGGCCGTCGCGGTGTTCCTCGGCCTGGTCCAGACCCAGCTCGGCTTCCTCGGCCATGACGCCGGGCACGGGCAGGTCTTCGCCTCCCGGCGATCCAACCGGCTCCTCGGTCTGGCCGTCGGAAACGGGCTGATCGGGTTGAGCTACGGCTGGTGGGTGGTCAAGCACAGCGCCCACCACGCCCACCCCAACGAGCTGGACCGTGATCCAGACGTCGGCGTCGGCCTGATCGGGGTTGGCAGTGCCGACGGAGCCGATGGTGGGGGCCGGGGTCTCGCCGGTTGGCTCACACGATGGCACGTGGAGCTCTTCTTCCCGCTCATGCTGCTCCGAAGCACGGGACTCTACGTGTCCGGCGGCATCGATTTGTTCCGCCGCCGGAATCGCGGCGCACTGGTCGAGCTGCTCGTGATCACCGCCTACGCCGCGTTCTACCTGACGGTGGTGTTCTGGGCGCTCCCCCCCTTGGAGGCGATCATCTTCATCGCGGTGCACCAGGCCGTCTTCTCGTTCTACCTGGGGTGCAGCTTCGCCCCCAACCACAAGGGCATGCGCATCATCGAGGAGAGCTCCGGGATGAGCTTTGCCGAACGCCAGGTCGTGACCGCTCGCAACGTCGCCGGCGGCCGATGCACTGGTTTCGTCCTCGGCGGCCTCAACTACCAGATCGAGCACCACCTCTTCCCGACCATGCCCCGACCGAACCTGGCGCGCGCCCAGGATCTCGTCCGGGCGTTCTGCGTCGAGAGCGGTTACGGCTACTGCGAGGAACGCGCCATCGATTCCTACCGGCAGGCGACCGGACGCCCACCGGCATCCCGGCCCCACCGTCGTTCGGCACTGGCGCTGGACGGGCAGCAATCGCCCTGATCGCCCTCGTCGAACGACGTCGCCGCCGACCGCCTTTCTCTTTCGGATAGGGTACTCTACGTCAAGTACCACGAATAGGAGAGGCCATCGGCGATGCCACGCAACCGGAGCAACCCGCTCGCCCTGGCCGTGCTCATCTGCCTCTACGAGCGGCCGATGCACCCGTACGAGATCGCGACGACGCTACGCCAGCGCAACAAGCAGGAGAGCGTCCGGCTGAACTACGGCTCGCTCTACTCGGTCGTCGGATCGCTCGAACGCCGCGGGTTGATCTCACCGAAGGAGACCGAGCGGGACGGACGGCTCCCGGAGCGGACGATCTACGAGCTGACCGAACCGGGCCGTATCGAGATCCAGGACTGGATGACCGATCTCGTCTCGGTCCCGGTGAAGGAGTACCCGGAGTTCGAGGCCGCGCTGTCGTTCCTGCCCGCGCTGGCGCCGGACGAGGTCGTCGACCTGCTCGACGAACGGGCCCGCCGCCTCGAGCTCTCCCTCGCCCAGATCGACGCCAGCCGTGAGGTGATGGAGAAGCAGGAGCTGCCTCGGCTGTTCTGGATCGAGGACGAGTTCGTCCGGGTACTGCGGGAGGCCGAGCTCGGCTACGTCCGGCGGCTGGCCGCCGAGATCGCCGCGGGGACGCTGGAGGGGACGGACTGGTGGCGGCAGATCCATGACGATCCGGCCCACGCCATCCTGGCGCCCGGCGCTGCCCCGTCGGACCGGCCCGGCCGGCGATGACGGCGATGCCTGCGATGACGGCGACGCGGACGAAGAGAACGGCAACGACGAGCGAGGTGCAGCGGTGACGGCAGTAGACGACGAGGTGATCTCGACGCGGGACCTGCGCAAGCAGTTCCGCTCCAAGAAGGGCCCGGTCGACGCGGTGCGGGGCGTGAGCTTCGACGTCCACCGGGGAGAGATCTTCGGCTTCCTCGGCCCGAACGGGGCGGGGAAGACGACGACGATGCGGATGCTGACGACGCTCCTGCCGATCGAGGAAGGCACGGCGACGGTGACCGGCGTCGACGTGGCCCGGGAGCCGCAGACCGTTCGGGAACGCATCGGCTACGTGAGCCAGTTGGGTGGGGCGGACGAGCTGGCGACCGGGCGGGAGAACCTCATCCTGCAGGGGCGCCTCTACGGCGACGGCCTGGCGACGGTGACGGCGCGGGCGGACCGGCTGATGGACATCCTCGACCTCTCAGAGTTCGCGGCGCGACGGGTCAAGACGTACTCGGGCGGCCAGCGCCGCCGGCTCGACGTCGCGCTCGGCATCGTGCACGAGCCCCAGGTCCTCTTCCTCGACGAGCCGAGCACCGGGCTCGACCCGCAGAACCGGGCGAACCTCTGGGAGCACATCGAAGAACTGCGCCAGCTCGGGACGACGATCTTCCTGACGACGCACTACCTCGAAGAGGCCGACGCCCTCTGCGACCGGCTCGTCATCATGGACCACGGCGAGGTCGTCGCCGAGGGGACGCCGCGCGATCTCAAGCGCGACGTGTCCGGCGACTCGGTCGTCCTCGACCTCCACGCGGACGACGGGACGCTGGCGCGAGCCCGTGATGTCGTCGTCGCGGAGCCGTACGTGCGGGAGCTCAGCCTCGACGGCACGCAGCTCCGCTGCTACGTCGAGGACGGCGGTACGGCGCTGCCGTCGCTCCTCCGGCTGCTCGACCGCGAACAGATCGGGCTGCGTTCGATGCAGCTCTCGGAGCCGACGCTCGACGACGTCTTCCTACGCCATACCGGCCGGTCGCTGCGCGACGCCGGTGCCGGCAGCGGCAGCGGTAAGGGGGCGGCGGCATGAAGGGCCTGCGGGACATCGGTCTCCTCTACCGCCGTTACACGATCCAGATGCTGCGGAACCCGGTTTGGCTGATCGTCGGCTTCTCGACGCCGATCCTCTACCTCGTGCTGTTCACGCCGCTGCTCAAGCACGTCGTCGGCATCCCCGGCTTCCCGACAGGCACGGCCCTCCAGATCTTCCTGCCGGGGATCCTCTCGCTGTTGGCGTTCGCCAGCGGGTCGAGCATGGGCTTCAGCACGATCTTCGAGCTGCAGTCCGGGTTCCTCGAACGGCTCCGGGTGACGCCGGCGAGCCGCTTCGCCATCCTCTTCGGCCCGATCCTCTCCGGGCTGACGATGATGATGGTCTTCGACGCGGTCGTCGTGGCGATCGGTGCCGCGTTCGGCTTCCACATCGACTGGGCCGGGCTCGTCGTCCTGGCGGTCCTGCTGGCGGTGCTGGCAACGCTGATGGCCGCGTTCTCGGTGGCCATGGCGCTCGAGACGAAGGAGATCTCGAGCTTCGCCGCGGTCATCAACGGGATGAACCTGCCGCTGCTGCTGCTGGCCGGCGTCCTGCTGCCGATCTCGCTCGGCCCGCTATGGATGCGCGTCCTCGCCCATTTCAACCCGCTCTACTACCTCGTCGCCGCGTCGCGGGTGCTCGCGGTCGGCGACTTCGGCAACGACGCGGTTTGGCAGGCGTTCGCGGTGCTCGTCCCGCTGTGTGTCGTGGTACTGCTCTGGGCGACGCGGGTCTTTCGGCGGGCGGTCGCCTGACGGCGAGTGGTTCGTCCCACGCCATCGGCCGACGACCGACGACGGACGACCGACGACGGATGGCCGGGCTACCGGTTCTCGACGACGCGGTACCGCCGGGCGGCGAGCGACGGGTTCTTCGCTCGTACGTCGTCGAGCCGGTGGCGGTCAAGATCGGCGGTGATCAGACCGTCCTGTTCGCCGAGGGCGGCGAGGGTCACGCCCATCGGGTCGACGATCATGCTGGCGCCGGCGCCGATCGGCCCGGCCTGGTCGGCACCGACGACGAAGACGGTGTTCTCGATGGCCCTCGCCCGTAGGAGCGTGGTCCAGTGGTCCTCCTTGAGCGGGCCGGCAGCCCACTGGGCGGGGACGAGCACGACGTCGGCACCGGCGTCGACGAGGCGGCGGCTCGTCTCGGGAAAGCGGAGGTCGTAACAGGTCTGCGCGCCGACGCGCAGGCCGTCGACGACGAACGTGTCGGCCGCGCCGAGCTCGCCGGCGAGCACCCACTCGGACTCGCGGTAGCCGAACGCGTCATAGAGGTGGACCTTGCGGTAGCAGCCGGCGAGCGTCCCGCTCGGGTCGACGTAGATCAAGGTGTTGTGGACCCTGGACGCATCGGCGATCGCCTCGACGATGCCGACGACGATCCACAGCTCGTGGCGAGCCGCCGCGGCCGCCACCCGTCGCACGAACGGACCGTCCAGCCGCTCCGCGTGCTCGACGAGGTCACGCCCCGGGCTGGCGACGCTGTACGACGTGTACTCCGGCAGGACGAGGAGCCGGGCCCCGGCCCGGGCCGCCTGTTCGGCGAATTCGTCGACCGCGGCGACGTTGCTCTCCGGGTCGGGCCCCGGCGCGAACTGGGCGGCGGCGACGGTGACCATCGACGCGTTCTACCAGACTGGCGTCGGCCAAGCCATCGCCGCGTCCCGGCCGTCCGTCACCTGCATCGAGATGCCCCCAGGTCTACTGGGCCATGCCGACGACCGGCTTGTTCAGCGGCTGACCGCCCATCGACCCCTGGAACGGGGCGTTGCCGAAGGCGAAGAGGCCGCCGTCGGAGGCGACCTCGTAGTAGCCGCCGTTCGGGGCCACCGTCATGCCGACGATGGGCTTGTTCAGCGGCTGCCCGCCCATCGACCCCCGGAAGGGAGCGCCGAAGGCGAAGAGGCCGCCGTCGGAGGCGACCTCGTAGTAGCCGCCGGTCGGAGTGGTCCCCATGCTCACGATCGGCTTGTTCAGCGGCTGGCCGCCCATCGACCCCTGGAACGGGGCGTTGCCGAAGGCGAAGAGGCCGCCGTCGGCGGCGACCTCGTAGTAGCCGCCGGTCGGGGCCACGGCGAGGCCAACGACCGGTTGGTTCAGCGGCTGGCCGCCCATGGACCCGTAGAAGGCGGCGTCGCCGAAGGCGAAGAGGCCGCCGTCGGAGGCGACCTCGTAGTACCCCCGGCCGTCGGGCGTGGGGGCCATGCCGACGATGGGCTTGTTCAAGGGCTGGCCGCCCATGGACCCGTAGAAGGCGGCGTCGCCGAAGGCGAAGATGCCCCCGTCAGCGGCGACCTCCCAGTACCCGCCGCCGTCGGGGCTCATGGCCATGCCGACGATGGGCTGGTTCAAGGGCTGGCCGCCCATCGACCCGTAGAAGGCGGTGCCAAAAGCGAACAGTCCCCCGTCGGAAGCCACCTCGTCATAGCCCGACCGGGTCGCGGGGGCCGTCATCGAGAAGGCCGCCGGGCCGTTCTGACCGACGGCCACGCACTGGACACCCGGGAAGCAGCCGACGCCTTCCACCGCGACGTCGGAGGCCCCCGAACCGTTCGGGGTCCAGTGGGGTACGGCGGCCTGCGTCCAGGCGGTCCCGTCCCAGTTGAGGACGAGGGGTTGGACTGTCCCTGTTGTTGTCGCTGTCGTCGCCGACGGATCGGGCGTCGTCGTCGCGCCGCCGGCCACGCACGAGGTCGGCCCGAAACAGTCCACGGCGGTCAGGACGGAGGCGACCGGCGGGCTCGGCGTGTTCACGGCCGACCAGGTGGAGCCGTTCCACTGCTCGACGACCGTGGTCAACCCCGCGGTCGACAGTTGCTCGCCGGCGGCCATACAAAGCGAAGGGGTGGCGCAGGAGATGGCGTTCACCAGTACGTACCGTGTCGGCCCGAGTGTCGCCACCGTGGCGGCCGTCCACGAGCTCCCGTTCCACTCGAGCGCGAACATGCCGATGGTCTTGTTGCCGCTGTCCGCCTGCCAACCCCCGGCCATGCAGAAGGTGGGATTGGTGCACGATACCGCCGTGGCCAGACGGAGGGTCGTGGCCGGCGAGGGCAGCTGGGTGACGGACCAGGTCGCACCGTTCCACTGCGCCACGACCGCTGTCACCCCCAGCGTCCCCGAGTTGTCGCTAGCGACGTCGCCCACGGCCGTGCAGAAGGCGGCGCTGGTGCACGACACCGATACCAAGGCTGACTGCCCGGTCGGCGGCGCCATCACGACCGACCAGGTCTGGCCGTTCCACTGTTCGACCAGCGGGGTCTCGTCTGTGACCAACGTTGTTGTTGTTGTCGGTGTCACTGTGCCCGCCGCCGTCGACGACTGGTCGCCGACGGCCAAGCAGAACGTGGCCGACGGGCAGGAGACCGAGGACAGATCGCTGTCGGCGCTCCCGGTCGGGGCCGGGACGGCGGTCGCCGTCCACGTCCCCCCGTGGAACACGGCGGCGATCGGCCGGACGGCGCTGCTCGTCGTATCCGACCCGACGGCGACGCAGCCGGTGGCAGTGCCGCAAGAGACGCTCCCGAATGTCGCTGTTCCGCCGCCCCCAAATGTCGGGGTCGGCACTGTGGACCACGGACTCGGGGTCACCACCTCGGCCGACGAGCCGCGGCTGGACGGCCGTCGGGCCAACCCGCCCTCTCGGAGGAGGCCGCGCAACGAGCCGTGCAGGCCGTCCGAGGCCAACAGCTGGCGAAGCTGCCCGGCCACCGGGCGACCGGCGGTGGTGGCCGCCCCAGCGCCGACCTCGAAGGCGATCGGCCCGATCCCGGCCATGGTCAGGACGGCGGTCGTTCCGATCGCCAGGAACCGAAGCTTCATCTTGCCTCTCCTTACGCTGCGCCAGCCCCGGTCGGTGCTGATGGCGCCGGCATCGTAGTTGATGACACGGTTCATACGCCGGTCGGCAAACTCTTTCTCTGCCGAAACCCGGGCGCCTCGTTCGACCGGTCATCGACCGGCCGAACGAACAAGAGTCTCGGCCGGCGAGAGGCCGGTCGCCGTCAGAAGGCCGTGACCGTCCACTATGCGACACCTTCCGCGTCGAGCACGTCAGGCAGGATTCCCCTCGTACTGTCGGGCGACAGCCAGAGGACGACGGTGACCATCGACGCGTTCTGCCGGCGTGGCGTCGTCCGAGCCATCGCTGCGGCGGATCGATGGCGGGATCGGAGCGCGTCAGAAGAGGCATATCGATCCGACGGGGAGCGCTCGGCGCTTCTTCAGCCCGGCCCGTTCGCGATCACTTTCAGATTGCCCAGCACCTCGGTCATCACTCTCTTGCCGACGCTGACCGGTGTCCCTGGCACATCTTTCGCGCCCGTGACGATGACGACTCCGTCCCCAACAACGCGTGGAAGGTAACCGAGGCTGTCCCGGGGATCGGCCCGACGTAGTAGGCCGAGACGCCGTCGAGTCGGAGCGGGTGTGGTTGAAGATCCTTCTCGGCCACTCCTGGTGGCAGACCGAACGCCCTCCTCGGGGCGTCTGGATTGCCGGGCACCCCGAATCCCCGGACGACGTTCGGCCCGGTCTTCACTGTGACGGCAATCGAAGGCGGTGCCGTTGCCGAGCTGTTCTCGGGTGGTGCAGAGTAGACGCAGAAGCCATTGGCCAGCGGGTGGTTACTGTCCCACGGCTTTGCTCCCAGAAGGCCGGTCGCCTGCGCCTTGGTCAGCAGGTGACAGGGGTCTGGGAGGCTGGCGGCGCTGCTCGTCAGCGGGGTAGCCAGCACGGCAAGTCCGGCAACGAGCCCAAGCTTCCCAAAAGCCGACCATCGTCGATGGCACGGCCTCGACGTCACGGGCCAGCGCTGGTGTCGGTCGGCACTGCCCCGACGACGTCGGTCACGTTCACTCCGATCTGCGGCAGCGAGCCCTGGAAGGTGGCGTCGCCGTAGGCGAAGATGCCGCCGTCCGAGCCGATGAGCCAGTATCCCTTCTCGTCCGAAGTCGGCACCAAACCGATGATCGGTCGGCTGGGCGTCACCCCGGACTCGGGCAGGGACCCGAAGTAGCCGGCGTCCCCGAAGGTGTAGACGCCGCCGTTCTGGGTTACCACCCAGTATCCGCCGCCGTCGGGAGTCGAGTCGATGCCGGCGACCGGCGACGACGTTCCGGTTACCGATCCGTCGTTACGGGCGTCTCCGAAGCTGTACACGGTTCCTGTTCCCGTGACCAGCCAGTACCCCTGGTCGTTCGGCGTCGCCGCAATGCCGACGACGTCGTTGGTGTGGACCCCGCTGCCCGGCAACGAACCGAGGAACGGCGCGTCGCCAAAGGTGAAGACGCCGCCGTCGGAACCGACGAGGAAGTAGCCGCCGTTGTTAGCAGTGGGAACGATGCCCCTGATGTCGTCGACCGCGACGTGATCACCAGGTAGCGACCCAAGGAACGGCGCGTTTCCAAAGCTGAAGACGCCGCCGTCGGACCCGACGAGGAAGTAGCCGGCATCCGACGGCGTCGGCACCATGCCCACGACGTCCGACACCTGCACGTCGTCGCCGGGTAGCGAGCCGTGGTAGCCGGCGGTCTGTCCGGCCGGGAAGACGAAGACGCCCCCGTCGGAACCGACCATGTCATAGCCGGAGGTCGTCGACGCCGCTGACGGACCTGGTGTCGGTGCGGACGTGGGCGACGATGGTGGCGTGGGTGACGGCGACGGTGTTGACGACGGCGGCGGCGACGGCGACGGCGGCGACGGCGACGGCGGCGACGGTGTCACGTACGTGAATCGATCCGCCCCCGTCGACTGGCTGGACCCGTCGGTCGTCGTGACCGTCACGGCGACCGTTCCCGCTGGTTCTGCCGGCGCGGTCACGACGATCGCCCCGTCCGGGTAGATGTCCCCGTGTGCCACGTCCGCACCGAAGTGCACCGACTCGACGAGACCCGGCACGAGGTATGTGCCGGTGATCATCACCGTCGTACCACCCGCCGTGCTTCCCTGCGACGGGCTCACCGACGTGACCGTCGGGAGCGGCGTGCCGTAGTAATCGATGAACGATCCTGTTGTTGTGGCGACGGCCTTCCCCGGGTAGGCGATGATTTTTGTTGTCGTGTTGACCATGTATGCCGGTGTTGCGTACGACGTTGTCAGGTCCGAACCGGCGAGTCGGAGATCGTGGAACCTGACGGACTGGAAGTCAGCCAGGGATGACAGGGCGCTGTTGACTTCCGGCCTCTCCACCACCCACTCGGCCGAGTCGGCCAGACCGGCTGTATAGGTAACTGTTCCCTCGACGGTCCACCCCTGCGAGACGTCCTCGATGCCGATGAACCATATTCCGACGGACGTCTGTCTGACGACCGCCAACATCACGTCGCCTGGTGAGACCGGCCTGGCAATCGTGACCGATGCGGCTGGGAGCAGCTCGTACCACGCGAAGTACGACGTGGAGTAGGCGGTGGTTTCGGAGGTCGTACCCGTCTGGATGAGCTGCGAACTCCCAACGCCACCGACGCCGATCCACGCTGCTGCGTACTGCGGCCCGGCCGAGGGAACGACCGCCGGCACCGTCCAGTAGCTGCTCACCCCCGTAAAAGTGGTCCCCGCCTCGATCATTCCGGACCAATTGCTGGAGTAGTTGTTGTTAGTAGCTCCACCTCCAGAGGTGTCGGGATGGAGACGAGACCGCCGAATATTCGGATCGGGATCTTCTCCAGGAATCGACTCGGGACCGGTGGCCGGGAGAGGAGATACGCTCCCGCTTTGGCCGAGGGCGGTACTAACGCCGAGCAGTCGGGGTCCCACCATCGTCGCGGCGCCGGCCACGCCGCTGGTCATCGTCAGTGGCATAACTGCGACAAGCCCGGATGCCAAGAGGGCAGTTGATGACCATATGAAGAACCGCTTCCGCAACATCCGTCCCCGTCCCCTCCGGTCGACCGCTGCAACTACCGTAGCCGCCGAGATGGTTCATTCGTCAATTCGGCAAACTCTTTCTTTGCCGAAGCTTCGGAGAATTTTTCCGTAGGAAGGTTGATCAATACAGCGGTCGGTTCCGGCTATTTCGAACGTCATGAGGACCGGTTATCGATCGGTCCTCATGAGATAATGACCTTGGCCAACGACGGGTACCTCGGTGCGGAACACCCAGCTTCGGTGCCGAGCCTCCCCTCAGGGAACGGCGACCGCCCGCCACGCGACACCTTCCGCGTCGAGCACGCCAGGCAGGATTCCCCTCACACTGCCGGACGACAGCCAGAGGTCGGCGGCCAGGAGCCGCCCGACCGCGACGGCCTCGAGGTTCAACCAGTTGAGCGTCGGGTGTCGACTCGCGAGCCTCGCCATGGCGGGAACCGTCAGACGGGGGTCGGGCAGCGAGACGTCTTCACGCAGCTCGAGCAAGCTGAGGATCGCCTGCTCCTGTTCGCTCGTGCCGAGCTGTACGAACGGGCCGGAAAGGTGGCCACCGGCCCCGAGGACCGCGGCTCGGCCGGCGCGGTAGTGCCAGGAGGTCGTCGTGTGCAGCTCGACGTCCCGCATGGGAAGTCCAACCAAGAGCTCCTCGATCAGCAGACGATCGTCGAGGACTACGACCTCCGATGCCAACGGCTTCTACTGATCGGCGAGGTCGGGGTCGTCAAGGGCCGACAGACCGGTGGCGTAGTGGTCCCGGAGCACCCGTCGCAGCTCCCGCCGGGCGACGTCGACGCCCCCGGGGACCACCAGGGCGGCATCACCAAGGTCGATGAACGCGACTTCGCCACCGTCGTCGATCCCCCAGCGATGGCGGAGATCGGCCGGAAGGCTGGCCTGGCCTCGATGGGACACCTTGACGTTCGTCGCTGCGGGCACAGCTGCATTGTAACAAGGTCCAAGGCACAAGGCATCGGGCCCCGAGCCAGGCCACGCCGGCGTAGCTTGACGCCGACAGGACTCGACTCGCTCACGATGTGCTTCGATGCCCGCCGGCGTCGTCGAGCTGACCTACGCCATCTCGCGCCCCGGCCGCGCCAGCGAGTGACCAGAGGATCTCGCCCTCCCTACCCGACCGCCGAGCCGACCCGGAGCACCAGCGCCTCGGCGACGTGGGCGGCGTCGACCGACAGCGACCACGCGCCGTAGAGATCGGCGATCGTCCGGGCCACCCGACGCACCCGGTGCAGACCCCGCCCGCTCAGCGTCCCGGTGCGGACGTGGCGGTCGAGCAGCGCGGCCGCTTCGCGAGTGAGCGGGGCCAGCCGGTCGAGCTCGGCCGACGGCAGCACCGCGTTGCACGCGACCCCGCGGTCACGGGCCACCTGGCGGGCCCGGCTCACCCGCTCGGCCACCGCCGCGCTCGACTCCCCCGCCGCGCTCGACAACAGCTCGCCCGGCTCCGGCCGGTGCAGCGGCACGACGAGATCGAACCGGTCGAGCAGCGGGCCGGACAGCCGGCGGGCGTAGCGGGCCCGGGCCGCCGGCGTGCACCGGCAAGAGCCCGGCGGCCCGCCGTCGCCGCACGGACACGGGTTCATCGCGCCGACGAGCACGAACCGGGCCGGCAGCGTCACCGTGCCCCTCGCCCGGCTGACCCGGACGACGCCCTCTTCCAGCGGCTGGCGGAGGGCGTCGAGCACCGCGGCCGGAAACTCTCCCATTTCATCGAGGAAAAGGATTCCGTGATGGGCCCGGCTGATCTCGCCCGGCCGCATCGACGCCGTCCCGCCGCCGATCAGCGAGACCGCCGATGCGCCGTGGTGGGGCGCCCGGAACGGCGGCTCCGTGATCAGCCCACCCTCCGGCAGGACCAGCCCGGCCGCCGAGTGGACCCGGCTGACCTCGATCGCCTCGCTCCGGGAGAGCGGCGGCAGGATCCCCGGCAGTCGCTCGGCCAGCATCGTCTTGCCCGACCCCGGCGGCCCGACGAGCAGCAGGTGGTGGCCGCCGGCCGCCGCCACCTCGACCGCCCGCCGACCGACCCGTTGGCCCCGGACGTTGGCCAGGTCCAGACCAGCCGGTCGCGCTCGCTCCGGCGGCGCCACCGGGTGAGGTGGCGACGGCCAGCCCTGGCGGCCGGCCAGCACGTCGACCAGCTGACCCAGGCTCGAGACCCCGTCGACCGCGCCGGGGCAGACCGCGGCGGCTTCCGCGTAGTCGCACCGCGGCACGACCAGCGTGTGGCCGACGAGCGAGTCGGCCAGCGCGACGATGCCCGGCACGTGCCGGAGCGTGCCGTCCAGCCCGAGCTCGCCGACGAACGCCAGGCCGTCGAGCGCGCCGGCCGGGAGCACCCCCGTGGCGGCCAGCAGCCCGACGGCGATCGGCAGGTCCAGCCCGGCCCCGCCCTTCCGCACCCCTGACGGCGCCAGGTTGACCGTCATCCTCCGGGTCGGCCAGCGCAGTCCGCTCGACAAGAGGGCGGCCCGAACTCGATCTCGGGACTCCCGGACGGCGGCGTCGGGGAGCCCGACGACCGTGAACCCGGGGAGGCCGTCGGAGACGTGGACCTCCACGGTGACTGGACGACCGGTGCTGCCGATCAGGGTGGCCGAAGGAACGATGGCGATCATGACCCCTCCGTGGGTGCCGACGGCTCCGGGGGCAGCAACCGCTGCCGGGTCCGAGCCGGGTTGGATGGACGGAGGGTCCTTCGTCAGGCCGCCCCCACTGTGGGGCCGGGCCGGCCGACCGCTCTAAGCGGTCCCGAGGCTAGGCGGGGGCTGTAACAGGCCGGGTCGACGCCGAGGCGGCGCTACGACGGCTTCGGGGTGATCCCGGCACCCTTGAGCATCCGTCGAAGATCGACGACCTGCTGTTCGTCGACGTCGTGGCGCCGGGGAGCATCGAAGGTCTCGGTCTCCGAGCCCAGCGTCACCCGGTAACGGCCGTCGGGCTCGTCGGTGACGGTGCCCACGCTCTGGAGGAGGGACAGGACGTCGTGCCACTGGATGTTGTGACCGACCGGGTGGTTGAAGATCTTCTCCACCGTCGCCCGGTGGTGCCCGTCGAGCTGTCCGCCTTCTGCCATGTCGATCTCCTCAAATTCGGCTAGTCATCGGTCGGCTCACTGCCGGGTCCACTCGGCGCGTCGAGGTCCCAGCCATCGTCGTCTTCACGTCGAAGACGGGTCCGGCTGGACGGTTCGCCGAGACCGTCGGGGTCGTCGATACCACCCTCGAGGGTGACCATCTCCTCGGGATCGTCGAGCTCGGCATCGGCTTCGTCGAGCTCCCGTTCGTCGACCTGCAACGTGGGATCGAGCGACGGATCGACCTCGGCATCTTCGGCGAAGGCCGGATCGGTCCTCTCGCGCTCGTCGCGCGCCTCGTCCCCCTGCTCGAAGGCCTCACCGCTCGATGATTCGTCGGGTGACCAGTCGCCGGGCTGACTCATGGTTCCCCTCTCTCCGTCGCTGGGTGGAGAGCCGATCCTACATGGGGGGTGTGGCCGCGAGGCCGGGCCCCACCGCCGCGTCGCCGTCGCCGGTCCACCCGCTCCACCGTGCGACGTCGACGGCGAGACACGGCCCGGTCGGTGGCCGCTCGACGTACGGCCCGTACCGGGCTTGGAGCAGCCCGACGGCCCGGCCCGCCTCGGTCGACCCGGGTGCGACGACGCGGGCGGTGCCGTCGGCCCGCACCCACCACAGTCGGGACCAGTCCGCGTCGTCGTAGTGGTCGACGAGCAGCGCCACGGCCGGGTTCTCGGCGACGTTGGCCAGCCGGCGCAGCGCGGTCGTCCGCTTCGGCTTGTGGTCGACCGCGCTGTAGACGGTGTCGCCGTCGAGGGCGAAGACGATCGGCACGACGTGCGGCCGGCCGGTCCGGTCGGCCGTCGCCAGGCGGGCCACGCGGGCCGCGGCGAACCGGCGGCGGGCCTCGGCGGCGGTCAGGCGGCCGGCGTTCGCGGCGACGGGGCCTCGTCCGGACGGCCCGGCGGCCGGGCGCTCAGCCCCTGCCGTTCGGCCTGTCGCCGCTCGGCCATCCACGCGTCGCGGGCCGCCCGGGCTTCCAGGCGGACCTGGAGCCGGCGCTGGCCCTCGGCGGCCCGCTCAGCCGCAGCCGCCAGCTCCTCGTCGTCGTGGAGCACCCGAACGGTCGGTGGCGGAGCTGGTGGGGCGGGCGGACCGGACTGGCTCTTGTGGTGCCAGGCCACGGCCGCTCATGCTCCTGTTCCGGAGCGCCTCGTCGGCGCCATCGCCTCGAACATGGCCGACCTCCTGCACTTCGCACTCCGGCCCGTAGGCCGATCCCGTCGGCACTCGCGCCGAGTGCCTGCACCTAGTATGACGCTTCCGCGGCGAACTGCAACCGCGGATCGCGCGAATCGCAACCGATCGGCCGCCGGCTACTTCTCAGCCGGCCGCCGGGCCGACGGTCGAGCCGTTCTTCGCCGCGCCGACCGCCGGTGCGCCGGGCCCCTTCAGCGCCTCGATCAGCGCCTGCGCCCCGCCGACCAGGCCGACCGCCTCGTACGGTACGACGACCTTCGAGTTCGGCGACGCGGCGATGTCCTGGAGGGCCCGCAGCTGGAGCACCGCGAGCGTGTTCGGGTGGATCGCCGCCTGGTCGATGGCCGTCAGCGACGCGGCCTCGCCCTCGCCCCGGAGCTGGCGGGCCTTCTTCTCGCCCTCGGCCTGCAGCTCGAGCGCCTTCATCTGGGCCTCCGCGGCCAGGATGACGGCCTGCTTCGCCCCCTCGGCCTCGAGCACCGCGGCCTGCTTGCGGCCGCCCGCGCTGTTGATCGCCGCCTGCTGCTCACCCTCGGACTTCAAGATGGCGGCCCGCTTGTGCTGCTCGGCCTCCTTCTGTTCCGACATCGCCTGGAGGACGTTGTTCGGCGGCGTGATGTCGAGGATCTCGATCCGGTTGAGCCGGACGCCCCACTTCATCGCCGCGTCGGCCATGTGGTCCTGCATCCGCGTGTTGATCGTCTCGCGCTCCGACAGCGACTGGTCGAGCGTCAGCTCGCCGAAGACCGCCCGCAGGGCCGTCCGGGAGAGCTGGTCGACGGCCAGCGTGTAGTCCGCGATCTCGAACAGCGCGGCCTTGACGTCGATGACCTGGCAGAAGATCGTCGCGCTGACCCAGAGCGACACGTTGTCGGCGGTGATGACCGCCTGCTGGTCGCCGGTCATCGGGAACTCGCGCATGTCGACCTTTGTCATCCGGTCGACGAACGGGAGCATGAGGTGCAGCCCCGGCTGGCGGACGGACTTGAACTCGCCGACCCGCTTGACGACGCCGACGCTGCCCTGCTGGACGATCTTGAACGCCCGGGTCAGCATGACGAGGACGGCGACCGCCGCGACGACCACGACGATCCCGATCACGACCCCTACGGCAGTGGAAATACTGGCAAACATGTCGTTCCCTCCTCGCCTCGCGCGGTGCCCTACGTCTCCGTCGGGTAGACGATCAGGAGGCCTCGCTCGACGTCCGCCACGATGACCGGCGTGCCCGGCTCGAGCTGCTGTGTCGGATCGAGCGGGATGGCCAACCAGTCCTCACCCCGGGCCCGGATCGTCCCGGGATGGTGGCTGCCGTTGATCGGCTTGGTGACGACGGCGGTATCGCCGACCATCCCCTGAACGCCGTTCAACATGGTGGCCCTCCTCTACAAGGCCCACTGCCCCGAAGACCTGGTACGCCGCGAGGACGCACCACTCTCCCGACTATACGGCCGTCCCCGACCGTCGGTGCACCCGGGCCGGCGCCGCGGCCCGCCGGGTCAGCGGCCGGAGAACCGGGGTTCGCGCTTCTCGACGAACGCGGCCATCGCCTCCGTCGTGTCCCGGGAGCCGAAGTTGACCGCCTGGCAGCGCGCCTCGTTCTCCAGCGCCTCGGACATCGACGACGACATGGCCTCGTTGAGCAGCGTCTTCGTCATCGACAGGGCGAGCGGTGGCCCCGCCGCGAGCTGCCTCGCCCAGTCGGCCGCGAACCCGTCGAGCTCGTCGACCGGGACGACCCGGTTGACGAGGCCGAGCGCGTCGGCCCGGGCCACGTCGAAGATGTCGCCGAACAGCGCGACCTCCTTCGCCCGGGCCAGGCCGATCAGCCGGGGCAGCAGCCACGACGACCCGAAGTCGAGCGACAGGCCGCGGCGGGCGAAGATGGCCGAGAACCGGGCCCGCTCGGACGCCACGACGAGGTCGCAACCGACGGCCAGGCTCAGCCCGGCCCCGACCGCCACGCCGTCGACCTTGGCGATCGTCGGCTTCGACAGGCGGTGGAGCGCCAGCGCGGCGTCGCCCAGCCGGCGCATCGCCACCAGCGCCGGCGCATCCGGGTCGCCGGTCAGCCCCTCCGGATCGCCGAGGTCGGCCCCCGAGCAGAACGCGCCGCCGGCGCCGCCCAGCACGAGCACCCGGTCGTCGCTACGGACCTCGACCTCGACCAGCACGTCCTGCAGCGCCTGGAGCATCGCCCGGTTGATGGCGTTCTTCCGCTCCGGCCGGTTCATCGTGACCGTCACGACGCCATCCCGGCGGTCCACGATCAGCGTGTCCACGAGCGCCTCCCTTCCGGCCTACTGGCTTCCGGTCGGACCTTACCGGGACCGCCATCCCACTGGCTGGCCCACCAGCCGGCCCGTCCCCTCAGTCGACCGGGCCGACCCGACCGGTCAGAACGCGTCGACGACCACCTCGATCTCGTCGCCGGTCACCGCGGCGACGTCGAAGCGGACCACCGCGCAGCGGACGTGGCGGTTGGCCAGCCACTGCGCCGCCAACCGCCGCAGCCGGCGGCGCTTCGCCGTGGTCACCGCGTCGGCCGGCGTGCCGTACGCCGCGGTCCGCCGGGCCTTGACCTCGCAGAAGACGACCGTACCGCCCCGCCGGCAGACGAGGTCGAGCTCGCCGTCGCGGCACCGCCAGTTCCGGTCCAGGACCTGGTAGCCGGCCGCCTCGTACCACTCGGCGGCGAGCGCCTCCCCAGCCGCCCCCCGCTCGCGCCGGTCGCCGTAGGCTCCCATGCTCGGAACGGTCGGGGCCGCCGAGGCGACGCGCCGGGCACCGAGTCCGGCGCACCGGCGGGACCCCCCTCCCTGCCGGGGCGGGATCCCTTCTAGAGCTCCTTCTCGGGCAGCCGCTCGACATTGACGTCGCGGAACGTGACGACGCGGACCGACGGGACGAAGCGGGCCGGGCGGTACATGTCCCAGACCCAGGCATCGGTCAGCTCGAGCTCGACGCACGCCGGCGACGTGTCCGACCGCACGGCGACCGAGACGGCGTTCGCCAGGTAGAAGCGGCGTTCGGTCTCGACGACGTAGGCGAACATCGGGAGGACCGCCCGGTACTCCTGGACGAGCGCCAGCTCGATCTCGGCCTCGTAGCGCTCGAGCTCTTCCTCGCTCACTGGACCACCTTCACTGGCCCACCCTGGTCATCCGGGCGCTCTGGTCATCCGCGCACCCTGATCATCCGGGCGCAGGGCACATCCGGTCCGGCCGTCCAGGTGCACAACGGGCGCACCGAGACGGACCCGTCACGACCGGACGGTCCGCTTCTCCTTGATCTTCGCGGCCTTCCCGGAGAGGTCACGCAGGTAGTAGAGCTTGGCCCGCCGGACGTCGCCGTACGTCGCGACCTCGAGCTTGGCGATCGTCGGCGAGTGGACCGGGAACGTCCGTTCGACACCGACGCCGAAGCTGACCTTGCGGACGGTGAACGTCTCGCGGACGCCGACGCCCTGGCGGCGGATGACGACGCCCTGGAAGACCTGGACGCGCTCGCGGCTGCCCTCGACCACGCGGACGTGCACCTTGACGGTGTCGCCCGGCCGGAAGTCCGGCACGTCGTCACGCAGGCTGTCGCGGTCGATGATCTCCGTCGGGTGCATGGGGCGCGTCCTTCTGGCTGGAGGAGGGTGGCCGAGTCATGCATCGTAGCCGTGTTCGGCCAGCAGGCGCATCTCGCCGGCCCCGATCAGCAGCTCGACCTCGGCCGCGGTCAACCCGCCCCGGGCGGCCACGAGGTCCGGCCGCCGCTCCAGCGTCCGCCGCAGTGCCTGCACCCGGCGCCACCGGTCGACCTCGCCGTGGTCACCCGATCGCAGGATCGCCGGGACGTCCCAGTCCCGGAACCGAGCCGGCCGGGTGTACTGCGGGTACTCGAGCAGCCCGGCCGTGAAGCTCTCGTCGGCGGCCGACGCGTCGTTGCCGAGCACGCCCGGCAGCAGGCGGGCGACCGCCTCGACGACGATCAGCGCGGCGAGCTCCCCGCCGGCCAGGACGACGTCGCCGACGGACAGCTCGCCGTCGACCAGGTGGTCCGTGATCCGCTGGTCGACACCTTCGTAGCGGCCGCAGAGGAGCGAGAAGCCGCCGTCGGTGCCCGCCAGCTCGGTGGCGGCGGCTTGATCGAACCGCCGTCCCGCCGGCGAGAGCAGGAGGAGCGGCCTCGGCAGCCCTTCGGCGGCTTCGACCGCCTCGACCGCGGCGAAGACCGGCTCGGGCATCAGCACCATCCCCGCGCCGCCGCCGAACGGGGCGTCGTCGACCGACCGGTGCGGGCCGGGCGCGGCCGACCGCACGTCGTGGACCCGCAGGTCGAGGCCGCCGTCGCGGCGAGCCCGGCCGAGGACGCTGCCCGCCGCGTAGTGGTCGACGAGGTCCGGGAAGATCGTGAAGACGTCGATCCGGGTCATGGCTCCAGCAGGCCGTCGGGGACGTCGACGGTCACCGTCTCGCCGGCCCGGTGGTCGGTGACGAACCGCAGCGGGATCAGCCCGCCGCCGTCGAGGACGAGCAGGTCACTGGCCGGGTTGGCCTCGACCGCGGCGACCCGTCCGAGCCGGCGGCCGTCGACGGCGACGACGTCGGCGCCGACGAGCTCGTGCACCCAGAGCGTGTCGGGGTCGTCGATCGGCTCGGCCCGAAGCACGCGGCCGCGGAGGGCCTCGGCCCCGGAGCGGTCGGCGACGCCTTCGAACCGCACCAGGTAACGGCCCTGATGGGCCCGGGCGGTCGCCACCTGCAGCTCACCGTCGTCGGTCGTGAACACGGTCCCGGGTGCCAGCCGCTCGGACCGGCCGGCCCACAGGTCGACGGCGACCTCGCCGGTCAGGCCGTGGGCTTTCGCCACCCGGCCGACCTCGAGGAGCGGGCCGTCCGGCCCCATTCGAGCGCCGGTCAGGCGTCGACGATGTCGACGGTCGTCTGGACGCCGTCGCGGGCGCCGGCGACGCCGACGAGCGTCCGGATGGCCTGCGCCGTCCGGCCGCGCCGGCCGATCACCCGGCCCATGTCCTCCGGGGCGACGTGGAGCCGCAGGACGGTCGAGCCACGGCGGTCCTCGGTCTGGATGACGACCGCGTCCGGCTCGTTGGCCAGCGACTCGGCCAGGTACGTCAGCACCTCGACCGGCGTCCCGGTCGCCGTCTCGTTGCCGATCGCCGCACCCGGCTCGTCGTCATCGTCCTCGTCGTAGTCATCGTCGTCATCGTCGTCATCGACGGTGTTGGCGTTGGCGTCGACGGTGTTGACGTCGCCGTCGCCGTAGAGGTCGTTGGCCGGTTCGACCGAATCGGCGACGTTGACGTCGCCCGCCTCGTACTCTTCTGCGGCCTCGTCAGCGGTGCTCACTTGGCCTTGCCCGCCGCGAACTCGTCCCACGCCCCCGACGTCCGCAGGAGCTTCTCGACCCGCTCCGTCGGCTGGGCGCCCTGGCGCAGCCACTTGAGCGCCTTGTCGTTGTCGATCGTCACGACGGCGTCCGGCTCCGCCGTCGACCGTCCCCGGGGGGCATACGTGCCGACGATCTCCAGGAACCGCCCGTCCCGGGGCGACCGGCTGTCGGCCGCCACGACCCGGTAGGTCGGCTGCTTCTTCTTGCCCATCCGCACAAGGCGGAGCTTCACTGCCACGAGCGTCGTTCCTCCATCGTTCCCGACCCCTCGGTGCCGAGGTCGCCGTCCATTGTCGCAGGTCTGCGACCGTCTGCGTCCACTCCGGCCGCGCCAGCCCCTTCTGGGGCCCTCACCGGGCTTTCGGCGGCGTGACGCGACCGCCCTTCTTCTTCTTGCCCTTCGCCCCCCGGTTGCCGCCTTTCGACCCGCCGGTCGACGAGGCGAGCCCCCGACCAGCGGCCCCGAGGCCCGCGCCAGCTCCCGCCCCGGCCCCGGCCCCGGCCCCGATGGCGTCGAGATCGAGGTCGCCGCCGCCGGCACCGCCGAACAGCTTGGCCAGGTCCGGGTTGGTCCCGTCCCCGCCCATCGCCTCGAGCGCGCCCATCTGCTTGCGGGCGTTCCGGAGGGTGCTGAGCCGTCCGCCGCCGCCCATCCCGCCCGCGCCGCCCATGCCCGGCAGGCCGCCCATTCCGGGCATTCCGGGCATCGCGCCGCCGGCCATGCCCTTCATCATCTTCTGCATCTCGCGGAACTGCTTGAGCAGCTGGTTGACGTCCTGGGTCGACGTGCCGCTGCCGTGGGCGATCCGGACGCGGCGCGAACCGTCGATGACCTGCGGGTCGGCCCGCTCGGCCGACGTCATCGACCGCACGATCGCCTCGACCCGGGAGACCTCGCCGTCGTCGATCTGGTCGGCGGCTTGGCGCATCTCTTTGGACATCCCGGGCAGGAGCTTCATGATCCCGCCGAGCGAGCCGAGCTTGCGGACCTGCTGGAGCTGGTCGAGGAAGTCGTCGAGGGTGAACCGGCCCTCCATGATCCGGCTGGCCGACTTGGCGACGGTGTCCCGGTCCATCGTCCGCTCGGCCTGCTCGATCAGGCTGAGGACGTCGCCCATGCCGAGGATGCGGTCGGCCATCCGGTCCGGGTGGAAGAGGTCGAAGTCGGCGAGCCGCTCGCCGGTCGACGCGAAGACGATCGGCCGGCCGACGACGTTCTTGACCGACAGCGCGGCACCACCGCGGGCGTCGCCGTCGAGCTTCGTCAGGATGACGCCGTCGAGGGCGAGCGTCTGGTGGAACGCGTTCGCCGTCGCCACCGCGTCCTGGCCGGTCATCGCGTCGACGACGAGGAACGTGTAATGCGGGTCCGTCGTCGCCGAGATCCGGCGGACCTCGTCCATCAGCTCCTCGTCGATCGCCAGCCGGCCGGCGGTGTCGATGATGCAGACGTCCCGGCCCAGCCGGCGGGCCTCCTCAAGGCCGGCCTGGGCCACCTTGATCGGGTCCGTCGGCTCGCTGAAGACCGTCACACCGGCCTGCTCGCCGAGGATCCGCAGCTGCTCGACCGCGGCCGGCCGCTGCAGGTCGGCCCCGACGAGGAGCGGGTTCCGCCCCTGCTGCTTCCACCAGCGCGCCAGCTTCGCCGCGGTCGTCGTCTTGCCGGACCCCTGGAGGCCGGCCAGCAGCACGACCGTCGGCGGCCGCGACGCGTACGTGAGCTTCAGCGTCTCGCCGCCGAGCACGTCGATGAGCTCCTCGTGGACCGCCTTGATCACCTGCTGCCCGGGGCTCAGGCTCTTCGACAGCGCCTCCCCGGAGCACCGCTCCCGCACCGCGTCCGTAAAGCGGCGGACGACGCCGAGCTCGACGTCGGCCTCGAGCAGCGCGGTGCGGATCTCGCCGAGCGCCTCGTCGAGGTCGGCATCGGTCAGCCGACCGCGGCTCCGGAGCCGGCCGGCGATCCGCTCGAGACGGTCGGAGAGGGCGTCGAACATGGGGAGGCCCAGGTTACCGGACGGCGCCCGACCGCCGGCTCGGGCGGCGCGGGCGGCGCGTCAGCTCGGGCGGCGCGGGCGGCGCGTCAGCTCGGGCGGCGCGGGCGGCGCGTCAGCTCGGGGCCGAGCCCCGGAACCGCCGAAAGGCGATGACCGACCACAGCGCCTCGACCACGCCGAAGGGCCACGCGCCCGAGAGGAAGCCGTAGGCGCTCGACAGCAGGCAGCCGACGGCGAACAACAGGATGAACCGTCGGCCCCGCCGCTCCAGGGCGTACATGACCATCATGAAGGAGACGGCGCAGACGCCGTAGACGGTGACGGCCCAGGTCGGCACGGTCAGCCGAGCAGCGCGTCGACGAACTCCTCGGGGTCGAACGGGACGAGGTCGTCGGGCCCCTCGCCGAGGCCGACGAGCTTGACCGGGAGCCCGAGGTCGCGCTGGACGGCGATGACGACACCGCCCTTCGCGCTGCCGTCGAGCTTGGTCAGGACGACGCCGGTGACGGCGACGGCCTCGGTGAACTGCCGGGCCTGGACGAGGCCGTTCTGGCCGGTCGTCGCGTCGAGGACGAGGAGCACCTCGGTGACGCGACCGGGGGGCCGATCGGCGACGCGGCGGATCTTCTTCAGCTCCTCGACGAGGTTCACCTTCGTGTGCAGCCGGCCGGCCGTGTCGGCCAGGACGAGCCGGTTGCCGCGGGCGGCCGCCCGCTGGACGGCGTCGAAGACGATGGCGCTCGGGTCCCCGCCCTCCGCGCCCCGGACGATCTCCGCCCCGCTCCGGTCGGCCCACATCGCCAGCTGCTCAGCGGCGGCGGCCCGGAACGTGTCGCCGGCGGCCAGCAGCACCGACCGGCCGGCCGCCGCCTGCTGCCGGGCCAACTTGCCGACCGTCGTCGTCTTGCCGACGCCGTTCACGCCGACGAACAGCCAGACGTTGACGACGTCGTCGGCTCCGTCGAACCGGAGATCACGACCGACCGGGGCGACGATCTCGTCGTCGGGCGGCGGCACCAGCCGGTCACCGGCCGAACTGGTGCCGGTCGGGTGGGCGCCGGTCGGGTGGACGTCGGCCGCCAGCTCGGCGTCGGTGGCCGCGTCCCACCGCTGCTCGACGTCGAGCAGGTCGAGCAGGTCGGCCCGCAGCGCGCCGAGCAGCCCGTCGCCGCCGGCCACCTCTTTGGCCTGCACCCGTCGCCGGAGATCGGCCAGGAGCGTCTGGGTCGTCGCGACGCCGACATCGGCCCGGAGCAGTACCTCCTCGAGCTCTTCCCACGTCGCCGCGTCGACGGTCGCCCGGCCGCGGATGGCCCGCAGCCCGGAGAAGACGCCGCGGGCCTTGCCCAACCGCTCCCGGAAGCTCGGCGGCGGCCCGGCGGCCTCGGCCTCGGCCTCGACCTCGACCTCGGCCTCGGGCGGCGCCCCGCCTACCTCGGGCGCCGGCGCCCCCGGCGGGACCTCGGGGGTCGGCGGTGCATCGGCCGGCCGGACGGGCGCCGGTGGCGGCGCGGGACGGGTCCGGGTCGACGGCTCGGGCGCCGGGCCTCGACGGTGGGAACGCCCGACGAGGTACGTGGCCCCGCCGACGACCACGACGACCGCGATGACGGCGAGGACGATCCACAGGGCGATCACGACGAGGCTCCCTCCGGCTCCTTGGCCACCTTCTGGCTCAGCACCTGTGACGACCCGCCGGGGGCCATCGTCACGCCGTAGAGGGCGTCGCCGGTCTCCATCGTCCGCTTCTGGTGGCTGACGATGATGAGCTGGGCCTCGTCACGGAACTCGCGGACGAGGCCGAGGAACCGGTGCAGGTTGACGTCGTCGAGCGCGGCCTCGACCTCGTCCATGAGGTAGAACGGCGACGGCCGGCTCCGGAAGACGGCGAAGAGGAACGCCAGCGCCGCCAGCGAGCGCTCGCCCCCGGACAGGAGCGAGACGCGTCGGACGTTGCGACCGGCCGGCCGGACCTCGATCTCGACGCCGGTGTGCAGCAGGTCGTCCGGCTCGGTCAGCGACAGCCGGCCGGTCCCGCCGGGGAAGAGCATGGCGACGAGCGTCGAGAAGTGCTCGTTGACGTCGGCCGCGGCCGCCGCGAACGACTGCATGATGTCGTCGTCGAGCGTGCGGATGACCTCCTGCAGCTCGCGCCGGGCCGACCGGATGTCGTCGGTCTGCGTCTCGAGCTCCCGGTGCCGCTCCTCGAGCACCGACAGCTCGTCGAGGGCGAGCGGGTTGACCGGGCCGAGCGTCGCCAGCTTGCCGGCCAGCGTCGCGGCGCGGTCGGCGGCGGTGACGTCGTCGGGCAGCTCGGGCGCCGGCACGTCGACGACGTCGGCCGGGTCGCTGTCCAGCTCCCGCTGGACCAGCTCGGTCAGGGCCTCGGTGCGCAGGCTGACCTCGGCCGCCTCCCGGTCGAGCGCTCGGGCACGCTCGCGCACCTCGACCAGCCGACCGTCGGCGGCGGCCCGGTCGCGCCGGAGGGTTTCGAGCCGCTCTCCCCCGGCTCGGACGGCCTCGACCTGTTGGCGGTAGTCGGTCCGCAACGTCTCGAGGACGCCTTCGAGCTTCCCGCGCTCCGCGTCGACCAGCCGGCCCAACCGTTCGAGGGCCACCCCGTCGGCTTCGAGCCGCTGGCGCCGGGCGGCCGCGGCCTCGCGCTCCTCGGCGTGGCCCTCCAGCCGGCGCTCGACCTCGGCGTGCCGCTGCGTGAGGACCCGGCGCCGTTCGTCGAGCCCGGCCGCCCGCACCTCGAGGCCGCGGATCGCCGAGACGAGCTCTTCCCGGCGGGCCTGCAGCACTGCCCACGCGGCCACGGCCGCGGCCGCCCGCTCGGTCGCCTCGGTCGCGGCCGCCTCCAGGGCGGGCAGGCCCTCCTCCAGCTCGACCAGCGCGGCCCGGTCGGCCTCGACCTGGGTCGCCGACTCGTCCCGGGCCCGTCGGGCGTCCTCCAGCTCGGCGGCGATCCGGTCCCGCTCCTGGGCCGAACGCGACCGGTCGGTGGCGACGGCGGCCCGGGCGGCCTCGTGACGGTCGGCGGCGCGGGCCGCGGTGCCGGCGGCGACGCGGGCCGCCTCGAGGGCCCGACGCGCCTCGGCCAGCTCGCCGGTCGCCCGGTCGGCCTGCACCGCGGCCTCCTGGGCCCGGTGCTGCGCCTCCTCGACGGCCGCGGCCGTGACGACGCCGGTGGTCGACCGGACCCGCCACCCCGAATCGGCGAACCGATCGCCGTGGCCGGTGACGACGACGAGGTCCGGACGGTCGAGCGCCAGGTCGACGGCCCGCTCCCAGTCGGCGACCCGGACGGCCTGGCCGACGAGGGCGTCGAGCACGCCGCCGACCCCCGCGGCACCGACACCCGGCGCGCCGGTCCCGCCCCGCAGCCGGATGTGCGGCCGTACCGGCTCGGCCCCGGCCGGGAGCGATCCCGCGTCGACACCGAGCACTCGAGTGTCGGCTGACCCGGCGCCGGTCGCGGCGCGGGCGGCCAGCAGCGCGCCGGTCGCGCCCTGCTCGTGCAGCCGGGCCAGCGCCACCCGAACGGCCTCCCGACCGTCGACGACGACGGCCGCCATCGATGCGCCGGCCGCGGCCTCGAACGCGGCCTCCCAGCCGGCGTCGATCTCGACCAGATCGACGAGTGAGCCGACGACGCCGTCGACGCCGGCCAGCAGCTCCCGGCCGCCGGCCCCCTCCAGCTCCTGGAGCGCCCGGGCGAGCGCCTCGGCCCGGGCGGCCGTCCGGTGCCGCTGCTGCTCGGCCACGTGCGCCGTCCGTTCGGCCGTCTCGGCCCGCCGGACCGCGTCTTGCTGCGCGGCGTCCGCCGCCTCGGCCTCACCACCGAGCCGGACGGCCTCCGCCTCCAGCTCGGTCGCAGTCGTCATCAGCTCGCCGGCCGACCGGTCGAGCGCGGCGATCCGCTCGTCGACCGTCACGATCCGCCGGTCGAGGCCGTCCAGGTTCCGTTGGTCCTGGTCGAGCGCTCGTCGGCGCAGCTCGATCCGGCCGCGGGCCGCCGTCAGCGCGTCGGCCGCGGCCAGCTGGTCGGCCCCGTCCCCCCACGCCTCGGCGTGCCGGCGCTCGTCGTCGGCCAGGGCCGATGTCGTCCGGTCGAGGGTGTCGCGCTCGGGCTCCAGGGCCGTCGCCTCGTCGGTGGCCTCGGCCAGCTCGTCGGCCAGCCGGGCCCCCTCGGCCTCGAGCGTCGAGACGACGTCGACGTCGGCCGCCGCGTCGAGGGCGGCGGCGAGCGACCGGGACCGCTCCCGGAGCACGCCGGCCGTCCCGCGGGTCCGCTCGACCAGGCCCTGGACGCGACCGAGGGCGGACGCCAGGTCCTCCTCCCGGCGCGACGACAGCTCGGCCGCGGTGGCCGCCGCGGCCTCGTCGAGGGCGACGACGGCCCGCTGCAGCTCGGTCTCCTCGGCCGCCAGCGCGGTCAGCCCCGCCGCCGCGGCCTGGCGTCGCGTCCCGAGCTCGCGCAGCTCCTGCCCGGCGAGGTACCGGCGGATGGTCCGGAGCTCGTCGGCCATCGCGGCGTGCGAGCGGGCCGCCGCGGCCTGACGCTCGAGGGGGCGGATCTGCCGGCGGACCTCGCGCACGAGGTCGCCGAGCCGCTCCAGGTTCTCCTGGGTGGCCGCCAGCCGGCGTTCCGCCCGCTCCCGGCGCCGGCGGTGCTTGAGTACCCCGGCGGCCTCCTCGATGATCCCCCGCCGCTCCTCCGGCCGGGCGTTCAGGACCGCGTCGAGCTGGCCCTGACCGATGATCATGTGCTGCTGGCGGCCGACCCCCGAGTCGCTCAGCAGCTCTTGGATGTCGAGCAGGCGGCACGCGGTGCCGTTGATGGCGTACTCGCTGTCACCGGAACGGAAGAGCGTCCGGGTGATCGTCACCTCGGCCATGTCGACCGGGAGCTTGCCCGACCCGTTGTCGATCGTCAGCGACACCTCGGCCCGGCCCAGCGCCGGTCGGCTGTTCGTCCCGGCGAAGATGACGTCCTCCATCTTCGCCGATCGCAACGACCGCGGACCCTGGGCGCCGAGCACCCACGTCACCGCGTCGACGACGTTCGACTTGCCACTGCCGTTGGGGCCGACGACGACCGTGATCCCCGGCTCGAACTCGAGCACCGTGGGGTCGGCGAACGACTTGAACCCCTTCATGCTCAGCGACTTCAGGAACATCGGATTTCGACCCTACTGGATTTGTTTTGACCCGCCCGGGGCCCGGCCGGCCTCGTCATGGCCGACCCGGCCCGCCCGGCCGGGGTCAGATCGGCCGGGGTCAGATCTGACAGTGCTCGCAGAAGAAGGTGGAACGGCCGCCGAACTTGACGCGGACGATCGCGTTCCGGCAGCGGCGGCAGGGCTGGCCCTCGCGGTCGTAGACCTGGTGGCTGCCCTGGTAGTCGCCGATCTCGCCGAAGAGGTCCCGGTACTGCTCGTCGCCGAGCGTCGAGCCGCGGTGCTTGATGGCGTCGGCCAGCGTCTCGACCATCGACCGGTAGAGGCGCCGGGTCTCGATGGCGGATAGGCTGTCGGAGGACCGGTCATAGCGGAGGCCGGCGGTGAAGAGGATCTCGTCGGAGTAGAGGTTGCCGATGCCGGCGACGAACTGCTGGTCCATGAGCAGGGCCTTCAGACCGACGTGGCGCTGGCGCAGCATGACCGCGAAACGGTCCCAGCTCATCATGTCCTCGATCGGGTCGAAGCCGAGATGGGCCAGCTCGGGCACCTGGCGACGGAGGACGGCACCGGCACCCGACGAACCGGAGGACGAGGACGACGACGCGGTGGCGACCGGCGCCCCGGTGCCGTCGGTGGCCGGGGTGGCGACGAACAGCTCGCCGAACGTGCGCGGGTCGACGTACCGCAGCTCACCGCCCTGGGTGAACGTGATGACGACGTGCGTGTGCTTCGGCTTGGGCTCCTTGACGCTCTTGACCCGCAGGAGCTGCCCGCTCATCCCGAGATGGACGACGAGGCTGTCACCGTTGTCGAGCGTCAGGACGAGGTACTTGCCGAGCCGGCCGACGGCCTTGATGGACCGGCCCTCGAGCAGCGTGCGGAACTGCTTGGCGCTCGGATGGCGGCGGACGGACCGGCCGTTGGCGACGGCGACGGTCTTGATCCGCCGGCCGACGACCTCTTTGGCGAGGTCCTGGCGAAGGGTCTCGACCTCGGGCAACTCAGGCATCACGGAGCTCCTGCCAGGCGTTCCGGGCGGCTTCTTGCTCGGCGTCCTTCTTCGACGAGCCCTCGCCGGTCCCTCGGACGACGCCACCGACGAGCACCTCGGCGACGTAGTGGCGGTCGTGGTCCGGCCCGGAGCCGGCGATCGCGTACCGGGGGACGCCGTCGCCCTGGCGGACGGTCAGCTCCTGCAACCGGCTCTTGTGGTCGAAGTCGTCCGGCTCGGCGGCGGCATGGACGAGGCGCTCGCCGACCAGCTGGAGGATCAGCGATCGGGCGGCCTCCCAGCCGGCGTCGAGGTAGACCGCGCCGATCACCGCCTCCAAGGCGTCGGCCAGGATCGACGCCTTGGTCCGCCCGCCGGACGCCTCCTCGCCCCGTCCGAGCAGCAGCACTTCGCCGACACCGAGCTCGTCGGCGATCTCGGCGAGGACCCGGGCGTTGACGACGGCGGCGCGCATCTTGGCCAGCTGCCCCTCGGGCAGGTCGGGGTAGAGCCGGTAGCTGTGCTCGGCGACGACGAGGCCGAGCACCGCGTCGCCGAGGAACTCGAGGCGCTCGTTCGACGGGGCGCCGTCCTGCTCGCCGCACCAGCTGCGATGCGACAAGGCCTGGTGCAGCAGGCCAGGGTCAGCGAAGTCGTGGGCCAGCCGCTCTGCCAGTCCGGCGCCCCCCATCGCGGCCGTGGTCGACGATGGGCCGGTCAATCGGCCCCGAGCTTGGCGACGACGTAGTCGACCGCGTCACGGACCGTGCGGAGATCCTCGAGGTCCTCGTCGTCGATCCGGAAGCCGACGGTGCGCTCGCCGAGATCCTCTTCCAGGGCCTCGACCAGCTCGATCAGGGCGAGGGAGTCGGCGTCGAGGTCCTCGGCGAACGACGATCCCTCGGTGATCCGGGCCGGGTCGGTCTCCAAGATGTCGGCCAGCAGGTCCCTGATCAGCTCGAAGACGCCCTGCCGGTCGAGGGGGCCTCGGTCGATATGGGTCTCTGCGGGCACGTTGGCTCCAGGCGCTTCGGGGACGGTAGGGCACGCATGATACCGGCCGCCGGGCCGACCAGGAGCACCGCCGGGGTCAGGCCGGGGCGACGGCCGCCGCGAGATGGTCGACCAGGCCGCCTTTGGCCAGGTCGTAGGCGACGCGGATGGCGTTCAGCATGGCCGTCGACGACGACGAGCCGTGGCTGATGACGCAGACCCCGTCGACGCCGAGCAGCATCGCGCCGCCGGTGTTCTCCGGGTCGAATTCGGCGGCGATCGGCAGCAGGTGCGGGAGCAACACCTCGGCGGCGGCCTTCGTGGCGTCGTCGGTGCCGAACACCCCCCAGAGCGTCTCGAGCAGGAAGCGCAGCGACCCCTCCAGCGACTTGAGCGTGACGTTGCCGGTGAAGCCGTCGGTCACGACGACGTCGGCCGGCGACGGCAGCAGGTCGCGACCCTCGAGGTTGCCGACGAACCGCACGCCGGCGTCGGCGTCGGCCAGGAGCGCATGGGCCTCTTTGACGAGCGGACTGCCCTTGGTCGGCTCCTCGCCGATCGACAGCAGGCCGACCGCCGGGTCGTCGATGCCGTAGCGGGCGGCCACGTAGGCCGCGCCCATCTGGCCGAACTGGACGAGCATGGCGGCGGTGCACTCGGCGTTGGCCCCGGCGTCGACGAGCACGGCCGGGGCCCGGCCGAGCCGGGGCAACGGGGTGGCGATGCACGGTCGCACGACGCCGGGGAGGCGGCCCATCCGGAGCAGGGCGGACGCCATCGTGGCGCCGGTGTTCCCGGCGCTGACCATCGCCGAGGCCCGGCCGTCGCGGACGAGCTCGGCCACGCGGACGAGGGACGAGTCCTTCTTGCGCCGGACACCCTGCGCGGGGTCCTCGTGCATGGCGATGACCTCGGCGCACGGGACGAGGTCGAGGCCGGCGGTGTCGCCAACCTGGTCCGGCGGCCCGACGAGGACGACCGGGATCCCTTCGTCGGCCGCCCGACGGGCCCCGGCGACGATCTCGCCCGGCGCCTGGTCGCCGCCGACGGCATCGACGGCGACCGGAAGGCTGGCCAGCGCCTCTTTCGAGGGGCGCTGGGCCTTCGGACTCATGTCAGTCGACCTCGACGGCCTGCCGACCCTTGTACCAACCGCAGTTGGGGCAGACGACGTGGGGGAGCTTGGCCTCGTGGCAGTGCGGGCAGACGCTGCGGGGCGGCAGCTCGAGCCGCCAGTTGGCGGCCTGCCGGCTGCGGCCCTTGGCCTTGGATGTCTTCTTCTTCGGGACGGCCATCGTCAGCTCTCCAGGATCGTGCTCGCTCCGGGCGCCGGACGACCCGTAGTGGGTCGGTCTCGCCGGGCCGGCCTACTGGGCCGGCCGGAGCACGTCGAGATTAGCCCAACGCGGGTCCCTCGGCGCCACGCAGCCGCAGTCCTCGTGGTTGCGATCGGCCCCGCAGGTCGAGCAGAGGCCGCGGCAGCCGTCCTGGCAGAGCGGGGCCAGCGGCAGCTCGAGCACGATCGCCTCGCGGGCCATCGGGGCCAGGTCGAGGGCGTCGTCGACGATCGGGTACGCCTCGTCGTCCTCCGGCGCCGGCCGCTCGACGAACCGCTCGCGGACGCTGATGACGAGCTCACCGTCGACCGGCACCGCGCAGCGCCGGCAGGCGCCGCGCCACGGCGCGCTGACGGTCCCGGTGGCCATGACGCCGCCGATGAACGACTCGAGCACGACGTCGCAGGTCACATCGGCGTCGTCGGGCACGACGCTGTCGGCGGTCGGCCGGCCGACGATGACGTGGTCGGGATCGATCGGGCCACGGCGAACCTCGTGCCACCGGGCGCCGGTGACGCGCCGGAGTCGAGCGATGTGGACCACGAAGGGGCTCTCGGGCATCGTCAGCCTCCTCTCCCTCTCGACTCTCCCTCTCCGCCGGCGGGATCGGCCGGGGCCGGCCTACGCCAGGTCCTGGTCGAAGAACCCGTCCTCGGTACCGTCGTCCTCCCGGCCACCGGGGACCGGCACCGGTACCGGCTCGGCCGGCGGCGCGGTCGCCTGCAGCTTCGCCCGACCGGCTTGGACGGTTCGCACGATCCGCTCGAGCACGATCTCCATCCCGGCCAACTTCTGGTCGCAGTAGTCCTCGGCCTCGTGGCGCATCCGCCGGGCCTCTTCGTTGGCGTCGTCGAGGATGCGCTGCGCGACCTGGTTGGCCTGACGGACGACCTCGGTGCGCGAGACCATGTGCTCGGCCTGGGCCCGGACGTCGTCCATCAACGCCTCGGCCTCGCGCTCGCGCTCGGCCATGAACTCGGCCCGCTCGCGGAGCAGCCAGCGGGCCTCCCGCAGCTCGTCCGGCAGCCGTTCGAGGGCCTCGGCGAGCAGGTCGACGATCTCGTCCCGGGAGACGAGGACGGACGCGGACAGCGGCATCGCCTTGGCCGCGTTGACGACGTCGAGGACCCGGTGGATCAGGCCCTCCGAGTCCAGGTCGTCGGCCGTGTCGGGGCCTTCGGGGGCATCCTCGAAGAGATCGGTCATCGTGCCTCTCCTTCGTCGGCGGTGCCGACTTCGGCGAACTTCTTCTCCAACCGCTCCACGACGATCCTGGGCACGAACGCGGAGACGTCACCGCCGAAGCGGGCGACCTCGCGGAGCAGGCGAGAGGCGATGAACGAATGGGCCGAGCTGGTCGGGATGAAGACCGTCTCGACCCCGGAGAGCTGCCGGTTCATCTGGGCCATCTGCAGCTCGTTCTCGAAGTCGGAGACCGCCCGGAGGCCCTTGACGATGGCCGACGCGCCGACGTCGCGGGCGACGTTCACGACGAGCGTGCTGACCGACTCGGTCCGCACGCCGGGCAGGTGGCCGAGCGACTCCTCGAGCATCTCCCGACGCTCTTCCAGCGTGAACAGCGGGGCGTTTTTCTGCGGGTTCCGGACGACGGCCACGACGACCTCGTCGAAGAGCCGCGCCGCCCTCTCGACCACCTCGAGGTGGCCGTTGTGGAAGGGGTCGAACGAGCCGGGGAGGAGGGCGACCCTCACGAGACGCTCGCCGGCGCCGCGGCGCGGGCGGGGGTGGTTGCGGGGGGTGCTGCAGGCGTCAGGCGAGCCACGGTTACGAGCGTACCGCCGTAGCGGCGGGCTCTATGGACAGCCCAGCCGGCCGGCACGTCGACCTCGCGGGCCGACTCGAGCACGGCGACGGCCGCTCGCAGCGAGCCGAGCAGCGTCGTCCAGTCGCCGAACGCGTACGGCGGGTCGCAGAGGGCGACGTCGACCGGTGGGCACCGCGAGAGCCAACCGGGCAGCTCCGCCCGCACCACCGTCACCGACCGACCGGCCAGGCCGGTGGCGGCCAGGTTGGCCCGTACGGCCTCGAGCGCCGCGGTGTCGTGGTCGACGAACGTGACGTCCGCCGCCCCTCGCGACAGCGCCTCGGCCCCGAGGGCGCCGCTGCCGCAGAACAGGTCGACGACCGACGCGCCCTCGACCCCGCCCATCGACCCGAGGATGTCGAAGATGGACTCCCTCACCCGGTCCGACGTGGGGCGGACGCCGGCCGGCAGCCGCGCCGGGAGCTTCCGGCCCCGGCTGGATCCGCCGATCACGCGCACGCCACCACCGTACCGCCAACCGGTCGCTCGTCGGACGACCCCCGGCGACTCAGACCCGAACGACCTCGACGCCCCCGACGTCGGGGTAGTCGGCGTCCTGGGTGACCACCGGAACCCCGAGAACGACCGCGGTGGCGGCGATCCAGGAGTCGTTCACCGGCATCCGGCGCCCGGCATCACGCAGGGCCAGCCGCAGCGCCGCCCACGCGTCAGCTACTTCGATGTCCACCGGCACGGGGTCGAGGGCCAACGCCCTCGTCAGGGTGCGCAACCGCCGCACCCTGGTCGGGCTGTCCGCGGCCGCCAGGACACCGGCCCGCAGTTCGCCGATGGTGACGACCGACACCGCCAGGTCGTCCGGCAGGGCCGCGACGTCGAGCGGCCGGCCGGACTCGCCGGCGACGAACACGGTCGTATCGGCCAGGCCTCGGGTCACCATCGAAGGTCGTCGGTGGTCTCGTCGCCGCGCAGGTCGTCGAGATCGGCGAGGAGACCCCGGTCCGCCGGTTGCTCGACGAACAACCGGACGAAGGTGGCCTTGGCCATCCAGCGGCGTCCGGAAGCGACGGGACGGAGAACGGCCGCCGGGCGGCCGCCGACGGTGATCGTGACCTCGTCGCCGTTCTCCACCTTCTTCAGCACGCCCCGGGTGTCGTTGCGCAGCTCCCTGGATGCCACCTCGTCCACGTAGCCATCGTAGCGAATATGCGACAGGTGCGACGCGGGTCAGCTCTTGGGGAGGGCCGGTCAGCTCTTGAAGAGGAACGCCTCTTCGTCGGGGTCCAAGAAGAGCTTGACCTCGTCGGCGAGCAGCGGGTGGTCGTCGAGCAGGGGGTCGTCCTCGGTGACGTCCTCGGCGACGGCTTTGGCCGCCTGCAGCAGGTCGGCGTCCCGGCGGAGCTTGGCCAGCTTGAGGTCGCTCCGGCCCTTCTGGCGGGACCCGAGGATCGTGCCCTCGCCGCGCAGCTCGAGGTCGACCTCGGCGAGCTCGAAGCCATCCGTCGTCCGCTCCACGGCGGCGAGCCGCTCGGCCGAGTCGGGGGTGGCGCCGGTGCCGAGGAGGTAGCACCAGCTCGGCCGCGAGCTACGACCGACGCGGCCGCGGAGCTGGTGGAGCTGGGCGATGCCGAAGCGGTCGGCGTCCTCGATGACGATGACGGTGGCCTCGGGGACGTCGACGCCGACCTCGATCACGGTGGTGGCGACGAGCACGTCGATCTCGCCGGACCGGAAGGCGGCCATCGCGGCCTCCTTGTCGGCCGCGGGCATCTGGCCGTGTAGGAGGCCGAGGCGCAGACCGGGGAGGACATCGGCGGCGAGCCGGTCGAGCTCTTCGGTGGCGGACCGGGCCTGGACCCGCTCGGAGCCGTCGACGAGCGGGCAGACGACGTACGCCCGGTGGCCGGCCGCGGCCTCGTCGCGGACGCGCTGCCAGGCGCCGAGCTCCTCGAGCTCGGTCCGGGCCCACGTCGTCTGGATCGGCGTCCGGCCGGGCGGGAGCTCCTTCAGCTCGACCATGTCGAGGTCGCCGAAGAGGACCATCGCCGCGGTCCGGGGGATCGGCGTGGCGGTCATCACGAGCAGGTCGGGGTCGGCACCGTCGTCGGGGCCGCCATCGGGACCCGCGGCCTGGGCGACGACCGAGGACCGGCCCTTGTCGCGCAGGGCGGCGCGCTGCTCGACGCCGAAGCGGTGCTGCTCGTCGATGACGACGACGCCGAGCGAGTGGAACTGCACGTCGTCGGTCAGGAGGGCATGCGTGCCGACGACGACGTCGACCGCGCCGCTGCGCAGCCCGTCGCGGAGGCGGGCGCGCTCGGCCGCGGTCGTCCGGTTGGTCAGGAGGGCGACGGCGACGGGCCGATCGCCGCCGAGCCGGTCGGGGTCGGGGACGGTTAGGCCGTCGACGAGGGCGCCGACGGCCATGTGGTGCTGCTCGGCGAGCACCTCGGTGGGGACCATCGAGCGCGCCCTGGTGGCCGCCCTGGACGGCGGCGAGGAGGGCGGCGACGGCGACGACGGTCTTGCCGGAGCCGACGTCGCCCTGGAGGAGGCGGTGCATCGGCAGCGGGCCGGCGAGCTCGGCGAAGATCGAGGCGAGCGCCCGACGCTGCGAGGTGGTCAGCTGGAAGGGCAGGCCGGCGAGGAACCGCTGGACGAGCGTCCGGTCGGTCCCGGCCAGCGTGGGTTGCTGCTCCCCCGCGCCGGGGGCCCGGGTGCTGGCGACGACGTCGAGCGGGGAGACGGCGTGGCGGATGGCCCGGGCGTCCTGCTCGAGGGCGCGGCGGCGGAGGACGAGGGCGAGCTGGAGGCGGAAGAGCTCGTCGAAGGCGAGTCGGCGCCGGGCCGGGACGGTGGTGGCGACGGTGTCGGGCAGGTGGATCCGCCACATGGCGTCGGTCCGGCCGATGAGGTCGAGCCGCTCGCGCCAGGCGTCGGGCAACGGGTCGGCGAAGTCGCCGGCCCGGCGGATGGCCTGCTCGGCCCATTCGCCGACCTCCCAGCTGCTGAGGCCGGCCTTGCCGGAGGCGGGGTAGACGGGAATGACGCGGAGCGTCCGCCGGCGCCGACCGTCGGCGTCGTCGTCGGTGGCGACGAGGACGTCGACGACGGGGTTCGTCATCTGCCGAGCCCCGCGGTACTCGTCGAGCTTGCCGAAGAAGAGCGCCTCGGTCCCGGCGACGAGCTGCTTGGCCCGCCACGGCTGGTTGAAGAAGACGACCTTCATCGTCCCGGTGCCGTCGTCGGCCGCGAGCTCGACCAGCGACCGCCGGTTGCGGGTCCGGCGAGCGCTGACCCGACGGACGGTGGCGAGCACGACGGCCTCGTCGCCGACCGCGAGGTCGGCGAGATCGGCCTGGCGGCTGCGATCGATGTACCGGTGCGGGTACGTCGTGAGGAGGTCGAAGACCGAGGCGATCCCCCAGTCCTCGAGGGCCTTCGCCTTCTTCTCGGAGAGCCGGTTGAGCCGGGTGATGGGAACGTCGGTCAGCTCCCGCAAGGTTCTCCCCGGAGGGTCCGCCCGGTCGCTCACTCGATCCCGAGCAGGTAGGGGTAGAGGGGCTGGCCGCCGTGGTGGACCTCGACGGCGACGTCGGGGTACTGGTCGTGCAGCCATTCGGTGACCCGGCGGGTCTCCGCCGGGGTCGCGCCTTCGCCCTCGATGACGGTCAGCAGCTCGTGGTCGGGGCGGAGCAGCCGCTCGAGCAGCGCCATCGTCGCGCCGGCCGGCGAGCCGGCGACGGCGACGACGCCGTCGCGCGACAGGCCGATCCAGTCGCCGGTCCGGACGGGCCCGGCGTCGGTCTCGCTGTCGCGGACGGCCTGGGTGACCTCGGCGGGCGACGACGTGGCAGGCCGACGCGGCCATCGCCGCGCCGTTCACGTCGACGCCGGCGCCGGGGTCGTAGGCGAGGAGGGCGGCGAACCCCTCGACGATGCTGCCGGTCGCCACGACGCGGACCGCCTTGTCGGTGAGCGCGTCGACCTGCTCGGCGACGGGCCGGATGTTCTTGTTGTTCGGGAGGACGACGACCTGGTCGGACCCGACGGCCTCGACGGCCTCGAGCAACTGGGCGGTCGACGGGTTCATCGACTGGCCGCCGCGCGACGAGGTGGTGGACGCCGAGGGAGCGAAAGATGCGGCCGACGCCCTCGCCGGTGACGACGGCGACGACCGCCGTGGTCGGCGGTGGCCCGGCCGGCTCGTCGATCACCCCGGCCGCGCCCTCGCGCACCCATCGCTCCTCCTCGACCTGCTCGGCGAGGTCGGTGACGCGGATCTCCCGCGGCCGGCCGGCGTCGAGCGCCGCCTCGACGGCGGCGCCGATGTCGTCGGTGTGGATGTGGCAGTTCCACAGGCCGTCGCCACCGACGACGACGATCGAGTCGCCGATCCCGGCCCAGACGTCCTTGAACGCGGGGATCGTGTCGTCGGGGGCGTCGAGGAGGTACATCACCTCGTAGCGCAGGTCGGTCACGGTCTCGCCGGCCCCGGTTGGGGCATGGGCGGCGAGGCCACCGTCGGCGCTGGCCGCGGCAGCCGCCGTAGCCAAATCGTCGGCGGCCGGCGGCTCGGGCAGGGCCCGGCCGTCGAGCACGGTGAGCACCGCGTCGAGCAGGAGCAGGTAGCCGGTCCCACCGGCGTCGACGACACCGGCCCGGGCGAGCACGTCGAGTATCTCGGGCGTCCGGGCGAGCGCGTCGGCCGCGGTGGCACGAGCCCGCTCGACGACGTCGACGAGTTGGCCGCCGGCGGCCTGGCCGGCCATCGCCCCGTCGCCGGCCGCCCGGGCGACGGTGAGGATCGTCCCTTCGACCGGCCGGACGACGGCCGCCTGCGCCAGGTCGCTGGCCAGCCGGAGCCCTTCGGCCAGGTCGGCCGGTCCGACCTCCTCGGCCCGGGCCAGCTGGCCGGCGATGCCGCGGAGGAGCTGGGAGAGGATGACGCCGGAGTTGCCACGGGCGCCCATCAGCGACCCGTGGCTGACCGCCCGGCAGACGTCGGCCATCGTCGCCCGCTCGCCGAGGCCGTCGAGCTCCTTGACGACGGCCTCGAGCGTGAGCGCCATGTTCGTCCCGGTGTCGCCGTCGGGGACGGGGTAGACGTTGAGCCGGTTGATCGCCTGCTGGTGGTGGCGGAGGGCGTCCCGGTAGGCGACCATCGTGGCGCGAACGTCGTCCGCCACGAAGGCCGTCGGGGCTGTCATGGCAGGGGATGCTAACCTTTGCGCCGTTCTCGACGGCTCCCGTGGCCGTCCCCGGTGGTCCCCTCGATCCGGACCGCTCGGACGTCGTTTCTCACGCCGGGCAACCGGCATCGAAGGAGGCAGCAGGCACATGGCAGCGGTATGCGAGGTCTGCGGCAAGAAGCCGTCGTTCGGCATGAGCCTGAGCCACTCCCACCGGCGGAACAAGCGGCGCTGGGACCCGAACATCCAGCGGGTCCGGGCGCTCGTCAACGGGTCGCCGAAGCGGCTGCACGTCTGCACGTCGTGCCTCCGGGCCGGCAAGGTGACGAAGCCACCGCGCCGGACGCCGGCCGCCACGCCCGGGCAGTAGCCCGCCGTACCCGTTCGCCCGATGGCGCCGGGCGGCGCCAGCCGCAGCGGTCAGTCGATCGGGTGCTCCCAGCCCAGCCGGGGCAGATCGTCGCGGCCCAGCCGCCGGACGGTCGGGTCGTCGACGCAGCGGCCGAGGACGAGCGGCGCCGGTAGGCCGGCGGCCGCCAGGGCCGCGGCGAGGGCGTCGGGGTCGCCGGTGGCGATGATCAGCTCGTAGTCCTCCCCGCCCCCGAGCGCGTCGTCGGTGGTCGCGCCCTCGGCCACCGGCAGGTCGTCGAGGACGAAGCCGACGCCGGACGCGTCGGCCAACCGGTGGAGGTCGAGCGAGAAGCCGTCGGAGACGTCGATCATGGCCGTGGCGTCGGCTGCCCGGGCGACCTGACCGGCCGCCAGGCGGGCGGGTGGGCGCCGGTGGGCGCCGACGAGCGGCCCCTCGCTGACGCCGGCCCGCAGGAGCCGCAGCCCGGCGGCCGACGCGCCGAGCGGACCGGTGACGACGAGGGTGTCGCCGCCGACCGCACCGGACCGGGTGACGGCCGGCCGGGGGCCGTCGAGGAGGCCGACGACCGAGACCGACACGACGACCTGGTCGGCGGCCGTCAGGTCGCCGCCGACGACCGGGCAGGCCCAGGCCGCTGACGCGTCGGCCACCCCGCCGGCCAGCCGGTCGAGGTCGGTATGCGGCGGCAGACCGAGCGTCACCAGCGCCCATCGGGGAACGGCCCCCATCGCGCCGAGATCGCTCACCGCGGCGGTCAGCCCCTTCCAACCGAGGTCGTCGAGCCCGACGATGGCCAGATCGGCGTGGACACCAGCGACCGCGGCGTCGGTGGCGAGGACGAGCCGTTGCCCGGCCGCGTCGACGACGGCCGCGTCGTCGCCGATCCACAGATCCCCCGCTGGCCGTGGGCCGGCGGCTCGGCCCATAATCTGGGTAAGGCGTCCGATGGCGTGGTCTTCCCCGGCCGGGGCGGACGAGGCAGCGGGCCGCGGTTTGGGGGACGCCACGGCTTCATGCCTACCATTGGGCCCTGCGCGTCCGCGTCGGCCCGCCGAACGGCACGCGAACAGACCAGATGGCTCGGCGCCCGAGGAGGAGACGAACCCGACATGGCCCCCACCGACAATCAGAAGCTCATCGCCTGGGTGGAGGAGATCGCCGCGCTCACGACCCCGGACCGCATCGAGTGGTGCGACGGGTCGGCCGAGGAGTACGACCGCCTGTGCGAGCTGCTGGTTGCCCAAGGCACCTTCACGAGCCTGTCGGAGGCCAAGCGGCCCCACAGCTACTGGGCCCACTCCGACCCCGGCGACGTCGCCCGGGTGGAGGACCGGACGTTCATCTGCTCGACCGACGAGGTCGACGCCGGTCCGACGAACCACTGGCGGCCCCCGGCGGAGATGCGCGAGACGCTGACGGACCTCTTCCGCGGATCGATGCAGGGCCGGACGATGTACGTCGTCCCGTTCTCGATGGGCCCGCTCGGCTCGGACATCGCGCACATCGGGGTCGAGATCACCGACTCGCCGTACGTGGCGGTGAGCATGCGGATCATGACGCGGATGGGCAAAGGGGCGCTCGACGTCCTCGGCCGGCGACGGCGAGTTCGTCCCGTGCCTCCACTCCGTCGGGGCACCGCTGGCGGACGGCCAGGCCGACGTGCCGTGGCCGTGCGACGCCGAGAACAAGTACATCGTCCACTTCCCCGAGACCCGCGAGATCTGGTCGTACGGCTCGGGGTACGGCGGCAACGCGCTGCTCGGCAAGAAGTGCTTCGCCCTGCGGATCGCCTCGGTCATGGCCCGCGACGACGGCTGGCTGGCCGAGCACATGCTCATCTTGAAGCTGACGTCGCCGGAGGGTGAGACCCGGTACGTCACCGGCGCGTTCCCGTCCGCGTGCGGCAAGACGAACCTGGCGATGCTGATCCCGACGCTGGCGGACTGGAAGGTCGAGACGATCGGCGACGACATCTGCTGGATGAAGTTCGGCCCGGACGGCCGCCTCTACGGCATCAACCCGGAGGCCGGCTTCTTCGGCGTCGCCCCGGGCACGAACTCGCACACGAACCCGAACGCCATGTTCTCGGTCGCCGCGAACACGATCTTCACGAACACCGCGCTCGACCGACGACGGTGACGTGTGGTGGGAGGGCATGAGCGACGAGCCGCCCGCCCATCTCACCGACTGGAAGGGCGAGGACTGGACGCCGGAAAAGGGCACGCCGGCGGCCCACCCGAACGCCCGGTTCACCGCGCCGGCCGCCCAGGACCCGGCGATCGCCGAGAACTGGGAGGACCCGGCCGGCGTGCCGATCTCGGCCATCCTCTTCGGCGGTCGGCGGGCGTCCGTGGTCCCGCTCGTGTTCCAGTCGTTCGACTGGGAGCACGGCGTCTTCCTCGGGTCGATCATGGCGTCGGAGACGACCGCGGCGGCGGCCGGAGCGGTCGGCAACCTGCGCCGCGACCCGTTCGCGATGCTGCCGTTCTGCGGCTACAACATGGCCGACTACTTCGCCCACTGGCTCGAGGTCGGTGCGGCCGGCGACCCGGCGAAGCTGCCGAAGATCTTCTACGTCAACTGGTTCCGCAAGAACGCCGACGGCAAGTGGCTGTGGCCGGGCTACGGCGAGAACTCGCGGGTGCTCGAGTGGGTGTTCGAGCGGGTCAGCGGGGGCGGCGACGCGATCGAGACGCCGATCGGCCACATCCCGGCCCCGGGCGCGATCGACATCGAGGGCACCGACGTCTCGAAGGAGGACCTCGAGGAGCTGCTCCGGGTCGACCGTGACGAGTGGCGGGCCGAGGTGCCGCTGATCCGGGAGCACTTCGCCAAGTTCGGCGACCGCCTCCCGTCCGAGCTGCTGACCGCCGTCGACGACCTGGAGCAGCGCCTCCGCTGAGCCGCCGGCCGACCTCGGCCGGGCGTCGTCAGGAAGCTTGTCCTCCAGCCGGCGCTACGTCGCCGGGCGCTGCCTCGGCACGGCCCGGTTCCGCAGGGCCCGTCGGCTGGTGACGTAGAAGAGGCCGCCGACCGCGGCGACCGCGGCCATGACGACGTCGCCGGCCGGGAACGGGAAGGCGATGACGACCGGGATCAGCGCGCCGAGCACCCAGACGAGCTGCTGGCGGGTGGCGAAGCGGGCGAACGCCCGGCCTTGGGCCGCCAGCGGGACGTACCGCTGGGCGATCGCGTCGAACGACGGCTGACCGAGCGAACCGGCGAAGCCGACGAGGAGCGCGAGCATCGCCTGGGCGACGATCGTCCCCCAGAAGGCCGCGCCGATGGCGCCGATGGCGATGAGCCAGATGGCGCCGAGCAGGATCTGCTGCTCGTTCAGCCGGGCCCGCAGCCGGGACATGGCGAGCAGGCCGAGCAGGGAGCCGAGGCCGGCGGCGGCCAGGGCCAGCCCGTACCACCAGAGCGCGGCGTGCTCGCGACGGAGCCCGAAGGCGAGGAGGAAGACCATGAAGCCGGAGAGCCCCCGCATCAGCGACACCGTCGTCAGCCCGAACAGCACCTCGGGATGGGCGAGCGGCTGCAGCCGGGCGACGTCGGGGTCGCCCGGCTCCGCCCAGTCGGCCCGGCCGGCACCGGCCCGCCGCGAACCGATCGCCGGCCGCCCCCGGACGGCCGGGCCCGGCGCGGGGTCGCCCGGCGGCACCGGCCGCTCCCTCGCCGACCGGCGGTGCAGTCGCGGCACCGGGAGCCGGAAGGCGGCCACCGCGGCCGCGGCGAAGACGAACACGGCGAAGATGAGGACGGCCGGCGCACCGATCGCCTTGAGCAGGATGATCCCGGGGATGGCGGCGACGAACCCGGCGAGCGTGCCGAGCAGTGTCAGCCGGGCGTTCAGGACCGCGAACTCGAGCGGCGGCTGCTCCCCCGGGCTGGGCTGGCCCGGCACCGCATGGCCGGTCGGCCCGGCGACCGAGGGGGCCCCTGGCGCCGTCGGCGCCCACGGATCGCCGTCGGCGGCGCTGGCGGCGCGGCGGGCGTTCTCGGCGACGACCATCTCGGGGACCAACGCGTTCCTGGTCACGAGGTAGAGGTTGGAGAGCACGAGGATGACGAACGCCTCGGGGAAGAGCAGGAGACTGTGCACGTCGTTGGCCATGAACGGACAGAGCACGGCACTGCCGACGGCGGCCGCGACGGCCATCGCCCGCCGGCCACCCCGGTTGCGGTCGATCAACGGCCCGAGCAGCGGTGAGATGACGATGAACGGCGCCAGCGTCAAGATGAGGTAGAGGAAGATCTTGCTCTTCGCCTCGCCCGGCGAGATCGAGAAGAACAGGGAGCCGGCCAGGGAGATCGTGACGAGCGTGCTGCCGGCCAGCATGAGCACCTGGACGAGCGCCAGCCGACCGAACGGCCGGCGTTGGTCGAAGAGGTCACGGAGCGCTTGCCGGGCCAGGGCGCGGAACTGATCCACCCGATCGCCGACGGCCACTGAGCCAGCGTAGGTCCCCGGTGTGTCGGCGCCGGGCACCTTTTCGGGCCGAGTTCGATCGCTTTGGCGACGGTATCGTTGGCCGGAGAAGGCCGCCCACCGCGAAGGGACCGGGATAACGATGAACGCGTATGTGCTCGTCCAGACCGAGGTCGGGAAGGCCGCCCGAGTCGCCCGGGAGATCGGCGCCATCGACGGTGTCGTCGCCGCCGACGACGTGACCGGTCCCTACGACGTGATCGTCCGGGCCGAGGCTCGCACCGTCGACGAGCTCGGCCAGCTCGTCGTCAGCCACATCCAGCGGATCGACGGCATCACCCGGACGGTGACGTGCCCGATCGTCAACCTCTCGGCGGACTGACGTAGACGAGCTTCCCGATCACCACCGCCTACCGCGGCACCGTTCGGTAGCCGATCCGCTGCTGTCGGCAACAGGCACGGATACCAGGGCCGTCGTCCCGGCTCGACGTCAGGATCCGGGCATCGAGCACCTCGGCGGCGACCACGGCCTCGGCGCCGAGCGTGGACAGACCGCCGTGCTCGGCCGTCAATGCCCCCATGGGCCGCGCCAGGTCACGCATCGGCACGACGGTCACCTCGGCGGGCAGCGCCACCAACGAGGCGACAAGGGCCCGAAGCTGCTCGACCGAGAGGCGGCCGACGAGCGCGCCACCGCTCACCCGAGCTGCACTCCGGCAGAGCCGGGCGTACCAGAGGTTCGTCGACGCGACCGCCTCGCCGCCGATCGCCCGCCGGAGCGCCGGGTCGGGCCCGACCATCCAATCCCGGAGGAGATGGTCGTCGAGCAGGACCGTCAACTGGTACGGAGGTCCGGGTCGTCCTCGGCGGCTACCGCCGCGTAGTGAGCCGCCGCCGGGAGAAGCTCGTCGAGGAGCTGTCCGGCGGAGCCCACCGGCAGGGCCAGCACGCCGAAACCGAGGTCGATCAGGTCGACCTCCCCACCCGCGTCGAGCTGCCATCGATGGCGGACGGGCGCCGGGAGGCACATCTGTCCCGACGACGACACCTTGTACGTCTCCAGCTGCGCCATACCGACCGCACCTCACTTGGTAAATCGAACTGATCACCAAGTATAGGTGGCGGAAGGTGGAACGCGCCGACCTCACCGGGACCTGTCCGGTCGTCAACCTCTGACGGCGTCCCGGTCGTCGTCCCCGTCCTCCGGGGCTCCGCCCCCAGGTCCGTCCCTCGGGCGGCCGACCGGCACCGTCGGGACGAGGCCGGTCAGGAACAGGGCGAGCACGCCGGCGAGGGCGACGACCCACAGCGCGTCGCGCAGCGCGCCGAGGCGGGCCGCCGCGTTCTCGGTGACGATCGCGTCGGCCGCGGCCGAAGGCACGCCGGCCCGGTCAAGCTGGACCCGCAGGTCGCTGTCAGACGTGAACGGCACGCCACTCGTCAGCTGGGTGGACGCCTGGGTACGGACGTCGGCGGGGATGGCCGCGTTCGTGTTGATGCCGTGGACCAGGCCGGCCGTCAAACTGGAGACGAGCACCGCGCCGACGAGCGCGGTGCCGAGCGAGGCCCCGAGGTTCGTCACCGTGTTCTGGAGCCCGCCGACCTCGGCGCTCCGGCGGTCGTCGACCGCGGAGACGGTCACCGCGCCGAGCTGCGACGCGAGGGCGCCGATCCCGAGGCCCATGAGGACCATCGGGATCGTGACGATGCCGGCCGCCGCTGTCGGCCCGATGCCGCCGATGAGAACGAGGACGCCGGCGACCATGGCGAGCAGCCCGAGCCGGACGACGAGCCGCGGCGACGCACCGGGGGCCAGCCGGGGGACGCCGATGGCGGTGACGAGCAGCGCGAGCGAGAGTGGCACGAGCCGCACGCCGGTCTGCAGAGCGGACAGCTCGAGCACGACCGACAGGAACAGCGGGATCGTGAAGAACAGGCCGGCCTGGACGAGGTACTGGAAGAAGAACATCGCGAGGCCGCCGTCGAGCTGCCGGACGCGCAGGATCGCCGGGTCGACGAGGGGCTCGAGGCCGGCGTCGGCCCGGTGCCGCTCGTAGAGGAAGAAGGCGAACACGATGAGCAGGCCGCCGATGACGAGCCAGACGACCGGCGACGTCCCGAGGACCGTCGGCGCACCGGCCCTCGCCTGGACCCACCCCCATTCGCCGGATCGGAGAACGCCGAAGACCGTCAAAGCGAGCCCGACGATCGACAGCCCGGCACCGACGAAGTCGAAGCGGCCGGACGGTACCGGCTCGGCATCGCTCACCGACCGGACGCAGAGCAGGATGACGACGACGAGGACCACCTCAGCAGCGAAGACCCACCGCCACGACGCGAACGTCGTCACCGCCCCGCCGATCAGCGGCCCTACCGCGACGGCGATCGCACTGGCCGCGGCGATCGCCCCGTAGACGGCCGGGCGACGCTCCTTCGCGAAGTTGGCTGCCACCAGCGAGACGATCGCCGGCAGGATGAGCGCGGCCCCGAGGCCCTCGAGGCCGGACCAGCCGATCAGGAGCACCGCCAGGTTTGGGGCGAGCGCGGTCGTGAAGGAGCCCACGCCGTAGACGACGAGACCGATCGCGAACGCCCGGCGGTGGCCGAGGCGGGACCCGAGCTTTCCGCCGACGATCATGAACGAGGCCATGACCAGCGTGTAAAGGGTGATCGCGGTCTGGATGCCCGTCACCGTCGTCCCGACGTCGGCCGCGACCTGGCGGATCGAGACGTTCATGACCGACGTGTCGAGCGTCATCAGGAACTGTGCCGTCGCCAGGACGGCGAGCGTCGAACGGCCGGCACGGCTTGGTGCCGCGGGAACGCTGTCCATCGCTCGCCCTCCCGTCACCGGCGCCAACCGCCTCAGTCTCCGCCCCGCGGCACGGAGCGCCACCGTCGACCGCGCCACCGGGCCGCTCGGCCCGGCGGGTGCCGTTCAGCTGACCGCGCCGGCCTCCCGCAGCGCGGCGATGCGCCCGGTGTCGACGCCCCACGCGGCCAACCCTTCCTCGGTGTCGGCCCCGGCCGGCGATGGCGGGCGGCTGATCTCCGACGGCGTCCGGCTGAACCGGGGGGCCGGGCCGGGCTGGACGAGCCCGTCGACCTCGACGAACGTGCCGCGGGCCTGGTTGTGCGGGTGCTCGTGGGCCTCCCACGGCGAGAGGACCGGCGACGCGCAGGCGTCGGTGCCGTCGAAGACCGCGGCCCACTCGTCCCGGGTCTTCGTCCGGAACGTCGCCGCGAACCGCTCCTTCACCTCCGGCCACCGGTCGCGGTCGCTCTGGGCGGGCAGGTCCTCACCGTCGAGCCCGAGGCCCTTCAGCAGCGCCGCGTAGAACTTCGGCTCGATCGCCCCGACCGCGAAGTACTGCCCGTCCGCGGTCTCGTACACCTCGTAGAACGGGGCACCGGTGTCGAGCATGTTCGTCCCCCGCTCCTCGCTCCACGTGCCGAGCTGGCGGAGGGCGAACATCATCGTGGCGAGCGAGATCGAGCCGTCGGTCATCGCCGCGTCGACGACCTGACCCTGACCGGACTGCCGGGCGTCGACGAGCGCGGCGAGGACGCCGAACGCCAGCAGCATGCCGCCGCCGCCGAAGTCACCGACGAGGTTGAGCGGCGGCGTCGGCCGCTCGCCGGCCCGGCCGATCTGCCACAGCACGCCGGAGATGGCGATGTAGTCGATGTCGTGGCCGGCCGTCTCGGCCAACGGACCTTCCTGGCCCCAGCCGGTCATGCGGCCGTAGACGAGCGCCCGGTTGCGGGCCCAGCAGTCGTCCGGCCCGAGGCCGAGCCGCTCGACGACGCCCGGCCGGAACCCCTCGACGAGCACGTCCGCCTGTTCGACCAGGTCGAGGACGAGCTCGACCGCCTCCGGCCGCTTGAGGTCGACGCCGACCGACGGCCGGCTCCGGTTGAGCAGGTCCCAGTACGGGCCGGGCGGCGCCAGCGCGCCACCGGCCGGTGCCCGTTCGAGCCGGATCACCTCGGCTCCGGCGTCGGCCAGCAGCATGCACGCGTACGGCGCCGGACCGATCCCGGCCAGCTCGATCACCTTCACTCCCTGCAGGGGGCCGCTCATGGGACGGATGCTGCCCGGTGCCGCCAGGCCGGTCAAACCCGGTCCGTCGTGCCATGCTCGGCCGGTGACCGACGCGGGCCGGGTCGTCGTCGCCCGGGCTCCCGGTCGGGTGAACCTCATCGGCGACCACACCGACTACAACGACGGCCTCGCTCTCCCGATGGCCATCGACCTGGCGACGGAGGTCGAGCTGGTCGAGGACGCCTCCGGGCAGCTGCGACTGGCGTCCGACATCGATCCCCGGCCGGCCTTGATCTCCGTCCGGCCGGCCGCCGAGCCGCCCCTCGGCGAGGCGACCGGCGCGGCCGACCGAACCGGCACCCGCCGCCCACAGCCGTCGTGGGCCCGCCTGGCCGTCGCCGTCGTCGACCAGGTCGACGGTGCAGCCGGCGGGACCGCCCGGGTCACGTCGTCGGTGCCGGTCGGGGCCGGGCTGTCGTCGAGCGCGGCGTTCTGTGTCGCCCTCGCCACCGCGGTCGGCGCGCCGCTGACACCGGTGGCGCTGGCCCGGCTCGGCCAGCGGGCGGAGGCCGCGGTCGGCGCGGCCGTCGGGCTCATGGACCCCCTGGTCGTCGCCAGCGCCCGGGCCAGCCACGCCATGCTGGTCGACTTCGGCACCCTCGACGTCGAGCCCGTCCGGATCCCCGACGACGTGGCCGTCGTCGTCGTCCACTCCGGTGAGGCCCGCCGGCTGGCCGACAGCCCGTACGGCGCCCGCCGGTCGGAGTGCGCGGCCGCGGCGGCCCGGATCGGCCGGCCGCTGGGCCGAGCCACCGAGACGGACGTCTCGGCGCTGACCGACCCGGTGCTCCGGCGCCGGGCCCGCCACGTCGTCACCGAAGGCGCCCGGGTACAGGCGATGGCCGCGGCCCTGCGGGCCGGGGACGCGGTGGCGGCCGGCCGGCTGATGGTCGAGAGCCACCACAGCCTGTCCGGCGACTTCGACGCGTCGACGCCGATCGTCGACGCGCTCGTCGATGACCTGCTGCGCCGGCCCGGCGTCCACGGGGCGAGGATGACCGGCGGCGGCTTCGGTGGCTGCGTCGTCGCCCTCACCCGGCCCGGCGCGGTCGACCCCGCGGCGTGGCCCGGACGGGCGTGGGTGGTGCAGCCGTCGGGCGGCGTCAGCCGACAGGTCCGCCGAGCCGGCTGACCGGCCGCGGGGCGCGCCGGCCGGCATCGGTCGGTCGCCGGGCGTGAACGGTTACTTCTTGCCGATGATCTTGTAGAAGCACGCCTTCGGCTTGCCCGGCGTCGGGTCGCCACCCAGCTCGGCGGCGGTGCACTTGACCCCGCCACCGACGAACGGCCGGTCGGTGTAACGGTACGCGCCGTTGGTACCGAAGGCGATGCTGGCCCGGGCCGACGGTGTGAAGGAGCAGTTGCCGTTCTCGTACGCGCAGAACGTGTACCCCGCCGGCGCGGCCGTCGGTGCACCGGTCACCGGCCCCAACGACACGTAGATCGACACGCTGACCGTTGCTCGGTGCGTCGCCCCGGTCGTCGCCATAGCAGTCGAGACCCTTGGCGTCGTAGCAGCGAACCACGTAGCGGGACGCCGGACCGCCGGTCTGGGTGATGTTCAGCTTGGTGGTGCCCACCGCGGTGCTCGGCGTCCGCACGGTGGCGAGGAACTGCGCATTGGAGCCTTCGAACGCGCAGGACCCTGTGTTCTTGGCGGTGAAGAGATCGACGAAAGGCTCCGACTTGCCGTGATCCGGGTACCGGTCGTCCCGCCCGACGGTGATCGTCGGATATCGCTTGGCGCCGTCGCAGCTGCCCCCGACGTCCGAGAAGGTCACCAGCGAACCCGGTGGGAGTTTGAAGGCGTCCAGGGAGATGCTCACCTGGGTCGCCGCGCCGGCGGGACCGGTGGCCACGACCGCCGGCACCACCACCGCGGCCACGACCGTCGCCGCCATGGCCCAACCGCGCCGGCCAGTTCGGCGTCGGCCGGGCGTCGTTCCGAAAGCCGGCGCGTCGGGCACGGCGGCAATCTAACGTCGCCTCCTGCCCGGACGGTGGACCGTGGACGCTCTCTTCGACCGACCGTCACCGGCGACGATCAGTCGACCGCCCCGGCCTCCGTCGACACCCGCACGAGGCCGTCGAGGGCGGCGGCGGCCTGGCCGGAGTCGATCGACGCCGACGCCCGCGCCAGCCCGTCGCCCAGGTCGTCGGCGAGACCGGCGACGACGAGCGCGGCCGCCGCGTTGAGCACGCCGATGTCGCGCCGCGGGCCCGGCTCGCCGGCGAGCACCTGGCGGATGACCGCGGCGTTGAACGCCGCGTCCCCGCCGCGCAGGCTCTCGATCGTCGCCGGCGGGATGCCGAGGTCGGTCGGGTCGAGCCGCCACGTCCGGACCTCGTAGTCGCCCTCGCCGTCGCCGGTCAGGTCGAGCACGGTCGACGGCGACGTCACGCTCAGCTCGTCGAGGCCGTCGTCGGCGTAGACGACCATCGACCGCCGGCTGCCGTTGGCCCCGAGGACGTCGGCCATCTTGGCCGCCATCTTCGGATCGCTGACCCCGACGAGCTGGTACTCGGCCCGGGCCGGGTTGGCCAGCGGGCCGAGGAAGTTGAAGACCGTCGGTACGCCGAGCTCGGCCCGGACGGGGCCGGCGAACCGCATCGCCGGGTGGAAGCGGGGCGCGAAGCAGAAGCCGAGGCCCACCTCCTCGACGCACCGGGCGACGCCGGCCGGCCCGAGGTCGACCACGACGCCGAGCGCCTCGAGGACGTCCGCCGTGCCGACCGACGACGACGCGGCCCGGTTCCCGTGCTTGCAGACCGCCGCGCCCGCGCCGGCGGTGATACAGGCGGCGATCGTCGAGACGTTGATGCTGCGCAGGCGGTCGCCGCCGGTGCCGACGACGTCGACCAGCGGCCCGGCGAGCGGCAACGGCGCCGCGTGGGCGAGCATCGCCCGGGACAGGCCGATGATCTCCTCGACCGTCTCCCCCTTGGCCCGGAGGCCGACGAGCAGCCCGCCGATCTGGGCGGCCGTCGCCCGGCCCTCCAGTACCTCGCCCATGACGAGCTCGGCCACGTCGGCCCCGAGCGGCTCGCCGGCGATCAACCGACTGAGCACCCCCGGCCACCCTCCGGCGTCCGCGAATTCCACGGCGACAAGGTACCGCGCCAGCGCGGCGCCAGCGCCGGGCGGCGGGCGCACCCCGGCGCGACACCCGGCACCGACGGGTGTTCGCGACGCGGGGCGGGGTATGAAAGGAATTCTTCAGGTCGACCAGGTAATTTCTGACCGCGGGCTGTGCTCCGCCGCCCCATCCACCTTGCCGACACCCCCTCTCGACTCCACGGCCTCACCCGAGCCGCCGCCCGGCCTCGACCGCCGGGCGGTGCAGGCGGCGCGGCGCAAGCAGCAGAAACGCCAGAAGCGCCGTTGGCCGAAACGACTGCTGATCACCACGATCGTCCTCGTCGTCCTGGCCGGTGGGCTCGTCGGCGGCTCGTACGTCTACGCCAACTACCGCTTCCACCAGATCAAGAAGATCCACGCCAAGCACCTGACGGCCCAGCCGAAGACACCGGGCCAGCCGGAGAACATCCTCGTCGTCGGCTCCGACTCGCGGTCGTTCGTCAAGAACACAACGCAGAAGCAGGCGTTCGGGACATCGACATCCAGTCAGCGCAGCGACGTGACGATGATCGTCCGGCTCGTCCCGGCCACCAAGCAGGTCTGGATCCTCTCGGTCCCCCGGGACCTGTGGGTAACAATCCCGAGCGGGTCGCTGGCCGGGATGAACCGGATCAACGCCGCGTTCAACACAGGACCCGACACGTTGATCCAGACGATCGAGACCGACCTGCACGTCCCGATCAACCACTACGTCGCGGTCAACTTCACAGGTCTGCAGTCGATGGTGACAGCCATCGGCGGCGTCACAATGGACTTCTCGACCCCCGTCAAGGACGCCTACTCCGGTCTCAATGTCACCCAGACCGGCTGCCAGCTCGTCCCGGGGCCGACCGCCCTCGAGCTCGTCCGCGCCCGGCACCTCTACTACATGACACAGACGACCGACGAGTGGAAGTACGACGGCCTCAGCGACTTCAGCCGCATCCAGCGCCAGGACGCGTTCTTCCGCGCCACGCTGGCCAAGCTGAACGGCGTCAAGTTCAACCCGTTCACGATCAACAGCTTCCTCGGCGCGGCCGTCAAGAACCTGACCATCGACGACACGCTCACCCTCGGCGATCTGACGACACTGGCCCAGACGTTCCACGGCCTGCCGTCGACGAGCCTGCACACCGAGACCCTGCCGACGACGTCGTTCACGACGACCGGCGGCGCCGACGTGCTGAACGAGGCCCAGCCGTACGCCACAGCCATGATCACCGCGTTCAACCAGCTCGGCACCGCCACAACACCGGCCACGCCGACGACCACGACGACCGTGCCCCGGCGCTCGACGACCACCACGACCACCGTGCCATCGCTCCCGCCGTCACAGGTCAGCGTGCAGGTGCTCAACGGCGTCGACTTCACAAAGCCCGTCGCGTCCGACACCGAGGCATCGCTGCGCCAGGCCGGCTTCGTCGTCACCGGCGCGGCCAACGCCCCGGCCGCCGGCGTGGCGACGACCCAGATCGAGTACGCCGAAGGGCACGAAGCGGCCGGGCAGACCCTGGCCGCCCACCTCGGCGGGGCCAGCCAGCTCGTCGCCGATCCGCAGCTCCAGGGCGACCAGGTCGTCGTGACCATCGGCCGTTCGTTCACCAGCGTGACCGCCGCGACATCGACCACTGGCGCGACCGGCGCTGGGACGACGACGACGACGACCACGACCGCTCCGCCCGCGCCGGGCGACGTCTACACGAACACGCAACCGGAGCCGTGGAACCCGACGCCCTGTACCCAGTGATCAGTACCCAGTGATCAGTACCCGCTGAACGGCAACCGCCGAACGGCGATGTGTTGATCGGTACCCGCTGAGCGGCGCCCGCTGGACGGCGGGCCCGGGCTTCTCGGGCGAGCTGGCTCAGGCGGACTTGCGCCGCTGGCGGATGATCCGCCGCCGCTCCCGCTCGGTCGCGCCGCCCCAGACCCCTTCTCGCTCCCGGTTGGCCAGCGCGTGCTCGAGGCACGCCTGCCGTACGGGGCACCCTGCGCAGACGGCTTTGGCCTCGGCCGCGTCGGCGTCGTCCTCCGTCGCCGGGTAGAAGATCTCTACATCGATGCCCCGGCAAGCGGCTCGCTTGCGCCACGTGGCACTCATGGGAAGCACTTTCTGTTCGCGGTTCATACTCTCGAAAAGCGGTATTGGAGCCCACCGAATCGGGCGTACGCCCGAACCTCCGTGCGGCGAGCACGAAATACGGCAGAACGACGATTATTGCGCACCTCGGGCGCGGATGTAAAGCGGAGATTCCCCTGATCAGAAAGGACGGGCCGAAAGTCGCCGGGTCGCCGTCCGGGTCACTAGCCGAGTGGCAGTGGCTCCGTGCGCCCTTCCAGGTCGGCCAAGAGCTCGTCCTGCGTGGCCTTCGACAGCTCGGTCCGGGCCTCGTACGCCGGGTGCGCGACGGTCAGGGCGATCGGCCCGGCGGCGAGCGCCGCCACCTCGGCGGCGGAGAACCGGAAACGCAGGTAGTGGACGGCCGGCGTGACGGTCTCCCTGGTCAGCGCCTCGGCGTGGCTGGCCTCGGGGACGCTGACGACGGCCGATCCGTCCGCCAGCTCGACCGCGATCGTCCGCTCGATGCCGACGAGCCGGGGCAGCCAGTGCCGGAGCTCGGCGTCGCTCGTCAGCTCGATGAACAGCGTCGCCGACAGCTCGCCGGGCACCGGCAACAGGCGGTTGTAGACGTCGAGCTCCGCCTGGATGCCCTCGTCGGTCAGGATCTTCTCGACCCGGGCCATCTCCTGGATCTGGAACCGGACGGTGTCGACCGACTCGAAGACGACCGTCATGATCTCGCCCAAACCGACGCGGCGGAGCCGCTTGCGGGCCATCACCCGGGCGCGGAAGTCGTCCCGGGCCCGTTCGTACGCCCGGGCGTCGAGGATGTCGTCGAGGGTCAGGTGGTCGGTCGGCATCGACGGGATCTCATCGGGACGTCACCGGTCGCCGGCCGCCCGCCCGCGACGAGCGGGACGGGTGACCGGCCGATCCGGCTCAGGAGACCGACTCGAGGCCCTTCGCGAACCGGCCGGCGTGGGACTTCTCGGCCCGGGCCAGCGTCTCGAGCCACTCCGCGACCTCGTCGAAGCCCTCGTCGCGGGCGGTCTTGGCGAAGCCGGGGTACATCTCGGTGTACTCGTACGTCTCGCCCTCGATGGCGCTCTTCAGGTTGTCGGTCGTCGGTCCGACCGGCACGCCGGTCACCGGGTCGCCGACCTCTTTCAAGAAGTCGAAGTGGCCGAACGCGTGGCCGGTCTCGCCCTCGGCGACCGAGCGGAACAGCGCGGCGACGTCCGGGTAGCCCTCGACGTCGGCCTTCTGGGCGAAGTACAGGTACCGGCGGTTGGCCTGGCTCTCGCCGGCGAACGCCGTCTTGAGGTTGTCTTCGGTCTTGGATCCCTTGAGTGCGGGCATAGTCGTCCTTCTCTCCTTTTTCGTTTCGTTTCCTGCTTACACCAATGCGTCGGCGTCGGCCGGGCTCGGACGGCAGTCCTGGCAGAGCCCACGGAAGACGACCTCCGCGCTGCGGACCTCGTAGCCCTGCGCGTCGGCGGCCGGCACGGCCAACCCGGCGAAGTCGACGTGGAGGTCGCGGACCTTGCCGCACGAGCGGCAGACGAGGTGGTGGTGGGCCTCGTCGACGTTCGGGTCGAACCGGACCATCCCGGTGCCGACGTCGAGGGCGGCGATCTCCCCCAGCTCGGCCAGCTCGTAGAGCGTCTGGTAGACGGTCTTGAGCGAGATCGTCTCCATCTCCGTGCGGACGGCCTCGTAGACCGCCTCGGCCGACGGGTGGTCCTCGTTGCCCTCGAGGGCGCGGAACACGCACTGCCGTTGGGCCGTCACCTTGCGGCCGTTCGCCCGGAACAGGTCCGTCAGCTCGTCGGGGCTGCGCATCGCTTTGCCAGGATACCACCAACGATTGTTTTTTGACATCGATTGTTGAAATCCATCGAACCACGGAGTAACCGTGTGGCAGGCTGGGCCGGTGACGGCCGCTCAGCCTGAGGGCACCGGCGTTTTCCGCCGCTCCGACGGACGGCAGCCGGGCTCGGCGTTCGACCGGGCGACGGCGCTGGCCCGGCTGGCCGGCGACTCGTTCGACGTCCTCGTCATCGGCGGTGGCGTGACCGGCGCCGGCGTCGCCCTCGACGCGGCCAGCCGGGGGCTGCGGACCGCGCTGGTCGAGAAGGCCGACTTCGCGTCGGGGACGTCGTCGAAGTCGTCGAAGATGGTCCACGGCGGCATCCGGTACCTCCAGCAGCGCGAGATCCGGCTCGTCTACGAGAACCTCGCCGAACGGCAGCGGCTGCTCGACAACGCCCCGCACCTCGTCTCACCCCTCCCGTTCCTGATCCCGCTCTTCGGCCGCGACGGCGTCGTCTCGAAGACCGTCGCCCGCTCGTACGCCACCGCGCTCTGGCTCTACGACCTCACCGGCGGCCTGCGCATCGGCAGCCGACACCGGCGCGTCGACCGGGACGAGGCGCTCGAGCACCTGCCGACGCTGCGCACCGACGACCTCGTCGCCGGCTTCTTGTACTTCGACGCCCGGGCCGACGACGCCCGCCTGACGCTCTCGCTGCTGCGGACGGCCGTCCTCGACCACGGCGCGGTCGCCGCCAACTACACCCGGGCCGCCGCCTTCTTGACCGACGACCGAGGTCGCGTCACCGGGGTCCGCGTCAGCCCGGCCGCCCGGCCCGGCGCGTCCGGCTCGTTCGGCGAGGTCGCCGAGGGACCGGACTTCGACGTCCGAGCGACCGTCGTCGTCAACGCCACCGGCGTCTGGGCCGACGACGTCGCCGCGCTCGAGGAAACCCACCGACCGACGCTCCGCCCGGCCAAGGGTGTCCACGTCACCGTGCCCGCGGCGAAGCTGCCGTGCGACATCGCGGCCGTCGTCCCCGTCCCCGGCGACAAGCGGTCGATCTTCGTCGTCCCCTGGCCCGAGGCCGACCTGACGTACATCGGCACGACCGACACCGACTACGACGGACCGCTCGACCACCCGACGTGCACGCCCGACGACGTCGCCTACCTGCTCGGCGCGGTCAACGCGGCGACGACGTCGGACCTCTCGCCCGACGACGTCACCGGCGTCTGGGCCGGGCTGCGCCCACTGCTCGCGCCGGCCGACGGTCGGCCGGTCTCGGAGCGCACGGCCGACCTGTCGCGGCGCCACACCGTCCGTACGTCGCCGACCGGCGTCGTGACCGTGACCGGCGGGAAGCTGACGACGTACCGCAAGATGGCCGAGGACACCCTCGCCCAGGTCGTTCCCCTGCTCGGCCCGGACCGAGCGCGGTCGGCCGATCGGTGCGTCACCGCCAAGCTCCCGCTACGGGGGGCCCCGGCCGGCTCGCGCCACCGAGCCGTGCCGGTCGGTCGCCGCGGCTCCCGTCGCCGCAGCCGCTCGGCCGGGTCGGTTGGCGGGGCCGGGTCGGTTGGCGGGGCCGGGTCGGAGGCCGAAAGCCACGAGCACCTCGCCCGCCGGTACGGGACCGAGGCGCCGGCGGTGCTCGCCGTCGCCGACGGCCGGCCGGAGCTCCTCGAACCGATCGTCCCCGGCCTGCCGTACGTCGGGGCCGAGGTCGTCTACGCCGCCCGCGCCGAGATGGCCCAGTCGGTCGACGACGTCCTCTCGCGGCGCACCCGCGCCGTGCTGCAGCGGGCCCGGGCCAGCGCTGCCGCGGCCGACCGGGTGGCGGCGCTGCTCGCCGCCGAGCTCGGCTGGACGCCCGAGCAGGCCGCCGACCAAGCCGGCCGGTTCGCCGCCGCGGCCGAGGCCGAGCTGACCGCCGCCGGCATCCCGGCCGATGGTGCACCGGTGAGCCAGTGACGACCCCGACGCCGCCGACGCCGGTCGACGGCGAGCCGGCCGCGGTCACCGATCGGCTCGGCGGTCAGCGGGTGACGACCGCCGGCGCGCTGCTCGAGCACCTGGCGGCCAGTGGCGCGGAGGTGCGCACCGGCGACGGCGACCGGGTCGAGGCCGGGCGTGACTGGTGGCCGCTCGCCATCGCGTGGGCCGCCCGCGGCCAGGTGCCGGCCCGACCGGCCGCGGTCGTCCGGCCGTCGACCACCGAGCAGGTCGCGGCCGTCCTCGCCGGTTGCTCGGCCGCCGGCGTGCCGGTGACGCCGGTGGCCGGCCGGAGTGGCGTCGGCGGCGGCTCCGTCCCCGTCTTCGGCGGCGTCGCCCTCGACTGCACCGGGCTGGTCGGCGACGTCACCGTCGACGAGACGTCGCTCGTGGCGGAGGTGCCGGCCGGGACGTTCGGGCCGGACCTCGAGGCGGCCCTCGCCGGCATCGGCGACGGCTACACGCTCGGCCACTGGCCGCAGTCGATGGACCTGTCGACGGTCGGTGGCTGGCTGGCCTGTCGCGGCGCCGGCCAGTACTCGACCCGCTACGGGAAGATCGAGGATCTCGTCATCGGCCTCGAAGTCGTCCTGGCCGACGGCCGCGTCGTGCAGACCGAGGGCCGGGCACCGCGGGCCGCGACCGGCCCGAGCCTGACGCAGCTCTTCGTCGGCAGCGAGGGCACGCTCGGCGTCATCACCCGGGCGTGGTTCCGGGTGCGCCCGCGGCCGGCCGCCGAGGGGCGCCGGGCGTTCGGGTTCGCCAGCTTCGCCGACGGGCTCGACGCCTGCCGCCGGGTCCTGCGCCGCGGGGCGACGCCGGCCGTCCTCCGCCTCTACGACCGCGTCGAGTCACAGCGGAGCTTCGAGCGCGACGACACGTGCGTGCTCGTCGTCCTCGACGAGGCCGACCCGGCGCTGCTCGACGCCACGCTGTCGATCGTCGACGACGAGTGCACCGCCGCTGGCGGCGCCGGTGGCGCGGCCGCGGGCGGCGCCGGTGGGACCGCCGCCGAGCGGCTGCCCGACGACCTCGTCGACCGGTGGCTGGCCCACCGCAACGACGTCACCGCCCTCGCCCCGCTGTGGCGCGCCGACGTCGTCGTCGACACCGTCGAGATCGCCGGACGCTGGGCTGCGCTGCCGGGCCTGGCCGACGACGTCGTCGCCGCGCTGAGCCGCCTGCCCGGCACGTTGGCGGCGTCGGTCCACCAGTCGCACGCGTACACCGACGGCGCCTGCCTCTACTTCACGTTCGCCGGCCGGCGGCCCGACGGCGACCCGGGCGGCGATCGCGGCCTGGCGTGGGAGGAGGCGTACTACCGCCGGGCCTGGGACGTCGTCACCACCACCGTGCTCGACGCCGGCGCGGCGATCAGCCACCACCACGGCATCGGCCTCAACCGGTCCCGGTTCGTCGAGGACGCCCTCGGCACCGGTTTCGAGGTGCTCGTCGCGGTCAAGCAGGCCCTCGACCCGGCCGGCATCCTCAACCCCGGCAAGCTCGGCCTGCCGTCCCGCTTCGGCGCCGTCCCCTGGCCGTGAGCCCGGCGGGAGTTGGCGGGAGCCGCGCCGGTCTCGGCGGGGCCGGCGAGAGCTTGCTGGTCGTCGACGTCGGCACGTCCGGCGTCCGGGCGGCCGTCGTCCGGCCGGACGCCACCGTCATCCATGTCCACCACCGGACCGTGCTGCCGGAGAGCCCCGGCCCCGGGCTCGTCGAGGTCGACGCGGCGGCCCTCGCCAGTGCGGTCGTCGACGTCGCCAACGCCGCCCTGGCCGACGGCGGCCCGGTAGCCGGCGTCGGGATCGCCAACCAGCGGGCGACCACCGTCGTCTGGGAGCGGGCGACCGGCCGGCCGGTGGCGCCGGGCCTCGGTTGGCAGGATCTCCGCACCGTCGGGACGTGCCTCGCCCTCCAGGCCGACGGGCTCCGGCTGGCGCCGAACATGTCGGCGACGAAGCTGGCCGCGATCCTCGACGCGGTCGACCCAGACCGTTCGCTGGCCGACGCCGGCGCGCTGTGCTTCGGGACGATCGACACCTGGGTGGCGTGGACCCTGGCCGGCGGGGCCGGCGGTGGGCGGCTCCACGTCACCGATCCGACGAACGTCGCTGTCACCGGGCTCGTCCGGCCCGGCGCCGATGACTGGACGATCGGTGGCGGGGCCGGTGGTGGTGAGGCGGCCGGGGGCGAGGCGGCCGGGGGCTGGGTGTGGGACGAGCGGGTCCTCGACGCCCTCCGCATCCCGACGGCCGTCCTGCCGCGGATCGTCGACTCGTCCGGGCCGGTTGGCGAGGCCGCGGCGCTGCCGGGCTCGCCGACGATCTGCGGCATCGTCGGCGACCAACAGGCATCGCTGGTCGGCCAGGGCTGCACCCGCGCCGGTCTGGCGAAGGCGACGTTCGGCACCGGCGGCATGCTCGACCTGTGCACCGGACCGCGGCCGCCGACCACCCTCGGGCGCGGGCCGGCCGGGACGTTCCCGATCGTCGCCTGGCAGCGGGCCGGCACGCCGTCCTGGGGCGTCGAGGCCGTGATGCTCTCCGCCGGCGCGTGCGTCGAGTGGCTCCGCGACGACCTCGGCCTGCTGGCCAGCGCCGAGGAGTCGGCGACCGTTGCCGGGGCCTGTGCCGACACCGGCGACGTCTGGTTCGTCCCCGCGCTGCTCGGCCTGGGCACGCCGGTCTGGGACTTCGGCGCCCGCGGCACGCTCGTCGGCATCACCCGGGGCACCGGCCGACCGGAGGTCGTCCGGGCCGTCCTCGAAGGCGTCGCCCACCGCGGCGCCGACCTTCTGGAGGCGGCCGAAGCCGATACCGGGTTCGCCATCGAGACCCTCCGGGTCGACGGCGGGATGGTCGCCAACGACGTCTTCGTCGCCGCCCTGGCCGACGCGACCGGCCGGCCGGTCGAGGTCTCGCCGGTCCTCGAGGCGACGACGCTCGGCGCCGGCTTCCTCGCCGGGCTGGCCACCGGTACGTGGGCCGACGAGGACGACGTCGCCGCGGCATACGCCCCGGCCCGTACCGTCGAGCCGGCTCGGCCGGCCCCGGAGCGAGCCGCCCGGCGGGAGCGATGGCTGGCCGCCCGGGAACGGGCGACCGGCACCATCCCCGAGCTCTCCGGCATCGACTTCTAGTCCGGGAACGTCGTGGTACCTGATTCCTACGCCGACTTCTTCGTCGCCAGCGCCGGCGTGGCCGGGGCCCTGGTCGGCCTGCTCTTCGTCGCCCTCTCGGTCGCCCGGGAGCCGAAGACCGCCGTGGATCGGCTGGACCTGGATGCGCGGGCCGGCGTCGCGTTCTCCGCCTTCACGGACGCCCTCGTCGTCTCGCTGTTCGCCATCATCCCCGGCGTCAAGATCGGTATCCCCGCCGTCGTCAGCGGCTTCGGCGGCCTGGCGACGTGCCTCGCCATCGGCCTGGTCATGTGGCGGCTCGATAGCCCCGGCCGGCGACGGCTACGGGCATTGGGCCTACAGGCGCTGGTGTTCGTCTACCAGATCGTCACCGGGGTCCAGCTGATCGTCGACCCAAACAACGGCTTCGCCATCCGGACCACCGCGGGCATCGTCGTCGCGCTCTTCTTGGTCGGGATCGCTCGAGCCTGGGCCCTCATCGGGGCTCGTGGCGTCGGGCTGTCGCGAGCCATCCGCGATGCCGTCCGTGGACTGCCGATCGACGTCGGCGACAGCGCGGAGACGACCGACGACGGACAGTGAGGATCGCGCCGGGCGGTCGACGGCCGAGATCGGGTGTCGTCGCCCGCTCAGGCCTGGTCGAGCAGCGCCAACGCGGCGTCCCAGCTGGCGCCGGCCACGAGCAGCGGACGAAATGCCATCAGCTGGCGCGGACGGCTGATCGCCAGGGCGGCGGTGAGACGGCCCTCGCGGCCGTAGATGGCGACGAACTTTCCGTCCGGTTCCGTGCCCTCCGCCGGACTGGCGCCGGTCGCGCCGGTGTCGGCCGGGCCGTCACCGGCTCGGCCACTGGTGGAGCCCTTCTCGCCGGGGATGGCCCCGTGGACGATGGCGACATCGTCGGTCGGCCACGGTCGACCGAGAACCTGAATGCGCAGGCCGTACTGGTCCGACCAGAAGTACGGCACCGGGTCGAAGTCGGGCGCCGATGCCCGACCGGCCAGCAGGTGCCGGGCGGCCGCTGAGCCCATCTGCGAGGCGACCTCCCAATGCTCGATCCGTACCAGTTCCTCGTCGCCGTGGTGGCGCCAGTTCCAGCGAGCGAGATCGCCGACCGCGACCACCCGGTCGGCGGCGAAGAGGGCGGCATCGCAGACGACCCCGTTGTCGATCGTGAGGCCGGAGCCGTCGAGCCACTCGACGTTCGGCACGACGCCGATGCCGACGACGACGACGTCCGCCGGCAGGGACGTGCCGTCCGTCAGCTCGACCGTCCGGTCCGGACCGATGGCGACCACGCCGGTGCCCGTCCGCAGGTCGACACCGTGGCGGCCGTGCAGCGCACCGCAGGCCGCCCCGATCCGCTCGCCGAGCGCCGGGGCGAGCGGCGTGGCGAGCGCTTCGATGACGGTCACCGCGCAGCCGAGCCCGGTGCACGTCGACGCCACCTCCGACCCGATGAACCCGGCCCCGACGACGACCACCCGGGCGCCGGTGCCAGCCGCGGCGACCCGGTGGCGGAGCGACTCGCAGTCGTCGAGGGTGCGCAAGACGTGGACGCCGTCGATCCCGTCGGTGCCCGGCAGCGTGCGGGGACGGGCCCCGGTGGCGACGACCACCCGGTCCGCGTCGACGACCGCGCCGTCGTCCAGCTCGATCCGGCCGGCGTCGGCGTCGAGGGAGACCGCCCGACGGCCGACGCGGACGTCGACACCGAGGTCGTGGAGGGCGTGGTAGTCGGCCAGGACGACCCGTTCCGGCGGCCAGGTACCGGCAAGCACCTGCTTCGACAGCGGCGGCCGGTCGTACGGGTAGTGGAGCTCGTCGCCGACGAGCGTGATCCGGCCGGTGAAGCCGTGCTCCCGGAGTCCCTGGACCGTACGGAGACCGGCCAGCGACGCGCCGACGACGGTCACCGACCCGTCGGTCGCCAGCGGGCCGGCCGGGTCGTCGGCAGTCGAGGTAGTCGAGGCAGTGGCGGGGCCCGGGGCCGACGTGGCCGAGGGAGCGCCGGTCATCGACCGAACACGGCCAGCCACTCTTGGGCGGACCGCGGCCGGAAGACGAAGTTGTCGCGCCGGGTGTCGCCCATCGACGCCGACGGATCGGCCGAGTAGAGGTGGCCTGGGTAGACGACCGCTTCGTCGGGGACGCGGGCGAGCCGCGTCGTCAGCGACTCGTACATCGCCTCCGGGTCACTGCCCGGGAGGTCGGTCCGGCCGCAGCCCTCGAGGAAGAGCGTGTCCCCCGACACCAGCCGGCCGTCGACCAAGAAGCACTGGCTGCCGGGCGTGTGGCCAGGCGTGTGGAGGAGCTCCACCGTCACCTCCCCCACCGGCACGACGTCGCCACTGTCGTGGGCGACGAGGTGGTCGGTCGTCAGGCCGGTCGTGCGGACCACCCACGGGACCTCGTCCCGCTGGACGTGGACCGGCACCTGCTGGCGCTCCAGCAGCGCGGCGACACCTTCGATCGACCAGCCGGCCATCTCCCCGCCGACGTGATCCGGGTGGTAGTGCGTGCCGAGCACGCCGACGCATCGCATCCCGTCGGCGGCCAGCCCGTCCAGCAGGTCGCCGACCGCGTAGGCCGGGTCGACGAGGAGCGCCTCACCGGTCTCCCGGTCCCCGACCGCGTAGACGAAGTTGACCATCTGCCGGGCCACCGGGTCCTGGTGGGCGAAGTCGCGGCCGGAAAGGAGCTGGCGAAAGTACAGCCGGTCGTCCGGCCCGTCGCCGGTCATCAGAACAGACCCGGCGGCTCGACCGGACCGGGATCCCCACCGTCGCCGGACGAGCCGACGTCGAGCACCGGCTCGTCGAACCCCCCGACCCCGACGACTTCACCGGCGTCGATCTCGTCGTCGCTGATCTCGTCGTCGATGGCCTCGTCGATGGCCTCGACCAACTCGTCCGCCCGGTCGAGCTCGTCCTCGACCGCCCGATCCCCCGGATCGTCGGCGCCGTCACCTGACAAGACCGCAGCTAGACGGGGCACCAGCTCCTCGACCTGCGTCCGCGTCCGCCGCAGGCGGCGGTCGAGCTCGTCGACGATGGCCGTCGCCCGCTCGAGCCGGCCGACGAGCTGGTCGACGTCGATCTCGCGCTGCTCGAAGAACCGGACGATGTCGTCCAGCTCTCGGCTCGCCGCCGTGTAGCTGAGGTCCCGTACGGGGGGACTGCCGTCGCCGGCCTCTGTCACATTGCCTCCCATCAGCGCGGGACCGCGCCGTCGACCGATCGGACCGCCGAGCGCACCGAACCGTCGGCGAACCGGGTGACCAGCTCGTCGCCGGTCGCTACACCGTCGATCCCTCTGAGTACCTGGCCATCGGCCCCGATGGTCAGGGTGTAACCCCGCTCCAGCTGGCGATCGACGTCGTAGGCGACGAGCAGCCGCCGCCAGCCGTCGAGTCGATCGACACCGTGCTCGGCGTGCGCCAGCGCGAGCGGCCCGAGCCGAGTGGCCCGGCCGACCAACGACGCATGCGCGTCGTCCAACCATCGAGGGGCACAGCGGGTCACCGAGTCGACCCGGGCGGCCAGGTGCGCCGCCTGCCGTTCGACCAGGTGCCGGGCCGTTGCCGCCAGCCGGGCCCGGCCCTGCCCGTTGTGATGCTCGGCCGCGGCCAGGACGTCGGCGGCTCGGCCGGCCGCCCGCTCGGCCGGTTCGACCACCGCCTCCGCCCACCAGCGACTGACCCGCTGCACGATCTCCCGACCACATTCGGTCGGCGTGATGCACGAGCGGTTGGCGACGATGTCGGCCACCGACTCGTCGCCAGTGTGGCCGATCCCGGTCCAGACCGGCACCGGTGAACCGGCGACCGCCCGGGCGACCGGCTCGGCATCGAACGCGGCCAGGTCCCCCTTGGAGCCGCCGCCACGGACGACGGCGATCAGATCGACCTCGTCCGCCCGTCGGGCGAGGACGGTCAACGCCCGGGCGATCGACCGCGGCGCGTCGGCGCCCTGGACGGTCGCCGGCACGACCGCGACCCGGAACGAGAAGCCGGACACGCTGAGCTGACCGACGAAGTCACGGAATCCCTCCGTCTCAGGGCTGGCGACCAACCCCACCCGGAGCGGCACTGCCGGGACGGGCCGGGCCCGGTTCTGTTCGAGCAGCCCTTCGGCCGCGAGCGTCCGCAGCAGAGCCGCTCGTTGCGCGGCGAGCCGCCCGAGCAGCGCGGTGACATCGAGCTCGGCCAGGATGAACCCGACCTCCGCCCGCGGCCGGTAGAAGTCGAGCGTGCCGCGGATGATGACGACCATCCCCGGTTGGAGCTCGATCCCCTCCTTTTGGAGCGTCGCCCGCAACGGCCCCCACGTCGTCCGCCAGCACTTCACCCGCAGCACCGGGGCCTGCCGCTCCCCCGCCGTCTCCGGGTCGATCAGGTCCAGATAGCAGTGACCGGTACGGCCCTGTTGGTCGGAGACGCTGTGCACCTCGCCCCGAACCCAGAGCTGCCGGCCGCGGGGAAAGACGTTCGACAGCGCCGTCTCGACCTCGCCGTAGAGACCGGCGATCGACAGGGCGTCGGCATGCGCACCGACCATCTCCTCGTCGACCCCCGGCGCCACGGCCCCACCCTATCTACGGGCTGTGCCGCGGCCAGCCGGCGCGGGGTCGCCGCCGGCTGGCAGACTAGGACCGACGGTGAGCCGGCCGGGTGGCCGCGGCTCGGGTCGCCCCGGTCCGCCGGGGCGGGACCGGGTCGAGGAAGGTCGGGACTCCACAGGGCAGGGTGCTGGCTAACGGCCAGTCGGGGCGATCCGCAGGAAAGTGCCACAGAGAACAGACCGCCGATGGCGGGCCGGGCCCTCGGGCCAGGACCGCACAGGTGAGGGTGAAACGGTGCGGTAAGAGCGCACCAGCGGCTCGGGTGACCGGGCCGGCTCGGTAAACCCCACTCGGAGCAAGGCCAAGTGTGGGACATGGGCGGCCCGTCCCGCTTGCCTGCCGCAACGCAGGTAAGCAGTCCCCAGGTAGGCCGCACAGATGGATGGTCACCCAGGCCCTTCCGGGGGCTGGACAGAATCCCGCCTACAGGCCGGCTCACCGTCTGTCTATCTGACTGGACTTGATAAGTCCAGTTCACTAGACTAAGCTTATGAAGCGACGGGACCTGCTCAAGAGGATCGCCAAAGCGGCTGATTCGAAGGACATCGAGTGGGTCTTGGTCCGGACTCGCGGCGGTCACGACATCTACCGGCTCGGCCAGTCGGTACAGGTGTCGGTCCCTCGACACAACGAAATCAACGAGATCACGGCCCAAAAGATCATGACAACGTGCGACAGGGAACTTGGAGAGGGGTGGTGGAGATGACGACCTATACGGTGCAAGCGGAGCGGAGCGGCGGTTGGTGGGCGCTAGAAGTACCCGAGCTCCCCGGCGTTTTCAGTCAGACGCGCCGACTGGATCAGGCCGAGTTGACGGCACGAGATGCCATCGGCGCCATGCTGGATGTCGACCCTGAGTCGTTCGAAGTCCAGCTGGTGACGGTGTTCGACGAAGAGACCAACGGAGCCCTGAACGAGCTGGCCACCGCGAGGGACTACTTGGACAGAGCCAATCGTTGGGCTTCGGCCGCTCTGCGGCGGGCCGTCCACATGTTGACCCGCCGAGATCAGCTCACCGTCCGCGACGCTGGCAAAGTGCTCGGCCTCTCCTATCAGCGGGTGGCGCAGGTCCAGCAGCTTCTCGCTGCCAACGAAGACGCCAAGGCCGACGACGGGGCTTACGCCTACCTTGCTCCCTGGTCAATGGCCCAGGGATTTGATTGGGAGGATCAAGCGAAGCCAAGGGCTGACAACCCCGATGCTGCAAGCGCCATGAATAAGACAGTCACGATTACGTTGCTGGATATCCTCCGCCCTGCCCCCAGTCGCACAGTCGAGGCACCGCTCGGACAAGCAGCATGACGAAGGTCAACGTGATCCTTGCCGAGACGGGCAAGCAGAACGCAAACATGATGAGGACCCTCGATCTGCTCAACGCGGGCGTTGCCAATATCCCAGTGAGGGAGATTTCGCCGGGCCAATTCAGCACCCCGCCCATGGCCGTAGCAGTCTTCCTCGAGGTGGACTTTACGAAGGCCGGACGGCCTGTGGACCTGGTACTGGAGCTCGTTGATCACGACGGAAGAGCTGTGGAGGTGATGAACCGGGGCCAACCAGAGCCTCTGGTCGCTCGTCAGACCCTACGCCCGAAAGCCACCCTCGGTCCCGTTGGGACGCCGGCAAGAGCGAACGTCTTGGCGATCTTCCCCGGACTGCCGCTGTTTGCCGATGCCGTCTACATCTGGAAGGTCACGGTCGATGGCGAGCACAAAGAAGATTGGGAAGCCAGCCTTTACGTAACCCCTCTGGACTCTCCCCCGCCCGTTGATCAGCAGCCGGAAGCTCAATAACCCTGGCAACGGATGGCTGGTCACCCGGCCCCTCCGGGGGCTGGACAGAATCCCGCCTACAGGCCGGCTCACCGTCATTCATGCCGTTGACCTGGAGCGATGGGATTCAGGTCGTCCCAAACGGCGCGGCAGCCGCGCTCGATGTTCCGAGCGAGGCGTCGATCGCCTGGCGATTCCACTCGACCTTCACCCGCCCGAAGACCGGATCGTCGCGTCAAGGCTGACGAGCTGCCGATCGACCCGAACGGCGCGACGTAGCCAATCGATCCGATCGTTGATAACACCCGTGCCCCGCTGATCGGGGTCCCCGCCGCGGTTGCGCCTTTCGGTGATTATCAATACAATGATTGACAGTTCACACGTATTTGGTGAAGGGGCGGGATCATGGGGCGCCTGAAGTTGGGGATAGCGCTCCCGCTCTCGGAGCTCACGATCCGAGCAACCGAGGCCGCTCGAGCAGTGGAGGAGCGCGGCTTCGAGTCCATGTGGGCGGGAGAACACTCGCACCTTCCAGTCGACAGCGTCCACCGCTACACCAAGGGCCGTTATGCGGGGCCCACTTCACGTGGGGGCCGCGTACCCGAGATGTACCAGCGGTTCCTCGACCCCTTCGTCGTGCTGGCCAGCGCGGCCGCCGTCACCAACACCATCAGGGTCGGGACTGCCGCGTGCATCGCGAGCGAACGCAGTGTCCTGCACCTCGCCAAAGAAGTGGCGACCTTGGATCTCCAGTCCGGTGGACGCCTAGAGCTCGGGATGGGTTTTGGTTGGAACAATCTCGAGGCTTTGAACCACGGAATCGATCCGCTCAAACGGCGCGAGATACTCGACGAGAAAGTCGAAGCATTGAAGGCCCTGTGGACGAACGATACGACCGCATTTGCCGGGGAGTTCGTCAACTTTGCGGAATCGTGGGCCTGGCCGAAACCAGTGCAGATGCCGCATCCCCCGATCCATCTCGCGGCCGGCCCGTCTCCAGCGACGTTCCGACGCGTCGTGGAGTGGGCCGACGGCTGGATGCCGGTAAAGGCAATGGCCCATGGCGACCTGGTCGGATGGGTGACGAGGTTGAGACAAACCGCCGAGCACCACGGACGTGATCCCCGCTCGATCGGAGTGACCGTCATCGACCCGGAAGCGTCCTTCAGGGGAAAGAGGGATCTCGCGACGTTCGAAGCCTCATTGCCCTCGGCCTCCGAAACGAACTCGTGGGCGGAAGTCGACATCGACCGAGTAGTGATCCGTTGTCCCGCTGACGATCGCGATCTTCTTTACCAAACTCTCGATGCCGTCCGTGATTGGAGCCTGCGAGCACCTGGTTTTGGCTGACCAGTCGCCGCGCTGGCGTCCGGCGTCACCAGCGGCGAGTGCCCCAGGGCCTCTTGAACCACCGCCCGGGCCTGACGCGTGGCCCTCGCCACCCAGCAGTGGGACAGTGGTCCATGTCGAACGTCGACCTCAGTGCGCCAGAAACGCCGCGCCTCACCTGTCGGGTCTCGGCCCGCATGACGTTCGTCGTATCCCTGGCGGCCGAGCTGGTCGTGCAGGTGGCGGCTTCGAGATCGGCCGGTGCCGCCGACGACGAACAGCTCGAGGTCACGGCCGACGACCGTCCGCCGCTCTCGATCGACGAGATCCACGACCAGCACGGCGCGACGCTGCATGTGATCCGATCGGCACCGGGCCGGCTGACGGTCGACTATCGGGCCAAGGTCCGGCTCGGAACCCGTCCCGGCTCGCCTTCGCCGGACGGGACCCCGGACGGCGGTACCCCTAGCTACGAGCGGCATACGTTTCTCCGGCCCAGTCGGTACTGCCCGAGCGACCATCTGATCGGGTTCGCCGTCGCTGAGTTCGGGGTCGGGCAGGACGTCGATGCCCGGATCGCCGCCATCACACGGTGGATCCGTCGCCGCATCGACTACGTGTCCGGGTCGGGTTCGGTCCACGATTCGGCCGAGCACACCTTGTTGACCGGAAGGGGATCGTGTCGGGACTTCGCCCACTTGGGCGTGGCCCTCTGCCGGGCGATCGGTGTCCCGGCACGATTCGCCGCCGTCTACGCGCCAGGGCTCGCCCCTATGGACTTCCACGCGGTGTTCGAGACGCTGACCGGCGACCGCTGGCTGGTCCATGATCCGACCGGTCTCGCGCCGCGCCAGTCCCTGGTTCGGATCGCCACCGGGCGAGACGCGGCCGATACGGCGTTCGCCGCGGTGAACAGCGGGATCGCCGACCTCGAGGACATCGAGGTCTCCGCAGTCGCTGAACCGGACCTTCCGAAGGACGATCCTTCCGCTGACGTCCAGCTCGCCTGATGAGCGACGGGTAGTCGACGCGGGACTCGCCGGCCACTTCGAGACGCGCCAGAACGCTTCGGGATGACCGGTAGAATCTACGGTGTCAGGCAGGTGTAGCTCATGCCCAACGCGGCCGAGTGGATTGGTGCCATCGTCATTGCCAGCTTCGTGCCGGTGATGTACTGGATCGGTCGTGGCCGAAACCCGTGACCTGCGGGACTCTCACCGGCCGGGGCGTGCTGGCACCGTAGGGAAGGCGCGGCGGAACCCCCGGAGCAGTTTGGGGGTCCCGCACAGGCCCACGACAATGGACCAGAACGGCCGAAGCCGGCGCCGTTGCCAGATACGACTCGCTCCGTGGGCCAGGAGGGATTTGAACCCCCACGTCCTTTCGGACACAAGACCGAAGCCTTGCGCGTCTACCAGTTTCGCCACCGGCCCGCCGCTGGGAATCCCTACGTTCCCAACGCTTGTAAGAAGCCGCGAAACCGGAACAAATACTCAGATATTTCTTTCCGGCTTCAAACATCGAACTCGAGCCTGGCCGCCCACGTGGCCACCCGCGACAGATCCCCGATCGGAGTCAGTCGATCCCGTCGCGACGCTCCTGCCGACGCCGCTGCCGACGCCGGTGACGGCGCATGACGCCGAGACCGAGCCACACGAGCGCTCCGAACACGGCGATGACGATCGTGTAGAGCCACAAGGACCAGGTGAAGTGCCAGACCAGGAAATGAAGCCGGATCTTCTCGGTGTTCTGGACGATGAAGATGACCAACAACGCAACACCGACGATGGTGGCAATGGCCCCACCGCCGATGCTGGATCGGCTTCCCTTGCCGGGATCTTGTTGAGCCATGGTGACTCCCCTCGTTCGGGTGCGGCTTTGCGTGGCGAGACCGCGCGGCTGGCCCGACGAGCATGGCACACGCCAAAACTCGAGCGACGTGATCGTCGGCGGCTTCGCGGTGCCGGCTCCCGTCGGGCGATGCGACCCTCCCCAGAGATGAGCAGACCTCGACCCCTTGGGCGGTTACGGAAGCCCGGAGAACCCCTCGGAGCTATCGGTGCCGCGAGACGCCCGGGGCGTCGTCGGTGGACCGTCCGACGACGGCGGCAAGCGTGAGGACCACCGCGTCCTCGACGAGCGCGCCCGGCGCGTCGCCCCCCAGGCGCGCCGCTGCCCATGCTCGCCACTGGGCCCCCAACCACGCGGTGGCGAGGGCGGTGACCGCGGCGATCCCGCAACAAGCGACGACGGCCCCGGGGTGGTCGGCCGATACGGTGGACGAGTCGTCCGCACCTGGATGCCACGACCGACGACTGACGATGAGGTAGCCGGCGGCGGCGGCGTTCAGGCCGCGTAGACCCAGTGGCAGTGGCCGCAGCCGGCTCGGGACCCAGGGCAGCTTGTCCACGGCGTACTCGGCCAAGGCGGCAGTCGCGACGACCACTTTGACCGGTCGTTCGAGGACGACCGCGCCGGGCCTTCCCCGGATCCCCGGTGGGGCGTTCAGGACGACCGCAGCCAGCCCCGTGAAGCTGCGACCTCCCGTGGCGGCCCCGGCCAGGATCGACCGCGAGTAGCGATTCACCGACCCACCGACGTGGTCAGGACTCGACTTGGGGCCGGGGGCCATTGTTGACCACTTCGACGCGACACCGGGCGATCAGGCGTCAGGCGGTCAGTTTGGCCGACGCGATGACCGAACCACCCGGTTCGACCAGGTCGACCGAACGGACTGTGCTCGCTGTCACCGGTAGACGAGCGGTCCACGAGTCGTACCCGGACGACATCGGGTAGCGACCGACGACCCGATGGCTGCCGTCGGTCAGCGTCACGCGGCACGTCACCTTTCCCCAGGCGGTCGAGTCGGCGACGGTCATGACCAACCATCCCGGCTGACCGGACGACAGCACGACGGACCCCTCGGCCCCGGACGTCGACTGGAGGGCGGCCGTACGGACGACCGGGCCGGTGCTGCCACCGCCGGACGTCACCAGCGCCCCCACGCCGATCCCGAGAGCCAGTGCGACGACGAGCGCCGCCACGGCGACGATCCGCCGCCCCGGGCGGACGAACCGCGGTGAGCGCCGGACCGTCGAGGAAGGCTCGGCCCGCATCAGCGCGACGGTGCGGTCGGCGAACCCGTCCGGCGGCGTTGCGTCGGGCACCAGCTCCATCAGGGCGTCGACCGTCACGGAGAGCTCCTCCAGCTCCGCCGCACAGGCCGGGCACCCCTCCAGATGTTCCAGCACCGCCGACCGATCGCGCCCGGTGAGCGTGCCGGTGGCCAACGCGGCGAGGTCGTCGTCGCCGACGAGGCAGCGCGGATCCCGGGATGTCATCCCCATCACCCCTCCTCACCGAGGACGCGGCGGACGCGGGCCAGCCCGAGCCGGACCCGGCTCTTGGCCGTCCCGAGGGCGATCTCCTCGGCCGCGGCGATCTCGGACGCGCTCTGCCCGTAGAACGTGGCCCGGACGACGGCCCGTCGCTGCTCGACCGGCAGTCGGCCCAGCGCCGACCGCACCCGGTCGACCGCGTCGACGTGGACCGCCTGGGCCTCGGGGGCCACGACGTCGTTGTCGAGATCGAGCCAGACCGCGTCGTCCGGACCGGCCGGCACGGACCGCCGGAGCCGGAGGGCGTCGATGGCCAGGTTCCGGGCGATCGTCGACAGCCACGTCGTCGCCGACGCCCGCCGCGGGTCGAAGACCGCGGCGTGGCGCCACGCCCGGAGCAGGGCCTCCTGGGCGACGTCCTCGGCGGTGGACCGGTCTATCGTGATGGCCAGGGCAATGCCGAAGACCCGACGCTCGTGGCGCCGCACGAACGCTGCACCGGCCCGCTCGTCGCCCGCGGCCATCCCGGCCACCAGTGCCTCGTCGGACAGACCGGCCGGGTCGGCCGGTCGGAGCCAGCCTCTCCGACCCCCTCGCGAAACCGCGTCCACGTCGATAGAGCTTGCCGCGATCCGGCCGGCCGCGCTCATGGCGCGTGGCGCCGGCGCCGGTAGAGGGACCCGAGGAGGACGTCGAGCGAGAACCGGCCGGTCCCGAGGGCCGCGACGACCAGGGCGAGCGCGGCCAGGGCGACGTTGATCTCGTAGCCGGACCCAGCGGCGTTCGAGACGATGCCGTTGCCGAACGTCACGGTGGCCATGGCGATGACCATGTCGCCGAACAGACCGAGGGCGGCGATCCGGCCGAAGATCCCGAGACCGACGGCCAGACCGCCGAAGAACTCGATGATCCCGCCGAGCACCGCGAAGAACATGGCCGGCTGCAGGTGGGCGACGGTCGAGAAGAACACGCGCCTGCTGGTGGATGCCGCCGCCGCCGAACGCCCCGAAGAGGGTGGCCGCGCCGTGGTAGACGAAGATCCAGGCCAAGCCGATCCGCGCCGCCAGCAGACCCAGGTCCCGGGCCAGCCGCGTGTCCCGGGTGGCCCGGACCCGGTCGTTGGCCCCGACCAGTCGAGTGGTGAGCTCGCTCACGACGGACCGCCGGTCGCCGCCCGGAGCCGGAACGGCTGCGCCAGTTGGGCCACGACGACCCGGACGACCCGGCGTGGCGCGGCCTGCTCGACCGGCACCGGCCGGCCGGCGATCCCGGTGGCGATGGCTACCCCCCGCTTCGGGTACGCCGCCCGCCGGGCCAACTGGTCCCAGCCGACGAGCACGAAGCCGAGGTTGACCGCCCCGCGGGCGTCGGTCAGCTCGCGGGCGTGGTGCAGACGGTGATAGGCCGGGCTCACGACGACCTTGCCGAGCGGGCCGAACGACCAGCGCAGGTTGGCGTGGGGCAGCGTGACGAGGCAGCCGTACGTGATGAGCGCGGCGACCGGGACGTTGCCGCTCGCCCCGAGGACGAGCGCCGGCACCATCGCCGGCAGGTAGGACGCGTGCACGAGCGGGTGCGTCCGGAACGTCGTGAAGACGCTCATGTCCTCCTGGGAGTGGTGGAGGGCGTGCAGTCGCCACAGCGAGGTCGACCGGTGGTTGGCCAGGTGCGCCAGCCAGTTCATCCCGTCCATCCCGACGAGGACGACTGCGACGACGGCCACCTGTGGCACCAACGGCAGCCGCCCGAGCCGCAGGAACGGTGCGTACCGCTGCACCTCCACCGCGAAGCCGGTCTGGACGAGCGTCAGCAACGGCAGGACGGCCACCGCGAAGAGCGCGAGGTAGCCGGCGTCGACCAGATGGGCTCGGGACAGCGCCGGCCGCTCGACCGCCGGCCAGCGGCGCTCGGCCACGAAGAGGACGAGCACCGTCGCCAGCAGCGCCGGCCCGACGGTCTCACCCCGGGCCGCGGCGAGCGCGCCCGCGAGGTTGCCGGCCCCGAGCAGCACCCGAAGCCCGACGACACCCAGCCACGCCACGACCGCGGCCACCGTGAGCACCCCAGCCCACGACGTGACCAGCGCCCCCACGACCGCGGTGCCCCCTCCTGACGCCGCCCCGGCCATGGCCGGGGACGGCGCCTGGAACGCGGTCGTCGGGGCGGTCGAACGAACGATGGTCACTGGATCAGTACGCCACGCCCGACCCGACCGTCGTCGTCGTCGATCCCCCGCCCGAGGACGACTTCGCGGCCGTCGGCGTCGCGTGCGGGTGGGCCGGGTTGACCACCCACCACTGGCCCCAGGCGTCCTTGATGTTGCCGTTGACCTGTCCGGCCGAGTGGTCGCCGATGTACAGGTAGAGCGGGATGCCCTGGTACGTCACCTGCTTCTGACCGTTGCTCCGGGTGATCGTGCCGAGATCGCTCACCCCCTGGCCCTTCGGGCTCGCCTGGCCGGGCGCCAGCACGACCGGCGGCCATGCCGACGCGCACGTCCCCGAGCAGACGCTCTTGTTGGCCGGGTCGGTCGTCAGGCGGTAGATCGCGTCGCCGTTGCTCATCGCCAGCATCGAGCCCCACGTCTTGTTGTGCGTGACGACGATCACCGTCGATGACGACGCGCCGGCGACGACCGGCGCGACGATCGTGCCCGCCAGCCCGGCCGCGGTGCCGAGGGCCAGTCCGGTGGCCGACCACCGGAGCACCCGGCCCAACCGTTGCCGTCGACCGCTTGCTCGCTGTGCCATCTCGCTCCTCGGTTCCGTCGTTGTTCGTCGGTTCTGCCCGGTCGGCGCCGGGCCGTCACCCAGCACTACGGCCAACCGGCTCGATCGGATCAATCCCCCGACCGCGACGCCGCCGACCATGACCCGGTCCGGTCCGGTCCGGTTATTACGCTACGGCGCCTTGGGGGCCGACGGTCCTCGCCACGCCCTTCGGCAGGAGGAAGGACCGGTATGCACTGCGGTCATCGGTCGTCGCCATGGCGCGCCCCGCCCTCGATCAGTCGATCGACGGACCGGATGGCTCGTCGCGGGGTGCTCAGGCGAGCGGGAGGACGAACCGCTCGACGGCGTTGGCGAACCCCTCGTCGTCGTTGGCGGTCGTCACCCGCCGGGCGGCCCGCTGGACCTCGGCGGACGCGTTGCCCATGGCGATGCTGAGGCCGGAGTGAGCGAACATGAGCACGTCGTTCGGCATGTCGCCGATGGTGGCGATCGCCGCCGGCGCGATGTCGTACCGGCTGGACAGGTAGCGGACGACGCTCCCCTTGTTGGCATCCGGATGGGTCACGTCGAGGTAGTACGGCTGTGACTGGGCGGCCGAGGCGCGGTCGCCGAACCGCCCGCGGACTGCCGCCGTGGCCTCGTCCATGGCCGCCCGGTCGTCGCTGACGCCGACCACCTTGACCACCCCGTTGGCGTAAGGGCCGAGGTCGTCGACGACCGTCGGGTCGAACTTGACCGTCCACGCCTCCCGAGCGACGTGCGGCCCGTCGGGATCGGTGACGTACCACTCGGCGCCTCGGTAGAGCCAGGTCCCGAGCCCGGAGGCCGCCATCACGTCGAGCACCTCGGGGACGAGCCCGTCCGGGACGGTCCGCTGCTCGACGACGGTGAGGTCCGGGTCGACGACGAGGCCGCCGTTGAAGGCGGCGATCGGCGTCGTCAGGTGGAGCGGTTCGACCAGCATGGCCATCCCGCGAGGTGGTCGCCCGCTGGTGACGGCGAAGAGGACGCCGGCGTCGTGCAACGCGCCGACGGCGGCGACCGCCCGATCGGTGAGCACCTTCTCCTGCGTCACCAGCGTCCCGTCGACGTCGGCCAGCAGCAGCTTGATCGCGGTCCGGTCGCCGTCGTCGTCCGTGGTCATCGCGTCACCGTACGGGCTCAGCGGGCCGGCCGTCGACGGCTACCATCCCCGCACGCGGCCACCGGGCCGGCCAGGGGGAAGGAACGACGTCACGATGCCGGCAGCCACCGTCGACCCACGGACCCCGGTGCTCGTCGGCGTCGGCACGGCCGCCGACCCGTGCGAACCGGCCGAGCTGATGGCCCGGGCGGTCGAGGCCGCTGCCCACGACGCCGGGTCGACGACGCTCCTGGCCGCGGCCGACCGGATCGCCGTCCCGCAGGGCACGTGGTCGTACGCGGACCCGGCCCGGCTGGTCGCCGCCCGGGTCGGCGCGACCGGGGCCCGGACCCATCTGGCCCAGATCGGCGTCTCCCAGCAGACGGTCGTCAGCCAGGTGCTCCGGGCGATCGCCGACGGCCGGTCCGATGTGGCGGTCGTCGTCGGCGGCGAGGCCCGGGCTTGGGCCCGGACCGACGGCGCCGCCGAGACCGCCCAGCCGGGCGCGGTGCCCGACGAGGTCGAGACGCGCGAGCCGGAGTTCTTCGCCGCCCCCGAGCTGGCCGCCGGCATGGTCGTCCCACCGGTCCAGCAGTACGCACTGATCGAGAACGCCCTCGCCCACGACGAGCAGCAGACGCCGACCGCCCACCGGCAGGCGATCGCCGACCTCTGGGCCCGGTGCAACGAGGTCGCCGCCCGCAATCCAGCGGCAGCGTTCCCCGAACCCCGGACGGCCGACGACCTGCTGACCCCGTCGCCCGGCAACCGACCGCTCGCGTTCCCGTACAACAAGTGGCACGCCAGCCAGTGGACGGTCGACCAGGCCGCGGCGCTCGTCGTGTGCTCCGCCGAGGCGGCCCGCCGGCACGGCGTTCCGGCGGACCGATGGATCTTCCCGCTCGTCGGCGTCGACGCGAACCACTCGGTCTCGCTCAGTCGCCGGCGCTTCCTCCACCGGTGGCCGGCGATGCGGGTCCTCGGGCAGGCGGCGGCCGCCCGCCTCGGCCGCCCGCTGGCCGACGCCGACGTCGTCGAGGTCTACTCGTGCTTCCCGGCCGCGGTCCGCGTCCAGCAGCGCGAGCTCGACCTGCCGATCGACGGGACGCCGACGGTCACCGGCGGTATGGCGTTCGCCGGCGGGCCGTTCAACAACTTCGTCTACCAGGCGACCGCGGCCGTCGTCCCCCGCCTGCGGGAACGGCCCGGCGCGGTCGGCGTCGTCACGACGGTCTGCGGCATGCTGACGAAGCCGGGCCTCGCCGTCTGGTCCGCCGAGCCCGACGGGCGGCCGCCGCTCCTCGACGACCTGGCCGGCCCGGCGGCCGACGCCACGCCGACGCTCGACGTCCTCGACGAGCACCACGGCCCGGCGACGGTCGCGTCGTTCACGGTGACCTACGACGGCCTCGACCCGGTCCGGGTGGCCGTCGTCGCCGACGTCGACCGTGTCGCCGGTGCGGCCGGCGACGACCCGGTCCGCTGCGTCGCCACCGCCGACGACCCTGCGCTGGCCGCCCACGCGGTCGACGCCGGGCTGATCGGCACCCGGGTCGACGTCGACGGGCTCGTCTTCCGGCTCTGACCCCGACCGCCGGCGGTGCTGCCTGACCGGCCCCGCCTGATCGGGCGCCCGACTCGTAGGGTGACAGTGCCGGTGGGTAGCGTGGCTTCGATGCCCACTCCGGCCGCCGATCGGCAATTCGGTGGCCTCGTCGACCGGCGGCTGGCCGCCCGGGTGACGGTCACCCGCCGCTACCTCGTCACCGCGGTCGCGGTCGGTCTCGTCGGCACGGCGTGCGTCGTCGCCCAGGCGGTGCTCCTGGCGACGATCATCGAGCGGTCGGTGCTCCACGGCGTATCGCTCGGGTCGGTGACGCCGCTGCTCGTCGGGCTCGTCGTCGCGTTCGTCGTCCGAGCCGGAGCCATCTGGGCCGGTGAGGCGGCCGCCCAGCGCTGCGGCGCGACCGTCACGTCCGTCCTCCGGGGCCAGCTCCTCCGCCACGCGCTCGACCTCGGACCGGTGTGGCTGGCCGGCGAGCGGGCCGGCGAGCTGTCGCTGGCCGCGACGCGGGGCACCACCGCGCTCGACGTCTACTTCGGCCGGTACCTGCCGCAGGCGATCCTGGCCGGCCTGGCCCCCATCGGCATCCTCGCCTGGGTGGCCTGGACGGACTGGGTCTCGCTGCTCGTCCTGCTCGGCGTCGTCGCGCTCGTCCCGGTGACGATGATCCTCTTCGGCCGGCGGGCCGCGGCGGAGACGCGGCGGCAGTGGCGGCGCCTCTCGTCGCTGTCCGCCCGCTTCCTCGAGCTCATCCGTGGCCTGCCGACCCTCCGGGCGTTCGGCCGCGCCGCCCAGGGCCGCCGCGAGGTGGCCGCGGCGACGGAGGGCCTCCGCCAGACGACGATGGCGACGCTACGCGTCGCGTTCCTCTCCGCCCTGGCGATGGAGTTCCTGGCCGGCATCGGCACCGGGCTCGTCGCCATGGTCCTCGGCCTCCGCCTGCTCGGCGGCACCGTCTCGCTCTACACCGCGCTCGCCGTCCTCCTCGTCTCCCCGGAGGTCTTCCTCCCGCTCCGACGAGCCGGCGCGGAGTTCCACGCCAGCGCCGAAGGCCGGGCCGCCGCCGAGCGCATCCTCGACCTCCTCGACCAGCCGGCCGGGTCAGTGGGAAGTGCGGAGGCGGCCGGTCCGGCTACCGCCATCGGTACGACCCCGACGACGGCCACCGGCCCGCCCAGCCAACCGCGGCGGCGGACGCCCGTCCCCGGCCGACCGTTCCCGGTCCGCCTGGACGGCATCGGCGTCACGTTCTCGGGCCGGTCGCAACCGGCGCTCGACCGGTTCGAGCTGACGATCGACGAGGGCGAGCACGTCGCGCTCGTCGGGCCGTCCGGCGTCGGCAAGTCGACGGTCCTGGCGGTGCTCCTCGGCTTCGTCGCCCCCGAGGCCGGGACGGTGTCGATCGGCGGTGTCGACCTGGCCGACGTCGACCTGGCCGTGTGGCGACGTCGCATCGCCTGGGTGCCGCAACGGCCGCACCTGTTCGGCGGAACGCTCGCCGAGAACCTCCGGCTCGGCGACCCCGACGCGGCGCCGGAACGGCTCGACCGCGTGCTCGAGGCAACCGGCCTCGCCAGGCTCGTCGCCGCGCTCCCCGCCGGGCTGGCGACCCGGGTCGGTGAGGGAGGGATCACGCTCAGTGCCGGCGAGCGACAGCGGGTGGCCGTCGCCCGGGCCGCCCTGCGTGACGCACCGCTCGTCCTGCTCGACGAGCCCGTCGCCCATCTCGATCTGACCACCGAGGCGCTGCTCCGTGAGGCGCTCGACCCGTGGTTGGACGGGCGGACCGTCCTCGTCGCCGCCCACCGCCCCGAGCTCGTCGCCCGGATCGACCGCACCGCGGTGCTGGCCGGCGACGTTCCCGAGGCCGAGGGTCGCCCGGTCGGAGCCCAGGCATGAGCGCGGCCGCGCCGGAACAGCCGCTCCCGGCCGGGACGGTCCTGCGCCAACTCGTCCACATCGGCGCCCCGCGGTGGGGCCGCCTCGCCCTGGCCGCGGCGCTCGGCGTCGCGGCCGCGCTGGCCACCGTCGGCCTGCTGGCCGGCTCCGGCTACGTCATCGACCGGGCCGCGTTCCGCCCGGGCCTCGGGGCCATCGCCGGACTGCTCGCGGCCGTCGAGGTGCTCGCGTTCGTCCGCGGTCCGCTGCGCTACGGCGAGCGGCTGGTCGCCCACGACGCGGCCTTCCGCTCGCTGTCGAAGTGGCGGGTCTGGCTCTACGACCGGCTCGAACCGCTGGCCCCGGCCGGGCTGGCCGCGTGGCGCACCGGCGACCTGCTCGTCCGGGCGACCGACGACGTCGACACGCTCCAGGATCTCTACCTGCGGGGGTTGCTGCCGGTCACCGTCACTGTCGCCGCGGCCAGCCTGGCCGTCGTCGTCATGGCCATCATCCTGCCGGTGGCCGGCCTCGTCCTCGGCCTCGTCCTGGTGGTGGCCGTCGTCGTCACGCCGGCCATCGCCGTCGCCACCCGACCGGGACGCGGACGGGAGGCGGCGCTCCGGGGCGAGCTGTCGGCCGAGGTCGTCGACCTGCTCGCCGGCGTGCCCGACCTGCTCGCCTTCGGCCAGGAGGACCGCCTGCTCGACCGGATCGACGCGGCCAACCGGGAGCTGGCCCGGACGACCCGGCGCCGCGCGCTGGTCGCCGGGGCGACCTCGGCCGTCGTCACCCTCTGCCTCGGCGCAGCCGTCATCGGCGTCCTCGCGGTCGGCGTCGCCGCGGTCCACGACCACCACCTCTCGGCCGTCATGCTCGCCGTGCTGCCGCTCACGGCCGTCGGCGCCTTCGAGTCGGTCCCGGCCGTCGCCGCGGCCGCCCTCCGCACCGGCGACGTCGTCGCGGCGGGGCGGCGGCTGCTGGCCCTCGACCGCGTGCCGGTCCCCGTCCGCGACCCGGACCGGCCGGAGGCCCTGCCCCCAGGCTGCCCGGACGTGACCGTCGCCGGCGCCCGGCTCCGCTACGGGCCCGAGCTGCCCTGGGCGCTCGACGGCGTCGACCTCCGCGTCGCCGCCGGCGAACGTGTGGGTATCGTCGGCTCGAGCGGCGCCGGGAAGAGCAGCCTGGTCAACGCCCTGCTCCGGTTCTGGCCCCTCCAGGACGGGTCCGCCACCCTCGGGACCGTGCCGATCGACCGGCTGACCCAGGCCGACGTGCGCCGGACCATCTCGCTCGTCGGCCAGGACGCCAGCCTCTTCGCCGGGTCGATCCGCGAGAACGTGGCCCTGGCCCGGCCGGACGCCGACGAGCGCGAGGTCGCCGAGGCCGTCCGGCTGGCGCAGCTCGGTCCTTGGGTCCGCACCCTCCCGGACGGCCTCGACACGCCGATCGGCGAGGATGGCGCCCAGCTCTCCGGCGGCCAACGGCAGCGGATCGCCCTCGCTCGGGCCCTGCTGGCCGGCGGCCCGGTCCTCGTCCTCGACGAGCCGACCGCCGGGCTCGACGAGCCGACCGCCGTCCGCCTCGTCGCCGACGTCCTGGCCGCGTCAGCCGACCGCAGCGTCCTCCTCGTCACCCACCGAGAGCGAGACCTCGCCGGCTTCGACCGGACGGTCGTCGTCGAGCAGGGCCGGGTCGTCGAGCCAGGGGTCGTCGAGCCAGATCGGGTCGTCGAGCCGGGCCCGGCCTGACCGGCTCAGCCTTCGGCTGCGCTCTCCAGCTGGCGGAGCGCCCGGGGCTGGCCGACGACGATCAGGGCGATGACGTAGGTGACCAGCGGCGCCAGCTCGGCCAGCTCGCTGGCCCGCCCGCTCATGACGTACTCGGCCAGCGGCTGCATCGCCCCGCCGACCAGCGCGCTCTCACACGCCTCGGCGGACACCCAGTCCGGGACGTCGAACGGTTGGTCGCCGCCGAGGGTCAGGCGACACCGCTTGATCACCCCGTTCAGGCGCTCGGCCGCCGCTGGTCCGCCATGGCCGGCCTCGACGATGCACAACCGGCAGAACGCCGGATTGGCCGCCAAGACGGTCAGCATGGCCTCGACGGCCATCCGGAGACGGTCCTCCCATGGTCCCTGCGCCTCGGCGAACGCCCGCTCGCCCTGCTCGCAGACCTGGTCGGCGCCGAGGTCGAAGGCGACGAAGAAGCAGTCCTCTTTGCTTCCGAAGATGCCGTAGAACTCCTTGGCCGATACCCCGGCCCGCCGACAGACGTCGATCACCCGGGCGCCGGCCAGACCTTTCTCGCCGACTTCCGCCACGAAGGCGTCCAGGATCTTCGCCCGCTGGACGGCTCGGATCTCCTCTCGCGGGTGGCCGTGCCGACCGATCGGCACGACCCGGTCGGCCCCCCGAGGGGACCGGCCTCCCGGCAGGATCACCGGTCCGCTTGCCGCGTTCCCTGCCTCAGCCAACGTCTGCGCCACCTCACCTGGCCCGATCACTCCATGACAGGCGCGTCGATATCCACGACCTGGCAACGATCTCCCCACTTTCGGCCATCGTCCCCCCGATCCTCCGGCCTTACGGTCGGCGGCCTCCCAAGCAACCCCGGCACTCCGCCTGCCGAGGCCCCCGGTTTCTGTTTCCGAACTACGACCCTACTGTTAACGGTCGGCAACGAGAAGTCCATCGTGACCAAAACGCGACAATTTCACTGCTCCCATGCCGGCGGGCCGGAGTGGCAGCATGGCCGCAGCCGACCTACCGTCTCCGCACCGTTCCCCAACTGCCGTTTTCCCGAAGAGGAGCACAAGAGTGGCCCGTGACGTCGTCTCGAGTGGTCCGACCCCCTCCGACGGGCGGCTGGCCCGGGGCCAACGGACGCGGATGAAGGTCGCCGAGGCCGTCATCAGCCTGGTCGAGGGCGGCGACCCCCAGCCGACGGCCAAGGAGATCGCCGAACAGGCCCACATCTCGGTCCGGCTGGTCTTTCACCACTTCGAGGACATGGACGCCCTCTACCGCTCCGTCATCGAGCTCCAGGCGGCCCGGCACTGGAGCCATCTCCACGAGGTCCCCGCCGACCTCCCGCTGGCCCAGCGGATCGAGCGCACCGTGCGCCAGCGGAGCCGCCTCTTCGACGCCATCGGCCCCGTCCGGCGGGCGATCACCCCCCAGGCGCTCCGGTCCGACGAGCTTTCGCGGATGCTCGCCACCTCGAACGTGTTCCTCCGGGAGCTGCTCGACCGCTCGTTCGGCCCCGAGCTGGAGGGCATCGGCGACGGCCGCCGCGAGCTGCTCGACGCGCTCGACCTCGCCGCGTCGTGGGAGGCCTGGGACCGCCTGCGCCGGGCCCAGCACCTCTCCGCGGCCGCGGCCCGCCGGACCGTGATCCACATCCTCGGCGGTCTGCTCGACACCCCGGGGCCTCGACGGCGATGAGGACTGGGCGATGAGGACTGGGCGATGAGGACTGGGCGATGAGGACTGGGCGATGAGGACTGGGCGATGAGGACTGGCCGGTGAGGGTGCTGCGGACGCCCGACGAGCGGTTCGCCGACCTGACGGGCTACCCGTTCGCCCCCCACTACGTCGACGTGCCGGCCGGCGACGACGACCCGGCCGGCAAGCCGACCGTCCGGCTCCACCACCTCGACGAGGGGCCGGCCGGCGCGGCCGAGACCGTCGTCCTCCTCCACGGCGAGCCGAGCTGGTCCTACCTGTACCGCACGATGGTCCCGCCGCTCGTCGCGGCCGGCCACCGGGTCGTCGCCCCCGATCTCGTCGGCTTCGGGAGGTCCGACAAGCCGGCCGCCCGTACCGACTACACGTACGCTCGCCACGTCGAGTGGGTCCGCTCGGCCCTGTTCGACCGCCTCGACCTCTCCGGGATCACGCTGTTCGGCCAGGACTGGGGTGGCCTCGTCGGCCTCCGGCTCGTCGCCGAGCACCCCGACCGTTTCCGCCGCGTCGTCGTCGCCAACACCGGCCTGCCGACCGGCGAGGAGAACGTGACCGACGCGTTCACCCAGTGGCAGCGGTTCTCCCAGGACGCCCCGGCGCTGCCGGTCGGCGCGATCGTCAACGCCGGCACCGTCGGCGACCTCCCGCCGGAAGTCGTCGCGGCCTACGACGCGCCGTTCCCCGACGAGACGTACAAGGAAGGCGCCCGCCAGTTCCCGTTGCTCGTCCCGACCACGCCCGACGACCCCGCCGCCGGCGACAACCGCCGGGCATGGGACGCGCTGGCGTCCTTCGACCGCCCGTTCCTGTGCGCGTTCAGCGACGGCGACCCGATCACCCGGGGGGCCGACCGCCGGTTCCGTGAGCTCGTGCCGGGCGCGGCCGGCCAGGACCACGTCACGATCGCCGGCGGCGGCCACTTCCTCCAAGAGGACAAGGGCCCCGAACTGGCCGCGGTCGTCCTCTCGTTCATCGCCTCCACGCCGATCGGCTGAACCACCGGCCGGCTGATCGCCCGCCGCGGCCAACCTCCTGTTCGTGCCAACAGGATAAACTATCCTATCAGTTAGGAACTAGTGATAAAAAACTAATGTATTAGTTTAAAAATGAACGACTTGTGGTAACCTATAGGTATGCGTAGATCCGAAAGAGCGGCCCAGGCACGCCGCGAGCTGGACCGGAGATTCGAGGCCGCCCACCTCGATCCCATCGCCACCCGGCCACGGTCGGGGTGGATTCGGGCCGTTCGCGGCGCCCTCGGCATGAGCCAGGCCGCCCTCGCCGCCCGACTGAGCATCTCGGGCCCAGCCGTCACCAAGCTGGAGCACGCCGAGCCGGCAGGGGGCATCACCTTGGCCAAGCTGGCTGAAGTGGCGTCCGCTTTGGACTGCTCGCTCGTCTACGCGTTCGTGCCGAACACCACGATAGAGGCGACGGTCCAGGCAGAGGCCCGAAGAGCCGCCACTTTGGCGCTCGGGTACGCCGGCCGAACGATGGCCCTCGAGGCTCAAGGGATCGACCCGGACCGTCAGCGCGAAGCCATCGAACGGTTTGCTCAGGAGATCATCGACCGCGGTGAGCTCTGGCAGGACTCGCCGCTGGTGCCGCCGCCGAGCTCGTGACCGAGCCCGGCGCGCCGGCCGGGCGGCGCCCGGCCGGGGACATGAGCGTGCGGACCATCGGCCCGGAACCAGCCGGCGCCACGCCGATCGACGACGAGGACCTCGCTGGCCTCATCCCCGACTTCGTAGCGACCCGGGCGGACCTCAACCAGGTGGAGTTCGAGAACATCGCCAAGGCGCTTCCGTGGGCGGCCCGTCGGGCGCGACGGGCCGGCACCGAGGGGGTCTTGTCCTACGGGTTCATGTTGGACCTGCACCGCCACATGTTCGACGACGTCTGGACGTGGGCGGGCACCCTTCGCCAGCGGCTCACCAACATCGGAGTCGACTCGTCCGAGATCGTGACGCAGTCACGCCTGCTCTTCGACGACGCCCGGTTCTGGCACGCCGAGTCGGTCTTCCCCCCTGACGAGTCGGCGGCTCGCATCCACGGTCGGCTGGTGAGCGTCCATCCATTCCCGAACGGGAACGGCCGATCGACGAGGTTGATGGCCGACCTGTACCTGATCGCCAGCGGCGCCCCGGCCTTCACGTGGGGTGGATCCCGGCTGGAAGAAGAGGGCGCGGGGCGAGCTGCGTACATCCGGGCGTTGGTCGAGGCCATCGAGACCGACGACTACTCGGAGCTGATCCGCTTCGCCCGGGGGTAGGTCACCCGCCCCGCCGGACCGATCCCGTCCCCGCCCCTGAGCCTCTTCGCATTCCGTTCGCTACTTTTAAGTATCATCTCCCTCCATCTTGTCTCGGGGGGTGCAGGACGACGCGGCCGACGGGTCGCCGGACAACGGGTCGCCGACCCGCGTGGGTCCCGCGTCGACCGAGCGCTGGGGGACACGGGGCGTGCCCCTGCTCCCGTGGTCGCTCCGCGACGCTTTCGGCCGGCGGGCGCTCCCTGCACCGGTGGCCTCGGCCCTCGGGTTGCCGCCGGGATCGGCGGTGGCCGCGCTAGACGCCTCGGTGTGGAACGGCTTCGACCGGTTGCCGGACGCGGCGACGGCGTTCGCCCTCGCGGTCGTCGGGTCCCGTTCGGCCCGGGACGTGCGGATCATGAGCGACCCGTGGCCGGCCGAGGTCCCGCCGGAGGACGTCGTCTGGCCGACCCGGCTGGGCCGGACCCTGCGCACCGGCGGCTTCCTGGTCGCCGGCCGGCTCGAACGCGTCACGTACGGCCAGCTGTTGGCCATCCCGACGGCCGGGCGGCGGAGCGCGCTCGAGCTCGGGACGATCGTCGACCGGCTGGCGACGCCCGTGGGCGACCACCAGGACGCCGCGGTCCGGGCCGCCCTGCTCGCCGCGTCCGGAGAGGCCTGGGCGGCCCGGATCGACGTCGGCGATCCGCGCTTGCGCGACGTCGTCACGCCTCGCCCCGGCCGCTTCGACGACGTGCTGGCCGCGGTGGCCGCCGGGTCCGACGGACGGCTGGCCCGGGCGCTCGCTCGCGCCCTTCCCGCCGTCGCGGCCCGGGTCGTCGAGCTCGGTCGGGAACCGCTCGACGACGCCATCCCCGGGCTGTGCGAAGCCCTCGGGATCTCCCCCCGTGACCTGGCGATCACCGTCGCCCGACTCGGCCGCCGTGGTCGGCCCCACCGGCTCCGGGACGTCGGCGAGGAGTTCTCGATCAGCAAGGAGCGGGTCCGCCAGATCGTCGACCGGACGACCGACCGGCTCGCCCACGCCTTCCTTCCGCAGGTCGGGCGGGCGGCTCGCCTGCTGGCCGATGAGGCGCCGATGACGATCGGCGCGGCAGCCCGCCTGCTGGCCGACCGGTCGCTGAGCACCGAGCCGTTCGACCCGCACGTCGTCGCCGTCGTGGCCGGCCTGACCGGGTACCCGGTCCCGTTCGTCGTCGACTCGGCCGCCGGCGTCGAGTTGGTCGTGACCGATAGCGCGGTCGACGGCGCGGTCGACGGCGCGGCGATCATGGCGTCGGTCGGTCGGCTGTCCCGGCGCAGCGGGGTCTTCACCGCCCGGCAGGTCGTCGACGGGCTGGCCACTGGCGACCGGACCGCTGGCGACCGGACCGCTGGCGACGGGCCCGCGTCGGCCATCGTCTCGCTCGTCCTCGGCCACTCCCCCGTCGTCGCCCATCTCCGCGCTGGCTGGTACTGGCAGTCGGCCGACCTGGACGGCAACGGCCTGGGCAACGCCACGCGGCCGATGCTGGCGGTCTCGACACCGCTCGGCCTCGGCCAGCTCCGGCGAGGCCTGGTCCGCCGCCGCCACGGCGTGCGGGTCGCCGACGTGCCGCCGCTCGACGTGCTCGTCGCCTTCTTCGACGCCCACCCGGCGTTCATCGTCGACGGCGGTGCCGTCCGGTCGGCCGAGCCGCTCGACGCCGGCGTCGTGCTCACGCCGGCCGAACAGGCCTTCGTCGCCGCGCTCGGCCCGGCCCCGGACGGGCGGCTGCACCGGGCCGACCTCGAACGCGCCGTCACCGCCTCCGGCATCGACCGGCGCCTCTTCACGAGCGTGATCACCTACACGGCGATCCTCGAACACCCGGCCCGGGACGTCTGGCAGCTCCGGCGCTGACCCGTCCCGTCCCGGCCCAGCCCGGCCCGTCCGGCCCGGCCCGTCCGGCCAACCGGCGCAGTCCGGCCAACCGGCGCAGTCGGCTACGGCACCCAGTTGAACCCGTGGACGATGGGGCCATCCGGGCCCCAGCCGATCCGGGTGATCGAGCCGGTCGACAGGTGCAGTCGCCAGGCCAGCTCGTCGCCGACGCCGAGGGCCCACGCCACCGCGGCCTTGATCGGCGAGACGTGGCTGACGACGACCATGTCGCCGCCGGACCGGGCGGCGGCCCCGGGCGCCATCAGCTCCTCGCACGCCTCTCGCACCCGTCCGCCGAGGCCGGCCAAGGACTCGCCGCCGGTCGGCCGGTAGTTCGGGTCGGAACGCCACGCCTGCCAGACGTCGGCGGGGACCGCGGTGAGGGCCTGGCCCTCGTGCACGCCGTAGTCGATCTCGATCCAGCGGGGGTCGACGACGATCGGTCGGTCGAGGCCCAGTGCCTCGGCGGTGTCGACGGCCCGCCGCAGCGGGCTGCTGACGAGGCCGGCGACCACGTCATGGCCGGGGCGCTGGAGGTAGGCGCCGAGCGCCTCGGCCTGCCGGCGACCCTCGGCCGTCAGGGGGGCGTCGGATCGCCCGAGCAACAGCCCGGCCGCATTGGCCGTGGCCTGCCCGTGGCGGACGAGGACGAGCACGGCGGCGCGGCCGGCCTCAGGCCCGGACGAGGATCCGGCCGCACTGGTCGCACGTCGCCACCGTCCCCGGCGGCAGCCGGCGGACCCGTTCGACCTCGACGGACGGGAGCTCCAGGTGGCAGCCGCCGCAGTGGTTGCCGACCAGCCGGGCCGCGCCGACGCCGCCGAGCCGGGATCGGAGCGACTCGTAGCGGTCGGCCAGATCGTTCGGGAGCCCGGCGGCGAGCTCGGACCGGGCGACGAGCTCGGCGGCCAGCTCGGCGTCGACCACCGTTTCGGCGTCGGCGACGGCGCCGCGGAGAGCCTCGGCCGACGACTCCAGTCGGCCGCGCTCGGCGGCCAACGTCGCCAGCTCGCCGTCGAGCGGCTCCTGCTCCTCCATCAGCGTCAGCTCCTGCTCCTCCAGCTCGTCTCGGCGCTCCGCCAGGTGACGGATCTCCTCGTCCATCGCCTGCAGGTCCCGCGCCGCCGAGCCCCGGGAGCCGTAGAGGCGGTCCTCCAGCGACCGCCGGCGGCCCGCCACCCCCTCGATCTGCTCCTCCAGCTCGGCCTGCCGGCCGAGCAGCTCCTGCCGCGGCCCCTCGAGCTCCCGGCCGCGGCCCTCCAGCGCCCCCAGCGCGGCTTCGACCGCGCCCAGCTCGACCCGCTCCGGCAGGTTGGCCCGGCGGTGCTGGAGCTGGGCGATCACCGTGTCCCGGTCCTGCACCTGGATCAGCACGTCCAGCGGTGTCGCCGACCCCGCCCCCGTTTCGACCGCATCCGTCATCAACTTCGGCCTCCCTTCCACGCCTCTTGCGCTGCCCGCAGCGCCCCGATCAGCGCGTCGTCGGCGATCGCCGCCGCGGCGTCCCAGTCGTACCAGGCGACGTCCGGGCTCTCGCCCGGTCCCGGCGCCGGGTCGGCATCCGGGGCGACGACGAGGAAGCGTAGGTCGAGATGGGTGTGGCCCCGGCCGCCGTCGTGGACGTCGACGTGCACCAGCCGGGGACCGCCCGGCGGGTGGGCGACGGCCAGGCCGGTCTCCTCGGTCGTCTCCCGGATCGCCGCCGTCGCCGGATCCTCGCCGGCCTCGACGTGGCCGCCCGGCTGCAGCCACCGGCCGAGCCGCCGGTGGCGGTGCAGGACGGTCCCCCGCCGGCCGACGACAATGGCCGACGCGGTGACGTGCACCGGGCCCGCCGCCTCCGAGCACGGTTCGGGCAGACGGTCGAGCTCGGCCAGGAACCGGCGGCGCGACGACGACTCCCGCTCGTCCGCCGGCCCGTGGGCGGCGACGAGCGCCCGGAGCGACTCGGTCGATGGTTCGGCGGCGAAGGTCACGCCAATCCCTGGAGGTGGGGTCCCTCGACCTGGCCGGCCAGGACGGTGACGGCCGACCCGGCCACCCGCACGCGCTCGTCGTCGACCTCGACCCGGAGGCGGCCGCCCCGGGCCGAGAGCTGCTCGGCATGGAGCACCCTCCGGCCGAGCCGCTCGGCCCAGTACGGCCCGAGGACGCATTGGGCGGAGCCGGTCACCGGGTCCTCGTCGATGCCGACGTTCGGGCCGAAGACGCGAAGGACGTAGTCGGCCGGCGGTGCCGGTCCGGACGGCGGTGCCGGCGGTGCCGGTCCGGCCGGCTGGTCCGCCGGGGCCGGTCCCCGGGCGGTGACGACGACCACCCGGTACGCCAGCGCGGCGATCGCCGGCACGTCGACGACGGCTTCGCGGACGGCGGCCGCGTCGTCGAGCTCGACGACGAGGGAACCGCCGTACTCGGCGACCGCGGCGACCGGCCACGGGGCCGGTAGGGCCGGCTGCCGGTCGACCGGCACCGGCCGGATGGCCGGCAGGTCGAGCTCGACGACGTCGCCGTCGAACCGGGCCGTCAGCCGGCCGCTCCGGGTCCGGAACACCAGCACGTCGCCGTCGGCCGCCCGACCGGCCTGGCGGAGGGCGTGGGCGGTGGCCAGCGTGGCATGGCCGCACAGGTCGACCTCGGTCGTCGGCGTGAACCAGCGCAGCGACAGCTCGTCGGCCGCCCCGCTGGCCGTCGGCCAGACGTACGCGGTCTCGGAGAGACCGAGCTCGGTGGCGAGGCCCTGCATCCACCGCTCGTCGGCCGGGCCGGTCAGGAGGCAGACGGCGGCCGGGTTCCCGCCGAAGCGGCGATCGGTGAACGCGTCGACCCAAAAGATCGGCACCGTCCCCGGGCTGTCGCTCACGCGGCGAGCGCCTTCAAGCGGACGAGCGCGTCGGCGAGCACCTCCGGCCGCTTGCAGAAGGCCCAGCGGACGAGCGACGCCCCCTCGGCCGGGTGGAGGTAGAAGACCGAGCTCGGCACCGCGACGACGCCACAGCGAGCCGGCAACGCCCGGCAGAACGCCAGCGCGTCCGGCTCGCCGATCGCCGCGACGTCCGTCGTGACGAAGTACGTGCCGGCCGGGCGGAACGTGGGCAACCCGAGCTCTTCGAGCCCGTCGCAGAACAGATCGCGGCGCTCCCGGAGCGACGCGGCCAGCCCGTCGATCAGGGCCGGCCCGGCGTCGAGCCCGGCGGCCACCGCGTGCTGGAACGGCGTGCCGCCGGCGTAGGTGAGGAACTGCTTGGCCGCCCGGGTGGCGGCGACCAGCGGCGCCGGGCCGCAGGCCCAGCCGATCTTCCAGCCGGTGAACGAGAACGTCTTGCCGGCCGACGAGATCGTTAGCGTGCGGTCGGCCATCCCCGGCCAGCCGGCCAGCGGCCGGTGCCGGCCGTCGAAGACGAGGTGCTCGTAGACCTCGTCGGTCACGGCCAGCAGGTCACGGTCGACGCAGGTGGCGGCGATCAGGTCGAGCTCGTCGTCGGAGAAGACCTTGCCGGTCGGGTTGTGCGGGGTGTTCAGCAGCACGAGCCTCGTCTTCGGCGTGATCGCGGCCCGCCACTCGTCGGGGTCGAACGACCAGTCCGGCGGGCGCAGCGTGACGACCTTCGGCACCGCGCCGGCCATCGAGAGGCCGGCGGCGTAGGAGTCGTAGAACGGCTCGAAGACGACGACCTCGTCCGCCGGCTCGCACAGCGCGAGCAGCGCGGCGGCGATGGCCTCGGTGGCGCCGGCCGTCACCAGCACGCCGTCGTCCGGGTCGACCGTCAGGCCGTAGTACGCCCGCTGGTGCTCGGCGACGGCCGCCCGGAGCTCGGGGATGCCCGCCCCCGGGGGGTACTGGTTGTAGCCGGCCCGGATCGCCGCGACGGCCGCGTCGGCGACGACCGCCGGCCCGTCGGTGTCCGGGAACCCCTGCCCGAGGTTGATCGACCCGGTGGCGACGGCCAGCGCGGACATCTCGGCGAAGATCGTCGTCGTGAACGGCTGGAGCCGCGTGCTCAGGTACGGCACGCGGTCGGTACCGGTCGGCGACGCGCCTGCGGGGTCTCGCACCTGCCCGATGCTACCGACGACCTCGGCGGCGCCCGACCTGGCGGTAGCGTCAGGCGCTCCATGCCCGCTGCCCCACCGTCGCTGACCGTTGCCAGCTTCAACCTGCACGCCGGGATCGACGGCTGGGGGCGGCCGTTCGACGTCGTCGCCGCCTGCCGGGACCTCGACGCCGACATCCTCGTTCTCCAAGAGACGTGGACCCCCGACGAGCCGCCGGCCCACCCCGGCGCGCCGCCGGCCAGCCCCGCCTCGGCGACGGCGATCGGCGCCGAGCTCGGCTATGCGGTCGTCGAGCACCCGCTCGCCCACGGCCGACGGGCCGGACCGCACCCGCGGGCCGACCACCGGTGGATGCGGCCGTTCGACTGGCGAGGCAGCAGCCACGCCATCTACCTCGACGACAACCGCCCGCTCGGGCCCCGGATCACCCGGTCGGCCCGGTTCGAAGCGGCCGAGCCCGGAGGGTGGGGGTTGGCCGTCCTGAGCCGCCGGCCGGTGCTCGGCGAGCGGCTCATCGAGCTGCCGACGCTGTCGCGGGACCCGGCCACGCGGGCCGCCATCGTCCTCCGCGTGGCCGTCGGCGACCAGAGTGGTGGGGGTGATCAGGGCAATCGGGGTGACCAGGGCGATCGGGGTGGTCAGTCGGTCACCGTCGTCGGCACCCACATGTCGCATCTCTCGTACGGCTCGCCGCGCCACTTCCAACGTCTCCGCCAGCTGCTCGAGGTCGAGGTCGGCGACGGCCCGGCGGTGCTGGCCGGCGACATGAACCTGTGGGGCCCGCCGGTCAGCCTGCTCTTCCGGGGCTGGCACCGAGCCGTTCGGGAGCCGACGTGGCCGGCGTGGCGGCCGCACAGCCAGGTCGATCACATCCTCGTCCGCGGACCGGTGACCGTCGTCGACGGTCAGGCGCGGCCGATGGCCGGGTCCGACCACCGGCCGGTCCGCGTCGAACTGGCCGTCGGCCGCGGCGGCTGACGGTCCCGGCCCGGCCGGCGACCCGCTGGGATACTGGGGCGATGTCCCATGGCGATCTCGTCCTGCTCGGCCGAGTGGCCGTCGGGATCGCGGTCGCCTTCGTCTTCGGCTTCGAGCGACAGCTCCGCGGCTCGCCGGCCGGTGATCGGACGTTCTCGCTCGTCGGCGCGGCCGCCACCTCGGTCACCGCGGTGGCCGGCGTCCGATCGCCGCAAGCCGTCGCCGGCATCATGACCGGTCTGGGGTTCATCGGGGCCGGCGTCCTCCTCCGCCGGGGCCAGCTCGTCACCGGGCTGACGACCGCGGCGTCGATCTTCGCGGTCGCCGGCATCGGGATCGTCATCGGCTACGGCCACGTCCTGCTCGGCATCGTCCTCGGGGCGATCCTCCTCCTCATCCTCGAGATCCAGCACATCCCGTTCCTCCGCTTCCTCGACGCCCGCAACTACGCCGACCGGTTCCAGAACGACCGGGCGTTCCCCGTCTCGACGGGGGTCCCGATCGGCCCGCTCGACGGCCCCGGGTCGACCCGGCCGCCGGAGGGGCCGACGGGGAGCGCACGATGAGCCAGTTCCCCTACGAGGACCGCTTCGTCGTCCACCGGACGTTCCCGGAGCTGGGCACGCCGCGGGAGGAGATCCTGGCCGAGCTGCAGACGATGGCCACCGAGGAGGACGCGGTCTGGGAGACCGGCCGGTGCTCGGGGACGATCTATAGCGGCGACCACGACCACTACCGGTTCCTGCACGAGGCGTTCGGGCTCTTCGCCCACACGAACGTTCTCCAGCGCGACATGTGCCCGAGCGCCACCAAGTTCGAGGCCGAGGTCATCGCGATGACGCTCGATCTGCTGCACGGCGAGGCCATCCACGGCAATGGCGCTCCCGGCAATGGCGCTCCGGCCGGCGACCCAGGTGGTGGCTCGGGTGACGGCTCGGGTGACGGACGCCGCCACGGACCGGGTGCCGGCCTCGTCACGACGGGCGGCACCGGCAGCATCAGCCACGCGGTCCTCGCGTACCGCGAGCACGCGGCGGCGGCCCGCGGCGTGACGCGGCCCAACCTGATCAAGCCGGAGACGGCGCACCCGGCGTTCGACAAGGCGTGCCACCTCTTCGGCGTCGAGCTCCGCCGGGCGCCGGTCGACGCGGCGACGACCGAGGTCGACGTCGACTGGGTGGCCGACCACGTCGACGACCAGACGGTGGCCATCGTCGGGTCGGCCGCCAACTACGGCTACGGCACCGTCGACCCGATCGGTGCGCTCTCCGACGTCGCCGTCGAACGGGGCGTCGGCCTGCACGTCGACGCCTGCCTGGGCGGGTTCATCCTGCCGTTCGGCCAGGAGCTCGGCTACGACGTCCCGATCTTCGACTACCGGCTCCCCGGCGTCACGTCGATCTCCGCGGACACGCACAAGTACGGCTACGCGCTCAAGGGCACGTCGGTCGTCACCTTCCGCGACCAGGCGCTGCGCAACGCCCAGTACTTCTATCTGACCGACTGGAGCGGCGGGAAGTACTGCTCGCCGGGGATGGAGGGCTCGCGGTCGGGCGGCCTGCTCGCCGCGACCTGGGCCGCGATGGTCCAGCTCGGTCGGGAGGGTTACCGGCGCGAGGCGGCGGCGATCTTCGAGACGTCGTCGGCGATGCAGGACGCGGTGCGCGCCCACCCCGAGCTCCGCATCCTCGGCCGCCCGACGTTCCTGTTCAGCTTCACGTCCGACGACTTCGACGTGTACCACGTCAACGACTTCCTCCGCCGCCGCGGCTGGCGGCTCAACGGCCAGCAGTACCCCAACGCGCTGCACATGGCCGTCACCGGGCCCCAGACCAGCGACGGCGTCGCCGCGGCCTGGGCCGGCGACCTGGCCGACGCGGTGGACTACGCCAAGACGCACCGGGACGAGGCCCCGGCGTCCGGCGCCATCTACGGCGGTGTCGCCGGCGGCATGACCGACGAAGCCGACTCGTTCATCCGGGCCGTGATGGCCGAGATGATGGACGACCAGCAGGCGGTGCCCGCGGACTGGCGGGCCAGCCAGGCCTGACGGCGACAATGCCGCGGGCGCCTCCGGCGGCCCCGGGCGGCGGGCGACCTATCGGTGCCGGGTGCCCCCGCTGGTCCGACCAGGCCACAGGTCCTCGAGCTCGCGACCCTTGGTCTCGGGCAGCCGGAGCAGCAGCCCGGTAGCGAGCATCATCGGCAGGAACGTCGCGGCCGCGGCCAGCTCGGCGTGGTTGGCCACCCCGCCGATGTCGGCGACCGCGCCGAAGACGAGCAGGCCGGCGACGGCTCCGAGCACGCCGGCGGCGATCGTCCACCCGGCCACCGACGCCCGGACCTCCGTCGGGAACAGCTCGCTGGCCAATGCCCCGCCGGCGGGGGCGAAGACCCCGCCGGCCGTCACGCCGAGGACGTACCCGACGATCAGGGCCGACGTCGACCCCGAGTAGGCGAACGTCCCGGCCAAGGCCATGCCGACGATGGCCACGGCCACCGTCGGCCGGCGGCCGACCCGGTCGGCCAGCCAGCGGCCCACCAGCAGGCCGCCCAGGCCCACGACCCCGGCGGCCACCACCATGACCGAGGTGGCCCAGCCGGAGACCCGGAGGACGTTCTGGGCGTAGATGAAGACCAGGCTGTTGGCCGGCCCGGTGATCACCGACACCGCGAAGGCCAGCAGGGCCACCAGCACCAGCCGGCCCCGGAACTCCCGGGCCACCGGCCCGAGCACCGGGTCGGCCTGGCCACCGCGGTCGAGCCGGGTGAACCGCTCGGGTTCGACGACCTTCCGGGCGACGAGCGGGACGAGGACGAGCGGCACCGCGGCCAGCGCCAGGATCCCCCGGAACCCGAACGTGTTCTTGGCCAGGCCGTGGATGACCGCGGTCGCGCCGGCCCCGACGGCGTAGCCAGCCGCGATGAACGCGACCGCCCGGGCCCGCTGGCTGGTGGCCGTCAGCTCCACCGCGCTCACCTGGGCGACGCCGAGGGTGGCACTGAGCAACGGGCGACCGAGGGCGAAGATGGCGACGAACGACCAGTACGTCGGCGAGAGCGCGGCGGCCACCGTCAGCAGGAGGCCGGCCGCGCACGTCGTCACCAGCATCGTCCGCCGGCCGAACCGGTCGGCCAGGCCGGCCAGCGGCAGGCCGCCCAACGACGCCAACCGGATGACGGCCAGGCCGATCCCGAGCATCGTCCCCGAGAGGCCCGCCTCGTCGGCGAAGCTCGCCCCACTCGACAGGTGGCCGAACGTCTTGGCGACGTCGCCGAGGGCGGCCACCGCCCCGAACTGGCCGAACCCGGCGGCCAGGGCGAGCAGGGCCACCGCGACGACCGGCGGGTCCCGCCAGCGGAAGAGGCGGAGGCCGGCCGGGTCGGGCACGGCCCCCCACGCTATGCCGTCCCTCTGCCGGCCGACGGTGATAGAAGTGGCCGCCGTGAGCGTCCCGACCAAGGACATCGACGGCTGTCGACGCTCCCACCTGGCCCTCCTGGTCCGCATCGACGGCCTCACCGACGAGCAGGCCCGGTCGGCCAGCCAGCTGCCCGACTGGACCGTCGGCCACGTCCTGACCCACCTCGCCCGCAACGGCGACAGCGTCGTCCGCCGGCTCGAAGGGGCGGCCCGCAGCGAGACCGTCGACCAGTACCCCGGCGGCTACGCGGGACGGGCCTCCGAGATCGCGGTCGGGGCCGGGCGACCGGCGGCCGAGCTCGTCGCCGACGTCGAGGAGAGCGCGGCCCGGCTCGACGACTGCTGCGCCCGTCTCCCGGCCGACGCCTGGGACCGCCCGACCCGCGACGTCAGCGGGGCCGAGCGGCCGGCCAACACCCTCATGCTCTCCCGCTGGCGGGAGATCGAGGTGCACCACGCCGACCTCGGCCTCGGCTACACGCCGGGCGACTGGCCCGACGACCTGGTCGCGGCGTGGCTGCCGCGCGAGCTGGAGCGTCTACCCAAACGGGCCGACCCCAAGCAGCTCCTGGCTTGGGTGATCGGCCGGGGCCCGGCGCCGGCTCTCTCGAACTGGTAGCCGATCCCGGCCACCCCCGGTCGGCGGCCGATGGCCGGTCGGTGAGCTGCTAGAGAAGGGGCATGGGATCGAAGGGTGACAAGCCGCGCAAGCCGAAGCACCCGCTGCCCAAGGTGCCGAAGTACGAGGAGCCCAACACGATGCCGCTGGCCGGCCTCGGCGGGAGCGTCGGCAACGAGGGCGGGCGGTTCGGCCACGGCGCCGACCACCACCACAACGGGCAGCCGGGCCGGTTCGGCCGCCTCTTCCTCCGCCTGCTCGGCCAGCGGCCGAAGCAGCCGGGGCCGGGCTGACCGGACGTCGGGCTAGCCAAACGCCGGGCTAGTGTCATGGAAGGTTGATCCACTGAGAAAGTGACCTCATGCGCCGATATTGACGGCAGAGCAGTAGCCGGCAAGCCGTTGAAGGATCTCCTCGGCGGTCTTGGTCCAGATGAACGGCCGGGGGTTCTCGTTCCAGGTGGCCGCCCAGCTCATGATGTCGTCGGCCAGCTCCTTGACGTTGCGGTGCGCAGACCGCTGGAGCTTCTTGGTCGTAAGGGCGGAGAACCACCGCTCGACCAGGTTCATCCATGACCCGTACGTCGGGGTGAAGTGGAAGTGGAACCGGCGGTGACGCAACAGCCAGCGGTGGACGAGCGGGGTCTTGTGAGTCTGGAGGTTGTCCAAGATCACGTGGACGTCCAGCTCTTTTGGCGCCTGGCGGTCGACCTTGTTCAAGAAGGCGACGAAGTCGACGCTCTTGTGGGACTGGCGGATGTCGGTGATCACCGCCCCCGTCGCCACGTTGAGGGCAGCGAACAGGTCCAACGTGCCGTTGCGCTCATAGTCGTGGGTGGCCCGGGCCGGCGTGGTGGGCAGCATCGGCAGCGTCGGGGCCGTCCGATCGATGGCCTGGATCTGGGGCTTTTCGTCGATGGCGAAAACGGCGGCGGCCACCGGCGGGCTCATGTACAACCCGACCAGGTCACGGATCTTCTCGACCAGGTCGGGGTCGGGAGAGACCTTGAAGGAGTCTTGGCGCCACGGTTTCAACCCGAAGGCCCGCCAGATCTCCCGCACCGTGGTGTGACTGATCCCGTGCTTCTTCGCCAGGCTCCTCGTCGACCAGTGGGTGGCGTCGTCGGGAGCGGTCTCGAGCGTCTCGACCACGACCGCCTCCACCAGGTCGTCGCCGATCCGGCGGGCCGCACCGGGACGAGGGGCGTCGGTCAGCCCGTCGAGACGATCGATAAAGAAGCGCTGGCGCCACTTGCCCACCGTCACCGGATGACAGCCCAGTTGGGCGGCAATCTCCTCCTGGGTGGCTTCCTCGGCCGCACAGGCCAGCACGATCTTCGACCGCAACGCCAAGGCCTGGGACGACGACTGGCGGCGGGCCCACCGTTCGAGGACCGAGCGCTCTTCCGCGCTCAGGTCGATCTCGACGGTCGGTCGTCCTCTGCGTGCCATGGCGTTCCTCCGATCTTGGCCTACAAGACCGCAGAACGCGCCCGGTGCGGGAGAAATTCCCCTCTACAGATAATTTCTCAGTGGATCAACCTTCCATGACACTAGCCAAACGCTGGGCTAAACCGGGGGCCGAGCTAGCCGGGCGGCGAGTCCATACCGGGCACGCCGTCGTCGGTGACGTGCTCGGTCCACGTCGTCCCCGACCAGTAGCGCTGCTGATGCCGGCCGGACGGGTCGACCATCCAGCCGGCCGGGATGCCGGTGTGGCCGGGTCGGCTGGCGCCGGCGTCCGCCCCGGACGGGCTCTCCGGCGTCCCGTCCGCCCGCGGCGGCGCGGCCGGACCACCGGGCTGGAACGGCGAGGACGTCGGGGCGCCGTAGGGCGGGCCGGGCCGCCGCGGTCGGCCGCCGCCGGAGGACCGGCGCCGGCCGGCGGTCATACGGAGGACGAACATCACCACGACGATCACGATGAACACCCACGAGCTGCGCCCGTACCCGTACCACATGCCTCCAGCGTACGGGTCGGCCGGTCGGACCAGGCGTCAGGACGCCGGCGGCGCCGGCTCTACAGCTCTTCGGCCAGCCGCTCCAGCGTGGTCGCCACCGGGTCCGACGTCGCCAGCCGGTACCCGGTGCCGGCCCAGAGGTTGACCACTTCGGGATCGCCGGCGGCCGTCCCCGCCCGACGGATCGGGCTGGTCAGGTGGTGGATGGCCGGGTAGCCCGATGGTGCCTCCCGGTCGTACCGGTCGACGAAGCGGTTGCGCAACGCCCGGGCCGGTCGGCCGGTGAACGCCCGGGTGACGACGGTGTCGCCGCGATCGGCGTCGGCCACCGCGGCCTGATGGGCGGCGGAAGCCCCGCTCTCGGGCGCTCGCAGGAGGACGGTCCCGACCATGACGGCCGACGCGCCGGCCCGGACCGCGTCGACCACGTCGACCGGACGGGCGACGCCGCCGGCGGCCACCAGTGGCCGGTCGACGGCCCGGTGGACGTCGGCCACCAGCTCGGCCGTCGGCCCGGCCGTCGGCACGCGGCCCGGGGTCAGCGTGCCCGAGTGACCGCCGGCGGCCGAACCCTGGACGGCCAGCACGTCGGCGCCGGCCTCGACGGCCACCGCGGCCTCCACCGGCGACGTCACCGTCTGAACGACGACCGTCCCGACGGCGCGCAACGCGGCGACGACGGCCGGCTCGGGGATGCCGAACGTGAAGCTGACGACCGGGACCGGGTCGTCGAGCAGGAGATCGATCTTGTCGCGCCAACGGTCGTCGTCTTCCCGAGGCACCGCGCCGCGGATGTCGACCCCGTAGCGGTCGGCCTCCAGCTCGATGGCCCGGGCGTAGCGGTCGAACTCGTCGACGTCGACGGGGACGGGGTTCGGGGCGAACACGTTGACGCCGAACGGCACCCCGGCCGCTCGCACCGCAGCCATCTCGGCGGCGACGGCTTCCGGCGTCTTGTAGCCGGCGGCGAGGAAGCCGAGGCTCCCGGCTCGCCCGGCGGCGATCACCATCGCCGGCCCGGTCGGCCCACCGGCCATCGGCGCCGCGAGGACCGGCAGCGTCAGGTCGAGATCGGTGAACGGAGCGGTCATCGGGCTCCTCCTCGAGGCGGCTCGTCGTCACTTTAGGAGTGCAACGGTTGCGCCCCCGGTGTATCTTCACGTCGACGCCGACGGGAACGGCGGTTGTAGACGGCACGGTCTGCCCGGGGGGCGGTCGACGAAGCGGGGCAACATCGTGCCTGCGACTCATGGAGGGGTTATGGCGCAGACCAGCAGTGTGGATTCCAACGAGGCTCGCTTCGCCGGCCTCTCCTGGCAGATCGGGCTGATCGTCGGGCTGGTCACGCTCGTCCTCGGCATCGTCGTCACGCTCCACCCGAGCACGTCGATCAACGTGATCGCCGTGCTCCTCGGCATCCTGTTGCTCGTCGCCGGCGTGTTCCACCTCGTCCGGGCGCTCGACCATGCCGCCCCGAGCCGGGCGTGGTCGGCCGTCGTCGGCCTCGCCTTCGTCGTCCTCGGCGTCGTCCTGATCCGGCACCTGGACGTGACGAGGGCACTGATCGCCCTCCTCATCGGCATCGTCTGGATCATCCAGGGGGTGGCCGAGCTGCTCGTCGCCACCGACCCCAACCGCCCGGGACGGGCCTGGTCGGTGGCGTTCGGCGTGATCAGCCTGGCCGCGGGGATCGTCGTCATCATCGTTCCCGACGGCTCGCTCAACACGCTCGCCGTCCTGCTCGGGATCTGGTTCATCGTCCTCGGCGCCCTCCAGGTGGTCGGCGCCTTCTACCTCCGGCACCTGACCGCCAAGACGTGACGCCACCGGTGCACCGAGCGCCAGCGGCGACGCCGGCCGGCTCCCGCCGGTCCGTCCGCACCGGCTGAGCGCGGATCCGTCTCGTGGGACAGGCCATCGGCGAGAGCATCACCTTCGCGGTCGGGGTCGCGATCAGCCCGATCCCGATCATCGCGATCATCCTCATGCTGCTGTCGAAGAAGGCCGGTGCCAACAGCCTGGCCTTCGCCGCCGCCTGGGTCGTCGGGGTGGCGGGCGCCCTGGTCGTCGTCATCGCGGTGTCCGGGGCCATCGGCACCAACAGCGGCGGCGGCCCATCGCAGGGCACCTCCACCGTGAAGTTGGTGCTGGGAGCTGCGCTGCTGCTCATGGCTCTCCGCCGCTGGCGCGGCCGCCCGGCGCCGGGCGAGAGCGCGCCACTGCCGAAATGGCTCCAGGCCATCGAGGCGATCACCCCGGTCAAGAGCGCCGGGCTCGGCGTCGTCCTCTCGGCCGTCAACCCCAAGAACCTCCTGCTGATCGTCGGCGGCGGCCTGGCCATCGCCGGTGCGCCGACCACGGCGGGCGGCAAGACCGTCGCGGCCGTCGTCTTCGTCGTTCTGGCCATCTCGTCGGTGGTCGTCCCCGTCGTGCTCTACCACGCCCTCGGGGCACGCGGTGAGCGGATGCTCGAGTCGCTCAACCAGTGGCTGCAGGCGAACAACGCCACCGTGATGGCCGTCCTGCTCCTCGTCATCGGCGTCGTCCTCGTCGGCAAGGGGCTCGGCGGCTTCTGACGGCGGTCAACCCGCCATCAACCCGGCGGCGGCCGACCGATGCCCCGGACGAGCGTCCCCGGGTCGACCTCCAGGGCCCAGGACAGCCGGACGAGTATGTCGAGCCCGACGTTGCGGCGGCCGCCCTCGATCGAGGAGAGGTACGTGTCGTGGATGCCGCACGCCTTGGCCAGCTCCACCTGTGACATCCCCCGCTTGCGCCGGCGCTCCCGGACGCGGCGGCCCAGCTCCTCCGCGGCCGTTCCCGTCATGGGCAGGCAGCGTACGACCGAGTCGCTCCCACTTGCACCTGATGGTTCGCGGCCACCTGTTACCTTCGGCCGGTGACCACCGCGCTGGCCACCGCCTATGACCCGGCGGCGTGGCACGACCTGTTCGTCGCCCTGACGCCGTCGATCGCCCGCGGCGCGCTGGCCGCGGTCATCCTCGTCGTCGCGGCGATCAGCGGCATCTCGCCGGTCCGGGCACTGCGCTCGAGCGGCGGGATCAGCGCGCCAGACGGCGTGCCGAAGGGCGCGACGGTCGGGCGGTTCGTCATCGCGGCCGCGCTGGCCGCCCTCCTCGGGCTCGCCGGGGTGACCCTCACCGCCGGGAACGGCGGCGGTCTCGACTGGCTGCCCCCGGCGTTCGTTCTCGCCATCGTCATCGCCGCCCTCAACGCCTGGGTCCTGCTGGTCGAGATCCTGCGCTGACGGACGCCGAACGGGTCGACGTCGTTGCTCGACGCCACAACCTTGCGCCGTAGGGTGGCAGGCGTGAGCGAACCGACGACCGTCTTCACCCGGACGCTCGGCCGAGCCGACGGCCTCACCGTCTCGGCGCCCGGCCTCGGCTGCATGGGCATGAGCGACTTCTACGGCGCGACGGCCGACGACGACCCGGAATCGATCGCCACCATCCACCGGGCCATCGAGCTCGGCGTGACGTTCCTCGACACGTCGGACATGTACGGCCGCGGCGCCAACGAGGAGCTCGTCGGCCGAGCCATCGCCGGCCGTCGCGACGACATCGTCCTCGCCACCAAGTTCGGGATCGTCCGCCAGGACGACCCGCTCGTCCGGTCGGTGAACGGTCGGCCCGAGTACGTCCACGAGGCGTGCGACGCGTCGTTGCGCCGGCTCGCCGTCGACCACATCGACCTCTACTACCAGCACCGCGTCGACCCGGACGTGCCGATCGAGGACACCGTCGGGGCAATGGCCGAGTTGGTCGCCGCCGGGAAGGTCGGGCACCTCGGACTGTCGGAAGCGTCCGCCCGCACCATCCGGCGGGCCATGGCGGTCCACCCGATCACCGCGGTGCAGACGGAGTGGTCGCTGTTCACCCGCGACATCGAGCGTGAGGTCGTGCCGGCGTGCCGGGAGCTCGGCATCGGCATCGTGCCCTACAGCCCGCTCGGTCGCGGCCTGCTCACCGGGGCCATCTCGGCCACGACCGAGCTGGCCACCGACGACATCCGCCGCCGGGCCCAACCGCGCTTCGAGACCGCCAACCTCGAGCACAACCTCCGCCTCGTCGACGTCGTGCGCGACGTCGCCGACCGCCACGGCTGCACGCCCGGCCAGGTCGCCCTGGCGTGGGTGCTCGCCCGGGGCGACGACGTCGTCCCGATCCCCGGCACCCGGCGACGTCGCTACCTCGAAGAGAACATCGCGTCGACGTCCGTGACCCTCGACGCGGCCGACGTCGCCCGGCTCGACGCGTTCGAGCCGGCCGGCGACCGCTACGTCGATCTGGCCGCCGTCGGCGGCGACTCCCCCGAGCGACCCGGCTAATTCGTCCGGCAACCGGGGCGATGGCCCCCGCCGTCGACGATGGCGCCGCAGTCGGGGCAGACCAACCCCGCCCAACAAGCCGGGTCGCCGCCTTCGTCCCGCACCGAGCCCACCCGCGGTGAGCGGTCGGGCGGTTCCCCCGGTCGCACCGCGGGCAGGCGAGTGGCCGGCCGAGCCGGCCGGCCCGACCGTCGGCGTCGAGCACCCACTCCCGGAGCTGGAACGGCGGGCGGTGGCGGACGTGCTGGTCGTGGCCGCACGCCAGCTCGGCCACCCAGTCACCGACGTCGTCCTGGTGATAGCCGGTGATCGCCTGCTCCACGACCCGAGCGTACCGACCGACCTGATCGCCCGGTCAGCGGACCGGCACTATGTCAGCAGGTTGGCGGCCAGGACGGGCCAGGACGGGCGGGACGGCCACGGCAGGCCCGAAGGTTGACCTGGATCACCGGCCGGCGTATTATTTGAGCAGTTGCTCAATCTGTTCGGTCAAGTTGATGGAGGGCCCGATGGCCAGCTCTGGTTCAGCTCGTTCGGTCGGACGACCGAAGAGCTCCGGTTCGGAGGAGACCCGGCGAGCCCTCGTCACCGCGGCGGTCGACGCCTTGCGGGAGAACGGGTTCGGCGGGGCGAGCGCCCGGGAGATCGCCCAGCGGGCGGGGTGCAATCAGGGGCTCGTCTTCTACCACTTCGGTTCGGTGGCCAACCTGCTGCTCGCCGCGTTGGACGACGTCAGCTCGGCCCGGCTTGCCCAGTACGAGGAGGCGGTGGCCGCGCCGCCGGGACTCGCCGGGCTGGTCGACGCGGCCCGGGCCGTTTTCGAGGAGGATCTCCGGGCCGGCTACATCGCCGTCCTGGCGGAGATGATGGCCGGCGCGTCGTCGACCCCCGGCCTCGGCGCCGAGGTCGCCAGCCGCATCGCCCCGTGGCGGGCCTTCGCCGCCGATGCCGTCCGCCGGTCGATGGCCGGCACCGCGCTGGCCGAGCTGGCCCCGCCCGAGGAGGTCGCGCACGGCATCGTCGCGCTCTACCTCGGGTTGGAGATGCTGGCCCATCTCGACGGCGACGCATCGCCGGCGTTGGCGCTGTTCGACCGGGCCGGTCGGTTGGCCGGCCTCCTCGAGCTGCTCGGTGGCCCGGCCGCCCCGGAGCCGTCCACCACCACCCCGGAGCCATCCACCGCACCGAAGGAGGAACGATGACCGTCCTGACCGATCCGAGTGCCCGCTCCACATCGTCCGCGGCGGACGGCGACTTCGACGTCGTCACCGGTGCGTTCGGCTACTCCGGATCGGCCATCGCCCGTCGACTGCGGTCGGCCGGCCGCAACGTCCGGACGCTCACCGGTCATCCCGACCGCAGGGCCGACGACCGCTCGATCGAGATCCGACCGCTCGACTTCGACGATCCGATCGGCCTCGAAGCGTCCCTCCGCGGCGCCGAGACGCTCTACAACACCTACTGGGTCCGATTCCCCCGCGGCACCAACGACCACCGGGCCGCGGTGGCGAACTCCCGCACGCTCTTCCACGCTGCCCGCCGGGCCGGCGTCGGGCGGATCGTCCACGTCTCGATCACCAACCCGAACATCGCCTCCCCCTACGGGTACTTCCGCGGCAAGGCCGAGGTGGAGCGGACGCTCGCCGAGGTCGGCGTGCCCTACGCCGTCCTCCGTCCGGCGGTGCTGTTCGGCGGGTCCGGGAGCGTGCTGTTCAACAACATCGCGTGGCTGCTCCGACACTGCCCGGTCTTCGCCGTCGGCGGTCGTGGCGACTACCGCATCCGGGCGGTCCACGTCGACGACCTCGCCGACCTCTGCGTCACCGCCGCCAGTGACCGTACCGACGCCGTCATCGACGCCGTTGGACCGGACCGCCCCACCTTTCTCGAGCTGGCGCGGATCATCCGGACCGCGGTCGGCCGCCGGACGCCGATCGTCCGCGTCCCCGGCCCGGTGGTGCCCACGCTGGCCGCCACCCTCGGGCTCGTCCTCCACGACGTCCTCCTCACGCGGGAGGAGTACCGGGCCATGGCCGCCGGACTGGCCGACACCGACGGTCCGACCACCGGGACGACGTCGCTCGTCGACTGGTTGCTGACCAACGGGTCGACGCTCGGCCGGACGTACGCCAACGAGCTCGACCGGCACTTCCGATAGTCCTCCACCACGCTGGGACCCGGCGCGGCCGGTCCCGGAACCCGGCCGTCATCGATCCCGGGCCAGGGCACTCGTCGGTCCCGCGACCCGACCCTCATCGGCCCCGGGCCAGGGCGCGCCGTCTCTTCGATACCTCGATGGCTTGACACCGCCCGACTCTCAGTAGAAGGTATGCCGATATTTAGAACTTAGGGTTCCCGAATATCTGAGAGTAGGCTGTGCTACCAACGTTCGTCATCGGGCTTCGAGAGGGCATGGAGGCCGCGCTCATCGTCGGCATCGTCGCCGCGTTCCTCGGCCAGCAGGGCCGGCGGGACGCCCTCCGACACATGTGGATCGGCGTGGCCGTCGCGGTCGCCATCTGCATCGCCATCGGCGTCGCCCTGCAGCTGATCTCCGAGGACCTTCCCCAACGGCAGCAGGAAGGGTTGGAGACGGTGGTCGGCGCCATCGCGGTCGTGATCGTCACGTACATGGTGCTGTGGATGCGGCGGCACTCCCGGGACCTGAAGCGGGACCTGGAGGCGGCCGCGGGGTCGGCCCTCGCCCGCGGCTCCTCGCGAGCCCTCGTGGTCATGGCCTTCCTGGCGGTCCTGCGGGAGGGGTTCGAGACGGTCGTGTTCCTGCTCGCCACCTTCCACGCCAGCGGCGATGCCACCGCCAGCTGGCTGGGTGCCGTGCTCGGCATCCTCCTGGCGGTCGTCCTCGGCTACGGCATCTACAAGGGTGGCGTCCGCATCAACCTGTCGCGGTTCTTCCGCATCACCGGCATCGTGCTCGTCGTGATCGCCGCCGGCCTGGTCATGACCGCCTTCCACACCGCCAACGAGGCCGGCTGGGTCAACTTCGGCCAGACACCGGCCCTCGACCTGTCCTGGCTAGTCCGGACAGGCACTCCGCTGTCGTCGTTCGTCACCGGGGTCTTCGGCATCCAGCCCTATCCGACGTGGACCGAGCTGATCGCCTGGCTGGCCTATCTCGTGCCGATGCTCACGATCATGCTCTGGCCCCCGCGCCGTCCGACGACGGTGGCCTCGCCAGCTGCGCCGGCAACGGCGGACGCCGGACCCACGATCTCTGTCCATCACGGAGAACCACAACCCGAACCAGCACCACGAGGAGCGACCCACGGTGGCACCAACCCAGCCCGATGACCCGAGACACCGACGCCTCGCCCGGTCCGGCCGCCGACCCGGCCGCGCTGGACGGGCCCGTTGGGGGCGCTGGTCGGTGGTCGCGGTCGTGGCCGGCGCGCTGGCCGGCCCGGCCGTGTTGGCCAGCCCGGTCGGGGCCGACGGCAAGACGACCACGGTGAACGTCACGCTGACCCCACAGGGTTGCACCCCCAAGCCGGCCAAGGTGGCGACGGGCCAGATCCAGTTCAACGTCAAGAACAAGAACGCCGGTTCGGTGTCCGAGGCCGAGCTGCGCACGTCGGACCTGTCCCACATCCTCGGCGAACAGGAGAACCTGACCCCAGGCCTCTCCGGCGGGTTCGCCCTGGTCGTCCAGCCCGGCCAGTACGTCATCAACTGCCCCGGCGCGTCCCAGCAGCACGCCACCTTCACGGTGACCGGGAAGTCGAAGGCCAAGGATTGGAAATCCAACTCGGTGCTGTCCAGCGCGGTGGCGCAGTACGGCACATACATCAACCAGAACGCCGCCACACTCGTCAGCTCGACCCAGACGATGTGCAACGCCATCGCCGCCGGTAACCAGACGCTGGCCGAGGAGCTCTACCCGAAGGCCCGGATCTACTACGAGCGCATCGAGCCGGTCGCCGAGGTCTGGGGCACCCTCGACACCAGCATCGACGGCCGGATCGACAACCCGGTGACCGACCCGACCAAACTCGAGGGCTTCCATCGGATCGAAGAGATCATGTGGGACGACGACACCCTCACCGGCGCGGCCACATTCTGCAGTCAGCTCGTCCAGCACGAGCAGCAGCTGCAACAGCTCGTCGCCACCGCGACCTACGACCCGGTGACGATGGCCAGCGGCGCCACCGATCTCATCAACGAGGCCGCGACCGCCAAGATCTCCGGCGAGGAGGAGCGGTACTCGAACACCGACTTCATCGTCTTCGAGGCCAACGTCGACGGCGCGATGGAAGTGTTCAACCTGCTGAAGCCTGCGCTGCAGAAGACCGACCCGACGTTGGTGTCACAGATCCAGCAGCGGTACCAGACGGTCGAGAACGCCATCGCCAAGTACCACGCCACACCCGGCTACGACACAACCGGCTACGTCGAGTACTCGACCGTGCTGACAACCCAGCGGCGCCAGCTCTCGGCCGTCGTGCAGGCCTTCGCCGAGTCGCTGTCCAAGATGTCCGGCCAGGTGTCGTGACCGAACCGGACGCCAGTCCGGGTGAGCCCAGTCCGGGTGGGCCCATTCTGGGTGGGAGCAGTCCGAGAGAAGGCGGCCCGGGCGAAAGCGGCTCCTCCTCCCGGGGCCCCATCTCCCGGCGCCGGTTGCTCGGTGGCCTCGGTCTGGCCGGTGCCGGTATGGCCCTCGGCGGTGCCCCGGCGGTGGCCCTCGGCCCGCTGGCCGCCCCGGCGGGTGCCGCGGGTGCCGCGGTCACCACGGGGAGCAACCCGAACCGCACCTTTCCCTTCTACGGCGACCACCAGGCCGGGATCGTCACCCCGGCTCAGGATCGGTTGGCGTTCGCGGCCATGAACGTACTGCCGGGCACGTCCCGCAGTGACCTGCGCACACTCTTGCGGGGCTGGACCGTCGCCGCGGAACGGATGACCCGGGGACAGCTCGTCGGCGAGGACACCAACCTCGACGACCCGCCGCTCGACACCGGCGAGGCCATCGGCTCGCCGGTCGGCGGTCTGACGATCACCATCGGCTACGGCCCGTCCTTGTTCGACGACCGGTTCGGCCTGGCCCAGAAGAAGCCGTCGCTCCTCGTCGACCTGCCGCCGCTCCCCAACGAGCAGCTCGACCCCGACTACGTCGGTGGCGACCTTTGCATCCAGGCCTGCTCGGACGACCCTCTCGTGGCGTTCCACGCCGTGCGGAACCTGGCCCGCCTGGGGCTCGGCGTGGTCGACTACAACTGGATGGAGCTCGGTTTCGGCAAGACCTCTTCGACTAGCACCACCCAGCAGACCCCCCGCAACCTGCTCGGCTTCAAGGACGGCACGCGCAACATCAAGGCCCAGCAGACCGAGCTGCTCGACCAGTGCGTCTGGGTCGGTGACCGCGCCGACCAGGACTGGATGAAGGGCGGCAGCTACCTCGTCGCCCGGCGCATCCAGATCTTCATCGAGAACTGGGACCGCGACTATCTGCAGGACCAGCAGAACGTCATCGGCCGGGCCAAGGTTACCGGCGCACCGCTCACCGGCGGCGGTGAGCTCACGACCCCGAATTTCCACGAGAAGAACGACCAGGGCCAGCCGGTCATCCCGGCCAACGCCCACATCCGGCTGGCCAGCCACGAGGAGAACGGCGGCGTCCGCATCCTGCGCCGCGGGTACTCGTTCACCGACGGCATCGACCCCGTCCGCGGCACCCTGCTGGGCGGGCTGTTCTTCATCGCCTTCATGCAGCAGCCGCAGCAGTTCGTCACGCTGCAACAGAAGCTGGGCACGGGCGACGCCCTGAACGAGTACATCCAGCACATCGGTAGCGGCCTGTTCGCCGTCCAAGGTGGCGTCCACCGCGGTCGGCACTGGGGCGACGGCCTGTTCGCCTGATCCCTGTTCGCCTGATTGCCGTTCGCCGGTGGGATCGCCCGGCGGCCCGGTGGGGTGACCGATGTGGTGATCCGGTGTGATGAACTGGCCCCATGGCCGAAACGCTCGAGGTCTCCCGCGACGTCGCCGCTTCCGCCGACACCGTCTACGCCGCCATCTCGGACGTCACGCGCATGGGCGAGTGGTCCGAAGAGTGCGACGCCTGTTCGTGGCACGACGGGTTCGACGGTCCGACGGTCGGCGCGATTTTCGACGGGCACAACCGCAATGGCGATCACGAATGGACCACGCAGGGCAAGGTCGTCGAGGCCACGCCGGGACAGGCCTTCGCCTTCGAGTGCTCGATGTACGGCGTCCACTACTCCACCTGGGGTTACCGGATCGAGCCGATCGACGGTGGCTGCCGGGTCACGGAGTGGAGCGACGACCTGCGGCCGGCATCAGCCCTGGAGTTCAGCCGGCAGCTGTCGGGGGTCGACGACCGGGCAGCTCGGAACCGCCGTTCGATGCGCCTGACGCTCGACCGCCTGGCGGCCGTCCTCGAGCGCTGATCTCGGTGCCGCGGTTCGCTCAGCAGACCCGATTGGTCGCCACGAAGGGGAATGCCGACGCCCTCGTTCGAAAGTTCCTCGACGCGGTGGAGATCCAACGCGACAATCCGGCCTGCGAGCTCATGATCGCCGGACGGTCGGCGTCCGAAGAGGACGTCGTCTACGTCGTCGAAGCGTGGTCGAGCGAGGCCGAGTGGGAACAGGCACGGCACCGTGACGCAGTGACCGCCTGGGCCCAAGGGATGCCGCAACTGGTGGCCGGTCGACCGGTGAGCGTCACGATCGACTCACTCGACGGGAAGGGCCTTCGGACCGCCGACTGAGCCGACCGCACCGGTGCCGGACAACAAAATCGAGCTAGCGTTTGCTTCATGCTCCGCGTCCATCACGTCTGCTGGTGCTTCGAGCCGGAGAACGTCGACGCGGTCAAAGCGTTCTGGAAAGAACGCTTCGAGACCAAGCTCTTCGACTTCGTCCAGCCCGAGCTCGGCCTTCGCGTCCTCATCAACTGGGAAGCGGGTGTCGAGATCATCGCACCGCTTGGCCAGGGCGGCACGGCCGGTCCGCAGGTGCGGGCGCACCTCGACGCGCGAGGCGAAGGCGTCTACACCGTGGCCGTCGAGGTCGACGACCTGCCGGCGGCGACGGCCCAGGCCGAGGCGGCCGGGGCGTCGGTGACGCTCCGGGACGAGTTCGTCGTCGGCAAGGGCGACGATGCACTCGAGGTCCTGCAGATGGTATTGAGCGACGTGCTCGGGATGCGCCTGACGCTGCAGCATGCCGTGCCCAGTCCTCGGTGATGACTGGGTGACGCCTGGGTGACTGGGGGGTGATGGCGCGGCGGCGACCCAGTCGGCCGTCGTCGCTACCATGGCCCCTCGGGCCTGCGTGGCCGCCAACAGAGGAGCGCCGGCTCGACCGGGCTGGTCGGCAGGGGGTGTGGATCATGGCCGCGGATCGTCATACCTCGCCGATGCTGCTCGGCACGTTGATGATCCTCACCGTCGTGAGCGGGTTGGTCGACGCGGTGAGCTATCTGGGGCTCGGGCACGTCTTCACGGCCAACATGACCGGCAACGTGGTCCTCCTCGGGTTCGCCGCCGCCGGCGCACCGGGGTTCTCGGTGGCAGCCAGCCTGGCCTCGCTCGGCTGTTTCCTGGTCGGTGCGGTGTGCGCCGGACGGATGTGCCTGTACGTCCGCTCGCACCGGCGATGGCTCCTCATCGCCATGGCCACCGAAGGACTGTTCGCCGGCGGAGCCGCCGTGGTGTCGGCGACGGCCCATGGGGTGATCGGGTCGGGCTGGCCCCGGTACACCGTGATCGCGCTCATGGCCTTTGCCATGGGGGTACGCAACTCGACCATCCGCCGGCTCGCCGTGCCGGACGTGACGACCACCGTCCTCACCATGACCTTGACCGGGTTGGCCGCCGACTCTTCTCTGGCGGGAGGGAACAACCCGAAGGTGGGTCGGAGAACCTCGGCCGTCGCGGCCATGTTGATCGGTGCGTTCGTCGGCGCCCTGCTCTATCTCCACCAAGGCGCAACGCTGCCCTTGGGCATCGTTGCGGTGATCGTGCTCGTCACGGCGATCGTCTTCGCTCGCAGTGCGGGGTCACGGCAGCTCGACGCGGTCGAATAACCCCGAACGCGACGTACCGCTAGGAAGGAATCGCCCAGCGGTACGTGCGTTGTCCAGACTGCCCGGGCCGTTAGACCCCCGAGCCGTAGAACGGCATTGTCTCGCCCTTCGGGCCGTAGGTGAACACGCCACCGTCGGCGGCCACCAGCCAGTAGCCGTCGTAGGAGTTGTTGTTCAGACCGGCGATCACCGGTTTGTTCAACGTGAGGCTGCCAGCCGAGCCGTAGAACGGCGCGTCGTACGAGAACACCCCCCCGTCGGAGGCCACCAACCGGTAGCCGCTGCCGTCGGAGACCGGAGCGATGTCGACGACTGGCTTGTTGAGGGTGAGACTGCCGGTGGAGCCATAGAAGGGGGCGTGGTAGGCAAAGACCCCTCCGTCGGCAGCCACCAACCAGTAGCCCCCGGTTGTCCGGTCGAGACCCATGCCCACCACTGGCTTGTTCAAGGTCAGGCTGCCCGTCGAACCGTAGAACGGCACGTCGTAGGCGAACACCCCGCCGTCGGCGGCCACCAGCCAGTAACCGGCCCCGTTGAGTGTCGTGGAGATCCCCACCACCGGCTTGTTCAGGTGCATCCCCCCAGTGGACCCGAGGAACGGCGCATTGAAGGCAAACACTCCGCCGTCGGCGGCCACCAGCCAGTAGCCCCCGGTCTGCCGGTCGACGGACATGCCGACGATGGGCTGGTTGAGGTGCTGGCCGGTCATCGACCCATAGCAGGTGGCGGCGCCAAAGGCGGCGACGTCACCCTGGGCGTCGACCTCGTAATAGCCCGTTCCGTCGTCCAGGGCGGCCGCACCCACCACCGAGCCGGAGGGCAGGGTGGACACGCAGTTGGTCTGGGTCGGGCCGGGCGTTGTCGGACTGGCCCCCGGGAGGGTCTGGAACCACAGGTAGGCGTTGGTCGGAACCTCACCCGCACCGGCGACGCCGATGCCACTGCCGGCCACGTTCTCCTGGGCCTTGACGGCGTTGTATGTCTTGGAACCTTCCACCGTGGCCAAGCCCTTCGGCGAGGTCACCGGGATGACCACCACGTTCCACCACTCCGGCTGGTCCCCGTTGCGGGTGGTCAGCAGGTGGTCGTGGCCGGGCAGCGGCACGTTGTCCAAGGTGGCCGCGTTGGCGACCCCGAGGGCCGAAGCCAGCCGGGAAAGGTCGATGGTGGCTGGATGATCGATGCACGTAATGGCGCTCGAGCACTGGTTGTAAGCGACCGGCGTTGTCGTGTACAGCGGCACCGGGATGTACAGCGGATCGATGTTGCCGTTCGTCACCGTCGGCGAAGGTGCCGTCTGTGTGGCCACGCCTGGTGGCACCTTGTTCGGGGCCGCGCCGGCTTCACAGCCGGTCGAGGAGGCCGAGCTCACCGAGGTGTCGCAGAAGTACTGCTCGGAGTAGAGCGCCTCCACGTTCTGGCCGTCGATCCAGTCCTTCGAGATGCCGAGGTTCTGGCAGTTGGGTGCCGTTGCGCCGCAGTCGTTCTTCAGGTTGTTGAAGGTCGCCCCGGTCTCGGTCTGGTTGCCCGAGGGGTTGGGTGTCGGTGCGGTGGCCACCGCCGGTCCCGGAGGGGCCGTTGCGGTCAGGTTGGCCGCTTGGGCGGCCGGCACCGTGCCGGGAAGGATCTGGAAGAAGAGGAACGTGTTCGTCGGAACCGACACCGCCTTTGTGGCGGCCACGGCGGCGTTGATGGCGCTCACACTGGTGAGGGTGCTGAACGTCGCCGGGTCCGTGGTGGCGATCACCTGGACGTTCCACCATTCCGGCAGACCGCCGTTGCGGGTGCCGACCACGTGGTCGTGGGCCGGGATGGGCACGTTCTTCACGCTTGTCGCCGACGGACTACCGGGCAGTGCGCCGGCGATCCGGGACAGATCGATCGTCGGAGGGTGATCGATGCAGGTGGCTGTGGCCGTGCACTGGGTCGCCGGTGGGTTCGCGAACAACGGCACCGGGATGTAGAGGGTGTCCTTGTGTGTGGTGTTGCCCAGCGTGGTGCCGTCAACCGATGTTGTGCTCGGGGTGGCCGAAGGACCGGCTCCTGCTTCACAGCCGGTGGTTGCTGTCGACGTCACGTTGGTGTCGCAGTAGTAGTTCTCGCTGTAGAGCAGGTCGACGTTGTGCCCGTTGTAGTAGCCGTAGGACTCCCCCACCTGTCCGCAGGTCGGGGCGTCGTTGCCACAGTTGTACTGCAGCGGGTCGATGGTCGTCCCGGATGTGCCGCTGGGCGGCGGGACCTGGACGGCATTGGCCGTTGCCGCGCCGGCGGTCGCCCCAGCCGTCAGGCCGGTGGCGGTTAGGCCGAGCACGACGAAGAGCGCGGCCACGATGGACAGCGCCGTTCTGTTCCAAGCTGCTCGTGGACGAAGTCGTTCGGTCATGGTGAACCCCTCTCTCCAACGGGCCCGCGGGATGCGGCCCGACCGATGGGTACACACTCGGCGCGCTGCAATGCCGTCGATGACGATCGTTGCCGCAACGCGCCTCCAGCCAACCCCATACGAAGCGTTCTTCGGTGACCGGGACGGTCGCGGATGACCATCCGTCGAACTTTCGTCGAAAGGTTGATGGCACCCGGCGACCGGTCGCCGGGTCGCGACGTCATCCACCGCCCGCCTTCGCGTCGAAGAACGGCCGGTGCGAGCAAGCCGGCCGACCGACCAACTCGACGTTCCAGCCGTCGACGCCAGCCCGGGCCACGTCGACCGCACCTGCGGCCAGCCCTGGCCCCTCGCCGGCCGTCGCCGCCACCTTCAGATCGCCCTCGGGCTCGTCTGGTTGCTCGACGCCGCTTTGCAGTTCCAGCCCTACATGTTCTCGAAGAGCTTCGTCGTTCACGTCCTCGAACCAGCGGCGACCGGAAACCCGGCGGTGATCGGCCGACCGATGCTCTGGGCCGACCACTTCATGGTGCACGACATCGGGCCATGGAACGCCCTGTTCGCCACCGTCCAGCTCCTGATCGCCCTCGGCCTGTTCTGGCGGCCGACGGTGCGAGGCGCCCTGGCCGCCTCGATCGTCTGGTCGATCGGGGTCTGGTGGATCGGCGAAGGCCTGGGCGGAGTGCTCTCGGGCGCGACACCGGTGGCCGGCTATCCGGGTGCCGTCATCCTCTATGCCCTCCTGGCCGTCTTGGTCTGGCCGAGCGGGCGACGACCGGTGCGCCGGTCGGTGGCCGAGAGCGGCCCGCTCGGCCAGCGGGTCGCCGAGCTGCTCTGGGCGGTCCTGTGGGGGAGCTTCGCCTACTTCCAACTACTGCCGGCCAACCGAACCCCCCAGGGCCTTCGCAACATGGTGACGGCGATGGCGCCCGGCGAACCGGGCTGGATCCGCTCGCTCGACCACGGCCTGGCCGTTGCGCTCGACCACCACGGCTCGGAGCTGTCGGTGCTGGTGGCGATCGCCTGCATCGTGATCGCCCTCGGCGTCCTGATCCCGGCGGCGGTCCGGCCGGTCGTCGGGCTCGCCGTCGTCGTGGCCCTTGCGGTCTGGGTAACCCAGGACTTTGGCGACATCTTCACCGGCACCGGGACCGACGTGAACTCGGGTCTTCTCCTGTTCCTGGTGGCCCTCGCCTACTGGCCGATGAAGACAAACCGAGGACGAAGTTCGCTGATCCAGGACGCAATTTTGATCCAGAGCCCAATGGGGGAACCGCTTGCGAGGGTCGGTACCTCGAACCTCAGTCCTTGACGACCTGGTAGATCCCGTAGATGACTCCAGGGATGTGGCCGCAGAGCTGCAACAGGAAGGCCCACAGCACCTTGAGGCTCGGACCGTCCTCGATCAGCACGGCCAGCCAGGGGAGGATCAGGCAGAGGAGAACTAGCAGGACCTTTTTCACGTCGTCCCTCTCTTCGCCGACGGCTGTGCCGGTGTCCTACCCGATCAGGAGAGGGGCGAACCGCCGTCGCCGCCGACCAGTTGTCCCATCCTCTCGTCAGCCACCGACGAGAAGGTAGATGCTCTTTCCCATCAGCCAGAAGCCGAGAAGGAGCGAGATCACCACGATCGCCTGATCCCGATGGCTGTTGATCCATTGGCGGATGGACTCGAGGCGGCGGTGGGCGGCCTCCGGAGAGAAGGCGGTGTGGAGCTCGATCGCCAAGAGGGTCGAGGACGCCAGGAGACAGAATCCGACGAGCGCCGCGATCTCGCCCGCATTGGAGACCTGGGCATCGAGCACGGTGACGGCACCGGCAAAGACCAGGGGCCAGGCCTGGAGGAACACGCCGAGGCCGGCGGCCATCGGGAGTGAGATGCCGTCCAGTCGCGCCATCCACTTCGGCTCGTTGACCGGCCGACCGATCTTCGTCCGGTGGTGGGCGCCCAAGCCCACCAAGAACACCCCGATCGCCAGCTTGATGGCCAGTCCGGCTGTCGACGGCGCGCTGTGCGCCTGTACCGGCTTCCCACCGGTGATGGCAACGGCGACGCCGATGATGACGACCAGGGAGAACAGCCAGCCAAGGAGAAACGCCAGACCCCTTCGAAGCCCGCCGTCGGCGCTGAGGATGAGAATGAAGACAACCAGAGGGAGCGGCTGGAGCGTGATCGACAACGCGATCAGCGCCAGGTCGAGGATCATGCGATCTCGATGTACGGCCTAGGCGAGGGTGGCCGCTTTTAGCGACGCGAACTCCTCGTCGGTCAACACACCCTTGTCCTTCAACGCCGACAGTTCCGTGAGCCTCTGGATCGGATCGGACGGCGGAGCGGCCGGGGGTGGCACCGGGGCAGCTTGGGGTGGCGGCGGGGCCGCTTGCGGGGCGTTGGCCTGTTGGCGGCGCGCCGCCCGGCCCCCGACAACCGATGCGGTGCCGGCGACTACCGCCGTACCAACAGCCAGTCGAGCGATCGGTCGTCTTCTGAGCATCGGCGTCCTTCTCTCTACTAAGCGGACGGCGGCAAGGCCGCCATCGCTGACGTGATCAGTTCGTGGGAGATCCGACCGCCCTCGAGCAGAACGCCGTCCGCCTTCCGCAAGGCATCGACGAACGGTGCCGCCCAGAGGTCCTCCCAGACCAGCAGGGCCGCTGACGAGTTCGGCTCGAGCGCCATCCCGGCGTGCGCGATGTCCTCTGGACCGATGAGCCCACCGACCTCGCCGTCGAGTGTTGCGAACCCGCTGGCCGCGTCCAGCTCCGTCGCTTCGACGACGATGACGTCGCCCGCGGCATCCTTGCCGATGAAGAGGAGATCCAGGATGCGGATGGCGCCACTTTCGACGAGCTTGGCCAGCTCGGGGGCGATCTCACCCGTGAAATGGTTGCCGGGAAACCCGACGACGACGTATTCGACCGGTCCGACTGTCATGGGGCCTCCACGCTCGAGTGAAGATTCCATCATGGACGCCTCCAAACTCCGGGCCATCACCCACTCGGGGTGATTGCCGTCGATCAGAGGCCGAACCGGGCGGAGACCCGCCCCTCGGCCACCGCCGCCTTCAGCGCGTCGTAGTCCTTCTCGTTCTGGTCGGCGTACGATTCGGCGAAGGACGTGATCGCGTTGTCGAAGGCTTTCCCGCCGCCGAGGTACGCGTCGATGGCGACGCGGTCACCCGACCGGGCATGGGCCCGAGCCAACGTCCAACCGCACAGCTGGCCGTAGAGCGCCATTCCCTCGGGAACCATCACGTCCGTGTCGACCGATCCCTTCCAGTCGCGCAGTTGGCGAACATAGAAGTCCCGGGTGACGCCGTCGAGTCCCACGACCTTTTCCCATCCGAGGAAGATGTCGCTCGAAGCCTGCATCAGGTGTTGGCCGGCGACAACTCGCGCCCCTTGGTTGGCATAGCGGCTCTTACCGACGAACCGAGCCAATACGGACTCCTGGGCTTCCTTGGCCTGGAGCAGCAGCGGTTCTTGGCCGTTGCTGCCGAGCAGGAGCAGGATCCAGGCCCTGGTCCCGACGCTTCCGACGCCGACCACCTTTCTCGCCAGGTGGACGAACCGGAACTGCCGCAAGAGGTGCTGGCGGTCCGTCTGTAGCGTTTTCCGGTAGTTGCGGAGCAGGGTTTGAAAGGACTCGGTGAACCGCTCACTTTGATCGTCGGGCAACAGCTCTTCAATGGGAACGATCAAGGGCGGATCACTGATGATGCGCGGTTCGCCGTCGACTGTGTGGGTCAGCTTGCTCAGGGCCTGCATGCTGTCCCGGGTCTTGGCCTTGGCCAACATCTTCTGCGTACGGGCGTCGGCGGACGTCATCGTCTTGTCGGTCCGCTTGCCGTCGACCAGCTTGAGCTGCTTACGCATCTCCACCATCACTTCGTCCACGTCGAGTCGGGCGTACCAAACGGCGAGATCGGTCATCGTTGCCAGCTTGGCCATCTCGTTCCGATAGGCCTGCACCGATGCGAGCACGACCTTCGTTCGTTCCTTGTCGCTGAACCCTCGCTCGCGGCCGGCGACCGCCAGGCTCGCCGCGAGGCGCTTCACGTCCCACTCCCATGGGCCGGGCAAGGTCTCGTCGAAGTCGTTCACGTCGAACACCAGCGTCCGCTCCGCCGAGGCGAACACCCCGAAGTTGCTCATGTGCGCATCGCCGCAGGCCTGGACGTTCAGCCCCGAGCGGGGTCCATTGGCGAGGTCGGATGCCATGATCAGTGCGGCACCTCGGTAGAAGGTGAAGGGGGACACCAGCATCCGGCCGTAGCGAATCGGAACCAACTCGGGAACCCGTGACACGGCCTGCTCTTGGAGGAGCGCCACCGGGTCCCGGCGATCAGCGGGACGTTCCCAGGCGCCCTGTGTGGCCCTGGGCGCCGTCGTTCGCGCCGCCTTGCCCAGTTCGACTCGCTCGCGTGAGGTCAGGTAGACGGGTGTCGCGGCGGCCGTCTTCGGTGGAGTGATGCCGTTCACGGTGTGATTTCCTTCCTCGGATTCCTCGTCGACTTCAGGTCGATCGTCGACGGTCTCCGATGGTCCTGGGGTGGATGGTGGCCAGAAGATGCGAGCTCCTTCACTGCTCGGTACGAGTGCCGGCGAAGACCGCGGCCCAGTCGGCGGCCATATCGACGACCGTCCAGCCGTTGTCGGCGACGGCGCGAAGCAACTGGTCCGTACCGCTGCCGAGGATCGGGTCCGTGTCGTAGGCGTACTCCCGTTCGGCATCCGTGTGATGGACGGCGAGTTGCAGGGTCCTGTAGGGACTGGCGGCGGTCCACTGCAACATGGGCAGGTCGCCGTCGGTGTTCCCGGCCGCCAGGATTGGCCGCTGGCCGACGTGGGTGTGAATGGAGACCGGCTTTTGCGCCCCGTCGTTCAGGATCTGGAGATCCGTCCCCTTCAAGAGCTCCGGGCCGTGCGCACCCATTCGGAACTCGGTCGTACCGATGCTGCCGATCAGGCGGTGCTTCGGCACGCCATAGACATCGCTGGCCCAGGCGCGCATGAAGTCCGCACCGCCGCCCGAGAAGATCCAGCACGAGAACCCGTGGCCATGGAGCAGGCCGAGTAGCTCGAGCATCGGTTGGTACACGGTCGAGGAGTACGCCGTCCCGAATCGGGGGTGTCGAGCGGTGGCCATCCAGCGCCGGCAGGCCGCGTCGAACTCGTCGATGGTCACATTCCCGTGGGTCAGCTTCACGAGATCGAGGAGGGCGCCGATCCCCCCAGCCTTCAGATCGACCGGGTCGACGGGCCGTCCCATCTCGGCGGCTCGATCCATGGCGAACATCAGCTGGGCGTACATCGGGAGCTCGGCCCACAAAGTGCCGTCGTTGTCGAAGACGGCGACACGATCCACCTCGGGCACGAACGAGCTCGATACCTCGTCGGTCACCGCGGTGACGAAGTCCGTGATGGCCCGCTTGGCCGGCGTCGCCCGCCAGCTCGGGAGTGGATCGATGGACTTTGTCATGGTCGCCGAGTCGATCGCCGCTACTGGATGGCGGTAGCGACCCGCATGCGGTCTTCGGGCGAGATCAGGTGATCGTGGTCGTCGTCGCCGATGTCGAGTCGGACCCAGTTGACTCGCCCGGTGAAGTGACTGGTGGCGCCGGTGTAGTCCTCGCTCACCGGCGTTCCGGTGTCGCGGCCGACGTCGCAGGTCTCGTCGCCGGAGTAGATCATGGGGACCGTGGCATCGATACGACCTTCGCCAACCTTCCCCCCGTCGATGTAGAGGACCGCCGTTCCCCCCTTGGCCAATCCCCCGCCGTCATAGGTGAACTCCATGCGGACCTGATGCGTGCCGGCCGGAACGTCGTCGGAGGCCTCGGCGTAGAACCGCATGAGCCCGGCCAGGTTGTGGCAGTACTTCGGCTTCCCTTCGTGAAGGTAGAGGCTCCAGCCCGCGAAGGCACCGCCTTGCGCCACGAGCACTCCGGTGGCACCGCCTTCGGGGACCACGACCTCCGCGGTCACCGAGTGCGACTTGTTCTTCATGTTGAGGACCGAGTTCTCGCTGAGCCGGATCATGCCGTCGTAGAGGGTCTGCGTCTTCTCCTTGGTCAAGGTCGGTCGGCCGGCGATGTCCGAGTTGAACCGCTCGATGCGACGGTCGTCGAGGGGGAGGACGTTGTACTTGACGGCCTCGATCATCCAGAGCCGCTGGAGGTCCCGCAGTTTCTCCGGGTGCTCGGCCGCGAGATCGCGGGCCTGAGACCAGTCGACGGACGTGTCGTAGAGCTCCCAGACGTCCTCGTCGAGGGGCGGCAGCTCGGCGCCGAAGTCCCAGGGCACGCTGTGCCGGGTGACGGCCGTCCAGCCCTTGTGGTAGATGCCTCGGTTGCAGGCGACCTCGAAGTACTGGGTTTCGCGCGCCTCGGCGGCGTCGGGCTGATCGAAGGCATAGGCCATGGAGACGCCGTGGTACGGCATCTGCTGGATGCCGTTCACGAAGGTCGGCTCGGGCAGGCCGGCGACCTGGAGGACCGTGGCGGCCACGTCGATGATGTGATGGAACTGGTTGCGCTGTTCGCCTTTGGCCTCGAACCCACCGGGCCAGTGCACGATCGTCCCGTTCCGGGTCCCGCCGAAGTGGGAGGCAACCTGCTTGGTCCACTGGTACGGCGTGTTCATGGCCAGGGCCCAACCCACCGCGTAGTGGTTGTAGGCCGCAGGGCTCCCGAACTTGTCGATGCGTTCGGCCATGAACTCGGTGGTCTCGAACGCCGCGGCCCCGTTGAGCGAGATGATCTCGTTGAACGTGCCGTTGGGCGTCCCCTCGGCACTCGCACCGTTGTCACCGATGATGAGGTAGATCAGGGTGTTGTCGAGCTCGCCCAGCTCTTCGAGCGTGTCGAGGACCCTACCGATCTCGTGGTCCGTGTGCTCCATGAAGCCGGCGTAGACCTCCATCTGTCGGCTGAGGACGGGCTTCAGGTCGTCGGCGACGTCTTCCCAGGCTTGGATCTCCGCCGGTCGTGGCGTGAGCTCGGTGTCGGGGGGAACGACACCCAAGGCCTTTTGCCGGTCCAGCGTCTGCTGGCGGAGAACGTCCCACCCAGCGTCGAACGCCCCTCGGTATTTGTCGCTCCATTCAGGAGCCACGTGGTGCGGAGCATGCGTGGCCCCGGGGGCGTAGTACATGAAGAAGGGCTTGTTCGGCATCAGGGCCTTCTGCTGACGAACCCACTTGACCGCGTGGTCGGTCATGTCCTCGGTGAAGTGGTAGCCCTCTTCGGGGGTCTTGGCGGGCTCGACCGGAGTGATCCCGTTGTACAGCGCCGGGTACCACTGGTTCGACTCTGCGCCCACGAAGCCGTAGAAGTGCTCGAAACCGCTTCCCGTCGGCCAATGAGTGAATGGCCCCATCGGGCTCGTCTCCCACACCGGAACCTCGTGGCACTTTCCGAACTGTGCCGTGCTGTACCCGTTGAGCCGCATCGTCTCCGCCAGCGGAGCGGCGGTATCGGGCCGCACCGAGCTGTACCCGGGGGCGGACGTGGCGATCTCGGTGATGCCGCCCATGCCCACGGCATGGTGGTTACGCCCCGTAAGGAGGGCCTGGCGCGTCGGCGAGCAGAGCGCCGTCGTGTGGAAACGGTTGAACCGAAGCCCGTTGGCCGCGAGCCGTTCGGCGTTCGGGGTGTTGCAGGGTCCGCCGAAGGCCGAGGCCGAACCGAACCCCGCGTCGTCGATCATCATGATCAGGACGTTGGGCACACCCTCGGGCGGCCGCACCGGCTCGATCGGCTCGAACGCGGTGTCCGGGTCCTTGGCGTCGTAGGTCGTCAGGCCGACGTGCGTCCGGTGCGGGATCGGCAAGTTGGTGCGCGCTACGTCAACCATCGTCGTCTCCTCATGTCGCGTCCCGATCGACCACTGGGAACCCGATTTCGAAAGAGTCGATGAGCTTCACCGACTTCAGCCCGATGTTCAGATCTCGGAGGGTGACCAGGACGCTGAGTAGCCGGGTCTGGTCAGGCACCCATCCGACGAGGCGCGTGACACCCTGCGATTCCTCACTCACCTCGAACCCGACCATCGCCACGACGACCGCGGGACTGAGCTTTCCCTTCACGACGATCTCGAACCTCTCGGCGCTCAACGGGGTCTCGTTCCCGATCGACGGCCCGGCCGAGCGATCCTGGTGTGACGGTCGGCTGCCTGGCCCGTGCTGCCGCGAGCACAGGCGCCGTATGTGCGGCTTGGGGCCCACACCATCCGTTGTACGCCGGAGCCCCTCCGGCCTCGTCACCCCGAACGGGTGATTGGTGCGACAATGGTCGTTTCGACGGAAGCGAGCCGCAGATGGTCATGACCCCCGTCGTGCCTGCCTACGCGGTCGATCGTCCACTGCTCCGGCGGCGCCTGGACCAGGGGTTGACCCGGCCGTTGACGTTGGTCGTCGCTCCGGCCGGATCCGGGAAGTCGGTTCTGCTGTCGCAATGGGCCGCCACCCGTCCCGACCTCGCGTTCGTGTGGCTCCAGCTGGAGCCGGCGGACGACGACCCCGTCCGGTTCGCCCAACGACTGCTGCGGGGACTGGCGGCCATCAGTCCGGCCTTTGCCGAGCTGGCTCCCCTGGCTTCGATGAGCGGTCGTGGGCTCGGCGCGCCGCTCATCGAACGGCTCGAGCCCTTGACGGTCGAGCTCCCCGACGTCGTCCTCGTTCTGGACGATCTGCACCATCTGTCGAACCCCGAGCTCGTCGCCAATCTGGCGAGGTTCTTCGAAGCCATGGCACCGCAGGTCCACCTCGTCCTGTCGACCAGGATCGATCCTCCCCTCGCCTGGAACCACTACCGGCTGAACCGGCACGTGACCGAGATTCGCCAATCCGACCTGGCATTCAGCCATGCCGACTCGGCGGAGCTGCTCGAGCGGATCACCGGGCGACCGATTGGCGCCGACGGCGTGACGGCGTTGCTCAATCGAACCGAGGGATGGGCGGCCGGGCTGCAGCTGGCCGGCGTCACCCTACGGACCCATGCCGATGCCGAGGACTTCATCGTGCGGTTCACCGGCGACGACCGCCTGGTCGCCGACTACCTGAGCGAAGAGGTGCTCAACGCCCAGCCGGAGCGCCGACGAGCGCTGCTGCTCCAAAGCGCCGTGCTCGACCAGATGTCGGCACCGCTCGTCGAGCAGGTCACCGGGGCGCCGGGGGCCCAGCTCATGCTGGAGGAGCTGGAGCGAGAGTCGATGTTCCTCGTGCCGCTCGACAGTCATCGGGAATGGTTCCGCTTCCACCACCTGTTCCGGGACCTGCTCTACTTCCGGCTGCGCGCCGAGGACCCCACCGCGGAAGCCGACCTCCTGCGCCGGGCCGCCGACTGGTACCTCGACCGCGGGGACGTGGTTCCCGCCGTCGAGTACCTCCTGCGGGCCGGGGAATGGGAGCGGGCGGTCGACGTGATCTTCTCGAGAGGGTCCGAGATATTCGAGAAGGGTGAGATGAGCACCGTCATCCGGTGGATTCGCCAGCTCCCCGAATCGGTGCAGGCCACCCGATGGGATGTCACCCTGCTCCTCGGTGCGCTGTTGGTCGCCGAAGGACAGGCCGTGGCGGCCGAGGACACCCTCCGAACGGTCACGACCGGTGCCGATGCGCCGTACGGCGCGCGCGTCTGTGCTCAAAGCCTCCTCGCGGCTCTCGCCCAATGGCGATCCCGGCCCGAGACGTCAATCACCACGGCCACCCGTGCGCTCCAGATGCTGCAGAACCTCGACGGTGCTCCAGTGCCCAGGCTCTTGGGTCTGACCGACCCGGACTCCCTCGAGACGCTAGTAACGGTCTCGGGCGGCCGGGCCCATTTCCTCGCCGGTCATCTCAGTACCGCCCGAGAGTGGCTCGAAAGAGCGCTGGCGACCGCGGGGGCCGGCTATTCGATCTGGCGGGTCAGCGCCCTCGGATCCCTCGCGCTTCTCGACGCCTGGTGCGGCTCGATCCTCGACGCCGAGGTGCTCGCCGCCGAAGCGTTGGGCGTGGCGCGCGATGTTGGCGTGCTGGCCCATCCCGCGGTCGCCGATGCCTACTTCGCCATGGCGTTCGCCGCGCTGGAGAGGGGAGATCCGCACCGAGCGGCCCCCTCCCTCCGCGAGGGCCTGCTCCGGGCGGAGGCCAATCGCCGTACGCAGCTGCTGTGGGTGGGTCGCGTCGTCTCCGTCGAGCTGCAGGCCGCCAAAGGACATCCTGATCAAGCGATCACCACGATGACCGCTGCGGCGAACGGCGCGGGTTCGCCACCGCCGCCGGTGGTGGCCGAGCGGTTGCTGGCGCTCCGCTGTCGCCTCCTCCGATTGGGCGGCTCGCCCGACCAGTCGCTGCTCGCGGTGGACGGGGCCGGACAACCGCCGCCGCCAGTCGCGGCCGAGGTGGTGGGCGCGCTCTTGGCCGTCGGCCAGGTCGACCGGGCGAGGAAGGTGATCGAAGGGTCCTCGACGTCGACCGATCCGGCCATGCCGTTGGTCGAGTTGGAGTGGTTGTTGCTCCGGGCGTGGCTGGCCGACATCGAGGGAGCCACCGACGACGGGCGAGCCCATGTGACCGACGCGATGCTCCTGGCCGAACGGCACGGGCTGGTCGAAGCCTGCGTTCGGGCCGGGCCCCAGGTCGTCCGGCTGATCGCCGGTTCGGCCGGCCACCCGACGTTTCGCCGGGCCGTCCTCGAGCGGGCACGGGCCGTGCGGGGAGCCCCCATCGGACCGGGGCTGTCCGAGCCCTTGACCGATCGGGAGCTCGAGGTTCTCTCCTATCTGCCCAGCCGACCCACGAACACCGAGCTGGCCGAACGGTGCTACGTCTCGATTAACACGATCAAGTCCCACATCGCCCACATCTACCGCAAGCTCGACGTGGACAGCCGGAACGCGGCCATCGCTCGGGCTCGGGAGCTCGGGCTCCTCTGACGGAGGACCGTCGCCGAGCGCCCTACGCCAGCAGCTTCGCCTTCTGGGACTCGAACTCGGCATCGGTGAGCGCACCCTTCGCCTTCAAGTCGGCGAGCTTGGCCAGTTCGTCCGTCGTGCTGGTCCCAGCCGTCTCCTTGACGTAGCCGGCAAAGGCCTCCTGCTGCTGCTTGGCCTGCTGGACCGCCCGCTCGTGCATGCTTCCCCCCCGGGCGATCAGGTAGATCAGGATCCCCAGGAACGGAATGACGAAGACGAAGAGGACCCACAGGGCCTTCAGGCCGCCGCCCATGTCGTGGCTACGAAAGATGTCCGAGAAGATGGCGATCAACAGCCAGATGTAGACGACGAAGAGGAAGATCTCAAGGATCGTCCAGAAGAGGTCGAGCAACGGGTAGCTGGTAGCAAGCACGTAAGGGTTCTCCTCGGCAGTGGACGGGCGTCACGCTCTGCTCGGATAGAACCATCTGCAGCGCCCGCCGACATCACCCACTCCGGGTGATTTTCCGAAAGTTGCCGGCCTCCGGTCGCCGGATCGCCGGATCGCGGCGGGTTCCCGTCGAGGCTCGATCGTCAGGACTTGCCGGACTCGTAGACCTCCGTGAACAAGTCGCCCTGGGCCGCGCCGGAACCCGATCTCCCGCCGCCGGGACCGCGCAAGACGAAGGCGATGGCAACCGCCAAGACGGCACCGGCGATCGGACCGGCCACGTAGACCCAGTAGCCGGAGAAGGTGGCGGAGACCAGGTCGGGACCGAACGTGCGGGCCGGGTTCATCGACGCACCCGAGATCGGGCTGCCCCACAGTCCAGCCAGGGCGATGTAGCCCCCGACCCCGAAGGCCCCGACGATCCCGACGTTCTGGGCACCCGAGGCCGTGCCCAGGATCACGCCGACCAGACCCATCGTGAGAATCAGCTCCATCCAGAACGCCGCCAGGTTCGAGTAGCCATGCGCCGGATAGTTGGACCCGTACATGGACGAGACGTTGATGACGGCGCGCAGGAAGAGGGCGGCCAGGGTGGCGCCACCCAGCTGGGCCACGATGTAACCCGGCACCCGCCACCACGGGAAGTCACGGCGCAAGGCGAAAGCGATCGAGACGGCGGGGTTCAGGTGGGCACCGGACACCTTGCCCATGAACAAGATGATGGCCATGACCATCAGGGCCGGGGCCACCACGGCATCCGTGCGGGTGATCACGCCCGGAAAGGCGTGACCCATCATGCCCGCGCCAGCGGCCACGAGCACGAGGAAGAACGTGCCCAGCACCTCCGAGAAGAGGCGCCGCCACTCCTGGCGGGGATCGTTGAAGTCGGTGACCCGGTCGATGACCTCTTGCTCGTAGCGGGCGAGCGGACCTTGAGTGGGTAGCGCTTGTCTCGCCGTCATGGGCACGAGCGGTTTTCGAACCGGACCACGACGACATGATCCATGGCGTGACTGCGGTCGGTGGGTATAGCGCCACCTCACCCTCGTCTCGTAGGTGCCGTAGGCCTAACACCTCGTCCCCTCGGTGTCCAGCGATTCAAAGCCGCCAACGTGGTGCGACGCGGGGCATGACCACGGACCTCCCACGCGATCGTCCGTGCGTTCCCCGGTGGTCCGATTGAGGTTGGCTCGACGTCAGTCCGGGATGGGTGAACCGAATCTGATGAGGTTGCCGTCGGGGTCGACGTGCTCGCCTTCTCGTTTGCCGTAGTCCTCGTCGCGTGGTCCAGTGACCGTCGCACCGGCGGCGCGCCAGTCGGCCGCGAGCCGGTCGGCGTCCTCGACGTGGAGGTACAGCACGCTCGTCATATGACGGTCCGGTTGGTACCCGGGCCATGCCGCGGGATCGCGAGCCAAGTGCACGGTGAGATTGCCGAGACTGGCGAAGGCGTACGACTCGTCGTGGTACTCGGTCCGAAATCCGAGCCGCCGGTAGTGCTCGACTGCCAGCGCGACGTCGATGACCGCGAAGACGGGCTCGTGGCCGACGACCCGAACCGCGCTGCCGCCCGATCTCTCGATCTGCAGCGCGCGTTGACGGTTCATCCAGTCGAGGCAGTCGTAACAGATTCGGAGGTTGGTGTCCGGCCACAGCCTGACGAAACCTCCAGCGAGTGGTCGTTCACAGCAGGCGCAGTCGTCGACCGCCGGCACATTGCTCACCGATCAGCTCCCTTCCCGATCAACCTGATCTTGCCGGCTCCTTCGACCGGACGCCGGTCGCCCGGCGACGGGCCAGCCGAACCGGCTACCCGAAGGTGAAGTCGTAGACCTGCACACCGGCGGACACGTTCAGCGTCATGGTGCCGGTCGTTGTCGAAGCAGCGCGGTACAGCGTGTAGAGCCGGGGTGCGCCACCGACGTCGACGGTCTCCACTGCCTGTCCGTCGACAGAGACGGTGAGGCTGCCGGAGCCGCCGAGCACCAGGTAGACGTCCTTGGCCAGGAAGCGCAGCTCCAGCGCCGCGCCGTTGCCGGCCGTGGCCTCTTGGGCGTGCTCGGTCCAGGTGCCCGACAGGCCGAAGGCGCCGAGAGGAAGTGTGGCGGGGATGTGGTAGCTGGCCGGTGCGTCGTGAACGACGCCGGCCAGGGGTTCGAGGTACTGCACACGGTCATAGCCGACGTAGGTCTCCGGGCTCGTCTCGCCCGTCGGCGTCAGATTGGCCACGTCGGTGGGCGGCGGCAGGGTGACGCCGGGATGGGCGGCCCGCAGAAGCTGGCGGATCAGGCCCTCGGTCCCGGAGTAGTCGCCCTCCCCGTAGTGGACGTGGCGGACGACGCCCTGGGCGTCGACGAGGTAGTCGGCGGGCCAGTATGTGTTGTGGTAGGCCCTCCAGGTCTTGTAGTCGTCGTCGACGGCCACCGGATAGTGGACGCCCAGGGCGGCGGCCTGGGCCCGGACGTTGGAGACGACGTGCTCGAAGGCGAACTCCGGGGTGTGGACCCCGACCACGACGAGGCCGTCGTGGCGGTACCGCTGGTACCAGGCCTCGACGTGGGGCAAGGTCCGCTGGCAGTTGATGCACGAATAGGTCCAGAAGTCGACCAGGACCACCTTGCCGCGCAGGGCGGAGAGGGACAGCGGTTTGCCCCCGGGAGTGTTCAGCCAGGCGGTGATCCCGGTGAAGTTCGGCGCCTTCCCGCAATCGACCAGGCCGGTGGCGTTGGCGTTGCAGTCGGCGAGCAAGCTGTGGCCCTTGCCGGTGAGCTCGTTCAACTGCTGGCGAACGGCGTTGGAGCCCTGCAGGGCGTCGCTGTAGCCGGGGACCGCCCGCTGCAGGCCGTCGAAGGCGTTGAAGCTGATGGCGACGGCCATCCCGATAAGGACGACACCACCGACCCGGCGCACCGCCGGCCCGTGCCGGCGGAGGGAGCCGACACGGTGGGTGAGCTGGTCACCGGCCAGAGCGACGGCGAGCAGCGGCACGGCTGCCCCGGCGGCGAAGGCGACGGTCAGTAGCACCGCGGTCAGGCCCACCCGGTCGGCGGAGGCGACGGTGGCGATGGCGGCCAGGATCGGCCCGGCGCAGGGGACGAACAGGAGGCCGAGCGCCAGGCCCAGGACGAACCCCCCGGCGTTGCCGTTGGGCTGCCGCGACCCGATCCGGGCGAACGGTCGCTCGATGAGGGCGGCGACCGGGGGGACCAGGTAGCCGACCCCGACGATGCCCAGCATGGCGATCCCCACGTCGCGGAGGGTGTCCTGAGGCAGGTGCAGGAGCGAGAGCAGCGCCGACCCGGCCAGCACCAGGAGGCTGAAGCTGAGGATCAGGCCGGCCACCACTGCCACCGGCCGCCGGATCCGTCGGCGGGACGACGGCGACGGCGCCGGGCCAGCCGGCGCGGTGCCGCCGGCAACGAGCACGACCGGAAGGACCGGGATGATGCACGGCGACACCCCAGCCAAGAAGCCGGCCACCACCCCGATCACGATCAGCTCGGCCACGTCCAGGTGCTCCCTCCGACCGCCGGTCCTCCGGCAGTTTGTTCCTCCCGGTAGAGACGCCGGGGTCGCCCCGTTGATTGCCGCGTCATCCAGCGGCGCCGACCAACGTCGGCCAGGGAGCCGCTAGATGAGGTGCAGCCGGGCCGCGACCTGGGGAAGCTGGGCCATCGGCATGGCCGCCACGAGGAACATCGACCCCCGGCTGGCGCCCACCGGGCGGTTGACGCCGTACATCGCCAGCGAGCCTCGGGTCGCCATCCAGGCCGTCGGCGACGATCCGGAGAGCAGGTGCGAGCTGGCAGCCATCGGGAACGGGCGGGCAGAGGTCGCCACCAGCGTGACCACCCCATGGACCCGGTAGGCCCGCACGGTCAGCTCCTGACCGCCGAGGTCGAACCGTTCGCCGTTGCGGAGGGCGGCGTTCCCCGCCGTCGCGGGCGGGATCATGGCCACGACGCCGGCGATCTGGGGCGGATCGCCGGCCGGCCGATCCCCGAGGGTCCATCCGACGATTCCGCCGACGGTGGCCAGTACCAGCGCGGCGGCGGCTGCCGCGACGACCACCCGCTTCGACCGACGGGGCCCTTCCCGGTCATCGCTACCGCGGCGCCAACGACGGTGGCCCGAGCCCCTGACCCTGGCGACGGGCGACTTGCCGGCCAGGGCCACCGAGGCGGCCACCCGGTCGGCGAGCCCGGCTGGTGCGGGGATTCGCAGCCGCTCCAACGCCAGCCGCCCGGCCCGGTCCTCCTGGCTCGCCTGCCAACAGGCCTCGCAGTCGAGGAGGTGCTCGTCGAAGGCCTGCTCCTCGGCGTCGGGCAGCTGGCCGTTCAAGAAGGCCACGAGCCGGCGGTCGTCATGCGTCACGGCCGACGTCCTCCCTACTGAGCAGTGTCGCGAGCCGGCGACGGCCGCGATGGACCCGGGAGAGGATCGTGTTGCGTGGGCAGCCGAGCTGGTCGGCGACCTCCGCCGCGGTCAGGCCGGCCAGGTCCATCAGCACGATCGCCGTCCGCTGTTCGTCGGGCAGCCGTCCGAGGGCCCAGGCGATCTGCTCGGCGTCGAGGTCGGCCAAGACCTCGTCGGCCACCCCTCGTCCAGCCGCCGGGTAGGCGTCGGTCTCGGGCAACGGCGATTCGACGACGCGCCGGGACCGGCGGCGCCCCTCCGAACGGGCCACGTTGAGGCAGATAGCCACCAACCAGGCCCGGGTGCTCGGACCGCGGTGGCTGGCGAAGTTGGCGTACGCCCGGAGGTAGGTCTCCTGGACGACGTCCTCCGCCCGATGGTGGTCGTTGCCGGCATGGCGGGCCACCCGATAGAGGACGTCGAGGTGCGGCAGCGTCGCCTCCAGGAACGCCTGGCCAACCTCCTCCATGTCCCGAGCTCCCATCTCCAGGGTCGTGCTCCCTTTGAGACGCCGACCATGCAGAGTTGATTGCCTCCATCATGAGCGATGGCCGGCCAACTTCGGACCGCGGCTCATGGCCACCGCCCGAGCCCCGACGGCTTCTGGGAGAGATCCAGTGAACGCCGACTATTTACATTCCTGATATGGGTGGACCATGGTTCCCACAATAAGTCCGCCCGACGTGACCTTCGCAGGGTCGACCATCGCTCTGCTGCGCAATACAGCCGCCAACTACCCTCCCCGTCCTGATGAAGGTCCGAGACGTGGTCCGCTTGTTGGAACGTGACGGGTGGCACCAGGTAGCCCAGCGCGGCAGCCATCGTCAGTTCAGTCATCCGGTCAAGCCAGGAAGGGTGACCGTCGCTGGCCATCCTGGTCAGGAACTCGCGCCGGTACGCTGGCCAGCATTCTCAGGCAGGCCGGCTTGCCGAGGGAGGAACGTTGACCACCTGGACTGTCGTGTACGAGCGGACCCGGACCGGATGGAGCGCCTATGTGCCCGCGTTGCCAGGCGTCGGCGCAGCGGGTGCCTCCCATGAAGAAACCGAACAGCTCATCGGCGAAGCCATCGCGATGCACCTTGAAGGCCTCGCCGACGATGGACTTCCGATCCCAGCGCCGGAGTCAGTCGACATCGGCCACGTCGAGCTGCCCCGCCCGGCCTGACAACTGCAGCGCAAGCGAGATCGGGACCACCCGCTGCCAGCCGTCGCCTCCGGTTCGCGCAAGAGAAGTAACCGGTTCGCGTCGGACTAGCTCAACGAGGTGAGTGGGCGCTGCCTCTCGCGAAACGGCGCCACGTGGTTGCTCCTCGCTAGTTGTCCCTCGTCCGAAGGTAGCCGGTCGTGGTACACACCCCTGCACACCCCTGCCAGCACACCCTTCCGCACACCCCCACCTGGCAGGGCTGCCGACAATCCGCCGACAAACGGAACGGGGGACGCCAAGGTCATGCCATCTGATGCCCGGCGGATCTGAAGGCCCAGCGGTGCGGACCGAAGGTCATGAGGCGAGCACCGAGCGCCACCGCCGGCTCAGCATCGGGGGTTCCTCGAACGCCCGGTCTCAAAAGCCGCGGGCGACCACCTCGTCCTCGCCGCTCGCTTGACAGGACCAGCAGTTCCCCTCCTCTCGCTCGTGAGACGTCAAACCGCTCGTAGGGCGCCTCCCCCCACGTGCTGGCGCCGATCAGTTTTGGTGGTTCGTAGTCCGCGGTCGTGATCTCATCGATGTGGATTGGCGATCACTGCACCCGTCCTGGCCCGGCACACGTCGCCGGCCGCCATTGGGGCACTGACGTAACCGACTCGAGACGACGTTCTGTCGACGGGCGGCGGCACGTCGACGGCCGGTGGTTCGTCGGCGCCGGGTGGTGCGGTGCTCGACGGGCGCCGTTCGTTCCCTACGGGCGTCTTAACGTCATCCTCGCGGCGGATTGTGGCGTGCCGTCGACCCGTCTCCAGTAGGGTGCCGCCCCGACGAACCGATGAAATCGTCGCCGTGAGCGCCAACTGTCATCGAACCGTCAGCCGAACCCGTTACGGTCGCCCGCATGGTGGCTTTTCGCCACGAGCGAAGCGACCGGCACCGATGAGGGTGCTCGTCGCCGAGGACGATGCGGGTCTCCGACTGGTCGTCGAGCGAGGCCTAAAGGAGAACGGGTATGTCGTCGACGCCGTCCCTGACGGCGAGGTGGCGGAACGGTACTTCGCCGCCTACGACTACGACGTCGCCATCGTCGACTGGCGGATGCCCAAACGGAACGGGCTGGAACTTGTCGAGCAGCTGCGCCGTCGCGGCGATCACACGCCCCTCTTGATGCTCACGGCGCGTGACACCACCGACGACCGCATCACCGGCCTCAACGGCGGGGCCGACGACTACCTGGTGAAGCCGTTCGACTTCGGCGAGCTGCTGGCCAGGCTCCGGGCCCTGCAGCGGAGACCGGCGCTGACGACCGGACCGGTGCTCGAGTGCGCCGACCTCGCCTTCGATCCGGCCAGCCGCCAGGTCACCATCGGCGGCGAGCCGATCGCGCTGACGTCGACCGAGACGAGCCTCCTCGAGATCCTGATCCGTCGAAGCCCGGCCGTCGTCACCCGCCGCGCCATCGCTATCCAGGCGTGGGACGACGAAGCGGACGCCGTCGGATCGAACACGATCGACGTCCATATGGGACGGATCCGGGCGAAGCTCAACGGGAGCCGCGCTCGGATCGACACGGTCCGGGGGACCGGGTACCGGCTGGTCCCCTCTTGACGACGTCGACGGCACGGTGAAAGCCCAGCGCGGCCGGCGCCTCCACGCCGCCAGGGTGGCGGTGGTCGCCACCGTCATCGTCGTGGCGTGTTATGCCGGAGCGGCCATAGCGTTCAACCAGTCGGTAGCCCATCGCTTGGCGGCCGAGGTCGACGCGCGGCTCTCGACCCGGGCCGGTGACGCCGTCCGATCGACGCTCCACTCGACCGGTGCGCCGCAGCCACCGTCCGACGACGACCACGACCTCGACGACGCGCCGGTCTTCGTCTGGCGGGTCGATGCGAACGGGATCCCGACCGCTTTGACCGCTGGGGGGCCCACCCTCGAGGTCCGGAAGTGGACGTCCGGGGCCGCGGCCGGGGTGGCGGGAGGTTCGGCGTTCCGGTTCTACGCCGTGCGATCCGCCGGGGAGTGGTTCGTCGCCGGGGAGAGCGTGGCCCAGATCCAACGCACCCAGCGTGCGCTGGTCGATCCCGAGGTTCTCTTCGGCATCGCCCTGGCCGCGGTGGCCTTCGTCGGCTCGCTGATCATCGGCCTGCGGGCATCGGCGCCGCTGGAGCTGATCCACCGGCGCCAGGTCGAGTTCACGGCGGATGCATCGCACGAACTCCGGACCCCGCTCAGCGTCATACAAGCGGAGGTCGACGTCGCGCTCAGCCGGCCGCGTTCGGCCGAGGAGTACCAAGCCGTCCTGCGCCGGGTCGATGACGAAGGGCGACGCCTCGGCCAGATCGTAGGCGACCTCTTGTGGTTGGCCCGGGCAGACGACGGGCACAACGTCGAGCCAGGTGAAGAGGAGGCTGACGTCGCCGCCTTGGCCGCTTCCACGACGGAACGCTTTCGACCGGTGGCGGCCAGCCGGCAGGTGACGCTGCGAACCGACGTCGACGGCTCGGACTCGGCCCGCGTGCGAGCCGATCCGACCTGGATCGACCGACTGGTCGGCGTCCTGGTCGACAACGCCTGCAAGTACGCCGGGACAACAGGCCGGGTCGTCGTCCGCGTCCGCTCGGCTGGTGGCCGGGTGGTCCTCCAGGTGGACGACAGCGGCCCGGGTATCCCGCCGGAGCAACGCTCACTCGTGTTCGACCGCTTCCACCGGGGCGTCGACCAACCGGGCGGGACCGGCCTCGGCCTGGCCATCGCCGACTCGGTCGTCCGGGCGTCGAACGGGACGTGGCACATCGGTCGGGCTCCGCTCGGTGGGACCAGGATGGAGGTGTCCTGGCGCCGGATCGGCACACGCCGGTCGGACGAGACGGGACGGCAGACGGAGCGGACGACTGGTGTCGGCCGGACACCGGCTCTTCCGACCTTCTTACGTTGACCCCGGTGGGCTTTCACGTGATTGTCAGTCGACCTTCCTACCGTGGGAACCATGGCACCACGGCGCACGGCATCACCGCTGCAGCCGCGTCTCGCCCGTGATCGGCGGGACGCGTCCCTTTCGCGGATCTCCCGGACGACGGCGACGATCGCGGTGGGGACGGTGGCGCTCGCCGGCGCACTGGGGCTCTACGTCAGTCGAGCGTTCCCGGGCCACCAGGCGGCGTCGAGCACGATGAGCACGGCGGCCGGCCAGGTCGCCACGCCGACGTCACCGTCGCCGACGTCACCTGCGCCGTCGGTGACCGCCGCTCCCTCGACATCGGCGTCGACGCCGCCGTCGGCAGCCGCGCCGCCGGCGTCGAGCTCGACGGGCACAGCCGGCGCGTCATCGTCGTTGCCCCCTCCGACGACCGCACCGGTGCGGACGTCGGCACCGCCTCACGTCTCGACCGGAGTCAGTTGACGAGATGGTCCCGGCGACGACGAGCAGCCGCCTCGCCTACCGAACGACCGCGCTGGGCACCCGGGCCGAGCTGCTTGTCACCGACGACCGCGCCTTGGCCACGGCCATCGGGATCCTCGAGGCCGAGCTCGAGCGCATCGATCGAGCGGCGAGCCGGTTCCGCTCCGATTCCGAGCTGTCGCGTGTGCATCGAGCCGGTGGCGACCCGATCGTCGTGAGTGACGGGCTCTTCGAGGCGATCCGCGTGGCGCTCGGTGCGGCGACAGCCACCGACGGAGCGGTCGACCCCACCGTCGGCCCGGCCCTGTGCCGGCTCGGCTACGACCGTGACTTCGCCGACGTGGCCGGAGGCCGGGACGGGACGCTGCCCGAGCCCCAGCCGGTACCCGGATGGCGAGCGGTCGAGATCGACGAGAGCCGCGGGACGGTTCGGCTCCCGCCCGGCGTCGAGCTCGACCTGGGCGCCACCGCCAAGGCCCTGGCCGCCGATCGGGTCGCCGACCGGGTCGGCCGGACGTGCGGGTGCGGCGTGCTCGTCTCCCTCGGCGGCGACATCGCAACGGCCGGCGTCTTCGACGGCTTTGCGGTCGGGCTCGACGGGACCTGTGGGATGGCAGTCGGCGACGAGACCGTCCTCATCGGTTCCGGCGGTCTGGCGACGTCGGGGACCGCGGCGAGGCGGTGGCGTCTCGGTCGTGACCGCGTCCACCACATCGTCGATCCGGCCACTGGCCTACCGGCGCGCGAGATCTGGCAAACGGTCACCGTCTGTGCCGGGTCGTGCGTCGCCGCCAACGCTGCGTCGACGGCCGCCGTCGTCATGGGAGCGGCGGCGCCCCGGTGGCTGCGCGCCCGAGCGCTCCCCGCCCGCCTGGTTTCCCCCGACGGTCACGTCGTCGTGGTCGGAGGATGGCCCGGCACCGACGACGGTTCCGCCGACGGCACCGAAGGCTCGGCCGAGACGCCAGGCCGGGGTTGGGCGGGAACATGACGGCGGTGATCGGTCAGGGATCGACGGCGTTGTGGTACCTGACGAGGGCGACCGGTCTCGTCGCCCTCGTCCTGCTCTCCGCCACCGTCGTCCTTGGCATCGTCTCGTCGATGGGCCGGGCCGGCGAGCGCTGGCCAAGGTTCTTCTCCCAGGCCGTCCACCGGAACCTCTCGCTCCTCTGCCTCGTCTTCGTCGCGATGCACGTCGTCACGACCGTCGCCGACGGCTATGTCCCCATCGGTCTGCTCGATGCCGTCGTGCCCTTCCGCTCGCCGTACCGCCCGATCTGGGTCGGCTTCGGGAGCCTGGCGTTCGACCTCCTTCTTGCCGTGTCGGTGACGAGCGCCCTTCGCCGCCGGATCGGCCCGCGGGCGTGGCGCGGCGTGCACTGGCTTGCCTACGCCTGCTGGCCGATCGCCGTGCTCCACGGCCTGGGGACCGGGAGCGACCCCCGGCTACCGGTCACCCAGGCCGTCGGCGTCGCCTGCGTCGCCGTGGTCGTCGGCGCCACCGCCTGGCGACTGGTCGACGGCCGCGGTATCTCCCAGCGGTGGCGCGTCGGCGGGGCGATCGGCGGGGCCGTCGTCCTACTCGCCACGGCAATCTTCGCCGCCCTGGGCCCGCTCCGACCGGGCTGGTCCCATCGTGCCGGCACGTCGAGCGCCGTCCTCGCGGAGCTCGGCGGGGCCACCACCTCCACGTCGCCGGCACCGCTCCAATCGGCCAACCGGGCGGCGACGGCGGCCGACGCGCCGACCGCCGCCATGCCGTCGGCGCCGTTCACGGTCCCCGTCACTGGCCGCTACACGACGACCGACGCCGGTTCCGGCGAGATCACGGTTCGGCTCGACCTCCACCCGACGACCGACGCCCCGCCGCTCGTCGTCGCGCTGACCGGCGCACCGGTCGCCGACGGGGTGGCGCTGCGTTCGGGCCAGGTGACGTTCGGGACGGCCGGCGGCCCGGTCACCGCGTTGGACGGGAGCACGATCGACGCGTCGGTCACTGGACCCGTTGGGCCAATGCGCCTGGCCATTCGGGTCACGCTCGATCGGGCCACGGGAACGGCCAGCGGATCGGTGTCGGGGACCCCGGGGTCATGAGCGGAGGCACCATCATCCGATCGGTCGAGCCGGTTCGAGCCGATGCCCGGCCACGCCTCCTGGCCGGACTGCGGCCCGACGGCCGGGCGTCGGGGCTTGACGCCCATCTCGATCAGTGGGGACCGGTGGACTGGCGCCGGACGAGGCTGAGCCTGATCGGCGAGGTCGACGCCAGCGGGTTGACCGGTCACGGCGGCGCGTGGTTTCCGGTCGGTACGAAGTGGCGGGCAATCGCCCGACAGCGAGGGCGCCGACCGATCGTCGTGGCCAACGGAGCCGAAGGCGAACCGGCGAGCGGCAAGGACGCGCTGCTCCTCACCCGGGCGCCCCACCTCGTCCTCGACGGCCTCGCCGCGGCCAGCGTCGCCCTCCGGGCGGTCGGTGCTGTCGTCTACGTCCCCGAGCACCTCACCGGTCCCGTAGAGGCGGCGATCGCCATGCGACGTCGGCGCCACCTGGACCCGGTCACGATGATGGTGGCCTGTGCCCCCGACACGTACCTCGCCGGGCAAGAGGCGGCGGTCGTTCGCAGCCTGAACGGCGGGCCAGCGCTGCCCTACTTCGTCGGCCTCCGGTCGGTGCGCCAGCGCGGGGTCGACGGGCGACCGACGCTGGTCCAGAACGTCGAGACCTTCGCCCACGTCGCCCTCGTCGCCCGCTTCGGCGCCCGGTGGTTCAGGGGGTTGGGCACGGCCGAGCTGCCCGGGACGATGCTGCTCTCGGTCAGCGGCCGCTGGGATCGGCCCGCCGTCGTCGAGGCGCCACTCGGGGCGCGGTTCGCCGACGTCCTCGATCTGGCGTCGTCCGACGTCGGCCGGTACCGCGGTGCCCTGCTGGGCGGCTACGGCGGTGGATGGGTGCCGCCGGAGGCGCTGCTCGACCTGCGCGTGAACGAGCGGCAGGTCCGCCAGGCCGGCGCGTCGCTCGGCGCCGGGGTCGTCGCCCTGCTGCCGACGACGACGTGCCCCCTGGCCGAGGTGGCCCGGGTCGTCCGCTACCTGACCGGCCAGGGAGCCGGGCAGTGCGGTCCGTGCCGAGAGGGTCTGCCGGCGCTGGCTGATGAGCTCGAGCGGTGCACGTTCGGGACCGGCTCACCGCGGTCCGGCGTCCGCCCGATCCTCGACCTGTGTGATCTCGTCGAGGGTCGCGGCGCCTGCCGGCACCCTGACGGCGTCGCTCGGTTCACCCGCAGTGCGTGCACGGTCTTCGCCGACGAGATCGCCGTCCACCTCCGCCACGGGCCATGCCGCCAGACCGGGCGCGGCGGCTGGCTCCCCGTCCCCGGTCAGTCCGGGCCACCGCGCCAGCGAGAACCGCGATGACCGGATCGCACATCGAGCTCGTCGTCGATCCCGTCGCCTGCGATGGCCACGGGGTATGCGCCGAGCTCTTCCCCGAGCACATCTCGACCGACCCGTGGGGCTATCCCCTTGTCAACCCCGGGTCGATCCCACCAGGCCTGATTGACCATGCCAGGAGGGCCGTCCGCTGGTGCCCGATGCAGGCCCTCCACCTGGTGGAGCGAAATCGGTGAGTCAGTCGACGAGGTTCGTCGTCCAACGGGGCCGGACCTACCGTCGCCGGCGGGCAAAGGTCGCCCTGATAGCCCTGCTCGGCGGAGTCCTCCTATGGCTCGGGATCTCGCTGGGCGGCGCGCTGACGGACCCGTCGTTGGGCGGCTCCGTCGGCGCCCGGTTCGCCGAGTGGGCTCGCGGGCACGGCGCAGCGTCGATCGTCAACTGGACGGAGAACGAGTGGTACAGCCACCACCAACCGAAGGTCGGGGGCACGCTCCCTCCCGGTACGATCCGGCGCCCGACGGCGACGCCAGTCACCGTGGCCAGCGCACCACCGCACCTCCCGCCACCGGCACCGGTCCAGCCGTTCGCCAGCCCGGCCGTCCCCGGCGAGGGCGAGTGGTCGCCGGCCGGCCGCCTCGTCGGTGGGATCCCGGCGGTCTACGTCACCACCCTGCGCCCCGACGTCGTCCACACGAGCTACGTCGTCGGGATGGCCTGGATGGACACCAAGCTCCTGCGCGCCACCCTCTACTCAGGGAGCCAGATCCCCGGCGGCGGCCCATACCCCGACACCGCCCCGATCGGGCCGGCCGCAGCCCAGAGCCTGATCGCCGCGTTCAACGCCGGGTTCTTGATGTCGGCAGCCGACGGCGGGTACTACACCGACGGCCAAGTGGTCGTGCCGCTGCGTACCGGTGCCGCCTCGTTCGTCGTCTACCGGAACGGCTCGGCGACCGTCGGGCAGTGGGGCCGGGACGTGACCATGTCGTCCGACGTCGTCTCCGTCCGCCAGAACCTCGACCTGCTGGTCGACAACGGCCAGCCGGTCCCCGGCCTGAATGCCGCCGACACGACCCAATGGGGGGCGACGCTCGGCAACGCGGTCTACGTGTGGCGGTCCGGCCTGGGGGTGACCCAAGACGGCGCGCTCGTGTACGTGGGCGGCCCGGGGCTCAACATCACGGACCTGGCCGACCTACTCGCCCGGGCCGGCGCCGTCCGGGCCATGGAGCTCGACATCAACACCACATGGGTCAACTTCACGACCTACCGTCCTTCCTCCCCCACCGGGGCGGCGTCGGCCGGCAACGGCACGGAGCTGCTCCCGGCGATGGCCGGCTCGCCCGGCCGCTACTTCGAGAGCTGGTGGGCCCGTGACTTCATCACGATGTCCTCGGCGGTCGGTGGGTGAGGGCCCGAGCGGCCACCCCGCCCCAGGCGATCGCCGGACCGACCGACCGCCGCGCCCGGGACCGGGCCAGCCACCTCGTCCGAGCGATGCGGCCGCGGCAGTGGGGAAAGAACCTCCTCGTCTTCCTGGCGCCGGCGGCCGCCGGGGTCCTGAGCCATTTCGGGGTCTTCCTCCACGTGCTCGGCGCGTGCGGGGTCTTCTGCGCCGCCGCCGCGGGGACGTATCTCGTCAACGACGCGGTGGACGCCGAGGCCGACCGGCGGCACCCGGACAAGCGGCTCCGGCCGGTGGCCAACGGCGACATCCCGGTGAGAGCCGCCGTCGTCAGCGGGGCGGCCCTGGCCACCGTCGCCATCGCCGGTGCGTGGCTGGTCGCTGGATGGAGCCTGGCGGTGGTCGTGGGGGCGTACGTCATCGTCAGCACCGCGTACAGCCTGCGCTTGAAGCGCGAACCGGTCGTCGAGTTGGCGGCGGTGGCGTCGTGCTTCGTGCTGCGCGCCGTCGCCGGCGGTGCCGCCGCCCACGTGCCGCTCTCGAACTGGTTCCTCGTCGTCACCTGCTTCGGCGCGCTCTTCATCGTCGTCGGCAAGCGCTCGGCCGAGCACGCCCGGCTGGGGAGCGAGCGCGGCGACCACCGACCGGTCCTCACCAGCTACACCCCGTCGTTCCTCCGGTCGACGTTGACCCTGGCCGCGTCCGTGACCCTCACCGCGTACTTCCTCTGGGCGTTCGAGGCGACCGGCTTGGCCGGCCGGGCCGGGTCACGGGTCGTCTGGATCCAGCTCACCGTCGTCCCGGTGATCCTCGGCACGCTCCACATCCTCTGGCTCCTCGACGCCGGCCGGGGCGGCACGCCGGAGGCTCTGGCGTTGCGGGACCGTTTCCTCCAGGCCCTCGGGGTTCTCTGGTTGGTCTTCTTCTCCATTGGGCTCTACGGATGAGCGCTGCGACGACCGAGCGCACTCTGACCGGGTGGGGGCGGACGGCCCCCTCGAGGGCGCAGGTGGTTCGGCCGGACGGACCGGGCGAGGTCGCCGGGCTACTCGCGCACCGCCCGGTGATCGCCCGGGGGCTCGGGCGGAGCTACGGCGACGCGGCCCAGCGGGCCGGCGGCGTCGTCGTCGACACGTCAGGCCTGACGTCCATCGGACCGATCGACGCCCGGACCGGTGCGGTCACCGTCGGGGGTGGGGCACCGCTCGGGGAGCTGATGCGCCGCGCCCTGATGACCGGTTGGTTCGTCGGCGTGACCCCCGGCACCCGCCACGTGACCGTCGGTGGCGCCATCGCCGCCGACGTACACGGCAAGAACCACCATCGCGAAGGCAGCTTCTGCCGGTACGTGACGAAGCTCACCCTGGCGACGCCGACCGGCGTCCACGTGGTCGGGCCCGACGACGACCCCGAGCTGTTCTGGGCCACCGCCGGGGGCATGGGGCTCACCGGCGTCGTCACGAAGGCGACGCTCCAGCTCGTCCCGGTCGAGAGCTCGTGGATGACGGTCGACACGGAACGGTTCGACCGGCTCGACGATGTCATGGCCGCCATGAGCTCCTCGGACGCCGATCACCGCTACTCGGTGGCGTGGGTGGACGTGGCGGCCCGCCCCGGCCGCCGCGGTCGATCGGTCCTGACGAGGGGCGACCATGCACCGCGAGACGCCCTGCCGTCGACGCGCCGAGCCGGCCGGCCCGGCATCGGACGGGAGCGTCCCCACCGCCTACCGGCGGCGTCCGTCGGTCGCTTGTTGTCGCCCGAGCTGATCCGAGCCGTGAATGGTCTGTGGTTCCGAAAGGCACCCCGCCGGGAGTCCGGCGCACTGCAGACCGTGTCGTCGTTCTTCCATCCCCTGGATCGGATCGCCGACTGGAACCTCCTCTACGGCCGCCGTGGGTTCGTGCAGTACCAGTTCGTCGTCGGCTGGCCGCACGCCGAGCTCGTGCACCGGGCCGTCGCCATGACCGAGTCCTATCGCGTGCCGTCCTTCCTGGCCGTCCTCAAGCGGCTCGGGCCCGGCGATCCCGGGCCGCTCTCGTTCCCCGTCGAAGGATGGACGTTGGCGCTCGACTTCCCCGTCGGTCCCGAGCGCCTCCCCGCGCTGCTCGACCGGCTCGACGAGCTGGTCGCCGCGGCGGGCGGCCGTGTCTACCTGGCCAAGGACGGCCGGCTCCGCCCCGAGCTCGTCCCGGTCATGTACCCCCGGCACCGCGAGCTGGCGGACGTTCGCCGAAGGGTCGACCCTGAACGGGTCATCCAGTCGGACCTCTCCCGCCGTCTCGGCCTGGACCAAGGGTGGTCGTCGTGAACGACGCCTTCGGTCGTCCGCAGTCGGTCGTCGTCCTCGGCGGGACGTCCGACATCGCCGGCGCGGCGCTCGACATGCTCGTCGCCGACCGTTGCCGCCAGGTCGTCCTCGCCGGCCGAAACGGCGAGGCCCTAGAGGTGGTAGCGGCGCGCCTGCGAGCCGGTGGTGCCGAGCGCGTCGAGACCGTCGTCTTCGACGCCACCGAGCCGGACCGCGCCGGGGTGGTCGTCGGACGGTGCTTCGCCGCGCTCGACGACCACGTGGACCTGGTCCTCGTCGCCGTCGGGGCCCTCGGCGACCAGCTGACCGACGAGGTCGACCCGGCGCTGGTCGCCGAGCGGATAACCATCAACTTGACCTGGCCGGCGGCGGCGGCGGCGGCCGTCGCCAACCGACTTCGCACCGCCGGCCAGGGCCGGATCGTCGTCATCTCCTCGGTCGCCGGCATCCGGGTACGCCGGGCGAACTTCCTCTACGGCTCAGCGAAGGCCGGGCTCGACGGGTTCGCGCAGGGCCTCGGCGAGGCCCTGCGCGGTTCCGGGGTGCGGCTGCACGTCGTCCGTCCCGGCTTCGTGTTCACCAAGATGACCGCCGGACGGCCACCGGCCCCGTTCGCCATCGGGCCGGCCGCGGTAGCGGCAGCCATGCTGAAAGGGATCGAGCGAGACGAGCCGGTCATCTGGGTCCCGTCCATCCTCCGTTTCGTCTTCACCGCTCTCCGCCACCTGCCCAGATCGGCTTGGCGACGGCTCCGGGGATGACGGGCTACGCCGCCACCTCCGACCGAGCCCGGCGCCGCCGCCGGGCCGGGGCCAGGTGGACCAGGCAGTTGTAGGTGACCAGGGCGATGGCCAGGTGCATCGCCATCAGCACCGCCACCGCCTTCGGCGGCTGCCCCTGGGCCAAGATGTACAGGTCCGGCAGCCACAGCACCAGGGTGACCGCGATGGCCATCCGGAAGAACAGCCACCGCGGCGAGGACGAGATCCGCACCACCACCGGCCAGGCCAGGCAGGCGACGATGACGCCGACCACCGTCAGCTTGGCGTAGTCGGCGAACTGGAAGTGGCCGTAACCCTTGGTGGACGGGAACACCGCCTCACCGATGGCCACCAGCCCGGCATCGACCAACAGCGACCCGGCCAGCGAGGCCACCGTGGCCACCACCCAGCGCGCCGCCGACGGCGGCCGGTGGTCCGGGGAAAGGTCGATCCTGGCCAGGGTCATGGCTCTCTGAAGTGCGGTCGACAACGGTCAGGCCTCCGTGGCCATGGCGACGTGTCTATCCGGGCGGCCGAGGAGGTGTTCCATGGAGCCCGTTGTACGCCCAGCAGCGTCCGGCGTCATCGGCCGCTCGGATGAAAGGGCCGCCGTCCGGGTCATCCTGACGGCGGTCGAGGAGGTCCTTCCAGGCCGTTTGCGGCCAGCGGCGTCGGTCGCGGTTGGTGACGGTCGACCTCGCCCCGTCACGCCTCCTGGTACCCAGGATCGACCATCGGGGCGAGCTCGTTCAGTAGTCCGCGGACCCGACGGTCGATGTCTCCGACGATGGGACGGACTGCGTCGATCGACTTTCCGGCCGGATCTTCGAGATCCCAATCCAGATACCGCTTCCCGGGATACACGGGGCACGTATCGCCGCAGCCCATAGTGACGATCACGTCAGCCGCCTGAGCGGTCTCCGCAGTAAGGAGCTTGGGGAGCTCCTGGCTGGGGTCGAGGCCTCGTTCTCGCAGTATCGCCACGACCGACGGGTTGAGCTGGTCGGCCGGCTCAGACCCGGCCGAGAAGACGTCGACCCGACCCTCCGCATAATGGTCGAGCAGGACACGAGCGGCCAGGCTGCGGCCGGCGTTGTGGACGCACAAGAACAGCACGGCAGGTTTCTTGCTCACGGGGACTCCTTCGAAGGGGTGGGTGGCACTGACACGGCTCCGTCCAAACCGACGCTTTTGCCTTCGGGTGAGTGGCCCGAGGACGCCGCGGGATGCGGGACGACCACCTCGGCCGCTTCGGTGGGCGTCAGCTTCGGATAGAGCGCCTTGATGACGACGACGGCCAGGACCCCACCGACCACCTGGGCAGCGATGAAGGTCGGCGCAGACGAAGGAGCGATGCCGGCGAAGGAATCGGAGAACATGCGCCCCACCGTGATGGCCGGGTTGGCGAAGCTGGTGGAGCTGGTGAAGAAGTACGCCGCCCCGATGTAGGCCCCCACCGCGGCGGGGGCTGACCGGCTCCGGCCGGTCCGGGCCAGGGCGAAGATCACCAGCAGCAGCCCGAGGGTGGCCACGACCTCGGAGAGGAAGTGGGCGCCAGAGGCTCGGTGCTTGGTCGAGATGCTGACGGCGGTCTGGCTGAACATGAGGTTGGCCAAGATGGCGCCGCCGACACAACCAGCCACCTGGGCAGGCAAGTAGGCGACCGCGTGGCGCCACCGCAGACCGCCGAATGCCGCGTCGACGAAGGAGACCACCGGGTTGAAGTGCGCCCCCGAGACGGGGCCGAACATCAAGATGATGGCGAACAGGCCGGCGGCGGTGGCCGCCGCATTCTCGAACAGCTCCAGCCCGCCGTTCGACGGGGAGAGCCGCTGAGCGGCGATCCCCGAGCCGATGACGATGGCGGCGAGAAAGGCGCTGCCCAGCAGCTCGGCCAGGAGTCGCCGCCACAAGGGATGCTCGTCCATGACGACTCGCTCGCCCCGTGATCCTGGTTGTCGGTCCGGCGTTCAGCAGCAGGACGACGCTGGCCCAGCCACCGCCAGATCGGGCCTGGTGGCACAGCACGCCGCGCCACTCGGTTCAGCCGGACGAAGCTCGCCCGCGGCCATCTCAGCGTCGGCGAGAACGGTATAGATCTCCCACGGCTCACCGCCGGGCCCGTCGACCCACACCTTGTCCTGGACGGCGAAGCAACACGACACCTGTTCTTCGACCGCCGTCGCCAATTCGGCCGCCGCCAAGCGGGTTTGGGCAGCCGCAACCTCGTCGGTGCTGCCCACCTCCACGCCGAGGTGGTTGAGCGAGCCCGGTACCTGGGTGACGTCTTCGATCAGGACGAGCTTGAGTGGCGGGTCGGCCACGGCGAAGTTGGCGTAGCCGGGACGAACCTTGGCTGGCTCAGTAGCGAAGAGCCTGGAGTAGAAGGTGATGGCCTCGTCGAGGTCGGCGACGTTGAGGGCGAGCTGGACTCGGGACACGGGGCATCCTCCTGATATATTCATAGTGATCGATCTTCAGTATCGGACAACGTATCGATGCTTGTCAATATCTAGGGTGGAGCGATGACCACGGCCAGAACCAGCACGAGGGGAGCCGTGGCGGACGGCGGCCTGTGCTGCTCCTCGGTGGTCGATGCGCCGCTCGACGAGAGCGATGCAGTCGAACTGGCCCGGGTGCTCGGCGCGCTGGCCGACCCGGTCCGCCTCCGACTGCTCTCCCTGGTCGCCTCCCAGGTCGAGATCTGCTCATGTGATCTGGAGGCGCCGCTCGGCAAGAGCCAACCCACCGTCTCACACCACACCAAGGTCCTGGCCGACGCCGGTCTGCTGGTCGGCGAGAAACGGGGACGGTGGGTGTGGTGGCGAGTCGAGCCGACTCGGCTCGCTTCGGTGCGAGCCGCCCTCGGCGGTTGAGCCCCGGCGGCTCGTCAGGCGGGAACCCCGGCCAGGGCCACCGCCACCCCGACGGCCCCGGCGATCAGTAGCCCGCTGACCACACCCCGGCGGGCCACGAAAAGCCAGACAAGTGCTCCAGCCAGGACGGGGATCTGCCAGAGGTGGCCGAAGGAAAGACCGAGCGGGATGGCTGATCCGGCGATGGCGCCGATGACCGCCGGCCCGGCGCCGGTCAGGAACGATTCCACCGCGCCGTTCGCCCGGATCTGATCGAAGTGCCGACCGCCGATCAAGACGAAGGCGAACGAGGGGGCGAAGGCGATCAGGGCGCCGAGCAGCCCACCACCCACCCCTCCGGCGGCGTAGCCGACCACGGCCACCGTCTGGACCACCGGGCCCGGGGTGACCTGCCCCAGGGCAACCGCGTTGAGGAACTGCCCGCCGGTCATCCAGTGGTACGTAGTGACGGCGTCGTGCTGCATGAGCGGGATGATGACGAACCCGCCGCCGTAGGAGAGGGCGCCGACCTTGAACGCCACCCAGGCCAGGGCCCCGAGGCCGCCCACCGCCGCCCCGTGGAGGACGACGGCGGGGATGAACGCCCGGGCCGACCGCGGTGAAAACGGACGGTCCGGTCGCCGGATGACGATCTCGGTGACGCCGCAGGCGACGAGGACGAGGACGAGAAACGGACCGACCGTCGCCGCGGCCGCCGCGCCCAGCAGGGCGTAGACGATCCAGCGCACCTGCTCGGGCCGCTCGGTCCCGATCCGCTGCCAGCTGGCCGGGACCAGACCACGGGCCGCGTTCAGCGCCACCGCCGGGACGGCGGCGCCGGCCCCGGCGGCCGCGCCGAGGACCCAATCAGGAGGATGGCTGCCCAAGAAGACGGCCGACAGGGCCAGGATGAGGGCCAACCCGGGGACGATGAAACAGAGCCCACCGAGCAGGCCGCCGAGTGGGCCCCGGAGCCGCCAGGCGCAGTAGATGGCCAACTGGGTCGACGCCGGCCCCGGCAACAGGTTCGTGGTGGCGATGGCGTCCTCGAACTCCTTGGCCTCGATCCACTGACGTTCTTCGACGCAGAGCCGTCGGAGTAGGACGATATGGGTGGGAGGGCCCCCGAACCCGATGCATCCGAGGCGGAGCCACTCCTTGCTGATGGTGCCGAGGGAAACCGGCACCGGCGGCCTCTGGTCGGCCTCACCCTCGTCGTCGCTCACCGGGCGTCTTCCCCGAGCACCTCGGCAGCCAGCTCCCGGAGCTGGCGCTTGGTCGACTCAAGTGTCTTTCGCCCCTTGGCGGTCGCGACGTAGGTGCGCCGCGCCCGCCCGTCGACGACGAGCGCGGTCGATCGAATGAGCCCCTCGGCCTCCATCTTGTGCAGCGTGGGATAGAGCGACCCGGGACTGATCCGGTAGCCGTGATGGGCCAACTCCGTCGCCATCCAGGCCCCGTGCACCTCGCCGTGGGCGGCGTGGTGGAGGATGTGCAGTCGGACGGCGCCTCGGAGGAACTCCCGCACGACTGGCAATGTAGTCGATATCGCTTATCGATATCGAAAAACGATAGGACGGCTCCGAGGCGGTGTCCTACGCCGCCACCTCCGACCGAGCCCGTCGGCGCCGCCGGGCCGGGGCCAGGTGGACCAGGCAGTTGTAGGTGACGAGGGCGATGGCCAGGTGCATCGCCATCAGGACCGCCACCGCCTTTGGCGGCTGCCCCTGCACCAAGATGCACAGGTCCGGCAGCCACAGCACCACGGTGATCGCGATGGCCATCCGGAAGAACAGCCACCGCGGCGAGGACGAGATCCGCACCACCACCGGCCAGGCCAGGCCAGGCCAGGCCAGGCAGGCGACGACGCCGACCACCGTCAGGTTGGCGTAGTCGGCGAACTGGAAGTGGCCGTAACCCTTGGTGGACGGGAACACCGCCTCACCGATGGCCACCAGCCCGGCATCGACCAACAGCGACCCGGCCAGCGAGGCCACCGTGGCCACCACCCAGCGCGCCGCCGACGGCGGCCGGTGATCCGGGGAGAGGTCGATCTTGGCCAGGATCATGGCTCTCTGCAGCGTGGTCGGCATCGTTCAGGCCGCCACCGACCGGCAGACGGCCACGACCGGACGGGGGAGGAAGTGCTCCATAGGCCCCGTTGTACGCCGGGCACCGTCCCGCGTCGTCGGCCGTCGCGGTGAACGGGCACCCGGCCGGATCATCCTCGCGGCGGTCCTCACTGCCGGACCGAGGTATTCGTGGACGGGATCCGACGCTCCCATTACGGTTCGGATCTCCCGGAGTGAGCACCGCCCGGGACGTCCGCCGCGGTCGCCCGATCTCAGGATCCGAGCAGCCGCATTTAGAAGACGCCGGTAAGCGTGGCCACGGTGCCCTTCGAGGTGGTGGTGACGCTCCAGGTGTCGCCCGACATTGTGTGGGCGGCGCCGTTCCCTCCATATTGGGCGTAGATCACCCCGCTCGAATATTTTGCCGGGATCACGTCACCGGCCGTGAGCACGTAGGTGTAGGTGATCGATCGGGTCGACGTTGTCGTGCTCTGGGTCAGGTACCCACCGGGGAAGCTGCTGGCCTGGCTACTGAAAGAGACCCCTGTCGTGTGGGCCACCGTGATGACGACGGACATGGCCGTGATCGACGAGGTGTTTGTGATGCTGAGGCGCTCCTGCCCCCCGTAGTTGTTGTAGTTGTCGCCGGCTGGTACCACCGTGACGCCGTTGGACTTCGGGACGGTGGTCGTAGTGGTCGTGGTGGTCGGGCCGGGGCCGGTGCCGCACGGACTACCGACGTTGAGCGTGAGGCCGGTGACGCAGACGTCGGTGGCGGTGCCGGTGACGGTATTGGTCCCACCACCGGCGACGATGCAGTTGCCCGAACCGCTGGCGGTGATGGTGTCTGTCCCGGCGCTGCCGAGCACGAGGGCGTTCGACGCGCCGGTCGAGAACGTCCCCGATCCAACCACCAACGCAGTAAGGGCGAGCGTTCCACACGGCGCGGGCGCGAGTTGGGCGACGGCGAGTGTCTGCTTCGACGATCCGACATTGCTCGTCGGGACGTTCGTGCTCGCCGTGGCGGCGGCCACGAGCGTGATGACGACCAGCACGACGACGCACGCCGCAGCTCCTCGCACCATCGCCACCCGATGGGAGCGACGACGTGTTGGCGCGTCGCGGCGCACTTACACCACTTTCGTTGGGCCGCGACCTGTAGGCACCATGTCCGGGTCGCTCGCCGGGTCCTTCGGTGGTCGGTAGACGTAGCGGTGCGCGTCGTCGTCGACCGCGTAGGTCCGCTGACCATCGCTGACTTCGCACAAGATCGGCTGCTCGAGGAACTCGGCCAGCCCGGCCAGGTCCGAGAAGTCGGGGACGACCACCGGCTCGCCGGGCTCCGTCAGCACCGCGACCGGCACGATGCGTGAATGGAGCCGGCTGGCGATCAGATCCTCCACGCTGCGCCCGGCCATTCGGCGACGCAGGACGTCATGCAACACCCCGAGAACGAGGGCGAGGCCGACGAAAGAGAGGCCGAGCCACCGGAGCGCAGGGACGGGGAGGTCGTACTTGGCGACGGAGACCTCGTTGGCCACGACGTGGGGGATGCTCCCCGCCTGGACCGGATGGAGGGCCGAAGCCAGCGCCGCGGTGGCGGAGCTCGGCGCGTAGGTCGCGCCGGGCGGTGCCGCAGCGGCGGGGGCGTTCACGGCGATCGTGGTCTGGGAGATCGTAAAGGGCAGCACCGGCGAGAACGTGTCGTGGACGCCCTCCTTGCCGACGGTGCCCGAGATGTGCACGATCGGCTGGATGTCGGCGGCATAGGCGACCCCTTCGACGCCCGACTGCGCCGAGACACCGCTGATGAGGGTATAGAGGCCGTTCAGGGGCAGGGAGCTGACGACGCTGACTCGATCGCCGGTGAAAGAGACCCTCTTTCGGATGACGGTGAGCCGCTGCCAAGTGTTGGTCTGCGAGAGCAGGAGGGCGTTGACCTTGACCGTACCGGTGAGGTGGTGGGGCATGGCCGACGAGAAACGATAGGAAAAGCGCAGCGCGACGGAGTCCACGAGGCTCGGGTAGATCGGTTCACCGGTCGTGACGAATCCCGAGGGATAGACGGGGGTCGGGGCCTTGGTCGCCGCGGTGTAGGAGAAGCGACCGCTCTGCTGGTAGGCGCCGGACAAGGGCACAACCCGGTAGAGCGGGCGCGAGAACCCCAGCCCGAGAAAGAGCAGGGCCAAAGCGGCGAACAGGCAGGTGACCGCGGCGGTGACGCCGGGACCCCTGGCGACCACCGCTGCGGTCGGTGCGGGTCCTGTCGGAGCGGGCAAGACCATCGGCGGAGCGGGCGTTACGGCATCGGTATCCCGCGCACCACTCGCCGGCGCTGGAATCACGTCCCGCCGCGGCGCACCGTCGGATGATGAACGTTCCGTGCTGTCGTCGACCATGACCTCGCCAATCGTGAGCTGTTCATCTCGTCGGCCCCGAAAACGTGTCTTGCGCCGCCGACGACGCCGACGCTTTCTCTTCGTCGTGATGCCGGTGAGCGCTACTCCGAGCGCCGCCAGCCCGGCCAGTAGGGCGGCATGGAGCGGCGTACCGAACCACCCGAGCACCGCGCCGACCTTGGGGATCTCGAACCACAAGCTGCCTGACAGCTCGGCTCGCGTGGCATAACCAGGGTCCACGAAGTCGTTGTTGTCGCCTTTGAAGTAGTAATCGCCGTTCCGGATCATGATGATGCGGTGCAGGACCGGCCGGTGCAGCACCGGGCTCTGGTAGAGGACGATCTCCCCCACGTGGTAGCTCGACTGCGCGCGGACGATGGCAAGGTCGTTCTTGTACAGGATCGGCTGCATGCTGATCCCCGAGGTGATCGAGTAGCTGGTCGAGCCTCCGAGCTCGACTGGAGCGAAGAACGCCCACAGCCCGACGACCATCGCCAAGCCGATGCCTACACCGGCGATCTTCACGTATCGCGATCTCACCGACGGTCATCCCACAGGACGATGCCGGCGACATGACGTACCACTGGCCCACTGCTACTGGGCTGCGACGACGGTCACGCCGGTCAGCAGCGCTGCCGTGAGTTGGGGGCTCGTGGTGGCGCAGGTCACGTTGGCTCCAGTCGAGTCCGTCGAGCAGGTGTAGTTCGTCGGCCCCCCGGTGCTGAGGGCGGCAGCGATGGTGACCTTGCCGCTGCCGGCGCTCGGGACCACCGGACTGATCGTGAACGTCAGTGAGTCGATGTTGCCTGGGGTGGTGCTATTGAGCACGTAGTGGATGTTGGCCACCGTGTAGCCCGAGACCGCACCGGCCCCCGCACCGGCAGTGGTCGCGGGAACGGTGTTCGACGCCGTGAAGGCGTACGCGCCGCCACCGATCGCGAGCGCTGCAGCGACGGCCACGATCACTGAAATCTTTCGTCTCTTGCTCATGTGCGGTACCTCGACCCTTCTGATTGGCGGAACGGATGCGAGGGGCGACCGCATGGCGGTCGTCGGCGCGCAGTGGGCAGGAGGGAGGCGCCCGTAGCCGGTCGCGTCACCACGAGCACACCCATAACGCCGAAGGGTGGGGAGAAGACGACCCGGTTTGACCGGATAAACGGCACCTGCGGGCAGCGCACGGCTGCCCCCTTTCGTGGCCGGGGGAAGATGACCATCGAAGACGATCATCACCCGAGCCGCAGCGCCAATTTACTACTCACCGGACGTAAATTGCAATTTATTTCTAGAAAAAAGAAGGCTATAATAAGTGTCGTATATTGGGACTTTCGCCTCTGCCGCCCGCTACCGCCATGGCGTCTAATGGGGGTGAGTGTCTGCACCTCGACCGGGACGGTGCCGACGCTCCTCGGCCAGGGCGACGGTCGGGGGTCGTCGAACGACAAAAGGAACCGACCATGCTGAGCAACGAGCGAGCGATCGTCGTCGGCGTCGACGGGTCGCCGCAGGCCCGACTGGCCTTGAAGTGGGCGGCCGACGGGGCCCGCCACCGGGACGTGGTCCTCCGTGTGCTCTGCGGAGGAACGCCGCATCCGCGATTCGCGCCGGCGTCGTGCACTCCTGATGCCTTCCACCGGTCCGGGCCGTGGGTGCTCGTCGATGACGCAGTCGGACTAGTGATGGCGTGCCACCCGGGCGTCATGGTCCGGGGGGAGGTCTTCCAGGCACCCGCTGGCGAGGCTCTCGTGGAGGTGGCCGAGCTCACAGAGATGCTGGTGGTCGGTGCACGCGGCTCCGGCGGCTCCGGCGGGCTCCGGCTCGGGTCGGTGAGCCGCCACTGCGTCCACCATGCACAGTGCTCCCTCGTCGTCGTGCACTCCGAGCCCCTCAGTCCGGCCGAGTCGGCCGCCAACCGACGGATCGTCGTCGGTATCGACGGATCGCTCGGGTCCGACCGTGCCCTCAACTGGGCCCTGGAGGAAGCCGAGCGGCGCGATGCCGGCGTCACCGCGCTGTTCGTGTGGCAGTACCCGCCAGTCGGTGCCTTCATCCCGGCCCCGGTCGTTGGCTACGAGACCGAGGCCGACCGGGTGATAGAGGCGGCTCGGGCGAACGCCGCACGTCGGCGGCCGGCGGTCCACCTGGACGCCGAGTCGCGCCTCGGTGCCGCGGTGCCGGCACTGATCGAGGCGAGCCGCCGCGCCGATCTCCTGGTCGTCGGGAGGCGGGGCCGCAATCGGCTCCGGACGGCGCTGCTCGGGTCCACCGCGTCGCAGTGCGCCGACGACGCAACGTGCCCGGTGGTGATCGTGCCGACCGCCGACGTGTCGGCGGCCCCCGGTGAGGCGGCCCGAACATGACGGCGAAACGTCGACGGACCTCGTGCCGTCACGAACGCCGATTGATGGCCGAGGCCCGGAGCCTCATGGTCCGATTTACCTATGTGTGGCCTATATCAGCGTCGTGTCATTCCTGGCGGATACAGCGACCGGAAACCTCGGTGGCGTCGACGCAGACGAACGCTTCACGTTCTCCACCAGCCCAGGGCTCGATGCCGGCTCGTGAGAATCGCTCCAGCAACGCCGGGTCGGTTACCTCCCGTGCCCGACCCGTTACCAGCACACTCCATCCCTCGCTCATCGTTTCGTCGATGTGGTCGACCTCGAAGCTCGCGGTCTTCCCTTCACCAAACACGGCGGCCGTGTTGGCCTGCGTCCGGAAGGCCACCTGGCCGTCGACAAAGCGGTAGTTCACCGGCAGGGCTACCGGCCCGGAAGCGGAGTTGAACACGATGCGACCAACGCCCCCACCAGCCAGGTGGGCGATGCACGCCGCGTCACTCATGGTTTCGATCACTGGATGCGGACCAGCCTGCCCGGTTCCGGACGGTCGATCGACGTCTGCGCCCGTGAGTGATTCGGGGGTCGTCTCGAGAGCTCGTGCCAAACGCAGCATGGCCGTGCTGGACAAGACGGCGACCGGGTTCCGCTCGAAGTAGTCGAGGTAGCTCGGATCAACCCCAGCGCGCCGTGCGACTTCTTCGCTGGTGAGCCCCAACTCCTCGCGCCGCCGCAAAATCCTCCGCGAGAGATCGCTGACACCGGAGACCTCTGCTGGTGTGCTCATCTGGTCTGCCTCCTCCGCTTGGTGTCCATAGGGCCGATCGGCCCTGTCCGACACCGAGTCTTCCGGGACCGAAGATCGCTACTCACGATCCCCACAGCCGGTCGATGGTCTGGAACCTTTCCTGCCACCCTCCCAGCTTTGCGGCCAGTGGCAAAGGGTCAAAGGTCCCATTCGCCCTGCCGACCGGCGGACTCAAGCGAAATTTCGATGACTGCCGGAGGTACCGTGACCCCGATGATGCTCGGCGTCTCCACCGCTGCCTACCTGCGGCATCGACTCACGGCCGGTCGGTCGCGGTCATCGGGAGATGGACTGGTGAACAGCAATCCCCGGTCGGTCCGATGACGACCGGCAGCGCGGCCGGAGGGCGTCCAGGCGGCCGGATCGAGAGCGCCGACAACGAGCGGCTCAGACCCGGGCAGTTGGGCACGGCAGATCTGACCCTCTCGACGGTCGCCAACATCGGGCCGGGGATCGACTTCTACTTCGCCTTCGGAGTGATCGCGGTGACGGCTGGGGTGGCCGCTCCGCTGACGATCCTGGCCGCCGGGGTCGCCGTCGTCCTCCTGGCCTGGACGGTGGCCGAGTTCACCAGGGCCGAGCCGTCGGCCGGAAGCTTCATCACTTACGTAGAGACGAGCCTCGGCGCTCGGGCCGGCGTGTTGACGGCGTTGCTGGTGACGGCGGGCTACACGATCGCCATGGCCGGGGTGTTCACGATGGCCGGCGGCATGGTGACGATGACCCTCGCCCACTACTTCTCCTGGAACGTGCCCTGGGGTCCGCTCGCGGTCGCTCTCACGATCGCTGCCATCTGGTTGACGGCCCGGGGCGTGCGGATCTCCACTACCGCTGTAGGACTTGCCGTGCTGGCCCAGGTCGGCGTCATGGTTGCCGTCTGCATCGTCGTACTCGTCGACCAACGATCCCACCTGTCGAGTGCGCCGTTCTCCTGGTCGCATCTGACTGGTGGGTTGACCGGCCTCTCGGCGGGTTTCCCGTTGGCGCTGTACATGTTCATCGGCTGGGAGAACGGTCCGGCGCTGGCCGAGGAGTGCCGGAACCCCCGGCGTACCGTGCCGCGGGCCCTCTTCCTCTCCGTGGCCATCGGGGTCGTGCTCTTCACCGGCTTTGCCTACGCGACCGTCACCGGCTTCCACTACGACGTCTCTTCCATCGGCCGTTCGTCAGTGCCGTTCCTCACCGTCGCCGACCACTACCTGGGCGGCGCGGCGGTCCTGGCGTGGATCGCCGGCACCGTCTCGGTCCTGGCCGCACTGGTCGCCGGCACCAGCTCCCAGGCCCGCATGCTCTACGACGGCGGCCGGTCGGGCCTGCTACCGGCGCCGCTCGGGCGGCTCCACCCGAAAGCCGAGACGCCGGTGAACGCCCTGCTGACCATGGCGGTCATCGGCCTCGGCCTCATCGGCGTCTGGGCCGTCGTCCATGCCCTCGGTGTCGGCACCGGCTCGATGGATCCCGTCGGCCTGTACGCCGAGTGCTCGACCATGGGCACGATCGTGATCTTGATCGTCTACGTCTTGACCGGCGCCTCGCTACCCGTGTTCATGTGGCGGCGGCACCGAGATGCCTTCTCGCCGGTCCGGCACATCGTCGTTCCGGCTCTGGGGGTCGTCGCCCTGGCCGTTCCCTTCATCGAGCTGTGCAAGCCGGGCCAGCCCTCGCCGTACGATGCCTTTCCGTTCGTCGCCCTCGGCTTGGTCGCCGTCGCGGCAGGCTTGGCCTGGATCACCGTCCGGCGTCATCCGGCCACCGGCTCGGGCGAGGGAACCTCGGCGCCGACCACTGCGTAAGGGCGTGACCAGCCAACCGGAGCCCCTTCGGCTTGCAGCTATGGCCATGTCCCGGTGACCGCCCGGTCTCGCGCCACTCGAGCGGCGTAGACGAGGTCCGCCCCCGGGCCACCGGAGGTCGGCGGCTCCGCCTGGTGTCCTCCGCCCAGGAGTGCGGCCACGGTGGCGGCGGTCGACGCCCGAAGAGCGTCCAGGTCGTATCCCCCCTCCAAGAACAAGGCCAACCGGCCGGGGCCGGGAACGACATCGCCGACTATTCGGGCCAGGTCGGCAAAGTCGCCGCTCGACAGCGCGAGGTCACCGAGCGGATCGTCTCGGTGGGCATCGAATCCACACGAGACCAGCACCCACCGGGGTGCGAAGCGCTCGATCGTCGGCCCGGCGACGTGCTGGATCGCCAGGCCAACGAGCTCGCCCGTTGCTCCGGGCGGCAGTGGCACATTGATGGTCAGGCCCGTCGCCTGCGGGCCGCCGACCTCGAGCACGCGCCCGGTCCCGGGAAAGAGCGGCCACTGATGCGTCGAGAGATACAGCACGTTCGGGTCGTCCCAGAAGATGGCCTGCGTGCCGTTCCCGTGGTGGACGTCCCAGTCGACGATCAACACCCGCTCGCCCCGGGCCGCGAGAGCCGCGGCACTGACCGCCACGTTGTTGATCAGGCAGAAGCCCATGGCCCGATCAGCCTCGGCGTGGTGACCCGGTGGCCGGGCCACGACGAAGGCCACCCCTTCGTCGTGGCCACTGAGCGCGGCGATGGCCGCCAGGCCGGCTCCGGCCGCTCGCCGAGCGGTCTCCCACGAGTCCGTCCCGGCGAACGTGTCGGGATCGATCTCGCCGCCCCCGTGGCGACAGAACGCCTCCAGCTCGTCGAGGTACCGCGCGGAATGGACTCGTTCGAGATCGGCCCTCTCGGCCGGAGGGGCGCCCACTGAGACGAGCTCCCGGCCGAGTCGCAGGTCACCGATTCCCGCCATAACGGCGGCGATCCGACGCCCTCGTTCGGGGTGACCGGGGCCGCCGTCGTGCTCGTGCTCGCCGGTCGGACCGGCCAGGATCAACATCCCCGGGCACCCTGCACGCCTCTTAGCGTCGCACTCCTCGTCCCGTAGGGGTAGGGCAATAGTTTCGGGGGCGGATGGATCGGTGACGGATCGCAAGGTCTCGGAACGACGGCCCCCCCCCGGGGGGGGGGGGGGAGTCCGGACGGGCGGCGCTGATGTCGGAAGGGGCTGGGACAGCTCGAGGCTCAGACCGGCTCCAGCACCCGGTCGACCTCGTGGACCTTGGGGAACTCCTGGTCCTCTGTGACCCGCCGGAGGTGCAGCAAGCCGAGCGCCGTCAGCAGCAGCATGATCCCGGCCAGGACGAAGGAGGCGACGGCGCCCCACGTGGCGATCACGGCGAACTGGGAGAAGGCGTACGCCTCGAGCAGCAGGCCCTGCAGCGTGGTTCCCCGGAAGCTGACTGTCACGAGGGCCGCGAACTTCTTTGTTGTCGGGTGGGTCAGCGCGTAGCCGGAGATCTTCGAGTACACGCCGTGGTAGGGCAGGCCGTAGACGTCCATCTGCACCTTGTAGGCGTAGGCGTTGGCCTGCGCCCCGGTGAGCACCTGCTGGCCGGCGTACTGCAGGATCTCGGACCGTGACGCGTAATTCTCGTTGTGCGTTGTGTTGATTGCCTTGGCCGCGGGGAAGTAGATCTCCTGGCGGGCCAGCTGGTTGTGGACACTGGAGTTGGCGTAGTTGGCGCCAACCAGCAGCAGTGCTCCGGCGACCACCAGGATCACCACCAGGGCCCCTCCTACTGCCGTAACGATCAGGTCGAAGGTCTTTCGCTTCATGTCGTCTCCTTGGTCGTGCCCCTGGGGATCAGCGGCTCCCGCCACCAGGTTGCGGTGGCGGCACCGAGTCCGGCAGGGCCAAAAGGCCCCAATCGGGGAGTCCAAAGACCGCCGACCGCAAAGGTCTGGGAAGGTCGGGACTTTTGGCCCTGCCCTCGCGGCCTCGCGGGGCGGACACTCGCAGAAGAAACGATCACCAGCGTGGTCAGTCGACTCGAGGAGGACCCATGAGGTGGCGTGCGAAATGGTGGACTCGAGACGCGGGGCGATCCGGGCATGGATCTGTTCTCGGGCCGCTGGCCCGGCGTCACTGGCGAAGCCCTCCCAGAAAGGCCAGCGTCGAGGGCTCATGTCCATGTACTCGCAGCTGCTGAGGACGGCGATCGAGGATCGGGACGGGTCGACGTCCGAGGCCACTCCCGGAGAGTTCTTGGCCGAGCTCCTTCAGCGGCGCGGCAATATGGCGGCATTGCCGAATCCCGGACCGGGGCGAGTGCCGGCCGCGGTGGCCGATCAGCTCCACTACGACATCGCGCTGGTCGAGCTCTGTCGGCGCCTAGGGATCGAGTGCGACGTCCGAACATTCGACCAGCCTGATTCCGAGCGGAGACGGCTGGAGCGGGCGCTCGAGGCCAAGGGCGTGATTCCGCCCTCGGCGGATGGTATCGATTCGGCTCTATACAGGTGAGGGCCGATCCCCTCAGGTCCCGGTGCCGTCCTTCTCCGCGGCACGAGCATTGCGTTCGTCCAGGCGGGCGGCGTACGTCGCCGCCTGGGTGCGTCGCTCCATGCCCAGCTTGGCCAGCAGGTTGGAGACGTAGTTCTTCACCGTCTTTTCCGCCAGGAAGAGGGATTCGGCGATCTGGCGGTTCGTCTGCCCCTCGGCGATGAGATCCAGGATGCGTCGCTCTTGTGGGGTCAACCCGACCAGCCGAGCGTCCTCCTCGGGACCGGCCTGCATCCGCTCGATGATCCGCTGCGTCAACGCCGGGTCGAGCAGGGACTGTCCGGCGGCTACTCGGCGGATGTCCTCGACCAGATCGGTCCCCCCAACCTGCTTGAGGACGTAACCGGCGGCTCCGGCCATGATCGCCGCGAAGAGCGCCTCGTCATCGGCATAGGAGGTGAGCATGAGGCAAGCGGTCTCCGGGACCTGAGATCGGATCTCCCGACAGACCTCCACGCCGCTACCGTCGGGCAGGCGCACGTCGAGGATCGCCACATCCGGACGGGTGGGGGGGATCCGGGCCAATGCCTCCGCCACCGTCCCGGCTTCCCCGACCACCTCCATGTCGGATTCGGCCTCGAGCAGCGTTCGGAGACCGGCGCGGACGACCTCGTGGTCATCGACAAGGAAGATCCGCAACGCCACCGGGCGATCCTCACAGCCCGGCGGCATTTAGGCAACCGACCGGGCGCAGCTATCCGACAAAGTCCCTGGTAGACGCCTTTCCTGGATGGCAATGCCCATAGACTTCGCGGCGACGGCCCGCTAGATTCGCTCAAGTGCCATACCGGACTATTGACGATCCGGTCAAGCTACGCCGGTTGATGGCGGCGATGCTGCTCCTCGAGGCCGATCTGAGCCTCCCGGTGCTGCTGGAGCACCTGGTGGAGGAGGCTCGCTCCATGGTGGGCGCTCGCTACGGGGCCCTCGGCGTTCTCAACACCGAGCGCACTGCCTTGGCGCAGTTCGTCACGGTGGGTCTCGACCCCGACCAGGAGAAGGCGATCGGACCTCGCCCGACCGGCCAGGGGGTGCTGGGCCTGCTCATCAACGAGCCCGAGCCCCTGCGGATGCCCGATATCAGGTCCCACGGCAATAGCTACGGGTTCCCGCCCGGCCATCCCCCAATGACCTCGTTCCTGGGCGTCCCGGTGAAGGTGCGGGACGAGGTCTACGGCAACCTCTACCTGACCGACAAGGTCGGCTGGTCGGAGTTCACCGAGGACGACGAGCACCTAGTGGGCGCACTGGCCCTGGCCGCCGGCATCGCCATCGAGAACGCCCGGCTTCACCAACAGGTCCAGGAATTCGCCGTCCTGGACGATCGCGACCGGATCGCTCGGGACCTCCACGACGCGGTCATCCAGCGCCTTTTCGCCATCGGGCTCTCCCTCCAGGGGCTCACCAAGTCAGTGGCGGCGACGGGAGTGGCCGAGCGCCTCACCAAAGCCGTCTCGGATATCGACGACACGATCCGGCAGATCCGGACGACCATCTTCGAGCTCGGATCGGGCGGCTTGGAACAGAGCGTCCGAGCCGACGTCCTGTCACTGGTCCGAGAGTTCGATGTCATCCTGGGTTTCGAAGTAGAGGTTCGATTCGACGGTCCGGTTGACACCGCGATCCCGAACCAGGTCAGCGAACATCTGCTGGCCACGATCCGAGAGTCCTTGACCAATGTCGGTCGACACGCCCAGGCGACCGCGGCCAGCGTCACCGTGGCCGCGAAGGACCAAGTCTGCTCTGTCCGCATTCTCGACAACGGTGTCGGCTTCGATCTCGGCGACCGCGCGTCGGGAGACGGCGGTCTTGGCCTCGGCAATCTCCGGCGCCGGGCCGAGAAGTTGAAGGGCAAGCTGGTCATCGAGCGCCGGCCAGAGGGAGGAAGTGCTCTCCTCTGGCGAGTGCCACTCTCGCCTGCCTGAGGCCATGGCCTTCTGGCCGGTGGGTTGCTGGACCGACAATTCCGGCGACAGACCTCGAGGAGTCGGCAATGTGACCTTTGGCCCTGCCCGGCGACCCTCGCCGGCGCGAGCGTAAGAACATGACGCCCGTGCAGCACGATCGAGACGGCGAGATGACCTATCCCGTGACGACCGAGCCTCTCCGCTGGGACCTGCTCCACAAGATGGACGCCTACTGGCGCGCCGCCAACTACCTCTCGGTCGGCCAGCTCTACCTCTACGACAACCCGCTGCTCAGGAAGCCGCTGGAACTGGCCCACGTAAAGCCGCTCGTGGTCGGGCACTGGGGCACGACGCCGGGGCAGAACTTCATCTACGTGCACTTGAACCGGGTGATCAAGGAGCGTGACCTCGACATGTTCTACGTCGCCGGTCCCGGTCACGGCGGCCCGGCGCTGGTGGCGAACACCTACCTGGAGGGCACCTACAGCGAGGTCTATCCCGACGTGAGCCGGGACGAGGTGGGGCTGAAGCGGCTGTTCACTCAGTTCTCGTTCCCGGGTGGCATCTCCAGCCACGTCGCCCCGACGACGCCGGGGTCGATCCACGAGGGCGGCGAGCTCGGGTACTCGCTCAGCCACGCCTTCGGCGCCGCGTTCGACAACCCCGAGCTCATCGTGGCTTGCGTCATCGGTGATGGGGAGGCCGAGACCGGCCCGCTGGCGACCGCCTGGCACTCCAACAAGTTCCTCAACCCGATCACCGACGGGGCAGTGCTGCCGATCCTGCATCTCAACGGCTACAAGATCAGCAACCCGACGGTGCTGGCCCGCATCGAGCCCGAGGAGCTCGAGCAGTTCCTCCGGGGCTGCGGGTGGACGCCGCACTTCGTCGAAGGCGACGATCCCGAGCAGATGCACCAGCTCATGGCGGGCGCCCTGGACCAAGCCATCACGGAGATCCGGCAGTTCCAAGACGATGCCCGCCAGGGCGGCCTCACCACTCGGCCACGCTGGCCGATGATCGTGCTCCGCTCACCCAAGGGCTGGACGGGCCCGAAGGTCGTCGACGGCCTGGAGATCGAGGGCACGTTCCGGTCTCACCAGGTGCCGCTCCTCGTGGACTCCGACCACCCAGACCATGTCGAGCTCCTCGAGCGTTGGATGAAGAGCTACCGCCCCGAAGAGCTGTTCGACGAGGACGGCCAGCTCTGGCCGGAGCTGGCCGAGCTGGCGCCGACCGGCAATCGGCGGATGGGTGCCAACCCCCACGCCAACGGCGGCACGCTGTTGCGAGACCTGCGTATGCCGGACTTCTGTGATCATGCCGTCTCCGTGCCTTCCCCCGGTGCGGTCGACGGCCAGGACACGCTCGTGCTCGGTGAGTTCCTCCGCGATGTGATCGCGCTCAACAACGACCGCCGACACTTCCGGATCTTCGGTCCCGACGAGACGCTGTCGAACATGTTGGGTGCGGTCTTCGGGGTCACCAACCGTCAGTGGAACGCCGGAACGGTCGAGAACGACGAGTTCCTCGCCCCGGAGGGGCGCGTGCTCGATTCGATGCTGAGCGAGCACCAGAGCCAGGGCTGGCTGGAGGGCTATCTACTCACCGGACGGCATGGGCTGTTCAACTGCTACGAGGCCTTCATCCACATCGTCGACTCCATGTTCAACCAGCACGCCAAGTGGCTCAAGGTCACCTCGCAGCTGCCGTGGCGCCGGGAGATCGCCTCGCTGAACTACCTGCTCGTCTCGCATGTCTGGCAGCAGGACCACAACGGCTTCACCCACCAGGACCCCGGCTTTCTCGACCACGTCGTCAACAAGAAGGCCGACATCGTCCGGGTCTACCTTCCTCCCGACGCCAACTGCCTCCTGTCGGTCGCTGATCACTGTCTGCGTAGCCGCAACTACGTGAACGTCGTGGTGGCGGGCAAGCGGGCGATGCCCCAATGGCTGACCATGGACCAGGCGATCGTGCACTGCACGGAGGGGATCGGGATCTGGGAGTGGGCCAGCAACGACCAGGGTGCGGAGCCCGACGTCGTCCTCGCCTGCTGCGGCGACACGCCGACCCTCGAGGTCCTGGCCGCCGCGTCGATCCTCCGCCAATACCTCCCCGAGCTCAAGGTCCGGGTGGTCAACGTGGTGGACCTCATGAAGCTCCAACCCAGCACCGAGCATCCTCACGGGCTGAGCGATGCCGACTATGACTCGATCTTCACCACGGACAAGCACGTCATCTTCGGCTTCCATGGCTACCCCTGGTTGATCCATCGACTGGCCTATCGCCGGACGAACCCGAACCTCCACGTACGCGGCTACACGGAAGAGGGCACGATCACCACCCCCTTCGACCTGCGGGTGCAGAACGGCCTCGACCGTTTCCACCTGGTCCAGGACGTCATCGATCGTCTCCCGCAGCTGGGGGCCACCGGGAGCTACCTCAAGCAAACGATGCAGGACAAGCTGATCGAGCACACGCGCTACATCGACACCCATGGCCAGGACATGCCCGAAGTCCTGAACTGGAAGTGGGACGCGGCGGCGGTGCCGCAGGCGCGTGGCCCGATCGAGTCCTCTGCTCCTCGATCAGAGCCATAGGCGAGCCCGTCGACGACATGAGGGTGCTCGTGATCAACGCCGGGTCGTCCAGCGTGAAATTGCGGATCGTGGACGGCGACGACCAGCTGGTGGAGAGGCGGGACCTGGGCCCTCCCGACCACCACCTGGCCGCCCAGCTCGGCGACTTCCTGCACGACGCCGAAGCGTTCGACGTCGTCGGCCACCGGGTGGTCCACGGCGGGTCCCGCTTTACCGGCGCGGTGCTGGTCGACGCCAGCGTCCGAGAGGCACTCGACGGCCTCAACGAACTGGCCCCGTTGCACAACCCACCCGCCCTGGTCGGGATCGACGCCGTGGCCCGTCTGGTCGTTGGTGTGCCCCAGGTGGCGTGCTTCGACACCGGGTTCCACGCCAGCCTGCCCCCGGCGGCGACCACCTATGCCGTGCCCGCGGATTGGGTGGCTCGTTGGGGGATCCGCCGCTACGGGTTCCATGGGATCAGCTGTGCCTGGGCCTCCCGCCGGGTGGCAGAGCTATTCGGCTGCCCGCCCGATCGGCTCCGACTGGTGGTCTGTCACTTGGGTGCCGGCGCCTCGGCCACCTCGATCGGCGGAGGCCGCTCGGCTGACACCACGATGGGGTTCACGCCGCTCGAAGGCCTGGTCATGGCCACCCGCGGCGGCGACCTCGACCCCGGTGCGCTGCTGTTCGCCCTCGGCCGCGGGCTGGACGCCACCGAAGCCGGCGACGATCTCGAGCACCGGGCTGGCCTGCTCGGGCTCTCGGGTGGGACCAGCAGCGATATGCGCCAGCTGCTCGCCCACCGGGCCGCGGGCGACCAGGCGGCGGGGCTGGCCATCTCGGTGTACCTCCACCGGCTGCGGGCCAAGATCGCGGCGATGATGGCGGCGACCGAGGGGACCGATGCGCTGGTGTTCACCGGCGGGGTCGGCGAAGGCTCGGGGGTGGTCCGGGCCGAGGTATGTGAGGGTCTCGGATGGCTGGGCGTCACCCTCGATCACGACGCCAACGACGCGGTCGACGTCGCCGACGCCGAGATCTCGACCGATGGCGCTCCGGTCCGCACCTTCGTCGTCCACGCCCGCGAGGAGCTCCAGATCGCTCATGAGTGCCGGCAACTGCTCGCTCGCCGCCCGACGGCCGCCCGATAAGCGTAGAGACCATCCGCCCCCTACGCACCCAGCTCCTCGACCAGACGTTCGAGGCGTTGGTCTTCGATTGGGACGGCACGGCGGTCCCTGACCGCCAGGCCGATGCCGGTCCGCTGCGAGCGCGTCTCGAAGCCCTCAGTGCCGCCGGCGCGTCCGTCTTCATCGTGAGTGGCACCCACCTGGGCAACGTCGATGGCCAACTGCAGGCCCGTCCACCCGGTCCTGGACTCCTTCACCTGTGTCTCAACCGGGGTTCGGAGGTGTTCTCGGTAGGCGAAGGCGGCCCGACCCTCATCGAACGGCGAGTAGCCAGCCCCGAGGAAGATCGAGCGCTGGACAAGGCGGCGGACGACACCGTCGAGCTGCTCGCGCGCCGCGGCCTACACGCCCAGGTGGTTGCGGGACGGCTCAACCGACGGAAGGTCGACCTCATCCCCGAACCGGCGTGGACCAATCCTCCGAAGGCCCGCATCGGTGATCTGGTCGAGGCGGTAACCAGTCGCCTCCGCGCCGCCAAGATCGACGGTCTGGCCGAGGTAGCCGAGATCGCCGCCGCGGCCGCTCGACGTGCCGGACTGCCCGAAGCCAGGATCACTACCGACGTCAAACACGTAGAGATCGGGCTGACTGACAAGGCCGACTCGGCCAACTGGGCGGCCGCCTGGCTGGCCGAGCAGGGGGTCACCGGTCAGCTGATCCTCATCGTCGGGGACGAGCTGGGCTCCCTGGGCGGCGTTGCGGGCAGCGATTCGCTCATGATGGTCGACGGTGTGGCTCGGGCACCGGTCGTGTCGGTGGGGGTGGAGCCCGAAGGCGTTCCCGCCGCTGTCGTACATGTGGGCGGGGGGCCGGCCCAGCTCCTGTCGTTGCTCGACGGGCAGTTGGACCGGCGTAGGGCTGGCCGGGTGCCGTCGATCGACCGGGATCCGGCTTGGGTCCTCGCCCTGCCCGAGCGTCGTCTCGGCATCCGGGCGGCCGAAGCCCTCGGCACCCTCGCCAACGGCCGGGTCGGCACGCGGGGCTCCCGAGAAGAGGAGGTGACCGGCGGCCTGCCGTCGCTCACCGCCAGCGGCATCTATTGCCGCGACGGTCTCCTGCCCGGCCCGACGTGGACCTCGCTCCAGCTGGACGGGACCGAGGTCCATCTCGGGGACGACGAGCGGCTGGTCGACCTTCGAACCGGCGTGCTGGCCAGGGTCGGCAACGGCAACGACGAACTGCGGTCGCTCCGGTTCGTCTCGGTTGCCGACCGAGCCGCCCTCGCCCTGCGGGCCGAGGCCACCCCCTCACGACTTCATTCCGGCCTGCCGCTGTCGATGCCGACGGCGGCACCGGGGTTCGAGCAAGCAACCCACGGCGAGGTGGCGATCGCTCGAACCGGAACGCCGGGGAACGGTGGGATCGTCGTCGCCGTCCGCGACCGGGAGGAGGTGGCCGGGAAGCGCCGCACGGTGCAGCGGCTGGCCGCCTGGGTGGCCTCTGCCACCGGCGAACCGGACGCGGCCGAAGCAGTCGAGGCGCTCGAGCGCTTCGAGGTGACGGGTTTCGATCGCCTTCTGGCCGGCCATCGCCGCGCCTGGGCGCGGCGATGGGCCGATGCCGAGGTCTCGATCGACGGGGATCCCGAGCTCCAGCTGGCAGCCCGGTTCGCCATGTTCCACCTCCTATCGGCCGCCGCCGAGGGGGGCGAGGTCGCCGTCGGCGCTCGTGGCCTGAGTGGCGACGCCTACAGGGGCCACGTTTTCTGGGATGCCGACGTCTACGTACTGCCGGTATTGGCGGCGGTAGCCCCGGCCGCGGCCCGGGCCATGCTCGAGTACCGGATCCGGCGGTTGCCGGCGGCCCGGGAGGCCGCCACCAAGCTCGGCCGCCGAGGGGCCCGCTTTCCGTGGGAGTCGGCCCGCGACGGTCAAGACGTGACCCCGCGACGAATCGCCGGGCGCGACGGGGAGCCGGTCAAGATCTGGACGGGCGAAACCGAAGAGCACATCGTGGCCGACGTGGCCTGGGCGGCCAACCACTACGCCGAATGGACGGGTGACCGCGGCTTCCTCGACGGTCCGGGCGGTGATCTCGTGGTCGACACCGCCCGCTACTGGGCGAGCCGAGTCCGCATCGACGACCGAGGTCGCGGTCATATCGAGGGAGTGATGGGACCCGACGAGTACCACGAGCCGGTGGACGACAACGCCTTCACCAATGTGATGGCCCGCTGGAACCTCCGGGCCGGCGCCGACGTGGTCGGCCAATCGGGCGATCGATCCACGGCCGCCGACTGGTCCCGGCTGGCGACCCAGCTGGTCGATGGATGGGATCCGCGGCGCGCCATCTACGAGCAGTTCGCCGGCTACTTCGACCTAGAGCCGCTGATGGCGGCCGAGGTGGCACCACCGCCGGTCGCCGCCGACTTGGTGTTGGGCCCCGAACGGGTCGCCCGATCGCAGCTGGTGAAGCAGGCCGACGTCCTCATGCTCCACCACCTGATCCCCGACGAGGTGGTGCCCGGCTCACTTGCCCGTTGCCTTGACTTCTACGAGCCCCGGACGGTGCACGGCAGCTCCCTGTCCCCCGCCATCCACGCCTCCCTCCTCGCCCGAGCGGGCGAACCGGATCAGGCGCTGGCCCTGCTGCGGCTCGCCGCCCGGATCGACTTGGACGATCTCAGCGGGACGACCTCGGGGGGTTTGCACTTGGCCGCCATGGGAGGCCTCTGGCAAGCCCTGGCCTGGGGGTTTCTGGGGCTACGGGCACGAGGCGGTGTGCTCTGGATCGATCCACGCCTCCCGGCAGCGTGGAATGCCCTGGCCCTCCGGTTCCGGGTCTTCGGGAACCCGGTGACCGTCCGAGCCGAACCCGGTGGCGTGACGGTCGCCTGCGCGGTACCGATGCGCGTCCGGATTGCCGACCGGGCCCCGGTCCGCTGCGAACCTTGAACCGGCCTGGGTCTGACGGAGGCTCGTCCGCTTTGATGTCTCATGCCGCGTTGGCCTGAGGATGCGAAGCGTAGTGGTCGGCTTCGACCTCGGCCGGGGACCGGTCGTCGAGCTCGGAGTGGAGCCGTTCTTCGTTGAACCACGACACCCAGGCGCAGGTGGCGATCTCCAGATCGTCGAGCCCCTTCCAGGGTCCGCCGTTGGCCGCCAGGGCGGCCGGGTTGCGGTGCAGCTCGGTCTTGAAGATGCCGTTGGTCGTCTCCGCCAGAGCGTTGTCATAGCTGTCGCCGATGGTCCCGATCGACGGCGCCGCTCCGATCTCTTCCAACCGCTCGGTGTAGGCGATAGACGTGTATTGCGAGCCGGCATCGGAGTGACAGATGACGCCATGGACGTCGTTGTGCCGGCGGGTCCACGCCGCCATGTTCAAGGCGTCGAGGACGAGGGTGGTGGTCATCGAACGGGCGGCCTTCCAGCCGACGATCCGGCGACTGAACACGTCGGTGACGAAGGCGATGTAGACGATGCCCGACCACGTCGAGCAGTAGGTGAAGTCGCAGACCCAAGTGGCGTCGGGTCGGGTCGCAGTGAAGTCCCGCTTCACCAGGTCGGGCGCCCGGACGGCGGCCGGGTCGGCCTTGGTGGTGAACCGCTTCTTCGCCCGGGTGGCCCCGCGGATGCCCTGGGCCCGCATGAGGCGGGCCACCTGGTCGCGCCCGACATCGATGCCCTGGCGCTGGGCGACCTTCCAGAGCTTGCGGCGTCCGTAGACCGAGTAGTTCCGGCGCCAGAGCTCGACAAGGGTGGGTCCGAGCTCGGCGTCGCGGACGGCCCGGGCACAGGGCGGCCGGGCCTTGGCGTCGTAGTAGGTGGAGGGGGCGACCTGCAGCTGCTCGCAGATCGGCTCGACCCCCCATCGACGGCCACCGGTCTGTGTGTCCCGGTGGCCGTCGATGAAGGTGACTACCTCTTCGACCGGCGGTCGAGCTCCGCCCCGAAGAAACTGGCTGCTGCCTGCAGGATGTCATTGGCCCGGCGGAGCTCCCGGTTCTCCTTCTCGAGCTCGGTGATCCGCCGGGCATCGGCCGTCGTCGTCCCCGGTCGAACACCGCCGTCGATCTCGGCCTGCTTCACCCAGGTGCGCAGTGACTCGACGCCGACGCCGAGCTGGCGGGCCACCCGAGAGAGCACGCCCGTGTCGCCGGGGTCCTGGCGCCGGAGCTCGTGCACCATGCGCACGGCTCGCTCCTTCAGTTCCGGCGGGTACCGCCTCTGGGCAGGGTGGTCGTTGTCCATGACTCCATCCTCACTTCCAAGGTATGGAGCCTCCGGGGATCCCAGGCCGATTCACCTCCCGGTGCCACGTTCACGGTCAGGCCGGCCGAAGCGCGAAGGGACAGCTGACGAGGACCGTCATCGCCGCCGTCGACGTCACGACGTCAACGGGGTCCGCATCTCCAACCGGCAGGCGGGAAATGTGACGTCTGGCCCTGGGAGAGGTCGATCTGAAGGGACAGACTGCACCCATGTGGATCGACAACCGGGGCTCCGAAGTACTGATCAGGGCCGACTGCCTCCGTCTGGTGGCGACCGAAGCTGCAGACGGCGGCGTCGGTCGGCTGGCCGTCTCGGGAGACCAAGCACCGATCGTGGTCCCCGTCAATTTCTCCTTCTCGGATCACCAGGTTTTGGTGCGCGTGGGGGAAGGTTCTCTCTGGCACCAGGCCAAGGGCCAGCTGGTCGCTTTCGAGGTCGACCACATCGATCTCGGATGTGGGGTGGCTTGGAGCGTGTTGATCCGGGGGTTGGCCACCGAGCTCCCCGATCCCACAGAACCCGGCACACGGCGAACGCCCAACCCGCTGGTTCCCGAACCGGGGTCGATGATCCTGGCCATCCGTCCCGACGTGGTCACCGGGCGACGGTTCTCCATCTCTCAGAGGGACTCGTAGATGAACACCGTCACACTCAGGAGGGACGACCCCCTGGCGGAGCTCGACAACATCGTGGCGAAGGTGGCAGAGAGAGATCGCCAGCGGGCCGCGCAAAACGCTGAAGCGCATGACGAGATGCGGAGGTTTTTGGCTGCGTTCCACGCCGCCTGCGACGCTGAAGTTCGGCCGGCGATGGAGGCGGTGCTCGAAAGGCTGCGGGAGCACGGTGGTGGTGGCGTCATCGAACAGCATCCGGGCGGCGAGGCACGGTTTCGGCACCCCTCCCTGATCCTTTGGATATCGCTGGAAGGAGAGATCGTCGGTGCGCCTCGTGCCGATCTCGAGCCGTATCTGGAGCTCGAAGCAGACGTGGAGCACCGAGCCATCCAGGTGTCCGAAGGCGACATGTGGCGCAAGGCCGGAGGGAAGCGAAGTGGCCACATCGGTAGCTGGCAGATGTCCGACCTCACCCGCGAGCACGTCATCGACGAGCTCCTGGCAATCGCCCGCCGTGCTGCCGGCTGACCTGAGGGATCAGTGGCCATAGCCGCAGTTGACCGGATCTGTGACCTTCGGCCCTAGCTCGCCCCGATCGCCCGCCGTACCGTCGAAGTAGAGGCGGTGAAGGGAACGGAGGTCCTTCCCGTCGCCCGATGGTTCTCGGATGCAGAGCCGGAGTCGAAGTGTGCACTGATCGATCGAAAGGGACCTGCCATGAAAGCTGCCGTCGTCCACGACTTCAGCCAGCCGTTGCGGATCGAGGACATTCCGATCCCCGAGCCCGGCATCGGCGAGGTCGTCGTGAAGGTCGAAACCTGCGGCGTGTGCCACACCGATATCCACGCGGCGCATGGTGACTGGCCGGTCAAGCCGGCGCCGCCGTTCGTGCCCGGCCACGAAGGGATCGGTCGGGTGGCGCGTCTCGGACCGGAGGTCCGGGGTGTCCGCGAAGGCGACCGCGTCGCCGTCCCTTGGCTCGGGTGGGCCTGCGGAGCCTGCGAGTACTGCGCTTCCGGGCGCGAGACCCTTTGCCCGAACCAGCAGATGACGGGCTACACGGTCAATGGAAGCTACGCCGAGTACGTGAAGGCCAACGCGGCGTTCGTCGGCCACGTCCCCGACGAGATCGACCCGCTCGACGCCGCCCCGTTGACCTGTGCCGGGGTCACCACCTACAAGGCGGTGAAGGTCTCCGGCGCCCGATCGTCGGACCTCGTCGCCGTCTTCGGCATCGGCGGCCTCGGTCATCTGGCCGTCCAGTACGCCCGGATCGCCGGCGCGTCGGTGGCCGCTGTCGACCTCGTCGACGCCAAACTGGAGCTGGCGCGTCAGCTCGGCGCCGAGCACACCGTCAACGCCGCGGTCGACGACCCGGTGGCCGCCATCCAGGAGCTGGGTGGCGCCGACGTCGCCATTGCCGTCGCCGTTTCGCCGGTCGCCTTCGAGCAGGCGTACCGGAGCTTGAAGCGTGGCGGCACCCTCGTCTTCGTCGCCCTGCCGGCCGAGAACCATATGGACCTGCCCATCTTCGAGACCGTGCTCGGAGGGATCACGGTCGTGGGGTCGATCGTCGGCACCAGGGTGGACCTGGCCGAGACCTTCCAACTGCATGCCGAAGGGCGCACCCGGATCGTTCGGGAGACCCGTCGGCTCGAGGAGGTCAACGAGGCCTTCGAGCAGATCGAGAAGGCCCAGGTCGACGCCCGCCTCGTCTTCGACTTCCGGTCATGACCGTCTCTCCCCCGCTCGGCTGGCGCCCCGCTCGTCCACTGGTAGGACGGGACCCGGGCGATTCGTGGCTCGATCAGGTGGCCCTGGAGATCTGGGTCGACGTCGAGCGCTCGCCCACCGTCGTCACCCTCGCCGGCACCCTCGACGATCGAACGGCTGTCAACGTCCGATCGGTGGTGGGCCAGCTCGTCGCGGAAGGTCACCGGGACCTTCTGGTCGACGTCGGCGGGCTGGCGATCGCGGACGAGAGCGGGCTCGACGCGCTCTTCAGCATCCAGGCGGCGGCCCGGCGATCGGGCGGCACGGTGACGTGGTCGTTCGGACCGGACCACGAGACAGGCGCGACGCTCGTCAGTCCCCCGTCCCGACGCGAGCTGACGGGAAGCGCCGACGTAACATCGTCGCCCGGGCGATGAGCGGACGGACATGGGCCGCCCCGCCATTCGGACCGTCGGTCTCGGCAAGCGTTACGGCGACGTCGAGGCGCTCTGTGATCTCGATCTCGAGGTCGACCCAGGAGAGGTGCTGGGCTACCTCGGGCCGAACGGTGCCGGTAAGACGACGACGATCCGGATCCTGCTGGACCTGACGGTCCCGTCAGCGGGGACGGCCGAGATCTTCGGTGCCGACTGCCAGCACGAGCCGGTAGCCGCCCACGGCCATGTGGCGTACGTGCCAGGCGAGGCCAGCCTGTGGCCGGGACTGACCGGCGCAGAGACGCTGCACCTCCTCGGCCGCGTCCAAGGCCACGTCGACCGGGGCTACCGAGACGCCTTGATCGACAGGTTCGAGCTGGATCCGAGCCGGAAGGTGCGGACCTACTCCAAGGGGAACCGGCAGAAGCTCCTGCTCGTGGCGGCGTTCATGGCCCGGCCGGATCTCCTGGTCTTCGACGAGCCGACCAACGGTCTCGACCCGCTGATGGAGCAGGTCTTCCGGGCCTGCGTGGAGGAGGCACGCCAGCGCGGACAGACCGTCTTCTTGTCCTCCCACATGCTGAGCGAGGTCGAAGCGCTCTGCGACCGGGTGGCCATCCTTCGCCAAGGGCGGCTCGTCGACCTCGGCACCGTGCACGAGCTACGGCACCTGTCGACGGTGACGATGGAAGTCACCTTCGGCGGCCCTGTCCCCGAGCTCGGCCGGGTTCCGGGGGTGGCCTCGGTCGTCGTCGACGGGCTGCTCGTCCGGCTGCACGTCAACGGGCGCGTCCAGCCGTTGCTGGATGCGCTGGCCAACGCGGACGTCCGAAAGCTCGTCAGTCGCGAGCCGTCGCTCGAAGAGCTCTTCCTCGCCCACTACGGGCCGGACGGCGGGACGGCCGACGGGCTGGGGCGGGCCGGTGACTGACGTCGACGTTGCCGTCCCCGGGCCGATCCCGGTCGAGACGGGCAGCCCGATGGCGGTCGCCGACAGCCAGACGGGCGGGCGATCCGTCGTGGGTCGCCAGACGGCCCGGCGAGCGGTGCGTTCTGGGGCCGTCTGGGGCTACGTGTTCGGCCTCTACGTGGCGTCAACCGCGTTCAGCTACGCGTCGGGCTATCCGACGGCCGCCCAGCGCCTCCGGCTGGCCGACGAGTTCGGCTCCGATCGCGGCGCGGCGGCGATCGCCGGCCCGGCGTACCGGCTGGAGACGGTCGGCGGCTTCACCGCGTGGAAGTGCCTGATCGTTCTCAGCGTCGTCGGCGGCATGTGGGGTCTGCTGACCGGCACGAAGCTGCTCCGCGGCGAGGAGGACAGTGGTCGCTGGGAGCTCCTGCTCGCCGGGGCGACGACCCGCCGGCGAGCCGCGGGGCAGGCGATCGCCGGCCTCGGCGGCGGTCTGCTCCTCCTCTGGGCGCTCACTGCGACGATCATCGTGGTGGTCGGTCGGTCGTCGAGCGTCAACCTGGCCGCACCGGCCGCGCTGTTCTTCTCCGTCGCCCTCGTCGCCGGTGCCGCCATGTTCCTGGCGGTGGGCGCGCTGGCCAGCCAGGTGGCACCGGACCGTCACCGGGCGGCCGGGTACGCCGGGCTGGTGCTCGGGATCGCCTACGCCCTCCGACTCGTCGCCGACTCGATCCCCGGCCTGTCGTGGCTCCGTTGGGCCACCCCTTTGGGCTGGATCGAGGAGCTCCAGCCGCTGACGCACCCCCACCCGGTTGCCCTGCTCCCGATCTGCGGATTTACGGCCGCCGCCGCCCTGGCCGCCGTTTTCGTCGCCGGCCGACGCGACGTCGGCGCCGGGATCCTCACGCCGCACGCGACGGCCAGGCCGCATCTCGGCCTGCTCCACGGCCCGATCGGCCTCGGGGTGCGCTTGCGGGCGCCGACGGTGGCGGCCTGGGCACTCGGAACGGCCGCGGGGGCCTTCCTCCTGGGTGCCATCGCCCGGCAGGCCGCGTCGGCGGTCACGGCGTCGGCGGCCGTCGATCGGGTGATCTCCCGGCTCGGAGCGCACGGCGTCGGCGAGAACCAGTACCTCGGCGTCGCCTTCCTGATCGTCGCCGTCGTCGTCGCGCTCTTCGCCGCCGGCGAGGTGACGGCGATCCGCCGGGAGGAATCCGAAGGGCGGCTCGACCATCTGCTGGTCCGGCCGCTCTCGCGGACCGGCTGGTTGCTCGGCCGCCTGGCCCTCACCACCTCTTCCCTGGCCGTCCTCGGCGTCGCCGCCGGACTCTTTGCCTGGGTGGGGACGGCGAGCGTGGGCAGTCCGTCGACACCCGGCCGACTGCTCGCCACGGGCCTGAACGTGGTCGCCCCCTCACTGGCCGTGGCCGCGGTCGGCGTCTTGGTCCTCGGGCTCCGCCCACGCCTGGCGTCGGCCGCCGCCTACGCCCTCCTCGTCTGGTCGCTGCTGGTCGAGCTGCTCGGCGGTTTCCTCGCGTCGACCCGCTGGCTGCTCGACACTTCAGTGTTCCACCAGGTGGCCGCGGCCCCGGCGGTCGCTGTCGACTGGACGAGCTGGGGCACGCTGATCGCCCTCGCCGTGGTCGGTTCGATCGGCGGTATCTTTGCCTTCGCCCACCGCGACGTGACGGACGCATGACCGGGCGTATCGGTTGGCCCCGACAGGGTCCGTCCCTTGAGAAAGGCTCCCGATGAGAGCTGCCATCGCCGGCGCCTCCGGCTTCGTCGGACGGGCCCTCACGGCGCACCTGCTCGGTCGCGGGCACGACGTGGTCGCCCTCGGCCGCTCCGTGGACACCCTCTCGACGGACGCGGTGGCCATCGCGGTCGACGTCGGTAACGAACGCGCCACCGCCGAGGCGTTGGAGGGTGTCGAGGTCGCCTACTACCTCGTCCATTCGATGGCCGCCGGCGGTGGGTTCCGCGAGGTGGATCTCGACCTGGCCACCGCGTTCGGTCGGGCGGCGGCGCAGGCCGGCGTCGGCCGGATTATCTACCTCGGAGCGCTCGGCGACGCTCCGGGCTCCGCCCACCTGGCCAGCCGGCACGAGGTGGGTGCGGCCCTGGCCGCGGCGGGCGTGGCCGTCATCGAGCTTCGAGCCGCGGTGGTGCTCGGCTCGGGCAGCATCTCCTTCGAGATGCTCCGTTACCTGACCGAGCGACTGCCGGCCATGGTCTGTCCCCGCTGGGTGCGTACGCGGATCCAGCCCGTCGCCCTGGTCGACCTGCTCGCCTACCTGGAGCAGTCGCTCGAGGTCGCCCCCGGCATCTACGAGATCGGCGGGGCCGACGTCACCACGTACCGAGAGTTGATCGCGGCGTACGCCCGCGTCCGAGGTCTACGTCCCCGCCGGATCGTCGACATCCCGTGGCTCACGCCGCACCTCTCGTCGTACTGGGTCGACCTCGTGACGCCGGTCGATCGCTCGATCAGCCATGCGCTGATCGAGAGCCTCGTCACCGAGGTGGTGGTGGTCGATCCCGAGCCGGCGAGCCGGGCGTTCTCCGTCACGCCGATGGGGGTCGAGCGTGCCCTGGCCACCGCGCTCGACGATCAGGAGGAGGACGTGACCCGTTCGTTGCTCGAGCGCCGCCGCGGTCTGGTCGACGGCGTGTACTCGGTCGTGGTCGATGTCGCCATCCCGCCGGGTGGTGAGCCGGTGCTCGAGCGCGAGCTGGAGACGATCGGTGGGCGGTTCAGTTGGTACGGCGCGGCGCCCGGGTGGGTGGCCCGTATCGTCCTGGGGCGCCTCTTCGGCGAACACCTTCGACGACGCCGGCCCGCGACCATGGAGCCGGGAGCGCTCGTCGACTGGTGGTCCATCGCCGAGATCGGGTCGGGCGCCCTGGTGCTGCGGGGCGTCGGATGGTTCTCCGGTGACGCGTGGTTGGGGTACCGCGTCGGCCAAGGCGTGCTTCGCCAGGTGGCGGCGTTCCGTCCCCGCGGCATACCGGGCTTTCTCTACTGGAAGCTGCTCGGGCCGGTCCACCGCGTGGCGTTCGACCGCATGGCCCGCCACCACGTTCCCCGGGCGTCAGGCCAGATCGACGGGGAGTAGGTCTCGACGAACCCGGTGCTCAGGCGGCAGCGCAGCGGTCAGTGGCTGGGAGCACTGTGCCTCAGTGTCGCATCACGACGACGGGGCATTCAGCATGCGACACGCAGTGCTCGCTGACCGAGCCGAGCAGCGAGTCAACCAGCTCCCCATGTCCTCGACTACCGACGACGAGCAGATCAGCCGACCGGGACGCGTCGACCAGCGCGGGGGCGGGGTGCTCAAGCGCCACCTGAGGCTGGATCGTCACGGTCGGGTGTCGATGGCCAGCGGGATCCACGACCTGATGGAGGATGGTCTTCGCGTCCTCGGCCATGTCGAAGCTGGCCGGGACCGGCATGCCCCAGGCAAAACTGTTCGGCCACTGCCACGTGGTCATAGCGACGACCGTCGCACCCGTCAGCTCCGCTTCGCGCAATGCCCATTCGAGGGCCCGGGTCGACGACTCGGACCCGTCGACACCGACCACGATGCGCTTGGGCGGGGTGTGCTGCGGGCCGTCTGCACCATCGGGCTCCGATCGTCTGGGGCGGACGACGACCACCGGACAGTGCGCATGCAACGCGCACTTGTGGCCGACCGATCCCAGGAGCAGGCCGGCGAAGCCGCCGAGGCCGCGGGAGCCGACCACGAGCAGATCGGCCCCTTCCGACGCCTCGATCAGCGGCTTGACCGGCGAGCCGTCATCGGGAACGCTCCTGGTCACCACCCCGGGCGCCACCTTCTCGGCGTGGGCGGCGGCCTCTTCGATCAGTTTCACCAAGAGTTGCTCTACCTCGCTCGGGGTCACGAAGGCGTAGTCGGCTCCGTACGCGCCGTGGATCTCGAGAACTGATCCGGTACGAACCGCCTGGTCGGCGGCCCACTCCAGGGCCCGATCGCTGCCTTCGGAACCGTCGATCCCGACGACTACCCGATGCTCCGCCGAGCCGGCGGTCGACACTGCCGTTCCGGTTGTCACTGCCATAGCTGTCCCTCCTTCGACCGACCGTTCTCTGACGAGGATGCGCCGGAAGTCCGGCCGCGACTAGGGCCGTAAGTCCCAGCCGACCGGTTACCGGAGATTTGGGACCTTCGCCTCTGCCGGCCGCCACCACAGTGGCGTCCAATGGAGGTGCATCGGCGCCTCGACCGGACGGTGCCGATGCTCCCAGACGGGCCGACGGCCGGTGGTCGTCGCACGACAAAGGAGCCGACCATGCTGAGTAACGAACGAGCGATCGTCGTCGGCATCGACGGGTCGCCGCATGCCCGGCTCGCCCTGAAGTGGGCGGCCGACGAGGCCCGCCTCCGGGACCTGGTCCTCCGGGTGGTCTGCGGGGCCAAACCGCATCCGCGATCGGGGTCGGCATCGTTCGCCTCCGACGTCTTTCACCAGTCCGCGCCGTGGGCGCTCGTCGACGAAGCGGTCGGACTGGTGGCGACGCGCCACCCGGGCGTCATAGTCCGGGGGGAGGTCCTCCAGGCGCCGGCCGCCGAGGCCCTCGTGGAGACGGCCGAGCTCGCGGAGATGCTGGTGGTCGGTGGACGCGGTTCCGGCGGCGTCGCTGGGCTCCTCGGATCGGTGAGCCGCTCCTGCGTCCACCATGCCCGGTGCCCCCTCGTCGTCGTGCATTCCGAGCCCGTCGATCCGGCCGCATTGCCCGCCAACCGACGGATCGTCGTCGGCATCGACGGATCGCCTGGGTCCGACGGTGCCCTCAACTGGGCCCTGGAGGAAGCCGAACGGCGCGACGCCGACGTGACCGCGCTATTCGTGTGGCAGTACCCGCCGGTCGGTGCCTTCATCCCGGCCCCAGCCGTCGGCTACGAGATCGAGGCCGACCAGGTAATCAAGGCGGCCCGAGCAAACGCGGCGCGTTGGCGACCGGGGGTCCACCTCGACGTCCTGTCGTACCTCGGTGCCGCGGTGCCGACATTGGTCGACGCGAGCCGACGCGCCGACCTCCTCGTCGTCGGCCGGCGGGGACGCGGTCGGCTCCGGACGGCGCTGCTCGGGTCCACCGCAGCGCAGTGCGCCGACGATGCAACGTGCCCACTGGTGATCGTGCCGACTGCCGACGTGCCGGCGACCGCCGCCGAGCCAGCTTGGACGTGACGGCGCACGTCGACAGACGCCGTGGCGCCATGGAGGTCAAGCGATGTCCGGAGGCTCGGGATCCTCGATATCCGATCGAGCTCGAGCTCGACGTACCGACCCGCGACGGTCCGGTCGTGCACCTCCGGCCAATCCGACCGGACGACGGCGTCCGGCTGGCCGCGTTCCACCGCCACTTGTCGACCCGCTCCGTCCACCGGCGGTTCTTCGGCACCCATCCGGAGCTCGGACCAGCGGAGATCGAGCACTTCACCTGTGTCGACTACGTCGACCGTCTGGCCATCGTCGCCGAGGACGCCGGCCAACTGGTGGCCGTCGGCCGTTACGAACGGATCCCGGGGACGGAAGAGGCCGAGGTGGCGTTCGTCGTCGCCGATGCCTACCAACATCACGGCATCGGGACGGTGCTCCTCGAACGGCTCGCTGATGCCGGAAGGAAACGTGGCATCACGACGTTCATCGCGCAGACGCTCACCGAGAACCGTGAGATGCTGAACGTCTTCATGCGCTCGGGGTTCGTGGTCACGACCTCCACCGAAGACGGCATCGTCGACGTCCGCTTCTCGATCGGTCGCCGTGACGAACCGTCGGGAATTCATACCGGGACCAATGGCCCTAGCCAGCGGCGCCGTGCCGGTCCACTATCGGTGACATGACGACCGCAGACTACGAATCACCAAAATTGATCGGCGCCAGCACGTGGGAGGAGGCGCTCTACGAGCAGCTGACGTCCCACGAGCGAGAGGAGAGGGAACTGCTCGTCGAGTACGAAAAGACGGCCGCATCGTCCCCTTCGGCCGCGGTCAGGTTCCTCACCGGGCTCATCGTCGAAGACGAACGGCGTCACCACTCGTTGTTCCGAGACTTGGCCTCGACGCTTCGCACTGACGTCGAGCTCCGTCCCGAGCCAGCGGCTATCCCTCCCCTCGACCACATGAACTCTGACCCCGCCCTGGCCGAGATCGTCATCCGGCTCATCGGACACGAACGTGCCGATCGCCGGGAGCTCCACCGATTGGCCCGAAGGCTGGCGGGAGGGATCGACACAACGATGTGGCCACTCCTCGTCGACCTGATGCGAATGGACACCGAGAAGCACATCGCCATCCTCGAGTTCGTGAAGCGGCACGCTCGGGCTTGACGAAACAGCCAAACGGCTCGCCATTCCGCGCTGATACCGCACAACTCGATCGGGCAATCACTATTCAATTAATAGTGTGGGCGCTGCCTCTCGCGAAACGACGCCACGTGGTTTACTCCTTGCTGGTTATCCCTGTTCGGACGGTAGTCCGTCGGGGTGCACACCCCTGCACACCCTGCCTGCACACCCCTCTGCACACCCCCACCTGTGCAGGGCTGTCGACATTCCGTCGACAAACGGGCGAGTGCGCCAAGGGTCGTGCCATTTGACGCACGGTGGATCTGAGCCATTCCCAAAAGCGCCCGGCGGGTAAGCCCGTCGATGGGAGCGTCGTTCACGCGGTCCGGCTCACTCGGTGGTGGGTAGCAAGGCTTGACCGCGGGCCGGAGGAGTGACATCATCTTTGGTGTCACCGTGGTTGGTCGAACTGGAGCCGGAAGTACGGACGTGGCTGGAGAATCTGCTGCCAGCCGAATTCGCCACCGCGGCCTTCCATGTCGATCGCCTGGCGGACCGGGGCGCCCGGCTACGAATGCCACACTCCCGGTCACTCGGCGAGGGACTGTTCGAGTTGCGATTCGACCTCGGGCGGGTGGCGCAGCGAGTCACGTTCTTCTTTCCCGGCGAGACCCGGCTGGTGCTACTGACGGTTTTCCGCAAGCAGCGGTCGAACGAGCGGGCCGAAGTAAACAGAGCCCGGGCGGCGATGCGTCGCTGCATCGAACAGGCCCACACGGCCGAGGAGTGAGGAGAAGGCGATGTCGAAGAGTTGGACCGAACTGAAGGCACAGCGGCTGGGCGCCATGAGCACGGCCGAACGGGTCGAGTACGACCGTGCTTATGCCGCCGCGGCCCTGGCCGCCGAGGTCGGCGAGCGAGTGCGTGAAGCACGAGAAGCTGCCGGGCTCAGCCAACGGGAGCTGGCCCGCCGGATGGGAACGAGCCAGGCCGCCGTGGACCGGCTGGAGGCTGGCGGCGTCGGCGCCACGTTGACGACCCTTCAGCGGGTGGCCACCGCCCTCGGGCTCGAGGTCAACGTCGAGCTGCGGCGGTCCGCATAGAGAGCCGAACCCGTAGAAACCTGAGGGTCTCGGATCACCCGGCCTCCTTACAGGTATCCGATCGACGTGTGGCCTTGCCTCGATCCGATGGAAACCGGTCCATCAGATCGAGCAAGACCAGATCCGGCTACGCCGTTCAGAATGGCGGAGGGATGCGGCGAGCGAACTCGTTCAGAGAGTCCACTGCTTGATCGAATGCCTCATTGGAGTCGAGGAGTCCTGGCGTGACCAGCTGTCCTCGGTACGGTTCGATCGTAGGTGGCGTGTGAGGAGGGAACCGGAAGTGCCGCCACCAGAAGCGACCAAAGAACAGGTGGCCTCCGAGAGCGGGGGAGATTGCCGACATTACGTACTCGAGCTGGTCGAAGGCTTCGTCGTAGGTTTCGTCGCCCGTGAACATCCATCGAGCTGGCTTCTGGAGTAGCTGATGGAGGTGGTCGGACAGCGGGGTGTGCTTTCTTCTGCCGCCGTCCAGTTGTCCCAGAAGATCCAGAGATTCGCTGCCGATCCCGTTAGCTGGTGCGACCTTGTACAAGATCGACTCTTCACCAGTACCGTAGCGGCTCTTGATCCTCGTCCGCAGGACCTTCAAGAAGGCGCTGAGCCGATTGCTGGCGATGCTGGCGATACCGACGGCATAGACGGCGATGACCGTCGGGTAGCCCTGCAGGCCTAGCCAGACAACGTTACCGCTCAAGTTCCGGGGACGCTGCTCAACGCTCAGGACGGCTCTGACCCAAAGCTCGTCGTGCACAGCGGGCTCTCCGAAGTAGACGCCCGCCATCAGAAGAACAACCGGCCGCTCCATCTGTGCTTCGTAGCTGGCGAGGCGGAGCATCAACTTCTCGCGGGTCACCCTGTCACTGGGCGCAGGGAACCGTTCGGGACCCACTGCCTCAGCTGCACGGGCACACTCGGTAGACATCAGGTCGGCGAGCCGGATCCTCTGGACCGGGTCAGGCAGATAGCGCTTGAGCTCGGCCACCGCCAGCGTCGTCGTCGGGGCCGGAGACGCCTTGAGCTCGGCGATGACAGCCACCTTGGTGGCAAGCTCGTCAAAGAACCGATCGGCATCGACGATCGGCACCTCGACCGCTCCTCGATTCGCTACCAACTGGCTGGCTTCTCCTGCGAGCAGGGATCGGCGGCACCAGTAGGTGGCGTACCGCCGGTTCGGGGCCCGGTCGATGGCTTGCCGCAGGGCGACGTCCCACTCGCCGGACCAGCCACAGACCGGGGTTACTGAGCTCGTAGGCACGCGGTCGAGGAGAAACGTGTGTTGACCAGGGTGAACGGGCGCGACGGCTGGCGCTGGCGTGTTACTACGCGGTGCTGTGACCTGGGATTACGCGACGGGCTCGGGCAGCTCGTAGTCGAGGATCTGCGCCGGCTCGCGAACGCCGAGCGCGGCCAGGATCTCCCGCTGGCGCGCCGTCGTCGCCGTGCGTTTCGCGATCCGGCCCTCGTTGGTCTCGAGGGTGACGAGGTGCATGCGGTCGAGCTCGTGGCGGAGGTTGCGCCACGTGTCGCCGGTGGCGTTCTCCGCGACGCGGATGAGCAAGAGCGCGAGCCAGCACAGCTGGACATGGGCGCGGATGCGGTCCTCGCGGTGGTGAAAGACGGGACGGAGCGAGAGCGCTCCCTTCAGGTCCCGCCATCCCCGCTCGACCTGGGAGAGTTGCTTGTAGGCGAGGGCGAGGTCGGTCGCCGAGAGCGAGTCGTCGTCGGAGCGGAGCACGAACTTGCCGTCGTAGCGGGCCTCGTCGGCGACCGTCGCGCGGTCGACGCGGAGCTTGCCCTCGGGCGTGCGACGAAGGAGGCGGTGGAGGCCGGGGGTCGTTCGCAGCTCGCCGACGAGCTCGTCGCGTCGTTGCTTGCTCCAGGCGTCGCTGCCCTCGATCCTCCGCTCCAGGTACGCGACGAGGTTCTCGCGCACAGCCCCGTCGCGCGCGGCCACCTCAGGGTTGTGGCAGACGACGAAGCGGCTCATCCTCGCCCCCTCGCCGACGCGGACCTCCTTCACCTCCAAGTTGCCGTCGACACTGTGGTAGCGACCGGCGCGCGACAGCGCGCTTTTGACCTCGCGCGAGGCGCTCCGCAGCCGCTCGGCCATCACGTAGTGGCTCCCCGCTCCGGCGAGGTAGGCGCGGTTGTCGGCGGAGTTGAACCCCGAGTCACAGACGAAGACCACCCGATGGAGCATCCAGCCGGCGAGGTCGTCCTTGATCTTGCGGATGATCGCCTTGTCCGACGTCGTGCCGGGGAAGGTCCAGCAGCGGATCGGGATCCCCTCGGCGGTGACGGCCATGCCGAGGGTGACCTGAGGAAGGTCGGGCCGGTGGTCCTTCGAGTGCTTGGAGAACCGGCGGGTCGCCGCCTCCTCGGGCACGGTGAGCGTCTTCTCCGCCGCGGTGGTCTCGACCTCACCGCCAGCACGGTCGAGCTCCGCGAGCGAGTCAGCGATGTCGCGCTCGAAGTAGGTCGAGGACGTGTCGACGAAGATGACGTCACAGGCGAGGTTCAACAGGTTCGCGGTCCGGTTGAAGATCCCTTCTGCGATCTCTGGAAGTGCGTCGAGCAGGAAGTCCATCGCCGCGTACGCGGCCTGGTCGTCGAAGACCGGGCAGTCGAGGAGGGCGACCCGCTCGCGCGCCCAGGCGACCGACGCGAGCTTGGACCCCGGCTCCAAGCAGCGCTGCGCGACGAGGGCGAAGAGCACGCGTTCGGTGACCGCCGGGTCGAGGCGCCGGCCGGCCGCCGCCAGCGCGAGCGCCTGGGTGACGCCGAGCCGCCTCCACAGCTCGTCGAGCAGGTACGCGCCGCCAAAGCGACGGGCGTCGGCGACCTCGACGTCGGAGCCACTGGTGGCCGCAACGGCCTCGGCGGGATCGAGGAAGCGGCCGATCGAGGAGACGAGACGCGCCAGCGCCTCGCGGTCGACCCCGTCGGCGCGGCCAAAGTTGTGAATCACCTTCGCCACCGGCGAACCCGAGACCGGGTGGCGCTCGTTGTGCGCCAGCTGGAGGTAGCTGACCGTGGAGCCGTCCTTGTTGCGCCGCTTCGTCTCCCGTAGGTACACGCCTACAAGAGTACGCCGTTACTGCATGTAGTCACGGCATTTGTCATCTAGCCGTGTGCCTACACGTTTTCGCGTCTCTCGCCCACCCCCAACGTGACTACCAGGGCAAACGGTTTCCGAGCGGCCCAGGTCTGCCTACGAGCTCAGTAACTCCGGACAGACGACGAGACCGTATCGGTCAAAGATCTCGTCCAGAAGGGCGTCCAACTCTGCTGGATAGCCGGCGAGCTCATCCACAGTGTTGCGGAGGTCGGGAGACATGTAGTCCCCGTGGACCTTCACGACCGTCAGTCGCACGTGATTGAGCGGCGCCGCGCCCCGGATCCCATCGGCGCTCGTGATGACTTGAGGCTGGACACCTTCTTGGGTCAGGGCAGTCTCCAGCAACCGATCGAAGTTGGTGGTCACAACCACCTTGATGTGGCCGCGGGCAGCCAACCGGGCAATGGCTCGGTGACCTTGGGTCGGCTGCTTGAGCCCACGGTCTCGTTCCTCGTCGGTCGGCTCAAAGTACTGCTCCAGCAAAGCCCGTCGTTCGGCCTGAGTGGGGGCCAGTTGCTCGAGAAGGCGCGAGTAGTCGACGTCAGTTCCGGAGTAGCGGGCGTACCAGGCAACAGGGTCGTCGCCAGGCTCCTCGCCGGCCATTCCGGCCACCCGCCTGGCCAGGTCCGTGACGACCTCCCAGCCGGTCGGCACGCCGGCTGCCCGCGAAATCCCGGAGCCGACCAAGAGGGCGTACGTGCCAGGTGATGCCTCCATGGAGGAGGCCAGGGGAATGATGGGCTCAAGGGTCATAGGTCCTTTCCTTTCACAGACTTACGCATCGACATGCTCAAGGACCCAGGCACTGTTCGTCCCTCGCAGCCTCTCGATCGGCTATTCGTCAGGCTGGTCTGGCGGTGGAGTCGGGGTGAGGGTGATGCCGAAGGCGAGGTAGAGGGCGGCGATGAGCGTCAGCCCTGCGATCCACTCGCCCACCTCGTCAACGGATCCGTGGAGAAGTTCGTTGCGGAAGTTGAATCCGTGCGGGGCAACTAGTGTCATGGAAGGTTGATCCACTGAGAAATTATCTGTAGAGGGGAATTTCTCCCGCACCGGGCGCGTTCTGCGGTCTTGTAGGCCAAGATCGGAGGAACGCCATGGCACGCAGAGGACGACCGACCGTCGAGATCGACCTGAGCGCGGAAGAGCGCTCGGTCCTCGAACGGTGGGCCCGCCGCCAGTCGTCGTCCCAGGCCTTGGCGTTGCGGTCGAAGATCGTGCTGGCCTGTGCGGCCGAGGAAGCCACCCAGGAGGAGATTGCCGCCCAACTGGGCTGTCATCCGGTGACGGTGGGCAAGTGGCGCCAGCGCTTCTTTATCGATCGTCTCGACGGGCTGACCGACGCCCCTCGTCCCGGTGCGGCCCGCCGGATCGGCGACGACCTGGTGGAGGCGGTCGTGGTCGAGACGCTCGAGACCGCTCCCGACGACGCCACCCACTGGTCGACGAGGAGCCTGGCGAAGAAGCACGGGATCAGTCACACCACGGTGCGGGAGATCTGGCGGGCCTTCGGGTTGAAACCGTGGCGCCAAGACTCCTTCAAGGTCTCTCCCGACCCCGACCTGGTCGAGAAGATCCGTGACCTGGTCGGGTTGTACATGAGCCCGCCGGTGGCCGCCGCCGTTTTCGCCATCGACGAAAAGCCCCAGATCCAGGCCATCGATCGGACGGCCCCGACGCTGCCGATGCTGCCCACCACGCCGGCCCGGGCCACCCACGACTATGAGCGCAACGGCACGTTGGACCTGTTCGCTGCCCTCAACGTGGCGACGGGGGCGGTGATCACCGACATCCGCCAGTCCCACAAGAGCGTCGACTTCGTCGCCTTCTTGAACAAGGTCGACCGCCAGGCGCCAAAAGAGCTGGACGTCCACGTGATCTTGGACAACCTCCAGACTCACAAGACCCCGCTCGTCCACCGCTGGCTGTTGCGTCACCGCCGGTTCCACTTCCACTTCACCCCGACGTACGGGTCATGGATGAACCTGGTCGAGCGGTGGTTCTCCGCCCTTACGACCAAGAAGCTCCAGCGGTCTGCGCACCGCAACGTCAAGGAGCTGGCCGACGACATCATGAGCTGGGCGGCCACCTGGAACGAGAACCCCCGGCCGTTCATCTGGACCAAGACCGCCGAGGAGATCCTTCAACGGCTTGCCGGCTACTGCTCTGCCGTCAATATCGGCGCATGAGGTCACTTTCTCAGTGGATCAACCTTCCATGACACTAGGAGAGTTCCGAGAAAGCGGCCCCACGATGGATCCAGTCCCCGGTCGTCCAACATGCCCAACAGGACTCCAAGGCCCGCGTACTGCCCCGGCTTTGTTGGCCGTTCGATGCGAAACACCGGAGCCCGCATGCGAACCAGCAGTTCACGGGCGACGCGTTCGATCCGTGGCACGGCAGTACAGGCAGCACCTTCTGGATCGCCGCCGAAGAATCGCCCCAGGGCACGGGCTAGGGCGGCGCCCACGGCGTCGGGGACGTGGTCATGTTGGGCCAAGAACGCTGCCAGCTGCTCTGGGTCGATCGGACCGAACCGTTCCCCGATGCGTTGAAGCGCATCAACGTAGATGCGTCCGAGGATCTGCAGTTGCATCACCTCCACGTTGGCCAAGTGGTAAGCCGCCCGTTGCTCGTCGCTGCTCGCCGTGCGCCGAGGCAGCCCATCGGGGCCTAGTTGATTCACCGGGATGAACGTCGAGAAGGAGTTCTGGGACTGGTCAGCGACGGTGGCCTGATTCCGCGCAAGTTGACCTGACGGAGGCTCTCCAGCTACCAGACGAAGGAACGCTTCCTCCCACGTTGAGGTTCCGACAATGCTCTGAATCAGGCCCTCCACGACGTCTCTGGGCAGCGATACGGGATAGGTGTGGCGAACGAGCCCGATGTCTTGCCCTGCAAAGTCCTGGAGTCTGGCGACAGCCCTTTCGCGGAGGTCTCCCAACTTGTACTTCTCGGCGCGCTGTGCGGCATCGGTCAGGTGACTCACGGCGATCATCGGTTCGGAGACCTCGGCGGCCTCGAGCAGCGCCTCGATCTCCTCTCGATGGAGCCGCTCGGTGACCGCTGGTTCGATGCCTGGCCGGCTCAGTTCCAGTTGGATGGAGGAGAGGGTGTTCCACAGGTCACCTCGGTAACGGGCACGTGCCGTAGCCAGGAGATCGTTCAACTCATCCGCCTGGACCCGGTCATGAGCGAGTGGCTCGATGAATCCCAGAACCACCCCTGCGCCAGCATCCTTGTCGGCGAGGGCGATGCGAGCCGCATCTACGAGTCGCCTCAGGACCTCGGCAGCAAGTTCCTCTTGACCGGTGCGTCTGGCCAGATCCAGAGCGCGCTCCAGCGCCTTGACAGCTCCGAGCGCTACTTGGATTCTGGCGACCTCCTCCATCTCCGGTGGGTTCGGGTAGTGCCCGGCGAGTTCGATGTAGGCCTCCACCGCCGCGCACACGTGATCCCGACGGTCGCCGCGGCGCGTGATGAAGCAGAGGTCATGGAGCCGGGCCCGGGCCACCGGTGCCGTGACTCGATCAGCACAGCGCTCCCAGGTCACCAAAGCCCACTCGGGCATCTGGTCAATCGGCGGTGGATTGGAGAAATCTCCAAACTGGGAGATAGGTCCGAAGTACAGCTCATCGGTCTTCGCCTGTGAGTTCTCAATGTATAGGAATGCATCCGAAATCGCTACATCCGGCGTCTCGGTCTCCTCTTGGGCGATGTCCAGACGTTGCTGGACGTCCAAACATCTCACGGCACCTTCGCTGGCCCTGTCGATCCGCTGCACCAGATCCTCGAGTGCGTCACCCTCTGGGGCTTCAACGGCCATTTCACGATCTTTACATACCGGATTCCCGACGCCGCGCCGGAACCTGCAATTGACAGGTTTAGCTCTCGCGATGTCCTGACCCATTGCCGAAGCTGCCTCACGTGCACCGCCGACGCCTGCCGATTGAGCTGACTCATCAGTAGCACACGAGCCAGCTCGTCGATCTGGCCAGTTGCTCAGGTTTAACCTCGCGGCCCGTCGCAATTGACGCCGACGTCTACGGCCGCTCTTTCCTCCGACGTGCGGCCCGGTGGGAGGCGCGAGCCACCAAAAGATGTTGCAGGTTCGGACGTCGCTCACGCATAGCAATGACCAGCGGCCAATCTACCACCGTAGGTCCGAAAGACTGCCGTCCCGTACTCCTTTCTTGTAGAATACGGCGAACCGAGTTATCTTCGAAAAGAAGAGCCGCCTTCGCGAGACGGTAACGGCGGTCGTCGTTTGGTGGATGCCAGACGCTGACTTCAGCGCGAATGCCCTCCACCCCGTCTCGGGCTTCTCGTCTGGCCATCCACCAATTGACCCTCACTTCTGGCGAGATCGATTCGACATCTCGGCCCTTGACCACCATCTCGGCCAACCTCAGGGCCTCGTCCCACTGCTTCTGCTCCAGGTAGTGCAGAAGCAGTGTCGAGGCGAGGTCTGCTGGAGCCGGATCGGTCCTTGTTAGCTTGACGAGGTAGGCCACTGCCAAAATCTGCGCTGCTTCACTCAGAAGCTCCGCCGCCGTATCGAAGTAGTCCTCGTCGCACATGAGAATCTGACCCAATCGGACGTCAGGTGATCCAGTGCGTTGGAGGTAGCGCTCATCAACACGGCCCCCCGTATGAATGAGGAGGTCCCGGCGGGCAAAGATCTCGATGACCCTTCCCCAGTCGATACCCAGCGCAGTTGCGTCGAACTGAGTGTCTCCCTGGATCCTCACTATCCAATCCGACGGCGTCTTTTGGATGAGCTCCCGGACCTTGTCGTCGATGGCCTTTCGCTTCAGATCCTCTTTCGATGCGTAGCGGTCGAGTGTCTCCATCTTGATCATCCGCTTGCCAATCTCTCCAGGATAAGCCGTGAGGCGGAGCCGAAAGATCGCACCGAGCATCTCCTCGAAGCTCGCGGTGAGAGTCGGCACGAGGGCATTCCCGAGACGGGTCGTGAGCGACGGAGCGTGCTTCCATTGCAGATAGAGGAGGGCGTAGTGCATCCCGTCGCGATCTTCTTTGCTCACTGCCAGCAACACGGTGTGACGCCTCAGCCACCTGCTTTGGCGGGGCACTGACCGTCAGCAAGGCGACGAGCTGTTCCAAGGCGATCGGGTGCACCGCCGCCGTATCTTCGTCCGGCGCAGTCTTGGCAAGGCTCTCGAGGTAGCCGGTCGCGTCGTCGTAGGCATCGTCCGCCGCCCGTTCAATCCTCTTGATGATCGAAGCCGAGTGGCGCAAGGAGATGGCGTGGGCCAACTCCTTGAGGTCATCGGGTGGGCGACGGTTCTGCTGCTCGTGGCGGGCCTGGCTAAGCAAGCGGCGTAGGTCATGGACCGTGACTGAGAAGCGTGTGATCGCGGATCGCAGCACCAGTGACAGACGCTGTCCGAACGTGTAGTCCTCCACCGCCACGCAGACATTGTGCACGCCCCAAGGGACATCGGTCGCGACACGGCAACGGACCAGTGGTCGGGTCCTGAGGATGTGGTCGGCTGGCCGCCTGAATCCTGAAATCCCCCGCAGACAGAGTCGCCACTCTTGACCACGGCTACGCGGCCGGCCTAGAGTTGATTATTTACATCGGATTTGTGGGCGCTGCCGGGCTCGAACCGACGACCTATTGGTTGTAAGCCAATTGCTCTACCAACTGAGCTAAACGCCCGCAGAAGCCCGCCCGAGATCGAGATGCCGGGCTGGCCGGGTCTCCCCTTCCGCGCTCGGCACCCGGAGGCCCGGTCCGACCATCCGTCGTGTGCCGAGAAATTGTACTCAACGCGGGGCAGCAGGACGGCGGGGTGGACGGGCATTGCGTCGCGTCGATGCCTGACGCCCAGCAGACCCAGCCCGAGGTGCCGCCCTCGGGGGCTCGATGGTCAGCAACCTGCTCCCGGCACGCCGACGCCCGGGTGCCGGGGCGTGGCGCGTGGGGCGTGGGACGGTCAGACCTTGGCGGCGAGGAGCTCGGCGAGGAGCTCGGGCGTCGCCGCGGCGACCGGCCACCGGCGGGAGTCGTCGAGCACGATGAGATCGTTGCCGAAGTACTCGCCGACGGCCGCGCCGGCTTCGAGGCACAGCAGCATCCCGCCGAGGTAGTCCCAGCCGAACAGCGACGACCCGCCGACGACGCGGTAGCCGTCGAGAACGCCTTCGGCGACCGCGCAGTGGTCGAGCGCGGCGGAGCCAAGGGCCCGGAACTGCGCCCAACCCGGCCGCAGATCCGGAAAACCGGAGATTCCGACAATGGCCTTCGACAGCGTCCGGCAACCGGACGGGGCGATGGGCCGACCGTCGCGACGGGCACCTCGGCCGCGGACCGCTTCGTACCGTACGCCGGTGGCCTGGTTGACGACGAGGGCGACGCGGGCGCCGGCACCGTCGAGGACGCAGAGGCTGGTGGCGAACCACGGGATGCCGACGGACGCGTTGGTCGACCCGTCGACCGGGTCGAGGACGACGAGCAGCTCTTCTTCGACGTGCCGGGGGCCTATCGGGCCGCTCAACCCGCTCTCCTCGGACATGACGGGCAAGCCGGCCTCGTGGAGCACGCCGCACGCGGCGCGGTCGGCGACGAGATCCAGCCGGTACTGGCCGGGTCGGACGCCGGGCTGCTTCCAGTCGTCGAGCGCGTCGAGCGCGGCGCGAACGGCGACCACCACGTCGGTCAACACCGTCAGCAGGGTGTCGTCGTCCATCGGGTGACCCTACCGCCACTCCCCGGTGCCACACGCCACCACTAGGCTGACGCTCACTGTGGCAGCCATCGATGTCGCCGGTTACGTCGCCGACCTGAAGGACCATTCCGTGGACCATGGGTTCCACGTCCACGACGAGCGGCATTTCGTCGAGACCTACTCGTTGCGCCAGGTCTGGGAGGTCGATCTGCACCCCGAGGAGGGCTGCGGCGGTCCGCTCGACCTCCACCTGGCCCTGGACGTCGATCCGCGGGTCCTGCTCTCGTTCGAGGACGCGGTGATGGGGCTGGCCGAGGACGACGACCCGCCGGACGACTTCCACTTTCCCCTCACGTTCACGTGGGCCCTGCCCCCGCTGCCCAACGGCCCGGACCTCCTCCGCCTGGCCATCGACCTGGCCGGGGTCGGCGGGATCGAGCTGCCGCTGGAGGTCTCGGCCATCGACTCGTTCGCGTCGGCCACCGACGGTCCGGAACGACGGCTGAACATCGTCGCCCGCCAGCCGGTCTCGCTGGCCCGGGTGCTGGCCGGCGAGGAGTTGCTCTGCGACGTCTTCGATCGCTGCCTCGCCGTCAGTCGCTTCCTGCTCGACGCGGCCGAGAGCTGGCTCGGCTGACGTGCGACGGCGGGCCGCGGTCGCGCCCGCGCTCGCCGGGCTGGCCGGACTCGCCCTCCTCCTGGCGGGGTGCAGTAACAGCGGGCTGACGCTGGCCCGGCAAGCGTGCACGCACGTCGAGACGTCGATCCGGCTCTACACGGACGCGGCGCATGAGACGGACCAAGGTCGGGCAACCGCCCAACGGAAGGCCGCACTGGAGCAACTGGAGGCCGCCCTGCCACTGGCCGCCCAGGCGAACTCGGCCGATGGCCAGTGGAACCCGTTGATGACGACGCTTCAGGAAGTCGGTCGGAACTCCGAAGCCCACCTCATCACCGCCCTACGCCTGCAGTGCGCCCAGGCGTCGAAGACCGACGAGCAGCCCCCGGTCGTCAACCACGTCCCCGGTCAACCGACCCCGTCGACGCTCCCCGGACAGGGATAGCGGCGGCGCGAGGCTCCCGGAAGGGGGTCCGCCCGATACCGCGGAGCCGATCGGTGCGGCGTGCCTACATCACGGCGGTGATCGACGGCTCAGCGGCTGGCCATCTGCTCCCGGCCGATCCTCTCGAGGGTCGGCAGGATCTTCGGGTCGAGGTACGGCGCGGCGGCCCCTGTCTCGGGGAAGTGGACGCCGTCGGAGCTCCGCACTTGGACGCCGTCGATGTCCTGCTCGAACTGGCCGCTCGGGCAGACCATGGCATCGAGGTTGACGGCCGTGGCCTTCGTCGGGTTTTCCGCGGCCACCTCGTCGACGAGGCGGTTGTAGGCGTCGAGGCGAGCCGGCGTGTCTGTCGGCCACGGTTGGCCGTTCGGCTGCTCACCGTGGTCGTAGCACGGCGCGGTCAAGAGCACGACCTTTGCCCCCTTGGCGCTGGCGAACCCGACCGTGTACGCGAGCTGCCGCTTGACGTAGGCCGCGAAGTCGGGCTCGGTGATGTTCGTCCACTGGCCGTCGTAGACCCGTGTGCGCACCTCCCACCGGCCCGCCAACAGGACGACGACGTCCGGATCGTACCGATCGACCCAGTCCCGGTCCCACACTGTCCACTGCTCGGCGTCCGGTGACCGGATCTCGTGGCCGTACGCTGGCGTGTACTGGAACAGCGGCGTGCCTGGCGCCACCCGAGAATTGCAGGCGTTCCAGACGTTGCCGATGACGCCTGTTGTCTTGTCCAGCGTGCCTTCCGTCACCCCGCAGCCGACGATGCCCTCGTCCTTCACTGTCAGGCCGTACGCCTTGGCGTCGACACCCAGGTTGATCGCGAGAGTCAACGCGGTCGAGTCGCCGATGACGAGCACCTTGACCGGTCGCCCGGCGTCGGCGGCCGGAACGGTCGTCGTGGTCGCGGCCAGCCCGGCCCCGGCAACAGCCGGCACGGTGGTGGCGACGACCAGGGCGACGACGGTGACGACGACGGCCACCGGCGCGGCGAGCCACCCCCGCCACTGCCGGAAGAACGACCCCTGCCGGATCGGCCGCTCGACGAGGTAGAAGGAGACGGTGGCGACCGCGACGGTGGCCGCCGCCCGCACGCCGAACAGCGAGTAGCCGCTCAGCCCGGTCCGCGTCCCGTCGATCCAGATGAAGAGCGGGTAGTGCCACAGGTACATCCCATAGGAGATGCGACCGAGGTAACGGAGCGGGGCGATCGACAGGGCAACAGCCACCGGTGACCGCTGGGCGCAGACGACCGACACGAGCACCGCCGCGGTGGCCAGCGCGGCCAGCAGGAACCCGCCCCGGTAGAGGAGCGCGTCGTTGCCTGTGAGCCGGGACCACAGGACGGCCGACCCGGCCACCCCGGCCAGACCGACGACGGTGAAGACGGTCCGACCGGCCGGCGTCGTCGCCGCCCACCGGGGATCGCCGCCGGGGGGCCGGCCGCGACGAGCGCGGCTACCGGGCACCGCCGGCCGGCGGCTCCGCTCCCGGGCGATGATGGCCAGCGACACGGCCAAGCTGGCCCCGACGAGCAGGCACTGCGCATGGGTGTCGGTGCCGTAGTACAGCCGGGTCGTGTTCACCCCGGGGTGGTAGAGCAGCGCCATCTCGACGGCCGATGCGAGGGCGCCGACGACGGAGACGACGAGCAGTACCCGGAGGTTCCGGGTCAGCTTCAGCAGGCCGAGGACGACCAGCGGCCAGATCAGGTAGAACTGCTCCTCGATGGCCAGCGACCAGGTGTGGGTCAGCGGGGACGGCAGCCCGGTCTGGTTGAAGTAGCTCGACCCGATCAGGATGAAGTGCCAGTTGGCCACGTAGAACAGGGTCGACAGCGAGTCGAGCCGGAGGTTCGGGTACGTCCCGCGGGGAACGATGAACGCGGCGTAGCAGGCGACGAAGAGCAGGACGAGCAGCAGCGCCGGCAGCAGGCGGCGGGCCCGCCGGGCCCAGAACGCGCCGAGCCGGATCGTCCGGAGCCGGTGCCACTCGTTGACGAGGAGCGACGTGATCAAGAAGCCGGACAGGACGAAGAACGCGTCGACGCCGAGATAGCCGCCGACGAGCCACGGGATCCCGCCGTGGAAGGCCATGACGCCGAGGACGGCGAACGCCCGCATCCCGTCGAGCGCCGGGATGTACGACAGGTTCGGCTCCTCGTGCGGCGCGTCCGGATCGGGCATCGCGCCGGTACCCGACGCCGGATCGTCCGGTCGGGTCGGTCCGGCTGTGCGCTCGTGCTGGGCCACCTGGCCGGGCTCCTCCCCCCGAAGGACGACGGCACCCCCGGCGCGGCCGAGCGGTCGTCGTCGGCCCGGTCGGTCACCGGGGAACGGGTCCCGGAATTCTGACAGATGCCCCCCGGCCGCGGCCGTCGGGCCACGACCGGGTCGAGCCGATCGCTGGCGGCGCGGTCGACCGGCTCGATGGTGAAGCCAGCCGGTCGACCGGCGTCGGTAGCCTGGAGGCGCTCGTCGCACCAGCAGGGAGCCACCGCCCGTGCCCGGACCCGCCGGGACCGCTCGCCCGGTCCCCCATGCCCCCAACCGATCCGACGCCCGGAGCCGGCGGGCCCGACGTCGCCGACGGCTGGCGACCGTTCTCGTCGTCGCCGTGGGCGCGCTGGCGATCGTCGGGATCGCGATGGCCACGTCGTCGTCCGGCAGGCCGTCGCCGTCGAGCTTGGGGGCCCGGATCGTGACCGCCGCGCAGAGCCAGCTCGGCTACCGCACCGATCCGCCCGACTCGTACTGCAACAAGTTCAGCGCCTACTGGGACGCCGGAACAGCGACCTGCACATCGGGCCTGCGCAGCGAGGAGTGGTGTGCCGACTTCGCCGCTTGGACCTGGAAGCAGGCCGGTGCCGACTTCACCTACGAGCTGGCGCCGGGCGACATCAACGCCGCGTCGGCCAGCTTCTACGTCTGGGCGGTCGACCACGGCACCTGGCATCCGGCCGGCGCCGGCTACACCCCCCAGCCGGGGGACGTCGCGGTCTACGGCCTCGATACGGCCACCGACACCGCCGCCCATGTCGCCGTCGTCACCGGCTACACCCCGGGGGCCCGGGGGCCCGACGTCATCAACGGCGACGGCGACCGCACCGGGTTCAGCGTCGTCGAGACCGGCACCGACCAGTACCGGGCCGACACCCACGGCGGCGGTTCGCCATTGTCGGGGTACGCCTCCCCCCTGACACCGGCCGGTTGACCGCTGACACCGGTCGGCTGGACGGACGGATCGAGCGGGCCGCGGCACCCGGCTCGCCCCGGCGGGCCGGCTAGACGGCCGGCGTGAAGCCGGCCGGGAGGGCGATGGACTTCTTCTCCAGGAACAGCTCGAGCCCCTCGGGGCCGAACTCCCGACCGATGCCGGACTCCTTGTACCCGCCGAACGGCGTGGCGAAGTCGATCGGGATGCCGGTGTTGAGCATGTACGTCCCCGTCCGCACCTGCCGGGCGACGCCGAGACCGCGCTCGTTGTCGTTCGTCCACACCGAACCGCAGAGGCCGTAGTTGGAGTCGTTGGCGATACCGACCGCGTCGGCGTCGCCGTCGTAGGGGATGACGACGAGCACCGGCCCGAAGATCTCCTCCTGGGCGATCGTCATCTTGTTGTCCACGCCGGAGAAAACGGTCGGCTCGACGTAGAACCCCTTGTCGAGGCCGGCGGGGCGGCCACCGCCGACGGCCACCGTCGCCCCCTCGTCCCGGCCACTGCGCAGGTAGCCCTCGACGCGGTCACGCTGGCGGCCGGCGACGAGCGGGCCGACCTCCGTCGCCGGATCGAGCGGGTCCCCGACCGTCATCGCCTTGACCTGCTCGACCAGGGCGTCGACGACCTCGTCGTAGCGGCTCCGCGGCGCGAGGATCCGGGTCTGGGCGATACACGCCTGCCCGTTGTTCATGATGGCGTTCGGCAGGAGGTTCGGCAGCGTCGCCCCGAGGTCGGCGTCGTCGAGGATGATCGCCGCCGACTTCCCGCCCAGTTCGAGCGTGCAGCGCTTGAGCCGCTCGCCGCAGAGCCCGCCGATCCGCTTGCCCGCCACCGACGAGCCGGTGAACGTGATCTTGTCGACGCCGGGGTGGGTCACGAGATGCTCGCCGACCTCCCGGCCGGCCGGCACGACCGAGAGGACGCCGTCGGGCAGGCCGGCCTCGGCGAAGATCTCGGCCAGCCGGAACGCGTCGAGCGGCGTCTCCGGTGCCGGCTTGAAGACGACCGTGCAGCCGGCGGCCAGCGCCGGGGCGAGCTTGGCCGAGGCGATGAAGAGCGGGACGTTCCACGGGGCGATCGCCCCGACGACGCCGACCGGCTCCTTCGTGACGAGGATCTCCGGGTTGAGCACGCCAGCCCGGACCTCGTCGAACGCGTAGCTCGCCGCCAACCCGGCGTAGTAGTCGAAGACCATCGACGGCGCCAGCACCTGGCCGAGCTGCGCCCACGAGACCGGCGAACCCATCTCGACCGCGATCGTCTCGGCCAGGTCCGCCATCTCGACCGTGATCGCCTCGGCCACCTTGGCCAGGACCGCGCCGCGCTCGGCCGGCGCCATCCGGGGCCACGGCCCCCGGTCGAACGCTTCACGGGCCGCGGCGACCGCCTTGTCGACGTCCGCGGCCGTCGCGTCCGGCACCCGGGCGACGACCTCTTCGGTGGACGGCGAGACGACCTCGATCGTGCCCGTCCCCTCCGGGGCCACCCACGTCCCTCCGATGAACAGCCGGTCGTAGTCCTTGACGGGCATGGCCCCCTCCTCAGATGTTCGAGCCCGGTCCAGCGGCGAAAACTAGAACGCGCTTCAATTCCTACCCATCGTAGCCACGGCGCAGTCGGCCCGACAGCCGCGCCGACCGGACTCGGCCACCGTCGCTAGCCCAGGCCGGCTCGGCTCAACCCCCCGGCATCGGCCACTCGACGTGCGCCTGGATGCGGCCCGCATCGTCGACCCAGCCCTTCGAGACCGCGTACTCGCACATCTTCGCGAAACCCGCCCCCCACGCCTCCCCCGCCGAGGCACCGGCCAAGGCTCGGACCGCCTCCGGTCGGACGAACACGTCGCCTGTTCCCCCGACTGCTCCCACCCCGGTCGACGCCAGCACCGCGGCCAGCCGGTCGGCACCCTCCCCACCCGGCCCCACCGGCCCCGCGCCGGCGGCCGCCGGGGCCACCCGGACGGCGAAGTGGGCAAAGTCGTCCGGCACCGCCAATTCGGCGGTCGACGCGTCCAGGTCCACGACGATCTCCATGGACGGGTCACGATAGTGCTGACGAGCTCCGGGCATAGGCTCCGGTCGCCGGCTGACAGAGGGGGAGACGGAGATGCCCGACAACGCTGGACGTGATCCCGCCGGGGTGGCCAAGACGCTCTCGGCGTGGCTCGCCACCAAGCTTCCCGCTGGTGCCGATCCGGACGTCGCCGACGTCAACGCGCCGGCGGCCAACGGGTTCTCCAACGAGACCATCCTCTGCCGGGCGACGTGGACGGACGACGGGCGGCGGACCACCCGGCGGCTCGTCGTCCGCGTCGCCCCGACCCGCCATCTCCTCTTCCTCGACGCCCATTTCTCGACCCAGTACCGCGTCATGAAGACGCTGGCCGACGGCGGCGCCGGCGTCGCCCTCCCCCCGCTCGGCTGGTACGAGGAAGACGACCAGTGGCTCGGCGTGCCGTTCTTCACGATGGACCACGTCGACGGGCTCGTACCCCCCGACAACCTGCCGTACACGATGGAGGGGTGGGTGGTCGACGCCACCCCCGAGCAGCAGGAGCGGATGTGGTGGAGCGGACTGGACGCCCTCGCGACCGTCCACCGAACCGACTGGCGGGCCCTCGGGTTCGACTGGCTGGCCGATCCCGGCCGCGGCCGACCGGGCCTCGACCAGCAGCTCGCCTACTACCGCGAGTTCCTCGACTGGTCGGCCAAGGGCCGGCCACAGCCGGTGACCGAGGCCATCTGGGAGTGGCTGGTGGCCAACCGGCCGGACGAGGACGGTGACGTCGTCCTGTGCTGGGGCGACAGCCGCGTCGGCAACATCATCTGGGACGACTTCTCCCCCGTCGCGGTCCTCGACTGGGAGATGGCCACCCTCGGCCAACCCGAGCTCGACCTCGGCTGGTGGCTGTACTTCGACCGGCAGTTCACCGAAGGGCTCAACGTCCCCCGTCCGCCCGGGTTCCCCACCCACGAAGCGACGGTCGAGCGGTACGCCGAGCTCGTCGGCCGCCCCGTCCGGAACCTCGAGTACTACGAGATCTTCTCCGGGTTCCGCTTCGCCGTCATCATGTGCCGGCTCACCGACCTGCTCGTCGAGAGCGGGCAGCTCCCCGAGGACACCGACATGGGCACCAACAATCTGGCGACCCAGTTCACCGCCCAGCTTCTCGGCCTGCCGTCGCCAGCCGCCTGACCCGCGGGATCACCGCCCGCCGCCCGAGGCGGCGGCCGGACCCCGATGCGCCGACTACGACGGGTACGACGTGCTCGGGTTCTGTGGATCCAAGATGCCGTGGCCGCGGAGCCGGTCGACCAGCCAGGCGATGCTGTCCGGCTGACCGATGGCCTCCTCCCAGCCCTCCAGCGCCGACTCCAAGGCCGCCCGGGCCTCGACCCGGCCGACGACGACGACCGTCATCCCCTCGACCTCGGTCTCGTCCACCGCGTGCGTGCCGGTGACGTGCACCCCGCCGAACGGTGTGGCGTACGTGCGGGGCACCGGTTCCCGGAGCACGTACAGCTCGCCGGTGTCTTCGACCCAGTTCAGCTCGTGCCGGACCCCGTGGTCGTCCCGCCAGTCGGTACCGAGCTCGAGCTCCGCCGAGCTCCGGCGGCGCTCGTCGGCATCGTAGAACTCCTCGATATCCACCCGGGGCACTGTAGTGGGAGGTGGTGAGACCCACCGGCCGCGGGCGTCACCGACCGGTCGGCACCTCCCGCCCCGCTCCCTCCCCCTCGTCGTCGGCGCTCCCCAGCCACCCGACCGAGCCCGGCGAATTCGGTGGGAACAACCGGAGGAGGGCCGTCGCGCATCGTGCCGTCATGACAGATCGTGCGCTCCAACCCATCAACCGGCTTGACGCCGACTGGCGGGCGACCCGCCGGTCGGCGGCGTCGAAAGACGCGCTCCGGCAGCTCGCGGCGGCCGAGGACGTCGTCGCCGCCCTGGGCCTCGCCGACCTCGCCGACCTCGGCGACCTCGTCGACGCGCTCCGGCATCCGAAGGACGCGGCCGACCGGGCCCGGGCCGCCCGGGTCATCCAGGCGATGCTCCGCTCCCAGGCCGTCCACCCGCTCGTCCCCCGGGCGGTGCTCCAGGCCATCCTCCCCGGCCTCGTCTCGGTCGCTCGACGGCTCTCGTGGGGTGCCGGTGGCGACTGGAACGGCGGCGGCGCCTTCTTCGTCGACCTGTTGACGACGGCCTGGGAGGTCGTCGTCGAGTGGGCCGGCGACGACCGCGACTACGCCGTCCTCGATCTCCTGTCGGCCATCCGTTGCCGCCTCCGGCGCCAGCTCCTGATCCAGCGGGCCGGCCACGAACGCGTCGTGCCGGGTCTCGACGTCGACGCCCTCGCCCCCGTTCCCTGGCGCAACGGCGGCTCCGACCTCGACGAGCTGGCCCGGACGATCGACGAGCTCGCCGGGAATGGCCTCGATCCGATCGATGCCGCCATCCTCTATGGCAACGGCGTCCTCGGGATGACGATCACCGAGCTCTCGCACATGACCGGGATGTCCCGTCGCCATCTCAGCGGAAGACGACAGCGGGCCCTGCAAGAAATCGTCGCCTGAGCCTACGTAATGTCTCGGCGTGCAGGGAACGGGCAATCCCTTCGGCAGTCCCGGGCGCTCCGGCGACTATCGGGGTCGTCCAGTGTGGTGGGCGGTCCTCGCCGTCGCGCTCGGCCTGATGGCCCTCGTGGCGACGATGTCGTTCACCGGGCACACCGGGCCGACCCGGGCGGTCGACGCCGGCCACGAGCGCCGGAGCACGTCGGCGAGCACGACGGGCGTGCGGTCGACGAGCGGTGGTCCGGCCGTACCGTCGCCGACGACCTCGCTCGCGACGCCTCCGGCGACCGCACCGCCTGGAACAGGGCATTCGGTCGCTCCGCCGCCAACGACGGCCTCATCGACACCGCGCTGGACGACTGGTCCGACCGCCGGGACCACCCCCAGCTCGACGGGCGGTACCGGCGCCAACCCGGCGCCCGTCGTCGCTCCCCCGACCGGCCTGTCGACCACCAGCCCGTCGACCAGCCCACCGGAGACGACCACGACGACGACCCTCCCCGCGGCCCGGACGTTCGCCGGCTACCTGGCGTACCCCGACGATGTGTCGGCGACGTACCAGACCGGCGGCGGGGGAACCGTTTCGGCCACCGCTACCTGGACCGGAACACCGACACTTTCGCTTACGATCACATGCACAAGCCAGCATGTATCAAGAAATGGCGAATCTGGCATATCAGTAGCAGTTACCGATGACCACAGCCCGGGTGTTCCGTGTAACGTCACCCTCACCGAGCCCCCATCAGAGGAGGGGACGGTCTCATATTCGCTGTCGGTCTCGCTCGCTTCGAGCTGACGGGCCCGCCAGCCGGTCACCGGGGGGGAAGACCGTGAGAGAGAACAAGACTGCCGACCTCGTCGTCGGGATCGCCGCCGCCGTATTGATCTTCGCCGCCGTACCGGCCGCGCTGCTCGTCCTCGTCGGGCTGCCGGATCCGATGCGCGCCGGCGACGCCCACTTCTGGTCCGGCCACCACGGCTTCGACGGACTGGGCGTCGTGGCCTGGGTGGCCTGGGCCGCCTGCTGCGGTCCGTTGCTCGCGGCCGTCGTCCGCAAGGTCCGTCGTCGCGACGTCGTGGCGACCGGCCGAGCGCCGACGCCGGAATGGCTGGCCAGCTGCATCGCCGCCGCCGTCCTCGCCGTCGGCTCCGTTGTCCTCTCGACCGGCGTGATCGCCGGAGCCGCCGATCACGGCGGCGGAGTCGGTCGTCCCCACACGACGCATGCGGCGCTGTCCGTTCCGGCACCGGTATCACCCGCTGGCGCCGGTCCGGCACCGGTGTCGGCCGCCGCCCCCCCGCCGTCGGCGGAACCCGACACGACGACCACGGGTGCGGACCCGGCCAACCCCAGCACCCCGGTCCGTTACACCGTCGAAGAGGGCGACTCGCTGTGGTCGATCGCCGAGCGCTTCTACGACGACGGCAGCGAGTGGTCGGCCATCGCGCAAGCCAACCTCAGTCAGATCATGGACGACGGCACCCGCTTCGTCGACCCCAGCCTCATCCAGCCCGGATGGGTGCTGACGCTCCCGGCCGACCCGGCGGCGGCAATGGCCGCGACGACCCCCGCGACGGCAACGGTGGCGGCGGCCCCATCGACGACCCCGGCGACGACGCCGGCACCGACATCGGCCCGGCCGCCCATGGGCCCGCCAGAGCATTCACGCCTGGTGGCCCGACCGACGTCCGCCGTGCCTGCCACCCTCACGGGCGCCGGCGGAGACCGCGGGCGTCGGGGATCCGAGCGGCGACGTGGACGGAAGCCGGCCGGCTCGCCCGGACCGATCCCGCTACCGGAGCTGGCCGCCCTCGGCGTGGGTGTCGTGTTGGCGGCGGCGATGGCCCGCCGGGCTCGGCGAGTACGCCACTTGGCCTCGTCGACTCGGTCGGAAGGGGAGGCCACGGTGGACCTGTCGGAGGCGGCCGCGGGGACGGCGGCCGACCTGGTGCCGTTCGAGGACGCGCCGGTGCTGGCCTGGTTGGAGGCCGCCAACCGTCACCTAACGGGCGCGCTGAACGCCAGCGGGCGGGTCGATGACGCGCCGCCGGCCCGCCTCGTCCGCGTCGGGTCCGACGGCGTCGAGGTCCGGCTGCGGCGGTCGGTCACGTGGGCGCCGCCGGGCTGGGTGCTCGAGCAGGAGGGATCGTCGTGGCGACTGCCGGCCAGCCTGGAGCTGGCGGACGTCGGGCGCGGTGGCCGCCGGTCGACACCTTGGCTGCCGGTGCTGCTGCCGGTCGGGACGAACGACGACGGCACGTGGCTGGTGCCGATCGGTCCCGGCGACTGCGTCCCGGTCATCGGCCCCGAAGCCGACGCCCTCGTACGGACCATGCGGATGGCCGTCGAGAGCTGGGCATGGTCGGAGCTGGTGACGGTGACCGACGACCCGTCGCAGGTGCCGGACGACCCGTCGGCGTCGGCGACCGGGCCAGATGACGAGGCGGCCCTGACCATCGTCGGCCGGCCGGAGGACGGGCCGCCCGGGCCACGCGTGTTGTTCGTCGGCGACCCGGCGTCACTCTCGACTTCGGCCGCCGCCCGTTGCTCGGTGGTCACCACCCTTCCGGTGCCGGCGACCGACCTGACGGTGATGGTGGATGCCACCGCGGCGTCACTCCATCCGCTCGGGGTGACGGTACGGCCGGACCTCCTCGACCACGACCGGCACGCCGCGGTATCGGAGATGCTCGCCGTCGGACGGACCGAGCCGAGCTCCCGGACCGTGGTCGGTCGGCGACCGGTGACCCGACGGGTGGGCGCCGAAGCATCAGACGCCTCGCCGAGATCAGACGGCGACCAGAACCGGGAGCCGCGTTCGGGCGACGATCCAGCCGCCGAGCCGGCCGGTGTCGGCGTAGGACCGACACCGCTCCGGCCGGGGCCGGTTGACGTGCGACTGCTCACGGCCGTGCCCCGCCTGGACGGGTTGGCGACCGAGCTGGCCCCGAAGCGGGCCCGGCGGGCGGTCGAGCTGGTGGCGTACCTCGCCCTCCACCACCCCGAGCCGGTGACGAGCGATCGGCTCCGGACCCGCGTCCTCGGGTCGGCCGACGCCGACGCGGCGGCGAAGACGCTCTTCAACACGGCGGGGGTGGCCCGCCGGGCGATGGGCCGCGACGTCGCCGGCCAGCCCCTGTTCCCGCCGGCGACGAAAGGGAGCCACTACCGGATCTCGGCGCTCGTGTCGACGGACGTCGGTCGGGTGGCCGCGCTGGTCGACGCGGCCGACGCCGCCGCCGCCGACGCCGACCGGGTCATCGCCTGCCTGCGGGCCGCGCTCGGCCTGGTCGAGGGCGAGCCGCTGGCCCGCACCCTGTCCGGCTACAGCTGGTGGCAGGCCGAAGGCCACGAACAGCGGGTGGCGGCGACGCTGGTGGACGCCGCCTGCCGGCTCGTCCCGTTGGCCACTGCGGCCGGCCACTTCGACCTCGCCACCTGGGCGGTCGCCCAGGCCCGACTGGTCGAGCCGTACAGCGAGGCCCTCTCGCGGGCGGCGATGCAGGTCGCGGCCGACCTCGGCGATCCCGACCGGCTCCGGCGGGAGTGGCAGGAATGCCTGCGCCGGGCGGACGAGCTCGACCCCGGCAGCCTCCCGTCCGCGGCCACCGAGCGGCGCTACACCGAGCTGTGCCGGGGGCTCCCGGATCAGGCCAGCTTGGCGGCGATCGACGACGCACCACGCAGGACGGTGCCGTCGGCACCGGCCGCGCTGTAGACGTGCGTCGGCCGCTCGCGGGCCTCGGCGATCAGGTCGCCGAGCAGCGTGCCGAACGGCACGGCTGGGTCGATCCACAGGTACCGGGCGAGCGAGCCGGGGATCGTGTTGACCTCGTTGACGACGAGCTCGTCGCCGTCGGACAGGAAGTCGATACGGGCAACGCCGCGGACCCCCGCGAGCCCGGCGACCTCGGTGGCGGCCTGGCGGAGCGTCGCCTCGAGGCGGCCGTCGATCTCGGCCGGCAGCTGCCGCGGCGCGCTGGCCATGCCCTCGCCGCCGACGTACTTGTCGGCGTAGCCGAGGATCTCCGGCTCGCCGGCCGCGCCACCGGCCCGGGGCGTCCGCAGCGGTCGTTCGATCGCCGACAGCTGCAACGCGGGCCAGCTCCGCACGCCGATCTGCAGGTCGAAGAAGCCGGGTCGGTACGGCTCGAGGACCGCGCCGGCCCGCAGGTGCTGGTTCGCACCGAGCCGGGCCCGGGCGGTGGCCAGGTCGGCGACGACCTCGATGCCGATCGACGACCCGCCGAAGCGGGGCTTCACGATGTACGGGCCGTCGAAGCCGACGTCCTCGGTCCGCTCGTCCAGGGCGACACGAGGCAGCGTCGGCAGGCCGGCGGCGGCGATGACGGCGCCGAACGCCAGCTTGTCCATGCCGATCGCCGCGCCGGCCACCGTCGGGCCGGTGTAGCGGATCCCGGCCAGGTCGAGCGCGGCCTGCAGGGAGCCGTCCTCGCCGGGGCCGCCGTGGCAGCAGACGACGGCGACGTCGACGGCCGACGGCCGGGACTTGCCGAACCGCCCGCCCTCGGCGACGAACCCGCCCTCGGTCCCGAGCCCGAAGCGGAGCGGCGTCGACCCCCGCGGCACGCCGTCGAGGAAGCCGGTCGCCTCGAGCGTCGGGTCGACCTCGTACCACTCCCCGACCTTCGTCCAGTAGAGCGCCCGCGGCGCCGCGCCGGCGCGGGCCAGCTCGCGAGCGGCCTGGAGGCCGGTGAGGACACTGACGTCGTGCTCGGGCGACGGCCCCCCGAAGATGACGGCCACATCGGACAAGATCGTGCTCCCTACTCCCGCTGGTCGGCTCCCGTCCCGGGAACGGTCAAGGGTAGTGGTCCGGGAGGTCGTTCTCGTAGAGGACGGCGTCGTCCGGGCCGAGATGGGTCCGCACCCAGGTGACGGCCTGCTCCCGGGTCCGGACGACGACTGGGCGGAGGGGGGCCGCCCCCCGGAGCAGCGCCCGGTGGTTCGTCCGGCCGACGACGACGAAGTCGGTGGCGACGTCGCAGGCCGCGGTGGCGAACGCCTCGTTCTCCGGCCGCTGCCGCGGACCGAGCTCGACCATCCCGGGCGTCACGACGACCCGGCGGCGGCTGACCGGCGCCGCGGCCAGCAAGGCCAGGGCGGCCTGGGCGCCGGCCGGGTTCGAGTTGAACGTGTCGTCGATGACGAGCACGCCGGACGGCGCCTGGGCCGACGTCAGCCGGTTCGGGATCGGCCGCACCGCGGCGAGCCGGTCGGCCAGCTGCTCGGCCGCCACGCCGAGCCGGAGGGCGACCGCGATCGCGCAGGCCAGGTTCGTCGGCTGCACGCCGCCGTCGACGGGGACGTCGGTGGCCACCTCCCGGCCCGCCACCGTCACCGTGACCGTCCCGTCCCCTCGGGCGACACAGACGTCGGCGGCCCGGTCGACGGCCGAGCAACGGACGACGTCGCGCCCGCTGCCGTCGCCGGCCAGCCGGTCGGCCAGCGCGGCCAGCCGCGCGTCGTCGACGTTCAAGACGACGGTCGACGACCGCTCGGTGATCTCGGCCTTGGCCCGGACGATCTCGTCCTCGCTGCCGAACCGCTCGAGGTGCACCGGGCCGATGGCCGTGATGACGGCCAGGTTCGGCGGGCACCAGCGGCACAGGTCGCGGATCTCGCCCGGCCCGTACGTGCCCATCTCGGCGACGAAGACCTCTGCGCCGTCGGTCAGGTTCTCGTTGATCGCCCGGGCGAGCCCGGCCCGGTTGTTGAACGACGCCGGCGTGGCGACGACCGCCCGGGTGCCGGCGAGCAGATGGGCGACGTGGTTCTTGGTCGACGTCTTGCCGTACGAGCCGGTGATGGCGACGACGACCGGGTCGACGCGGCGCAGGCGGTTCTCGGCCGCGTCGACGAACCGGCCGGACAGTCGCCGTTCGACCGGTGCCATCACCGCGCAGGCCGCGTCGACGAGCGCCGGGACGGCGATGACGCCACCGGCCGTGAAGATGGCCGGGGCGCCGAGCAGCACGCCGGCCACGACGACGACGGCCTGCAGGACCAACCACACCGCGGCCAACGACCGCAGCCGCCGGGTGACGACGAGCTTCGACGTCCGACCACGCAGCGAGAGGTGCAGCGGCCCGACGACCGCGACCGCGGTCGGCGCCAACGCGGCACAGCGGCCAGCGGGCCGAGAGCACGACGCCGGCCAGCGCCACCGCCAGCAGGGCCACGTTGCCGGGTTCGCTGGTCCACCATCGGATGGCGAACCGGCTCGTCGCGCCGTCGAGGTAGTGCTCGCGCTGGGCCACCCGGAGCCAACGGAGGCCGGCCGGGCCGAGGGCCAGCACCGAGACCGCGACGGCCACCCACATCGCCGGGCCACCGGCCTCGTTCCACACCGCGGCAACCGTCATCCGAGCAGCTCGTCTACCGCGGCTCGGAGGGTCCCGGGCACCGTCAACGGGGTCAGGTGGCCGGCCCCCGGGCACACCGTCACCTGCGCGTCGGCCAGTAGACCGGCGGCCCGTTCGGCGACGGTCAACGGCACGTCCCGGTCGTCGTCCCCCCAGACCAACCGCACCGGGCAGTCGATCGCCGCGAGCTGTTCCTCGTACGTCTCGCCGACCGACCGGACGAGGACTTGGCGCATGATGCCTTCGGCGGCCCGGTAGTCGGCCGAGCCGTGCTGCTGGCGGGCCCGCTCCATGCGGTCGTCCCCGATCACGCCGATCCGATGGAAGGCCCTGACGAGCCGGAAGCCCGGTGACGGTCGGCGGCCCGGGCCGGTCCGCAGCAGCGGCACGCCGGTCAGCACGAGCGACCGCACCAGCTCGGGGCGGGACGCGGCCAGGCAGACGGCGACGCGGCCGCCGAACGAATGGCCGAGGACGACGACCGGGGTGGCCAGCTCGCCCTCGTCGAGCATCGCCGCCACCCGAGCGGCGTACGCCGCCGCGCCCCACGGCTCCAGCGGTGGTGGCGTCGCGCCGAAGCCCGGCAGGTCGACGGCCACCGCGTCGAGGGCTCCGCCGCCAAGAGCTGGACCGCCAAGAGCTGGACCGCCAAGAGCTGGACCGCCAAGAGCTGGACCGCCAAGAGCTGGACCGCCAAGAGCTGGACCGCCAAGAGCTGGACCGCCGTCGGAGGCCCGGACGACCGCGTCGAAGTCTCGATGGGTCCGGGCCCACCCGTGCAGGGCGAGCACTCGGGCCGGTGGCGAGCCGGTCGCGCTGCCGAACAGGGCACCGCCGGCAAACGTCTGCAGCATCCGGTCCACCCTACCGACCGCCGTCTCCGACCCGGGTGTTCCGTTCACCCGGCGCCGCCGACCCAGCCGGTCGGTAGGTTTGCACCGGTGGGGTCCTCGATCGAGAGCACGGTCGGCCTGACGGCCGCCCAGCGGGACGCGGTCGTCGCCGACGACCCCGTTCTCTGCGTTCTGGCCGGGGCCGGCACCGGGAAGACCCGGGTCCTGACCCTCCGGGTGGCCCGCCGGGCCGATGACCGGTCGGTCCGGGCCGACCGGGTCCTCGTCTGCACGTTCAGCCGGAAGGCAGCGGACGAGCTCCGGCGCCGGCTGTGGTCCCTCGGCGTCGGCGACGTCCGCGCCGGCACGTTCCACCGGACCGCGCTCGGGCTGCTCCGCCAGTACCAGGCCGACCGGGGCAGACCGGCCCCGTCGGTGCTGCCCGACCGGCGGGCGCTGCTGGCCGACGTGCTCGGCGACCCGGTCGGCGGCGGCGGCCCCCGTCGGCGGCCCGACGGACGGCGGCTCCCGCGGGTCGTCCAGGTCGACGGCGAGATCAGCTGGGCGAAGGCCCGGCTGATCGGCCCGGAGTCCTATGAGGAGGAGGCCCGGCGCCACCACCGCCGACCGGCGGCCGGGACGGCCAAGATGGCCGACCTGTACGGCCGCTACGAGGCGGCCCGGCACCGGCAGGGGGCGCTCGACTTCGACGACCTGCTGTGGCGGGCGGCCGACGTGCTGGCCGAGGACCCGACGTTCGCGGCCGCCGTCCGCTGGCGGAACCGCCACGTCTTCGTCGACGAGATGCAGGACGTCAACCCGGCGCAGTTCCGGTTCCTCCGCCTGCTGGTCGGTGACGACCCGGACCTCTTCGTCGTCGGTGACCCGAACCAGTCCGTCTACGGCTGGAACGGCGCCGACCCGTCGCTCCTCGACCGCTTGCCCGCGACGTTCCCGGGCACCCGCGTCCTCCGGCTCGACGAGAACCACCGCTGCTCCCCGCAGGTCGTCGCGGTCGCGTCGGCCGCGCTCGGACTGTCCGGGGCGACCAGCCCGACGAGCAGCCGCCCCGACGGCGTCGTCCCCCGGGTCACCGAGCACGCCACCGACGCCGACGAGGCCCAGTGGGTGGCCCGGCAGGTCTGGACGGCCCACCGGCCGGGGCGCCGGTGGGCCGAGCTGGCGGTGCTCGCCCGCACCAACGGGCAGCTGGCCGCGCTGACCGACGCGCTGAGCGCCGAACGGGTGCCGTACCGGCTGGCCGGCGGCTCGCTCGGGCCGGCCAGCGACCTCCGCGCCCGGCGGACGGCCTCGGGCACGCTCGCCGTCCAACCGGTCGACGATCACGACGGGCCCGGCAGCGCCGGTTTTGGCAGCGACGGTCCAGGCGACACAGGCGAAGCCCCCGAAGATGCCGACGCGGTCACGCTGACGACGTTCCACCGGGCCAAGGGCCTGCAGTGGCCGGCCGTCTTCGTCGTCGGGCTCTCCGACGGGCTCGTGCCGATCGCCTCCGCACGATCGTCCGGCCCGCTGGACGAGGAGCGACGACTGCTCTACGTCGCGCTGACGAGGGCCGAGATCGAGCTGACGTGCTCGTGGGCCCGCCATGCCGACGCCCGGTCGGCGGCCGACGGCGTCCCGTCCCGGTCGGCGTCACCGTGGCTGGGCGACGTCGTCCGGGTCTGCCGCGACCTCGACACCGACGCCGCACCGGCCGATCCCGACCAGGTCGCCGTCCGGCTGGCCGAGCTGCGGACCCGGCTCGGGGCCGCCGACCCGGCGGCCGGGTAGCGTCGGCCGGCAGCGATGAGCGATCTGGCCGAGCAGCTGCGGGAGGTCGTCGGCGCCGGTTTCGTGCTGACCGGGGACGACATCCTCGCTGACTACACCCACGACGAAGCACTCGGTGAGCGCCCGGTCGTCCCGCTGGCGGTCGTCCGCCCGGCGTCGACCGACGAAGTGGCGCAGCTGCTGGCCCTGGCCGATACCGCCCAGGTGCCGGTGGTCGCCCGGGGCAGCGGTACCGGCCTGTCCGGCGGCGCCCGGCCGGTCGCCGACGGGATCGTCGTCGCCCTCGACCGGATGGACCGGATCGTCGAGATCGACGTCGACAACCACGTCGCGGTCGTCGAGCCCGGGGTGACGCTCGAACAGCTCGACGTCGCGCTGGCGCCGCTCGGGCTCGTCTACCCGGTCTTCCCCGGCGAGGCCAGCGCCTCGCTCGGCGGCAACGTCGCCACGAACGCCGGCGGGATGCGGGCCATCCGGTACGGCGTGACCCGCCACCGCGTCCTCGGGCTCGAAGCCGTCCTCGCCGGCGGCCAGGTGCTCCGCACCGGCGGCAAGTTCGTGAAGTCGGCCACCGGTTACGACCTGACGCAGCTGTTGGTCGGGTCCGAGGGCACGCTGGCCGTGGTCACGGAGGTCACCGTCAAGCTCGAGCCCCGGCTCCAGCACACGGCCACCCTGCTCGCCCCGTTCGCCACGCTCGACGAGATCGCCCGGTCGGTGCCGCAGGTCGTCGCCAGCGGCGTCGCGCCGCTCGTCCTCGAGTACCTCGACCTACTGGCCATGGCCGGCATCACCGCGGCCGCCGAGCTCGACCTCGGCGTACCCGAGGCGACGAAGGCGGCCGCGCTCGCCTACCTCGTCGTCGTCCTCGAGAGCACGCACGACGACCGGCTCGACGCCGACACCGAGACCGTCGCCGCCCTGCTCGGCCGGCTCGGCGCGCTCGACGTCTACGTGCTGCCGCCGGCGGCCGGCGCCCAGCTGATCGCCGCCCGGGAGAAGGCCTTCTTCGTCACCAAGGCCGCCGGCGCCGACGACATCGTCGACACCGTCGTGCCCCGGTCGGCCATCCCCGACTTCCTCGCCACGGTCGCTCGGCTGGCCGCCGACGACGACGTCGCTGGTGTCCGGCTGCGGGCACGTCGGCGACGGCAACGTCCACCTGTCCGTCTTCCAGCCCGACCCCGACCGCCGATCGGCCCTCGTGCGGGCCATCCTCGCCGCCGCCGTCGCGGCCGGCGGCGCGATCTCCGGCGAGCACGGCATCGGCACCGAGAAGCAGCCGTACTTCCTCGAGCTCGAGGACCCGCTCCGACTGACGCTGATGCGACGGATCAAGGCCGCGTTCGACCCGCACGGCATCCTCGGGCCCGACCGGCTCCTCGGCCCCGTCGGCGGACCGGACGTGGTCGGCGGTACGGGCAGCACAGGCGGCGACCGATGAACGGTGCGGACGCCGTCCTCGGCACGCTCGTCGGCGCGGGCGTCGACGTCTGCTTCGCCAACCCCGGCACCTCCGAGATGCACTTCGTCGCCGCGCTCGACCGGGTGCCGGCCATGCGCGGCGTCCTCGCCCTGTTCGAGGGCGTCGCCACCGGCGCGGCCGACGGGTACGCCCGAATCGCCGGCCGGCCGGCCGCCACCCTCCTCCACCTCGGGCCGGGCCTCGGCAACGGGCTGGCCAACCTGCACAACGCCCGCCGGGCCCACAGCCCGGTCGTCAACATCGTCGGCGACCACGCGACGTACCACAAGCGGTACGACGCGCCGCTCGAGTCGGACATCGACGCCCTCGCCGGGACGGTCTCGGCGTGGGTCCGGACCGCCGCGCTCGGTACCGCGGCCGACGACGCGGCCGACGCGGTCGCCGCGTCACTCGGACCACCCGGTGGCGTCGCCACGCTCGTCCTCCCGGCCGACGTCTCGTGGTCGGACGCGCCCGGACCGGTCGCCGCCCGCCCACGGCGGGCCCGGTCGGCCGCCGCGCCGGACGCGGTCGAGGCCGCGGCCCGGGCCCTGCGGTCCGGTGAGCCGACCGCCCTCCTCCTCGGCGGTGGCGCGCTACGAGCCCGCGGCCTGCGAGCCGCGGCCCGGGCGGCCGAGGCCACCGGCGCCCGCCTGCTCGGCGAGACGTTCCCGGCCAACCTCGAACGGGGCGCCGGGTTGCCGGTGGTCGAACGGCTCGCCTACCTGGCCGAGTTCGCCGTCGCCCAGCTGGCCGGGCTGCGGCACCTCGTCGTCGCCGACGCCCGGTCGCCGGTGTCGTTCTTCGCCTATCCCGACCGGCCGAGCGACCTCGTCCCGGACGGCTGCGACGTGCACGTCCTGGCCGGCGTCGGCGACGACGTCCCGGCCGCCCTCGAGGCGCTCGCCGACGCGGTCGCGGCCGGATCGGCGCCGGCGCTCGTCGCACCGCCGTCCCGACCGAGCCGGCCGACCGGGGCGCTCGACGCCGAGTCCCTGGCCGCGGCGGTCGGCGCGGTGCTGCCCGAGGGCGCCATCGTCGTCGACGAGGCCAACACCGGCGGGCTGTACGTCCCCGGCGCCACCGCCGGGTGCCCCCGGCACGACTGGTTGACGCTGACCGGCGGGGCCATCGGCCAGGGGCTGCCGGTCGCCACCGGCGCCGCCGTCGCCGCGGCGGACCGACCGGTCCTCTGCCTGGAGGCCGACGGCAGCGCCATGTACACCGTCCAGGCGCTCTGGACGCAGGCCCGAGAAGGGCTGAACGTCACGACCGTCGTCCTGGCCAACCGCTCGTACGCCATCTTGAACCTCGAGCTCTCCCGGGTCGGCGCCGGTGCCGGTGGGCCGCTCGCCGGACGCCTGCTCGACCTCTCCCGGCCGGATCTCGACTTCGTCGCCCTCGCCACCGGCCTGGGGGTCCCGGCCACCCGGGCGACGACCGCCGACGAGCTCGTGACCCGGCTCGAACGGTCGCTGGCCGAACCGGGCCCGTCGCTCGTCGAGGTGGTGCTGCCCGCGCTCTGAGGCCCTTCAGGCGCCGTCGAGATCGATCTCGGCGACGACGACGGTGTGGTCGGACGGCTTGTTCCCGGCCGGGCTCTTCTTCCGGGCCTCGCGGTCGATCTCGACCGACGTGCACCGGTCGGCCAGCGAGCGGGTGAGAAGGACCAGGTCGATCCGCATGCCGTGGCCCTTGTGGAAATTCCCGGCCCGGTAGTCCCACCAGCTGAAGATCCCGCCGTCGGGGTGGAAGCGGGAGAAGACGTCGACGAGGCCCCAGTCGAGGACGTCGCCGAGCGCCGCCCGCTCCGGCTCGCTGACGTGGGTCGCCCCGACGAACTGGGCCGGGTCCCAGACGTCGGTGTCACGCGGCGCGACGTTGAAGTCGCCACAGACCGCCACCGCGCCGTCCGGCCGGACCGTCTCGGCCAGGTATGCCCGGAGCCGGGCCAGCCAGGCCAGCTTGAACCCGAAGTGCTCGCTGTCCAGGCTGCGCCCGTTCGGGACGTAGACCGAGTGGACGCGGACCCCCTCGCACGTCGCGGCCACGATCCGGGTGCCCTGGGCGTCCTCGTCGGAATGAAAGCCGTTGACCGGGTCGTCGAGGCCGACGCGGCTGACGATGGCCACGCCGTTCCACCGCCCGTCCCCGTGGTGGGCCGACTGGTAGCCGAGGTCGGCGAACGCGGCGGCCGGGAACGCGTCGTCCGCCAGCTTCGTCTCCTGCAGGCACAGGACGTCCGGCCCGTTCGCCTCCATCCACTCGAGGACGAGCGGGAGCCTCGCGCCGAGCGAGTTGACGTTCCACGTGGCAAGCCGCATCGTTACCCCCTCACCCGCGGTCGCTCACGCGCGGTCGGCCAGCACGAACAGGAGGTCGGCCTCGCAGGCCGTCTGGCCGTCGACGTGGGCCCGGCCGTGGCCGGTGCCGGCCCGGGCGGACAGCCGGCCGACGGTGACCTCGAGCTCGAGCGTCTCGCCGGGGACGACCTGCCGGCGGAACCGGGCCTTCTCGATCCCGCCGAACAGCGGGAGCTTCTCGGCGTACCGCTCGTCCGCCAGGACCGCGATGCCGCCGAGCTGGGCCAGCGCCTCGACCATCAGGACCCCCGGCAGCGTCGGCCGCCCGGGGAAGTGGCCGGCGAAGAACGCCTCGCTCCCGGTCAGGCGCCACCGCCCGACCGCCGACCGGCCGGGATCGACGGCGACGATCTCGTCCACGAAGAGGAACGGCTCACGGTGCGGCAGGACGTCGGCAGGCTCCACGGACGGCGAGGCTATCTCCCGAACATCGGGCGCCCCGGCATCGGGCGCCCCGGCACCAGACGCCCGGGCGTCACGAACGCAGGAGCCGGACGACGGCGTCGGTGTCGGTGAGGTCCGCCAGGAGGGCATCAGGACCGAGAGCGGCCAACTCGTCGTAGCTCGGCCGGCCGCTGGCGACCAGTAGGCACCGGACCCCACCGGCCCGAGCGCAGGCCAGATCGTTCGGGGTATCGCCGACCACCCACACCTCGTCCTGGCCGAACCGCCGACCGCGCTGGTCCGCCGCCCGGTCGAGCGCCACCGGGACGAGGCGGTTCCGGTCGGCATCGTCGCTGCCGTACGCGCCGATCTCGAGATCGAGCCGATGCTGGAGCCCGAACGCGGCCAGCTTGACCACTGCGTTGGCCGCCAGGTTGCCGGTCAGGACGGTCTGGAGCACTGTCGGGTCGTCCTCGAGCCGCCCGAGCACCGCCTCGACCCCGGGCAGCACCCGGCCCCGCTCGGCGATGACGTGCTCGACCGCGGCCAACGCCGTCGCCAAGTGGTCCAAGATGACCGGCAGGTGATCCGAACCTTCGGTCTCCCCGATCTCCAGCATCGCCAGGTACTCGCGAACGATCTGTGGATCGGTCTTCCCGCCCATACGGACCCGAGCGGGTGGCCGTACCCCCAACGCCCGCTCGATCGCCACATCGAACACCTCGGCGCCGATCCCCCCGGAGTCGACCAGCGTTCCGTCGACGTCCCACAGGACCAGCCGCCGATCCGTCATCGGCCGGCCGCCAAACGTCGGCTCGGTCAGGACCGGACGGCGGCCCGGGCCGCCGCCGACGCCAGCTCCGGCAGCGCCAGCTCGGCCACCCGGCGAGGCGGGTCGAGGGCGACGAGCACGAACCGACGTCGCTCGCCCCGGCTGATGACCTGCCGGGCCTTCGTCGGCGGCGGGTCGCCGAGCCCGGCGAGCGGGATGTAACAGAACAGGTGGCTGCCGTCGGGCAGCCCGACCTCGACCATCGCGCCGTGGGACGTGAACGACTCCACCTCCCCCTCCACCTCGCTCCCGAGCGGGTACGTCGCGACGAACGTGATGAACGCCAACGGCTCGTTCACCGCTGGCGGCGGGGCCGCGCTCCGTCGGCGGCGACCGGACGACTTGTCCTTCTCCTTGCTCTCCTTGCCGCCCTTGCCGCCGCGCCGCGACCGGCCGCCCGCCGCGCCCCGGCCCGAGCTCTTGCCGTCCGAGCTCTTCGGCCCCTTGCCGGGGGTCGGCGGGTCCAACGCCTCCGCCGTCGCCTCGTCGATCGCCTCCAGGATCTCCGGGGCCACCCGCCGAGTCCGCCTCGGGCGGGCGGCGTTGCCGTTCACCTCGGGCGGCTCGACCGCGCCAGCCGGTGGGTTCGCGTCCCCCGGCGGGACTGCGTCCACCGGCGGGGACGCGTCCGTCACCTTCTCGGCCGCCGTCGCCTTCTTCTTCGCCGCCTTCACCGCCTTGCCGGCTTTCGCCGCCTTCTTCGTCGACGCCGTGTCCTTGGTCGCCGCCTTCTTGGTCGCTTCCTTGGCGGCCTTCTTCGTCGTCTTCTTGGCCGCCGCGGTCACCGTCGCCGGCCGGGCCGTCGGCGTCGTCCGCGCCTTCTTCCCGGCGGCCGCGGGCTTCTCGGCCGCCTTCTTCTGGGCGGCCTTCTTCGTAGTGGCCTTCTTCGTAGCGGACGTTTCCTTGACCGGCGCCGCCTTCTTCGACGTCTTCTTCGCGGCCTTCTCGGCCGACTTCGTCGCCTTCTTCTTGGCCGGCGCCGCTTTCTTCGCCGGCCCAGCCTTCCTCGACGGCTCAGTCTTCCTCGACGACCCGGTCTTCTTCGCCACGACCGGCTGCCCGGTGGTCGATTCGACATCGTCGACGGCTTCGGAGGCCGGGACCGCGGTCGACGGCGCAGCCTCGCCGGTCGGAGGCCAGACGTCGCCGACCTGTGGCGCCGAGCCGTCGGGCAGCCGGGCCCGCTTGGCCGCCACCTTCCGGGCCGCCTTGGCCAGCTCGGCGGCCTTCACCGGCGCGGGCAGGTCGGCCGCGGCGGCATCCCGCTTGGCCTTGCCGGTCGCCTGCCGGCTCTTCGGACCGCGCACCGGAAGGCGGGGGGTGAAGATCCACCCGACGCCGGGCACGGGCTTGCCGCCGATCAGGCGGCCGCGGTCGAAGAGCCACGGGTGCTCCCCGTGGAACTCCTGGAACGAGTCGTTCGAGAGGACGGTGGCGTCCGTCCGCTCGGCGATACGGAGGACGAACGCGTCACCCCGGCCCACCGCGCCGGCCGGCGGGGAGACCAGCTCGCCGTTGAGCTCGGCCTCCTCCAGCTCGGCCCGTTCCGACGGGTCGATACGGTGCTCGAACGACGCGTCGACGACGACGACGATCTGCGCCGTCGGGTCCTCGTCGGCGTACGCCCGGACGGCCTCGTCCAGTTGGCGGAGGCTCGGGGTCGTCCGGCCTTCGGTGGCCAGGTTGGACCCGTCCACGACGACGTGGTGTTGTCGCTCAGTCATCCCGGTTGCCAGTCAACCATCTCGCCGGCCCGGGCCGGCGACAGCAGGTCGGCCGCGGTCAACCAATCGCCCGATCGAGGAGATCGGCCTGCTCGAGCTGGTGGAGGGCACTGCTCCCGGTGGCCGGGCTGGCCGACTCTTCCCGACTGACGTGGCGCAGCTCGTAGCGCCCACGCAGGAGCCGGTGGAGCCGGGCGTGGACGAACGACCACGCGCCCATGTTCTCCGGCTCCTCCTGCAACCAGACGACCTCGGTGGCGCCGGCGTACCGACCGAGCACTCGCTCGATCCGGGCCTCCGGCCACGGATAGAGCTGCTCCACCCGGGCCACCGCCACCGCGTCCGGAGCCAGCGGCGACACCCGTTCGGCGTTGCGCGGCTCGGGCCCCTGGCCGGCCAGCCGCTCGCCCCGACGGTGCAGGGCCTCGTGCGCCACCTTCCCGCTGCACAGCACGACTCGCCGGACCGCGTCCGGATCGGCTACGTCGGCGTCGTCGATCACCTCGGCGAACGAGCCGGCGGCGAGGTCGGCCAGCGGAGAACGGGAGGCCGCGGCCCGCAGCATCGACTTCGGCGTGATCACGACGAGCGGCGTGACCGGGGCGCGGCGCGCCTGGGCCCGCAGCAGGTGGAAGTACTGGGCCGCGGTCGACGGCACCGTCACCCGGAGGTTGCCCCGGGCGGACAGCGACAGGAACCGCTCGAGCCGAGCCGACGAGTGCTCCGGCCCCTGGCCCTCGTAACCGTGGGGCAGCAGCAGGACCAGCCCGGCGTGCTGGCCCCACTTGTCCTCGGCGGCGACGATGAAGTTGTCGATGATGATCTCCGCGCCGTTGACGAAATCGCCGAACTGCGCCTCCCAGGCGACGAGGGCATCGGGCGACTCGACGGAATAGCCGTACTCGAAGCCGACCGCCGCGTACTCCGACAGGAGCGAGTCCCGGACGGTGAAGCGACCGAACGGGTGGTCCGGGCGGCGGCCGTCGCCGGCCGGCGTGGTGTTGGCCGGCCCGGTGTTGGTCGGCGGGGCGTCGAGCCGGTCGAGGTGGGCCAGGGGGACGTACTCGGCCCCGGTGGCGTAGTCGACGAGCACGGCATGCCGGTGGCTGAAGGTGCCCCGCCGGGTGTCCTGGCCGGTCAGACGCACGTCGGTGCCCTCGAGGAGCAGCGACCCGACGGCCAGCGCCTCGCCGAGCGCCCAGTCGACCTGGCCGCCGCGGACGAGCTCGTCCCGCTGGGCGAACTGCCGGGCCAGCTTCGGGTGGACGGTGAAGCCGTTCGGCACCCTCGTGGTCATCTCGGCCAGCGAACGCAGCGTCGTCTCGGCGACCCCAGTCTCGACGGCCGGGACGGGCCGACCGCACCGGTCGGGGACCGGCAGGTGCGGGGGCGGCGGCGGGCTCTCCGACCGGACCTCGTCGAGCGCCTTCTGGAGCTGGCGGTTGAAGGCGTCGAGGGCCTGCTCGGCCTCGTCGAGGGTGATGTCGCCCCGGCGCACGAGCACCTCGGTGTACAGCTTGCGGACGGACCGCTTGGCCTCGATGCGCTGGTACATCAGCGGCTGGCTGTAGCTCGGGTCGTCCCCCTCGTTGTGGCCGTGCCGGCGGTAGCAGACGAGGTCGATGACGACGTCCTTGTGGAACCGCTGGCGGAACGCGAACGCCAGCCGGGCCGCCCGCACGCAGGCTTCGGGGTCGTCGCCGTTGACGTGGAAGATCGGCGCCTGGACCATCTTGGCCACGTCGGTCGGGTACACCGACGTCCGGGCGGCCTCCGGCGCGGTCGTGAAGCCGAGCTGGTTGTTGATGACGACGTGCACGGTCCCACCGACCCGGTAGCCGGAGAGGCCGGAGAGGTTGAGCGTCTCGGCGACGACGCCTTGGCCGGCGAAGGCCGCGTCGCCGTGGACGAGCAGCGAGAGGACCGGGTAGTCGTCGATCCGGGTCGTCATCGCCGCCGGCGTCCCGTCGGTCGGCGGGGCCAGCCGGTCCTGCTTAGCCCGGGCCATCCCCTCGACGACCGGGTCGACCGCCTCCAGGTGCGACGGGTTCGACGCCATGGCGATCGGCAGGTCCCGGCCGGAGCGGCCGGTGAACTTGCCGACCGCGCCCTTGTGGTACTTGACGTCGCCGGACCCCTGGACGGAGTCGGGGTCGAGGTTGCCCTCGAACTCCTCGAAGATCTCCCGGTAGGACTTGCCGACGATGTTGGCGAGCACGTTGAGCCGGCCGCGGTGGGCCATGCCCATGACCGCTTCGACGGTGCCGGTCTTCGCCGCCTCGTCCAGGATGGTGTCGAGGAGCACGATCGTCGACTCCGCCCCCTCCAGCCCGAACCGCTTCTGCCCGACGTAGCGGCTGTGGAGGAACCGCTCGAAGACCTCGGCCGCGTTCAGTCGCTCGAGGATGTAGTGCTGCTCGTCCGACGTCACCGAGTCGGGGACCCCTTCGACCTGCTGCTGGATCCACCGCTTCTGCTCGGGGTCCTGGATGTGCATGTACTCGATGCCGAGCGTCCGGCAGTACGCGTCGCGCAGGACGTGCAGGATCTCGTCGAGCGTGGCCACCCCCCGGCCGGCCAGGCCGTCGGTGACGAACCGCCGGGCCAGGTCCCAGATCGTCAGCCCGTACGTCAGCGGGTCGAGCTCGGGGTGGATCCGCGGCTCTTCGGCGTCGAGCGGGTCGAGATGGGCGATCAGGTGGCCGCGGACGCGGTACATGTTGATCAGCGTCTGGACGTGCACCTGCTTGATCAGCCGCTGCTGCTCGCCTTCGGCCGGGTCGTCGGCCGCGTTGGCGTCCTTCTGCCAGCGGACGGCCTCGTAGGGGATGCCCATCGACTCGAAGACGTCGTCGTAGAAGCCGTCGTTGCCGGTCAGGTAGCCGGCCACCCGTGACAGGAACAGCCCCGACTCGGCGCCCTGGATGATCCGGTGGTCGTAGGTCGACGTCAGCGTGACCGTCTTGCCGATGCCGAGCTCGGCGATGACCCGGGGGTCGGCCGCCTCGAACCCGGCTGGGTAGCCGAGCGCGCCGACGCCGACGATCGCCCCCTGGCCGGGCATCAGCCGGGGCACCGACTGGACCGTGCCGATCGTCCCCGGGTTCGTCAGGCTCACCGTCGTCCCGGCGAAGTCGTCCGGCGCCACCTTCCCGGAGTGGACCTTGCGGACGAGGTCCTCGTAGGCGAGGACGAACGTCCGGAAGTCGAGCGTGTCGGCTTCCTTGATGCACGGGACCAGCAGCGTCCGTGACCCGTCCGACTTCTCGAGGTCGACGGCCAGCCCGAGGCCGACATGGGTGTGGCGGACGACGCCGGGCCCTTTCTTCCCGTCGACCTCGTCGACGAACGTCGCGTTCAGCGCCGGCACGGCGCCGAGCGCCTTGACGACCGCGTACCCGATCAGGTGGGTGAAGCTGACTTTCGCCCCCGTCGTCCGGGCGAGCTGGTTGTTCAGGATCTGCCGGTTGACCTCGAGCAGCCGGGCCGGCACCGTCCGGACGCTCGTCGCCGTCGGCACGGCCAGGCTGGCCTCCATGTTGACCACGATCCGGGACGCGGCGCCGCGCAACGGCACCGCGACGTCGCCACCGTCCGCCGCGCCGTCGGCGACGGTCGGCCCCGCGGCCGGCGAGGTGGTCGGCGCGGCAGCCGGTGACACCGTCGGCGGCGTGGTCGGCCACGACGGTTCGGTGGAAGGCGGCGTGGTTGGGGAGATCGGGGCGGCCGGGGCGGCCGCGGCCCCCGATACCAGCGGGCCGGACGACGGCGGTGGCGGTGGCGCGGACGGCACCGTGTTCGGCGCCGGGATCGCCGCGCCGCCGGTCGCCGCCGGCGCGGTCAGTCCGCCCGAGCGACCGGGCGATGCGGCCGTCGCCGTCGGCGCGGGGCGATAGTCGGAGAAGAACTCCCGCCAGCTCTCGCTGACCGACGACGGGTCGACGACGTAGCGGTCGTACATGTCGTCGACCAACCATGCGTTCGGCCCGAAAGAGCCCGTCGATCCCGGTCCGCCGTTGCCCCGTTCGGCGGCGCGCTGCACCTCACCCGCGTCGGCCATACGCCCCACCCTACCGGCGCCCCCGCCCTGGTCGGGTAGCTGGCCGGGCGCGGCGGCGGGTTCGGCGGCCCCGGCCCGGTAGCGTCGGGAGCCCGATGGCCTATCCGCCCGGACTCCACGTGATCGAGCATCCGCCGGCCGCCGGATGGGACGGTCACGACGGTCCGGCGGTCGTCCTCGTCCACGGCGCCCTCGACCGGGCCGCGAGCTTCCGCCGGACGATCCGGCGGCTCGACGACCTCGGTGTCGTCGCCTACGACCGCCGCGGCTACGGACGCTCCGACCCGCCGCGAACCCCGGCGGGGCTGGCCGACCACGTCGCCGACTTGCTGGCCGTCGTCGACGGTCTCCCGGTCGCCGGGCCGGTCAGCGCGGTCGGCCACAGCCTCGGCGGCGACGTCGTCATCGCCGCGGCCATCGCCGCGCCGGCTCGGTTCGCGTCCATCGGCGCCTACGAACCGCCGATGCCGTGGCTCGGGTTCCACCCGACCAGCACGACGACCGGCCACTGGCCGCCCCCCGGCGCCGACGCCGCCGAAGAAGCCGAACGGTTCTTCCGGCGCATGGTCGGCGACGACGCCTGGAGCCGCCTGCCGGAAGCCGACCGGGCCCGCCGCCGGTCGGAGGGGCCGGCCCTCGTGGCCGATCTCGCTGCCATCCGAGGGCGGGCGCCGTTCGACGTCACGTCGCTCGCCGTCCCGGTGGCGTTCGGCCGCGGCGGACCAGCCAGCCGGCCCCGCCATCGGGAGTCCGTCGCCTGGCTGGCCGACCACGTCCCGGGGGGCCGGCTCGTCGACGTCCCGGCCGCCGGTCACGGTGCCCACCTCAGCCACCCGGACGCGTTCGCCGCCTTCGTCCGGGCGGTCGTGACCCTGGCCGGCGCCGGGCCAGTCGACCGCCGCGTCGAGGCCCAGTTCCGGTGAACATCCTGTTGAGCGGGGCCAGCGGCTTGATCGGCCGGGCCTTCGCCGGTCAGGCGGCCGACCGCGGTGACCGGATCGTCCCGCTCGTCCGGCCGACGTCGTCGGGCGTCGACCGGACCGGTTCGTCGGTGGCGTGGGACGTGGCGGCCGGCACCGTCGACCGGGCGGCGCTCGACCGCCTCGGCCCGTTCGACGCGGTCGTCCACCTGGCCGGCGCCGGGATCGGCGACCGCCGCTGGACGGCCGCCCGTCGCCGCGAGATCCGGGACAGCCGCGTCCGGTCGACCCGACTACTGGCGGCGTTGCTGCCGTCGCTCGACCAGCCGCCCCGTGTCCTCGTCAGCGCGTCGGCCGTCGGCTACTACGGCGACCGTGGCGCCGAGGTCCTGACCGAGGAGAGCCGCGCCGGCGCCGGCTTCCTGGCCGACGTCTGCCGGGCTTGGGAGGCCGAAGCCGAAGCGATCGACGAGCGCCTCCGCGTCGTCTGTCTGCGGTCCGGCGTCGTCCTCGCTGCTCATGGCGGTGCCCTGGCCCGGCAGCTGCCGCTCTTCCGGCTCGGGCTCGGCGGCCGGCTCGGCCCCGGCCGGCAGTACGTGAGCTGGATCACCCTCGACGACCACCTGGCCGTCGTGCGGCGGGCGATCGACGACGACGGGCTGGCCGGACCGGTCAACGCCACCGCGCCGGGTCCGGTCACGAACGCCGAGCTCACCGCGGCGCTCGGAAGGGCGCTGCACCGCCCCGCGGTCGCGCCCGTGCCCCGGCCGGCTCTCCGGCTCGCCCTCGGTCGGCAGCTGGCCGACGAGCTCCTCCTGGCCGGGCAGCGGGCCGTCCCGGCCCGACTCACCGCGATCGGTCACTCGTTCGCCCATCCGGACATCGACACGGCGCTCGGCTCGCTGTTCGCCGACTGAGCCGGCGGACGGTGGCGTCAGCCGGCTCCCCACCGCGACCGACCGAGCCAGCGCCCGGCCTTGGGCCTGGGGGTGGGGCCCGACGGTGGCTCGGCCGGGCCGTCCTCGCCGCCGGCGCGGGTGCGGCCGTCGTCGCCGCGGTCCTCGCGCCGGCGGACGCCGGCGCGGCCGCCCGCCAGGATTGGACCCCGTTCGTGCTCGTCAGCGGCCTCTTGCTGCTCGGCCTGGTCGCCCGGGACGACGGCCTGTTCGACGCGGCCGGTGACCTCATGGCCCGGACGGCGGCCGGTAGCCGCTCGCTCTTCGCCGCGTCCGCCGTCCTGGTGGCAGTGGTGACGGCGGTGCTGAACCTCGACACCGCGGTCGTCTTCCTCACGCCGGTTCTCGTCGTGGCCGCCCGCCGACGCGGCAGCGACGACGTGCCGTTCCTCTACCTCGCCGTCTTCCTGGCCAACGGCGCGTCCCTGCTCCTCCCCGGCTCCAACCTGACCAACCTCATCGTCCTCGGCGGCACGCACCAGTCGGGTCGGGCCTTCGCGGCCGGCATGCTGCCGGCGTGGATCGCCGCGTCGGTCGCCGTTCCGGCGGTCCTGGCCGTCGCCTTCCGGCGCCACCTGCGGGCGAGCGGACCGCGACCCGACCGCGGCGAGCCACCGCGGCTCGGCGTCGGGCTGGCCGGCGTCGGCGTCGGCGCCGCCGTCACCCTCGCCCTCAGCGGCGCCGCGATGGCCGTCGTCGTGCTCGGCCTCGGCGCGGCGGCGGTCGCCGTCCGCCTCGCGCAACGTCGCCTCGTCCCGGCCGCGCTCTCGTCGACCGTCGACGTGCCCGTCCTGGCCGGCCTCTTCGGCCTGGCCGTCGGTCTCGGTGCGCTCGGCCGAGCGTGGTCCGGGCCGGAATGGCTGCTCGCCCACGCGTCGTCGTGGCAGCAGGCGGCCATCGGCGCGGTCACCAGCGTCCTGTGCAACAACCTGCCGGCCGCCTCGTTGCTGGCCGCCCGGACCGTGCCCGACCCGAAGGCACTGCTCGTCGGCCTCAACCTCGGCCCCAACCTGGCCGTGACCGGCGCGCTGTCCGCCGTCTTGTGGTTCGGGGTGTCGCGGCCACTCGGCTGCCGGCCGTCCGCCGCCCGCTACTCCCGGCTGGGCCTTGTCGTCGTGCCGATCTCGATGGCCGCCGCGCTGGGCGCGCTGGCTCTCTTCCACTGAGCGGTCGGGCTTCCACTGACCTGTCGGGTCAGCGGGCCGGTCAGCTCAGGCGACCGGTCGGCTCAGGCGTTGGGCTGCACGGTCGGATCGAGACCCTCGGGGGCGCGCCGGTGGCGCGAACGTGCCGACAACAGTTCGCTGGTCGCCGGATCCTCGCCCTTCACGCCGCTGACCAGCGGCGAGTGGCAGAGCGTGATCGCCCCGCCGAACAGGACGAGCAGCGACAGCGCTTCCAGCGGGCCCCACGCGCCGGCCGTCCGCAGGTTGTCGCCGAAGAGGTTGATCCCGATGAGGATGCTGGCCAGCGGGTCGACGAGGACCAGGGTCGACTGCGAGGCGGCGATCGGACCGGCGTGGTACGCGTTCTGCGTCAGGAAGACGGCCAGCAGCCCGGAGACGGCCAGGCCGTACGTCTGCCAGTGGCGGAACACCGACACCCAGTCGTTGGCGACGAAGCCGGTGACGATCTTCGTGAGCGCGGCCGTGAACGCGAACGCCACGGCCGCGGCCGCCCCGAACATGGCCGACCGCCACCAGCGCGGGCCCCGGAAGGCCAGGGCGACCGTGATGACGATGACGGCCAGGCACGACCCACCGACCTCAGCCCACTCGGCCGGCCCCGGGACGAGGTCACCACCCTTCGGCGCGGCGAAGAGGAGGAAGCCGGCCAGCCCGGCCGCGGCCGCGCCGGCCCCGAGCCACTCCCGCCAACCGACCGTGAACCGGAACCACGTGCCGAGAATGAGGACCAGGAAGAGCAGCTCCGTCGTCATGATCGGCTGTACTTCGGTGAGCCGCCCGAAGTGCAGCGCGATGGCTTGGAGGACGAACGACACCGTCATCAGCCCGAAGCCGGCCAGCCAGATCCCCCGGCGCAGCGCGTGGGTCATCAGGCTCAGCCGCATCGTGTCCCCGGCCGGCGCGTCCTCCACGCCCATGCGTTGCATGACGCTGGTCAGCGCGTTCGCCAGTGCGGCCGCCAGGGCTAGGAGGTAGACCATGAGATCGGCTCATTCTACGTGGCCGTCGTCGATAAAAGCCGTTCCGTCTCTCGGAGCCCACCCCCGGACCGCCCCGGCGCCGGCCCGGGCCCGGCTGGCGCCGTGTTCAGCGCCAGGGCAGATCGGCGACGAACGCCCAGCTCCGCCGGTGGATCGACGACAGGCCGTAGCCGCGCAGCGCGGTTTGGTGCACCATCGACGGGTAGCCCTTGTTCCGCTCGAACGCGTACGCCGGGAAGTGCCCCGCCTCCTCCCGCATCAGCCGGTCACGGACGACCTTCGCCAGCACCGACGCGGCCGCGACCGACGCGCAACGGGCGTCGCCGTCGACCACCGGCACGACCGTCGACGGGCTCGTCACCGGCGGCAGCTCCGGCTCGGCCATCGCCCCGGCGCCGTCCAACCCGGGCAGCGCCGGTTGGTCGTGACCAACGACCCCGTCCACCGGCGGCTTCGGCGGTCGGGCCCGCAGCAGGTCGTGCGGTCCGTCGACCAGCACCGCGTCCGGTTGGATCTCCAGGGCGGCCAGCGCCCGGTAGGCGGCGATCCGCAACGCGGCCGTCATGCCCCACCGGTCGCACTCCGCCGGGCTGGCGTGCCCGACCGCGCCGTCGACGCACCAGGCCGCGATCTCGTCGAACACCGACTCCCGGCGGTCCTCGGCCAGCAGCTTCGAGTCCCGCAGCCAAAGGGGCAACGACCGGGTCGTCACGCCTTGCCGTACGACGGCCACCCCGACGCTCACCGGGCCGGCCCACGCCCCCCGGCCGACCTCGTCGAGGCCGGCCACCCAGTGGTGGCCGGCCCGCCAGAGCCGCCGTTCCTCGTCCAGGCTGGGCCGCGGTGACGGCGTCAACGGGGCCGCTCGAGCCGGGCGACGAGCGCGTCCTCGGCGTCGTCGACCTCGGTCGACAAGAACGCGTCGAGCATCTCCGCCGCCACCGTCGCCGTCGTCAGGCGGAGGCCGAACGCGAGCACGTTGGCGTCGTTCCACCGCCGGGCTCCCGTCGCCGTCCACGCGTCCGTGCAGAGCGCGGCCCGGACGCCCGGGACCTTGTTGGCGGCGATCGCCACGCCGGTCCCCGTCGTGCAGACGACGACGCCGCGATCGGTCTGGCCGGACGCCACCGCCTCGCCGACCGCCCGGCCGACGTCCGGCCAGTCGATCCCGTCGGCCACCACCGTCACGTCGTGGCCGGCCGCCCGCAGGTCGGCCACCACCCCCGCCGTCAGTGCCGTCCGCTCGTCCGTGCCGAACGCGATCCGCATCGACCCGCACGCTACCGGCCGCTCGACCCGTCAGGCCCGGCGGCGCTCGGTCGGCCCCGTCAGGGCCGCCGTAGCGCCGCCCGTTGCACCTTGCCCATCGCGTTGCGGGGCAGCGCGTCGACCAGGTGCACCTCCCGCGGTCGCTTGTACGGGGCCAACCGGGCCGCCGCGAACTCGGCCAGCGCGGCGACCCGCACTGACGCGGTGGCCGGGACGACCCAGGCGACGACGGTCTCGCCCCACTCCTCCGACGGCACGCCGACGACGGCCACCTCCGCCACCGCCGGGTGGCCGAGTAGGACGTCCTCGACCTCGGCCGGGTAGACGTTGTAGCCGCCGCTGATGATCAGGTCGGTCTGCCGTCCCCGCACCGTCAGGTAGCCGTCCGTGTCTTCAGTGACCACGTCGCCCGTCCGGAACCAGCCGCCGTCGAACGCCGCGTCGGTCGCCGCCGGCCGCTCCCAGTAGCCGCCGAAGACCGACGGCCCGCGCACGAGCAGGCCGCCGTCGGCGCCGTCCGTACGAACCTCGACCCCGGGCAGTGGGAACCCGACCGTCCCCGGACGACGCTCGCCGTCGTACGGGTTCGAGACCGTCAAGAGCGTCTCGGTCATGCCGTAGCGCTCGAGGATCGCCACCCCCGCGTCGGCCCGCACCCGTTCCCACAACGCCGCCGGCAGTGGCGCCGAACCGGAGACGCACAGTCGGAGCCGGGCCAGCTCGGCCACCCGCCCGGACTCGGCCAGCCGGCGGTACATCGTCGGCACGCCGAAGAACAGCGTCCCGCCGTGCCGCTCGGCCGCGTCGAGGACGCCGTCCGCCGAGAACCCGTCGAGGACGACCGCCGACGCCCCGGTTGCCAGCGTCCCGAACAGCCCAGCGCACAGCCCGTGGACGTGGAACAGCGGGAGGGCCAGCACGAGCCGGTCGTCCGGTGACCACCGCCACGCGCTCGCCACCGCCCGCACGCCGGCCAACAGGTTCGCGTGCGTCAGCACCGCCCCTTTCGGCGCGCCGGTCGTCCCCGACGTGAAGACGATCATCGCCGCGTCGTCCGGGCCCGACCGGTCGAGCATCAGGGCCGCCGCGGACCGGCCGCCGGTCCGTCCGGGACCCATCTGATCGTCCGCCGGGGCCACCCACCCGGCGACTGCGGCCGGCGAGAGGTCGGGGAAGACCACGGCGGTACCCACCGACGCCGATGCCGCCGCCACCCACGCCGCCGGCTCCGGGCGGTCGACGATCGCCACCGCCGGGCGGACGTCGCCGACGACGTGGGCCAGCTCCCGCTCCGTGTACGCCGAGTTGACCGGCACGACGACCGCGCCGAGCCGCAACGCGCCGACGCAGGCGACGATGGCGTCGAGCGACGTCGCCGTCGACCACACCACCCGCTCGCCCGGCCCGAGCCCCGCCGCGGCGAGCCGGCCCGCCGCCGACCGCGTCCGTTCCTCCAGCGCGCCCGCCGTGCACCACGTCCCGCCGACGTGGACGACCCGGCGCGCCGGCTCCGCCGCCCAGTGCGCCACCCAGACCGCCGGCAGGCTGCCCCCGGCCACCAGGTCCGCCGCGGTCAGCGTGACGCCGGGCGCCAGGTGACGGGCCCACTCCTCCGCGGTCACCGCGGCATGGTAGCGGTGAGCCGCTCCGGGCCGCTGGGTAGCGGTCGTGCTTCTCGGTGGCGCTGTCCCGGTCGTAACCTGACCCGATGAGCCCGCGCCGAGTCGCCGTCGTCCCCCACACCCACTGGGACCGGGAGTGGTACGAGCCGTTCCAGACGTTCCGACTGCACCTCGTCGACGCCCTCGACACCCTGCTGCCGCTGATGGAGACCGACACCGCCTACGCCCGCTTCCTGCTCGACGGCCAGATGGCCGTCGTCGACGACTACCTCGAGATCCGCCCCGACGCCGAGGAGCGTATCCGGGCGCTCGCCGCGGCCGGCCGGCTGACGATGGGGCCGTGGTACATCCTGATGGACGAGTTCCTCGTCTCCGGCGAGACGATCGTCCGCGACCTCCAGATGGGCATGGCCCGCGGCGCCGCCTTCGGCGGCGCGATGGACGTCGGCTACCTGCCCGACATGTTCGGCCACGTCGCCCAGATGCCCCAGATCCTCCGGCTCGCCGGGCTGACCCACACCGTCGTCTGGCGCGGCGTGCCCGCACAGGTCACCAAGACCGGCTTCTGGTGGGAGGCCCCCGACGGCTCGACCGTCCGGGCCGAGTACCTGCCCGTCGGCTACGGCAACGGCGCCGTCCTGCCCGACGACGCCAAGGCCCTCGTCCGCCGCGTCGCCGACCACGAGCAGGAGATCGGCTCGTTCCTCCTCGACGACCTGCTGCTGATGAACGGCTCCGACCACCTCGACCCCCAGCCGTGGCTCGGTCGCGTCGTCGCCGAGGCCAACGCCATCCAGGACGACTACGTCTTCGAGATCACGTCGCTGCCGGAGTACCTCGCCGACGCGCCGACCGACGGTCTGGAGCACTGGAAGGGCGAGCTGCGGTCCGGCGCCCGGGCCAACCTGCTCATGGGGGTGACCTCCAACCGGGTCGACGTCAAGCGGGCCGCCGGCGCCACCGAGCGGGCCCTCGAACGGCGGGCCGAGCCGTACGCCGCCCTCTTCCAGCCGGCCGACACGTGGCCGGCCCGGCTGCTCGATCTCGCCTGGCTCGACGTCGTCCGCAACGCCGCCCACGACTCGATCTGCGCCTGCTCCGTCGACGACGTCGTCGACGCCGTCCTCCACCGCTTCGCCGAAGCCCGGCAGATCGCCGACGGCATCGCCGGCCGCGCCCTGAAGACCCTCGGCCAGTCGATGGCCGAGCCCGGGTCCGTCGTCGTCAACCCGTCCGCCCACGCCCGCCGCGGCATGGTCGAGCTCGTCGTCGGCGCCGAGCTCCCCCCCGGTGACGACGTCCAGGTGCTCTCCGAGCGGATGGGCCTCCCCGGGCAGATGACCCTCGACGCCAACACCGTCCGCACCGTCCTCGGCATGCTGCAGGGCCCGAAGATCGACAACGACGCCTGGGTCCACGACGTCCGCATCGACGAGGACGAGACCGGCATCGACCTCACCGTCGCCATCGGCCCCGACGAGCGGCCCGGCGTCGCCATCGCCGAGGCCAAGCAGGATCTCTACACCCGCCTCGGCGCCCGGCCGGACGTGATGGTCCGTGTCCGCCTCGACCAGCCGCCCATCCGGCGCATCGCTGCCCGCGTCGCCGACGTCCCCGGCTTCGGCTGGCGGTCGTTCACCCCCGCCCCGCTCGCCCACCCCGTCACCGTCACCGTCGGCGACGCGGACGGCGACACCGTCGGCACTGCGCCCGAGGGTGCCGTCGGCACTGCGCCCGAGGGCGCCGTCGTGCTCGCCAACGGGCTCGTCACCGTCGTCGTCGACCCGACCGACGGCACGTTCGCCGTCGACGGTCTCGCCGGCTTCGGCCGGCTCGTCGACAGCGGCGACCTCGGCGACTCGTACAACTACTCGCCGCCGCGGCGCGACGCCGCCGTCGACACGCCCGAAACCGTGACCGTCACCATCGGCGACCGCGGGCCCGTCCGGGCCACCGCCGTCGTCACCGCCACCTACCGCTGGCCCGACCACGTCGACGGCACCTCCCAAGCCCGCGTCGGCGACCACCTCGTCGACCTGACGACGACCATCGACGTCCGCGCCGACGAGCCGACCGTCCGCGTCTCGACCGCCTTCGTCAACCCCTCTCGCGACCATCGCCTGCGCGTCCACCTACCGCTCCCCGAGCCGGCCACCGAGTCCGAGGCCGAATGCGCGTTCACCACCGTTCGCCGCGGCCTGACCGCCGAAGGCCGTCCCGACGAGCTCGGCCTTCCGACGTTTCCGTCCCGACGCTTCGTCCGCGCCGGCGGCCTCACCGTCGTCCACGACGGCGTCGCCGAGTACGAGCTCGTCGACATCACCAGCGGAGCCGGTGCAGACGGTGGAGCCGGTGCAGATGGCGAAGGCGGCGACGAGCCCGTGGCCCACGCGCTCGCCCTGACCCTGCTCCGGTCCACCGGGATGCTGTCCCGGCTCGGCATGGCCTACCGGCCGTTCCCCGCCGGTCCGCTCACCCCGGTCGACGGGTTGCAGCTCGTCGGGCGACGCATCGAGGCCCGGTACGCGGTGGCCGTCGGTCCCGTCGACCCGTGGACGCTGGCCGACGACGTCCTGTTGCCCCTCGAGGTCGTCGGCTCGCTCGGCGGCGGCTGGCGCCCCGCCCACGGCAGCGCGCTCGACGTCGACGGGGCCGAGGTGACCGCGGTCCGCCGCGTGGCCGGGCAGTTGGAGGTCCGCGTCTTCAACCCGTCCCCGGAGACGACGACCGTGACCCTCGGCGCCCGGGCCGGCTGGCTCGTCGACCTCCGCGGCCGGCCACTCGAGCCGATCGAAGGCCACTTCTCCCTGCGACCCCACGGCATCGCCACCGTCCGACTGAGCGGCGAATAACTACGACAGGCCGCGGTGAAGGACGGCGTCCCACTCGGAACGAGCCGGACGCTCCATCAACGTCGCCAATGCCTCGGCCGGTGACGTCTCGCCCGCCACCAGCGCGGCCACCTGCTCGGCGATCGGCATCTCGACGCCGGCCGCCCGAGCCAGGTCGACCAGCGGACCGGCGGTCTTCACCCCCTCGGCCACCATGTGCATGCCCGAGAGGACGTCGTCCAACGACCGGCCACGGCCGAGCTCGAAGCCGACCGTCCGGTTCCGACTGGCCGGGCTGGTGCACGTGGCCAGCAGGTCGCCCACGCCGGCCAGCCCGCCGAACGTCAGCGTCTTGCCGCCGACCGCGATGCCGAGCCGGCCCTGCTCGGCCAGGCCGCGGGTGACGAGGACCGCCCGGGTGTTCTCCCCGAGGCCGAGGCCGTCGCAGATACCGGCCGCGATGGCCATCACGTTCTTGCTCGCTCCGGCGATCTCGCAACCGACGACATCCGTCCCCGTGTAGACGCGGAACGTCCGGCAGTGGAGCTGCGCTTGGACCTGCTCGGCCAACCGCTCGTCCTCCAGGGCGACCACCGTCGCCGCCGGCTGGCCCTCGGCCACCTCTCGGGCCAGGTTCGGCCCGCTCAGCACGCCGGCCGGGTGGCCGGGGAGCACCTGTTCGACGACCTCCGACATCCGCAGGTTCGTCCCGACCTCGATGCCCTTGGTCAAGCTGACGACCGCCGCGCCGTCCGCGATGACCGGCGCCATCGCTTCGAGGACGCCGCGGAAGCCGTGCGACGGCACCGCGACGAGGACGATGCTCGCGCCGTCCACCGCGTCCGCCATCGACGCCGTCGGCCGTAGCAACCGCGGCAGCTCGATGCCCGGCAGGTAGCGAGCGTTCTCGTGGCTGGACGCGATGGCCTCGGCCAGCTCCGGCGAGCGGGCCCACAGCGCCGTCGGGCCCCGCGTCGCCAGGAGCGCGGCGACCGTCGTCCCCCACGAACCCGCTCCGACGACCGCGACGACCCCGTTCGACATGGACGGAGCCTACGGCGGCGTGCCCAACCGGGGTGACCCGTACACTGGGCCCGTGACCGCCGGCGCCGCCGCCACCTGGCCAGCCGGCAGCCCGGCCGGTGGGCCGGCGCATCCGGTACCGCCGCCCGCGTCACCGGGAGCGGCGTCCGCTCCTCCTGGAGCACCGGCCGCGCCGGTGCTCGGCCGCCGAGCCGTGCTCGTCCCGGTGAAGGCGTTCGCCGACGCCAAGCGGCGGCTCGGCGACGCCCTATCGGACGCTGATCGCCTGGCCCTCGTCCGGCGGATGGCCGAACGTGTCGTCGCTGCCGGCTCGCCCCTCCCGGTCGCTGTCGTCTGCGACGACACCGAGGTGGCCGACTGGGCCCGCCTCCAGGGCGCGCTGGTCGTATGGGAACCCGGCCGCGGCCTGAACGGCGCCGTCGAGGAGGGGGTCGAACGGCTGGCCCGGATGGGCGTCGAGTCGGTCATCGTCGCCCACGGCGACCTTCCCCGGGCGACCGGGCTCGCCGACCTCGACGATGCCGACGGGGTCATCACCCTCATCCCCGACCGTCAGGGCGACGGAACGAACGTCATCGTCCTCCCCGCCCGGTGCGGGTTCCGTTTCTCCTACGGCCCCGGCTCCTTCGAGCGACATCGGGCCGAAGGCGACCGCCTCGGCCTTTCCGTCCGCGTCCTCTGCTCGCCCGACCTCGCCCTCGACGTCGACTGGCCGGCCGACCTCGAGTGGGCATGACGCCGGCCGGCGTCGAGCCGGTCGACCGCGCCATTGACGGCGCGAGGGACCGCACCACGGCGAGATCGACCGGCGGCACCGTCCTCCCGGTCAACGAGTTGGCCGGGCCGGGCCCGGTGACGGTCGACCTGCCGACCCCCGGGCGTGCCCTGGCCGTCGGCGCCCATCCCGACGACATCGAGTTCGGCTGCGGCGCCACCTTGGCCAAGTGGGCGGCCGCCGGCTGCGAGGTCGTCCACCTCGTCCTGACCGACGGGTCCAAGGGCAGCTGGGAGCCCGGACAGGACCAGGCATCGCTCGTCGCCGCCCGCCAGAACGAGCAACGAGCCGCGGCCGCCATCCTCAGCGGCCGGGAAGCGCCGGCGGCCGAAGGACCCGAGGTCGGCTTCCTCGGCTTCCCCGATGGCGAGCTCCGCAACGGCGTCCGGGAGCAGTGGGAGGTCTGCCGCTGGATACGGCTGTCGCGGCCGGACGTCGTCGTCGGGCACGACCCGTGGCGGCGATACCGGCTCCATCCGGACCATCGCAACGCCGGGTTCGTTCTGACCGACGCCCTCGTCGCGGCCCGCGATCCGCTGTTCTTCGCCGACCAGGACGTCGCCGCTCACCGCCCGTCGGCCCTCCTGCTCTGGGAGGCCGACGAGCCGAACCACGTCGAGGACGTCGACGGGTTCGCCGCCGTCAAGGTTCGGGCCCTTCTCGCCCACCGGAGCCAACACCGGACGACGATGGACGTCGGACCGGACGGGCAGGACGGCGCGGACGCGTTCGATCGAACGGTTCGCCGGCAACTGGCTGAGCACGGCGCCCTCGCCGGCCTCGACTGCGGCGAGAGCTTCCGGCTGATGACCGACATCTGACCCCGTTGTCGCGTCCGGACGCGACGCGTCCGGACGCGACAACGGGGGCCCGAAGGCCCCCGTTGCTCCATCGTTCCGGGCGGCGAGCCGCCCGGCGACACCGCTAGGCCTTGCGAGCCCGCTTGGCCGGCGTCCGCTTGACCGCCTTCCTGGCCGGTGCGCGCTTGACGGTTTTCTTCGCCGTCGTCCGCTTCACCGCTTTCTTGGCCGGCGCCCGCTTGACGGTCTTTTTCGCCGCCTTCTTGGCCGGCGCCTTCTTCACCGCCTTCTTGATGGCTTTCACCGCCTTCTTGGCCGGCGCCTTGCGGACGGCCTTCTTGACGGACTTCACCGCCTTGCGGACGGCCTTCTTGGCAGCAGTCTTCTTGACCGCCTTCTTCGCCGGTGCGCGCTTGACGGCTTTCTTCGCCGTCGCCCGCTTCACCGCCTTCTTGGCCGGTGCGCGCTTGACGGCTTTCTTCGCCGTCGTCCGCTTCACCGCTTTCTTGGCCGGCGCGCGCTTGGCGGTCTTCTTCGCCGGCGCCCGCTTCTTTGCGGCTACTGCCACAGGTGCACCTCCCTAGGAGTGTCAGTACTGACTCGAGGTGAGCCTGCGGCCGACCGGGCACCCTGGCACCGGCATCCGCATTGCTTCACCGTTGTGGTGATCACACCGGCCGGCGGCAACGGGACGATGTCCCGCATCACCGGTCTCTGCAATCGTTGGTACCCGATCTACATCGACGCGCGAGGTGTGCTCCAGAGAAGACCGTTTTGTGTGATGGTCCGACGACCGCACGAACGTCTTCCGCAGCTCTGTCTTCACACCATCGCTCCCTCGCTGCGTTTCGGGTTCCTTACAATCACAGTTCGTTTCCGCGCTGAGGTCAAGCATGCTCACCATCGCGTCGGGCGCGTCGACGCGTCGAGCGCGTCGCGACACCCACTGACGCGACGCTGCGCGGCGACCCAACTGCGCTTCATCGCGCCGCATTGCGACGTCACGCGACGCGTCGCCACGGCGCGACGCGCGGCACTGCGACGTGACGCGAAACGACGTTCGGTCACGTTGCGACACTCGACAACGCGACGGGCAGCCGGCCGCCGCGCCGATCGACCGGTCGTCGTGCGCCGGGGTTGAGCGGACCGGCCGGTGCCGGGATCTACCTCGGCACCGGACGCGGTGGGTGGGCGTGGGCGGGACCGGAACGGTCGGCGCTGGTGCTCGGACCGTCACGGTCGGGCAAGACGTCGTCGCTCGTCGTACCGAACGTCCTGGCCGCGCCCGGGGCGGTCGTCTCGACGTCGACGAAGGCCGACGTGCTCGACGCGACGGCGGCCAGCCGGTCGGGCCGCGGCTGGACGTTCCTCTACGACCCGAGCGGCACGGTCGACGAGCCGCGGGGCGTGCAGCGGATCGGCTGGTCGCCGCTGGGGACGGCCGTGACCTGGGACGGCGCGCTCTCGGTGGCCGACGGCATGGTTCGCGCCGCCCACGGGCTCCGGTCGGCGACGCCCTTCCACGGCGACCACTGGTCCGAGCGGGCGACCGCGCTCCTGGCCCCGCTCCTCCACGCCGCGGCGTGCTCGACACAGCCGATGGCGACGGTCCTCCGCTGGGTCGACCGCCACCAGGGCGAGACCGCCCTGTCCGTCCTCGGCGCTGGCGGCCCGACCAGCGAACGGGCCGCCGATCTCCTCGCCGGCATCCTGACGACCGACGAGCGGGAACAGTCCGGCATCTGGTCGACCGCGTCGGGGACCCTCGGGGCCTACCGGTCGGCGGCCGCGCTGGCGTCCACCGAACCGCCGTTCCTCGACCCCGATGCCTTCTGCGATGCCGCCAACACGCTCTTCGTCTGCGCGCCCGGGCGGTACCAGCAGCTGCTCGCCCCACTCGTCGTCGGCGTGCTCACCGACGTCCGCGACGCGACGTACCGACGGGCGGCCGGCGGCCGCCGGACACCGCCGGTGCTGCTCGCCCTCGACGAGGCGGCCAACATCGCGCCGCTGCCCGACCTGCCGCAGATCGTCAGCGAGGGCACCGGGCAAGGACTCCTGCCGCTCGTCTGCTTGCAGGATCTCTCCCAAGCCCGCGCCCGGTGGGGACAGCAGGGCGAAGCTTTCGTGTCGCTGTTCGGCACCACCGTCGTCCTCCGTGGCATCGCCGACTTGCCGACCCTCGACGCGCTCTCCGCCTTGGGTGGCGACGTCGAGATCGCCACCCGCACGGTCGGCACGGCCCAAGGTGGCGACGGCCGGCTGCTCCCGTCGACCAGCCTGTCCACCATCTGGCGCCGCCGGCTGCCCGTCGACATCATCGCTCGCGGCGCGCCCGGCGCCGCGCTGGCGGTCGATTCGACCAACCGGATCGGCTGGGTCGGTCTGACGCCCGCGCACACCACGGCCCCTTGGTGCCGCCTGCTCGGTCGGGAACGACCGGTCCGACCTCGCGACGGCCGCGACGGCCGCGACGGCCCGCTGTCACCGGTCCTCGACGGACGGGGTCGGTGACACGGCCGGTGACGCGATCAGCGGCCGAACACCCGGTCCGGTCCGGCGCCATCGCGGGCGAACACCGTCCGGCCGAGCGGCGGCCGGCCAAGCCGGCGCCGCGTCTCGGCCACCCGACGGGACACCTCGAGGTGATCGGCCAGCCGGTCGACCGGCAGCCCCGACAGCTCGGTGCCAGCGCCGTCGACCCCGAGCGCCCGCGTCGGATCGGCGACGGCCCACCGCGCTCGGTAGCGATCGATGTCGGTCGCGGCTTGCTGCCACTCCGCCAGCTGCTCCGGTCGCCCCGGTCGCGGGCCGAGCGCCCGCAAGACGCCGGACGTCGGCACCAGTCCGGCCGTCCCCTGCCGCCGTTCCGCCACGCCGATCGCGCCGTCCGGTTCGACGAGCGCGTCGACGCACCGCTCGACGTCGGCGACCGACGCGCCGGCCACCAGCCCGGCGGCCCACGCCCCGACGACGTCTCGCCGGGCCGCCGACCGGTCGGGCCACCCGAGCGCAGCCGCGAACCGGTACTCGTCCACGGCCCGCGCCGCTCGTCCGGGTCCGTCGTTCCCCGGTGGCGGGGACGGCCCGCCGCGGTCGGCGGGCAACGACCGCTCGAACCCCAGGCCGGCGGCCCGTGCCGCCCACCGCCGTCGGAGATCGTCGAAATCGACGCCGGCGGCCGGCGGGTCCCGCGTCACCGCCCAGGCGACCCGGGCCCCCCGACGAGACGTCGACCCGTGGGCGGCCCGGTGCTCGTCGATCTCGGCCCGCCGACCGGAGAACGCGCCGATCACGTCGGCACCGATGCCGTCCACCTCGTAGCGGCCGGCCGCGCCGACCGACCACGACACCCCGAGCGCCGTCGACAGCCCCCGCCGGAGCTCGGCGTCGTAGAGCTCGCCGACCGCGGCCGCGTGGGCGAACAGCCCGCGGCTGTCGATCCCGGTCCACCGTCCCTCCGGACCGCGGGCCACGTTGGCCACGACGACGTGCGTGTGCAGGTGCGGGTCGAGCGCCCGGCTGACCCGGTGGGTGAAGGCGGCACCGATCGCCCCGTCGGTCGGGACGACGACGCGTTCGTCGGCGTCGCCGCGCCGCACCGCCATCGCCCGCCGGTCGACGTAGCCGAGCGCCCGGTCGACCGCGACGTCGTGGGCGACCTCCGCCGCCGCGGCTGCGTCTGGGCCGGCCAACGCCAGCAGCACGCTGACCGACTTCGGCGCGGCGAACGTCAGGTCATACCCGGCGACCATTCCCGGTCGGACGACCAACGGACGGCCGCTCCCCGGGTGACGACCCGACAGGACGTGGGCCAGCTCCTCGTCGCCGACCGGGCCCGATCGGCCGATAGCCGCCGCGCCGGCGCCCGCCCACCGTCCCCGGCTGGCGTCGGCCGACCTCGATGAGCCGGCCGACCTCGGTGTCGTGGCCCGATCGGCCAGGTAGTAACGGCCCGATCGGTCCCGAACCGCGGCGACCACGAGCACCGTCGCTCAGATCTTTCTCGCCACTTTCATGAGCTTTGATGTTATTCCATCGTGGAGCTATCGTCACTACCGTCGTAGCGACGGAGCACCCGCCGGGCCGCGGCCGCGGCCGCACCGGCCAGCTCGGCCGGTTCGAGGATCCGGGCGTCCGGGCCGACCTGGAGGAGCAGCCGCTCGAGCCAAGCCTCGCCCCCGACCGCCAGCGTGACGATGGACGTCTGGCCAGGGCCCGGCGCGACGTCGAGCACCGGGACCGTGTCGGCCACCCACCGGGCCGCCGGGGCGAGCGCCAACCGGACGGTGACGGCCCCGGGCCCGGGGACGAACGCGGCCGACCGATCGGCCGGACGGACGTCCCCGCCCGACTGTCGGCCGACGACCCGGAGGCTCCGGATCCGGTCGACCCGGAACCGGCGCAGGCCGCCCGCCCGGTGGCAGTACGCATCCATGTACCAGTGACCGTCGAGCGAGACGACGTCCAGCGGGTCCACGATCCGGCGGGTCGTCTCGTCGGACGACGCCGAGTGGTACTCGATCTCCGCCCGCGCCCCGTCCTCGGCCGCCTGGCGAGCCGCGCCGAGGAGCGACGGGTCGTCGAGGTCGACGACCAACCCCTGGTGGTCGCCCAGCACCGCCTCGAGCTTCGCCAACGCCCGGGCCAGCGCGCCGCCCTGGTCCGCTCCGGGCACGGCCAGGATCGTCCGGGCCGACGCGGCCAGCGCGAACCCCTCGGCCGACGTCAGCCGCCGCGGCCGCGCCAGCTCCTCGGGCAGGAACGCCCGGACCGTCTCGTCGGTCACCACGATCTCGAGCAGCACGTCCGGTGAGTACGGCGGGAGCCCGCAGCACGCCGCCAGCTCCAGCTCGCGGACGACATCCTGCTCCGGAATACCGAACCGCCGGGCGACCTCCGCGATCGGCGCCTCGCCCACCCGAGCCAGCCAGCCGACGATGGCCAGCAACCGCCGGAGCCGGCTGCTGGCGTCCCGCGCCCGGGCCGGCGCCGGCCGGTCGGTGCGCTCGCCGGCATCCGGCGGCTGACCCGCTGACGGTTGGGCGGCCGGCGGTTGGGTGGCCGGCGGCTCGTCGACCTCGACCGCCGCTGGCACCTCGACCGCCGCCAGTTCCGGCGCCCACCGACCGTCGGCGACGGCCTCCAACCACGACACCACACCGGCCCGGATCGACTCCGGCTCGAGCACCACCGCGTGGTCGAGCAGCCCGAGCACCCACGACCGGAGGGCCGTCGTGCTCGAGACCCCGAGCCGCAGCAGCACCGATCCGTCCGACCGACGGTCCTCGACCGAACGGGCCCCGACCTCCTCGACCACCCGCGGGCCCTCGACCGCGTCGACCCACAGCCGGACATCGGTCCGGTCGCCGTCGCCGGAACGCCACGGCTCTTCGGGCGCCTCGGCCGCCGCGTCGAAACCGTCGGGCACCGGTCCGCTGCCCGGCTCGCCCGCCGTCGGCCGGCCGTCGATGCGGTCCACCCGGAACGTGCGCGCCGCCTGGCGGTCGAGATCCCAGCCGACGAGGTACCACCGACCGCCTCGGAAGCGGACCGACGCCGGCGCCACGTGCCGCCGCTCACCGCGGTAGTCGAACGAGACGGCCGCCCGGACGCGCACCGCGTCGAAGACCGGCACCAACGCCGGTGGCGGGACGAGCGACGCCACCGGTCGGGCCTCTGCGACCCCGGTCGCCCCCAGCTTCAACAGCGCATCCCGACCACTAGGATCGCCCAGGTGAACACCGGCCACGGCCAGGTGGAGGGCGGCCTGCTCGTCGGGCTGCAATCGGAGATCGGGCAGGTAGAAGGCGTCCGGGTCGATGCGGTACCCGAACTGCTCGTCGCCGCCGATCGGCTCCGTGAGGACCGGCACTCCTTCTTCGCGCAGCAGCCGCTTGTCCCGCTCGAACGCCTGGCGCCGGGCGTCGTGGCCCGACGGGTACCCCGGCACCTCGCGGGCGATCTCGTCGAGCGAGCGCGGGCGCTGAGCGTTCAGCAGGACGAGCACCAGGTCGGTCAGCCGTTCCAGCCGGTCGAGGGGGGCCACGGCGGTCAGCGTAGGGCGAGACCGGACCGATGACGGCCAACGGCTCGCCCTGGTCGTTCCATTTCCATGTGGTCGCGTGGCTCGTCGTCGCCGCCATCGCCGTCACGTACCTCGTCGCCGTCCGCCGGCCGGCCTACGCCGTGACCGGCCGACAGGCGTGGTCTTTCGCCGGCGGGCTCGCTGCCCTGCTGCTCGCGCTGACGTGGCCGGTCGCCGACCTCGCCACGCACTGGCTCCTCGTCGCCCTCGTGCTGCAACGGCTCGTGCTCATGCTCGCCGTCCCGCCGCTCCTCATGGGCGGGCTGCCCCAGCCGCTCGTCGCCGCCCTCACCCGGTCCGCCCCGGTCGACGCCGCCGCCCGGTTCGTCGACCGCCCCCCGGTGGCCGTCGCCATCGTCACCGTCACCGCCGTCGGGACGCTGACCGTCGCCGCGGTCGACGCCCAGGCCTCGGCGCCGGCCGTCCGGGCCGGCCTCGACCTTGCCGTGCTCGCCGCCGGCTTCGTGCTCTGGCTGCCCGTCCTCGGACGGCTGCCCGGCGTCGCCCGTCCGTCCGCCCTCGGCCGGGCCGGCTACCTCATCGTGCAGTCGATCGTTCCCAGCTTCCTCGCCGTCGTCTGGATCTTCGCCCGTCACCCCCTCTACACCGCGTACGCCGACCACGGCCGGGTGCTCGGCCTCGCGCCCTTGACCGATCAGCAGGTCGCCGGTTTCGTCGCCAAGCTCGGCACGATCGCCGTCCTGTGGACCATCGCCTTCGTCACCGTCACTCGGGCCACCCACCCCGACGGTGACGACGAGCCGCTCACGTGGGCCGACGTCGAGCGCCAGTTCGAGCGGGTGGCTCGCCGTGAGCGCCGGCTGGGCCATGGGCCGGTCGAACCACCAGCGGCGGCGCCGAACGGCGAGACCGACGACGTGCCGTAGGCCGGTCGACTGGCCGGCCCGGCATCAGAAGAGGCTGGGCCGGAAGGGATCGGGTCAGAAGGGGCGCGGTCAGAAGAGGCCGAGGTGCGAGTGGCCGAACGACAGCGGCGGGTGGGCGATCAGCAACGTGGCGATCAGGCGGTTGTCGGGGTACTCGATCTCGACGACGGCCAGCACGCCCTGCGGCTGCCCGATCGGCTGGGTCACTGCGTCGGCGTCGAAGTGGCCCGTGTACGCGACCAGGCAGACATGCTCGATCTTCGGCCCCGGCGCCGACGTCGCCGCCCGGTACAGCCGCGACGCGTGGTCACGGAGCGCGCTGACGTCGACCAGCCGGACGCCACGCAGGTGGCCGTGGTGGCCGACCGCGGCTGTCGCCACCGGCAGGGCGACGTAGCAGCCGCTGTCGGACGTGCCGAGGTCGTCGCGGACCGACGTGCACGCGGTGAGCGCGACCGACGCCAGGACGGCCAAGGCGACCGCGCCGATCCGCCACGCCCGCCGCCCGGGGCCGCGACCGCGCCCGGCCCTCATGGCTCCACCTTCGACACGCGGACATCGGCACCGCCGGCCGGTGGTGCCGGTTCGGTCGGCCCGGCGTCGGTCGACGCCGGGTGCATCGCCACCGCCGCGCCCAGCGCGTGCCTCGGCCAGCGGCCCCGGCGCACCCCGAGGGCCAGGCCGCCGCAGGCCGCCCAGCCGACGATCAGGACCAGCCAGAAGCTGATGAGCCGGTAGATGAAGACCGCGTCGATGCCCGCGGTGTGCACGCCGCCGAAGTACGCGAGCGCGATCGTGATGCTGCCTTCGACCGCCCCCAGGCCGCCCGGCGTGATCGGCAGGTTCGCGGCCAGCTGGCCCGCGCCATAGGCGAGGAGGAGGGCCTTCCACGGGATGCCGGCCCCGACGACGAGGAACGAGAGGGCGAAGCACGAGCAGTCGAGGAGCCAGTTGGCCAGCGCCCAGCTGACGATGGTCACGACCTGGCCGCGGTTAAGCCGGACCACCGTGACCTGGGCGACGAGCCGGTCGATCTGCGCCTCGAGGTCCCCCCGCGGCCGCCCGGTCACCCGCCGGGAGAACCGGACCGACCAGCGGACGACCGCGGCCAGCGGTCGCTCGTAGAGGAAGAGCGCGCCGACGGCCAAGGTGATGACCAGCACCCCGACGACGACCGGCACCAGGTCGAGCGTCGCCCCCTGCTCGGTGGCCAGCACGATGCCAGCCGCGGCGACCAGGGCCAACGACAAAGCCGCCGCCACCCCGCTGCCGACCAGCGCCCACCCGGCCAGCGCGTCGTCCGCCCCGAGCCGCCGGTACCAGCGGAAGCCGTAGACCGCTGCCACGGCCGGACCGCCGGGCAGCGAGCTCGTGATCGCCTGGGACGCGAGCGTGATGCCGAAGAGCGTCCGCAGCCCCGACCGGAGGCCGCCCGCACCGAGCAGGCGCGCCTGCACGAACGTGAACGCCACCAATGACGCCGCTTCCGCGGCCCCCGCCACCGGGAGCCACCACCATCGCAGGTGGCCGAAGATGCCGCCGATCGCGGTGAGCTCGCTCCGGTGACCGTCGAGCTCTTCGACCGCGAGGACGAGCAGGCCGATGCCGACGAGCCATCGGAGCACCGGCCACCACCGACGCAGGAGCACCCTGGCCCCGCGGCCGGATCCGGGCCGCGGCGCGGGGTCAGGCAGGGCCTCTACCGTCCCGGTCGACGTCGTCGCTCCATGATCGCGATCCCGGTGACGGGACCGCGGCACCGGACAACCCGGTACGGCGATCGGACATGGGTCGTGGACACCATTGCGGGGTAGCGACCCACCGTTGGCGGACGGGGGTCGGCGACCGATGCTAACCGAGGCCCTCGGCCGGGCAGTAGCGCCCCGCCGACCGGCGGTAGCGTGAGCGGGCCGTGACGACAGCCCCCTTGCGGTTCGCCGACGCCTACCACCTGACCTCCGGCACGCCAGGACCGTCGGCCGTCGCCGGCTGCCAGCTCGACCTCGGCCGGCGGGGGGTCACCCTCCGTGACCCCGACGGGACGCCCATCTGGTCCGCGCCGTGGTCCGCCGTGACCGGACTGACCGCCGTCGAGCGGACCACCCTTCCGGACGGCCGGACCGGGATCGTCGTCATCGTGCGCGCCCGTCCGTCGGTGACGAGCCCGGAAGCCGCCGACCTCCATCGGGTCGTCGTGCCCGCGGACCAGCCGGCCGCCGTCGAGGAGCAACTCGTCGCCCTGGCCCGGGCTCGCGGCATCGAACCGGAACCGGGCCACGGGCCGGTCGATGCAGTGCCAGTCGATGCAGTGGCGATTGATCCGGTGGCGGAGGATGTGGAGCCAGTCAACGCGGTGCCGGACGCGGACGCGTCCACCGACGGCGGCGATGCGCCGCCAGACGGTGCCGACCGGTCACTGCCGATCTTCGTCGTCGCGCCCGCCATCGTCGGCGTCGGTGCGGTCGTCGCCGTCCTGCTGCTGGCGGCAGGACACGTCATCCACCTCTGAGCCGCCCACCCCTCATCGGTCCGGTCGGCCCGGCCCGATGATCGGGGTCGCCCGAAGCTCCGCGGAACGGGGATCGGCCGAACGACGATCGGCCGAACGGGGATCAGCCGAACGACGCGCTGCGGAGCTCGTCGACCGAGAGCTCCGCGGTCGCCTCGCCGCCGCACTGCGGGCAGTGCTCGACGTGCCGCCACGACCGGAGCAGCCGGGTCCCCTCGGGGTTGAGGAGGACGACGAACGACTCGGAGATCGGGTCGAGCTCGAGCCCGAAGTACGGCCGCCAGGCCGTCGACGCATGGCGGGCATCCATGTCGAGGCCTTTCAGGATGCGGCGGAAACGCATTCGCTCCGTGTCGAAGAGCCAAGTGCTGTGGCACGACTCCAGAACCATCGGCGGGGTTCCCTCCACAGTGCGATCATGCCCCAGAAAGATAAGGAATCGCCATCGGAACTATTGCGGTTCTATGACGTTCGCGGTCGTTTCTTGATCCCTGTCAATGGGGGTTGCCGCTCAGAGCGGCCCGCCGTCGTGCTTGCGGCCGGAGAGGCGCTCCCGCTTGGTGGCCAAGATGGCCAGCGTCGACGTCAGAACGGACCGGGTGTCGGCCGGGTCGATGACGCCGTCGACGAACCCCCGCTCGGCCGCCGGCCACGGCGTGAGGAACCGCTCCCGGTACTCCTCCTCCCGGCGGCCACGTTCGGCCTCGTCGGCCCGCCGGTGGAGGATCTGCACCGCGCCGGGGGCGCCCATGACCGCGATCTCCGCCCCCGGCCACGCCAGGCAGACGTCGTTGCCGAGGCCCTTCGAGTCCATGACGATGTACGCACCGCCGAACGCCTTGCGCAGGATGACGCAGATCCGCGGCACGGTCGCTTCGGCGTAGGCGAAGGCCAGCTCAGCGCCGTGCCGGATCATCCCTCGCCACTCGAGGTCCTTGCCGGGCAGGAACCCCGGCGTGTCGACGAGGGTGACGATCGGCAGGTTGAAGGCGTCGCAGAACCGGACGAACCGGGCGCCCTTCTGGGAGGCGACGATGTCGAGCGTGCCGGCGAGCGCCCGCGGCTGGCTGGCGACGACGCCCACCGGCGACCCGCCCATCCGGGCCAGCGTGGTGACGAGCTGCGGCGCCCACCGGCCCCAGAGCTCACAGGTGACCCCATCGTCGGCGACCGCGCCGATCACGTCCCGGACGTCGTACGACGCGTTGTCGCGCGCCGGGACGACGTCACGGAGCTCGGGGACCGGGCGGTCCGGCGGGTCGGCCGTCGGTGTCCGCGGCGGCTCCTCGTCGGCGTGGTCCGGCAGGAAGCCCAGCAGCTCGGCCACCGCGTCGTCGGGGTCGTCGGACTCGATCGCGCACAGCCCGCTGGCCGCGGCATGGACTGCGGTCCCCCCGAGCGACTCCAGGTCCACCCGGACGCCCGTGAATGCCTCGACCATCGACGGCCCGGACACGAACGCCACCGCGGACCCGGTCATGACGACGACGTCGGCCAGCCCGAGCAGGAGGGCCGGGCCGGAGATGACCGGCCCGGTGGCCACCGCGATGACCGGCACGACCCCCGAGCAGGCCGCCACCTCGGCCGCCGCCGCGCCCCAGCCGTGCAGGGCGTCGATCCCGTCCGCGACGTCGGCCCCGCTGGACGCCAGCTGCAGGACGAGCGGTCGGCGGAACCGCCGGGCCAGCCGGGCCGCCTCGGCCAGGCTGTCGCCGTCGCGCCGAGCCAGCGCGCCGCGCCGCCGATCCGACGCCGTGCGGGCGACGACCGCCTGGCGACCGCCGAAGTCCTCGAGCGCCACCCGGACGGTGCCGTCGACACCCGCCCGGACGTCGACGAGCCCGGGTCCGGGGATCACCGCCATCGACTCAGCCGGCGTCGAGGTCCGCCCGGCGCCACGGGCCGGACCGGCCGCCCGACTTCTCCCACAGGGCGACCTGGTCGACCGTCATCGTCCGGTCGGCCGACTTGCACATGTCGTAGACGGTCAGCGCGGCGACCATGCACGCGGTCATCGCCTCCATCTCGACCCCGGTCCGGTCGACCGTCTCCACCTGGGCCTCGACCTCGACGTAGTCGTCGCCGATCGAGAAGTTGACGGCCACCGACCCGACGAGCACCGGATGGCACATCGGGATCAGCTCGGCCGTCCGCTTCGCGGCCTGGATGCCGGCGATCCGGGCGGCCGCCAGGACGTCGCCCTTGGTGATCGCGTTGTTCGCCACCTTGGTCGTCGTCTCGGGCAGCATGCGCACCCGACAGCGGGCCAGCGCCCGGCGGTGGGTCTGCTCCCTCGGCGTGACGTCGACCATGCGGGCGCCGCCGAGCGGGTCGAGATGGGTGAGACTGCGATCGGACACGGCCAGAGTCTACGACGGCCGCCCGCAGCGGCTCGGATGCCGCCGCCGTACGGTAGAATTGGCACTCGCCGGCCGAGAGTGCCAATAGGCCCGGAAGTGCCAGATGGCCCAGAACTGCCAAATGCCAGAACTGCCAAATAACGGAGTCCAAAGCGGGAGCGGAAGAGCAGCCATGCCGACCTACGAGTACGCCTGCACTTCGTGCGGCCACCACCTCGACGCGGTCCAGTCGTTCACCGACGACCAGCTGACGACGTGCCCGGAGTGCGGCGGCAGCCTCCGCAAGGTCTACGGCGCGGTCGGCATCGTGCTCAAGGGCAGCGGCTTCTACAAGACCGACAGCCGGGCGGCCGCCAGCTCGGGCAACGGGTCCGGCGGTTCGGGCAGTAATGGCGGCGGCTCGTCCGACAGCGAGTCCGGCAACAAGGCGGCCGGCGACAAAACGGGTGACAAACCGTCCGGCGACAAGCCGTCCGGCGACAAGACGGCGGCGCCCAAGGGCGAGTCCGGGTCCACCGGCGGGGCGAAGGAAGGCTCCGGCAAAGGCACGTCCGAAGGGAAGAAGGCCCCCGCGGCCACCTGACGCCGCGGCCACCTCGGCCCGTGACACGGCGTTGCCGCGCTGGCGCTACGAGCCGCTGAGCTGCATGTCGCCGATGGCCAGCGTCTGGCCGGCGGCGATGCCCGGGAGCCACTCGACGTCGGCTCCGACGTGGACGATCGACTGGAGCATCCGCTGGAGCGTCGACGCCACCGTGACCTCCCGCACCGGCTCGGCCAGCGTCCCGCCCCGCACCATCAACCCCTCCGCCCCGACCGAGAAGTCGCCGCTGACCGGGTTCACGCCGGAGTGGACGCCCGTCACCGACTGCACGTAGAGCCCGTCGCCGACCGCGGCCAGGATCTCGTCCTGGTCCATCGTCCCGGGCGCGAGCACGAGCGCCCGGCAGCCCGCGCCGGGCGTGCCGGCGAAGCCGCCGCGGACCGCCGAGCCGGTCGACACCGTCCCCGCCCGCCGGGCCGCGACCGTGTCGAAGAGGAACCCCTTCAGGACGCCGGCCTCGACGAGGACGTTGCGCCGGCACGCCAACCCTTCGCCGTCGTACGTCGCCGCGCCGTACGCCCGCCGGTCGGTCGGGTCGTCGACGAGCGTGACCGTGGGGACGGCCACCGGCTCGCCGACCCGGCCGGCGAAGAACGACCGGCCCTTGACGACGGCCTCGCCGGAGAGCGCGGACGAGATGACCGAGAGGAGCGTCGAGACGACCCGGGGGTCGAAGACGACCGTGCAGCGGCCCGACCGGGCTTTGCCGGCGCCGACCATCCGGACCGCCCGGGTGATCGCGTCGGCGGCCGCCCGGTCCGGGTCGAGGCCGGCCGCGGCCCGACCGACGGAGAAGCCGCTGCCCGTCTGCGAGTCCGCCCCGTCGCCGGCAATGGCCGAGACCGAGAGGAACGCCGACGTCCGGCGGGTCGCCGCCCGGATCCCCGCCGTCGACGCCAACGCCACCTCGACGCTGCCGTCGCCGTAGTCCGCCGAGTCGACCTGGCGGATCCGCGGGTCCGCCCGGACCTGCCGTTCGAGGGCCAGCGCCAGCTCGACCTTCTCGTCCGCCGACGTCGCGACGAACGTCGGGTCCCACAGGTCGAGCTCCGCCGGCGCGACGCCGTCCGGAACCGCCAGGACGACGTCGGGGTCCGGCGTGGCGTAGACCGCGTTGTCCCGCGCCTCGGCCAGCGTCGCGTCGACGACGTCCGCGTCGAGCGACCCGGCCCACGCGAACCCGGCCCGGTTGCCGTCGTCGTCGCCCTCGCCGGCCAGGACGACCCGGATGCCGACGCCGCCGGACGTCGCCGACGACAGCGACTCGACCGCGCCGTCGTAGGCCCGAACCTCCGTGTCGTGGCCGCGGGCGACGTAGACCTCGACCTGCTCGCCCGGCACCGCCCGGCCGACGACGGACTCAGCCAGGTCCAAGAGCTCGCTCACCCTGTCACCCTTCTCATGCGGCCGTCCCGCCGATCGTCACACCGGTGATCCGCAGCGTGGCCTGCCCGCAGCCGACCGGGACGCTCTGGCCGTCCTTGCCGCACGTGCCGGGCGTCATGGCGAAGTCGGTGGCGACCGCGTCGATCCGCCGCAGGACGTCCGGTCCGTTGCCGATCAGGTTGGCGTCCCGCAGCGGCTCGGTGATCCGGCCGCCCTCGATCAGGTACGCCTCGGTCGTGCCGAAGACGAAGTCGCCGGTCGTCGTGTTGACCTGGCCACCGCCGAGCTTGGCGACGTAGACGCCGCTGGGCGTCTGGGCGACGATCTCGTCGGGGTCCTCCTCGCCGGCCAGGAGGAACGTGTTCGTCATCCGGACCATCGGCAAGTGCTGGTAGCTCTGGCGCCGCCCGTTCCCCGACGACGCCCGCCCCTCCTGGCGGGCCCGCAGCCAGTCCCACAGGTAGTCGGTCAGGACGCCGTTCTCGATGAGGACGTTGCGGGCCGCCGCGTGACCCTCGTCGTCGACCGCGAAGTTCCCCCACTCGCCGCCGACCGTGCCGTCGTCGACCAGCGTGACGAGCGGGCTGGCGACCAGCTGACCGACCTGGCCGACGTAGACCGACGCGTCCTTGACGATGTGGTCGGCCTCGAGGCCGTGGCCGCACGCCTCGTGGAAGAGGATGCCGCCGCTCCCCCCGGCCAGCACGACCGGTACCTCCCCCGACGGCGCCGGCCGGGCGTTGAGCTTGGACAGCGCCCGGGTCGCCGCCGTCCGGGCCACCTCGTCGACGTCGACGTCGTCGAAGATCTCGAACCCGACCGTGCGGGCGACGCTCTCATAGCCGGTCTGCATGCCGGTGTCGCCGGTGGCCACGCAGACGACGTTGAAGCGGGTCCGGACCTGGTCGTCCTCGGCCAGCCGGCCGTCGGACGACGCCACCAGGATGCGCCGGCGCGAGTCGCCGTAGCCGGCCTGGACCTGGGAGACCGCGGCACCGGCCGACCGGGCCGCGTCGTCGGCCCGGGTGAGGAGGGCCAGCTTCTCGACCTTGGCCACGGTCTGCGGGAGGACCACCGCCCGGGCCGCGGCCGGCCGACGGTCCGGCAGGGCCACCGTCCGCACGCGGCCGCCACCCTCCCGGGCGACCGCCGACGCGGCGTCCGCCGCGGCCAGCAGGCCGGCCTCGCTGAGATCGGCCGTGTGGGCGAAGCCGGTCGTCTCCCCGACGACCACCCGGATCCCGGCCCCCCGCTCGCGACCCGACGAGAGCTCCTCGACCCGGCCGTCGTCGAGCACCGCCCCGGACGTCTGGCGGTCCTCGGCGAAGACCTCCGCCATCTCGCCGCCCCGGGCCAGCGCGGCCCCGAGGACGCGTTCGAGGACGGGGGGCTCGATGAGCGGGCGGTCGATATCGGAGCCGACGGGCACGAGCGGTATCGTAATCGGCGTGCCCAGCGGTTCCTCCGAGGCGGCAACGCCACCCGACCCGGGGCTGGCGTCCGGACTGTGCGCCAGGGTGCTGCTGACCGTCACCGACGCGGACACCGCACAGGCGCTGCGCTCCGGGGACGTGCCCGTCCTCGGCACGCCGCGGCTCGTCGCCCTCTGCGAAGAGGCGAGCTGCCGCGCGCTCGACGGTCACCTCGGGCCGGGTCGGACGAGCGTGGCCTCCCGCATCCAGTTCGACCACCTCGCGCCGGTGGCCGTCGGGGCCACCGTCGTCGCCGAGGCGACGCTCGAACGGGTCGAGGGGCGCCGGTTGGGCTTCACCATCTCGGTCAGCCGGCGGACGAACGACGAGTCGGCGCTGGTCGGCGCTGGTCGGCTGCTCCGGGTCCTCGTCGACCGGGAGAAGTTCCTGGCCAAGGCCACCGGCCCCGGCTCCGGCTGACCCGCTCCATCGGCCCGGTGGGCAACCCGCTCGGCGGTGGCAGACGAGGTAGCGTGGCGAGCACGGCCGTTTTGCATGGTCCGACTTTGCCTGGCCGCACCTTCACCATGATCCTCCCCCGCATCGAGACGCCGGCCGACGTCCGGGCCCTCAACCCCGACGAGCTGGCCGAGCTGGCCGCCGAGATCCGCACGTTCATCGTCGAGGCCGTCACGACGACCGGCGGCCACCTCGGGTCCAACCTCGGCGTCGTCGAGCTGACCCTCGCCCTCCACCGGGTCTTCGAGTCCCCCCGTGACGCCATCCTGTGGGACACCGGCCACCAGGCGTACGTGCACAAGCTGCTGACCGGCCGCCGCTACGGGTTCCGCGAGCTCCGTCAGGCCGGTGGGCTGTCGGGCTATCCGAACCGAGCCGAGTCCGAGCACGACTGGATCGAGAACAGCCACGCGTCGACCGTCCTCTCGTACGCCCACGGCCTGGCCAGCGCGTTCGAGCTGCAGGGTGCGGCGGTCGGCCACGGCGGTGACCGCCGGGTCGTCGCCGTCATCGGCGACGGCGCCCTCACCGGCGGCATGGCGTACGAGGCCCTCAACAATCTCGGGCACTCCGGTCGTCGGGTCGTCGTCATCCTGAACGACAACGGCCGGTCCTACGCCCCGACCGTCTCCCACCTCAGCCGGAGCATGACCAGCCTCCGACTGAACCCGACCTACGTCCAGACCCGCGAGCGGCTGCGGTCCGTCCTCGGCGAGATCCCCGGCGTCGGTCGGCTGGCCTACTCCGGGATGCGCGGCCTCACCAGCGGTGTCCGCGAGGCCGTCCTGCCGCATACCTTCTTCGAAGCGCTCGGCGTCCGCTACGCCGGACCGATCGACGGCCACGACTTCGAGCAGCTCGAACAGGCGCTGACCCGCGCCGCCGAGTGGGACGGCCCCATCGTCGTCCACGTCCTCACCCAGAAGGGCCGCGGCTACGCCCCGGCCGAGGAGGACGAGGTCCAACGGCTCCACGACGTCAAAGCCGTCCGGCGGCCGGCCCCCGACGGCCTGGCCCCGACCAGTGACGAGGAAGACGGCCGCCAGCCGGCGACCATCCGCCCGACGACGTACACCGACGCGTTCACCCACGCCCTCCTCCGGTTGGCCGAGGACCGGCCCGAGATCGTCGCCCTCACGGCGGCCATGCCCGGCCCGACCGGACTGCTGCCGTTCCAGGCCCGGTTCCCGGATCGCTTCTTCGACGTCGGCATCGCCGAGCAGCACGAGGTCACCGCGGCCGCCGGCATGGCGATGGGCGGCCTCCGGCCGGTCGTCGCCGTCTACTCGACCTTCTTCACCCGGGCCTTCGACCAAGCCAACCTGGACGTCGGCCTCCACCACTTGCCCGTCGTCTACGCCCTCGACCGGGCCGGCATCACCGGCGACAACGGACCGAGCCACCACGGCGTGCTCGACCTCGCTCTCACCCTCTCGATCCCCGGGATGACCGTCTTCGCCCCGTCCTCGGCCGAGGATCTCGAAGCGATGCTCGCCACCGCGATCGACCTGCCCGGCCCCTCGGCCATCCGGTTCCCGACGACCCCGCCACCGGCTCCGGACGGCACCGCCGGCGACGTCGGAACGGTTGGGGGGCTCGACGCCCGCCAGATCCGGGCCGGCGACGGCTCGGTCTGCCTGCTCGGCGTCGGCAAGCTCGTCGCCGCCTGCCGGTCGGCCGCCGACGAGCTCGAACGGATCGGGACGGCCGCCGCCGTCTGGGACGTCCGCGTCGTCAGTCCCCCGGACCCGGCGATGCTGGCCGATGCCCTCGACCACCGGCTCGTCGTGACGGCCGAGGACGGGATCCGGGTCGGCGGCGCCGGGACGTTCCTGGCCGATGCCCTCCGCAAAGCCGCGGCGGCCCGCGGCACCACGCCCCCGCTCGTCGTGACCCTCGGCCTGCCCCGGGCCTACATCCCGCAGGGCCGGCCCGACGACATCCTCGCCGGGCTCGGCCTCGACGGTGTCGGCGTGGCGGCCAGCGTCCGCGAGGCGATGAGCCTCGACGGCGTCCGCCCGGACGCCCACCGGGCCCCGGCCGCCGACTGACCGCTACTGCTTGTTCGCCCCGTACGAACGGACGAAGTCGTTGACCGTGTAGTACGCGTCGATCGACTCGCCGGCGTCGCCCCAGAACCCCTCGAGGACGTCGTAGGCCATCCGGCCCTCGTCGACGTAGTGGTTGTTGACGTCGGTGATCTCGAGCTCGCCCCGACCGGACGGCTCCAGCGTCTTGATGACGTCGAAGACCGCCGCGTCGTAGCAGTAGATGCCGGTGACGCCGTAGTTGGACGCCGGCTGCTCCGGCTTCTCGACGATGCGGACGACTTTGCCCGAGCCGTCGAGCTCGGGCACGCCGAGATGGCGGAGGTGCTCCGGCTCGGTGACCGCGGTCAGGAGAATGCGAGCCCCGTTCGGGTCGGCTCGGAACGCGTCGACCATCGGCTGGATCGATCGCTCGACGACGTTGTCGGCCAGCATGACGAGCGCCGGCTCGCCGTCCGCGAACCGCTCGGCCAGGCCGAGGGCCTCGGCGATGCCACCCGGGCGCTCCTGGTAGCCGTACGAGAGCCGGTCGATGCCGAACTCGTGGCCGTTGCCGAGCAGCCGGAGGAACTCCCCGGCGTGCGTGCCGCCGGTGACGAGCATGATCTCGGTGATGCCGGCGTTGACGAGCGCTTCGATCGACCACTGCACCATCGGCCGGTCGTAGATCGGCAGCAGGTGCTTGTTGGTGATCCGGGTCAACGGGGAGAGCCGAGAGCCGGTGCCCCCGGCGAGCAGGATGCCTTTCACGGGGGGACACCCTACGGCACCGGCGGCGCCGGGCCCGATCAATCGAACGTGAGCACCCCGCGGGCGACCCGGCCGGCCTCCATCTCCTCGACGATCTCGCCGAACGCCTCCAGCGGTCGGGTCAGGCTGACCAGCTCGTCGAGCAGCAGTCGACCGGACTGGTACAGGTCGATCATGAGCGGGATGTCATGGTGCGGCCGGGCCGATCCGTACCGGTTGCCCATCAGGCCCCGGTCGACGTACGCCAGCGCGTTGACGTCGACGGCCACCTCGGTGCCTTGCGGCGGGATGCCGATGGCCACCGCGTTGCCGCCCCAGTCGAGGCAGTCGAGCGCGCTGCGCAGGACCCCCGGGTGGCCGACGCAGTCGAACGCCCACGTGACGCCGCCCTGCGGGCTGAGCGACCCCGACGCCCGCTCCCGGTCCGGCGGGACGAGCGCCCGGACGGCGGCCGCGGCGTCGCCGGACGACGCGTCGACGAAGTCGGTGGCGCCGAACTGTCGACCCAACGCCTCCTTGGCGGCGACCGTGTCGACGGCGACGATCCGGGTGGCCCCGGCGATCCGGAGACCCTGGATGACGTTGAGGCCGACACCGCCGACGCCGAAGACGGCGGCCGTCTCCCCTGGCCGGACCCGGGCTCGGTTCAGCACGGCGCCGACGCCGGTGAGGACGCCGCAGGCGATGAGGCAGGCCGACGTCAGCGGCACATCCTTCGGGATCTTGACCGCCTGGACCTCCTGGACGACGGTCGACTCGGCGAAGACCGACGCGGCCGCGAAGTTGTACGCCGGCTGCCCCTTGAACGTGAACGGGGTGTCGATGTTCCCGAGCGACCGGCGGCACTGGGTCGGGTGCCCGGCGCTGCACGCCCGGCAGGCGCCGCAGTTGGCCAGCGTGGCGACGACGACATGGTCGCCGACCTTGACCGAACGGACCTCGGCGCCGACCGCCTCGACGACGCCGGCCCCCTCGTGGCCGAGGACGACCGGCGGCGGGAACGGGATCGTCCGGTTGATGACCGACAGGTCGGAGTGGCAGACCCCGGCGGCCCCGATCCCCACCCGGACCTCCTTGGGCCCGGGGTCGCGGACCGAGAGCTCCTCGGTGATCTCCACGCCGTCGGTGGTGTAGACGATCCCTCGCATGGTCACTTGCTCCTCTCGTACGTCGTCGACCGGTCGACCCCGTCGACGAACCGCTTCCTGAGGTCCCCCTTCAGGACCTTGCCGATCGCATTGACCGGCAACGCGTCGATGACGACCGCGTACCGGGGAACCTTGTAGTTGGCCATCGCCTGTCGCGCCCAGGCCAGCACCCCGTCGGCAAAACCGGCCGGGTCGTCCCCGTCGTAGGCGAGGTAGACGCAGCCGACCTCGCTCATCCGCTCGTCGGCGACGCCGACGACGGCCAGTGGCCCGACGCCCGGGCAGCCGCGGAGGATCGCCTCGATCTCGGCCGGGTAGGCGTTGAACCCACCGACGACGTACATGTCCTTCAACCGGTCGGTGATCGCCACATTTCCGGCGCCGTCCATGACGCCGATGTCGCCGGTGTGCAGCCAGCCGTCCGCGTCCACCGTCTGCGCGGTCGCCGCCGGATCCTGCCAGTAGCCGCGCATCACCGAGTAGCCGCGGACGACGATCTCGCCGGCCTCGCCCGTCGGCCGCGCCTTGCCGTCGCCGTCGACCACCCGGACCTCGGTGTTCGGGATGGCCCGGCCCGACGTCCGGGCGATCACCTCCGGCGGATCGGACCGCCGGCACATCGTCACCGTGCCGCACGACTCCGTGAGGCCGTACGCGGTCAGGACCGTGTCGAAACCGAGCTCGTCCCGCATGGCGACGACGAGCTCCACCGGGATGATGTCGGCCCCGGTCGTCGCCAGGCGCAGCGACGACAGGTCGTGCGCCGCCCGGTCGGGATGGGCCAGGAGGCTCCGGAACAGCGTCGGTGGGCCGGGCAGGACGGTGATCTTCTCCGCGGCGATCCGCTCGAGCACCCGGTCGACGTCGAAGACCGGCTCCGGGACGATCGTCGCCCCGTACATCAGGCTGGCCAGCATGCCGGCCTTGTAGCCGAACGTGTGGAACAGCGGGTTGACGAGCAGGTACCGGTCGCCCGCCCGGAGCCCGGCCAGCGCGGCCCACGTCCCGTACTCCCGGACCGTCGTCGAGTGGATCGACATGACGCCCTTCGGGTGGCCCGTCGTCCCCGACGTGAACAGCAGGTCCGAGAGGTCGTCGGGCTGCACCGACGCCGCCCGCGCCGCCGCCGCCTCGGCCGTCACCGACGCCGCCCGCTCGACGAAGCCGACCCACCACGTCACCGGGACCTCCCGGCCGTCGCTCGCGACCACACCGGCACCGGCGGCGGCGGCGGGCGCCCCCTCGCGCTGGACGACGACGATCTCGGCCAGCTCCCCGACGTCCTCGCCGGCCAGCATCGCCGGGTAGTCGACGCCGAGGAACCCCTGGACCGTCAGTAGGACCCGGGCCCCCGACGCTCGCAGGATCTGCGCCGCCTCACCGCCCTTGAAGCGGGTGTTCACCGTGACGACGACCGCACCGGCCCCGGCCGCGCCGAGCGCGCTGACCACCCATTGGGCGCAGTTCGGGGCCCAGATGGCGACCCGGTCCCCCTTCGCCACCCCCGACGCCATGAGCGCCCGGGACAGCTCGCCGGCCGCGTCGGCCAGCTCGGCGTACGTCAACCGAACCGGCCCGTCCGCCACCGCCTCGGCGTCCGGACGCCGCTGGGCGACGTCGGCCAGGAGGGCGGGGACCGTTCCCCACCGCAGGTCGGCTCGGGGGTCCTCGGCCTCGTGGGCCCAGGCGATCCAGTCGTCCCAGTCCACCGGCCCGGCTCCGGCTACCGCCCCGGGCCCGGCGGCGGCCGCGGCCCCGGCGGCGGCCGCAACGTCGGCGCTGGTCACCCGGCCTCCTCCGGCTCGGCTTTCGGACGATCTCGCTGGTTCATGGCACCGGTAGGTTACTGCCCCGCCCCGGTACCTGATGCTCCGTCAGCTGGATGGCCCGCCGATCGCCGTCACGGCCGTGAGCTGGAATAATCGGCCTGGATCGGCGTTGTCCGTACCGATAGGTGAACGACGAGGCAATGGCTGGTCCAGCGGTACTGACCGCCCAGCGAAGGGAGGGCATCATGGCGACCCCCGAGACGACTCCGGAGGTCCAGCTCAGCGACGAGGAGTGGCGCGAGCGGCTGACGGCCGACCGGTACCAGGTGCTCCGGCATGGGGCCACCGAGCCGGCGTGGTCCGGCGAGCTGCTCCACGTCGACGGCGACGGCGTCTTCCACTGCGCCGGGTGTGGCGCCGCGCTGTTCTCGACCGATGCCAAGTTCGACTCCGGCTCCGGATGGCCGAGCTTCGACCGTGCCGTCGCCGACGGCACGGTCGTCGAGAAGGCCGACCACAGCCACTTCATGGTCCGGACCGAGATCAACTGCGCTCGCTGCGGCGGCCACCTCGGCCACGTCTTCGACGACGGACCGACCGACACCGGCGTCCGCTACTGCGTCAACTCCCTGGCCCTCGATTTCGGGCCGGCGGATGGCGACGACGGTTCGGGCGAGCCCGTCGGGGACGGCGCCGAAAGCTGACTGGGGGCGGCCTGACCGTAGGCGGGCTGACTGGGGCCTGATCGACCCGGGGTGGCCCCGGGTCGATCAGCCGACCAGCCGACCCTCGACCAGGTCGAAGACGACCGCCATGCGGGCCGCCTCGACCGGCCGGTCGAGGCAGGCCAATACGACCTCGGCCATGGCCAGGGCGCCGCAGATCTCGAAGACCTCCTCCTTGGCGTACCGCACGGCTGGGTGCAGGTGCGCCGCTTCCGTCGCACCGCCGCCCACGCCGCCCAACCCGTCACCGCCGCCAGTCCCGCCCCCGCGGCCACCGGGATCGCCGGTGACGCCGCTCCCGGCAGGTGGCTCGGCGATGCCAACACCCACAGCGCCATCCCGAACGACGTCGTCGGCCACATCGCCGATCACGCGCCGACCGCTTCGGCCGCCTTATCGGCGTCGGTGGTCGCATCGGCGTCGGCGGTCACGCCGGCCGCGGTCGGACCGGGCTGGCTCGGGGTGCGCTCGTTGCGGGCGACCGTCGCCGTGGCGAAACGGAGGCTCGGACCGATCTCCTCGGCCACGATCTCCACCTTCGACCGCCGGTCCCCCTGGTCGGTCTCCCAGGTCCGCTGCTCGAGCCGACCGGTGACCATGATCCGCATGCCCTTGGCCAACGTGACCGCGGCGTTCTCGGCCAGGTCCCGCCAGCAGACCACGTCGAAGAACGACGTCTCGCCCTCCCACTCCTTCGTCGCCGGATCCTGCCATCGCCGGTCGACGGCCACGCCCAGTTGGACGCAGGCATGGCCTTCGCGGGTGTAGCGGATCTCGGGCTCGCGGGTCAGGTTGCCCGTCACGGTGGTGCTGTTGCTCATCTCCGGCTCCTCGATGTCGATGGCCGGTCAGTCGTCCGGCTACCGACAAGGGTGCCGGGGGCAGTTCGCCGGGAACCTTGCTCAGAACCTTGCCGGGCTCAGAACCTTGCCGACGACCACGAAGGCCACCGGCCGAGGAGCCACGGGTTCAGACGTCGAGGAGCGGCGCGGTCAGGCGTCCGGGAACGACGGGTTCAGACGTCGAGGAACCGGCGGATGGCGATGGCCGACCCGATGGTCCCGATGGCGATGCCGACGATGACGACCACCGCGTCGGTCGCGAAGACCTGCCAACCGGTCATCCGCATCTGGGCCAGCAGGGACCCGGGGTTGGTTGTGGGGTTCCCGAAGTCGTTGAGGATCACGTGGAGCAGGTAGACGAGGAGCGCGGCGATCCCGGAGCCGACCAGGCCCTGGATCATCCCCTCCGACATGAACGGGACGCGGATGAACCAGTTGGTCGCCCCGACCAGCTTCATCACGGAGACTTCTCTTCGACGGGCGAAGATGGCCATGCGGATGGTGTTGAGGATGAGCACCGCGGCGGAGATGAGCAGCACGAGGGCGACGATCAGGAAGACCCACTGGAGGATGGTGATCACCTTCTGTTCGGTGCGGATCTGCGACAGCGGAGCCGTCACACTTAGGACCCCAGCCTGGCCCGAGAACTTGGCGATGACCTGGTTGGCGTCTTGGGGGTGGGTCGGGACGCACCGCCAGGACGTCGGCGTCCCGGCCGGCGTCACGCCACCTTCGGTGTAGATGGGGCCGAGCAGCCGCTTGGCCTCGCCGTAGTCGTATGTGTGGTTACGGAAGGCGCACGGCTGGTTGACGTACGGCAGCGTCTTCAGCTGTGTCCCGACCGCCTTGATCTCGGCCGGGCTGGCGTCGGCCTTCATCCACACGGTGACCTGCGTGCCGCGCTGCCACTCGCCCTCCGCCTGAGCCGCGCCCTGCTTCAGGAGCAGCGCGGCACCGACGAGCGCCAGTGAGACGGCGACGGTCAGGATGGCGGCGACGGTCATCAGCCGGTTGCGCCAGAGGTTCGACGCGGTCTCCCGGACGACGTACTCGCCGGAGACCGGCATCAGCCGAACCGGCCCGCGGCCGCCTCGGGCGAATCGAACGCGCCGCCCTGGGTGCCACTCGTCGCCGCGCTGTCGATGCCGTAGACGCCCCGAGCCTGGTCCCGCACGAGGGTGCCGTGGTCGAGCTCGACGACGCGGCGCCGCATCCAGTTGACGAGAACCTCGTCGTGGGTGGCGACGACCACCGTCGTCCCGGTCCGGTTGATCCGGTCGAGCAGCTGCATGATCCCCTGACTGGTCGCCGGGTCGAGGTTGCCGGTCGGCTCGTCGGCCAGCAAGATCAACGGCCGGTTGACGAACGCCCGGGCGACGGCCACCCGCTGCTGCTCGCCGCCGGAAAGCTCGCCGGGCAGGTTGTCCCGCTTCTTCGACAGCCCGACGAGATCGAGGACCTGGGGCACCTGGGCGGCCACGACATGCTTCGGCCGGCCGATGACCTCGAGGGCGAAGGCGACGTTCTCGAACACCGACTTGTTCGGCAGCAGCCGGAAATCCTGGAAGACGCAGCCGATGTTCCGCCGCAGGTACGGCACCCGCCACTTCGGGAGGTGCACGGTGTCCCGTCCGGCTTCCCAGATCCGGCCGCTGTCGGGCAGCTCTTCGCGGAGCAGGAGGCGGATGAACGTGGTCTTGCCCGACCCCGACGCCCCGACGAGGAAGACGAACTCCCCCTTGTCGATCTCGAGGGAGACGCCGCGTAGGGCCACGGTGCTGTTCTTGTAGGTCTTGGTGACGTTCTCGAAACGGATCATTCGGAGATGGTCACCCCCGCCCAGTAGCGCCGTCCATCCGGAACAGCTGCCGGGGGCGCGGGGAACGAAAAGAAAGCCTACCGGTCGAGCCCGGCCGACCGGTGCCACCCCGGCTCGGAACGGGCCACACCGGTGCAGGAGAGGAGCCGAACGGACGATCAGCCGGTGCCGCCGCGCTGGCGGCGCAGCTCGGCCTCCATGAACTGGTCGAGATCACCGTCGAGCACCGCGTCGACGTTCCCGGTCTCGACCTGGGTGCGGAGATCTTTGACCAGCTGGTACGGCGCGAGCACGTACGACCGGATCTGGTTCCCCCAGGCGTTGTCGCCCCGGTCCCCGCTGAGCGAGTCGAGCTCGGCCCGGCGCTCCTGGCGCGCTCGCTCGGCCAGCTTGGCCGCCAGGACCTGCATCGCCTTGGCCCGGTTCTGGAGCTGGCTGCGCTCGTTCTGGCACGAGACGACGATCCCGGTCGGGAGGTGCGTGAGCCGGACGGCGGAGTCGGTCTTGTTGACGTGCTGGCCGCCGGCGCCCGACGACCGGTACGTGTCGACGCGGAGATCCTTCTCGTCGATGTCGACCTCCTTGGCCACGTCGTCGAGGAACGGGACGACGTCGAGGGAGGCGAAGCTCGTCTGCCGGCGCTTCTGGGAGTCGAACGGCGACATCCGCACGAGCCGGTGGACCCCCCGCTCAGTGGCGAGCAGGCCATAGGCGAACCGGCCGCGGACGATGAACGTGGCCGAGAGCAGGCCGGCTTCCTGGCCCTCGGTGGCTTCGTCGACCTCGACGGTGAAGCCCCGGCGTTCCGACCAGCGTTGGTACATCCGCAGCATCATCTCCGCCCAGTCCTGGGCGTCGGTCCCGCCGGCGCCGGCGTGGACCTCGCAGATGGCGTCCCGGTCGTCGTACTCGCCAGAGAAGAGCGACTCCAGCTCCAGCCGGCCGATCCGCCGGGTGAGATCGACGACGGTCGCGTCCAGCTCCTTGGCCAAGCCCTCGTCGGGCGCACCGGCGGCGGCCGACTCGTCCACCAGCTCCCGCAGTACGGCCGCGTCGCCGAGGTCCGCCTGGAGGCGTTCGAACCGGTCGACGTCGTCGGCCACCCGACCGAGCTCGGTCGTGACGGCGCGGGCCCGCTCCGCGTCGTCCCACAGGTCCGCCCGGCCGGCGTCACGCTCGAGCTCCGCCCGCCGCTCCCGCAGGTCGTCCATGCGGAGGTACTTCTCGGCCTCGGCCAGGCGGGCCGTCAGCTCTTCGAGACCAGCACCGCCCTGCCCCTCCGAATCCGTGCGGTCGCCGGGTCCCGGCGCCTCAGGCGGCGCCATGGCAGAACTTGAACTTCTTCCCGCTCCCGCACCAGCACGGGTCGTTGCGGCCGACCTTCTCCTGGGGCGCCTTGACCACCGGTACCAGCGAGTCCGGATCGGCGGCCGGCGGCGGCCGGCGGCCGCCCGGTGCTCCCCCGGCCGAGCCGCCGTTGCCGGCGACGCCGTCGGCCGCCGCAGGGTCGGCGAAGATGGCGCCCCGCCCGTCCGGCGCGAGCCGCGGCAGGGCCGCCCCACCGGCCCGTTCGGTGCCGGCGACGCCGATCCCCTGTTCGGCGAGGAGCTGGCCGGCCAGCGCGGCGGTTCCGGCCACCGGGTCGTCGGCCGCCTCGTAGACCGCCTGGGCCAGGTCGGGCTCGGCCGCCGGTTCCTCGACGGCCTGGACATGGAGCACGTAACGCAGGTAGTCGTCGTCGATCGAGTCCATCAGCTGACCGAACATCTCGAACCCGTCGTGCTGCCAGGCCACCAACGGGTCCATCTGGGCCACCGCCCGGAGGTTGATGCCCTCGCGCAGGTAGTCCATCTCCGCCAGGTGCTCCCGCCATTTCTGGTTGATCACCTGGAGCATGACCTCCCGCTCGATCTGGCGGGCCTGCTCCTCGCCGCCCGGCAGCGAGGCGGAGTGCTCGTCGTAGTACTCGAGGGCCTCGGTGACGATGCTCTCGGACACCTGGTCCGCGCTGGTGCCCTCGGCGAGGTCCTCGGCGGTGAACTTCGTCGGGTAGTACTGGGCGACGTCCTTGACGAGCAGGTCGAGGTCCCACTCCTCGGGGTAGTCGGTCGGGCACGCGTGATGGACGACGGCGTCGAGGGCCGACTCGATCAGCTCCCGGGTCTGCCCCTCCAGGTCCTCCCCGTCGATCACCTGCAGGCGCCGGGCATAGATCACCTTGCGCTGCTCGTTCATGACCTCGTCGTACTTGAGGACTTCCTTGCGGATCTCCGAGTTGCGGCCCTCGACCGTGCTCTGCGCCCGTTCGATGGCCTTGGTGACCATCTTCGCCTCGATCGGCACGTCCTCGGGGATGGCCCGACCCATCACCCAGTTCATCGCCCCGGTGGCGAACAGCCGCATGAGGTCGTCCTCGAGGCTCAGGTAGAAGCGGCTCTCCCCCGGGTCGCCCTGCCGACCGGCGCGGCCCCGGAGCTGGTTGTCGATCCGCCGGCTCTCGTGGCGCTCGCTGCCGAGCACGTAGAGCCCGCCGAGCTCCCGGATCTGCTCGCCGCCCGACCGGCATTCGGCTTCGTGCCGCTTCGTCAGCTGTTTCAGCTCCTCCTGGCCCTCCTCGGACGTCAGGTCCACCTCGGCGGCGGCGGCCTCGTGGCGCGCCATCATCTCCGGGTTGCCGCCGAGGATGATGTCGACCCCACGGCCGGCCATGTTCGTCGCCACCGTGATCGCGCCGAGCCGGCCGGCCTGGGCGACGACCTCGGCCTCCCGGAAGTGCTGCTTGGCGTTGAGCACCTGGTGCGGAATGCCCCGCTTCTCGAGCAGCCGGGCCAGCAGTTCCGACTTGACCACCGACGCGGTGCCGACGAGGACCGGCTGGCCTTTCGCCTGTCGCTCGGCCAGGTCGTCGACGACCGCGTTGAACTTCGCCTCTTCGGTCTTGAAGATCAGGTCCGGCTCGTCGGACCGGACGAGTGGCTTGTTCGTGGGGATCGGGACGACCGCCAGGTCGTAGGTGCCGGCGAACTCGGACGCCTCGGTCTCCGCGGTCCCGGTCATGCCGCCGAGCTTCTCGTAGAGGCGGAAGAAGTTCTGGAGGGTCACCGTCGCCCAGGTGTGGTTCTCCTCTTTGATCCGCACCCGCTCCTTCGCCTCGACGGCCTGGTGCAGCCCGTCCGACCAGCGACGGCCGTCGAGGGTCCGACCGGTGAACTCGTCGACGATCTTCACCTCACCCTGGGCGACGAGGTACTCCTTGTCCCGGTGGTACAGCTCCTTGGCCTCGAGCGCCTTGGTCAGCTGGTGGACGTAGTTCGTGGCGACCGCGTCGTAGAGGTTCTCGACCCCGACCGCCTTCTCCACCTTCTCGATCCCGGACTCGAGCGGGACGACGTGCCGCTTCTCCTCGTCCACCTCGTAGTCGACGTCTCGTTCGAGCGTCCGGACGATGCTGGCGAACTGGTAGTAGAGCTTCGCCGCCTCGTCGGCCGGCCCCGAGATGATGAGCGGCGTCCGGGCCTCGTCGATGAGGATCGAGTCGACCTCGTCGATGATGGCGAACACGTGGCCCCGCTGGACCATCGTCGCCCGCGACGACTGCATGTTGTCCCGCAGGTAGTCGAAACCGAGCTCGGTGTTCGTCCCGTAGGTGACGTCGGCCGCGTACGCCGCCCGCTTCATGTCGAAGTCGGTGATGTCCGGGCCGATCCGGCCGACCTTCAGCCCCATCCAGCCGTGGAGCCGGCCCATCCACTCCGCGTCCCGGGTGGCCAGGTAGTCGTTGACCGTCACGACGTGCACGCCCTGACCGGCCAGCGCATTGAGGTAGACCGGCAACGTCGAGACCAGCGTCTTGCCCTCGCCGGTCTTCATCTCGGCGATCCATCCGAAGTGGAGCGCCATCCCGCCCATCAGCTGGACGTCGAAGTGCCGCTGGCCGAGCACCCGCCAGGCCGCTTCCCGGACCGCCGCGAAGGCCTCGACCAGGAGGTCGTCCAGCGTCTCCCCCTCGTCCAGCCGGGCCCGGAACTCGACCGTCTTGTGCTGGAGGTCGGCGTCGCTCAGTGCCTCCATCTCCGGCTCGAGATCGTTGATCAGCGGCACGATCTCGGCCAGGCGCCGGACCTTCTTACCTTCGCCGGCACGGAGCACCTTGCTGAACATGGACATAGCGGAGCAATCGTACCGGTGAAAATGCGCCGGCGGCACCGGGCCCCAAAGGCGTCGAAACCTCGACCCCGGCGCCGAGCCCGCCGCCCTGCGTAACCACATTTCCCCGCTCGCCGTCGACCGCGACCCTCGGACGGGGGCGGCCGGGCGGTACGGGCTGCGTGCGGCTGACCTGGTCTTTGACCCCACACTCGCCTGCGGCGGGGTTGGCGGCCCGGAACCGGCGGTCGCCGTAGCGGCCCTTCGGCTCCGATAGTGGCCGCTTCCGCCCGTCACCGCCCGCCCCCGACAGTCGGGAGCCAGGCGGGCAGGACTTACCCCTAAGTCGCACCATGCTCGGCAACCACGAGTTGCCTTACGTGGGTCGTTTTGCCTGCGACTGGCCTCGACTTGCAACCACAGACCCGCACGCAGCCCGCCCCGATGCTACTTGCGTCCCGCCGGCGTGCCCTCGGTCCCGGTGCCGAACACTGCTCTCCGCGCCGCGGTCACCCAGAAGAACTGTCACCCAGAAGATCGGCCGGCGGGATCATACGGTCGTGCCGGACGACGCCGACCTCTATCGCAAACACGCGGAAGAGCTGACCCGGTTGGCCACCGGGCTGGTCGGCCCCGACGCGGCGGCCGACGTCGTGTCGACGGCCGTCCTCGGCTGCCTCACCCATCGGGGTTGGCGACAGGTCGAGAACCGCCGGGCCTACCTCTTCCGGAGTGTGGTCAACGAGTCGGCCAAGTTCCATCGGGCCAATGCCCGCCGGTGGTCTCGGGAACGGACGGTGGCCGGTGCGAGTGCGGTCGATCCTCCGGAAGTCCGACCCGAGATACTGGCCGCCGTTGGCCGGCTCAGCTACCGGCAGCGAGCGGTGATCGTCCTCACGTACTGGGCCGACCTCGATCCGGTGCGGATCGGCGACTTGCTCGGGATCACGGAGGGGTCGGTCCGCCGTCACCTGGCCCGCGCCCGGGCCCGACTGAAGGAGGTTCTCGATGACCACCGCTGACGATCTCGACGCCCGGATCCGTCTGATGGTCCTGGAGTTGTTGGACGCGGCCCCGCCGGCCCCCGCCCTGCCCCAGCTGGAAGACCGGCCGACGCGACGACAGCGACACTGGCACCGCAACCCCGCCGGGTCATGGCTCGCTCGGGCCGGTCGGCGGCACCCGTGGGCCGGCTTCGGTCTGGCGTTGGCCGCCACCGGCCTCCTGGTCGCCGCACTGGTGACGGTCGAGTCCGGACCACCTGCCCAGGTCACGGAAGCCACCTTGGGTATGCAGGTGACCGGCTACTCCTCGGTGGCCGTCACGCCGGCACCGCCACCGGGCTACCGGGTGGTGGCCACGGGGACTGCGTTCGGCCGACCGTGGGTGGTGGCCGGGCTACCGCCGTCCAGCGGTCGTATCGGCGAGTGGCTGGCGTACGCCGGCAGGTCCCTGATCAGCGGGAGCAGCCCGCTCGGCTCCCCGGCCGACGTCACCCCCCGGTTCGGCCGGCCACGTGCCGCGCTCCACCTGAGCGTCGGGCTGGCGTCCGATAACCAGCGGTTCCTGGTCGGCGCCTCGAACGGTCCGGTCAACACGGTGACGGTCCGGGCCAAGGACGGCACCGTGGTGACCGGGTCGGTGCTGCCGCACCGCCTCGGCACCACCCGGTTCTTCGTGCTGTCGCTCGGCCGGCAGGGCGACTGCCACCAACTGTGCCAGGGGGCGGTGACGGTGTCCGTGACCAACAACGGTGGACAGGTGCTGGCCACCCGAACGGTCTCGGACTTCGGGGGACTGAGCACGTACCTCGACGGCCCGCCGGTCACCTCTCATCGGGGTCGGTGAGCGCGAGGGCGGAGCGACGGGCATCCCCGGGCCGTCGGGGGGCGGCCAACTACCGTGCTGCCGCGGGTGACGCACTCTTGGCGGCGGACGGGCCTCGTGATGCCCTCGGCCGGTGGGACGGCAACCTGCCCGATGCTCAACCGGAGGGCGTCCGGACCGATGAAGGAGGCCATGATCAACATGTCGAGGTGGACGAGAAGCGAAGGTAGCGACCCGGAGCCGGCGAGGCACCGACCGCCGGCGTCGACGAGAATGCCGCGCCGGTGGGCGGTCTCGCTCGCCGCGCTGGCCACGGTGGCCGGCGTCGCCGTCGCCAGCCCGGCCGTCGCGGCCGCGTCGACGGTCGGCAACCACCACCCGTCGGCCACGGCCGCCACGTCGGGCGGCACGTCGTGCCCAACCGGTGACACCGCACTGGTTTTCGACAACGACTCCGGGCAGCCCAACACACAGGTCTTCGGCGCAGTAGTCGTCAACGGGACCATCACCCCAACACCGGGCAAGTACCTCAACAACAGCGTCCCGTTCTCGACATTCCCGGCAGTGGCGGGACAGGCGAACGCCTTCTACTTCTGCATGGTCCCCGGCGACACAGCTGGACGGCTGTGGATCTCCATCGGCACAAAAATCACCGGGTTGCCCAGTACGCAGCCGGCGGAGACAGCTCCCTACCGGTTCGGCTACGTCGAGTTCACCTATCCCGGAACAATCGACTACAGCAACGTGAACGACTTCGACTTCCCGGTCGACCTGCAGACTTACACCCACCCGGGGGACGCCACCGCGGCCCAGAGCTCCATCTTTTCCGGTAACACGTGTCAGATCGTCAACGCCATGAAGTCGGCGGTCCAAGGGGTTGGGGGCGCCGCCAACTGGGCAGGCATCGAAAAAACGGTCAACGGGCAGTTCGTCAGGATCATCTCCCCCGACAGCGCCACATACGGCAATTGGCCGAGCATGAAGCCGTACATCGAGAACTTTGCCAAGTCCCTCCCGACGACGACAGCCGGCACATACGGCCCGATCACCGTGCAGGACTACTACGTCGTGACACCGCACAAGGGGTGGTTCAAGTACACGGGCTACTTCAACCGGACCACCTACGCCCTGACCCTCACCGGTACAGTCGGGGGGACGACGACACCGGGCGGGACCGGCTCCACTGCCGGCACAACCATGACGGTGACACTGACAGGCCTGGCCCGCGGCATCTATGACCAAGGTCACGAGTACAAGGTCAACGGCGTCGCAGGACACAGCGAATGACGTCTACGCCCGGATCTGGAATGACCTGACCGGGGCCTTCAACTACGGGTACTGGGGAAGCCAGTACGGCAGCGGTACGGACACCAAGGACTTCTTCGGAACCTTCCCAACCGGGTCCACGACAGCCCCGAACGGGGGACAGCCGGCCTTCTTCGCCCGACCGGACGGTGCCTTTCGTCCCAGCGGCCCCGAGCATCGCCTACAACCTGTACGCCTCGGTCATGAGCGGGTTCTCCCCCGAACTATGCCTTCCCGAGAACGAGAACTACGGCTCGGGCGGCCGAGGGAACCAGCCCGCTCATGAGCATCCCGGCCGGCGGTGAGGTGAAGGCGACCCTGCCCCCCGACGGCTGGACAGGGCCGTCCGGCTCTTCCACCTGTCAGGCCGCCGTGACCCCGACAGCCCCCACAGCTGGCACGACAACCGGCACGTCGACGGCTGCGGGCAACGGCTACTACGAGGTCGCCAGTGACGGCGGGCTCTTCGCGTTCGGCACCGCGCCGTTCTACGGCTCGATGGGTGGCAAGCCGCTCAACCAGCCGGTCGTCGGCATGGCATCGACGCCGGGCGGCGGTGGCTACTGGGAGGTCGCCTCCGACGGCGGGCTGTTCGCGTTCGGCGACGCGGCCTTCTACGGCTCGATGGGCGGCAAGCCGTTGAACAAGCCGATCGTCGGGATGGCGTCGACGCCGGACGGCAAGGGGTACTGGGAGGTCGCCAGCGACGGCGGGCTGTTCGCGTTCGGCGACGCCCAGTTCTATGGCTCGATGGGCGGCAAGCCGCTCAACCAGCCGGTCGTCGGGCTGGCGTCGACGCCGGGCGGCGGCGGCTACTGGGAGGTCGCCTCCGACGGCGGGCTCTTCGCGTTCGGGGACGCGGCCTTCTACGGCTCGATGGGCGGCAAGCCGTTGAACAAGCCGGTCGTCGGCCTGGCCAGCGCTCCCGGCGGCCAGGGGTACTGGGAGGTCGCAGTCCGACGGCGGGCTCTTCGCGTTCGGCACGCGCGCCGTTCTACGGGTCGATGGGTGGCAAGCCGCTCAACCAGCCGGTCGTCGGCCTGGCATCGACGCCGGGCGGCGGCGGCTACTGGGAGGTCGCCTCCGACGGCGGGCTTTTCGCGTTCGGCGACGCGGCCTTCTACGGCTCGATGGGCGGCAAGCCACTGAACAAGCCGATCGTCGGGATGACGACGACGGGCACACCGGTACCGAACTGACGCCTCAGCAGCACGGCCCGTGACCTCGACGACGTTATGTTGTCGGCACCACGCCCCCGGCGTACGTCGTCGAGGTCACCCCGGCCTTGAAGGCCGCCAAGGTCAGCGGATCGGCGTCGAACTGCCAGTCGTCCGTCACCGTTTGGCCGTTGGTGATGTTGGTCACGGTGTTGTCGAACCACGAGAACCCCACGATCTGATGGTCCGCGGCGATCCCTGAGAACAGGTTCGTGGTCCAGGCCGCCTTTGTCGGGGCGAGGCTGTTCCCATACGGGCCGTTCTCGATGGCTCCGACCTCGGCCAGGAAGATGGGCTTCGTCGCGTTGATGGCATTCAGCTGAGCGAGCGTCTTGCCGAACGTGAAGTTGAATGTCGTCGGATCCCCCACGTAGCGGTAGTAGGCGTCGAGGCCCATCCAGTCCACGTACTGGTCGCCCGGGTACACCTCGGACAGGGTGGGCGCATGGCCAGACAGCCGATCGACCCGGTTCGGGCACCACAGCCAGATGACGTCGTTGTTGGCGCCGACCTGCTGGAAGATGTTCCACACGTGGCGCCACATCTGGACGAACTGGCCCGCCGAGTTGCCGTTCGCCCGCTCGCTCCACGGGTACCATGTGCCGTTCATCTCCTGGTCGAAACGGATCACGACCGGTAGGCCCAGTTGGGTGATCGCTTCGGCGTACGACTGGATGTAGGCGTCGAAGTTCCCGTTGATGATGTTGGTTAGGGAGTATGTGGGGTCGTCCGCTCGGCTCTGGCCGGGGGTCAACGGGTCGTTCGACGGCATCGACTCCCACGTGATGATCGGGAGTGCCCCGAGCTCCCACGAGCTGACCACCGCGGCCGGTTGGAAGGCCTGGTCCCAACCGGCGTACCACTCGATGGCCGACGGCGCCTTCCCGACCTCGCTGTCGATGGTCTTGACCGTCGCCGTCTCGAAGGGGACGCCGTTCGCGGCCACGCCGTAGTAGTCGTTCGACGGGTCCATCAGTTGGGCCTTGGCCGGCGGGTTCTCGAGGAAGGTCGGCGGCGTCGTGGTACCCGCTGTCGTCGGACCGGACGGAATCGTCCCGCCGGAGGTTGTCGTGTGTGTCGCCGCCGCTGCGGTTGTCGTGGGGCCAGCGGGCGCCGTGGTGGTCGTCGTCGTGGTCGGCGAAGCCGGGAGGGTCGTCGGGCTGGCGGGCGTCCCGCCCTTTGTCGTCGCCGTCGTGGCGGACGGCGCCGGCTTCACCGCGCCGGCGGCGACTGTGTGCTTGGTCGACGCCGTTCCCGACCGGTTGGCCACCAACGTCGACCCGTTGTGCACGCCCGGCGTTTGCACCGCCGAAAGCCCGGCCGCCGGCGTGGCGGACCGCGCTGCCGCGGCCATCGCTGTCTCTGGGCCGTTGGTCCACCGGCCGGCGAGGTCCTCCGCCGAGCCGGACGCGCTCTGCGACGAGGGCGTGTTCGAGCTCGAGCTCGACGCCATCGGCGAGATGTAGACGGCGACCGCCACCGTCAACAACGAAAGGACGACGGTGATCGCCGAGAATCGACTACGTAGGGCGTGCATCGTAGAGAGTTCCTCCTACCACCATGATCAGGGCCAAGACGATGGGCAACAGGGCTCGGACGTTCGGAAGGGCCCGTCCTTCAGCCGCCACCGGCGGCGAAAACGCGGCCGGTGGCGATACCAACGCGACACCCGGGCGTCCGGGATCAGCCGAACCGACGACTCCCGCCTCCAGCGGCGGGCCGGACATCGCGGCGGACCCACCCGAGCCGGGCGGCGCACCGTCAAGAACATCGTCCACCGCCGGCCCCGAGTCGCCCGAGTCGTAGGCGTTCTCCCTCGTCCCCCAGCTGCCCTGGTGCGCCAACCGGACGAAACCGACCATGCGGATCGGCATGAGCACGAGCGTGCTGAACATCACGAAGAACGGCATCCGGAACACGTCGGAAGGAACCTGTTCGAGATGGCGCTGCTGCCGCAGGCACATGGACAGGGTCGACGTGAGGACCGTCAGCGTCACGATCGCCAGGAAAGGGGCGATGTCACCGTGGAGGTGCGTGAGCCCGCCGTAGAGGTTGTCCGTCTGGTGGTCCGACGTGCGGATGACCCAGCCGAGCGCCGAACAGAGCCAGATGAACGGCAGGAGGATGTCGATGACGAAGAAGAGCCCGAGAACCGGGGTGTGCCGAGCCATCCAGCGGAGCATCCGCAGCGTGTTGTACTGGCTCCCCCTGGCCCACCGGTACTGCTGCTTGACGAACTTTCGGAAATTCGTCGGCGCGTCGGTGTAGACGAGACTCGTCGACTGGTAGACGGTCCGGTACCCCTGCTTCAGGGTGTAGTTCGTCAGCGTCCGATCGTCGGAGACCTCCATGAACACGCCGAGGAACTCCTCGGTCATGAACGGCTCCATCGCCTCTTCGAGCACCGACCGGCGAAAGGCGATCGTCCGCCCGGGCAAGCACCCCACCTGCCCGAGGGCGCTCTGGGCCGGCATCGAGTACATCGCCCGGCTGTTCTCGATCCAATCGGCCCACCGGGTGAGGAAGCACCGCTGCGGGTCGAGGATCCTCTGGCGGGTGGTGACGCCGCCGATCTCCTCGTCGGCGAACGGCTTGACCAGTTCGCTCAGCGTGGCCTCCGTCCAAATGGTGTCGCTGTCGACCAGCACGACCACGTCGCCGACCGCCTCCTCGACGCCGACACGAACGGCGTTGCGCTTGCCGGCCACCAGCGTCCATCGCCATTCGACGGCGTCGAACTCGCTGCAGACCTCCTCGAGGCCGATGTTCCGTGGACCGTTGATGATCACCAGGATCTGGGTCGGTGCCTGCTCGACGATCCGGGTCAGCACGTCTCGGAAGAGGTCGAGCGGTTCGTCGACGACCGGGATGACCACCGTCGTCGAGGTGACGAACGGCTCCGGCCAGGGCCGGTAACGGCGAGAGAGCATCACCTTGGCCAACCACACCATCCACGTGAGCAGGACGAAGACGGTGAAGAGGTAGAGACGCTCGTGCTCGTGGATCGACTGGCGGAGCTCGAGCAGTGCCACGACCATCGGTCGTTCCTCTTTCTCTCGTTCGGATCGGTCGCGCCGGAGGCGTCGACGTCGACGGTCAGGGGGTCGAGGAGACCGGCACGTCAGTGGCAACGGGCACGACCGAAGCCCGTGGGCCCTGGAGCTGGCGTGTGCCGTCGGGGCCCGAGGCGTCCAGGACCGTGACCGGTCGCCGGACCGGCGGGCGGCCGATGCCCACATATCGCAAGCCCGCCCGAGCCACCGCTTCGGGATCGAAGACGTTCCGGCAGTCGTAGAACACGTCGCCCCGCATGACCTCGGCCAGGCCGGCCAGGTCGAGGGCCAGGAACTGCGGCCACTCGGTCGCCACGATGACGGCGTCGGCACCGGTCGCGGCCCGCTGCGGATCGGGCATGATCCGAACGTCGTGTCCGTCGGGCACGACCGTGACCATGGGATCGTACGCGGTGACGAACGCCCCCCGTTCGGCGAGCCGGAACGCGACATCGAGGGCCGGGGAGTCTCGGAGGTCGTCCGTCCCGGGCTTGAACGCCAGCCCGAGCAGGCAGATCCGGGAGCCCCGAAGCGTCTTGAGCTGCCGGAGCAACTCCGCGACGACCGCCTGCCGCTGAAGATTGTTCACGCTCATCGTCGCTTGCAGCAGCGGTGGCTGGTAGCCGTACTCGGCGGCGGTGCCGACGAGGGCCGCCAGGTCCTTCCCGAAGCACGAGCCCCCCCAACCGAGGCCGGCGTTCAGGAAACGTCCACCGATCCGGACGTCGAGCCCCATGCCGGCCGTCACCTCGGTGACATCGGCACCGACGTAGTCGCACAGCCGGGCGATCTCGTTGGCGAAGCTGATCTTGGTGGCCAAGAAGGCGTTGGACGCGTACTTGATCATCTCGGCCGTCGTCATCCTCGCCTGCAGCAGCGGCACCGGGTCCCGGCCGCCGACGTCGCCGGGGATCTTCTGCTCGAGGATCGGCCGGTACACCTCGGCCACCCGCCGGATCGCCGCCGGGTCATCGCTCCCGAGGACGACCCGGTCAGGGTGCAGGTAGTCCTGGACCGCGCTCCCCTCCTGGAGGAACTCCGGGTTGGACACCAGGCTGAACAGCTCGTCCGCATCCGTCGTGCCGGCGAGGTCCTCGATCATCGCCCCCAGCCAGTAACCGGTGCCGATCGGCACGGTGCTCTTCGTGACGATGATGTGATGCCGGCGAAGGTGCTGAGCGATCAGCCGCGCCACCGACTGCATGGCAGACATGTCCGGATTGCCGGTCGGCCCGGGAGGCGTGCCGACGCAGACGAAGACGATGTCGGACTCGTCCATGGCCAAACCGAAGTCGTCCGTAAAACGCAGCGATCCGTCGTCGAGCGTCTGCCGGAGGAGACGGTCCAGGCCGGGCTCATGGAACGGGGCCCGGCCACTGGCCAGCTGTTCGAGGCGGCCGCGATCCGATTCCACTGCCACCACGGCGTTCCCCACGTGGGCCAGGCAGGCGGCCACGACGGAGCCCACATAGCCACTCCCGACAACTGCTACTCGCTCGCCCATCATCTCTCCTTCAAAGATCTCGGTGACTTCAGTAGCTTGTGATCCGAATATCAAGCCGTCCGATAGGGGCAATTCAACCAACTAGTGAACAACTGATGAACAACTCGTCCAGTCCGCGAATGACGCGGACGGCGAGTTACCGCCGGGTAATGCATATCACCGCTCAGGCGACGTTCATTGGTGCGCCATAGGCGCGCGGCACCGACACTTTCTCCCTCGACTTGACTCCAACACGCGAGCACCTTCTCGCCAGGTGCTCATCGAATTGTGGATCGACGCCGCTACGGGCGCCTGCGCCGATCCAACGGTGGAATCTCCTCCTATCGCTCCGTTCGGTAACCAGGCTGACCACGTGGGTCCCTTGGCTTTGCGTCCCCGCCTTGCGACGGGTTTGCCGTTTGTCGCTGGAACCGACAACCCATTGTCCGGGCTGCCGTGGGTGGAAGGTAACACACCTTGGACGATGATGCAACGGGTATCTTGCCTGCGTCGATGGGGACTGACGCCGAGTGGCCCCCGAGTGGCCCCCGGGTGGACGCGTCCGCGACCGCCGGAAGAGACGGCGGTCAGCCGGTCGTCGGATCGAGCTTGGCGGTCGGGCGGAAGCTCGGGCTGTCGGCGAGCCGATGAAAAGCCGCTTGCGAGGTAGGTGACGTGGTCGACTGCCAATCACAAGAGGCGGGCGGGGACGGAAGGTTGAAGTAGACGAGTGCTCGAATCCGCGGGAACTGGCTGAGCGCGTCCGCCTCCCCGCTGAACCACGAGGCCTTGCGCCCGGGATCGTGTGGATCTTCAACGGTGCCGTACTCGGACAGCATCAGGGGGAGATTGCCGAAGTCTTGAGCGGTAACCCACTGGTAGAACGGGCGGACCATCGCCGCAAAGGACCGCCACGTCTCCTTCCGGCAGGAAGCCCAGTTGTACGGGTCCCAAGAGATCCAGTCCACGTACTGTCGGCCCGGCCAGAGCTCGGGGTACGTGCGATGCCAGTAGCTGTCGTTCAGGCCCATGACCGTCCACACCCACTCGACGTTCGTCGCGCCGGCCTTGACGATGACGTCGTGGACGTGCCGGAAGGCCGCGGCGAACTGACTGGCCGTGCCCGTGATCCCGACGAGCCGCTCGGGCTCGTAGGAGAAGGAGAGCAGGACCGGCTCTCCCAATGCCCGCAACCGTTGCCCTTCGGCCGTGATGATCTGATCCTGGTCACCGGCCGCGATGGACGCCCACGAAACCGGCCGCCCGGCGGAGGTGATCGGCTTCCAACCGATCATGAGGAGATGGCCTTCGTGGGCCAGTTGGGTCTCTTCGACCGTCGGGAACGTGTCGTTCCAGACGTGGTACGTGTGGACGATGTCGAGCCGCCGATCGGCGGCCGCCGACGCCGCGCCGACTGCCGAGATCAACGACTGGTCACCCGGGTCGAGGGCTTCTCCCCACCACCGTCCGCACGTGGGAACACTGGGGGCGACCACCCGGCAGGTGATCGGCGGTGCCGCCGCTCCGGCCGCGGCCGGAGCGAAGAACAGGCCGCCCGCCGACAGGAGAAGGAGAAAGGCACCGAAGAACCTCGGTGCGGCGGCGCTGACGTCCCTGCGGACGATCATCGGTGTCAACGCTAACACGGTCGGTCAGCGGTGCAGCGTGACGTTGACGCAGGCCATCACGAACCGGACGCCGAGGACGGCGGCGGCGGCGGGAAGGGCGACGCGTCGCCAGCCCGTCGTCGTGCGGTTGGCGAACCGCAGCGCGGAGCGGTGGTGGGCGACGACCATCCGGTAGGGGTGACGGGAGCGGGAGATACCCTCGGCGTGCGTGACGACGGCGGCTGGCTGCACGCCGACGACCCAGCCGGCCTGCTTGGCTCGCCAGCACAGGTCCATGTCCTCGGCGAACATGAAGTACGACTCGTCGAACCCGCCCAGCTCCTCCAGGGCTGACCGCCGGGCCAGGAAGCAGGCGCCGGAGACCCAGTCGGCCTCGCCCTTCCCGCCGCCGCCGTCCATCGGCCGGTAGCGACGACTGAACCGGTTGTCGGGTTTGAAGATGGCCAGGAGCGCGTGGCCGGCCGCGTCGATCATCGACGGGAAGGCCCGGACCGATGGGTACGTCGCGCCGTCGGGGGTGAGGATGCGGGGACCGACGATGGCCCATGCCGGCTCGGCGTCGAGGGCCGCGACGAGCGCCGAGACCGCGCCGGGGTGAAGGTGGAGGTCGGGGTTGCAGACGAGGACCATCTCGACCGCGCCGCCGTCGCCATCGAGAGCGAGGGCCGCGATGCCGCGGTTGGCACCGGCGCCGTAGCCGAGGTTGTTGCCGGTGACGAGCAACGGCACCGACAGATCGGCGTCCACCAGCGCCTGGCGGGTCGGGTCGGCGGGGCCGTTCTCGACGACGACGACCTCGGCGACCTGCTCGTCGAGCAGCGACCGGACGCAGTCCGCCAGCACGTCCGCCGCCCGGTAGTCGACGACGACCGCCGCCACCCGACCGGCGCCGGCGCCGGTCGTCCCCGGGGGCATGGTCAGGGGTCCCTCGTGAACCGGAACCGAACGAGCGCCTTCAGCGCACCGAACCCGTCGCGCCAGGTGATCTTCTTGCCCTCGTCCGGCTCCCGGCCGGCGTAGGAGATCGGCACCTCGTAGATCCGGTACCCACGGCGGAGAACCTTGGCGGTGATCTCCGGCTCGAAGTCGAAGCGGTCGGAAACGACGACGATCCCTTCGACGACGCGACGGTCGAAGAGCTTGTAGCACGTCTCCATGTCGGACAGCGTCGACGAGTAGAGCAGGTTCGTGACGAACGAGAGGAACCGGTTGCCGATCCAGTGCGTCGGCAACATGTTCTTCCGCTCCCCGGTGAACCGGCTGCCGTAGACGACATTGGCCTTGTGCTTGAGGATGGGGTCGAGCAGCCGGGGCCAGTCGTTGGGGTCGTACTCGAGGTCGGCGTCCTGGATGAGGATCAGGTCACCGTGGGCATGGGCCAACCCGGTTCGGATGGCCGCGCCCTTCCCCTGGTTCCGCCCGTGCGTGATCACCCGGACGGTCGAGTCCTCGATGGCGGCGAGCACCTTGTCGGTCCCGTCGCTCGAGCCGTCGTCGACGACGACGACGTCGAGGACGAGCCGGACGTCGACCGCTCGGACGCGCCGGACGATCTCCGCGACGGTGGTCCGCTCGTTGTAGACCGGCACGATCACCGACAGCGTCCGGTACTCGATCTCCTCCAGCACGGCCTCAGCCATCTCCCCCCGCTTTCCTCGTCACGCCCCATCATCTCCCGGTCCGGCATCGGACGGCCCGGTGTCGGGACGTCCAGCGCCGGCCCGCCCTACGTCGGGCAGCCCGGCGAAATAGGCAACCGTCCGAGCCAACCCGACGTCGAGGTCGAGCTGCGGCTCCCACCCGAGGACCCGGCGGGCCAACCCGATGTCCGGGCAGCGTCGGGTCGGGTCGTCGGTGGGCAGCGGCCGGTGCTCGATGACCGAAGACGAACCGGTGGCGGCGATGACCTCGTGGGCCAGGTCGAGCACGGTCCGCTCGTCGGGGTTCCCGATGTTGACCGGTCCGGTCTCCTCCGAGTGCAAGAGAGCGAGCAACCCGGCCACCAGGTCGTCGACGTAGCAAAGGCTCCGGGTCTGCGACCCGTCCCCGTAGACGGTCAGCGGCTGCCCGGCGAGGGCTTGGACGACGAAGTTCGAGACGACCCGGCCGTCGCCCGGCGCCAACCGGGGGCCGTAGGTGTTGAAGATCCGGGCGATCCTCACCGGGACCCCCCGGGCTCGGTGGGTGGCCATCGTCAGCGCCTCGGCGAACCGCTTGGCCTCGTCGTAAACGCTGCGAGGGCCCACCGGATCGACGTTCCCGCGGTACTGCTCCACCTGCGGGTGGACCGTCGGTTCCCCGTAGACCTCGCTGGTGGAGGCCAGGAGGAACCGGGCCCCCGACCGCTCGGCCACGTCCAGCAGCCGGCGGGTCCCCTCGCTGCCGACCGCCAGGGTGGCCAACGGCCGCTCCAGGAAGGCCGGTGGCGACGCGGGGCTGGCCAGGTTGCAGACCGCGTCGAACGCGCCGTCGACCGGGACGTCCTGGCTGACGTCGGCCTCGACGAACGTGAACGCGGCCTGGCCGGCCAGCTGGACGAGGTTCTCCCGTCGACCGGTCGACAGGTCGTCGATGCAGACGACGACGTCGCCACGCTCGATCAGACGGTCGCAGAGATGCGACCCCACGAACCCGGCACCGCCGGCGACGAGCACCCTCATGCGACGACGTTCATGCGAGGGCCTTCACGAGCCGGTCGAGCCCGTCCTCCCACGGCGCGAGGAGCGGGAGCGCGCCGAGCCGGAGCGCGGCGTTGTCGAGCACGGAGTTGGCCGGGCGCGGCGCGGGGCGGGGCGGGGCGAGGTCGGCGGTGGCGATCGGCTCGACCCGACTGCCGTCGTGGCCGGCGGCCGCGAGGACGGCGCGGACGAAACCGAACCACGTCGTCGCGCCCTGATTGGTTACGTGGTGGACGCCGGGCCGGCGGTCGGTGGCCAACGTCACGACAGCCGCGGCGAGGTCGGCGGTGAACGTCGGGCTGCCATGCTGGTCGTCGACGAACCGGAGCGGCCCGTCACCGCCGGCGAGCCGGAGGGCGGTCTTGACCATGTTGGCGCCGTGGGCGCCGCAGACCCACGACGTGCGGACGATCGTCGAGCCGGGCGGGCACTCGCGCTCGCCGCCGAGCTTGCTCCGACCGTAGACGGACAGCGGGTTCGTCTCGTCCCACTCGATGTACGGCCGCGGCGACCGGCCGTCGAAGACGTAGTCGGTCGAGACGTAGACGAGGTGGGCGCCCGATCGCTCGGCGGCCTCGGCGACATGGCGGGTACCGAGGGCATTGACGGCAAAGGCCCGGTCGGGATCGGCCTCGCAGGCGTCGACCGCGGTCCAGGCCCCGGCGTGGACGACGACGTCGGGTCGCAGCCCGTCGACCGCGGCGAGGACAGCACCACGGTCGTCGACGGGCAGAGCGGCGTGGTCGAGCCCGACGACGTCGCCGGTCCGTCCGGGACCGTCGGGCCCGTAGAGCGAGCAGCGCCGGCCACCGGCCGGGACGGTGCCACCGAAGGCGTCGACCAGGTCGCGGCCGAGCTGCCCCCCGGCGCCGGTCACGAGGACGTTCACCAGCTGGTCACCGTCGTCGAGCGGTCGGGACGAGCGGTCGAGCGAGCGGTCAGCGGTCCCCGCCCCAACCGGCCTCGACGACCGGGGCGCGGTCGAGCAACGGCTCCCACCACGTCCGGTGGTCGGCGTACCAGCGGACCGTCTCGGCGAGCCCCTCGGCGAACGGCACGTCGGGGCGCCAGCCGAGCTGCTTCTCGATCTTGGTCGAGTCGAGCAGGTAGCGGCGGTCGTGGCCGGGCCGGTCGGGGACGATCTCCTTCAGCGACGACGGCTTGTCGAGCGTGCCGAGGACGAGGTCGGCGATCTCTTCGATGCTCGCCTCGATCCCGCTGCCGACGTGGTACGTCTCGCCGAGCTGGCCGTCGAGCAGGACGGCCTCGACGGCCCGGCAGTGGTCGCGGACGTGGAGCCACTCCCGGCGGTTCTGCGTCGACGCGTAGAGCGGCAGCGACCGGTCGTCGAGGGCGTGGGTCGTGAACAGCGGGATGACCTTCTCGGGGAACTGGTACGGCCCGTAGTTGTTGCAGCAGTTCGTGATCGTCACCGGCAGCTCGAACGTCTCGAAGTAGGCGCGCACCGCGTGGTCGGCGCCGGCCTTCGACGCGTTGTACGGCGTCCGCGGCCGGTACGGGCTGTCCTCGTCGAACCGCTCGTCGGTATCGAGCGGCAGGTCGCCGTAGACCTCGCAGGTCGAGATGTGGTGGAACCGGCCGACGCCGTGACGACGGGCCGCCTCGAGCATCGACTGGGTGCCGAGCACGTTCGTCCGGAAGAAGAGGCCCGGGTCGAGCACGGCCAGCGAGTTGTGGGACTCGGCGGCGAAGTGGACGATCGTGTCGATGGCGTGGTCCTCGAGCGTCCGGATGGCGCCGTCGAGGTCGCAGACGTCGCCGTGGACGAAGGCGATCCGGTCCTCGACGTCGGCCAGGTTGGGGCGGTTCCCGGCGTAGGTGAGGGCGTCGAAGGCGACGACGTGGTCGCCGGGGTACGCCTCGGTCCAGTACCGCACGAAGTTGGAGCCGATGAAGCCGGCGCCGCCGGTCACGAGCAGTCGCATAAGGCGGACAGCTTACTGGCCGCGGCGATCGCCGTCGGCCGGACGAAGGTGGACGACGTCGCCGGCCGCGATCACCACCCGCCCGTCGCCGGTTTCGACGACGAGATGGCCCTCGGCGGTCAGCTCGACGGCCCGCCCGACAACGCCATCCTCGACGACATCGGTGCCGGCCAGGTCGACCCGGACGACCTGCCCGAGCGTCCGGCACCGGGCGCGCAGCTCGTCGTCGAGCCCGCGACGGCCGTCATCGGTCCCGAGAGCCTCGACCCGCGGCCCGAGCTCGGTGAGGAGGGCCTGCAGCAACTGCTCGCGGTCGACCGGCCGGCCGGCCGCGTCGGCCAGGCTCGTCCCGCCGGCATCGGGTGGGCCGGGCCAATCGACGTTGCAGCCGACGCCGACGACGACGGCCACCGATCCCGGCGGTCCGCCGGGCGCGGCCGCGTCGGCCTCGGCGAGCACGCCGGCGAGCTTGTCGTCGCCGATGAGCAGGTCGTTCGGCCACTTCACGGTCGGCCAGACGCCGGCCACGGTCCGGCAGGCCGAGGCGGTGGCGAGGGCGACCGCGGCGGTGCAGAGGTGGAGGTCGGGGGAAAGGACCGGCCGGAGCAGGACGGAGACGAGCAGGCTGCTGCCCGGCGGGGCCTCCCACCGCCGGCCGAGCCGACCACGGCCGGCGGTCTGGTGGTCGGCCACCGCGACCAGGCCGGCCGGCGCCCCCCGGCGAGCCTCGCCCAGGAGGTAGGCATTGGTCGAGCCGACGACGCCGAGACGCCGGACCTGACCGAACGGCGGCGGGGACATGGCAGGAACCATACGGGGCGTGACAGTGTTGGCGAGCTGAAACGGGCCGGCCGACGGCGGCCGGCCGTCCCGCCGACTCGAAAGGTCCAGCGTGCTGAAGAAGGTCCTCGTCGCCAACCGTGGGGAGATCGCCGTCCGGGTGATCCGGACCTGCCGCGAGCTGGGTGTTGCCACGGTCGCCGTCTACTCGGAGCTCGACCGCGACGCCCTCCACGTCCGCCTGGCCGACGAGGCGTACGCGCTCGGTGGGCAGACCGCGGCGGAGAGCTACCTCAACACCGACGCCATCCTGGCCGCGATCGAGCAGAGCGGGGCGGACGCGGTCCACCCCGGCTACGGCTTCTTCTCCGAGAACCCCGACTTCGCCCGGGCGATCACCGAGCGCGGCGTCACGTTCATCGGCCCACCGCCGGAGGCGATGGAGGTCATGGGCGACAAGATCAGCTCGCGCATCGCCGCGGCCGAGGTCGGCGTGGCCAGCGTGCCCGGCCGCTCGGAGCCGCTGACGTCCCCCGACGAGGTCGTCGCGTTCGGCGAGGAGTACGGCTGGCCGGTAGCGATCAAGGCCGCGTACGGCGGCGGCGGTCGCGGCATGAAGGTCGTCCACGCGGCCGAGGACGCGGCGGACGCGGTCGAGTCGGCCCAGCGGGAGGCCCAGGCGTACTTCGGCCGCCCGGAGGTCTACGTCGAGCGGTACCTGTCGTGGCCACGCCACATCGAGATGCAGGTGCTCGCGGACACCCACGGCAACGTCCTCTGGCTCGGCGAGCGCGACTGCTCGTGCCAGCGGCGGCACCAGAAGCTCGTCGAGGAGTCGCCGGCACCGGCGTTCCCCGACGACGTCCGCCAGGCGATGGGCGCGGCGGCCGTCAAGGTCTCCGCGGCCTGTGGCTACGTCAACGCCGGCACCGTCGAGTTCCTCTACCAGGACGGCGAGTTCTACTTCTTGGAGATGAACACGCGGCTCCAGGTCGAGCACCCGGTGACCGAGCTCGTGACCGGGCTCGACCTCGTCGCCTGGCAGCTCCGGATCGCCGCCGGCGAGGCGCTGCCGTTCGGGCAGGACGACATCGACCACCGCGGCCACGCCATCGAGATCCGCATCAACGCGGAGGACCCGTCCGGCGGGCGGTTCCTCCCGTCTCCGGGGACGATCACCCGGTTCGACCCGCCGGCCGGGCCGGGCGTCCGCCTCGACGCCGGCTACGGCGCCGGCGACACGGTCAGCCAGCACTACGACAACCTCGTCGCCAAGCTCGTCGTCTGGGCCGAAGACCGCGAGCTGGCCCGGCGGCGCATGCTCCGGGCCCTCGAAGAGACGCGGATCGAAGGGGTCGCCACGACGATCCCGGCCGACGTGGCCATCCTGTCCCACCCGGACTTCATCGAAGCCAAGCACTCGACGAAGTGGGTCGAGGAGACGCTCGACCTCTCCGGGCTCACGGTCGACGGCGGCGGCGCGCCCGCCGTGGTGGACGGCGACGACGAGCGGGTCCTGCGAGAGGTCACCGCGGAGGTCGACGGGCGCCGCTACCAGCTCAAGCTGTGGGTCCCCGACACCGGCGGAGCCGTCGCCGGCGGCGGCGGCCCGGCCCGGGCGGCCGGACCGAAACGGCGGGGTGGCGGCCACGTCGCGTCGGCCGCCGGCTCGGGCACCGTCATGGTGCCGATGCAGGGCACGATCGTCAAGGTGCTCGTCGCCGTCGGTGACGCGGTCGAGGCCGGGCAGACGATCTGCGTCCTCGAGGCGATGAAGATGGAGAACGCGATCAACGCGGAGAAGGCCGGCACCGTGAAGGAGATCCGCGTCGCGGCCGGCGACTCGGTCGGCAGCGGCGACGTCGTCGCGGTCATCGAATAGCCCGTCATCGGGCAGCACGGCGAACGGGAGGCAGTCATGGACGACGGTGCCGGAACCGAAGAGCTCAAAGCCGCGGTCGACACCGGCGTCACCGACCGCCTCGACGATCTCGTCGACCTGAGCCACCGGATCCACGGCCACCCGGAGACGGCGTTCACCGAGCACCGGTCGGCCACCGCGGTGGCCGAGCTGCTGGCCGGCGGCGGGTTCGACGTGACCGAAGGCGTCTGCGGGCTGCCGACCGCGTTCTCCGCTCGGGCCGGTGACGGCCCGCTCGTCCTGGCGATCTGCGCCGAGTACGACGCGCTGCCCGACGTCGGCCACGCGTGCGGCCACAACATCATCGCGGCCACCGCGGCCGGGGCCGGGCTGGCCCTGGCGCCGCTGGCCGACCGGCTCGGCCTGACCGTGCTCGTCCTCGGTACGCCGGCCGAAGAGGGCGGCGGCGGGAAGATCACGATGCTCGAACGCGGCGCGTTCGACGGCGTCCACGCGGCGATGATGGTCCACCCGTGGCCGACGGAGCGCCTCGTCGCCACGTGCCTGGCCGTCTCCCACTTCGACGTCCACTTCACCGGCAAGGAAGCCCACGCGTCGGCCGCGCCGTGGGAGGGCATCAACGCCCTCGACGCGATGACCGTCGCCCAGGTGGCGGTCGGGCTGCTCCGCCAGCAGCTCCGGCCCGGTGACCAGGTCCACGGCGTCGTCCGGGAGGGTGGGAAGGCGGCCAACGTCGTCCCGGCCCGGGTTTCCGGACGGTTCATGGCCCGGGCGCGGACCCTCGACGACCTCGACGTCCTCGACCCGCGGGTCCGGGCCTGCTTCGAGGCCGGCGCGGTCGCTACCGGCGCGTCGGTCGAGTTCGACGAGCTGTCGCCGGTCTACTCGCACATGGAGAGCGACCCCGGGCTGCTCGCCGCCTACCGGGCCAACGCCGAGGCGCTCGGCCGGCGGTTCTCGCTCGACGACGAGGGCGTCCCGCCGCCGACCCTGTCGACCGACATGGCCAACGTCTCGCTCGCCGTGCCGACGATCCACCCGCTGATCGCCATCGACGGCCACGGCTCCGTCAACCATCAGCCCGAGTTCGCGGCCGCGTGCGTCACCGCGTCGGCCGATGCCGCCGTCCGCGACGGCTCGGTGGCCATGGCCTGGACGGCCGTCGACGCCGCCACCCGGCCGGCCATCCGCGACCACCTCCTCAGTCGGGCCGGTTGAGCAGTCGCCACTGCGAGGTCCGGCTGACCCGGCCCACCACGTACGTACCGCGCTCGACCCGGACGACCCACCCCCGCCGCGCCTCGTAACCGAGCGCGTCCGCCAACCGCTTCCGCGGATAGCCGCCGTCGACCGTCCGACCGTTGTGCTCGACCGCGACCAGGATCTCCCCGATAGTGAGCGGACGGCCGGCCCGCAAGAGGGCGACCATCACCGCCCGGCGGAGCCCGCGGCCTCGAAGCGGGTGGTTCGCCGGGCCCCATGAAGGCCGACCGTAGAGCGGCCACCTGGCCGACAACCTGGCTGGGAACCTGGCTGGGAACCGGACGGACCGTCGAGATGCCCTGGCATGCGCCATGATGCAGCGATGGTCCTCGAACATGCCGTGCTCGACGTCATCCCCGGCCGCGAAACCGAATTCGAGGAGACGTTCGCCGTCGCCAAGGGGCTGATCGCCGCCTCACCCGGCTTCCGGAGCCTCTGCCTGTCCCGAGGACTGGAGACCCCGAACCGGTACCTCCTGCTGGTCGAGTGGGACACCCTCGAAGACCACCTGGAAGGGTTCCGGCGGTCCGACGCCTACCGCGAGTGGCGGGCGCTCCTCCACCACTTCTACGACCCGGCTCCCGCCGTCGAGCACTTCGGCGTCGTCGCCACCGCCTGATCGACAGAGTGCCAGGCGTGTCCCTCGGCTCGCCCGTCTTGTCCCGGTGTCACGGGTGTCCCGGTGTTGTCCGCGTTTCACCGTTTGCAGAATCGGCGTACGTCCAGCTCGGCGAAGTCTGCAACCGGTGAAACAAAAGCGTTTGCCGGCAGAGGGGCCGGCGGACCGACGCCGGCACCCCGTACCGGGGTGACCGGGAGCCGACGGGGACCTCCCCTTCTCCGCCCTTCAGCCGCCCGGCTGGTAGACGCCGAACTCGCCCCGCAGGACGTCGGAGACCTCGCCGAGCGTCGCCATCCGCCGCAGCGCCTCCTTCATCGGCACCAGCAGGTTCTGACTGCCCCTGGCGGCCGCCGCGACGTCGTCGAGGGCCGCGTCGACCCCCGCCTGGTCCCGTTCCGCCCGCACCCGCCCCACGCGGGCGATCTGTGACCGCTGCAGCTCGATGTCGATCGGGAAGACGTCGGCCGCCTCGCGCTCGTCGTCGATGAACTTGTTGACGCCGATGACGACCTTCTCGCCGTCGTCGATCGCCTTCGCGTACGCGTACGCCGCGCCCTCGATCTCGTCTTGCATGAACCGCGCCTCGATCGCCGCCACCGCCCCGCCGAGCTCGTCGATCCGTGCGAGGTACGCCAGCGCGCCCTGCTCGACCTCGTCCGTCAACGTCTCGACGAAGTACGAGCCGGCCAGCGGGTCGACCGTATCGGCCACCCCGGACTCGTAACCGACGATCTGCTGCGTCCGCAGCGCGATCTTCGCCGCCCGCGTCGTCGGCAGGCCGAGCGCCTCGTCGAACCCGTTCGTGTGCAGGCTCTGCGTTCCGCCGAGCGCGGCCGACAATGCCTGGACCGTCACCCGGACGATGTTGTTCTCCGGCTGCTGTGCGGTCAGCGTCGACCCGCCGGTCTGCGTGTGGAACCGGAGCACCTTCGACCGGTCGTCCTTCGCGCCGAACCGCTCCGTCATGATCCGCGCCCACATCCGCCGGGCCGCCCGGAACTTCGCGACCTCTTCGAACAGGTTGTTGTGCGCGTTGAAGAAGAACGACAGCCGTGGCGCGAACTCGTCGACGTCGAGCCCCGCCGCCATCGCCGCCTCGACGTACGCGATCCCGTCCGCCAGCGTGAACGCGACCTCTTGGACCGCCGTCGATCCGGCCTCGCGGATGTGGTAGCCGGAGATCGAGATCGTGTTCCAGCTCGGCAGGTGCTCCCGGCAGTACGCAAACGTGTCGACGATCAAACGCATCGACGGCCTCGGCGGGTAGATGTACGTCCCTCGAGCGACGTACTCCTTCAAGATGTCGTTCTGGATCGTCCCCTTGATCTTCTCCCCCGGGACGCCCTGCTCTTCGGCGACGAGTTGGTAGAACAGCAGCAGGATCGCCGCGGTCGAGTTGATCGTCATCGACGTCGTCACCGTGTCGAGCGGCAGGCCCGCCAGCAGCAGCCGCATGTCCGCCAGCGAGTCGATCGCCACGCCGACCTTGCCGACCTCGCCCTCCGCCCGTGCGTGGTCCGAGTCGTAGCCCATCTGCGTCGGCAGGTCGAACGCACACGACAGCCCCGTCTGCCCGGCACCGAGCAGGAACTTGAACCGCTCGTTCGTCGACTCCGCGGTGCCGAACCCCGCGTACTGGCGCATCGTCCACAGCCGCCGCCGGTACATCTCCGCGTGCACGCCCCGCGTGTACGGGTACGCCCCCGGGCTCCCCAGCTTGGCGTCCACGTCCCAACCGTCGAGATCAGCCGCGGTGTACACCGGCCGGATCTCGATGCCCGAGTCCGTCTGTCGCTCGTTCTCGTTCGCTGCCATTGGTAGTCAGGGGCGCGGTGCCGACAAGCGGCCCGGTTCCCCATCCCCCTTTCAATCCGTGCGTGCGGTTTTCCCGCACACGGCTTACCGACGGTCTTCTGGACATGGTTACGCTGCCTTCGGGTAGCGGATAGTGCCCATGAGCTGGTGCAGGCCCTGGTCGTGGAACCAGGTGCGGGTCCAGCGTGTCGGCCTGGCCCGCACGCAGGTTGCGGCCACGCTTCTTGATGAGCAAGCGATGCAGCCGCCACGCCACGTAGCGGTCCATCGCGACGAACTTGTCGGCCGCATTCCCGGTGCGGAAGTAGTTGCCCCATCCCCGAAGGAACAGGTTGAGCCGTGCGATGACGTCCTCCAACTGCTGTCCGACCTGGCTTCGACCGGTGATGGCCTTGATCCTGGCTCGGGCACGCTTCATGGACCGCACCGACGGCCAGCGGTGGAGGTAGTAGCGGATGATCCGCTTCTGCTCCCAGAGCTTGCCGGACATGCGGGCACGAAAGTGGCAGCCGAGGAAGTCGAAGCCCTCCTTGCCTTCCCGGAGGTCGACCACTCGGGTCTTGTCCGGATGAAGGCTGCAGACCGAGGTCACCGAGGATGGCGGTCGCCCGCCGCTGGGCTTCTTCGGCTTGTTCCCGAGACGAGCACAGCACCACGAAGTCGTCCGCATAGCGGACGACTTCTCCGGCGCCATGCTCGGCCCAGGCCCGGTCGAAGGCGTGCAGGTAGATGTTGGCCAGGAGCGGTGAGATCACCCCGCCCTGGGGCGTGCCCGTGACCGTCTCGGTCACGACCCCGTCGTCCAACACCCCTGCATGCAGCCACTGCCGCAGGAGCTTGAGCACCCGTCGGTCCGAGACCCGCTCGCCGACCAGTGACGAGCAAGCCTCTCGTGGTCGATCTCGCCGAAGAAGTTCTCGATGTCGGCCTCGAAGACGAACTGGTTGCCTTCGATGAACGCCGACCCGGATGCGCTTCCATGGCGTCGGTGGCCGAGCGCTTGGGCCGGAACCCGAAACGAGCAGGGCAGGAAGTCGGCCTCGAAGATGGGTTCGAGGACGATCTTCGCCGCCTGCTGGCACACCCGGTCCTTGACCGTCGGGATGCCCAACGGTCGCTTCGTGCCCGTCGGGCTTTGGAATCTCCACCCGGCGCACTGGCGCCGGGTGGTAGATGCCTGCACGGAGGTCGGCTCTGGAGCTCATCGAGCATCCGCTCGACCCCGTAGCGTCCTCCACCGCAGCGATGGTCAGCTGCATCGACCCCCGCCGCCCCACGATTGGCTCGGACCCGCTCCCACGCCTCCCACAGGATGTCACTCCTGTAGATGCGGTCATACAGGGCGTGGAAACGCCGACCCGCAGACTGCTTGGCCGCAGCCCATAGCCGGTTCTGGAGGCGTCGCACTTTGTCGGGGGCCAGATGGCTGCCCTCGGGGTAGTTGGACCGGGCGGTCCCGGCCATGCCCTCACGCTTTCCTCCGTTCCCGGCGTGACCGAAGTCGGGGCCCTTCCCTCCTGCCGGGTTCCTCCCGGCGATCGGCAGTACTACGACCCCGTCGGACTCCCGCTGCGCTCCGCTCGATTTCACCATTGGCTTATACGAGCGGTCTTTGCTGACAAGGCTGCGCAAGACGGGTCTCTCCTGTTCCGAACCACACCGTGCGTACGTGCCGCTCCCCGTACCCCGGAGGGACTCGACCAAGGGCATGTCCGGAACGCCAGTCGGTCGAATGCTGCCTTCGCCGTGACATGAGCGGCTCGGCTCCCCCGTTGTAACTGTGACGAGGCTGCAGGACTCGTGCCTGGTGGCACTACGGCCCGCACGCTTGCTCCCTCCGAAGAGGCTTTTGACACCCCGCTCAGCCCGCCGCCTCTCGACGACGGACCGGGGCCTGCTACCGGGCTCTCCGGCGATTACCCGGACGGGACTTGCACCCGCTGGTCTGGTCCAGCTTTCAGGACGCAACACACGATCCCCAGGTTACGAGAGCCTGGGACCGGCCGCCGACGGCCCGGAGCACCGACGTCGATGACCACGAGAACCGGGATCGGCGAGTGGCAGCATGGGTCGCATGGCCACCACGTTCTCCCACTTCGGGATCTGTGTCTCCGACCTCGACCGGTCGCTGCGGTTCTACTGCGACGGCCTCGGCTTCACCCAGGCCGAGCAGCACCAGATCGGCCCCGACTTCGCCGCCTTGATGGAGCTCGACGACGTCGCGCTGACCTCTCAGTTCATCCGTAAGGGCGACACGACCATCGAACTACTGGCCTTCGCCGTGCCGAGCCCCGAAGGTGACCCCGTCCGCCGGGCCATCAACCGCCTCGGCCTCACCCATCTCAGCTTCCGCGTCGACGACCTGCCCGGGACCGCCGAGCGGCTGCGGGACCTCGGCGGTCTGGTCGTCGAGTCGACCCGCACGACCTTCGACTTCGGCGAGACCGCCCTCGACTTCGTCTACTGCACCGATCCCGACGGCGTCCGGATCGAGCTCATGGACCTCGGCGGCTGACGAAATGGAGTGGGGTCCTTCGGACCCTGGAACGATGCAGCAAGGCCTGCGCCCACCAGTCTGACCCTTCGGCTGACGACCGACGTGTCCTTCAAGAGATTTGTCGGCTGGTGGGTACGCAGGTCCTGCTGTTCCACGGGCTGTCGGGCGGAGTGACCTCAGGAGCCTGCGCAAGGCGCCCATCACTGTCTTGTCCGTCGTCTGCCAGCTCGTGGCGTCCATCGACACGAGCGAAGGACGACGATGACCACGTCGAGACCGACGCGCCTGGCGCAGATCGAGAAGTGACCGGCGGGGTGGACACCCACGCCGACGTCCATGTGGCGCCGCCACGACAGGTCGGCCGGGAGCTCGGTGGTCGAGCTCCGACCACGCCGGCCGGCTACGGGGACCTGGCCAGCTGGTGGCGAGCTCGGCCCGTCGGCTGATCGGCGTGGAGGGCACCGGTGTCTACGGTGCCGGGCTGCGGTCGCTCCCACCGGTGGCCTCAGGGTGGTCGAAGTGGACCGTCCCGACCGCAGTCCCGCCGCCAGCAGGGAAAGTTCGACCCGACGACGCCTACGGGCCGCCCGGGCCGCCCGTCAGGCCGGGCCGACGGGACCCCCAAGACCAGAGACGGAGCGGTCGAGATGATCCGCCGTTGCGCGTGCCGCCACAGTGCGGTGAAGGCCCGGCGGTGGCCGTCACCAGCTGAAGGCCCTCATCAAGACCGCCCCCGAACCCTTGCGCACGAACTGCGAGACCTCGACGGTGCCGAGCTGCTCGGCCGCTGCCGGGGCTGCGGGCGCCCGGGGAGCGGCCCGGTCCCGTCGCCCTCGCCAAGCGCCACCACGGCCGGGGACCCGTCGGACCCGACGGCAGCCTGTAAGCGGGCGCTGTCGAGCTTGGCCCGCCGGACGCCGATCTGCGAACGAGATCGCCGGCCTCGACGACGACCTCGAGCCACTGGTCGCTGGCACCGCCCCGACGTTGCTGGCCCTCTACGGCGTCGGTCCGACTCGCCGGCCAGCTGCTCGCCACCGCCGGCGACAACCCGAACGTCGCGCAGCGAGTCGGCGTCGCCCACCTCGCGGCGTCGCCCGATCCGGCTCTCAGGCAGGACCAACCGTCACGTCTCAATCGCGGTGGGACCGTATGCAACCACGCTCTGGCGGATCGCCATGACCGGCTCCGCTACGACCCGGCCACATCGTACGGGAACGACGGGCAAGGAACAGAAGACAACAAGGAGATCATGCGCTGTCCAAGCGCTAATCGCCGGGAGGTCTACGAGCTTGGCGATTAGCTTGGGGATGAATCGATAGGAGACCGCTCCGCCGAGCCGGTCGCCTGACGGCCGCCGCGACGTCCCGGCCGACCAGCGCCAAGCCGCTCGACCGTCTAGCGGACGATCACCCGGAACGGCACGCCGTCCGCTTCCGCCGCCGCCCGGAGGTGCGGACCGACGTCGACCTCGGCAACGGCGATCGTCGCCGACAGCACCTCGGCGGCCGCCAGCACCTCGACCATCGCCGAGCTCAGGTGGCGCCCCGCCGACCGGTGGCGTTCCTGGAGCTCCGCCATCGACCACACCAGCCGCTCCATCGGCACAACCGTCACCATCTCCAGCCGTTCGACGAGCTCTGACCGGAACCGTCCCACCTCCGCCGGCCCGAGCCCCTTGACCTCACCGACGAGCGCGCCGCCCCACCCCTGGCGGGCCAACGCGCCGACCAGACGGAACAGCCAGAGGTTCGTCGTCGCCATCTCGTCCTCGGCAACTTCCAGCGCCGCCGGTCGCTCGCCCGCGACGACGTCCCGCACGAGGTGGTCGTCGAGCAGCACGACGCCACTCACGTCGTCGCCAGATCAGCGTCGTCGATCGACCGGACGTACTCGACCTGCCGCTCGCGCGGCAGGACGCGGCGCAGCAGCTCCGGCACCGACAACCCGTCCGTCCGGTCCACTTGCCCCCCCTCCGACGACCCCGGGCCGCCGGCGAGAACCGCGGCCAGGTCCCGATCGTGCTCCGCCGACGGGACGAGCACCGCGTCGATGAGGTCGCCGACCGCCGAACCGGCCCGGAAGACCCGGACCGAGTCGCCCGTCGTCGTCGCCGTGAGCCGCGGGTAGCACCGCAGGCCCTGGTCGCCGAGGGCCGCTTCGAGATCGGCCGCCAGGACCGCCTTCATCCTCGTGCTCGGCTCGCCCGACGCCCGGCGCAGCCGCTCCGTCAACTCCATCCGGCTCACGCTCGTGAACGCGTGGTCGCCGCGGTCGAGGTCCCGGCGGACCGACCGGGCGACCGTGATGACGTGGCCGTACGTCGGCACCGTGCTCCTTTAATAAAGAAATAACTAAATAAAAAATACTTCCTGGGGATCGGTGGTGTCAAGACCAGGCAGAACGCTCAACCCCCGCCGTGGAACCGGTAGCCGATCGGGCAGTTCCCTATCCCGCTCGCATCGGCCACGAACGTCCACCACCGGCCGGTGAGATGCCGGTAGCACTCGTCCTCGAAGGTCGCCGCGCCGATGTCCGTGTAGCCGATCCCCCGGGCCGGGTCCGAGCCGGCGACCGTGAACGTGACGAAGTGGCCCTCGGAGGTGGCCACCGCGCACTCCCGGTACGGCGCGGCGAGCGGGCCGACGCGGCCCGTCGTCACGTCGACGCACGGCCAGCGCGGTATGCCCCGAACCTTCGGCCCGTCCTCGACACGCTGCAGCGCCGCCTGCGCCTGCGCGGTCGCCCCGCCGCCCCAGGCCATCTGGGCCGGCAACGCCAGCGCCCACGTCCAGACGATCGCCAGACCCGTGAGCACCGCCATGACCGCGACGAACGTCAGCCCTCCCCGTGGCCGGACGACGTACGCGACCGTGGCACCGATCACCGTCACCGCCACGCCGATGCCGAGGACCACCGCCGCCGGTACGACAACCGATCCTCCGGGCTCCGGAACGACCCATCCCACATAGCCCAGGGCCACGCCGATCACGACCGCGGCCGCGACCGCCGCCGCCCGCCGCCGCGCTGGGCCGGCGTCGCCGCGACCCCCTGTCGGGACACCGGTCACCGCGGCGAGCCTACGGGGTCTGCCGTCACCCGCCCCGCCCCGGGGCAGCTGGCGGTCGTGAACGAAACAACGGAATGGCGAGTGGCAGGCTCAGGGCGGCAAGGTGCATATCGATTACGATATGATTCCGGTATGTACGGCGCCTTCCTTCGGCAGGTCCGCGAGTCTCGCGGTCTCAGCCAGGCCCAGCTCGGCCAGATCGTCGGCCTCGAGCAGGCCAACATCTCGGCCTACGAGAACGACCGGCGCCTCCCGTCGATCGACATCGTGAACCGCATCCTGACGGGCTGCGGCTACCTCCTCGCCGCCGGCGACATCACGTGCCCGCTCCCCAAGGTCGGATGGTTCCCCGACGACGACCTGCCGCCGGCCGAACCCGACGATCCCCCCGAGAGCGGCGATCCCCTTCCTTACGACACGCCGATCGACGAGAGGATCAGGATGATCCGCATGGTCCTCAACACCGGTGCCGGAGCCCGCCGGTGATCGAGGACGTCGTCTGGGAGCTCCACCGGCTGCTGGACGACCTCGGCGTCCGCCACGTATTCGGCGGCGCGCTGGCCCTCAACTACTACGCCACCCCTCGCGCCACGATCGATGTCGACGTGAACGTCGCCGTCAACTTCTCTGAGGCCGACTCGCTCGTCCGGGAGCTCGAGAAACGGGGATTCCGGCCGTACCGAGACTCGGTGCAATGGCTGCCCGCGGCCGGCGTCCGCCTCGTCCGCGACGACGCGGCGGGAGGCCTCGCCGTCGTCGACCTCTTCTTCTCTTTCGACGACTTCCATCAGGTCGTCCTCGACAACGCCCGACCGCGGCCCATGCTGCTGTCGTCGGGCGACCGCGTCGACGTCCCGGTGATGAGCGCCGACGACCTCGTCGTGTTCAAGGCGTCGTTCAACCGTGACAAGGACTGGGTCGACGTCCGGGCGATGGTCGAGAGCGGCGTTCCCGTCGATGCCGACTATGTCGCCGGGCACCTCGTGGCCCTACGCGGGCCGACGATGTACCCCCGCGTCGCTCGCATCCGTCGACTGCTCGGCCCGAAGCCGATCTGAGTCCAACCCGGTGGCAGTAGCCGGTAGGCCATGACCGGTGGCTCCGGCCGGATCAGTGGTTGTGGGGCATGCAGAGGTCGTCGTACTCCGCGATGACGATCTCGCCAGCATCCGGGCCGCACGCCGGGCACGCCGGGTCCCGGCGGACCTTGAACGTCCGGAACGACGCCTCGAGCGCGTCGTACGCCAGCAGCCGGCCGACCAGCGGGTCGCCCAACCCGAGCAGCATCTTGATCGCCTCGACCGCCTGGACCGAGCCGATGATGCCCGGCAGGACCCCGAGCACCCCGGCTTCCGAGCACGACGGCGCCAGCTCCGCCGGCGGCGGCTCCGGGATCAGGCAGCGGTAGCACGGCCCGTTGTACGGGTCGAAGACCGTGACCTGGCCCTCGAACCGGAAGATCGATCCGTGGACGACCGGGATCCGCTTCAGCAGCGACGCGTCGTTGACGAGGTACCGCGTCGGGAAGTTGTCCGTCCCGTCGACGATCAGGTCGTACCCGTCGATGATGTCCAAGATGTTGTCCGCACCCAGCCGCACGTCGTACGTCACGACGTTCACGTCCGGGTTGAGCAACGTCAGCGTCTTCTTCGCCGAGTCGACCTTGCGCTCGCCGATCCGGTCCATGTTGTGCAGGATCTGTCGCTGCAGGTTCGACTCGTCGACGACGTCCATGTCGATGATCCCGAGCGTCCCGACCCCGGCCGCCGCCAGGTAGAGCGCGGCCGGCGACCCGAGGCCACCGGCCCCGAGCAGGAGCACCTTCGAGTCCAGCAGCTTCTGCTGGCCGGCCTCGCCGACCTCCGGGAGCAGCAGGTGCCGCTGGTACCGGTTCCGCTGCTCCGCCGTCAGCGTCCGCGGCGCCGACCACGGCTTCCCCTCGTCCTTCCACTTGTTGAACCCGCCGATCAGCGACACGACGTCCGTGTACCCGAGCTCGCCCAGCGTCTTCGCCGCGAACGCCGAGCGGACCCCACCGGCGCAGTAGACGACCAGCGGCGTCGTCTTGTCCGGGATCTTCCCTTCGACCTGGAACTCCAGGTGGCCTCGCGGCAGGTGCACCGCGTCCGGCAACGCCCCCTGCTCGTACTCGTCCGGCTCGCGGACGTCGAGGAACGTCGCCTGGCCCAGCCGCCGCTCGGCCTCGTCGGCGTCGACCTCCGTGATCACCGACTTCGCCTCGTTGAGCAGCTCTCTCGGCGTGGGCATCCTCGACCTCCAACCTCGTCCGTACCCCGTGCCGTGCGCCGCCCGCCACGGGACCCCTGTACCCCTTAAACCCTACCAGCGAGGTCAACATTCCCATTGTGGAGCCCGAGTGGGGGTTCCAGGCAGGGTAGACAGCACAGATGGAGTTGACCGCGGCCATCCGGGCCCGGCACATGGTCAGGAGCTTCGCCGACCGGCCGCTCGACGACCGCGTGGTGGACGCGCTCGTGGCCGATGCGCTCCGGGCCCCGTCCGCCGGGAACACCGGCGGCACGGCCTGGCTCGTCCTGACCGAACCGGACCGGCGGGCCGCGTACTGGGAGGAGACGACGACCGACGAGTGGCGCCAGCGCTCGCGCCGGTGGCCGGGGCTGTCCCGGGCACCCGTCGTCGCCCTCTCGCTGGCCTCCCCCGCCGCGTACCTCGCCCGGTACGCGGAGCCCGACAAGACGGAGTCGGGGTTGGAGCAGGCCGAGGCGGAGTGGCCGGTGCCGTACTGGTTCGGTGACGCCGCCTTCGCCACCATGGCACTGCTCCTGCGGGCGGCCGACGAGGGGATCGGCGCCTGTTTCCTCGGCAACTTCCGCGACGAGGCGGCCGTCCTCGCCGCCCTCGGCGTCCCGGACGGCTGGCGGCTGTTCGGTTCGGTCCTCCTCGGCCACCCCGACGGTCACGACCACCGCTCGGCGTCGTTGGACCGCCCGCGACCGACCGCCGCCGAACGGATCCATCGGGACCGCTGGTGAGGCCGGCTCGATGACGGCGGCCGTCCATGGCGAGGTGACCCCTCGGTTCGAACCCGTCCGGGCGGCCTTCGTGGCCAACTTCGCCGAACACCGCGAGGTGGGGGCCGCGGTCGCGGTCTACGTCGACGGCCGGCCGGTCGTCGATCTCTGGGGCGGCATCGCCGACCCGATGACCGACCGCCCGTGGGAGGAGGACACGCTCGCCCCGGTCTTCTCGACGACGAAGGGCGTCAGCGCCATCGCGGCCCACCGGCTCGCCCAGCGCGGCCAGCTCGACGTGGACGCGCCGGCCGCCGACTACTGGCCGGAGTTCGCCGCCGAGGACAAGGCCGGCATCCCGGTGCGCTGGCTGATGAGCCACCGCGCCGGGCTACCGACCATCGACCGCCCGCTCTCCCCCGCCGAAGCCCTCGCCTGGGAGCCGGCCGTCGACGCCCTGGCCGCCCAACGGCCGGCGTGGGAACCGGGGACGGCCCACGGCTACCACGCCATCACGTTCGGCTGGCTGCTCGGCGAGGTCGTCCGCCGGGCCACCGGCCGGACGATCGGGCAAGTCGTCGCCGATGAGCTCGCTGGACCACTCGGACTGGACCTCTGGATCGGGCTGCCGGAGGTCGAAGAGCGCCGGGTGTGCCGGCTCCTGCCACCGCACGTGCCCAGCCGGGCGACGCTCGCCGCGCTCTCCCCCGCCCAGCTCGAGCGGTTCAAGACGCTGTCGGATCGGCGATCGCTGTCGTCCCGCGCCCTCAACGTGACCGACCCGCCGCTCCGGTTCAACAGTCGGGCCGTGCACGCCGCCGAGCTGCCGGCCGCCAACGGCATCGCCACTGCCCGTTCGCTCGCCAAGCTGTATGCGGCCATCATCGGCGACGTCGACGGCACCCGGTTGCTCGACCCACCGACGCTCGCCGGCGCCACCGCCGAACAGGTCAGCGGCTTCGACCGGGTCTTCTTGGTCGACAGCCGGTTCGGGTCCGGCTTCCTCCTGCCGTCCGACTTCTCCCCGATGATGGGGCCACGGTCGTTCGGCCACTCCGGCGCCGGCGGATCACTGGCCTTCGCCGATCCGGACACCGGCGTCGCGTTCGCCTACGTCATGAACCAGATGCAGCAGAACCTGACCGGCGACGCCCGGACGGTTGGTCTCGTGCGAGCCGTCGCGGCGGCCGTCGCCTGATCTCGGCCGGCCCGTCGAATCGACGTCGGGAATCGACGCCGGGAATCGATCCCGGAAAGAACGCCCGGCGGGACTTGAACCCGCGACCTCCGCCTTACAAGGGCGGTGCTCTAACCGTTCTGAGCTACGGGCGCATCTGGACCGCCGCTTCCGCCGGAGCGGTTCGTCCGGGCAGCACCTTATATCGAACGGCGAGCCGCCGACGCCGCCGACGCGCCAGTCGAGAGGCGCACAAATCGGTCGGGGAAAGGAAGGTCCGCGTTTTCCCGCTGCCCCGCCGGTCGGCCGTGACGGGACCGCGACGACCGTGACCGTTGAGGGGTCCGCCGAGTCGAGATCGCGGCTGACCGAAGGTGCGGGTAGCGTCATGTCCATGGCGCTCGCCCGACTCGGATCGGTCTCCCTGGACTGCAGCGACCCGTCGTCCCTCGGCCAGTTCTGGGCCGAGCTGCTCGGTGGCGAGGTGGCGTTCACGAGCGACGAATTCGTCGCGGTCAAGACCGACCGGGGCTGGATCTCGACCGTCCGCGTCCCCAACCACCAGCCGCCGAGCTGGCCGGACGGCGCGGTACCGAAACAGATCCATCTCGACCTCGCCGTCGACGACCTCGACGCGGCCCAAGCCGAGGCCATCCGTCTCGGCGCCCGGCTGGCCGACGAGCAGCCGGGACCGGACCTCTGGCGCGTCCTGCTCGACCCGGCTGGCCACCCGTTCTGCCTGACGGTGCAGATCCCCGAGTAACCAACGGCCACGAACGATGCCGTCGTCATGACGGCCGGACGGCACGATGAAGCTCACCCTCGACCTGCACGACATCTACAACCGAGGCGACGACATAGACCGGGCGCTCGACGACGTGATGGACGAGGCCGAGCAGAAGAAGGCGACGCTCGTCGAGATCATCCCCGGCAAGGGCTCGGGCCAGCTGAAGAAACGCGTCCTGCGCTACCTCGACCGCAAGGACGTGAAGGTCCGCTACCACCGAGTCGAGAAGGACTCCCGGAACTTCGGGCGGATCTTCGTCCACTTCCGGTGGAAGGGAAAAAGATAGGCGGCACCCGAGATCGCACCGCCCGGGCTCGTGCACCGCCGGAACGCTGCCACTGCCAGAACGCCGCCACCACCGGAACGCTGCAAGGTTCCCGGGCAGGTCTCCAGCAAGGACGACCCCGCACACTCGGCGCATGACCACTCTCGCTGCGCTGCCCTCCCTCCCGCCCGACCCCGACCAGCCACCTGAACCTGGCGCCTCCCGGCCGACGCTGGTCACCGTGATCCCGTGGGACGACCCGGTCGTCGACGCCGGTGGCATCGACCCGCGGTCGGCCTACGTCGAGCGGTGCTGGCTCCCACTCCTCGGCCCGTCCGCGACCTGGTTCCTCCGCCTCGTCGCCAACCGACTGGACGCCCACCCCGACGGGTTCCCGCTGGACCTCGACGCCACCGCCCGGGCGATCGGGCTCGGCGGTCTCGACAGCCGGCACTCGCCGTTCCGGCGAGCCGTCCTCCGCTGCGGTCGTTACGGCCTGGCCCGGCACGTCGGCCCCGACACGTTGGCCGTCCGCCGGCTGGTGACGCCGATCCCGCACCGCCACGTCCCTCGCCTGCCGCCCGCTGCCCAGGAACTGCACGACCGATGGACCCGGCCCCACCCGGCGATGGCCGCCGAACGGCGACGGGCTCGACTGCTGGCGCTCGACCTCGTCATCCTCGGCGAAGACCCCGCCGGGATCGAGCGCCGTCTCCTGCTATGGGGCATCCACCCCGCCCTGGCTTACGAAGTCGCCGAGTGGGGCTCCTCCCGACCGGCGTTCGACCCGTAGTCCTCCAAACCGGGGGTTCTGGTGTTTCAAGACACCAAAAACAGGGGGGTTCTGGTGTTCTAAGACACTAAAACCAGGGGGGTTCTGGTAGGTTGACCCCGTGCGAGACGACGAATTGCGGGAGCGCCTCCTCGACAGCAACCCATGGTGGCGAGCGTCCGGAGGCGCCGACCCCACCGGCTGGATCGGCAGCGACCAGACGCTGCGCGCCCGGTCCGCTTACGACCTGGGTTACCGGTCGAACCTTCTCAGCGACGTCGCCGAGGGCCCAATCGACGACAAGCTGGTCGTCGTATACGGCCCCCGAAGGGTGGGCAAGTCCGTTCTACTCAAGGACGCAGCGGCCCAGCTGTGCAGTCGAGACGGCGTCGATACCCGGCAGCTCATCTACATCCCCACTGACGGGTTCAGGGCCATGGATCTGCAGCGGGCCGTAAAGCTCGGACGCGAAGTAACCCGGTCAGTCGGTGAAGTACCTCGTGTCTGGCTCCTCGATGAGGTGACGGGCATACGAGGGTGGACCGAGACGACCAAGTACCTACGAGACAACACGCCCCTTGGGGGCGACACTGTCGTCTGCACCGGGTCCTCCTGGGACCAGGAGGCAGAGGTCGAGCGAGATCTGCTCGCTGGCCGCGCCGGCAGCACCGCCCGGCACCGCGCACGCATCCTGCATCCGATGTCCTTTCGCGACGTTCTCGGCGTGTCTGGGCGGGAGGTTCCGACGCCAAGTCGGGCGGATCCCTGGGATCTTCAAGGGCCGGGGGCCAGAGCCTCCATCGAGACCCTCGAGTTCTTCGTCAACGACCTCGACCTTGCCTGGCAGTCGTACCTGACTTCAGGAGGCTTTCCAAGGGCAGTGGCCGAGCATCACCGAGAAGGTGAGGTGAGCGAGGCGTTTCTTCGGGATCTGGCGGCCTGGTTGCATCGGGACGTTGACCCCACTGCCGGAGAAGACTCTGTTCCCCGGCTTCTCTCGGAGATCGAAGCCCGGTCCTCTGCGCCGCTGAACCGGCGCAACCTCGCCGATGCGGTTGGGTACGCCAGCCGCGAGGTGTCCGATCTCCGTCTCACTCGGCTGGTTCGTACCTGCGCCGCCATCTGGTGCCACCAGATCGACGAGAATGGCCAGCGGATCACCGGTGCACAGTCCAAGCTGTATCTCTGCGACCCGCTCCTCGCCTGGCTCGGGTCGCGGTTGCGCGCAGGATTGCCCACGCCTGACTTCACTCGCGTCACCGAGTCATGCATCGGAGTGGCACTTGCCCGAGCAGTTGACCGGCTAGAGCCCGGGCGCTGGCATAGCGATGATTCAATTGGGTATTTGCGGACCAGAAAGGGCAACGAAATCGACCTTGGGCCAGTAACGGTTCCGGCGCCGGCGGGGCCACGGTTCACGACGGCACTCGAGTCCAAGTGGGTAGCTCACGGTTGGCGCTCTGAGGCGAAGACTATCGAGGGGAAGCTCAACGGCGGCGTGCTCACGACTCGCTCGGTGCTCGACCTATCGAACCCTGCCTGGGCCGTACCAGCGCCCATCGTGGCACTGCTGCTTGGATGACGTCGCCACTTGGTCAAAACGGAGCCAACCGGTAGTCCTCCAATAGCGCTAGGAGGGTTCGGAGGCCGAACGCGGTCCCACCCTTCGACAGGTAGCCGGCCGTCTCCGCCGACCGTCCCGGGCCGGCAATATCGAGGTGGGCCCATGGCAGGCCGCCGGTGAACCGCTGCAGGAGGAGCGCGGCGGAGATGGCCCCGGCCTGGCCGGCCTTCCCGACGTTCTTCATGTCGGCGACGTCGGATTCGATGTGGTCCGCGTAGTCCTCCGGCATCGGCAGCGGCCAGAGCCGCTCGCCCACCCGGGCGCCGGCCGACCGGAGCCGCTCGACGAGCGCATCGTCGGAGCCGAAGAGCGCGGCCATCCCGGTCCCGAGGGCGACGGTAGCCGCACCGGTGAGGGTGGCGACGTCGATCACCGCGTCCGGGGGCGGCTCGATCTCGGCGGCCAGTGACAACGCGTCGGCCAGCACCAGCCGGCCCTCCGCGTCGGTGTTGAGCACCTCGATCGTCAACCCGTTGCGGATCGTCAGGACGTCGCCGGGCTTGATCGCCGCGCCGCCGGGCATGTTCTCGGTGATCGGCGCCAGCGCGGTCACCCGGGCCCGGATCCTGAGGTCGGCACAGGCCGACAGCGCGCCGAGGACGATCGCCGCCCCGCTCATGTCCGTCTTCATCGTCGTCATGCCGTCCGCCGTCTTCAGCGACAGTCCGCCGGAGTCGAACGTGATGCCCTTGCCGACCAGCACGACGTGCGGGACCCGGTCAGCCGAGCCGGTCGCCGAGTCACCGTCCGGGCCGGCGGCTGCACTGGCGTCGCCGCGCTCAGGCTCGGGCTCGTACGTCGCCGTCACGAACCGCGGCGGCTCGACCGAGCCCCGGCTGACGCCGAGCAGCCCGCCGAGCCGCTCCGTGGCGATCCGTTCCTCGTTCCACACCTCGACCGTCGTCCGCGGTTGACCGGCCAGTTCGTCGACGACGCGCTCGACCAACCGGCTCGGCGTCAGCTCGGACGCCGGCGTGTTGATGAGGTCCCGGGCGAACGTGACCGCCCGGGCGGTCCGGGCGCCCCGGCGAGCGCCGGCAACGAGGTCGCCATCCGAGCCGCCGTCATCTGACCCACCTCCGTCCGGTCCGGTCGGTGCCGCGACGAGCACGACCCGGTCGACCGGCGGCGGCTTCGGCTCGGATCGTCGCCCGAACCGGTACGCCGCCAACACCGCGCCCTCGGCAACGGCCGCCCCGATCCCGGCCACCGTGCCACCCGGCGGATCGGCCGGCAGGACGACGGCCGCGGTACCGCCTTCGCCGGCCGACCGGACGAGCGCCGCCGACGCCTTGCGCCACCGCTCCGGGTCGACGGCGTCCGCGCCGCCGAGCCCGAGCAGCCACCGGACCGGCCCGCCGATCGGGCTGCGGAACGCGAACGCCTGGCCGGGCTTGGCGGTGAAGCCCTGCCGGCGCAGCCACGCCGCGTCGAGCCCCTCCGTCCCGTCGAACCCGGCCGGGACGAGCAGCGTCGGTCCGTCCGGCCCGGCGACGACCGGCAGCCCGACGGCGACGGCGTCGTCGGGGACCGCGACCGCGACGTCGACGACGAGCTCCGTCATCCGCCGTCCCCTGGCCGGTCGTCCCCCGGACCGCCCGGACTGTCCGGATCGCCCGGGCTGCCCGGGCTGCCCGGGCTGCCCGGGCGGGTCTCTCCGCCTTGGCGGCTCGAATCGCGGCGGGCGAAGAGGTGCTCATCGCCCTCCTGCCAGCGGGCGAGCGCCCAGACGAGGTCGGACAGCCGGTTGAGGTACGGCCCGACCAGCGAGCCGTCGTCGAGATCGTCGACCGACGACACGAGCCGCTCGGCTCGGCGGACGACGGTGCGGGCGAGGTCGAGGGCAGCGGCGGTCCGGTTCCGGCCGGGCACGACGAACTCGCTCGGCATCTCGAACCGGCCGAGCAGCTCGTCGATCTGCCGTTCGAGATCGGTGACCATCGGCTCGGTGACGAGCGTGGAGCCGGCGACGAGCTTGTGCCGGTGGGCCGGCAGCGTCGCCACCTCGGCCATCAGCACGTAGAGATCCTGCTCGACGGCGACGAGGAGGTCGTCGAGCGCCGAGCCGGGCACCGACTCGGCCCGGGCGACGCCGAGCGCGGCCTGCGCCTCGTCGACCACGCCGTTCAGCTCGATCCGCGGCGACGACTTCGCCGCCCGGCCGCCGTAGAGCAGGCCGGTCGTCCCGTCGTCGCCGGTGCGGGTATAGATACGCGGTTGTCGGGCTGTCGATGCCATCGCTGGCGGATGCTACCGGGCCGCGCCGGTAGCCTGGCAGGACGATGTCGACGCCTTCCATCCCTTTCGGCCGCCTCGACCCGGCGGCCTCGGCCTACCTCACCGCGCTGCGCGAGCGGGTGGTCGTCTTCGACGGCGCGACCGGGACGAACCTCCAGCTCCAGGAGCTGACGGCCGACGACTTCGGCGGCCCGGAGCTCGAGGGCTGCAACGAGATCCTCGTCGTCTCGAAACCGGACGCCGTCGAGCGCCTCCACCGTTCGTTCCTCGACGTCGGTGTCGACGTGATCGAGACCGACACGTTCGGCGCGTTCTCCGTCGTCCTCGCCGAGTACGGGCTGGCCGACCGGGCCCGGGAGCTGAACCTCGCCGGCGCCGGGCTGGCCCGCCGGCTGGCCGACGAGTACTCGACGCCGGACCGGCCGCGCTGGGTGGCCGGCAGCATCGGCCCGGGGACGAAGTTCCCGACGCTCGGCCAGATCGCCTATGCGGACCTCCGCGACGCCTACCGCGAGCAGGCGATCGCCCTGCTCGACGGCGGCGTCGACCTCCTACTGGTCGAAACCGTCTTCGACCTGCTGTCGGCCAAGGCCGTCATCAACGCCTGCAAGGAGGCGATGGCCGAGGTCGGCCGCCAGGTGCCGCTGCAGGTGCAGGTGACGATCGAGCTGACCGGCCGGATGCTGCCGGGCACCGAGATCGCGGCCGCCCTGACCGCGCTCGACGCGATGCAGATCGACGTCATCGGGCTCAACTGCGCGACCGGGCCGGCCGAGATGGGCGAGCCGCTCGGCCACCTCGCCGCCCACAGCCGGGTCCCGGTCTCCTGCCTGCCGAACGCCGGCCTGCCGTCGGTCGTCGACGGCCGGATGCACTACGACCTGACGCCGGACCAGCTCGCCGACTACCTCCACCGGTTCGTCACCGAGCTCGGCGTCACCGCCATCGGCGGCTGCTGCGGGACGACCCCGGCCCACCTGGCCGCGGTGATCGAGCGCTGCGCCGGGGTGACCCCCGCCGCCCGGCGCCCGGTGCCGGAGCCGGCGGCCGCGTCCATCTACACCGCTGTCCCGTTCCACCAGGACACGTCGTTCCTCGTCGTCGGCGAGCGGACGAACGCCAACGGGTCGAAGAAGTTCCGCGAGGCGATGCTCGCCGGCGACTGGGACATCTGCGTGGCGATGGCCCGCGAACAGGTCAAGGAGGGCGCGCACCTCATCGACGTCTGCGTCGACTACACCGGCGCGGACGGCGTCGCCGACATGACCGAGGTCGCCAGCCGGTTCGCCACGCAGTCGAGCGTGCCGCTGATGATCGACTCGACCGAGGGCCCGGTCGTCCGGGCCGCGCTGCAGTGGATCGGCGGCCGGCCGGTGCTCAACTCCGTCAACCTCGAAGAAGGCGACGGTGACGGCACCCGGCTCGACACGTTCCTCCGACTGGCCCGAGAGTTCGGCGCGGCCGTCGTCTGCACCTGCATCGACGAGGAGGGGCAGGCCCGCACAGCCGACTGGAAGCTGCGGGCCGCCCGGGCGATCCACGACGTCGCGGTCGACCGCTACGGCCTCGAGCCGAGCGACCTGCTCTTCGACCCGCTCGCCCTCCCGCTGTCGACCGGCATGGAGGAGAGCCGGAAGGACGGGATCGAGACGATCGAGGGCATCCGGCGGATCAAGGCCGAGCTGCCCGGCGTCCACACGCTGCTCGGGCTGTCGAACGTCTCGTTCGGCTTGAACCCGGCCGCCCGGCAGGTGCTCAACTCCGTCTTCCTCCACGAGTGCGTCGAAGCCGGCCTCGACTCGGCGATCGTCCACGCGTCGAAGATCCTGCCGCTCGCCCGGATCGACGACCGGGCCCGCGAGATCTGCCTCGACCTCGTCTACGACCGCCGGCACGACGGCTACGACCCGCTGCAGGAGCTGCTGGCGCTGTTCGAGGGCGTGTCGGCGGCGACCGGGCCGCCCGACGAGCACCTCGACTGGCCGGTCGAGCGCCGGCTGGAGCAGCGGATCATCGACGGCAACCGCAACGGCCTCGAAGCCGACCTCGATGCCGCGCTGGCCGTCGGCCACCCCGCCCTCGAGATCGTCAACGACATGTTGCTCGCCGGCATGAAGACCGTCGGCGACCTCTTCGCGTCCGGCGAGATGCAGCTGCCGTTCGTGCTGCAGTCGGCCGAGACGATGAAGGCCGCGGTCGCCCACCTCGAGCCGCACATGGAGCGGGCCGACCAAGGTGGCAAGGGCAAGGTCGTCCTCGCCACGGTCAAGGGCGACGTCCACGACATCGGCAAGAACCTCGTCGACATCATCTTCACGAACAACGGCTACGACGTCGTCAACCTCGGCATCAAGGTCGGGATCACCGAGATGGTCGCAGCCGTCGAGGAGCACCAGGCCGACGTCATCGGTATGAGCGGCCTGCTCGTCAAGTCGACGCTCATCATGCGCGAGAACCTCGAGGAGCTGAACCGGCGGAAGCTGGCCGGCGTGCCGGTGCTGCTCGGCGGGGCCGCGCTGACCCGCACCTACGTCGAGCGCGACCTCCGGCAGGTCTACGACGGCCGCGTCTTCTACGGCCGCGACGCGTTCGAGGGGCTGCGGACGATGGACCGCCTCGTCGAGCTCAAACGGTCCGGCGAGGACGACCCCGACTTCGGCCGCGAGATCTCCGAGCGAAAGGTGCCGAAGCGCAGCCGGCTCGATCCCCAGGACAGCACCCCGGTCGACGGACAGCCGGCTCGCGCCCCCGAGATCGCCGCCGACAACGAGCTCTTCCGCCCGCCGTTCGTCGGCAGCCGGATCGCCAAGGGCATCCCGATCGACGACATCGCGACCTACCTCAACCTGACCGCGCTCTTCCGCAACCAGTGGGGGTTCCGCCCCGAGGACGGCGAGGACGACCCGGCGTTCAAAGAGCGGGTCAAGGCCGTCCTGCGCGACGAGCTCGCCAAGGCCAAGGAGGCCAACCTGCTCGTCCCCCAGGTCGCCTACGGCCACTTCGCGGCCAACGCGGACGGCAACGACCTCGTGATCTACAAGGACGAGACGCGAACCGCGGAGTGGCTGCGGTTCACGTTCCCCCGCCAGCGCAAGGAGCCGTGGCTCTGCATCGCCGACTTCTTCCGGCCCGTCGACTCCGGCGAGGAGGACTTCGCGTCGTTCATGCTCGTCACGATGGGCGAGCTCGTCTCCGTCGAGACCGCCCGGCTGTTCGCCGCCAACGAGTACCAGAACTACCTCTTCCTGCACGGTCTCGGCGTCGAGATGGCCGAGGCGCTGGCCGAGTACTGGCACCACCGCATCCGCCAGGAGCTCGGCTTCGCCGACCAGGACGGCCCCACGCTGACCGGCCTCTTCCGCCAGCAGTACCGCGGCGGCCGCTACAGCTGGGGCTACCCCGCCTGCCCGGACCTCGACGACAACGCCCGGGTCGTCGAGCTGCTCGGCGGCGACCGGATCGGCGTCACCGTCAGCGAGGGCTTCCAACTCAACCCCGAGCAGACGACCGACGCCATCATCTGCCACCACCCGCAGGCCAAGTACTTCGTCGCGTGATCGGGGCGGCGGCCCGTCGGAAGGCGGACGGTAGGGCCGCCCGCCGGAAGGCGGGCGCCGCCATCAGCCTGCTGCTCGTCCTCACGGCGGCTCTCGTCGGTGCCCCCATGCCCTTTGGTGCGGCCGCGCCGGCCGGTGCGGCTGTGCCCGCCGGTGCGGCCGGCTCCGCCAGGCCGGCCGGGAAACCGCTGGCCGATGTGGTCGTCCGTCGCGGCCCGCCGGGCACGGCCGTCGTCACCGAGGGGCCGCTGACGGCCGCCCAGTTCGCCAGCTACTCCCCCGATCCGGCCGCGACGACCGACCTGCTCCGAACGCTCACGACGGGCGGCACCGTCCGCACCTACCAACGGGTCTGGGCCGACCGGCCGTTCGGCGTGGCGGTGACGGACCTGGTCGCGGCGTTCTCGACGCCGACCGAGGCCGCCGCCTACCAGAAGGGCCAGGACGACGCGCTGGCCACCGCGACGGCCGTCACGACCGCGCCGGTGCCCGGCATCCCCGGTGCGCACCGCGACGCCTACCCGATCACCAGCCCCGTCGTCGGTACCGAGCAGGTCGTCGTCCTGGCCGACCACGACGCCGTCGCCACCCTGTCGTTCACCATCGCCGCCCCGACGGCCACCGATCCAACGCCCGCCACGATCACCGCGGCCGGCATCGACGCGTTCGCCGTCCGCCAGCACCGGCGCCTCGTCACCGCGCTCGCCACGCCGGCGGCCGATCCGGCCAGCGGCCCGTCCGCCGCGCTCGTCGCCGGCTGGGTCTTCCTGGCGGTCGCCGCCGCGCTGGTCGTCGTCCTGGCGGCCGTCCTCGTCCGTCGTCGGCGCGTCAGGCCGTGAGGTCGAGGACGACCTTGCCCTCGAGCGACCGGTCGGTCAGCCGGTCGAGCGCGTCGTTCACGTCGCCCAGCGGCACGATCGAGTCGATCGGCACCCGCAGCCGGCCGTCGGCGGCGGCCCGCAGCGTCTCGGCGATCCACCGGACGGTCACGTCGTCGGGTTCGAGCAGGCCGCCGTACCCGACGATCGTCAACCCCTTGCGGTAGAGGAGCTGGAGCGGGACCGGGCCGTCCGTCCCGGCCGACGTGCCGAACAGGACGAGCCGGCCGTGCGGCGCCATGGCGGCCACCGCGGCGCCGGTGAAGTGACCGCCGAGCGGGTCGATGACGACCGTCGGCCGGAAGTCGGCCAGCTGGTCGGCGAGATCGTCGGCACCGCCGACGACCACCCGGTCGGCGCCCTGGGCCTCGATCCGGCCGATCTTGGCGTCGCTGCCCGTCTGCCCGCAGACCGTCGCCCCCGCGGCGTGGGCCACCGAGACGGCGATGCCCCCGACCCCGCCGCTCGCCCCGAGCACGAGCACCCGGTCAGCCGCGGTCACCGCGCCAAGATCAGTCACGACCCGCCACGCCGTCACCCCGGCGATGCCGACGCTCGCCGCCGCCGGCAGCTCCACCCCGGCCGGGACGTCGACGAGCAGCGGCTCCGGCACGACCGCCGCGGTCGCCCAGAGCCCGTCGCGGGCCGAGCCGAGGCCGCCGCCGTGGATGACGACCGTCCGGTCGCCGACCGTCCCGACCCCCTCCAGCCCGAGCGTGCGCGGCACCGGCCCGTCCGGCGCCGCCCGCCCGAGCGCGCCGTAGCGGTCGATCGGGTTGACGCCGGCGTAGCGCATCGTGACGACGACCTCGCCGGCGGCCGGATCGGCAAGGTCGACCGCTTCGACCTGCAGCGGCTGTCCGTGCTCGACCAACCGCGCCGCCCGGGCCCGCACGTCAGCCACCCCGGCCCGTCGACAGGGCGACCGGCACCGCGCCGGCTGGTGCAGTCCCGACCGATACGGCGCCGACTGGCGAGCGGGCCGGCACGACGCCGGCCGCGGCCGCCGCGCCCTTGGCGTGGTAGCTCGACCGGGTCAACGGTGACGCCTCGACGTGGGCGAGCCCGAGCCGCCGTCCGGCGTCGCCGAGGCGGTCGAGCTCGTCCGGCGTCCACCACCGGGCCACCGGCAGGTGGGCCGCGCTCGGCCGCAGGTACTGGCCGATCGTGGCGATCGAGACGCCGACGGCCTGCAGGTCGGCGAGCGTCGAGACGACCTCGTCCTCGCTCTCGCCGAGCCCGACCATCAGCCCGGACTTCACGACGAGCCCGGCGTCGGCCGCCCGGGCCAGGACGGCCAGGCTGCGGGCGTAGCCGGCCGACGGGCGCACCGCCCGCTGGAGGCGGGCGACCGTCTCGATGTTGTGGTTGAGGACGTCCGGGCGCGCCTCGAAGACGCGGGCCAGCGACGAGCCGTCGCCCTTGCAGTCCGAGATGAGGACTTCGACCGACGTCGTCGGTCGGTGGTCCCGGATGACCCGGACCGTCTCGGCGATCGCCCCGGCACCGCCGTCGGCCAGGTCGTCGCGGGCGACGCACGTCACGACCGCGTGCGCCAGACCCATCCGGTCGACCGCCTCGGCCACCCGTGCCGGCTCCGACGGGTCGAGCGGCAACGGGTGCCGGGTGTCGACCAGGCAGAAGCCGCAGGCCCGCGTGCACCGCGACCCGTTGACCATGAACGTCGCGGTGCCGTCGGCCCAGCACTCGTAGATGTTCGGGCAGCCCGCCTCCTCGCACACCGTGACGAGGCCGAGGTCGTGGATCGTCCGTCCGAGCTGCACGTAGTCGCGCCCCATCCGGGCCTGGACGCGTAGCCACTCCGGCTTCCGCGCGTTGACCGGCAGCCCATCGTCCGGGTCGACGCCGGCCTGGCGCAGCCGGCGGACCAACGGTCGCTCGACGGGAACGGCCGACGACCGTCGGGGGCCGGTTACGGCCTGGCGGTCGGCGCCGGCCGTTCCCCATCGCTCGACCACCCGGGCGGCCACCGCCTCGACGACGTCGTCCATCGACCGCGTCAGCCCCTCCGCGGCCAGCGAGGTGACCGGGAGCTCGCTGATCCCGCACGGGACGATGTGGCCGAACATCGCGAGGTCGCAGTCGACGTTCAGGGCCAGGCCGTGCGTCGTCCGACGGCGCCCGTCCGCCCTCCGCCCGGTCCGGACGCCGACCGCGCCGACCTTCCGCGGCCGGCCCTCGCCGACGCCGAGCCAGAGGCCGGGGTAGCCGTCGTGCAGGCCGACGTCGTCGACCCCGAGATCGCCGAGGGCGTCGATGACCGCCGCCTCGAGCCGCCGGACGTGCGCCGGTCCCGAGCCGGGGTGGTCGTCGAGCGTGACGATCGGGTACACGACGAGCTGGCCGGGGCCGTGGTACGTGACGTCGCCGCCCCGGTCCGTCCGCACGAGCTCGGCGCCGACCGTCGTCGGGTCGACGAGGACGTGCGCCGGATCGGCGCGGACGCCGAGCGTGTAGACGTGCGGGTGCTCCAGCAGGAGCACGTAGTCGTCGTCGGCCCGTTCGGCCAGCGCCCGCTGCAGGGCCAGCGCCTCCTCGTACGGGACGCTGCCCAACCGACGGACCCGGAGCACGGCCGCTACCTCCCGCCCGCCGCGTCCACCTAGAGCTCGGCAGCCCAGTCGCGGCTGCCCAGCAGGTCGGCTACGAGACGGAGGAACGACGACACGTACGCCCCGTCGACCGCTCGGTGGTCCCAGCTCATCCCGAGCACGCCGACCGAGTGCACCGCGATCGACTCGCTGCCGTCCGGCAGGGTTACGACGACCGGACGACGCGTGACGCCGTCGGTGGCCAAGATCGCCACCTGCGGCTGGTTGATGATCGGGACCGTGAAGTACGTGCCGAACGGCCCGTCGTTGGTGATCGAGAACGTCCCGCCGACGACGTCGTCGGCGCCGAGCTGCCGGGACCTCGCCCGGTCGGCGACGTCCCGCACCCGTCGGGCGATGCCCCGGAGCGTGATCTCGTCGGCCCGGTGAACGACCGGCACGATCAACCCCTCGTGGTCGAGGTCGACCGCGATCCCGAGATTGACCTGCTGGTGCACGACCAGCGCGTCGTCGGCCACCGACGCGTTCAGGTTCGGGTACTCCCGCAGCGCCTCCACCGCGGCCCGGGCCACGAACGGGAGGTACGTCAGCGAGAAGCCCTCTTCCGCCTTGAACCGCTCGCCCTCGCGTCGCCGCACCCGCTCGACGTTCTCGAAGTCGACCTCGTAGGCGATGAACGCGTGCGGCGACGTCGCCTTCGACCGCACCATGTGCTCCGCCGTCCGACGGCGCATGTTCGAGAACGGGATCACCCGGTCCGCCGAACGGATGACCGCCGGCGCGGCCGCGGCCGGTGGTTGGGCGGCCGGTGGTTGGACCGCTGGAGCTGGAGCCGGGGCCGCCGTAGGTGGTGGCGCGACCGGCTGGGGCGGTGGGGCGGCCTCGGGCGGGGCCGGCGGCGTGGGCGGGGCCGGGGCCGGGGCCGGGGCCGTGCCGGCCGAACGGGTGTCGACGACGGCCAGCACGTCCTCCCGGGTGATCCGGCCACCGACGCCGGTGCCGGTCACCTCCGAGGCGTCGATGCCGTTGTCCGCCAGCAGACGCCGGACGACCGGCGACAGCACACGCTGGTCACTCCCGGCCGGGACGGACTCCGGAGCGGCCGCCGGGGCCTGGGCGGCCAGCGCGGCCGCCGCCGCCGGCACGGGCGCCGGTGCGGGGGCGCGGCAGGTGGGGGTGGAGCCACAGGAGCCGGCTCGGGCGCCGCGGGCGCGGGGGCCGGGGGCGGAGTCGCAGGGGCCGCAGGGGCGGGAGCAGGCGCCGGGGGCGGAACGGGCTCTGCCGGGGCAGCCGCCGGGGCGGGGGCGGCTTCGGCGGCTTCGCCGATCACGGCCAGGCGGGCGCCGACCTCGACGGTGTCGCCCTCCTGGACGAGGATCTCGGTCAGGACGCCGGCGGCCGGGGAAGGGACCTCGGAGTCGACCTTGTCGGTCGACACCTCGAAGAGCGGCTCGTCCCGGGCGACCTGGTCGCCGACCTGCTTCATCCACCGCGTAATCGTGCCCTCGGTGACAGTCTCACCGAGCTGCGGCATCGTGACGTCAGCCAACGTGAAGTCCCCTTCCGGTCAACGCCTGCACCGTCTCGCCGAAGGACTCGGACAGGGACGGATGGGGCTGGACGAAATGTGCGACCTCGTCGGGCGTGGCCTCCCAGTTGACGGCCAGGTAGCCGGCGCTCAGGAGCTCGGTCACCCACGGTCCGACCATGTGGACGCCGAGGATGGGGCCGGCCGTCCCGTCGGGTCGGCGTTCGGCGATGACCTTCACGAGGCCGTCGGTGTCACCGATGATCCGGGCCCGGCTGTTGCCGCCGAACGGGTCCTTCTTGATGACGACGTCGATGCCGCGGGCCGCGGCCTGCGCCTCGGTCAGGCCGGCGAACGCCACCTCGGGATGGGTATAGATGGCCCACGGGACCCGCTCGTAGTCGACCGGGATCATCGTCTCGCCGAGGATTCCCTTGATGACGAGCATGCCCTCGGCGAAGCCGACGTGGGCGAGCTGCGGGGCGTTGGCGACGAGGTCGCCGACCGCCCAGACGTGTTTCTCGTGCGTCTGCTGGAACTGGTTGGCGAGGACGAACCCGTGCTCGTCGAGCTGGACGTCGGTCCCGTCGCCCAGCAACCCCTCGGTCCGGGGTCGGCGGCCGACGGCGACGACGACGACCGCGGCGTCGACGACGGTCCCGTCGGCGAGGTCGATGGTCGTCCCGGTCCCGTCCGGGCGGGGCAGGTGCCCGGTGACGTGCACGCCGGTCATGACGTCGATGCCACGCTTGCGGAACGACCGGGCCACGACCGGCACAATGTCCTGGTCGCAGCCGACGAGCAGGCCGTCAAGCGCTTCGAGGATGGTGACCTTCGTCCCGAGGTCGGAGAGCAGCGACGCGAACTCGCAGCCGATCACGCCACCACCGACGACCGCGACGCTCGGCGGGAGCTGCTCGAGGTCGAGGAACTCGTCGGACGTCATGACGAACCGGCCGTCGACCTCCAGGCCGGGCAGCGTCCGCGGCACGGAGCCGGCCGCGAGGACGACGTGGCGCGCAGTCACCTCGGTCCCGGCGTCGTCACCGTCGACGACCCGGACGCGGCGACCGGGGAGGAGGGTGCCGGTGCCCGACAGGATGGTGACGTTGCGGCTCTTCAACAGCCCGGAGAGACCCCGAAAGAGCTGGTTGACGACGGTGTTCTTGCGGGCCTGGCTGATCGAGAAGTCGACGACCGGCTCGGCCGTGCGGATGCCGAACTCGCCGGCGCCCGTCACGGTCCGGTACACGGTCGCGGTCTCGAGGAACTCCTTGGCCGGGATGCAGCCGCGGTGCAGGCAGGTCCCGCCGACCTTGTCGCGCTCGACGACGGCGATGTTGAGGCCGGCCGCCGCGCCGTAGAGGGCGGTGGCGTAGCCGCCGGGGCCGCCGCCGATGACGACGACGTCGTACTGGAAGTCCTCAGCCGTCGTCACCGTGCCTCCTTCGTCGTCTTGCGTCGTCGATCCGTCCTCCCCGTGCCGGCCAACCGCCGAGCCGGCGATCCCTGGCGGGCGCCGACCGGCCGATGGCAGCCTACCGGAGGGGCGTCACCGGCGAGGTCGCCGGATCATGCGCCGACCGGCCTACTTCGGCGGCATCCGGATGCCGCCGTCGAGCCGGATGACCTCGGCGTTGAGGTACGGGTTCTTGGCGATCTCGACGACGAGCCGGCCGTACTGGACAGGGTTCCCGAGCCGCTTCGGAAAGAGGACGGAACGGCCGAGGGCGTCGCGCTGCTCCTCGGGCAACATGGCGAGGAGCGGCGTGTCGAACAGGCCGGGGGCGATGGCGACGACGCGGATGCCGACGACGGACAGGTCCCGGGCGGCCGGCAGCGTCATGCCGACGATCGCGCCCTTCGAGGCGGAGTAGGCGAGCTGGCCGACCTGCCCGTCGAAGGCGGCGACGGACGCGGTGTTGACGATCACGCCGCGCTCGCCGTCGTCGTTCGGCTCGGTCTCGGCGATGGCCGACGCGGCCTTGGTCATCACGTTGAACGTGCCGATGACGTTCAACTTCTGGATGTTCTCGAACGCGCCGAGGTCGTGCGGCGAGCCGTCCCGGTTGATGACCCGGCCGATCCAGCCGCTACCGGCGCAGTTGACGGCGGTACGGAGCTTCCCGCCGACCGCGGCGTGGTCGACGGCCTTCTGGCAGTGGCCCGGATCGGTGACGTCGCCGGCGACGGCGTCGCCACCGATCTCGTCGGCCACCGCCTGCGCTCCGGCTTCGTTACGGTCGAAGATCGTGACCCGGACGCCCTCGGCGGCGAGGGCGCGGGCCGTCGCCGCCCCGAGGCCGGAGGCCCCGCCGGTGACGATCGCTGACGTGTCGTTGAGCTCCATGCGCCCGATGGTAGGAGGTGGTTCCGGGGAGGGCCAACAGCGGGCGGGTCAGGGACCGGACCGGCCGGCCCCGGCGGCCGCGGCCGCGGTGGCGAGCTGGTCGACGACCTCGTTCCACCGGTCGCCGGCGTGACCGCGGACCCACTGGAACCGCACCGGCACGACCGGGTCGACGGCGAGCTCGATCAGCGGCTCCCACAGATCCCGGTTGGCGACCGGCTTCCCTTGGCTGTTCCGCCAGTTCCGCCGGTGCCAGCCGGCCCACCACCGGTCGCGGAAGCAGTTGACGACGTACGTCGAGTCGCTGAAGACCTCGATGCCGGCGTCGCCGGCGTCGGCCCGGAGGGCTCGCAGGGCCTCGAGGACGGCCGTGACCTCCATCCGCTGGTTCGTCGTCTGCGCGGCGGCGCCACTGGCGAACGGCCCGTCGGGCACGGCCCACGCCCAGCCGCCCGGCCCGGGGTTCCCGAGACACGACCCGTCGGTGTACACGACCGTCGGCGAAAGAGGTGTTGGCGAAAGGGACGTCGGGGAAAGGGGCGTCGGCGGCATGGGCCATGTGTACTACCCGGGTCGGCCGGAAAGGGGGAAGCACCGGGGGAAACGGCCGCTTGACCGGCTGGGGCCGGGTACCGTGGAGCAGTGCTGTTCGACGGGGTATCCCACCAGGTCCCGGACATCGATCCCGGCGAGACGGCGGAGTGGGTCGACTCGTTCGACGCGGTCGTCGACACCCGTGGGCGGACGCGCGCCCGGTACCTGCTGATGAAGCTGCTGGAGCGGGCCCGGGCGCTGCAGGTCGAGTTCCCGGCGACGGTATCGACGCCGTACGTCAACACGATCCCGGCCGACGAGGAGCCATGGTTCCCCGGCGACGAGCACGTCGAGCGGCGGATCCGGGCGTTCATCCGCTGGAACGCCGCGGTCATGGTGGTCCGGGCGAACATGCGGACGGACGGCATCGGCGGCCACCTGTCGACGTACGCCAGCTCGGCGTCGCTCTACGAGGTCGGCTTCAACCACTTCTTCCGGGGTAAGGACGACGGCGGCGCGGGCGACCAGATCTACTTCCAGGGCCACGCGTCCCCGGGCATCTACGCCCGGGCGTACGTCGAGGGGCGGTTGACCGAGACCGAGCTGGACAACTTCCGCCACGAGGTCGGTGGCGACGGGCTCCCGAGCTACCCGCACCCGCGGTCGATGCCGAAGTTCTGGGAGTTCCCGACGGTGTCGATGGGCCTCGGCCCGATCAGCGCGATCTACCAGGCGCACATCAACCGTTACCTGCAGCACCGCCGGCTCGTCGACACCAGCGCCAGCCGGGTCTGGTGCTTCGTCGGCGACGGCGAGATGGACGAGCCGGAGTCGGTCGGCGCGCTCGGCGTGGCCGGCCGGGAGCACCTCGACAACCTCATCTTCGTCGTCAACTGCAACCTGCAGCGGCTCGACGGCCCGGTGCGCGGCAACGGCAAGATCATCCAGGAGCTCGAAGCCCTCTACCGCGGGGCCGGGTGGAACGTGATCAAGGTCATCTGGGGCTCGCGCTGGGACGAGCTGCTCGCCCGCGACGTCGACGGCGTCCTGCTCGACAAGATGAACACGACCGTCGACGGCGAGTTCCAGAAGTACGCCACCGAGGCCGGGGCGTACATCCGCGAGCACTTCTTCGGCCCCGACCCGCGGCTGCGCAAGATGGTCGAGCACCTGAGTGACGACGAGCTGCGGAGCCTGCCCCGGGGTGGGCACGACTACCGGAAGCTCTACGCGGCCTACAAGCTGGCCACCGAGCAGCGGGGCGCGCCGACGGTCATCTTGGCCAAGACGATCAAGGGCTGGACGCTCGGCCCCCAGATCGAGGCCCGCAACGCCACCCACCAGATCAAGAAAATGACGAAGGACCAGCTGCGGACGTTGCGGGACCGGCTGTACCTGGCCGACGAGATCCCCGACGCCGCCCTCGAGGCCGACGAGCCGCCGTACTACCGACCGCCGGAGGGCTCGGAGGTGCACGAGTACCTGATGGCCCGGCGCAAGATGCTGGCCGGCGCGGTGCCCCGGCGGGTCGTCCGGCCGGCTCGGGTCACGCTCCCGGACCCGAAGGTCTTCGCCGATCTGGCGGCCGGCTCGGGCAAGCAGGCCGCGTCGACGACGATGGCGTTCGCCCGGCTGCTGCGGAACCTCGTCCGCGATCCGGCGTTCGGCCCGCTCGTCGCCCCGATCGTCTCCGACGAGGCCCGCACGTTCGGTCTCGAGCCGATCATCGCCGAGGCGAAGATCTACGCGCCGGACGGCCAGCGGTACGTGCCGGTCGACGCCGACCTCCCGCTCAAGTACGCGGAGAGCACGTCCGGCCAGCTCCTCCAGGAGGGGATCACCGAGGCCGGCGCGATCGCGTCGTTCACCGCCCTGGCGACGTCGTACGCCACCTGGGGCCACCCGATGCTGCCGGTCTTCCTCTTCTATTCGATGTTCGGCTTCCAGCGAGTTGGCGACCTGGCGTGGGCCCTCGGCGACATGCGCGGCCGCGGCATCCTGGCCGGCTGCACGGCCGGGCGGACGACGCTCATCGGCGAGGGCCTGCAGCACGACGACGGCCATTCGCCGCTGCTGGCGTCGACGAACCCCGCCGCGGCGATCTACGACCCGGCGTTTTCCTACGAGATCGCGGTGATCGTCGAGGACGCGGTCAACCGGATGCTCGGGTCGGATCCCGAGGACCGGTTCTGGTACCTGACGCTCTACAACGAGACGTACCCGATGCCGGCGTTGCCGGAGGGGCCGGCCGGTGACGTCATCCGGGCCGGGATCGTCCGCGGCCTCTACCGGTTCGCCGAGCCGGCGGTCGTCGACGGTGGCCGGGCGACGGCCAGCCTGTGCTTCTCCGGGTCGATGTGGCAGGTGGCGATGGAAGCGCGCCGGCGGCTGGCCGACGAGTGGGGGGTGTCGGCCGATGCGTGGTCGGCGACGTCGTGGACGTCGGTCCGCCAGGACGCCATCGCGGTCGAGCGGTGGAACCGCCTGCACCCTGACGACCCGCCGCGCCGGCCGTACGTCACCGACGTCCTCGGCCGCGATCGCGGGCCGGTGGTGGCGGTGACCGACTTCATGCGAGCCGTCCCCGACCAGATCGCCCGCTGGGTACCCCGGCCGTTCACGTCGCTCGGCACCGATGGGTTCGGCCGCTCCGACGCCCGCGACGCCCTGCGCCGTTACTTCGAAGTCGACGCGGCCCACGTCGTCGTCGCCGTCCTCGCCGCGCTGGCCGCCGACGGGACGGTCGACCGCGCCGCGGTGGCAAAGGCGATCAGCCGGTACGGGATCGACCCCGACGCCGTCGAGCCGTTCGCCGTCTGAGCGCCGCCGGCCTCCGCCGACTCAGCTCAGTGGGGCTCCCAGGCGTCCGGGTCGGCCGTCAGCTTGAGGACGGACTTCGGCAGCTTCCCCGACGCCGCCTGGGCGAGGGTCACGTTCTCGAGCACCTGGCGGAGGCTGGCTCGCACGGCCACCCAGACCTGCTGGAGGTGCTCGGCCGACCCCTCGTAGAACGTCGCCTCCGGGCGGAAGCCGCGCACCTCGGCCAGCGGACCGTCGAGGGCGCGGATGATCTCGGCCAGCGTTATCTGCTCGGGTGCCCGGGCCAGGCGGTACCCGCCCTCGGCGCCCCGCTGGCTGGCCACCAGACCGGCCCGGCGCAGCTCGGCCAGGATCGCCCCGAGGAACCGGGGCGGCAGACCCTGGTCGGAGGCGAGGACTTCAGCCGTCTGTGGCGCGCCGGCGACGGCGAGCGACAGGAGGGCGCGGAGTCCGTAGTCGACCTTGGCCGGGATGTGCACGTCAATGATTCTGCCCCGGCTGGCGCCTCCAGCGGGCGATCCGCCCGTTGGAGGGTCCGCCGACGCCTCAGCCGGCCCCGGTCGTCGACGTCGTGGCCGTCGTCGGGAGGGTGACGGCGATGGCCCCGGACGGGGCGCGGACCGTGATCGCCTGGTCGACGTTCGAGAACGTGACGGACAGCGAGACCGACAGGCCGGCGGCCTGCAGGTGCCCGGCCACCCCGAGGAGATACGGCTTTCCGGTAGTGGCCACCATGTACCGAATCGCGCCCGACGGACCGCCGGACCCGGTGGTCGGCGCCTTTCCCGAGACGACGACGACCGGGTGGCCGCTGACCGTCGCCTTGCCGGTCGTCTTGAGGACGAGGCTCGATGTCGGTGTCAACGACGTGGCGTGGAAGAACTGCCGGGCGTCGAGGAACTCAGCGGCCGACGCGAGACTGCTTTTTGTCAGCGAGGCGTCGATCCACTTCCCGTCGTACTTCTTCGCCGCCTTCGCCCCGACCGCATGGCGCCAGAACGAGTTGTTGGCGCGGACGTAGATGGTTTTGCCGACCTTGACGAACCGGGCCGTGAGGCCGTCCGCGACGATCGTCCCCGAGCCGTTGCCGTTGCCGTTGCCGTTGCCGGCATCCGTCACGTGGAGGCCGATGGTGGTGCCGGCCAGCGACACGTGCCCGACCGCGGTGAACGACCGGGCCGCCTTCGTCGTCTGCAGCCCGGTTTCGACGATCTTGCTCGGCGGCAGCGACGAGACGCCGTTGCCGCTGGCCGCCGACGCCACCCCAGCGGGGACGGCCCCGGCCATCCCGGCCAGGGCGACGATCGCCACCGCCGAGACGGACAACGGCACCCGGTGTCGGGCCGAACGGGTCGTCGTTGCGGTCATCTCGGGGCACCCCCCGCGGCGCAGGCCGCTGCATCGGCACCCGGTCGATCCGGACGCCCTCGACCGGTACGGCTCGGTCGGCGAGACTCTACAGGTCGTTCTCAGGCTGATCCCAGGATTGATCCACGCTTTCGAGGCTCGGGCGTGCCGGTCGCGTCGCCCTCAGCCTCAGAGGAGCGGCTCGAAGAGGTCGCCGAGCTCGTCGACCCGCTCGACGACGTCGATCGCTTCGAAGACCAGCTCGTCCGGACGGCCGGACTCGACGCAGGCCGCGACCTCGTCCCACGTCACCGGCGTCGACACCGTCGGGTGCGGGCGGGCCCGCAGCGAGTACGGCGCGACGGTCGTCTTCGCGCCGTGGTTCTGGCTCCAGTCGATGAGCACCTTGCCGTTGCGGAGGTCGCGCCGCATGTTCGAGACGACGTGCCGCGGGTGGTCGGCTTCGATCCGCCGGGCCAGGTCGTGGGCGTCGTCCCGGACGTCGGGCCACCGGCGGGCCGGGCGGAGCGGGACGTAGAGCTGCAGGCCCTTGGCCCCGCTGGTCTTCGGGTTGGCATCCAAGCCGTCGTCGGCCAGCGCGTCCCGCAGCCACTGCCCGACCCGGCAGCAGTCGACCAGGTCGGACGGCGCGCCGGGGTCGAGGTCGAAGACCATCAGGTCGACGGGGCCGTACTCGCCCTTCCGCCGCCACCGCCACATCGGCACGTGGAGCTCCAGCGCGGCCAGGTTGGCCGCCCACACGAGCGCCGCCGGCTCGTCGAGGACGACGTAGTCGATCGACCCGTCGCTCTTTTCGCTCCGCGGCACCGCCACGGTCCGGACCCAGTCCGGCGTGCCGCGCGGGGCGTTCTTCTCGTAGAACGACTCGCCGTCGACGCCGTCGGGACAGCGGCGCATCGTCAGCGGCCGGTCGTGCAGGTGCGGCAGCAGGACCGGCGCGATCCGCGAGTAGTAGGCGATCACGTCGGCCTTGGTGAACCCCGCCTCCGGGTAGAGCACCTTGTCGAGGTTCGACAGCTGCAGCCGTCGACCGTCGACGTCGACGGTCGACGTCGTCCGATCGGGGCTCATGCCGCGGTCAGGACGGCGCGGCCGCCCGCCGCCGGAGCGGGGGCAGCGTCGGTGGCGGTTGGCGGCGCGGCGGCAGCTCGGCCAGTAGCGCGGTCGTCGCGTCGGCGACCTGACGGACCGCGGCCTCGAACGCCGGGCCGGTCGCCACCGACGTCGACTGGACGCCGCTCACCTTGCGCACGTACTGCCGGGCCGCGGCCTCGATCTCGTCGGCCGTCGCGGCCGGCTCCAGGCCTCGGAGAGTGGTGATGTTGCGGCACATCTCGCCAGGCTATGGCGACCGGCCCTGTTGCCTCACGTCAAATCCTCCGGGAGCCCTGATTCGTTGCCTCACCTAAAAGCTCCGGATGGGGGGAAGCGGTGAAGGACCGGTTGACGGACCGTTGGCGGGCCGGCCTCTTCTCGAGGGAGAGGCGTTCGAGCTGTTGGCAGAGGCGGTCGATCTCCCGCTGGAGTTGACCGGGGTGCAAAGCGTTCCGGGCCCGGGTGAGGGCCCCGCGCTGGGCCGGGGTGAGGACCCCGGCATCGACGGCTCGTTGGAAGGGGGTGGCGGCGGCGTCATGGCGCTTGATGACCTTGGCCCCGACCCGGGTCCGGGCGACCAGCTTCTGCTGGGTCAGCACCAGGTTGGTGAAGCCCCGGTCGAGCTCCCAGATCCGGTTGAGCAGGCTGAGCTCGGCCGCCGTGTCGAAGCGGAGATAGCCGACCAGCTCTCGGACGTGGGTCCAGTTCTTCTGCTCGACGTGAGCCCCGTCGTTCTTGTTGCCCGGCCGGGACCGGGTGAAGGTGATCTTTCGTTCGCGGCAGTACTCGAAGAGGTGGGCGTTGATGAACTCGGAGCCGTTGTCCGAGTCGAGGCCGAGGACCCGGAACGGGAAGCACCTGGCGGCGCGGTCGATGGCCCGGGTCACCCAGCTGGCCGCCTTGTTCTTGACCGAGCGGTTCACCGTCCAGCCGGTGGCCACGTCGGTCATGGTGAGGGTGAAGCAGAACTCCCCGAACGAGCTCCCGCCCTCGTGACCGACCAGGTCGATCTCGCAGAAACCCGGGACGCCCTCGTCCCATTCCGACCAGGTCCGGATGGGGATCTGGGACTTGAGGATGCTCCCGGGCCGGGTGTGGGAGCGGCCCCGCACCCCGGCCAGGACCTTGGCCCCCCGAAGGCGCCGGTCGATGGTGGCCGGGCTCATGGCACAGAGCAGCCGGGCCTCGTGCTCGGTGAGGTCGAGCTCGCCGTCTCGGTGCAAGAGCGGGACGAGCAACGAGAGCATCGGGGCCAGGCGCTTGCCGGCTGGCTGGCGACCGGCCCGCCAGCACAGCTCCAAGGCCGAGACCACCCGGGCCGAGTAGACGGGGGTCCGGGGCCGACGGACCCGGACCACCCGAATCTCGCCGGCCCCCCGCAGCTCTGACCGGGCGTGGTCCCGGTGCCACCCGGTGAGCTCGACCAGCTGGTCGAGCACCGTCGACTTCTCGGCCTTGGTCCCTCGGCGATAGGCCGCCGCCATCTTGTTCGTGACTGCCTTGCGCTCGCCCATCGAAAGCTCCATGGATCAGGCGTAGACCCCGACGTCACCAGGCGGAGGTTTTACGTGAGGCAACGAATGGAGCTACGCGGAGGTTTCCGATGAGTCATCTCTGAAGGAGCGCAGTTTGTCAACGGGGTGCCGAAGGCTCCGTCGGCAGTTTTTGGTGCCAGATACCGGTGAGCTCACGATCGACGGGCGCGCCAAGGTGGGGCCTCGGGGGAACCGAGAACCGGGAGGGCGGTCAAGGCCGGCCGCAGGGCGCCCGAAGGGGCAGCCTTGACGGCCCGGTCAGGTGGCCGGTCACATCGTGGATGCCGAAGCCCGTCAGGGCTTCGTGCGTGCGGTCCGTCTCCAGGGCCAGGCAGTACTGGCAGGGCAGCCCGGGAACCCGGGTGCCGGTCATCTCTTCGTCGAGCGTGTCGACATGGAGTGGTTCGGCCGCAACCCGGTGGGCTCAATCAACGCGTCGGCCACGCCGCAGAGCGGGGGCCATGACTCACAACGAGCTCGCACCGGGTTGCGTCCGTCCCGGGTCTCACCCCGCCTCGGCCAGGCAACGGATCTCGCCGTCGCGCAGGCCGTAGTAGACGAGGATGAGAAGTTTGCGGGCCGCCGCCACCCGGCCGATCCCGTTCCCCCGGCGTTCGCCCACCCGGCGGTGGTGGTCCCGGATGGGGTTGGCGGTGCGCTGTCGGGCCACGGCCTCGACAGCGGCCCAGCGCACGAGGCGGCTGCCCTGCTTGGTGATGTGGCCCCGGCGGACCTTCTCGTCGGACTCGTGGTGGGTGGGGGTGAGCCCGGCCCAGCTGCACAGGTGCCGGGCGCTCTTGAACCTCGAGATGTCGCCGATCTCGGCCACGAAGACCGAGGCCAGCACCGGCCCGACGCCCGGGATGGCCTGGACGGCGTGGTAGCCGAGGTCGCCACAGAACAACGGGGCGACCGCCTTCTCCAGCGTGGCGATTTCCCGGTCGATCAGCTCGATCAGGTCTCGGAGGCTGGCCACCCGGATGCGATAGGCGTCGGCCAGGTGCACCCGGTCGAGCAGCGCCCGTCCAGCCACGCCGAACAGGTCGCTCATGGGCACGGTCACCCCCTCCTTGGCCAGCACCGCATGGACCTGGGCCTTGAGGCCCGAGCGCAGCTGGACGAGCTTGGCTCGGTAGCGGACGAGCTCACGGAGCTCTCGGACCGCCGGCGGGGCCACCCAGGCCTCGGCCAGGCGTCCCATCCGCAGCAGGTCGACGAGATCGGTGGCGTCTCGCTCGTCGTTCTTCACCCGCCGGTGGCCCCAGTTGTTGCCGAGCGGGTGGGCCAGGTGCACGCTCGCCCCGCATTCTTCGAGCACGTCGGCGGCCCAGTACCAGCCGTAGGTGGCTTCGAGGATCACCTCGGGATGCTCGCCGGCCTTGGCCAGCTCGGCCGAGAGGGCCACGGCGTCGTTGTCGATGCGGATCGTCTCCAGCGTCTCGCCGGCATCATTGCGCCGCACGAGCACGCTACGGCGCCGGTGCAGGTCGATACCGACGTACTGTTGTTGGTGTTGTTCCACGGGAGTCTCCTTCCGTCGTCTTCGGGTTGGTTTGGTAACCCCAAGTGTGCTTGACACACCTGGTCCCGGGCGGCGGGGGGAGGACTCCCGCTGGATCTCCTTCGGCTTCGATCGGGTAGTGGACCCAGCAACGCGGCTCGATGTCACGGGATCGTTCCTCGTGCTCGGCGTGTGGGCCGGTACGTTCACTGAGGCCCCTCACGCGGGAGCGGCGCTGCGCTCCTTCATCACATCAACGCGCGGCCGGCGGTCGGTACCCCAACCTGCGGTACGCTGTGTCCAGAAGGGGAGTAGCCCCCAATCGGTGGTCGACATGCTGGCTCGCTGAGACTGACTCAGTGGGCCCGGTCACCGGACCTGTTCGCAGGTGGGCGAGACCTTCGTTCCAGCCAGTCGTCGTGGCCGGGGCGAGGGCACACCCTTCGGCCCGGCGAGGAGAGCTCAGCGTGGACATCGCCATCGCCGCCGCCGTCTTCCCGGTCATCTTCATCGGCGAGCTGCCGGACAAGACGATGTTCGCGTCGCTCGTCATGGCGACCCGCGGCCGGCCGTTCTCCGTCTGGCTCGGCGCCGCGGCGGCGTTCGTCGTCCACGTCGCCATCGCGGTGACGATCGGCGTCGCCCTCTTCCACCTCCTCCCCCACCGCGTCGTCGACGGCATCGTCGCGGTGATGTTCCTCGTCGGTGCCGCCCTGGCGCTCCGGGAAGCGATGCAGGACCACGACGAAGCGATCGTCGAGCGCGAGGTCGCGTCGAACCGGCGCGTGACGACGACCGCTTTCGCCGTCATCTTCCTGGCCGAATGGGGCGACCTCACCCAGATCCTGACGGCCAACCTGGCTGCCCGCTACCACTCGCCGTTCTCGGTCGCCCTCGGCGCGGTCGCCGCGCTGTGGGCCGTCGCCGGCCTGGCCGTCGTCGGTGGCCAGAGCCTCCTGCGGTTCGTCAACATCCGGACCGTCCGTCTGGTGACCGCGGTCGTCCTCGTCGGCCTGGCCGGCTTCGCGGCCTGGGAGGCGCTCCGATAGCGCCTCCACCGACGGTCGCCGTCCCGTCGCTCGACAGGCTGGGGGCATCGGCGTACCGAAGGCGGCGCCCAAGGGAGGGTAGGACAACGGCATGGAACCTCGCATCCACGTGATCACGCTGGCCGTCGATGATCTCGAACGGGCGCTCGCCTTCTACCGCGACGGGCTCGGCTTCGACTCACCGGGCATCATCGGCACCGACTTCGCCGGCGACGACACCAACGCCGCCGGCGCGGCCGCCATGTTCGAGCTCGGCGGTGGGCTCCTCTTCGCGGTCTACCCGCGCCCCGAGCTGGCCAAGGATGCCGGCCTGTCGCCCGAGCCGCCGAAGAGCGGCGAGTTCAGCATCGGGCACATCGTCGCCCGTCGGGACGACGTCGACGCCGTCCTCGCCCAGGCCCAGGCCGCCGGCGCCACCGTCCTCGGCCAGCCTCACGACCGGCCGTGGGGCATCTACTCCGGGTACTTCCAGGACCCCGACGGCCATCTCTGGGAGGTCATCTTCAACCCCGCCGTGGGCGCCGCCGCCGGTTGACGGCCAGCCGGCCCGGGTCACCTGGGCCCGACTGGGATCGGTACGCTACCCGGGTGACCATGCCGACGCCGCCCGGTTCGCCGGTCCGCCTCCAAGAACCGCAAGCGGTGCTCACCCCGCTCACCGCGGCCGCGCTCTTCCTCGTCGTGACGATCGGCCCTGGGGCGGAAGAGGTCGTACGCGACCTGCTCGCGGATCTCGCCGGTCTCGAGCGCACCGTCGGGTTCCGGGTGCCGACCGCCGGGCTCGCCCTGGTGACCGGCGTCGGCTCTGACGCCTGGGACCGGCTGTTCACCGGACCGCGGCCGGCGGAGCTCCACCCGTTCAGCGCGCTCGACGGCGACCGCCATCACGCGGTCTCGACGCCCGGGGACCTGTTGTTCCACCTCCGCGCCGCCCAGTCCGACCTCTGCTTCGAGCTGGCATCACAGATCATGGACCGGCTCGCCGGCTCGGCCACCGTCGTCGACGAGGTGCACGGGTTCAAGTACTTCGACGACCGTGACCTGCTCGGCTTCGTCGACGGGACGGAAAACCCGACCGGCGCAGCGGCCACGGCCGCGGTCACGGTCGGTGCCGAGGACCCGGACTTCTGCGGATCGAGCTACGTCATCGTCCAGAAGTATCTCCACGACCTGACGGCGTGGAACGCGCTCAGCGTCGAGGCCCAGGAGCTGGTCGTCGGGCGAAAGAAGCTGTCGAACGTCGAGCTGTCCGACGACGAGAAGCCGAGCAACTCCCACGTCGCGTTGAACACCGTCGTCGACCCCGACGGCGAGCAACGCCAGATCCTCCGCGACAACATGGCGTTCGGAACGATCGGTCAGCGCGAGTTCGGTACGTACTTCATCGGCTACGCGGCGACGCCGACCGTGACCGAGCAGATGCTCGAGAACATGTTCATCGGCGACCCGCCAGGGAACTACGACCGGATCCTCGACTTCTCGACTGCCGTCACCGGCAGCCTGTTCTTCGTCCCGACCGCCGACTTCCTCGACGACCTCCCGCCCGCCCCCGGCGACGTCGGGCACTCGCTGGCCGTCGACGGCGAGCCGGACGCCGGAACCGAGTCGACGAGCCCGGCCTCCGTCAACCAAACCGATGGTTCACTCGGGATCGCCGGGCTGAAGGGCTCGGGCTCGCCGGGCTGAAGAACCCGGAACCGCCGGGCTGAGAAGCTCGGGGTCCCGGGTGGCACCGGCTCAGGCGTCCTTGACGACGTCCTTCACCTTCTCACCAGCCTGCTTCAGGTTCGCCGATCCCTGATCGGCCTTGCCCCGTCGCTGCACCGAGCGATCGTTGGTGGCCTTCCCCACTGCTTCCTTGGCCTTGCCCTTTGCTTCCTCGGCCTTGTTCTTTGCCTTGTCGGCGAGCCCCATCGTGACCTCCTCGTTACTGCGTCGACTGATGCCGTACCCCGCGGGCGACTCGTACATGCGCTCTCGGGTCAGGCCCACTCCCGAGGAGAGGGCCGAAAATGACGGCGCCATCCCCGCTCGGGACATAGCCCGCTCGTCGAGTGGGTAGGCAGCGGCGGTGACACCGGTCGCCTCGCCGTTCCCCCTGCGGGACTACGCGTTCATCGCCGACGGCGAGCGGGGGGCGCTCATCGGGCCCGACGGCGGCCTGGCGTGGCTGTGCTTTCCGGGGTGGGGAGACCCGGCCGTCATCGCCGGGTTGTTGGGATCTGGCGGCCGGTACCACGTCGCACCGGTCGATCGCTGGGTGCCGGGCGGGAGCTACGAGGACGGCACCCTCATCTGGCGCAGCCGCTGGGTCACCGACCATGGGATTGTCGAGTGCCGCGAAGCCTTCGTCTGCCCCGGGAGCCCCGACCGGGCGGTGATCCTGCGACAAGTGACGGCGGTGGACGGCCACCACCGGGTCCGAGCCGTCCTCGGACCGGCGGCCGACTACGGGCGCCGATCGCTCCTCCGGTGGCAACGCAACGAGCAGGCCTGGGTCACGCACGGCGAGGGGATCGCCGTCCGCTGGTCGGGGGCGAGCGCGGCGACGATGGGACGGCGGGTGGCCGAACGGGGAAACCTCGTGGCCGAGCTCGACCTCGAGGAAGGAGCGACCTGGGACCTCGTGCTCGAGCTCGCCGTCGGTTCCCGACCCGACGGCGACCCGCCTCGTCCGGACGAATGCTGGCGGAGGACCGAGGCGTTCTGGCGGTCGGTCGTGCCTGCCTGCGCCGACACGGTCGCGCCCCGGGATGCCCGTCACTCGATTGCCGTCCTGACCGGACTGACGTCGGCGTCGGGGGGCACGGCCGCCGCGGCCACCATGGCCCTCCCGGAGCGAGCGGAGGCCGGTCGGAACTACGACTACCGCTACGCCTGGGTCCGCGACACGTGCTGCGTCGGTCGGGTCGGCGCCATCGTCGACGGCGCCGAAGCCATTCTCGACGGCGCCGTCCGGTGGACCGTCGACCGCCTGCTGGCGGACGGGCCGACGACCCGACCGGCCTACACGCTCGGCGGCGGCCGGGTCCCGGGCGAGGCCCGGCTCGACATCCCCGGGTACCCCGGCGGCTTCGACGTCGTCGGCAACCGGGCCGGGGACCAGTTCCAGCTCGACGTCTTCGGCCAGTCCCTGTCGCTCCTGGCCGACGCGGCGCTAGCCGACCGGCTCGATGTCGAGGGATGGCAAGCCGCCGAGACGGCGGTGGCGGCCGTCGAACAGCGGTGGACCGAGCCCGACGCCGGGATCTGGGAGACGTCGCCCAACCGGTGGACCCAGAGCCGGCTCATGTGCGTGGCCGGCCTGCGAGCGATCAGCGCGGCCGGCGCCCCGGCCACGCTGGTGCGTCGCACGTTGCCCCTGGCCGACCGGATCCTCGCCGACACTGACCGGTCCTGCCTGCACCCCTCGGGGCGATGGCAACGCGCCCCCGACGACGAGCGGGTGGACGGCTCGTTGCTCCTGCCCGAGCTGCGCGGTGCCCTCCCACCCGACGATCCCCGCACCCGGGCCACCCGGCTGGCCATCGCCGAGGCGCTGGATGAGGACGGGTACCTCTACCGCTACGCCCACGGCCGCGGACCGCTGTTCGAGGACGAAGGCGCCTTCTTGATCTGCAACTTCTGGATGGCGCTGGCCTGCCTCCGGGCCGGCGATGCGGTGAGCGGGGCCCGGCGGTTCGAGCGCAGTCGCGCCGCCTGCGGTCCCGCCGAGCTCTACTCGGAGGAGTTCGACGTCCGACAGCACCAGATGCGAGGCAACGCGCCCCAGGCGTTCGTCCACGCGGCAATGGTCGAATGCTTGGTCGCCTCGGAGTGGCCCTGAGCTGTCAGTCCCGCTCGCCGTGCTGCGGGGCCATGCTGCGGGTGATCGGCCCCGCACGGGCCGGCGTGGCGACCACCGCAACCGGGTACGTCTTGAAGCAACGAGGAGACAGGACGGGACAGGGCGAAACAGGACGACGTAGGAGGTGACCCCGGTGCCGACGCCTCGAGAGGAGGGCAGCCGCGCCGTCGACGATCCCGGTCGGCAGGAGTCCGAAGCCGAGCGGGACGACCGCAACGTGGCCGAGCTCCTCCAGGAACTTCGCGTCGCCGGTCTGGGTGTCCAGGTGCTCTTCGGCTTCCTCCTCGCCCTCCCGTTCAGCGCCCGCTTCGAACGACTGGATGGAGCGCAACGGTATCTCTACCTCACCACGATCCTACTCGCCGCGCTGGCGACGGCCCTGCTCACCGCCCCCGTCGCGTACCACCGGTTGGTCTTTCGTCGGCACCAGAAGGGCCAGCTCCTCCGGGCGGCCAACGTGATGGCCCTCCTCGGTCTGGGCGCCGTCGGGCTCGCCATCTCGGCGGCGGTCCTTCTCGTCGTCGGTGTCGTCGAGCACGGTCCGGTGGTGCCGGTCGTCGCAGCCGCCACCGTGGCGGTCTTCATCGGGCTCTGGTTCGTCTTCCCGATGGTCCGTCGACGGCATCCCGGCGGATGACGCAGGATCGGGCCCATGGGCTCGACGGCCCGGCATCGACGTCTTCGGGCCCGAGGACAGCGCCTCGTGACCACACGGCGCGTCGACCGGTCGGTCAGCTCACGACAGCGACGCCCGGGCGGGCAGCCGGTCGAAGAACCGTCCGAGGACGTAACTGGGGACGGCGGCGATGGCGATCATGAGCAACGCGAACGGCGCCGCCTGCCCGTACGCCAGGTTCTGCTGGTAGGCCCAGAACTGGGTGGCGAGCGTCTGCACCCCGGTCGGGACCAGGAGGAGGGTGGCTGTGAGCTGGGTGACCGCCGAGAGGAACACCAGGCAGAACGCCGCCGCCAGGCCGGGACCGACCAGCGGCCGGGTGACCCGCCACAGCACCGTCAGCCGACCCTTCCCGAGCGAGCGGGCGACGTCCTCGAGACCGACCGGCGCCTGGGCGATCGACGCCCGGACGCCGACGAGGGCCAGCGGGAAGAACATGATCGCGTACGTGACGACGAGCATCGGCGCCGTCTGGTACCAGAGCCCACCGGCGTACTGCTCGCTGAAGTAGGCCAGGGCCAAGGCGATCACCAGTCCGGGCATGGCCAGGACGAGATAGGTGCTGCGCTCGAGGAACCGGCTGAGGCGTCCTTGGTGACGCACCGCGAGCACGCCGACCGGCAGCGCCATGAGGGTGGCGATCACCGCGGCGGCGAGGCCATAGAGCGCGGTGTGCCACGTCGCGGCGGCGATGGACACACCGTCCAACACGCCCTTCGGACCCGATACCCACCAGTACACGGCGGAACCGACCGGGACACCGAGGGCCAACGCGACGAGGGCGAGGAGTCCCAACAGCGCGGGGCCCGTCCACCAGCCCAGGTGGTGCCGCCGGGTGAGGCGTTGGGCCATCCGGTCGACCCGACTGATCCGCCCCCGGCCTCGGGCCGCCGACTCGCCGACCAGCACCATCAACCCCAGCAGGACCAACACCAGCGAGAGCCCGCACGCCGTCGGGACGTTGAACGCCACCGAGAACTCGGTGAAGATCTCGGTGGTGAACGTCTGGTAGCCGAGGATCTCGAAGGCGCCGTACTCGGCCAAGAGGACCAGGACGACGAGCAGACAACCGCCGAGAATGGCCACCCGGGCCTGGGCGAGGGTGATCCGCCAGAAGGTGCGGAGCCGGCCGAGCGCCGAGGCTTCGCGCCACCTCCTCCTGGGCCGGGTCGGCGTTGCGGAGGCTGGAGGCCACCGGCAGGTAGACGAGCGGGTAGATCGAGAGCGTCATCACGAGGACCGCGCCCCAGAAGCCCGACACCGCCGTGCTGAGCGATGCCCAACCGAAGCTCACCACGAAGTCGGGGATGGCGAGCGGGATGACGACGGCCACCGCCCAGAACCCCCGTCCCGGGAGGTCGGTGCGCTCGACCAGCCAGGCCGCGCCGGTGCCGATGACGGCACACAGCGTCGTCACGACGACCGCCAGCCGGACCGTGTTCCACAGCAGCTGGGCGGTGAGTGATCGGTCGATGAGGTCGGCCACCCGGCCGGCCCCCGCACCGTGCGCCTCGACGATCAGGAACACGAGCGGCAGGATCAGCACCACCGCCACCAGCCCGCTGGCGACGAGCAAGCCCGATCGGTCCGGTCGGGCCGGCTGACGCCGAGGATCGTCACGGGAACATCCCGGTTTGGCGAAGCAGTGCGACGGCGGTCGAGCCGTCGCCGAGCTCGGCAATGGTGATGCCGTTCGGTTGCAGTTGGTCGAACGGCGTCTCCTCGGACGACGCCGCCACCCCGTCGTCGAGGGGGTACTCGAAGCTGATCGAGTGAGCGATCACCTCCTGACCCGGTTCGGACACGAGGAAGGCCAGGAACTTCTGCGCCGCCGCCTGGTGGGTCGACGACTTCAGGATCGCCGCGCCCGAGACGTCGAGGACGTAGCCCGGGTTGTGGGGCGCGAAGTAGGTGATCTTCGAGTGGACGTTGCCGGCGCCCAGCTCGGCCTTCATCCGGTACCAGTAGTACTGGTTGACCACCCCGAAGGCGACCGCGCCCCGGTTCACCTCGTCGGCGATCGTCTCGTTGTCCGGATAGACGTGGCTGCCGGCGTTGGCCTTGATGCCGTGCAGCCAGGAGACCGTCTTCGCCTGGCCGTAGGTGTGGTCGACCGAGGTGACGATCGGCTGAAAGTCGGTCTCGCCGGCGGCGAAGGCGAGCTTGCCCGAGTACTTCGATGTGGCCAGCTGCAGCACTGTCGTCGGCAGCGCTGTCTTCTTGATCAGGCTCGGGTTGTAGATGAGCACGCTCACTCGGGCGGACACGCCGACCCAGTCCCCGGCCTCGGAGTTGTACTGGCTCGCGGTCTTGGCCAACGTGGACGGGTCCACCTTGGCCAGGAGACCCTTCTCCTGCAGGTACTCGAGCGGCGGCGAGTTCTCGGTGTAGAAGACATCGGCCTTCGGATGGGACTTCTCGGCGATGATCTCGTCGGTGAAGGTGTCCTCGTCGTCGTAGCGGACGTTGACCGTGATGCCGGTCTTCTTCTCGAAGGCTGTGATGAGCGACTGGGTCGTCTGCTGGTGCTGGCCGCTGTAAAGGGTGATGGACTGGCCGGAGGCTCCCGACGTCGAGGCGGTGGCGGCCAGCAGACCGGCAACACAGCCCGCGGCCGCCGCCGCGGCCAGCCCTAGCCGCCGGCCGGCCCGGCGTCGAGCTGGTCCGGTCCTCCGAGCCGCCGTCATCGTCGTCGTGATCGTGGTCATGGTGGTCGCGGTCCTCGTCATGGGGCGGCTGTCGGGCAGATGGCGTTGACCCGGGCCTCGGCGGCCTTCACCGCGGCCTTGGTCTTGTGGGACCCGTTGCCGGCGCTGACCGCGGCGTAGGCCGAGTCGAGCTGCTGGACAGCTCGTCGCAGCGTCGGATCGGACAGCTTCAGCTGGCGCAGGGGAAGCACCTGGGCCTCGGCGTAGCCGACGGGGTCGGCTGTCAGTGTCGGGCCGTCGCTGAGCACGTCGGCGACGGCCGTGCACTGGCGCGCCGGGCTGTGCTCGACCACCGCCGCGGTCGCCGAGACGGTGTCGATCGTCGCCGCCAAGCCGGTGGCGACGATGAGCGAGAGGATCGCGGCCAGAGCCCGGGCCGAGATCTTCCCGCCCGGCCCAGCGTGTTTCCTGTCGAGGTGCAAGGACGCCATCGGCCGATTGTAAGGTTAGGCATACCTAATTATCAAGTAGGGGCTGCCCAAACTTTGGCGATGCTCGGGTCAAGGCGCCGCGACCCGACGACGGCCTGACCAGCCAGGACCCCTCGGGATCAACCGCCCACGCCGCCGACTGAACGGATCAGTAGACGTTGGGGAGCAGCCGCATCGTCTCGTTGCTGAGCGCCCAGAGGATCCCGAAGAGCACGGGTACCCCGACGAGCCAGGTTCTGAAGATCCCCCAGCGCGCCCACAGCCACCAGCAGGCCGCGGAGCCGGCCAGCAGCGCGAGCAGCCACAAGGCGACGAACGGCCAGGCGCCCGGGTCGTTGTGGCCTTGGACCTGCGCCGCCGGGATGGTCGTCGGCCGTCCTCGTGGCGCGGGGACGACCTGGCCCTGCAACTTGGCATCGACGTACACCAGATGATCCGGCGCCAGGCTTCCGAGCGATCCCGGTCCGGCTGACGTCACGAGGGTCAACAACCCCTGGGCCGACGTGATCTTCGGGAGTCGCTGTCCGGGCAGCACCCGACCCAGGACGGCGAAGTGGAACCGACCCTGGCCCGTCCGGACCGTGATGACGTCGCCCTTCTCCAGCCGCGTGATCCCGCTGAACGGCGCACCGGCCGTCGAGCTCTTGCCGACCAGGACGGACTGGCCGGGCTGGCCGGGCAGGGGGGTGTTCGCCACATGTCCCGGCCCGGCCAACAGGTCGCCTGACGACGTGCCCTCGACGACCATCACATTGTGGAGCCCGGCCTGCGGCGCATTGAGCAACGCCACCGGAGTGCCGGCGGCGATGGTGCCGCCGATCGGTGGCGCGACTTCGGCCGCCGGCGCGATGAGCCCGCGGAACTTGGCATAGAGCTGGTGCTGGCTTCGCTGCTCCTGCAGCCCGCTGAGCCCGAACGCGAAGACGCCGAAGAAGGCGACCGCCACACTGAGGACCATGACGACGGCCAGCGTGATCGCCAACGGACCGGGAACCGGCGGTCCCGTTCGAGGTTCGGTCGTCGGCTCGGGCTCCCCTGATGAACCGGTCGACTCGGCCTCCTCGTCCGGAGCGGACGGCGACGTCGATCACCATCGGCCGCGTCGGCGACCCCACAGATACGTTGCCGGGACGCACAGCACCCCCAGCAGCGCCAGGATCAAGATCAGGACGACGAAGAAACCGCCTTTGAACCCACCCGTCCACAGTGCGACGTCGAGCGTCCGGCCGAGCCACCGCGCGATCAGCGGCTCCGTTCCCGACTTCTTCTTCTTGTCGGCCGCCGCGGGCCCGGTGGACGTGGACACCGACCGGTTGGCGCCCTTCGAATACCCGAAGCCGGAGGAGTGCCCGGCCGCCGATGACGACGTGGACGATGGGGTCTTGGTGGTCGACGACGGCGGCGGCGTGGTCGATGACCCCGACGACGATGTCGTGGGACCCGGCGCCGACGTTGTGGTCGTCGACGAGATTGCCCGCGAGCCGCCCGCCGCCGCCGCCGACGGTGTCACCGGGGGGACCTGGCCGTTCTGGGCCGCCACGTCGGCCGCCGCCGCCAACGTGTAGCTGGCCAACGCACCCAAGCCGTCAGCCTGGGTAAGCGGAAGGTAACCCGGTGGGAGCTGGCCCACTCCCGAGCCCGGGCGTCTGGCCGGTCGAGACGGCGAACTCGAGCAGCGAGGCGTAGTCGGCGGCGTCTGTTGGCGACAAACCACTCGTCGGCACCGCGGCGTACACGATCATCGTGCCGGGATAGGCCGAGGCCCCGGCCGAGGTCTGGAATGTGCTGTAGGGAATCGGCCAGGTCCCGGTCGTGTTGTCGGGCTTCAGCAGTGACGCCACCGCCGCCAACGATGTGTTGCTCGGCGCGACGAAGGTCCCGCTCGTCGTCTCCAGTGACGCCGTCTGCAGGTTGTAGCGCTGGTCGTCAGCCAGTGGCGTGATCCCGAGCATGAAGTAGCTACCGGCCTCCTGCCGATTGCCGGCCACCATCGAGTTCACTGTCCCCCCGGCGTTGGACACACATGTCACCGTCGAGTTGGGCTCCTCGAACTGCATCGCCTCACTGACATCCTCGAGGTTGGCGAGGGGAGCGGCGATCAGCGAGTAGAACGGCTCGGGGGAATTCGCCAGGCAGGCGGCGTCTGCCGGCCCGTTGTCGAACGCCGTCGACTCGTAGGTCGACAGCAGCGGCCACTGGTCGACCGGGAGCGAGATGCCCTTGTAGGCCGGGTTCACGACCATGTCCTCGCCCGGGCATCGACGTGTCGGGCGTCCCGTCGAGGAAGGCCCGAGCGGCCGGTGTGTCGTTGATGTAGGTCGTGAGCGCCTCGATCACGTCCGAGTCGCTGGAGAGCGAGATCAGCTCGGACTCGGCGAAGGCCGGACCGAACCCGTAGGGGTTCTGGGCGACGTCGGGATTGAGGGCGTTGAACTCCGGATCGGTGGTGATGTTGAGCGGGTTGTTCTTCAATGCCGGGTCGCCGTAGCCGGCTGTGGCCAGGTAGGACTCGGTCAGCAGCTTGGCCAGCAGGAGGGGCGTCAGCTTGAGTGTCGTCACGGGCGCACCGTTCGAGCCCGGAGATGGCGTAGGAGATGGTGAACCCGGTCATGGCCACCGGTGCATTGACCACCGGTCGCCCGTACCCACCTGTCTGGGCATAGCTGGTGAAGGCGGCGTCGGCGGCGCCGGTGGCCACCAGGCTGCGGGCCTCGGGCTCCGGCGAGGCCACCTGGACGAACGAGAACTTGTCGGTGTTCCCCGCGCAGAAGCTCGGCTCCCACTGGTCGGTCGCCTGGAGCATGAGTGTCGAGCCGTAGACGTCGACGACGGGCTTCCCGTTCACGATGCTGCAGGCATTGGCGGGCGGGGCGAACGTCAGGGGCACCGTGATGCGGTTCCGCCAGTTCGACGGGCTCCACCACAGGCTGCCGGTGACCGCCAGATGGGCGCCGTTCTCGTACTGCTGGGTTGTGGCGCTGGCGCCGGCTGCGTAGTGCCCTGTCTCCTCGCAGACCGCCAGGTCGGCCAGCTCGGCCGCCGTCGGCGATGTGCCGAGCGGGCTGGCATCGCAGCTGATGCCCATGATCGGGACGGCGACCAGGGAGCAGGCCACCGTGTCCGAGCAGCCGAGCGTTGTGTTCTCGGCCGTTGTGAACACGTCGAACTCGGCGCTGCCCGTGCCGTTGGTGCCGGTCACGCCGAACGTCTCGTTGCTCGGCAGGGCCGACTTGATGCCGCCGTTCGCCTGGGGCGGCTGCCCGCAGAAGCCGCCTGTGCCGCCGTCGTACACCTGGCTCGCGGCGTTCCCCTTGGGCGCGGCGACCCACGGCACCCAGTACTCACCGGCGCGGCCGACTTGGCTTGGGTGCAGCTCGTTGTCGTCGGCAACGACGAAGGCTCGCCGACGACCGCGCCGTGTGTCCCGTACGCGTCCAGCCGGTAGGGCGGGTAGAGACCGCCCGGCTCGGAGGCGTTGCTCTGCTGGTAGCGCTCTGTCCAGGACTGCGTCCAGCAGGTCTCGGGACTGACCTGCTGTGTGACGGGCGCGCTGGAGGAGCCGACCCCCCGACACTCCAGCAGGACGAACGGGTACTCCTCGTACTGGGCGTCTACGGCGTTCTGGTTGGCGACGATGCCGCCGGTCGGATGGGCACCCGACCAGGACACGTCGAGCTCCTGACGGCCCTGCAGGTTGGTGGTCTGCCGACGACGTTCAACGTCACCGTGTTCGTGGCGACGACACTGGTCGTCCCGTTGCTCGAGACCTCGGAACGTGTGATGGTCTCGGTGTGGGTGAAGGCCGGGGTGGCGACGTTGGACCCGACGGCGTCGGCCGGCGTGCCCGCCAGCCCCGTCACCGCCACGCCAGCCGTCAAGAGCGCGACCGCGACGACACCGAGCCGCTTCACTGGCCGACCTCCCGGTGCCCTCACTGGCCGACCTCCCGGCGCTTCCGGCGTCGCCGGTACCCGATGACGACCGGGACGGCGAAAGACCACCAGGAGGAGGACGACCACCAGCAACCCGAACCTGGCCAACAGCGACGAGATGCCGTACCCCGGAAGGACGGTGGAGTCGTACTTGTCGGTCGCTCGCCGGAGCTGGAGGATCCCGAGGCGGCCTGGCTGTCCGTAGCGGTGCCGGCGGCCGACGTCGATGCCGCTCGCATCGCCGGGGTCGATGCCGCCGTCGGTCGTCGCGGCCGTCGGCCGCCCCCGAGCTCGTCGGCCGGCCGCCGCCCCCGAGGCCGTCCCCGAGGCTGCCGCCGAGGTCCCGGCGGCCGCCGTTCCCGAGGTCGTCCCGGCCGCCGCCGAGCTCGTCGGGTGCGAGGCGGCGCTGTTCCCGTAGGACCCCGACGAGGTGGGGTTGGAGCCGAGGCCGTTGGGCGTCACTGTGCTGGCGCAGGGGCCGGCCCCTGTCTGGTCACAGGCCGGGGGCAGCGGCGCGATGGTGGCCAGGTAGTTCGTGTTCGGCTGGCCCTCGACGAACGTCGGGTTTGTGCAGTTGAGGATTGTCTCCTTTGTCAGACTGATTGCCGGCGCCGCCGTCTTGAGCTTGTTGATCTGGCCGAACCCGGCCTGGACCAGGTTGACCGGCAGCGGCGAGTACCCGATCGGCCCGATCTGCTTCTGGCCCTGACAGATCGCGTAGTACTCGAAGTCGGCGATCGACTGTCGCTTGCCTGTTGTGACCTTGCTCTCCGGGCTGGGGTACGCCCCGGTGGGCTCGATCATGTAGACGTAGGACGACAGCGGGTAGGTGCGGGGATCGGTGTCGGTGTAGACGTTGTCCAGTGTCTGGAGCAGGTAGGTCGGGCGACGCCGGATTTGTTGTGATCTTCGCTGCCTCCAGCGACACCGCCACGTTGTACTGGGTGGGCAGCGTGTAGTAGCCGCCCTTGTTCAGCACCTTCACCACCGGGTAGTTGACGCTCAGGGCGAACGAGTACTCGACGTAGCCGATCGACCCGTTCCCGGCGCTGGAGGCCACGTAGTTCATGGCCCCGTTCGAGCCGTCCTGGGCGATCTGGCTCCCCTGGCGGGGGAAGTACTCGGTCGGCCCGGACTGGCCGGCGTAGGGCGTCCAGATACTCGGGAACTGGGTGGCGAAGTAGTTGGTCAGCTGCTCGGTGGAACCGGAGCCCTCGGACTGGACCACCGGGACGATCGGCAGTGTCGGGAGGGCCACCCCGTTGTTGTCCTTGGTGATTGTCGGGTTGTCCCAGTTGGTGATCTGGTTGGTGAAGATCTTGGCCAGCGTCTGGCCCGACAGGCGCAGGTTCTTCGACCTGGGTGCCGTCGACCTTGATCTGGTAGGGGAAGGAGGTGCCCCCGGCGGCGATCGGCAGGTAGGCGTAGGGCCGGCCCTGCGGCGTGTCGGAGGTGCCGTTCTTCGATGTGAAGCCCTGGTAGCCGTCGGCGGTCACCGAGAAGTCGGAGACCTTGTTGGCGAAGTCCTGCCGGCCCTGGGCGTCGCCGTCGGGGTTGTAGACGACCTGGATGCCCTGCGAGTTGACGTCGGCCACCCACTGGTTGACGGCGTTCTCGGCCCAGCTCGACCCCGAGCCCTGGATCAGGGCCGGGCTCACGGCGCCGGCCGGGCCGCCGACGACGAGCGCAGGCCAAGCCGACCGTCAGCACGACGGCGACGCCGCCCAGCCGGGCGCCGCGCCCTCGGGACGAGCCGCGACCTCACCGCCGGCTCCCCTTCTTGTCCCGGACCAGCACCCGGATCACCACGAAGAGCAGCAGGACCATGGTGAGCAGCACGCGCGGCGGCGCCGAAGCCCCGGTCGAGGGCCAGCGGCTCGTGGGTGGTGTAGCCGGTGTAGATGAACAGCGGCAGCGAGTTCATCGGCACGCCGACCGGGTTGAAGGTCATGAAGCTCGACGCCCCGGACGTGATGAGGGGGATGGCCGTCTCCCCGATCCCCCGGGCGATGGCCAGGATGACGCCGGTGGCCAGGCCGGCCCGGGCGGTCGGCAGCACCACCTTGCGGACCGTCTTCCAGTGGGTGGCCCCCAGGGCGCCGCTCGCCTCCCGCAGCCCGTTCGGGCACGACCCGGAGCGCCACCTCACCGGCCCGGGCGATGATCGGGGTCATGGTGACGGCCATGGCCACCGAGACCGCCAGTCCCGACTTGGACAGCCCGAAGTCGACGATGAGCACCACGTAGACGAACAGCCCGGCCAGGATCTCCGGCAACGCCGTCATGGCCTCGACCACCGTGCGGACCAGCTGGGAGCCCCGTCCCCCGACCTCGGTCATGTAGACGGCCGTGCCGATCCCGAGCGGCACCGACACCGCCACGGCGATCGCCACCTCGATCACCGTCCCGACGATGGCGGCCAGGATGCCGCCCTGCGTCAGGGGGGCCGTCGGGGCGACGCCGGCCATGTCGTGGGTGAAGAAGTTGACGTGGACGAGGGCCTGCCAGCCCTTGACGAAGACGTAGACGATGGTGGTCCCGAGCGCGGCGATGACGATCGCCGCCGCCAGGTACAAGGTGGCCGCCACCAGCCGCTCGACCACCACCGGCCGGGGGTTCGACACCGCCACCACGGCCGCATAGAGGACGACGAACACGAGGTACCAGCAGACGGCGAAGCCGAGCACGCCGCTGAAGTACAAGAGGTGCAGGTAGCCCACCCACGACCAGAGCGAACGAGGCGGCCAGGGAGCCGACCAGCGACAACCAGTCGTCGGGCGTGTACCGGCGGATCCGGCGGGGCCGGGCTTGGGCCGGGGCGCCAGCGGCGGCCGACCGCCCCGGTCCGGTGGGCGGTCCTGGGGCGCCGACGGTCGGCCGGGCAGCTCCGACGGCTCCGTCGTCTTCACGAGCTCGAGCGCGGTCACCGTCAGATCTCCGTCGCCGCGCCGCTGCGGCTGCGCCGGACGAAGACGGCGGCACCGCTGTTGACGATGATGGTGATGACGAACAGCACGAAGCCGGCGGTCAGCAGGGCCGACAGCTGGGCCTTGGTGGCGTCGCCGAAGTTCCCGGCGATCAGCGCCGAGACGGTCTGGGTGCCGGCTTCGAGGATGTTGGGCTTGATCACGTACTCGGGCGAGATGATGATCAGCACCGCCGCCGTCTCCCCCAGGGCCCGGCCGAGCGCCAGCATCGTGCCCGCCGATGATCCCCCCCTTGCCGAAGGGCAGCACGACGGTCCGGGCCACGCCGAAGCGGGTGCCGCCGAGGGCCATGGCCGCCTCCCGCTCGCCGAGGGGGGCCTGGTCGAACACCGCCCGCATCACCGCGCAGGCCAGGGGGATGGCCATCATGGCCACGGCCAGGCCGGCGATGAAGGCCGAGCTGGTGTAGGCCGACTGCTGCCACACCGCGGCGTTGGCGTCGGTATCGACCTTGAAGATGGGGATCCACCCGAGGTACTGGCTGAGCCATCGGGCCAGCAGGATGGCGTGGGGCATGAGGAGGAAGAACCCCCACAGCCCGTAGATGATGCTCGGCACCGCGGCCATCAGGTCGACCGCGGAGACCAACCAGGACTTGAGCCACTTGGGGGCGTAGTCGGAGATGAAGAGGGCGAACATCAGGGCCAGCGGGAAGCTGACGACCATGGCCACCAGCGCGACCTCGAAGGTCCCGACCAGGACGGCGGCGATACCGATCTTGTTGAGCTCGGGCTGCCAGGCCGTCTGGGTGAAGAAGGACCACCCGTACTCCCGGAAGGTGGGGATGGACTGGTAGCCGAGGAAGATGCCGATGGCCCCGGTGAGGCCCAGCACCACCAGGCCGATGGTCCTGGCCGAACCGTGGAAGACCCGATCGGACAGCTGGTGTCCCGGGTCCAGCTGGCGCGGCACCTTCGGCGAGCGCGGCCCGGCTGACGGTGGGAGACCGACCGTCGTCATCCGAACCGTCCGTGCACGTAGTCGGCGGTGCGCGGGTCGGCCGGGTGCTCGAAGATGTCGGTCGTCGGACCGTGCTCGACGATGCCCCCCGGCTCGCCCTGGCCGGCCAGGAAGAAGGCCGCCTGCTCGGACACCCGCTGGGCCTGCTGCATGTTGTGGGTGACGATGACGATCGTCACCTCGGTGCCGATCTCGGCGATGGTCTCTTCGATCCGGCGGGTCGAGGTCGGGTCGAGGGCCGAGCAGGGCTCGTCCATGAGCAGGACCTTCGGCCTGACGGCCAGGGCCCGGGCGATGCACAGCCGCTGCTGCTGGCCGCCCGAGAGCGCGCCCCCGGGTCGCCCCAACCGGTCCTTCACCTCGTTCCACAGCCCGGCCTTGGTCAAGGAGACCTCCACCAGCTCGTGGCGGTCGCTCTTGGAGACCTTGGTGCCCGTCAAGGCCAGGCCGGCGGTGACGTTGTCGGCGATCGACATGGCCGGGAACGGGTTCGGCTTCTGGAAGACCATGCCGATCTGCTTGCGCACATCGGTCAGGCGGTGGCCCGAGGCGTAGATGTCCTCGCCGTTGAGATGGACCTCGCCGGCCAGCTTGGCCCCCGGCGTCGCCTCGTGCATCCGGTTCAGGATCCGCAAGAAGGTCGACTTCCCGCAGCCCGACGGCCCGATGAGGGCGGTCACGGTGGCCGCCGGCATCGACAGGGACACGTCGTCCAAGACCAAGTGGTCACCGAACCACGCCGACACCTCGGCGGCGTCCAGGCGGGCGGCTTCGCCCCGAGGCTCGGGCGACTTGGCCGGCCCGGCCGGTAGCCGAGACGGCGGTGCCTTCCTACGCCGTCGCCAGGCAGCCTCCGGCCGACTGGCGACGGCGTTGAGGTCGGCGGTCATCTCACGCCCCGGCCAGACCGACGATCGGTTTGTTGAGCGGCTTCCCGCCCGTCGAGCCGTAGAACGTTGCATCGCCGAAGGCGAAGACGCCACCGTCGGAGGCCACCAGCCAGTAGCCCTGGCCGCTGGCCGACGCCGTCGCTCCCACGATCGGCTGGTTGAGGGTCAGACTGCCGGTCGAGCCGTAGAAGGCGGCGTCACCGAAGGCAAAGACGCCACCGTCGGAGGCGACCAGCCAGTAGCCCTTCCCATCCGGGGTAGTGGTGATGCCGACGATCGGCTTGTTGAGCGTCAGGCTGCCGGTCGAGCCGTAGAAGGCGGCGTCGCCGAAGGCGAAGACGCCACCGTCGGAGGCGACCAGCCAGTAGCCCTTCCCGTCCGGCGTCGTCGAGATGCCGACGATCGGCTTGTTGAGGGTCAGACTGCCGGTCGAGCCGTAGAAGGCGGCGTCGCCGAAGGCGAAGACCCCGCCGTCGGAGGCGACCAGCCAGTAGCCCTTGCCGTCCGGCGTCGTCGAGATGCCGACGATCGGCTTGTTGAGGGTCAGACTGCCAGTCGAGCCGTAGAAGGCGGCGTCGCCGAAGGCGAAGACCCCGCCGTCGGAGGCGACCAGCCAGTAGCCCTTGGCGTCCGGCGTGGTAGCCAGGCCGACGATCGGCTTGTTGAGGGTCAGGCTGCCCGTCGAGCCGTAGAACTGGGCGTCGCCGAAGGCGAAGACCCCGCCGTCGGAGGCGACCAGCCAGTAGCCCAACCCCGGTGCCGGGTTGGTCGACGCGGCGACCGGGGTCCCGGTCAACTGGGCCAGGGTCGGCGACGTCGTCGCATCGACGGTGGCAGTGACCGAGTCGGTCGCCGGATCGAAGGTCTGGTTCGAGAAAGGCACCCAGGCGGTGCCGTTCCACCAGTCGATCGACTGCCCGCCGGGGCCGAGGTTGGTGACCGTGATGGTCAGGGAGCTGAACGAGTTGCCCGAAGAGACGGCGACGTCGTAGTAGGCGCCGGTCCCTCCCGACACCGTTCCCACGACCGGGCTACCCGAGTAGGTGGCCACGGTGAGCGCGCCCACGCCGCTGCCCGACGCGGCGAGGCCGGTGACCCCGGCGGTCGCCGTCCCGGTCGGCGAGGCGGACGACGCCCCGTCCGACGAGGTCGCACCGGCCGGCGGGGCCGGCGGCGTGAGGGCGGTCGAGAGCGCCGGCGTCACCGAGTTCGATGCCGTCGAGGCGACGCCGGTGCCGACGGCGTTGGTGGCGGTCACCGTGAAGGTGTACGCCGTGCCGTTGGTCAGGCCGGTGACCGTGATCGGGCTGGTGCTGCCGGTGCTGGTCACGCCACCCGGCGAGCTGGTCACCGTGTAGCCGGTGATCGGGCTGCCGCCGTCCGAGGCCGGGGCGGTGAAGGCCACCGTGGCCTGGGCGTTGCCGGCGAGTCGCCGTCCCGATGGTCGGGGCGCCGGGCGACGGTGGCCTCGGGGGTCACCGAGTTGGAGGCCGCCGAGGCGGGCCCGGTGCCGATGGCGTTGGTGGCCGTCACCGTGAAGGTGTAGGCCGTGCCGTTGGTCAGGCCGGTGACGGTGATCGGGCTGGTGCTGCCGGTGCCGGTCACGCCACCCGGCGAACTGGTCACCGTGTAGCCGGTGATCGGGCTGCCGCCGTTGGAGACGGGGGCGGTGAAGGTTACCGAGGCCGAGCCGTTGCCGGCGGTCGCCGTCCCGATGGTCGGGGCGCCGGGCAGTTGAGCCGGCGTCACCGAGTTGGAGGCCGCCGAGGCGGCGCCGGTGCCGACGCCGTTGGTGGCCGTCACCGTGAAGGTGTAGGCCGTGCCGTTGGTGAGGCCGATGACGGTGATCGGGCTGGTGCTGCCGGTGCCGGTGAAGCCGCCCGGTGAGCTGGTCACCGTGTAGTGGATGATCGGGCTGCCGCCGTCCGAGCCCGGCGCGGTGAAGGCCACCGAGGCCGAGCCGTTGGCGGGGGTCGCCGTGCCGACGGTCGGAGCGCCGGGCGCGGTGGGCTCGGGCGTCGCCGAGCCGGTGGCCGCCGAGGCGGGTCCGATGCCGACGCCGTTGGTGGCGGTCACCGTGAAGGTGTACGCCGTGCCGTTGGTCAGACCGGTGACGGTGATCGAGGTAGCGGTGGCGCTACCGGTCGCCGTGATGCCACCCGGTGAGCTGGTCGCGGTGTAGCCGGTGATCGGGCTCCCGCCGTCCGAGGCCGGGGCGGTGAAGGTCACCGTGGCCTGGGCGTTGCCGGGAGTCGCCGTCCCGATGGTCGGGGCGCCGGGCGGACCGGTTGGCGTCGCCGAGTTGGAGGCCACCGAGGCGGCGCCGGTGCCGGTGCCGTTGGTGGCGGTCACCGTGAAGGTGTAGGCCGTGCCGTTGGTCAGGCCGGTGACGGTGATCGGGCTGGTGCTGCCGGTGCCGGTGAAGCCGCCCGGTGAGCTGGTCACCGTGTAGTGGGTGATCGGGCTGCCGTTTGTGGCGGCGGCAGTGAAGGTCACCGTGGCCTGGGCGTTGCCGGGAGTCGCCGTCCCGATGGTCGGGGCCCCGGGCAGACCGGCCGCCGGCGTCACCGAGTTGGACGACGCCGAGGCGGCGCCGGGACCGACGGCGTTGGTGGCCGTCACCGTGAAGGTGTACGCCGTGCCGTTGGTCAGGCCGGGGACGGTGATCGGGCTGGTGCTGCCGGTGCCGGTGATGGCGCCCGGTGAGCTGGTCACCGTGTAGCCGGTGATGGCGCTGCCGCCGTTCGAGGCCGGGGCGGTGAAGGTCACCGAGGCCGAGCCGTTGCCGGGGGTCGCCGTCCCGATGGTCGGGGCGCCGGGCACGGTGGCCGGGGTCACCGAGCCGGAGGCCGCAGACGCCGCGCCAGGGCCGACGCCGTTGGTGGCGGTCACCGTGAAGGTGTACGCCGTGCCGTTGGTCAGGCCGGGAACGGTGATCGGGCTGGTGGCGCTGGTGCCGGTAAAGCCGCCCGGTGAGCTCGTCGCGGTGTAGCCGGTGATCGGGCTGCCGCCGTCGGAGACCGGCGCGGTGAAGGCCACCAAGGCCGACGCGTTGCCGGGGGTGGCCGTCCCAATGGTCGGGGCGCCGGGCACGGTGGCCGGGGTCACCGAGTTGGAGGCCGCCGAAGCGGGCCCGGTGCCGACGCCGTTGGTGGCGGTCACCGTGAAGGTGTACGCCGTGCCGTTGGTCAAACCGGGAACGGTGATCGAGGTAGCGGTGGCGCCACCGGTCGCCGTGATGGCGCCCGGTGAGCTGGTCACCGTGTAACCGGTGATGGCGCTGCCGCCGTTCGAGGCCGGGGCGGTGAAGGCCACCGAGGCCGACGCGTTGCCGGCGGTCGCCGCCCCGATGGTCGGGGCGCCGGGCACGGTGGCGTTGACCGTAAAGACGGCGCTACCGGTCGAACCGCTGACTGTGGCATCGGTCGAGGAGAAGACGGCGTTGATCGTGTGGGTGCCGACCGCCAGCGAGGACGTCGTGGTGGACGCCGTCCCCGACGAGACCGTCACCGGGTTGCCGATGGCGGTCGTCCCGTCTTCGAACTGCACCGTTCCGGTGGCTGACGGCGGAGCGATGTTTGCCGTCAGCGTCTCGTTGGTGCCGACCAGCTGGGGGCTGGCCGGGCTGACCGTGACGGCGGTCGAGCTGGTCGGATAGACGACCGACCAGGTCGCGGACGGGCCGCTCCCGGTGATCTTGATGTCCGCCGAGTCGTAGGTGGTGGTAGTGGTGGGGTTACTCGTGACAAGCCGGAGGACGTAGAGACCGGCGTAGTTGGGTGTCTCAGGTGTCGTTTGGGTCGGGGGTGGGTTGGGGAAGCTCAACACGTATGTCGCCAGGCTGATGTCGCCCGACGAGCCGGTGACGACCGGCAGGGTCGACGTGTTCAACGGCGGTGGGGCGCTGGTGTTCGGGTACACCGTCGAGCTGCTGAGCTGCTCTCCGCTCCAGGTGCCGGCCGGCACGCCCTTGACCGGCGTGTAGGCCTTGAGGGTGGCCTTGTCGTCGTTGGCGTTGAGGATGGCGGTTCCCTCGACATAGGCGGCCAACGGCGCGGGGCTGACCGTGCCGCCGGTGATCGACTGCCCGGCGGCGTTGAAGAAGAGCAGTCCGCCGGCCTGCGGGGGATTGGTCACTGGCTCCCACGGCGGGGCCGCTGTGGCGGCCCCGGCGACCGGCACGGCGACGACGCCGGCCGTCAGCGCGGCGCCGCTGACGAGCACCGTGCCCACGGCCAGTATGGCGGCTGCCCGGCGGGTGGAACGACGGAGGGAGATGCGCATCTTCAGTGGCCTTTCATCGTGGAACTAGTCGTCGTGGATCTGGGGAGCTCGGAAGGTTCCGGGCTGACATCGGGGTCGAGAGGAGCGCCGGGCCGCCGGCGCCGGTGGCGGGCGAGGAGATATCCAGCCAATCCGAGCACCAACAGGCCGGCGACGATCAAGCCGGCGATCAGCCCACTGTTGCTCGTCGTCGACAAAGAGCCCGTCGACGCGGCGGCCGTTGCGCTCTTGTCGCCTTTGGCCTGCGTGTCGCCTTTGGCCTGCGTGCCCGAGCCGCTCTTCTGGCCGCCGGAGGTTCCGACTCCCGAGCCGCTCTTGGCGCCTCCGGATCCACCGCTGCCCGAGCTGCCCTGGCTACCGGCACCCGAGGCGGCCGAGGTGCCCTTCGCGCCCGCCGTACCGGCGGCCGTCGTCGGCGAAGTGGTGGCCGCTGGTGCGGTGGTCGCCGGCGGGGCGGTGGTCGCCGTGGGGAGCAAGACTGTCTCCATCGACTCGGCGGTCCCGGCGGCGCAGTTCACCGTGGCCCCCCCGACCGCGTGCCACGTGCCGCCTGTGACCTGGATGTCGAGCGCCGGGTATCTCGACGTGTACGGCGCCGTGTTGGCGGTGCTCAGATAGATCCGGAGTTGCAAGAAACCGTCCCACTTCGGCGGGAAGGACTCGATCACGTCCTCCAACGACTGGTCACGGCTCGTACCCGCCACCATGGGGTTCGCCGGGTTCGAGTAGGAGGAGGCGGCGCTGAGTGTCTCGCCGCTCCAGTCACCGGCCGGGAAGTTCTGCATGGGCTGGTACACGACCAGGGTGGCCCGGCGAGCGGCGTTGTTGTAGGGCGCACTGGCCGGCTGCGTCGACACGGCTCGCCAGGTGAACGGGACCGTGTCGACGCTCCCGCTGGTGACCTGCTGGCCCGCTTGATTGCAGAGGCCGATGGAGCCGGCGACGTCCGGGTCGGTGTAGGGCACGGCTGTCGCCGCCGACGCGAGGCCGGTGACGGAGCTGACCGCCAGTAGGGCGACCGCGCCGGCGACCACGCACGACAGTCCCAGGATCGGACCCCTCATGGTTCTCCCACCGGTGCCGCGGCCTCAAGCTGGTCGCTGTCCTCCGGAGTGGGCACCTCACTGCTGGTATCGCCACCGGTCTCACCGTCACCGTCCACACCAACGGCCCGGCGCCGACGACGCCTCCGGCGAATCAAGGCGAAGAGGAGGGCCAACACGACGAGGACGATCACGATGAGGGGCCAGGGAACAGCCCAGGTTTCGGTGCCGGCGGTGACGACGATCGGCGCAGTCGCCACGGCCTGCCCGAGCTCCCTCGCCTGCGCCGTCACCGACTCGTGAACCAAGAACTGCGGCCACACTCGGGGCACCACGACCCTCTCGTGCACCGAGTCCCCGGGTAGCAGCAGCGGGATCTTCGGCATCGTGATCTGCCGGTCGGACCCGATCAGCGGGGACGACGTTACCGACTGGTCGACGGCGAGGTTCACGTTGCCCGTGTTCTTGACCAGGTAGTCGATCTTCACCTGGCCGGCACCGAACGGATTGAGCACGCCGTCGTACGTGGTGTCCAGGTCGGTCAGGACGAGCTGCGGCCGCAACGGCCCGGCCACCTGGATGTACATCCGGGTCGCGACGCGCTGGTTGAGGACGATGCGCTGACCGGCCTTGCCCTTCCCCGCCGACTGCAGCGAGGCAACGACCGCCCCGACGTGGTCACCGGGGCTGGCGTTGGTCGGCACCCGAACCAGGACCGGGACCACGGTGAACCCCGGCTGGCCGGCGCTCTCGGGGCCCACCCCGACGGTGCTGGAGGCGGCCGGAAGGCTGATCCACGTACCCACCCCGGTCGGCCGGCTCGTGGGAGGGGGCAGGCCGAGCCCACCACCGGAGATGTTGATGGCGTCGGTGGCGTAGAGCTGGAGCGAGAGTGGGACTGTCGAGTAATTGACCACGGCGACGTCGTCTTCGACGACGGCCCCGGGCGTGGCCCCCAAGGAGAACGACGACCGTCCGTCGGGCCCGCTGGCCGAGGCCGGCTCGACGCCGAAGGTCACCCGGCCACCGGTCGGGGCGGCCGCGGCCGGCGACGTCGTGGCGGCGCCGGTGCGCGGCGTCGACGCCGCACCGGCGGGCAGGGTACCCAAGGTGCCGATCCCCATGATCACTCCTCCGAGAGCGAGCCCGGCCACGACCATGAGGCGCGGCCTGGCCCGTCGCCGGCCTTCCGTCTCAGTCCCGGATGGGCGGAGCGGCAGCTCGATCTCCAAAAGGTTCCCCATAACCTACCAAAACCATCGTGTTCAATTGTTTACTAAGTTGATCATATTTACTCTACCCAGGTGATTCATCGGTTGCAAGGCGCGCCGAGGGGCGGGGCAGCCGGTGGCTGCTCCCGCCCCTCGTGCGGTTTCCCTTCGTGAGCTCGGCGGTCACCGAGCCCTGTTGTGCCGCTATGCGTATTAGACGACCGTGAAGGTCAACGTGGCGGTGTACGTGCCGGCGGCGGCCGAAGACGGCGCCGTCAGGGTGAGCAGACCGTCGACGTACGCCGACCCGGCCCCGGGCGTCGCAATCGAGGCGAACTGGTGCGGTCCACCCTTGAGGCCGTCGGAACCCGACGCCCCGGCGGCGTAGACGCTCCCGTTGTTGGTGACGTCAGTCGTGGTCACCGGGATCTCCCCGGCTCCGGCCCCGTACTGGTTCCCGGCGATGTAGTTCGGCGCTACACCGGTGAACGTCAGGTTCTGGCCGTTGATGGTGTTAGCCGGCCCGTCGGTGAAGTCGGTCACACTGGCCGACGCCGTCCAGGTGTTGTTCCCGATACCGGTGTCGGTGATCGTCACGCCCTCGTTGGGGTTGGTGGTGCTCCCGAATGCGGCGCTCGTCGTGTAGTAGCCGCCACCCGGGTTCAGCGACGCCGTGCCGAGTTGGAACGGGTTGCTGGGGGTGTAGGGCGTGGTGATCGTCAGGGTTCCGGTCGGGATCGAGACCTGGAGGTCCTGAGGGTCGGACGACGTGGGCGACGTGGTCGTGAGCAGCACCGCCGGACTGACCGAGCTGTTGTACACGCCGGAGTCGGTCGGGGTGAACTGCACCACGATGTTGTGGGTCCCCGGTGCGAAGTCCGTGGTCACCACGGTCCCGATGCCGCCGGCACCGAGGCTGACGGAGCCCAGCGCCACGCTGCTGCTGGTGATGTCACCGCTCGCGTCGGTGCCATCGTCGTAGAACGTGACGGTGCCATCTCCGGCCGCCAACGCGGCACTCGAACTGGTGTTGGTCACGGCCGCCGTGAGCGTGATCGCCGTGAAGGCCGGACCCGTGGTCGGGTCGACCGACAGAGCCGTCGTCGTCGGGGTCGCCGGTTGTGCATTGATCGTGTACGACTCCGTACCCGTCGACCCGGCGTAGTTGGACCCCGCCTGCGGCGTGAACACCGCGCTCAGGCTGTCCGACCCGGTCGGCAGGCTCGTGGTGGCAATAGAAGCCGTACCGGTCGATGCTCCGTCAACCACCGCCACCGGGCTGCCGATGTCGGTCGAGCCGACCTCGAACTGCACCGTGCCGGGTGCCGGCTGGTTGATCGACGCGTTCAGGGTCACCGACGTACCGGCGAACTGCGGGCTGGCCGGCGTCGTCGTCAACGTGGTGGTCGTCGGGGTCGCCGGCGCCGCGGTGATGGTGTACGACTCCGTACCCGTCGAGCCGCTGTACGCCGAGTCCACGGCCGGGGTGAACACGGCGCTCAGACTGTCCGTCCCTTGCGGGAGGCCCGTCGTCGTCGTGGACGCCGTACCGCCCGTGACCGTCACCGGAGTGCCGATGTCGGTCGAGCCGACCTCGAACTGCACCGTGCCGGGTGCCGACGCGCTCACCGAGGCGTTCAACGTCACCGACGTCCCTTGCGTCTGCGGGCTGGCCGGCGTCGTCGCCAGCGTGGTGGTGGTCGACGTCAGCGTCAGCGCGGGGTAGACGACCGACCAGGTCGCGGTCGGGCCCGTCCCGGTGATCTGGATGTCCGCCGAGTCGTAGCTGGTCGTGGTGGTCGGGTTGCTCGAGACGAGCCGCAGGACGTAGAGACCGGCGTACCCGTCGGTTGACGACGTGTCGGTGTTGGGGAAGCTCAACACATATGTCGCCAAGCTCACGTCGGTAGCCGAGCCGGTGACCACCGGCAGGGTCGACGTGTTCAGCGGCGCTGGCGCGCTGGCGTTCGGGTAGACCGTCGAGCTGCTGAGCTGCTCACCGCTCCACGTCCCGGCCGGCACGCCGTTGACCGGCGTGTAGGCCTTCAAGGTGGCCTTGTCGTCACTGGCGTTGAGCACGGTGGTGCCTTCCACGTACGCCGCGAGCGGTGACGTGCCGACAACCCCGCCGGTGATCTGCTGTCCGGCGGCGTTGAAGAAGAGTAGTCCGCCGGCCTCCGGTGGATTGGCCACCGGCTCCCAGGGAGGGTTGCCGGCGGCGGAAGCGACGCCGGCCAGTCCGGCGGTCAGGGACCCGGCGACCAGGGCAATTGAGCCCAGCGCCGTGACTGACCTGACCAGCCTCTTGCGGGTGGTTCGTTGCTTGTTCATGGTATTTTTGTCCAATCCTTTGATGGATGTTGCCTGTCGGTGAATTACGTGGCACTGCGGGAAACGCATCATTGGCGCAGCCGGTCCGGGCTGGGCGGGACGCAACCCCACCCAGCCCGGGACTCCGGCCACTCACCGTGGCTAGGTCACGTCGCCCAAGTCGACGTAGTTCGGCGTCACGCCGGACGCCGCGAGCAGCGCCTGCGTGGACCCTTGCTCGAAGAAGGGCTGCGGGCCGGACGGGTCCGAGAAGAGGGACTCCACCCAGTTGCGGGTGCCACCGGGCTCCAGCGGTGTGGCGTCGGTGGCGTCACTCTGACGGAAGAGGATGTAGTCGGTGATGGCGCTGCTGTACACGGTCCCCCCGCCCGGCACCGCCCCGCTGAGCAAGCTGACCCCCGGGGCGAGGGCAGTCGGGCTCCCTGGGAACACGGTGGCCGGGTTGTGGAAGTAGCTGTCGTTCCACAGGTTCAGCCGGGCCTGGGAGAACGGCACGATCGCGTTCGCCGGGCTCGACGAGGCGGTGATGGCCGTCGGGTCGTTCTGCTCGACCGTCTTGACGTCAGTTCCATAGGTCACCGCCGAGCCACCGTTGGCCGCCACCAAGGCTGCTGTGAAGGTCTTGTAGATCGACGACCCCGACGGGGGGATCTCCGGGATGATCGTGGCCGTCGACCCACCGGAGTTGCCGGGGATCGCGTTCCACGTCGTGTAGGTGCCCTTGTAGATGCCGAGGAGGTCGGCGGCCGACAGCCCGGCGGGGGCGTTGGTCGTCGTGTCGGCGGCGATCTGCACCGAGTCGGTGGCGAACTCAACCACGTGCAGGTATCCCCATCCGTTGGTCGCTGCCGTCGACTGCTGGGCCGCCGTTGGCAGGCTGGCGCTGAAGATGTAGTTGATCGTCGCCGGCGTGCTCGTGTCCGCCAGCAGTGCGGTGATGGCGGCGCCGCTGCTCTGGACCCGCTGCACGGGCACGTCGCCGGCCCGCAGGACGTCCGTCGGGTTCAGGGCCACCGACGCGGCTCCGGTCGTCACGCTGTTCGTGTAGGCGGATCGGGCGTTGCCGTCCGCCGTGGCGTCGAAGTCCACGACCCGGTTGACCGTGGCCGTCGAGTCGAAACCGAGGTCGCCGCTGGTGTCGCCGTTCAAGGCGAAGTCGACGGCGAACTGCGGCGTGTCGCCGCCGACGCCAACGACGTCGTTCGGCTGGGGGGCGTAGTCGGCGAAGGCCTGCCCGGCCCAGACGACCGGCAGCGTTACCGCCGCCGCTCCCACCAGGCTGAGCCTCAAAATCCTAGTTTTTCTCTTCCTCATGGGGTCTTTCCTCCGTAGCTGGTTGGGCTTCTGCCGCGAACGGCGTTCTCGTAACGGGCATTGTAAGAATCTCGATAGGAATTGTCAAGATTGACGGAAAGGGAACCGCACATAACCCACCGTGCCCATCGCGCCTAGTGGATTGATGGCCGGTCGCTGGTCGTCGCCGCCGGCGCGCCGCGGCTCGTCCTCGGGCAGTCGCGTGGCGCGATCGGGCCCGCCGACGCGACGACGAAGGTCGGAGAGCCCGTGGTCCGACGACGAGTCCGACGACGAGTCCGACGGGAGCACTGGCCGAGGAGACCAGCGTCCCGGATCAGGTCACTCCGACGAGGTGTGCCCGCTCGAAGGAGCGGTCGACGCTCCGATCGTTCGCGGCGGGCCGGGCTGACTCGAACCCGGCCTCGACGCCAACCCCGAACCATGTTTCGGTGGAGACGAACCATGCTTCGGCGGAGACGAGGTGCAACCCGTCAGCACCTCCGCCCGCATCGACGCATCGGCCGGCGAGGCGCTGCCGTGAGCGAGCACCCAGAACTCGTCCGATGACACCGGGGGCACCCCAGTGTTCGTGGTGACCACGATGCGTTTCCGACCGACGCGGATGAACACGGTCGAGGGGACGGTGACCGACACGTCACCGGACGCCGGCCGGGACCGGGTAGGAGGGGCAATGGGGGGCGACCCCCCTTCAGCTGACCAGTTGCCCGACTTCCGGGCGACTCCCTGAGGCAAGGCGATGACGCAGAGCCCGCCCTGGCGTCCGTGGGCTTGGGGGTCTCGGATCGCCGCGGCACCGGCCGGAGCTTCCGCGTAGGCCGCGCCGATCACACCGACCGCCGAGATGACGACGAGGGCGCCGGACGTTCCGAGCCGGCGGCGCATGCTCCGACAGTTCGCAGCCACTTTCACAAGGTTAACGAGTATGATTCCGGAAAACAAATTCATGATATTTGTGAGCCCGCAGTCGCCCGCGGTGAACCGCCATGGCGATCTGGGAACAGTGGTGACGAGGTGCAACCTCGCCGCCTTTCGGGGGCCGGCGAAGGTATAACGTCACATCCAGGTCCACCGTGGCCCAAGTGTCCCGACCTGGGACAGGATCGAGAGTCCCGACATGGGACAGGCAATGACGCGTACGACTCTGGCCGCCCGGTGAGATCGCCGAACAACGCCACAGGCTTGACGTTGCTGGCCGAGGTGGCCGACGCCCTCGAGGGAGTCGCCGGGGCTTGCGACGATCCGGTCGATGCCGCCGGTTTCGCCGACCTGGCGGACCGGGTCCGGGCGTACCTGGCCTCCAGCCGTCCGACCACCCCGCTCGGGATGCCGCACATCTTGTCGACCCCCGGCCGTCTGGACGACGGGATGATCGTCCACCGGACCGGAGGTGACCAGGCTTCACACGTCCGAATCGTCCGGAGCTCCACGGATATCCCGTGACTTCCGCTCGGCCGATCACCCGGCGAACCGACTGGATGACGACGGCGTCGCGAACGCCGACCACCGAGCGCCTGTAGGCCGACGGTCGGGGTTGCGGCACCGGCACAGCCGCGAGAACACCCGTCGAGAGGAACGGCCGCCACCACTCGGCCCGTCGCACCCGGATCTACTCTCTCGTCATGACGTCCTACCTCGTCACCGTGGACATCGGGGTCGAGGGACCGGATCTCGATCTCGACGACCCCCGGCTGGCCAAGTGCTCACAGCTCCTGGGTGACCACCTCGGCACGGTGACGGCATCTCCGGGCATCTGGTCGGTCGCCGTGACGGTCGAGGCGGCCACGCCACGAGCCGCCATTGGTGCCGCCGAGGAGCTGGTCCGACCGGCGAGCGATCGCGCCCGATTGCCGGCCGGTCCCATCCTGCGGGTGGAGGTAGTGAAGCGCTGAGTCGGGTTACAAACGGGCGACGAGCTCGGCCACGATTGTCGCCGCTGGCTGCCGCTGTTTGGCGAGCGCGACACTCTGTCCGGCCCACAGCGACAGCGCTTCGATCTCACCCGTCACACCGACGAGCGGGGGCGCCGGGGAGTAACGAAGGATCGGTTCGCCGGAAGCAAAGTGGGCGATCACTTCGCCCTCGCCCGGTCGACTTCCCGGCGGGGGCCGTCCCGCCGCCTCCCACGCCTCGGCCGTCGAGTTGTGGATGGCTCGGTGGGGAGAGTCCGGCCACCCCACTTCGTACAGGTTGGCGTACCACTCGGCATCGGTCTCGGCCGCGGCGATCAGCTGACGGCCGTACTCCTCGTGGATCGGCATCTCGTCGGCCAAGAGGAACCGGGTGCCCAGCCATGCGGCCTGCGCACCGAGGGCCATGACGGCGGCGACGCCGCGGGCGTCACCGATGCCGCCGGCGGCAATCACCGGCACCGGCGCTACCGCGTCGACGACGGCCGGCACCAACGGGAGCGTCGCCACCGACCCCCACACATGCCCGCCGGCCTCCCAGCCCTGTGCGACCACGACGTCCACGCCAGACCCGACGGCGCGCCTCGCTTCTTCGGCACTGCCGACCGTGTGCAGAAGGAGTCCTCCGCTGTCGTGCACCGCATCGACGTAAACGGCGGGATCTCCCCACATGAGCGACACGATCCGCAAACCAGCCTCGAGCGCCTGATCGACCCGGCGATGTTGATCCGACTCGAGGACGAAGTTGCCGGCGAACGGCCGATCGGTGAGCGCCGCCGTCTCCCGAACCACCGCTCCGGCGTCGTCGGCCCACCAGAGGGCGACCGTGCCGAGGGCGCCGGCATTCGAGACCGCGGCCGGCAGGCGCGGATCCATCGCCATCGGTGCCTGGACGATCGGTCGTTCGATGCCGAGCAGCTCGCACACCGGCGTCCGCGTCATCGTCGTGTCAGGAGGTGTACGAGGTGGGCGTCGACTGCGGGGAGCGCCGGTCCCATCCGTGAAAGGGTGAGTAGTCGCCGGCGTCCCACGCGTCCCGCAGCCCAGGTTTACTGAGGTCCCAGTCCGGGCGGATCTCGCTCGACACGGCCCGCAGGTCATGCCAGAGGTCGTCGAACGACGGGCGACCCCAGAACCAGTAGCCGTTGTAGACGGCGTGGACGACCAGTCCCGGCTTGAGCACCAGGGTGTGCGGGATCATCGGGTCGTGCTCGGGGTCCGTGTACTCCTGGATGTCGAGGTCACGCTGGACCGTCCGGTCGGGGTCGGAGAGGAAGGTCCATTGGGCGCCGACCGAGGCCCGGAACTCCTGCAGGGTGTGGTGGTCATCGGTGGCGACCGTCACGATCTGGGTGTAGGCCACCGCCATCTTGGATTGGTTCGCCGCCAGCTCCAGGTGCTGTTGATGCTCCTTCGGGCAGTAGTTGCCCCGGGCGAGCAGCAGGATCAACGGATCGCGTCCCTGCAACTCGCTCAACGTGCGGACCGTGCCGGTGTGGTCGGGCAACGAGTAATCCGGGAACACGCCACCTGATCTGATGTCAGGACGCATGGGACGACCTCCTCCTACGCTTGGCCGGGCGTGCTCGACGGCCCGGAGATAGGCCACGCCGACCAGTCCCCCACCGGTGTGGTGGTCTGCCCCACCTCGATCAGATAGCCGTCGGGGTCGCGGATGTAGCAACGGATCTCGTACTCGTGCTGCTTGGGCGGCGTCAGGAATTGAGCACCCCGGGCGCTCCACTCGGCGTAGACGGCCGCGATGTCCGCCACCCGGATGTTGAGGAAGCTGCTGACCCGGTCGGGATCACCGGGCGTCTCCAAGGTGACCGTCGGCTTGTCGTCGGTCGGGCCGCCGCCGATGTTGATGATGATCCAGCTGTTGGCCAACTGCACGTAGGTCGGCGGTCCGGCGAAAGTGATCCGGCCTCCGAGCACCTCGGTGTAGAAGCGGCGAGAACGCTCGACGTCGTCCGAGACGATGAAGTGGGCCAGCAGGATTCCCTCGGCGGGCGGCATGCGTTCGGCCATCTGGTGCCTCCACTGGTTGGGACTCGTACGCTGCGTACGACGACGGCGTCCCCCGTCGCTGCTCCCGGGACCGCCCCACACAGAGTGCGCCACTGGACGCCAAAAGTCCAGAGTGAGGGCACCGCCGGACGCGGCCGGCCTCCAACGGCCGACGTTCGGCATCCCGTCATCGTCGGCGGCCCAGCGTCCGCCGGGCCGCTCAGCCTCCGGCTGCCCTACCGCCGTCGATGTGGAGGATCTCGCCGGTCACGAAACTTGCCCGTTCGAGGTAGAGGATCCCGTCGACGACGTCGCTGATCTCACCCACCCGTCCGAGGGGATGCCGACCGGCCAGCTCCCGGTACGACGCGGGGTCGTGGAGTGGGGTCTCGATGATGCCCAGTGCCACCGCGTTGACGCGGATACCGCGTCCGGCGTACTCGGTAGCCAGGGAGCGGGTCACTGCTTCCAGCCCACCCTTGGTCAGGGAGGCCAGCGCCGACGGTGTCCGGCGGTCCGCGTGCTCGACGAGACTGGTGCTGACATTGACCACGTGACCTCCACCCTGGGCGACCATCTGTCGGATGACGCGCTGCGTGATGTGGAAGAACCCGGTGAGGTTGACCGACGTGATCGCCACGTAGTCCTCGAAAGTGCACTCGGTGAACGGCTTCCCGATGAAGATGCCGGCGTCGTTGACGAGCGTGTCGATCCGGCCGAATCGATCGAGCGCCTGCTGGACGACGAGCTCGGAGGTCTCGGCCTGGGCGATGTCGCCCGGCAACATCAGCACGTTGGGTGTGGCGGATGGCTCGACGGTGCGCGCCGTTCCCACCACCGCGTAGCCGGCGTCGTTGAAGGCGGCGGCGATGCCGGCGCCGATCCCTTGCGACGCGCCGGTGACGATCGCCACCTTCTTTTCTGCACCGCCCCGCCTCGCCATCACGGCTTCTCCGGCCCGTCGGCCCGCGGATCGTCTCGAGGGTCGACGTATTCGAGACTGATCGGCCCGATCGCCTGTACCTGCGTGACGTACTCACCGGACTTTGCCCAGTGAAAGTGTGAGGTCTCGCCGGGCAGCACGATGACGCTCCCGGGCGGATAGGCCTGGAGCTTCTCTTCGTCGAACTCATCGCCCCGGCCGATGTAGAAAACACCCGAGATCACCGTGTACACCCGGTCCTCGTGGTGTCGGTGCGGCATCAGCTTCACGCCGGCCGGCACCTTGACCCGCACGACGTACGGCCCCGGCTCTGACGGTCGCCCCACGACGACGGCGAGGCGTGCCGAAGGCGGGAACGGAGCGAACGGCTCCCAGTCGATGTCCTCCGGCAGGATCGATCTGAAGACGGCCTGGCCCGTTTGGTGAGTGGTACCCATGGTGGTGATCCTCCTACGCGGCTGCGCGGCGTCCCGCTCCCCCACATCGTCGCGCCCGATGCGCTGGGCCGCCGTCGTGAGTACCGTGGCGCCGAGGAGGTTCGACCATGACCACCGCGATCATCGGCACTGGAGGGATCGGGTCGGTCATCGCCCGCCAGCTCGCCTCGGGTGGCGAGACCCTGCGGCTCTCGAGCGCCGACCGCGAGTCGGCACGAACGCTGGCGGCGGAGATCGGGCGGGCGGCGGTCGCCGCCGTCGACAACCGTGACGCGTTGCTGGGCGCCGATGCCGTCGTCCTCGCGTTGCGGTTTACCGTGCTGAAGGGCGTCATCGACGAGATCGCCGACCCGCTGGCCGACAAGGTTCTGGTCGTTCCCAGCAACCCGGTCGGCATCGACGCCCAGGGGAACGTCTCGCGTCTCCTGTCGAAAGAACAATCCTCTGGCGGGGTCGTCGCCGGGTGGTTGCCGCCCGGGGCGAGCTTGGCCATGGCGTTCGGAACGTTGTCGGCTGATCTCTTCGAGTCCTCCGGCCACCGGGCACCGGAGCCGGCGGTCCTCTTCTACGTGGCCGACGACGACCGGGCCGGCGAGGGAGTCGAGCGGTTGATCCGAGCGGCCGGCTTCGAGCCGATGAAGGTCGGAGGGATCGGACAGTCGAGCCGACTCGAGGTCGGCGGCGACCTTCACGATCTCGTGGTCGGCCCCGCGGCGGCGCGGTCCTTGATCGGTGGGGCCTGATCGCTTCACCCACCGGGCGCCGGTATCCGTGAACCGCCGTTGCGGAAGCCGTACGGTTGGGCGGTGGGCGACAAGCGGGGGGTAGTCCTACGTTGAACCGTGCCGACCTGGCCGTCGGTCGGCGGGGCCTGGCCCTCGTCGCGCCGGTACTGGCGGCCACGATCGTGATGGCCGGCCCGGCGGTCACCGCTGGTGCGGCGGCGACGCCGGCGGCCAAGCTCCAGGCCATCGCCGTGTCGTGCGCCTCGTCGAGCCGTTGCGTAGCGATGGGGGCCAACGCCACCGGATCGACCGGCGTGGCCTACTACTCGACCAACGGCGGGTCGACATGGTCGGTCGGCAAGCTCCCGGCGACCCTGCCGCCCGAGACCGGGGTCTCGTGTGCCACGGCGACTCGTTGCGTGGCAATCGGCCCCAGTTTGGGCAACGCCGAGGGCCCGCCGGCCGCCCTGATCTCGTCCAACGGCGGGGCGTCGTGGCAGCGGGCCGCGCTCGGTGACCTCCCGAGCGTGCTCTACGGCGTCGCCTGTCCCTCCTCGAGCCGCTGCGTGGCCGTCGGCGAGACGCCGTCGGACGGGCAGAGCAACGGCATCGTCTACGTCAGCGGCAATGGCGGCCAGACCTGGACCACTGGGACCGTTCCGCCCTCCATCCTGCTCGACAGCGTGTCGTGCTCCTCGGCCACCACTTGTGTGGCGGCGGGCGAGAACATCGCCACGTCGACGGGGGCCGCCATCGCCACCACCGACGGTGGCAGTGTCTGGTCGGCGGACGAGTTGCCGTCGGGAACGCCACCCCTCACCGGCGTTTCGTGCCCCTCCGACGATGACTGCGTGTTGGTCGGTGCCAACCCGGACGGCAGCGTCGGCTCGGTCGTCTCACTGGCCACCAACGACGGGGGGACCATGTGGACCGAGGGAAGCCTCGATGCCCCGCCGGTCCAGTTGGCCACGGTGTCCTGTCCGTCGGTGGACGTCTGCGTGGCGGGAGGATCGAACACCGCCGATCTCGCCGGAGCAGTGGTCGTGTCCTCCGACGGCGGGATCGACTGGCAGATCGGCACGCTGCCCGCGGCCGCGTCACCGTTGGTCGGACTCTCCTGTCCGTCGTCGAGCCATTGCGTCACCGTCGCGACGTTGGGGGCCAACCCTCCGAGCGGCTCCGCCTTCATCACCACCAATGGAGGCAAAAAGTGGAAGTGATCGCTCGCCGGAACCGGTTCCCGGCGGTTGTCGGGACGCGAGCACGCGGTGCGCTGGCCTTGGCGGCCGGGGCCGGCGCGGTGCTGCTCGGACTGGTTGCGGCGCCGTCGGCCGCCGGCGCCGCAACGTCGACCGCTGGCAACCTGCCGCCCGGGACCTCAGCCGTCACGCAGACCGGACCGGGCGGACCGGTCCAGGGAGTTCTGAAGTATCTGGACTCACGCCAGGGCGTCGTCCAGGTGGCGGTCTTCGACGCCTCGACGGGCACCACGTCGATCGTCTCGAACGGCTCGGCGCCCCAGGCCACCGCCAGCATCGCCAAAGTCGACATCCTGGCGATGTGGCTCCACAACTACGACACGCAAGGTGTCGCGGTGCCCGGGGCCGTGCCGTTCTCCATCACGTACCTGATGCAGCAGATGATCCAGGACAGCGTCAATCCGGCGGCCACCTCGCTCTTCTACTTCGGCGGCGGGTGCGACGCCCTGACCGCCTTCAACACCCTGGTTCCGACCCAGGGCACCACCGTCGGCTGCCAGACGCCGATCTACTACGGCTGGGGCGACACGACGACCACTGCCGCCGATCAGGCCGCGCTGGTCAAGTTGTACGCCTACCCCAACAGCCTGCTCGGGGCCGACGCCCGCCAGTACGGCCTCGGGCTGATGGAGAACATCTCCCCCGGACAGGGTTGGGGGATCAGTTGCGGGCCGTGGGGCACCAGCTGCAGCGCGCCGAATTACGCCAAGCCGGTGCCCGGCGTCACGGTGGCCCTGAAGAACGGATGGAAGTACTCCCCGTCCTGCGTGGCCCAGAACCAGATCTGCCCGTGGCAGATGAACAGCATCGGCTGGGTCCACGGGGACGGTCGGAACTATGTCATCGCGGTGCTCACGGGCTACGACCCGGCCGGGCCGGGGCTGTACGGCTACAACTACGGCATCAATACCGTCCAAGGGGTCTCCAAGCTCGTGTGGAGCAACCTGGCTCCCTCGAGCTGAGGCACAACGGCCCGGCCACTTCGAGTCCGCAAGCGGCATGCCCTGAGTTAGTCCACCGCCGCGGCGTCCTTCACGACCTCGTCGCCGTCCATACCCGTACGTCGTCCCCGTTCCAGGCCGACCAGGGCGATCAGTGCCGTGGCGGCCATCACTGCGGCCATGACGTAGAGCACGGCCCTCGTCGCATAGGCGAAGTCGAGGCGGACGGTGGGGAGTATCGGTTGTACCCGTCGGAACGGGGTGACGCCGTCGGAGATCCCGGTTGCCAGAGCGGCGGCGCTGCCCCGGGAAAGACCCGTCCCGACGAGTGACGCCGTGAGCCGCGATCGGTCGACGACGACGAAGATCGGTCCGAGGATCGCCAGGCCGAGGCTGGCGGCGTAGTTCCGGACGGTCTGCGTGATCCCGGTCGCCTCACCGTAGGAGAGCGCTCCCGATTGATTGATCGCATCGGAGTTGGCCGGACCGAGCATGAGCCCCATGCCGGCACCGGTCAGCACGACATACCAATCCTGGACACCGAGCTGCAGCGTTACGACCGAACCGGCCCACAGGACGTAGCCGACGGAGGCGGCGACGCTGCCCAGGACCACCGGAAGCTTGGCTCCGCTCCGGTCGAGCATCCGGCCGCCGACCTGAGAGGTCACGATGAAGCCGACGAAGAACAGGAGCGGGAAGAGCCCCGCCCGCAGCGCCGACTCGGCCAGCGAGACCTGTGCGTACTGGCCGACGAAGAAGAACAGCGGAATGAAGGCGACCATGGAGGTGAAGAGCACGACGTTCTCGACGAAGAACGCCTTTACCCGGAAGATCTTCATCTCGATCAGCGGCGACGGCACCTTCCCTTCGACGATCGCGAAGACGACCAGCAGCGCCAGTCCACCGGTGATGCACAGCCAGGTTGCCGGACTTTCCCACCCCCATAGCTCCGACTGCTGGAAGCCGAAGACACTCAGTCCGATGCCGGCCACGATGAGCACGAGACCCCGGAAGTCGTTCGGCGCGGCGCGGCGCGGCGTGACTGGCTTCGATACGAAGATGAGCACCAGCGTCACCAGTGCCACCGGCACGTTGACCCAGAAGACGACCCGCCACGTCCATTCGGCGAGGGCCGCGCCGAGGACCGGCCCCAGAGCCACCAGTCCGCCGGCGATGCCGAAGAACAGGGCCAAAGGACGCCCCCGTTCGTGCAGGGGGAACGTGTGGACGATGATGGCCACCGCCGCCGGAACCGTGATCGCCCCACCCGCCCCTTGGAGTATCCGGAACCCGACGATCCAGCCCTCGGCGATCCCACCGTGTGGGGTCAGCGCGCACATGATCGATGCGGCGGTGAAGACGACGATCCCGAGCACCACCATCTTGCCGTGGCCGACCACGTCACCGAGCCGGCCACCCCAAACGAACAGAGCGGCGAGGGCGAGCAGATAACCGTTGACCGCCCACTGGATCGCGGTGGTAGAGAGGCCGAGATCGTGCTGGATCTCGGGGGCCGGGGTGGACATGATCGTCTTGCCGGCGAAGATCGTCGAGACGGCCAGGATCATGGCGACCAGCACGACCGCTTTGTTCCGCCCGCCGCCTACGACCACCCCCACGTCCCCCCGGCTCTCCCGTCCAGGTCGTTGATCGTTCGGGAGCCTACTGCCGTTGTCTGTCGGAGATCTCGACCTCGTCCATGTTTTCGTAAAGGCGTTCGAGCTCTGCCGCGGGCGTTTGGCCGCTCCCGCCGGCGTGACGATCCCCTCGGCAATCAGCTGATCGATGGTCCGAGTGGTACCGATCGGCGTGACCGTGGCCACTGCCCGACCACGGTCGGTGGCGATCAACTCGTCACCCTGGCTCACCGCCGGCAAGTACTGGCCGAGGTGGTTCTTCAGCTCCCGAATTCCTACCTCCACCCAGGCCTCCTGGTGGCCACATCCACCTATAGGGTTTGGCTGCAGTTAGTGGTTTTCGATCGACCTGGTCGGCACTTATGCGCCACCGAGGCCCCGACCGATAGGAGTCAGCCGTGAGCAAGCTCCCCGACCCACGCCTCACCATGATCTATCGCCTGGAGGCCTCCCTCGGCCGACCGCTGGAGCTCGGCGCGATCGGCGCAGGGCACCGCCGCATCGTGCCCTTGGTCGACGGGACCTTCACCGGACCTGAACTACACGGAAAGCTCCTTCCAGGTACCAGTGCCGACTGGCAGATCATCCTGCCGGACGGCACTGCGCTCGGCGACATCCGCTACACGCTGCAGACCGAGCGTGGTGACCTGCTCTATGTGCAGTCACGAAGCGTGCGCCACGGTAGCCCCGAGGTGCTCGCCCGCCTCGGCCGCGGCGAGGACGTCGACCCCAGCGATTACACGTTCCGCGCCGCAACCCAGATAGAGGCGGCCGCTCCCGATCTCGACTGGCTGAACCAGGGCGTGTTCGTCAGCGTCGCAGGGCGTCAGCCCGGAGGCGTGATCTATGAGGTCTACCTCATCGCATGAACGGCGGCGCGCGACGTCCGGACCTCGTTGACGAGGTGACGGTGTTCGACGCCGACGGTCGTGGCTCGACCAGAAACACCGAACGACCACTCGCCGCTCGGTCGCCAGATCTATGGCGAAAAGGTCCCCTGCTGGTCGACGACGGGAGCGCGTCTTCCCTCACTCTCAGAAGGAAGCGCCGCCTGAGCTGGGGGCAGTCGTCGTCGTGGGCGGTGGGGGTGGGGTCGTCGTGGGCGGTGGGGCGGGGGTCGTAGTGGGCGGGGTCGTGCTCGGCGGGCTCGGCTTCTGGGTCGTCACCGGAGGTGCAGTAGTCACCGGAGGTGCAGTGGTCACCGGAGGTGCAGGGGCCGTCGCCGAAGGTGTGGTGGTCGCCGAAGGTGCAGGGGCCGTCGCCGAAGGTGTGGTGGTCGCCGAAGGCGCGACTGGCTGAGGGGTGGAGGCCGTGGATAGCCCCGCGGTCACAAAGGCGGACCACCTTCCCCATTGATCCGTCACATTTCCGCCTACCTGTCCAGCCGTCCGGTCGCCGGAGAACCAGTAAAGAGCCTTGCCTGCGTACGTCACCTGTCGGACGCCCCCAGCCCGCTTCACCGTGCCCAGCTTCCGGACGCTCACCCCGGCCCCGGCCGTCGCGGTCTTCACGCCCTTTGGCAACACCACCGCCCGCCAGATCTTCAAGCACTGGCCGGTACAGGGCGTATTGCTGGCTTTCAGCGTGTAGAGCGTCGTGCCACTCACGAGGATCGTACCGAGCTCGGCGTTCTTCGCCGTTGAGATGACGACCCGCTTTGGCTTGTGGCTGGACACCGCGCCGGCCGCGCTGCCAAAACTGACCATGGCCGCGAGCCCCCCAATTCCTAGAGCGACTCCCACGGCACGGAACGCGAATCGGCGAGTCACATCTGGATGTCGTTTTGGCTGATCCACGTTGCGCGTCTCCTTGTCGTCTCGATACCGGTTGTACGGGCGAGGTCCGCGGACGGATCATCGCGACCAGAAGAACCTCGCCCCGGGACTGATCGCTTTCCGAACCCGAGCCGTATAACCGGTGATGAGGAGCCTCAGGAGATGAGGGGGACGCTTCCGACGACGCGCTGCCGTCGGGCATGGTGGTGTTCGAGGCCCGGCGGCGTTGGCCGGTCAGGTCGAGTGATCTCTTTGCTCGGCTCCCACGTACTCCTTGGTACTGGGAACGAATATCTCTGGAGGATCTCCAGCCCGTCAACCTGGAGGTGACGGCCGTATGGGAATGTCAACTCGAAGTGGCCCCACCGTGTCCATCTGATCTGGCCCCACCTGTGCTCCGATGGGGTTGTGGCCTTCCCCCGCCCAACCGGACAGCCGTCACGCAGCTTCTTGACAGGTCCAAGACTCCTCGAACTCCACCGGTGACAGGTAGTCAATGGAGCTATGAAGTCGTTCGTTATTGTACCAGATGATCCATTCAAATACAAGATGTCTTGCCTCGTCTTTAGTCGAAAAGTGGGTTTCGTAGACAAGCTCACGCTTCAATGAAGACCAGGCGCTTTCCATCATGCAGTTGTCGTAACTTGTGCCGACGGTTCCCATCGACTGGACGATGTGAAGAGCTCGGCAACGCCGGCCGAACGCGTCGCTCGTATATTGACAGCCGTGGTCAGAATGCAGCACGGTGCCGGCGAAGTCGCTCCGTCCGCGTCGCAGGACGGCGGCCTCCAGGGCGTCGGTGCACAGCTCGGTGCGCAGGTGGTCGGCGATCGACCAGCCAACCAGGTGGCGGCTGAACACGTCCAGGATCGAACAGAGGTAGAGCCAGCCTTCGTCGGTCGGGATGTAGGTCACGTCGGTGAGCCAAAGTTCTGTGGGCGCGTCGGCGCTGAAGTCGCGTTCGACGAGGTCGACGGCCGGTTGGGCATCGGGATCGCGTCGCGTCGTCTTCACCTTCTTCCTCCCGCAGATCCCGGCGATGCCGATCTCGGTCATGAGCCGGGCCACGCGTTTCTCGGGCACCTGTTCTCCCTGCTTCCCCAGGGCGGCGGTGACCCGGGGGGCGCCGTAACGCCGGCGGCTCGTCGCCCAGACGTCGAAGACGGCATTGGCCAGATGGGCCTCGTCGACGGTGGCATCGGCGGGGGCCTCCCCCTTCTTCGCCCAGGCGTAGTAGGCCGAACGCGACACCCGGCAGCACCGGCACAGGGCGGCAACGGGGAAGTCCGCCTGCTCGCGGGCGATGAACCGGTAGATGCGCTCCCGGCCACCCGGACCGCCGTCGTCGAAGGCGGCCAGACGCCGGGCGATCTCGGCTTCTTCACGCAGCCGAGCGACCTCCCGGCGCAGGACCACCACCTCGACACTGCTCACTTGCCACCCTCCTTCACCCAGTACGCCGTGAACCGCTTCAGGATCTCGATCTCCTGCTCGAGGTCCTTCACCTCCTTGCGCAACCGCGCCGCTTCGGCCCGGTCGGCGGCAGTCTCCTCGGACTCGACCGTCTGCTGCCCCTTCTCCTGGGCGTGGATCCACGCCCCCAGGGTCACGTCGTTCATGCCGAGCTCCCTCGCCACCGCGGCGATCGACTTCCCCGACGTCTTGTAGAGCGCCACCGCATCTCGCTTGAACTCGGGGGTGTAACGCCGCTGGCTTGATGCCGGTGATCCCCCGCGCTGGGTGTGCTTTGCCATCCGAACATCCTCCTTCAGCTATAGCTGGCGAGGTGTCCGGTTGGAGGGGGGAAGTTCAGTTGAGCGGCCTCGCGTAATGTCGAGCGGTGGCCCCCAGCCCCCAACCCCCCGGCCAGAGCGCCTTCCAACTCCGCATCCAGCTGAACGATGTCGACCCCGTCGTCTGGCGCCGCCTGATCGTGCCCGGCTCGGTGCGGATGGCCAAGCTCAGCGAGATGCTGCTGGCCGCTATGGGCTGGACGAACTCACACCTGCACGCCTTTCGGGTGGGCGATGTCCACTACGGCATGAACTTCGACGAGTACCCCGAAGGGGAGATCGACGAGAAGCAGGTGTCGGTTCTCCAGGCCCTGCGCGACGAGCGTCGGTTCGTCTATGACTACGACTTCGGCGACGGCTGGGAGCACGACGTCGTCATCGAGGACCTGAGCTGGACCTATTTCGGGTTGAAGTTCGCCGTGTGCATCGACGGCCAGAACGCCTGTCCGCCCGAGGACGTGGGCGGCACGTGGGGCTACACCGAGTTCCTCGAAGCCATCGCCGACCCGAACCACGAGGAGCACGAGAGCTATCTCGAATGGGTGGGCGGCCCTTTCGACCCGGCCGGGTTCGACCTGGCCAGTGTCAACGCCGCGCTGCAGAAGGTCCGCTGATCAGGCGGTCTTCTTGGTCCGCTTGGTCCGGGTGGACTTGAGCCGGAAGCTCTCGGTGCCGGTTTCGATGATGTGGGCGTTGAAGGTGAGCCGGTCGACGATGGCGGCCACCAGCCGGGGATCGCTGATCACCTGGCCCCACTCACTGAAGGGCAGGTTGGAGGCAGTGGCCACCGAGGCCCTCTCCTCGCGCTCGGTGAGGATCTGGAACAACAGCTCGGCCCCTTTGGCGTCGAGCTGGACGTAGCCGAGCTCGTCGAGGCACAGCAGGTCCACGCGGCCGTAGCGGGCGACGATGCGACTGAGGCGCCGTTCGTCGGCCGCCTCGGCCAGCTCGTTGACCAGCCCGGCACAGGTGACGTAACGGACGGCCTTGCCCTGTTCGCAGGCCGCCATGCCGAGGCCGATCAACAGGTGGCTCTTGCCGGTGCCCGAATCGCCGAGCAAGACCACCGGGTCCCCCGTTTCGAGGTAACCGCCCGAGGCCAAGGTCGCAATGGTCGCCGCATTCACGTTCGGGGCGGCCGATAGGTTGAAGTCGCCGAGGCGCTTGACCCTCGGGAACCGGGCCTCGTGGACCCGGCGCAGCCGTCGCCGTTCGCCGCGTTCGTCGACTTCGGCGGCCAGTACCTCGGCCAGGTAGCCGAGATAGGTGGCCTGGCCCCGCTCGGCCATCTCGGCCAAGCGCAGCGACTCGGTGCGCACCGTCGGCAGGTGCAGCTCCCTCGTGGCCGCCCCGATGGCGGCTTGGGCGGCGGTGTCGGTCATCTTGGCCATCAGCCGACCCCGAGCAGGTCGTCGTAGCGGTCGAGGACCGGCACCGGGCGATCGAACACGGTCAGGGACTCGTCCGTCATCACGGCGACCGGGCGCCGGTCGAGCGAACGTCGGGCCTCGACGGCCACCACCGCCGGGTCGATCGAGCCGGCGGCCAGTGCTCCTTCGATACCTGCGGTCACGGCGCTGCCCGTCATGGTCCGGTGCAGCAACAGCACGTCGACCAGGCTCCTCGTCCCGTCCTGGTCGCCCAGGCGCCGTCGGGCGGTCTCCCAGAACCGTTCGTGGGCCCTCGTGAAGGCCCCGGCGCGCCGGGCCGCCACCAGGGCGCTCGCCCCGGCCAGGGCACCAGGCTTGATGGTGAGGACCTCGAGATAGTGGTCGAGGAGGAGGACCTGAGCTCCCTTGCCCGCCGCCCTTGGGTGTCGGGCCACGACGGCCGTGCCGTCATGGGCGGTCACGCGGTCGGCGCCGAGCGTCACGTTGATGCGCCGGCCGGCGTAGCGGACGGGGACCGAATAGAACGACTGGCGCACGCAGATGCGGCTCTTCGTGTCCACCCGGCAATTGAGGGCCAGCGCTACGTCGAAGGGCTCGGCCACCAGGGCGCCCAGCAGTGGACGTTCGGCGACGAAGTGCTGGGCCACGCTCAGGTGCCGGCCGCTCACGTGGCGCCGGTCGTCTCGATCGTCGCCGGCGGCTACCAGGTCGTTCAGCTCGTCCAGACCGGCCACGTCGGGCATCGGCACCAGGTGACGCCGACGGAACCGACCGACCTCGCCTTCAACGCCACCCTTCTCGTGGGCACCCTTCACGCCGGGTTGGCAAAAGAAGGAATCGAAGCCGTAGTGGCTGCGCAGAGCGATGAAGCGCTCGGTCTCGATCCGGCCCCGGCCCTTCATCACCCGCACCACCGCCGGCTTCAGATTGTCGTAGCGGACGCGCACCGGCACCCCGCCGAAGTGGGTGAAGGCCCGGACGTGGCCGTCCAAGAAGACCTCCTGGGCCTGGTTGAAGTACACCCGGTGGAAGGCCTTGCCGGTCGCCGAGAGGCGCATCACGAACATCCACGCCTCCACCATGACCCCGGACAGCTTGAAACTGACCTGTCCGAAGTCGACCTCGGCCTCGTCACCGAGCGGGTGGGTCTGGGGAACGCACACCTCGGGCAGGGCCACCGACTGCTTCTTCTTCACCGACGCCACGTAGCGACGCACCGAGGTCTCGCTCACCTGGGCGTCGTGCTCGTCCGCCAGTCGCTCGAAGATCCGACGGGCGGTGTGGCGTTGCTTCTTGGGCGCCGTCCGGTCCTCGGCCAGCCACCCGTCGATCACGACCTTCCAGGGACCGAGCGCCGGGCTGGGTCGCACCGCCACCTTGCGGTTGGGCGGCATCGCCGAGTCCAGTGCCTGACGCACCGTCCGGCGATGTACACCGAACTGCCGCGACAGCTCCCTGATGGAGAGGCCCGCAGGCCCGGCTCCCGCCCGTCGGATCTGCTCGAACAGTTCCACCTTCGACCTCTTCGCCATGAGACCCAGGCTCCAGCCCACCTACAGCCAGCTGGTGGACCCCGCCGTCGCTGGGCGCCATGTGGGGCCAGATCGAATGGACAAGGTGGGGCCGAGTCAGGTGATCACACCCAGCCGTACTCGGCGAACGCCCAATAGGACGAGGAGACGAACAAGATGGAACAGACGAATGGACACCACCAGGGACGCCGGCGAATTCGCGGCGGTCGGATCGCGACTGCCGCCTTGGTCGCCGGAGGGCTGTCCGCATCGTTTCTCACGGCCGGAATTGCCGGCGCCTCGACCGGGGCCAGCATCGTCATTTCGACCGGCAAGAACGCCAAGCTCGGCACGATCCTCGTGAGTGGCAACACGCTCTACACGCTGAAAGCCAGCAAGACGCCCTGTACCGCCCAGTGTTTGACGGTCTGGCCCGCAGTGCTGCTGCCAAAGGGCGTGACGTCGGCGATGGCGGGGAAGGGTGTCAGCGCGGCAAAGCTCGGCACGGTGAAGCGATCCGGCGGCGCACTCCAGGTGACCTATTCGGGCAAGCCCCTCTACTGGTTCAGCGGCGACAAAGCCATGGGACAGGTGAACGGGAACGTGACGGACACGTGGGGCAAGTGGTCCTCCATCGTGACGGCAAAATCGGGACAGTCTGGATCTGGATCGACTCCCACGACCAGCCCCAGTTCCGGCGGCGCCTCTTTCTAGCGCCCGACCTGAGGGTCGAGAGGTCTTCGTGACGTTCCTAGCTCCGCTCGTCCGCTCACCTTCCACGGCGTCCGTGGAGAGGAGAGGCCAACGGACCAACGGGCGGCGGTTTGCGCTGTCGTCCCGGGCCTACCTACCGGCGTGTTCGATCGCCGCGGTCGCCGTCGTCCTGGTCGGGTTCGGGTCGTTCAGCCACTTCGGTGGCTCGGACTTCGTCGCGGCGACGTCGAGTCTTCGCGTCGTCGTAGTCGGGCCGCTCAGCCTGGCGATCATCGGGGTCTTTCTCGTCGCCGAGCGGGTGCGACCCGCCCAACGGCGCCCACTGATCGCCCGCGGTCACCGCCAGGACGTTCTCTTCACGGCGTTCAACGCGATCCTGGTTGTTCCACTGGTGACCGCTCTCACCCTCACCTTTGCCGAGATCGCGCAGCGGGCTCTCCCCTGGATCGTTCTGCCGAGAATCGGAGCCGTGCCGCGTTGGGCAGTCATCGCCGTGCTCTTCGTGGCCATGGACGGGTGCAACTGGTTCGCCCACCTCGCGAACCATCGCATCCGCATGCTGTGGCGTTTCCACGAACTTCACCATTCCCAAGAGGACATGAGCGTGCTGACGGTGTTTCGTACGCATCCCCTCATCCACGTCTCATATCTCATCGCGCTCGTCCCGGGCATCGTGCTCCTCGCCAATGGGGCCCTGTCGACGACGCTCCTGGTCATCTACGGCTCGATCGTGGCGTTCGCTCACTCCAACACCAACCTGGGATTCGGGCCTCTGGGGCGAATCTTCGTCAGTCCGAACTTTCACCGAATTCACCACCGGCTGGACGGACCTCAGGATGTCAACCTCGGCTTCGCGTTGACGATCTGGGACCAGCTCTTCCACCGAGCCGTGTTTCCGACGGCAGCGACCATCAGGATCGACACTGGGCTGCCGGGCCGACCGTTGATCGTCGAACAGGCAGGAGCGCGACCGCATCATCTGTCGGTCTTTGCCGCTCAGCTCCTCGCTCCGTTCCGGCCGATCAAAGCGACCGACCCGATCTCCGAGAGTGCACGAAGTGACTGACCGACCGGGAGTAGAGGGCGGTCGACTCTCAGGGGGATCAGTGCCTACCGACGTCCTGACGACACGAGACGCTCCTGGCTACGGCGGAGAGAGCCGCGGCGCGAGTGCGGAAGACGAAAGCCAGCAGTCCGTGCCAGCGATCTCGGTTCGTCGCTAGCGGCGTCATCACCATGAAGCAGCGTCGACCTCGGCCCGCAGGATGTGGCCGATCCAGCGGATGCGCAGCTCTCGAACCTCGTTGATCTCGTCGACGCTGGTCACAGTCGCCGTCGCCTGCTCGACGAGAACGGGGGTCGACGGCATCCATCAGGCGGGCCCCACTTGGCGAACGGCCAAACGCAAGACACCCAAGATGGCGACGGTGATGGACCAACTAGCCCGATGGATCCGGCGAGCCGCGATGAGTCCTGCGGCGTCCGGCGGTCGTACTGTCGAACCTGTTACCCAGGAGGACTTCTGATGCGCAGCGTGACCTATTCGATGGGTGTCTCACTTGACGGCTACATCGTCGGGCCGGAAGGCGACTTCGACTGGACGGCACCCGACGAGGAGGCCTTTCGCTTCGTCACCGACGAGATACGAGAGGTCGGCGTCCACCTGTTGGGACGACGGCTGTACGAGACGATGCTGTACTGGGAAACCGCCGACCAGGATCCATCGCTCGACGACTCAATGCTCGAGTGGGCCGCGATCTGGAAGCGGCTTCCCAAGGTGGTGTTCTCCACCACGCTGTCGGCGGTGCAGGGCAATGCCCACCTGGCCTCCGGCGGCCTGGCGGAGGAGATCGAGCGGTTGCGAGTCGAACCGGGGGCGGGCGACATCGCGATTGGCGGCGCGACTCTCGCCGCCGAGGCGGCTGCGTTGGGTCTAATCGACGAGTACCGGGCCAGGGTCCACCCGGTGCTGGTCGGCGGTGGCATTCCGTTCTTTCCCCAGCGCGAGCGCCGGGTGGATCTCGAGCTCGTCGAGACCCGCACCTTCAGCTCGAAAGTCGTCTACCTCCGCTACCGCGTGAGCCGGTAGCCGGCTCATCTGGCCGAGCCCCTGGTGGTGCTGTCAAGCAACAGGAGACGTTCAAAGTTTCGGACGCAGTGCATCTGCCGGAAACGTCTGCCCGAGGAGCGAACGCGACCCCTCCGATGGTTCAGAGGCCCATGTGTAGCCGACGTAATGCCGCGGATGCTGCTTTGACACTCGAAGTTGGTCCGCGGTCACCGGCACGCAATCCGTACGCGGGAGACCTGGGCTCGAGGTGGTTCCTCTAGCCCAGGTTCGATCGCCGCGATCCCATTTTCGGATGCCAGCAGCGTCTTCAGGTCACCGCGGCGCAGCACCAGACCGGCGATGAGAGCCGCGGCTGCAAAGACCAAGGCGCACCACACGAAGGCCGTCGTGTAGCCATGGAGCTGAGCTGCCTGGACGTTTGCCGGGTTCAGCGCCCGACCGACCAGGTAGGACGTGGCGGCACTTGCGGCGAGGGTGTTGAGCAACGCCGTGCCGATGGATCCCCCAACCATCTGTGCCGTGTTGAGGGTGGCCGATCCCACGCCGGCATCTTGGGGTCCCAACCCGAGGGTGCCGGTGCTGAAGGCCGGAGAGATGCTCAGCCCCGATCCAACACCCAGTAGGAGAAGATAGGGAAGCACGTCGCTCACATACGACGAACGCGATCCGACCAGGTGGAGCCCGAACAACGCCGCAGCAGACAGGAGCAAGCCGATCGGCACGATTGGCTTGGGACCGAATCGCGGCAAGAGGAGGCGATTGGAGACCTGGGCCATCGCCGCCACGGCACCTACGAGGGGCAGGAACGCGATGCCGGTCTTCACCGGACTGAACTCCAACGTGCCCTGTAGGTAGTAGGTCAAGAACAAGAACACCCCGAAGACCCCGACGGCGCCAAACAGCATCACCAGCAGTGATCCACCCCGCGTCCGATTGAGCACCACCCGAGGTGGGAGCAACGGGTGCTTGGCACTGGTCTCGAAGAGGGCGAACCCAGCCAGCAGGAGGACACCCGCGGCGAGAAACCCGATCGTGAAGGGATCGCTCCACCCGGTGGTCTCGGCGTGTGAGAAGCCGAATACCAGCGAAAACAGCCCGCCGCCCACCAGCAAGAGGCCGGGCAGGTCGAAGGGATCGTGATCAGCCCCCTGGTCGTTCTTCAACCACAGGAGGGTGCCGGCAATAGCGCCGGCGGCAAAGACGAGGTTGACGAGGAGCGTCCATCGCCACGACGCGTAGGAGGTCAAGATGCCACCCAAGAGGAGTCCGAGCGCTCCCCCAGCGCCGGCGATGGCTCCGTAGATACCGAAGGCCTTCCCCCGCTCATCGGGATCAGTGAAGGTAGTGGTCAAGAGGGCCAGTACCGAAGGGGCCAGGAGGGCCCCGAAGGCACCCTGGACCGTTCGAGCGATGACGAGCATCGTGAAGTCGACCGATGCAGCACCGATAGCCGAGGCCATCGCGAAGCCGACCAGCCCAGCGATGAGCGCCTGCTTGCGTCCCACCCGGTCACCGATACGGCCGCCAAGGAGGAGCAAGGTGCCGAAAGCGAGTGAGTACGCGGTGACGATCCATTGGCGATCAGCGTTTGAAAAGTGCAGATCGTGCTGTGCAGTGGGGAGAGCGATGTTGACGATGGTGCTGTCGAGAACCACCATCAGCTGGGCGATCCCCAAGACGGCGAGAATCCACCATCGGCGACCGTAGTTGGCGTCATCGACCGGGGCCGCGTGGTCCATCATCATCAGAGTGGTCACCGCGTGCTCCGTCTCTCGAGCAGATCGCTGGAAGGTATAACCGGTTGCCCCGCCGTCGTCCAGGATCTGTCAGCGTCACGATCAATAGCGTGAAGCGATGGATCTACCACCGCGTCTGCTTCGATACTTCATGGCTGTGGCGGAGGAACTTCACTTCGGTCGCGCCGCGGCGCGCCATTAGAGACTGTTCGGATAATTTGAGCAGGTAGCGAGCCAAATCGGCCTCTTCCGGGTCCCCGAACCGCATAGGCTCAAACCCATGGAGCCCGATTCGGCCGCATTGGCCCAGACCTGGCGCACGACTCACGGCGACATGACCGACCAGGAGTGGGAGCTCATCGTCGATCTCGTCGCTCCGTACTGGACGCCCGGCTCGATGGGTCGACCGGTGAAAGTGGACCGACGCCGGGTGGTCGACGCCATCTTCTACGTCGTGGCCACGGGCTGTCAGTGGCGGGCGCTCCCCGACAGTTACCCGAACTGGAACACCGTCCATCGCTACCACCTGGCCTGGTCACGCGATGGCACGTGGGAGCGCGTGGCCGAGCGGCTGGCCACCGCGGTGCGCGAGAAGGAGGGTCGCCCGGGCTTGCCCTCGGCGGGCATCGTCGATGCCCGCTCGGTCCGGGCCTCTTCGGTGGTGAGCAAGCAAACCAAGGGATTCGACGCCGGCAATTACGCCGGGTCGGCCGTTATGCCGGGTGCGCCCGCGAAGGTCCACGTTCTCGCAGACGAGAGCGGGTGGTGCCCGTGACGGGGTCGGCATAACGGCGAGGCGGTGACAAGGCTCTCTTCCGCATCATTCCGGAGAGGAGCTGAACATGGCTGGACCGTTCCCGACCCGTGTTACCGGGCCGTTCGTTGGGCAGGTTGATGGCTTTCGTGCCGAGCTGGGCCGCCTCGGTTATTCGCGGCGAAGTGCCGAAGGGCACCTGTACGTGCTGGCGCACCTCAGCCGATGGCTCGAGGAAGAAGAACTTGTCGCAGACACCCTGACGGCCGAGGTGCTGGAACGCTTCGTCGCCAGCTCCCGCGCGGCGGGCCGGCGACGTCCGCACTCGGTGACGTCCCTTCGGCTCCTCGTCGACTACCTCTGCGCGAGCGGGGTGGTCCCGCCGGAACCTTCGGTGCCCACCTCTTCACTCGAGCGGCTCCTCGGGGAGTACCGGCGCTACTTGAGTGCTGAACGGCGCCTCGCCGCGTCGACCGTTCGGTCACGTGTCGATCTCGCCCGCCGGTTCCTCGGCGGCCTCGACCCCGGCCGCCTGGCGCCGTCGGAGGTGACGGCGTTCGTGCTGCGCGAGTCGCGCCGTTACAGCGCCGGCTCGATGAAGGGCCTCACGACCGGTCTCCGTTCGCTGCTCAGGTTCCTCTATCTCGACGGTGTCCTCGACCGGGATCTCACCGGTGCGGTTCCCACCGTTGCGAGCTGGCGGAAGACCGGATTGCCGAGGGGCATCGACCGCCAGACGATACAGGCGCTGCTCGACAGCTGCGACAGAACGACGGTGCTCGGAGCTCGCGATTTCGCCATCCTCACCTTGCTCTCACGCCTCGGGCTCCGCGCCGGCGAAGTGGCGGCGATCGAGCTCGGCGACATCGACTGGCGTGCGGGCGAGATCGTCGTCCGGGGCAAGGGCAACCGCCGCGACCGCTTGCCCTTGCCGAACGACGTCGGCGAAGCGCTCGTCGCGTACCTCTCCGCCGCGCGCCGGACGTCCACTTGCCGGGCGGTGTTCCGGCGCGGCCACGCTCCCGAAGGAGCGATGACGTCACGGGCGGTCGTGATGGTGCCGCGCCGGGCCGCTCAGCGCATCAGTGCACCGGTCGTCGGGGCCCATCGCCTGCGACACGCCGCTGCGACCGAGATGCTCGCCGGAGGGGCGTCGCTCTCGGAGATCGCGCAGGTTCTCCGGCATGGCAGTGAGTCGACGACGCGGATCTATGCCGCTGTCGACCGCGCCGCTCTTTCGCTGGTTGTGCGCCCGTGGCCGGGGGCGGTCCGATGAGCGCCCTCCACCAGCACCTGGACGACTACCTGGCGATCCGCCGCGCCCTCGGCTACCAGCTCCGCCAGGAAGCCCGCATGCTCGCGAGCTTCGTCGAGCACCTCGAGGCGGAGGGTTTGGCACGGGTCACCGTCGATGCGGCGCTCGCTTGGGCGACCGTCCCTGAGGGCGCCAGCCCCACCTGGTGGGCGAAGCGCCTCACGGTCGTGCGCGGCTTCGCCACCTACCTGGTGAGCCTCGACGTCTCGTCCGAGGTGCCGCCGCATCGACTGTTGGCGAACCGGCCGTCGCGGACCACGCCCTATCTGTACTCCGAGGGGGAGATCCTCGCCCTGATGGACGCCGCAAGGCGGCTCGCCGACCCGATGCGGGCGGCCACCTTCGAGGCATTCATCGGCCTCATGGCGGCGACGGGGATGCGCACGGGGGAGGCGATGCGTCTCGACCGCGACGACGTCAACCTCGGCGACGCAGTGATCACGGTGCAGAGCTCGAAGAACGGCAAGTCCCGTCTCGTGCTGCTGCACGAGACGACGAGCTGTGCGCTCGACCACTACGCGCGCCGACGTGACCAGTTGTGCTCGGCGCCGGCCGTGCCGGCGTTCTTCCTCTCGGGCGTGGGCACCCGCCTCAACTCCACGAACGCGACCTCGACCTTCGCCCGACTCCTCGATGTCGCTGGGATCGCGGTGCCCCCTGGGCGACGACGGCCCCGGCTTTATGACCTGAGGCACTCTTTTGCGGTCGCCACCCTCGTCGCTTGGTATGAACGCGAGGTCGACGTCGCGCGGCACCTCCCGGCGCTCTCCGCCGCGATGGGCCACGACAAGCCGTCGGCGACGTACTGGTATCTCGAGGCTGCCCCGGAACTGATGGCCCGTGTGGCAGATCGCCTCGAGCGCGTCGATGGGGGGAGATCGTGACGACGCTCGCGCCGATCCTCGAGGGGTACTTCGCCGAACGGCTCGGCCGGCGCGGTGCGAGCACGCGGACCGTCGCCTCGTATCGGGACGCGTTCTGCTTGCTGCTCGGTTTCATGAAGCAGCGGAGTGGCAAGGCGCCGGCGAATCTCGACGTCGGTGACCTCGACGCCGAAGCGATCTGTGCCTTCCTCGATCATCTCGAACGCGACCGGGGCAACGCGATCTCGACGTGCAACGCACGACTCGCCGCCGTGCACTCCTTCTTCGCGTACGCGAGCTTCCACTGCCCCGAGCACGCCGCCACGATCCAGCGGGTCCTCGCCATTCCGACCAAGCGCCGCCAGTCGACGATCGTCTCCTTCCTCGACGCCTCCGAGATCGACGCGCTGCTCGCGAGCCCAGACCGCGCCACCTGGCTCGGCAGGCGCGATCACTGCCTGCTGCTCGTGGCGGTGCAGACCGGCCTGCGGGTCTCCGAGCTGACCGGGCTCACCCGTGCCGACGCCGAGCTCGACGGGAGAGCTGGGACCGTGCGATGCGTCGGGAAGGGGCGAAAGGAACGGCGCACGCCGCTGACCAGGCCAACGGCGCAGGTGCTCCGCGACTGGCTCTCCGGGGGCGGCGTCGGTGGACGAGCATCGACTGCACCGCTCTTTCCGAGCCGGACCGGCGGTCGGCTGAGCAACGACGCCGTGGCCGACCTGCTCGTGAAGTACTCCGCAGCGGCCGTGTCGCGATGTCCGTCGCTGGCGAACAAGCACGTCACGCCGCATGTTTTACGCCACAGCTGTGCGATGACGCTCCTGCGAGCAAAGGTTGACCCCTCGACGATCTCACTCTTCCTCGGACACGCCTCGACGAAATCGACCGACGTCTATCTCCATGCAGACCTCGTGATGAAAGAGCAGGCACTTGCCAGAACGGCGCCTCACCGTGCCGATCGACACCGCTACCAGGCGCCCGACGCGCTGCTCGCGTTCCTCGAAGCTCTGTGAGCGTTATGCCGACCCCGTCACGGGCACCACCCGCTCTCGCCTGCGAGGACGTGGACCTTCGCCGGCGCACCCGGCATAACGGCCGACCCGGCGTAATTGCCGTTATCCCGGGGACGGGATAACGGCAAGAAGATCAACGGCCGCAAGACCTTCGGGATCGTCGACACCCTCGGGCTCCTCGTGGCCGTGACCGTCGTCGCTGCGAGCATCTCGGACAACGTCGGCGGGATCGCCGTCGCCGAGCGCGCCCGAGAGCGCTCGGGGCGCTTTGCCAAGCTCTGGTGTGACGCCGGCTTCAAGCGCCACTTCATCGAGCACTGCCGCCACCATCACGTCGCCGTGGAGGTCGTGAACAAGATCCACCCGAACCGGTTCGAGGTCCTTCCGAAGCGATGGATAGTCGAGCGCACGTGGTCGTGGCTCATGAACAGCCGACGACTCCAAGTCGACTATGAGCGCGATCCGATCGTCACCGAAGGCTTTATTTGGGCGGCCCACAGCCGCTACCTCCTGCGCCGGATCACCCAGTCACCAGTCGCCTGATCGCGCTGGGGAAACAATCGCGACAGCCACTTAGAACTCCCGCGAGGAGTACCGGCCGGAGCCGCGTCCCCAGCACCGGTTCACGTCCTGCGGCTTGTCGACCCCGCCCTGCGGCCCGGTGGGGCAACCGCTACTTGTGGTAGCTGCCAGAGCGGAACTCGTCGACGAGGCCCGGGTGGGTCGGCTGCCACCCGAGCTCGGCGCGCGCCTTGGCCGCGGTCGTGGCCTGGTCGAGCAGCAACACGTCGGCGAAGATGTCACCGAGCCGGGCGCGCGCCTCGTCATCGGATCCGGGGACCGCTCCGGGGGCGCCCACGGCGACGGCCGCGGCTTTGGTCAATTCGGCGGCGGTCGGGTTCAGACCGTTCCCGACGACGTAGTAGCCGCGAGCGATGTCGTTTTCCAGGGCCCGCCGGAAGACCGCCGCGACGTCGGCGACGTGGACCGTCGGCCAATGCTGTCGCCCGGTGCCGAGCATGATCAGATTGCCGTCGGGGTCCCGGGGAGAACCAAGCAGTAGCCCGGGGATTCCCCCGCCGCCGTCGCCGTAGGCCGAACCGGACACGATCACGATCCCACGCATGCCGGATGCCTCCTGGAGGCGCCGCTCGATCGGTTCCTTCCAGGCCACCATCGGGGGCGGGTTGAAAGGCGAGTCTTCGCTGATGGAGGTGTTCGAGCCGTAGACCCACAGACCGCTGATATGGGCGTACGGCTTGCCGGTGCCGTCGAATGCCTCGATCGCCGCCTCTACGACGGCGAGGTCGAGATCGGCGCTCGTGGTGTCGCCGGGACTGGCCGCGTGGACCGCACCGTCGGCGTCGCTGAACAACTCGACGACGGCTGGCCGGTCGTAGAGGTCGACGATGGCCGCGGCCGCCCCACGGGCGGTGACATTGGCGGCCTCGGCGTCGCCTCGAACGAGAGCGGTCACCTCGTGGCCGTGGGATCGCAGTTCCGTGAGGATATGAGAGCCGATGAATCCGGTTGCACCGGTGAGAGCGATCTTCATGTCCGTTGTCTCCAATCCTGATCGGTGGTGCCCGCGCTGGTTCGAGAAGGACCGAGATTGGTGTTGCGGATGGGGCGGTGCCGCGTAGGCGACATGGGGCCCCCTGACTCCAGCGAGCGTCTCGGTCCAAAGATTGCTTGGCGAAGCAAGATATTCTCCACGGCATGGCCACCGTTGAGCCGCTCTCTCCGGCCGAGGAGGCGCTCTGGCGCGCCGTGATGCGGATCCTCAAGGTCATTCCGCGCCGGCTCGACAGCGACCTGGTCAGAGGGGCTGGCCTGACGGCCAGCGAGTACACGACGATCATGCACCTGTCCGAAGCCCCCAACCGCGAGTTGCGAATGGCCGACCTGGCCAACACCACCGAATTGTCGGCGAGCCGGATGACTCGTCTGGTGGACGATCTCCAATCCCGTGGCCTGGTGACGAAGACGGCCAGCTCCTCTGATGCACGGGGCAACGTTGCGAAGCTCACTCCCCGGGGCATGGCCAAAATGAAGGCCGCATGGCCGGTTCACCTCGCCAGCGTTCGGCGCCTCTTCTTCGATTGCATCGACGCAGCGGCCGTTGAGCGAGTGGCGGCCGCCCTGGCCGAAGTGGTGGTCCACCTCGAGGACCCGCCCGGCGAACCACGGGTGCAGCGCTAGGGCCTGACGGCTCGGCCCGCGAGGGCCCGGACGCCAAACGCTAAGAGGACACCGGGTCGATCGACGCAACGGTCAGAGCCCCTTGCTGAGCCGCGAAGTGAGCACGATGTCCACCACGTCGGGAACGGTGTCGGTCCGAGCCCAGTCGCGCTGCAGTTCGCAGGCCAGCGACACCCAGCCGATCGGTTGTGCTCCCGCCTGGACGATGCGCTCCAGCCCCGCCCGGTGCGCCTCGGGGGAAGTCCCACCCACTGCATCGACGACCGGGAACACCTCGTAGCCTTGACGGAGCGCGTCCAGCGCCGGGAAGGCCAAGCACACCTCCGTCCACAACGCCGTCATGACCAGCTTGTTCCGGCCGGTCGCCTCGACCGCTCGCCGGAACTCGACGTCCTCCCAGGAGTTGATTTGCGTGCGGTCGATCTCGACGGAGTCCGAGAGGACTTCCCTGAGCTCTGGGATCGTCGGCGGTTGCCCATTGGCGGCGACGTTCACGGTCGAGAGCACGATGGGAAGTCCGTAGGTCTTGGCAAGACGCGCCACCGACACGATGTTCCGGATCAGCAGGTCGTGGTCGATCGACGAGACCGTCTGAATCTGGCTCGGCTGGTAGTCGATGATGAGGAGGGCAGCATTCTGAGGCGTGAGCAAGTGATCAGTTAGCTGGTCACGAGTCGGTTCACTAGTCACGTTGGTCGCTCCTCCCCTACGAGGCGGGCAAGTCCCTCCCCTCGGCATGGCAGTTTAGAATGAGTTGCTTGCCCACGCAATGAAAATCTCGCAACGTTCGACTGGGTCCTGTGGTTGGCACCACCGTGGAGCCGTTCCCGGACGGAGACGGCCGCCGACAGTCGACCGACTCCCTTCCCGCCCACACGACGACAGTCCTGGCTCGATATCGTGACCAGTGGCTGCGGATGGAAGCGGCGGCCGGTCCCCTACGTGTCCGGTGGTTCGCTTGTTGCGACGGGGGGATGCGGATGCGAATTTCTTACTCTGTGGCCGCCCTCAAGACCGCTCCAACTCAGCTCGGATCTTCCGCGACATCGCCTCGGCCGAGCTGAGTGAGGCCGTAAGAGGGGGATGCTGCGCCAGGTAGTCCACACCTCGAAGCTCTCCCTCGTTCTTCTTCGGCACGAGCCAGAGATGGAAGTGAGCCACTCTCTCCATCAACGCCAGGAAGTACACACGCTCGACCTCAGTGGCAGCCTTGACCGCCGGCACGAGCCGATGGAGGAGGGAGCCGAGCTCGGCACTTTCGGTTGGCGTCATTTCACCGAAATCCAACAGATGTCGGCGAGCTTCGACGATGACCGTTCCTGCGCCCGACGACTGCAGCGGGGCGTGCTCGACCAGGAAGTGCTCACCTTCGACGACGTAGCCACCTGGGACGGGAGCGTCCAGGAGCTCTGACCCCGTCTTCAGGCCGTCTTGCTTCCGGCAGATGTTGCAATCCGACCGGTGAAAATATGGAGGCGGTCCGATCTCCGCGGAGCCTTCGCCGCTTGCGGGCACCTCGGGGTATGTGAACATTTGGTCTCGGTCCTTTCATGTGTCGGTCGGTCAAAGGCAGAGGCGACAAGCGGCCTTCAGGTTCTCCCTCGGTTGATGACGATGTCCAGGCCGACCGACCTGCCGTCACCAGCTCCCCTCAACGGCGGGCGAACCTCCTCAGGACTGGATGAAGGCCAGCAGATCGGCGTTGATCGTCTCGGCCTGGGTGGTCGGCATGCCGTGGGGGAAGCCGGCATAGGTCTTCAGCGTCCCGTTCTGGACGAGCTTGGCCGACAGCGGGCCGGAGTCGGCATAGGGGACGATCTGGTCGTCGTCGCCGTGCATGACCAGGACGGGCACGGTGATCTGCTCGAGGTCCTCGGTGAAGTCGGTCTGGGAGAAGGCGACGATCCCGTCGTAGTGGGCCTTGGCTCCCCCCATCATCCCCTGGCGCCACCAGTTCTCGATGATGGCCTGGCTGGGCTGGACGCCGGGCCGGTTGAAGCCGTAGAAGGGTCCTGACGGCAGGGCCCGGTAGAACTCGGACCGGTTGGCGGCCAGCTGGGCCTGCAGATCGTCGAACACGCTCTTGGGCAGGCCGCCGGGATTGGCGTCGGTCTGGAGCATGAGCGGCGGTACCGAGCTGATCAGCACCGCTTTGGCCACCCGGCTCTCGCCGTGCCGGGCGATGTAGTGAGCTACCTCACCACCGCCGGTCGAGTGACCGACGTGGACGGCGTCGTGGAGATCGAGCTGGGCGGTCAGCGCGGCCAGGTCGTCGGCGTAGTGGTCCATGTCGTGACCGTCACCGGTCTGGGTGGATCGGCCGTGCCCCCGTCGGTCGTGGGCGATGACCCGATAGCCGTGGCGCAGGAAGAACAGCAGCTGGGTGTCCCAGTCGTCGGCCGAAAGTGGCCAGCCGTGGCTGAAGACGATGGGCGCTCCCGACCCCCAGTCCTTGTAGAAGATCTCCACGCCGTCGGTGGTGGTGATCGTGTCCATGGTCAGTTTCCTCCTATGTTTCATTACCGAGCGAGATCCGTGAGCGCCTGGTCGGGGTTGGCCGGCGTATGGACGAAAGCGGCCAGTACGGCCGCCGCCAGGCAAGCCCCCGAACCAACCAGCAGCGCCGTCCGGGGGCCGCCGGCGGCGATGATCCATCCGGTCACGATGCTGCCGACGGGCGTGGTCCCCAGGTAGACGAAGACCCAGAGCGCCATGATCCGGCCTCGAAACGCACTCGAGCTGTGCAGCTGGAGGGTGGTCGAGCACAACGTCACGAAACAGAACGCTGCTGCACCCATGACGAGCAACGTGACGCAGGCCGTGGCGACATTGGGAGCGGCTGCGGTGGCGGCCGACGTGACCCCAAACCCCAAGGCGGCGAAGAGCAGGTACTGGCGCTTCGGGTGGTGGACGAACCCCACCGCCAGGGAGCCCAGGACGGCCCCGACGCTGAGCATGGTGGTGAGCAACCCGTACGTGCCGCCGGTGCCGTGGAACGTGTCCTTGGCGAAGACGGGCAGGACGACGGCGAAGTTGAAGGCCAAGAGCCCGACCACGGACATCATGAGGAGAGGCAGCCAGAGCTGCTGACGGCCGGCCGCGTACTTCAACCCCTCCTTGACCCCACGACGGCCGGCCGGCGCCGGACCACCCGCTTTGAGGGGCCGGATGACCAGCAGGGCGGCGATGACGGCCAGGTACGAAAGGGCGTTCAGCCCGAAGCACACCTTCGTGCCCACCGTCACGATCAGGACGCCGGCCAGGGCCGGGCCGACCACCCGGGCGCTGTTGACCACCACACCGTTGAGGCTGACTGCGCTGGCCAAGTCGTCAGGCGGCACCAGTCGGCTCACCAAGGCCTGGCGGGCGGGCGAGTCAGCGATCTGCACGACACCACCCGCCACGCCGATGGCCACCAAGGCCGCCACGCTGGCTGCGCCCACCACGGCCAGCGCCCACAGCAGCGCGGCCAGCAGGCAGTAGAGCGTCTGGGTCACCACGAGGAGCTTGCGCAGGTCCACCCGGTCGGCCACCGCCCCACCCCAGGGACCGAACAACAGAGAAGGGATGCCCCCGGCTGCCAAGACCAGCCCGAGATCGCCGGGCGAACCGGTGAGCTCGAGGACGAGCCAGCCGACGGCGGTCTGCTGCAAGAAGCTACCGCTGGCCGAGACGACCTGGCCCCCGAAGTACAGACGGAACGGCCGGGACTGCAGCGCACGAAACGAACTGCCGGGTTTGGCGGCGGTCGCCGTCTCCGACCCGGGAACAGGTCCCGCCTCGGGCATGGCGGTCAGGGCATCACGGTCCATTGGGCGCCACCGTGCGCCGGGCGACATGCCATCCGAGCGGAGTCCGCTCGAGCCGTTGGACGATGGCGGACACGCTGGCCAGCGTGGGCGGCGGCCCCGGACTGACGACCATCATCACCGACCTGGCGACGGCATGATCCGGGTCGCCGGAGACCTCCTCGATCACCGGGTTGAGCGTCAGGTGCACGCTGGTCGGACCCTCCGCCGCCCACACGGCTCCGACGGCTTCGGCGAGGGCCTGGCGGCCGCGGTGTTCCCCCATCTCCCCGTCGAGGATGCCGCGTTCGGTGAAAAGGCCCACGTACGCGGCCACGTCGCGGCAGGTGGCCGCGTTGTCGACTCGGGCGAGCAACTCCAAGATGTCGAGCCGGTCGACGGTGGAGAGGCTCACGACGAGGGGACTCGGTCGGGCCGAAGCCAGCCGTCGATGCGCTGGGTGAGCTCGACCGGAAAGATGTGCTTGGGCACCAGCCCGTGGACGGCCTTGGGTGGAGCCGAGGTGTAGGCGGAGCCGGTCTGGTTGGCGTACTGGGTGACCCGGCAGCTGACCTGCATGCTGCAGAGGGCGTAAGCCTCCCCTTCGGTGATCCCCGAGGCGAGATGCAGCCAACGGATCAGCTCTCGCAGGCAGGCGACCAGCGCGTCGTCGAGCGAGTCGCCGAGGCCGATCCCGATCCAATGGGTCGGCGTCTCGGCCAGCGGCGCGGTGAGGTCGGGCTGTGGATGGACGTCATAGCGGATCTGCAGATCGTCGGCCGCCGTCTCGATGGCCGTCTGGTCGACCACGCCATCGCCCTGGACGGCGTGCACGTCGCCCACCCAGACCCGGCCGCCCGGCTTGGACACCGGGAGGAAGAGCGACGAGCCGACGGTGAGCTCCCGCAGGACGAGATTGCCGCCGTAGGGGCCGGCCAGGATGGCGCTCACCTGGTCGTCGCCGACCGGCTCGACCGCCATCACGCCGAGGAACGGGGCGAGGGGCATGGTGATGCCCCGGACGTAGGTGGCGGCGGTGCGCGGCTCGTCGAAGCGGAAGTAGTGCACGTACGGTTCGGGGAAGTCGTGCGGGAGGGCGCCGACGCCGAGCGGAAAGGAGTTCCAGCCCCAGTCGCGGGTCCGCAGCGTCAGCATCGAGCACTCGATGACATCGCCCGGCGCCGTGCCGTTGACCTCGACCGGTCCCATCATCGAGTACGGGCCCTTCGGGTAGCGGTGGCGGAGCGGCTCGCGCTCGGCGAAGGTCATCCCGTAGGTCGCCTCGTTGCCCCAGTGCGTCCAGGTGTTTGGGTACCGCACCACGTCCCCCGACGTGATCGTGGCCACCGGCGGTGCACTCGGGTCGAGGTAGCCAGAGCGGACGGTCTCGGCGGTCGACTCGACGATATGGGTGGACTGCTCGCTCACTCCGGAGCGCCCTGGGCCAGCCAGCGGTCGAAGAGCGCTACCCGGTCCGGAGGCCAGGGGCCGTCGCACGGCATCGATCCGTTTCGCAGTCGCGCCGCGATGGCTGGCCCGTGGGCCCGCACGTCGGCGACAGACCACAGGTCGAAGGCGGCATGCATCGCCTGCCGATCGCTCTCACGGAAGAGCGGCCTGATATCCGAGGCGAAGGACAGACCCTCGCCCGAACCGGAGGGCGTCGTCGTACTCATGATGCTGTCTCCTCACCACTCAAGGGAACCGGTCGTCACCAGGACACGGCAGTCACTATGGCAACCTCTCGTCCGCCGGACCAAGACATTTTTCGACTCGATCAATCGCGAAATGAGATTGATCAACGAAGACTTATCGCCGTCTTCGTTCCCCGAGCTCGGCCCACGGTTACCATCTCGACCCAACATGGACGTTCGTCAGCTCGAGTACGTGGTGGCGGTCGCGGAAGAGGGAAGCTTCACCCGAGCCGCCCGGCGGTGCCATGTCGCGCAGTCGGCCCTCAGCCATCAGGTGGCCCGACTGGAGGCCGAATTGGGGACGAGGCTCTTCGAGCGAACCAGCCGTTCGGTGCGCGTCTCCGAAGCCGGCCGAACCCTGCTCCCCCACGCCGTCCAAGTCCTCCGCGACATGGCCGACGCCCGAGCCGCCCTCGACGGCCTCGACGGGATCGTCCGAGGCCGACTTCGGATAGGTCTGACCCAGACGGCGAGCCGGACGCTCGATCTGATCGCCTTGATCGGCGAGGTACACCGGCGCTACCCCGAGATCGTCCTCACCACGGCGACCGGCCCCGGGGGCGAGCTCGTCCAGGCCGTTCGAGACGGCAACCTCGACGTCGCCCTCGCCGCCCTAACCGCCGAAGGTCCGCCGCCGGAAGTGACGTTCAGCACCCTGGTCGAGACGGAGCCCCTGGTTGTCGTCGTCCCTATGAGCCATCCGCTGGCCCGGCGTAGGCAAGTTCGCCTCTCCGAGCTCGCTGGCGCCGAGTTCGTCGAGTTTCGATCGGGAACCACCCTGCGCGAGCTGGTCGACTCCGCCTTCGCCGAGGCCGGCATCGAGCGCGTGTCGAACTTCGAGGTCGGTCAGACCGGGGTTACTGAGCTCGTAGGCACACGGTCGAGGAGAAACGTGTGTTGACCAGGGTGAACGGGCGCGACGGCTGGCGCTGGCGTGTTACTACGCGGTGCTGTGACCTGGGATTACGCGACGGGCTCGGGCAGCTCGTAGTCGAGGATCTGCGCCGGCTCGCGAACGCCGAGCGCGGCCAGGATCTCCCGCTGGCGCGCCGTCGTCGCCGTGCGTTTCGCGATCCGGCCCTCGTTGGTCTCGAGGGTGACGAGGTGCATGCGGTCGAGCTCGTGGCGGAGGTTGCGCCACGTGTCGCCGGTGGCGTTCTCCGCGACGCGGATGAGCAAGAGCGCGAGCCAGCACAGCTGGACATGGGCGCGGATGCGGTCCTCGCGGTGGTGAAAGACGGGACGGAGCGAGAGCGCTCCCTTCAGGTCCCGCCATCCCCGCTCGACCTGGGAGAGTTGCTTGTAGGCGAGGGCGAGGTCGGTCGCCGAGAGCGAGTCGTCGTCGGAGCGGAGCACGAACTTGCCGTCGTAGCGGGCCTCGTCGGCGACCGTCGCGCGGTCGACGCGGAGCTTGCCCTCGGGCGTGCGACGAAGGAGGCGGTGGAGGCCGGGGGTCGTTCGCAGCTCGCCGACGAGCTCGTCGCGTCGTTGCTTGCTCCAGGCGTCGCTGCCCTCGATCCTCCGCTCCAGGTACGCGACGAGGTTCTCGCGCACAGCCCCGTCGCGCGCGGCCACCTCAGGGTTGTGGCAGACGACGAAGCGGCTCATCCTCGCCCCCTCGCCGACGCGGACCTCCTTCACCTCCAAGTTGCCGTCGACACTGTGGTAGCGACCGGCGCGCGACAGCGCGCTTTTGACCTCGCGCGAGGCGCTCCGCAGCCGCTCGGCCATCACGTAGTGGCTCCCCGCTCCGGCGAGGTAGGCGCGGTTGTCGGCGGAGTTGAACCCCGAGTCACAGACGAAGACCACCCGATGGAGCATCCAGCCGGCGAGGTCGTCCTTGATCTTGCGGATGATCGCCTTGTCCGACGTCGTGCCGGGGAAGGTCCAGCAGCGGATCGGGATCCCCTCGGCGGTGACGGCCATGCCGAGGGTGACCTGAGGAAGGTCGGGCCGGTGGTCCTTCGAGTGCTTGGAGAACCGGCGGGTCGCCGCCTCCTCGGGCACGGTGAGCGTCTTCTCCGCCGCGGTGGTCTCGACCTCACCGCCAGCACGGTCGAGCTCCGCGAGCGAGTCAGCGATGTCGCGCTCGAAGTAGGTCGAGGACGTGTCGACGAAGATGACGTCACAGGCGAGGTTCAACAGGTTCGCGGTCCGGTTGAAGATCCCTTCTGCGATCTCTGGAAGTGCGTCGAGCAGGAAGTCCATCGCCGCGTACGCGGCCTGGTCGTCGAAGACCGGGCAGTCGAGGAGGGCGACCCGCTCGCGCGCCCAGGCGACCGACGCGAGCTTGGACCCCGGCTCCAAGCAGCGCTGCGCGACGAGGGCGAAGAGCACGCGTTCGGTGACCGCCGGGTCGAGGCGCCGGCCGGCCGCCGCCAGCGCGAGCGCCTGGGTGACGCCGAGCCGCCTCCACAGCTCGTCGAGCAGGTACGCGCCGCCAAAGCGACGGGCGTCGGCGACCTCGACGTCGGAGCCACTGGTGGCCGCAACGGCCTCGGCGGGATCGAGGAAGCGGCCGATCGAGGAGACGAGACGCGCCAGCGCCTCGCGGTCGACCCCGTCGGCGCGGCCAAAGTTGTGAATCACCTTCGCCACCGGCGAACCCGAGACCGGGTGGCGCTCGTTGTGCGCCAGCTGGAGGTAGCTGACCGTGGAGCCGTCCTTGTTGCGCCGCTTCGTCTCCCGTAGGTACACGCCTACAAGAGTACGCCGTTACTGCATGTAGTCACGGCATTTGTCATCTAGCCGTGTGCCTACACGTTTTCGCGTCTCTCGCCCACCCCCAACGTGACTACCAGGGCAAACGGTTTCCGAGCGGCCCAGGTCTGCCTACGAGCTCAGTAACTCCGGTCAGATTGCCGATGTGGTGCAGTACGTCGGCAACGGGCTCGGTGTCGCCATCGTGAATCGGCCTGGGATCCCCGGAGGCTCCATACCTTGGAAGTGAGGATGGAGTCATGGACAACGACCACCCTGCCCAGAGGCGGTACCCGCCGGAACTGAAGGAGCGAGCCGTGCGCATGGTGCACGAGCTCCGGCGCCAGGACCCCGGCGACACGGGCGTGCTCTCTCGGGTGGCCCGCCAGCTCGGCGTCGGCGTCGAGTCACTGCGCACCTGGGTGAAGCAGGCCGAGATCGACGGCGGTGTTCGACCGGGGACGACGACGGCCGATGCCCGGCGGATCACCGAGCTCGAGAAGGAGAACCGGGAGCTCCGCCGGGCCAATGACATCCTGCAGGCAGCAGCCAGTTTCTTCGGGGCGGAGCTCGACCGCCGGTCGAAGAGGTAGTCACCTTCATCGACGGCCACCGGGACACACAGACCGGTGGCCGTCGATGGGGGGTCGAGCCGATCTGCGAGCAGCTGCAGGTCGCCCCCTCCACCTACTACGACGCCAAGGCCCGGCCGCCCTGTGCCCGGGCCGTCCGCGACGCCGAGCTCGGACCCACCCTTGTCGAGCTCTGGCGCCGGAACTACTCGGTCTACGGACGCCGCAAGCTCTGGAAGGTCGCCCAGCGCCAGGGCATCGATGTCGGGCGCGACCAGGTGGCCCGCCTCATGCGGGCCCAGGGCATCCGCGGGGCCACCCGGGCGAAGAAGCGGTTCACCACCAAGGCCGACCCGGCCGCCGTCCGGGCGCCCGACCTGGTGAAGCGGGACTTCACTGCGACCCGACCCGACGCCACTTGGGTCTGCGACTTCACCTACTGCTCGACGTGGTCGGGCATCGTCTACATCGCCTTCGTCACCGACGTGTTCAGTCGCCGGATCGTCGGCTGGAAGGCCGCCCGTTCGATGACCACCACCCTCGTCCTCGACGCCTTGAACATGGCGGCGTGGACCCGCCGGCACAACGACGTCCATGGCGTCATCTGTCACTCCGATGCCGGCTCGCAATACACGTCTATCGCCTACACCGAGCGGTTGGAAGAGATCGGAGCGGCGCCGTCGATCGGGACCATCGGCGACAGCTATGACAACGCTCTGGCGGAGACGACCAACGGCATCTTCAAGACCGAGCTGCACCGCAACCCGGCCGCCCTGGCGGCCAACGGCGGACCCTGGAAGGGGCTCGACGATCTGGAGATCGCCACCTGCGCCTGGGTGTCGTGGTTCAACGAAGAACGGCTCCACTCCGAGCTCGACGACCGGTCCCCGGCCGAGGTCGAAGCCGACCACTACGCTTCGCATCCTCAGGCCAACGCGGCATGAGACATCAAAGCGGACGAGCCTCCGTCAGACCCAGGCCGGTTCATCGTGCCCCGTGCCTTCACTCGTCTCGGGCCGGTGGGCGGTACGCCTCCGATACCGGTCCATGTCTTGCGGCTCATCGACCCCGCGCTTCGCCTCACCATCGGGGCGTACCGGCAAAACGGACGTGTCGCGCCGATCACGGACGCCTTCTTGGGGCTCATCGCCCACGGCATCGATTCCGACGTCGTCTAACGAAGCGTGGGCGGACGGACTCCGCGCCCATCTCCCAATGGGGATCGATCCCCAGGTCAGCTGTCGGGAACTTAAGGCGACCCTGGATTATGCCGAACGGAGCCGCGGCCTGAGTACGGACCCGGCCTGATCGGCCAGAGCCACCGCGACGACACGGCGCTGGAGCGGCACCGGGAACCCGGGAGTCGGCGTGAGCACGAAACGGCCAAGCGTCTGTCCTCGGTCGTGGACAAGCAGTTCGATCTCCGGTCCGGGGAGACCCAGCTCGTCGACTCCCCACACACCGCCCCCGAGAACGACTTGGCCGTCGTGTTCGATGCGAAGCCGCGCCCGCTCCGGTTGCCCCCCGTCGTACCGGCAGGACCGCAGGTGCAGCAGGTCGACAAGGTCGGTCCGGGCTCGTTCGATCACGTCGGAGGCTGGCGCACCAGATGCTGCGAGCTCCGACAGATCATAAATGAGCCCGACGTAGTCGGACTGCTCGGCGGCCGCCTGGTGGTGGTGCCGGTTGCGGGCGGCCAGCTCGGTGACGACGATGCCGACGACGAAGAGGCTGACCGCGGTCTCGATGTCGGGGCGGTGCGTGATCTGCAGTCGCTGAAATGGCTGGGTCAGGAAGAAGTCGAACCACACGGTCGCCGAGATGGTGGCCAGGTAGCCGGCGGTTCGGCTCCCGAACACCGCAATGGCCACAATCACCGCAACGAGGACCAGCGCAGCCGCAGTGTCGGCAAAACTCGATCGGAAGGGCACCAGGATTCCCGCGACGCCCAGGGGAACAACTAGTGCGCCGACATTGACGACGGCGTTCACGTGACGGCGGAACGGGTCCATAGCCCACCTCGCATTTTCGAGTGTAGACAGTCTTCCACGCCTACCGATGATCGGCCTCTCCCATCTGATGGCCGGATTCACCCCGCCAGCACTTGGCCTCGCTCCACCCGCAACGATCGTCGTCACCTCGGCGCGACCCCGCCAAAAGCGGCCGGCTGATTTCCTCAAGTTCTGGACTCGGTTTGTGAGGCCGGCAGCTTGATCCTCGAAGGAGGGCCATGCCGCACGCTTACGCCGCCCAATTCCGGCGATGGTCGTCGAACAGGTCCGTTCGGGTCGACAAGTGGCCGAGGTCGCTGCTCCTGGCCACGGCGCCGGCGTACGTGACACGAGCGCGCCGAACCTCGGCATCGCGGCAAAAGACCGCGATGCCGAGGTTCGGGGAATGGAAGTCCGTTCAGTCGGTGGCGATGCCCTCGATACCAGCACCCAGGCCGGCCACGCTGCCGAGATCGGCAAGCGAGCCACCGGCGTTGAGGTGGAACTCGTCGACCGCACCGGCTCCGCCTGCCTCCACGTAGAGGGTGCTCCCATCGGCCGATGCCGCCATGTCGATCGGCCCGGCGTCAGTCGTTCCAACGACCCCGGTCGTCCCGACGAGCGACGGGGTTCCGTTCGGGGCCACCGCGTAGGCGCTCACGCTGTTGCTCCCGGCGTTGGCGACATAGTCGTAGCCTCCGGCGGCGGTGATCCAACACAACGCCGCCTGGCCATCAGGGACAGAGGAGCTCACGCTGGTGAGCGACCCACCTGCACCGAGAGCAAAAGTGTGGAGCGCGCTCGGTCCGGCTTCGGCCACGACCAACTGCCCGGAGGCGCTGAAGGTGAACGAGAACGGAACGTTGCCGGGGTCGGCGGTCACCGTCGGTGCGGCCGAGAGAAGACCGGCCGGGCTGACGCCGAACACGTCGAGGGAGCTGGTGCTGGCCTTCGTCGTCACGATCAGCTCGGAACCGTTGGGGGTGAAGCCGACCTCGCCCGGGGACGCGAGGAAGTTCGGCGGTGTGCTGTTGGACAGACCGAGCGACTGGGACGATCCGGGGATCGGTGCCAGCTGGGCACCCACCAGCCGGTAGCCGGTCAACGTACCGGACCCACCGGCGTTCAGGACGTAGACCAGGTTGCCCGAGACGGCGATGCTGTCGGGAAAGGTGCCACCGGAGCTCACCACCTGGAGCAGGCGGAGCTGGCGGCCCTGGGCCGAAAGCACCGAGACGGTGTTACTGCCGGCGTTGACGGCGAACAGGAGCTGGCGGGACGCGTCGTAGACGAGCGAGTCCTGCGACGCCAGCTCGTCGACGGCAGCCCCCGACGCCAGGCCGCCGAGACCCCCGGTGGCGACGGTCTCCCGCTCAGAGAGCCGACCGTCGTGATGCTGGGCGAGCACCAGGATCTGATTGCCGCCCGGGCTGTCACTCTGGACGAAGACGGCATGGCCTCCCTGGCCTCCTTGGCCGCCTTGGCTTCCTTGGCCGCCTTGGCCTCCCTGGGAACCGAATTGCGGAGCCCCCGGCTGCGCGGCACCGGCAATGGCGGCGGGGCCGACGGCCACGGTGACGGCTGCCGCGGCGGCCGCCGCGACGAGGGATCGACGAACGGTTGGTCTCATAATGGGCTCCTTGGGATGCAGAGTCGGTCCGGTGACGCAATCGGTCATGCGTTTCCGGTGAGGAAGCGAACCGGCGTTCCTCCGTAGTGGAGACGCCGTAACCACCTCACTGATTGCCTCGGCTGATTGCCTCGGCCGCCTGCCACCGCCGGGCCGTTGTTGCCACTGAAGGAACAGCACCCGCCGGATCGACCCCCGTCGCCCCTACAGGCATCGATCTACACTTCGCCCATGCCCCGCAATTCCCTGTACCTGTCCGGCGACCTGAAGGCCGACGCCCTCCTGACGAAGACACCCTTGGCCCTCCTGGTCGGCCTGGTCCTCGACCAGCACATTCGGTAGCCAATACTTGGGGTTGGGCGAGCCCCAGGTCAGCCACCGTCCCAGTTCAGGAGGACCAGGAGTCCTCCTAGCGGTCGGCGGAGACGGGGCCCGGAGGAAGGGTCGGGGGATCCGTAGGGGGAACGTCAGGGGAACCGTTGGGGGAATCGGCGGGGGAACCAGAGCGGCGGCGCTCAGTCATGGGACGACTTGGCAGGGGCCATGCTTGGCTCAGCCAACGTCACCCGCTGGACCAAGAGACGGCCCTCCTCGGACTATGGGCTCGCCTACGGGGTTGACGGCCAGATGGCGGAATGACATCATATTTGGTGTCACGCTGGTCAGTCGAGCTGGAGCCGGAGGCACAGACGTGGCTGGAGAGCCTGCCGGTAGCCGAGTTCGCCACTGCAGCGTTCCAGGTCGATCGCTTGGCGGACCGGAGCGCCCAGCTACGGATGCCCCGCTCTCGATCACTCGGCGAGGGATTGTTCGAGCTGCGGTTCGACGTCGGACGGGTGGCCAAGCGAATCACGTTCTTCTTCCCGGGCGAGGCTCGGGTGGTACTGCTCACGGTCTTCCGCAAGCAGCGCTCGAACGAGCGGGTCGAAGTCACCAGAGCCCGAGTGGCGATGCGCCGGTGTATCGAACAGGCCCACACGGCCGACGAGTGAGGTGACGACCATGCCGAAGAGTTGGACCGAACTGAAGACGCAGCGGCTCGACGCCATGAGCGCCGACGAACGGGCCGAGTACGACCGGGCCTACGCCGCCGCCGCTCTGGCGGCCGAGGTCGGCGAGCGAGTGCGTGAAGCCCGGGAGGCCGCCGGTCTCAGCCAGCGAGAGTTGGCCCGGCGGATGGGGACGAGCCAGGCGGCAGTGGATCGCTTGGAAGCCGGAGGGGTCGGCGCCACCCTTACGACCCTCCAGCGAGTGGCCAGTGCCCTGGGGCTCGAGGTCAACGTGGAGCTGCGGCAGACCGCCTGACCCTCGTCGCCGGCGTCTGACTTGCCCTCAACAAGACTTACTGACCTTTAACCTGCCGCAACAGGTCGCTCAGGCTGTCGGCACCTTGCCGTCGGAGCACATCACCCAATTCCGGCCGATCAGGGAACCGGGATCCCCTCAGTAGCCGTAGCCAGTTCGGCGTCGCTCGAGATAGCGCTAGGCGCCTTACGAGACGAACGGCGGACACCGGCCGAATTGTTGAACGACACGCTCGCTGAGCATCAGCGAGGCGTTTTCCGGCACCGAAGCCGGTGATGCGGACGTCGTAGCACCGTGGTTGCGCTGTCGGTCGGGTGACGACAGCGTGGGGACGTCCAGACGCGCAAGGACCTCCCCGCTGTACTTGTCCGAGTCCACGGGGAGGTCCTCCACGAACACCCGGAGGGCGCCCGTGTTGATCGTAGACAGTGACCAGGCGGCAGTCGAGCGGTCGCTCCTGTCCGGCGAGCTGTCGTGCCCGTCGTGCAGTGGAGAGCTGCGGCCGTGGGCGTCGGCCCGGCGCAGAGCAGTGCGGGCCGGCGGTGCCGAGACGGCGTTCGTCCCACGCCGGGGACGATGCCGGTCGTGCGCGAAGACCCATGTCTTGTTGCCCGACCGCTGCCTGCTGCGGCGCCATGACGCCGTCTCGGTCGTCGTTCGAGCCCTCCGGGCCAAGGTGGCCGGCCATGGCAGCCGGCGCATCGGCCGCCAGTTGGCCGTGCCGGCCGACACGGTGCGGGGCTGGCTCCGGCGGTTCGCCGAGCGGGCCGAGGAGCTGCGGGCCCACTGCTGGCGCTTGGCGCACGCCCTCGACCCGGATCTTTCGGTGATCGAACCGGCCGGGTCGCCGTTCGCCGATGCGCTCTGCGCCCTGGGCGTCGTCATGCGCGCCGCCACGACGCGCCTCGGGCCCCGGCCGGGCTTCGGTTGGGCGTCGGTCGCCACCGGCGGACGCCTCCTCTCCAACACCAGCTCCCTCTTTCGGTCGTCCTGAGCGCCCGGCCAGCCTTCTGCCAGCCCGAAGAGGGCGAGGAGAAGGAGGGAACCGATGGAAGACCGAGCCACCGAGGTGGCGTTGTTCCGCTACAGCCTGGTGCGGGCGCTCACCGACGAAGAGGTGTCGAAGGCCGAGCGCGCGCCCGCCAGCTGGCCCGACAGACCCATGCCGGTCCGGGCGGAGTGGCGGTCAACGTGTCGCGCGGCACGATCGACCGCTGGACGAGGATGCTGCGGGCCGGCGGGTTCGAGGCGTTGAAGCCCCCGGCCCGCAGTGCCAACCCCCGCACGCCCGAAGAGGTGCTCGACCTGGCCTGCCGGCTGCGGCGCGAGCGCCCCGAGCGCACCGCCGCCCACATCTGCGAACTGCTCGGGACCGTGAACGGCTGGGCGCCCGACGAACGCACCATCCAGCGCCACTTCAACCGGGCCGGGCTGTCCCGGCGCATCAGCCAGCCCACGGTCGCCTTCGGCCGTTTCGAGGCGGCGGCCCGCAACGACCTGTGGACCGGCGACGCCCTCCACGGCCCGGTGGTGGGCGGGAAGAAGACGTACCTGTTCTGCTTCATCGACGATTTCAGCCGCGCCTTCACCGGCTACCGCTGGGGGCACGCCGAGGACACCCTGCGCCTGGAAGCTGCCCTGCGGGCCGGCATCGAACGGCGGGGGCTGCCCCGGCGGGTCTACCTCGACAACGGCTCGGCCATGGTCTCCCACCAGCTGCTGGGGGCGTGCGCCGTCCTCGGCATGGGCCTCGTCCACAGCCGGCCGGGACGACCTGAAGGCCGCGGCAAGATCGAGCGGGCGTTCCAGACCGTGCGCCACCAGTTCCTGGTCGAGCTGGACACCACCGCGATCGCCGACCTCACGGCCCTCAACCGGCGGTTCAGCGCCTGGGTCGAGACCGTCTACCACCGGCGCTTGCACTCAGAGACCGGCTGCGCCCCGATCGAGCGGTTCTTGGCCGCCGGGCCGCCGACGCCACCGCCGCCCGACCGGTTGCGCGAGGCCTTCTTGTGGCAAGAGCGCCGGGCGGTGACCAAGACCGGCACCGTCAGCCTGTTCGGGAACGTCTACGAGGTGGACCCGGCCCTGGTCGGCCGGCGGGTGGCGCTCGTCTTCGACCCTTTCGATCTCGCCCACATCGCCGTCCGCTACGAGGGGCGTCCGATGGGCGAGGCCGTGCCGTGCGTGACCAAACGGCACAGTCATCCTCGGGTGGCCGAGCTTCCTCCCGCCCCCACCCCGACCGGGATCGACTACCTCTCCATCGTCGAGGCCCGCCATCAAGCCGAGCTGGCCCGGCCCATCGCCTACGGGGAGCTGGCCAACCCGGCACCGACCGGCGGGGAGGACCCCGAGCCCGGCGCCGTCTGGACGCACCCGGCGTCGTCCGACCACGCCGGCGACCAGCCCCTCGGCGAGATCGCCGAGGAGGGCCGATGAGCATCGAGCGCCTCCGGGCCCACTACGGGTTCACCAAGATGCCCTTTTCCAAGGACATCGCCCCGGGGGCCCTGCACCGGAGCGCCGGCCATCAAGAGGCGGTCGCCCGCGTCGGGTTCTTGGTCCAAGAACAGGTGGTCGGCGTCGTGACCGGCGAGGTCGGGCGGGCAAGACCGTCGCCCTGCGGGCGGCCGTCTCGGCCCTCGATACGTCCCGGCACACCGTCATCTATCTGGCCAACCCGACCGTCGGTGTCCGGGGCCTGCACGCGGCGATCGTGAGCGTTCTCGGCGGGGTGCCCGGTTCCACGCCGCCGCCCTCGTCCCTCAGACGGCCGACCTGCTCGCCGCCGAGACGGCCGAACGGGGCAAGAAGGTGGTGATCGCCGTCGACGAGGCCCACCTGCTCAGCCCCGAGCAGCTCGAAGGGCTGCGCCTGCTCACGAACGCCGAGCTCGATTCGGTCAGCCCGTTCGCCCTCATCCTGTGCGGCCAGCCGACGTTGCGCCGGCGCATCCGGCTCGGCGCCTTCGCCGCCTTGGACCAGCGCATCGCCCTGCGCTACCACCTCGGGGGCATGACGGCGCCCGAGACCGGCGACTACATCGTCCACCACCTGGCCCTCGCCGGGCGGTCGGACACCTTGTTCTCCGACGACGCCGTCGAGCTCGTCCAGCAGGTGAGCCGCGGGCTGCCCCGCATGGTCAACAACCTGGCCGTCCAGTCGCTCGTCGCCGCCTACGCCGAGAAGAAGGCGATCGTCGACGAGTCCTCGGCCCGCATGGCCGTCGCCGAGATCACCGCAGAGTGACACCGACAGGCTGAGCACCACCACCGGCACGGTGGGCATGTGCGGCGACAGCGCGTCGATCAGCGATCGACAACGTGAGCGCCGCCGCCATGCTCATCGTGTCCGTCGGGCAACAGCCGAATGAACTGCGGCGAAGCTGCTCAAGCGTCTTCCTCCTCGGGTACTTCCCCCTCCTGGTCGGAGTAGGGAACAGGATGGTTGCCGCCCATCTCGACGAAACGCTCGTTGAGGGCATGGGCGACGACGTCATGGTCGTGGGCGCTCGGCTGCAAGGCGCCGTAACAGAAGGCTTCGACCTGCAGGGCGGTGCTCGTGCCGCCGAGACAGAAATACCGCAGCCATAGCTCCCCGTGGGTGAGCCCGGCGCTCTGGCGGGCCTTGTCCAACACGTCGCTCCGCGGCCGACTCATGACGCGTCTTTGGTCTCACTGGGATGTGGCTGCGGCCGCTGAGTGGAGTCCACCAGGTCGGCGGCCCGCTCGATGACGGGCTGACTGGTACATCGTGAGAAGTTGACGAGCAAGGAGTAGGCGTCATCAGTGGAGATGCCTTCGCGCTCCATGACCACCCCCTCAGCCTGAGCGATGATCCGTCTCGCCTCCAGCGCGTCCTGCACCCGCGCGGAAAGCTGATCTTCGGACACGTCGATCCCGGCGTCGCCCAAGATGGTCGAGGCCTCGGTGGCGAAGATCGCAGCCAGCTTCTGTTCCTTTTCCGAGAAGGCTGCTCGGGTCCGGGAGTAGATATTGAGGGCCCCGACCGGTCGGTCCTGGGCCGTGAGAGGCGACGAAACGATCGCGTTGATCCCGAGCTCGCGGGCCTGAGGGATAAAGGTGGGCCACCGGTTCTCTTCGTCCAAGGACTCGGCGTGGAACCTGTGCCCTTCGGCCGAGGCGCTCACGCACGGACCTTCCCCGCTCGCGTACTGAGCGGCGTCCATATCCGAGACGGTCTGGTCGGTGGCGGCCACAGTGGTCAGCCGACCATGGCGTTCGAGCGACACACTGACCCCGTCCGCCCCTTCTACCGTGGCTCGGGCCAGCGCCACCACCAATCGCAAGGCGCCGTCGACCACGTCGTGGTCGGCCGGGACGGCCGTAACGCGGCGCAGGCGACGGGCCAGATCGCCTGCCGCGGCCGAGGACGGACGATCGGGTGGTCGGGCCGACTGCTCAGAACCCAAGAGCTCAGGGCCGGGCTCCGATTGTTCGAGGGCAGGCTTGAAGTGGACCACCGAGGTCAACCCCGTAATGCCGAGGATGCGAGTGACCTGAGCGGGGACCGAGCGGATCACCAGCTCCCCTCCTGACGGATGGAGACTGCTGGCGCCCGACGCGATGACACTGAGACCACTGGCGTCCATGAAGTCCAGCGCAGCCAGGTCCAGCACCACCGTGGGATGCCCCCGGCCGATGACCGCGTCAAGGACGGCAGCCAGCTCTGGAGCGGTCACGAGGTCCACTTCACCCCGGACGCCGAGGACGACCTGGCTCCCATCGAAGGTGACCGAGATTCCGAAGCCGTCGAGAAGGTCGTGGCCGGGCGTCATGCGGAGGCCCACAGCTCCCGCCGTGTCGTTCGGGAGAACGACGGACGCCTGGCGCGCCCGTCGCCCTTCCGCGGCCGATCGCTACGGCAAGGGCGGCCAAGACCGAGGACATCCGGCGCCGACGCACCAGGGCTGAGTGCCACCGATGGTGGGGAACTCGACACGCGTCGCTGCCTCCGAGGTTGTCCCGGGCGGAAATGTCACGCCCATCGGAACCCTCACTGCAGAAGGCACCTGCAGACTAGCCCCGTCTCGAACCGCACACCACCGCGGTGTTGTACAACGACGCCCCGTGGCGTCAAATAGCCTTTAACTTGGACAATCACCTGAGCGAAGGGTCTATGGACACCACCGACCACCCAAGTACCGACCCCGAGCCGATCGCTGACCTCAAAGACAGCCTGGCGGAGACGGCCGGCGCCCTGTTCGCCGCCGGCAGCCCCGAGAACACCTTGAAGTCCACGGTGGATCTCGCCGTGGCGGCCATCGATGGCTGCGACTTCGCCGGCATCTTCACGTTGGTCGAAGGCACCATCAGCACCCCAGTCCACACCGACCCGATCGTGATCGAGATCGACACCCTCCAACACCGGACCGGCGAAGGACCGTGTCTCGACGCCATCACCGCCCGGAGCACCTTCTACGCCGACGATCTGATCGATGACGCCCGCTGGCCCCGCTTCGGGCCCCAAGCCAGCTCACTGGGGATCCGGAGCGCGCTAGCCATCCACGTGTCGGCCAACGGCGCTCGCGGCGCCCTGAATCTCTACGCCCGCTATCCCCGAGCGTTCGGCGTCGTCGATCGGGGCAATGGGCACCTCTTGGCCACCCTCGCCGGCATTGCCCTGTCCGCCGCCGAGACCCACGCCGCGGAGGAACGTCGAACTGGCGAACTCGAGGCTGGCCTGATCACCCGGGAGATGATCGGCCAGGCGCAGGGGATCCTGATGGAACGAGAACGCATCACCTCCGACCAGGCGTTCGACATTCTGCGTCGAGCCTCCCAGCACCTCAATGTCAAGCTCCGTGACGTCGCCCAGGCCTTGGTCGACACGGGCGAGCGGCCCGAGACCGGTTCATCGACGCGGTAGCTGCAGGCGTGCCCTCGATGAACCGGGCTGGATCCGCTCGCTCGACCACGGGCTGGCCGTTGCGCTCGACCACCACGGCTCGGAGCTGTCGGTGCTGGTGGCGATCGCCTGCATCGTGATCGCCCTCGGCGTCCTGATCCCGGCGGCTGTCCGGCCGGTCGTCGGGCTCGCCGTCGTCGTGTCCCTTGCGGTCTAGGTAACCCAGGACTTTGGCGGCATCTTCACCGGCACCGGGACCGACGTGAACTCGGGTCTTCTCCTGTTCCTGGTGGCGCTCGCCTACTGGCCGATGGGCGTGGCAGGGGCCACCCGCCCGACCGCCATCCACGGGCGGGCTCACGCCGTTCCGGCCTGACCGCGTAGGGCACGCCGACAGCTCCAGCGTCCCGTCACTCGTTGCAACCGCTATCGGTCCAACGGGCTCGTTCGTCCGGCCTGGGAGCGCCAGGCACAGGCCCGGGTTCTCGTACTACGTCACAACCGACCCGACACACGGCAACGTCCTCGTCTCGGGCGCCTGCCATCGGTCAACCGGTCGGCCCCGGCGAGGTCCCTACCAGGGTCGTGTAGACCACGATGTTGGACAGGTAGTGGCCGGTCTGGCTGTCGAATGTCCCCCCGCAGGTGACCAGCTGCAGGCCGCTGTCGCCTTGGGAGCCATAGACCTCCTGGTCCGGGAACTGGACCTTGGTGTACTGGGCCACCGTGCTCACGGCGAAACGGACCACCACGCCGTCGGCAAGGGTCACCTCGACCTGATCCCCGGCCTCCAATGTCCGCAGCCGGAAAAACACCGCCGGGCCCCGGAAGGTGTCGACGTGGCCCAGGATGACCGACGAGCCCAACTGTCCGGGGGTGGGCCCCAGTTGGTACCACCCTGGCTGGTCGTAGTCGGTCGGGACCTGGACGGTCCCTGTGGCATTCAGACCCAGTGCCGACAGCGACGTCGACAGCCCGATGGCCGGCACCTGTAGCGATACCGGCACCGACCGGGCAATCGGCGGAACGGGAGCCGCGGTCGGCTCGGTCGCCGCCCTGGACCGCCCGGCCCCCGCCGGCGACGATGCTCGAGCCATCACCGGGCCGGCCAGCGGGTGACGGTGTGCCTGGAGGCCGACCCCCAGGCACACCGCGGCCACCACCACCAGCCCGGCCACCGCCGCCCACCACCGGCTCGGCCGGGGCCTTCTCACGCACCCGGGCCCGCGCCGTCCTCTGGACGGCTCGCCGGCGAACCCCGCCGGCGGACAGCCAGGACGGCTGCACCGCCGGCCCCGATCAGAGCGAGGACACCTCCGCCGATCAGGAGCGGATCGTCACCGGACCAGGAGGCCCCGCCGGCTCCCGTCTCCGGAGCCCCGGTGGGGACCACGGTCCCAGCGTTGGTCCCGACGGCGCCGGCGCCACTACCTGAGCCGGTACTGCCTGCGGCGCCCGTGCTACCCAAGGCACCGGTGGCGGTCGAGGCGCCAGTACCGGTCGAGGCGGCGCCACTACCGGCGGACCCACCGGAGCCGGTGGTGCTTCCCCCCGATGCCGTGGTGCCGGTCGACGGCGTGGTCGTGGCCGGTGGCGCCGTCGTGGTCGTGGACGTGGACGTCGCCAGCGGGGTAATGCAGGCCGGTTTGGTGATGACGTCTGTGATCAAGGTGACCGCACCCGTTCGGGCCAGCATCCGCCCGGCCACGTGTACCCCCGATGTCAGGGTCACCGAGGCCAAAGCCATGACGGTGCCCACGAAGGTGCTTGTCGTGCCGAGGGTCGCCGAGCTGGTGACCTGCCAGAACACGTTGCATGCCTGGGCTGTACCGACAAGGGCCACCGTGCTGCTCGAGTGGGTGGTCAGTGTCGAGCCCACCTGGAAGATGAACACCGCTGTCGGGTCGCCGTGGCCATTCAGCGTGACCGTGCCGACCAGGCCGAGCGAAGACGAGGCCTTGTAGACCCCCGCCGGCAGTGTCTCCCCGGCCAGTGTGGCAGAGGTGGCTGTGAACGGGGTCCGGCCCGCCGCGTCCAGGTAGGCGGCGGTGAGCGCTGTCTGGGCGTCCCCGGCCACCGCGTCGTTGTCGTGCTTTGTGCCGTTGATGATCTGTCCGGGCGGAAAGGCGGCGATTGTCGTGCCCGGGCTGAGGCCCACGTCCCCGGAGACGGTCGTGCCTGTGCCGGTGTTGGTGATCGTGCTGTGCGCCAGCACGGCGAACGCTGTAGCCGCTCCCAGCTGGACCGTCGGCGTGATCGCCGCCGACGCATCCGGTAGACCGACGCCACCGGCGACGACCATGCCGGCGGCGGTCCCGAGGGCGAGAACCAACAACGCCCGGGGCCGGGCGCGCTTTCCGGCCGAACAATTCATCGATGACCAGGCGGTACGCATGGTCCACTCCTAGGCAGATCCTCGAAGCAACCAGCCGTCTTTTCAGAGCCGTTGTCCGAGGTGCACCCGTAACTTTACTCTTTTAATTTGAAACTAGCAATACTGTTCTAGAAATATTATACCTAATAGGGGGCCGGGGCACCCCTCCCTGGACCTCTCGCACGAGGTTGTCGGCATGAGGGCTGGCAGCAATGAACCCGCTCGGCTCCGCGTGGCTTCCACGACCAGCTGGTGGTGTTGCCCCGTTCGCGTGGACACGTCCATCCGATCGGGGCAACACCATTTGAGCAATCGAGGAACGTGCGGGGGTGCGGTTGGGGGAATCGAGCGACGTACACTTCGAATGATGCCCCGCAAGAGCTTGTACTTCTCCGGCGACCCCAAGGCCGACGCCCTCCTCACGAAGACACCGCTAGCGCTCGTGATCGCTCTGGTTCTCGACCAGCACATTCAATAGCCATATTTGGGGTTGGTCGAGCCCCAGGTCAACCATCGTCCCAGTTCAGGAGGCAAGGAGTCCTCCTGGTGGTCGGCGGAGACGGGGCCCAGAGGAAGGGCCGGGGGATCCGTAGGGGGAACGTCAGAGGAACCGTTGGGGGAATTGGTGAGGGAACCAAACGGCGGCGCTTAGCCATGAACCGACTTGGCAGAGGCCGTGCTTGGCTCGACCGGACGACCCCGGGGTTGGAGATGCGCCCACGCCGGCGGTCGGGGTCACCCCGTGCGACCCTGGCAGCCCGATCTTGTGGGGCGAGGGCAGAGCCGAAGCCAAATCCATGGTGAGGACCGGGTGGTCGAGAGCCGGTGGAGTAGGCTGCAACCGAAAGTGAGAGGGGGACGCGATGCCCGAGTTTCCCGCGTTGGCCCACGTAGCTGTGACGGTCAGTGACCTCGACCGGAGTCGAGCTTGGTATCAGAGATTGTTCGCTCTCGATCCGGTGCTTGACGAAGACACCGGCCCATTCCACCACGTCGTTTGGCTCCTCAGTGGCACGCTCTTTGGAATTCATTGGCATGTCAATCGGTCGAGTACAGAGTCGTTCGACGAGTTGCGACCGGGCCTTGACCACGTCGCGTTCGGTTGTGAAAATCGTGCGGAGCTCGAGAAGTGGGCGACGCGGCTCAACGTCCTCGGCATTACCCATGGAGGCGTCATCGATGCTCCGTATGGGTCGGGCTTGTCGTTTCGGGACCCAGACAACATCGCATTGGAGTTCTTCGCACCGCCCGGGTAAATACCCCGGATTGGTCAACTCCGCCCGGTTCATGGCGCCAGCAGAACTCGCCCATCTCGCAGGCGCACATAACACCGCGAGTGGCCCCGACCACCCCGGCGGTACTGTCAAGTAGCAGAGATGCTCAAGGATTGGGCGGCAGTGCACCCGCCTGCGACGTCGACCCGCCCGCAACCATGAGCGATCCTCGCGCCAGCCGAGATGGTTCGATGGTGCGGAACCCCCAGGCCCTGGGCAGGAACTTCTCCGTGGGGGTCAAGTCCACGCACGTGGTGTAAGACGACCACCGCGCCAACCGGTTACTGATCAGCTGGCGGCTTCGAGCTCGGCGGTCACCTCCTCCTCGTCGATCGACTGGCCGGCGACGACCCGCAGCCGGGCCCTGGTGAGCGACTCGGCGTTCATGTAACGCCGGGCGACGGCCCACTCGTCGTGCTGCTCGGCGAGCACGGCACCACAGAGTCGGACGAGAGCCGGGCGGTTGGGGAAGATGCCGACGACGTCGGTGCGGCGGCGGAGCTCCTTGTTGAGCCGCTCCTGGCCGTTGTTGGACCAGATCTGCTTCCAGTGCTCGACCGGGAAGGTCGAGAAGGCCAGCAGATCCGCTTCGGCGTCGATCAAGAGCTCGGCGGCGGCCGGGAACTTGTTCTTCAGCTGGTCGATGACTCGGGCGAACTGGGCCTTGACCTGGTCGGCGTCGGACTGGGCGAAGACCGTGCGCACCAGCGTGGCCACCATGCCCTGGGCCGCCTTGGGCACCCGGGTGAGCAGGTTCCGCATGGCGTGGGTCTTATGCAGAGTTCTGCATAAGACCTTCTATTTAAATCGGTGGTGAGGAGGCGGGCCTGGCCGGTGGACGGGCCAAGGGCAAGAAGGCCCTGGTGGGAATCGCCGTCGAGATCCACGACCCAAAGGGCCTCGGGCGCTGCCGGATGGCGATCCTCACCGACGGGTCGGCGGCCTCGTTGCATCCCTTCGTCACCGCCCACGTCGAGCCCGGAGCAGCGGTCGTCACCGACGCCTGGCAGGGCTACCGCGGTATCGACCGGCTCGGCTACAGCCACGATCGACGCAGCCAACGGGCCGCCCGAGCCCGGGGTGACGACCCGGCGCGCCTGCTGCCCGGCGTTCACCGCGTCGCCTCGCTCGTCAAGCGGTGGCTTCTCGGTACCCACCAGGGAGCCGTCGACGACGCCCATCTCGCCAGCTACCTCGACGAGTTCGTCTTCCGCTTCAACCGCCGTCGTTCCCGCAACCGAGGGCTCGTCTTCTACCGCGTGCTCGAGCTTGCCGTCGGTCACGACCCGGTCCGCTACCACGACCTCATAAGACCCATTATGTGGACCGACGGATTATGTGGACCCGAAAGCCCGAATACCTGTTCAGGGAGGTAATCGGGCTGGGGTGGTCTGCATAATCAGAGCGCCTGGAGGAAGGCGAGCAGGTCGTCGGGGGGCCGATAGCGGCCCGGAGCAGAGCCGATCGGCGTAGTGCGGTCGAGGGCCCGCTCTTTGAGGGTGAGGTCGGCGTGTACGTAGATCTGGGTGGTGGCAACCTCCTCGTGGCCTAGCCAGAGGGCAATGACGGTGGCGTCCACCCCAGAGAGGAGCAACCGCATGGCGGCGGTGTGTCTGAGCACGTGGGGCGAGACCCGCTTGGACCGGAGCGACGGGCAACGTTCACCGGCAGAAGCGACGTATTTGGCGACAAGAGCAGTGACGCCATAGCGGCTGAGCGCCCCTCCGTGGCTGCTCGCGAAGAGCGGCGTCTCGGGTATGCCTGGGTGTTCTTCCATCCAGGACCGCATCACTGCCGCCGTCACCTGCGTCAAAGGCGTGATCCGTTCCTTTCGGCCCTTGCCAGTGCAGCGCACGTGGGCACCGGCGCCGAGCACCGCGTCCTCTCGGTGCAGCCCGACCAGCTCGGAAACCCGCAGCCCGGTCTGGATCGCCAGGAGCAGCAGTGGCCTTCCCCCGCCCAACCGGACAGCCGTCACGCAGCTTCTTGACGGGTCCAAGACTCCTCGAACTCCACCGGTGACAGGTAGTCAATGGAGCTATGAAGTCGTTCGTTATTGTACCAGATGATCCATTCAAATACAAGATGTCTTGCCTCGTCTTTAGTTGAAAAGTGGGTTTCGTAGACAAGCTCACGCTTCAATGAAGACCAGGCGCTTTCCATCATGCAGTTGTCGTAACTTGTGCCGACGGTTCCCATCGACTGGACGATGTGAAGAGCTCGGCAACGCCGGCCGAACGCGTCGCTCGTATATTGACAGCCGTGGTCAGAATGCAGCACGGTGCCGGCGAAGTCGCTCCGTCCGCGTCGCAGGACGGCGGCCTCCAGGGCGTCGGTGCACAGCTCGGTGCGCAGGTGGTCGGCGATCGACCAGCCAACCAGGTGGCGGCTGAACACGTCCAGGATCGAACAGAGGTAGAGCCAGCCTTCGTCGGTCGGGATGTAGGTCACGTCGGTGAGCCAAAGTTCTGTGGGCGCGTCGGCGCTGAAGTCGCGTTCGACGAGGTCGACGGCCGGTTGGGCATCGGGATCGCGTCGCGTCGTCTTCACCTTCTTCCTCCCGCAGATCCCGGCGATGCCGATCTCGGTCATGAGCCGGGCCACGCGTTTCTCGGGCACCTGTTCTCCCTGCTTCCCCAGGGCGGCGGTGACCCGGGGGGCGCCGTAACGCCGGCGGCTCGTCGCCCAGACGTCGAAGACGGCATTGGCCAGATGGGCCTCGTCGACGGTGGCATCGGCGGGGGCCTCCCCCTTCTTCGCCCAGGCGTAGTAGGCCGAACGCGACACCCGGCAGCACCGGCACAGGGCGGCAACGGGGAAGTCCGCCTGCTCGCGGGCGATGAACCGGTAGATGCGCTCCCGGCCACCCGGACCGCCGTCGTCGAAGGCGGCCAGACGCCGGGCGATCTCGGCTTCTTCACGCAGCCGAGCGACCTCCCGGCGCAGGACCACCACCTCGACACTGCTCACTTGCCACCCTCCTTCACCCAGTACGCCGTGAACCGCTTCAGGATCTCGATCTCCTGCTCGAGGTCCTTCACCTCCTTGCGCAACCGCGCCGCTTCGGCCCGGTCGGCGGCAGTCTCCTCGGACTCGACCGTCTGCTGCCCCTTCTCCTGGGCGTGGATCCACGCCCCCAGGGTCACGTCGTTCATGCCGAGCTCCCTCGCCACCGCGGCGATCGACTTCCCCGACGTCTTGTAGAGCGCCACCGCATCTCGCTTGAACTCGGGGGTGTAACGCCGCTGGCTTGATGCCGGTGATCCCCCGCGCTGGGCTTTGCCATCCGAACATCCTCCTTCAGCTATAGCTGGCGAGGTGTCCGGTTGGAGGGGGGAAGTTCAGCAGGGCGTGGTCGCGCCGGCCAATGCGGGTCGTCCGGTCCGGAGCACCGAGCAATGCGTCGATCTCCTCATCGGACAGGAACGAGACGAGCGCTCGCTCGAACCGCTTTGGGGGGATGGCCAGGACCCGCTCGATGAGGGCGGCGTGCTCGGGATGGCGGAGCGCGGCGAACCGGAACAGCGAATGGATGGCGGCCAGTCGGGCATTTCGGGTCCGTGCACCGTTGCCCCGCTCAGCCTCCAAGTAGCCGAGGAAGGCGCCAACGAGCGGGGCGTCGATGTCCTCGAGCGACAACGACGACGGTGCCTTGCCCGTCTGGCGCTGCACATAGCCAAGGAGGAGTCGAAACGTGTCCCGATAGGCGGCGATCGTGTGGCGGCTTGCCCGGCGCTGAGCGATGAGCCGCTCGGTGAAGAACGCCTCGAGCGTCGGAGCGAGCGCGCTCATGGCCGTGCCTCGTAGGTGGCCTCGAGGCGTCCGGCAGCCACGGAGAGCACCTCGGGCGACCCCGACAGATACCAGTACGTGGCGGCCGGATCGACGTGACCGAGGTAGGTGGACAGCACTGGGAGCTTGGTCCCGACGTCGGCTCCCTCTCGCTGCCAGCGGACCAGCGTGGCGACGGCGAAGGTGTGCCGCAAATCGTGGGGTCTCGGCCGGCACGACGGTGAACGAACCTCGATCCCGGCCTGACGGACGAGCTCGTGGAAGCCCAGATGGAAGTTGCAGTAGAGGATCCGGGTCCCCGCCGCCGACAAGAAGAACGCCGGGCTCGACGCCGTCGGTGCCAGGTGGTCTCTCCGCCGCGCGTAGGCGGCGAGAGCAGCGGTCGTGGTCGGGTGCAGCGGCACCTCCCTCGTCTTGTCGAACTTCGCCGTGCGGACCACAGCAACGCCCTGACGCAGATCGACATCAGCCCGATCGAGGGCCAGCGTCTCCCCGATCCGCATGCCGGTGCAGGCAAGGAGCCCGATCACCGCCTCCATGGAGGCTGCCCGCAGTGTGGATTGGATGCCCCGCGCCGCGCGCATCAACGCCACGACCTGGTCGGATGAGTACAGGTAGGGGGTGGCCCGGCTGGAGGTGCTGGGCAGCAGGCTCGCCGGCGGCACGCCGGTGCGGGGATCGAGGGCGTGCAGGTAGCGCAGAAAGCCACGGGCAACACAGAGCCGGTGCGCCCCCCACATCGGGCTACATCCCGGCGGCGAGATCGCCCAAGCGAGCGCCACCTCAACCGTCACGACCTCGATGCCCTCCGTGTCACAGAAGTCGACGAACTGGCCGAGCAGCCAACCGGCGCGCTCGAGCTTGAACCCGAGCCGGCGGCGCAGCACCAGGTAGTCGTCCAAGTGTCGGCGAAGGGTGCTCATATCGCACCTCCCGGCCACGGCTGGGCGATCTCGGACAGCGAGAGGCGGTCGACCTTGGCGTAGATGCTGGTGGTGAGCAGTCGCTGGTGTCGGAGCACCTGGCCGACCTCGGCCAACGTCGATCCTGAACGGAGCAGGTCGGTGGCGGCGGTGTGGCGGAGGCGGTGGGCGCTCACCTTGGGGAGCCCAGCCCGCCCGCAGGCCGAGTACACGACGGCGGAGATCCCGCTGCTCGTCAGCCTGATCCTGGGGGCTCGCACCCGGGTGAAGACGTTCGGACACGGGCACTTCCCGCGACCCCGGCGCAGCCAGCCGGCGACCGCACCTCCCACGTCGGCCGGCAGCGGCAAACGATCGACCCGCGGGCCCTTGCCACGGACCACCAGCTCTCCGGCGCACCAGTCGACGTCGGCGAGCTCCAAAGAGGCGACCTCTCCGGCGCGCAGGCCGAGACGGAGAAGCACCGTGAGCACAGCGAAGTCCCGTCGCCCGACGGTGGTGCGTCGGTTACAACTCTCGAGGAGCTTGTGCGCGTCGGCGGCGTCGATCGGCATCGGCAACGACGCGAGCCGCCGCGTGGCGACCGACGGCACGACCCCCACCAGCGATCCAGGCGTGAGCTCCTGGAGGTGGCACCAGCGCAGGAACGAGCGCAGACCGCAGACGACGTAGGCGCCGCTCCGTTGCCCGCACTGATCGGTCACGAAACCCATCACCTCGCCGGCGTTCAGGTGATCGAGCCGTTCGGCGTGCTGGTCCAAGAACAGCCGGGCGATGTGCAGGTAGCTGACCACCGAGGCCGGTGCGATCCCACGCTCTTCGAGCAGGTAGTGGCGGAATTCGGCGAGCAGGTCGTCAACCGGCGTCGCTGGCGGCGGGATCGGCAGCGGCGCCGCACCGATGTCCCGCAGATGCGAGAGCAACGGCGCCACCCCCTTGGGCGAGAGCCACAGCGTGTATCCCGCCGCCCGCCGGGCGACGAGGAACTCGTCCACGCGCTCTGGCGTGAGATCTCCTACGTCGAGACCACGCCCTGCCATCCATCGGCTCATATGTGCCATCAGCCGCAGCTGATCGCACAGCGCCAGCGGCCGATAGCCCTGCGCCTCGAGCTCCTCCCGGAACCCTGCCGTGTAGGGGATAAGCGGGCCAGTGATCTTGACCCGTGACGGTCTTCCACCCATGACTGCCTCCTCTCGGAATTGCATGTTCGAGAGGAAGCTTCGGTCGTTCAGCCGCCTGGGGTTATGTGAAGGGACTCAGCCCGCCATTCGGGCTTCGTCAGGCAGAATGGCGGTGGTTGGCCACAGAGTCCACATAATCCGTCGGTCCACATAATGGGTCCGGCACCGCTGCCAGACCGCCCCCGTCAGCACCGAGGCGATGGCGTTCTTCAGGCCCTCGTGGGCATCCGAGATGACGAGGGCGACCCCCGACAGCCCCCGGGCCACCAGGCCCCGCAGGAACGCCATCCAGCCGGCCCCGTCCTCGGTGGTGAACACGTCGATGCCGAGCACTTCCCGGTGGCCGTCGGCATTGACCCCGGTGGCGATCACCGTGGCCACGCTCACCACCCGGCCGCCCTCTCGGACCTTGTGGAACAGGGCGTCCAGCCAGACGTAGGTGTAGGGACCGGCATCGAGGGGCCGGTTGCGGAACTCGGCCACCTTTTGGTCGAGGTTCTTGGCCAGCTCAGAGACCTGGGACTTGCTCATGCCGTCGATGCCCATGGAGCGGACCAGGTCGTCGACCCGCCGGGTGGAGACGCCCTCCACGTAGGCCTGGCAGACCACCGAGACGAGCGCCTGTTCGGCCCGCCGTCGTGGCTCCAGCAGAGAGGGCAAGTAGCTGCCCTTCCTGAGCTTGGGGATCTCCAGGTTGATCGTCCCGGCCCGGGTGTCCCACCGGCGCTCTCGGTGCCCGTTCCGGCTGTTCACCCGGTTCTCGGACCGCTCGCCGTAGCCGGCGCCGCAGAGCCCGTCGACTTCTGCGTCCATGAGCAGCTCGGCCGCCATCTTCACCATCTCGGCCAACAGGTCGTGGCCGGCATCGGACTCCAGGTACTTGCGCAGCAGCGCTGCCGCGCCCATCGTGTTGGTGACTTCCACCGCACCTCTCCTTGAATCGGCCTGGGATCCCCGGAGGCTCCATACCTTGGAAGTGAGGATGGAGTCATGGACAACGACCACCCTGCCCAGAGGCGGTACCCGCCGGAACTGAAGGAGCGAGCCGTGCGCATGGTGCACGAGCTCCGGCGCCAGGACCCCGGCGACACGGGCGTGCTCTCTCGGGTGGCCCGCCAGCTCGGCGTCGGCGTCGAGTCACTGCGCACCTGGGTGAAGCAGGCCGAGATCGACGGCGGTGTTCGACCGGGGACGACGACGGCCGATGCCCGGCGGATCACCGAGCTCGAGAAGGAGAACCGGGAGCTCCGCCGGGCCAATGACATCCTGCAGGCAGCAGCCAGTTTCTTCGGGGCGGAGCTCGACCGCCGGTCGAAGAGGTAGTCACCTTCATCGACGGCCACCGGGACACACAGACCGGTGGCCGTCGATGGGGGGTCGAGCCGATCTGCGAGCAGCTGCAGGTCGCCCCCTCCACCTACTACGACGCCAAGGCCCGGCCGCCCTGTGCCCGGGCCGTCCGCGACGCCGAGCTCGGACCCACCCTTGTCGAGCTCTGGCGCCGGAACTACTCGGTCTACGGACGCCGCAAGCTCTGGAAGGTCGCCCAGCGCCAGGGCATCGATGTCGGGCGCGACCAGGTGGCCCGCCTCATGCGGGCCCAGGGCATCCGCGGGGCCACCCGGGCGAAGAAGCGGTTCACCACCAAGGCCGACCCGGCCGCCGTCCGGGCGCCCGACCTGGTGAAGCGGGACTTCACTGCGACCCGACCCGACGCCACTTGGGTCTGCGACTTCACCTACTGCTCGACGTGGTCGGGCATCGTCTACATCGCCTTCGTCACCGACGTGTTCAGTCGCCGGATCGTCGGCTGGAAGGCCGCCCGTTCGATGACCACCACCCTCGTCCTCGACGCCTTGAACATGGCGGCGTGGACCCGCCGGCACAACGACGTCCATGGCGTCATCTGTCACTCCGATGCCGGCTCGCAATACACGTCTATCGCCTACACCGAGCGGTTGGAAGAGATCGGAGCGGCGCCGTCGATCGGGACCATCGGCGACAGCTATGACAACGCTCTGGCGGAGACGACCAACGGCATCTTCAAGACCGAGCTGCACCGCAACCCGGCCGCCCTGGCGGCCAACGGCGGACCCTGGAAGGGGCTCGACGATCTGGAGATCGCCACCTGCGCCTGGGTGTCGTGGTTCAACGAAGAACGGCTCCACTCCGAGCTCGACGACCGGTCCCCGGCCGAGGTCGAAGCCGACCACTACGCTTCGCATCCTCAGGCCAACGCGGCATGAGACATCAAAGCGGACGAGCCTCCGTCAGACCCAGGCCGGTTCACCTTCGTGCTCTTGGTCGAACGTGAAGGTTGGTGCGGTGGTCGTCTTTCTCGGGGGACCCTCAGGCGGGCCCATCCCTCGTACACCACTCTGGCGGACTCAACTCACCCCGCTTCGACCCGGCCTCTCGACCGGACCCGGGGGCTTCACTACCGGGGACCCTGGCGTCTCCCCGGACCGGACTTGCACCGGCTGGCTATCGAGAGCTTGCGCTCGGTTACGTCATGACCGCTCCTTTGCGCTCAGGCGTCCCCGAGCTGCTGGACGCACGTGGATCGAGGCTAAGACAGCCTTGGCGCTCGTGATCCCTCTGGTTCTGGACAAGCACATTCAATAGCCAATATTTGGGGTTCGACGAACCCTGGATCAAGCATCCTCCCAGTTCAAGGTGGTGACGAGCCCTCCCGGTGGTCGGCACAGACCAGGTCTGGAGAAGGTTCGGGGGTCCCGTTGGGGGAACTTCGGAGGAGCGTGGGGGAACCAAACGGCCGCGCGACGCGGCGGCCGAACGGCATCGTGGCGCCGGTGTTCCCGGGGCTAACCATGCGCCCAGGTGCTGGCGCACGGCGGCCGAGTGCAGGCCCCGCCAACTCCCGTCGGGGACCATGACCTTGGTGTTGAGCATCCGGTGAACGTCAACGAAGGATTTCGACGAGGAAAACCCATGCATTGACCGAGGCGGCGACGAAGGTCAACACGGTGCCGGCAAGGATCCAGTACAACCCACCCCCTGAGCCGGCAAGCAGGCTGCAGCCTCCTCCCACGAAGGCAAGTGCGGGGAATAGGAGAATCGGAAGGCTCCCGAGCGTCCAGCTGAGTGGGTCTCCCTCACTCCGCTTCCCCACCGAAACCCAGATGGCCTGAGTCGCAACGACGGCACCGGTCGCCAGGATCTCCACGCCGAGAGCTCGATTGGACTGACCGGGCGCCAGGCCGAAACTGCACACCACCAAGACGCTCAGCAACGTCCCGAGCGTCCCGGCCGCCCTTCCGGGCAAGTGGCGGTGCTGAAGGATCTGCTTGAGGTTGATTGAGATGGTTACGAAGAGCAGCCCAAGAAGAGCCGCCGAAGCCCCCACGGCGGCAACGAAGAACTCATGCCAATCGGCCGGCGCGTATCCGCTCACGCCCCAGTTTGTCATTGTGATCGGAACCGGGGCTTGTTGCGCCTTTCCGATGGCAAGGGGCGCCGAGAACGCCTTTACTGACACCGCCACCCTGGCACGTCACCCGATGTTGACCTGGTGGTCGTGACCGCGAACGTCCCGGTCCATGTCGAGCTACGTCCCCCTGAAAAAGGGCCGGTCGACCTGAGCATCGGCGGACGCCGAGTACGACCGGCCGACAACCTCCAGTGCCGTGCTCGCGCTGGCCAGGCCACCTGACCCGCACCCGACCAGTACGGCCGGGACGATGAGGACCGCCAGCCAGCATGCTCGCCGACCGGCCCGACGAGGTGACCGGCGCCACCGGCGCCACCGGCGCCACCGGCGCCTCGGTGTGAGGTGCTTCGACATGGAACGTGCGGCATTCTTCAGGTCATCCGTCATTTCACGCCTCCCGTGCGCGTGAGCTCTCCTCGGAATGTGTTGCCACCGATGCGAACGCCACAGCCATCGGTCCCGACGCTGAACCGTGCGACCTGGCTGTGGCTCTCGAACGAGAGCGGTTGCAGGCCCGGACGATCGAGGTGTGGCGCGGTCACGAATGGTTCGACGGGTCGATCGGGTGTCAGCGGGTTGCCGGTATGGAAGACGATCACCAGTGACGATCCGTCATCGAGATGGGCGTCGAAGAAGTTGACCCGCGAGCTGACGGTACGTAGGTCGTTGACCATGACGGCCCTCCTTTAGTCAAAGGAACATTCATTTATCGCGGGAGACGATGGCTTCGGCCCGTCCCTCCCTGGCGGACGGGGTCAGGATTCGGCCCGAGGCGCTGGGACGCCCCGGACGTGCACGGTCAGGTCCGCCACTCGGCGTGACTCGACCCCCGTGGGACCAGGATCGGGTCGGGCCATCTGGGTCGGGTCCGTGAGAAGTGCACCGGCGGAGCGAGCATGTGGACATCACCGAGCGGGCTCGGGGCGTCGTAGGCGAGAGGCTCGCGAAGGCTGTGTTCGTCGTCGGAGCCGGCGTCATGAGGGTCGACGAGACCGAGCGATCCGCACCACATGGCCGTCCTCGTCAGGTCGACGGTGACGTGCCACGAGCCACCCTCGACGGCCCGCTTGACCAGCGCGGCGGTGGCCCCGACGGCACCCAGGTAGCCGGTGATGTAGTCGTTGATCAGCCCGGTGACGGGGAGCTTGGGCTCCGCGTCACTGCCTTCGGTGGTCATCAGACCCGAGGCGGCCGAGCCGTTCATGTCGAAGCCCCCGCGTTGCGCCCACGGGCCGGTCGACCCGTAGCAGGTGACCGACACGTACACGAGACCCGGGTGCCGTTCGGCCAGTTGTCGATGTTCGAGTCCTCGACGCTCGAGCGATCCGCCGCGGTGGTTGTTGACCACGATGTCGGCACTTGCCAGCAGTGCGGCCGCTCGCTCTTGGCCGAGCGAGCTGTCGAGGTCGACGTACGTGCTGCGGGATCCGACGTTGGCCTCGACGTAGATGAAGTCGTGCTCGTAGTCGTTGGGACGGGTGGCGCAGAGAACGTCTGCGCCCTGCTCGGCGAGCGTCCGGCCGACGGTAGGGCCGGCGACGGCGTGGGTGAACGACAAGACCCGTATCCCGTCGAAGGGTCGATCGGCGGTCCCGAACTCCCGGATGGGCGCGTCGCCGATGCGTTCGAGGCCAATGACCGGCTGATCGGCGAGGTACGCCCCCTGCGGGTGGGCGACCCATTCATCGGGAGTCCGCACCACGCAAGCCGGTAGGCCGGAGGCGTTGGCCGCCTCCTCCAGGTCGAGGGCGTCCCACCGGGCGATGGCTGCGGCGACCTTGGTCGGGTCGGGGGGCACATCCAAGAAGCGGCACCACCGGGCGACCTGGTGCGGGTAGACGCCCGAAGCCATGATCCAGTGGCCGTCGGCCGTGCGATAGGGCTGGACCAGGAACGGGTTGTCCAGTACCAGCGGGTACGGTGCCGGCCCGCCACCGAGGGTCGGGTGCCAGAAGGCGGCGGGGTTGATGGCATGGACCGCCTGGCGGAGGTCCAGCTCGAGGTCCTGCGCCGGACCGCCCCGCTGGCGGTGGAAGGCCACCGCCGTCACCGCCGCCGCCACGAGAGGGATCCCGATGCAGGCTCCGAGACGGTGGGCCGACGCCACGATCGGGTCCTCCCCGGCGAAGGACACGGACCCCCCGGCGGCCGCGCTGGACAGCCCGACCTCGGAGAGGAGCGCATCGAGCGCGACCAGGGGATCGAAGGCCGCTTCCCCGCTTCCCGGGCGGCGAGGACGCAGCGCCGGGGTTGCCTGGTGAGGAAGGGTCGGGTTCATCGGGTCACCACCTCGGGGACCGGTGCCAGCGGCCGCTGGGCGTCGGCGCGTCGACGGGCCCGGGCGTCGCTCTTCAAGAGGACGGCCACGCTGACGGCGGCGAGCGATCGCCGCGCCGGCCGCGTAGAGCAGGCCGGTGTGGATGCCGTCGACGAAGGCTTGGCGGGCGTGGGCGCCGGTCGACCCACCGGCATGGATGGCGACGGCGAAGGATGCCCGGGCCTGGTCGACGACGGAGGCCGGGGCACCGGGGAGGTGGAGGCTGGAGCGGTAGGTGGCAGTGACCACGCTGCCGATGACCGCCGTGCCGAGCGCCCCGCCCACCTCCCGGGACAGGTCGTTCAGCGCCGATCCCACCCCCTGCTGGGCCTGGGGCAGCGCCTCGGTGATGGCCGCGGTGGCGGGGGTCATGGCCGCCCCCATGCCGATGCCGAGGGGGACGAGGCCGGCCAGGATCAGCCAGTACGACGTGTCGGTCCCCACCCGCGAGATGACGACGAGCCCGACGGCGCACGAGAACCAGACCGCTGACACAGACCGCCCGGGCACCGAACCGTGCCGCCAGTCCCGACGTGAGCCGGGCCGCCGGCATCATCGTCGCCGAGAGCGGGAGGACGGCCAGGGCGGCGACGAGCGGGCTGTAGCCCCGGACACCCTCGAGGTACTGCAGGGACACGAAGGTGAACCCGAAGAAGGCGAAGAACTGGATGCAGATCGACAGACTGCCGGCCGAGAGCTTGCGGTTGGCGAACAGGCGGGGGTCCAAGAGGGGGTGGTGCCGGCGCCGCTCGAAGAGCACGAAGCCGACCAGCGCGGCCAGACCCGCCCGCCAGTCCGCCGAGGGTGCGGGCGCTCAGCCAGCCGGCGTCGGGCGCCTCGATGATGCTGAAGACCAAGGCGACCAGCCCGACGGTGGCGAGCAGGGCGCCGCCCTTGTCGAGCGCCGGCGCGTCCGGCTGGGATGACTCGGGGACGAAGCGGAGGGTGCCGGCCAGGGCGACCAGGGCAAGGACCACGTTGACGGCGAAGGCGGCCCGCCAGGAGAACCAGTGGAGGAGGACGCCGCAGCAGAGCAGTCCCAAGATGGCGCTTCCCCCGGCGACGGCGGCCCAGATCCCGACGGCCTTGGTGCGCTCGGCGGGAGGGAACGTGCCGGTGATGGTGGACAACGTGGCCGGCATCACGAAGGCCGCACCGAGCCCGATGAGGCCGCGGAGGACGATCAGCTCGTTGGCCGAGGAGACGGCCATGGCCGCCGCCGACGCGGCCCCGAAGACGACCAGGCCGCCGATGAGCGCCTTGCGGCGGCCGTAGCGGTCGCCCAGGGCCCCGGCCGGGAGCAGCAGGACGGAGAAGACCAGCAGGTAGGCGTCGATGATCCATTCGAGCTGGGTCTGGTTGGCGTGGGTGCTGCGGACCAGGTCGGGGATGGCGACGTTCAGCGACGCCATGGCCGCCGAGACCGCCCCGAGGGCGATGCAGACGACGGTGGTGACCATCGAGAGGTTGACCGGTTGGCGGGATCGGACTGTAAGGCGCATGGTCACCTACCTATAACGAAGGAACGTTCTGTTTTTAACAAGGACTGATCCAGCTGTCAAGAGGGAATATTCGTTTTATTTGTGGTAGGGTCGGGGCATGCCCAAGATCACGGACGAGCGGCGGGAGGCCCGCCGGGAGCAGGTGCTCGAGGCAGCGCGGGCCTGTCTGGAGGAGCACGGCCTCGAGGCGGTGTCGATGGAGATGATCATCGCCCGGTCCGGCCTCTCGACCGGTGCCGTCTACGGCTACTTCAAGAGGCAAGGGCGAGACTCATCAACGCGGTCGTGACCGAGGGAACGGCGGCCATGGCCGAGGACCTGGCTCCGGTCCTCACGAACCCCGAGCCGCCGCCGCTCCCCGAGCTCATCGGTCAGGTACTCCGCACCGCCGTGGCGTTCGGCCGCAGCAAGGGCGACATCGATCGCCTGCTGGTGTCGCTCCACGGATGGAGCCACACCCAGAGCGATCCCGAGCTCAAGGAGGCCACCCGAGCCTCCTACGCCGGTCTGCGCCAGCTGTTCGCCGACGCGGTGCGACGGTGGCAGGACGCCGGGACCTTCGACGCCGCGGCAGACCCCGAAGGAGTGGCGGAGTTGCTGACGTCGATCACCCTCGGGTTCGTCGCCCAGCGGGCATTGGCCGGATCAGCCGACGTGTCGGCGCACGTGGCCGCGCTGGAGACGCTGACGGACCGAGCGCAAGCCCTCCGCTGAGCGAACGCCGGGCTCGACGCCACCTTGCCGACGCGTTTTCAGAAGCCAGGGTTAACTTTGACACAGGGGAACTTTTGGGGGAGCCATCAGACGAACGCCTTCTGAAGCACCGGCGTCGAGTGATCAGTGGACGGTCGGCGACATCTGCGCAACACAGCCATACGCGCAGAGGAGCGTGGAGGGGGACGAGCCCTGGGCCCCGACCTCGCTGGCGATCTAGTGTCGTGAGTCGCTGATTCGATACTTAAGTGCCAGAGCTGGTGTTGCCCGCCGCGGCGGCGGAGACCCGCTCGCAGTAACGAGCGAGCGCGGCGAGGATCTGGTCGGCGGTCTTGACCCAGACATAGGGACGTGGGTTCTCGTTCCAGGTTTCGATCCACTCGGTGATGTCGGCTTCGAGCGCCTTGACGCTGAGATGTGAGCCGCGACGGATCTTCTTCGTCGTCAGCTCGCCGAACCACCGTTCGACCATGTTGAGCCACGACCCCGAGGTCGGCGTGAAGTGCAGATGAAAGCGGGGATGGCGCAGCAACCACCGGTGGATCTCCGGGGTCTTGTGGGTGGCGTAGTTATCGAGGATGAGATGGACCTCGAGATCTTGGGGGACCTCGTTGTCGATGCGGACGAGGAAGCGCTTGAACTCCGTCGCCCGGTGGTGCTTGTGCAGCGAGCCGATGACCTTGCCTGATCCCATGTTCAGTGCTGCGAACAAGCTCGTGGTCCCGTGGCGCACGTAGTCGTGGCTTCGTCGCTCAGGGACCCCGGGCAGCATCGAGAAGATCGGCTGGTAGCGGTTGAGCGCCTGGATCTGACTTTTCTCGTCGACGCAGAGCACCGCGGCGCGCTCGGGGGGATCGAGATAGAGGCCGACGACGTCGCGGACCTTCTCGACGAAGAGCGGATCAGTGGAGAGCTTGAAGCTCTCGGCCCGATGAGGCTGCAGTCCGAAGGCCCGCCAGATCCTCGAGATAGCGGTCTGGTTCATCCCGGTCGCCTTGGCCATCGACCGCGTCGACCAGTGCGTCGCGTCCTTCGGCTTCTCCTCCAAGGTCTTCACGATCACCGCTTCGACCTGGTCGTCGGTGATCGTCCGGGTCGCTCCGGGCCGGGGTGCGTCCAAGAGTCCGTCGAGGCGTTCGGCGACGAAGCGTGAACGCCACTTGCCGACCATGGCCCCTGAGACACCCAGCTCGGCGGCGACGATGGCATTGGTCGCCCCGGTGGCGCACCCGAGCACGATGCGGCAGCGCATGGCGAGCGCCTGGGCGCTCTTGCGCCTCGTCGCCAGTCGCTCGAGGGTCGAGCGCTCTTCGTCGGTGAGCACCAGTGCTGGTTTCGGCCGTCCCATCATTGCCATGTCGCCTCCCATCGTCACAGGTGAACGATGGAAAGAACGCGCCGTCGAACCAGAAATTCCCGAATCGGGGATATTTCTCCCGAATCAGCGACTCAGGACACTAGATGATTAATTCCAAGGGGTCAGTGGTCATAGGCGAGCAGCGACCGGTGGGGCCGGGCACCGACGCGGTCGTTGTGCCAGATGACTGCGGTCAGGGCGAGCAGGCGTTGCAGCACCCGTACGACGACTCCGGCCTTCGTTCGGCCGCCATGGCGCTCGAGGTCGAGCTGGCCCTTCAAGGTGTCGTTGACCGACTCGATGACCTGGCGAAGGGGTTTCAAGAACCGGGCGCCCGGACGCTGGTCTTCGCCCCGCATGGCCGGTCGGAGCAAGGTGGCACCGTGATCGGCCAAGAAGGTCTCGAGCTCGGCGCTGCGGTACCCCTTGTCGGCCAAGACGACCTGGCCGGGGTGGTCATCGAGCAGCTCGGGCTCGATTTCCAAGAGGTCCCGGAGTACCTCGCGCTCGTCGAGCTTGGGGTTCGAGAGGGCGAAGGTGATCGGCAGCCCGCCCGGCGTCGTGACCAGGTGGAGCCGGAGGCCCCAGAAGTAGCGGGAGTGACTGGCGCAGTACCCGTAGTCGGCGAAGCCGGACAGCTCGCTGCGCTTGGCCGTCTCCCGAGACCGCCCGCACTCGACGGGGGTGGAGTCCACCATCCAGAGGTCGTCGGACCACAACGTCGTCTGGCGGGCCACCGTCCGGATGAGGGCCTGGAGTTGCCCGGCGGCGGCCCGGAGGCGCTTGTTGTAGCCGGACTGGTTGGGCACGTAGGGGAACAGGTGCCAAAGGTGCGCCTTGGCGAAGCGGAGGAACCGGGTTTCGGAGCTGAAGCCCAACAGGGCCTGGACGACCGACAGCGTGACGAGCTCGGCGTCGGAGAGCTTCGGGGCGATCCCGACGACCGGTCGGTATCGGGCCAGCTCGGGATGGGTCTTCAACTCGTCGTCGACATGCACGTAGAGTGCCGTGCAAAGGGTGTCCAGATCGGCGTCCATGAGACCTCCAAGGTCGGAATGGCTTTGAGCAACGCCGATCTTGGACACCTTTTTCGCGCCGGTGGTGGACCGCTGCGCAGCAGCGATCCCTTGGAATCACTCGTCTAGATCTTGGCGGATATCAAATGGCTCAAATCGGAGTAGCGTGATCTTGGCTCAGCTTGAGTCGTAGCTCCTCCGCTCACGGGGGAAGATCGGCGGTCCCGATGGGACCCCAAACTGAAGTGGCGCAAGTCCCCGACCTCGTCGCGCCCTCCGAGGTGACGATTCCTGCCGATACACCGGGCGGTACCGGGCCGGCCGCCACCGAGCGGAGAGGCTGGAGAGCGCGGACAAGTCGCACCCTTCGCCCGTCCGACTGGCTCTACCGTTCCCACGAGGCCAGCTTCATCTGGCTGGTCGTGCGGCTCTGGCTGGGCTACCAGTGGCTGAACGCCGGCTACCAGAAGATCTGGGGTAGCGAGAAGTCGGCGTTCTGGTTTGGTGGCGGCGCAGGGGTGAAGGGGTTCGCCACCGCCGGCGTGGTCGGCTCGACCACGGGCAAGGGTGGCGCCAGCTACGGCTGGTGGGCCGGGTTCCTCCACAACTTCGTCGTGCCGAACGCCTCGTGGATCGGCAGGTTCATCTCGCTCGGTGAGGTTCTCATCGGTGTGGCCCTCATCCTCGGGTTGTTCACCGGTGCGGCCGCCTTTGCCGGGTTGTCGCTCAACATCATCTACATGTTCACCGGTTCGGCCGGCGTGAACCCGATGTACGCCATCCTGTCGGTACTGCTGGTGCTGGCCTGGCGAAACGCTGGATGGATTGGCCTGGACCGTTTCATCTTCAACGACGACTGGACGGTCCGCCGCCTGCGTGCCGATCTCAGTCATGCGGTACACCGGCGTGGGCATCCGCGGGCTCCGGTGGTAGCTAGCCCGCACTGAGTGGGGCCCGACAGTCACGCCGCGGTCCCCCTCCCTTTCCCGAATGAGCCCTCAGTCAAGGAGCAACTGCAATGAAGGCACTCGTCTACCACGGTCCGAACGACAAGAGCTGGGACGAGGTCCCCGACCCGACCCTGGTCGACGACACCGATGCGGTCGTGCGGATCGACGCCACGACCATCTGCGGGAGTGATCTCCACATCTTGAAGGGGGACCTCCCCGAGGTGGCCCCTGGTCGCATCCTCGGGCACGAGGCCGTAGGCACCGTCGAAGAGGTGGGCGCGGCGGTGAAACACCTGCGCCCCGGCGATCGGGTATTGGTGTCGTGCATCACGGCCTGCGGGACGTGCCGGTTCTGTCGGGAGTCACGCTTCGGCCAGTGCCTCAATGGTGGTGGTTGGATCCTGGGCCACAACATCGACGGCACCCAAGCGGAGAAGGTCCGCGTTCCCTTCGCCGATACGTCCACGTATCCGGCGCCCCCCGGGGTCGCCGACGAAGAGCTCTTGATGCTCGCCGACATCCTGCCGACGGGCTACGAGGTCGGGGTCCTGAACGGTTGTGTCTCTCCGGGCGACGTCGTGGTCGTCGTTGGTGCCGGGCCGATCGGGCTCTCGGCGATCAGTGGCTCCCACCTGTTCAGCCCCAGCCACGTCGTGGCGGTGGACCTGGCCGACGCCAGGCTCGAGAAAGCCAAGCAATTCGGTGCCGACGTGACCGTCAACAACAGCCGTGAGGACCCTCTGGCGGTGGTCCGGAGCTTGACGGGCGGGCTGGGTGCCGACGTCGCCATCGAAGCCGTGGGCTCGGCTGCTACCTTCGAACTGGCCGCCGAACTGGTGAGGGCGGGCGGGCACATCGCCAACATCGGTGTGCACGGTGGCCCGGCCACCCTCCACCTGGAGACGCTGTGGACCCGTGACGTGACCATCACCACCGGTCTCGTCGACACCTACTCGACGCCGACCCTCAGCCGCCTCGTCGAGACCCACCAGCTGGACGCGGCCCGCTTCGCCACCCATCACTTCGCCCTCCACGAGATGATGGACGCCTACGAAGTGTTTGCGAACGCTTCGGAGACCGGAGCGCTCAAGGTCGTGCTCACGAGGGCGTCGTGAGTGGCATCACGAAGTGGCGGCCTCGACTCGGAAGGCGGGAGCCCACGAAGATGCCTACCGACGAAATCGGGGCGGCCGGAGATCTCGGGCGCCGCATAGCGACGCGGCGAACGGAGCTGCACCTCACGATCGAACAGGTCGCCGACCGCGCCGGCATGGCACCCGACTACCTGGACTACGTGGAACACGCGCCGTCCGTCAACCTGTCCGCCGCCGGGCTGACGAGGCTCTCGCTCGCCCTCGAAATCCCGATCAATGAGCTCCTCGGTGACACACGGGACCAGGCACCGGGTGGCGGTGGTGCGGCCCCCAATCCGGTGCTCACCAAGATTGATCGAGACCAGTGCGAAGCCCTGTTGCAGAGTGGTGGGATTGGCCGGGTGGCCTTCCGGGCCTCCAAACAACTGGTCGTTTTCCCAGTGAACTTCAGAGTCCTGGACGGCGACGTCGTCTTCCGTTCAGGACATGACGGGTCCGTCGGCCAGCTCGCCCCAGACGAGCCGATCAGCTTCGAGGTCGATCACATCGACGACGCCATGAGTGAAGGCTGGAGCGTCCTGGCTACCGGCAACGTTCACATCGTCCGGGAACCGGACCAGCTTCGTCAGGTCCAAGCTCTCGGTATCGAACCGTGGGCCGGCGGTGACCGGGACACCTACTTTCGTCTCAGCGTCACCGCCGTCACCGGGAGAGTGATCAACGTCGGCCGTTGATCACTCTCTTCGCGGTCACATTGGAGGGCCAGGCGCCGGCACGAACCATGCCGGACGGGGACCGGCCCTGAGCAGACCCTGAACGATATCGATCAGGAGCCAGGGGTTATTGAATGTTGACCTCGACAGGTAAGTCCCGTGTCGATGGCCGTGCCAAAGACTTCGCTCCCTAGCTAGGCCCTGCGGTGATCAGCCCGCCGTGCCGACTACGTGCAAGCGGCGCAGCGCCCCAGGATGGCGAAGTGAAGAGGGTCGATGGTGAAGCCCAGCGTCGACTTGGCTCGACGGGCCAGGCCCCTGAACATCTCTTCGGGGGCCTCGACCATGGCGCCGCACTCTTCGCAGACGAAGTGGGCGTGGGCGTGAGAGGCCAGTTGAAAGGTGGCCGGCCCGTGCCCCAGGTGGGCGTGGACGATCACCCCGAGGCGTTGGAGGTCTTCGAGGTTCCGGTAGATGGTGGAGAGGTTGACGTCGGGAGCCCGTGCCTGGACCGCCTCGGCTAGTTCCTCGGCGCTCAGATGGCGCTCGGCGGCGAAGAGTGCTTCGAGCAGAATCCGCCGTGACGAGGTGATCCGCCCGCCTCGGGCCCGGACGACGGCCAGCACGGTGTCGACCGAGGAGAAGTCGACCTCACCGAGATCGAGCGTGGCCAGCGGCTTGCCCATGGGTCAAGGATAGGGGAACCCGGACCGCTGAGAGTCGCTTGCTGATGCATATCCTTCGCAGTACCGTCATCGACGGGGGTGATCGAGTGCCTCCAGCCAGCCGGTCGACACCGTGAGGGGAGTTCCATCAGATGGCGACGGTCGGGGCAGTCCCCGCTCACGGCAAGTTCAGGCAGTTCCGGAACTCGCTGAGCCCAACCGACTGGCGGCGGACCAAGGGGATGTTCGCCGTCATCCTCCTGCTCCACATCCTCGGCTTCGGCATCTTCATCGCTTTCGTCGTTCCGGCCCACTACAAGGGCCTCGGTATCGGCGTCAGCCTCACCGCTTACACCCTGGGGCTCCGTCACGCCTTCGATGCCGACCACATCTCGGCCATCGACAACACGACGCGAAAGCTGATGAACGAGCGAAGGGAGGTCAAGGGGGCGAAACGCCCGCTCAGCGTGGGCTACTACTTCTCGTTGGGCCACTCGACGATCGTCATCGCCATCGGGGCCGGCCTCGTCATCGCCGAGCGGGCGGTCTACAGCGCCGTGTCCAACAACGGCTCGGGCCTTGAGCAGTTCGGCGGGATCTTCGGCACCATCGTCTCGGCGTCGTTCCTCTACCTGATCGCCTTGTTGAACATCGTCATCCTGGCCGGCATCATCAAGGTGTTCCGGGCCATGCGGGCCGGCACCTACGACGAGGCCGAGCTGGAGCGCCAGCTCCAGAACCGTGGCCTCATGTACCGGTTCTTCGGCAAGTGGATGAAGTCGATCACCAAGGAGTGGCAGATGTACCCGGTCGGGGTGGTCTTCGGCATGGGCTTCGACACCGCCACCGAGGTCGCTCTGCTGGCCACCACCGCCCTGCTGGCCTCCCAGGCGCTGCCCTGGTACTCCATCATGTGCCTGCCGGTCCTGTTCACCGCCGGCATGTCGCTCATGGACACCCTGGACGGGTGCTTCATGAACGTGGCCTACGGGTGGGCGTTCTTCAACCCGGTCCGCAAGGTCTATTACAACCTGGCCATCACCGGGCTCTCGGTGGCCATCTGCTCCTTCATCGGCACCATCGAGGTGCTGGGTCTCTTGCCGATGGAGCTCCACATCCACGGCTCCTTCTGGGACTTCATGGCGAACTTCAACATCAACACCGCCGGGTTCGTGATCGTCGGCATGTTCATCGTGACCTGGGCGGCGGCTCTCGCCATCTGGCGTTACGGCCACATCGAAGAGAAGTGGAGCGCACGGCTCAAGGTCTCCGAGGGAGCCTCGACCACCTGAGTGCAAAGCGTTCCTCGATCTCACATAAGGCGGGACCGCCGAAGGGTCAGCGACCCTCGGCCGATACTCAAGAGGAGCCATGGGGTAAACGAATGTTGGCCTCACTGAGTGCCGCTCGGTTCGGAGGAACGGTGCCCGTGGGCCCACAAAGCGTCATTATGCGAAATCGCCGTCGGCGGCATGGAAGACCTATGCCGAGACGGGGTTGGCCGGGGGAAGGTTGACCCTTTGGCCTCAGGCGACTCGTCGAGCGGTCAGCAGGAGGTATTCCCAGTCCATGACCGTCGTGGTGGTGCCTCGGTCGTGTCGTCGGGCCAGGTCGCTGAGGTCACGGTCAAGTTCGCTTGCCCGCTGGAGTTCGTTGGTGAGGCTTCGGTAGGTGGCGACCGTTGGCCCGTAGTTGGCCTTGAAGTAGTCGCGAAACGCGTCGGGTGTATTGAACCGATCGACGGTCACCGTGCGGCGAGAGGTTACGGCGTCGGTCACTCGGTCGGAGAGCAGGGCGCGGACGTGGTTCTCGTCGCCCCATAGCGGTGGGGGCTGGGCGCCAGGTGGCGGGGGCGAGGAGTAGGGCTTCATGGCGGAGAACATCTGGCCGACGAAGCCTTCGGGGGTCCAGTTCACGAGGCCGATCGTGCCGCCCGGGCGGCAGACTCGGATCAACTCGTCGGCGCTGGTCTGGTGGTGAGGAGCGAACATGACCCCGACGCAGGACAGGACGACGTCGAAGCTGGCGTCGGCGAAGGGCAGCCGTTCGGCGTCGCCCTCCTGCCAGGAGATGTTGGCGCCCAATGACGTCGCTACGAGCCGGCCGGTTTCGAGCAGCGCCGGGGTGAGGTCGCAGGCCGTGACGTGTGCACCGCGCAACGCGGCTGGGATGGCGGCGTTGCCCGACCCGCAGGCGACGTCGAGCACCGTGTCGCCTCGCTGGATGCCGCAGGCCTCGACCAGCACCGACCCCAGATCGGGGATGACGTCGGCGGCCACCGCCGGGTAGTCGCCCATCGCCCACATCGCTCGGTGTCGGGCCTTGAGGTCGGCATCCAAGGGGTCGTCGAGTGCGGTCACGTCGTTTCTCCTTTCGGCCGTCGAACTGAGCTCCCTGACTTCGACCTACCGGAGTCGAGTGGCGCTGGTGCCCGTGGGTTCATCATCGGACGCCGACGGAACCAGCGCTAGTACAAAAACTGAAGCGCGGCGCTAGAGTCGAGGCGGTGGAGGGATACGGCCAGTTCTGCCCGGTATCCAAGGCGGCCGAGGTGATCTGCCAGCGCTGGACGCCACTGATCCTGCGCGAACTACTCGTGGGCAGCACCCGGTTCAACGAGATCCGCCGTGGGGTACCTACCTGCTCACCGGCGTTGCTCTCCAAGCGACTCAAGGACCTTGAGCGAGCCGGGATCGTCGAACGTGAAGTCTCGGAAGACGCCAGCTCTTACCGCTTGACCGACGCCGGTCGGGACCTGTTGCCGATCATCCTCGGTCTCGGTGAATGGGGACAGCGTTGGGTCCGTACCGACTACCGGGCCGACGAGCTCGATCCGGGCCTACTTCTGTGGGACGTCCGCCGGAACCTCCTACCGGGCGGACTGGGCGAGCGGCCGGCCACGATCCAGTTTGTCTTCCCGAGCCTTCCCACCAAGCGGCGTTTCTACTGGCTCGTCGTCGACGCGCACGACGTCGACTTGTGCCTGACCGACCCGGGAAGGGAGGTCGACGTGACCGTAGAAGCCGACCTCCGCACCCTTACCGAAGTCTGGATGGGTGATACCGGCTTCGCCGACGCCCTGGCCGGCGGGCGCATCGTGCTCCGTGGCTCGACGCGACTGACTCGGCGCATCCCGGGCTGGTTCGGCCAACACCCTGTATTCGCCGAAATCCGACCAGCCCGGTAAGCACCCCGTCGCACGCGCTCCCTCGGTGCTACCTGTCACCGGGACCCTGACGAACAGCCGTGTTCGGTGAAGGCAGATGGACTGGCACGCCGTCTACCTACACGAACAGTTTCGCCTCATGCTCGGGTCCTCAGCGACGATGGAACCATCGGGCATGCCGAGGTTCGAATTGGTGACTCGGTGGTCATGGCGTTCGACGCTCGACCAGAGTGGCCGGAGACTCCGGCATTCCTTCGTCTCTACGTGGACGACAGCGACTGTCTCGCCATCACCATTGACGTTGGGGGAACGTGCGGGGGTGCGGTTGGGGGAAACGAGCGACGTACACTTCGCGTAATGCCCCGCAAATCCCTGTACCTCTCCGGCGACCCGAAGGCCGACGCGCTCCTGACGAAGACACCACTGGCGCTACTTATCGGTCTCGTTCTTGACCAACAGATCCCGCTGGAATGGGCCTTCAAGGGGCCGTACGAGCTCGTCGACCGGCTCGGCGCACCGCTCGACGCGGCGACGCTGGCGGCGATGGACCCGGACGCGCTGGTCGAGGCGTTCTCCCGCCGACCGGCCCTGCACCGCTACCCCGGGTCGATGGCCGGCCGCGTGCAAGCACTGTGCCAGGTCGTCGTCGAGGACTACGGCGGCGACGCGGCCCGGATCTGGAAGACCGCGGCCGACGGCCAAGAGCTGCTCTCGCGGGTGAAGAAGCTGCCGGGGTTCGGCGACCAGAAGGCCCGGATCTTCGTCGCCCTACTCGGCAAGCAGCTCGGCGTGACGTCGTCGGACTGGGCGACCGCGTCGTCGCCGTTCGGCGAGGCCGGTAGCTACATGTCGGTCGCCGACATCGTCGACGCGGACAGCCTGACCAAGGTCCGCCAGTACAAGCAGGCGATGAAGGCCGCCAAGAAGGCCGAGGCCGTCACCTCGACCGTCACGGCCAAGAAGGCCCCGGCCAAGAAGGCGGCCCCCGCCGGTAGGAAGACCGTCGCCGACAAGAAGGCCCCCTCCCCCAAGACCGTGGCCAAGAAAACCGGCGCACGTACCCGGTGACTTCCACGCCGCCGGCGGCCGGCCGGTTGGCCGGTCGGCGGGTCTATCTCTGCACGTCCGACCGCCCGGACGTCGCGTCGTTCGTCGACGCGTGCATCCGCGGCGGCGTCGACGTCGTGCAGCTCCGCGACAAGACGCTCGACGCCCGCCCGCTGCTCGACCGGGCGGCGATCGTCCGGCAGGTCTGCCACGACCACGGCGTTCCGTTCATCCTCAACGACCGGCCGGACCTCGCGCTGGACGCCGGCGCGGACGGCGTCCACGTCGGACAGGACGACGCGTCGCCGACGCTCGCTCGTCGCATCCTCGGACCCGACGCCATCGTCGGGCTGTCGACCCACGCGCCGGCCGATCTCGACGCGGCGGTCGACGAGCCGGTCGACTACCTCTCGGCCGGCCCGGTCGTGCCGACGCCGACGAAGCCCGGCCGTCCGGGAACCGGGACCGACTACGCGGCGACGGCGACCGCCCACTCGTCGCGGCCGGTGTTCGTGACCGGCGGCGTCAGCCCGTCGACCGTCCCCGGCCTCGCCGCGGCCGGCATCCGCCACTTCGTCGTCGTCCGTTGGCTGACCGACGCGGCCGATCCGCACGCTGCGGCCCGAGCCCTCCGCGAAGCCGTCGACGACGCCCTGGCCCACTGACCGGCGCCCCCGCGCCGACCCGCCGTCCGCCGGCGGGGCTCAGCGTTGACGTTCGAGCCAGCCGATGAGGGTAGCGACAACCCGCGGGTCGGCCCGGAGCCAGTGCCCGGCGCCGGGGACGATCCGGAGATCGACCGTCCCACCGCTGGCTGCATCGGCCAGCGCCCGCGCCGCCGCGGTCGGGACCTCGTTGTCGTCCGCACCGTGCACGACGAGCAGCGGACGGTCGCCGAGGTGCGCGGCGGCATCGAGCGGCTGGAGCTCGGACAGCTCGCTCGCCCACGCCGCCTCGTCCGCCGGGAACCCGTCCGATCGGATCACGCCGCTGCGCCGGCAGCGGCCGAGGACCGCGGCCGGCTCCGCCACCCACGCCGCCAGGTCCGCCGGCCCGGCCAGGGACGCGACGCCGCGCACCCGGTCGTCACCGGCGGCCAGTCGCAGCGCGAACGCCCCACCGAGGCCGAAGCCGACCGTCCACACCTTCCCGCCCGGCCCAACCTCCTGGTCGACGAGGAACGCGAGATCCTCCAGCCAGCCCGACGCCGAGAAGTCGCCGTCCGAGCCCGCGCCGCGCAGCATGCCGATGACGACCCGGAACCCGGACTCCTGACTGAGCCGGTCGGCCAGCGCCGGGTACGCCCGACCGGTGTCAGCCGCGCCGCCGGTGACTCGAGGCAGCTCGTGGCAGAGGAGGAGGACCGGGCTCGGCGGCGACCCGGGCGCGACCGTCGTCGAGTACAGCCGGAGCGGCCCCGTCGGCCCCTCGGCCAACCGCCACGGCGCGGTCAACTCAGATGCCGATGCGCTGCGCCAGCAGCTCGCGGTGGTACGCCGGGTCGCCGAAGAGGAGCTCGGACGACTTCGCCCGCTTGAAGTACAGGTGGGCGTCGTGCTCCCACGTGAACCCGACGCCGCCGTGGATCTGGATGTTCTCGGCCGCGGTATGGAAGTACGCCTCTGAGCAGTACGACTTGGCCAGACTGGCGACGACCGGCAGCTCGTCGGAGTCCTCGGCCGCGGCCCACGCCGCGTAGTACGCCGCCGACTTCGCCGACTCGACCTCCAAGAGCATGTCCGCGCACTTGTGCTTGATCGCCTGGAAGCTACCGATCGGCCGGCCGAACTGGATGCGCGTCTTCGCGTACTCGACCGAGCTGTCGAGGCAGTGCTGCGCGCCGCCGACCTGCTCCGCGGCGAGCGCCACCGCGGCCAGGTCGAGCGTCTGGCGAAGCCCGGCCTCGGCGCCGCCGTCGGAACCGATCAGCCAGGCCGGCGTGTTCACGAGGTCCAGCCGGGCCTGCTTGCGGGTCTGGTCCATCGTCGCCAGCGGCGTCTTCGTCAGCCCGTCCGCATCGCCCTTCACGCCGAAGAGGCTGATTCCCGTGCTCGTGCGACCGACGACGAGGATCAGGTCGGCGAGGTGACCGTCGAGGACGAAACTCTTGTGGCCGTTCAGCACCCAGCCGCCGCCCTCGGCCTCGGCCGCTTGGAGCTCCACCCCGTCGAAGTCCCATCGGCCGTTGTCCTCGGTGATGGCCAGGGTGCCGATGGTCTCCCCGGAGGCGATGCCGGGCAGCAGGTACTTCTTGGCCGATTTGTCCCCGGAGGTCAGCAGGGCGTTGGCCGCCAGGGCGACCGTCGAGAAGTACGGCGCGCCGAGCAGCGCCGCGCCCATCTCCTCGAGGACGACGATCAGCTCGACGTACGTGAAGCCGGAGCCGCCGTACTCCTCGGGGATCGTCAGCGACTGCAACCCGAGCTGATCGGCCATCTGCGACCAGACGGCCGGGTCGTAGCCGTCGGTCGTCTCCATCAGCCGGCGCACCTCGGCCTCCGGCGACTTGTCCTGGAGGAACCGCCGCACGGCCCGCCGAAGCTCGTCCTGCTCCTCGCTGAATGCGAAATTCATGAAGGCCCCTTCTCGCCGATGGCGGCCGATCCCGCCGGCCGCCACCGCCGAACTCTACCGTGCCCTCCGCGGGCTGTCCGGGGCCCGGGCCGACCGGACATGTGCGAATCTGGTGGCATGCCCGACGTGGTCCGGATCTGGGAAGACGCCACCTGCGAGGTCCACCGGACGGTCGTCGGGCCGATGGACAACAACGTCTACGTCGTCCGCTGCCGCCGCACCGGCGACGCGGTGCTCGTCGACGCGGCCAACGAGCACGACCTGCTGCTCGAGGTCTGCGAAAGCCTCGGCGTCCGCAGCGTCGTCGAGACGCACGGGCACTGGGACCACATCCAAGCCGTCCCCGCCCTCCGCGACGCCGGGCTCTCCGTGGCAGTGACCCAAGCTGACGCGGCGATGCTCCCGTCGTACGACCTGATCCTCGAGGACGAGACTGTCCTCGAGGTCGGTCGGCTGCGGATCCGGACGATCGCCACGCCCGGACATACCGCGGGCTCGATGTGCTTCGCGGTCGAGGACACGCCGCTGCTGCTCTCCGGTGACACGCTCTTCCCGGGCGGCCCCGGCAACACGTCGTTCGAGGGCGGCGACTTCCCGACGATCATCCGGTCGCTCGACGAGCGGCTCTTCGCCCGGTTCGACGCCGACACGGTCGTGCTGCCCGGCCACGGCTCGTCGACGACGATCGGCTCCGAGTCCCCGCACCTCCAGGAGTGGATCGACCGAGGCTGGTAGCACCGAAACGGGTGATGATAGTGATGCGCATATATTGATGTCGTGCGCACCACCGTTGCCATCGACGACAACGTGCTGGCCGCCGCCAAGATCAGGGCCCGCGAGCAGAGGACCACGCTGAGCCGGCTGGTCGAGGCAGCGCTCCGGCGGGAGCTGGCCGCCGCGGAACGACCGGTGACGATCCCCCTTCCGGTGTTCACCTCCGGGACCGGCCCTCGGCCGGGGGTGGATTTCCGCTCGAACCGAGCCCTCGCCGAGCTGCTCGACGACCCCACCGGTGCCCCAGAGCCGACGTGAAGGTTCTCGACGTGAACGTCGTCCTCGCCGCCCACCGGCAGGACCATCCGGACCATCCGGTGGCCCAGGCCTGGCTTGACCGACTGGTGGCCGGCGACGAGCAGTTCGGTGTGCCGTGGTCCGTATGGTGGTCGTTCCTCCGACTGGCCAGTCATCCCCGGGTGTTCCCGATGCCTACGCCCATTGGTGACAGTCTCGACTTCGCTACCGCCGTTCGTGCACAACCCGGCCACCTGCCGGCGGAACCCGGCCCGCGTCACCTGGACTGCCTGCAGGAGGCGTGCCGGCGGGGTGAGGCGACGGCCGATCTGGTTCCCGATGCCGTGCTGGCCGCGGTCGCGCTCGAGCACGGGGCCACGGTGGTCAGCTTCGACCGGGACTTCGCTCGCTTCGACGGGATCGACTGGGAACAGCCGGTCTGACCCGCGCCGAGCCTGCTCAGACGGCGTGGCCCGGTAGCGGAGTTGGCGGATGAGCGTCAGCGGCTATCTACGACCGCCGGGTCGGTGAGCACCGCCTATGTCGGCGGTACGGTCAGCGGCGTTGTCGTCGTCGAGGGCGGCGTCGTGGTCGTGGTCGACGAGGACGGCGCTGGGTTCCCCGAGAGGGAGAACGACCACTCCGCCGGCGTTTCCGATGTGACCCCAGGGCCGGTGACCGATGTGATGGTGTAGGAGATGTCCTGGGATGTACTGGCGACCGCCTGCGCCTCGTCGATACCGAGAATCGCGTCGTTCAAGATGGCCGGGTTCCCCTTCGGGTATGCCGGACTGTAGTAGTTGGTGAAGATGATGAAGCCGTAGACGATGACTGTGGACGAAGACCGGATCGCGTCGTTGCTGGAAAGATTGATCGTCTCGTCTGTGTCGCTGTCGCACGCCATCCCACTCGTGTACTGCCCCTCCCACTGCACGTCCGATGTGTAGGCGTTCAATTGGTGCCCGCCCAGATCGTCGTCGATGGTGATGCCGACCCGGGCGTCGAAGTCTTGACTGGTGTTCCTCACCGACAACTCAGCCGGGACCACGGCGTCCGTCGTCGAGTCGACGGCGCAGCCCGCGCCGTTTGCTGTCTGGAGCGTGGCGTTCCCGATCGTCAGCCCGGTCTGCACTTCTTCTGGGGCGCCGACCTTGAGCGTCCCGGCCATCGAGTAGCCGCCGGCTGCCGACCCGCTGAACGACCACGTCTTGGTCAAGGCACCGGCCGGCACGGTGTCGACCGGCATGGTGGGTCCCGTCGTCACCGCCGGTGTCGCGGCGAACGTCGGCGTCGTCGTCGCGAGGTCGGTGACGGCGGAGGCCACGAGCAGGGACACGGCGATCGATACTGCGCCGGCGACCGCCGAGACGATCGCCCCGGCCACCAGGACCCGTCGGCCCAACCGCCGGTCGCGGTCGCCGATGACGGCCCAGCCGATGACCCCGCCGACGATCCCCAGCAGGGCCCACAGGTAGTGGGCCCGACTGAGCCCAGCCGACGGGCGTCCTCCGGCTCGACCCACCGTCCCGGGCAGGTTCCATGGCCCGAGGTCGGACGGCACCGGATCGGACAGTTCCTCGTCCCACGGCTCCTGGCCCGATGGCCCCGGCTCCCACGGCCCGTCGGCGGATCGCGGCACTGCCTCCCCGGCGACGACTTCTGGATCGACCGCCGCTCCGCAGCTCGGGCAGAACCGAGCCTTTTCGTCGAGCGCGTCACCGCACGCCGCGCAGAACATCGATCGGCCACCCTCTGGCTCCGACGTCACCGTCCTTACCGCTGGTCGGCACCCACGGAGCCGGGTGACGTCCGACCAAGCAGGTAGTCAACCGCCATCTCAGGGGAGTCGATGGAACCAACGAAGTCAATGGCGTTGTTCTCCGCCCTCACCTGCCATGCCGACGTTTCTCCCTCGCGAGCGGCAACCAACCGAGTCCCGTCTTCCATTGGTCGTCCCACGGCACAGAGGTATTTCGCCCCACTGTCGTCTTCCTCGGCGATGAATTCTTGAGCTGCCAGTAGGAGGGATCCCACCATGTCGTGGCACTCACTCAGTGAAGTCGAGCGAATATGGTGCAGGCCATAGGGCGTCGTCACTTCACTCACGAACTGGGTATCATGAACCGAATAGTGGGCCGTCGAAGCGTAGCGGGGATCATACGTAAAATCCTTTGACGAGAGATACGACCCTAGAATGGCGTTCTCCCGTGTGATGATGGTATCAATCTCGGCGATATCTGGGGAGAGGTTCCCTCTATTATCTAGAAATAGTTGTCGGGCATAGAGCGATCGTATTCCTCGATTTACGGACGCCCGAACCGACGGCTCGTCGTCCACCCTCACCGTCGGGGTAGCCGATGGCCAGGTGCGTTCCGATCGGGCCGCTATGGCAATGACCTCGTCGTCGGTCAGCAGAAGCGACGCTACCTTCACGGGGCTGCCCGCAGCCTTTACCGTACTCACAGGAAGTCAACTCCGACACCAAACAGTGCCTTACCCAACTGGCTACCGACCTCTTCCACGCCCTGCTCGACGGCGCCGCCGATCACTTCAAATCCTCCTGGCTGGCGGGGGTTCAGCTGCGATAGGTGCGACACGGTATAGCTCCAGTTGATATTTTTCGCCGCCTTCTCCACATCAGTCCAGATGATGATATTCGCACCAACCAAGGCAGCTTCACCCCCGGCCCTCGTTCCAATATCCTCAGTAGCCTCGGCAACATCGCCGAACGACTGGCCGCTCGCGATGTCGGACGCTTGTTCGAAGGCCTTCTGGTAATGGCCATCAAAGATGTCTTCGCCCAGACGAAAGGACCCGTCGGCCTCCTCAACACCGGCCGAGAAGTCACCGCCCACCTTGTCGATGAACGGGTCCCCTACCCATCCGATTTTGCTCGATACCGCCTCGACGCTCGCCACTGATGCCTCGACATCCGGGAGGGCGGCGTCGAAGCGTCCAACCAGGGCGCTCGCCGCCGCGACGGCCGCGCCGCCGTCTCCGACGACGTCCTGTTGCACGTGGCGCCAGATGTCGCGGAGGTCGTTGTCCACGTCGCCGAACGCCCGCTCGGCCGTCTGCACCGACGACTCGACCTCGCTGCGCACCTCGTCCGCCAGCCTGATCGCGCCTCGAAGATCCGCCGTCGCGTCGGCGATGAGAGCGTCCATCTCGCCGATGATCCCCGAGGCGATCCGCATCCCCTCCTGCGCCGCGGCCTGCGCCGCCTCGGCGACCTGCTTCTCGCCGAGGAGTGCCTGGAGGGCGCTGTCCGCGATGTGGGTCAGGTCGCCGAGCAGCTGGATCCCGGCACTGGCCAGCTGCTGAAGCCGCTGGTTGATCGCGTCGCCGATCCTGGAGAGATCACTCGCCGCTTGGCTATATGTCTCGGCGTGTTGCGCGTGCTCCTCCGACGCCGCGGTGCGACGGGCCGAGGCGCTCGCCTCCTGCGCGGCCGCCGATACCGCCCGCTGGAGCGCCTGGTCGGCGGCGAGCTGTTGCTGCAAGAGGGTGGCGGCATGGCGGGCGAGCGCTCGGCCGATCGGGTCGTGGGCTGCTTCCATCTGTGAGAGGTGCTGCCCGACGCCCTGCAGCAGCTCCTCGAAGCGGTCGGCGGCCGCACCCGACCACCCGGACCCGGTCCAGCCGGACAGCAGCCCCTGGATCTGGGCGAGATGATTGGCGGCCTCGCCTCGAACTGTCGACGCCGCCCCGGCGGCGCCGTCGAGACTGGTGACGTCGCCCGGCGCCGGGTTGCCGCCGATCAGGCTCCAGTCGGTCGCTCCCATCTCAGTCACCCCCCGTTCCCGCCACGCTGGCGTCGGCGGTCTGGTACGTCGCCAGCGCGCCGTCGACGATCTGCATCGCCGCGTCGAGCTCCTCGAGGATTGCCTGTCGATTGGCGCCCCACGATGTTCGAAAATCCTCGTAGACCGCGGCCAGCCCGCCATCGCCGGTTTCCGACGCGGAGACTGCCGGCAAGATCGGGATACGCGAGAAGCTCTGCGCCAGACCTCCCAGCCTCGCCGCCAGCTGCTGGAGCGCGACATAGTTCGCGGAGATCGCGTTGCTCATCGCCCGTCTCCCTCGCTTGTCCGCGACCGCGCCGTCGATCGATTCAGCCCTGCATCGATCGCTGGATCGATGTCTCGGCCTGCTGGTAGGTGGTGCCGGCGTTGCCCAAGAGGGTCGAGATCCCCGTCAGTGCTTGCTGGACCTGCGCCGCGCCGGTCTGCCATTCCTGCCACAGCTGCTGGAAGGCGCCGGAAGCCGCTCCCTCCCATGTGGAGGCCACCGGCTCGACCTGGTGCCGCATGGCGTCCAGCTGGGCCTGGACCTGGTCGCTGCCGGTCTTCAACGACTGCGACAGGCTCACCAGCTCCTCGGAGGTCACCTTCAGCAAACCCATGATGTCCGTCCTCTCGTCGTCCGTCCCACCACGCGGTGCAGTGAGCACTCCGAGCCCTTGACCGGCGGAGCCTTTTCGCTGCCGGTCGCTCGTTGCCGACACTATGCACGATGAATGACCCTGGTGGCCAGGGGATCGATCCCGGCTCTCCGGAGGGTGGAGGCCGCCGATATCATCACGGCCGGCCGAGCCACCGTACGGCCCGGGCCAGCCGACCCGACAGAGCGGGCTCACCGGAATGGAGGCACGTGCGACTGCGGATGACGGTGGAAGGTGGCCCGGGCCGGCCGGCGTCCGACGTCACCGTGCTGGCCGCGCCGGAATCGCCGGGTGACGAGATCGTCCGGGCCGTCGAGCGGGTGATCGGCGTCACCGGCCCGCTCCCGTTGTGGGACGAACGGGGCCCGCTTCCCGTCGAGAACCCGCTCTCGAGCACCGGCCTCCACGACGGCGCCCGGTTGGGCGTCGGCCGGCCGGGGGGCGCCTCGCGGGACCAGTTGGGCGGTGGCACCGAGCTCCGCGTCGTCGGCGGCCCGACCGCCGGACTGGTCGTCCGGCTCGGCATCGGCCGGGCCGTGATCGGCCGGCACCAGTCCTGCGACATCAGCGTGCCCGACGCGGAGATGTCCCGGGAGCACGCCGAGCTCCAGCTCTCGGCGGACGGGACGATGACGCTGCGGGACCTGGGGTCGTCCAACGGCACCTCCCTCGAAGGGACCGCCCTGGGCTCGACCGCCGTGCCTTTCGCTCCCGGCCAGGTCGTCCAGGCCGGCGCGTCCTATTTCTCCGTCCACCCGGTCGAGCCGCTCGACGGCGACCTGGCCGACGACGGTCAGTGTGGCTACGTCTTCAACCGCCGCTACCGGATCCGCCGACCCTCCCCGGCGGTCGACATCGAGTTCCCGGTGGCCCAGGTCGAGGAGGACCGGTCCGGCTTTCCCTGGCTGATGATGGGTGCGCCGCTGGTGCTGGCAATCGGGATGGCCGCGCTCCTCCACCGACCGGAGTACCTCCTGCTGGCGGTGATGAGCCCGGTCATGACCGTCGGCAGCACCCTGCACGATCGCCAGAACCGGAAACGACAGGGCGCCCGGGCGGCGGCCACGTTCGACCAGAAACAGGCCGACGCCGACCAGCAGGCGCTGGTGGCCGTGCAGGAGGAACGGGACCGGCGGCGGGCCGACGCGCCGGATCCCGCGGTGCTCGTCCTGACCGCCACCGGACCGCGGGGCCGGCTCTGGGAGCGGCGGGCGGCCGACGACGACCAGCTCTGTCTACGGGTCGGCCTCGGCACGCTGCCGTCGGTCGTCCACATGGCCAACCACCCCTCCCCACCACCGGCGTGGGCGGTGCCGGTCGTCGTCGATCTCCCGGCCGTCGGTGTGCTCGGGGTGGCCGGCCCGCGGGAGGTGGCCCAGGCCGCGGCTCGCGCCCTCGTCCTGCAGGCCGCCGTCCTGCACAGCCCCGACGACGTACGGGTCGTCGTGCTGACGGACAGCTCGGCCCAGGCCGACTGGGCCTGGGTGCAGTGGCTGCCCCACACGCAGCTGGACCCCGGTGCCGGGGTGGTCGGCATCGGCAACGATCCGTACACCCAGGCCGCTCGGGTGAAGGAGCTCCAGCGGCTGGTCGGCGCCCGGGCCGAGCAGCGCTCGACCTCCGGCCCCGCGCCCCTCCCCCGCGTCCTGGTCGTCATCGACGGGGCCCGCCAGCTCCGCTCCCTGCCGGGCATGCTGACCGTGCTCCGCGAAGGGGCGGCGGCCGGCGTCTACAGCATCTGCCTCGACGAGGCCCGGAACCTCCTGCCCGAAGAGAGCCGCGCCGTCGTCGCCTGGGACGACGACGCCGGCGCGGCCACCGTCGAGCAGCACGGGATGGCCGCGGTGTCCGCGGTGGCTCTGGATCGCCCGTCCGCGGCGCGGTGCGAGTCGGCCGCCCGGGCCATCGCCCCGATCCACCGGATCGGCGGTGACAGTGGCAGCGGCGGGGTGCCGGCGACGGCCCGGCTGACCGAGCTGGCCGGCCTCGACCCGCCCGAGCCGGCCGAGATACGGCGACGCTGGTCCGCGCCCGGGCGCGGCCCCCGGGCGCTCCTCGGCGTCGCCGAGCACGGTCCCCTCGTCCTCGACCTCGCCGCCGACGGGCCACACGGCCTGGTCGCCGGAACCACCGGGGCCGGCAAGAGCGAGCTCCTCCAGACGCTCGTCGCCGGCCTCGCCCTGTCGTCGCCGCCGGACGAGCTGAACGTGGTCCTCGTCGACTACAAGGGCGGGGCCGCCTTCCGGGACTGCCGGGCCCTCCCCCACACCGTCGGGCTCGTGACCGACCTCGACGCCCACCTGACCGAGCGGGCCCTCCGCTCCCTGCACGCCGAGCTCAAGCGCCGCGAACACGTCCTGGCCGAAGCCGGCGCCAAGGACATCGGCGACTACGTCGACGCCCGGGAGCGACGGCCCGGCCACCTCCCGCCGCTCCCTCGCCTCGTCATCGTCATCGACGAGTTCGCGTCGCTCGTCGTCGAGCTGCCCGACTTCATCAAGGGGCTCGTCGGGATCGCCCAGCGGGGGCGCTCCCTCGGTGTCCACCTCGTGCTCGCCACCCAGCGCCCGACCGGGACCGTCTCACCCGAGATCCGGGCCAATGCCAACTTCGCCATCGCCCTCCGGGTCGTCAACGGCGCCGAAAGCGCCGACATCATCGGGACCCCGGCTGCCGCCACCATCTCCCCGGCCACGCCCGGGCGAGCGTTCCTCCGGATCTCCCAGGAGCCGCCGGTCAGCTTCCAGACGGCCCGGGTCGGGGGCCGTCGCCCCGGCGCGGTCGACACCGCGGCCGCCGTGACGGCCTTCACCACCACGTGGGCCGGGCTCGGGCTGCCCGACCCGTCGGCACCATCGGCGGAGACGCCGGCCGACGAGGTGACCGACCTCCACGGGCTCGTCGACGCCGTCCGACAGGCCGCCGACGCGTCGGCGAGCCCACCCCAGCGCCAGCCTTGGCTCGAACCCCTCCCCGAGCTCCTCACGCTCGAACAACTGGACCGGACCGCCGGAGTCGGCGCGACCACCGGTTCTCCCGCCGCCGACCATCCGGGCGCCGACGGGGCTCTTCCGCTCGCCGGCCTGCCCTTCGGCCTCTACGACCTCCCGGACGAGCAGTCGCAGCGGCCCGCCACCTTCGATCCCGCCGGCGGCCGCCACCTCCTGTTCGCCGGCAGCCCCCGCGCCGGGCGGACGTCGGTACTGCGGTCCGTCGCCGCTGCCGTCGCTCGGACCTGTGCCGTCGACGACCTCCACCTGTACGGGCTCGACTGCGGCAATGGCGGGCTCCTCCCCCTGCGGGACCTGCCGCAGTGCGGCGCCGTCGTCACGAGGACCGAGCCCGACCGGACCGAACGCCTCCTCGGCCGGCTGGCCGACGAGGTGCGGCGTCGGCAGGCCACGCTGGTCGACCGCGGTCTGGCCACCGCCGCCGAGCAGCGCCAGCATCCCGGTGACGACGCGCCGTGGCCCTACCTGGTGCTGCTGGTCGACGGATGGGACGGGTTCGTCGACGCCTTCCGCGACCACAAGGACGGCCTCGTCGAGCAGTTGCTGCTCGGCCTGTTGCGCGACGGGGCCGCGGCCGGGTTGACCGTCGTGATGACCGGCGACCGCTCGGCCCTCGCCGCCGGGCGAGTCTCGTCGCTGTTCGGCGACCGCTTCAGCCTCCGGTTCAACGACCGCGACGACTACTCCCTCGCCGGGCTGGCCCCCCGGAAGATGCCCGAACGGGTGCCCGCCGGGCGAGCCTTCCGGGCGGCCACCGGCGAGGAGCTGCAGATCGCCCTGCTCTCGGAGGATCCGGCCGGCCCGCAGCAGGCCGCGGCCTTCGTCGCCCTGGCCGAGATCGCCCGGAAGCGGGCGGCCGATCGATCGTCGACCGCATCGAGCGAACGCCCGATCCACGTCGACGCCCTGCCGACCCGGATCGGATTGACTCAGGCGGCAACCCTGCCCGACATCGCCGAAAGTCGAGCGGCGCCGCGGTCCGTCCTCGCCGTCCTCGCCGGCGTCGGCGGCGACGAGCTCGCTCCCATCTGGGTCGACCTGGCCGACCACGGTCCCGGCTTCGTCGTCACCGGATCGCCGGAATCGGGGCGCAGCACGGCCCTCCTCGCCATCGGGACCACCCTCCTCGACCGCGGCTGCCGCGTCGTCGTCGTCACCCCGCGACCGAGCCCGTTGTCGTCCCTCGGCGGTCGCGACCGCGTCGTCGTGCTCGACGGCGCGGCCGGCCGGGCCCCGAAGCTCGAGGGGCCGGCGATGATCGACGCCCTGGACATCGGGCCCCACGAGCCGCTGGCCGTGCTCGTCGACGACGCGGAGCTCGTCGACCCGGACGACGCCTGGCTCGTCGAGCTGGCCTCCGGACCGGCCGGGACACGGGCGGTCGTCGTTGGCGGCGCCGTCGAGCCCCTCCGCGACGGCTTTCGTGGCCTCCCCCTCTACGCCAAGCGGAACGGCTCCGGCCTCCTGCTGTCGCCGAGGAGCCACCTCGACGCCGGCGTCTTCAACGCCACCCTCCCCGCGGCGGCGGCTTCACCGGGCCGGCCGGCCGCGGCTACCTCTTCCTCCGGGGCCGGCTGAACACCCTGCTGCAGGTCCCCCAACCCTGACCACCGGGGGAGGCGGCCGACGCGATCAGGTCGATGGAGACTTGGTGCATAGAGAACCTTGGGGGGATCGATCCCGTGCCCATCTCCCAGAGATTTGATTACTCTCCTGCTGACTGCAAGAGTCCATCTCTTTCGTTCCAAGGGGAAGCCGTGAACACCACGACCACAACGCAACGACCGCCCACGCCAGTCGGCCCCGACGGCCGTCCACCGGTCGGTTCCGACTGTGCGGCGGCGCCCTCGTCGCCCTCTTCAGCCTCCTGGCCGCGGGGCTGATGGCCACGCCGGCCGGGGCGAGCGGTGGCAGTGTGGGCAACTTGTCCGTCAGCATCACACCGCCGACGGCCGGCACGGCGTTCGTCACCTATACGCTCTCGTTCGTCGCCACCGACGGGATCGCGGCGTGGAACGGCGAACTATTCGGTGGCACAAACGGCGGCATCTCCATCGTGGCGCCGAACGGCACCGACTTGTGCACGCGTCGGTGGTGACACTCATCGACCATTCCACTCCAGCCGACAGTGACACTGGGGGCATCGGCTGGCACTGCGGTAACCCCAACAACACCCTCACGATCCGGCTCCCCAATGCGGTCGGTGCCGGGGACTCGGTCACGATGACCGTCGAGGGCGTCACCAACCCGAACGTTCCAGGCAACTATTCGTTGACACTGTCAACGAACAAGGATCCAGGCCCCGTGAGCACTGGGTACTCGATAGTCACAGGGCACATTTCAAACGTGGCGGTCGCCGCTCAACCTGCAATCCCGGGCGCAACGTCGACGTACGACCTTACGTTCGTTGCCACCCACGGGATCTCGGCCTGGAGCGGCACACTATTCGGTGGCACAAACGGCGGCATCTCCATCGTGGCGCCGAACGGCACCAATTTTTGCACAGCCGGACGAGTCACGCTCACGGACACAACGAACCCGGTGGACAGCGATGGCCCAGGAAGCGTCGACGGGTACTGCGGTAACCCCAGAAACACCTTCACGATCAAGCGGCTTCCCCATGCGGTCGGTGCCGGCGACGCCGTGACGTTGACCATCAGCGGGGTCGCAAACCCGTGGACAGCCAGCGGTGCGTACACGTGGAGCTTGAGGACCAACGACGACCCCACCACAGTGACGTCGGCGCCGTACCCGATCGTCCCCCAGGGCTACTGGACGGTTGCCTCGGACGGCGGGATCTTCGCCTTCGGGACGGCCCAGTTCGCCGGCTCCACCGGCGGCAAACCGCTGACGCGCCCATCGTCGGCATGGCGTCCGACGCGGCGACTGGCGGCTACTGGTTCGTGGCCAGTGACGGCGGGATCTTCGCCTTCAACGCCCCGTTCTTCGGCTCCATGGGCGGGCAGCACCTGGATGCACCGATCGTCGGCATGGCCGCCACGCCCGACGGCGGCGGGTACTGGCTGGTGGCGTCCGACGGCGGAATCTTCAGCTTCGGCGATGCCCACTTCTTTGGCTCGATGGGCGGCCAACCGCTGAACGCCCCCATCGTGGGAATGGCGGCCACCGGCGACGGCGGCGGCTACTGGTTCGTCGCCGCCGACGGCGGCATCTTCAGCTTCGGCGACGGCCTGTTCCAGGGGTCGATGGGTGGCAAGCCGCTGAACGCGCCGATCGTGGGAATGGCCACCGACCCCCAGACCGGCGGCTACTGGTTCGTGGCCAGTGACGGCGGGATCTTCGCCTTCAACGCCCCGTTCTTCGGCTCGATGGGCGGCAAGCGGCTCAATGCGCCCATCGTCGGCATGGCCCAGGTCCCGGGCCAGCCGGGCTACGACTTCGTCGCTTCCGACGGGGGGATCTTCAGCTTCGGCGCGGCCGGCTTCGAAGGCTCGATGGGCGGCCACCCGTTGAACCAGCCCATCGTCGGCATGGCGGCGTGACCTGATCGTGGCTCGAGGAGCGAGGGTCGCCACTCGCCGCCTGTTGTGGGGCGCGCTCGCGCTGGTCGTTCTCACTACGGGAGCGACGGCCAGCCTGGTGCCACGGCCAGCCGCGGCGGCCACGTTCAGCGTTGGCGAGGGGGGCGGGCCCGGGTGGTGTGCAAAGTACGGTGGAACGAACCTGGCCAGCTTCGAGAATGTCTACGCGTGCAAACCGACGGGTGCGCAGTCGGGCGTCACGCCCTTCGACTTCGCTTCAGGATTCCAATGTGTCGAACTGGCCAACCGGTTCTTGTGGGACCACTGGGACCGCCAGCCGATCTTCGACGCCAACGCGGCAGATGACGACTTGGATGGTTCCACTTTCGCTTCGACCGTCCATGCCGTGTACCCGTCGGTCCATCTCGTCAGCAACGGCACGCCCCGTCAGCCCTACGAACCAGGCGACGTCGTCTCTTTTGCCGGCAAGCCTGGCAAGGAGCCCGATGGGCACGTTGCCGTGGTCATGGCCTCAACGGAAGACGACAGCGGCAACGGGACGGTGACGGTCCTCGAACAGAACGCCCCGACCGGGCCGGGCGGATCGGAGACGATGACCGTCTCCGACTGGTCTCTCGAGACTCCGGCTACAAGCTGGGTGACGCCGTCCAACTTCGACGCCTTCGCCAGTCCGCCGTCGCCGACCTCCAGCCCACCCCCTGCACCACACGGGACCACCGCCCCTGGCTCGCGGCCGGCACCGACGCACCTGGGCATCGGTCAGGCGTTCAACGACCACTGCGTCGTGGCCTGGCCAACCGCGCCGACGATCACGAGCAACTCGATCATCATGACGATGTCCTGCGAACACGTGCCCGAGAGCCAGTACCTTTTCACGCAGGTGCAGTACGACGACCCCCATCTCGACATCACGCCCGCCACCGGTACGGTGTCGGTCATCGGGACGATCATTGATATCGCCACCTCTGACTACGGCTATAAGGAGCTCGTCGTTCAAGCCTCGAAGGTCGTCTTGCCTTCGTAGCGGTCGTCAGGTGGCTGCGTCCATGACGTGATCACGAGGCCGTGCGATAGATTTTCGCCACCCAGCGGTCGTACCACCGCTGGTCCGAGCTCGCAGAGGAGGGAGCGGGGTGCCGGACACCGATAGGCCGTGCCCGTCGTGTGGCGGCGCGGTAGATCCGACATGGCGGTTTTGCAAGTGGTGCGCCGCGCCATTGGCCACTCGGCCGGCACCGATACCACCGGCTGAGCTCGCGGTCCCGTGCCCGAAGTGCGAAATCCCTGTCTCCACTCCCTTTTGTCCGAACTGCGGGACCGAGCGGCCGGCTCCGAGCACGACGGCGACGGAAGTCCTGGACGCGCTGGAACGCCGGACCACGCCCTTCGGGGATGTCGTCCTGGCTCGGGACCTCCAGGCCGACTTTTCCCGGCGACTAACCGTCCGCTCGGGTGAAGACGGCACGCTCGCCGAGCCGGACCGCCAGCGACTCTTGGACGCCTTGTGGGAAACGCTGGGCAGTGACGGCTACCTCTACGCGACGCTCCGCGTCGATGGCGAATCGGCCGGCTCGCTCTGGCACGTCATCAACGGCTTCTTGATCCCCTTGACGTCCGAGCATGCCGCGGCCGTCCTCGGCCTGTACCCGTCCCTCATGCCCGACGGGACCGGTGCCCAGGAGGCCGAACTACTGGCCGACGCTCCCGACTTGACCCTCGACGACGAATGACCTCGACTTGACCCTCGACGACGAATGACCTCGACTTGACCCTCGACGACGAATGCCCCGGACCGCCCCCGGGTCGGTGGGATGGCGGGACGGCCGAGGCAGTGAGACAGCGGGGGCCAGTGGCACGACCGGCCCGGTCAGCTCACGCCCCTTGGCGGCTTCCGCAGGCAGTGCAAAAAGCTGAGTCGGGCACGAGGTCGGTGGCACAGGTCGTGCAGTAGACGACCGTCGGCTCCGATGCCGCCGCTCGTGCCACGTCCGGTGGCATCGAGGTGGTCCATCTCGCCGTAGCTGGCGGAGTCACCGGTGGGACTCCCGCCAGCGGTGCGACGCGACGTCGCGGGTTGGAGGACATGGCCGCTCGACCCGCCGCCGGCGTGCCGCCCCGCGTCGTCTGCCCCCGGCCAGCGGCGGCGGCGATCAGATAGCAGAGAACGACGATCGGGATCACGAAGATCTCGACCGGGAAGAAGTAGATACCAGACGTCTGGTGACCGACGTAGATGCCGTAGGCGATGAAGCCAACTCCGGCGACGAAGGACGACACCCGGCCGCCCGCCTTACCGGGAAGGACCAGAGCGGCGACGATCATCATGGCGCCCGATATCACCGAGAACACCTCGTACCCGGTCCAATGCATCTCTCAACCTCCTTCAGTCGACCGATGAGCCGATCGGCACCTACCGAGCCGGTTGCCTCACTGTCCTGTCGCCATCATCTCCCACAATGGCCGAGCCAGCTCCGCCGGTCATTTCACACTGTTCAGTGAAACAAGCGGGGGCGTGTCAGGGAAGGGGATCGATCCTGCCATCCGGCGAGAGACGACGGGTATCGGCTCGTCGCTCACCAAATACCGGTATGCGGCCAAGACGGGCTCGGCCGCGGAGGTCACATTGGTTGCCAGTGAGCTGGGGCCTACGTGACTGGTGCAGTCGGCGGCTACAGCACGTGGAATCGCACCAGCTCGAAAAGCCACTCGCCGAGCAGGACGGCCAGGTACGCCGCTGGGGGCAACCGAATGGCCCGGGGACCGACCCCGAGCACCGCGAGTACCGCGAGCAAGACCACGACCAGCCCCAACGGAGCGGCCGAGAGCGCCGACGTCACGTGCCCCCCGCAGAGCTGCCTGACGGACGTGGTCAGTCCGCAGAACGGGCAGGGGACGCCGGTCAACGCACGGAGCGGGCACGGCAGGCCGATCCAGGACGGAAGATGGGCGAAGACCAACCCACCGGCCAGGAGCACCGCTCCTGGCTTCCGCAGCCGCCGGAGGTCGATCTCGTAGGGCGGCCCGTTGACCGCCGCGGCCAGGGAGACGTTCATCGTGCCGACCGGGTCACGTCGGAGGCAACAGGCTGAAGTTCTGCTTCGGCACGTTGACCACCACCGTCGTCATGATCTTGTCCGCCAGCGTCTGGTGTTGGGTGTCCCACAGCGGGAACAGCCACCCGACGTAACAGATGAGCGAGTTGAGGCTGGACGCCAGCCACCGGAGGATCCCGGCGCCCGAACCGATGATCTGCCCCGTCTGCTGGTGGACACACTTCACCCCCACCACCCGCATACCCGGCGACTGACCGGTCTCCCCGATCTGCGCACCGAAGTAGATGCCCCCGGCGATCCCGACGAGGAGACCCAGGAAGAAGAGGAACGGGACGACCAGGCCGATGAGCAAGAAGGGCAACGCGGCGGCAAAGAGCAGGGCCCCATCGAGCAGCAGGCCGCCGGCCCGCGTTCCCCAGTTGGCCAACGACCCGTCCGTCGGGACGCTGTTGGGGGCAGCGAAGGGCGCCGCGCCGTACGGGACCGACGGGGGCGGAGCGACGGGCGGCCGCGTCCCTCCCGGCAACGTTCCTCCCGGCCGTGGTGACGGAGCGGACGGCGAGCCGGCGTACGGCGGGATCCAGCTGGTTCCGGCCGGCAGCTCGGCGGCCGACGGCGGTGCCTCGACGACCGGCGGCCGCGCCTCCGCGGCCGGAACCTCCGCTCCGGTGGCCGGGCTGCCGCATTGCTGGCAGAACGTACTGGTGGCCTCCAGCGGTGATCCGCACTGCGTGCAGAAGCTGGCCTGGGTGGTCATCGGGTCCTTCCTCTCTCGGGAACTGACGCCGGCTCGGGAACATCGTGCAGCCCGGCGGTGGCAGTCCAACAGGGGCGCCTAATAGCCGTTGTCGTACTCATAGCTGTTCGTTCGGTGGATGAGGACGATGATCACCACGACGAAGACCACCGCGAGGACCGTCCCGATCCAGCCGAGGACGATCCCGGCGACGGCCATGCCGCGACCCGACTGCCCTCCCTGGCTCTCGTCGATCTGACGCTTGCCGATGTAGCCAAAGATGATGGCCAAGATCGACCCCAGCCCACCGAGGCAGACGATGCCGAGGATGAGCGAGGCGATGGCCAATCCGTTCGTGGCCGAGGGCTGGAGGGCGCCCGGCCGCGTCCGGTACGGCGCCGGTCCGGCCGACGGCCCGGCTGACGGCATGGCCCCGGGGAGGAGTGGCCGATTGGTGTAGATCGCGGTCGGCGGTCCGGCCGGCTGAGCTCTCGGGTGGGGGCTCCCCTGGAACAACCAGGAGGTCACGAAGCCCAGGACGGGCAGGAGGAACAACAACAGGTCTCCATCCGGGCCGACCACGGAACTGAAGCGCTCGGAACCCATCGGGACGGCGAGGACACCGGTGTTCCAGTTGGCGCCGACGAAGACCACGACGACGACGGCCAGCGCGATGGCCACCGGGAGGTTGCGACGGCGCGGCCAGCTCAGCCAGCCGGCCATGAACCCGAAGCCGAAGGCGCCGACGATCACGACGGCCTCCACCACGCCGGCCGGCTTATCCCAGACCAGGACGTGCGCAACGATCAGGTCGTAGTACGCGAAAGCTCGGTAGAAGAGGACGTTGTCGAGCGCCAAGCCGACGACCAGGATCACGAGGAGGATGCCGGCCGCCACCGCCACCGGGTGCGACCGGCGGTCGGTGGCCGTCGTCGATGGGGCCGGCATCCCGGACGTCGTCACCGGGGCCGGTATCCCGGACGTCGGCGGGGAGGCCGGCATCCGGACGGGCGTCGGCGTCAGAGCCGTCTGGTGGGAGACCGTCGGCTGGTGAGAGGCGGTCGGAGGCAGTGATCGCTCGACGACGGCGACCGCCTGCCGGGAGCCACAGGTCGAGCAGAAACCGTCGCCGGTGGGCAGGCCGGCGCCGCAGTCAGTGCAGTAGCTCATCGCCCGGGCCCGCGGTCAGGCGCCCGGCCACCGTTCGGCGGGTCGAGCAAGCGCAGGTCGGAGACGGTGACGCACCGGGTGTCCAGGGCGAACGCGGCGATGCGGTGCCGGCGGGTGACCGCCCGGCCGTCGTTCGAACCGATGACGCCGATGACGTGGCGGGCCATCTTGGTGGCCAGCCCGTCGATGAGGTCCTCGGCCCGCTTCGGGTTGATGTCCAGGCGGGCGCAGAGCTCACCGGTCGACGGCACCACGTAGGCCTTCAGTCGCGGGTTGCGCAGCCGGGGCTCGCACAGGGCCACCAGCATCCGGGTCTCCTGCTCACTGAGGCCCAGAGCCTCCCGGAGACCCACCGTTGCCGACTCCCGAGCGTCGTCGTCCTCGTCGATCGGAGGCGCTGGCGGTCGGGGAGCCGGTGGGGTGGCGAAGGACAGGGTCTGGTGGACCGGCGTCAGGACGTGCACCGATCCGTACGCTCCGGCCGGCAGGATCAACGGATCGGCTCCGGCCGCTATCCGAGCATCGAACCCGCCGTCCACCTCCACGTCCATCGCGCACCGGGAGCCGTCGTTGTGCAGCTCCCAGCGTCCGTCGACCCACCGGAACGATCCGGCCCGGCGGTGCATGAACGGATCGTCGATCCCGATGCGAACCGTCATGGCGTTGCCTCGACCGAACGTGACGTCGACACCGGGACCGGGACCGGCCTTGTAGCTGATCTGTTGATGCACGACGACCAACACGTCCTCCGCGGTCCCGCGTTGGCGTTCCACGTTCTCCGCCCTCCTGACTCCGCCGCCGGAAACCTTTTTCAGTGCCTCATCAAACACCATCGAGTGACGGACTGCACGGGGATATATCCCCCCGACCCGACGAGCGGCCGGCGCTCAGGCGATGACGGGCCGCGCCGGAAAACAATTGGCCGGAGAAACGTCGGCCGGAGAACGACTGAGAAGACAATCGGTCGGCCGAGCCGCCCTCGAGTGGCGGAATAGACCGAGCACGTCGACATCGTTTGGGTGACCGGCTCTTCGCCCGGTTCTGCAAGAATGACCCGGGCATGGCACAGGGGAGCGACGCCGGCCGACCGTTCGAGGTCGCCGGGTACCGGGATGTCGCGCCGATCGGCCGTGGCGCGTCGAGCACCGTCTACAAGGGCTACGACCCGGAGCTCTCCCGCTGGGTGGCCATCAAGGTGCTCCTCACCGACGATCCGGACGACCCGGCGAGAAAGCGCTTCAAGCGCGAGGGTGAGATCACCGCCAACCTGGGCAAGCATCCCCACATCGTCCAGGTACTGGGCACCGGGTTCACCGGGACCGGGTCGCCGTACGTCGTGATGGAGCTGTTCGAGCAGGGCTCCATCGGCGACCGGCTCCGGGCCTCCGGCGCCTTCACCGTCGACGAGACCCTGGAGATCGGCGAGAAGATCGCCGACGCGGTGGCCGCCGCCCATCGGGCCGGCGTGTTGCACCGGGACATCAAGCCCCAGAACATCCTCCTCTCCGAGTACGGGCCCGCCCTCGGCGACTTCGGCATCGCCCGGACGTCCGCCAACCTGGAGTGGTCGCAGAGCCTCGATCAGCTCACCCCGATGCATGCCGCCCCGGAGATCCTCCTCGGCGGCACGTCCACCGCCCAGTCCGACCTGTACTCCCTCGGGTCGACCCTCTACGCCATGCTGGCCGGACGACCTCCCTTCGCCGGGCCGTCCGGGGAGGCGCCGCTGCGGTACCAAGCCCGGGTGATCCGCGACCCGGTCCCCCCGGTTCCCCGGGCCGATGTCCCGCCGTCGGTGACCGACGCCCTCGAACGGGCGCTGGCCAAGAACCCCGCCGACCGCTTCCGGTCGGCCACCGAGCTGCGCGACGTACTGCGGGCCTGCCGGCATGCCGGCCACGATCTTCCACCGTCGATGGTTGGCGGTCTCACGACGGACCCCCCGGCCGACGCCGCCTCGGCGGGGATCGGGCACTTCCTCGATCTCGGGGCCGCGGCGTCCACCCCCTCACCCCCACCCGCCGCTCTCGCGTCACCGACGTCGACGCCCCCGCCGCACGACCGCGACAACGGGGCCCCGGCCCAGGTCGTCTCCGACGACACGGTTACCCGGACCCCGCCCGGTGCCTGGCCCGACCCAGCCGTCGACCGATCGGGCCCGTGGGACCCGCCGTCGGCCAAGGCAGCGCCCGGGGCCGCCCGGCCGCCGGCCACCACATCGGGGGTGGTAGCCGGCACAGCCGGAGCCCAACCCGTGGCAGGCGACCCCGTTGCGGGCGGCGACGCGGGCGGCATTGTTGCGAGCGACCCCATCGCGGACGACCCCATCGCGAGCGGCGTCGCCGGGGACCGGAACGACGACGAAGGTAACGACGAAGGCGACGGCGAGCTGACCGTCCAGCGACCGATCACCACCCTGCGCGGCGCCCCGGAGCCGGACGGTGGAGCGAAGCCACGCCGGCGTCGGCGGCGAGTCTTCCTGGTCGTCGCGGTCGTGGCGGTGATCCTGGCCGGCGGTGGGGTCGCCGGTATCCTGCTGAGCGAGCCGTCGAGGCCGCCGACGGTTCCCGTCAAGGGGGTCCGGACGATCACCACCACCGACGTCGATCCCCCGACCGATCTCAGCCTGCTCCCGGCCGGCAACGGGGCCGTCCTTAAGTGGTCGGACCCGGCCGCCGGCTCCAGTGAGTACCTGGTTTACGAGATCAGCGCGGCCAAAGGCTCACGGATCGTCGGAGTGACCGCCGCCGGCAAGACCAGCTTCTCGCTCCCGGACGTCGGCCCGTCGACCACGCGTGACTGCTTCCAGGTGCGGGCCCGGATCGGTCCGAACACGGTCGGGAGCCCCGCGACATGGTGCCCGGCCGGGGAGTCGATCGCCGGCGGTTGAACGCAGTCGGCGATCGCCCCGCGCCGGTCAACGTCGCCGCGCCGAAGCCCGATCTGACCGCCCGAAGAGGACCCGGAGGTCGACGGCTCGACGGAGCCGGCCCCACCGGCCGAGCGCCGGGCCGGTGAGGCCCGACAACGCGTCGGTACAGGCCCAGGCGGTGTCGGCATCGACGACATCCGGCGGGTCGTCGGAGAACCGGGCGGCGTTGCTCAACCGGCCCAGCGGCGAGAGGGGGGTGGCAGCCTCTGGCCCGAGCCGTTCGGTGCCGGCAGAGACCACCTCTGTGGCCGTGGCCGAGGCCCGGCGGTGCACGCCGACGCCGGCCAGGAGGTCCAGCGACTCCTGCCACGCCCCGATGACCTGCTGACGAGGATCGGCCACCTGACGACGGCGCTGCCGTCGCCGGCGGCGGACGGCCCGGACGATCACGACGACCGCCAGGAAGAAGACGAGGAGGACCAGCAGGGCGATGCCGATCACGATCGCCGCCACCGTCCAGGCCGACCCCGACGTCTCGTTCAGTTGCGAGGGCGTGGCCTTCTCCCTCGGCACCCCGCCGGTCGGGGCCGTTTGGTCCGGGTCCTGGCGGAGGTGCGACGAGCCCTGGTCGGCCTGGTCGGCCGGCGGGGTCGGGCCGTTCCGGAGGGTCGGGTAGAAGGGGACCCAGCCCGCCCCGACGAAATCGATCTCGACCCAGGCGTACGCGTCGTCGGGGTTGACCTGAAAGGTGTCGTGGCCCAACGGATGGCCGGCATGGAAGCCGACCACCACCCGGGCCGGCATCCCCAGTGCCTCGGCCATCAGGGCGTAGGCCGCCGCGGCCTGCTCGTAGGTGCCGGTGCCGCCGCCGTCGTCCTTGGGCCCGTTCAGGAAGTTCTCGAGAACCTGGATGCTCGACCCCGACGGCGCCTTCGGGTCGTAGGAGAAGTGCTGCTCGAAGGCAGCGGCGAGCTCCGCGGCCCGGGCACACGGTGACGTAGCGCCGCCGGCGTACTGGTCGGCCAGCGACAGGATCGCCGGCGGTAGGGACGGGGCGGCGTCGGCGCGAACGGGACGGCCGCATCCAGGGTGCAGTTCTGCCGGGGCACCGCCGAGGTCACCTCGTACCGCAGGTGCCGGGTGGGCCCGGTGGCGATCAGGACCCCGGTGGACGGGTCGACAGCGGTACCGGTCTCGCCAACCTGCATCGGGCGCACCGCCGCCGGCAGCCACGGGCCGGCGAGCGCGTCGATCTGCACGTTCTGTCGGACGGTGGTCGTCGGCCCCGCCGGGACCGACGCCGGCAACTGGGCGCCGGCGGTGGCAAAGCGGCTGGACTGGGTCCATCCGTCCAGCGGGTCGTAGTGGTCCAGGACGGCCAGCCGCAGGTTCTGCGGCGGCCCCGACCAGTGGACGGTCAAGAGCGCCGGACCGTGCGGCGCCAGAGCCCAGGCGCTGAGCTCGTCGAGCGGGTTGACCGTCGAGATCGGCGTCTCCGGCGGTAGCCGGCTGGCTCGGGGGTCGTAGGGATGGCCGGTGCTCACGAATGGCAGGGCTGGCCCCAGCAGCTCGGCCGCCAGCACCACGACGGCCAGGCAACCAGCGACCTCGAGCGCCCGGCGTCGGCGGCCACTGCGGTTCGCCCCCGACTCGGGCACGATCGGCCGGGCGGTGGCCCCGGCCAGGACCAAGGTCACGACCAGGAAGACGCCGCTCGTCACCAAGCGGGAGCCGGCGGAGCCGATGCCGAACAGGAGGGACAGGGCATAGGCCACCGCCGGGGGGAACGCCCCGGCCAGCGGCCGCCGGGAGCGTAGGACGAGCTCGGCCCCGACCAGGGCGGCGAGCCAGGTGAGCGCCACCGGCAGGACCAGGTACTCGCCCTGGGCCGGCACCGGCAGCGGCACGGACAGAATGGCTGCCCAGCCGTCCACCAGGCCGTGGACGATGCCACTCGGCGCGTCGGCCGACGGCACGACGAGGCCCACCCGGTCCCCGAGGGCGCCGACGGCCAGGAACCAGACCAGGACGACCAGGGAGACCAGCACCCCGAGGCCGGGCCGGGTGGAACGCCGGTACCGGGAGACGACGGCGATCGCTACCGGCAGGACCGTGGCCACGGCCACCCGGACCCCGACCGGCCCCCAGCCGAACACCCGGTGCCATTCGGATCCGGCCAGGAAGGCCAGAACGACGACACAGGCCGCCCGCAACCAGTAGTCGGCCGGCATGCGCCTAGTCGACGTCGCCTCCGCCGACGACGGACGGTCGGCGGTCGCGGTGTCACGGATGGTGGCCCTGACCGGGGCGGGGCTCTGCACCGCGCTCATCGCCGGGCCACCTGCTCCCAACCGGCACCGAAATCGGCCGCCGAGGTCACCCGGACGACCCGCAGGTTGGCAGGGACCGGGACGGCCACGCGGTCGGCCTCCTCGGTCACCACGGCCACGACGCCGCGACCGAACCGGCTCCCGAGGGCCGCCACCGCGGTCATCTCCTCGACCCCGGCCGCCCCGGTGACGACGAGGAGGACGTCGGCCCGGTGCTCGGTGGCCAGGTGGCTCGTCACCCCCAGCAACGACCCCGACGATGTCCGCTCGACGTCGGCCAGGAGGTCGAGCATGGCCTGGCCGTCGGCCCCTACCCCCCGTCCCCGGACGGACCGGCCGCCGGTGGTAACCAGCCGCAAGGGGAGCCGAGCCGCCGTGACGACGGCCACCAGCGAGGCCGCCACCTCGACCGCCTCCTCGAACCCCTGCTCGGTGTGGCTACCGGCGGAAGTGTCGACCACCAGGGTGACGTCGGGAACGCTGGTGTCCACGTGCTCGCGGACCATCAGCGCGCCGGTGCGGGCCGACGACCGCCAGTGGACGTGACGGAGGTCGTCACCGGGGACGTACTCGCGGAGGGCATGGAAGGCGATGCTCCCGTGGGGCAGCCCGTCACCGTCCGGGCCGTCCAGGCTGCGGGTCCGGCCGGTCGGGATGGCCAGCAGCGGGTGGACGACCGGATGGACCCACAGCCGCTCGGTCGTCCCCAGCCGTTGGGTGGTGCGCCAACACCCGAACGGGTCCTGCCGGGCGACCGTCAGCGGCCCGATCTCGACCACGGCCCGCCGGTCGGTGGGTAGCCGGTAAGTGGTCCGGGTGGTGGCCCCGGGTAGGAGCCGGGGGATGGCCACGGCGACGGTGGTGGGCCCGCACCGCTCCTCGGCCACGGTCGGCGACACCGCGATCTGGCCGGGATTGGCGATCTCGAGCAGGCCGAGGGCCACCTCGCCCCTGGTGACCCGGGGCGGCTCGATGGACCGCTCGATGCGGACATGGGGCCGGCGGACCACCCAGACGGCCCCCGCCAGGAGGACGACGAGCCCGCCGGCGGCCAGCACCCCCAGTTCGGGGTAGTGCAGGGCAGCGGCGGCCGCGTAGGTGGCGCCCGTGGCCACGGCCACGGCGATGCCGCGGTGGGTCAGCACCGGATCAGGCCGGCGAGGGCTGGGCCTGCTGGGGGACCGGCACCGCGTCGAGCACCCGGCGGACCACGTCGGCCGCGGTCGTGCCCCGGAGCTCGGCGTCGGGCTGGAGGAGGATCCGGTGGGCCAGCACGTACACGGCCAGCGCCTTCGCATCCTCGGGCACCGCGTACGTCCGCCCCGAGGCCGCGGCCAGGGCCCGCACCGCCCGGAGCAGGGCCAGCGATCCCCGGGGACTGACCCCCAGGCGGACCTCCGGAAGGGCCCGGGTGGCCGCCGAGAGGGCGACGATGTACTCCTGCATCGGCTCGCTGACGTGGACCGTCGAGACGTGCTCGATCATCTGGACGACCTCGCCGGCCCCGAGGACCGGCCGCAGCGACCGGAGCCGGCGGCCCCCGTCCTCGGTGCGGAGGATCTGGCGTTCGGCCGCCGCGTCGGGATAGCCGACCGAGATCCGCATCAGGAACCGGTCCAGCTGGGCCTCGGGCAGGCGGTAGGTGCCGTCCATCTCCACCGGGTTCTGCGTGGCGACGACGACGAAGGGCCGGGGCACCGGCCGGGACACCCCGTCGACCGTCACCTGGCGCTCCTCCATGACCTCCAGCAGCGCCGACTGGGTCTTCGGCGAGGCCCGGTTGATCTCGTCGGCCACCACGATATTGGCGAAGACGCTGCCGGGGTGGAACTCGAACTGCCGGTTCGCCTGGTTGAACACCGTCACCCCGGTCACGTCCGACGGCAGTAGGTCCGGGGTGAACTGGATCCGCCCCCAGCTGCCGTCGATCGACGCCGCCATCGCCCGGGCTACCGACGTCTTGCCCACGCCGGGAACGTCCTCGATCAATAGGTGCCCCTCGGCCAGCAGGCAGGTGACGACCAGGCGGACCACCTCCGGCTTGCCCTTGATCACCTCTTCGATGTTGTTGGCCAGTGCCAGCACCCGGTTGGCGAAGGCATTGGTCGTTGTGGCGCTGGAGGTGGAAGTGGTCATCGGGATCCTTTCGTAGGGCCGTCTGCGTCGTGCTCGGAGTAGGGCGGAAGCCGCGGCCGGCCTACATCGCGATCGAGTTGGAGGTGACGCCGTTCAACGATACGTAGACGGTGCCGGAGCCAGCCGCGCATCCCTCACCCGACGAACCGGACGGATCGTAAGTCCCGGACCCGCTGCCGTTGCTCTTGTAAGTGAAGCCATACGTCTGTGAGTCGAAGTACTGGGATCCATTTTGATAACAGATCAGGTCCCAACTTCCATTGGCGGGGAAGTTCGAGAACGAAACATCAACCCAGTAGCACGCAGACGTACATCCTGTAAGCGAGGTTGAAGAGCCCCTACTGATGGTTATCGAGGGCGGCGGGGGCGGCGGTGTCACCGTCCGCTGAGCGTTCGTCCCCGTGGCCCCGGACACCCCACCGGCGTTGACGGCGACGACCGAGATCGTCTCCGTCGCGGCGTAGCCGTACGTTCCGGAGTAGCTGTCGACGAGCCCCGACGCCACCTCGCTCCCGTTGACTGAGATGGTGAAGCCGGTGACGGCGGTCCCGTTGCCTGTCGGGGTGTTCCAGCTCCAATTGACGGTGGTCCCGTTCACTGATCCGGTGACGGCGGGCGCGGCCGGAGCGCCGAAGGGCACCGTCGACGCCGTCACCTTGGTCGCCGTGCAGCCCAACGTGTTGCAGGCCGCCACGGTGACGGTATACGGCGTTCCGTTCGTCAAGTTGCCGATCTTTTGGCTGTAGTTGGACGTCCCCGCCACGGCCGCAACGGAGCCGGGCGGCGTTCCCGGTGTCGGGCTCACACTCAGGTCGAACGACGTCACCGGGCTGCCGCCGGAACAGCTCGGGTCACTGGGATCACAGACCCACGTGACGGTGGCCGATCCGTCCCCGGGGGCGACGGCGAGGTCACCGACGGACGACGGCAGCGTCGCCGCGGTGACCGCCTTCGACGGGTTCGACGGCTTGGACGAGCCCCCGGCGTCGTTGGTGGCGGTCACCGTGAAGGTGTAGCTCGTCCCGAGCGCGATGCCCTGCGCGGCAGAGAACGTCGTCGACGTGCCTGTGGCCGTGACCGGCGCCAGGGCGGCTCCCGACGTCGGGGTGGCCGTGACGGTGTAGCCGGTGATCTGGTGCCCCTCCCCTGTGGCCTTGCTCCATGTGACCGTGATCGAGCCGTCCTTGTTGGCCGTCGCCGCCACGTTGGTCGGCGCGTCGGGCACTGTGTTGGTGGGGGTCACCGATGTCGTCTGGGCGGACGGCCCGGTGCCGATGGCGTTGGCCGCCCTGACCGAGAAGGTGTAGCTGGTGCCGTTCTTCAGACCGGTGATGGCGACCGAAGTGCGGCTGGCCGGGACGGTCGTGGACCCACCGCCGCCCGACTTCCAGGTGACCGTGTAGCCGGTGATCGGGCTGCCGTGTGTCGCCGGGGCCGTCCAGGACACGGTGGCCGAGCCGGCACCGGCCTGGGCCGTCGGACTGCCCGGAGCGGCCGGGACCGATGCCGCGACTGCCGGCGTCGTCGTGGTCGTCGTCCCGGCCGGCGCTTTGCTCCCCGCGCCGGACCCACCGGAGCCGGCGCCGGTGCCCGGCTTCGGGGTGACCGTCGTCGGAACGGTCACCGGCGGCGGCGTCAACGGCGGCAGGGTGACCGGCGAGGGGACGGTGGTCGGGGTGACGTGGTTCGTGGGGACGTTGGGGTCGTTCTTGCTGATCGGGTTCACCTGGCCGGCGGGGGTGACCGAGTAGGCGGCGCCGGAGTCGGGATCGTTGATGAAGAGGGCCCCGTTCTGGACATCGACCTGCAGGGGGGCGCTGCTCGGGGCCACCTGGATCGGCGAGCCGACCTGGTCGCCGTCGTCGTTCAGGACGACGACACTGCCGTCGGTGAGGTCCGGGACGTAGACGCGGCCACCAAAGGGGATAGGGGCGCCCAGGCGATCGGAGGCGCGGCCGTTCAGGTCCACCACCTTGCCGACGTGATGCTCGATCAGGACGACCTTGCCGGTCGCCGCCAGTGGCACCACCGGACCACTCAAGGTCGGGGCCACCGCCGCCTGGCGGGCCACTGTCCGGGGCAGGCTGACCGCCGGGCCCGGGGCCCCGTCCGGCGCCAGGAAGAACAGGCCCCGGGACTGGTCCAGCACCGCCGGGGTCCCGTTCACCGAGGACAGTCGCACGTCGTCGCGGGGGGCCACCACCGAGCTCTGGGCCTCCTGGACGTGAAGGGACCCGTCCCGGTAGTCGACGCCGATCATGGCGCCGCTCGACTCCCGCTCGGTCCACAGGGTGCCGTTCCCGCCGACCACCGCCTGGCTCAAGCCGCGGCCGATCGTCCCGCTAGCCACCGTCCGGCCGCTCACCGGGTCGCTGACAGCGATGCGGCCGCTGTCGCGGTGGACGATGTAGAACGTGCCGTCAGGACCCGGCAGCACCTGGTTGGCAGCACCGGCGTCCGCGGCTGTGCCGACCGATCCCGACCGTGTTGTCATCCGGCGCTGGTCGACCACCTTGAGGTTGCCGACGTCGATCGAACCGGCTTCGCCGGTCTTCTCGTCGATCAAGAGCGCGTCCTGTCCCGACTGCACGACGTCCAAAGGATCATGTGTGGTACCGACCGCCAGCCGAAAGTCGACCTGGCCGGTCTCGCCGTTCGCCAGCACGACCTCCCCCGGTTTGGTGGTGGTGAGCCAGCCATGACCACTCAACAAGCTCAACAGCCGCGAATCGTTGGGTACGCCGAACGCCAGCGCCAACGAGCCGGCCAGGACGACGGCCACGAGGCCCGAGATCGCCAGCGCACGCCGGCCAGGCCTGAGCTTGAATAGACCGCCGATACCGTTCATTTGCATCTCCGCAACTGATCTCGGTTAGCGGCCCCCCCAGACCATCGGCCCGCTCCTTGGCGGGAGACGATACAGGAGGTATTGGCGACGACGCACCGGGATGGATCCCCGTCACGCCGATGATGGACCCGACGGAGAAGGAGCGCCATACGACGGTCGTGATACGACATCATCGGTGTTGCGACATCATCTCGGGGCCGTCGCCGGCGGGGGCGTCCCGGCCAGAAAGGCCGTGATGGCCGAGGCCAGGGCCGCCGCCGCGGCCTGCTGGAAGGCCGGCGTGACGAGCTGGGCGGCATCGGTGGCGTTCCGCATGTTCCCGCACTCGATCAGGACCTTGGGCACCGTCGTCAGGTTCAGTCCGGCCAGATCGTCCCGGTAGACGACCCCGTCGGTCCCGTCATATGTGCTGATGGGCATCCCCGTCGAGAGGAACGCCGTGCGGACGTCGGACCCGAAGGCCTCCGACGGGGCGATCACGTCGTCGTTCGGTCCGTCGGCCACCGGCTCCAGGACGGCGAACCCCCGACCGGTGGGCGGCCCCCCGTCGGCATGGATGTCGATGGCCACGTCGGCGTGGGCGTCGTTGATGGTCTGGGCCCGTGTGGTGACGCAGGGGCCGACGCCGGTGTTGCTGGTCCGGGTCATCACGACCTTGGCTCCCTCGGCGGTCAGATCGGCGGCCAGGTACTGGGCGACGTCGAAGTTGTACTGCGCCTCGGTGTACCCGCCGTCGGTCTCCGTCCCGGTGGTGTCGCACGTCTCCTGCTCCCGACCGTTCCACACCAACCGGTTGATGGCCGTAGGTGTCGTGAAGTTCCCGCCATCGTGGCCGGGGTCGATCCCCACCACCTTTCCGGCAAGTGCCGGCGGCCGGGTGGTCGCCGTCGTGGTGGGCGACGACGTGGCGGCCGCCGCGCCGACCTCGTTCGAGCGCGGCCGGGGGCGCGGCGGGGAGGGGGCAGCCGGGCTACGGCTGCCGGACAGGATGAGCCCGGCGGTCGTGGCCGCCGCCAGCACCACCAGTACGGCAGCCACCACGAGGGCGACGACGATCGGCCGCCGCGGACGCGGCGCGGCATGGCCGGCCATCAGAGCTGATCAGGCGTCCACGTCGGCAGCCCGTACTGGGTGGCGACCGGGTTCCACAGGTTGACGAAGCTCTGCTTGGCCGTATTGGCCTGCTGGTCGGTCGTCTGGGCCGCCTCGAAATTGGGGTCCGAATGATCGCCGGGCACGCAGCCTGTCGGGTGATCCATCTCGTCCTGCGCCCACTGGGTATAGGAGTTGTCGGAGCTCTCCGAGCTCTGCCAGGCCGAATTCAGCAGCTGCAGGAACTGGCTGGCGTTCGGCACTGTGGGGAGCTGGAGCTCGTCCAACTGGCCGAGCAGGGTCTGGCGCTCGTCCACCGCCCCTTGCAGGGTCGACTGGGCGGCGTTCAGGTTCCCGCATGTCCCGATCTCGGCCACCGCCGCCACTACCCCGGAACGCTGGGCCGCGCTCTGCGTCAGGAGGTTCGACAACGCCTGGGCCTGTTGCTGGCCGACGCCGGTCGTGGTGGTGGTGGTGGTGGTGGCTGTCGTCGTCGGTGGGACGGTCGTCGATGTCTGGTGCGAGGACTGCCGGACCGCCGAGCCTGTCGGCTGACGGCCGGCCGCGGCCGGCCCGCGGCCGGACCGGGTCAGGAGGAGGACCAGCACGATCGCTACCGCCACCGCCGCGACGCCGCCCAGGACGGTCGGGAGGAGCCACCGCGGCCGGGGGCTCCGCACGTAGACCGCCGGCGGGGGCGGGATGGGGGTCGCTGCGGAGCCGGCGAGCGGTCCGGTCGGGCCGGACGGCCCGGGTTGGGTGGGCTCATGGTAGGTGGGAGCCTGATAGGTCGTCGCGTCAGTCGGCCGGCGCGCCGCGTCCACCACCGTCGGCGCCGTAGCGGGCCTGTCCGCTCCGCTCGTCAGGATCCCGGTGGGCGGGGCCACGGGCGCAACGACCGAGGCACCGCACATGCCGCAGAACTTGGCCCGGTCGGAGACCGGGTGGTCGTTCGGGCATCGCCGGGGCAGCGGCGCGCCGCAGAGACGGCAAAAACGGACGGCCGGGCCGGTGACATCCACGGCGTGGCCGTTGGCACACGTGACTTCCATCGAGCTGCCGTCCCTCCGTCCTCCGGAACCGCCGCGGTCGCGCCGGCTGCCCGGCGGCACGGGCCCGTGGTGGGGCACCCGCCGGCATCCCCCCGCTTCTGTGGTCCCGACCCGTTTCTCCGCCGTGATTCTTGCAGTAACTCGGCAGCCGCCGTAACGGGATCGATCCCGGAGGAATCGGATCGTCAATGCCGTCGCATCGATTCCGGATCGAAACCGGCGAACCGGCCGGGAGGGGACCCCCTCGGTTCAAACGGCGGTCGCCGGGTGGCGGGGCTGGCTGATGAGCTCGATCCCGGCGGGCAGCCCGTCGACGGTCACCTCGCCATCGGCGACGGTCACGTCGACCCGGGCGCCGGCCAGCGGGATGCCCTCGACGCGCAGGCGGCCGATGGTCGGCGGCACCATCGGCGAGAGCCACGTCTTGCCGTACGGGACCCACGGGTCGAAGCGGAGCAGCGTGCGCAGGCAGAGGAGCGGTGACGCGGCCGACCACGCCTGGGGCGAGCACGACGTCGGGTAGCCGACGGGCACGGACAGCTCGTCGCGATCGAGCCCGCTGTAGAGCTCCGGCAGCCGCCCGCCCTGGGCCATGGCCGCCTCCAAGAGCGCCATGACGAGCCGCTGCGCGCCTTCTTCGAACCCGTAACGGGCGAGGCCGGCGGCGACGATGGCGGTGTCGTGCGGCCAGACGGAACCGCAGTGGTAGCTGACGGGGTTGTAGCCGCCCATCGACGTGGCGAGCGTCCGGACGCCCCAGCCGCTCGAGAGGTCCGGGCCGAGCAGCTGCCGGGCGACGGCCTGGGCTTTGTCCTCCTCGACGATCCCGGTCCACAGGCAGTGGCCGATGTTCGACGTCAGCGAGTCGATCGGTTTCTTGTCGGCGTCGAGACCGACCGCGAACCACCCGCGGTCGTCCAGCCAGAAGTCACGGTTGAACGCGGCCTTCAGGTCCGCGGCTTTCTTCTGGTAGTGGGCGTAGACCGCGTCGTCACCGGCCTCGAAGGCGAAGTGGGCCCGGGCGAGGTACGCGCTGTAGACGTAGGCCTGGACCTCGCAGAGGGCGATCGGCGCGTCGGCGACGCGACCGTCGGCGTAACGGATGCCGTCCCAGCTGTCCTTCCAACCCTGGTTGGCCAGGCCGCGATCGGTGGCTCGGTGGTACTCGACATAGCCGTCGCCGTCGGCATCGCCGAAGTCGTCGATCCACGCGAGCGCCCGGTCGGCGTTGGGCAGCAGCTCGTCCACGAGCTCGCGGGCGAGGCCCCACCGGCGCAGCTCGCCGAGGAGCATGACGAAGAGCGGCGTCGCGTCGGCGCTGCCGTAGTAGATGCTGCCGCCGCCGAGCGAGAGCGACGCCGCGTCGCCGAACCGCATCTCGTGCAGGATGCGGCCCGGCTGTTCGTCGTGGAGCGGGTTGACGTCGTTGCCCTGGAAGCGGGCGAGCGTCTGCAGCACGCCGAGCGCCAGGTCCGGATCGACGAGCAGCGCCGACCAGGCCGTGAGCAGCGAGTCGCGGCCGAAGACGGTCATGAACCACGGCGCGCCGGCCGCGACGACGGTGCGCTCGGGGAAGTCGGGGTCGAAGATGCGCAGCGCGCCGAGATCCTCGGCGCTGCGGGTGACGACCATCCGCAGGCCGTCGTGGTCGGTCTGGACATGCGGGACGCGCTGGCGCCACCGGGCCATCCGCTCCGACGGCGTCGCCCGCTCGACCGGTTGCCCGCAGCGGTAGCGCGGCAGGACGAGCGACGACTCGATGACCGGGACGACCTCCAGGCAGGCCGACCAGCTGCCGCGGGCGGGCACGACGACCTCGATCGACGCGTGGTCTTCCGAGAGATGGAGCGCCGGGGTCGGTGGGCGCCCGGCCCGCGGGTGCTCGGCCGGCGACGGCGGCGCACCCGTCGCGCTCCCCGGCCCTTCGGGCACCGCGGCGAACCGGAGCTGCACCCCCCGATGGAGCGGCCCGCGCCGGTAGGAGAGGGCCAGGCAGTCGCCGTCGACGGTCCGCGTCACCTCGCCGTCGGGGTCGGTGCGGGCCCGGCCCTCCTTCACCGCGAAGAGATCGGCGAAGTCCGCGTCGATGAACGCCTCGACCAAGCAGACCGTCGGCTCCGGTCCGAAGTTGCGGATCTGCAGGTCCTCGCGCATGCCCTGGCCGACGTAGCGGGAGCGGAAGATCATCAGCGTCGAGTCGGCCCGACCGGCCGCCGGCGAGCCACGGGAGACGAACGTGGCGCTGAACGGATCGTCGTTGATGGCCGCGAGCGGTTCGAGCGCCCGGCCGTCGATCCGCAACTCCAGGCGGGAGAGGATCCGGGTGTCCCGGACGAACAGTCCGTGGGCGCCGCCGGGCACCATGTCACCGACGTGGTCGCTGATGGCGAACGTCGACTCGTCGACCAGCGTGACCGCGCCGCCGGCGCCGCCGGCTCCGCCGATGGCGGCCACCTTGCCCGAATAGGTCCACGGGGTCGCCACCGGTCGGGAGCGTACCGGTCCCGCAGGCCGGGCAGGAATTCGATCGTCCCTGTTCTCTAAATGCGACCAAAGAGGTAAGCTTTTGAGCAGTGGCCCCTACCCCCTCCTGCAGATCGACGATCTCCACGTCGCGGTCGACGGCGCGGAGATCCTGAAGGGGGTCGACCTGACCGTCGGCGAGGGCGAGGTCCACGCGCTGATGGGGCCGAACGGGGCGGGCAAGTCGACGCTGGCGGCGACGCTGATGGGCCACCCGACGTACCGCGTGACGGACGGGACCATCCGCTACCGCGGCGAGGACGTGACCCACTGGGCGACCGACGCCCGGGCGAAGGCCGGGATGTTCCTGGCGTTCCAGTACCCCGAGTCGATCGAGGGCGTCTCGGTCATCCAGTTCCTCCGCCAGGCCATCTCGGCCCGGCGGGGCGATGACGTCTCGGTGCTCGAGGTCCGGTTCGCCATGAACGAGTGGATGGACCGGCTCGGTATGGACCCGTCGTTCGGCGAGCGCCACCTCAACCAGGGGTTCTCGGGCGGCGAGAAGAAGCGGAACGAGATCCTCCAGATGGCCCTGCTCGAGCCGGACCTGGCCGTGCTCGACGAGACGGACTCCGGCCTCGACATCGACGCGCTCGGCGTCGTCGGCCGCGGCGTCCGCACCGTTCGCGAGGCCCACCCGAACCTCGGCGTGCTCGTCGTCACCCACTACCAGCGCCTGCTCGACGCCCTCGTCCCCGACCGCGTCCATCTCCTGGTCGACGGGCGGGTGGTCGACAGTGGCGGTCCGGAGCTGGCCCGGCGGATCGAGCACGGCGGCTACGACGACTGGCGGTCCTGACATGAACCCAACGCCCACGACCACCGTGCTCGATGGCCCGACCGACGTCGATCCGATCGACGCGGACGTCGTCCGCAAGGACTTCCCGCTGCTCGCTCGAGAGGTCCACGGCCGGCCGATCGTCTACCTCGACTCCGCGGCGACCGCCCTCCAGCCCCGGGCGGTGCTGGCCGCGATGGAGCAGTACTACGAGACGACGCACGCCAACGTCCACCGCGGCGTCTACGCGACGGCCGAGGAGGCGACGAACCGCTACGAGGCCGCCCGGGTGCTGGCCGGCCGGTTCATCGGCGCCCCCGACCCGGCCCGGGAGATCGTGTTCACCAAGAACGCGACCGAGTCGCTGAACCTCGTCGCGCACTCGTGGGGCCGGACGAACCTGCGGGCCGGCGACGCGGTCCTGCTGACCGAGATGGAGCACCACGCCAATCTCGTCCCGTGGCTGCAGTTGGCCGACGAGCGTGGCATCGAGCTGCGGTACCTGCCGGTCGACGGCGACGGCCGGCTCGACCTGTCCGACCTCGACCGCCTGGTCGACGGGGTAAAGCTGGTCGGCGTCTCGGCCATGTCGAACGTGCTCGGGACGATCAACCCGCTGGCCCGGATCAGCGAGGCCGCGCACGCCGCTGGCGCGGTCGTCGTCGCCGACGGCGCCCAGTCCGTCCCCCACCTACCGGTCGACGTCGCCGCGCTCGGTGTCGACTTCCTGGCGTTCTCGGCCCACAAGATGCTCGGCCCGACCGGCATCGGCGTCCTGTGGGGCCGGGCCGACCTGCTCGACGCCATGCCGCCGTTCCTCGGCGGCGGCGGGATGATCCTCGACGTCCGGCTCGACCGCTTCCTGCCGGCGGACAGCCCGCAGCGGTTCGAGGCCGGCACGCCACCGATCGCCGAGGCCATCGGCCTGGCCGCCGCCATCGACTATCTCCAGGCCGTCGGGATGGACCGCATCCGGGCCCACGAGCAACGGCTCACCCGCTACGCGCTCGGCGCGCTGGCCGACCGGCTCGGCCCGGACTGCCGGGTCTTCGGGCCGCCGGCTGGTGACGACCGGGGCGGCGTGCTCTCGCTGGCCTTCCGGGACGTCCACGCCCACGACCTGGCCCAGGTGCTCGACCAGTTCGCGGTGTGCGTCCGGCCGGGCCACCACTGTGCGAAGCCGCTCATGCGCCAGCTCGGCGTCCCGGCGACCGCCCGGGCGTCGTTCGGCCTCTACAACCGCGAGGACGACGTCGACGTCCTGATCGAGGGATTGGCGGAAGCCGGTAGATTGTTCGGTTGATGCCGGACCTCGAAGAGCTCTACCGAGAGATCATTCTCGACCACTACCGCTCGCCGCGGAACCGCGGCGAGCTCGAATCGCCGCCGGCCCACCGCGTCGAGGGGTTCAACCCGCTCTGCGGCGACGAGGTCGTCGTCACGCTGGCCGTCGACGACGGCCGGCTGGCCGACATCAAGATCGCCGGGTCCGGCTGCTCGATCAGCCAGTCGTCGGCCTCGCTCATGTCCGCCGCGGTCAAGGGCCAGCCGGTCGACGAGGTGCAGCGGCTGATCCACACGTTCAAGTCGATGATGTCGATCCACGAGGCGTCGCTCGACCGGGACGGCGACGGTATCGGCGGCGACCCCGAGACGGTCGATCCGACGAAGCTCGGCGAGCTCGCCGCGCTGCAGGGCGTCGTCAAGTTCCCCGTTCGCATCAAGTGCGCCACGCTGAGCTGGAACGCGCTGGCCCAGGGTCTAGCCGAGCTGGAGACCGCGGCGAACTGAGCCAGCCGTCCCGGTGGGACGGCTACCCGATCTCCGGCCGGCGCCGGTCAACGCTGGGCGCTACTTCGGCGCGCCTTCCTTTGGCGTGCCCTACTTCGGCGTACAGGGCGCCGGGTCGTACGACGGAGTCGGGGTGGTCGTCGGCGTGGTCGACGCCGGGGCCGTGGTGGCGCCGCCCGCGCTCGGCGCGGCGGTGGCCGGCGTCACGGCCGGCGGCTGGGCGGACACCAGTGTCCGGTCCGGCGGCGGTGCGGTCGGCGCCGTCAGCTCGCTGCCGAAGACCGAGACGAGCATCTGCTGGGCTGTCGGCTGGTTGACGAAGAGGACGTCGCCCCACGGTGTGACGAAGCCGTGTGTCATCGTCGGCAGCGTCAGCGTGGCGATGGCTGTCGGATTGATGTTGTGGAAGGCCCCGGCCAGGCCGATCATGTCGTTCAGCGTGAGCTGGTCGTCGATCGTGACGCCCTGGGGGATCGACCCCAAGAAGGCGTTGAGCTGCAGCGGGTTGTAGGACGACTTGGCCTTGTCGACGAGCGCCCGCAAGAACGCGTCCTGACGCTTGATCCGTCCGAAGTCACCGGTCGGGTCTGTGTGCCACTCGCCGTTCTCCTCGTACTGGAAGTGCCGGCTCCGGGCCACCTGCAGGGCCTCGGTCCCCGTCAGTAGCTGGCAGCCGGTGGTCGTGATGCTCAGGCCGGTCTCATTGGTCCCGCCGTTTGTTGTCCGGGCCGGATAGTTGAAGTTCAGGTAGACGCCGCCGAGGGCGTTGACCGCGCCCTTGAAGCCGCTGAAGTCGACCTGGACGACGTGGCTGATCGGGATGCCAAAGTTGGCCTCGACGGTCTGGACGAGCAATGTCGGGCCGCTGTTGTACGCCGAGTTGATGCGATTGAACTGGCCGAATGTTGTGACGTTCTTGCCGACCTGGGAAACGAGGGTGTCACGGGGGACCGAGATGACCGTGATCTGCTTCGTCGCCGGCGCGACGTGCCAGATCATCAACACGTCACTGCGCTGGCCGCCAACCTCGGTCGCTGTGCCGTACTGGCTTGTGCCCTTCTTGTCCCCGACCCGCGTGTCGGAGCCGATGACGAGCATGTTGAACGGCTGGCCTGTGACCTGCTGATGCTCGCTGGCCACGTGGATCTTGGGGATCTGGTCGTAGCGGTACCGGGCGTAGCCATAGGCGCCACCGACGACGAGCCCGGCGAGGACGACGAGGGCGATGACGACGGTGAGGATCTTTCGGCGCCGGCTCCACCGGCGACGACCCCGGCCCGACCCGCCGTGGCGACCCCTCCCGGAACCTCGACCGCCGCCGCGGCCGCCACCACCGCTGGCCTGGTCGATCTGGTCGCCGAGAGACCGCAAGCCACCCTCGTTGGGCACCGGCGGACCGGCCGGTGGACCCGCCGGGTTACCGCCCGGCGGGCCGCCGATCTGGTCCCCGAGGGAGCGCAGCCCCGCCTCGTAGGACGGGGTCTCCCGGCCGCGGCGCCCGGGCGGCCCGGACGCGCCGCCAGAGGGACGACTGGAGGACATGGCGTCCTACGGTAGCAACTGGCGCCCAATTCCCCGTGCCACCAGGGACGATCTGTCAGGTCCCCGTAAGGTTGTCGTCAGCCGGTGGCGTAGTGGACATAGCCGGTCTGCTCGAGCTCTTCGGCCAGCTCGGGACCGCCGGAGGCGACGAGCCGGCCGGCGACGAGGACGTGGATGACGTCGGCCCGCAGCTCGACGAGCAGCCGGTGGAAGTGGGTGACCGCGAGGACGCCGAGCCCCCACTCGGTCGTCGCCTGCTCGATGCGGCGGGCGACCGCGCCGAGGGCGTCGACGTCGAGGCCGGAGTCGATCTCGTCGAGCACGCAGAACGGCGGACGGAGCACACCGAGCTGCAGCACCTCGTTGCGCTTGCGCTCGCCGCCGGACAGGTCGACGTTCAGCGGCCGCTCGAGGAAGCGCTCGTCGAAGCCGATAGCGGACGCCTCGGCCCGGAGCCGGGCTCGCAGCTCGTCGGTGGTGACGGGCTCGACGAGGCCGGAGAGATCGCCGGGCTCTCGGGCCGTGTCGGTGCCGAGCCGGCCGGCGAGAGCCTCGGCCATCGTCGCCTCCAGCCGGACGCCGGGCACCTCGATCGGCTGCTGCAGGGCGAGGAAGAGCCCAGCTCGGGCCCGCTCCCAGGCCGGCCGGCCGGCGAGCTCGACGCCGTCGAGCCGAATGCTCCCGCCGGTGACGACGGTCCCCGGGCGCCCCATGACCGCGTGGGCCAGCGTGCTCTTGCCGGACCCGTTCGGCCCCATGACGACGTGGACCTCGCCGCCGCGGACGGTCAGGCTGACGCCGTAGACGACCGGGCGGCCGGCGACCTCGGCGTGGAGGTCCTCGATCTCGAGGACGTGGTCGCTCAGCGGTTCGTCGTTCACGGGAGCACCACCCCGACGTCGTCATCGACGACGTCGACGTCGTAGACCGGCACCGACTTCGTCGCCGGCAGCGAGCACGGCTGGCCGGTACGGAGATCGAACGTGCTCCCGTGCCGGGCGCACTCCAGCTCGCACTCGTCCACCCAGACCTCCCCTTCGGCCAGCGAGAAGTCCTCGTGGCTGCACCGGTCACCGATGGCGTAGAAGTCGTCGCCGATCCGTACGAGGGCGATGCGGACCGGCCCGACGTCGAAACGGCGGGCCTGCCCCGGCTCGAGCTCGTCCTTCCGGCACAGCACGACGCGCTCACCCATCGGCCGGCACCGCCTCGGGTGCCCGGTCGTCTGGCGCCAGGTCGTCTGGCGCCCGGTCGTCCGGCGCCCCGTCCGGCGCTCCGTCGTCCGGCGCGAGGGCGTCGGCCAGGCGGAGCCCGACCTCCCGACGGAGGCGGCCGACGACGGCGGGCACCGGCGAACGCTCGACGATGTCGTCGAAGAAGCCGAGCACGATGAGCCGCTCGGCCCGATCCGGGGCGATGCCGCGCGACTCGAGGTAGTAGCGCTGGTCCTCGTCGATCGGGCCGACGGTCGACGCGTGGCTACAGCGGACGTCGTTCTCCTCGATGTCAAGGTTCGGCACCGAGTCGGCGTGGGCCCGCTCGTCGAGCACGAGATTGTGGTTCGTCTGCAACGCGACCGTCCGGACCGCGCCGCGGCGAACCCGGATGAGGCCGCTGTAGACCGACCGCGACTGGCCGGCGACGGCCCCCTGGCACAGCAGGTCGCTCGTCGTGTGCGGCGCCGCGTGGTCCTGGAGCGTCCGCACGTCGTGCACCTGCTCGCCGGTGCCGAGGTAGGCCGATCGCAGCTCGGACCTCGCGCCCTGGCCGGCCGCGATGGCGTCGGTACGGGATCGATCGTAGGCGGCGCCGAGCCCGACGGTGAACGACCGCACGGTGGCGTCCCGACCGGCCCGGGCGACCACCCGGCCGATGTGCCAGGCGCCGGTGCCGAGGACCTGCAGGCTGACGTACGCCAGGTTGGCGCCGTCCTCGGCGGACAGCTCGACCACGGGCACGACGAGGGCCGGCTCCCGGCCGGGCGCGCCGGCGACGATCTCGACGACGCCGGCCTGGGCACGGTCGCCCACCCGGACGACCGTCCGGGGGAAGACGGCCGGCGCGGCCCCGTCGGCGGACGGGTCCGGACCACACCAGTGGACGACGACGATCGGCCGGTCGACGACGACACCGGACGGGACGTCGATCGAGAGGACGCCGGGGAGGAAGGCGTCGTTCAGCCGGACGAGGGCGTCGCCGCCGGACAGGACCCGGCCGAGCGCCTCGCCGGCCTCGGCCGCGTCGTCCGCCCCGGCCGCCAGATCAGCGACGGCGACCGACTCGGGCAGCTCGCCCCGGTCGATCACCACCGGCCGGCCGTTGTGGACGACGATCAGCGCGGCCCGGTCCGGCACGTCGGCGACGACGCCGTCGACGAACGCGTTGGCCAGCGGATCACGGAGCCGGTCGTCGGCCGGCGGGGCGGCCGGTCGGTAGTCGTCGAGGTCGAGCTCGTCGACCGGCGAGTAGCGCCAGACCTCTTCCTTCTCGGACGGGAGCGGCATCGCCGCGAAGTCCTCGAACGCCGCCGCCCGGCGACGACGGAGCCAGTCGGGTCCGGGCAGGCCGGAGGCGCCGTCGGCGGTGAACGTGTGCAGGACTGGACCTCTCCGATTCTGGCCGGGAGCGGGCGGAACGCACCGCCACCGGCCTTTGACAAACGGCGGAGCCCTTGCCGGGCCCCACCGGTAGTCTACCCGGGGCATGAGCGACCGCTTCTCGTCCGACGTGCTCTCGATCGACGTCGACGGCCACGTCGCGACCCTCTGGCTCGACCGGCCGGCCGCCCGGAACGCCCTCGGTCCGGCGTTCTGGGCCGACCTGCCGCGGGCGATGGCCGAGCTGTCCGGCGACGACCGGGTCCGGGCCGTCGTCGTCGCCGCCCGGGGACCGCACTTCTCGGTCGGGCTCGACCTGAAGGCGATGGCCGGGCTGTTGTCCGGCGCTGGCGACGGCGACCCCTCCCCGTCCCCGGCGCCCTCATCCGAGGCCGCGCCATCCCCAGCCGCGCCATCCCCGGCCGCGCCATCCTCGTCGGCGCCATCCCCGGCGGCCAGGGCTCGGGCGACGCGGGCGACGGTCGTCCGGCTGCAGGCCGCGGTCACCGCAGTAGCCGACTGCCCGAAGCCGGTCATCGCCGCGGTCCACGGCTACTGCATCGGCGGCGGCGTCGACCTGATCACCGCCTGCGACATCCGCCTGGCGTCGGCCGACGCGGTCTTCTCGGTGCGAGAAGCGAAGGTGGCGATCGTCGCCGACCTCGGCAGCCTCCAGCGGCTACCGCGGATCGTCGGCGCCGGCCATGTCGCGGAGCTGGCGTTCACCGGCCAGGACGTCGACGCCGACCGGGCGTTGCGGATCGGCCTGGTCAACGACGTCGTCGGCGACGCCGACGCGGTGCTGGCCGCCGCCCGTTCGTTGGCCGCGGCGATCGCGGCCAACTCGCCCGTCGCCGTCCAGGGCACGAAGGCCGTGCTGGCCGCCAACGACGGCCGGACGGTGGCCGACGGGCTCGACTACGTCGCGACGTGGAACGCCGGGATGCTCGCTTCTGACGACCTGACGGAGGCGATGACCGCGTTCTTGGAGAAGCGCCCGCCGAAGTTCACCGGTCGGTAAGGCCCGTCAGCGCCGCCGACGCCACCACTTCCGGCCGCCGCCCTGCTCCTTCTCCCGCTTGGCGTCCTCGGCGCGGGCTTCGGCCAGGGCCTCGGGGGCGACGGCGTTGATGATCTCCTCGGCGTGGCCGAGGACTTCGGCCATCTCGTCGGGCGGCACGTCCGGCTCGTCCTCGATGGCCGGCTCGACCAGGCTCCCGTGGACCCAGCCGGCATCGGCCAGCCGGGGCTCGAAGGCCGGGCAGTCCGTCGGGCACCGCCACGGCGCCTCCGGGGCGAGGTCGAGGAGGCAGAAGCGGGCGACCTCACCGGACGCGTACGTCCGGCTCTGGAAGTGCTTGCACTCCTCCCTCATCGGCACGACTCCATCGTGCCACTCCGGGCGGCGCCCGTCAGCCCCCCGGGACCGGTTCGTGGGACGGCGCCTCTGGCCCGGCGGGACGGCGCCTTTGGACCAGCGGGACGGCGCCTGCCGCCTCTAACGTTGGGCGATGGTCGCGGCGGGGCGTCGGTGGGCTCCTTGGACCCCGGGCGCGATCGTCGGCTCGACGGTCACGGCGTGCGTCGTCGCGGTGCCGCTCGTCATCGGGATCGGCGTCGGTCACGACGCGGCCGGGACGATCGCCGCGTTGGGCGCGTACCTCTGGACGGTTGGCCATCTGACGGTCGAGCGTCCGATCGGTATCCGGGTCTCGGCGGTCACCGCGGTTCTGCTCGGCGTCGCCGGGGCAACGGGGGCGTTGGCCGGCGGCCATCTCTGGCTCCTGGTCGTCCTCGTCGTCGTCTGGGCGGCGGCCCAAGCCGTCGCCGACACCGCAGCGACCGTCCTGCGGATGCCAGTGGCCATGGCCGCGCTGGGCTTCCTGCTCTCGGCCATGATCGGTGGGGGCGACGCCGGGTCGGCCGGGTGGCGGGGACTGCTCTTCCTCGGCGGCGCTGCGTGGGCGGCGCTATGGGAGCTGGCGCGCCGTCCGCCATGGCGGTCGTCCGGCGGGAGCCGCGACGTCGGCCTGGCCGAGTGCTGGGCCGCCCGGCGCCGTTCGCGCCGCTTTGCCGTCCTCTTGGCCGCGCCGACCGCCCTCGCGGCCGGCGTCGCCGGGGTGTTCGAGATCTCTCACGGCGCGTGGATGGCGACGACGGTCCTCCGGGTCATGCGGCCGGAAGCGTCGGCGACGGTGGCCCGCAGCGGCCGGCGGATCGTCGGGACCTCGGCCGGCGCGTTGATCGCGGCGGTGCTCCTCGGCACCGAGCGCCACGAGCTGACGGCGGTGATCGTGCTCGTCGTCTGCCTGTCGGCGATGCAGCTGGTCGGCCCGGTGCGCTACGGGCTCTACACGTTCTTCCTCACGCTGATCGCCCTGGAGCTCGGATCGGTCGGCCAGGCCACCAGCTGGCATCTGGCCCTGGTTCGGGTCGCCCTGACCCTGGCCGGCGCCGCCCTGGCGGTCATGAGTGGCTTCCTCTACGACCGCGTCTCGGCGACTCGGGAGAAGCGAAGAGCCTGAACGGGTGACGACGGCGTCCGGCGGGACCCCCGGGGGCCTCCCGGGGCCGACCGGCGGTCAGCCGACGGAGCCCTCCATCTGCAACTCGATCAGCCGGCTCCACTCGACCGCGTACTCCATCGGCAGCGTCCGGGTGATCGGCTCGATGAAGCCGTTGACGATCATGCCCATCGCCTGGCTCTCGGACAGGCCGCGGCTCATCAGGTAGAAGAGCTGGTCGTCGCCGACCTTGGAGACGGTCGCCTCGTGGCCGATCCGGGCGTCGCGCTCACCGACCTCCATGTACGGCTTCGTCTCCGAGACCGATTCGTCGTCGAGCAGGAGGGCGTCGCAGCGGACGAACGACTTCGCACCCTTCGCACCTTCGTCGACGTGGACGAGGCCCCGGTAGGTCGTCATCCCGCCGTCCTTCGAGATCGACTTCGAGACGATCGTCGACGTCGTCTCCGGCGCGGCGTGGACCATCTTCGCCCCGGCGTCCTGGTGCTGGCCGGGGCCGGCGTAGGCGACCGAGAGCACCTCGCCGGACGCCTTCGGGCCCATCAGGTACACCGACGGGTACTTCATCGTCAGGCGCGAGCCGATGTTCCCGTCGATCCACTCGACGTGGGCCTCTTCGTAGGCCATCGCCCGCTTCGTGACGAGGTTGTAGACGTTGTTCGACCAGTTCTGGATGGTCGTGTACGTGATCCGGCTGCCCGGGAGGGCGACGAGCTCGACCACCGCGGAGTGCAGCGAGTCCGTCGTGTACACCGGCGCGGAGCAGCCTTCGACGTAGTGGACCTGCGACCCTTCGTCGGCGACGATCAGCGTCCGCTCGAACTGGCCCATGTTCTCGGCGTTGATCCGGAAGTACGCCTGCAGCGGCATGTCGACCTTGACGCCCGGCGGGACGTAGATGAACGACCCGCCGGACCAGACCGCCGAGTTGAGAGCGGCGAACTTGTTGTCGTTCGGCGGGATGATCTTCCCGAACCACTTGCGGACGATCTCCGGGTACTCCCGCACCGCGGTGTCCATGTCGCAGAACAGGACGCCCAGGGCCTCGAGGTCCTCGCGGTTGCGGTGGAAGACGACTTCGCTTTCGTACTGCGCGGTCACCCCGGCGAGGTACTTCCGCTCGGCCTGGGGGATACCGAGCTTCTCGTACGTGTTCTTGATCGACTCGGGCAGCTCGTCCCAGTCGTTGACCTGCTCGCCGGTCGGCTTGACGTAGTAGTAGATGTCGTCGAAGTCGAGGTCGGGCATGTTCACCGCGAACCAGTCGGCCATCGGTTTGCGTTCGAACCGCTGCAGCGACCGGAGCCGGAACGCCTGCATCCAGTCCGGCTCCTTCTTCATGGCCGACATCTCGCGGACGATCGCCTCGTTCAAGCCCTTCTTCGGCTTGAAGACATAGTCTTCTTCGTCGCTCCACCCGAGCTGGTAACGCCCCAGGTCGAGATCGGTGGTGGCCATCGTTGCTCCTCGGCCGTCCTGCTCTCGGGCCCGCTCCGGATCCCTGCTGAACGGCCATCGACGGGCGGCCACACGGGCCGCCGGAGGTCCCGCCTCGACGGCGGGATTTCTCCTATCTAGATAGTAACAACTCGGGGACCTCCCCGGAACGGTTACCGGCCGCCGCCGGCGGCCGAGGATCGGCTCCCCCTTCCAGGCCGCGCTGCTATCTCCCGGTGGTCTATCGATCGGTGGCACAATCACCGGCGCGGTGTCGCCGGGGGCGACGGGGGCCGTGGAAGGCTGAGCCGATGTCCGACGAGCCGATGTCCGATGGGCCGATGTCCGATGGGCCGATGTCCGACGAGATGGCGCCGCCGGTGCCGGCCCGCCGCCCGACCAGGCTGTACGCCCATGGGGACGAGCGGGTCGACGACTGGTACTGGCTCCGCGACCGGGACGACCCGGCGGTCGTCGCCCATCTGAAGGCCGAGAACGCGTACGCGGACGCGTGCCTGGCCGACCAGGCCGGCGTCCGCCAAGCCCTCTACGACGAGATGGTCGCCCGGATCGCGGAGACGGACCTGTCGGTGCCGGTCCGTCGGGGACCATGGTGGTACTACCACCGGACGGAGGAGAAGAAGAGCTACCCGATCCACTGCCGTCGGCCGGCCACGGGTGACGTGCCGCCGGTCGACCCGGGACCGGCCGCTGACGAACAGGTCCTCCTCGACGAGAACGAGCTGGCCGAGGGGTTGGCGTTCTTCGAGGTCGCCAACTTGGCGATCAGCCCCGACCACGGCTGGCTGGCGTACGCCACCGACACGACCGGCGGGGAGATCTTCGACCTGACGTTCCGCCGGCTCGCCGGCGAGCCGGGAACGGCGGTCGCAGCGGGCCGGGCGGTCGAAACGGTCCGCGACACGTACTACGGGCTGGCGTGGGCGGCGGACAACGAGACGGTGTTCTACACGCGGGTCGACGAGGCGATGCGCCCGTACCAGCTGTGGCGGCACCGGGTCGGCACGGACCCGGCCACGGACGTCGAGGTGCTCGAGGAGCCGGACGAGCGGTTCACGCTGTCGGTCGGCAAGACCAAGGACGGCGAGTACGTCGTCGTCGTTCTGCAGTCGAACACGACGAGCGAGATATGGGTCGTCCCGGCCGCCGACCCGACGGCCGAGCCGAGGTTGATCGAGGGCCGCCGTCCCGGGGTCGAGTACGGGATCGAGCACCACCGGGACCCGACGAGCGGGCACGGCTGGTTCACGATCGTCACGAACGACGAGGCCCTCGACTTCCGTCTCGTCGTCGCGCCGACCGCCCGCCCGGGCCGGGCCCACTGGCAGGAGGTCGTCCCCCACCGCCCGGGGACGCGGCTGGAGGACGTCGACGTCTTCTGCGACTGGCTCGTCCTCGCCGAACGGCTCGACGGCGAACCGGGGCTCCGGGTCGTCCCGCTGGACCACCCGGACGGCCCGTTCGCCGGCGACCTGCTGGCTCGCAGCCGGCTCGTCGAGTCGGCCGAGCACCCGTCGGTGACCTGGGAGGGCCCGAACCCGGAGCCGTCGTCGACGACGCTCCGCTACGAGCAGACGTCGATGGTGACGCCGCACACCGTCCTCGACGGCGACCTGGCGACCGGTCGGAGCACCGTCCGCAAGCGCCAACCGGTGCTCGGCGGCTACGACGCGGACCGCTACCGCACGTACCGGACGTGGGCGACCGCCGACGACGGGGCCCGCGTCCCGCTCTCCGTCGTCCACCGGGCCGACGTGACCGGCCCGGCGCCGTGCGTCCTCTACGGCTACGGCGCGTACGAGCACTCGATCGACCCGGCGTTCTCGTCGCTCCGGCTGTCGCTGCTCGACCGGGGCGTCGTCTTCGCCATCGCCCACGTCCGCGGCGGGGGCGAGATGGGCCGCGGCTGGTACGAGGACGGGAAGCTGGCGGCGAAGCCGCACACGTTCTCCGACTTCGTCGCCTGCGCCCGCCACCTCGTCGACACCGGGACGACCGTCCCCGAACGGCTGGCCGCCCGCGGCGGATCGGCCGGCGGCCTGCTGATGGGCGTCATCGTCAACGAGGCGCCGGAGCTGTTCGCGGCGGTCGTCGCGGAGGTCCCGTTCGTCGACTGCCTGACGACGATGATGGACGAGACGCTGCCGCTCACCGTCGGCGAATGGGAGGAGTGGGGCAACCCGGTCGCCGATCCGGACGCGTACGCGACGATGAAGTCGTACTCGCCGTACGACAACGTCGGCGCCGGGCGGCACCCGCGCCTCCTGGTCACCGCCGGGCTCCACGACGCCCGCGTCGGCTACTGGGAGCCGGCCAAGTGGGTGGCCAAGCTCCGGGCCGCCGACCCGGCGGCCCGGATCCTCCTGCGGACCGAGCTCGTCGCCGGCCACGGCGGACCGTCCGGCCGCTACGACGCCTGGCAGGACGAGGCCCTCGTCTACGCCTTTCTGCTCGACGCCCTCGGCGTCGGCACCGTCGAGGGCGGCGCCACCGACCCGACCTGACCTAACGGGTTGTGCCGGCGTTGGTGCCGGCGCTCGAGGTCGTACTCAGGTCGTGCTCGTGCTGGCGCTGCCGGTTGTCCCCGCCGCCGGGGTCGGGCTGGCCCCGGCGGGCTGGAAGGTCATGAGGAACGGCGTCTGGTAGCCGTTGGGCAGCACGACGGGCTTGCGGTCGAGCGTGACGGTGAGCGCGCTCGGCGCGCCGAGCTCGATCGTGCTGGCTCCGGTGAGGGGGACCGACTGGGTCTGGCCGGACGCCAGCGTCTGACTGAACACGGTGCTGCCGGTCGACGACTTCACTGTGACCCAGCACGCCCCGGTCGTCGCGGTCAGGGTCAACGTGTACGCCGACGTCGGCGGCTGGTAGGTGCCGCTCGTCGGCGTCGACGTCGTCGCGACGAACGACGTCGGCACCGTCGTCGTCGTGGTCTTGGGCGCGGTGGTCGTCGTGGTCCGGCCGTGGCCGGCGGTCGTCGTCGTCCCGGTGTGGCCGGTCGTGGACGTCGTCTTGGCGTGGCCGGTGGTCGTCGTCGCGGTGGCGTTGGGATGGTGGTGCTGGGCCCGAGCGCCGATGACCACGACGACGACGAGCAGGGCGATGACGACGGCGGCCACCAGGATCGGCGCACCGAGACGGCGCGGTCGGTGGTTCATCGCCGACATCGCCCGGTCCTGACCCCGTCGCCCGAGGGCCGGCGGCGTCGGCGTCGGGTCCTCGAAGACGAGGTTCCGGGCCGCCGGGCGGGGCGGGTCGCTCGCCTCCTCGCTCTGGCCGAGGACGCGGACCGTCGACGTTCGAGCCCGCATCCCACCGAGCGTGTCGAGGGTGCTCCGGTAGCCTTCGACCGAATGCGTCTCGTCCCCGCCACGCCGGCGGACCAGCCAGGCGACGCCGACCACGAGGGCCAGCACCACCACGATCACGACGACGACGACCATCGGCCCTATTCAACAAGACGGACGGGGGGTCGGCGAGATCGGGGCCGTTTATGCGAAACCTTGCAAGCGCTTGCTAGTGTACGGAAGAGGGGCCGGCACGGTGGGCGGACACCGAAGCGGTGACGTCCGGCCGGTCCCGATGACCACGGCGTGTCCGGTCGGGTGACGGGAGCGCCGCCACTGGCGGAGGGGAGCGGGCATGGCGCAGGCCACGAAGATCGACGGTCGGCGGGCCCGGGGCCTGCGCACTCGCGACGCCATCGTCAACGCGCTGATGGATCTCATCGCCGGCGGCGACATCGCCCCGACGGCCCAGCGCATCGCCGACCGGGCGGGCGTGTCGGTGCGGTCCGTCTACCAGCACTTCACCGACGTGGAGGGGCTCTACGCGGACGCGGCGGCCCGCAGCTTCGAGTGGGTGCGCTCGGTCTCCGGCGAGATAGACCCCGCCTGGCCGCTCGAGCGCCGGGTCGACGAGTTCACCGAGTCACGGGCGACGACGCTCGAGATGCTGACCCCGTTCAGCCGGGCGGCTCGGATCATCGAGCCGACGTCGGAGACGATCAGCGCCAACCGCGCCGCCATGCAGAAGTGGGGCCGCGACCGGGTCGCCGGGGTCTTCTCGCCCGAGCTGTCCAAGCTCGACGGGACCGCCCGGGCCTGCCTGCTGGCGGCGCTCGACACGCTCAGCAGCGCCGAGGCGTGGGAGCACCTGCGGTCGAGCGGGCACAGCGTGAAGTCGGCCCGCCAGGTCATGCGGGCCGGCATCCTCGCCCTCGCGACCAGCGTCGACCGGTAGATCAGGTCCGCCGGTAGATCAGGTCCGCCGGTAGATCAGGTCCGCAGACCGGCTCGCGGCCGGAGACCGGGCGGCAGGTCACGCCGGCGTGGGTTGGCCTGGTCCCGGTCGGACAGCACCGGGTCGGCGACGCCCCAGTCGGCCGCGACGTCCGGATCGTCCCAGGCCAGGCCGAGCTCGTCGTTCGGGTTGTAGTAGCTGTCGACGAGGTACCAGAGCAGCAGGTCGGTCAGCGCGGCGAACCCGTGGGCGACACCGGGCGGGATGAACAGGCCGCGGTCCTCGTCGCCGGAGAGCTCGAGCACCTCGGTGGCCCCGTCCGTCGGCGACCCGTCGCGCAGGTCATGCAGCACGACGCGGGCCCGGCCGCGCAGCAGGTACCAGTAGTCGGCCTGGTGGAGGTGGTAGTGGAGGCCGACGATCGCGCCGGCCTGCTTCTCCGACCGGTTGGCCTGGACCATCTCCCGACCCAGCGGCAGCCACTGCCGGCGGTACGTCTCGACGAACCGCCCCCGCTCGTCGCCATGGACATCCGGCTCGACGACCAGCACGTCGTCGATCGTCGTGGACGGTACGAATTTCGGCACGGGCCGAGACGGTAGCAGGGGCTGGCGGGCGGCGGTTGGGACCCGGTCGGCGGCTACACCGCGAAGCGGCCGAAGCCGCCGCGGTAGAAGAGCAGCGGTGCGCCCTCGCCGACGCCGAGGTCGAGCACCCGGCCGGTGACCAGCTCGTGGTCGCCAGAGTCATGGATGATGCCCAGCTCGCACTCGACCCAGGCCAGGGAGCCGTCGAGGATCGGCGTTCCGGCCGCGCCGAGGTGCCAGGCGACGCCGCTGAACTTGTCGCCGCCGGACACCGCGAAATCCCGGCAGAGGGCTTCTTGGTGGTCCGAGAGGATGTTGACCGCGAACGCGCCGGCCTGGGCGATCCGGGGCCAGCTGGTCGACGACTTGGCCGGCGCCAGCGCGACCAGCGGGGGGTCGAGCGACAAGGACGTGAACGCCTGGCACGTGAACCCGACCGGCGCGCCGTCCTCCATCGCCGTCACCACGGTGACGCCGGTGGCAAAGTGCCCGAGCACCTCCCGGAAGCGCCCCTGGTCGATCGTCGGGGCACCCCGCTCCTGCAGGTCGTCGCTCACGTCTGTCCCTCTCTCCCCCGTCGGTGGATCATCTCAATGATGCCGTCACGACCGGCCGAGGTCGACGACCAACCCCTCGCTGGCCAGCGAGACGTCGTCCAGCCGTCCGGCCTCCGGCAGCCGCCGGGCCCGGCGGAGCAGGCGGTCGGCGTCCCGGTCGGTTCGGGCGGGATCGTGGTGGAACAGCAGGAGCCGCTTGGCCCCGGCCTCCGCGGCCACCCGCACCGCGTAGGCCACCGTCGAATGTCCCCAGTCGGACTTCTCGACGAACTCCTCGTCGGTGTACTGCGCGTCGTGGACGACCAGGTCGGCGCCGTCGCAGAGCTCGAGCACACCGTCGGCGACGAGCTGGCGGTCGAGCGGTGCCTGGTGGTCCGGCACGTACGCCAGCACGTGACCGTCGGCCTCGATCCGGAAGCCGAGCGTGTTGCCGCGGTGCGGGACCGACCGGGCCCGGACCTTCGCCGAGCCGATCGCGAAGTCCTCGTCGCCGGTGTCGGTGAACCGGACCTCGCCCCGGAAGTCCGTCATGTGGACCGGGAAGAACGGCGGCTGGACGGCACCGGGCAGCGTGTCCTCGAGGCGGCTGCCGTCCTGGCTCGGCCCGTAGACATGGAGGACCGCGCCCGGATCGTGGAGCGGGCCGAAGAACGGCAGGCCGAGGATGTGGTCGAAGTGCAGGTGGGTGAGGAGCGCGTTGGCTCGCAGCGGCCGGCCTTCCGCTCGCAGCTCCGGAGCGATCGCCTCGCCGAGCGCCCGCATGCCGGTGCCGAGGTCGAGGATCAGCGGGTCGTCGCCGTCGATCGTGACGAGGACGCACGACGTGTTCCCGCCGATCCGCCGGTAGCGGTCACCGGAGCACGGGCACGAGCCCCGGACACCGTAGAAGGTGACCTGCACCCCCTCACCGTAGCCCTGGTGCTGGACAGCCCCGGCTCGGGCCGCCGACGACGGCCGCTGGGCCGGCCGCTGGGCCGGCCGAACCGAAGTAGCGTTTTTGCATGAGCCAACCGACCGTCGAAGCCAACGGCGTCGAATTCGCCTACCTCGAGGCCGGGCCGGCCGACGGGCCGTTGGCCCTCTGCCTCCACGGGTTCCCCGACACCGCCCACACGTGGCGCCATCTGCTGCCTGCCCTCGGCGACGCCGGCTACCACGCGGTCGCCCCGTTCCTCCGGGCGTACGCGCCGACCGCCATCCCGGCCGACGGCCAGTACCAGACCGGCGCGCTGGCCCGCGACGTCAACGCCCTCCACGAGGCGCTCGGCGGCCGCGGCGACGCGGTCGTCGTCGGCCACGACTGGGGCGCGCTCGCCACCTACGGGGCCGTCGCCCACCAGCCGGACCGCTGGCGGCGAGTCGTCACCGCGGCCGTCCCGCCGACGCAGTCGGTGATGTCGTCGTTCTTCTCCTACGACCAGCTCCACCGGAGCTGGTACACGTTCTTCTTCCAGTCGCCGTTCGCCGACATGGCGCTGCCGATGGACGACTACGTCTTCATCGACCGCCTCTGGGCCGACTGGTCCCCGGGCTACGACGCGGCGTGGGACGTCGCCCGGGTGAAGGAGGCCATCGGCACGCCCGAGCGGATCGTCGCGGCGATCGGCTACTACCGGGCCCTCTACGACGGCAGCGGGCACGACCCGGCGCTGGCCGACGAGCAGGCCGCCTGCCTCGCCCCGACGCCCCGGCCGACCCTCTACCTCCACGGTGCCGACGACGGCTGCTTCTCGTTCGACACGATCGACGATCCGTTGTCGTTCCTGGCCGACGGGTCCGAGGTCGTCCTCGTCCCCGCCGCCGGTCACTTCCTCCAGCTCGAACAGCCGGCCACGGTCAACGAGCACATCCTTCGCTTCCTCGCCGGTTAGCAGGTAGGCGACACCGCGTCAGGCGAGCTCGAGGACGTCGCCGCGCCAACGGGCGAGGCCGTCGGTGACGAGCGTGTCGGCGGCCCGACCGGCCCGCTCAGGATCGGCCGGCCAGCCGGCGACGGCTGGCACGTCGTCCCGGACGACCGAGCGCTGCCGCAAAGCCGCGACCAGCCGACCGCGGCCCTGACGGTCGGAGCCCTCGAACCGCGACTGCGGCCTCGACGTCGCGGCCGAGCCGGTGGCGGGGTCCGGGAGCGACCAGTCCCGGGTCGCCCAGGCGCAGCGCGTCCGGACCGGGCAGCCGGTGCAGTCCGGCCGCTGTGACGTGCAGTGCCGGGCGCCGAGGTCGAAGAGGGACTGGCCGAACGCCCAGGACCGGCCGGGCGGCGCGAGCCGGTCGGCCAACGACTGCGCCTCGGCCGCCCGGAGCGGCCGGCCGGCGACAGCCCGGGCGAGCAGCCGGGCGACGTTGGTGTCGACGACACCGACGTCGGCCTCGAACGCGAAGACGAGCACGGCCCGGGCGGTGTACGCGCCGAGGCCGGGCAGTGCGAGCAGCGACGCCAGGTCGTCGGGCACGGCGCCGCCGTGCCGCTCGACGACCGCGGTGGCCGTCCGGTGCAAGAAGACGGCGCGGCGGTTGTAGCCGAGGCCGGCCCATGCCCGGACGACGTCAGCCGGCTCGGCCGCCGCGCAGGCCGCCGGCGTCGGGAACCGCTCGACGAACCGGCCGTACGGGCCGACGACCCGGTCGGCCTGGGTCTGCTGGAGCATGACCTCGCTGACCAGGACCAACCACGGGTCGCGCGTGGTCCGCCACGGCAGGTCCCGCCGGTGCTGGGCGCCCCATCGGAGGACGGCCCGGCGCCACCAGGCGTCGGACGGCTCAGCCCCAGACGTCGTCACCGTACGGGCGTCGCCGGGCCGGGGCCGACGCCGCCTTCCAGACCATGACCTTGCGGCGGAAGAAGCAGACCTCCTCGCCCCGCTGGTTGAACGCCTTCGTCTCGACCGTGACGATCCCCCGGTCGTCCTTCGACTTCGACGGCACCTTGTCGACGACCTTCGTCTCGGCGTAGATCGTGTCGCCGTGGAACGTCGGGAACCGGTGGACGAGCGACTCGACCTCGAGGTTGGCGATCGCCGACCCGCTGACGTCGGGCACGCTCATGCCGAGCGCCAGCGAGTAGACGAGGTTCCCGACGACGACGTTCTTGCCGTGCACCGTCTCCTGCTCGGCGAACCACGCGTTCGTGTGCAGCGGGTGGTGGTTCATCGTCAGCATGCAGAACAGATGGTCGTCCGCCTCGGTGATCGTCTTGCCCGGCCAGTGCCGGTAGACGTCGCCGACGACGAACTCCTCGAAGTACCGGCCGAACGGGCGGTCGCGGGTGGTCATGGCTGGTGGTGTAATACGCCGCCGGGGTCGCCGTCCAATGGGGCCAGGCCGACGATGGCCCAGGTCCCGACGATCCACCACCCGACGAGCGCCGGGAAGAACGTCGTGCGGTGGACCGAGGTGTCCAGCCAGAACGCGACGTCACCGCCACCGGTGACGTACGCCGCCGCCACGATCACGATGCCAGCGGCCAGCGCGGCCCACGCCCAGCCGTCGTTGCCGACACCGGCGGCCCGGCGGGCCCGGCGGAGCAGCAGCCCCCCGACGACCGCCACCGGTAGCGCCAGCAGGAGCACGTGCAGGTGGGCCGCCATCGCGTCGGCGGTCTGGTGGGCCCGCGATAGGTCGTCGCCCTGCCGGGAGCCGGTGATCGTCACGTCGGCGACGCCGCCGAGCAGCTTGACGAGCACCGGCCACGCCGCCAGGGCCAGCACGCCAACGGTCCCGGCCAGGAGCGGTCGCCAGGGCAGGACCCCGGGCCGGGCCACCCAGCTCCCCCGGGCGCCCCGCAGCGCCATCAGTACGACGATGGCCATGGCGGTGACGATCCCCTCGTCCTTGGTCAGGCCGGCCACCGCCAGCAGCAGCACGGCCGCGCCCAGGTCCCGGCCGCCGCCGGGGAGGACGAGCCCGAACCCGACCGCGCCGACCGCGGCTGACGCCCACAGCGGATCGGCGTACCCGTTGGTGGCGAACGGGCCGACGACGCCGGCCGCGGCCAGCACGAGCAACCCGGCCACGACGACGCCGGCGGTGTACGCCACCGCCGGCCGGCGCCGGGCCGCGAGCCCACCGCGGGCATCGGACGCCAGCGCCGCGCCGACCCGGCGGCCCACCTCGACGGCCACCCAGGCCGCGGCGGCCAGCGCGCAGGCGTCGAGCAAGGCCACCATCACGACCCCGAGGCGGTAGCCGTGGTCGCCGGTGACGAGCCACGACACCGCCACCGAGCCGCCGACCAGCGGTGGGTAGCTGGCGTGGGCGAACGGCATGGCCCGGCTGCGCAACGCCGCCAGGGCCACCTGGTGGCCGTCGACGAACCAGACGCCGTGCAGCATCCAGATCGTGCGGGCGTCGAAGCCGACCGTCGGCGCCCGGAGCGCCACCAGCGACCATGCGGTGGCGGCGACGACGACCACCGCCCCGGCCACCCCCGCGGCTCGATGGCCGGCCGGCCGGCCGCCGGCACGACCATCGCCCGCCCCCCGTCGACGGCCGAGCGGGGACGCCGCCGGCCAGCGGTGCCAGACGGCCACCGTGCCGACGGCCGCGACCACGGCGAGGCCGACGAACCACCCGAGCAGCGGGCCGCCGATGGCCAGGCACCCAGCCGCCGAGGCGGCCGCCAGCACCGCCCCGGCCAGCGGCGCCGCCGGCACGGTCAGCCAACCCACGCCGACCAGGGTCGCCGCCGGGAGGGCGCCGGCCGCGGCCAGCACCACGATCGCCACCACGGCACCCCCCGCCGTTCCCATCGACGGCTACCGGGCCGGCCCGGTCACAGCGGCGTCATCGGCGGCGGCTCGTCACCGGGCAGCGAGCCGCCCGTCCCCACCCTGACCCGGCCGTCCGGGTACCGAGCGACCACCACCGAACCGAGGCACGCCCCGGTGCCGCGGCGCGGCGCCATGGACAACACGGCGACCGCCCGTCGCTGGTCGTCGGTCATCACCGCCCAGGGCGCCACCGCCTTGGCCAGGGTGGCCCAGTTCCCCGGGTTGGCCGTCGACACCGCCACGACCTGCCCGGGGCCGACGAGGCTGTGCACCTGGGCAGCCAGACAGTCGTAGTACGCCACGTCCAGCTGGCCCAGCGCGACCTGCTGGTCGTCGGCCTGGGCCCCGGCCGAGCGGGCACCGTGCACCGCCCCGACCGCCAGTCCGGCCGCGGCCACCAGTCCGAGCGCCAACCCGGCGAGTCGCCCGGCGACGCGACGTACCCGGCGCGGGGGCGGGGGCGGGTCGGGAAGGTCCGCGGTCGGACCGTCGGTCATTCCGCCGGCGGGCGGGGACGGGTGGTGAACGCCAACGACGCCCCCGGCAGGGACTCGCCGTCGATCACCAACCGCCAGGCGAACCGGGTCCCCGGTTCGAGCGGGATCGGCCCGAGGTTCACCGCCAGCGCGACGTCGATCGGCGAGCCCTCCGGGATGCCCGCCGGATGCGTCACCGTGAACTCGCCCCGGACCTCGACGGGCTGGGAGCCGTTCGGCGTGTCGACGAGCACCGGCCCGCCGTCGGCGTCCTCCAAGAACAGCTCCCAGTGGTGCGCCGCTTCGGCTTCGTGCCAGTCGACGTCGATCTTGAGGGCCACCGCGGACGGCACCGGGTCCGGTCCCGTCATCGACCAGCCGCCACCGAGGATGTACAGCTTGCCGTCCGCCACCTGCGCGGCGTCACACAACAACATCGTCACGTTCATTCGGCTGAGGCTATAGGGAGCGGAGGAGCGGTCGTGAAAGACTGGTCGACGTGTCGACGACCCCCCTCACCGGCCTGCGCGACGACGTCTACCGCCGCCCACTGGCCACCGCGCTCGAACGCCTTGGCCTCGGTCCCGGTTGGCGCTGCGTCGACGTCGGCGCCGGCGGCGGCGACGTCTCCGTCGCCCTCGCCGAGGTCGTCGGCCACACTGGCCGGATCTACGCGGTCGACAGCGATCCCCTGACCCGCGACGAGGTCGCCCGCGCCGCGGCCGCCCACAGCCAGGTGCTCGCCATCACCCAGGCCGCCGAGGACCTGCGGCTGCCCGAACCGGTCGACCTGGCGTTCTGCCGGTTCCTGCTGCTGCACGTCCTCGACCCGTCGGTCGTCGTCGCCCGGATGGCCGGCAGCGTCGAAGCCGGTGGCTGGGTCGTCGTGCAGGAGCCGATCACCTCCGCCGGCCGCGTCGACGGGATGCCGTTGTCGATGCCCGGCGCCCGCCATCCTGATGTCGGCGCCCTCGTCCCGGCGCTCCTCCGGGACGCCGGGCTCGACATCGTCGACGCCTGGGCCGAGGCGCCGGCCGGAGTCGGCCCGGGGCCGGTCGCCGACTACCTGACGTCGCTCACCGACGTCGACCCCGGCGACGACTCGGTCGTCCTGCCGCCGCTCGTCACCGTGTTGGGCCGGAAACCCCGGTCGGGACAGGAAAAGGGCGCCGACTAGGGTCCGGGCATGGCCGAGCCGACCGCTCCCGACCTGCCCGTTCCGGATCTGCCGGTCCCGGACCTGGCAGCGGCGGCGGCCGCGGTGAGCCTGGCCGAACAGGTCGTCAGCGACGCGACCCGCCACCTGGCGGCCAACGGCGGGATCGACGCCAACCAGGTCGTCGCTTATGACCTGGCCCACGCGGCCGCGGCGACGGCCACGGCCCGGGCGACGCTCGAGTACGGCGCCCGCGGCGACGTCGAGGCCAGGATCGCCGGCGCGTTCGTCGCCGACGTCGTCGCCGACCTCGTGAGCCGACTCGTCGGCCGGGAACCACAGTGGGGGGTCGACGCCGCCACGCTCGCCCCGGCCGATCCGTTCGTGAACGCGCAGCGCGACCCGGCCGTGCTGGCTGCCCTGTGCGGCGAGACCGGCCCGCGGCACCTGAGCGACGACTTCGAGCTGGCCCGCGAGACGTTCCACCGGTTCGCCGAGAACGAGGTCCGGCCGCGGGCCGAGCACGTCCACCGGACGAACGGCGACATCCCCGAGGAGCTGATCGCCGGCCTGGCCGAGCTCGGCGGCTTCGGCCTGTCCGTGCCGGAGGAGTACGGCGGCTTCGCCACCGGCGACGAGAGCGACTACCTCGGCATGGTCGTCGCCACCGAGGAGCTCAGCTGGGGATCGCTCGGCATCGGCGGCTCGCTCATCACTCGGCCAGAGATCCTCACCCGGGCGCTGCTTCACGGCGGGACCGAAACGCAGAAGCTCGAGTGGTTGCCCAAGCTGGCCAGCGGCGAGCGGCTCGCGGCGGTGGCCGTCACCGAGCCGGACTACGGCTCCGACGTCGCCAACATCGTGACGTCGGCCACCCCCACCGACGGCGGCTGGCTGATCAACGGGGTCAAGACCTGGTGCACGTTCGCCGCCCGGGCGGACGTGCTCATGCTGCTCGCCCGCACCGACCCCGACCGAGCGAAGGCCCACCGCGGCATCTCGATGTTCGTCGTCGAGAAGGACCGGGCCGACGGCCACGGCTTCGTCCTGACCCAGCCCGCCGGGGGCGGCGCGGCCGGCGGTGGGGCGGCCGGCGGGGGCCAGCTCGAAGGCCGGCCGATCGACACGGTCGGCTACCGCGGCATGCACTCCTACGAGCTCGCCTTCGAGGACTGGTTCGTCCCCGACGCCAACCTCGTCGGTGCCGACGCCGGGCTCGGCCGGGGCTTCTACCTGCAGATGCAGGGATTCGAGAACGGCCGGCTACAGACCGCGGCACGGGCCCTCGGGCTCATGCAGGCCGCCTACGAGGCCGCCTACGACTACGCCGTCAACCGGAAGGTCTTCGGGGCGCCGATCGTCGAGTACCAGCTCACCCGGGCCAAGCTGGCCCGCATGGCCGTCGTCATCCAGGCCACCCGCCAGTTCTCGTACCAGGTCGCCCGGATGATGGCCCAGGGCGAGGGCGCGCTCGAAGCCTCGATGATCAAGGCGTACGTCTGCCGGGCCGCCGAGTGGGTCACCCGGGAAGCCATGCAGATCCACGGCGGTATGGGTTACGCCGAGGAATTCCCGGTGAGCCGCTACTTCGTCGACGCCCGGGTCCTGTCGATCTTCGAAGGCGCGGACGAGACGCTGGCCCTCAAGGTCATCGCCCGCCGGCTGATCGAACAGGTGGGGTAGCTACGCCTTCGCCGGCGAGCGGGAGAGGCCGGCCCGTTCGCCCCGGCTGACGAACTTGGTCGCCATCTTCCGGCTCGCCTCGTCGATCATCTCGTCGCCGAACATGACCGCGCCCTGGCGGTCGTCCTCAGTGGCCTTCCGGTACGCGTCGAGGATGTCCCACGCCTTGTCGAACTGCTCCTGGGTCGGCGAGTACACCTCGTTCAAGATGGCCGCCTGGTCCGGGGTGAGCGCCCACTTGCCGTCATAGCCGAGCATCCGGGTGCGCCGGGCGAAGTCCCGCAGACCGTCGCCGTCGCGGACGTACAGGTACGGCCCGTCGATCACCTGGAGCCCGTTGGCCCGCCCGGCCATCAGGATCTTGGAGAAGACGTAGTGGAAGTGGTCGCCGGGGTACTCCGGGATCTGCACGCCGCCGGTGAGCACCGGCATCTCCATCGATGCCGCGAAGTCGGCCGGCCCGAAGATGATCGTCTCCAGCCGGGGCGACGCCGCGCAGATCTCCTCGACGTTGATCAGCCCCCGCGTCGTCTCGATCTGCGCCTCGATGCCGACGTGGCCGACCGGCAGGCCACAGTTCTTCTCGACCTGGGTCAGCAGCAGGTCGAGCGCCACGACCTCCGCGGCCGACTGGACCTTGGGCAGCATGACCTCGTCGAGCCGCTCGCCGGCGTTCCCGACGACGTCGATCACGTCGCCGTACGTCCACTCGGTGTCCCATGCGTTGACACGGACGCAGAGCACCCGGTCGTCCCAGTCGAGGTTCTTGACCGCGTCGACCACCTTGGCCCGCGCCGCCACCTTCTCCAGCGGGGCCACCGAGTCCTCGAGGTCCAAGAACGTCATGTCCGCGGTCACCGTCGGCGCCTTGGCCAGAAACTTCTCGGTCGCCCCCGGCGTCGACAGGCAGGAGCGACGGGGCAGGTCACGAGAGCGTGCGGACATGCGCCGATGGTAACTCGACCGGCCGAACCGGGGCTCCGCCCACCCGACCCCGGGTAACGCGGGCGGCGAATTCGGTGACATCGGCGCGTCGAGCGACGACAAGGGGGGATGACCGCTGGCCGGGCGCGACGGGTGTTCACTGTTCGCCAACGACCGGGACGGTCCGCCCCGATAAAGTCGCACACCCCGGAAGAGATCACCTTTAGCAGGGAATTCGCACCTTCAGTAGGACGAGATCCGCGCCAAAGGAGGGGGGATGGTTGCATCGCCCGCGGCGATCAGATAAAACTGTCCGGCATTGTGACAGACGTAGAGCGGCCCGACAGCCACTCGACGCCGCGGTCAGGTCGGAGTTCTCGGCTGCTCCGACGGGTGTCGTTGCCTATAGCGAGCGTGGCCATCGCCTCGTCTTGCTGTCTACTCCCTCTGGCCCGTACGGCCGCCGCGGACACACTCTCGGCCGAGAAGGCCAAGGCGGCCCAGATCCAGCAACAGATCCAGTCGACCGGCCAGCAGATCGACGCCCTCGACCAGCAGTACGAGGGCGCGCAGGCCAAGAAGAGCTCCCTGGACCAGCAGATCTCGACCACCAAGGCCAAGATCACCCAGACGCAGTCGACGATCGCCGGCGACCGGACAACGCTGAAGAAAGCGGCCGTGAACGCCTACGTCAGCAACGGCGCCGCCGCCTCCGAGAACCCGCTCTTCTCCGGCAACGAGTCGTCGGTCGCCGCGGCCCGTGAGTACGACGACGTCGCCGAAGGCAACCTCGGCACCGCGGTCGCCAACCTCAACACCGCCCAGAACCAGCTCGACGCCCAAAAGGCCGTCCTCACGACACAGGACAACCAAGCCGCCCAGGCCGTTAGCACCGCCCAGTCCGCCTACAGCCAGGCCCAGAGTCTCCAGACCCAGCAGCAGGCCACGCTGGGCCAGGTCAACGCCACCATCGCCACACTGATCCAGAAGCAGCAGGCCGCCGCGGCCGCGGCGGCCGAGGCCGCCGCCCAACAGAAACTGACCCAGGCGGCCAACCAGGCCAAGGCCCAGCAGGCCGCCCAGACCGCCGCGGCCAGCAGCGGCACCGCGGCCAGCAGCGGCGGGGGGAGCACCGTCAAAACCGTCGTCGACCCGCCGCCCCCGCCGTCGTCGGGTGGTGCCGGGGCGGCGGCCGTCGCCGCGGCCGAGTCCCAGATCGGCGTGCCGTACGTGTGGGGCGCGGAGTCGCCCGGGTCCGGGTTCGACTGCTCCGGGCTGACCGCCTGGGCCTGGGGTCAGGCCGGCGTCAGCCTGCCGCACTACTCCGGCGCTCAGATGGCCGACAGCACGCCGGTACCGCTCTCCGATCTCCAGCCCGGCGACCTCCTCTTCTACGGCCCGGGTGGGGCGACACACGTCGCCATGTACGTCGGCGGCGGCTCGATGATCGAGGCGCCGTACACCGGGGCGAGCGTCTGGATCACCGGCCTGCGCACCGGCACAGGCCGCTTCGCCGGCGCCGGCCGGCCGTAGGCGCTCCCACTCCCCCCTCCGCTCCCCCTCCCCGCCATCACCCGGAGGAGGCGCCGCCCAGCCCCGGCGCCGCGCCGGCCATACTGGTCGGGACCCATGCAGCCCATCCCGGTCGCCTTCCACATCGGCCCGCTCGAGGTCCATACCTACGGGATCGGGCTCGCGATCACGTTCTGGTTCGCCTACCGGTACTTCGAGGCCCGGCTGAAGAAGAACGGCTACCGGACGGACTGGCTGGTCGGCATGTTCCTTTGGGTCATCGTCGCCGCCGTCGTCGGTGCCCGGGTCTTCCACGTCCTCTCGAACCTCGCCTACTACCGGGCCAACCCGGGCGACGTGTTCGCCATCTGGCACGGCGGGCTGTCGTCGTTCGGCGGGATCATCTTCGCCGTGCCGGTCGGTGTCCTCATCTCCCGCCGGCGCTGCCCGGAGCTGTCGACCGCCCGGGCCCTCGACCTCGTCGCCCCGGTCCTGATGGCCGCCTGGGCGATGGGCCGGCTGCTCGGACCCCAGCTGATGGTGGCCGGCGGCGGCCACCCGACCCACCAATGGTTCGGCATGTACTACGCCGGCCAGGCCGGCCGGCGGCTGCCGGTGCCGATCTTCCAGGCCCTCGAGGACTTCACCGTCTTCCTCGTCCTGCTCTACGTCGAGCGCCGTGCCAACCGGTGGCCCGACGGCACCCCCCGGCGGGGCTACCCGCCCGGGGCGGTGCTCGGCGTCGGGATGATCCTGTGGGGCATCGAGCGGACGATCGACGAGCACCTCTGGCTCGGCGAGGACGGCCACCTCGGCTCGCTGCTCGTCCAGATCGCCGGGGTGGCGCTGGCCGTCGGCGGCGTCGCCCTGCTGGTCGTCACCCGATCACGCTGGCGGGCCTGGGTGGCGGCCGGCGCACCACCTGATGGACGACCGGGCGGGCATCCGGCAGCCGAGGGCGTCGATCCCGAGCCGGCACCGAGCCCGGGGGCCGGCGCCAGCCTCACGTGACCCGACGCGGCGCCTTCCCGACACGCGGCGAGGGCAGTCACTGGCAGGCGGCGAAGGCCGCTATCGGCACGGCGCGCCCAGGACGGCCCCCCGCACCCGTCCCGGGCGCGGCCCGATATCAGCCGGTCGGCTTGTCCGCCGCGGCCGCGGCCTTCCGGTACTCCTCGAGCTTCTCGATGAGGCCCAGGCGTTCCTGGCCGACCGTCGAGTCGAGGCGAGCGGCGATCTGCCCGGGCGTCCAGCGCCCGTCCGCGTAGACGGCCCGGACCTCTTCGGGCTGGTTCCACACCGCGATCTTCGGACCGACGACGGTGTACACCTGGCCGGTGACGTGCCGAGCCTGGTCGGAGAGGAGGTAGACGACCATCGGGGCGACGTCCTCGGCGTCGCCCATGTCGGCCAGCTCCATCGGTACGTTGGCCGACATGCGCGTCCTCGCCACCGGGGCGATGGCGTTGGCGGTGATGCCGTAGCGGTAGAGGCCGGCCGCGGCGGACCGCACGAGCGAGACGATGCCACCCTTGGCCGACGCGTAGTTCGCCTGGGCGACGCTGCCGGCGAAGGCCCCCGACGTGAAGCCGACCAGCGACCCGCCGCCCTCCTGCTTGCGCATGACCGCGGCGGCGGCCCGGAACACGGTGAAGTGGCCCTTCAGGTGGGTGGCAATGACCGCGTCCCACTCGTCCTCGGACATGTTGAAGAGCATCCGCTCCCGCAGGATGCCGGCCACGGCGACCACGCCGTCGATCCGCCCGAAGCGCTCGACCGCGGTACCGATCAGCCGCTCGCCGGCCTCCATCTTCGAGATGTCGTCGGCCAGGGCGATGGCCTCGCCACCGGCCTGCTCGATCTCCTTGACGACGGCGTCGGCGACCTCGCTGGACGGGTCCTCCCCGGCCATCCCGACCCCGTAGTCGGCGACGACGACCTTGGCTCCCTCGGCAGCCGCCAGGAGGGCGACCGCCCGGCCGATGCCGCCGCCGCCACCGGTGACCGCGATCACCTTCTGGTCCAAGAACCCTGCCATGCCGTCCGTCCTCCTCGAGACCACTACGATTGACGCCAAGTTAGAACCTGTTCTAACTTCGCTGTTCTAGCCCCGAACCGGGCGTGGCCGCCACTCTGTCGGTCGCCCACGGGGCACGCAAACCGGACCGGACGGTCCGGCCGACCCCGCCACGCGAGAGGAAGGCACCAGTTATGGGCGATCTCGGATTCTGGGCGCTCGCCCACGAGGACCCGGACCACTTGGCGCTCGTCGCCCCCGACGGGACCGAGCTGACCGCGGCCGAGCTGCTCGGACGGGCCAACCAGCTCGTCCACGCCCTGCGCGGCTTCGGCCTCGAGCCCGGCGACGTCGTCGCCACGCTGCTGCCGAACGGGGCGGAGATGTTCGAGATCTACCTCGCCTGCCTGCAGGCCGGCTGGTACCTCGTGCCGATCAACCACCACCTCGTCGCCCCCGAGGTGGCGTACATCCTGAAGGACGCCGAGGCCAAGGTCTTCGTCGCCCACGAGCGGTTCGCCGACATCGCTCTCGACGCGGCCGACGAGGCCGAGATCCCGGCGTCGACCTGCCTGGCCGTCGGCGACATCGTCGGCTTCACCCCGTACGCCCGGGTCCGCGACGCCCAGCCGACGACCGACCCCGACCACCGGACCGTCGGCGACGTCATGAACTACACCTCCGGGACGACCGGCAACCCGAAGGGCGTCTACCGCAAGCTCAGCGGCGCCACCCCCGAGCAGGCCGCGCTCGGCCTCTCCGGCATCCTCTTCCTCTTCGGCATCCAGCCCCAGGACGGCAACGTCCACATCGTCGGCTCGCCGCTTTACCACACCGCGGTGCTGCGGTTCGCCGGCGCGTCGATCCACTTCGGCCACACCGTCGTCCTCATGGACAAGTGGACGGCCGAGGACATGCTCGAGCTGATCGAGCGGTACCGGGTGACGACGTCGCACATGGTCCCGACCCAGTTCCACCGGCTCCTCAGCCTGCCCGACGACGTCCGCCTCCGCTACGACGTCTCGTCGCTGCGCCACATGATCCACGCCGCCGCCCCGTGCCCGGTCGACGTCAAGCGCCAGATGATCGACTGGTGGGGCTTGGCCGTCGACGAGTACTACGCCGCCTCCGAGGGCGGCGGCACCGCGGTCAACGCCGAGGACTGGCTGAAGAAGCCGGGCACCGTCGGCACCGCGTGGCCGATCTCGGAGATCGCCATCTTCGACGACGCCGGCGACCGGGTCGACGAGCCGAACGTCATCGGCACGGTGTACATGGCCTACAAGGACAGCGCGGCCGGCGACTTCACGTACCACAAGGACGAGAAGAAGACGAAGAACAACCGGATCGGCAAGTTCTTCACCGTCGGCGACGTCGGGCTGATCGACGAGGACGGCTACCTCTTCCTGCGGGACCGCAAGATCGACATGATCATCTCCGGCGGGGCGAACATCTACCCGGCCGAGATCGAGAACGTCCTCCTCGGCCACCCGGCGGTCGCCGACGTCGCCGTCTTCGGCATCCCCAACGACGACTGGGGCGAGGAGGTCAAGGCGGTCGTCGAGCTCCAGGACGGCACCGACGCGACCCCGGCCCTGGCCGACGAGATCCGGGGGTTCTGCGAAGGCCGGCTGGCCAAGTTCAAGACGCCGAAGTCGGTCGACTTCGTCGACGAGCTCCCCCGCGACCCCAACGGCAAGCTCTACAAGCGCAAGCTCCGCGATCCCTACTGGGAAGGCGTCGAGCGGGCCGTCTGATCAGGCTGGGGCGGTCCATCCAGCCCCCGGATCTCGACACCCCGGTCGATCAGATCCTGCAGGCCCGGGTCGATGACGACGCCATCGGCGTCCTTGGCGTTGGCCGCCATGATGTCGAGGAAGCGGCGCGGCTGGACGTCGATGAAGATGCCCTCGGCCTCCGCCGTCAGCTCGCCGTCGTGGTAGATGCCGCCCCACGCGAAGATCTTGCGGCCCTCGATCCGCGTCTGACGGGCGACGAGCGACAGATCGGACAGCAGCGGCGTCGGCCGTCGGTACTTGACCGTCAGCGTCCCGGTCATGCCGGCCCGGCCGGTCAGGATGTTGGCCGACCCGAGCAGCTCGTCGAAGACCTCGGCGATGATGCCGCCGTGCACGCACGTCGGCGGACCCTCGTACGCGTAGCCGAACCACGCCCGGCCCCGTAGCTCCGGCTGGCCGTCCACCCCCCGGACGACCCACACGTCGACCGGCGCAGCCAGTGGGTTGGCGTAGCCGATGATCGGGCTGGTGCCGAAGTAGTCCTGCGGGTGCCCGGCCGGGTCCGGCTGGGCCCGGGGCCGCTTCCCCGGCCCGGCCGCGGCGGCCAGTCGATCGGCCACGCCGGCCACGTCCACCGCCGCCCGGTCCAGGTCGCCGTCGTCGATCACCCGGCCGACGAGCAGATCGGTCACCCGGCGGACCTCGGTGGCCAACCGGTTCCGGGCCGACGCCGCCGCCGTGCGGGCCGGGCCCCTTTCTGTCGGGCCGCCATCCGCCAACGCGGGGTCCGTCGGCGTCGCGCCGCTCGGCGCGGCGTCGGTGGCTCCGGGGTCCGCCGAACCCGGGTCGGTCACCGCTTCTGGAAGTTCGGCTGGCGCTTCTCGGCGAACGCCCGCGGGCCTTCCTTGGCGTCCTCGGTGCCGAAGATCGGCGTGCCGATCTCCAGCTCCCGGGCCAGCCCGTCCACTTCGGACATCCCCTCGGTCTCGATCACCGATCGCTTGATCGCCTCGACGGCGAGCGGGCCGTTGGCGTTGATCACGTCGGCGATGGCCAACGCCTCGTCGAGCGCCGTGCCGTCCGGGACGACCCGGCCGATCAGGCCGATGCGCAATGCCTCCTCCGCCGAGACCTGCCGGGCGGTGAGGAGCAGGTCCATGGCCACCGTGAAGGGGATCTGCCGGCGCAGCCGGACGGTCGACCCGCCCAGCGGGAACAGCCCCCGGCGGGCTTCGAAGACCCCGAACTTCGCCCCCTCGCCGGCTACCCGGATGTCGGTGGCTTGGAGGATCTCCGTCCCGCCGGCCACCGCCCAGCCCTCGACCGCGGCGATCAGCGGCTTCTTCGGCTGGTAGTGCCGGAGCAGCGCCTTCCAGTGCAGGTCCGGGTCCTCGACCATCCGGTGCTGGTACTTCTCGGCCTCCGGGCTGCTCATCGACTTGAGGTCCATGCCGGCGCAGAACGTGCCGCCGGCCCCGGTGAGGATGGCGCTGCGGATGTCGTCGTTGGCGTCGATCTCGACCCACGCGTCGGCCATCCCGACGAGCATCGGCAGGCTGAGCGCGTTCTTCGCCTCCGGCCGGTTCATCGTCACGATGGCCGTGTGGCCGCGCTGTTCGAACGTGAAGTGCTCGGTGGACTCGACGGTCATGGCTACAGCCTTTCGATGATCGTGCCGGTGGCCAGGGCGCCGCCGCAGCACATCGACACCAACCCGTACGTGGCGTCCCGGCGCTCCAGCTCGTGCAGGACGGTCGTGATCAACCGGCTGCCGGTCGCGCCGACCGGGTGGCCGAGGGCGATGGCGCCGCCGTTGACGTTGACCTTGTCCCAGTCGACGTCGTGGGCCCGGCCCCAGCTGAGGACGACGGACGCGAACGCCTCGTTGACCTCGAACAGGTCGATGTCGCCGATCGTCATGCCGGCCTTGTCGAGCACCTTCGTCGTCGCGGCGATCGGCCCGTCGAGGTGGTAGTACGGGTCGGAGCCGACGAGCGCCTGGGCGACGATCCGGGCCCGCGGCCGCAGGCCGTCGGCCTTCGCCCGCTCCTCGGACATCCAGAGCACCGCGGCCGCGCCGTCGGAGATCTGCGAGGAGCTCCCGGCCGTGTGCATCCCGTCGGGCAGGACCGGCTTCAGCTTGGCCAGCCCCTCGGCCGTCGTGTCCCGGGGACCTTGGTCCTTGGCGATCACCCGGCGCTCCCCCGTGTGCTCCCCGCGGGGACCTTCCTCGCCGACGACCGGGGCTTCGATCGGGGCGATCTCGCGGGCGAACCGGTCCTCGGCGACGGCCGCCGCCGCCTTCTGCTGCGAGACGAGCCCGAGCCAGTCGGTGTCCTCCCGGGTGATCCCGTACTTCTGGGCGATCCGCTCCGCCGCCACGAACTGTGTCGGCAGGTCGTACGGCAGGTCCTCCGGGATGGCCCGGCCGACCCCGGCCGCCGCGTTCGCCCCGAGCGGCACCCGGCTCATCGTCTCGACCCCGCAGCCGATCCCGACGTCGATGGCGCCGGACGTGATCAGGTTGGCGACGAAGTGGTTCGCCTGCTGCGACGACCCGCACTGGCAGTCGACCGTCGTGCCCGCCACCTCGTACGGCAGGCCCTGGAGGAGCCACGCCGTCCGCGTCACGTTGAAGCCCTGCTCGCCGGCCTGGGTGACGACCCCGCCGACGACCTGCTCGACCGAGCCCGGGTCGATGCCGGCCCGCTTGACCACCTCGACCTGGGTCGCACCCAGCACGTCGGCCGCCCGGAGCCCGGACAGCCAGCCGTTGCGCTTCCCGATCGGCGTCCGGACCGCCTCGACGATCACCGGTTGCCCCATGCGTCGCACCTCTTCTCTGGTCTCCGTGTTCTCAAGTATCGGTGGGCTCTTAGGTGTCGGTGGCGGCAGCCTTCCGGTTCGGTGCCTGGATCGAGCACCTGGACCGGGCGGCCGTCCACCCCATTTATAGAACCTGTTCTAAACCGTAGCATCGGCGCCCCGCCCGGCGTCCGGCTCGGTGAGTCGACTTCAGTCCGTTGTGCTCACCGGCCGCCGTCGGCGGTGAGCCAATCCCCGACGCCCATCCGGTCGAGGATCCGGCACGCCAGGTCTTGGAAGAGCCCGTACGCCGCCTGCACCGCCCGCTGGTGCGCACCGATGGCGCCGTCGGCGGACCGCAGGAGGAAGACGGGCTTCCGCGCTTCCTGGGCCATGGGGGCCAGGCTGTGGTAGTGCTTGACCAGGCCCAGGCATTCGGGATCCTCTGCGACTGGTGGTGCGTCAGCACCGTCCGTCCGAAGGACCGACCTGCGGTACTCCGACGGGACCCGGCGCATCCACCGGTCGTAGGCGCCGACGGCCCTATCCATGCGTACGCCGTGTTGTAGGACCACGTAGCCAATCGGCTGCATTCCGCCCTGGGGAAGCCACAGGTCGGTGCGGGGGTTCTTTTGCCGACGTTCCCCCCACTCCCCCCGCCACCGCGCCAGCGTCGGACCGAGGTTGCGCAGTCCCTGGAGCGAGTAGAGATCAGGCGCCAAGGGCACGACCACCTGGTCCGTGGCCACCATGGCCGCCCGGTTGATCGCCCCCAGGTTCGGACCGACGTCGACCAGGACGATCTTGGCGCTGGCCGTCTCGGTCGCAAACCGGATCAACTGCGCGAAGGCGGCCTCGACCCGGAAGGCCCGCAGCTGGCCGTCCCCAGCGAGCGGCCATTGGGCGGAGAGCTCCTGTTCGGCGCCGGACAGCAACAGGTCACCAGGCACCAGGCTCAGGTTTGCGGCGACCTCTTCGACGTGCGGCTCGACCACCCCCCCCTCCCCCTCCAGCAGTGGTGCCAGCGCCCCGTACACGCTCCGGCTGGCCGCGTCGTCCCACAGCTCCTCCACTCGCTTCTCGTCGAGCAGCACGGAGGTGAGGTTGGCTTGCGGATCGAGGTCCACCGCCAGCACCGGGATCCCGAGGTCGGCCATCATCCACGCAAGGTGGTAGACGAGCGTGGTCTTGCCGACACCACCCTTGTTGTTGAAGAACGCGACGACCGGCGTCATCGGACGAGCCGCACGACCACGTTCACGGCATTATGGGTGGCCACCAACTCGAGCGGCGGATTGCCATTGCTCTCCAGTCGCTGCCTGGCGATCGCGATCCCCACCCCGAACTGCTGGACGTAGCCGAGCTGGTGGAGCACGCCCGCAACGGTCGGGTTCCGATAGTCGACGATCCCGGGGGTGCCGAAGTTGTCAACGGTCACATGTCCGAACGGGCCTCCGGGCGACTGGACCTCTATCCGGTCGTCGAACCACAGGATACGGGTCGGAGCGTTGGTCCCCTGGTACGACCGATGCATGACCGCATTGCGAATGAGCTGCTGAAGCGCCTCGAAGGGAACGGAGGGCCGCCGGGCTTCCGTCGGTCTTCCCTCGAAGGTGACCACCGTATCGATGTTCGCCCTGAGTACCTCCTCCAATTCCAGCACCACCTGCGACAGCCGGCCAGAGATCCGATGGTCGCTGCGGACGGGATCGGCAAGGTCAGTGCCGTCGAAGCGGAGGAATTGGACAAACGCGCCCGGCAAGTGAGCCAACGTATCGATCCCGACGAACAACGCTCCGGTCGGGGTGGCCTCGCCGTCGGGATGCAGGAACCGGAGCGCAGTCAACTGTTCCTCGACATCTCGGTGGTTGGCGGCCACAATCTCGGGAGCAAGCAACTGCGGCAGCAGCTCGTGCACGAAGCTTTCCACGTCGAGGGCATCCATCCCGGCCGACGGGAGCGGCTGAGCATCGAACGGAAGGTTGGCGTACCGGCGCCGCTCGGCCAGTTGCATCTCCTCCTCGGCGGTCGCGACCGAGCGCCGGGAGCCGACGCGGATCCAGGTCCGTCCTTTGAACCTCACCGGTGGGCTGTTCGACGGTTCAACCGTCACCACCACCACCTCACGTCCGCGAAACTGCCGCTTTTCAACCACCATGGACGGGAACGGGTGGATATTGCCGTTGCTGCGGAGATCCGCCAGGTCCTGCAAGAGCTTGTCCGTTATGGCGAGCCCCGTGGGATTGCCCCGGTCGTCGACGCCCACCACCACGATCCCCGGCTCTCCGTGTCGCGGCAGGTCGTTGGCGAACGCACAGATCGCCTGACAGATCTTGTCCTTGTCGGAGACCGACTCCTTGCACTCGATCCGATCACTCTCGCCAGAGGCAATGAGCCGTTCGATCTCGTCATCAGCCAACGTCACGCCATCACCTCGACCCTGCTGGGGACGTCCCGATGTCCATCCGCGAGCACCGTTGCCTTCCGCCGGACACCTGGCGATCGTACGGCATCGACACCTCCCACCGGATCGAACAGCCGGCCGGTGGCCTTGGCAGCATCCGGCCACGACCGTGGCGAACCGGCGGGCCAGAAAGACGGAGTGGGAAAAACCGAGCAGACTCTGGGCCGCGGCCATTGCGGCGGACGGACCCGAAAGGACGACACGATGCCCGACCAACCGACCAACGGTGGGCCCCCGCGGGGGCGGTTCACGATCGTCTACCTGATCCACGAGGCCTTCCGGCGGGACTTCCGCCGGCTGAGCACCGCCGTCCGGGCGCCCTCCGTCGGTGCCGAGCGGGCCCGGCGGCTGGAGGCGCACTGGCAGTTCGTCGACGAACAGCTCCACCACCACCACCAGGTCGAGGACGACTCGCTGTGGCCGCTCGTCCGGCCCCGGCTGGCCGGCCAGGACGAGCCGCTGGCCATCCTCCAGCAGATGGAGGTCCAGCACGCGGGCCTGCTGCCGAAGGGCGAGGCCGTCGACCGCGGCTTCGCGGCCTTCGTCGCCGAGCCGGCCACGGCGGCCGGTTCGACCCTCGGTGACCAGCTCGACGACTTGGCCGACGCGCTCGGCGCCCACCTCGACAACGAGGAGACCCGGTGCTTCCCCGTCATCGACGAGGCCATGAGCAACGCCGAGTTCGAGGCCTTCGGCAAGGCGACGGCGAAAGCCATCGGGATGCGCGGCTCCGCCCGGTTCTTCCCGTGGATCTTCGACGGCGCCGACCCGGTCGAGCGGCAGGCCGTGCTCTCGATGCCCCCGCCGCCGGTCCGGGTCCTCTGCCGGTACGCCTGGGAGCCGCGCTACCAGCGCGTCGTCACGCCCCTCTGGGCCGGCTAGGCCAGATCCGCTCCGGCCCGGGGGCCGGCCCGGGAGGGTCGGGGCCGCCGACGGCGACCCCGACCCACACCACGACCGGTCAGGCCATCCCGACGACCGGCTTGTTGAGCGGCTTGCCGCCCATCGAGCCGAGGAACGTCGCGTCGCCGAACGTGAACAAGCCGCCGTCGGTGGCCACCTCGTAGTAGCCGCGGCCGTCCGCCGTGGCGAGCATGCCGACGACCGGCTGGTTGAGCGGCTTGCCGCCCATCGAGCCGTAGAACGACCCATCGCCGAACGTGAACAAGCCGCCGTCGGCCGCCACCAGCCAGTAGCCGCCGCCGTCCGGCGTCGATGCCATACCGACGATCGGCTTGACGAGCGAGAGGCTGCCGGTCGAGCCGTGGAACGACGCGTCGCCGAAGCTGAAGATGCCGCCGTCCGACGCCACCAGCCAGTAGCCCTTACCGTCGGCCGTCGACGTCATGCCGACGATCGGCTTGTTCAGCGGCTTGCCGCCCATCGAGCCGTAGAACTGGGCGTCGCCGTAGGCGAAGAGGCCACCGTCGGACGCGACGAGCCAGTAGCCCTTGCCGTCCGGCGTCGCCGCCATGCCGACGATCGGCTGGTTGAGCGTGATCGACCCGGTCGACCCGTAGAACTGGGCGTCGCCGAAGCTGAAGATGCCGCCGTCCGTCGCCACCTCCCAGTAGCCGGCGCCGTCCGGCGTCGCCGCCATGCCGACGATCGGCTTGTTGAGCGGCTTGCCGCCCATCGAGCCGTAGAACTGGACGTTCCCGAAGCTGAACAGGCCGCCGTCACTGGCGACCTCCCAGTAGCCGGGGGCGACGGGCGCCGTGTTGGACGTCGCGGCCGGGCCGGTGCCGAAGATGTCGGAGGCGGTCACCTTGAAGGCCACCGTGCTGCCGGCCGGGACCGGGAAGGCGGTGCCGACGACGTCCGAATGGGTGTCGATGGTCGCCTGGGCCACCCCGTTGACGATCGGGGTCACCTGGTAGTCGCTGGGCCACGGCGGCGACATCGGCTCTGTCCAGCTGGCCGACGCCGTCGTCCCCGAGATGCTGACCCTCGCGTTGGTGGGCGCCTGGGGCGGAGTGGCCAGGGCCAGCCCGGCCGCATCGGTCAACCCGGTCCCCGACCCGGCGATCTGGTACGTCGGGTTGGGCGACCCCGAGGCGGTCAACTGGCTCGCCGAGAACCCGGTAACGCTGCCTGTCGTTGTGCCGGCGATGTTGGCCAGCCACAGGTTCCCGCTCGAGTCGAAGGCCATCTGATAGGTCTCGTCGATGCTGTGGGTGGCGTTGCTGCCCAGGGTGACCGTCGGCACCGGGTTGCCGTTGGCGGCCAGTTGGCTGTGGGCGTACTCCACCACGGTGGCGTTGTCGTAGTTGCTCACCCAGAGATCGCCGGCGTTGTCGAAGACGACCCCCACCGGATCGTCCAGGGAGGTCCCATTGGCGGTGATGGTCACCGCTGGCACTGGGCTGCCGCTGGCCGCCAGCTGGGCCAGGGAGTACTCCTGGACCTGGTCGGTGGCGGTCGAGGCGGACCAGAGGTCGCCGTCCGGGTCGAAGGCGATCTCCTCCGGTCGGTTGAGGGCGGTTCCGGTGGCCGAGATGGTCACCTTGGGCACCGGTGCGCCGGAGGCAACCAGTTGGGCCGGGGTGAACTCGTTCAACGTCATCCCTGTGTAGTCGGCCACCCACAGGTTGCCGGCACGGTCGAAGGCCAGACCGACCGGGCCTGTCAGCGACGCACCGTTGCTGGACAGAACGACCGCCGGGGTCGGCGATCCGGTCGCCGCCAGCTGCGCCGCGGTGAACTCGGCCACCGTGTCGCCGCCGTAGTTCGACACCCACAGGTCGCCGGCCGCGTCGAAGGCCTCGCCGTAGGGGTTCTGGAACGTGGACGACGAGATCGTCGCGCTCGGCGCGGCGTGGCCGTTCGACGGCAGCGGGTAGACGGTGACGTTGCCCCCACCCTCGTTGGCCACGTAGATGCCCGACGGTGGCGGTCCCGCCGCCCCGGCCGGGACCGTGGTCAGCGCGGTGGCCGCCACCGCCGCGCCGCTGACCCCGAGGGCGACGGCGACGGCCGCCCCCACCCGCCCCCACGACGAACGTCGTCTACCTACTGCTCTGCTGCGGTCGTGCATGGCGCCTCTCCGATGCATTTCGTTGGTTCGCGGCAAGGGGAACGGCCGAGCCGCTCCCCCCGGCCAGCACGGTATTCGATCGACCGTCCCCGCGCTCGTTTCTCTCAGCTAATTCTCAGGATCGGACCCAAGCGCCGGGGCCGGGTGGCCGAGCCGGAAAGATCAGGCGGCCGGTTCAGGTGGCCGAAAGCTGGTCGAGCAGGAGGCCGGACAGCTCGGTCGCGGCCTCCTCGGGCACCCAGTGGCTCACGCCGTCGAGGACCGCGAACCGGTACGGCCCGGTCACCCAGTCGGCCGTCGCCTCCGCGGCCGCCCGCCCGAGCGCGGGATCGTCGGACGACCAGACGTACAACGTCGGCACCGCCACCGGCCCGAGCGGTTCGATGGCGTCCATCGCCCGGTACCAGTTGAGCGCGGCCGTCATCGCCCCCGGGGCGGTCAGCACCGCGACGTACTCGTCCGTCGCCGCCGGGTCGAGCCCCGTCGTGGCGAACAGGTCCCGCAGCCCCGATCCCGATCCGTCCTCCCCCAGCAGCTGCCGCTCCGGTTCGTCCGGCCGCTGGAAGAACCCGAGGTAGCTCATCCGGTCGGCCTGGTCGTCCTGGCCGGCCATGATGACCGCGCCGAGCGCGTCCGGGTGCGGCGTCGAGACCACCGAGAGGCTCCGCAGCCGCTCCGGATGGCGGCCGGCCACCATCCACGCCACCATGCCGCCCCAGTCGTGGCCGACGAGGTCGAACCGGCCAGACGCCGATGGGCCAGTGCCCAACGCCTCGGCGCCCAATCTCTCGGCAATGGCGACGACGTCGTCGACGAGGTGGCCGATCCGGTAGTCCGCCACCGCCGGTGGGCGGGCGCCCGGCGAGTACCCCCGTTGGTCGACCGCCACCGCCCGGTAGCCGGCCGCCGCCAACGCCGGCAGGACGTGCCGCCACGACCACGACGTCTGCGGAAACCCGTGCAGGAGGACCACCAGCCGGCCGTCGGCCGGTCCGGCCGCCCGGGCCCGGAACGTCAGGCCGTTGGCCTCGATCTCGATCTCCTCCAGGTCCACTGTCACCCCCCGCGACCCGGTCCGCCGCCGAACTACGCCGGCGTCGGCCAGAGCGCCTCGGCCGGTACGGCATCGACGAGGGCCCGCTGGAGCACGTAGTCGTGGGCGACCGACCGGAACGCCCGGCGCCGGGCGTCGACCACGTCGGCCGGCGCGTCGTCGAGGAACCCCCACAGGTTGAGCGCCGCCCGGACGTCGTGCACGCTCGGCGCCCGGCCCAACAGGCCCGACCGGCGGGCGGCCAGCAGGGCGACGCCGACGATGACGTCCTCGGGCGACTCGTCGGGCGCCAACCGGAGCTTCGCTTCGAACCGCCGAGCCAGGCGCAGCGCGAACCCCTGGTCCGAGCCGGGCGTGCCCATGCCCGGCCCGGCCGGTCGGATCGGGATCCGCAGCTCCGCCGGACGATCCGTCGTCCACGAGCCCGGCACCTCGAGCCGGAGGGACGGTCGGACCTGGTCGGCCTCGGCGATCGGGACGAAGCTCGGCTGGGTCATCGGCGCCGAGACTACCGGGCGACGTGCACGAGGGCGAAGACGATCGAGTCGTAGAGGGCCTGCCAGCTCGCCTCGATGATGTTCTCCGACACGCCGATCGTCGTCCACGTCCGCTCGTCGTCGGCCGTGTCGACGAGCACCCGCGTCACCGCGCCGGTCCCCTTCCCGGTGTCGAGCACCCGGACCCGGTAGTCGACCAGGTGGACGCCGGCCAGCGCCGGGAAGTGCGGCCCGATGGCCTGGCGGAGCGCGGCGTCGAGCGCGTTGACCGGGCCGTTGCCTTCCGCCGTCGCCACCATGCGGTCCGGGCCGACGTGGACCTTCACCGTCGCCTCCGTCGTCGGCGACGCGCTCGCCGAACCGCTCCCATCGAGCGTCACCGCGGCTGGGCCGTGGTCGGTGATGACTCGGAACGACTCGACCGAGAAGTAGTCGGGCTCCCAGCCGGCCGCCCGCCGGAGCAACAGCTCCAGCGAGCCGTCCGCCACCTCGAAGTGGTAGCCCTCGTGCTCGAGCTGCTTGAGCTCGTCGAGGACGCGGCCGAGCACCTCACCGTCGAGGTCGAGCCCGATCTCCGCCGCCTTCATCGCCAGCGTCGACCGGCCGGCCATCTCCGAGACGACGACCCGCGTGCCGTTGCCGACCAGCTCCGGTGAGATGTGCTCGTAGAGGTCCCGGCGCCGGGCCACCGCGCTGGCGTGCAGCCCGCCCTTGTGGGCGAAGACCGACGTCCCGACGTACGGCTGCTGCGGGTCCGGCGCGATGTTGACCAGCTCCGCGATGTGGTGGGCCACCGGCGTCAGCCGCTCCAACCGGTCCGCCGGGATCGTCCGGACACCCAATTTGAGCGAGAGGTTCGGGATCGTCGCCGACAGGTCCGTGTTCCCGGCCCGCTCGCCGTAGCCGTTGATGCAGCCCTGGACCTGCGTCACGCCGGCCTCGACCGCGACGAGCGAGTTCGCCACCGCGCAGCCCGCGTCGTTGTGGCAGTGGATCCCCAAGCTCGCGCTCGAGCGCTCACGGACGTCGGCCACCGCTTCGCCGATCTGGTCCGGCAGCGACCCGCCGTTCGTGTCGCACAGCACGAGCGCTTCCGCCCCGGCCGATTCGGCCGCGTCGAGCACCCGGAGGACGAAGTCCCGGTTGTGCCGGTGGCCGTCGAAGAAGTGCTCCGCGTCGACGAAGACCCGCAGGCCGTGCTCCCGCAGGAACGCCACCGACTCGCCGACCATGGCGACGCCCTCTTCGAGCGACGTCCGCAGCGCGTCCTCGACGTGCCGGTCCCAGCTCTTCGCCACGATGCACGCCACCGGGGCTTGGGACCGCACGAGCTGGTCGAGGACCGGGTCCTTCGCCGCCGTCACGCCCGCCCGCCGCGTCGACCCGAACGCCACCAGCGTCGCCGTCTTCAGGTGCAGCTCCGCCGGCGCCCGAGCGAAGAACGCCTCGTCCTTCGGGTTCGCGCCCGGCCACCCACCCTCGATGTACGTCACGCCGAGGTGGTCGAGCTGCTCGGCCACCCGCAGCTTGTCGTCGACCGTCAGCGACAGCCCCTCCTGCTGGCTGCCGTCCCGCAGCGTCGTGTCGAAGATGTCGACCGCGTCGGGGAGCGTCGGCAGGCGGTAGTCGTGGGCGTGGGCGCGGTGCTCGTGGGCGGTGGGCCCGTGGGTGGTGGGCCGGTGGGCGCTAGTCGACATAGTCGAGCCAGTCCTTGTACTGGTCGACCTCACCGCGGACGGTGGCGAAGTACGTCTGCTGGATCGCCGTCGTGATCGGCCCGGGCTTGCCCGCCCCGACCGCCCGGTCGTCGACGGCCCGGATCGGCACGACCTCGGCGGCCGTGCCCGTCAGGAACGCCTCGTCCGCGGTGTACAGATCGGTCCGCACGAGCTGCTCGTGCCGGACCTCCAGGCCCATGTCGCGGGCGATCGTCTCGACCGTGTCCTGCGTGATGCCGTCGAGCGCGCCGGCGTCGGAGGTCGGCGGGGTGAGGAGCACGCCGTCGCGGACGACGAAGATGTTCTCCCCGGTGCACTCGCTCACCCGGCCGTCGGAGGTCAGCAGGATCGCCTCGTCGTAGCCGGCTTTCAGCGCCTCGACCTTGGCCAGCGACGAGTTGACGTACATGCCGGTGCCCTTGGCCGCGGTCGGCACCGCGTTCGGGTCGTGCCGGCGCCACGAGCTGATCTTCATCGAGACGCCGTTGGCGACGCCGTCGTCGCCCAGGTACGTCCCCCACGGCCACGCGGCGATCGACACGTTGACCGGGCACGGCAGCGGGTTGAGGCCCATCTCCCCGTAGCCGAGGTAGACGAGCGGCCGCACGTAGCAGCCGTTCGGCAGCTCGTTGACCCGGACGACGTCCCGGGTGCCCTCGACGATCTGCTGCTCCGTGAACGGGACGTCGATCAAGAAGATCGACGCGGACGTGAACAGCCGCCGGATGTGGTCACCCAGCCGGAACACCGCCACGCCGCGCGGCGTCGGGTAGGCGCGGATGCCTTCGAAGACGCCCGAGCCGTAATGCATCGTGTGCGTGAGCACGTGGACGGTCGCGTCCGCCCAGTCGACCAGCTGGCCGTCCATCCAGATCTTCTTCGTCGGGGTGATGGGCATGGCTCAGAGCCTTTCTGCGATGGCGTCGCCGATGCCGGCGGTGGACTGCGGGCCGTCCGACCCCGAGCCCGTCGAACGGGTGGTCTCGTCGGTGTCGATGAACGCCCGTACGGCCTTGTCGATCCGGGCCGCCGCGTCCGCGTCGCCGAGGTGGTCGAGCATGAGCGCCGCCGAGACGATCGCCGCCAGCGGATTGGCGATGCCCTGGCCGGCGATGTCGTGCGCCGCGCCGTGGACCGGCTCGAAGAGCGACGGCCCCGTCCGGGCCGGGTTCAGGTTCCCCGACGCGGCGAAGCCGATCCCGCCGCTGACCGCCCCGGCCAGGTCCGTCAGGATGTCGCCGAACAGGTTGTCGGTGACGATCACGTCGTAACGCCGAGCCTGCTCGACCAGGTAGATGCACGCCGCGTCGACGTGGTTGTAGTCGTGCGCGACGTCCGCGTAGTCCGGCGCCACCTCGTTGACCGTCCGCTGCCAGAGGTCACCGGCGAACGTGAGCACGTTCGTCTTGTGGACGAGCGTCAGCTTGTGCGCCGGGCGGCCCTGCGCCAGCTCGAACGCGAACCGCACGCACCGCTCCGCCCCCATCCGGGTGTTGACCGATCCCTGCGTCGCCACCTCGTACGGCGTGCCCTTGCGCAGGAACCCACCCTCGCCGGCGTACGTGCCCTCCGTGTTCTCCCGGATGACGACGAAGTCCGCCCCTGGCGCGATCGATCCCGGGACCCCGGTGAACGGCCGGAGGTTGATGTAGAGGTCGAGCTCGAACCGGAGCCGGAGCAACAGGCCCCGCTCGAGCGTGCCCGGCGGGACCGTCGTGTCGCCGACCGGCGGCCCGACCGCGCCGAGCAGGATCGCGTCGAAGCCGCGGAGCTCGTCGAGGACCGCGTCCGGCAGCACCTCGCCCGTCCGCACGTACCGGTCGGCGCCCAGGTCGTAGTCGGTCGTCTCCAGCGTGACGCCCGCCGCGGCCACCACCTTGAGCGCTTCCGCGACGACCTCCGGACCGATGCCGTCGCCGCCGATCACCGCCACCCGGTGGCCGCTCATCGCCGGCCTCCCGCCTCGATCGTCTCCCCGGTACCCGGCCTCTGGCCCACCGTTGCTCCTCTCACCGTTCTTCTTCTCTTCTGCTCACCGGTCTCTGCTTCCACTGGCCCGCCTGCTCCCACTGGGCCGCCCCCTCGACCTTCCTGCTCCAGGACATGAAAAACCGCCCACCGGAGTGGACGGTCGAGGAGGCACGCACGTCGAGTGCGTGCCTACGGAATGACGGCTACCCGGTGCAGATGCATGGAGGTCCAAGTTTCCCGCACCGGCGCCCTCCCGTCAACCGCGCCAGCCCGGTTTTTCCGACCTCCGAGCGTCGAGTCCGTCCCCCGGCGTCGGGCCTCCGTCTCCGGACGATCGGGCGCAGCCCCCCGGACGATCGGGCGCAGCCCGTCGGGGTCGCGCCGCCGCGGCCGATAGCCTTCGTACTGTGACTGATACGACCCCCCACGCGCCCGAGCCGGCGCGGCTGACCCAGGAGACCTACGACCGGCTCCAGGCCGAGCTCGAGGATCTGACGACCCGCGGCCGGGTCGAGATCGCCCAGGCCATCGAGGCTGCCCGAGCCCTCGGCGATCTCTCCGAGAACGGCGACTACCACGCGGCCAAGGACAGCCAGGGGAAGATGGAGGCCCGCATCCGCCAGCTCCAGGCCCTCTTGAAGAGGGCCCAGGTCGTCGAGGGCGACCGTGAGCGGGACGGCACCGTCGATCACGGCGTCGTCGTCACGCTCCGCTACGACGGCGACGACGAGGACGACACCCAGGACTTCTTCGTCGGCTCCATCGAAGAGCACCCCGGCGACATGCCCGTCGTCTCGCCCAGCGCCCCGCTCGGCCAGGCCCTGATCGGCAAGACCGCCGGCGACACCGTCGAGTACCGGGCGCCCGGCGGCACGCTCCGGGTCGAGATCGTCAAGGTCGGCGCCTGATGGCCGCCGCCCCGAGAACGCTTTCCGAGAAGGTCTGGGACGCCCACGTCGTCCACGCCGCCGAGGGGGAGCCGGACCTCCTCTTCATCGACCTCCACCTCGTCCACGAGGTCACCTCCCCGCAGGCCTTCGACGGGATCCGGCTGGCCGGGCGGACCGTCCGGCGGCCCGACCTGACCGTCGCCACCGCCGACCACAACGTCCCGACCACCGACATCGACAAGCCCGTCGCCGACCCGATCTCCGCCAAGCAGCTCGCCGTGCTCAACGCCAACTGCGCCGAGTTCGGCATCGCCTGCTACCCGATCGGCAACCCGAACCAGGGCATCGTCCACGTCATCGGCCCCGAGCAGGGCCTGACCCAACCGGGCATGACGATCGTCTGCGGCGACAGCCACACCTCTACCCACGGCGCGTTCGGCGCCCTCGCCTTCGGTATCGGGACCAGCGAGGTCGAGCACGTCCTCGCCACCCAGACGCTCCCCCAGCAGCGGCCGTCGACGATGGCTGTCACCGTCGACGGCGAGCTGCCCCCCGGCGTCACCGCCAAGGACGTCGTCCTCGCCGTCATCGGCCGGATCGGCACGAGCGGCGGGATGGGCTACGTCATCGAGTACCGCGGCGCGGCCATCCGCTCGTTGTCGATGGAAGGCCGGATGACCGTCTGCAACATGAGCATCGAAGGCGGCGCCCGGGCCGGGATGGTCGCCCCCGACGCCACGACGTTCGAGTACCTCGACGGCCGCACCCACGCCCCGAAAGGCCCGGCCTGGGACGACGCCCTCGCCTACTGGTCGACCCTGCCCACCGACGACGGCGCCCAGTTCGACAAGGACGTCACCCTCGACGCCGCCCTCCTCGTGCCCCACGTCACCTGGGGCACCAACCCCGCCCAGGTCGCGCCGATCGACAGCACCGTTCCCGACCCCGACTCGTTCGCCGAGGCCGGCGAGCGCGACGCCGCCGCCCGCGCCCTCGCCTACATGGGGCTCACCGCCGGCACGCCGCTGCGCGACGTCGCCGTCGACACCGTCTTCCTCGGGTCGTGCACGAACTCCCGGATCGAAGACCTGCGGGCCGCCGCCGCGGTGCTCGACGGCCGGCGCGTCCACGCCGGGCTGCGGGCCCTCGCCGTCCCCGGCTCCCACCGCGTGAAGGCCCAGGCCGAGGCCGAGGGCCTCGATCAGGTCTTCCGGGCCGCCGGCTTCGAGTGGCGCGAGCCCGGCTGCTCGATGTGCCTCGCCATGAACCCCGACAAGCTCGCGCCCGGCGAGCGCTGCGCGTCGACGTCCAACCGGAACTTCGAGGGTCGCCAGGGCCGCGGCGGCCGCACCCACCTCGTCTCCCCGGCCGTCGCCGCCGCCACCGCCGTCGCCGGCCACTTCGCGACGCCGAACGACCTCGACCGATGAAGCCGGCTCGACGGACAAAGCCGCCTCGACCGATGAAGATGGAGGCACCCCGATGAAGCCCGTCACCGTCGTCACCGGGCGGGCCGTCCCGCTCGACCGCTCTGACGTCGACACCGACCAGATCATCCCGTCCGACTGGCTCAAGCGGGTCGAGCGGACCGGCTTCGGGGCCGGCCTCTTCGCCGAGTGGCGCGACGACCGCGACTTCGTCCTCAACCATCCAGAGTTCGTCGGCGCCAGCATCCTCGTCGCCGGCGCCAACTTCGGCACCGGTTCGTCGCGGGAGCACGCCGTCTGGGCGCTCATGGACTACGGCTTCGAGGCCGTCGTCTCGTCCCAGTTCGGCGACATCTTCCGCAACAACTGCACCAAGCAGGGGCTCGTACCCGTGCAGGTCAGCCCCGAGGTCGACCGGGCACTGCTCGACGCCGTCGCCGCCGACCCGTCGCTCGAACTGACCATCGACGTCGCCCGCGGCACCATCGAGGCGCCCGCCGTCGGTATCACCGACGAGTTCCCCCTCGACGACTTCACCCGGGACCGGCTCGTAAACGGCTGGGACGACATCGGCCTGTCCCTCCGCTACGAGGCCGACCTCGACGCCTACGAGGCTGCCCGGCCGAGCTGGCTACCCACCGTCACCGTCTGACCGCGCGGAGCGGACGGGCCGACTTGGTGAGGTCACCGGGGCCCTGAGGCCCTCACCCGACGATCGGTCCGCTCGTCGTCGACCACCCGATACCGTCGCCCCCTTTGCCATGAGCGATTAAAGAGTTTCGCCTAATACCCCGCTCCAATCGTATGGAGTGAGATACTGGTGGATGTCCACCGCGACCCCTGCCCCTGCCGGAACGAACGCCGAGCATTCGAAGCCGAAGGTCCGCCCCCGACGCGACTTCGAGGCCATGGAGGCGAGACGCCTGCGGGCAGCGGACCTGTTCGCAAAGGGGGTCTCCCAGGCCGATATCGGCCGTGAGCTCGGCGTCTCCCACCAGACGGTCTCCGACTGGCACAAGCAGTGGAAGGTGGGTGGGAAGCGGGCACTGCGACGGGTCGGGAGTCCCGGCCGTCCCCGCAAGGTGTCCGATGCCGATCTGGCCAAGGTGGAGCGGGCCCTCGAGAAAGGCCCGAAGGCGAACGGCTATCCGACCGACCTGTGGACCCTTGCCCGGGTGGCCCAGGTGATCGACAAGACGACCGGCGTCACGTACCACCCGGGCCACGTCTGGAAGGTGCTCCGGCGCATGGGCTGGAGCCGGCAGCGTCCGGCCCGCAAGGCATTGGAGCGGGACGACGGAGCCATCGAACAGTGGGTCAACGAGCGCTGGCCGACGGTAAAAAAAACGCCCGGGCCAGGGATGCCTGGATCGTCTTCCAGGACGAGAGCGGATTCAGCCTCCTCCCCTCGGTGAGATCCACCTGGGCGCCCAAGGGAAAGACCCCGGTCCTCCGCCACCACTTCAGCTGGAAGCGCCTCTCCATGTCGGCCGCCCTGTGCTTCCGGCCCGACGGCAGCGAGGCATCCCTCGTCTTCGGCATGCAGGCCGGTGCCTACAACGACCGGTCCCTCATGGAGTTCTTGACTGAGCTCCACCGCCACCTCGACGGTGACAAAGTCACCCTCATCTGGGACGGGCTCCCCTCTCACCGCAGCCGGGCCATGCAGCGCTTCATCAACGAACAACGCCGATGGCTCGTGGTCGAACGGCTTCCCGCCTACGCCCCCGACCTCAACCCCGTCGAACAGGTGTGGGGGAACCTGAAGGGCGGCGAGCTCGCCAACCTCTGTCCCGACACCATCGGCGACGCCGAAGAGATCGTCGACCAAGGGCTCTGTCGGATCGGGAACGAGACCAACTTGGCCTTCGCCTTCCTGCGCCACTGCGGTCTCAAGCTGTGACCAGGGTCGGCGCGGTATTACGCGAAGGTCTTTAAAAGAGTCGAAACGGGGGTAGGACGCTCTTGGCTCATCTCGGGTCGTAGCTCCTCCGCTCACGGGGGAAGATCGGCGGTCCCGATGGGACCCCAAACTGAAGTGGCGCAAGTCCCCGACCTCGTCGCGCCCTCCGAGGTGGCGATTCCTGCCGATACACCGTCCGGTACCGGGCCGGCCGCCACCGAGCGGAGAGGCTGGAGAGCGCGGACAAGTCGCACCCTTCGCCCGTCCGACTGGCTCTACCGTTCCCACGAGGCCAGCTTCATCTGGCTGGTCGTGCGGCTCTGGCTGGGCTACCAGTGGCTGAACGCCGGCTACCAGAAGATCTGGGGTAGCGAGAAGTCGGCGTTCTGGTTTGGTGGCGGCGCAGGGGTGAAGGGGTTCGCCACCGCCGGCGTGGTCGGCTCGACCACGGGCAAGGGTGGCGCCAGCTACGGCTGGTGGGCCGGGTTCCTCCACAACTTCGTCGTGCCGAACGCCTCGTGGATCGGCAGGTTCATCTCGCTCGGTGAGGTTCTCATCGGTGTGGCCCTCATCCTCGGGTTGTTCACCGGTGCGGCCGCCTTTGCCGGGTTGTCGCTCAACATCATCTACATGTTCACCGGTTCGGCCGGCGTGAACCCGATGTACGCCATCCTGTCGGTACTGCTGGTGCTGGCCTGGCGAAACGCTGGATGGATTGGCCTGGACCGTTTCATCTTCAACGACGACTGGACGGTCCGCCGCCTGCGTGCCGATCTCGGTCATGCGGTACACCGGCGTGGGCATCCGCGGGCTCCGGTGGTAGCTAGCCCGCACTGAGTGGGGCCGACCGGTCTCCCGGCGATCGTCTTCCATCCACCGGGACGACGGTCGCCGCGGGAGCCGCGTCCACTATCCGACTTCTCCGCTTTTGTCGAAGCCCGCCCGTGAAGGAGCAACCGCAATGAACGCACTCATCAACCACGACCCAAAGGGCGTCGTCCGCCACCCAGAAGGGTCGTGGGCATGAAACGACTCGCTCGGATAAGCCTTGCCGGAGCGCTGGTCCTCGTGGCCGGTGCCGCGCTGCTGAGCGTCCACGAGAAGCCAACCCCCGTCTCTCTTCCTCTCGTCGGGTACCGCCACCACTACCCCCCTCCCACGACGACGACCACTGCTTCACGTCAGCCCACGACCACCACCACCTCCCCCCGCCCCACGACCACCACGACCTCCCCGTCCACGACCACCACCACCGCCCCTCGACCAACGACGACGACCACTACCTCTCCCCGACCAACGACGACGACCACTGCTGCACCGGCAACGACGACGACCGCACCTGTGACGACGACGACCACTGCCATCCCGTCGGGGTACGCCGAGCAACCCGGCTACCCGGCGTTGAACAACACAGGGACAACACTCCCGGTGACGACGGCCGCCGTCGGCGACGTCATGCTCGTCATGGCCCACACCGCGCCGTCGTCGGGAACCTCCGACGTCACGTCGATCACCGACAGCAACGGCCGGATCACCTGGCAGGCGGCCAAGTCGGCCGGTTACACAAACCACCCGAGCGGCGACGCCATCGAGATCTGGTACGGCGTCGTGAAGAGCGTCGGCTCGACGACCATCGACGCCCACTGGTCCGGCACAACGTTCGACCACTTCGTCTGGGCGGCCGAGTGGACCTCCGGCCAGGGACCCACCACGTCGTGGTCCGCCGCCGCCGGCGGCGTCAAGAACTCGATCGTCGGGACCGGAACGACCTGCTCGTTCCCGACCCTCACCGCCGGCTCGGCCGGCGGCCTGTACTGGGGCTGGGCCTACGGGTCGGCGAAGGGCAGCGCGGGTAGTAGCCCGGGATTTTCCTACTACGTCACAACCGACGTGACACATTGGAACGTCCTCGTCTCCGGCGCGTCGTTGGCCGCCGGCACTACGTACACGCCGACGTTCACCCAGGCCGCGCCGACATCCTGGTACGACGCGGTCGCCGTCATCGTCCAGGCGAAGTGATAACGGCGCGGCGCACGAGCTAGGGACGGGAACGTCAGGCGAAGGCGCACTCCGGTGCGGCCATGGCCGTTCCCATTCGCACGAGCGCTCGGGCCAGATCGCGGCGGTCGTGGTGACAGGCCGAACAGTCGTCGGCCGCCGCCTTTCCTCGGTTGCCGCTACGTAGATCGAGACCTTGCGGTCCGGTGGTCAGGCGACCGCTTCGTGGCCCACGCACGACGGCGGGTCGGCCCGCAACGAGGTCCGGCCGACCTCCCAGTGCGAGAGGAGGTGCTGACTGAAGTCGCCCTCCACCGCGCTCAGGGCGCGCGCGCCGAAGACGACGTCCGAGGCCAGGCCAGGCTCGCGGCGCAGGAGGCCGCCCACCATCCGATCGGCGGCCAGATGCTGATGCCCGGCGTCCGCCTCGACGTGCACCTGGTAGAAGCGTCGGGCCGCCGACGGCAGACCGAGGCGTCGGAGGACCGCGTCGTAACGCGCCATCGGGCCGATCGACGTCATCTCGAACAGGGCCAGGTGGCCGAGCAGCGCGCCACGTAACCGTCGGTGGAGACCGAGCATCGAGATGAGGTTGGTCGTGGCCAGCGTCACCCCGGGGATCGCCGCCAGATAGGCGTTCGGGTGACGATCGAGCCCGAGGCACTCCATGGTGTCGCCGAACAGTGCGGCGTGCATGCCGGCCGGATCGCCGTTGCCGTACTCGTCGGCCTGAATGGCGACCAGCGCCGCCTTCGCCTCCCCGGAGACCCGGGGGATCCCCCAGCTGTGGGGGTCGGCCTCTTTCAGCTGGTACGCCGACCGGTGGACGGCGAGCTCTCGGACGTGCTCGAGCTCCCCGGACGCCGCCATCCATCCGGAGAGGGAGGGCGCCCCCGGGGCCCTGGCCAGCTCCCACAGTTGCTCTACCGCGACCTCCGGATGGGAGTGCACCGGTCCAACCTGCTCGCGCAGGCCGTCCTCGAACCACTGTTCGAGGACGGCGCGAACGCCGAGGAGCGACGGCTCCCACTCCCACCCGTCATCGACATCGGCGAAGCCCCCGTAGTGCAGTTCGTAACAGCAGTAGAGGGCCAGCTGCCGGTCGTCGTCCGTCGCGTCCGCCATCTCCGCCTCCGGGATCCATGCGAGGTCGTGAGGCTCCTGGCAGAGCTCGGCGAACAGGCGCATCGTCAAAGAGCCGCGCGCCGGAGGGAGATGGGGCCCGGCGGCCGTCGCGGGGGCGGCAACGACGGGCACGGAAGCAGCAACCGCGGGCGGGGAGGAACGAGCGGGCGGCACGGATAGGTCTTACCCCTTCCTGCCGTCCGGTACCACCAGCGAGGGCGGGGCCTGGATGAGCCCACCGGACGTGGGATCGCCAAAATCCTCTAATTCAGACTTGATTAGTCGTATATTGTCCATTAGCCTCTCTGGCGTGCAGTCGTGTCCCTGTTGACCCCGCTCTCGGGCGATCCGCCCGGTATCGACCGTCAACCAACCAACCGCACCGTCGAGGAAGCGAGCCCGTCATGCACCTCTCCACTCTCGTTCAGCGGCTGGCCGCTCTGCCGGTCGCCGGTCGTCTGCCGGTCGCCGATCGTTCGTCGATCGTTCCCCTCCGATCGGCTGGTTGGCAGGCCCACCCCACCAACGATCACGGTGGAGACGGCGAACCAGCCGGTCGGCTCTCTTTCGTCGCCCTCCGGGCCATCGTTGCCGGCTTGGCTCGGGTGCAACGATCGGTCCCGCTGGCCGACGAGGATCCCGGCACCGCTCGCTCGGTGCGCCTGCTGGCCACGACGTTCTACGACGTGTGGTTGATCACCTGGCCGGACGGGTCGGGTCTCGCCCCACACGACCACGGAGGGGCGAAGAGCGTGTTGCAGGTGATCGACGGGGAGCTGATCGAGACGGTTACCGACCACGCCGACGAGCACACGCCGACCAGTCGGGTGCTTCGCCGGGGCGACGTGACCAAGACGACGCGCTCGTCGGTCCACGAGATCGCCAACCGGTCGGGTGACGACGCCACCACGATCCACGCCTATTCGCCCCCGCTCGCCGACGTCGCCTTCTTCAGCCTCCGCGATCCAGGCGCCGTCCAGTGGCTCCGGACCATCCCCGTGGCCCAACGGGTCCCGGAGGCGAGCTCGAGAGATCTCCCTCTTCCCCGACCGGGTCGGCGATCGACGGCCCTCCACCCGATCGAGACCCCGTAGCTCGAGGGGCAGTCGATAGACGCCCCATCGATGACGGCGACCGCCCGGGTGGATCCCCCCCGGCCCGGGCGGTCGCCGTCCCCAAGTCCGTCAGGGGCGCCCCGTCGACGGTCCATCGGGCGGCCCAGCCGATCGGGGTAGCTCCCGCCAGGACCCACCGCCGACGGGCGCCGACGGGCGCCGACGGGGCCCGACGGGCGTCGATACTTGACTAACTCACTTGTATTTATCAAAATACTGGACCACAGCCCCGCTCTTCTGCCGGCGCCGAAACCCCACTGGAGCAGTCGTGTCCGTTGCCGAAGGCCCTGCCGTCACCACTGCCCCGGTCTCCGTCGACGAGCTCGACCGGCTCCTCCAAGAAAAGAACGAGATCGCCGTGCTCGACGTCCGAGAGGCGTTCCCCTATGGCGTCGGCCACATCCGCCTGGCCGTCTCCCTCCCGTTGAGCCAGCTGGAGCTGCGAGTCGACGCGCTGGTCCCCCGGCGCACGGTCCGGATGGTCGTCTACGACGGTGACGGACGCTGGTTGGCCGACCGGGCGGCCGCCCGGCTCGAACAACTCGGCTACAAGAACGTCGCCGTCCTCCACGGAGGGTTCGAGGCGTGGCGGCTGGCGGGCAAGGCCGTCTCCGGCCGAACCAACGGCATCACCGACGCGCCGGGGGCAGCCTCCGGGACCGCGTTCCGCACGATCGACAACTGCGTCCTCCAGCAGTTCCGGCGAGAGGCCAACGAACGCACGCTCTACGTTCTCGACGTTCGCACCGCGCTCGAGTTCGAGGCCGGGCACCTCGCGGGGTCCGTCTCGGCCGGCGGAGACCGGATCGTCCAGGCGCCGGGCGCCTTCGTTGGGGTCCGAGGAGCCCGGATCGTCTTGGTCGACGAACCGGACGCCGCCCGGGCGACGGTAACCGCCGCCCGGCTGGTCCAGATGGGGATCGACGACGTCTACGTCTACCCGGGGGTGGACGGCAACGCCCCACTCGTCGGCGGTGCCGCCCCTATCGCCGTTCTCGGCCTGCCCGAAGACGTCGAGAGCGTCGACCCTCAGACCCTGCACGACCTCCTCGCCCAGGGTTCCGCCGTCGTCCTGGACCTGGCGCCCAGCCCGACGTTCCGCCGAGCGCACATCCCCGGGGCCTGGTTCGCCATCCGTTCCCGCCTGCTGCACAACGTCGGCAGCCTCCATGGCTCCGGACCCATCGTGCTGACGTCGGCCGACGGGACGCTGGCTCGGTTTGCCGCCGGCGATCTCGTCGGGGCGACGAATCGGCCGGTGCTCGTCGTCGAAGGGGGCACGGCCGCCTGGGTCGAGAGCGGCTACCCCACCGAGGATGGCCTGATCAATCTCTCCGACCGGCCAGACGACGTCGACGCGCCCGGGACGGCTACCGAACCGAGCGGCCGCGAACCGCGCGACCGCTGATAGTCGAGCCCAACTCGTCAGCGTCATTGCCCGTACCACCGGGCCGCCATCTTGCTTTTCGAGACCCCGCACTCACCGTCGACGTCGTCTGCGCATTCCGGCGTGGGTCATTTCGTGATCGTCGCCTAGAGGACAGGGTGTTTTCGCCGAATACCCCGCCGGTTCGGGGACGAGCCGCGTGAGCGCCACGAATGGTCGGCCGCTCCTCGGGGCTAATTCGGCACCCGCCGGAACGTTCTGGGGACGAGATTCGTGATCCCGAACGCCGGAATCGCCAGAGTTAGCGTGTATCAAGGGCGGAGGAGTTCTGTCTAACAACCCCAGTTGACGCCATCGCCATTAGCTGTCAAGGTGGCCGCCATCCCAAAAGCACACGAAATAACCTGGGACAGAACCAAGAAAAGCTGAGAATAGACTGAGCGGGCCCGGGCGGAGGACCACCAGCGACCTCGCGTTCGATCTCGCGTTCGGCCTCGCGCTGACCGGAGCCGACGATGGCGGCGGAGAAGGCTCTGCGCCGCCCTCGCACCGTCAGTGTGATGCACCACACGACGAGACGCACGAACAGGAGACAGGAGTGGGGCTCTACCGGGATCGTGGACCGGACGACCGGCGGACGATGAGAATGCGCCCGCGAGCGGGACTGTGGCGAGCGATCGGGGCAGCAGCCCTCGGCGCCTCGGCGATCGTCGGCGGTCTCGCCGGTGCGGCCGGGGCGGTCAGCCCGGCCCAGCCCGCGGCCCCGGCGGCCCCGGCAGCCCCGGCAGCCGTTGCCCACGCCAGCAGCCTGACATGGCAGGCACTGGGCGGCTTCCCGGACACCGTGACCCTTTATCACCAGTCCGTCACCGAGTTGCTGTGTCCCTCGACCACAACCTGCGCGGCGTTCGGGGCACTGGGGAACGGGGGGAACGGCGAGACCCCCTTCTTCATCGTGACCACCGACGGCGGTGCAACCTGGACCAGCCGCCCCTCACTGCCGTTCGCCACGACCGGGGCCAACTCGGCGGCGTGCCCGTCGACGACCACCTGCTACGTGGAGGCGCCGGGATCCGGTCACGAGGTGGTCTACAAGACCACCGACCTCGGTCAAACCTGGACGACGTAGCCGCTCCCGGCCGACTCCTTGACATTCCTCTTCAACGGGTCAGAGACCCAGATGGCCTGCCCGTCGGTCACAACCTGCCTCATGTACGGCGCGTTCGATGCGCACACAGGGGGGCTCAACGGCTTCCTCGTGACCACCGACGGCGGGACCACCTGGAACCCGTACTTCACCGCGCTCGACCCTCTGGGGGCCGACAACTTCGAGGCGCTGCAGTGCCCGACCACGAGCACATGCTTCTTCGCCTTCTCCCATCTGGGCGGAGGGCCGGCACCGGTCTCGTTCATCAAGAGCACCGACGGTGGCCAGACCTGGCAGGCGGCCGCGTCGATCCCGATGTCGGCCGCCCAGGGGAATCTCGAATGGGACGCAACGGGCGGCCTCACGTGCCCGACGACGACCACCTGCTACTTCGACACGTTCACCACCGGCGGTGGCGTGTTCGTCGACACGACGACTGACGCCGGCGCGACGTGGAGCGGGCCGTCGCTGGTCCAGTCGGCCGCGTTCCCCGAAGGCATGTCGTGCACCTCGGCGACGACCTGTTACCTCGCGTTCTACAACAGCGCGGTCGGCGGCGCCGACGGCGTCCTGACGACCACGGACGGCTGGGCCACGTCGAACGTGACGTCCTTCCCCGCCGGGGTGTCCGCGGGGACCACACAAGGGGGCGCCCTCTACGGGCCGCTCCTCTCCTGCCCGGCGACCGGCACGTGCTACGAGGCGGCGACCAAGCTCGGCACAGGTAACTCCTTCGGCTACAACTCGCTCGTTCTCAAGAGCACGCCCGGTGCTGGCGGTGGCGGCGGCGCAACCACGGTGGCCCCTTACTGGGAGGTGGCCTCCGACGGCGGCATCTTCAGCTTCGGCGGCGCGCAGTTCTACGGCTCGACCGGCAGCATCCATCTCAACCAGCCGATCGTCGGCATGGCCGCGACCCCCGACGGCGGCGGCTACTGGCTCGTCGCCAGTGACGGCGGCATCTTCGCCTTCGGTGATGCCCCCTTCTACGGCTCGACCGGCAGCATCCACCTCAACCAGCCGATCGTCGGCATGGCGGCGACCGCCGACGGCAAGGGCTACTGGCTGGTGGCTTCCGACGGCGGGATCTTCGCCTTCGGGGACGCCGGCTTCTACGGCTCGACCGGCAGCATCCATCTCAACCAGCCCATCGTCGGGATGGCCGCCACGCACGACGGTGGCGGCTACTGGCTCGTCGCCTCGGACGGTGGGATCTTCGCCTTCGGGGACGCCGGCTTCTACGGCTCGACCGGGGCGATCACGCTGAACAAGCCGATCGTCAGCATGGCGGCGACCGCGGACGGTGGCGGCTACTGGCTGGTGGCCAGCGATGGCGGCATCTTCGCCTTCGGTGACGCCGGCTTCCATGGGTCGATGGGCGGCCAGCCGCTCAACAAGCCGATCGTGGGCATGGCGGCGACCGCCGACGGTGGCGGCTACTGGCTGGTGGCCAGCGATGGCGGCATCTTCGCCTTCGGTGACGCCGGCTTCGCCGGGTCGATGGGCGGCCAGCCGCTCAACAAGCCCATCGTGGGTCTCGCGACGACGTAGCCGACGATGCGTCGCTTCCTTTTTCGGTCGTCGACGACGGCCGGCGTGGCGCTGCTGGCGATCCTGGGCGTAGTGGGGGTCGCCCCGGTGGCGGCCGGTGCCGCGCCACTCGCTCCACACACAACGTCGGCGACCCCCACCGCGTTCTCGGACACGGGTGGCTACTGGCTCGTCGCCTCGGACGGCGGGACGTTCGGCTACGGAAGCGTCACATACTACGGCTCCCACGGCGGCTCACCGCTGAACAAGCCAGTGGTCGCCGGCGCGGTCACCCCGGACGGCCACGGGTACTGGCTGGTGGCGTCGGACGGCGGGATCTTCGCCTACGGCGACGCCACCTACCTGGGCTCCCAAGGGGGCTCGCCGCTCAACCAACCGATCGTCGCCATGGCCGCGAGCTTCGACGGCAACGGCTACCTGCTGGTCGCCTCGGACGGCGGCGTGTTCAGCTACGGCGACGCCGGCTACTTCGGCTCGCACGGCGGCTCGCCGCTCAACCGGCCGATCGTGGGGATCACGGCCAACCCGAGCGGAGGCGGCTACTGGCTCGTCGCGTCGGACGGCGGCGTGTTCGGGTACGGCAACGTCAACTACTACGGATCCCATGGCGGCTCACCCTCAACGAGTCCATCGTGGGCATCGTCGCCGCGCCGCTCGGGCATGGCTACTGGGCCACGGACGGCTGCCACTACCTCTTGCTCAACGGCCAGTGGGGCAGCGACCTCTGCGTGCATTACGCCCAGGGACCGAACGGGCCGACACCGAACCTCTGGGACTTCTACGCGTACCCCGGGGCCGGGCAACAGCCGACGCAGCTCGAGTTCCAGCTCAAGGTGACAACACCGAACTTCCTCCTCATCCGCATCGAGGCGCCGATCCCCGCGTACGAGGCGGTGTTCGCCCGCTTCGCGTGGCTCGCCATCCCGGCGAGCAATCCCACACTCACCGCCCAGCTCGAGTACTGCACCGACCCGCCGTTCACAGGCACGTGCAGCTGGTACTCGGCGAGCGCGATCGAGGCGACATGGAGCGCCCAAGGGACAGCGACCGCGTCGAGCAACTCGTCGGCGGTCAATACGACGGTCCTCGACGTCGGCGAGATCTACAACAACCTCGTCCTCAATTTGGCCACCACGGACCTCGGGCCCGACTGCTCGGACGGCTGTGAGACCTTCGCCCAGACAGGCACGATCAGCTACCCCGTCTTCACAGACGATCTGTACCCCGAAGTGATCGCTCCTGGCTCGACCAACGGCCCGGCGACCGCCACGCCGGCGATCACTCCGGCGGCGAGCCTCCCGGCAACGAGGCTTCCGCTGCCGGGCGCCTCGGATGGCGCCGATGGCGTCCCGGCTCTGGTCCCCACGCCCTGATCGGTCCGTCGTAGGACGCGCCAGGTCCGTCTCTTCACGCCCTTCCGGTCGTTGTAGGCACCGCGTTCTTGTAGGCACCGCGGCACGGGTGGGGTTAACCCCCGGCGAAGACACCGACTAGCGGTATTCCGCTCGACGGACCGGTCATTTACGTTGCTAGTGATGATCACGGCACACTCACTGACCAAGCGCTACGGCGGCACGACGGCCGTCGACAACCTGACCTTCGAGGTCCCGTCGGGAGTCGTCACCGGCTTCCTCGGGCCGAACGGCTCGGGCAAGTCGACGACGATGCGCATGATCATGGGCCTCGACGTCCCCGACTCGGGGTCGGCCCTGATCGGCGGCAAGCCCTACGCCGAGCTGGCCTGGCCGCTCCGCGAGGTCGGCGCCCTGCTCGACGCGAAGGCGTTCCACCCGGCTCGCACCGCCCGCAACCACCTGCGGTGGCTGGCCCTCACCAACGACATCCCGCTCCGCCGGGTCGACGAGGTCCTCGACCAGGTCGGGCTGACTGCCGTCGCCGGCCGGCGGGCCGGGAAGTTCTCGCTCGGCATGGGCCAGCGGCTCGGCATCGCCGCCGCCCTGCTCGGCGACCCCGGCGTGCTGCTGTTCGACGAGCCGGTCAACGGTCTCGACCCCGAGGGCATCCGTTGGGTCCGCCACTTCCTGCGGGACCTGGCCGCGGAGGGCCGGACGGTGTTCGTCTCCAGCCACCTGATCAGCGAGATGTCGCTCACCGCCGACCGGCTGGTGGTGATCGGCCGTGGCCGGCTGATCGCCGAGACCAGCGTGGCCGACTTCGTCGCCCGAAGCGGCGGCGGCGCCGTCAAGCTCGTCACCCCCGATCTGGCGGCGTTCACCACGGCGCTCGGCGGCGGCGGGGCCACGGTCGACAGCGACGACGGCGGCGGGTCGTTGACCGTCGAGGGGCTGACCGCCCCGCAGATCGGCGACCTGGCCGCGCAGCGACGGCCTGCGGGTCCACGAGCTGACGCCGATCACCGCGTCGTTGGAGGACGCGTTCATGGAGCTGACCCAGGACGAGGTGGAGTACCGGCCGTCGTCGACGGTCGGCGCGGCCGCCGTCGGCGACGGCGTGACCGTCCTCGGAGAAATGGAGCGATGACGATGACCGATACCCTCCAGGCCGTCCCGCGGGGGCACTACACGCCCCGGCAGGTGGCCAGGTCCGAGCTGGCCAAGATCTTGACGCTGCGATCGACGGCCATCACGCTCGGTCTCACGTTCGTGGGCACCCTGTTGGTGACCGGGCTGGTGACCAACAGCGCGCTGCACCACAGCCCGCCGTTCTACTTCGGCTTCGACCCGACCCAGGAGTCGCTGACCGGCATGATCGTCGCCGCCCTGACCGGCGGCGTGTTCGGGGCGTTGCTGATCACCAGCGAGTACTCGAGCGGCACCATCCGCACCACGCTGGCCGCCACGCCGAAGCGCCCCGTCCTGCTGGCCACCAAGGTGGCGGTCACCGCCGCCCTCACGGTGGTCTTCTTCGAGGTGCTCAGCTTCCTCTCGTTCTTCCTCGGCCAGGCCATCCTCTCCGGTGGCGGGGCGCCGTCAGCCAGCCTGGCGTCGCCCGGCGCGGTCCGGGCCGTCGTGCTGACCGGCCTGTTCATCGCCCTCCTGGCCCTCATGTCCTTCGGCTTCGGGCTCATCTTCCGCAGCACCGCCGCGGCGATCGCCGCGTTCGCCGGCGTCGTGTTCGTGCTCCCGCTCGTCATGCACGGCATCTCCGAGCCCGCCGTCCGCTACCTGCCGACCAACATCCTCACCAACTCGATCATGTCGACCGTCAACCAGGGGCCGGGGGGCGACCAACCGCTCTCACCGGCCGTAGGGTTGTTGCTGATGGCGCTCTACGCCGCGATCGCCCTGGCCGTCGGAGCGGTGCTGTTCGCCAGGCGAGACGCTTGAGCGAGGCCGGCACCGAGGACGGCTGGGTGCAGATCCGGATCTCCGAGGAACGAGCCGACCAGGCCAGGCGCCTGGCCCGGACTGATCCTGCGGGAGCCGTTCCAGAAGCGCAGCTGGGCGGAGCTGGGGTTCTTCCTCGCCAGCTCCGCCCTGGTGTTCTTGGCGGTGCTCGCCGTGGGCGTGCTCGGGATCGCCGGGCTGGTCCTCACGGTCGTGTTCGTCGGCGTCCTGATCCTGGCCGGCGGCCTGCGGGCCGCCCGGGGCTTCGGCCGTTGGCAACGGGCCCTCGCCCGGCGGCTGCTGGGCGAGGAGATCCCCGAACCCGAGCCGTTCAGCCCCCGTCCCGGGCTCTTCGGATGGTTGCGGGCCTCGCTGGGCGACCGCGCCGCCTGGCGGGCGGTGGCCTACTTCGTGGCCAAGGTGCCGCTCACCCTCTTCGGCGTGTGGTTCGCCCTCAGCATCTGGCTCGAGGCGCTCTTCGGCATCCTGTCGCCGTTGACCGGCGGTCACGGCCTGGGGAGGTTCGGGTTGCTCGGCCAGCTGTCCGGGGCCGGCCCCAACAGCCCGGACGTCGGCTTCGCCGCCCACGTCGGCGTCTTCGTGACCGGCGTGGTGTTCCTCTTCGTCGCCCCGTGGACGATGCGGCTGGTCGTCTACCTCGACCGGCGGATGATGCACCTCCTGCTCGGCCCCGACGCCGCGGCCTCCCGGGTGAGGAGCCTCGAGGAGTCGAGGTCGAAGACGCTCGACGCGGCCACCGAGACCCTCCAACGCATCGAGCGCAACCTGCACGACGGGACCCAGGCCCAGCTGGTCGCCCTGGCGATGCGGCTCGGCCAGGCCAAGGAGAAGCTCGAGCACTTCGACGACGACGCCGGGCGATACCGCCGATCTGGAGGCCATCCGGCGCCTGGTCGACGAGGCGCACCGCGGCGCCAAGGAGGCGATCACCGACCTGCGGGACCTGGCCCGGGGCATCCACCCGCCGGCGCTCGACACCGGCCTGGAAAATGCCCTCGCGACCCTGGCCGCCCGCAGCCCGGTGCCCACCGAGGTGACCGTGTCGATCCAGTCCCGACCCAGCCCGGCCATCGAGGCCATCTGCTACTTCTGCGCCGCGGAGCTGCTCGCCAACGTCGCCCAGCACGCCCAGGCGTCGCGGGCGTCCCTGAGCTGTGCCCAGCACGGGCCGTGGCTGCGGATCGTGGTGCGCGACGACGGGCAGGGCGGCGCCGCGGTCAACCGGGTCGGCTCGTCGTCGAGCGGCCTGGCCGGGCTGGCCGATCGGGTCGGCGCGGTCGACGGGCACCTGAGCATCGCCAGCCCGCCGGGCGGGCCCGACCGTCGTCACCGTCGACCTGCCGACCCACGCCTGAGCATGGCCGACACCGACGCCCTGCGCGTCGTGATCGCCGAGGACTCCGCGATCCTGCGCGACGGGCTGGTCCAGCTGCTCACCGACCGGGGGTTCGCCGTGATCGGCGCGGTCGGTGACGCCGTCAGCCTGGAGCAGGCGGTGGCCGCCGATCCGCCCGACGTCGCGGTGGTCGACATCCGCATGCCGCCGACGTTCACCGACGAGGGACTGCGGACGGCCATCGGGCTGCGCCGGGACCACCCCGATGTCGGGATCCTGGTGTTCTCCCAGTACGTCGAGACCCGCTACGCGGCCGAGCTGCTCGCCGGCGGGGCCGGCGGGATCGGCTACCTGCTGAAGGACCGGGTGGCCGACGTCGCCGACTTCGTCGAGGCGCTGGTCCGGGTGGCGTCGGGAGGCACCGCCCTCGACCCGGAGGTGGTGACCCAGCTGATGGGGGCCTCTCGCCGCACCGACACGCTGGCCGGGTTGAGCGGCCGGGAGCGGGAGGTGCTGGCGCTGATGGCGGAGGGGCGGACCAACTCGGCCATCGCCGCCAGCCTCGTCATCTCGGAGGGGGCGGTGGAGAAGCACGTCGCCAACATCTTCTCCAAGCTGGACCTGCCGGCGACGCCCACCGACCACCGCCGGGTGCTCGCCGTGCTGCGCTACCTGGAGGGGTAGAGCGGAACGGCGAAGCCCGGCCCCGAACCGCCACACCGCCGCCAGCGCCGACCAGGCCGACGCAGAGACAACAGGAACGGCCAGGCACCCAACCGGCACGGGTGTCGGAACCGGCGCCGAGCGACATGGACGACAGCCAACGGCCAGAGGACCCGATGCCCCCACAGTGGACGGCCCGCCACAGGACGATGACCCAGGTGCCGGCGGAGAAGGCTGGTGGACGACGACCGCCACGCCGACGTCGGAGAGGCCACCGTCCCGAGCCCCACGCCACAGCGGCCGGTACGGGGAGCGGAACGGGACGAGGACGTCGACCCATCCGAGGCCGATCCACTGGTCGAGCACCGCGGTCGTGATGTGGACGGCCAGGAAGCACGCAAGACGCGCGCCGGGAACGCGGCTGTCGGCGCACGGCTGCCATCCGACGCGGCCGGCGACCGCCAGTGACGGACGCCGACGACGCCCAAGGAGACGGCCAGCGAGAGAAGGACAAGGGCCACGAGCCCGGTCCCGCGCGAGGACGTCACCAATCGGTCTTGGACGTGACGTCGACCATCACGGGGTGGCCTCCGCCCGGTCGGCCGGGCAGCCGGATCGCGCCTCGTCGGCCGGCCAGCCGCCGACGCCGACCACCGTCCCGTCGAGGGCGACGAGCCGGGCGCAGAACCCGTGCCGGGACAAGCCAGTCGGGGGCATCGTCAGGCCCAGGACCACCGCCGCGGTGACGCGGGGGTCGCCCGGATGCACGTACCGGCCGTGACCGACACCGTGCGCCAGCCGGTGTCGGTCGGTCGGCCGGTCGTCGGATCGATCAGGTGGTGCCGGTGCTCGTCGCCTCGGGACCACCGGCGGGCGGCCACGCCGGAGGTGGCCAGTCCGCCCTGCGTGGGGCCACGGTGACCGACGGATCGGCGGGTCCGGCGTCGTGTCGATCGGCGATCCGGATGGCCCGAGCCGCCACCGGGCGGTCGAGCCGGCCACCGGCGACGTCGCCGCCCAGGCTGACGAGCACCCCGGTGCCGGTGACGGCGCAGGCCACGGTCCACCGCCGGCCAGGTCGGCGGGGACAGACCGGCCTTGGCGGTCGCCCCGAGGTCCACCTGGGACCCCGGGCGGGAGGGCGGTCGTGCGCGCGACGTGATCGGCGCGGATGGCCCGCCACCCGGGGACCTGGGCCCGGCGGCAGGGCAGCGGCGGTCCGGTCGGCGCCACGTCCGCGAGGTCCCGGTCGTACCCCAGGTCCTCCAGGGCTCGACCGACGGTCGGATCGAGCGACCCCGCCGGTGAACCGGGCCGCCACGAGGGCGTCCTCGATCGCCGCCAGCAGCGTGTCGGAGAGCACCGTGATCGCCCGGCCGACGTGCATGCAGCCGGACCAACTCGCTGTCGTCCCGGAACCGACGGGCCGCGGCGTCGATCCGGTCGGTGCCGGCGGACCACCTCGGCCGCTTCGACCAGGTGGCCCGGACCAGCGACCCCGACCACCGCCGTGGTCCCGGGCCCGAAACGACTGACCGGCGCCGTCAGGTGACGCCCCCGACGTGAGCCGTGGCGCCCTTGGACGACGAGACCGGCGCAGTGGTTGTCGCCGTCGACGTCGAGGACGACGATGTCGATGACGATGACGAGGCGGACGATGTCGAGGACGAGGCGGATGACGAGGAGCTCCCGGTCGCCCGGTTCGTCGATGTTGTGGCCGCCGTGCTACGGCTCGGGGCGGTGGCCGTCGTGTCGGAGCCGGACGAGGAGGCCAAGAAGGCGAAGGCGCCGGTCAGGGCCAGCCCAGCCGCGCCGAGGAGGGCGGTGAGGGTCCTGACCCGGCGTCGCCCGGCCGCCAGTCTCGACGGCGGTGGGTGGCGGTGGTGTCCCATGCCTCCATCGTGAAGGCCCGAGATGAAAACCCCGTACGACCCCCCTGTGGGCCGTCTGTGAATCGCGCGCCGGTCACGTCAGCCGCCGCCGGATCCACCAGACGCTGACGCCGACCAGGGCCAAGGCCAGCACCACGAACAACACCGTCTCGTCGATCTGGAACGGCCAGTAGCGGCTCGCCGGCTGGTAGGTGACGACGCCGTGGAACTTCGCCGAGATGGCCGTGATGCAGTGCTGGATCGACGAGACCGGGGGGCCCTTGGTGATCGCATGCCCCGACTGAGGGCCACTGCCGAGTGTCGGACACGCCTTGAGCAAGAACGCTCTGGTGGGCGCTCGACCCGCCCGGTCGACGACGGTGGTCGAGAGCACCCAGGCGTTCGGGATGTTCGGCGCCGGCACGGAGACCTGGACCGACCCCAGAAGGCGACATCGAGAAACCGAACCCACCTGTCGGCTGGATGGCGAAGGCCTTGGCGAGCGGTGCGGCGAAGTGGGGGCGGATCCAGAACGTCACCGCCAGGCGTACACCGACGAAGCCGACGAGCGTCGTCGCCATGGCCGGGAGGGTCCGGCGGAAGGGGATGCCGGTCGTCGCGCCGAGGGCGAAGGCGAAGAGCGCGTAGCCGAAGGGCACGATCCCGGACACGCCGAAGTTGGCCGGGGTGAACCGGTCCGCGTTCACGATGTTGATCGGGTTGGCCCACCAGGCCACCATCAGGCTGAGCCCCCCGACGAGCAGGCTGCTCGCCAGGCCGACCAAGCGAGCTTGACCGCCAGCCAGCGGACCCGGGTGACGCTCTGGGTCCAGGCCAGGCGGTAGGTGCCCGCCTCCAGCTCCCGGGCGACGAGCGGCGCCCCGAAGAAGACGCCGACCAGGGCGGGGACGATGAGCACCAGGGCCGCCAGGGCGTTCTGCAGGCGGGGGTCGGTGGTCAAAACCTGATGGGGTGTCGAACGGTAGACGTCCATCAGGTGCGGGCCGGTGGCGGCCAGCACCACGGCCACGACGACGAGCACACCGAGACCGATCGAGCCTTCGGCGCGGAACTGGCGCCAGGCGAGGCGGATCATCGGGGCACTCCGACGAGCGCCGGGGACGGCGCGCCGTCCGCCGACGCCCGGCCCATGTAGGCGAGGACGAGGTCTTCGAGGCTCAGTTGCTCGACCGTCCAGGTCGGGTCGTGGATGGGCTCGTCGTGGCGGACGATGAGGGTGCGCTGGCGATCGGTGTCGCTCGCCTCGATGACCTCCCAGTCCGACGGTGGCCGCACGCCGTCGCGCCGAGGGCGCGCACAGCCGATGGTGACTGGCCAGCAGCTCGTCGATCTCCCCGGCTACCTGGACCCGGGAGGCGACGAGCACGACGAGGTAGTCGCAGACCCGCTCGAGATCGGCGACGAGGTGCGAGGAGAGGACGACGCTCACGTCGTGCTCGACGACGATGGCCATGAGGGCCTGGAGGAACTCCCGACGGGCCAGCGGGTCGAGGCTGGCGACCGGTTCGTCGAGGATCAGCAGCTCGGGCCGCTTGGCGATGGCCAGGGTGAGGGCCAGCTGGGCCCGCTGGCCACCCGAGAGCGTGCCGGCCTTCTGGCGCGGGTCGAGCCCGAGTTGCTCGATCCGCTGCTCGGCCAGCGCCTGGTCCCACGTCGGGTTGACCCAGCCCCCGAACCGCAGGTGATCGGCGACGGACATGGACGCGTAGACCGGCGTGTTCTGGGCGACGAAGCCGACCCGGCCGAGCTGCTCGGCGCCAGCGGCCGGCGTGCCGCCGAGCACCGTGATGCGGCCGGCGCTCGGTTCGAGCAGGCCGACGGCCAGGTGCAGGAGCGTCGTCTTGCCGGCGCCATTGGGCCCGACGAGGCCGACGACCTTGCCGGTGGGGACCGACAGGGTGCAGTCGGAGAGGGCGACGCGGCGCCCATAGCGCTTGGTGAGCCCCACGGTCTCGATGGCCGCGCTCACGCTACGCCTTCTTCAGCGGAGGACCGAAAGGTGTCCTGGAACAGCGCCTCGATGCTCTCCTCGTCGAGGCCGGCCCGGCGGGCCTTGGCCAGCCAACCGCAGCAGTGCTTGGCGGAGCGGCCCGTGGGCGGCGAGCGACCCGTCGCTCAAGGTGGCCGTGACGAAGGTACCGATCCCCGGCCTCGGCGCCACCAGCCCGGCGTGTTCGAGCTCCTTGTAGGCCTTCAGCACCGTGTTCGGGTTGATCGCCAGGTGCTCGACGACCTCCTTGACCGTCGGGAGCTGATCGCCTTCGTCGAGCAGCCCGAGCCGGAGGGCCTGGCGCACCTGCCGCACGATCTGTTGATAGGGCGAGACACCCGAGCGGGCGTCCAAGTGGAACTCGATCACCGATCCTCCGATTTATCTAGGAGACTAGATGATTATGTGACATAACTACCGATCAGTCAAGCCCGAGCGCATCGGGCGAACCGGTCGCATCGCCGGCCGATACCCAGCGGTCCCGCACCTGGGACCCAGCGGACTCTGATCCCGGCCCGCGACGGTGGGGCCATGCTGACGCCCGACCCCCTCGTCCGCACCCCCGCCCGGACGCCCGTCCGCAGCCCGGTCCACGCGGTCGGTCGACGGCAACGCCTGGCCGTCTGGCTCCGGTACTGCGCCGTCTCCGCGGTCTCGACCGGCACCAGCCTGACGACCCTCGGCGTCCTCGTCGGCGTGGCCGGTGTCGAGAGGTGGCCAAGTGATCGCCACGCGATCGGCACGATCCCGTCGTTCGAGCTGAACCGCCGTGGGTCTGGGCCCATCAGGTCGCGGTCCGTCGTCCGCCAGGTCGTCCCGTTCGTGGCCCTGTCGTCGCGGGCTGTTAGTGGAGCGCGGCAGCCCGCACCGCGAATTGGCCCCGGGGCTGGCACACCGTCGCCGTCGAGACGGCCAACGTCGCCGCGTACGGCGCACTGTGGATCCTCCAGTTCTTCGTCCTCGACCGGCTCCTCTTCGCCCACCGGGATTCGCAGGAGGCTCTCAGCTCGGTCGAAGCCGGTTCGCAGGGCGGTCGCGCAGAGTGCGCCCATGGCAACGACCCTGGTCCCACCACCTCCCGTCGACGAGCGGCCGGACCCGCAGCGACCGCCGGCGCCGGCCGGCCCGTCGCCGATCGGCCCGTCGCCATCCGAGGGTGACGGCGGGCGGCAGGCCCGGTGGGTCCTGCCCGCTCTCGTCGCCCTCCTGACCGTCACCGCCGTCGCCTACCTCTGGGACCTGAGCGCGTCCGGCTACGCCAACAGCTTCTACGCCGCCGCGGTGCAGGCCGGCACGAAGAGCTGGAAGGCGTTCTTCTTCGGCTCGCTCGACTCGTCCAACTTCATCACCGTCGACAAGTCACCGGCTTCGCTCTGGGTGATGGAGCTCTCCGGTCGGATCTTCGGGTTCAACAGCTGGAGCCTGCTCGTCCCCCAGGCCCTGGAAGGAGTGGCCGCGGTCGGGCTGGTGTACGCCGCGGTCAAGCGCTGGTTCGGGCCGGCCGCCGGGCTCGTGGCCGGCGGCGTCCTGGCCTGCACGCCCGTCGCCGCTCTCATGTTCCGGTTCGACAACCCCGACGCCCTGATGGTGCTGCTCCTCGTCGCCGCCGCCTACGCCATGGTCCGCGCCCTGGAGAAGGCCGGGACCAAGTGGATCGTCGCGGCCGGTGTCTGTCTCGGCTTCGCCTTCCTGGCCAAGATGCTCCAGGCGTTCACCGTCCTGCCGGCGTTCGCCGTGGTCTACCTCCTGGCCGCGCCCACCCGGCTCCGCCGCCGGCTGTGGCAGCTCGCGGTCGGGGCAGTCGCCGTCGTCGTCTCCGCCGGGTGGTGGGTGGCGACGGTCGCCCTGTGGCCGGTCGGGTCCCGGCCGATGGTCGACGGCTCTCCGGACAACAGCATCCTGAACCTCATCTTCGGCTACAACGGCTTCGGCCGGATCGTCAGCGGCGGCGGGGCCGGTGGCGGTGGGGGCGCCGGGTTCAGCGGGGCGACCGGCCTGTTCCGACTGTTCAACGACCTGATGGGCGGCCAGGCCTCCTGGCTCTTGCCGGCCGCCCTACTGGCGCTGGTGGCCGGCGTCGTCTGGCGTGGCCGGGCCCCCCGGACCGACCGCACCCGGGCCGCCCTGCTGCTGTGGGGCGGCTGGCTCGTCGTGACCGGCGCGGTCTTCAGCTTCGGCCAGGGCGTCATCCACACCTACTACACCGTCGCCCTGGCCCCAGCCATCGGCGCGCTCGTCGGCATCGGCAGCATCCTCGTCTGGCGCCACCGGGACCGGCTCGCCGCCCGCCTGCTCGGCGCGGTCGCGGTCGCGACCACCGCGGTCTGGGCCTACGCCCTCCTCGACCGGACCCCCACCTACGCCCCGTGGGTCCGCGTCCTCGTCCTCGTCGCCGGCGCGCTCGGCACCGTCGCCCTACTCGCCCTCCCCTACGCCGGCGGCGCTCGCCAGCGGTTGGCCGTCGGCGCGTTCGGCCTCGCCGCGGTCGCCAGCCTCGCCGGACCGATCGCCTACACGCTGACGACTGTGACGACCGCCTACACCGGCAGCGTGCCGTCCGCCGGGCCGGCTGTGACGACCGCAGCCGCCGGCGGTCCGGGCGGCGGCGGGCCGAGCGGCGGCGGTCCCGGCGGCGGAGCCCTGCCCAGTGGCGGCCCCGGTGGGGGGATCCCCGCGGCTGGTCGCGGCGGTGCGCGCCCGAGCGGCGGCGGGTTCCCCGGCGGCGCGCGCTCGAACGGCGACGTCCCGACGGGCACTGGCCGGCCCAGCGGTCGGCCGGCGAGTGGCCGGACCGGCGATGGCCTACCGGGCGGCGGCGGCGGTGCGGGCGGCGGTGCGGGCGGTCCTGGTGGTGCGACGACGAGCGCCGCCCTGACCAAGGCCCTGCAGTCCGACGCCACCCAGTACCGGTGGACCGCCGCGACGTTCGGATCGCAGTCGGCCGCCACCCTGGAGTTGGCCTCCGGCGAGCCGGTGATGGCCATCGGCGGGTTCAACGGCGAGGGTGGCAACATCAGCCTGGCCACGTTCGAGTCGTACGTCGCCCAGGGCGAGATCCACTACTTCATCGCCTCCGGCGCCAGTGCCGGTGGGACCGGTGGCGCCGCGGGTCCCGGTGGGACCGGTGGCGCCGGCGCCCCAGGCGGTCTCGGTGGACCGGGCGGGGTACGCAACTCGGACTCGGCCATCACGAAGTGGGTCGAGGCGCATTTCACGGCCAAGACGATCGGCGGACAGACCGTCTACGACCTCACGTCGCCGAAGCGGTGAACCCGTCCGCGGCCCCCGATGGCGTCGGATGCGCCCGGTCCCGCACGAGCACGTACGCCGGGCCGTCGTCCGACGGGTCCGCGGTGTCGAGCCGGCCGGCCCAGACCCGGTGGTAGCCGGCTCGCTCGAGAGCCCGCCAGGACGCCTGATTGGCCTGTTGGACAGAGACGGCGATCGTCGTCACATCGGCCAGGTCGTCGAAGACGGTGGCGCTGAACGCATCGATCATCGCGGTGCCGACTCCCCGGCCACGGACGTCAGCCCGGCCGAGCAGGTAGTCGACGCCAGCCGCCGACCGGGCGAGAGTGGGGACGGCCTGGCGGACGGCCCGGTCCCACGCCTCGTCGTCGGTCGTCCGGTACCGCTGGATGATCCCGGACGCGACGCCGTCGACCTCGACGACGAAGATCTCGGTCGGGTCGCCGCCGTCGACGATCGGACCGTACCGGGTCTCGATCGCCTCGGGGGCGGGGTCCTCCCGCCACCATCGGCGGACCTCCGGCTCCGACAGCCAGCCCGACAACGCCTCGAAGTCCGACCGGGCGAGCCGTCGGAAGTCGATACGCGAGAACCCGGGCCGCGGCGCCAGCGGACGCTCACCCAGCGGTCACTCCCGGGCCCGATTGGCCGCGCTGACGACGGCGTTGAGCGACGCGTCGAGGATGCTCGAGTCCATGCCGACGCCCCACCACGTCGAACCGTCCGGACCGGCCGCCTCGACGTAGGCGACGGCCGACGCGCCGGCCCCGGCGGTCAGCGCATGCTCGCTGTAGTCCTTGACCTCGAAGACCGTCCCGAGCTCCGCGCCGAGGGCGGTGACGAGCGCATCGATCGGCCCGTTCCCCTCCCCGCGCACCGTCCGGTGCTGGCCGTCGACAAGCAGCTGGGCGACGACGGTCGTCCGACCGCCGCCGGTCGTCACCTCGCTGCCGATCAGCCGGACGCCGGCGTCGTCCGACAGGTACGTCTCGCTGAAGACGTCCCACATCTCGCCCGGCCGGATCACCGTCCCGCTGGCCTCGGTGACCGCCTGGACCTGCTTGGAGAACTCGACCTGCAGCCGGCGCGGCAGGTCGAGCCCGTGCTCGATGTCCATGACGTACGCCACGCCGCCCTTGCCAGACTGGCTGTTGACCTGGATGATCGCCTCGTACGTCCGGCCGACGTGCTTCGGGTCGATCGGCAGGTACGGCACCTCCCACTGCTCGTAGTCGGCACCGAGCGCGGCCATCCCCTTCTTGATGGCGTCCTGGTGGGAGCCGGAGAAGGCGGTGTAGACGAGGTCCCCGGCATACGGGTGGCGCGGGTGGACCGGCATCCGGGTGGCGTACTCGGCCACCCGGCGGACCTTCTCGATGTCGCTGAAGTCGAGCGCCGGATCGACGCCCTGGGAGAAGAGGTTCATGGCCAGGGTGACGACGTCGACGTTGCCGGTCCGTTCGCCGTTGCCGAACAGCGTCCCCTCGACCCGGTCGACGCCAGCCAGCATGGCCTGCTCGGCCGCGGCCACCGCGGTGCCGCGATCGTTGTGCGGGTGGACGCTGAGGACGATGCAGTCCCGGTTCCGGATCGTCCGGCCGAACCATTCGAGGACGTCCGCGTAGACGTTCGGCATGTACATCTCGACCGTGTTCGGCAGGTTGACGATGAGCGGCCGCTCCGGCGTCGGCTCGATGACGTCCATCACCGCCTCGCAGATCTCGACCGCGAACTCCGGCTCGGTGCCCATGAAGCTCTCCGGCGAGTACTCGTAGCGGACCTGGGTGCCGGGCACCGTCGCCTCGAACTTCCGGCAAAGCCGCGCCGCGCCGACCGCGATCTCGGTGATGCCGGCCCGGTCGAGGCCGAAGACGACCCGGCGCTGCAGCTCCGACGTCGAGTTGTAGAAGTGGACGATCGCCCGGGCAGCACCATGTAGCGACTCGAACGTCCGCTCGATCAGCTCGTCCCGGCACTGCACGAGGACCTGGATCTCGACGTCATCGGGGATCAACCGCTCCTCGATGATCTGTCGCTGGAAGTCGTAGTCGGTCTGCGACGCGGAAGGGAACCCGACCTCGATCTCCTTGAACCCGACCTCGACCAGCGTGCGGAAGAGGGCGAGCTTGCGCTCCGGGTCCATCGGGTCGACGAGCGCCTGGTTGCCGTCACGCAGGTCGACGCTGGCCCATCGCGGTGCCTTCGTCAGCTGCTGGTCCGGCCACGTCCGGTCCGGCAGCTCCAGCGGCCGGTACGGACGGTAGAGGTGGAACGGCATCGGGGAGACGTCGCAGGGCAGGTCGAACCGGGCGCCGTCCGGTTGGCCATGATCGTGTGGGGCTGCGCTCATTTCGCTCTCTCCTCCTCCTCTGATCGCGGCTTCTCTGACTGGCCCGGCACTGATCGGCGATGGGCCAACAAAAAACCCCCTGGCCTTCCGGCGCAGGAGGTTGCAGGCGAACGCGGTGTGGCGTTCGCCGTCAGGTAAGCAGCAGGTCCGAGGTCGGCACTCCGTACATAGTGGGTTAATCGTGCCAAACGGCGCCGGGCCCGTCAAGGGGTACGGTGGACGCCGTGCTTCGCCGACTCCTCCTGCTCGCCGTCCTCGTCGGCGTGGCTGCCGCCGCCCGACAGCTGCTGCTCGCCCGCAACGGGCCGGGAGCGGTCGGTAGCCCGGACCGCTGGCCGGCGGTCCCCCGCAAGCCGTCCGACAGCTGACCGCCCGACCGGGCGGCTCCCGTCGTCGAGGAGGACTGCGCCTCGGAACGTGCCGTCAGCTGGCCAGCCGGCCGCGAGGTCGCTCGGTGACCCGCACGTCGACTTCGCACCCCAGGACGTAGAGCAGGGAGACCAGCTGCCGCATGGACTTGGCGTAGTTCGTGGGATCGAGGAGGCGGTAGAGCTGCGCAGGCGACGTACCCAACCAACGCGCCACCTCACGAACCGAGAGCCCGGAAGCCTCGAACCGCTCACAAGCTTCCTGCGTGAGGCGATAAAGGGTCAGCTCTGCCATGTAGGAAGGATCTTCGTTGTACTCAAGTACGGCGTCCACGTGCACGCTGCCCTCAACACCGGAGGCCAACCGGTACGTGAAGCCTTCTCGTCCCAACTCCGGGTCGACGAACACCTCGGTGATCCGATCGTTCGCGGAGGGCCTCGGATCGACCTTGGCGTAGGGCAAGAACAGCGTCCGGCTACGAAGGCGGACCTCGAAAGCCCGCTTACGGTTGTTCGCGATGACGCCAAGGATCTTCACAGCTTCTTCTCCCTCACCAGCTCACGTAGCAACCCTTCGATCCGTCCAGACGCCTGACCCTTCATTGGCTGCCACTTGTCGAGGTCCCACTTAACGACCAGCTTTCCGTCCCGGTACACGTGCACGTGGCGAGGACTGTGGTCACCGATCCACGCGAGGAAGACATAGCCGCCCCGGCGAATCTTCGACACCACTAAACGTTACCATATTTGGTAACACTTCATGCTTTCGCCGAGGTCGTCATGTTCGAGCAAGGCGAGGATGTCAAGACGGCGCTACGACCGGCGGTCCCGGCGGGCCTTGCTCCGGACCTTCGCACCGCCGAGGATGCTGTACAGCCGCAGGTGGACGAGCGGCGCGCCGGGCACCGCCCGCTCGCTCAGCCGGACGTCCCGGCCGCCGAGGATGCTGAAGCCGCTCACGTCGACCTGGACGCCGGCCGGCACGACGACGTCGGCGCCGCCGAGGACGGTGACGACGGTCATCGTCGCGGTCGGGCCGCTCAGCTCGGCGCCGCGCAGGTCGACGTCCATCCCTCCGAGCAGGGTGAGGACGACCTGGTGCTCAGGCAGCTTGTAATGGCCGCGCCGGCGGAAACCGCCGATCGGGCTGACCCACCAGCGGGTGCGGCCGCCGGACCCGGTCACCGGCAACGGCGACGGCGCGGGCGCCGGCAGGTCCGCGACGAGGGCGGCCAGCTCCGACTGGACGGTCGCTCGGTAGGCCCCGTCGACGCGGTCGCCGAGCTCCTCGAGCGTGAGCCGACCCTCGGCGGACGCCGCGGCGAGACGGGCGACGACGGCGTCGCGGTCAGCGTCGGACGCCCGCACCGGCGGCTGCTCACGCCCCGACCCGCGGCCACCCGGCACCACTGTCATCTCAGAGGCTGATCCGGTGAAGGTCGAGGATGCCGGCGTCACCCCGCAGCCGGGCCAACGCGTCGTCCGGCGCCGGCTCGCCGGTGGCGAGCACCATCAGCGCGGAACCCTTACCCGGCTCCTCGCTCGGCCCGACCGCCATCGAGGAGATCGAGATGCCGGCGTCGCCGAGGACGACGCCGACGACGCCGATCATCCCCGGCCGGTCGTCGTTGCGCACGACGAGCATGTGCGGCGTCGGCGGGACCTCGACCGCGTAGTCGTCGACCATGACGACGCGGGGCTCGACCCGGGCACCGGCGCCGGTGAGCGTGCCGGCGACCGCGTGGGTGCCGGAGCGGACGGTGACGAGGCTCTTGTAGTTCGGCGACGTCGCGGTCGACGTCTCCTGGACGTGCAGTCCGCGCTGCTCGGCGAGCTGCGGCGCGTTGACGTACGACACCGGCTCCTCGGTCGTCGACGCGAACAGGCCCTTCAAGATCGAGAGGGTCAAGATGCCGGTCGACACGCCGGCCAGGTCGCCGCGGTACTCGATCTCGAGGCGGTCCGGTAGCCCCTCGTGCAGGCCGGCGAAGAACCGTCCGAGCTGCTCGGCCAGGGGCATGAACGGCCGGACGGCCTCGGAGACATCGGTGGCCGCGACGTTGACCGCGTACGGCACGAAGTCGCCGGCCAGCGCCAGCAGGACCTGTTCGGCGATCGTCACGCCGGCCTTGTCCTGGGCCTCCTCCGTCGACGCGCCGAGGTGGGGCGTGACGACGACCTCGGGCAGCTCGAACAGCGGGGAGGTGCCCGGCGGCTCCTTGGCGAAGACGTCGAGCCCGGCGCCGCCGACGATGCCGTCGCGGATGGCCTCGGCCAGCGCCTCCTCGTCGACGATGCCGCCGCGGGAGGTGTTGATGATCCGGATGCCCGGCTTCGCCTTGGCCAGCAGGTCCCGCCCGACCAGGCCGGCCGTCTCCGGCGTCTTCGGCGTGTGGATGCTGACGAAGTCGGACTCCGCGAAGAGCTCCTCGATCGAGCGCAGCTCGACACCCATCGCCCGGGCCCGGTCGGCCGAGATGTACGGGTCGAACGCCAGCAGCCGCATACCGAAGGCCAGCGCCCGCTGGGCGACGAGCGAGCCGGCCCGGCCGAGGCCGACGATGCCGAGCACCTTGCCGTGCAGTTCGACGCCCTCCCACTTCGACCGCTCCCACCGTCCGGCGACGAGCGCGGCGTGCGCCTGGGGGATGTTCCGCGCCTGGGCCAGCAGCAGCCCCATGGCCTGCTCCGCGACGGACAGGATGTTCGACGTCGGCGCGTTGACGACCATGACGCCGCGCTCGGTCGCCACCGGTACCTCGACGTTGTCGAGCCCGACACCGGCCCGCCCGACGACCATGAGATCGGCCCCCGCCTCGAGCACGGCCGCGTTCACCTGGGTGGACGACCGGATGATGAGGGCGTGGGCCCCCGGCACGACCTCCAGCAACTCGTCGGGGCTCAACCCTTCCCGCACGTCGACCTCGTGGCCGGCGTGGGCCAACAGGTCGAGCCCTCGCTGGGCGATCTTCTCCGTTACCAGTACCCGTGCCACTGGGGCTCTCCTCGCTCGTGCTGTCGCTGTCCCGCCCCCGGTACTGCTCCGCCGATCACTGCCTAGCAGGTCCGGCCCGCCCCCGGCGAAAGGCTGACCGCCCCTCGGCAAAGAGACTGGTCAGCCCTCGGCGAAGAAGCTGGCCAGCCGGGAAACCCCCTCGACGAGGTCGTCGTCGCCGAGGGCGTACGACATCCGGAAGTAGCCCGGCGCGCCGAACGCCTCACCCGGTACGACCGCCACCTTGGCCTCGACGATGCACCGCTCGGCCAGCTCCTCGCTGCTCTGCGACCGGCTCCCCCGCATCTCCCGCCCGAGCAGGCCCTTGACGGACGGGAACGCGTAGAACGCGCCCTGTGGCTCGATACAGGTCACGCCGTCGATCTCGTTCAGCAGCCGGTGGATCGTCCGCCGGCGCCGGTCGAACGCGTCGCGCATCATCGCCACCGCGGTGAGGTCGCCGGAGACGGCGGCCAGCGCGGCCCGCTGCGAGACGTTGGCGACGTTCGACGTCTCGTGCGACTGGATGTTGTTCGCCGCGGTCACCGCGTCGACCGGCCCGATCATCCAGCCGACCCGCCAACCGGTCATCGCGTACGTCTTCGCCACGCCGTTGACGACGATGCAGCGGTCGGCCAGCTCGGGCACGAGCACCGGCATCGAGTGCTGCTCGGCCCCGCCGTAGACGAGGTGCTCGTAGATCTCGTCCGTCACGACCCAGAGGCCGCGCTCGACCGCCCAGCGACCGATCGCCTCGACCTCGTCACGCGGGTAGACCGCGCCGGTCGGGTTGCACGGCGAGACGAACAGCAGCGCCTTCGTCCGCGACGTCACCGCCGCGTCGAGCTGCGCCACCGTCGCCCGGAACCCGGTCGTCTCGTCGGCCGGCACGACGACCGGCACGCCACCGGCCAAGGCGATCGACTCGGGGTACGTCGTCCAGTACGGCGCCAGCACGAGCACCTCGTCGCCGGGGTCGCAGAGCACCGCGAACGCGTTCGCCACCGCCTGCTTGCCGCCGTTCGTGATCAGCACCTGCGCCGCGGCCACGTCGTAGCCGGAGTCCCGCTTCGTCTTCGCGGCGACCGCCTCGCGCAGCTCCGGCAGGCCGCCGGTCGGCGTGTAGCGGTGGTTCTTCGGGTCCCGGCAGGCCGCGACCGCAGCCTCGACGATGTCGTCGGGCGTCGGGAAATCCGGTTCGCCGGCGCCGAAGCCGATGACGTGCTCGCCGGCCGCCCGGAGCGCCTTCGCCTTGGCGTCGACCGTCAGCGTGGCCGACGGCGATACCGCGGCGGCCCGGGCGGAGATCCTGGACTTGGTGGTCCCGGGGCTCTCGATCTCGGAGTTTGCAGTGCTCGTGGACACGAGTGCCATGATTCCATACGTGCCCCCCACCGCTGACACCCCCGACATCCAGATCCCCCCG
>CAWJOU010000006.1:0-9521 GCA_963844575.1 uncultured Actinomycetota bacterium
AACTCGGGCGGGAGGTGGAAGACGCGGCGACGGAGGAGGGAGATCGGAGTCAGGTCCGTCGGTGCCTTCGGCAACCGATCAGGTGAGCTGCGACGTGATGGAAGTGAGCACTCGCCCCGCGGCAGCCACTACCGAGTCGACGCGACCGGCGGTGACGTCGCCCAGGTCGGCTGGGTAGCGACCTTCTATCGCCCAGGGGTTGAGCAGTTCGAGATCGCCCTCGTCGATGAGTGCCGCGTCATCGTCCGGCAAGAGACCGACGATCTCGAAGAGGTCGTGGGAACGTCGCAGGGTGACCGCTCGCTCGATGAGCGCGGCCTTGGTTGCCTTTTCCGCCGAGAGATGTGCGTGCAAGCAGGCCGCTCGCGTGGAGGTCCGCACGTTCCCTGAGGGCTCGGGCAACCGCCAGCTCTTCGTCAGCCTCGCGGAGCCAGCGTCTTGCCTCGGTGTTCACCTCAGGCGGAGGCTCGGTCGTAGACCACCTTGCCCTCGTGAGCTGGAAGGTAGAGAAGCGAGCCGTTGATGTTCGCCTGTCGTTGAAGCTCGTCGACGTCGGTGACGATCACGTCGCAGGGCACCGGAGCCGCGATGGCCCGGCGGATCTTGCCCATGAGGTCGACGATCTCGGACCTGTCCACATGATCGAAGACGACGAGGAGGTCGAGGTCGCTGTCCGGGGACTCCGAACCGAGGGCCACGGAACCGAAGATGATCACTTGAGCGGGATCGAAGGCGCGCACGACGTCCTCCACTGCGGAGGGGACCCACTCGCGGAGCGTCTTCCCGTTCCATCGGCCGTCGCGGTAAACGGAACGTTCCCTGGTCCTGGCCATCAGAAAGTGACGAACCGTCGACCGTCCAACATGTGGTGAAGCGTAGTCCTAGCCAGCGACGGCGCCGAGAGGTGGTCAGCCGTCCCCGGGCTCCACGACCGACGGCGAGTGCCGGAAGAACTGCTCGACGTCGTGCTCGTAGGTGTACGACGCGGGACGGCGGCCGGTGCTCCGCCGTAGCCGGAGGCTGCGGACGAAGCTCTCGACGGCGCCGGCGCTGGTGTAGCGGTAGTCGAAGCCGGCATCGGTCAGGCGGCGCGTGTCGACGCCGCGGCCGTAGCGCAGTAGGGCTTCGAGCTCGGGCGGGAGGTCGAAGACGCGGAGGCGGACGAGCGGAGCGAGGGCGAGGGCAGGGTGGACGGGCGGCAGGGGGAGGAGCCGCGTCCCGCAGATCGACGCGACCTCGCTCCAGGGCAGTCGACCGCGGCCGGCGACGTTGAAGACGCCGGGAAGCCGGTTGCGGGTGACGAAGTCGACGGCGCGGACGACGTCGTCCTCCTCGACGAACTGTACGAGCGGGTCGAAGCCGAAGATCGACGGGCAGAGCGGCCGGGACAGGTTCTTGCTGATCGGGGTGACGATGTCGGTGCCGAGCACGTTGGCCTCGTGAGCGCCTGGTGGGGATCTGGGTGGAGATGTGGTGGAATCATCACATCTCCCCTCCGGGGGTACTGTAAGCTGATTGATGTGTTGATTTAACAACATTTTTCTCAGATGGATCGATGGAGGGCTATGATGTTGAGAAATCGACACATGGAGTCGCCATGTCGGAGACAGCCCAAAACGTCGGCGCGACTATCCGGGACGCCCGCGTCCGGGCTCATTTGACGCAAGCGGAGCTCGGTGCGTTCGCGGGCGTCGACCGGTTCGCGATCGCCCGGTTGGAGAAGGGGCTCTTCACGACCCAGGGCCGCCGGCTCTTCGACGTCCTCGACGTACTCGGGATGGAGGTCGAGATCGTCCCTCGGTCCGAGCGGCTGGCCACGGCCGAGGTGTTCGTCGACGGCGCCGGGGGAGTAGCCGACACCGTCGCGGGAGCGGCCAACGCGACGGCAAGCGTCGACGGGGCACCGTGACGGCCGCCCGGCCACCGCTGGTGGTCACGCTCTACGGCCGTCACGTCGCCGACGTCGTCGATGCCGGCCCCGGCTACACCGCCCTGCGCTATACGGACGCCGCCGTCGCCGAACCGATCGGCGCGCAGCTCTCGCTCTCGCTGCCGGTACGAGCCGAGACGTATCCGGGGGCCGGCGTGGCCAGCCGTTGGGTGCGGTCACTCCTGCCCGAGGGCCGGGCGTTGGCGTGGGCGGTGCAGGCGTACGGCATCCCCGAGGACGACCGTTTCGGCCTGCTGGCCGTTCTCGGCGCTGACGTCGCCGGCGCGGCGCGCATCGTCGCCAAACCCGAAGACGCGGACCGGGGCAGCTACTCGCTTCTTTCGACCGACGACCTCGCCTCCCTTGTCCGCCGTGCCCCCGAGCACGGCCTGGCGCTGGACCCGGAGCGAGGTGTCCGCCTGTCGCTCGCCGGGCTTCAGGCCAAGGTCGTGCTCCATCGGGTCGGCGACGACTACTTCCTCCCGATCGACGGTGCCCCGTCGTCGGTCGTCCTCAAGCCGGAACCAGGTGCCCGTACCGAGGTGGACCTCACCGGCCTGGCCACCAACGAGCTCTTCTGTCTGACCTTGGCGCGAGCGGCTGGCCTCGACGCGGCCGCGGCGGAGCTCGTGCCGTTCGACGGCATTCCCACGCTGGTCGTGGAGCGCTTCGATCGGGCACGGCCTGGCGGCCACCTCGAACGGCTGCACCAGGAAGACCTCCTGAGCGCCATGGGCCTCGACCCGTGGCTCAAGTACGAGGCGCCACACGTCCGGCGCGTCGTTCCCGCCGGTGGTTTCGCCGAGGCCCGTGCGATCACCGTCACCCCCGGGCCGTCGCTCCGTGTCATGGCCGATGTCCTTGCCCGACACATGGGCCGGGTGCACGTGCTGTCGTTCCTCGAGGCCGTCACGTTCAACGTCGCCATTGGCAACGCGGACAGCCATGCCCGTAACTACTCGGTGCTCTTGCCCCCGACCGGTCGGATCGAGCTGACCCCCCTCTACGACCTCATCTGCACGAAGCTGTACCCGGCACTCGATACCGAGGCGGCGCAGAGGGTCAACGGGAAATGGGAGCTCGACGCCGTCAAGGCCGCCGATCTCGTCGCCGAAGCGGCGACGTGGACACTGCCGGCCACGGTGGCCGAACGGCGGGTCCGCGGTGTCCTCTCGGCGGTCGTCGAGGCGCTGGGTCCGGCGACCGAGACCTGCGTTCGGCGAGGAGGTGACCCCGACGTGGCCGACGCGATCGCGACGCTGGTGGCCGCTCGGGTGCGCCGAATCGCTGGCTGATCAGTTCTCCCCGGTCTGCACGACGGACGGCGAGTGCCGGAAGAACTGCTAGACGTCGTGCTCGTAGGTGTACGACGCGGGACGGCGGCCGGTGCTGCGTCGTAGCCGGAGGCCGCGGACGGAGCTCTCGACGGCGCCGGCGCTCGGCGGTCAAAGAAGATTCGCCAAGCTCTCCCGATCCATACCGGGCATCCCGAAGAATCCCCGCGAGGGTCCCCCGTTTGAGCTCTCGATGCAACGGAACGACGAGGGTGGTCGACCGTTCGGGGTTCTTCAAGAGGACGTGGCTTCCCCGCTGTCGGGTGGCACGCCAGCCGTCTCGTTCGAGGGCCTTGATCAGCTGTGCACCGGACAGGACGGGCAGGCGGTCGCTCACGCGGGAATCGGCAGCCTCCGCCGCACGACCCCCGCCCCGACCGAGCGACCTTCCTCCCGAAGCTCCTCGACGTAGAGCGCCAGGGCTTCCCTTGCGTTCGCTGCCGCTTCTTCGAGGTCCTCGCCCTGGGTATGCAGCCCGGGTAGGTCGGGGGCGTAGACGCTGTACCCGCCCGCTTCCTGCGGCTCGAAGACGAACTCGATCTCCGTCGGCTCCTCCATGTCCGCAGTGTATGTCCGTCCCGAGGAGGGCCGCCCGCCGCGGGAGATCGTCGTTGTCCGGCTTGGAAGTGTGCAGTCCGATCGGTCTCCGGCGCCCTGTCGGTCGCCTATCGGATCGGTGCTCGGTAACTGAGCACCGGCGTCAGGTGGCGGGTCTCCGTCAGCCGTCCCCGGGCTCCACGACCGACGGCGAGTGCCGGAAGAACTGCTCGACGTCGTGCTCGTAGGTGTACGACGCGGGACGGCGGCCGGTGCTCCGCCGTAGCCGGAGGCTGCGGACGAAGCTCTCGACGGCGCCGGCGCTGGTGTAGCGGTAGTCGAAGCCGGCATCGGTCAGGCGGCGCGTGTCGACGCCGCGGCCGTAGCGCAGTAGGGCTTCGAGCTCGGGCGGGAGGTCGAAGACGCGGAGGCGGACGAGCGGAGCGAGGGCGAGGGCAGGGTGGACGGGCGGCAGGGGGAGGAGCCGCGTCCCGCAGATCGACGCGACCTCGCTCCAGGGCAGTCGACCGCGGCCGGCGACGTTGAAGACGCCGGGAAGCCGGTTGCGGGTGACGAAGTCGACGGCGCGGACGACGTCGTCCTCCTCGACGAACTGGACGAGCGGGTCGAAGCCGAAGATCGACGGGCAGAGCGGCCGGGACAGGTTCTTGCTGATCGGGGTGACGATGTCGGTGCCGAGCACGTTGGCGAAGCGGAGGAGGGTGACGACGACGTCGGGGTTGTCGTCGGCGAAGTCGTGGACGAGCGCCTCGGCCTCGACGAGGGACCGCTCGACGCCGGTCCTCGCGGGCGTCGACCGCGGGGTGTCCTCGTCGAACGTGTTCGGGTCCTTCTCGGAGGAGCCGTAGACGAGCGTCGACGACTTGACGACGACGTGCCGGACGGGCGACCCGGCAGCGCCGGCCGCGGCGAGGAGGTTCATCGTCCCGATGGCGTTGATCTCGTGCAGGGCGCGGGAGGGGACCTGGGTGGAGTCGACGACGAGGAAGGTGTGGACGATCGTGTCGACCTGGGTAGCGCGGACGAGGCGGTTGAGGATCGAGTACGTCTGGTCGGAGCGGACGTACTCGGCCCGCTCGAACGGGACGGACGGGCTCCGGGTGCCGAGGCCGAGCACGATGTCGGTGTTGTGGTCGGCCTCGAGGGCCTGGACGACGCGGCCGCCCCAGAAGGTGTCGGCCCCGGTGACGAGGACGCGGCGGCCCACGGCGGCTAGCCGAACCAGACGCTGCGGCGGTCGCGCAGCATGTCGTAGAGGGTTTCTTGCAGCCGGGCCCGGATCGTCTCGGCCTCGTCCATGACGCGGCTCTTCGAGTAGCGGTCCTGGTCGGGCGGGACGTCGAAGGTGATCGGGTCGAGGACGCGCAGGGTGATCTTGGCCGGGAACGGCACGGCGATGCCGACCGGGCCGAGGAGGAGGAGGTTGGCGGTGACGGGGAAGTACGGCAGCCGGAGGGCCTTGGCGACCGCGGGCAGCCGGAAGAGCGTCGGCATCGCCTCCTCGGCGCCGACGACCGCGATCGGGACGACGGGGACGCCGGCGCGCATGGCGATCTCGACGAAGCCGCCGCGGCCGAACCGCCGGAGCTGGTAGCGGTCGGTGTACGACTTCGCGGTCGCCTTCGTCCCCTCGGGGAAGACGAGGACGAGCTGCTGCTGCTCGCGGAGGAGCCGGTAGGCGTTGTCGGGGCGGGCGGGCACGCCACCCGCCCGGCTCCAGAGCGTGCCGAGGACGGGGAGCGTCCGGAAGAAGTAGTCGGCCATGCCGTAGACGGGGCGGCCGAGCTCCTTCTCGATGCCGTGCATGATCACCGGCGCATCGGACGGGATGGCGCCGGCGTGGTTGGCGATCAGCAGCGCGCCGCCGTCAGTCGGGATCTTCTCCAAGCCGTGCCAGTCGGCGCGGAACCAGTTGGCGTAGACGGGGTCGTAGAGCTGTCGGACGACGGCGCGGACGCGTTCGGACCGGCCCCATTCGTCGACGTCGGAGCGGCGGCTCTCGTCGGCGGGCGGCGGGACGGTCGCTCGGTCGTCGACGGGCAGGCGGAGCGGGACGATCTCGGTGCTCGGCCGGGCCGGCGTCGCGACCTCCCTGCGAGCTGCCACGTCGCCATCGTACCGACCGCTCCGTTCGGCAGCCCCGGCGACCGACCTTGGCTTCCACGGTCGACATCGGTCGTCACTACCTCTCGGTAGCGTCCGGTTCGTGAGCGCCGATAACCTTCCGAGAATCAGGCGAACATAAAATCCCCGTCAATAGGCACCACCGTGGGCCGGGAGACGTCCGTCCATGAGCAACGCATCCATCCCAATCCTCGACCTCGTAGTCGATCTCAACAGCGAAGACGACTCCGGCCTCCCGTGGACGTTCCTCGATGAAGCTCGGGACCCGACTCTTGTCCGTGAGGGTGCCTGGTTGGTAGTCGGGGAAGGCACCGTGAGAGCCGTCGCTCAAGTGGTCGAGATCGACGGCGACATCGTCCGCGTCCGTCCTCTGCCCGGCCCGGTAGACGAGCACCGTCATCTGCTCTCATACCGTCTGGCCTGACCAGTAGGCACCGCAAGCGCTACTCGCGCACCATTCCTGCCGTGGGCACCCCGGCCCGGTTTATCTACGAATTCTTTCGACCTGCAGCGCCATAAATACGGATTTGTTCGATCTGGGAGTGCGGCTCGCGGATAACGGCCTCTATCGCGACGAACCGTCGCCAGACCTCACCAGCCGCAGATGAGTGCACTTCTGATTCCTGCGAATCCGGCGGCGGTATTCTATTGGCCAGTGAGAATAAGGGGGGCGCCGTGACGGGACCGAGTACGACTCGATCATGGCCGGCATTGTGGCGATCGGAACACCGGAAACGATGGGTGCGGGCGGCCCTCGGTGTCGTCGTTGTGTCGTTGACGGCGCCGGCGGTCGCGAGCATCGTCCCGTTGGCGGTTGCCGGTGCTGTGGGCGGAACGCCGACTGCCGGCCAGGCGCAGGTGCTGTGGACCGCCGATGTCGGGCAGCCGCTCCCCACCGACAACGACGACTCGGGTCCGTTGGTGGCGCTGAACGGCACGACGCTCTCGGGCGTCACACGGACGAGCGGTTCGGTGGCCTGGCAGGACCAGCTGCCGGGGAGTGGCAGCGGGCCGTGTGCGGGAGCAGTCGCCGGAGGCATGGCCTTCGTCGCCTGTCCGAACGGGGCCACCACACACAGCGGGGCCACGGTGGTTGCCGTCAACGTCGCCACAGGCCGGACGCGCTGGGAGCGATCGACAACGACATGGTCGGCGGCTCAGATGAGCGCCAGCGACGGGGTGGTGGTCCTGACCGGAGACTTCGTCGAGATCATCGGGAACGATGCAGGGTTCAGGCTCGGAGGGGTCTACGCCCTGAACGCCAACTCGGGCATGCTGCTCTGGCACCAGAAGGCCCCGGACACACAGTGGCTGGTGTCGACACCGTCACTGGCGTCGGCACCGTTGGCGACCGACGGTGTGGTTCTCGTCCCCCCTGGGCAGAGTGGCAACACGGCCCCTGGGAACGACCGCGCCGTCGACGCCACCACTGGAGTGACCCTGTGGTCGACGGCACCAAACTGCCACCTCTCGCCGTCCTCCGTCCTCACATCCCCTCGCCAGACCCTCTACATGAGCTGCAACCAAAACGGTCGGGCGACTATCGACGCCCTTGACGCCACCAGTGGAACGGTCGAATGGACGGCGCCGCTCCCCGAAGGCTGGACGGTCACGGGAGTGCTGAACATCACCACAACAGTGCTGATCGTCGGCACCGGCTTGGTGGCAGCAGGCATTGACCGGGCCACGGGAGCCACGTTGTGGGTGGCCAACGGGCGCTACCTCGACACGGCGACATCGTTGGTCTATTTCCTCCAGCCGACCAAACCGATAGACGGTCTCAGCCCCGACGCCGGCAAAGTCCTCGATGTCGATACGGGCGCCACGTTGGGGACGTTCGCGTTCGCCGGCGGGTGGGTGCCGTCAGGGGAGTTTGCCCCCCAGAGCAGCACGGAGGTGATCATGCATACAGGAACAGGACCGACCATCGCTGCGGTTCGACTGCCGACCGCTGGCTGGACCCCACCATCGGTGGCCCTTGTGCCCACCCCCGACGGCGGCGGGTACTGGCTCGCCGGTCAGGACGGTGGGGTGTTTGCCTACGGTGACGCCCCGTTCGAAGGGTCACTGCCGGCTCTCGGGGTCGCAGTAGACGACATCGTCAGCATGGCGGCCACCCCGGACGGCCGCGGCTACTGGCTCGTCGGCGAGGACGGTGGCGTCTTCGCTTTCGGCGACGCCCACTTCTACGGATCGGCGGCCAGCCTGCCGCTCGACGCACCAGTGGTGGGGATCGCGCCCACCCCCGATGGGGATGGCTACTGGTTGGTCGGCACGGACGGTGGCGTCTTTGCCTACGGCGACGCCCACTTTTATGGGATCAATACAACACGGCCGGCTGCGGCGGGCCAGGTGGTCGGCATCTCGCCGACTTTGGATGGTGGCGGCTACTGGCAGGCCGTCCTGCCGTCGCAGATGGTCCCGTTCGGCGATGCGCAGCGCTTCGGGAACCGTCCGGCAAACGTCGTGCCGGTGCCGAGCATGACGACGACCCCCGACCGCAGCGGCTACTGGTTCATCGGTCAGGACGGCGGGGTGTTCTCGGCCGGCAACGCCCAGTTCTACGGTTCGGTACCGGGACTCGACCTGCGGATCGACGACGCCGTCGACATCGCTTCCACCCCCGACGGTGGCGGCTACTGGGTGCTCGGCACCAACGGCGGGGTGTTCGCCTTCGGCGACGCCGGCTTCTACGGCTCGAGGGGCTGACCGTCCGACCGCCAGCTCGGAGTGACGGTGCACGCGGCCTGCCGGGTCAGGGCTGGCCGGCGCCGATCAGGTCGGTACGGGGAGTGTTCGGAAGAAGTAGTCGGCCATGCCGTCGATGGGGAAGCGGAGCTCCTTCTCGATGCCGTGTGACTTGCAGCCGTGGCTATCGCGAGTCGGATGGTAGGGCGGGCCGAATGGGCGGCTTTTGCCCCTGCTCGATGTAGCCGATGAGATCCTTGTTCGGCCGGAAAGGAGGCGGCTCAGGCCGACTTTTCGTCGGTCGCGGAGCGGCGTCCTGGGGCGCCTTTTCGTCAGGCATGCAACCGACCTCCCACCCCGACGACTATACCGGCGACGACCAGGGCGGCCGCGATGGCGAGACCGTCGACGGCGGCCCGGACTCGCCAACCCTTCTGCCTCACCAGCGTTGCCGCCTCCTTCACCATCACGATCTGGGTGTCGAGCAGCTCGAGGCGCGTCTCGGCCTCGGACGCGGTGAGGTTGGCCTGCCGGAGTCGCTCTACCTCTAGCACCGGGTAGCGACGAGGGAGGAACGCCCACGCCGCGAGGATGGCGGCGACGACGGCGACGGCGAGCCCGATCTGGAAGATGATTCCGCTCGAAACGACGATTTGGCTCGTAGCGCCGAGCCCGACGAGCACGCCAGCGAATCCCAGGACGACGCCAGCCTTGCCGTCGAGGCTCTCGGCGTGCGCGTTCATCGTTTCTCGTTCCGTGGCAACCTGCGTGAGCACGATGACGAGCGAGGGGAGCTGCTGATCGGCGTCCACCCCGGCAAAGGTACGGGGAGGTTGTGTCAGCTATCGAGGGACGCGAACGGCCCGGGGTCCCCGGGCATCGTCGTC